>NZ_JAPPUX010000009.1 GCF_026712185.1 Nocardioides pini | reverse complement strand
TGGCGGTGATGACCAGGCGGGCTCTCGACACCACCGCAGCATCGGGTCAGGTGTCATGCACCCGGCGGAGTCGGTCCGGGATGTCTTGAGAGATCAGTCCGGGATGTCCTGAAGGAACACACCCCTACCTCCGCCGCCACGAGGGCCCCGCACCGATCGGTGCGGGGCCCTCGTCACGTGTGGGGAGCGGTGCCACAGCCGCATCCCGACGGGCGGAAAGGTGGCTGGCGCACCGCCCCAACCCCGGCGACGTACGACACGCACCCCAGCGGTGCCACAGCCACATCCCGACGGGCGGAAAGGTGGCTGGCGCACCGCCCCGGGCCGCAGCGACGTACGCCGGTCAGCGCAGCCGGGCCGGGAGGCCGTAGCGCCACTCCTCGGAGATCAGCAGGCTCCCCTCGTCCAGCCGCCGCTCGACCGCGTCGACCAGCATCGCGGAGGCCTTCTCGGGGTAGACGCGGTCCCAGGACAGCTCGCCCCGGTGCTCGAAGACGTGGTGGATGACGCTCGTCATCAGGTCCTTGTCCACGGGCGGGGCGAGGAAGTTGCTGCCGGCGAGGAACGTCTCGGAGCGGTCGGACCCGAAGCGCAGCGTCACGCACGGCACCTCGAGGACGTTGGCCTCCTCGACGATGCTGCCGGAGTCGGTGACGATGACCGCGCACATCGACATGGCGGCGACGACGTCGAGGTAGCTGTCCCACACCGGCGTCGAGATCAGCGCGTCGCCGTACCTCTTCTCGAGGTCCTCGAGCCACTGGCGGCGGCCGAAGTTGTCGATCGCCGCCTCGGTGCCGAGCAGGCGGATGAACAGCACGTGGTGGCCCTGCTCGAGCAGCGCCTCCATCGCGTCCATCAACAGGTTGAAGCGGTCGCGGTTGGTCGTGTTCTCGCGGCGGTGCACGCAGAAGCGCAGGAAGGATCCGTCGCCCATCTGCGGGAACCTCTGCAGCACCTGGTTCCTGTCGCTGCCGGCGATCGCCTGCTCGAGCGCGTCGACGACCGAGTTGCCGACGACGTCGATCGCGGCGGGCGCGAAGCCCTCCTCGAGGAGGAACTCGCGGTTGAGCTCCACGGGCGCGGCGTGCAGGTCGGAGCCCGCGTCGGCGACCCGGGTGTTGAACTGCTCCGGCGACGGCTCGCGGCTGCCCTTGGCCCAGCTCGCGCGGTCGACGGACTGCTCACGGAACGACGCCCAGTCGAGGTCGGCGCCCTGCTCGAGCCAGCCCCGGAGGACCTCCGGCTTCGGCGACAGCGTGCGCAGCCCGGCCTCGACGTGGACCAGCGCCTGCCGCTCGCCGAAGGTGGCGAGGGCCCCCGCCATCGCCGTGGTCGTGTCACCGTGCACGTAGGTGATCGGGAAGCCGCCGCGCTCGGCGAAGCCGCGGAGGTAGAGCGCGAGCTTGGCGGTGATGCCGGAGACCAGGTCGTTGACGCCGCCGCGCACCTCGAGGTTGATGTCCTCCCGGACGCCGAACTCGTCGAGCATGGACTGCGAGAGGTTGTGGTCGTAGTGCTGGCCGGTGTGGCACAGCACCACGTCGTGGCCGCGGTCGCGCAGCTCGTGGTAGATCGGCGCCTGCTTGATGATGTCGGGCTTGGTGCCGACGACGACGATGTGCTGGCTGTTCTGGTGGGACATGGGTTCCTTCGGGTGGAGCGTGCGTGGTCCGGGGCCCGCGGGCGGAGGCGTCAGAGGAGGTCCTCGCGGCTGCTGGCCGCGAGGAGCGAGCGGAGCCGCTCGAGGATGCCGGTGTCGAGGGCCTTCTGGCGGTCGAGGACGTAGACCGCGTCCTCGTGGGTCACGATGATCAGCCCGCGCGCGCCGAGCGTGACGACCGGTCGGCCGTCCATGCTCGCGACGAGGGTGTTCTCCGCGTCGAGCTGGAGCGCGGGACCGATGGAGGTCACCCGCTGGTCGTCCAGGACCCGCTCGAGGCGCGTCCAGGTCCCGACGTCGGTCCAGCCCAGCTGCCGGGGGACGACGAGGCACTCCATGCCGGCCCACATCAGCGGGTAGATCTCGTGGCCGCCGATGGACGCGCCGCGGTAGCCCTGGTCGGAGGTGGCCCCGCGGGCGAACCGCTCGATGGACTCGAAGATCAGGGGTAGGGCGGTCCGGTAGGCGTTGCAGGCCTGCCCGACGTGCACGCCGTAGCAGGCGGTGTTCCAGAACAGGTTGCCCGACTCCCCCAGCTCCTCGACGACGTCCTCGTCGGGCTTCTCGTGGAACGAGTCGATCACCTGGACGGCGTCGTCCCCGCCCTTGGTGTGGATGTAGCCCAGGCTCGGGTCGAAGCGCGTCGGCTCCGCGCCCAGCACGACCATCGACGCGGGCGTGCGCTCGAGCTGCGCGAGCATCTCGCGGGAGGCCGCGTTGAAGGCGTCCTCCTCGGTGATGAGGTGGTCGGAGGGGGCGATGAGGGCGGGCGCGTCGCCGTACTTGTGGAACAGGGTCGCCACGCTCAGGGCGAACGCCGTCGCGGGACCGGCCGGGTCCTCCTCGAGGATCAGGTTCTCCTGCGGCACCGGACCGAGGGTCGCTCGCGCGGCCTCGGCGAAGCGGGCACGCGTCGAGACGTGGATGCGGCTGGGGTCGACGATCTCGCTGAGCCGCTCGATGGTGCCCGTGAGCAGCGGTCGGTCGCGGACGACCGGCTGGAACTGCTTGGGGGCGCGGTCCCGGCTGATCGGCCACAGGCGCGAGCCCTGGCCACCCGCGAGGATGACGGCGACGGGCTCGTCGGAGGTCTCAGGCATGCGCTGATTCCACCATGCGGCGTTGCCGGGCGACCACGTCTCTCCGGGCGTCCCGGTCGATGGTCAGCGTCGCACCAGCGGGCGCAGCATGAAGGCGAGCGCGAGGAGCGACCCGGCGACGAGGCCCGACCAGAGCAGGATGGCCCGCGGCGTGCCGAACAGGTCGATGCGCTCGGGGGCGGGCGGAGCCTGCGCGTCGGCCCGGACCTCCTGCACGGTGGACTCGACCCTGCCCTGGCGACCCGGCTTGATCTCGCGGGTGAGCGCGTCGTGCGCCTGGACGACGCCGGCACCCGTCCACGGGTTCGTGGCCTTGCCGTCGGGGCCCTCCGGAGCGCCGGCCCCCTCGGTCGTCGCCTGCAGCCGGGCGACCAGCTGCTGGGGGGTCTCGCGGGGGAACCGCTGCTTCAGCAGCGCCATGACGCCGCTGACCTCGGCCGCCGCCCACGACGTGGCGACCTGCTCGACCTCGCACACCTGGCCGGTGGCGTTGACGGAGATGGCGCCCAGCGTCGCTGCCGCCACGTCGGTGTCGAGGTTGGGCAGGACGTAGGTGCTCGGGTGCTCGTCGCCCGGCGGGGTCGCGCTGACCGCCACCACGCCGGGGTAGTCGGCCGGGTAGACGTCGGCGTCGTTGCCGGGGGTGCCCTGGAAGCCGTCGTCGGGCGTCTCCGGCGCGTTGCCGGCAGCCGCGACCACCACCACGCCGAGGTCGACGAGACGCTCGACCGCGGCCTCGAGGACGGGGTCGGACCGCCGCACCGCGAGCGAGATGTTGACGATGTCGACCTGCTGCTGCGGCTGCGCCCGGATCACGGCCTCGATGCCGGCGGCGATGCCGGCCGAGGTCAGCGGTCGCTCGCCCTGCGTGGTGTCGGCGTCCTCGGCGTCGTAGACCTTGACGTCGACGAGCTGGGCGTCGGGCGCAACGCCACGGGGACCGGCGATCAGCCCCGCCACGATGGTGCCGTGCCCGGACAGGCGGGTGGCGGGGTCGACCCCCGCGATGGCGCCCGCGCCCGCGATGTCCAGACCCTCCGCACCCACCATGCCGCTGTCGATCACGGCGACCTTCACGCCGCGGCCGGTGGCGAGCTCCTGCGCCTGCTCGACGTGCATGCGGTCGAAGGCGAGGTTGTCCTTGGTGTGCGTGTCGGCGAGCCGCTCGGAGCCCGGCACCTCTGTCTCGAGGCACGGGGCGTCGTGGTCGGCGGCGGCCGGGGGCGCGCCGCACGGCACCAAGGCGGCCGCGAGCAGGCCGGCGGCGAGCGTCGTACGCACGGCTGGGCGCCGCAGCAGGCGGCACCCGGTCGACGGCGCAGCCATCAGCCGGCGTCCGCGGTCGCGTCGTCGGCGGGCGGCGCGTCCTCCGGGACCCGGCGCGCGCTGTTGGTGGACAGCTGCACGCCCGGCTCGAAGAACTCCAGCCACGCGCTCGGCACGAGCGGGGGGTCGACCTCGCCGTAGCCGAGGAAGTCGGGCACCTCCGAGCCCACCAGCTCGTACTTCTCGCCCTTGGGGTCGATGACGTAGCGGGTGCCGGCGTCGGCGGCCTCGCCCGAGCCGGACAGCACGTAGGCACCGGCGCTCGGCTCGACGTCGACCGCGTGGCGGCCCGGTCGCACGTCGGCGGCGTAGGGGTCCGCGGCGCCCGTCGGGTTGGTCGCGAGACCGAAGGTGGTGTCGGTGCCGGTCGCGGGGTGGAGGACCGCGCACAGGGCGCCGTTGGTGACCGGCTGCGGCACGTCGCTGGGCCACTCCGGCGGCGTGCGCGGGTCACCGAAGGACGCGGACAGGTCGCCCGGGAGCTCCTGCGCCGGCTCCTCGACCACGCCGTAGACCATGCCGGCGAAGTCGGTGAGCCGCTCCGGCGCCTCGTCGCCCAGCAGGTAGTAGGAGCCGCTGCTCGAGAGCAGCAGGTCACCGATGCGGTAGCGCGAGAGATCCGTGCCGGTGCTGCCGTAGGGCACGCGCTCGCCGGAGCGGGTGACCCCGAAGGACGCCTTCTCCAGGGGCTCGCCGAGCCGGAACAGGTTCAGCCAGTCGGGGTCGACCTCGGTCGCCGACGCGCCGAACCCGAGCCGGTCCCCCAGCGTCGAGGACTGGGTCTCGTCCTCGGGCATCGGGAAGCGGTAGGCGCTGCCCTGCTGGCTGCCGACCGGCGGCGCCGTGGCGATCAGCCACGTCGTGCCCTCGCTGCGGACCAGGAAGGCGGAGCCGGCCAGGTCCTCGACAGAGGGCGTGCGCTGGACCGCGACCTTGATGCCGACGCCGTCCCCGGTGCAGGCGGTCCAGCCGTCGTCGACCAGCTCGCCCGCGGACGGCAGGCTGGCGGGCGCGGCGTCGATGCCGAGGTCCTCGCCCAGCTGGACGGTGCGGATGTACTTGTCGCGCACGGTGAACGGCGTGAGCTCGGCCTGCCCGAGCAGGAGCTGCGCCGAGACGTAGTTGGGCACCCGCTGGAGCAGCGGGTCGTCACCGCCGCGCAGGACGACGTACTGCTCGCCGGTGTCCTTGGAGATCACGAAGCTGCCCTCGTCGAGCCACTGCGCGGGCGGGCGCCCGAGCAGGAAGCCCGCGACCGCCGCACCGGCGAGCAGCAGGACGGACAGGGCGACACCGCCGATCAGCACGCGGCCGGGCCGCACCGGCTCCACCTCGCGGCCGCCCGGGGCGCCGGAGACGAAGGCGGTGACGAGACGGCGCCGGCTGAAGGCGTGGGCCTCGACGAGGTCCTTCTTGGTGGCCATCGATCAGCCCGCCACCGCGGAGACGAAGCCGGCCGCGAGGACCATCAGCGGGAGCAGCGCGAGCAGGGTCATCGTCTCGACGATGTCGCCGATGCGGCCGCGGCGCACCGACGGCGAGGCGGGCACCAGCGTGAGGGCGAGGAGGACGGCGCCGATGCCGGCCAGGCCGATGGCGGCGCCCGCGCGCCAGCCGTCGTGGATCAGCAGCATCGACAGGGCCACCGAGACCAGGCCGAGGATGCCCGAGACCAGGCCGGCGAGCACCTCCGAGCCCGTGCGGTACTGGCGGGTGCGGAACATGACGGCGAGGCAGCACACGGCCGCGAGGATCGTGCCGTAGACGCCACGTCCGACGGCGAACGGGGCGAGGAGCACCAGGAGCGTACCCACCGTCGCGGAGACCGCGAGCAGGATCTCGTGGCCGACCCGGGCGTCGTCGGCCACCTCGTCCGGGTCGATCTCGTCGGGGTCGGCGGTGATGTCGTGCAGGGAGTAGAGCTGGTCGACCTTGGTGCCGGTCACCCCGAGGGCGAGCCACGGGAAGATGCTGCCGGCCAGGACCACCAGGGTGAGCAGGACGACGAAGACCACGGACGGCTCGAGCGAGAACACCCCGATGAGCACCGACCCCGCGACGACCACCGCACCGACCACGACGGCGGGGATGACGAGTGCCCGGCCGCCCTGGAGGCCGACCACCGCGATCAGTCCGACGGCGAGGACGCCCAGCCCGGCGTAGAGGAGCGGGTCGGCGAAGAACGCGTCGTCGAGCGGCCAGCTCCACTCCGGTAGGTCGCCGGGCGCGAGCAGGAGCCCCGCGACCGCGGCGTAGAGGGCGGCGAGCAGGGAGACCGCGACCCCGGCCTCGGGCTCGCCCTGCGCGCGGGTCAGGACGATGCCGCCGACCACGAGGAGCCCGGCGATCACGGCGGCGGCGACGCCGCCCAGGAGGCTCTCGCCCTGGAGGAGGAGGGCCAGCGCGCCGAGGCCGAGCAGGAGGCTGCCCGCGCCCAGTGCCGTACGCCGCCCCGCCGCCGGCTCCCACGGCTTGAGCTCGTTCTCCACGACGTCGGCCATGGCCTCGACCACGTCGTCGTAGACGCGCGGGGCCTTGTCGTCGACGCCGGCGGTGACGGTCAGCAGGCCGCCGTCCTCGATGCCCTGCATCGTCAGGCCGGCGTTGTCGGCCAGGATCCGTCCCTCCTGGGTCACCAGGCGGTAGCCGCCGTAGACCGTCGAGGCGTCGAGCAGGCCGACCGAGCGGGCGAGCTCGGGCACGAGCTCGGCGACCGGGATCGACCCCGGCAGCACGAGGTCGACCCGGCGAGATCCCGAGGCGATCGTCACCCGGACCAGGCCGGAGGCGACCGAGGACCCCTGACTCATTGGTGTTTCCCCCTGATTGTCCTTGCACCTGCATCGGCCGAGGGGCCGGAGCTCTGAACGGGGAGCAGCCTAGGCGAAAGCCGCTCGCGGAAATGGCACGAGGCCGGACGTCCCCGGAGGGACGACCGGCCTCGGACGGTGTGCGGTGCTCAGAAGCGGTTGGCGCCGCGGGCGTCGGCCGCCTTGTACTCGGCGTTGGACGCGTCGACACCCTGGCTGGCCTGCTGGAGCAGGAGGGTCATCTCGGACATCGCCTGGTCCCACTTGGCCTTGGCCTGGTCGTAGGCCATCTTGGCGTTACCGTTCCAGTCCGACTTGAGGGGGTTGAGCTCGTTCTCGAGCTGGTCGAGGCGGGCCTCGATGTCCTTGGCCGCCTTCATCACGTCGGCCGCACCGGCGTCGAGGCTGCCGTGCTGGACCTTGATTCCGTCGAAAGTCATGTCGATCTCCTAGATCTCAGAAGTCGGGTGCCGGCGTCAGCCGAGACGGCCCTGGAGGTTGGCGTGGTTGGCGGACTGCGACTCGTCGGTCGAGACGTTGTCGCGCTCCGTCTCCTTCATCGAGGCCGAGAGCTGGTCGAGGGCCTTCAGGATCGTCTCCTGCTTCTGGTCCCAGGCGATCATCAGGTTGTTGAACGCGGTGGCACCCTGGCCGCCCCAGCCGCCCATCATCGTCTGGATGTTGCCGGAGAGGACGCCGCACTTGTTCTTGACGTCGGCGCGGGCCTGGTCGACGAAGTCGGCGCCCTTGGAGAGGGCCTTCTCTGTCTGGCCGTACATCTCGCTCATGAAAGATCCTTCTCCCTCGGCGGTCGAACCGACCGAGTGTTTGGTGGTGGTGACTCACTGGACTGGTGATCCGGTGCTCGGGGAGACGTCCCGGCCCCCCGCGCTGACGTGCATCTACCCGACCGTCCTGGGCCTAAACATCACGACGTCATTTCCCACAGGCGCCGGAAGACGCCGGCCGCGACCACGAGCGACGCGAGGGCGAGGCTGCCGCACAGGGACTCGGCGACCTCGGCGCGCCGCGACCACCAGACCGAGCGCCAGCCGCGGCCGGTGGCCACCGCCGCGGCGAGGGCGACCACGCCCAGCGCGACGCTGACGTAGAAGAACGTGTCGACGTGGCCGGCGCCCACGCCCGCGACCAGGTGCACGGCCAGCGCCACGAGGGCGCCGAGGCCGGCGAGGCGGAGCAGGACGCGTGCTGCCGCGTGGCGGTAGGACCGGGCGGCGAGCAGCAGCGAGCACCCCGCGAAGAAGACCAGGCACCGGGCGCCGATGCGGTCGAGGTCGATGGTCGCCGCCTGCAGCAGCAGCGGGCTGGCGACGAGCACCGTCACCAGGATCGCGGCCGCCGCACCGGTGACGATGCGCGACGCCCGGCGCACCAGGCGCTCCATCGCGTCGGCGGCGACCACGACGCGACCGCGGCGACCCCGGCGCCGGCCGTCACGGGCCGACCAGGCGGTGACGGCGAGCCGGTCGAGGTCGAGCAGCGCCTCGTCGGGCACGTTGACCGCGAGCGAGGGAGCGAAGCGCGCGGCCATCATCGCGAGGAAGACCAGCAGCGCCCAGGCGACCCGGGCGTCCCAGCCCAGCATCGCCGGGACGGCGCAGCACGCGAAGACGGTGAGCCCGCTGACGATCCACACGGTGCTCACCTCGTCGGCACCGGCGGACACCGCGCGGCCGATCCCGGCGACGACGGCTGCCGCGATGCCGGCGGCACCGAGGATGGCCGGGAGGAGGTGGACGCCCGGCTCGTAGAGCGCCGCGAACGCCGCAGCGGCCGCGAAGGCCGGCGCCGCCGAGGCCCGCTGGCGGGCATGACGACCGAGCGGCAGCACGCCGACGAGGGAGCACACGAGCAGCAGCCCGACGGTGACGGTCCGGACGACGTCGTCGCCCGCGCGAGCGGCGTACCACCCGGCGAGGACGGCCACCAGTGCGGCGACGCCGGCGATCATCGCGGCGAGCGCCGGGCTCTCCGGTGCGTTCTTGGCGGCCTGCAGGAGGGTCACGCGTCGCGGCCGGTGCACGCTGGTCGTCGCGACCAGCACGTCACCGGGCTGGATGCCTGCCTCGCCCAGCGGCAGGGCGGCGTTGAGCCGCTCGCCGAGGGCGGTCTGGAGCAGCGGGATGCCGGGTACGTCGGCCTGCCTGGCGTACTCGCGCGCGACGTCGACGGCGGTCGCGCCGGCGGGCACGACGAGGTCGAGCACCCCGGCCGGGCCGTGGATGCTCAGCGCGATGGTCGCGCCAGCGCTGCTGGACATCGCGACGTCCGACACGGATTCCCCCTTCGCGTTGCCCCTGGAACGAGCACCACTCCGCTGGAGGGTAGTCGTAGGTGCGGCTCGCGCGGCAGCCCACCTATCATCGTCGCGACTTCATCGGGCACGGCACTGGGGGATGCGTTGAGCACGACACTGCGGGGCGGCCAGAGGCTCGACGAGCCGGAGATGCCGGGTGGTCAGATCGTGCTGCAGCCGCCGCCGGAGCTGCAGGAGGGCGAGGGCGCCGGGGGCGTGCTGATGAACGCCATCCCGATGCTCGGCAGCCTCGGCTCCATCGTGCTCGTCGCGACGATGGGCGGCGCCAACAAGAGCCGCAGCTTCCTCGCCGCCGGCATGTTCCTCTTCGCCACGCTCGGCTTCATCATCGTCCAGATCGACCGGCAGCGGAAGCAGCGCGCGCAGCAGGTCACCGGCTCGCGCACCGAGTACCTGCGCTACCTGGGCAACATCCGCAAGGTCGCACGCGAGGCTGCCGACCAGCAGCGGCGCGCCCTCAACTGGCACCACCCCGAGCCCTCGGCGCTCCCCGCCCTGGCCGAGGACCGCACCCGGCTGTGGGAGCACACCGTCTCCGACGACAACTTCCTGCACGTGCGCTACGGCCTGTGCTCGCAGCCGCTGTCGCTGGAGCTGGTGCCGCCGGAGAGCGCGCCGGTCGACCAGGTCGACCCGGCCGCGGCGTCCGCCCTGCACCGCCTCCTCGTCGTGCACCGGCTGCAGCCCAACCTGCCGGCGTCGATCGACCTGCGCGCCTTCGACCGCATCGAGCTGTGCGGCGACGCCGAGGAGGTCCGCGCGACGGCACGCGCGATGATCTGCTCCGCGACGGCGTTCCAGAACCCCGACCAGCTCATCGTCGCGGTGCTCAGCTCGGAGCAGAACCTCACCCACTGGGACTGGGTCAAGTGGCTTCCCCACGCGCAGAGCACCCGCGAGGCCGACGCGGTCGGCCCGATGCGCCTGGTGTCGACCTCGCTCGACGACCTCGGCAACCTGCTCCCGCCCGACCTGAGCGACCGTCCCCGCTTCGGCGCCGACGAGCGCGCCGCCACGCCGCACATCCTCCTCGTGATCGACGGCGGCCACCTCCCGCCGGGCAACCACATCGTCCCGCCCGACGGCCTGCACGGCGTCACGCTGCTCGACCTGCCGAGCCGGTGGGACGAGCTCGAGGACTCCACCCGCCTGCGCCTGGAGTTCGCCGACGCGCCCGACGAGCTCGGCAAGCGCCCGGTGAGCGCGCTGCGGCTGCGCGGCGAGCCGGTCCGCGCGCTCGCCGACCAGTGCGACATCGCCACGGCTGAGGCCTTCGCCCGCCGGATCGCGCCGCTCAAGACCGCCAGCGCCGAGTCGTCCTCGGCCGGCGGTGCCGTCGACATCACGTCGGCGACCCCCGACCACATGGACCTGCTCGGCCTCGGCGACATCTTCACCTACGACCCGGCCACCGCCTGGCGCCCGCGCCCGGCGCGCGACCGCCTCCGGGTGCCGATCGGCATCGGCGACTCCGGCGGCCTGATCCACCTCGACATCAAGGAGTCCGCCCAGCAGGGCATGGGCCCCCACGGCCTGGTGATCGGCGCGACCGGCTCCGGCAAGTCGGAGTTCCTCCGCACGCTGGTGCTCGGCCTGGTGATGACGCACTCCTCCGAGCAGCTCAACCTCGTGCTCGTCGACTTCAAGGGTGGTGCCACCTTCGCCGGCATGGCCGACATGCCGCACGTCTCGGCCGTCATCACCAACCTCGCCAACGAGCTCACGCTCGTCGACCGCATGCAGGACGCCCTCTCGGGCGAGATGACCCGCCGCCAGGAGCTGCTGCGCGACGCGGGCAACTACGCGTCGGTGCGCGACTACGAGAAGGCCCGCGCCAACGGCGAGCCGCTCGAGCCGATGCCGTCGCTGTTCATCGTCGTCGACGAGTTCTCCGAGATGCTCTCGGCCAAGCCGGAGTTCATCGACCTCTTCGTCGCGATCGGCCGCCTCGGCCGCTCGCTCGGCCTGCACCTCCTGCTCGCGTCGCAGCGACTCGAGGAGGGTCGCCTGCGCGGCCTGGAGTCCCACCTCTCCTACCGCGTCGGCCTCCGCACCTTCTCCGCCGGCGAGTCGCGCGCCGTGCTCGGCGTTCCGGACGCCTACGAGCTGCCCGCCGTCCCCGGTCTGGGCTACCTCAAGCCCGACCAGTCCACGCTGCTGCGCTTCAAGGCGGCGTACGTCTCGGGGCCGCCGTCGAGCCGCACCCGCGTCACCCGCGACGAGGGCGGCGCCATCCGCGGCATCCTGCCCTTCACCATCTCCGAGGTGCAGGCCCTCGAGCCGACCGAGGAGGTCACCGAGGTGGCGGCGCCGAAGCGCCAGCAGCAGGGCGAGCAGCCCTCGCTCCTCGACGTCGCCGTGACGCGGATGGTCGGCAAGGGACCGGCGGCGCACCAGGTCTGGCTGCCGCCGCTCGACGTGCCCGACACGCTCGACGAGCTCATGCCCGACCTGGTCGAGAGCCCCGACCTGGGCCTGACGTCGCCGCAGTGGCGCAACGTGCCGGGCCTGGTCATCCCGCTCGGCACCGTCGACCGGCCGCGGGAGCAGCGTCGCGACACGATGACGCTCAACCTCACCGGCGCGGCCGGCCACGTCGCGGTGGTCGGCGGCCCGCGCTCGGGCAAGAGCACCATGCTGCGCAGCATCGTCACGAGCATGGCGCTGGTGACGACGCCGCTGGAGTCGCAGTTCTTCGTGCTCGACTTCGGTGGCGGCACGTTCGCCCCGCTGGCCCGCCTGCCCCACGTCAGCGGTGTCGCCACCCGCTCCGAGCCCGACGTCGTACGCCGCGTGATGGCGGAGGTCGAGGGCATCGTCGACCGCCGCGAGGCCTACTTCCGCGAGAACGGGATCGACTCGATCGAGACCTACCGCTCGCGTCGCACCCAGGGCCGCGCCGACGACGGCTGGGGCGACGTGTTCCTCGTCATCGACGGCTGGAGCACGTTGCGCGCCGAGTTCGACGACCTCGAGATGGAGATCCAGCAGCTCGCCGCGCGCGGCCTGACCTTCGGCCTCCACATCGTCACCGCGTCGACCCGCTGGGCCGACTACCGCGCCGCGATGCGCGACGTCTTCGGCTCCAAGCTCGAGCTGCGGCTCGGTGACCCGCTCGACTCCGAGATCGATCGCAAGGTCGCCGCGCTCGTCCCGGTCGGCCGGCCCGGCCGCGGTCTCGTGCCGTCCAAGCTGCACTTCCTCGGCGCGCTGCCCCGCATCGACGGCGACGGTGACGCCGACACCCTCGGCGACGGCGTCGACCACCTCGTCGACCGGATGGCCGCGGCCTGGAAGGGCCCGCAGGGCCCCAAGCTGCGCCTGCTGCCCGAGAAGGTGACCCTCGAGGCGGTCCGCGAGGACGCCGTACGACGCCAGCTGCCGCCGAAGCATGTCCTGCTCGGCATCAACGAGAAGGAGCTCGCCCCGGTCGGCCTCGACGTCGACGCCGAGCCCCACATGCTGGTCTTCGGCGACGGGCAGTCGGGCAAGAGCGCCCTGCTCCGGGCGTACGTCCACGAGATCATGCGCACCCGCACGCCGAAGGAGGCGCAGATCGTCCTCGTCGACTACCGGCGCTCGCTGCTCGGCGAGGTGCCCGACGAGTACCTCCTCAACTACCTCACCTCGGCCACCCAGGCCACGCCGACGCTGAAGGACATCGCGAGCTACCTCGAGGGCCGCATCCCCGGCCCCGACGTGACGCCCGACCAGCTGCGCAGCCGGTCGTGGTGGACGGGTGCCGAGGTGTTCGTGGTGGTCGACGACTACGACCTCGTCGCGACCGCCCAGTCCTCCCCGGTGTCCTCGCTGCAGCCGCTGATGGCCCAGGCCCGCGACGTCGGCCTGCACGTCGTCGTCGCGCGCCGCACCGGCGGCGCCTCCCGCGCGCTCTACGAGCCCGTCATCCAGTCGCTGCGCGACCTCGCGATGCCCGGCGTCATGCTGTCCGGCCCGCGCGACGAGGGCGTACTCATCGGCAACCTGCGCCCGCAGCCCGCCCCCGAGGGCCGCGCCCGCGTCGTCACCCGCGACGGCGGCACCCAGACCGCCCAGCTGGCCTGGCTCGACCCGACGATGTAGTGGCGCTCGCGCGTGAGCCTCGTCCCCCCGGTCGTGGATGTGGCTGGCGCACCGCCGGCGCGCGCTTCCTACTCGATCTTCTCCGGGCGAGCTGTGCACCCGAGTTGCGTGCTTATCGGTAGAGATCTGTACCTGCAAGCAGGGCGGTCACCGGATATCCGGTGACTCCAGCGACCGCATCGCTCACCGCCGGCCGCTCTTGAACATCCCGCGGGCGATCTCGCGGGCGGCGGTGCTCATGAAGTCCTTGAAGGCCCGGGACTTCACGACGCTCTCCACCATGCTGTCCTCCTCCTTCGGCGGCTTCTCGGCCTTCTCGGTCACGCGGGCGTTCTTCTGCTCGCGCGCCATCTCCTTGACGCGGGCGTCCTCCGCGGCCTTGCGGGCGCCCTCCTCCAGCTTCTTGGCGAGCAGCTCGCGGGCGGACTCGCGGTCGATCGCCTCGGCGTACTTCGCGGTGAGCGGCGAGGCCTCGACCGCCGCCTGCATCGCCGGCGTGGGGGCGGGGTCCATGAGGGACTCGGGGGCGCGCAGCCGCGTCCAGGCGACGGGCGTCGGGGCGCCGCGCTCGTTCATCACCGTCACCACCGCCTCGCCGATGCCCAGCGACGTGATGACCTGGCCGAGGTCGTCGTAGGCGCTGGTGGGGTAGGTGTTGACGGTCGCCTTGAGGGCCTTCGCGTCGTTGGGGGTGTGGGCACGCAGCTGGTGCTGGATGCGCGAGCCGAGCTGGCCGAGCACCTCGTCGGGCACGTCGGTGGGCGACTGGGTCACGAAGAAGACGCCCACGCCCTTGGACCGGATCAGCCGCACGGTCTGGGCGATCTGGTCGAGGAAGGCGTCGGAGGCGTCGTTGAAGAGCAGGTGCGCCTCGTCGAAGAAGAAGACCAGCTTGGGCTTGTCGAGGTCGCCCTCCTCCGGCAGGTCGTGGAAGAGGTCGGCGAGCAGCCACATGAGGAACGTCGAGAACAGGGCGGGCCGGTCCTGGAGGTTCGGCAGCTCGAGCAGGCTGACGATGCCGCGCCCGTCCTCGGCGGTGCGCAGGAACTCCTTCGTCTCGAACTCCGGCTCCCCGAAGAAGACGTCGGCGCCCTGCGCCTCGAAGGCGACCAGCTCGCGCAGGATCACGCCGGCGGTCTGCGGCGAGAGCCCACCGATCGTCTTGAGCTCGGCCTTCCCGGCCGCGTCGCCGGTGAGGAACTGCAGGACCGCGCGCAGGTCGGCGAGGTCGAGCAGGGGCAGCCCCTGCTGGTCGCAGTAGTAGAAGACCAGGCCCAGGGAGGACTCCTGCGTCTCGTTGAGCCCGAGGACCTTGGCGAGCAGGGTGGGACCGAACGCGCTCATCGTCACGCGGACGGGTACGCCGGTCCCCTGGCCGCCGATCGCGTAGAACTCCGTCGGGAAGCCGGTCGCCGTCCAGTCCTGCCCGACGCTCGCGGTGCGCGCGGTCAGCTTGTCGCTGGGCTCGCCCGGGACGCTGATGCCGGACAGGTCGCCCTTGATGTCGGCGGCGAACACGGGGACGCCGTTCGCGCTGAGCTGCTCCGCGAGCAGCTGCAGGGTCTTCGTCTTGCCGGTGCCGGTAGCGCCGGCGACGAGACCGTGGCGGTTGAGCATCCCCAGCGGGATGCGGATCCGTACGTCGCTGAGGTGGTCCGCGTCGAGCATGAGCCCGCCGAGCTCGAGGGCGGCACCCTCGAACCGGTAGCCGGGTGCCACGGCCTCCGAGATCGGGTCGGAGATCGGGTCCGACGGCGGGTCCGCCACCGGTGCGGACGGGGTGGGCTCGGCCTCGGGCGTCTCGCTCATGTCGCGAGCCTAGTCACGGGTGGGGACGACAACGAGGGCCCGCAAGGGGGCGTCGTTATGATCACCGGCGTGATCTTCAAGCGGGTGGGCGTCGGCCGACCCTATCCCGACCACGGGCTCGACTCGCGCGGCTGGGCCGACCTGCCTCCGCGACAGGTGCGCCTCGACGAGCTCGTGACCACCAAGGACACCTTGCGGCTCGACACGCTCCTCGACGAGGACTCGACGTTCTACGGCGACCTGTTCGCCCACGTCGTGCAGTGGAAGGGCGACCTCTACCTCGAGGACGGCCTGCACCGCGCCCTCCGTGCGGCGCTCCAGCAGCGCAGCGTGCTGCACGCGCGGGTCCACCAGGCGGACGACAAGTGACGGGTGCGGCCCGGTCGGCGCTCACGCTCGCCGTCCTCGCGGTGCTGGTGCTGATCGCCGCGGTGTGGGGATGGGCCGCCTTCACCGAGCCGTTCCCCGAGGACGAGCCCGTCGCCATCTGCGAGGACACGACGGTGCCGGCCGGGTCGGAGGTGCGCCGCGACCAGGTCGTGGTGAGCGTCTTCAACGGCAGCAAGCGCAGCGGCCTGGCCGGGGCCACCAGCGCCCAGCTGGCCGAGCGCGGCTTCGTCGAGGGCACCGTCGGCGACTCCCCGCTCCCCGCGGCCACCACGCAGATCTGGTCCTCCGAGCCGACCAACCCGGCGGTCGTGCTCGTGCAGCGGCAGTTCAAGAGGGCGCAGGTCGTCGAGGGCGACGCGCTCGGACCCGGCGTCGTCGTCGTGGTCGGTGAGAAGTTCCAGGCGCTGAAGAAGAAGCAGGTCGAGTCGGTGGTCGCCGAGGCCGACGCCACCTGGTGCAAGGCCACCGGCTCCGAGTGAGCCTCGGCCCGGTCCGGGCCTAGTCCCTCTCGCGGCGCGGCGGGTCGCCGACCCACTGCGCGAGCCGGCCGTTGTCGGAGACCTGACGCATCCGCGCCTCGGTGGCCTCGCGCAGCTTGCGGGGCGTGACCACGAGCAGGTCGTCGCCGTGCCGCAGGACCGTACGACGCTCCGGGACCAGCACCTCGCCCGACCTGATGACCAGGGAGACCGAGGCCCCCTGCGGCAGGCGCAGCTCGCCGACCTCGACGCCGTGCATCTTCGAGGTGGGCGCGATCGTCACCTGCAGGAGGTCGGCAGCCACGCGGTCGAGCGGCGCCGCCTCCACCTCGAGTCCCCTCGGCTCCGAGCGGAGCGCGACGCCGAGCGTCCTGGCCACCCACGGCAGGGTCGGTCCGGTCAGCAGGGTGTAGACGACGACCATCACGAAGACGATGTGGAACAGGCCCTCCGCGCCCGTCACACCCTCCGACAGGGGGATCGTGGCGAGCACGATGGGCACCGCGCCGCGCAGGCCGGCCCACGACAGGAACGCCAGGTCGCGAGGCACCATCGGCTGCACGACGCTGCTGACGACGACCGACAACGGGCGGGCCACCAGCGTGAGGACGAGTCCGGTGACCAGCGCCCGGACCACTGTGTCGAGGTGGATCGCCGAGGGCGAGAGGAGCAGCCCGAGCATCACGAAGAGCCCGATCTGCGCCAGCCACGCCACCCCCTCGGAGAAGGAGCGGGTCGCCACCCGGTGCGGGAGCTCGCTGTTGCCGAGGATCAGCGCGGCGACGTAGATCGCGGCGAACCCCGACGCGTGCACCGCCGACGCAGCGCCGTACGCCGCGAACGCCAGGCACAGGACGGCGAGCGGGTAGAGGCCGGAAGAGGGCAGGGCCGCCCGCCGCATCACCCACGCACCGCCCACGCCGATCGCCGCGCCGATCAGGCCGCCCGCGATCAGCTCGAAGACGATGAGGCCGCTGGTCTCGAGCAGGCCCGCCTCGCCGATCGCGCCGGTTGAGATGATCCCCACCAGCACGACGGTCGGGGCGTCGTTGAGCCCGGACTCGGCCTCGAGCGCGCCGGTGAGCCGCTTGGGGAGCGGCAGCGCGCGCAGGACCGAGAACACCGCGGCCGCGTCCGTGGGCGAGCAGATCGCGCCTAGCAGGATCGCCAGCTCCCACGGCAGTCCCAGGAGGTAGTGGGTGCCGACGGCGACCACGGCCACCGACACCGCCACCCCGACCGTCGCGAGCGACAGGCCGAGGCGGACGCTGGAGCGCATCTGCCGCCAGTCGGTGGTGAGACCACCTTCGGCCAGGATGACCGCCAGCGCCCCGAAGCCGAGCGCGTGCGCGAGCTGGGCGTCGTCGAAGGGGATGCCGAAGGGCCCGCCCTCGCCGAGCAGGACGCCGATGAAGAGGTAGATGAGCAGCGACGGCAGGCCCGCGCGCGCGGACACCCGCACCGCGAGGATGGCCGCAAGGGTCACGACGGCGCCGACCAGCACGAACTCGTCGAGCTGGTGGACGTCGAACGTCATGCACACCTCGGGGTCGCTCTGCGGCTTGCGGGGGCGGACTGGATCCTATCGGCCGCGCGCGCGCCCGACGGCGCCCGCGGCCCGGCCCGGACGGCGCGGCCGGAGCGCGTCGGCTGACGTCTGCGGCACAATCGCGTGGCGGGAGAAGACGTTTGAGGTCCGGCTGACCGGGTAGGCGTCCCCGGACGAGAGGGAGTGATCGATGTACGGCGACACCGCCGCGGGCCGCAAGCGCGTGGCGCAGCTCCGTGAGCAGGGCGGCGACATCCGGGCCCTGGCCGCCCGCCTCGTGTCCCAGGCGGAGGCCGTGCCGTGGCACGGCAAGGCCGCCGACGCGATGCGCGAGCGGATCAAGGAGCGCGCCTCCCACCTGCGCACCGCCGCCGCCCACCACGAGACCGCCGCCGATTCACTCGCCCGGCACCTCGCGGAGGTCGACTCGCTCAAGGAGGCGATCGACGTACGCGCCCACAAGGCCACCGCCCTCGTCGAGGACGCCCACACCCGCGCCGCGCACGCGGCCGGACCCGACGGGGTCCCGACCGCGACCGACGGGGCCGAGGCCGCCCTCCTCGCCTTCGACCCCCCGCCCGCCGGCCACAAGGACTGGCTGACCGTCACGCTCCCGGGGCTCTGACATGGTGACCATCGACCTGACCACCCCGCCGCCACCGCCCACCAGCTTCATCGACGCGATGGCCCGCCGGCTCGCGCTGACGCTGCCCGAGCTCCGCCGCGTCGCCGAGCTGGCCGGCGGGGCTCCGCTCCCGTTCGACCTGCCCAGCGGCACCGACGGAGCGGTCGACGCCGGATCGCTGTCCGGCCGCCTCGGCCAGAGCCGCGGGTCGGTGGAGGACTCCGCCTACACCGACGCGCTCCGCACCCTCCACGACCCGGACGAGACCCTGCGCCGGCGCGGGCTGGTGACCGACGCCGGCGCCGACCCGGGCGTCGTCGGGGCCGTCGGGCTCCTCGCGACGCCGCGCCTGGCCCTCGACATCGACGTCGCCGCCGGGGCCACCCAGGTGAAGGCCTGGCACCGCCACTCCGGCGGCGCGGTCGCCAGCCTGTCGACGTGCGACGGCATCGTCTTCGAGCTGGCCTGGTTCCCCGTGGATCAGTGGACCACCGAGCTCGCCCGGGTCACGGCACCGCCGGAGGACCTCCCCCTGGGCACCTCCCACGTGCCGGCCCACCTGGACGTCCCCTACGCCCTCGCCGACTCCGTCGGGGAGGCGCTGCGCTCGGGCCGGTCCGACCTGGTGCCGGTCCTCGTCGACCAGTCGGGCGGGGTCGTCCTCGCCGACGGCCGCGAGATCGGCGGAGCGGAGGCCGTCGACGTGGTGTCGGCCGTCCACACCGAGGGTCGCGGCCGCATGCGCATCCTCGCCGCCGAGGTGTCCGAGCGCGCCACGACCTCCGTCGGCGTCGTGTCCTGGGTCCTGCTCCGCGACGGCTGGCACTCCCTGACCCCGCGCCACGACGACGTCGCACGCGTCGCGGTCGTCCGCGTCGACCCCGACGACCTCGCCACCGAGCTCGCCCCGGTGCTGGCCCAGGTCACCGTCCCGGAGGACCTCGCATGAGCGACCTCGACATCCCCCGCACGCACGACGGTCCGCCGGACGACTCCTCGGCGACGGTCGCCGCCGACAAGTACGACCAGATGCTGGCGCTGGCCGACCTCTTCGACACCTCCGGCAACGAGATGCGCACCCGCGCCCGCCTCGGCACCGAGATCCTCGGCGACGACGACGTCGTCGACACCGGCGAGCTGTCGAAGGCGACCTGGGCGCAGGCAGAGGAGGACATCCGGGCCGCCACGACGGGCAAGAGCGGGTTGCTGACGCGGTCGGTCGAGCTCGACGCCGACGCCCTCGTCGTACGCGCCACGGTCCTCACCTACCGCTGGATCGACGAGCTGCAGCAGGCCGCCTACAAGACGCTGGGCTCCATCGCCGGCCGCGCGATCGGCTACCTCGCCCCCGAGGTCGCGCTCGGTGGTGCGATCGTGAGCGCGGGGCTGATCGAGACCGACGTCCTCGACCGCGACGGCGTCACGGCCTACCTCAACGAGCTCGCCGAGAACAACCCCGACCTGATGGACCACCTCTCCGGTGGCGGTGGCCTCCTCGACGGGCTGCACATGCGCTCGCTCCTCACGGCCGGGGTGCTGGCGTCCGACCAGGGCGCCCACGCGGCGCGCGGCGGCCTGCGGGCGATCGGCGTGGACCCGTTCCCGACCGACGCGGTGTCGGCCTTCCGCGACTCCGCGGGCTCCTTCGTCGAGGCCGAGGTGCCGGAGGCCGAGGTCGACAGCGGCAGTGGCGCGGCCCCTCGCTCGCTCGAGGAGCTGATGGCCAAGCTCGTCGCCGAGGACAGGCGCATCAGCGTCCAGCGCGTCGGCGCGGGGCGCTACATCGCCTACCTCCCGGGCTCGCTCACGCACGACTCCGGCCGGCTGCGCCTCGTCGGCGCCGACCCGACGACGACGGTCAGCCAGGTGGTCCGGGCGATCGAGGCGGCGGTCACCGACGACGACGCCCGCGTGATGCTCGTCGGCTCGGCTGCCGGTGGCGCGGTCGCCGCCGAGATCGCCGCGACCACCCGTTCGTCGCGCTTCGTCGTCGACCAGGTCGTCACCGCCGGCGCCCCGTCAGCCCAGGTGCCGCGGATCCCCGAGGCCACCCGGGTGCTCTCGCTCGAGGACCGCTCCGACCCGGTGGTCCTGCTCGGGTCGCTCATCAACGCCTCGACGGCCAACCGGCTCACGGTCGTCTTCGACGCGGGCGGGGCCGAGGGATCGCAGCTCTACGTCGCCGGCGCGCGGGCCGCGGACAGCGCCCAGCACCCGGAGCTGCGGGCCGAGATCACCCGGATGCAGGACCTCGGCTTCCTCGCCGGCTGAGCGGGGCGGGCGTCATACGAATCGTCGCCGATAGGTCCGCCTTCGTATGACGTCCGGGCGCCCCTTCTCCGAGCGTCATGCGGATCGTCACTAGTAGGTCCGCCTTCGTATGACGTCCGGGCGCCCCGGCTCCGAGCGTCATACGAATCGTCACCAGTAGGTCCGCCTTCGTATGACGCAGCGGAGGGTCGGGGGGCGGTCAGACGATGCGGTGCACGAACTCGCCGAGCTGGGCCAGGTTGCGGCACTCGACCATCGAGACGACCTCGCCGTAGCGGTCGGCCGCGCTGTCACCCGTGCCCCAGTGGCGGGGGTGCTCGGGGTTGAGCCACCACGCGTGCCGCGCCCGTCCGGCGAGGTCGCCGAGCACGGGCAGCGCGAGGTCGCTGTAGTTGGACCGCCCGTCACCCAGCACCAGCAGCGACGACCGCGGTCCGACGGCGTCGGGGTGCTCCTCGGCGAACCGGGTGAGCGCCCGACCGTAGTTGGTCCGACCCCACAGCGCCGCCTGCGAGATCTGCCCGGCGAGCGACTCCATCACCTCGACCACGTCCGCGCCGGGCCGGAAGCTGTCGCTGACCTCGACGACGTCGTCGACGAACGTGAAGGCCCGCACGCCGCTGAACGCCTCCCGCAGCGCGAACACCAGCATCAGGGTGAACTGCGCGAAGTTCGCCACCGAGCCGCTCACGTCGCAGAGCACCACCAGGTCGGTGCGGTGCGGACGCTTCGGGCGGTGGTGGGTGGTCAGCGGCACCCCGCCGGTCGCGATGGACGCGCGCACGGTGCGGCGTACGTCGAGCGGCCCGCGCCGGCGGGCGTGCTGCTCCTTGGTCAGTCGCGCCGCGAGCCGGCGGGCGAGGGGGTAGATCTCGCGCCGCATCTCCTCGAGGTCGCTGCGGCGGGCGGCGGTGAAGTCGAGGCGGTCGATGGTCGGGCGGACGGTGACGCCGGCGACGTGCTCGGGGCCCTTCTCCTCGGCGATGCGTCGCCGGGCGTCGCCCTCGACCAGCCGGGTGAAGTCCCCGATCCGGCGACCGGCGGCGCGCTGCGCCTGCTCGTCGTCGAGCCCCTGGCCCAGCAGGCCCTGGACCAGCCGGTCCATCAGCTCACCCGGCGACACCCGCTGGAGCGAGGTGTACGCCGACCAGCTCGACAGGCCGGGACCGCGGCCCGGCATCGCGCCGAAGCGGGCGACCGCCTCGACTGCAAGATCCTGCAACGCCTGCTGGTCGCCCGCGGCCAGGGCCTCGGCCAGCGCCTCGCGGAAGCGCTCGAGGTCCGGACCGGTGTCCTGCGGACCCCCGGCCGGCTCGAGGCCGTCGCCGGCGACGCCGCTGCCGATGAGCCGCGGGTAGTAGATGTCGAAGACCGCGTCGAAGGTGGTGCGCTGCGGGTGCCGCTTCACGAGGGTGGCGGCGTAGGCGGCCCGCACCGTCTCGCGGTCGTGCCAGCGCACCTTCTCCAGCGCGCTGATCGCGTCGAGCCCCTCGGCCAGCGACACCGACAGGCCCGCGGCGCGCAGCGCCTCCACGAAGCCGATGTGGGTGTCGAGCAGGCTCATCGGGTCGCCAGCTTCAGCTCCCTGGCGGCGCGCTGCTGGTCGGAGGAGTGCTTCAGCACGACGCCGAGGGTGCGGGCGACGGTGGCCTCGTCGAGGTCGCCGACCTGCAGCGCCACCAGCGTGCGGGCCCAGTCGACCGACTCCGCGATCGACGGGGCCTTCTTGAGCTCGAGGTCCCGCAGCCGTACGACGACGTCGACGAGCTGGGCGACCACCTTGTCGTCGAGCCGCGGCACCTGGCTGGTGACGATCGCCCGCTCCCGCTCGGCGTCGGGGTAGTCGAGGTGCAGGAACAGGCAGCGCCGCTTGACCGCCTCGGACAGCTCGCGGCTGGCGTTGGAGGTCAGCACGACGAACGGACGGCGGGTGGCGGTGACCGTGCCGAGCTCGGGGATGGTGACCTGGAAGTCGCTGAGCACCTCCAGCAGCAGGCCCTCGACCTCGATGTCGGTCTTGTCGACCTCGTCGACCAGCAGCACCGTCGGCTCGTCGCGCCGGATCGCACCCAGGAGCGGTCGGGTGAGGAGGAACTCCTCGGTGAAGATGTCGTCGTGGGTCTCGCTCCACGACTGGTCGCCGCCCGCGGCCTGGATCCGCAGCAGCTGCTTCTTGTAGTTCCACTCGTAGAGGGCACGCGCCTCGTCGAGCCCCTCGTAGCACTGCAGCCGCACGAGCTCGGCTCCCGTGGCCCGGGCGACCGCCTTGGCCAGCTCGGTCTTGCCGACGCCCGCCGGTCCCTCGACGAGCAGCGGTTTCTCCAGCGCCCCCGCGAGGTACGCCGTCAGCGCCGTGGCGTCGTCGGTGAGGTAGCCGGTCTCGCGCAGCCGGGCCGCTGCGGCCTCCGGGGACTCGAACCAGGTCGTCACCCGGGCGAGCCTAGTCGGGCGGACGGGGGTCAGCGTGCGAGGGCGCAGCGCTCGCTCCGCTCACGCTCTCAGGTTCAAGACGCCTCTGCTGAGCCCTTCGCGGAGCGAAGGGCTCAGCAGAGGGGGCGGGATTCGAACCCGCGGTAGGTCTCCCTACGACCGCTTTCAAGGCGGTTCCGATCGGCCGCTCCGGCACCCCTCCTCGTACGACGCCGCGGCGCCGCACACCGCGGGACTCTACCCAACCGCGGGGGGCGGTCGCCGCGCGTGGTGAAATCGTCGTCGTGACGACCGAGACCGCCACCGTGCACCGCCTCGCCCCCGCCGTCGCGGCGCGACTGCTGGGCGTGGTGCTGTGCCTGGTGGCCGTGCTCATCCTGGGGAGCACGCTGGCCATCGCCGTCCTCGACCTGCACACCGTCTTCCTGCTGGTGCCGGTCCTCCTCACCGTGGCGGTGCTCGTCGGCTGCTGGTGGGCGTGGCGCACGAAGGGCTGGGTGGTGCGGATGACGGCCGAGGGCTACCGCGTGCAGTGGGTGCGGGGCGTCGGAGCGGCCTCCGGTCGCTGGAAGGACGTCGAGGACGCCGTCACCACGACCGTGGCCGACGCGCCGGTCGTCGTGCTGCGCCTGCGCGACGGACGGACGACGACCATCCCCGTCGAGATGCTCGCCGTGGACCGCGAGGCCTTCGTCCGCGACGTCCAGGACCACCTGCAGCGCGGACACGGCCTCCGCAAACGGTGACCTGATTCGGCGCACGCGCGCCGAGCCTTGTAACCTTCTGTGCGCCCGACCACGGTCGGGCATGGAGGCGTCGCCTAGTCCGGTCTATGGCGCCCGCCTGCTAAGCGGGTTTGGGGCTAAAACCCCATCGAGGGTTCAAATCCCTCCGCCTCCGCCAGTGTCGACCCCCTCCGCGAGGAGGGGGTCGACCGGCATGCCGTGCCTGCATTTGCAGAAACCTGCAATGCACAGAACTGCAGTCAGCCGGACGCGACGTGGCTGCGCACGGTGGGTGACAATGGACGAAGTCAGCCCCTGTGACATGACCAAGAGGTGGAAACCCCATGACCCCAGTACGCCGCATCGCCGCCGCCGCACTCGTGGCAGCACTCGGTCTCGGCTTCGTTGGTGCGACCTCGGCCCCGGCCGGTGCGCTCGACATCACCTGGGGGCGGACCACCAGCCGCTGAACCTGAGCCAGTCGTGCCTAGAATGGGCACGCAAGTGAAGAGCTGGGACACGGACCCCTCAACCCCCCACGAGTTCTGGTCCGGATGGCCTCCCCCACAGGCCCGTCCCGGCATGAGGGCAGCACCTCTACGGAGGTGCTGCCCTCCCCCATTTCCCCAGGCGATCTCGACCGGGCGTCATGCGGGTGGCGTGTCGTCCTCTCGCCCGGAGATCCCGCGCTTGCCCATCTCGTAGCCGAGCTGGAAGCGGGTCTCCACCTCGAACTCGTTCTTCAGGTCCGCGACGTAGGCCGCGTAGGTGCGGGGGCTGACGCCGAGCCGCTTGGCGCCCGCCGGGTCGGCGCGCCCCTCGAGCAGCATCCGGATGGTCATCGCCCGCTGTTCCGCCGCGATGTCGCGCATCAGCGTGGTCTCGCTGCTGGTGAACGGGCGGGCACGCTCCCAGTGGCGCTCGAACATGTCGACGAGGTAGACCACCGTGGACGGCTCGCTGATGACCATGGCGACGTCCAGGCCCTCGTGGCTCGGGATCACCGCGACCCGCCGGTCGAAGACGAGCAGGCGGTTGAAGAACTCGTCGAGGGTGCGCACCTCCGCGCCGGCGGCGGTGACCGCGGCGACGTACCGGCGGGTGTCCGCCCCCCGCCGCGCAGCGTGCTGGTAGAGCGTCCGCACGCGGACGCCACGCTTGAGAGCGTCGATCTCGTGGGCGATCGCCTGGTTCAGCCGCTTGATGCCGCGCCGGTACTGCGGCTGGGCGGTGAGCAGCTCCTCACGGGTGTCGCCGGCCAGGGCCATGAGGTAGTTGTTGATGGTCGCCAGCCCACGGATCTCGGCGAACGGGGCGCCGACCGCGCTCGGCGACCGACGCCAGGTCTGCGAGAGCGCGTTGAACGACTGCGCCCAGTGGGCTGACTCCGCGATCAGCTCCGCGCCCTGCTGCCCGAGCGGGGCGACGACGCGGGCCTGGACGGCCGCCGGGTCGACGGCGCGCCAGGTCGTGCCGTCGTCGCTCTTCACGATGAGCCCCACCTCGGCGAGCAGCTCGAAGGCGGCGTGCAGCTCGCCCCCCTTGCCGATGCGCGGGTCGGCCGCGTCGATGCCCCCGGACGCCACGACCTCCTCGTAGAGAGGGGTCGCCTGCGTGTCGAAGAGACTCCGCTCATCAGGCCCCAAGGGCATGGCTCACTCCGCTCGACCGTGATCCCCGTGGGGAGGATGGTGCCACACCAGCCCCAGCAGGCATCGTGGGCCGGCGCGTGCCCGGACACGGCACGACCCGCCGCCCGGAACTCCGGACGGCGGGTCGGCGTGGTGTCGTCGCCTCAGGCGTCGAGGCGCGCCTTGAGCGTGTCGAGCTCGCTCCAGAGGACGGCGGGGAGGTCGTCGCCGAACTTCTCGAACCACTCCTGGATCTGCGGCAGCTCGGCCCTCCACTCGTCCGCGTCGACCGCGAGGGCCTGCGCGAGCTGCTCCTCCGTGACGTCGAGGCCGTCGATGTCGAGCGAGCCGGGCGCGGGCACGTGGCCGATCGGGGTCTCGACCGCGGCCGCCTGTCCGTCGATGCGCTCGATGACCCACTTGAGGACACGGCTGTTCTCGCCGAAGCCGGGCCACAGGAAGTCGCCGTCGTCGCCACGTCGGAACCAGTTGACGTAGAAGATCTTCGGCAGCTTGGCGGCGTCGTTGTCCTTGCCGATCCCCACCCAGTGGCCGAAGTAGTCGCCGGCGTTGTAGCCGATGAACGGCAGCATCGCCATCGGGTCGCGACGGACGACGCCCACGGCGCCGACCGCGGCGGCGGTGGTCTCCGAGGAGAGCGTCGCGCCCATGAACGTGCCGTGGTTCCAGTCGCGCGCCTCGGTCACCAGCGGGATGGTGGTCTTGCGTCGGCCGCCGAAGAGGATCGCGTCGATCGGCACGCCGCGCGGGTCGTCGTACTCGTCGGCGAGGATCGAGCACTGCTTGATCGGGGTGCAGTAGCGGCTGTTGGCGTGACTGGACAGCTCGCCGGAGTCGGGCGTCCACGGCTCGCCCTTCCAGCTCGTCGCCTCGGCCGGGGTGTTCTCCAGGCCCTCCCACCAGACGTCGCCGTCGGGGGTCAGGGCGACGTTGGTGAAGACCGAGTTGCCCTTGCGGATGGTCTCCATCGCGTGCGGGTTGGTGTGCTCGTTGGTGCCCGGGGCGACGCCGAAGAAGCCGAACTCCGGGTTGACCGCCCACAGGCGACCGTCCTCGCCGATGCGCATCCAGGCGATGTCGTCGCCGATCGCCTCGACCGTCCAGCCCGGGATGGTCGGCTTGAGCATGGCCAGGTTGGTCTTGCCGCACGCGCTCGGGAAGGCCGCGGCGACGTACTTGGTGACGCCCTGCGGGGAGGTGAGCTTGAGGATGAGCATGTGCTCGGCGAGCCAGCCCTCGTCGCGCGCCATCACCGACGCGATGCGCAGGGCGTAGCACTTCTTGCCGAGCAGGGCGTTGCCGCCGTAGCCGGAGCCGAAGCTCCAGATCATCCGCTCCTCGGGGAACTGGACGATGTACTTGGTGTCGTTGCACGGCCACGCGACGTCGGCCTGGCCGGGCTCGAGCGGCATGCCGACCGAGTGCAGCGCGGGGACCCACTGCGGGGACTCGCCCGCGGTCTCGAGCTCCTCGATCCGGCGCAGCACGTCGGTGCCCATGCGAGCCATGACGCGCATGGAGACGGTGACGTAGGCCGAGTCGGTGACCTCGATGCCGAACATCGGGTGCTCGGCGTCGAGGTGACCCATGACGAAGGGGATGACGTACATCGTGCGACCCCGCATGCAGCCGGCGTAGAGCCCGCGCATGAGGTCCTTCATCTGCTCGGGGTCCATCCAGTTGTTGGTGGGCCCGGCGTCACGCTCGTCGACCGAGCAGATGTAGGTGCGGTCCTCGACCCGCGCCACGTCCGTGGGGTCGGAGGCCGCGTGGAACGAGTTGGGCATCCGGTCGGCGTTCAGCCGGGTGAACGTGCCCGTCGCCTCGAGGGACGCGGTGAGCTGCGCCCACTCCTCGTCGGAGCCGGTGCACCAGTGGATGGCGTCGGGCTGGGTCAGCTCGGCGACCTCCGTGACCCAGGCGAGAATGCCTGCGTGCGTGGTCGGTGGCGTCGTCTGGGTGTCGATGGTTGCGGTCATGCCGGTTCCTCACAGCTTGCGTCGCGGGTGGTTCGCGCGGCCTCGTTGTCGGCGACTTGTCGCGGACGTTAACGCTCGTGAATCGGCGCACATATTGGATCGATCACAGACCTGTGACCTGGGTCTCGCTACTTCCGCGTACGCC
Source organism: Nocardioides pini (assembly GCF_026712185.1). GTDB lineage: Bacteria > Actinomycetota > Actinomycetes > Propionibacteriales > Nocardioidaceae > Nocardioides > Nocardioides pini. The sequence goes on along the minus strand of NZ_JAPPUX010000009.1, from coordinate 6,385 downwards.
GGTGTGGCTGGGCGAGACGGTCCTTGAGCGTGCCGCCGGTCGGTCCGCCCACCTCCGCGTCGGGGTGGATGCTGCGGGTCTCGGCGCGCCGGTTGCTCGCGGCGAGCCAGTCGCGCAGGTAGAACTTCGGCAGGATCTTGGCCACCGCGAGCGTGACGTAGACGATCGTGTTGATGGCGACGAACGCGGCCAGCACGGCGATGAAGTCGTTGCGCAGGATGCTGTCGGGGAGCAGCACGCCCATCGGCACGACGGCGGTGGCGATGTCGGTGGGGATCGAGGTCGGGATCGTCATGTCAGCCCTCCGCCCGTGAGCCGGGGCCCGAGGAGCCGGTCTGGACGACGTGCTTCCAGTCCGCCTGCTTGGCCAGGGAGAGGTCCCAGATGCCCTTGAGGTAGACCACGTTGAGGAACATCGCGTAGAAGAGCTCCGGGAACAGCGAGAGTCCGAGCAGGCGCGCCTTCCACCCGCCGCGCCACACGGTCACGACCCGCTCGAGGGTGAAGACGAGACCGATGCCGATCCAGAACGGGAACCACACCCAGTTCGAGGTGGCGAGGATCATCAGGATGATGAGGAGCAGGTAGGCACCGAGCGCGATGACGCCGTAGCCGATGCCCAGCTGCTGCATCCAGTAGCGGAAGGTCTGCGGCCGGAGGCCGTAGGCGCCGAGGTTCTCCAGCGCGCCCCGCTGCCAGCGCAGCCGCTGCGCCCACAGGCCGCGCCAGTTCGGCATCACCTCGGTGACCACCGTGCACTCGCTGGGCGAGATCATCAGCGCGCCCAGCGTCTTGAGCGCGATCGTCAGCTCGTTGTCCTCGGTCAGGGCCACCGTGTCGTAGACGTCACCGGGCACGCCGGGCAGGATCTTGCCGCGCTCCTCGGCCACCGCGCGCAGCGCTCGCGGGCGGAACACCGACGCGGTGCCGGTCAGGACGAACACCCGGCCGCGGCGGCGGCGCAGGTCGCGCTGGTAGCGGGTGTACTCGTTGCGCTGGAACTGGCCGATCAGGCCGAAGCCGTCCTCGCCGTAGAAGAGACCTCCGACGGCCATCAGCGCGCGGTCGTTGGTGAGCCGCTGGGCAGCGCCCTCGAGGAAGCCCGCGTCGAGCGTCGTGTCGGCGTCCATGATCATCACGCAATCGTTGTCACCCTGGCCGGGGAGGACCTGGGCGAGCGCCTGGTTCAGGCCGCCGGCCTTCTTGTGCGTGTTGTCGACGGTCTCGAAGACGTCGACACCGGCCGCGCGGGCGAGCCCGACCGTCCCGTCGGTGCAGTTGTCCGCGACGACCACGATCCGCGCGGGTGGCAGCGACTGCGACTGCAGCGAGGCCAGGGTCTCGGCGATGCAGCCCTCCTCGTTGTGCGCCGGGATCAGGACGGTGATCGTCACCGGGCCGGCGTACTCCCCGCGGGTCTCGGTCATCACGAGCTTGGGCGCGAGGGGCATCCGGTTGCCGTCCTCGCTGCGACGCGCGCGGGTGAGGAGCCGCCGCTCGATGCCGGCGACACCGGCCGCCAGCAGCAGGGCGACGCCCACGGCGGCCAGCAGCACGCGCGGCTCCGGCATGTCGGTGTCGTAGAAGACCTGCCAGATCCCGAACAGCAGGCCCTCGTCGGGGGCGTCGCCCGTCTCGGGGTCACCTGACGCGACCGCCACCCACAGGGCGGCCGCTCCCAGCGTTGCCGAGCCGATGATCGCGAGGCCCACCGACCGTTGAAGCCACTGCATCTGTCCGAGATCTCCTTGTCTACCGGCGAGCGCTCACACGCCAGGCGCCGTTCACTCGTTCGGGGCCGATCCGATGGCGGATGGCATGAACTCGAGGACGAACTGGTCGAAGGGCACGGGCTTGCCGATGAGGTAGCCCTGGGCGAAGTCGACGCCTTCCTCGCGGCACACCTCGAGGATCTCCGGCTCGGAGACGAACTCGGCGACCGTCCGCTTGCCGAGGTCGCGGGCGATCCCGACGATCGAGCGCATGATCGTGCGGTCGACGGCCGACTCGTGCACGTGGGCCACGAACTCCCCGTCGATCTTCACGTAGTCGAAGAACAGGTGCTTGAGGTAGTAGAACGAGCCGAACCCCGCGCCGAAGTCGTCGAGCGCGAAGGCGCAGCCGAGCTCGGTCATCCGCCCGGCGAAGGTCCGGGCGAGCGCGACGTCGGCGACCGCGGCGGTCTCGGTGATCTCCAGGATGAGCGCCGACGGGTCGACGCCGTGGGTCGTGAGCGAGTCGACGATCGCCCGCTCGATGTCGGGGTTGCCGATGGAGTGGCCCGACAGGTTGACCTCGAACTCGAACGACGGGTCGTGGTCGCGGCGCATCCGGGCGAGCAGCTCGAGGCTCTTGTCGACGACCCACGCGTCGACCTGCGGCATCAGGCCGACGCGCTCGGCGATGTAGACGAACCGGGACGGCGGGACGAGCTCACCCTCGTCGCGCAGCCGCAGGAGCACCTCGGCCGAGCTGATCCGGCCGGTGCCGATGTCCATGATGGGCTGCAGGTGGAGCTCGAAGCGGTCCTCGGCGAGCGCCGCCTCGATGCGGCTCTGCCACTGCAGGCGCGCGGCGGTCCGGGGACCGCGCTCGTCGCCCTCGGACAGCACGACCACCTGGTTGCGCCCGGCCTCCTTCGCGTCGTACATCGTCATGTCGGCGAGGGCGAGGACGTCGGCGGCGTGCTCGGCTGCGGCCCGGAACGTCACCGCCCCCACGCTCGCCGTCACGCGCCGGGCGACCCCGTCGAGGGTGGCGGCGTGGGTGGCGATCCGCTCGACGACGAGCTCGGCGACGCGCGCGGCGTCGGACTGCTCGCAGTCGGTGAGCAGGACGGCGAACTCGTCGCCGCCGAGCCGGGCGACGACGTCGGTGCTGCGGATCGAGCGACGCAGCAGCCCGGCGATCGTGACGAGGAGCTGGTCGCCGGCGTTGTGCCCGAGCGTGTCGTTGACCTGCTTGAAGTTGTCGAGGTCGAGCAGGAGCAGCGCACCGGTGGGACCATGGCGCCGGCAGCGGTCGAGGTGCCGGTCGAGCTCGCTCTCGAAGCGGCGACGGTTGGCCAGACCGGTGAGGACGTCGTGGTCCGCGAGGTGGGCTAGGCGGTCGAGGTAGCGCCGGCGGTCGGAGATGTCGACGACGTTGACCATGATGATCTCGCCCATCTGCGCGTCGCCCACGACGGTGCTGCTCAAGGACACGTGGACGTCGTTGCCGCCGGAGTCGCGGAAGTTGCACTCCGACTGCAGGGACTCGCCGCGGTAGAGCATCAGCCGGCCGAGGTGGTCCTCGATCCGGGTCTCGCCCGGTGTCTCGAAGTCGGCGAGCCGGTGGCCCACCATGTCGGGCGGGTCGAGGCCCACCAGGACGGCCATCGAGATGTTGACGCGGATGATCGAGCCGGAGGGGTCGAGGAGGGCCACGCCGTGCGGGGCGTCGTCGAACAGCTTCTCCACCCGCTCGTTGGAGACGCGGGCCCGGCGGCTCTGCCGCTCCAGGTCGCGCACGATCCGCTGCAGGACGGGCGCGATGATCAGCGCCACGGCGCCCCACATGAGCGCCCGGCGCCAGTCGCCGAGCGTGTACTCGGGCGGTCCTATGAGCAGCACGGGCGCGACGAGGGTGGCGACGGCCAGGCCGCTCGCGATCCAGAGCTGGTGGCGGGTGCCGGTGATCGCGATCCAGAGGATCGGGATGAGGATCAGGACCGTCATCCCCGACGACGAGCCGCCGCTGCCCGCACCGGCGGCGTCGTTGACCAGGGCGGCGTACGGGAAGAGCAGGTAGGCGGGCATCGGGTCGAGCCAGGAGCGCTCCGGCCGGCGGCGGCTCGCGACGTAGAGCGCGACGACCAGCGCCAGCATGACCGCCGCGAGGCCGGCCACCCACCAGGGACTGCTGTAGGGCGGCAGCAGCACGGTCACCAGCCCGAGCGCGGCCACGATGCCGAAGGGCACCGCCAGGGCAGGGCCGCCTCGCCTGAGGTCGGAGGGGGAGGAGGACCCCGGCGCAGCGGTCCCCGAGACACGACGTCGCACGTCACCACCCTAGTGGCGCGTGCGACGTCGTGAGGGTCAGTCCGTGGCGTCGAGGTCGGCGGCGACTCGGCGGTGCGCCTCCCAGATCTCCTCCGGCATCCGGTCGAACTGGGACAGGTGCTCCTCGCGGAAGCCCATCTCCTGCTGCCACCGCTCCTTGTCGATGGACAGGATCCGCTCGAGGTCGGCGGCCGGGACGTCCATGCCGGAGAGGTCGAGCTCCTCCTCGGTCGGCAGGATGCCGACGGCGGTGCGCCGTCCCTCGACCTCGCCGTTCCGCAGCTGCAGCAGCCACAGGAGCGGGCGCAGGTTGTCGCGGTAGCCGGGCCACAGGAAGTGGCCGTCGTCCGGGTCCTTCTGGAACCAGTTGACGTGCGCGAAGATCGGCTGGTCCTTCGCCGCCCCGACGACGTCGAGGTAGTGCCGTGCGTAGTCGCCCTCGCCGTAGGCCATGAAGGGGCGGTTGGACATCGGGTCGTAGCGCAGCTGGCCGTCGACTCCCTCGGCGGCGAAGGTGGCCTCGGCCCCCAGCGTCAGGCCGTCGTAGACCCCCTCGGCCAGGTCGGTGATCGCCCGGATCAGCGGCTCGCGGTCGCTGGTGCGGCCGCCGAAGATGATGGCGTCGATGGGCACGCCGGCGGCCGCGTCGTAGTCGGGCGCGATGTTGGGCACGTTGGCGAGCGTGGTCGTGAAGCGGCTGTTCGGGTGGGCCCAGGCCGCGGTGTCGTTGTCCTTGCGGTCGGCGAGCGGGGAGCCGGTCCAGTCGAGCCAGCCGCGCACGTCGGTCGGCGGCTTCGGGGTCTTGCCCTCCCACCACACCTCGCCCGTGCCGGGGTTGTAGGCGACGTTGGTGAAGATCGCCTGCGAGCCCTCGCCGATGGAGTACAGGGCGTTGGGGTTGGTCCGCTCGTTGGTGTCCTTCGCGACGCCGAAGACGCCGTACTCGGGGTTCATGCCCATGAGCCGGCCGGACTCCTCGTCGACCCACAGCCACGCGATGTCGTCGCCGTAGAACGACACGTGGTAGCGGTCGCCGAGCGCGTCGGGGGCCGCCATCATCGCGAGGTTGGTCTTGCCCGAGGCGCTCGGGAAGCCGCCGCACACGTGGTAGGTGCGCCCCGTCTCCTTGTCGTGGATGCCGATGAGCATGTACTGCTCGGCGAGGAACTTCCTGCTGGCCCAGCCGTCGTACGCGCCCTGCCGCAGGCCGTGCGCGATCTTGCCGAGCAGCGCGTTGCCGCCGTACGACGACCCGAAGTGCAAGATGGTGCGCTCGTCGGCGACCGTGACGAAGTAGCGCTGGTCGTCGGCCGTGCCCTGGCCGAGGTGCTCGAGGTCGCCGGTGACGTGGACCGCCCGGACGAACGAGTCGGGGTCCTCGAGGTCGTTGACGAACTGCACGCCGACGCGGGCCATGCGGATCATGTGGAGGACGACCGTGCGCGTGTCGGTGAGCTCGACGCCGGCGGCCCACGGGGCGAGCACGTTGCCTGGCGGCGACATCAGGTAGGGGATGACGTACATCGTCTTCCCCTCGGACGCGCCGCGCATCCGGTCGTGGAGCATCGGCTTCATCTCCGAGGCCGGCCGCCAGTTGTTGTAGACGCCCCGGTCCGACTCGTTGTTCGTCGCCACGATCGTGCGCTCCTCGGAGCGCGCGGTGTCCTTGTAGTAGCTGCGGGAGTAGTAGCGGCCCTCGCCCGCCATCTGCAGCTCGCCTGCCGCCACGGCCTCCTCGAGGAGACGCGCGTCGTCGGAGGCGTTCACCACCTCGATGTTCTCGGCGCCGGTGAGCTCGGCGTACTCCTTCACGAACTCTCGGACCTTGGGGTTCGTCAGCCCGGCTTCGTCCATGACTGCCTCGAGATCTGCCATCGCGCTCCCTCTCGTCGTGCGGCGGTGCCTCGCCGCGGTGCGGGTGCTAGGCACGATAGGGCACCGTCGGGGTGCGCGACCGGGGCCGGAAGTCCCGACCGTGCGGCGAAGGTCCCACCCGGGTCGCCGGTCCCTGATTTCGCCCACCCCCGGGCCGTCGGCTATCCTCGTCAGGTCCTCGCGCCGCTGGTGCGAACGACGGGCGCCTGTAGCTCAACGGATAGAGCATCTGACTACGGATCAGAAGGTTTGGGGTTCGAATCCCTACAGGCGCGCAGTGTGATCTCGCAAGAGATACCGGACAGCCCGGACCCCATTGGGGTCCGGGCTGTTGGTCATTTCGGGGATCGGTCGAGTGGTTGGTAGTTGCGGGTGGGGTCGAGGGTGAGTTCTCGGATGAGTTCGCCGGTGGCGGCGTTGACGATGCGGATGTTGAGGTCGTCGACGAGTTTGAGGACTGGGGTTCGGGC
>NZ_JAPPUX010000008.1 GCF_026712185.1 Nocardioides pini | reverse complement strand
GACCGCGCCGCCGCGCTTGCTCCATGGATCGAGCACTACAACACTTGCCGACGCCACAGCTCACTCGGAGGCAAAGCTCCAGTCAGCCGTCTGTGACCAACGTGGTGGCTGGGTACACCTAGGCCGGTCCGTCCGCGGTCGAGAGGAAGGCGTCCACCTCGGCGGCGGTCGGCGCCGACTCCGGTCCGCGCCGGGTGACCTTGATGGCGGCGGCCGCATTCGCCCGGCGGCAGCCCTCCTCCCACGGCGTACCGGCGGCCACCTCGGCCAGCAGCGCGCCGGTGTGGGTGTCGCCGGCACCGTTGGTGTCGACGGGCGTCTGCGGGAAGCCGGGGACGTACGTCGTCCGCCCGGCGACGTGGACCGCGCACCCATCCGGCCCGTCGCGGACGATCGCGACCGCGTCGCCGCGCAGCATCGGGGCGACGGCGACCGTGAGCGCCGTGAGGTCGTCGGGCGCGTCCTCGCCGGCGGCGCGCAGGACGTCCGCGGCCTCCTCGGCGTTGCTCGACCAGACGTCGGTCACCTCGAGCATCGCCGCCCGGACGGACGCGTCGAGACCCGCGAAGGCGGCGCCGGGGTCGAGCACCACGACGACGTCGGGGTGCAGCGTCGGCAGCCACGCCAGGAGGGGGTCGCGGGTGCTGTCGAGCGCGAGGGAGAAGCCGGTGACGCAGACCAGGTCGCCGGGCCGCGGGTCCGACGTGGCCAGCGAGTCGACGCTGACCCGGCGCTCCGCACCCAGGGTGGTCACGAAGGTGCGCTCCGCGCTGGGCTCGACCATGACGACGCAGATGCCCGTGTCGAGGTCCCGGACCGGTGGGGCCGACACCCCGATCCCGGCGGCGCCGAGCGCGCCGCGGATCAGGTCGCCGTGGGGCCCCGTGCCGATGGCACCGGCCTGCACGCACTCCGCACCGAACCGGGCCGCCGCCAGCAGCACTGTGACCGTGCCGCCCGCGTAGTCGGTGGCCGAGGCCGCCATGACGTTCTGCCCACGGTCAGGCAGGTCGGGGACCTCGACGACCACGTCGACCAGCGCCTGGCCGGTGTGGATGACCCGGCTCACGAGGAGGTGCCTGCCCGCAGCACCTCGTCGGTGGTGGCCAGGGTGATCTGCGGCGGGTAGAGCGACATCACCGTCATGGCCGCCTCGTGGTTCTCCGGCGTCGAGCCGGCGCAGGCGTCGGTGACGACGGTGATCGTCGCGCCGGCGTCGGCCGCAGCGAGCGCGGTCGACACGACGCAGCAGTCGGTGCTCACTCCGGCCAGCACCAGGTGGGGGAGCGGACCGGTGACGGCCTGGAGGGCGTAGCCCCACTTGCCGAACGTCGGAAGCGACACCACCTCGCTCGCCAGGCCCTGCACCTCGGGCACCAGCTCGAGCAGCGGGTCGCCGTCCGGGACGTCCGCGAACGGCCACGCCCGCATGTAGGTCGCCCAGCTGCCCTGCGGCTCGGGGGCGGGCACCCAGCGCGTGACGACGGTGCGCTCGCCCGCGGCGGAGGCGAGTCGTCGTACCGGATCCACGATGTCGGGGAACATGGTCGACCCCCACTCGCTGTCCGGGGAGGCGAAGATCCGCTGCGGGTCGATGACGACCAACCAGGCGTCGGGGTGCATGTGGCCAGCCTGTCAGAGCCGTGGTTCGCACCCGAGTTTCCCGCTTCGGTGTCGAGATCTCGGCCGTGAAGCGGGGCGGTCACCGGATATCCGGTGACCGCCCTCGCCGCTACGGACCTACTTCACCTCGGCACGCAGGACCGCGCGCAGGCCGATGGCCAGCGGGATCCAGAGCCAGACCAGGGTCGAGACGCCGAGCTGCTGCCAGTACTCGGTGGTCATCGTCTGGTCGAAGAGGCGGGTCACGGCGAAGTTCACGTCGACCCAGGGCTGCAGGTCGCGGAACCACTCCTGGAAGGCGGCCAGCGTCCCGAAGGCGACCGGCAGCACGAGCGAGTAGACGAAGTAGCCCACGATCGCGCCGGCGGAGCTGCGGAACAGCACGCCGAGCATGAAGCCCATCAGCATGCCGAGGACGTTGGCGAGCACGATGTTGCCGAACTGCGCGAGCGAGATGTCCCACGTCGCGTCGAGGCCGGTGATCGCCGAGCCCACGACGTTGCCGAGGGCCCCGACCCCGAGGGCGACGACCATCGCCACCACGCCGACCAGCAGCGTCGAGGCGACCTTCGCCGCCATCACGCGGCCGCGCCAGGGCACGAGGGTGTACGTCGTCAGTCCGGTGCGCTGGCTGTACTCGCCGGTGACCGAGAGGATCGCGATGATCGGCAGGACCACCGACAGCGGCATCCCGATCGCGGTGGAGAAGGTGTTCTGGGTGATCGCCTCGTCGGGCGCCCAGATGATCACCGCGGCGGTGGCGAGGACGGACACGATGCCGACGCTGGCCATCATCCAGAAGCCGGCGCGGGTGTCGAACATCTTGCGGAGCTCGACCCCGACCAGGCGGGTCATCGGGATGGGGCGTACGACGCGACGTGCGGCGGGTGCCTGGGGCGTGGTCGTGGAGGCGACGGCGGGCACCGGGGTCGCCTCGTGGATCTGGGTGGTCATGCTGCTGCTCCTTCGCGAGCGGTCTCGGCGGTGAGCTCGAGGAACATCTCCTCCAGGCCGGCGCCGTCGGCGGCGCGCAGCTCGCGCAGGACGACGCCGGCACGGTGTGCCGTCTCGCCCACGAGCTCGGGGTCGGCGTCGGCCCTCAGGCCGCCGTCGATGGGGTTGGTGACGACCGACGCCTCGTGCAGGGCGCGGGCGAGGTGGTCCTGCTGGGCGGGGTCTGCGGTGCGGACGAGGGTGCCGGCGGCGGCCAGCAGCTCGGCCTTGCTGCCCTGGGCCACGATGCGGCCCTGGCCGATCACGACGAGGTCGTCGGCGATGACCTCGATCTCGTGCAGCAGGTGCGAGGACAGCAGCACGGTGCCGCCCTGGTCGGCGAAGCCGCGGAGCAGGTCGCGCATCCAGCGGATGCCGGCCGGGTCGAGGCCGTTGGCGGGCTCGTCGAGGATCAGCACCTGCGGGTCGCCGATGAGGGCGGTCGCGATGCCGAGGCGCTGGCGCATGCCGAGGGAGTAGTTGCGGACCCGGCGCTCGGCCTCGGTCTCGGTGAGCCCGACGCGGGCGAGGGTCTCGGCGACCCGGGACTTCGGCAGGCCCATGGTCTGCGCGGCGATCGCGAGGATCTCGCGGCCGGTCCGTCCGGCGTGCTGCGCGGAGGCGTCCAGCAGGACGCCGACCTCGAGGCCCGGGTTGACGAGCTCGCGGTAGTCGCGGCCGGCGATGGTGACCTGACCGGTGCTGGGACGGGTGAGGCCGACCATGATGCGCATGGTCGTGGACTTGCCGGCGCCGTTGGGGCCGAGGAAGCCCGTCACGCGACCGGCAGCGGCCGTGAAGGAGACGTTGTCGACGGCCGTGAACGGGCCGTACTGCTTGGTGAGGTGCTCGACGCTGATCATGGGTCCAACCCTCGCCGCGTGCGGGCCCTCGGCACATCGGGGACGGCACCCCGCCCGCCCCTGAGGACGACCCTGAGAAACCCCGCAGCGGGGCCCCGGGACTCGGCTGGGGCTCGGATGGGGCGAGGATGGGGCGAGTTGGGCACCACTTGGGACAATGGAGCCGTGAGCCAGCCCACCAAGCAGCGTCCGCCCCAGGTCAGCCTGGCCTCGGGCCTCGTCATGTTCTCCTCGGTGGTGGTGCTCCTCACCGCGTGGGAGCGGGTGACCTCGCTCCGCTCGCTCGAGACGCAGGAGGCCATCCGCGACGTCCTCGCCGAGGCGCCGTTCACCTCCCTCGGCCTCACCGTGTCGAGCACGACCGACCTGCTGCGGGTCTCGTGCATGGTCGCCGCGGCCTGTGCGTGCGCGACCGCGATCCTCGGCTGGTACGTCCGCAAGCCCGACCGCTCCTCGCGCCTGGCCCTGACGCTGATCGCCGTCGTCGTCTTCCTCACCGGCATCCCCGCGGGCGGGCTCGCCGGCTCGTTCGTCGCCGCGGGCGCGGCGATGCTGTGGATGCACCCCGCGCGCGAGTGGTTCGCCACCGGCCGCTGGACGCCCCCGGACCCCGCCCCCACCAAGGACCGGGGGACCGCCGACCGGGGCACGCCCGGCCCGGCTGACCCGTGGGGCCGTCCGCCCGCCGGCGGTGGCACCGACACCCCACCCGCCGGCGCCTCCGACACCTCGCCCTCGGTCCCGCCGCCCGCCAGCCGGCCGTTCGGCGAGCCCGCGCCGCCCACCCCCCAGGCTCCCGCCGACCGGCCGGGCGAGTCGCCGTACGGCCAGCCCTTCCCGCAGCACCAGCCCGCCCCGGCGCCGTACGGCCAGCCCCACCCGGCCGACTGGCAGCGCCGGCAGCTGCTGCAGGCCCGGCCCGGCGCGATGGTCGCGGCCTTCGTCATCACCGTCGTCACCGCCGGCGGCCTCCTCGCGCTCTCGCTGCTGTGGCTGGCGATCGCGGGCTTCTCGCCGGACTTCCTGCGCACCGTGCTCGAGCAGCAGCAGCCGGAGATGCTCGACGACGGGCTGAGCCTGGAGCAGGTGCGGACGACGGTGTACGCGCTGGCGAGCCTGTTCGTCGTGTGGTGCGTCGTCGCCCTGGTGCTGGCGGGCTTCGCGATGGCCCGCCGCGAGTGGGCGCGCCGCGGCCTGATGGTCAGCGCCGCCTTCAGCGCCGGCGCCTGCTTCGCCCTCGTGCTCAACACCCCGCTCGTCCTGCTGCCGGCCGCGGCCGCCCTCGCGACCGTCCTCTGCCTGCGCCGGGTCGAGGTGCGGCGCTGGTTCCAGCTCGACCCGCGCTGACCGTCTCCTCCCGCTCGGCGACGCGGACGACCGTGGACATGGTGAGATAGGCCCCATGAGCGAGCGCAGCGAGCGAGTCATCCAGCACAGCGCGACACGTGCCTCGTGCGCGCACGGAGCGAAGCGAGCACGCGCATGAGCGACCCAGGGCCGACGCACCAGCCCTACGGCCAGGACCCCTACGGGCAGCAGCCGTACGCGCAGCAGTCGGGCGGGCCGCCCTCCCTCTACGGCCAGCAGCCCACCTACGGCCAGCAGCCGGGTGGTCGGCGTCCCGGCACGGTGACCGCGGCCGCGTGGATCACGATCGTCGTCTCGGGCCTCACCGCGGTCGGCCTGGGCCTGATGGCGCTGGCCTTCGCCGGCTTCCGCGACGAGTTCGTCCAGGGCTTCGAGCAGGAGTGGGCGCGCTCGGGTGCGGGCACCGACGTCGACGTCGACCCCGAGCAGCTGGCCGGTGTCGTCGTGGCCGGGTTCGTGTTCCTCGCCGTCTGGGCGCTGATCTCCGTCGTGCTCGCGATCTTCGTGCTGCGCCGCTCCAACGTCGCGCGCATCCTCCTCGTCATCTCGAGCGCCGTCGTCGCCGTCCTCTCGCTGATCGGCATCGGGAGCGGCATCTCGATCGTGCCGCTCGTCGCCGCTGTCGCCGTGATCGTGCTGCTCTTCGTCGGGGGCGCGGGTGACTGGTTCAAGGGTGTGTCCCCGGCCGGCGCCGGCGCCTACCCCGGCTACGTCGGCCAGTACGGCGCCCAGCCCGGCAGCCCGTACGGCGCTCCGCAGGGTGACCCGTACGGCAACCCCTACGGCCAGCAGTCAACGCCGCAGTACCCGCCGCCGGCCAGCTCCCCGTACGGCCAGGACACCGCACCCGGCCAGGACAACCCCTACGGCCAGCCGCGGCCGGACGACGAGGGCGGGTCCGAGCACCCGCCGCGGGACTACCCGGGCCGCTGAGCCGAGGGGTCGCGGCCTCAGCGCGACAGGTCGGCCGCGGCGAGGCGTCGTACGCCCTCGCCGATCACGTCGCGCTCCTTGCAGAACGCCCAGCGCACGAGCTGGCGACCTGCCTCGCGGTCGTCGTAGAACCCCTGCGTGGGGATCGCGACGACACCGGCGAGCTCGGGCAGCGCCAGGCAGAACGCCCGGCCGTCCGGCCAGCCGAGGTGGCTGACGTCGGTGGTCGCGAAGTAGGTGCCCTCCGGCACCCGCGGGTCCAGCCCGGCAGCGGCGAGACCCTCGCAGAGCAGGTCGCGGCGGAGCTGCAGGTCGCGGGCGAGCTCGAGCGGCCAGTCGGGCTCGTGGTCGAGCGCGTGCGCGACGGCGGGCTGGAGGGGTGAGCCGGAGGTGAAGGTGAGCCACTGCTTGGCCGCGAGGACGGCCTGCACGAGCGGCTCCGGACCGGTGGCCCAGCCGACCTTCCAGCCCGTGAAGCTGTAGGACTTGCCGGCGCTCGACAGCGTCAGTGTGCGCTCCCACATGCCGGGCAGGGTCGCGATCGGGACGTGTCCCTCGGCGGATCGGGCGTCGTCGAAGACCAGGTGCTCGTAGACCTCGTCGGTCACCACGACGACGTCGTGCTCGATCGCGAGGTCGGCGACCACCTGCAGCTCGTCGCGCGTCAGGACGGTGCCGGTGGGGTTGTGGGGGGTGTTGAGCAGGATCAGGCGCGTGTCGTCGGTGACCGCACTCCGGAGCTCGTCGAGGTCGGGGCGGAAGTCGGGCGCCCGGAGCGTGACCGGTCGCCGGCGGGCGCCGCACATCTCGAGCATCGCGACGTAGGAGTCGTAGTAGGGCTCGAGCACCACGACCTCGTCCCCCGGGTCGACGAGCCCGAGCAACGCGGCAGCGACGGCCTCGGTGCACCCGGTGGTGACGACGACCTCCCGGTCGGGGTCGGGCTCGAGGCCGTAGTGGCGCTGCTGGTGCCGCGAGATGGCTGCGCGGAGGGCGGGTACGCCGATGCCCGGGGCGTACTGGTTGGCGCCCGCCTCCAGCGCCGCCTCCGCCGCCGCCACCACCGACGGCGGCCCGTCGACGTCGGGGAACCCCTGCCCGAGGTTGATCGCGCCGGTTCGCACCGCGAGCGCCGACATCTCGCTGAAGACGGTCGGCGGGATGTGGGCCAGGCGGGCGGCGAGCGGTTTCGCGGTGGGCACGGGCCCACGCTACCCAGCGCTCCCGGGCGGTCGGGCCCGGCTAGGGTCGGGTGCCGTGACCACCGACGCGACCCTCGCCGCCGACATCGACGCGACCTGCCGACTCACCGGGGAGTTCACGCTCCGCTCGGGGCAGGTCGCGGACACCTACTTCGACAAGTACCTCTTCGAGGCGCAGCCCGCCCTGCTCGACCGCGTCGCCGCCCGGATGGTCGACCTGCTCCCGGACGGCACGGAGCTGCTCGGCGGCCTCGAGCTCGGCGGCATCCCGATCGCGACCATGGTGTCGGCGAAGACGGGGCTGCCGGCCCTCTTCGTGCGCAAGAGGGCCAAGGAGTACGGCACCGCCAAGCTCGCCGAGGGCCCGGACGTCTCCGGTCGGCGGGTCACCATCATCGAGGACGTCATCACCACCGGCGGGGCCGTCCGTGACGCCACGCGCGCGCTGCGCGAGCTCGGCGCGACCGTGGAGGTCGTCGTCTGCGCCATCGACCGCTCGCCCGAGGGGGAGGACCCGCTGGCCGACGTCGGCCTCGAGGTGCGCTCGGTGCTGACCCGCGCCGACCTGGACGCGGCCCGCGGCTGACGCTTGCCGGGCGGTGCGTCGTACGCCGACACACCGGTGAGCGGTGCCCCACCCATATTCCGCTGGCCCGGAAGGTGGCTCACGCACCGCCGGGTGGTGCGTCGTACGCCGACACACCGGTGAGCGGTGCCCCACCCATATTCCGCTGGCCCGGAAGGTGGCTCACGCACCGCCGGGCGGTGCGTCGTACGCCGACACACCGGTGAGCGGTGCCCCACCCACATTCCGCTGGCCCGGGAGGTGGCTCACGCACCGCCGGGCGGTGCGTCGTACGACGGCTTAGTCGACGTCGCGGCCCATGATGTCGCGGTCCGGCCCGCCGTCGTGCGGGCCGACCTCGGCGCCGCGGGCGTGGGTGCGCCGGTGGCGCCACCACTCGATGGCGATCGGGATCACCGAGAACGCCAGGATCACGATGATCAGCTTGTCGATGCTCTCGCCCAGCGTCGGGAACGCGTCGCCGAGGAAGAAGCCGAGCAGGCAGATCGAGACCACCCACAGCACGGCGCCGACCAGGCTCCACAGGAAGAACCGGTGCCGCTCCATCCGCGTCACACCGGCGACGACGGTGATGTAGGTCCGCACGAAGGGCACGAACCGGCCGATGACCAGCGCCTTGTTGCCGTGGCGGTCGAAGAACGCGGTCGTCTGGTCGAAGTACTTGCGCTTGATGATCCGGCCGTCGCGCTCGTAGAGCGGCTGCCCGAGCTTGCGTCCGATCTCGTAGCCGACGACGTTGCCGAGGAAAGCCGCGACGACCAGCGCGGACATCGCGATGAGCAGCTCGACGAACGGAGGACCCGGGAACAGGTCGAGCTGGCCGGTGGCGATGAACAGGCCGAGCGCGAACAGCAGCGTGTCGCCGGGCAGGATCGGGAAGAACAGCCCGCACTCGACGAAGACGATGACCATGCTGATCCAGAACAGCGCGGTGCCGAAGCGGTCGAGCAGCCAGTTGGGGTCCATCCAGTCGATGCCCAGGAGCAACGGGTGGATGCCCGAGGTCAGGATGGACTGCAGGTCCCACAACGTGCTCACCCGTGCAACCCTAACCGCGGACGCCCCGGCACCCCTCTTCGTCGCGGCTGCCTAGGGTGCTGCCATGCAGGAGGGCGGGTACGACGAGGAGCGGGCGCCGTACGACCCGATGCCGCACGGCCCGCCCGAGGTGGGGGTGGGCCCGTGGGAGGGTCCGTGGCCCGAGGGCGAGCAGTGGGACCCCGACCTGCTGCGCGAGGGCGATCGCCGCAACGTCGTGGACCGCTACCGCTACTGGACGATGGCGGCCATCGTCGCCGACCTCGACACCCGCCGGCACGGGTTCCACGTCGCGATCGAGAACTGGCAGCACGACTTCAACATCGGCACGATCGTCCGCACCGCCAACGCCTTCCTCGCCGCCGAGGTGCACATCGTCGGCAACCGCCGGTGGAACCGCCGGGGCGCGATGGTGACCGACCGCTACCAGCACGTGAAGCACCACCCGGACGCCGCCGCCCTGGCGTCGTACCTCCACGCGATCCCCGAGGACCGGGGCGGTCCCGTGCGGCTGCTCGGGATCGACAACCTGCCCGGGTCGCTCCACCTCGAGACGATGCAGCTGCCCCGGCGGGTGTGCTTCCTGTTCGGGCAGGAGGGGCCCGGCTTGTCGGAGTCGGCGCGCGAGGTCTGCGACGGCACCTTCTCGATCGCCCAGTTCGGCTCGACCCGCTCGATCAACGCCAGCTCGGCCGCGGCGATCGCGATGCACAGCTGGGTGCGCGAGCACGCCGACCTGACCGGCGACGACGCCTGGCGCGGCTGAGTCCGCCACCGAAGCCCCGACCGGGCCCGGGATGTCCCCACGGCACCCCGGACCCGGCTCCTCCCAAGGTCTAGCCGGTGGTCCTCGAGTAGCAGACCAACTTGCGGTCGCCGAGGCGCATCCCGACGAGGACGGCGGCACTGGGTGCGGGACGGCGTGGCATGTACGTCAACCTAGGCCTGACGCGGGGGGATTGCCAGCGCCCGGGAGGGTGCAGCCACCACCCCCCTTCCGCGGTCCTTCCGTGTCAGCGCTGCGGTGCCAGCACCGCCTCGAGGGCCGCCAGCCCCCGGCTGCTGTGACTCTTGACGGTGCCCTCGTTGATGCCGAGCTCGGTCGCGGTCTCGCGCACCGACAGCCCGAGCCAGTGGCGCAGCACGACGACCTTGCGCTGCTGCTCCGGCAGCCCCTGCAGCGCGTCGAAGAGCGCCGACCGCTCCTCGACGGGCGTCGGCTCGGGAGCGCCGATGTCGGGCAGGTCGTCGGTGGGTCGCTCGCGGCGCCAGGGCCGCCGGGACTCGTCGATGTTGGCCCGCACCATGATCTGGCGGCAGTAGGCCTCCTCGACCCCCTGCTGCCGGATGCGCGGCCACGCGACGTAGAGCTTCGTGAGCGCCGTCTGGAGCAGGTCGTCGGCCCGGTGCCAGTCGCCGCACAGCGCGTACGCGATCCGGCGCAGGTGGGCCTGCCGGGCGGCGACGAACTCGCTGAAGGCCGCGTCGCGGTCGGCGCCCCTCATCGCATGCCCCCGCCCGAGGTGTACTGCTCGCGAGCCCAGCTCGTGAACGCGTCCATCGAGTCGAACGAGCCGGGTGCCGGCACGACCTCGAGCTCGCCGAGGACGACGCGGTAGGCCGCGAAGCTCGTGCCCCCGTCCACAGCCACCCGCACCGCCCCGATCCGGTCCGCACCCAGGCCGAAGCCACCCAGGTCGGGGTCGGCGTCGACCTCGAGCAGCACGACGCCCTTGCCGGCCACGACGTCGCCGTCGGGCTGCAGGCGGAGCCAGCGGCTCGGATCGGTCTCCGTGGTGGTGGGCGGTGTGCGGAAGACACCGTTGGCGACGTCGAGGGTGCGCTGGCTCCGGACCCGGCCCTCGAGCCACCCGGCGAAGTCGCCGGTGGCGTCGTTGGTGCCCATCGAGGTGCCCCCGTCGGGGTAGCGGGTGAGGAGCGAGTACTTCTCCCGCCCCTCGAACATCACCCGGATGCCGAGCGACTGCCCCTGCGCCCGGGTGTAGCCCATCGGGTTCGGGACGCGCTCCAGCACGGGCCCGGCCCCGGGGGCGAGGACCAGGCCGTCGGCGTCGAGGGTCGCGGGCTCGCCGAGGAACTGGGGCTCCACGGCCTGGGCGCGCATCCGGTCGAGCTTCCCCGCCCGCTTGTCGAGTCGCTCCGACCCCTCGTCCCGCCCGTCGTCCGGGGCGGTGGGGTCGCGCTGCACGCTGTCGGCCCGCTGCTTCGCCACCGGTGCGTCGCCACGCACCTCCGAGCCCAGGCCTGACGCCCACACGGTGCCCGCGCCGATCACCACCGCAGCCGCCAGCACGACCGCGGTCGCGCGCCTGCGGCGTACGGCGGTGCGTCCCGCCGCGACGTAGTGCGCCGGCGGCACGTCGTGCCCGGCGCCGAACGAGCGGTCGAGCTCGTGCTGCCAGTCGATGTCGGTGCTCATGCTGCATTCCCCCTGCGGGTGAGTGTTCCACCCGTGGAGACGGAGCCGACGCGGCGCCGGTTGTCACCCGGTCCCCGCCCGCTGGTCAGGTGGTGAGACGACCGGTCGGCCCGGAGCGGACTCGCGGGTAGCCACTAGGGTTGAGAACGCCTGCCTGACCGCTTCAGAGGAGATCTCCAGATGCCCATCGCCACGCCCGAGGTGTACGCACAGATGCTGGACGCCGCGAAGGAGAAGTCCTTCGCCTACCCGGCCATCAACGTGTCGTCCTCCCAGACCCTCAACGCCGCGCTCAAGGGCTTCGCCGACGCCGGCTCCGACGGCATCATCCAGGTCTCGACCGGTGGCGCGGAGTACCTCTCCGGCCCGTCGGTGAAGGACATGGTGACCGGCTCCGTCGCGTTCGCGGCCTACGCCGCCGAGGTCGCGAAGAACTACTCGGTCAACATCGCGCTCCACACCGACCACTGCCCCAAGGACAAGCTCGACGGCTTCGTCCGCCCGCTGCTCGACATCTCCGCCGAGCGTGTGGCCCGCGGTGAGGCGCCGCTGTTCCAGTCGCACATGTGGGACGGCTCGGCCGTGCCGCTGGAGGAGAACCTCCAGATCGCCGAGGAGCTGCTCGCCAAGTGCGCCGCGGCCAACATCATCCTCGAGATCGAGGTCGGCGTGGTGGGCGGCGAGGAGGACGGCGTCGCCAACGAGATCAACGACCAGCTCTACACCACTCCCGAGGACGCCATTGCCACCATCAAGGCGCTCGGTGCGGGTGACCGCGGCCGCTACATGACCGCCTTGACCTTCGGCAACGTCCACGGCGTCTACAAGCCCGGCAACGTCAAGCTGCGCCCGGAGATCCTGAAGTCCGCGCAGGAGGCCGCCGCCTCCGAGCTCGGCCTCGGCTCCGACGCCCGCCCGTTCGACCTCGTCTTCCACGGCGGGTCGGGCTCGACCGCGCAGGAGATCAGCGACGCCGTCGACTTCGGCGTGGTCAAGATGAACGTCGACACCGACACCCAGTACGCCTTCACCCGCCCCGTGGCGGCGCACATGTTCGTCAACTACGACGGCGTGCTGAAGGTCGACGGCGAGGTCGGCAACAAGAAGGCCTACGACCCCCGCGCCTGGGGCAAGGCCGCCGAGGCCGGCATGGCCGAGCGCATCGTCGAGGCCTGCCAGAACCTGCGCTCCGCCGGGACCTCGCTCGGCGGTTGATCCTCATGTGAGCGGTGCGTGAGCCACGTTCCCAGGAGGGACGAGGTGGCTCACGCACCGCTCGCGTGCGTCGAGGGGGGCCGTCACCGAGCAGGCGTACGACGACCCCGGCTCAGGCGGCGGGGCCGGCCGCGGTGGCCGGCTCCTGCTCGCGCGCGTCCGCGCGGGCACCGAAGTGGCGCGGCCGCTCGAAGAAGCACACGGCGACCAGGCCGAGGACCAGCACGGCGGGGAGCAGGAGCAGCGACTGCGCCATCGCGTCGGTGAAGGGCGCGGCCACCTGGGCGGGCAGCGCACCTCCACCGCCCGCCGATCCCTCGGACGGTGAGAACGTCAGCCCGTTGGCGACGAGGCGGGCGTCGATGAGCACGGCGATCGCGGCCGAGCCCAGCACGGCACCGACCTGGCGCGTCGCGTTGTAGACCCCCGACCCGGCGCCGGCGCGGTGCGGCGGCAGGTTGCGGTTGGCGGTCGTGGCGAGGGGGCCCCAGAGGAACGAGCTGCCCACGCCCATGAGCGAGAACACCAGCACGAGCTGCCACAGCGGGGTGTCGGGCGCCAGCACGAGGCTGAGCACCAGCAGCGCCACGCCGAGCGCGGCGAAGCCGCCGAGCGTGAGCAGCCGGGGGTGCACCCGGTCGGTGAGGCGACCGGCCAGCGGCGCCGCGAGGATCGACACGATCGCCATCGGCGCCAGCACGAGGCCCGCCTGCGTCGGCGAGTAGCCCCGGACCAGCTGCGCCCAGAGCATCAGCGGGAAGCCCATCGCGGTGAACGCGAACGAGACGGTGGTGATGGCGAGGTTGGACACCGAGAAGTTGCGGTCGGCGAAGAGGCTGAGCGGGACGAGCGGCTCGTTGCGGTTGCGGTGCTGCCACCACACGAAGGCGGCGAGCACGACGACGCCGCCGACGATCAGCCGCCACACGGTGATCGGCCCGGTGATGGTCGACCAGTCGTACTGCTCGCCCTCCTGGATGCCGAAGACGAGCAGGAACATGCCGACCCCGCTCAGCGCGACGCCGAGCCAGTCGAAGCGGTGCTGGTTGGTGTCGAGGCGCGGCACGAGCCGCCAGGCCAGGACGAAGGCGACGACGCCGACCGGCACGTTGACGAAGAAGATCCACTCCCAGCCGAGGGTGTCCACGAGCACGCCGCCGAGGATGGGGCCGACGAGCGTCGCGACGCCGGCGACGGCTCCCCACAGCGCCATCGCGGAGCCCCGCCGCTCGATCGGGAAGATGCGCGTGATGACCGCCATGGTCTGCGGCGTCATCATCGCCGCACCGAAGCCCTGCGCGACGCGGGCGGCGATCAGGCCCTCGATCGTGGTGGTGAGGCCGCACGCCAGCGAGGCGAGGGTGAAGAGCGTGAGCCCGACGAGGTAGAGGTTCTTCGGGCCGTAGCGGTCGCCCAGCCGCCCGGTGATGAGCACCGGGACGGCGTAGGCCAGGAGGTAGGCGCTCGTCACCCAGACGACCTCGTTCACCCCGGCCTGCAGGTCCTCGATGATCGCCGGGGTGGCGACGCTGACGATGGTGGTGTCGACCAGGATCATGAAGAACCCGATGCACAGGGCCCAGAGGGCCGGCCACGCGTTGGTCTCGTGCGGGGGCGCCTCGGCCCGAGTCGATGCGGTCACGATCCCAGTGAACACCCGGGGACCGACATCGATTCCGTGCGCCGACCCGCGACGTGCGACGGGCGGTGCGCGAGGCGGGACCCCGTGGCCGGGAGTCCTCCTCGCGCACCGCCCGGTGCGGGGCGTGCGCCGCTAGCGTGCCGGTGCGTTGCCCGCGATGTCGTCCGCGTCGCCGTACGGGTTGTCGTGCGTGGCGTGCTCGGCGATGTCCTTCTGCACCCGGGGGTCGTCGGCGTCGGCGAAGTAGTCGAACGGGATCGTCTCGTCGCGCCCGTTGGACACGTTGGTCGCCCTCAGGACCGCGGTGACCACGACGGCGACGACCACGTTGAGCACGAACGCGGTCACGGCGATGTAGCCCATCTTCTCCAGGCCCGGGATGAGCGCCGTCGAGCCGCCGAAGTGCTTGCCGGTGACGGGGTTGACGACGCTGTAGGCCTCGACCGTGCCGTAGACCATGCCGGCCGCCCACCCGAGCAGCAGCCCGTAGCGGTGGAACCAGCGCGTGAAGAGGCTGAACACGATCGCCGGGAACGTCTGCAGGATCCAGATGCCGCCGAGGAGCTGGAAGTTGATCGCGTTCTGCTTGTCGAGGGTGAGCACGAAGACGAGCGCGAACGCCTTGACCACCAGCGACATGAGCTTGGAGACCTTCGCCTCCTGCGCGGGGGTGGCGCTCTTGTTGATCCACTCCTTGTAGATGTTGCGGCTGAACGTGTTGGCCGCGGCGATCGACATGATCGCGGCCGGCACCAGGGCGCCGATCGCGATCGCGGCGAAGGCGACGCCCG
Source organism: Nocardioides pini (assembly GCF_026712185.1). Taxonomy (GTDB): domain Bacteria; phylum Actinomycetota; class Actinomycetes; order Propionibacteriales; family Nocardioidaceae; genus Nocardioides; species Nocardioides pini. The sequence continues at coordinate 61,714 of NZ_JAPPUX010000008.1, read as the reverse complement.
CGAACCACGACGGGAACATGTCCTCGAACAGCTGCGGGATCACCAGCTGCGCGTTGGGCTCGCCGTCGAGGCCGATCGGCTGCGTGCCCGCGGCGATGGCGACCCAGCCGAGCAGGGCCAGCAGGCCGAGCACGAAGGAGTACGCCGGCAGGATCGAGGCGTTGCGCCGGATCGTGTTGCGCGAGTTCGACGACAGCGACGCCGTCACGGAGTGGGGGTACATGAACAGCGCCATCGCCGAGCCGAGGGCGAGGGTCGCGTAGGCCCAGAACGCCGCCGAGCCGGGGATGAACGACGCCGTCGGCGGGAGGCCCGCCTCGACCGACGCGGCGTTCGTCGTGGCCATCTTCTCCTCGGCCGCGCCGAAGATCGCGTCCCAGCCGCCGACCTGACCGGGCAGGTAGACCACCGCCACGATGATGACGAGGTAGATGAGGATGTCCTTGACGAACGCGATCACCGCCGGGGCCCGCAGTCCGCTGGAGTAGGTGTAGGCCGCCAGCACCGCGAAGGCGATGAAGAGCGGGGCGTCCTTGGCGATGATGTTGTCGCCGCCGCCCAGCCCGGCCACCTCGAGCACGGCCTGGATGCCGACGAGCTGGAGGGCGATGTAGGGCATGGTCGCCACGAACCCGGTGACCGCGACCGCCAGCGACAGCCCGCGGTCGTCGTACCGGCCCCGGACGAAGTCCGCCGGGGTGACGTAGCCGTGGCGGTGGCTGACCGACCACAGCCGCGCCATGAAGATGAAGATGATCGGGTAGAGGATGATCGTGTAGGGCACGGCGAAGAAGCCGGCGACCGCACCCGTGGCGAACATCGCCGCCGGCACCGCCACGAACGTGTAGGCGGTGTAGAGGTCGCCGCCGAGCAGGAACCACGTGATCCAAGTGCCGAACTTCCGGCCGCCGAGGCCCCACTCCTCCAGGGACTCCAGCGAGTCGGCCTGCTTGAATCGGGTGGCCATGAAGCCGGCCACGGTGACGAGGGCGAAGAGCACGATCAGGACGGTGAGCGCGACCCAGTTGACGCCGCTGGTGTCGGACGCCATGACGGTGAGGTGGGGTGTCATCGGTCCTCACCGACCTTGTGCGTGGTCTTGCCGCGGGCCGAGAGGGTGAGCCGGAAGGCGGTGTAGGTCAGGGCCGAGCAGAGGAAGACCCAGAGGAACTGGTACCAGAAGAAGAAGGGGAACCCGAAGAGCTTCGGGTCCTCCTTGGCGTAGTGGGGCACCCAGAGGAGCACCAGGATCGGGATCGCGAGCAGGACGGCGGCGAGCGCCATCTTGCCCTTGTCGGTCGGGGGGACGCCCGGGTCTTCAGGGCGCGACTGAGGTGGTGTGTTCCCGGATTTCACCCGCGCGACCTTACTCGGGCGGTGACCACCGTCACCCCTCCCTCAGGGTGGCGCGGCCAGCGGTCGGTATGACGCGACGAACGGTCGGGACGTCAGCCCAGCAGCGCGTCGGCCGCGGCGGCGCTGGAGTCGCGCAGGAAGGTCGAGCAGCGCTCCCACTCGTCGGTCTCGCCGATCGCGCGGGCGGCCAGCGCGAGGAGGGCGAGGGAGCGCAGGAAGCCGCGGTTGGGCTCGTGCTCCCACGGCACCGGGCCGTGGCCCTTCCAGCCGTTGCGGCGGAGCCGGTCGAGCGAGCGGTGGTAGCCGACGCGGGCGTAGGCGTAGACGGTGACGTCGTCCGCGCCCGCGTCCTGCGCCTGCTGCGCCAGGGCGGCCCAGGCGGCCGGCGAGTCGGGGTGGCGGCGTACGACGGCCGCGGGGGAGTCGCCCCCGGCGAGCTCGCCGTCGGCGGGGTCGGCGGGCAGGTGGGTGGGCGGGGGACCGGCCATCAGGTCGCGGCCGTTGGAACCGGAGGTCATGGGTCAACCCTAGGACCGGGTCGGGGAGACTGCGCCCATGGGTGAGACCTTCACGACCGAGATCCAGGCGCGCTACCGCGACATCAACCTCGCCGGTCACGTGGACAACGTCGAGGCGGTCCGGGTGCTCGACGAGGCGCGCTACGAGTTCCTGCGCTTCGCCCGCCTGCCGGGGCTCCCCGCCGGCGCGAGCGGTCTCCTCCACGCCGCCGCACCGGGCGTCTCCGAGCTCGTCGCCTCGCAGACGATCGAGTACCACGCCGAGATGCGGTTCGTGCCCTACCAGCCGTTCCTCGCCGCGCTGTGGGTCTCCCGGATCGGCCGCTCGTCCTTCACCGTCGCCGCCGAGCTCCGGGTCGAGGCGGGCGGCGGACCGGCCGCGGTCTGGGAGTGCGTCAACGTGCTCTGGGACCACCACGCGCAGTCGGCGTGGACCATCAGCGACGCCGTGCGCGCCGACCTCGAGCACTACCTGGGCGACCCCGTCGGCTTCCGCCGCTGACGCCCGCCCCGACGTCGTACGCCGTCAGGCGCCGAGCAGCTGCCGCACCTTCGCCGGCCCGAGCGCGAGCACCAGCGTGGGCAGGCGCGGGCCGCGGTCGGCGTCCACCAGCAGGTTGTAGAGCAGCCGGAAGAAGTCCTTCTGGTCCGCCTTCACCTGGTCGGTGGGGGCGTCGTCGAAGCCGAGGCCGCGCGCGACCTTGGGGGTGCCGTAGACGACCGAGGTGACGGCGTCGAGGTCGCCGTCGTCGGGGAGCCGGTCGAGGAAGATCCGCAGCCACAGCTCCTCGTCCTCGGTGAGCGAGGACAACCGCTCGGTGTCCGGGGTCTCGCGCACGGTGGTGCGCTCGTCGGCGGGCACGTGCTCGGCCGTCCACTGCATCGCCTTGGACAGCCGCGGCTCGAGGTCGGCGACGGACTCGTGCGGGAAGCCCGACGACTCGATGATGCGCGAGATGAGGTCGGCGGACCCGGCGGTCACGTCGGCGACCGACGAGAGGGCGCGGAACGGGACCGTCACGGCCGGGGTGGGCAGCCGGCCTGCGGACGCCGTCTCGGAGGCGCGGTGCCAGGCGAGCGTCGCGACGTCGGCCTTGGCCGGGTCGGCGGCCTTGCGGCCGAGGGCGTCCCACTCGTCGTAGAGCCGCACGACGGACGAGCCGAAGTCGATGTCGAAGGCCTGCGTGGGCGCGCGGCGGACGTAGAGCCAGCGCAGCATCGGCGACTCGAGGATGCGCAGCGCGTCGGCGGCGGTGGGCACGCCTCCGGCCGAGGACGACATCTTCTGCACGCCGGCGAAGCCGACGAAGGCGTAGATGACCCGGGCCGGGGCGCGCCAGCCGAAGATCGACGACACGATCTCCGTGCCGACGGTGTAGGACGAGCCGGGCGTCATGTGGTCGCGGCCGGCGGGCTCGAAATTCACCTTCTCGTAGGCCCACCGCATCGGCCAGTCGACCTTCCACACCAGCTTGCCGTCGGAGTCGGTGGAGAGGTCGGTCGTGCCCTCGAAGCCGCACGAGGAGCACGTGTAGGACAGCGTCGTGGTGGCGTCGTCGTACGCCGTCGTGGTGACGGTGTCACGACCGCACTGGCGGCAGTAGGGGCGGTACGGGAAGCGCGCGATCGCGTCGGCGGAGGAGGCCGCGGACGGGTCGCCCTCCTCATCGTCCTCGTTGGCCACCGAGTCCGCGAGGTCGGCGGCCTCCTGCTCGGACGCGTCGTCGGCGGGGGCCACCTTCCGGGTGCGGTGCCTGGCGAGCACCGCCTCGATCTCGTCGCGGCGGGCGACGGCCTCGAGGACCTGCTCGCGGTAGGCGCCGGAGGTGTACATCTGCGTCTGGGAGATCTCCTCCATCTCCACACCGAGCTCGCGGAGGGCCTCCTGCAGCGGAGCCTTGAAATGCGCGGCCCAGCTGTCGTGGCACTCCCACGGGTCGGGCACGGCGCTCAGCGGGCGCCCGATGTGCTCGGCCCACTCGGCCGGCACGCCCGCCGGCACCTTGCGGAACCGGTCGAAGTCGTCCCAGGAGTGCAGGTGGCGCACCGGGACGCCGCGTCGTCGCAGCTCCTCGGCCACGAAGTGAGGCGTGATGAACTCGCGCAGGTTGCCCAGGTGGATCGGGCCGCTCGGGGAGGCGCCCGACGCGACGGTCACGAGGTTGCCCTCGCCCGCGTGACGTACGGCGTCGTCCGCCGCCCGCGTCACCCAGTCGACCGGATCGCCCTGCCCCTGCCGTCCTCGTGCCATGCGCGCAAGGCTAAGGGACGCCGTATGGCGCCGGAGCCGACCCCCGTGGCGGCTCCGACGCCGTGCTCCGAGGAGCGGGCCCAGCCGCACACCCCCGCGGCGGCCGGCGAGGACAGTATCGACTGGCCGTTCGTTGCCAAGCGGATCCTGAGTGCCGATGGCACTAAACTGCCACCATGCCCGGCGACCCGTCCTCCGTCCTCGCGGCCCTCGGCCTCGACCGTCGGACCGAGCAGCTCTACTTCCGCCTGGCCCCGGTGTCCGGGCACACGGTCACCGGGGTCGCGCGGCTGGTGCAGGAGCCTCCCGAGCAGCTGATGCGCAGCCTCGCCCCGCTGATCGAGCGGGGACTCGTGATCGTGTCCGACGACCGGATCGTGGTCCCGGCGCTCGCCGAGGCCGTCTCCGCGCTCGTGCTGCGCCAGGCGCGGTCGGCTGCGTCGGCGGCGGCCATGCTGGCCGAGCTCTCGAGCGCGGTGCCGCACCTGGTCGCCTCGACGACGCGTCCCGACCCGGGGCACGTCACCGAGGTCCACCCCCTCGACGGGGAGCTGAGCTCGGGTGGCAACCCGCTGGAGCTCCTGCAGCTGATGCTGCGCACCAGCCGCGGCGACATGCTGTGGCTGCGTCCCGACGCCTGGGCGATGCCCCGTGAGTCGCAGGTGAGCGAGCTGCTCGCCGAGGCGATGGCGACCGGTCGCCGCTCGCGCGCGATCTACCCCGCCCGGGCGCTGACCGAGGCGCCGGAGGCCCTCCGCGTGCGGGCCGGGCTGGGGGAGCAGGTGCGGATCATCTCCGAGGTGCCCACCCGGATGTTCATCTTCGGCGACACCCACGCGGTGATCCCCGAGCCCATCGGCTTCACCGACGAGCCGCGGGTGCACGTGCGCCAGCGCTCGATCGTCGCGGTGCTGACGATGTGGTTCGAGTCGCTGTGGGACCGGGCCGCGCCGATGCCCGAGCTCGAGGCCGGTCGGGTCGGCCGCGACGGGAGGCAGTTCCTGCTCGAGCAGCTGATGGCCGGCGCCACCGACGAGGTCATCGCCCGCAAGCTCGGCATCGGCCTGCGCACCGTCCGGCGCCGCATCGCGGCCCTGATGACCGAGCTCGGGGTGGACACCCGCTTCCAGGCGGGCGTGGAGGCGGTCCGGCGCGGCTGGCTCTGACGGCCGGGCCGGGGCGGGTCAGCGCGGCAGGATCATGGTGTACGCCGCGCGCTCGAGGCGCCAGCTGCGGCTGCGCTCGGGGCCGGAGATCTCGCCGTCGGCGGACAGCCAGAACTCGTCGCCGCTCACCTTCACCGACGTGCCGCGGAGGGTCGCCACGTCGTCGCGCTGGTCGTGCTCGCCCTTGCGCAGCCGCAGGACGTAGCCGAGCTTGGCGCTCGGCTTGACGGCGCGGCTGATCATCACGTCGAGCAGCCCGTCCTCGGTGTCGGCGTCGGGGTTGAGCTCGGTGCCGCCGCCGACGTTGCCGCCGTTGCCGATGGCCACCATCAGCACCGGCCGGTCGACGTCGTTGACGACCTCGCCGTCGAGCTCCACGCGCAGGCGCCAGCTGGGCGGGTGGAACGCCGAGAGGGCGGCACCGATCGGGTAGCCGAGCTTGCCGAGGTTGACCTTGCCGACGCCGACGGCGCCGAGCCGGGTCTTCCACTTCGCGCCCTTGCGGCTGGCCTGCGCGCCGACGCCGACGTGCACGTTGTTGACCACGACGTTGCCGGTCTCGTCGATGATGAGGTCGACCTCGCGGGGCTCGCCCGTCAGCACGAGCCGGGCCGCGTCCTCGACGTCGAGCGGGATGTCGTTGCCCCGCGCGAAGTCGTTGCCGGTGCCCATCGGGAGGAGCGCCAGGATCGTCTGGCCGAGCTCGTGACGCTTGTGCAGCGCCGTCACGACCGCGTGCAGGCTGCCGTCACCACCGGCCACCACGACCGTACGGCCACCGGCGCGGTGGAGCACGCCGTCGAGCTCGCCCGGGTTGGACGTCTTGGCGACCTCGACCGACGCCTTCTCCCTGAGGACGACGAGGGCCTCGGCCAGCCGCTCCTCGTCGGAGGTGCCGGCGTCGGAGTTGGTGATGACCAGCAAGGAGCGCACGTGCGGACCCTAGCCGACCCCCGTGCGGTAACGTGGCGCCGCAAGAGCCCCGGTGCCTTGTGCCGGGGTTTTGTCATTTCTGCCGTGAAGACAGAGGAGGGCTGAGATGCCCGCGATCGTCGTGCTCGGCGCCCAGTGGGGCGACGAGGGCAAGGGCAAGGCCACCGACCTGCTCGCCACCACCGACCCCATCGACTTCGTCGTCCGCACCAGCGGCGGCCACAACGCCGGCCACACCATCGTGGTCAACGGCGAGAAGTACGCCACCCACCTGCTGCCGAGCGGCATCCTCACCCCCGGCGCCACGTCGGTGATCGCCAACGGCGTCGTGGTCTCGCCCGAGGCGCTGTTCCGTGAGCTCGACGGGCTGGTCGCCCGCGGGGTGGAGGTGGCCGACCTGAAGGTGAGCGCCAACGCCCACGTCATCGCGAGCTACCACGCGACGATCGACAAGGTCACCGAGCGCTTCCTCGGCAAGAACCAGATCGGCACCACCGGCCGCGGCATCGGCCCGGCCTACGCCGACAAGATCAACCGCGTCGGCGTCCGGGTCGCCGACCTCTTCGACGAGAAGATCCTGCGCGAGAAGATCGACGCCGCGCTCGACGTGCGCAACCACCTGCTGACCAAGGTCTACAACCGGCGTGCCATCGAGGTCGACGCCGTCGTGGAGGAGCTGCTGTCCTACACCGACCGGCTCCGGCCGATGGTGTGCGACACCTCGCTGCTGCTCAACCAGGCGCTCGACGCCGGCCAGACGGTGCTCTTCGAAGGCGCCCAGGCCACGATGCTCGACGTCGACCACGGCACGTACCCGTTCGTCACGTCCTCCAACCCGGTGGCCGGCGGCGTCTGCGTCGGCGCCGGCATCGGGCCCACCCGCATCGACCGGGTCATCGGCGTGATCAAGGCCTACACGACGCGCGTGGGCTCCGGTCCGTTCCCGACCGAGCTGTTCGACGAGGACGGCGTCCAGCTGCAGACCCTCGGCGGCGAGATCGGCGTCTCCACCGGTCGCACCCGGCGCTGCGGCTGGTACGACGCCGTGGTCGCGCGCTACGCCAGCCGGGTCAACGGCCTCACCGAGCTCTTCCTCACCAAGCTCGACATCCTCGGCGCGTGGGACCGCATCCCAGTCTGCGTGGCCTACGAGGTCGACGGGCAGCGGGTCGACGAGATGCCGATGACGCAGACCGAGTTCCACCACGCGACGCCGGTCTACGAGTACTTCGACGGCTGGAAGAGCGACATCTCGGGCTGCCGCTCCTTCGACGAGCTGCCGAAGAACGCCCAGATCTACGTCCAGGCGCTCGAGGAGATGTCGGGCGCGAAGATCTGGGGCGTCGGCGTCGGGCCGGGTCGCGAGCAGACCGTGGTGGTGCACGGGTGAGGACCCTGGTCGTCGGGACCGGCGGCCGCGAGCACGCCCTCGCGCTCGCGCTGGCCGCCGACCCGGCGGTGACCGAGGTGCACGCCGCCCCCGGCAACCCCGGCATCGGGGAGGTCGCCACGCTCCACCCCGTCGACCCGATGGACGGCCAGGCGGTCGCCGCCCTCGCCACCTCGATCGGCGCCGACCTCGTGGTCGTCGGGCCGGAGGCCCCGCTCGTCGCCGGCGTCGCGGACGCGGTGCGCGCGGCGGGCGTCGCGGTGTTCGGCCCGTCCCGTGACGCGGCCCGGCTCGAGGGGTCGAAGGCCTTCTCGAAGGAGGTCATGGCCGCGGCCGGTGTGCCGACGGCCGGGTCCCGCACCTGCACGACGCCCGACGAGGTCGCCGTGGCGCTCGACGCCTTCGGTGCGCCCTACGTCGTCAAGGACGACGCGCTCGCAGCGGGCAAGGGCGTCGTCGTCACCACCGACCGCGCCGAGGCCCTCGCCCACGCGGCCGGGTGCGGACGGGTCGTCGTCGAGGAGTTCCTCGACGGGCCCGAGTTCTCGATCTTCGTCGTCTGCGACGGCACCGTCGGGCGCCCCCTGCTCCCGGCGCAGGACTTCAAGCGCATCTTCGACGGCGGTCGCGGACCGAACACCGGGGGCATGGGCTCCTACGCCCCGTTGAGCTGGCTGCCCGACGGCATCGTCGACACCGTGATGGCCGAGGTGGTCGCCCCGACGCTGGCCGAGATGCGGCGGCGCGGCGCGCCGTTCGTCGGCTGCCTCTACGTCGGGCTCGCGCTGACCGCGGCCGGCCCGAAGGTCATCGAGTTCAACTGCCGCTTCGGTGACCCCGACGTGCAGCCGGTGCTCGCGCTGCTGACCTCCCCGCTCGGCACCCTGCTGCGCGCGGCGTCCGACGGCGACCTCTCGGCCGTCCCCGCGCCGACCTTCGCCGACGGCGCGTCGGTCTCGGTGGTGATGGCCAGCGCCGGCTACCCCGAGGGCTCGAGCACGGGCGACGTCATCGTCGGCACCGAGACGCTGGCCGTCGAGGACGACGTCGACGTCATCCACGCCGGCACCGCACGGACCGACGCCGGCCTGGTGACCGCGGGCGGTCGGGTGCTCGCCGTCCGGGCGACCGGCACCGACGTCGCCGACGCCCGCGCCAAGGCGTACGAGGGCATCGCGACCATCGGCTTCCCGGGCGCCCAGTGGCGCCGCGACATCGCCGCCGAGCCGCTCGGCGTGGTCGAGGGAGCCGCGTCTCGTGGCTGAGCCGTTCGCGGCCGGGTCCGACGTGCGGGTCCGCGAGGTCCTCCACGGTGCCGAGTGGGCGTCGTGGGACGAGCGCGTCGTCGGCGACGACGGCCTGGTGCTGGCGACGGTGATGCCCGACGGCACGCCGATGGCCTTCCCGGAGCACCCGGTGCCGCACCCCTGGGGCCACCTCGAGGCCTGGACCGGCACGAGCGTGCTGAAGCTCCGCCGGACCCACGACTGGTACTCGGTGTGGAAGTTCTTCGACGCCGACGGCGCCTTCCTGCACTGGTACGTCAACTTCGAGACCCCGGTCCACCGCACCGCCGACGGGGTCGAGGTCAACGACCTCCAGCTCGACATCGTCATCGCGCCCGACGGCGACTGGCGGTGGAAGGACGTGGAGCACCTGGCGCCGAGCATGACCGGCAACCGGATCACCGCGGACGAGCTGCTCGCGACGCTCGACGCCGCGGCCGAGGTCGCCGACCTCCTCCAGCGCGACGACCGCTGGTGGGCACCGTGGGACGGCTGGGCCCTCGCGGATGGGAGAATCGGGACGTGAGCGTCCCGAACGTCCTGGCCACCCGCTACGCCGGCGCCGATCTCGCCGAGATCTGGTCGCCCGAGCACAAGATCGTCCTCGAGCGGCAGCTCTGGGTCGCGGTGCTGAAGGCCCAGCGTGACCTCGGCATCGACGTGCCCGAGGGCGTCGTGGAGGCCTACGAGTCGGTGGTCGACAAGGTCGACCTCGACTCGATCGCCGCACGTGAGCGGGTCACCCGCCACGACGTGAAGGCGCGGATCGAGGAGTTCTCCGCCCTCGCCGGCCACGAGCACATCCACAAGGGGATGACCTCGCGCGACCTGACCGAGAACGTCGAGCAGCTGCAGGTACGCCGCTCGCTCGAGGTGGTGCGCGACCGCGCCGTCGCCGCCCTCGTCCGCCTCGGCCGGCTCGCCGCCGAGCACGAGGCCACCGTCATGGCCGGCCGCTCGCACAACGTCGCCGCCCAGGCCACCACCCTCGGCAAGCGCTTCGCGACCGTCGCCGACGAGATGCTGATCGCGGTCCAGCGCATCGAGGAGCTCCTCGCCCGCTACCCGCTGCGGGGCATCAAGGGGCCGATGGGCACCGCCCAGGACATGCTCGACCTGCTCGACGGCGACGCCTCCCGGCTCGAGGAGCTCGAGCAGCGGGTCGCGCGCCACCTCGGCTTCGACGAGGTCCTCACCAGCGTCGGCCAGGTCTACCCGCGCTCGCTGGACTTCGAGGTCGTCTCCGCGCTCGTGCAGCTCGTCAGCGGCCCGTCCAACCTCGCCACGACCGTGCGGCTGATGGCCGGCCACGAGCTCGTGACGGAGGGCTTCAAGGAGGGCCAGGTCGGCTCGTCGGCCATGCCGCACAAGATGAACACGCGCTCCTGCGAGCGCGTCAACGGCCTCGCCGTCATCGTCCGCGGCCACCTGTCGATGGTCAGCGAGCTCGCCGGCGACCAGTGGAACGAGGGCGACGTCTCCTGCTCGGTCGTGCGCCGCGTCGCCCTGCCCGACGCGTTCTTCGCCACCGACGGGCTGTTCCAGACCTTCCTGACGGTGCTCGACGAGTTCGGCGCGTTCCCCGCGGTCATCCAGCGCGAGCTCGACCGCTACCTGCCGTTCCTCACCACGACGAAGGTGCTGATGGCGGCGGTCCGCAACGGCGTCGGCCGCGAGGCGGCGCACGAGGCGATCAAGGAGGCCGCCGTCGGCACCGCGCTCGCGATGCGCGCCGGTCAGGCCGACAACGACGTCTTCGCCAAGCTGGCCGCCGACGAGCGGCTCGGACTCACCCGCGAGCAGATCGACGCCCTCGTCGCCGACCCGATCGAGTTCACCGGCGCGGCCGTCGCCCAGACCCGCGCGGTCGTCGCCCTGGTCGAGGCGCTCGCGGCGGCCCACCCCGCCGCGGCGGCGTACTCCCCGGGCGCGATCCTCTGACATCATCGTGCCTCGTGGTTGGAGTCCCCGCTCGAGCGGGGAGTCCGCCACATGGTGGGGGTTGTACCGGCCTACAAGTGTCGGACTTCCCAGACAAGTTGCCACCGTTCGGGGCCGGCGGCTGCCCCGGGGATCGCTGACGGACCGTGCTCGTCAGTCGCCGAGCCGCCAGGAGCGGACGGCGGCGGCGAACGCGAGCGAGAGCACCGCGAGCGCGGCCAGCAGGGCCGCCCGGGCCGCGACCGGCGCCGAGGTCACGGAGGCGGCGGCCTGGTAGACGGTCATCAGCAGGGCCGCGCCGAGGGCCGACCCGATCCGCTGGCCGGTCTGCAGCGCACCACCCGCCGCGCCACCCATCGCGGGCGGCACCTCGGCGAGGGAGAGCGTGAAGTTCGGGGAGATGACGCCACCGCCGCCGACGCCGGCGAGGAACATCGCGGGCGCGAGGGTCCACCACAGGGTGTCGAAGGGCGAGGTCACCAGCCACGCCGCGAGCGCCGTGCCGGTCATCATCACCCCGAGCGCGACCAGGGTCACCCGCCGCCCGAGCTGGCCCACGAGCCGGCCGGCGAGCGGTGAGGTGGTGGCGGCGCCGACGGCGAACGGCGTCATCAGCAGGGCGGCCTGCAGCGGTGAGAAGCCCTCGCCCTCCTGCAGGTGGACCGACAGCACCAGGAAGATGCCGGTGAAGCCGGTGAAGTAGAGCGTCCCGACGAGCAGGCCGTTGGCGTAGCCGGGCAGGCCGCGCAGCAGCGACACGTCGAGCAGCGGCGGCCGGTCCATCCGGACGGTCCGCGCCTCCCACCGCACGAACGCCCACGCCAGTGGCGGGAAGGCGATCAGCACGACCAGCGGCAGGCCGGCGCCGCCCTCGAGGCTGATCAGCGGGAACAACACCGCCAGCACGGCCAGGCCCAGCAGGACCGCGCCGACGAGGTCGATGCGGGAGTCCTTCGGTGCCCCCTCGGGGCCGGCGCCGACGGTGTTGTCCGGCACGAGCCGGCGGATCAGCACGAGCGCCACGAGGCCGATCGGCACGTTGATGAGGAAGAGGGACCGCCAGCCGTTCTCCTCGCCGAGCAGGCCGATCAGCAGGCCGCCGATGAGGGGCCCGGTCGCCGACGCCACGGCCACGGTGAAGCCGAACATGCCGAAGGCCCGGCCGCGCTCGGCGCCGCGGAAGAGCTGCTGGATGAGACCGGAGTTCTGCGGGGTGAGCAGGCCGGCGCTCGCGCCCTGCACGAGGCGGGCGAGCACGATGGCGGCCGCGTTGGGTGCGAGCCCGACGGCGGCGCTGGAGAGGACGAAGCCGATCAGCCCGATCGTCATCATCCGGCGCCGGCCGTGCGCGTCGCCGAGGCGGCCGCCGGCGACGAGGGTCATGCCGAAGGCCAGCGCGTAGCCCGACACCACCCACTGGATGGTCGCGGCCGAGGTGTCGAGCCCGGCGCGGATGGACGGCACGGCGACGTTGACGATCGTGACGTCGAGCAGCGACATGAAGCCCACGACCAGTGACACGGCCAGCACGCGCCACCGACGGGGGTCGGGCTCGTACGCCGTCTCGTCGCGGCTCGTGCGCGCGGCCTGCTCGTCCTGCGTCATCCGGGCCAGCCTCTCACCCGGCGCCAGCGCCGAGGACCGCCCGGCGGGAGGGGCAGGATGGGGGCATGAAGGCGATCCAGTTGCGGGTGACCGGTCAGGTGCAGGGCGTGGCGTTCCGGTGGCACACCCAGGAGCGGGCCCAGCAGCTCGGCGTCACGGGCTGGGTGCGCAACGAGGTCGACGGCACCGTGCTGGTGCACGCCGAGGGGGAGGACGACGCCGTCGACGCGCTCGTGGAGTGGTGCCGGCACGGGCCGCCGTCCGCTCGGGTGCGCGACGTCGCCGTCCGCGACGCGGCGCCGAGCGGCGCCTCGTCGTTCCAGGTCACCGGCTGACGGTCCCGTCGCGCCGTCGAACTCTAGTGATCTTGTCGACTATCGTGGGTGCATGACGACCGCGACATCAGCACCACCGACCTACGACGACGTCCAGGTCGTGGTGCCGGCCCCGGGCCCGGGAGCGGGCAACTGGGCCGGGGCCGCGAGCGCCGTGCTGGTCGACGGGGTGTTCTGGCTGACCTGGCGGGTGCGTCGGCCGCTGACCGACGGTCGGGGCGTCTCGGTGGTCGTCGCGCGCTCCGACGACGGCCTCACCTTCGAGCCGGTCACCGAGGTGGCGCGCGAGGCGTTCGGCGCCGAGTCCTTCGAGCGGCCCGTGCTGGTGCCGCTCCGCGAGGGCGGGTGGCGGCTCTACCTGTCCTGCGCGACCCCCGGCTCCAAGCACTGGTGGGTGGACAGCCTCACCGCCGACACGGTCGAGGGGCTGCCCGACGGCGTACGACGCCGCGTGCACGAGGGCGACCGCGACACGGGCGTCAAGGACCCGGTGATCACCGTGGGCGAGCAGGGCTACGAGATGTGGCTGTGCTGCCACCCCCTGGACGAGCCCGGCCACGAGGACCGGATGACCACCCGCCGGCTCACCAGCGCCGACGGCCTGGCGTGGGATGACCACGGCGAGGTGCTCGCCGGCCGGGAGGGCCAGTGGGACGCCCGCGGCGCGCGGGTCAGCGCGGTGCTGCCCGACGGCACGGTGCTGTACGACGGCCGGCCGGACGCCGAGTCCAACTGGTTCGAGACCACCGGGGTGGCCACGTGGGACGGCGCCGCCCTGACCCGCAGCGCGCAGCCGCCGATCGCGTCGCCCCACTCCGACGGCGCCTTCCGCTACGCCGCCGCCGTGCCGTTGCCCGACGGCCGGGTGCGCTACTACGTCGAGGCTGCGCGTCCCGACGGCGCGCACGACCTCGTCACCTGCGTGCGCTGACCTCGCGGGCCGTCCCGTTCGCGCGGCCGGCCGTCGCTGCGTCCGCGCCGGCGTCCCGCTCGCCGAGGCGGGTCACGGTGGCGGTGCGCTGGGCGAACGACCCCCGGCTCTCCGGGTTGAGCCAGTCGCCGAAGTCCTGCCCGGTGAGCTCGCCGAGGAGGTCGATGTCGTCCGTGTAGCCCTCGATCAGCCGCTGCCGGCTGGCTGCGTCGAGGCGGGGTCGGTGCGCGTCGGGGTGGTCGCCCAGCAGGCCGAGCGACAACGGGTGGATCGCCCGCCACACCTGCGGCGGGGCGAACTGCCCGAGCCGCGCGCCGGTGCGCACGACGGGTCCGAAGACCTTCGGCCGCCAGCCGGGAGGGACGAAGCTGCGCGAGTTGTCGCGTGGGATCGAGTCGACCAGGCCCTCCCGGATCCCGAGGAACCGGCTCACCCGGTCGACCGTCGCGCCGGGCGCGTCGACGAGGTCGCGGTAGCGGATGACGAGGATGCGCTCGGGGTCGACGTAGCGGTGCAGGTGCGCCAGCTGCTCGCCGTACCTCCCCAGCTCGCGGTAGCGCCAGAAGGGCGCCCAGCCGGCACGCACCCGCTCGTCCTCGCGACCGAACGCCGCCACGAAGTCGGCCTCCGGCTCGAGCCCGTCGGACCAGAGGTGCATCCAGTTGCTGTAGGCGCGGTCCACCGGGTCGCGCACCACGGCGACCAGCCGCACGTCGGGCAGGTCCTCGGCGATGCGGCGGTGTGCGCCGCGGCTCCACAGGTAGAACGGCGTGCTCTCGCCGCGGGCCTGGTGCTGCGCCGCCGGGGCGAAGAGCGGGAAGTAGCGGTCGGCGCGCCAGATCCACTCCTGCTGCGAGTGCTGGTCGCCCGGCCCGCGCCAGGCCGGCGGCGGTGCACCGTCGCACAGCCAGAACTTCGGTTCCTTCGGGTCCGAGACGAACACGTCCGGATGCTGGGCCAGTGCGGCGTGTAGTGCGGTCGTGCCGGCCTTGGGGGCGCCGATCACGAGGAAGTCGGGGCGTGGAGCTCGGGGCACGTTCCCTCCCTGGGACGATGTCTGAGTCTTAGTAGACTAAGTCACTAGACAATGCTTCGCCAGAGCTGGCGCCCGTGCGTCCGTCGGCTCAGCCGAGCAGCCCCCGGCGTCGCGCCGTCGCCGCGGCCTCCGTGCGGTTGGCCGCGTCGAGCTTGGCGAGGATGTGCGAGACGTGGACGCTCGCCGTCTTGGGCGACATGAAGAGCTTCACCCCGATCTGCCCGTTGGTCATCCCGTCGGCGACCAGTCGCAGCACCTCGACCTCGCGCTCGGTCAGCACACCGTCCGTACGCCGCTCGCGTGGGGCCAGCGCGTACCTCTCCGCCAGCGCGTCCGCGCGCGCCAGCAGGGGAACAGCCTCGAGCCGCTCCGCGATCTCGCGACCGGCCGCGAGGTGGCGCCGAGCGGCGTCGCGGTCGCCGTGGGTGGCCTCCTGCTCGGCCAGCGACAGGTGGGTGATCGCCACGTCGGGCACGTGGCCGATCCGCTCCCACCCCGCGAGTGCCTCCCGCAGCGCCGGCCCCGCGTCGCGGCCGTGGAACCGGTCGAGCTGGGCGGCGAGGTCGAGCGGCCAGACCTCGCCGAGCCGGCCGAAACGGCGGAACCGCTGCGCAGCCGCCTCGACCTCCGACAGGTGCTCCCCAGCCTCGGCCTCGTCGTCTCGGGCACCCGCCAGGGAGGCGTCGGCCTCGGCCCGCGCGGCGAGGACGGCGGTGAACCACAGCTGGTCGTCGTCGAGCGTGAGTCGGTCACCGGTCCACAGCGGGCGGATGGCGGTGCGCATCGCACGGAGGTCCCCCCGCGCGGCGGCGCCCGCGCCGAGGAGCTCCCGGACCATGCAACTGGCGGCACCGCCGGGCGCGGGGGAGTCGAGGTGGGCGTTCCACCGCTCGAGGTCGGCAGTCCCGCGCTGCTGGAGCGTGAGCAGGTCGTGCCGCGCGTTGCTAGTGCGGACGTCGTCCTCCCACCAGGGTCCGGACGCCTCGAAGAGGTCGCGCGCACGGGCCCACTGGCCGGTCAGCATCCAGGTGGCGGTGGCGTTCTCGACCAGGTGCTCCCAGACGTTGATCGTCAGGTGCGGGCGGGGGATCCGCGACAGCGCCTCGGTCACCGCCGCGTCCGCGCGCTCGTGGTTGCCACACACCACCTCGCACCAGGCGAGGTTGCCCCACAGGTGGAAGACCCCCACCCACGTGGTGTCGCCGATCTCCTCGAGCACCTCGCGAAGCCGTGCCGCCGCGCCCTCCGGATCGCCGAGCACCTGGGCGCGGTAGGACTCGACCGCGGCCACCATGAAGGCGACCCGGGTGTCGCCGAGCCGGCGGGCGTCGGTCCAGGCGCGAGCGATGAGCTCGTCGCCGCGCTCGGTGTGCTGCGTCAGGTTGCTGCCGGTGAACGCCCGCACCATCACGGCGAGCAGGTCGTTCTCCTCCTCGTCGACCGCCGATGAGATGGCCAGCAGCTCGTCGTCGGCGTACGCGTTGGCCTCGCCCTTGCCGTGGAAGACGTTGCGCAGCGCGTGGAACCTGCGGACCGGCTCGGTGAGCAGCTCGGTGGGCACGGCCTCGACCCACTCCCGCTCCGCGGCGAAGGAGGCAACGCCTGCGGTGAGCGCCGATCGGGCGTAGGCCTCCCGGATGCTCAGGCCCGTCACCCCGGCCGCGTCGTCCACGGCGGCGTACCCGCGCAGGAGCCGCGCCCACAACGCCAGCTCCTCGTCCGCCCGGCAGATCCGTCCTGCCGCCGGCAGCGCGGCGACGGTCGCGGCCAGGGCGCGTCGTACGTCGCGGGCCTGGTGCCAGTGCTCGGCGATCGCGAGGAGCGCCGGGTCCCCGGCCAGCACGCCCGGGTTGTCCTCCAGCACCTCGGCCCACCGGCGGTGCCACGATCGTCGAGCACCCGGCCCGGTCTCGCGGCTGGTCGCCTCGCGCAGCAGCGCGTGCCGGAAGCCCACCGCGTCGCGCTCGTGGTCGGTCGTGAGGATGCCCGCGCGGAGCGCCTCGACCAGCGCGGCGTCGAGCTCGTCGGGGGTGACGTCGAGGACCTGCTCGAGCAGGCTGATCCGCAGGTGGCCGTCGCCCACCGCCGCGGCCTCCACCAGCCGGCGGGTCTCGGGGGAGAGGCCGCCCAGCCGCCCGGCCGCGACAGCTGCAGCCGTGGTGAGCTCGGGCCTCCCGGCGGCGGCCACCAGCTCCTCCACCACGAACGGGATGCCGTCGCTGAGCCGCTCCACGCGACTGGCGACCTCCGCCGGCGGGCGCGCGCCGAGCAGGTCTCGCAGCTGGCGCTGGACCGCGTCCGGGCTCAGCCGCGACAGCGCCAGCACCTCGCACCCGGGGGCCCGCGCCAGCCCGGCGACGTACGACGTCAGCGCGGCCTCGGCGCCCGGCGTGCGCTCGGGGTCGTCGGTGCGCACCGTGGCCACGATCAGCAGCCCGGCCGGCAGGGTCCGCGCCGCGAGGCCGACGAGGTCCCGCGTCGCGGAGTCGGCCCAGTGCAGGTCCTCGACCACCCACACGACGAGCCGGACGCGGGCCAGTCGCTCGAGCAGGTCGAGGAACGCCGAGAGCAGCTGCACGCGCTCGACCGGCTGGCGCGGGGCGGCGCCGGGGAGCAGCGGTGCGAGCGCCTCGCGCTCGGCCTGCGCCAGCACGTCGACGCCGGCGGCGCGCACGAGGTCGCGGAGCGTGTCGGCGACGACGCCGAACGGGATCTCGCCCGTCGTCATGTCGGCGGCGTGGCCGGTGAGCACGAGCGCGTCGTCGAGGTCCGCCACTGCCTCGGCGACGAGGCGGCTCTTGCCGATGCCGGCCTCGCCGGTGACGAGCAGGCAGCGGCTGGTGCCGGCGCGGGCGCTCACGACGGCGCCGGCGATCCGGTCGAGCTCGGCCTCGCGGCCGACGAGCCTCCCGCCCATGTGCCGATGGTCGCAGGCGACGAGGCCCTTGACCACGGGCGGACGGTCGGCACGTGCGACCGGCATCAGTGGGCCGGGCGGGGTGCGGGGAACCAGCGGCTCCACCCGCTGCGGCGCGGCGACGGGACCTCGGTGACGACCGGCTCGGCGGGCTGGCGCGTACGATGTGCGCCGCGGGTCGCGGCGACCGCGCGGGCGACGTCGGCGCGGTGGAAGGAGGCGATGCGGGCGGTGGTGTCGATGGCGGTGCTGTTCATGGCGGGCTCCTGACGGTGCTGGTGGATGCCTCCACGCTGCGGCTAAGGCCCCCCGCCCCACATCGGGCAGACGCCTTATCTCCGCCCGCCTGAGGTGGGCGGTCGCCACCCGAGGTGCCTCAGGCCGGGCGCCGCGTGGCGGGGATCTCGTCGCTGCCGGCTTCGCCCCGGCGGCGTCCGCGCCCGACACTGGGCACCATGAGCGCCCCCGTGACCGTGTCCGTCACCCGTCACGTCGACCCCTCCCGCACGACCGAGATGTTGGCGTGGGTGCAGGCGGGCACGTCGCTGGCGGAGCGGTTCGACGGCTTCCTCGGCTCGGGCTGGGTGCGGCCGAGCGCGGACTCGTCGGAGTGGCACATGCTCTACCGCTTCGCCGACAACGACTCCCTCGCCACCTGGGAGGCCTCCCCGCAGCGCGAGTGGTGGCTCGAGGCGGCCCACGGCAGCGTGGAGGAGCGGCGGCGCGAGCGACGTACGGGCATCGAGGGGTGGTTCGACGAGCCGGCCTCGGTCGAGGCGCTGAGCGCCGCCCCGGTCGCGCCGCCCCGCTGGAAGCAGATGGTCGTCATCTTCATGGTCTTCCTGCCGCTGAGCCTGCTCGCGAACTTCATCGCCTCCCGCACCATCGGCGGCTGGCCGCTGGTGCCGCGCGTGGTGCTGGTGACGTCGGTGATGACGCCACTCATGACCTACGTCTTCCTGCCCTGGATGACGCGCCGGATGAGCTGGTGGCTGCACCGCCGGTGACGGCTAGGCTCGGCGCGTGGCAGCCGAGCTGAACATCCCCGCAGCCCCTCCGATCGAGGGCACCACGCACCTCCACTCCGGCAAGGTCCGCGACCTCTACCGGATCGACTCGGGGCAGCACGAGGGCCGGCTGCTGATGGTCGCCAGCGACCGCATCTCCGCCTACGACTTCGTCCTCGACACCACCATCCCCGACAAGGGCGAGATCCTGACCCGGATGTCGCTGTGGTGGTTCGACCAGCTCGCCGGGCTGGTCGGCAACCACGTGGTCTCCACCGACGTGCCGGCCTCCGTCGCCGGGCGCGCGGTGGTCTGCGAGCGGCTCGACATGTTCCCGGTCGAGTGCGTCGCCCGCGGCTACCTCACCGGCTCGGGCCTGCTCGACTACCAGCGCAGCGGCGAGGTCTGCGGCATCCCGCTCCCGGCGGGCCTCCAGGACGGCAGCCGGCTGCCCGAGCCGATCTTCACCCCCGCCACCAAGGCCGAGCTCGGCGACCACGACGAGAACGTCGACTACGAGGCGGTCGTCGAGGCCGTCGGTGACGACGCCGCGGCCGAGCTGCGGATGCTGACGATGGAGGTCTACGGCAAGGCGCACCTCGTCGCCCGCGAGCGCGGCATCATCCTGGCCGACACCAAGCTCGAGTTCGGCCGGCGACCCGACGGCACCACGATCCTCGCCGACGAGGTCCTCACCCCCGACAGCTCCCGCTTCTGGCCGGCCGACGAGTGGCAGCCCGGCCGCGCCCAGGCGTCGTACGACAAGCAGATCGTGCGCGACTGGCTCACCGGGGAGTCCGGCTGGGACCGCACGTCCGGCGAGGCGCCGCCACCGCTGCCCGAGGCCGTCGTCGACCGCACCCGCGCGCGCTACGTCGAGGCCTACGAGCTGCTGACCGGGGAGACGTTCTGACCTCGCGCCGCTTCACGGCGACCGTGGAGCTGCCGCACCCGGCCGAGGAGGCGTTCGCCTACCTCGTCGACCCGCGGCGTCGCCCGGAGTGGCAGTCGAGCCTGCTCTCGGTCGACGTGCCCGAGGACGAGGAGCCCCACCTGGGCCAGACGTGGACCGAGCTGACCGTGGTCGGCGTACGCCCCCGCCTGGAGGTCGTCGAGTTCGCGCCGTTCCGGTCGTGGGCCGAGCGCGGCACCTGGCGGGGCGTGGAGGCCACACTGCGGCTCCGCTTCACCGGCACCCGCGAGGGCTGCCGAGTCGTGGCCGAGGGGGAGGTGTCAGGCGCCGGGATGTACGCCGTCGCCGCAAGGAGCTCGGGGCTGCTGGCCGGGCGCGCGATCGCCGCCGACCTGAAGACCGCCGGCCACCGCATCGCGCAACGCTCCGAGGGCTGACGTCATCGGGAGGCGTGAGTAGGTTGGCGCCATGCCGAACCTCTCCTCGCTCCTCGAAGGCTCCGCCGAGGCCCACCCGGACCGTACGGCCGTGGTGCTGGGCGACACCCGCCTGACCTACGCCCAGGTGAACGCCGCCGCCAACCAGGTCGCCAACCTGCTGGTCTCGCGCGGCATCGAGCCGGGCGACAAGGTGGCGCTCAGCTGCCCCAACCTGCCGTACTTCCCGATCGTCTACTACGGCATCCTCAAGGCCGGGGCGACCGTGGTGCCGCTCAACGTCCTGCTCAAGGGGCGCGAGGTCGCCTACCACCTCGACGACTCGGACGCGAAGGCGTACTTCTGCTTCCAGGGCACCCCCGAGCTGCCGATCGGCGCCGAGGGGCACGCGGGCTTCGAGCAGACCGACTCGTGCGAGCACTTCTTCCTGATCACGGCCGACCCGGCCGCCGAGTCGCCGATCGAGGGCGCCGAGACGCTCGGCCAGGCGCTCAAGGGACAGTCGCCGGTGTTCGAGACGCGCGAGGTCGACGGCGACGACACCGCTGTCATCCTCTACACCTCGGGCACCACCGGGCAGCCCAAGGGTGCCGAGCTGATGCATCGCAACATGATCAGCAACGCCCTCGCCAGCGACGCGCTCTTCGGGGCCGACTCCGACAACCCCGACACGCTGCTGTGCGTGCTGCCGCTGTTCCACTCGTTCGGGCAGACGGTGATCATGAACGCCGGCTTCGCCTTCGGCGGCACCGTCGTGCTGCTGCCGCGCTTCGAGGCCGGCCCGGCCCTGACGCTGATGGAGCGGGAGGGCGTCACCTTCTTCGCCGGCGTCCCGACGATGTACTGGGGCCTGCTCGGAGCGCTCGACGACTCCGGCGTCGACGTGAAGAAGGTCGCCGACCGGGTGCGGGTCGCGGTCGCGGGCGGCTCGGCCCTGCCGGTCGAGGTGCACCACGAGTTCGAGCGCCGCTTCGGCGTGACGATCCTCGAGGGCTACGGGCTCTCGGAGACCTCCCCGGTCGCGAGCTTCTCCGTGTGGGGCGAGCCCGTGCGGGTGGGCTCGATCGGCAAGCCGATCCCGGGCGTGGAGATGAAGCTGATCAACCCGGAGCCCGGGGTGCGCGAGGACGTCGAGGACGCGGAGGACGTGATCGGCGAGATCGCGATCAAGGGCCCCAACATCATGAAGGGCTACTACGGCCGTCCCGACGCGACCGCCGAGGCGATCGTGGACGGCTGGTTCCGCTCCGGCGACCTCGGTCGCAAGGACGCCGACGGCTGGTACTACATCGTCGACCGGTCCAAGGACATGATCATCCGCGGCGGCTACAACGTGTACCCCCGCGAGATCGAGGAGGTCCTCCTCACCCACCCCGACGTCTCGCTCGCCGCCGTCATCGGCGTGCCGAACGAGAGCCACGGCGAGGAGATCAAGGCCGTCGTCATCCGCAAGGACGGCGCCACGGTGACCGAGGACGAGCTCGTCGCGTGGGGCAAGGAGCAGATGGCGGGCTACAAGTACCCCCGCATCGTGCAGTTCGTCGACGCCCTGCCGATGACGGCGACCGGCAAGATCCTCAAGCGCGAGCTCGCCTGATGCGTGCGCTCGGCATCGCGCTCGGCGTGCTGATGGTGCTCACCGGCGCGGTCTGGACCCTGCAGGGTCTCGGCTACCTCGAGGGCAGCCCGATGACCGACCAGAGCATCTGGGCGATCCCCGGACCCCTCGTCGCCGGCCTGGGGGTCGGCCTGGTGATCGTCGCCGCCCGCCGGCGCGAGTGACGTACTGCCTGTCGTGCACGGTGAAGGCAGTTCGCGTCTGTCGTCGTCGTCCTCACCCTCAGCGTCGGTGCTCTCCAGCGTGAACTGCCTGCATGGGTGCTCGTGCCCAACAGGTCACGGGGACGCCCGGCTGATCCCCAGCCGCTCCTGGAGCGCGAGGGCGTCGAAGGGTGCGTGCACCTTGGCGTCGTTGTCGAAGTAGACGAAGACGTTGAGGCCGTCGGCCTCCCAGGCGCGCACCTTCTCGGCCCAGCGGTCGAGGGCGGCGTCGGAGTAGCCGCTGGCGTAGAGCTCGGTGTCGCCGTGCAGCCGGACGTAGGCGACACCGCTGGTCACCTCGTCGAACATCGGCCACGTGCCGGCGGAGTCGGCCACCACCATCCCGATGTCGTGCGCGCGCAGCAGCTCGCAGAACTCGGCCGTGCGGAAGGAGGTGTGCCGCACCTCGAGCACGTGGCGCAGCGGGCGGTCCGCCGGGGTGGAGGTGTCGGCGGGCTCCTTGAGCTTGTCGGGGTCGTGGTGGGCGGCGGCGTACGACGACGCGGCGGCGGTCGTGCGCGGCAGGAGGTCGAAGAACGCGGCGAGGCGGTCGGGGTGGAAGCCCAGGTTGGGCGGGAGCTGCCACAGGACCGGGCCGAGCCGCTCACCCAGCGACAGCACGCCCGAGGCGAGGAAGGTGGCGAGCGGTGCCTCGACGTCGTTGAGCTTCTTCATGTGCGTGACGAAGCGCGGGCCCTTCACCGCGAACAGGAAGTCCTCGGGCACCTGGGAGGCCCACGCGCGCCAGCTCGAGGGCCGCTGCAGGGAGTAGAAGGAGCCGTTGACCTCGACGCTGCTCAGCCGCTCGCCGACGTAGGACAGCTCGAGGCGCTGCGGCAGCCCGGGCGGGTAGAAGTGGCCACGCCAGCCGGCGTACCGCCAGCCGGAGATGCCGATCCGTGCCATCTGGTGCTCCTGTCGCGTGCCGTGCGGCCACCCCTCGCGTACCCGCTCCGTCCACCGTCATGCCCACCGGGAGCGCTCGCCCGGCGGCTCACTAGAATCGGCACCGCCCGTCCCACCCTGTCACCCAGGAGCATCCCCGTGGCCCGAGTCGTCGTCGACGTCATGCCCAAGCCCGAGATCCTCGACCCCCAGGGCAAGGCGGTGCTCGGTGCGCTGCCCCGGCTCGGGTTCGACCTCGTCACCGACGTCCGGCAGGGCAAGCGGTTCGAGCTCCAGGTCGACGGCGAGATCACCGACGCGGTGCTCGCCGAGGTCGAGGACGTCGCCCGCACGCTGCTGTCCAACCCGGTGATCGAGGACTTCGAGGTCCACGTCGAGGAGCACTCCGTGGCCGAGGTCGCGCACGAGGCCGGCCGCGCATGAAGGTCGGTGTCGTCACCTTCCCCGGCTCGCTCGACGACGTCGACGCGCGCCGTGCCGTCACCATCGGTGGCAACGAGGCGGTCGCGCTGTGGCACGGCGACGACGACCTCAAGGGCGTCGACGCGGTCGTGCTGCCCGGCGGCTTCTCCTACGGCGACTACCTCCGCTGCGGGGCGATCTCGCGCTTCGCGCCGGTGATGACGTCGGTCGTCGAGGCGGCCGGCAAGGGCCTGCCGGTGCTCGGCATCTGCAACGGCTTCCAGATCCTCTGCGAGTCGCACCTGCTGCCCGGCGCCCTGATCCGCAACGACCACCGCAAGTTCGTCTGCCGCGACCAGCGGCTGCGCATCGAGCGCGTCGACACCCCGTGGACCTCGGCCTACGCCGAGGGTGCCGAGGTCACGATCGTGCTCAAGAACGGCGAGGGCGGCTTCGTCGCCGACGAGGCCACGCTCGACATGCTCGAGGGCGAGGGCCGGGTGGTCGCCCGCTACCTCGGCGACAACCCCAACGGCTCGCTGCGCGACATCGCCGGCATCTCCAACGAGCGCGGCAACGTGGTCGGCCTGATGCCGCACCCCGAGCACGCGGTCGAGGACCTCACCGGTCCCGGCACCGACGGGCTCGGCTTCTTCACCTCCCTCGCCGAGAAGGCCTTCGCATGAGCACCCGCATGAGCCCCACCCGCCTCTACCGCCTCGTCGCCCGCGCCGAGGCCGTCACCTGGGCGCTGCTGCTGACCGGCATGTTCCTCAAGTACGTCACCGAGACCACCGAGCTCGGCGTGCAGGTGTTCGGCATGGTCCACGGCGTCGTCTTCATCGCCTACTGCCTGGTGACGGCTCTTCTCTTCGTCGACCAGAAGTGGCCCGTCAGCCGGCTGGCGCTGGGCCTCGGTGCGGCGGTGCCGCCGTTCGCGACCGTCCCCTTCGAGCGGTACGCCGAGCGCGTGGGGCTGCTGGGCGGCGCCTGGCGCCTGCGTGCCGACGCGCCGCACGGCCTCCTCGAGCGGCTCACCGCCTGGCTGGTCCGCCGTCCGGCCCAGGGTGCCCTCGTCGGCCTGGTCGCCGTCGCCGGCCTGACGGGCGTCGCGCTCGTCGTCGGCCCTCCCGCCTGATCCTCAGGCGCGGTTTTCGCGCTCTACCTTGCGCGCGGTTTCCCCGCCTGAGCGGTGAGACCGCCACTTCGAGGGGGTTGTATACCCCGACAGGTGTCGGCTTCCCCGCCTGAGCGGGGAGACCGACGGAGCGATCCAGGTCAGCGCCCCTGCTGCAGCTTGTTCCAGGTCTGGCGCGTCGCGACGCCGGAGACCCCGATCCTCAGGCGTGACTGGTAGGTCCGCACGGCCGCTTCGGTCTTGGCGTCGAAGACGCCCGTCGCCTTGAAGCGCCCCGCGCCGGCGGCGTTGAGCGCCCGCTGGAGCCGGTGCACCGACTCGTCGACCGACCCGCGCTTGACCGTCGTACGGGCACCCGCGGCGAGCAGCGCGGTCCAGTGCCGCTTCGCGAAGGTGTCGCTCGGGGTGAACTTGCGGGCGGCCTGCCAGGCGCGGGCACCGGCGATGGTGGCCGCGTCGTACGAGCCGTTGACCGGTCCCGAGTACGTGCCCTGCTCGGTGAGCAGGCACTGCAGCACCTTGACCCGCGTCGACCTCGCGGAGGACGGGGAGAGGGCGGGGTACTTCCAGTAGCCGAGCCGGGTGCCGGGGCAGCGGCCCTCCGGACGGGGCTGGGAGCCGGCGCCGAGGTCGAGGTAGTTGCTGTCGATGTTGATCGTGACGCCGCCCCACGTCTCGTTGTGGCCGCCGAGGTACTGCTTCATCCGCCCGCCGGGCCGCCAGCCGTCCTCCGGGATGTAGGTGGTGGAGGTGTCGGCCTTGCCGTCCCAGCGCGCGATCCAGATGCGGTCGGGCAGGGCGAACTGGCCCGGGCGCTGGGTGCGGGCGTCGTCGAGCATCTTGATGCCCGAGCTCGCGCTGGAGTAGAAGCCGGCGGTGTAGCCGAGGGCCTTGATCCGGGTGACCCACGCCGAGGTGAAGACCAGGGCGGACTCGCGGCAGTGGGTGTCGCCGAGGTTGAAGCCCTCGAGGTCGTACCAGATCGTGCTGCCCGCGCCGATGCCGTACGCCATCGCGTCGGCGGCGTTCTTGTCGGCCTCGGCCGCTCCCTGGGCGGCCGCGGTGGCGTAGCCGTTGATCGGGCTGGGGGAGATCTTGAAGTCGTCCTTGTAGCGCGGGAAGCGCGGCTGGCAGGAGGCCTGGGGGCCGAGCGCGATGGGCAGCAGGCGCCACCCGCGGGCGACCTGGGTGGCGACCCAGGTGGAGCTGAGGTTGGGCTGGGTGCGGCAGGCGCGCGAGTCGCCGGAGATGTAGATGCCGACGGCCGTGAACGGCGACTTCTTCCACCACGCGTCCATCGCCGACTGGGTCGGCGCGACGCACTGGTCGAAGCCGTAGCCGGTGAAGTCGCCCGGGGTCGCGAGGGCGACCTGGCGCTGCGAGGCGAGCGTGCGGGCCTGGGTCGCGGGCTCGTCGGCGGTCGCGGTCGCCGACCCGACGAGCGGGGCGGCGAGCACCAGCGCGAGGGCTGCCGTCACGGTCCGGACGAGGGTTCGAGGTCGGGTCTGGCGGGCGCGGCGCATGGGGAAACTCCGGCGTAGACAGCGGGGAAGGGCGAGGCGGACCCAGCGAACCACAGGAGTCACACGCGTAACAGACGTTCGGCCGAACTACAGACCTGTAGTTCGTGGCGTCACTCGCCGGGCACGTCGTCGAGGACGAAGTTGCCCCGGGCCTCTTCCTCCTCGACGAGCTCCTCGAAGGCGAGGGCGATGTCCTCCTGGTGCTCGTCGACCAGGCGGGTGAGGTGGCCCTTCAGCAGCACGCCGTTGGGCGACTCGCCGGAGAAGACCTGCTCCCAGGTGTCCTCGCCGCCGCGGATCCTGGCCACGAGCGTCCGCATGTCGTCGCCGAGCTCGCCCGACGCGGCCTGCTCCTCGAGCGCCTGCCTCTCATCGTCGGTGAGCAGGGGGCGCGCGGTGAGCTCCTCGACGCTCGCCCGGAGGTCGGTCAGGCTCGAGGTCAGGTCCTCGCGTGCGGTGGTGATCGCGGCCAGGATCTCGCTCTGGCTGCGGGGATCGCTCATTCCGGGGTCCCCGCGGCGT
Source organism: Nocardioides pini (assembly GCF_026712185.1). Classification (GTDB taxonomy): domain Bacteria; phylum Actinomycetota; class Actinomycetes; order Propionibacteriales; family Nocardioidaceae; genus Nocardioides; species Nocardioides pini. The sequence goes on along the minus strand of NZ_JAPPUX010000008.1, from coordinate 35,380 downwards.
TGTCGGAGGGAGGAGCGCAGCGGGGGACGAGGAGAACGGCGTGGGGTGGTTCGTCCATGATCGGAGGCTACGCCGGAGCGGGCGCGACCGGCGTCGGGCGCCGGCCGACCGTCGGGGTGGCGATCGTGCCCGGGTCCCGCGTCACGCTGCCCGGCGTACCGGTCGAGACGGCGACGCCGGGCGTGGAGACCGGTGCCCGGTCACCGTCGAAGAAGCCCTGGACGGTCCCGATGAGCGACTTCACCTGCTGGAGGATGTTGATGAGCGTCATCAGCGCCTTGTAGGCCTTCATCACCGTCTGGAAGGCCTGGAGGACGGCCTGCACGACGCGGGCCCAGCCGACGCCGGGGATGCTCATCGTCGCGAGCGCCGCCGAGACGGTCTGCACCGCGGCCTTCACGCACTGCACGACCGCCTGAGCGGTCTGCCACGCGTCGCGGCAGACCTGCACGACGGTCTGGCCCATCCGGACGAGCTGACCGGCCTGGGCGTCGAGCGAGCCGACCCAGGAGCCGATCTGCCTGATGGCCGCGTCGGAGGCACCGCCCTGCCAGCTCTGGGTGATGGTCCGGCTGCCGCTCTCGAGGTTGGCCGCGACCCCGTGCAGCGACTGGCCGAGGGCACCGAACGACGACCCCTGGGTGGACGCGCCCACGACGTCGCCGCCGATCCTGTCGGCGAGCTCGGCGCGGATGTCGAAGCCGGTGAGCATCCGCACCAGGTCGCACACGGTGTCGTACGGGAAGCCGAAGCTGATCCGCGGGAGGCTGCCCTCGGTGGGGCCCGCGCGCCGGATGGTGGTGTCGGCGACGTCCCAGAAGCCACTCGACCCGTCGCGGCCGTCGACGCCGGCGGCGTGGTGGCGGCGTACGACGCCGTCCTCGGTCAGCGTGAAGTCGCGGGCGGTGGCCCGCAGGGCCTCGGCGTGGTCGCGCATCCCGGTGCCGTTGTCCTCGAGCGACTGGTGCACCGAGGGCAGCAGGGCGTTGTAGGCGCCCATCATGGTCTCGAGGATGGGACCGAAGTCGGTCTGGACGAGCGCGTGGCCGCCGTTGCGGGCGATGCCGGCCAGGTCGTCGCTCGCGCGCTGGACCTGGGCGGACCAGGCGTCGAGCTCGGAGAGGTCGACGGTCATCACGGCGTTCATCGCGGCTCCTGAGGGGTCCGAGAGGGCTGGGTGCTCGAGGATCGACCTTCCCCGTCCGGGCATCGGTGAAACCGGTCCTCCCGATCCTCTGTCCACAGGCCGGCCGCTGCCGTGTTTGGCGGGCACGGGGGCGGGTATCCCGCTGAGGTGAGCGCACGCGGCAAGCGATCCCTGATGCAGGTCGAGCCGGCCCGGCTGGTGGAGCTGGCGGGCACGTCCGAGCGCGTCATCGACGCGATGCGGCACGACTGGGCCGAGGCGGTCGACGAGCTGGCCGGGGCCTGCGCGGCGCTCGGCGACGCCGCCGGCACCGCCAACCTCGCGGCGTCGTACGCCGATGCGCTGGCCGACGCCGACGAGGTCCTGGCCACGCTCGCCGGCGCCCTCGAGCTGGGTGTCGCCGGGCTCGTCGACGCCGCCCGCGACGCCCTGCGCGCCGACGACGCGGTGGCGTCCGAGCTCGAGCGGGCCACCCACCTGCTGGGCGAGGGGCCGATCGGCACGATGCCCGGGCCCGGGGGCCGCTGACCGTGCCGGCCAACCCGTGGGAGCTGCGCGCCGACGTCCGGCCGCTCGAGGCCGCCGCCCAGCGGTGGACCGAGGTGAGCGCCCTGGTGTCGCGTCGCGGGGACGAGCTCGTCGACGCCGCGCGGCGTGCCACCGAGGGGTGGGACGCGGCGTCCGCCGAGAGCTACGAGCAGCACCGCCGGCAGGTGCTCGCCCATCTCGACCGCTTCACCACCCTGGCCGACCGGATCGCCGACTGCCTTCGCGCGTCCGCCGGCGTGATGACGTCGTCGCAGAAGGAGCTCGACCGCGCCTGGACGACGGTCGCCGCCGTGCCGCACGAGCTGGTCGGGGAGTCGCGGCACCTGGTCTTCACACCGTCCGAGGACGACGAGCGCGGCAAGGTGACCCGCGGCCAGGCGGAGACCGACGACATCCGTCACCGGCTCACGGTCGCGCTCGACCAGGAGAGCGCCCGGCTCCGGTCGGCCCGCGCCGAGCTGGTCACCGTGCGCACCGAGCTGCTGGCGTTGACCGGCGGCGGCTTCGCGGGGTTCGGAGGGCCGAGCGGGGAGGAGTCGGGGGTCGGCACGGTCGCGCCGCCGTCGACCGCGGTGCCGGGTGCCGCCCAAAGCGGCGTGCCCGGTGTGTCCGCGCTGCCGCCGCCCGCGCCGGCCGCCGCGGTCCAGGTCCCCGACCTGACAGGTCTGTCCGCGGCCGGGCTGACGTCGCTGTCCGCCGCCGCGGCCGGCGCGCTCCTCGGTCGGCGCGACGGCGGGGCGAGGCGTCCGGTCACCGGCGCGCCACCCATCGGCGGGATGGCCGGCGGCATGGCCGCGCGGGCCGGGACGACGTCACGCGGGATGGCGAGCGGTCGTGGCGGACCCGCCCGGATGCAGACGCCGCGGCTGGAGCGGACCGCCTCGGAGGAGGCGGCTGCTCGTGCCGCGAGGGAGAAGGAACAGGTGCGCGAGGCCAAGCGGGCGGCGCTGGAGGAGAAGCGCGCCGAGCGCGCCGCGCGCAAGGCCGAGCGGGAGGCTGCCCGCGAGGCGCGGGCGCGGGCTGGCGGCAAGGAGTCGCGGCGCGACGACGACCGCGAGGAGCTTGAGGACGTCCACGAACCGACCCCTGGCGGTCGCACGGAGGAGCCCCGCCGGTAGGCGCGCGGCCGACCCGACGGGGCTCCACCCGAGCGGTCAGGCCGCCTCGGCCACGGCCTCTTGCTCGCGGTCGACGAGCTCGACGACCTGCGGCGCGGGCGCCCGGAGCAGGGCCGCCGTCACGACGAGCGCCAGCGCGGCGAAGCCGGCCGAGGTGAGGAAGGCCGCCTGCAGCCCGGGCACCAGCTGGCCCGGCACCGCCCCGGCCGCGTACACCGAGACGATGACGGCCACGCCGACGGCGCTGCCGAGCTGCTGGGTGGTCTGCAGGAGACCGGACGCCGCGCCGGCGTGCTCGGGCTCGACGCCGGCGAGGACGGTGACCGTGATCGGCATGAACACGAGGCCGGTGGCGAGACCGGCGATCACCATCGGACCGAAGACGGTGCCGAGGTAGGTGCCGTCCGTCCCCGCGGCGCTGAGCCAGGCGTAGCCGAGCGCGAGCGCACCCGTGCCGGTCAGCACCATCGCGCGCGGTCCCACCGTGCCGATGAGCCACGGGGTCACCCGCGACATCGCGAAGATGCCGAGGCTGAAGGGCAGGAACGCCACGCCCGACATCAGCGGCCCGAAGCCGAGCACGGTCTGCGCGTACTGGACGACCAGGAAGAACATCGACAGGTTCGCGCCGACGACCAGTGCCATCGCGACGAGGGCGCCCACGCGGCGACGGTTGCGGACCAGGTGCGGCTGCACCATCGGGTGCGGGTGCCGGGCCTCGGTGCGGGCCAGCAGCAGGAGCAGTGCGGCACCGAGGACGAAGCCGGCCACGGTGCGCGCCGAGCCCCAGCCGTGCTCGGGGGCACCGATGAGGGCCCACACGAGGGACACGGCGCCGACCGTCGCGCTCGCGGCACCGACGAGGTCGAAGCGTCCGGGACGACGTGCGGTCTCGTCGACGAAGCGGCCCACGAGCAGCAGCACGACGATCCCGAGGGGCACGTTGATGAAGAGCGTCCACCGCCACGAGCCGACGTCGGTGAGCAGGCCGCCCAGGACGAGGCCGATGGAGGCGCCGCCCGAGGAGACGGCTCCGAAGAGCGCGAGGGCGCGGTTGCGGGCCGCGTCGTCGGGGGCGCTCGTGGTCAGCAGGGCCAGCACGCTCGGTGCGGCGAGGGCGGCGCCGACGCCCTGGAGCGCGCGCGTCGCCACGAGCTGGCCCGGAGTCTGGGCGAGCCCGCCGAGCGCGGAGGCGACGGTGAAGACGGCGAGCCCGACCTCGAAGGTGCGGCGGCGGCCGAGGACGTCGCCGAGGCGTCCGCCGAGGAGCAGGAGCCCGCCGAAGGCGAGCGTGTAGGCGTTGAGGACCCACGACAGGGACGCGGGACCGAAGGCGAGGTCGGCATCGATGCGCGGGAGCGCGACGTTCACGACCGTGGCGTCGAGCACGATCATCAGCTGGGCGACCAGGACGATCGCGATGCCGGCGGCGGCGCGGCCGGCCTGCGGCGGCAGCTCGGTCGGGAGCTCGTGCCGGGATCCCTGCGGGAGCAGGGAGGTGGTGGATGACATGAGGTGCAGTCCTGTTCTGGCTCCGTGGAACCGAGGTACAGTAGATCCGGAGGGTGACTCCGCTTCCTCCACGACAATACGGAGACTGTCTCCGTTTAGCAAGATCCGAAGGGAATTTCCCGTGCGTGCCGACGCCCAGCGCAACCGTGACCGCATCGTCGAGGTGGCCCGTCAGGTGTTCCGCGAGCAGGGCTACGACGCGCCCCTGGACCTGATCGCCAAGCAGGCCGGCGTCGGACCGGGCACGCTCTACCGGCACTTCCCGACCCGGGACGACCTCATCGACGCGGTCATGCAGGCCTGGGTCGACCACGTGCAGGACACCGCCGACAAGGCGCTCACCCACGAGGGAGCCCCCCGAGACCGCCTCCTCAACTGGTTCGAGGAGTACGTCCGGCTGATCAGCGTGCACAAGGGCGGCCCGGCCAAGATCACCGGCGCCATGGGCGACGAGAGCTCGCCGATCCGGAGCAAGTGCGAGGTGCTCCAGGCGGCGAGCGGGCGGGTCCTCGACGAGCTGCGGGCGGAGGGCGCCGTACGCGACGACGTCACGCCCCTCCAGGTCGCGCGCCTCGTCGGCGGCGTCGCCACCGTCGCCGACACCTCCGACCTCGAGCTGGCGACCGTGCGTCCGATGCTCGAGGTGATCGCCGACGGTCTGCTGACCTGACCTCGGGGGCCGGTCGCGGCCCGGTGGACCGGCGGCCGACCCGGTCCGCGTCGCCGGTAGATTGACGCCGTGCCCGACACGAGCGCCGCCCCGCAGTCCCGCCCCGCCACCGACGCCGGTCTCACGACCTCCGGTGCGACCAGCACCCTCGACACGGTGGCCCTGGCGGCCACCGACGCCGAGCGCGAGCAGCCGTGGGCCGAGCTCGGCCTCAAGGCCGAAGAGTACGCCCGGATCCGCGAGATCCTCGGCCGTCGTCCGACGAGCTCCGAGCTCGCGATGTACAGCGTGATGTGGAGCGAGCACTGCTCCTACAAGTCCACGAAGGTGCACCTCAAGCAGTTCGGCGAGATCCCGCAGGAGACGCCGGTCGGCAAGATGTTGGCCGGCATCGGGGAGAACGCCGGCGTCCTCGACATCGGTCAGGGCTACGCCGTGACGTTCAAGGTCGAGAGCCACAACCACCCGTCGTTCGTCGAGCCCTACCAGGGCGCCGCCACCGGTGTCGGCGGCATCGTCCGCGACATCCTCGCGATGGGCGCCCGGCCGGTCGCGGTGATGGACCCGCTCCGCTTCGGCCCGCTCGACGCCACCGACACCGCGCGGGTGCTGCCCGGGATCGTCGCCGGCGTCGGCGGCTACGGCAACTGCCTCGGCCTGCCCAACATCGGCGGCGAGGCCGTCTTCGACGAGACCTACATCGGCAACCCGCTCGTCAACGCCCTCTGCGTGGGCGTGCTCCGCCACGAGGACCTGCACCTCGCCAAGGCGTCCGGCGCCGGCAACCAGGTCGTGCTGTACGGCGCCCGCACCGGCGGCGACGGCATCGGCGGCGTCTCCGTGCTCGCCAGCGAGACCTTCGACGAGACCGGCCCGGCCAAGCGGCCCAGCGTCCAGGTCGGCGACCCGTTCATGGAGAAGCTGCTCATCGAGTGCACGCTCGAGCTCTTCGCCGCCGGCGTCATCGCCGGCATCCAGGACCTCGGTGGTGCCGGGCTCTCGTGCGCCACGTCCGAGCTCGCCTCGGCGGGCGACGGCGGCATGCACGTCGAGCTCGACCGCGTGCCGCTGCGCGACTCCACGCTGGCTCCCGAGGAGATCCTCATGAGCGAGTCGCAGGAGCGGATGATGGCCGTCGTCGAGCCCGCCGACGTCGACGCCTTCATGGCGATCTGCGAGAAGTGGGACGTCGAGGCCGTCGTCGTCGGCGAGGTGACCGACACCGGCCGCCTGCACATCGACTGGCACGGCGAGCGCGTGGTCGACGTACCCCCGCGGTCGGTCGCGCACGACGGTCCGACCTACCAGCGCCCCTTCGCCCGGCCCGACTGGCAGGACGCGCTCCAGGCCGACGGCGCCGAGGCGCTCGCGCGCCCGTCGAGCGGTGAGGAGCTGCGCTCGACGCTGCTGCAGCTCGTCGCGTCGCCGAACCTCTGCGACAAGTCCTGGATCACCGACCAGTACGACCGCTACGTGCAGGGCAACACCGTCCTCGCCCAGCCCGCCGACTCCGGCATGGTGCGCGTCGACGCCGACACCAACCTCGGGGTCTCGGTGTCCACCGACTGCAACGGCCGCTTCGCCAAGCTCGACCCCTACGCCGGCGCCCAGCTCGCGCTGGCCGAGTCCTACCGCAACGTCGCCACCGGTGGTGCCCGTCCGCTGGCGGTCTCCGACTGCCTGAACTTCGGCTCGCCGGAGGACCCGGACGTGATGTGGCAGTTCGCCGAGGCGTGCCGCGGCCTCAAGGACGCGTGCCTGGAGCTCGGCGTCCCGGTCACCGGCGGCAACGTCAGCCTCTACAACCAGACCGGCGAGACGGCGATCCTGCCGACCCCGGTCGTGGCGGTCCTCGGCGTCATCGACGACGTCACCCGGCGTACGCCGACCGGCTTCACCGCCGCGGACGAGCGGGTGTTCCTGCTCGGCGAGACCCGCGACGAGCTCTCCGGCTCGGAGTGGGCCCACGTCGTGCACGGCCACCTCGGCGGCCTGCCGCCGGCGCTCGACCTCGCGGCCGAGCAGGCGCTCGCCGCGCTGCTTCAGGACGCCGCCCGCGACGGCGTCGTCACCAGCGCCCACGACCTCTCCGACGGAGGCCTGGCCCAGGCGCTCGCCGAGTCCGCGTTCGCCCGGGACATCGGAGTCGCGGTCTCGCTCGCCCCGATCGCCGACGACGCCTTCGTGGCGCTCTTCTCGGAGTCCACCGCCCGGGTCCTCGTGACGGTGACCGACGAGCGGGCCGACGCCCTGGTCGACCTCGCCCAGCGCCACGGCGTACCCCTCACGCCCCTCGGCCGCACCGGCGGCGACACCATCTCCGTCGAGGGCGCCTTCGACCTGCCCGTGGCCGAGGCCAAGGCGGCCTGGCGCGCGACCCTCCCCGCGGTTTTCGGCTCCTGAGTCGACAGCGATCCCCGGCTGACCGGGGATCGCTGGAGCGGCCGTCAGCTCGAGCGGCGCATCGCCCGCACCCCGACCCAGAGCCCGAGGGCCGCGACGACGCCGGCACCGAGCACGCCCTGCAGGACGACGTCGACCGGGAAGGTGCCGGCGAAGAGCGCGCGGACCGCGTCGACGACGTACGTCATCGGGTTGAGCATCGAGACGACCTCGAGCCACCGGGGCGCGTCGTCCACCGGCAGCAGCACGCCCGCGGTGAGGAGGGTCGGGAACAGCAGCGTCTGCTGGACCGTCCAGAACATCCAGTCCTCGCCCTTCGACGCCAGCGCCAGCGCGAACGACAGCGCGCCCACGCCGATGCTGAAGACGGAGAGGATGACCGCGGCCGCGAGCACCCCGCCGAGGTGCAGGTCGAAGGCGAACGGCGTGACGACGGCGACGATGATCGCGACCTGCATCAGCATCGGCACGACCTCCTTGAGGGCGCGCCCGACCAGCAGCGCCGGTCGGCCGAGCGGGGACACCAGCTGCCGCTCGTGCGAGCCGGACTGCATCTCCTCCATCAGGTTGGCCCCGGTGAACGACGCGCCCATCAGCGCCGTCATCGCGACGATGCCCGGCACGAACCACTGCAGCGCGGACCCGTCGGCCATCTCGGGAAGCAGCGGCGCGAAGAGGCACAGGAAGACCAGGGGCTGGATCATCGCGAAGACCACGGCCATCGGCTCGCGCCACACGGGCTTGAGCTCGCGGTTCATCACGTTCAGGGTGTCGGTGACGAAGGTGCTCATGCTGCGACCTCGCTCTCGGTCGGGGCGGACGGGGCGTCCGCGTCGGTGGTGGGGGACTGCTGGGTCTCGCGCAGGCTGCGACCGGTGAGGTCGAGGAAGACGTCGTCGAGGGTGGGGCGCGCGACCTCCACCCGCGTCGGGGGTACGCCGTCGGCGGCCAGGTCGGCGAGCAGCTCACCGACCATCGCGGAGCCGTCCTTGACGCGCAGGTCGACGGACTGCCCGTCGACCTCGACGCGGGCCTCGGGCACCCGCTCCAGCCGGGCAGCGGCCCGGGCGGAGTCGCCGGGTGAGCCGAAGCCGAGCCGGACCAGGTCGCCCAGCCCGCTCTTGAGCCGGGTCGCGGTGTCGTCGGCGATCACCCGGCCGTGGTCGACGACGACCACGCGACCGGCGAGGGCGTCGGCCTCCTCGAGGTAGTGCGTGGTCAGCACCACGGTGCTGCCGCTCTCGGCGTGGAGCCTCCGGATCAGCTCCTGGAGGTTCGCGCGGTTCTGCGGGTCCAGCCCGGTCGAGGGCTCGTCGAGGAAGAGCACCCGGGGGAGGTGGACGAGCCCCATCGCGATGTCGAGCCGGCGACGCTGGCCGCCGGAGAGGGAGGACACCTTGCGGTCGGCGACCGCGGCGAGGTCGAGGTCCTCGATGAGCTCGGCGGCCCGGCGCCGCGCGTCGGCGCGGGCCAGGCCGTGGGCCCGCCCCTGGCTGATGAGCTCGTCGCGGCCGAGCTGGCGGTGCCCGGCGCCGTTGCCCTGGCCGACGAACCCGATCGCACGGCGTACGTCGCGCTGACTCGTGACCACGTCGTGGCCGGCGACGCTCGCCGAGCCCGAGGTGGGGGCGATGAGGGTGGTCAGCATGCGCAGGGTGGTCGACTTCCCCGCGCCGTTGGGGCCGAGGAAGGCCACGAGCTCGCCCTGCCCGATCTCGAGGTCGAGGCCCTGCACGGCCTCGACGGTCTGCTTGCGCGAGGTGAAGTGGCGGGTCAGGCCACGCGTCACGATCGCCGGTCCGGTTGCTTCTTGGCGGTGGTAGGTCACGTCCCCGACGCTAGGGAGCCTAGCGGTCAGTTCCTGTCCGCATTGTCACCTAATCTGGATCCATGAGCACGAGCGAGCGGATGCTGCGGTTGCTGTCCCTGCTCCAGACCCACCGCTACTGGCCGGGTCCGGAGCTCTCGGAGCGGCTCGAGGTGAGCCCCCGCACCCTCCGTCGCGACGTCGACCGGCTGCGCGACCTCGGCTACACGGTGGACGCCGTCCGTGGTGCCGCCGGCGGCTACCAGCTGCGGGCCGGCGGGTCGCTCCCACCGCTCCTGCTGGAGGACGAGGAGGCAGTCGCGATCGCCGTCGGCCTGCGTACGGCCGCCGTCGGCGCGGTCGCCGGGACCGACGACCGGTCGGTGCAGGCGCTGTCCAAGGTGCTGTCCCTGATGCCGCCGCGGCTGCGCCGGCAGATGGATGCCGTCGCGTCCCAGACCGACGCCCCCGGGCCCTGGGAGGGGGCGCCCGTGGTCGACGCCGTCGTGCTGACGACGCTGGCGCAGGCCTGTCGCGACAGCGAGCTGCTGCGGTTCGACTACGCCGCCCGCGAGGCCGAGGTGAGCCACCGCCGCGTCGAGCCGCTGCGCCTGGTCTCCCTCGGCCGACGGTGGTACCTCGTGGCCTGGGACCGCGACCGCACCGACTGGCGCAGCTTCCGCCTCGACCGGGTCAGCGACCCCCAGCCCACCGGCCAGCGCTTCCGCCCACGCGAGCTCCCGGCCGAGGACGCCCTCGCCTTCGTGCAGCAGGGCATCCGTCGGATGCCCCAGCGCCACGCCGTACGCGTCCGGCTGGCGATGCCGGCCGACCAGCTCGCCACGCAGGTGGGCCGCTGGGGGACCGTGAGCGAGGACGGGGACGGGTGCGTGCTCGAGATGAACGTCGACGACCTCGACTGGCCGGTGATGGTGCTCGCCTCCTCGGGTGCCGACTTCGTCGTCGAGTCGCCGCCCGAGCTGGCCGAGAAGGTCGCGGAGGTCGGTGCCCGCTTCGCGCGCAGCGGCTGAGGGTTTCGCACCCGAGTTCCCTGCTTTGCACCCCGGATCTGTACCTGTATGCAGGGCGGTCACCGGATATCCGGTGACTCCAGCCGGCTCAGGCCGCGAGCGCGGGCGCCTCCATCTCCTCGTCGGCCCTGACCCACTCGGAGGGGCGCGGCACCGACCGGATGGTGCGGCTGGAGGTGAGCAGGACGGCCAGGAGCGCGGAGGCCACGACCAGGACGGAGATCGCGGTCGTGCCGCCCTGGTGCTCGAGCAGGTAGCCCCCGAGCAGCGGGGCCAGCGGCATCACCGACATCGACGTGAACTGGCTGGTCGAGCCGATCCGGCCCTGGAGGTGGGCCGGGGTGACGGCCATCCGGTAGGAGCTGATGCCGGCGTTGCCGACCGGGTTGAGCAGCAGCAGGAAGAAGGTGCTCGCGCACGCGGTCCACACGCTCGACGAGACCGTCAGCGGCACGAGGGGCAGGCAGCACATCCAGCCGATCAGGACGGTCAGGTGTCCGGTCGGCATCCGGTGGATCAGGCTCGGCGCGAGCGCGGCGCCGAGGATGCCCCCCAGGCCCGCGGCCAGCGAGACGAGGCCGATCTGCCCGGCGGGGACACCCGCGGAGACCATGCGCATCAGGACGACGAAGAAGATGGCGTTGGTCACCAGGTTGGTCAGCGAGGCCCACACCATCAGCGTGCGGAAGAACGGACGCTGCCAGATGAACCGGAAGCCCTCGCCCAGCTGTCGGCGCAGCGACTCGTGGCGACGGCGCGGTGCCGACAGGTCGGTGCGCACGCGGCTGACCGTCACGCACGCGACCGCGAAGGTGACCGCGTCGACCGCGAACGGCAGCCACCGCGTGACGGCGTACAACGCACCACCGAGCGGCCCGCCGAGCAGCGAGGCGACGTGCTGGCGTGCCTGGTTCTGGCTGAGCGCGGTCGGCAGGTCCTCGGTCGACACGACCGAACGGATCGCCGAGAGCTGCGCCGGGTTGAACGCCCCGGCCGCGACGCCCGCGACCAGCGCGACCGCGACGAGGTGGGGGAGGGTGAGGGCGCCGATCGCCCCCGCGACCGCGAGCGAGGTGTACGCCGCGCAGCCGGAGGCGCTGGAGACGAGCATGATCAGCTTGCGGTCGACGCGGTCCGCGAGCACGCCGGCCGGCAGCAGGGTGGCGCACAGGCCGCCGAGGTAGGCGGCCTCCACCAGCGCGGACGTGAGCGCCGATCCGCTGAGGGCGTAGGCGATGAGCGGGAACGCGAACATCGACAGCGCGGTGCCGAGCTCGCTGACGGTGTCGCCGATCCACAGGACCGTGAAGTCGCGGTTGCGTGAGAGCTGTCGGTAACCGGGCATGTCCGCACCATATGATGCGCACGTATCGTTGCGCAATAGTGCGTGCGCAAGTTGGTAGGGTGGCCGCATGGTCGAACCGCAGCCGCTCAGCGACCCTCGGGTCCTGCGCGCGATCGCGCACCCGGTGCGCACCCGGATCCTCGACGAGCTCCACGCCTCGGGGCCCTCCCGCGCCGCCGACATCGCGCGGGAGATGGACATCCCGGCCAACCAGGCGAGCTTCCACCTCCGCCAGCTCGCGAAGTACGGCCTGGTCGAGGAGGCCCCCGAGGAGGCCCGCGACAAGCGCGACCGCGTGTGGCGCGCGAGCACCGCCGCGGGCTTCTCGGTCAACCTCAGCGAGCTCGCCGAGGCGCCCGGCGGACGGGCGGCGGTGGAGGTCTTCCGCTCCACCAAGCTGGCGTGGCTGCACCAGGTCGTCGACCGCACCTTCGCCATGAGCCGGAAGGAGGGTCGCGGCGTCTTCTCGACCTCCGACCACGCGATCAGGCTCACCGACGACGAGGCCCACCAGCTGCGCCAGGAGATCGACGACCTCGTCGACTCGTGGGCCGACCGCACGCGGGGGCGCGACCCGGAGCGACGGACGTACCTTCTCGTGCAGATGGTGCAGCCCTATCCCGACGAGCCGACCGGGCAGGACGACACCGACGCGTGAGCCTGTCCCGCCGCACCGTGCTGGCTGCCGGCGCCATCGGCGTGGCGTCGGCCCTCGCCGCCTGCTCGGACGACCGGTCGGGCAGGGTGGGCGCCATGGCCGACGCAGCGAGCGACCCCCGGCGGATCACCTACGGCGACGACCCGAGCCAGTGGGTGGACCTCCACGTCCCGGACGGCGCCAGCCGGGGGCTGGTGATCGTCCTCCACGGAGGCTTCTGGAAGGCGCAGTACGGCGCCGAGTACGGCGCCCCCCTCGCCGAGGACCTGGTCGCGCGCGGCTGGACGGCGGCCAACGTGGAGTACCGCCGGGTCGGCAACGGAGGCGGCTTCCCCGCCACCCTCGACGACGTCCACGCCGCGATCGGCGCCGTGGCCGCCGACGTGACGGGGCCGGTCGTCACCCTCGGTCACTCGGCGGGCGGGCACCTCGCCACCTGGGCGGGGGCGCGGCTGCGGTTCGACCGCTGGTCCGACGGCCCGCCCCTCACCCACGTCGTCAGCCAGGCCGGGGTGCTCGACCTGCGGGCGGCCGTCGCCGACCACCTCGGGGACGACGCCGCGCTCGCCTTCCTCGGCGATGCCGACGCGGCGACGTACGAGCAGGCCGACCCGCTCACCCAGGTGCCGCTCGACGTCCCGGTCTGGGCCGTCCACGCGCGCGACGACGACACCGTCCCCTACAGCCAGGCCGAGGCCTACGTCGACGCCGCGACGGCGGCAGGCGCCGAGGCCACGCTCGTGGAGGTCACCGGCGGCCACTTCCAGGTGATCGAGACCGACAGCGCCGCATGGGCGGCCTGCGTGGAGGTGCTCGACGCCATTGGCTGAGCACCAGGAAGGCAGTTCGGCCGCGCGGGCCGGCAGCCCACGCTCACCGACCGCCGACCTGGCGCGAACTGCCTGCATGGTGCCGGTCTAGCCTCGGTGCGTGCCCGCCCGACTCAAGGTCCTCACCCCCGAGCAGCTCGCGACGGCCCAGGCCACCGGCGACACCCGGGCGCTGGTCAAGCACTACCTCGCGCGTCTCGAGGTGCGCGCGCCCGGACGGTCGGTGGAGGTCCGGGTGCCGCCCTTCGCCGCCGTGCAGGTCGTGCCCGGCGTGCGCCACACCCGGGGCACCCCGCCGGCCGTCGTGGAGACCGACGCCGAGACCTGGCTGGCCCTCGCCACCGGTCGTACGACGTGGGGCGAGGCCCTCGACACGGGCCGCGTCATCGCGAGCGGCGAGCGCACCGACCTCGCGCCGTACCTCCCCCTCTGAGGCCGTACCGCCCGAGACGGGGGGTGTGCACCTCCACCGGTTTCCGGTACGAAGAGGCATGGCGACCCTCACCGACGACCAGGTCCACGAGCTCGACCTCTGGTTCCGCGCGGCCAACTACCTCTCCGTCGGGCAGATCTACCTGCTCGACAACCCGCTTCTGGAGCGGCCGCTCGAGCGCGACGACATCAAGCCCCGGCTGCTCGGCCACTGGGGCACCACGCCCGGGCTGAACCTCGTCTGGACCCACCTCAACCGGCTGATCCGCGAGCGCGACGTCGACGCGATCATCCTGTGCGGTCCCGGCCACGGCGGCCCGGCGGCGGTCGCCAACGCCTGGCTCGAGGGCACCTACTCCGAGGTGTTCCCCGCGATCGGCGACGACCGCGACGGCATGTCGAGGCTCTTCCGGCAGTTCTCGTTCCCCGGCGGCATCCCGAGCCACGTCGCACCGGAGACGCCGGGCTCCATCCACGAGGGCGGCGAGCTCGGCTACGTCCTCTCGCACGCCTACGGCGCCGCGATGGACAACCCCGACCTCGTCGTGACCGCGGTCGTCGGTGACGGCGAGTTCGAGACCGGACCCCTGGCCGCGAGCTGGCACGGCAACAAGTTCGTCGACCCGGTCCACGACGGCGCGGTGCTGCCCGTCCTGGCCCTCAACGGCTGGAAGATCGCCAACCCCACCATCCCCGCCCGCATCCCGCGCGAGGAGCTCGAGAGCCTGCTGCGCGGCTACGGCCACCACGTCATCACGGTGGAGGGTGACGACCCGGCCGACGTCCACCGGCAGATGGCCGCGGCGCTCGACGAGGCCCACGACATGATCCGCGAGACCTGGCGCGCCGCCCGCGAGGACGGCGACGTCGAGCGACGACCGTGGCCGATGATCCTGCTCGTCACCCCGAAGGGGTGGACCGGTCCGGCGGAGGTCGACGGGAAGCCGGTCGAGGGCACGTGGCGGGCCCACCAGGTGCCGCTGGCCGGCACGCGGGACAACGACGCGCACCGGGCGCAGCTCGAGGAGTGGCTGCGCTCGTACGCCCCCGACGAGCTCTTCGGCGACGACGGCCGGCCGGTGGAGGCGGTGCGCCGGCAGGCGCCGTCGAGCACCCGCCGGATGAGCGCCAACCCGCACGCCAACGGCGGGCTGCTGAAGCGGCCCCTGCGCCTGCCCGACTGGCGCGGCAGCGCCGTCGAGGTGGAGAGCCCGGGCGCGTCCATCCACGAGCCCACCCGCGTGCTCGGCCAGTGGCTCGTCGGCGTCGTGCGCGACAACGACACCAGCTTCCGCATCTTCGGCCCCGACGAGACCGCCTCCAACCGCCTCGACGCCGTCTACGAGGTGACCGACAAGGTCTGGGCCGGCGAGATCGTCGACGTCGACGAGCACCTCGCCCGGTCCGGCCGGGTGGTCGAGATCCTCTCCGAGCACACCTGCCAGGGCTGGCTCGAGGGCTACCTGCTCACCGGGCGGCACGGGCTGTTCAGCTGCTACGAGGCCTTCATCCACCTCGTCGACTCGATGCTCAATCAGCACGCCAAGTGGCTCAAGACCACCCGCGAGATCGAGTGGCGTCCGCCGATCGCGAGCCTCAACTACCTGCTGAGCTCGCACGTGTGGCGCCAGGACCACAACGGCTTCTCCCACCAGGACCCCGGCTTCATCGACCACGTGGTCAACAAGAAGGCCGAGGTCGTGCGCGTCTACCTGCCGCCGGACGCCAACACGCTGCTGTCCACGATGGCCCACTGCCTGGAGAGCGAGCACTACGTCAACGTCGTCGTCTCCGGCAAGCAGCCGAGCTTCGACTGGCTCGACGCCGAGCAGGCCGACCTCCACTGCGCCCGCGGCCTCGGCATCTGGGACTGGGCCTCGAACGACGACGGCGACCCCGACGTGGTCGTGGCGGCAGCGGGCGACGTACCCACCCTGGAGGCGCTGGCCGCGGTCTCGCTGCTGCGCGAGCACCTCCCCGACCTGCGGATCCGCTTCGTCAACGTCGTCGACCTGATGCGCTTGCAGGACGAGACCGAGCACCCCCACGGGCTCAGCCACCGCGACTTCGACACCGTGTTCACCACCGACAAGCCGGTCATCTTCGCCTACCACGGCTACCCGTGGCTGATCCACCGGTTGACCTACCGCCGCACCAACCACGACAACATCCACGTGCGCGGCTACAAGGAGGAGGGCACGACCACGACGCCGTTCGACATGGTGATGATGAACGACACCGACCGCTACCACCTGGTCATGGACGTCATCGACCGCGTCCCCGGCCTCGGGTCGCGCGCGGCCGGCCTGCGCCAGCTCATGGGGGACACCCGCCGGCGGGCACGGGCGTGGACGCGCACGCACGGTGACGACCTGCCCGAGGTGCGCGACTGGCGGTGGGACGCCGGCGCCGATCCGGAGCGCGGTGCCTCGCCGTCCACCACGGCCGACCCCGACACGGGCGCCGACAACCTCTAGCCTGCGCCCATGGATGTGACCTCGCTCGGCTTCCGCACCGACCTCGCCCTGCTGACCGCGTCCGGGAGCACCGTCGAGGACCGCGGCACCCACCTCGTGGTCCGTACGCCGGCCAACCCGACGTACTACTGGGGCAACTTCATCCTCCTCGCCGAGCCGCCCGTGCCCGGCGGGGAGCGGGAGGTGGTGGGCGCCTTCCGCACCGAGTTCCCCGAGGCCGGCCACGTGAGCATCGGGATCGACCACCCCGACCTGACGCCGGAGTCGCGCGCCGCCTTCGAGGCGGCTGGGCTGGTGGTCGACGTGGCGTCGGTGCTCACCGCGTCCGAGCTCCGGGCGCCCCGCGAGGTGGAGGCCGAGGTCCGGCCGCTGCAGTCGGAGTCGGACTGGGAGAGCCGTGCCCGCCTGAGCGTCGCGATCGAGGAGCGCGACGACGAGGAGTCGCACCTGCGGTTCGCCCGCGGCCGCAACGTGCAGGAGCAGGCGCTGATCGAGGCCGGTCGTGGCACCCGCTTCGGCGTGCTCGTCGACGACGAGGTCGTCAGCACCGCTGCCGTCTTCACCACCGAGGACGGCGTCGCGCGCTTCCAGAGCGTCGAGACCCACATGGGCCACCGGCGCAAGGGACTGGCGGCGGCGGCCGTGCACGCTGCGGGTCGCTACGCCCTCGAGCACCTCGGCGCGCGCACCCTCGTGATCGTCGCCGACGACGACGGCGAGGCCATCGGCATCTACCGCCGGCTCGGCTTCGCCGACACCGAGCGCCAGCTGATGCTGGAGCGCCGACAGGGCACCCGGGCGTCTCTCGACGGCTGATCGACGGGACCTAGGGTGTCGACATGACTGTCGACATCTCCGCACGCCTCGCCGAGGTCATGCCCGGCATCCGCCGTGACCTCGAGGACCTCGTCCGCATCCAGTCCGTGTCCGCCGACCCGGCCCGCGCCGGCGAGGTCGAGCGCAGCGCCGAGGCCACCCGCGACCTGTTCGCGGCGGAGGGCTTCGAGTGCGAGATCGTGCGCGCCCACGACGGCGCACCGCCCGCCGTGATCGCGAAGAAGGCCGGCCCCGAGGGCGCCCCGACGGTGCTGCTCTACGCCCACCACGACGTCCAGCCCGAGAACGACCACGCCGATTGGGACTCCCCGCCGTGGGAGCCGACCGAGCGGGGGGACCGGCTCTACGGCCGCGGCGCCGCCGACGACAAGGCCGGCATCGCCGCCCACCTCGGCGCGGTCCGGATCTTCGGCGACGACCTGCCGGTGAACCTGGTGATGTTCATCGAGGGTGAGGAGGAGGTCGGCTCCGACACCCTCGTCGAGCTGCTCGAGGCCCACAAGGAGCGCCTCGCCGCCGACGTCATCGTCATCGCCGACTCCGGCAACTGGGACATCGGCGAGCCCGCCCTCACCACGTCGCTTCGTGGCCTGGTGCGGATGGACGTCGAGGTCCGCACGCTCACCCACGCCGTGCACAGCGGCATGTGGGGCGGCCTCGTCCCCGACTCGATCATGACCCTGAGCCGCGTCATCGCGTCCCTCAACGACGACGACGGCAACGTCGCCATCGAGGGCCTGCACGCCGGCCCCGCCGCCGACGTCGAGTACCCCGAGGCCCGCCTCCGCGCCGAGTCGGGCGCCGCCGAGGGCATCGAGTGGATCGGCTCCGGCTCGATCGTCGAGCGCCTGTGGACCAAGCCGTCGATCAGCATCACCGGCCTCGACGCGCCCAAGGTCGAGGGCGCCTCCAACACCCTCGTGCCGGCCGCGCGCTGCCGCATCAGCATGCGCATCGCCCCCGGCGACACCACCGCCAACGCCGTCCAGTGCCTCCAGGCGCACCTCGAGAAGCACACGCCGTGGGGCGCGACCCTCACGACGACGGTCGTCGACACCGGCGAGGCGACGCAGATCGACGCCAGCGGGCCGGCGTACGACGCCGCGCGTGCCGCGTTCGCCGAGGCCTGGGACGGCACCGAGCCCGTCGACATGGGCGTCGGCGGCTCGATCCCCTTCATCGCCGAGTTCCTCGAGGCGTTCCCGCAGGCCAGCGTGCTCGTCACCGGCGTCGAGGACCCCGACACCCGCGCCCACGGCGCCAACGAGGGCCTCCACCTCGCCGAGTTCGAGAAGGTCGTCAAGGCCGAGGCCCTGCTCCTCCGCAACCTCGGCGAGCTGCCCCGCGGCTGACCGCCGGCGAGCGGTGCGCCAGCCACATTCGGCTCGACTCGAAGGTGGCTTGGCCACCGCCCCCAGGGCCGCAAGGGTGAGGCCGGCCCAACCGACCCGTCGGTAGCCTCGCGCCATGGCGACCTTCCGTGCCCGCGACCGCTCCACGGCCGTGCTGCGCTCACCGCGCAGCGAGGTGTGGGCCGCCCTCGTCGACGCCGACCTGATCGCGCAGATCACGCCCTACGTCACGAGCATCGACGTCGAGGGCGACCGGTGGACCTGGAAGATGGGCACCATCCCGGTGCTGGGCGTCGCCGTGGCGCCGAGGTTCACGGAGGTGATGGAGCTGCACCCCCAGGACCGGATCGTCTTCACCCACGACCCCGACCGGCCGGACGAGATGACCGCCGTCGACGGCACCTACGAGCTCGCCGACCACGAGGGCGGCGGCACCGACGTGAGCATCGACCTCCAGATCGCCTGCACCCTCCCGCTCCCGGGCCTGGCCCGGCCCGCGGTCGAGCGGGTGATGGCCGGCGTCGTGAAGCACATGGGCACCGTGTTCTCCCGCAACCTCCTCAAGCACCTGGGCGAGGCCTAGGCATGCGGGTCCTCGTCCTGGGCGCCACCGGCTACATCGGTTCGCGCCTCGTCCCCCACCTGCTCGAGCAGGCGTACGACGTCGTGGCCGCGTCGTCGTCGCCCCCGCGCCCCGAGCACTTCGGCTGGGACGAGCGCGTCCGCGCGATCCGCTGCGACGTCACCGATCCGGCGGCCGTCGCGGAGGCGGTCGACGGTGTCGACGCGGTCGTCTACCTCGTGCACTCGCTCGACCGCAGTGACTTCAAGGACCGCGACCGGGTGGCGGCCGAGACCGTCGCGGCCGCCGTGTCCCGCAGCGACGTACGACGCCTCGTCTACCTCTCCGGACTGGTGCCGCAGGTGCCGGAGGAGGACCTGTCGGACCACATCGCCTCGCGGCTCGAGGTCGAGCGCATCCTCCTCGACGCCACCGACGGGGCGGTCGCGCTGCGTGCCGGCGTCGTCGTCGGGGCCGGGTCCACGTCGTTCGAGATCATCCGCCAGATCGCGACGCTCTTCCTGGTGCAACCGGTGCCCACCTGGATGGACAGCTCGGTCCAGCCGGTGGCCGCGTCGGACGTGCTCCGCGCCATCACCGACGGCCTGGCCGATGACGGCCCGACCGGCGCGGTCGACCTCGGTTGCCCCGACGTCGTCGCCTACCCCGACCTGCTGCACGTCATCGGCGGCGAAGCAGGGCTCTCGCGCGTCCGCGTGCCGGCGCCCGTCGCGCCGACCGGGCTCGTCGGCCTCGGGGCGGCGCTGGCCACCACCGCGCCGTTCAACACCGTTACCGCCCTCATCGAGTCGCTGCGCCACGACATGGTCTGCCGGCCCGGCCACACGTGGGCGCCGCGCTCCGGCGGTCCGCTGCTCGGCCTCGAGGAGGCGGTGCAGCGAGCGCTCACCCCGTCGTACGCCGGTCCCGAGGGCGCGCTGCCGTCCGACCCGCGCTGGACCCGACCGTTGCCGATGCTGGACGGCGTACCCATCCCGGCCGCGGGGAAGGCGGCCGCCCGGCTGGCCCTCCACCGGATGCGGTCGTTCCTCCCGGACGTCTGACCCCGGGTATCGGCGGGCGGTCGCGAGTACGGCGATCGGGCCGCGCGCCCGTAGACTGCTGGCCGTGCCCTACCAGAGCAGCAGGCGGACGGGCGGCGACGGCCGTCTCACCACGGCACTCGACCCCCAGGACCAGGGCCCGCAGGACGCCTGCGGCGTCTTCGGCGTCTGGGCGCCCGGCGAGGACGTCGCCAAGCTGACCTACTTCGGGCTCTACGCCCTGCAGCACCGCGGCCAGGAGTCGGCGGGCATCGCGGTCAGCAACGGGCGGCAGATCCTGGTCTACAAGGACATGGGCCTGGTCTCGCAGGTCTTCGACGAGTCGACGCTCGACTCGCTGAAGGGCCACCTCGCGATCGGCCACTCGCGCTACTCCACCACCGGGGCGTCGACCTGGCACAACGCGCAGCCGACCTTCCGTCCCACCGGCGACGGGTCCATCGCGCTCGGCCACAACGGCAACCTGATCAACACCCACGAGCTGCGCGGGATGGTGGGCGAGCTGCCCGGCCCCGCCGGCGAGCTCGACATCAAGGGCGTCGAGGGCGCGACCAACGACACCAGCCTGGTCACCGCGCTGCTCGCCCACCACCCCGACACCACGCTCGAGCAGCGCGCGCTGGAGGTCCTCCCGCAGCTGCGGGGGGCGTTCTGCTTCGTGTGGATGAACGAGGACACCCTCTACGCCGCCCGCGACCCGCAGGGCATCCGGCCGCTGGTCCTCGGCCGCCTCGACCGCGGCTGGGTCGTCGCCAGCGAGGACGCCGCGCTCGCCACCATCGGCGCGAGCGTGGTCCGCGAGGTCGAGCCCGGCGAGATGATCGTCATCGACGAGAACGGCCTCCGCTCGCACAAGTTCGCCGAGCCCGACCGCAAGGGCTGCGTCTTCGAGTACGTCTACCTCGCCCGCCCCGACGCCACCATCAGCGGCCGCAACGTCCACGAGGCGCGGGTCGAGATGGGCCGCCGGCTGGCCCGCGAGTTCCCCGTCGACGCCGACCTCGTCATGCCGGTCCCCGAGTCCGGCACGCCGGCCGCGTCCGGCTACGCCGCCGAGTCCGGCATCCCGTTCGGCCAGGGCTTCGTGAAGAACGCCTACGTCGGCCGCACGTTCATCCAGCCGAGCCAGACCCTGCGCCAGCTCGGCATCCGGCTCAAGCTCAACGCCCTCGAGCACATGATCCGCGGCAAGCGCGTGGTCGTCGTCGACGACTCGATCGTGCGCGGCAACACCCAGCGTGCGCAGGTCCGGATGCTCCGCGAGGCTGGGGCGCTCGAGGTGCACGTCCGGATCTCCAGCCCGCCGGTGACGTGGCCGTGCTTCTACGGCATCGACTTCGCCACCCGCGCCGAGCTCATCGCCAACGGCCTCGACGTCGACGAGATCGCCGCCAGCGTCGGCGCCGACAGCCTCGGCTACATCTCGCTCGAGGGGATGATCGAGGCGACCGGCCAGCCGGCCGAGCGCCTGTGCCAGGCCTGCTTCACTGGGGAGTACCCGATCGAGCTGCCCGATGAGAGCCTGCTCGGCAAGCACCTGCTCGAGGCGACGCTCAACTCGCCCACGATGGGTCGGGCCCTGCCGGTCCTCAACAACCCCTGACCCGCACCCGATCCGCACGCCGCCACCCGAGGAGCTCCGTGTGACCGACCAGCCCACTGACACCGCCTCTGGGGCCTACGCCGCCGCCGGCGTCTCGATCGAGGCGGCCGACCGGGCGATCGACCTGATGAAGGGCTGGGTGGAGAAGGCCCGGCGTCCGGAGATGATCGGCGGCCTCGGTGGCTTCGCGGGCCTCTTCGACGCCTCGGCGCTGACCCGCTACGAGCGGCCCCTGCTCGCGACCTCGACCGACGGTGTCGGGACCAAGGTCGCCATCGCGCAGCTGATGGACGTCCACGACACCATCGGCTTCGACCTCGTGGGCATGGTCGTCGACGACCTCGTCGTCTGCGGCGCCGAGCCGCTGTTCATGACCGACTACATCGCCTGCGGCCGGGTCGTGCCCGAGCGCATCGCGGCGATCGTCAAGGGCATCGCCGAGGCCTGCGTCGTCGCCGGCTGCGCGCTCATCGGCGGCGAGACCGCCGAGCACCCCGGCCTGCTCGACCCGGACGACTACGACGTCGCCGGCGCCACCACCGGTGTCGTGGAGGCCAGCAAGCTCCTCGGCCCCGGTCGCGTCCGCCCCGGCGACGTGGTGATCGCGATGGAGGCCAGCGGCCTGCACTCCAACGGCTACTCCCTCGTTCGCCACGTGCTGCTGGAGAAGGCCGGCTGGACCGTCGAGCGGCAGGTCGACGACTTCGGCCGCACGCTCGGCGAGGAGCTGCTCGAGCCCACCCGCATCTACGCCAAGGCCTGCCTCGATCTCGCCGAGCGCACCGAGACGCACGCCATGTCGCACGTGACCGGCGGCGGGCTCGCCGCCAACCTCGAGCGGGTGCTCCCCGAGGAGCTGTCGGTGCGCATCGACCGCTCGACGTGGACCCCGCATCCGGTCTTCGACGTCGTACGCCGGGTGGGCGAGGTGCCCCAGGCCGACCTCGAGGCGACCCTCAACTGCGGCGTCGGCATGGTCTCGCTGACCGCCCCGGAGTCGGTCGACACGGCCATCTCCGTGCTGGCCGGCCACGGCGTCCGCGCCTGGGTCGCCGGCGAGGTGCGCGCCGACGCCGTCGACGGCGGGCGGGTCCTGCTGGAGGGCCAGCACCCCGGCTGGGGATGAGATTCGGCACTTCGAGCACGAAAACCGTGGTCTTGGTGTGCGGGAACACCCACCGCTCAGGTAGCGTTGTCCCCACGATATGTAACCGATCAGACCGGGCGCGTCGGGCAGCTCTCCGACAGCCCCGGCCAAGTGTGCGAGGGGGTCGACCCTATGGGGCGCGGCCGAGCGAAGGCGAAGCAGACGAAGGTTGCCCGCGACCTGAAGTACCGGACTCACGAGACGGACTTCGGCGCGCTGGCGAAGGAGCTGCACGGAGAAGACACTCACTCCACGAGTGAGGTCGATACCGATGACGACGAGTGGGCGGACTATGCCGACCCGCGTCGTCGCGCAGACTGACTGATCGCACCTGATCACGGCTCCCGGGCGACCGGGTGGTGGGGCGTACGAGTGCGCCTCCGTGCAGGTGACCGGGCACCTCGTGCCCCATGAGCGACGTGACCGGGCGCGTCGTCTCGCTTGAACGCAGCGACCGGGCGCTTCCTCGCGGTGGGTCCGCGGGGAAGCGCCCGGTCGGCGTGCTGATGCGTGAGGTGGCGCCTGGTCAGCCGAGGTGGATGCCGCGCAGGCGACCGACCTCGCGCATGCGACGCTCGGCGAGCCGGTCCGCGGCCTCGGCCGTGGTGACCCTGTCGCTCTTGGCGAGCTCGAACACCTTGCGGGTGGTCTCGAAGATGCCGGTCGCACGCTGGTGCGCGCGCTCGAAGGAGAAGCCCTCGAGCTCGTCGGCGACCTGGATGACGCCGCCGGAGTTCACGCAGTAGTCGGGGGCGTAGAGGACGCCGCGCTCCTCGACCTGCTTCTCGATGCCCGGGTGCGCGAGCTGGTTGTTGGCCGCGCCGCAGATGATCGAGGCGCGCAGCACGTCGAGCACCTCGTCGCTGATCGCGCCGCCCATGGCGCAGGGCGCGTAGACGTCGATCTCGCTCGCGACGAGCTCCTCGGTCGTGGCGACCGCGGTGACCTGCGGGAACTGCTCGCGGATGGCCTCGACCGACGGCGCGTGCACGTCGGTGACGACGACGCTGGCGCCGTCCTCGATGAGGTGGCGGACCAGGTGGCGACCGACCTTGCCGACGCCCGCGACGCCGACGGTGCGGCCGGCGAGGGTGGGCTCGCCCCACACCTGCTCGGCGGCGGCCCGCATGCCCTGGAACGTGCCGAAGGCCGTGAGCACGGAGCTGTCGCCCGCGCCGCCGTGGGCGACGGTGCGGCCGGTGACGAAGTCGCACTCGCGGGCGATGTGGTCCATGTCCTCGCTGAAGGTGCCCACGTCGCACGCGGTGAAGTAGCGACCGTCGAGCGACTGCACGAAGCGGCCGTAGGCGCGCAGCAGGGCCTCGGTCTTCAGCTCCGCGGGGTCGCCGATGATGACGGCCTTGCCACCACCGAGGTCGAGGCCGGCGAGCGCGTTCTTGTAGGACATGCCGCGCGAGAGGTTGAGGACGTCGACGATCGCGTCGTCGGTGCTGGCGTAGGGGTAGAACCGCGTCCCGCCCAGGGCCGGGCCCAGGGCAGTGGAGTGGATGGCGATGATGGCCTTAAGGCCGGTCGCGCGGTCGTTGCAGAAGACGACCTGCTCGTGCTCGCTACCGAGCTCGAAGACGTCGACGCCGGAACTGGGTACTCCAGACATGCTCATGGTCCTTTTCTGGTGGGTGCGGCCGCGGGGTGTGCGGACCTGGTCAGCGCGGTCGAGGGGTGGTGACCGCCGTCACCTCCAGAATAGTCGTGCGAGATCGCGCTGGCCGCATCACCGCGACCGCATCACGACGAGGTCCCCGTGGGTGCCGTAGCCGAGGAGCTTGCCGCCCTCGGGCCGCCCGTTGAAGGTGACCATCAGCCACCCGTCGTCGACCTGCGCGAGCGTCGGCCACGGCAGGTTGGTCGGGTAGGGCGCGTCCAGCGTCCCCGTCTCGGCCATCGTGAGGTCGTACGCCGGGAAGCGGGCGCGCTGACCTCGTCGGGAGTCGCGCCCGTCGCTCGCCAGGACCGTCACCCGGCCGTCGACCTCGACCAGCGTCGTGCCCTCGGTCGCCGTGCGGTCCGTCGCCGCGCCGAGCAGGCGCAGCTCGTCCAGGGCCGGCCCGGCCGCGAGCGCGGGGTGGAAGTCGAAGAAGCGGCGGGCGCTGACGAAGCCGACCAGCCACCCACCGTCGCGCCGCACGAGGTGGGGGTCCCACGTCGCGATCGACGCGAGCCCGTCCACGGGCAGCGGGAGCTCACGGGTGTCGAGGACGTGCGCGCCTCGCAGGAGGTCGCTGCCCGACTCGGCGAGCGTGACCCGCAAGCCCACCGGCGTACGCCGTCCGGCGCGGGTCGTCGGGGCCTCGAAGTCGCCCCACGTGCTGGTCGCCACCAGCCAGCCGCCGTCGGTCCGGACGAGGTGGGTGGCGTGGTCACCGAAGACCCCCGGCCGGTCGGGCCGGCGGAAGAACAGGTCGGCGGTGTGCGTGAGGGCGAGGGCGTCGGGGTCGAGGCGCCACACGCTGGTGTGGGCGGTGTCGAAGAACCCCGGGCCTGCCGACGTCGCCGTGAGCCAGAACGCCCCGTCGTCGCGGATCGGGCGGCCGTCCTCGCCGGTGACGAAGCGGGTGTCGCGCAGGCCCAGCTGGCCGAAGCGACCGGCGGTGCCGCCGCCCTCGGGGAGCTCGACGCGCAGCCCTGCGAGAGTCTCCTCGTCGCGGGTGTCGAACGTCTCGCGGAGGTCGTGCCGCGCCCGGGCGACCCACCCCGAGGCCTCCCGACTCCAGGCGGTGACGTGGGTGCCGGTCAGCGTCACCCCGAGCGCGGTCGGGTCCTCGGCGCGGTGGAACCGCCGGCTCCGCAGCGTCCCGGCACCGGGGACGTCGAGGGACACCGAGCCGTCGGCCAGGCAGGCCGCGAAGCGTCGCCCGCCGAGGTGCAGCGCCACCGGTCCGTCGAGACCGGTGGTGATCGCCGCGACGTAGGGCGCCACGGCCGGCATCGCGACCTCGCCTGCCGCGTCCGTGTCGACGTGAACGGCACCGGGTGCGACCAGGTCGACCGGGCGCAGCCGGCGGACGATCTCGAGGCGGGGGAGCACCCCGACATCCTGCCGGACCCCGCTCCGGCCTCAGTCGGCCAGCAGGTAGCCCAGTGCCACCGCGGCCGGCACCTTGCCGCCCGCCACGCCGACGTGCGACCCGCCGTCCCACACGACGGACCGGCCCTGCGGGACGCCGGCGGCGGTCCGTTCGAAGAGGTCGCGGGTGTAGAACCCGTCGGCCGACCCGCCCAGCACCAGCGTCGGAGCCGTCACCCGGTCGAGGCGCGCCTCGACGTCGAAGAAGTCCTCGGCCGCGATGACCACGAGCATGTCGCGCTGGTCCTTGGCCGCGAGCTGGCCCATCACCCATCCGGCCGGGCGGGCCAGGACCCGCAGCCGGGGAGGCGTGCCGGCGGCGATGATCGCAGCGGTCGCGGCGCGGACGTCACCCGCCTCGGTCAGCCGGGCCACCTCCGCCATCACCGACCGACCCTGCGCTGAGAGCCGGCACGCGGCGGCGGCGAGCACGAGGCGTCGTACGAGTGTGGGGCGGTCCACTGCGAGCTGGAGCGCGACCGACCCGCCGGTCGACGTCCCGTGCAGGAGCACCGGCTCACCGAGGTCGTCCTCGATGACCGCCGCGTAGTCCGCGGCCAGGTCGGCCATCGACGTCCCGGCGGGGAGGCCGGGGCGGCGGTTGACGAGGTAGACGGTGAAGTGGTGCGCGAACGGCTCCGCCCAGGTGAGGGAGGCCCGTCGGGCGAGCCCCTTCGGGGAGGCGTGCTCGGGCGTGAGCCCGGCCGCGACCAGGAGGACCGGCCCGCGGCCGGTCCTCAGGTAGGGCACTCCGTTGCTGAACGTGCCTTCCTCGACCTGCGGCACCCCTCCACGGTAGGTGTCGCGCGCCGATCCGTCCCGCCCGGACCAGACCGCAGCGGCGGGTCACGCAGAAGGGCCCCGGTCGGGACGTGACCGGGGCCCTTCTGTGCTTGTGGGCAGGGGCGGGGTCGAACCGCCGACCTATCACTTTTCAGGCGATCGCTCGTACCAACTGAGCTACCTGCCCAAGCGGGGACGAGAATACATGAGCCCCACGGGCGGATGGCAATCGGCTCAGCTGCTCCGTGGGACGTAGGCAGGGACCTCCAGCCAGAACGAGGACCCGGCGCCCGGCGTCGACTCACCGCGTACGGCGCCGCCCTCGCGCTCGGCGATGGTGCGCGACAGCGACAGCCCGAGCCCGCTGCCCTGGGTGGTCGGCGCGGCGAAGCGGACGAACGGCTCGAAGGCGTGCTCGAGCTGGTCGGGTGTGAGGCCGGGGCCGTCGTCCCGCACGACGACGCGCACCATCGGCTTCGCGCTCTCACCCACCAGCGCCTCGGCGGTGAGGTGCACGGTGCCGCCGGTGGGGTGGTGGTGGGCGATCGCGTTGCCCAGGAGGTTGGCGAGGACCTGACGGACCGCGGACGGGTGGCCCCACGCGGCGAGGGACGGGTCGACCACCGCCTGCATGTCGACGCCCGCGGTGCGCGCGGGGGTCCGGTGCCAGTGCATGACGTCGGCGACCGCGTCGGCCACGGAGATCTCCTGACGCTGGTCGTCGGCCGACATGGCGCGTCCCGCACCGAGGAGGTTGTCGACGATGGAGAGCAGCCGCTCGCAGGAGCGGACGATCACCGGGCCGTCGCGCTTCATCCCCGTCGCGACGTCGTCGGCCGTCCCGTGCTCGGCGTCGTCGAGGAGGCCCTCGGTGTAGCCGAGGATCGCGGAGAGCGGCGTACGCAGCTCGTGCCCCACCGCGCCGAAGAGCTGCTGGGAGGCCAGCTGCGCCTCCGCTCCCGCCTCGATCGCCTCGGCCAGCGAGCGGCGCGACTGCTCGAGGGTGAGGCGAGAAACGATCGCGGCATGCAAGAGCTTGAAGTCCGCCACCAGTCGATCGGGCCATGCACCCGAGCTGCCGCTCGCGGCAGCCAAGCTCCCGAACATCTCGCCGTTCGACAGGAGCGACGACGCGATTACCCCCCGTACTCCTGCACGTCCGAGCTCGTCACGGTCCTGAGCTCCTTCGGGGGGCAGCAATCGCCGGTCAGTCATCACAACCACGTCGCCCGAGCGGGCGAGCCCGGACAACCAAGGCATCGTGAGGGCCGCTTCGGGACCCGCATCGGGCGGCGGGAGGACCGACAACCTTGACTCTGGGGCTGTCCATTCACGGATCCAAGCGCGGCCGCCAAGACCCTTCCAACCCCTGGGGTCATCGGGTCGCAACCGCGTGAGCGCGGACACGATGACCTCAACACGGTCGTACTTCAGAAGGTGGCGCGCGCCGAGGTCGATTGCCTCGTCCGCGCTCGTGACGCCCGACATGATCAGGATCGCGAGATCGGCCGCCTCGGACGAGGCCGGCCCAGGGGCCGACGTGTCCTGAAGGGCGGGGTGCTCGATCACGAAATAAGCTCCGATCGCGGAGTAGCAGTAAACCGGCACGGTTCGGGTGAGATGCCCCGACTCTGGTCGATCCGTACATCCTCGCTCAAGACCAATTCGTGTCGCGCACCCCATCCCGCCAGGGCGACCAGGATCCCCATTCCGAGGTTGCGCCCCGGGCATGCATGAGGTCCGGCCCCGAATGGCAGCCAGGCGCCTGGCCGGCGAGCCCCGTCCTGCCACCGGCCGGCGTCGAAGCGGTCCAGACCGTCGGGGTCTCCGGGGACGAGGTCGGACAGACGACCCAGGAGGAGCGGGCTCACGAAGACGACCCTCCCCTGCGGGACGGTCACTCCTCCGAGGTCCACCTCTCTCGTCGTGACGCGCGCGGTCAGCCAGGTGGGCGGGGTCAGGCGCAACGTCTCCCAGGCGGCGCTGGTGGGCTCGACGGCCTGCGTCTGCTGCGCGAGCCACGCGATCAGGAAGGCCCCGGCGGCGATGGGCACCTGGATGCCGGCGGCGAGCATCGTGGCTGCCTGCTGCGGGGAGAGGTCGACGTCCGGCTCCGCGGCGAGCGCGTCCGCCAAGGCGTCCTCGAGCGCGACGCGCGTGTCGGCCTCCGCGCGTCGGACGCGACCCCACCGCCACGGAGGGCGGTGAGCGGCGATGACCGGGGCGAGGGCGTCGATCCACGCCAGGACGTGGTCGCCCACACGGTCACGCGTCGCGTCGTCCGCCGAGGGGAGGACGGCGGTCGTGGTGGACCGGGCGACCGGGCGCCGCAGCAGGCGCATGGCGTCGTAGGGCTCCCCGGGGTGCGAACGGTCGTGCTCGGCGAGGGCCGCGAGCCACTCGCGTCGGAAGGTCTCGACCCCGCGAGCCACGTGCTCGGGCCCGACCGGTGCGAAGAGGGTGTGGCCGGAGCGGGTGTCCCCGCGGCTGCCGGACAGGTCGCCGGTGCGGTTCACGTTGCCGGGGAAGTCGAAGGCCTCCGGGTCGGTGAGCACCTGCTTGGCCTGGTCGAGGCTGGTGGCGAGCCACGGTCCGCCGGGGCCGAGCGCGGCCGCGGCGGACCGTGGTGCCGAGAGGACCGCGCCGAGCTGGCCACCGGCCGACTCGACACCGTCCATGTGCATCACAGGACTGTGATGGGTCCCGTCGTCAGCGACGCGGGGGCGCCGGACGCCAGGTGTAGGGCATGTGGTTGACGGTGCGCTTGCGCTCGATGGCGGTGCGGATGCGGTTCATCATGATGTTTCTCCAGGGTGGGGTGGGGTGTGCACGCCGGGTGGCGTACAGGGTCACTACGCGGAATCCGTCTCCCGTGGTGCTTCCAGGGGTCGGGGTCAGGACTCCAGGTCGCGCAGTGTCTCGGCGATCAGGTCGGTCAGCTGCTGGATGCGCAATGGCTTCTGCATGACTGTGGTGATGCCGAGTTCTTGGAGGACCGCGCGGTTCTCGCCGGCCCAGGCGGAGATGACGACGATGCGCAGCGCTGGCGCCACCTCGGGGCGGTCGCGCAGCCAGCGCACGACCTCCACGCCCGTCATCCGAGGCATGGTCAGGTCGAGCAGCATGACGTCGAAGCGCTCGCGCTCCAGGGTCTCCACCGCGTCCTGGCCGTCGTACGCCGTCGACGCGACGTGACCGGCCCGCTCGACCAGGCGGCAGAAGACGTCGCGAATGTCCTCGTTGTCATCGACCACGAGGAAACGCAGCTGCCGCTCGTTGCTCACGAGTCAAGATTAGTCAAACGTCTGGCAAGTCGTGGGGCGTCTGCGGAAACTTGTTCGCTGGTCGGTCAGTGAACGGCGTCGCGCCGGCCCCGGGATGGACCGGAGGTTGGGACGCCGATGGCCGCTGCCCCTATGCTGGGCGCTGCTCGATCGGGTCCGTCCCGGGCGAGCTGGCCCCCATCGTCTAGCGGCCCAGGACCCCGCCCTTTCACGGCGGTAGCGCCGGTTCGAATCCGGTTGGGGGTGCGATCCGGCCGGGTGTCGACGCCGATTGGGTGTCACCGAAGAGCATGGGTTAGAGTTCCACCGCTTCGCCAGCACGACCGGAGGAGCAGCACCATCCTGGCCCCGTAGCGCAGTTGGTTAGCGCGCCGCCCTGTCACGGCGGAGGCCGCGGGTTCGAGTCCCGTCGGGGTCGCCAACGCATGACCGGAAGGGTGAGCCACCAGGCTCACCCTTCCGGTCATTTCCGGGCACGACGAGCCGCCGGCCGTTTCGACGGCGCTCCTAGGCTGGCGCCATGCCGATCGACCTCGAGCCCGCCGCGTTCGACGCCATGGTGGAGCGGGCCCTCGACGGCCTCCCGGACGACCTGGCCCGCCTCGTGGACAACGTCGTGGTGCTCGTCGAGCCGGAGGCGCCCGCGGACGACCCCGACCTGCTGGGGCTCTACGACGGGCTGGCGCTCACCGAGCGACCGGCCAACCACGCCGGCATGCTGCCCGACCGGATCCTGCTGTTCCGCGGCCCGCTGCTCGACATGGCCGACACGGTCGAGGACCTCGAGGAGGAGGTGCGCATCACCGTCGTCCACGAGGTCGCGCACCACTTCGGGCTCGACGACCGCCGCCTCCACGAGCTCGGCTGGGGCTAGCGGGTCAGGACAGGACGGCGCCGACCGCCCAGCCGAGGGCGCAGGCCGCGACCGCGAGCACGGTCGTGGCGACGACGTAGCCCGCGGTCGCCCGCGCCGGACGCTCGACCGCCTGCACGGCGAACGTCGAGAACGACGTGAAGCCCCCGCAGAAGCCCGTCCCGAGCAGCGCCCACGCGGCCTCGTCGAGCGACAGGGCGGCGAAGAGTCCGAACAGCGCGGAGCCGACGGTGTTGACCGCGAGCATCCCGCGCGGGACGTAGCCGTCGCGCCGGGCGATGACGTAGCGCAGCGGCGCGCCCACCGCGGCGCCGATCGCGACGAGGAGGGTGGTCATCCGAGCGCTTCTTCCGGCTCGGGGCGGCGGGACAGGTGCTGGCCGAGCGCGGCGGCGGACAGCCCGGCGGCGAGGGTGAGCGCGAGGTAGGCGCCGGCGACGACGACGTGGCCACCGGCCGCGAGGTCGCGGGTCTGCCCGGCCCAGGCCGACACCGTGGTGAAGCCGCCCAGGACGCCCGGACCGAGGGCCGCCGCGACCCGGCGCGACCGGCGTACGACGGCGAGGACGGGCAGCACGCCGAGCACGAAGGCTCCGACGACGTTGACGGCCAGCGTGGGCCACGGGAACAGCGTGTCGGGTGCTGCGACGTCGACGAGGTGGCGCAGCACGGCGCCGACGGCTCCGCCCGCAGCGACGAGCAGGATGTCGACGGCCCGGATCGGCGGGTGGGTCACCCGACCCGGCTCGTGGACGACGACGAGGGGCTCTGGCTGCCGTCCCACGGCTGGGCGGGCGCCCCGTCGAGCTGGTGGATGAGCTCGGTGAGCAGCCAGTTGTGCAGGGCCCGCTGCCGCGGCGTGCGCGCCATCGACAGCAGGCGCTCGGCCCGGCAGAACGCGTCGGCGACGTCGAACATCTCGGTCATGGTCACGAAGATCGGGCCGGCCTCGCGGACCATGGGGAACGCGAGGTCCGCCCGGGGCAGCCCGCGGGCCTCCGCCTCGATGACCTGCTGGCGGAAGGAGTCGGGGAACTGGCGCTCGAAGTTCGCGAACATCGACGTGAGGTCGCCGGCCAGCGGGTAGTCGGACTGATGGGAGAGCGACAGCAGCCGCAGCTCGCGGCGCAGCTCGTGGTACTGCCGCTTGAGCGAGGAGTAGAGCGGGACGTCGACCCCGAGCAGGCGTACGTCGACCGCGCCCTCGCTGGTCGGCTCGGGCGCGTGGTGGTCATGATGGTCGATGACCCACTCGACCGACCCGGCGTCGGTCATCTCGGGCGCGGGCTCGAACCAGACGATCTTGCCGTCGGACTCGATCGTCGCGCCCCAGGCGACGGCGCACTGGGCGACCATCGACAACCCGCGGCCGAAGGTGAGCAGGAGGTCGAGGTCGTCACCCTCGGCGGGGACGGGCGGAACGGGGGGCCGGGGCGAGCCGTCGACCACCTCGATGCGCGGGTGGGAGGCGGTGCCACGGACGCGGACCTTGTAGGGGGCCGCCGCGTGCAGGATGGCGTTGGCCACCAGCTCGGAGACGCCCAGCTCGGCGCACTCCACGAGGTCGGGCCGCTCGAGCCGCTCGCACACGTCGCCCACCCAGCGACGCGCGTCGGCCGCGGCGCGCGGCGAGGACGCCAGCGTCAACTCGGAGCTCAGCGGCACTGGGACTCTTTTCAACAGGGAGGCCGGGGGTGGACAGTCCAGTGGAGCCATGATTGCCCAGGAGCAGGTGGTTCAAACCTCGACCGTCACCATAGTTCTTCGCGAGTCTGGGTAGTGGTGTGAGCAAGCCGACGCGCCCGGCGTTTCGCCCCGCGCCCGCCCGAGGAGGAGAATCGACGTGGCAGTGGACGGCACGAACGCACCTTCGACCCCAGGAGCTTCCATGACCTCGCCCGAGACTCAGTCCTCCCGACACAAGGTGGTCGTGATCGGGTCGGGCTTCGGCGGCCTCTTCGGCACCAAGGCGCTCCGGCACGCGGACGTCGACGTCACGGTCATCGCGAAGACGACCCACCACCTCTTCCAGCCCCTGCTCTACCAGGTCGCGACCGGCATCCTGTCGGAGGGCGAGATCGCCCCGCCCACGCGCGAGGTGCTCGCCGGGCAGGACAACGCCCGGGTGATCCTCGGCGAGGTCACCGAGATCGACCTCGCCGCCAAGACGGTCACCTCGCGCGTCCTGGGTCGCGACACCGTGACGGCGTACGACTCCCTGCTGGTGGCCGCGGGCGCCAGCCAGTCCTACTTCGGCAACGACCACTTCGCCGAGTTCGCTCCCGGCATGAAGAGCATCGACGACGCCCTCGAGCTGCGCGGCCGCATCTTCGGCGCCTTCGAGATGGCCGAGCTCGGCGCCACCCGGGGCGACGACGTCGACCACCTGCTGACCTTCGTCGTGGTCGGCGCCGGCCCCACCGGCGTCGAGATGGCCGGGCAGATCGCCGAGCTCGCCCACAACACGCTGCGCAAGGACTTCCGCGCGATCAACACCCGCCACGCCCGCGTCGTCCTCGTCGACGCCGCCGGCCAGGTGCTGCCGCCCTTCGGCAGCAAGCTGGGCGAGAAGGCCAAGAAGGAGCTCGAGAAGCTCGGCGTCGAGGTGATGCTCGGTGCGATGGTGACCGACGTCGACGAGCGCGGCCTCGACGTGAAGTTCAAGGACGGCCGCGTCGAGCGGATCGACTCCGTCGCCAAGATCTGGGCGGCCGGCGTGCAGGCCAACCCGCTCGGCAAGACGCTCGCCGAGCAGACCGGCGCCCCGCTCGACCGCGCCGGCCGCATCGGCGTCAACCCCGACCTCACCCTCCCGGGGCACCCCGAGGTGTTCGTCGTCGGCGACATGATCGCCCTCGACAACCTCCCGGGTGTCGCGCAGGTCGCAATCCAGGGCGCCAAGTACGCCGCGAAGGAGATCCGCAACCGGGTCGAGGGCAAGGCGCCGCAGCCGCCCTTCAAGTACTTCGACAAGGGCTCGATGGCGATCATCAGCCGCTTCCGCGCGGTCGCGATGGTCGGCAAGCTCCGGCTCACCGGCGTCGTCGCCTGGCTGATGTGGCTCGGCGTCCACCTCGTCTACCTCACCGGCTTCAAGAACCAGGTCTCCGCGCTGATGCGCTGGGCGATCACCTTCGTCAGCAACAACCGCTCCGAGCGCACCACCACGGAGCAGCAGATCTTCGCCCGTGCGGCTCTCGCGCGGCTCCGCGGCGGTGCCGCCGACCTGGTGTCCGACCCGGGGATCTACGACGCCACCCGCGCGATGATGGAGGAGACCCGCCGCCAGGAGCTGGAGGCGGCCGCGGCCCACGAGGCCGAGCTCACCGACTCCGGTGCGCGCGGCGTTCCGGCCGAGCGCGTCGGCGGCGCCTGACGCCGTCCGCCGTCCGCCTCAGGCGACCGCCGGCGTGCGGCTGCGGGGGAGCCGGTGCCCCGTGACCCGGGCGGCGACCCTGAAGGCGATGATCGCGATCGCCGCGCCCGCGAGGTCGTCGGCGATGTAGTGCCACCCGAAGTAGAGCGTGGCGACGACGGTCAGGGCGAAGTTGACCCAGAAGACGGTGCGGATCAGCTGGCTGCGGACCGTGGCCTGGGCCATGAGGGCCCACAGCAGGGCGATGGCGGTGTGCAGGCTGGCGAAGCCGGCGACGCCCTGGTAGTCGCCCTCGCCCCAGAGGAAGCCGTGGCGTGAGTAGACCAGCGAGTCCATCAGGTCGGAGGTGGCGTTGGGGTCGAGGTCGCTGGTCAGCCAGGGGTACATGATCCCCGGGCCGAGCGTCGGGAGCAGGTAGTAGGACACCGTGCCGAGCGTCCACGCGATCCCCTGCGCGGTGACGAACCACCAGCCGTGGCCGATGTTGCGCGACCAGACCACCCACGCCGTCACGAGGATCGCCACGAGCGGGATGTAGGCGAGGTAGACCGCCGACAGCACGTGCGCCGACCACCCGGTGCCGAAGAGGTCCTGGGTGAGGGTCGCGGGGTCGTGCCCGAGCAGCAGCAGGCGGTCCAGCACGCGGAGCTCGCTGTCGTACTTCGTCTCGCGCACCAGCGGCAGCAGCGACTTGAGGTTGCGGTAGGCGACGTAGACCACGTAGAAGCCGGAGATCCCGACGACCACGAGCTGCAGGCGTGCTCGGGTCCAGTGGGTACGGACGCGGTGGCGGACCGCGGCGACCGTGCGGACCGGGTCGAGCCGTCCCTGCCACAGCGCGCGGGGGAGCAGGTCGAGCACGATCGCCGTCGCGCAGAGCACCGGCAGCCGCACCCACGACGGGCCGAGGAAGCTGCCCTCGGGGTCGGCGACCGGCCGGTCGAGCAGCCAGCTCGCGACGAACGTGACGGCCCCGATGAGGGCGGCGTTGGCCACCAGGAACGTGTAGGGGCGGCGCCCCGTGCCGTCGCTCCTGGTCGATGCGTCGAGGGCTGCAGGAGAGGGCGCGGACATGTGACTCCGGTCGTGCAGGGGCGGGCGTGCGGAGCCATTCTCCCGGTCCGCGCCAAACCTGTCAGATCGGTGCGCGCCCGGCCCGGGGACCCGGCTGAGGTAGGCCTGAAGAGTTCCGGTTCCTGCTTGACCTGAGGTGTTCGGCACCTGCTTGACACCCTGAAACGGAATCTAGACCTGTGCCGGCCTCGGGATCGAGGCCTTCTTCTTCCTCACCTCCCCGCGGGACTCTCGCGCCACGGTCTTGAGCAGCTGGTTGCCGTCCCAGACCTGGATCACCCGGTCGGTGACGTGGACATCGACGCTGGTCCCGGCGGCGGCCTTGCCCAGACAGATCTGCTGCCACGACACCGAGATC
>NZ_JAPPUX010000007.1 GCF_026712185.1 Nocardioides pini | reverse complement strand
GCTCAACTCCTTGACCATGAACGAGTGTCAAGAAGGAGCCGAAGCCACCGTCAAGCAGCAACCGAAACCCTGTAAAGCAAGAACCCGAGCCACTCCGTCAAGGAGGACCCGGGCTCATACAGGGAGTCGGAGCCGCCTGTCGGAATCGAACCGACGACCTAATCATTACGAGTGATTCGCTCTACCGACTGAGCTAAGGCGGCGTGGCCTGCCGAGCGCGCTCGGTGGACCGCGGGCGAGTATACGGAGGCGGCTGGCCGGGACTGAAATCACGGTCCACCGGCTAGGTTCGGGAGCGACCGCACATTCCTCATCTCAGGAGGCACGATGCCCACTCGCACCGCACGCACGGCCTGGAACGGCGGACTCCAGGACGGCTCCGGCCAGGTCGAGCTGACCAGCTCCAAGGTCGGCACGTACGACGTCAGCTTCCCCAAGCGCGCCGCGGAGGACGCGGGCGGGACGACGAGCCCCGAGGAGCTCGTCGCCGCGGCCCATTCCTCGTGCTACGCGATGCAGCTCTCCGCGCTCGTCGCGGAGGCCGGCGGCACGCCCCAGGCCCTCGACGTGACGGCCGACGTGACCCTCGGCGAGGACAAGGAGGCGGGCGGCTTCAAGCTCACCGGCATCAAGCTCACCGTCCGCGGCGAGGTCGACGGGCTGGACGAGGCGGGCTTCAAGGAGGCCGCCGAGAAGGCCAAGGCCGGCTGCCCGATCAGCAAGGCGCTCGCGGCCGTCGACATCACGCTCGACGCCGCGCTCGAGGGCTGACGCCCTCGTCGCCGGGGCCCGTCCCGTCACCGCGAGGCGACGGGGCGGGCCTTCGTCGTGCCGGCGGCCTCCCGCCGCAGCTCGGCCAGCCGCTCGCGGAGCACCGGGTCGCGCATCACCTCGGCGACGGTCGGGCAGTCCGCGGGCCCGGTGGCTCCGGGCACGCACAGGCTGCACATGTCCCCCGGCCGCAACGGGCACCGTGCGTCGACGTACGCCATGCCTCCACGCTAGGCAGCGAACGTCGGTGAGCCGTAGGGCCGAAGGTCCCCCGGGATCAGCAGGACGTGCCGTCGGCAGGGACGTCGCCGTCCAGCAGGTAGTCCTCGACGATCGTGTCGATGCACTCGTTGCCGGCGTTGTAGGCGGTGTGGCCGTCGCCGTCGCGCTCGACGAGCACGCCGGAGTCGAGCTGGGCGGAGAGGGCATGCGCCCACTTGAGCGGCGTGGCGGGGTCGCGGCTGGTGCCGAGCACGACGATCGGCGCGGCGCCCTCGCCGCGGATGGTCAGCGGCTCCTCGCTCGAGGTGACGTCCACGCCGCGACAGCCGGCCATCCCCCAGGCGAAGACCCGCCCGAAGGTCGGCGAGGCCTCCTCGAACTCCGGGAACAGCGACGGCACCTTCGCGAACGGCACGGAGGTCGGGTCGTCGAGGCAGTTGATCGAGTAGTTGGCCTCGACCGAGTTGTCGGCGTAGCTGCCGTCGGGGTTGCGCGAGGCGTAGGCGTCGGCCAGGGACATCAGCGCCGAGCCCTTGCCGTCGAGCGCGGACGCCAGTGCGGTGCTGAGCAGGAACCAGTAGTCGCGGTTGTAGAGCGGGGTGATGACGCCGTAGAACGCGTTGCCGATCGTCAGCTCGCGGTCGCCCGCGGGCAGCGGCTGCTCCTCGATCGAGTCGAGCAGGTCGGTGATTGTGGCCAGCCCCTCCTCGACGGTGTCGCCGAGGAAGCAGTTGTCGGTCGTGTCGAGGCAGTTCTGCACGTAGGCCCGCAGCGCCGTCTCGAAGCCCGCGGCCTGCTCCAGCGCCAGCGACTTCGCGTCGAGCGAGACGTCGACCGCACCGTCGAGGACGAAGCGGCCCACCTTGTCGGGGAACAGCTCGGCGTAGGTCGCACCGAGCTCGGTGCCGTAGGAGGCGCCGAAGTAGCTGAGCCGGTCCTCTCCCAGCGCCGAGCGGAGCACGTCCATGTCGCGGGCGGCCTCGATGGTGGTCACGTGGCCGACGACCGGGCCGGAGCCGGCCACGCACTTCTCGCCGAACGACAGCACCGCCGAGCGGTAGCCGGCCAGCTCCTCCGCCGTGTCGGGCGTCGGGTCGCCCGCGAGGTAGGCGTCGAGCTCGGAGTCGCTGAAGCAGTCGACGGGGGCCGAGTCGCCCACGCCGCGGGGGTCGAAGCCGACGATGTCGAAGCCGTCGAGCAGCGGCTCGCGGAACACCTGCCCGCCCGCGGCGGCGTACGTCGTACCGCGGGCGCCGGGGCCACCGGGGTTCACCACCAGGGAGCCCACGCGCTGCCCCTGGGCGGGGACACGGAGCAGCGACAGGTCGATCGTCTCCCCCTGTGGGTCGGCGTAGTCGACCGGCACCGTGAGGAAGCCGCAGTCGTGGTCGTCGTCGCTCTCGCAGGGCTGCCAGTCGATGCGCTGGGAGTAGAGGTCGGCGAGCTCCGCGGACGGGGCCTCGGTGACGGTCGCCGGCGGCGGAGTCGTCGGCGAGGGCGTCGGCTCCGCGGCCGGGGAGGAGTCCGGGGTGGCCCCCTGGATCGCGAGGCCGACCGCCACGAAGGCGGTCAGCGCGAGCGCGAGGACGGCGACGAGCGCGACCGCCTTCTTCATCAGCGTCCTCCGGGCAGTCGCAGCGCGACCGTCATCGACTCCAGTGCCAGCTGGGGCGGCACGTTGAACTCCAGCATCTGCTCGCGGGCGGTGAAGATCCCGTCGATCATCCGCAGCAGCTCCTCCGGCGAGGCCGCCCGCGCGACGACCGCGACGTCGCCGCGCAGCTCCTCGTTGACGAGCAGCCCGGGGGCGCCGACCGACAGCGCGATCGCGTCGCGGTAGACCGACACGAGGTCCATCAGCGCACGGTCGATCACGTCGAGCACACGGCGCTTGGCCTTCTGCTTCTGCAGCTTCTCGAGCCCGGCGAGGGCGGCGCGGTAGGAGCGGCTCGTGGTGTCCTTGCGCTCGCTGCCAAAGATCGCCTGGAGCTCCTGCAGCTCACGGCGCTCCGCCTCGGCCGTGATCGCTTCGGTCTCCTCCTTGGCGAGCTCGGCGAGGTTCGTGGCGGCCGTCATGCAGGAGCCGAGGGACGTCAGGCGGGCCGGGATGCTGATCACCTCGCGCCGGCGGGTGCGGGTCTCCTCGTCGAGGGCCAGGGCGCGGGCGCGGCCGATGTGGCCCTGGCTGGCGCGGGCGGCGAAGCCGGCCATGGTCTCGGAGATGCCGTCGTTGCTGGCGAGGAAGGCCGCGACGTCACGCGTGCCGGGCGTCGCGAGCGTCAGGGTGCGGCAGCGCGAGCGGATCGTCGGCAGCACGTCCTGCACGGTCGGTGCGCACAGCAGCCAGACCGTCTTGGGGGTCGGCTCCTCGATCGCCTTGAGTAGCGCGTTGCCGGTGCGCGGGTTCTCCGGGGTGCCGAGCCGGTCGGCGTCCTCGATCACCACGATCTGCCAGCGCCCGATCGCGGGGAACTTCGCCGCCGACTGCACGAGGTCGCGCATGTCGTCGACGTAGAGCACGGAGGTCTCCGACTTCACCCAGGTGATGTCGGGGTGGGAACCGCTGATCCCGAGGCGGCACGCCTCGCACTCGCCGCAGCCGGTCTGCCGCTCGCACTGCAGCGCCGCGGCGAAGGCGCGGGCCACGTTGGACCGGCCGGAGCCGGGCGGCCCGGTGATCAGCCAGGCGTGGGTCATGCCGACGCCCGCGGCGGCGTGCTGGAGGACCTCGATCGTCGGCCGCTGGCCGACGAGGTCGGACCACACGGTGCGGGTCGCGGGGCTGGTCGGAGCGGTCACGAGCGCTCCAGGAGCGTGACGACCCGCTGCTGGATCGCGCTGGCGATGTCCTCGATGGGTGCCCGCGCGTCGAGGACGACGTAGTGGTCGGGGTCGGCGGCGGCGAGGCCGAGGAAGCCCTGCCGCACCCGCTGGTGGAACTCCAGCGACTGCCCCTCGATCCGGTCGCGGCCGGTGAACCGGTCCAGCCCGGTCTGCGGCTCGAGGTCGAGGACCACCGTCAGGTGCGGACGCAGGTCGCCGGTGGCCCACCGCGCGACCGCCTCGACCTGGGCGACGTCCAGCGTGCGGCCGGCGCCCTGGTAGGCCAGCGTGGAGTCGACGTAGCGGTCGGTGATGACGACCTCGCCGCGGGCCAGGGCGGGCAGCACGACGTGGTCGACGTGCTCGGCCTTGTCGGCGGCGTAGAGCAGGGCCTCCGTGCGGTCGGACAGGTCGCCGGTCGCCGGGTCCAGCACGATCCGACGCAGCTCCTTGCCGACGGACGTGTCACCGGGCTCGAAGGTCAGCAGCACCGTCTCGCCGCGCTCCACGAGCCAGTCGCGCAGCAGGCGCGACTGGGTGGACTTGCCCGCCCCCTCGCCGCCCTCGAAGCAGACGAACAGCCCCTGCTCGGCGTAGACCCCTGCACTCACGTGCCACACCCTACGGGCGGGGTGGGACAGGACGGTCGGACGGACCCAACACCGTTCGCTGCCGACCAGTCAGCCGTACGCCGGTGCCGGAGGGGTGGGTTCGGTCCGTACGACGGTCACCAGACCTGGAACCCGCGCCAGCCTCCGAGCACGAGCGACGCAAGGACGAATGCCCAACCTCCGGCGAGGCGGGGGCGCCGCGCTGCCGGCCGGAGCAGCCCGAGCGGTCCACCGAGCAGGAGGTAGGCGAGCATCCCCACCGGTCCGGAGGCGGCGACGAGCCAGAACCAGGCCCACCGTGTCGCGCGCCACGGCTGGGGCCCGCCGATGAGGAGAAGGACGGTCGCGGCCGCTGCGACGACCGCGATCCAGCCCGCCGCTCCGGGAACGCGCCAGCCCCCAAGCGTCCAGACCTCGCCGGGGCGACCGACGTAGGTGACGTCGACGTCCGGATCGAGGGTCTTCAGCATCTGCGCCGGGTCCTCGAGGACGTACGGTCGGCCCGCGTTGCCGGTGTCCTCGTGCGGATCGACGCCGTTGATGACGAGCACCTCGGTGTAGCGGCCGACCCCGTCGGTCCAGTGCAGGGTGACCGGCTGCTCGCCCATCCAGCTGACGCCCCCGGGGAGGAGGCCCTCGACCTCGACCTGCTCCACCGCTCCGCGCGCGACACCCTCCTGGAGGCGGCCGAGGTCGCTTCCCTTCTCGCCGGCAGCGAGCGCCAGCACCACCGCAGAGAGGAACAGGACCGCGATGCCCACGCCGGGCAGTCGCCAACGCAGGTCAGACCATTCGTCGTACGCCGCCCGCGCCGGCACCCTCGCGTCGACCGTCATGCCTCACCCCCGTTGCCGTGGCAGGAGCGTAGTGGCAGGGACGAGCGTCAGGACTTCTTGGCCGCGGCCTTCTTCGTCGTCTTCTTGGCGGTCGTCTTCTTCGCAGCAGCCTTCTTGGCGGGTGCCTTCTTCGCGCCCTTCTTGGCCGCCTTCTTGGCCGGGCCACGCTCACGCCGCTCGGCGAGCAGCTCGGCCGCGCGCTCCAGGGTGATCGACTCGACCGTGTCGTCCTTGCGGAGGGTGGCGTTGTACTCGCCGTCCGTGACGTACTCGCCGAAGCGGCCGGCCTTGACGATCACCGGCTGGCCGGAGACGGGGTCGTTGCCGAGCTCCTTGAGCGGCGGGGTGGCCGCGCCGCGCCCGCGCTGCTTGGGCTGGGCGTAGATCGCCTTGGCCTGGTCGAGCGTGATGTCGAAGATCTGGTCCTCGCTGGTGAGCGAGCGGGAGTCGGTGCCCTTCTTGAGGTAGGGCCCGTAGCGACCGTTCTGCGCGGTGATCTCGGTGCCGTCCTCGTCGACGCCGACGATGCGCGGCAGGTCGAGCAGCCGGACCGCCTGCTCGAGCGTCACCGTGTCGAGGGTCATCGACTTGAAGAGCGAGCCGGTGCGGGGCTTGGCCGACTTGGGTGCGTCGTCGGGCAGCAGCTCGGTGACGTAGGGGCCGAAACGACCGTTCTTGGCGACGATCTGCAGACCGGTGTCGGGGTGGTTGCCGACCACCTGCTCCTCGCCGGCCGGGTTGGCCAGCAGCTCCTTGGCCTTGGCCACGGTCAGCTCGTCGGGCGGCAGGTCGTCGGGGACGTTGGCGCGCACCGGCGCGCCAGCCTCTCCCTCGGCGCCGCCGTCGGGCCCCGGCCCCTCGACGTAGGGGCCGTAGCGGCCGACGCGGAGGTTGATGCCGTCCTCGGGCGTGCCGATCGGGAAGGTCGCCATCTCCTTGGCATCGATGTCGCCGAGCTCGGTGACCAGCGTCTTGAGGCCGGTGACGTCACCGGAGCCGTAGTAGAACTCGCCGAGCTCGGACACGCGGTCGCGGCGCCCGCCGGCGATGTCGTCGAGCACGTCCTCCATCGAGGCGGTGAACTCGTAGGACACCTGCCGCGGGAAGTGCTCCTCGAGCAGCCGGACGACCGAGAAGGCCAGCCACGCCGGCACCAGCGCGGTGCCCTTCTTGTAGACGTAGCCGCGGTTGAGGATCGTGCCGATGATCGAGGCGTAGGTCGACGGGCGGCCGATCTCGCGGTCCTCGAGCTCCTTGATGAGCGTGGCCTCGGTGTAGCGGGCCGGGGGCTTGGTCTCGTGGCCCTCGGGCGTGATCGAGGCCGCGGACACGGCCGCGCCCTCGGTGAGGTTGGGCAGCCGGGTCTCGGCGTCGTCACGGCGCTTGGACGCGTCGTCGATGTCCTCCACGTAGGCCTTGAGGAAGCCGTGGAAGGTGATCGTGCGACCGCTCGCGCTGAAGACCACGTCGCGGCCGTCGGCGGTCGCGCCCCCGATGCGGATCGTCACCGAGTTGCCGGTGGCGTCCTTCATCTGCGAGGCGACGGTGCGCATCCAGATCAGCTCGTAGAGGCGGAACTGCTCGCCGGACAGGCCGGTCTGCGCCGGGGTGCGGAACGTGTCGCCGGCCGGTCGAATCGCCTCGTGCGCCTCCTGCGCGTTCTTCACCTTGGAGGCGTAGGTCCGCGGCGAGTCAGGGAGGTACTCGGCGCCGTACAGCTCACGCACCTGGTCGCGTGCGGCACCCACCGCGGCGTCCGAGAGCGTCGTGGAGTCCGTACGCATGTAGGTGATGAAGCCGTTCTCGTAGAGCCGCTGCGCGACCGACATCGTCACGCTGGCGCTCATCCCGAGCTTGCGGCTGGCCTCCTGCTGCAGCGTGGTGGTGCGGAAGGGGGCGTACGGCGAGCGGCGGTAGGGCTTGGACTCCACCGAGCGGACGTCGTACGACGTCTCGCCCAGGCCGGCGGCCAACGCCTCGGCGTCGGCACGGCTGAGGTGGACGCGGTCTGCCTTGCCCTTCAGCTCGCCGGTGTTGTCGAAGTCCGCGCCGCGGGCGACGCGCACGTCGTCCACGCTGTAGAGCTTGGCGGGGAACATCCGCGGGTCGTGGCCGGTGCCGGCGTCGAAGGTGGCGTCGAGGTCCCAGTAGGAGGCGACGCGGAACTTCATCCGCTCCCGCTCGCGGTCGACGACCAGCCGGGTCGCCACCGACTGCAC
Organism: Nocardioides pini; assembly: GCF_026712185.1. Classification (GTDB taxonomy): domain Bacteria; phylum Actinomycetota; class Actinomycetes; order Propionibacteriales; family Nocardioidaceae; genus Nocardioides; species Nocardioides pini. The sequence goes on along the minus strand of NZ_JAPPUX010000007.1, from coordinate 116,239 downwards.
GCGGCCCGCGGACAGGCCGGACATGACCTTCTTCCACAGCACCGGGGAGACCTCGTAGCCGTAGAGGCGGTCGAGGATGCGGCGCGCCTCCTGGGCCTCGACGAGGTCGTCGTTGATCTCGCGCGGGTTCTCCACCGCGGCGAGGATCGCGGGCTTGGTGATCTCGTGGAACACCATCCGGTGGACCGGCAGGCCCTTCGGCGGCTTCAGCTCGTCGAGGAGGTGCCAGGCGATCGCCTCGCCCTCGCGGTCCTCATCGGTGGCGAGGTAGAGGGCGTCGGCGTCCTTGACCAGCTTCTTCAGCTTGGCGATGTGGCTCTTCTTGTCGCGCGGCACGACGTAGTAGGGCACGAAGCCGTTGTCGACGTCGACGGCGAGCCGGCCCCACGGCTTGTCCTTGATCTTCGCCGGGGTGTCGGCCGCGTTGTTGGGCAGGTCACGGATGTGACCGATCGATGACTCGACGACGTAGTCCGCGCCCAGGTAGCCGCCGATGGTGCGGGCCTTGGCCGGGGACTCGACGATGACGAGCTTTGCCACGTGTGTTTGCTCCCTCAAGTTCTTGCTGCTGATGTTGCTCAGCGCGGCAACGGTAGCGCCAGTTCCCGAGATCGCCACTCCTCACCGTCCACAGCAAGGCTCGGGCCCCACGTCACGAGGACGTGGGGCCCGGGCGGGTCAGGCGGTCGGACGGGTCAGAAGTCGAGACCCTCCAGGTAGCGGAACCCGGTGTTGGCGGTGGCCGCGGGCTGGAAGTCCGGGGTGTCGTTCTCGACGATGTACTCCTCGACCTGGTGGGCCTTGAAGATGGTCGGGAAGTCGATCACGCCGAGACCGAGGTCGGCCATGTCGCCGGGCTGCTGGTTGTAGAGCTTGATGGCGTCGGCACCGTGGCGGTCCTTGACGTGGTACTGGCGGACCTCCTGCGGGGCCGAGTGGATCACGTCGATCGCGAACTGCAGGGGGTCGGCCGCGCCCGTGTTCACGCCGCCGGTGTAGGCCCAGTAGAGGTCGACCTCGAGGTGGACCAGCTTGGGGTCGAGCGTGCTGGTGAGGATCTCCCACGGGGTCACCCCGCCCCCGAGGTCGATTGTGAACTCGTGGGCGTGGTTGTGGTAGCCGTAGCGCAGGCCACGCTTGCGGGCGGCCACCGCCTCGGTGTTCATCTGCTCGGCCCACCGCTCCCAGTCGCTCTTGAGGTTGGAGTTGAGGTAGGGCACGACGAGGTACTTCTGGCCGAACGTGTTGGCGTCGTCGAGCTTCTTGTTGAGCGCGGCCGGGTCGAGGGCCGTGCCGCCCTGGACGGTGCTGATGCCGTCGTGGCTCGACGAGGCCCAGATGCCACGCTTGTCCAGCTCGGCCTTGAGCTTGGCCGCCGTCTCGAGACCGGCGCCCGGGTAGAGGCCGGCGCGCTCGACGCGCTCGTAGCCGAACTTCGCGAGCTGGTCGAACTGCTGCAGGACGCTGGCGTTGGTCGTCATCGCCGAGCGCAGCGTGTAGAGCTGGATGCTGATCAGCTCGGTCTTCACCCGGTTCCGTCCGTAGCCGTGGCCGTGGCCCTGGCCGGGGTGCTGGCTGGGCTTGCCCGCGATCGCCGGGGAGCCGGCGGCGAGCACGGTGGCTCCCGCCGCGCCGGCGACGGCTCCGCGGAGCAGGCCGCGGCGGCTGGCGCCCTTCCTCTCGAGCGACTCGCGCAGGGCGGCGTCGCCGTCATATCCGAAACACATGTGCTGCCTTCTTCCTGGTTTTCTCGGGGGGTACTCGGGACGTCGGGGGTGTGGACCGGGGATGGGACAGGGGTGGGACGCCGGGGCGGGACCGGCACGAGCCGGCCCCGCCCCGGACGTCGTCAGCCGGCCGGCTCGAGGCGGACCTCGTCGGAGCCGGTGAGACCGGGCTCCGAGCCGGTGTCGGTGTACTGCGCGACGAAGACGGCCGAGAGGTCGTCGCTCGCGGGGTCGTGACCCTCGGGGACCGAGGTCGTCAGCGACCCGGTGCAGCCGGTGGCCGTGGACTGCGGGTGGCCGTGGCTGTCGTGGCCCAGCACGTAGGTCACGGTGACCCGGCTGCAGTCGACCGGCTCGTCGTCGGTGACCTTGACCTCGTACGTCACGGTGTCGCCGAAGCTGAACGCCTGGCCCGCCACCGGGGTGACGAACTCGACGACCGGGGCCTGGTTGCCGACGACGACGTCCACGTCGGTCGACGCGCGGCGCCCGCCCTGGTCGGTGACTGTCAGCGTGGCCCGGTAGCTGCCGTCCTTCTTGTAGGTGTAGGACCCGTTGGCCTTGCGGCTGTCGACCTTGCCGTCACCGTCGAAGTCCCAGGCGTACTTGAGCTTGGTGTCGCCGTCCGGGTCGGTGGTGCCGGCGCTCGAGAAGTCGACGGTCAGCGGCGCCTTGCCCGCCGTGGGCTCGGCCTCGATCGCCGGGACCGGGCTGCGGTTGCCGCCCTCGCCGACGAAGTCGATCCGGGAGAGCTGGGCGTCGGGGTTCTGGGCGAAGTAGCCGTCGCCGTACTCCAGCACGTAGAGCGCGCCGTCGGGGCCGAACTCCATGTCGATCGGGTTGTCGGTGACGATGTCGGCGACGACGTCCTCGATCGCGGCGACCTCACCGTCCTCGAGGTGGAAGCCCTTGATGTAGTCGCGGGTCCACTCGTAGAACAGCGGGGTGTCGTCGTAGCGCTCGGGCCAGGCGACGGGGTTGCGGCCCTTCGTGGCCTTGCGGTCGTACTGGTAGGCCGGTCCGGCCATCGGGCCGATGCCTCCGGTCTCGAGCTCCGGGAACTGCTGGGAGAGCCCGTAGGTGTACCAGACCTCCGGCTGCTCCACGGGCGGCAGCTCACGCAGGCCGGTGTTGTGGATCGAGTCGTTGACCGGGGCGTCGCAGTTGAACTTCGGACCGCTCGTGCGGGTGGCGAAGTCGAAGTCGTTGTAGGGCAGCTCCGCGGTGGCGCAGTAGGGCCAGCCGTAGTTGGACGGCTCGTCCACGACCGCCCACTTGCCGTGGCCGGCGGGGCCGCGGTTGGGGTTGGCGCTGCGGGCGTCCGGCGAGTAGTCGGCGACCCAGATGTCGTCGGTGTCGGGGTCGATCTCGATGCGGAACGGGTTGCGCCAGCCCATCGAGTAGATCTCCGGACGCGTCTTCGGCGTGCCCGGCGCGAACAGGTTGCCCTCCGGGATCGTGTAGCCGCCGCCGGCCTTGGGCGTGATCCGCAGGATCTTGCCGCGCAGGTCGTTGGTGTTGGCGGCGGTGCGCTGGGCGTCGAAGGCCGGGTTGCGGTCGGGTCGCTCGTCCAGCGGCACGTAGCCGTCGGACTGGAACGGGTTGGTGTCGTCACCGGTCGACAGGATCAGGTTGCCCGCCGAGTCGAAGACGATGTCGCCGCCGACGTGGCAGCAGATGCCGCGGTCGACGGGGACGTCGAGGATCTTCTGCTCGGACGCGAGGTCCACCTGGCCGCCGGAGTAGCGGAACCTGGCGACGGTCAGGTGGCCCTTGTAGGGAGCGAAGTCGGCCGCCGTGCCGGACTCCGGCGCGTCACCCTCGTTGATCGAGGTGGTCGCCGGGTCGTCCGCCGGGGTGTCGAGCACCGGCGAGTAGTAGAGGTAGATCCACTTGTTCTTCTTGCCGTCGTAGCCCGGATCGAGGGCGATGCTCTGCAGGCCCTCCTCGTCGTGGAGGTAGACCGGGATGCGGCCGGCGACGCTGTTCACGCCCGTGTCGGCGTCGTTGTGCCAGATGACGCCGGCACGCGTGGTGTGCAGGACGTCGCCGTTGGGCAGCACCGCGAGGTCGACGGGCTCGCCCGGACGGTCGTTGAGCGTGACCTTCTGGAACGCGCCGGCTGGCGGGGGCGGGGCCGTGTCGTCGTGGCCCTCGTGAGCGGTGGCCGCGGTGGTCACGGCCAGCATGGGCAGGCAGAGGGCGGCGCCGACGGCAGCCGTGAGCCCTGAGCGGTGAGGATGCTTCATTGGGGGGGTCTCCTGTTCCCGAGGTGGCTAGGGAGCCGACAAGCAACGTAGGCACGTGACCGGCGTCACGTCAACGAGCAGGCGACTTTTGTCCGCCTATCGACACAAGTCGGCAGTCGTGGGACCACCCCCAGCGGTGGGCCTCAGCCGAGGACCAGGAAGCCCTCCCCCACCAGCTCGCGCACCACGGGCAGGTAGGTCTCGCGGAGCTCGGCCTCGTCGCGCTCCAGGAGGGCCGCGATGGCGCCGAGCAGCTGGCCGAGCGCCAGGTCGCCGTCGCTGGCCCCGACGAGGGCGGCCTCGACCGTGTCGGCCGTCCGCGCCCGCCGGAAGCCACGCTGCTGGCGCAGCACGATCGCCTCGGGGTCCTCCGCACCGGGCCGGCCGACCGTCTCCTGCTGCACGTCGTCCCGAGCGCGCAACGTGCTGCGCAGCAGCTCGTCGTCGGTGAGGCCGCGCAGGGCCGTCGCCGCCGAGCCCCAGGCCCGGACGGCCGGGCCGATCGGCTGCTCGACGTCGTAGGGCCACTCGATCAGCTCGTGGCGGCCGGCGCCGCCGCGCCGCACGTTGATCCAGCCGAACCCGACTCCCTCGATCCCCGTCCCCTCCAGCCACGACAGCCAGGTGTCGTAGCGCTCGGCGTAGTCGGGGCGCCCGTGGTGGCCGCTGTCCTTGAGCCACAGCTCGACGTAGGCCGACGGGTCCAGGGTCTCCCGCTGGACGACCAGCGCATCGCAGTCGTCGCGCAGCCACGACCCGAGCCGCTCGTCCCAGGGCCGGCCGTCGACGACGGCCCAGTTGGCCAGGACCTGCAACCAGCCGCCCTCGGTGAGGTGGTCGGGGCCGGTGCGCACGATGTGCTCGACGACCCGGTCCCCGGGGAGGCCGGAGTCGCGGTAGACCAGGCGCTCACCGGTCGCCGGCGAGATCACGAAGGGCGGGTTCGTGGCGACCAGGTCGAAGCGCTCGCCCGTCACCGGCTCGAAGAACGACCCGCCCCGCACGTCGACCTCGACCTCGTTGAGGGCGGCGTTGAGCCGGGTCATCCAGAGGGCGCGCTCGTTGACGTCGGTCGCGACCACGGAGCTCGCGTGCGCCGCGAGGTGCAGCGCCTGCACGCCACACCCGGTGCCCAGGTCCAGCGCGCTGCCCACCGGCTCACGCATCGTCAGCTGGGCCAGGCTCGTCGAGGCGCTGGAGATGCCGAGGACGTGGTCCGGGCCGACGGCGACCGGGGCGCCGTCGAGGCCGGGCGTCAGGTCGGAGACGACCCAGAGGTCACGCTCGTCCGTCGCATAGGGACGACAGTCCGTCCGGGCCGCGACCTCGCCGACGCTCTGCTCCAGCAGCCCGGCGTTGCAGAGCCGGTCGACCAGGCCGGGCAGCGCCCGCTCCGCGTGGTCGCGCGCCACCCGGGTCTGCAGCAGGAACAGCCGGACCAGCGTGTCGAGCGGTGCGCCCGACGTCGTACGACGCAGCGCGGGGAGCGTCTCGTTGCGTCCGAGCGCCCGGTGCGCCTGCTCGCCGATCGCCTCGGCGACCCGGTCGTAGGTGAAGTCGGCGGCGAGCAGGGCCTCGCGCAGGGGCCCGGCGAAGTCGAGGTCGGACGGCATGGCACCAGCCTCGCAGACACCCACGGACGTGACAGCGGCCCGCCGCTCCCGGAGGAGCGACGGGCCGCCGACGTCGTACGCCGGAGGGCGTCAGGCGTGGTGCGGCGCGAACGACGACGAGCCGGCGTTGTCACCGTCGTCCGCGATCGCCACCTCGCGCTTCTTGGAGATGACGACCGCGACGGTGATGATCGCGACTGCCACCAGCGCGATCGCGATCCGCAGGACGTCGTTCTGGTCCTCGCCGACGCTCATCGACACGATGGCGCTGGCGATGAGCAGCGACACCAGGTTCATCACCTTGATGAGCGGGTTGATGGCCGGGCCGGCGGTGTCCTTGAACGGGTCGCCGACGGTGTCGCCGATGACGGTGGCCGCGTGGGCCTCGGAGCCCTTGCCGCCGTGGTGACCGTCCTCGACGAGCTTCTTCGCGTTGTCCCAGGCGCCGCCCGCGTTGGCCAGGAAGACGGCCATCAGCGTGCCCGTGCCGATCGCACCGGCGAGGAAGCCGGCCAGCGCTGCGACACCGAGGCCGAAGCCGACGGCGATGGGCGCCATCACGGCCAGGATGCCGGGGGTGATCAGCTCGCGCAGCGAGTCGCGGGTGACGATGTCGACGACCTTGCCGTACTCCGGCCGACCCGTGCCCTCCATGATCCCGGGGATCTCGCGGAACTGGCGGCGCACCTCGAAGACGACGGCGCCGGCGGCGCGGGCGACCGCGTTGATCGCGAGGCCGGAGAAGAGGAACACGACCGCGGCGCCGAGGAGCACGCCGACCAGGACGCCGGGGTTGTAGACGAGGAAGTTCAGTGCTGTCTCGTCGTCGGCGCTGAGCGCCCCGGCGTCGAGGACCGCGTCCGCGACCGATGTGGAGTACGAGCCGAACAGCGCGGTCGCGGCCAGCACGGCCGTGGCGATCGCGATGCCCTTGGTGATGGCCTTGGTGGTGTTGCCGACGGCGTCGAGCTCGGTGAGGATCTGCGCGCCCTGCTCGCTGACGTCGCCGGACATCTCGGCGATGCCCTGGGCGTTGTCGGAGACCGGGCCGAAGGTGTCCATCGCGACGATGACGCCGACGGTGGTCAGCAGGCCGCAGCCGGCGAGCGCCACCGCGAAGAGCGAGACGGTGACCGTCGCGCCGCCGAGCAGGAAGGCACCGAAGACGGCGGCCCCGATCACGAGCGTCGTGTAGACGGCCGACTCGAAGCCCACGCTCAGGCCGGACAGGATGACGGTCGCGGGGCCGGTGAGCGAGGTCTTGCCGACGTCCTTGACGGGGCGGTACTCGGTGCCGGTGTAGTAGCCGGTGAGGGCCAGGATGCCCGCGGCCATCACGATGCCGATCACCACGGCGAGGCTCGCGATCAGCCGCGGGTCGCCGGAGGCGTCGGCCATGTCGACGCCGGTCACGTTGTCGAACCCGGCGAACGTGGCGGGGAGGTAGGCGTAGGACAGGACCACCGAGGCGACCGCGCCGACGGCGGCGGAGATGTAGAACGCGCGGTTGATCGTGGTCAGGCCGTTCTCGCCGGCCCTCGGCCTGGTGATGAAGACACCGAGCACCGCGGTCAGCGCGCCGATCGTGGGGATCAGCAGCGGGAAGACCAGGCCCTGGTCGCCGAACGCGGCGGCGCCGAGGATCAGCGCGGCGACCAGCGTCACGGCGTACGACTCGAAGAGGTCGGCCGCCATGCCGGCGCAGTCGCCGACGTTGTCGCCGACGTTGTCCGCGATGGTGGCGGCGTTGCGCGGGTCGTCCTCGGGGATGTTGTTCTCCACCTTGCCGACGAGGTCGGCGCCGACGTCGGCGGCCTTGGTGAAGATGCCGCCACCGACACGCATGAACATGGCGAGCAGGGCGGCGCCGAAGCCGAAGCCCTCGAGCACGTGGGGTGCCTGGTCCTTGAAGAGCAGCACCACGACGCTGGCGCCGAGGAGCCCGAGACCGACCGTGGCCATGCCGACGAAGGCGCCGGTGCGGAAGCCGATGGTCATCGCCGGGTCGCGGCCCTCCGTCTCGGCGGCGGCCGCGACGCGCAGGTTCGCGCGCACGGCCAGGCTCATGCCGAGGTAGCCGATGGCAGCGGAGAACCCCGCGCCGACGAGGAAGAAGATGGAGCGGCCGATGCGGACGGTCATGTCGTCCGCGGGCAGCGCGAACAGGACCACGAACGCCACGACGGCGAAGACCGCGAGCGTGCGGAACTGCCGCTGCAGGTAGGCGTTGGCGCCCTCCTGGACGGCCTGGGCGATCGTCTTCATGTTGTCGGTGCCCTCACCCGCGGCGAGCACCTGCGACCTGAACATCGCGGCCATCCCGAGCGCGCCGAGCGCGATCAGGGCGACGACGACCACCAGGACGAGGTTGCCACCTTCGAGCTCAGGCTCCGCGACGACCGCGGGCAAGATCCCCGTCATGCGTGTCCTCCTCGGACTTGATCTGGCACTGGAAAAGATCCGTGAACGCGCCGGAGTCTACGCAGACGTGACCCAGATCACGGGAGGGCGTGACCCACACCACACCGCCTATCTGGTCCGGGCCTCGGTTCGAACGTGACAAAACCCCTCCGGACACGTCCGGAGGGGTGGTGGCGGGTGCTCGGCTCAGGCGCCGGGCGCGAGGCCGACGGAGTCGTGGATCACGAACACCTTCGCCAGGCCGGTGATGCGGAAGATCTTGAGGAGCCGCTCCTGGGTGCAGACCAGGTCGAGCGACCCGTCGTGGGCGCGGACCTTCTTGAGCCCGCCGACGAGCACGCCGAGGCCCGTGGAGTCGAGGAACTCGACCGCCTCGAGGTCGATCACGATGTCGTAGGTGCCGGCGCCGACCAGCTCGGTGATGCAGTCACGCAGCTTGGGCGCGGTGTAGACGTCGATCTCGCCGCCGACGGCAACGACGGCACGGCCGTCCACCTCGCGTGTCGCAAGGGTGAGATCCACGACTGCTCCCCGGTCCCCGAACTCGTTCGGACAGTGCGCCTGCGGGCACGCAGGTGCCCCTTCCTTCTTCCGGGTGGTATCAAACCACGAGTCACAAGGGTTCCGCAGGACTCCTCCTCACATGACCCCTCCCGCCGCCTCGGGCGACGTCCCTGCCCTTTGCCACACTTGACGGAGTGAAGCCCTCCCGCCCCGGCGTCCTGCCGCCGGTCGACACGCTGGTCCGTCGACTCTCGGGCGTGCCCGGCCGGGAGGACCGGCTGCGCCACCTGGAGGTGCTGCCCGCCCGGGAGGCGGTGCACGAGGACTGGCCGGACTGGGTGCCCGACGACGTCCGCGGGGCCTACGCCGCCCAGGGTGTCGCGCGGCCCTGGCGCCACCAGGTGGTGGCCGCCGAGGCGGCCCACGCCGGCGACCACGTGATCGTCGCGACCGGCACGGCGTCGGGCAAGTCGCTCGCCTACCAGCTGCCGGCGCTGTCGGCGATCCGCGCCGCCCGCGGACCGCGTGGCGAGCGGGGTGCGTCGGTGCTCTACCTCGCCCCGACCAAGGCGCTGGCCCACGACCAGCTCGCCGGCCTGTCCTCGCTCGGCCTCGACGTCCGCCTCGCGGCGCACGACGGTGACAGCTCGCGCGAGGAGCGGGACTGGACCCGCGACTTCGGGGAGTACGTCCTCACCAACCCCGACATGCTCCACCGGTCGCTGCTGCCCTCCCACCACCGGTGGTCGCGGCTGCTGGGGTCGCTGCAGTACGTCGTGGTCGACGAGTGCCACCACTACCGCGGCGTCTTCGGGGCGCACGTCTCCCACGTGCTGCGCCGGCTGCGGCGGGTGTGCGCGACCTACGGCGCCCACCCGACGTTCGTGCTCGCCTCGGCGACCGTCGCCGAGCCGGAGGTCACGGCCTCACGGCTGACGGGCCTCGACGTCGTCGCCCTGACCCGCGACGACTCCCCCCGCGGCCGGGTGTCGCTGCTGCTCTGGGAGCCGCCGTTCACCTCGCACGCGGGTGAGAACGGCGCGCCGGTGCGCCGCGCGGCGTCGTCGGAGGTCGCCGACCTGCTCGCCGACCTGGTGGCCGAGGACGTGCGCACGCTGGCGTTCATCCGCTCGAGGCGTGGCGCCGAGCAGGTCGCCCTGTCCGCGGCCGAGCTGCTCGCCGAGGTCGACCCGTCGCTGCCGGACCGGGTCGCGGCCTACCGCGGCGGCTACCTCCCCGAGGAGCGCCGGGCGCTCGAGGCCGCGCTTCGCCGGGGCGACCTGGTCGGCCTGGCCGCGACCAACGCCCTCGAGCTGGGGATCGACATCAGCGGTCTCGACGCCGTGCTCATCGCCGGCTTCCCCGGCACGCGGGCGGCGTTCTGGCAGCAGGTGGGACGGGCCGGTCGCGGCGCGCAGGACGCGCTCGGGGTGCTGGTCGCCAAGGACGACCCCCTCGACACCTACCTCGTCACCCACCCCGACAAGCTCATCGGGGCACCGGTCGAGGCCTCGGTCTTCGACCCGTCGAACCCGCACGTGATGGGACCGCACCTCTGCGCGGCGGCCCAGGAGCAGCCGCTCACCGAGGCCGACCTGCCGCTCTTCGGGCAGACGGCCCGGGAGGTCGTCGACGAGCTGACGACGCTCGGGCTGCTGCGGCGGCGGCCGCGCGGCTGGTTCTGGACCGACCGGAGCCGGGCGGCCGACCTGGCCGACATCCGGTCGGCCGGCGGGTCGCCCGTGCAGCTGATCGAGGCCGACACCGGTCGGGTCGTCGGCACCGTCGACGCGGGCGGCGCCCACAACCAGGCCCACCCCGGCGCGGTCTACGTGCACCAGGGCGAGACCTGGCTGGTCGAGGACCTCGACCTCGAGCACCACGTCGCGACCATGCGCCGCGACGAGCCGTCGTACTCCACCACGGCGCGGGAGGTCACCGACATCAGCATCGTGACCACCCGCGAGCGCCGGTCGTGGGGCGGCTGCGAGCTGTCCCTCGGCGAGGTCGACGTGTCGCACCAGGTGGTGTCCTTCCTCAAGCGGCGCCAGCCCGGCGGCGAGGTGCTGGCGGAGGAGCCCCTCGAGCTGCCGGAGCGCACCCTGCGCACGACGGCGGTGTGGTGGACGGTCCCCGACGACGTCGTGGCCGAGGCCGGCCTCGCCGCGCTCGACGTGCCGGGCGCGGCGCACGCGGCCGAGCACTGCTCGATCGGCCTGCTCCCCCTCTTCGCGACCTGCGACCGCTGGGACATCGGCGGCGTCTCCACGGCACGCCACGCCGACACGGGCGTGCTCACCGTCTTCGTCTACGACGGCCACCCGGGCGGTGCTGGCTTCTCCGAGCGCGGGTTCCGCACGGCCGTCGCGTGGCTCACCGCCACCCGCGAGGCGATCGCCAGCTGCGAGTGCGCCAGCGGCTGCCCGTCGTGCATCCAGTCACCGAAGTGCGGCAACCAGAACAACCCCCTCGACAAGGACGGCGCCATCTCCCTGCTCGACGCGCTCCTGTCGGGGGCACCGCGTGTGGATGGATGGGACTAGATTCGACCCATGGTGATCCTCGGCCTCGGCCTCATGATCCTCGGCGGCATCGCGGTGCTGTCCGCGCTCTTCGTCAGCGAGCCCGGTTCGGGTGGCGAGCTCCTCGGCTTCGACGTCACCACGCTGGAGTCGTTCTTCGTCGGCGTCGCCGCCGGAGCGGCCATCCTGTGGGGCTTCGCGCTCCTCAAGTGGGGCACCCGGCGGAGCCTCGCCCATCGCCGCGAGCGCAAGGAGCTCACCGAGCTCAACCAGAAGCTCGAGCGGGTCGAGGCCGAGCGCCGCACCGACGACCCGGAGGGTCGCGACACCGTCTGAGGCTCCCCCTCGGCGCATGGCCCGGCCGGGCGCCGCCGGCTCACCCGGGGCCGGCGCGCGCCTCGGCGCTCACCCTCACCTCCTTCCACGGCACGTCCGGGCCGGGCACCGAGACGGTGACCCGGACCGCGCGACCCTCGGGCGTGCACGCGTCGAGCACCGCGGCATTCGCACCCGCGACCCGGTCGGCCGCGGCGCACGCGTCCGTCGGTCCGCCGAGCGCAGCGAGCGCCGAGGCCGCTGCGAGGGCGGCGAGGTCCGCTGCGGCCTGGGCTCGCCGCTGGGCCGTCACCAGGCCGCCGACCGCGGCCAGGCCGGCCATCACGAACATCAGCACCCCGGCCATCGCCACGACCAGCACCGTCGCCCCGCCACGCTCCCCGCGGCCCTCGCCGCCGGCCATCACGACGCCTCCACGACGGCCACGGCCTCGGCCGCCACGGTGACACCGGGCAGCGAGCCGAGCAGGCCGCCGGGACCCGTCACCCGGACGCTGGTCGTCACCACGACGTCGGAGCCACCGACGTCGACCCGCACGCGGGCACCCTCGGGTGCGATCCGGGCCGCCACCGCCTGAGCAGAGGCGACGTCGTCCCCGCGGGCGACGGCGCGGGCGGCCTCGCGGGACGCGTCGACGACGCGCACCTGCGCCGCTCCGACGGCCAGCATCCAGACCAGGCCGACGGTCAGCGCCAGCAGCAGCGGGATGCCGAGCGCGAGCTCGGCCGTCGCCGCCCCCGACTCCGTGCGAGCGGGTCTACCGTGAGGCCGCACCGCCCTCACCCGATGCCGAGCAGGCCCATGACGTGCTTGAACAGCCGTCCGAGCAGCTGGTCGCCGAACGCGCCGGTGAGCAGCGTGTAGAGCAGGCCGGCGAAGCCGGCCCCCGCGGCCGTGCCGACGGCGTACTCCGCCGTGGTGATGCCGGCCTCCATGCCCGACCGGCCCGTCCTGGTCCGTCCGAGGCGATGCGTGAGCTTCATCAGTTCCCCTGTCGTCGTGGGGCTCCCGATGAGCCCCGTCGAGCACCCAGCCTGTGAGCCCGGGGATCTCCGTGCACGGCCCCGGGCACGAGGCTGTGGAGAGCACCCGGACCTGCGGCCCTGTGGACGTCGAGCGGCCCGTCACGGCGTCACCGAACCGAAGAGCGACGCCACCGTCGGCACGACGCCCAGCAGCATGAACGCCGGGAGCAGGCAGGCGCCGAGCGGGATCGCCGCGGCCACCCCGACCCGGCGGGCGGCGTCCTCGGCGCGGGCGAGCGACTCCCGCTGGAGCTCGTCGGCGAGCCGCTCGACGCTCTGCACGACGGACGCGCCCGACAGCTGCGAGCGGACCATCGCCCGCGCCAGCGGGGCGAGCTCGGGGTCGTCGACGACCGCCGACCAGGCCTCGACGCCGGCGGCGCCCCAGCGGGCCTGCTCGACGACCGGGACCAGCCGGTCGGCTGCCGGGCCCGGGAGCGCGGCGCACACCTGCGCCAGGCCGGAGACCGGCTCGGAGCCGGCGCGCAGCGTGGCGGCGAACAGGTCGACGAGGTGCGGCAGCGTCCGCTCCACCTCCTCGCGCTCGCGGCGCGCGGACGGCCGCTCCGCGGCGGCCAGCACGCGCCGGGCGACCACGGCCGCCACCACCCCCACCAGCACCCCGGCCACCCCTCCGACGAACAGCCAGGCGCCGACCGCGACGCCCGCCACCGCGAGGGGGCGCAGGCCCGGCGAGGAGGCCGGGCGCCGGCGCAGGCCCCGCGGGACCGACGGGACGAGCGCCGCGACCGCCATCGACAGGCACGTGACGCTCAGCCAGGTCACGGCGCCGCCGCCTGGTCGGCCAGTCGCTCGATCCACCAGAGGCCCAGCCCGACGAGGGAGAGCCCGACGACGCCGCAGACCCAGCCGACCGGCGTGGACAGCAGGAAGGACCAGGGGTCGGAGCCGGCGCCGGAGCCCATCAGCAGCACGGCCACCGGCAGGCAGGCGACGAGCCGCGCGGTCGACCGGGCCGACGCCAGCTCGGAGTCGACCAGGCGACGCGTGCGGCGGCGCGCCCGCAGACCGGCCGCCGTGCGCTCGAGCGCTGCGGCGAGCCCGTGCCCGGAGTGCTGGGCGACCTGCCACGCCCCCGCCACCCACCGCAGGTCGGACGCACCGCGCCTCTCGGCCGCCAGTCGGCGCATGGCGTCGGGGGCGTCGGCACCGAGCCGCATCGCCTCGACCACCGGGACCAGCGGCGGCCACCGCTCGGCGCCCGCGGCCAGGGCGGCGTCGGGCGGACGCCCCGCCGCGAGGTCGGCGGCCAGCAGGTCGCAGACCTCCAGCACGGCCGCCTGGTCGGCGGCCGCGCGCCTGCGTCGAGCGAGCACCGGCACCGGGACCGACCAGTCGGGCCGCGAGCGGCCCGGACGGCGTGCGCCCGGCCCCGCCGACGGCACCAGGGCCGCAGCCGCCATCCCCGCCAGCAGCGCGACGAGCCACCCGCTCACCACGTCGCCGACCCGAGCCGGGCGGCGAGTGCTCCCGCGGCCGGACCGCGCACCACGCGGTCGGGCTCGAAGGAGGCCGCGGTGCGGAGGGCGACGTGACCGGACCCGTCCCGCTCGGGCACGCCGAGCTCGAGCACCCGGCGACGCCCGTCGCGGCCACGGCCGAGGTGGATGACGACGTCGAGCGCCGACGCGAGCTGGCTGTGGGCCGCCGAGCGCGGCAGGCCCGCTGCCAGCGCCAGCGCCTCCACCCGGGCCGGTACGTCGGCGGCGGAGTTGGCGTGGAGCGTGCCGCACCCTCCGCCGTGGCCCGTGTTGAGCGCGGCCAGCAGGTCGACCACCTCGGCCCCGCGCACCTCGCCGACCACCAGCCGGTCGGGACGCATCCGCAGCGCCTGCCGGACCAGCACCTGCAGCGAGATCTCGCCCGCTCCCTCGATGTTGGCCGGGCGCCCCTCCAGCGCGACCACGTGGGGATGGTCGGGGCGCAGCTCACTGGCGTCCTCGACCAGGACGATGCGCTCACCGGGGTCGACCAGCGACAGGAGCGCGGACAGCACCGACGTCTTGCCGGTGCCGGTGCCGCCGGTCACCAGGAAGGCACACCGCGAGTCGACGACCTCCTCCAGCAGGAACGCTCCGTCCGGGGGCAGCGCGCCGGCCGTCACGAGCTCGGGCAGGGTCCACACCCGTCCCCGCGGCACCCGCAGGGACAGCACGGTGCCGGACCGGGCCACGGGCGCGAGCACGGCGTGGAAGCGCGTGCCGTCCGGGAGGCGTACGTCGGCGTGCGGGGTCGCGTCGTCCAGGCGCCGCCCGGCCGAGGCGGCGAGCCGCTGGGCGAGGCGACGCACGGCGGTGTCGTCGGGGAAGGAGACTGCCGCCCGCTCGAGCCCTGCCCCGCGGTCGATCCAGACCTCGTCGGGGCTGTTGACCAGCACGTCGGTGACGTCGGGCAACCGGAGCAGGTCCTCGAGCGGCCCGGCACCGAGCACGTCACGGCGCAGCAGGTCGTGCACGGCGAGCACGGTGGCGTCGCCGACCGGCGACCCGGACGCGCGCAGCGCTTCGGCGACCCGGTGGGGCGTCAGCTCGCCGGCCGACACCGCCAGGCGGCGGCGCACGTCGTCGAGCACCGCGGCCGGCACCGGGGTGCTCATGCGGCGGCGTCCGCGAGGAGGTCGCGGGCGGCCCGGGCGAGCGGGCCCCGCCCGGCCAGGGGACCGAGGCCGCGGTCGACCGAGGCGGCCACGCCGCGCTGGTCGGCGACCGCCCCGACGACGGGCAGGCCCGTCACCCGCTCGGCATCTGCATCGCTCAGACCGCCCGGGCGGATCACCAGCCCGGCACGGCGGTCACCGCCGAGGTCGGCGACCAGGCGTGCGGCGGCGGCCAGCCCGGGCACGGTCGCCGGGGTCACCACGAGCAGGTCGTCGCAGCGGTCGACCAGCTCGGCCAGCAGCGGTCCGCCCTGCCGGGCGAGGTCGAGGACGACGAGGTCGTGGCCGCGCACCGCGGCGGGCAGGACCCGGCGGGCGGCCGCCACGTCGAGGCGGCGGCGCAGGCCGGACCAGGTGAGGACGCCGAGGTGGTCGCGGCGCGGCACGCCCTCGCGCAGGGCGCGTGCGCCGAGCCGTCCGGCGGTCTCGGCGAGGGCCTCCCAGCGCACGCCGGGGAGGTCCTCCATGCCCAGCAGCCGGTCGATGCCGGGACCCAGCGGGTCGCCGTCGACGAGCAGCGTCGACGCCGTCGCGGCGTGGCACTGCGCGAGGGCGCACGCCAGCGTCGTGGCACCCGCGCCACCGGCTCCGCCCACCACCCCGACCAGGCGGCCCGGCGAGGCCCGCTCACCGACGTCGGCGAGCTCGTCGGAGAGCCAGCCCGCGCCCGCGGGCAGGTCGACCACCGACGCCGCGCCCAGCCCGACGGCGAACCTGAAGGCTGCGTCGCCGACACCGACCCCGACGACGTGGACCCCGGCGCGTCTCGGTGGCGAGAGGTCGACCAGCGCACCGGCGAGGTCGTCGCCGACCAGCACCAGGTCGGCGTCGCGCCAGGCCGCGAGGGACAGGGAGGGCTCGGCACACACCTCGGCCCCGACCCCTGCGGCCGCACAGAGGGGGACGACCGATTCGTGGACGGACGGGGACCGGGTGATCAGGAGGACAGGCATGGCACCGAGCGTCGGCGCCGGCACCGACGCCCGTCAGCCCGGAGCGCGCCTGCCTGTGGAGGACGAGCTCACGGCCGCGCCTGTGGACACCTGACGGCCCGCCGGAGCACCCGACCCGGTCGGTCCGGCCCCCTACGATGGCCGCATGCCCCGCCCCCAAGCGGCCTTCTTCGACCTCGACAAGACGATCATCGCCAAGTCGAGCACGTTGGCCTTCAGCCGCGAGTTCCAGGCGGGCGGGCTGATCTCGCGACGCGCGATGCTGCGCTCGGCGTACGCGCAGTTCGTCTTCTTTACCGGCGGCGCCGACCACGACCAGATGGACAAGATGCGCGAGTTCATGTCGCAGCTCTGCGCCGGCTGGGACGTCGCGACCGTGCGAGACATCGTCCACGAGACCCTCACCACCATCGTCGAGCCGCTCGTCTACGACGAGGCGGTGACGCTGATCGAGGAGCACCGCGCGGCCGGTCGCGACATCGTGATCGTCTCGGCGTCGGGCGTGGAGGTGGTCGAGCCGATCGGCGAGATGCTCGGCGCCGACCGGGTGATCGCCACGCGCATGGAGATCGCCGACGGCAAGTACACCGGCAACATCGACTACTACGCCTACGCCGAGGAGAAGGCACGCGCCATCGAGCACCTGGCCGCAACCGCGGGCTACGACCTCGGCGAGTGCTACGCCTACAGCGACTCGGTGACCGACGTGCACATGCTCGAGGTCGTCGGCCACCCCTTCGCGGTCAACCCCGACCGCGAGCTGCGCCGCATCGCGACTGCCCGCGAGTGGCCCGTGCTGCTGTTCGTCCGCCCGGTGGCCCTGCGCCGGCGGCTGCCCGTCCCGGCGGCGCGGCCGACCCTCGCCGCACTCGCCGTGGGCGGTGCGGTCGCAGCGGGCGGGATCATCTGGTCGAACCGTCGCAGGAGGACCACCGGCACCTGAGCGGGACCCATCCGCGGCCGCCAAAGTCAACCCTTGAAGGTGGCTGGGGACCGGGATAGAACGGACGTAGAACTACACAGCAGCACGTGATCCGGGTACCCACGCGGCGATCCACCCATCCGATGGGGTGCTGGCCGATCGGGATCTGCCCGAGGCAGCGATTGAGAAGAGCACGCTTGGTAGCCAAGGCATCACGTGTCAGCGGCGGCACCCGATCCACGTGAGCGGGTGCCGCTCGCACGCGCTGGCGGCTACCCCCTCAGCGGAGAGGCCTCGGCCCCCGCGCTGAACGCCTCGGCCCCGTAGAGCGCCCAGGCTTGGACCCCGCTGGGCCCACCGCTGCCGTAGGCGCCCAGGTTCGACTCGTACGCCGCCCGATGGGCGAGGTGCCCGGCCTCCGGCACGACGAGCGACTTCGCGTCCACGCCGCGCGAGACCAGCACGAGCCGCTCGAGCGCCCGGGCCACGATGCCGTTGTGCGACGCGAAGGGCGCGGCGGTCGCCACGTCGGCATGAGCCACGGCGGCCACGAGCAGGGCGGGCGCCTCGCTGCCGGACAGCAGCAGCTCCGCGACCCCCCGCAGCCGGTCGGCGGACGCGGCGTCGCGCGGACGTCCGAGCTCGTCGGGCGCGAGGGCCGAGGCGCCGACAACGGCGTGCAGCCGCGCGATGGCCTGCAGGGGCGCGGTTTTGAGCAGTGGAGCGAGCGCGAGCATGGACGCGGACAGCCGGACGGCGTCGCCGGCGATGTCGTCGCCCTCCCCGGCCCGCACCTGCTCCAGCGTGGACGACGACCCCTCGAGGACGGCGCTCGCGTGGGCGCCGCGCAGCAGGGACTCCGCGGTCAGCTCCGGCGACGTACGCCGGAGGCCACGGTCGCGCAGCATCGCGTCGATCCCGTCGCGGGTGCCGGCGTAGGCCGAGCGGACCCCTTCGAGGTCGGTGAGCCAGGCGAGCGGGTCGGTCATGGGGAGGACGGTAGTCGCGGCGACGGCCGCGCCCGATCGCGGGATACGGTGAGCGCGATGAACGACGAACCCCCGACCACCGCTGCCACCGCCGACCGCGCGCGGTCCTTCGGGTCCGTCGCCGAGGCGTACGACCGGGGTCGCCCCGGCTATCCCGCCGAGGCGGTCGCGTGGCTCGCCGGCGGTGAGGCGAAGGTCGTCCTCGAGCTCGCGGCGGGCACCGGCAAGCTGACCCGCGCGCTGGTCGACCAGGGCCACGCGGTCTTCGCGACGGAGCCCGACGAGGCGATGCTCGAGGTGCTCCGCGAGCGGGTGCCCGAGGTGAGCGCGAGGGCCGCCACCGCCGAGTCGATCCCGGCGAACGACCGCTCGGTCGACGTGGTGGTCGTCGCGCAGGCGTTCCACTGGTTCGACCACCGCGCGGCGCTCGCCGAGATCGCGCGGGTGCTCAAGCCGGGTGGCCACCTCGCACTGGTGTGGAACAGCCGCGACGAGCGCATCCCGTGGGTGCGCCGGATGGGCGACATCCTGGGCCGCCAGGACCTCGACACCAGCTCGGCCGAGCACGTCGTGCACAGCGAGCACTTCGGCTTCGTGGAGGAGGCGACCTTCAAGCACTGGCAGGAGGTCAACCGCGAGACGATCCTCGACCTGGCCCGCTCACGCTCCACCGTCACGACCATGGGCGAGGAGGAGCGCGACGACCACCTCGCCCGCGTGCTGGCCTTCTACGACGACTACGGCCGCGGGATGGACGGGATGCAGATCCCCTACGTGACCCGCTGCTACCGCGCCGTCGTGGTCGACGACGACGACACCGGCCCGGACCCCGACGCGCAGGAGCCGGACGGGCCGGTCGTGAGCGACGGCACCGACACCGACATGCTGCTCATCGACTTCCGCTGACGCGCCACAACTTCTCGCGCGGGCGGCTCGTCCCACCGCGTGGACACCACACGGATCTCGGGGGACACACCATGCGCACGACCACACTGACCGCTGCCCTGCTGACGGGCCTGGCCCTGCTCACGCCTGCCTCGTGGGCGGCTCCGGCGAGCGCAGCCGGCGAGACCTGCCAGGGCGTTCCGGCCACCATCGTCGGCGCTCCCGAGGGTCGCGTGGTGGGCACCGCGGGTGACGACGTCATCGTGTCCGGTGGCGCGTGGTCGGTGAAGGCCGGCGACGGCGACGACCTGGTCTGCATCCCCCCGATGGAGGGCGACCTGCTCGGCAACGTCGTCGAGGTGGACGCGGGCGCCGGTGACGACACCGTCGTGTCCGAGGGCGAGCACAACAACTCGTGGACCAGGCTCGGCCCGGGCGTCGACTCGTTCCGCGGCGGTGGCTGGGAGGACCGGGTCGAGGCGGGCTTCGAGGACACCGTCGTCGCCGATCGCGGTGACGACTTCGTCAACTACGCCATCAAGCCCGGCGAGGCTCTGCCCGCGACCATCGGCTCGACGGTCGCCGAGCGGTCCTCCGGCTGGATCAAGGTGACCGCGCCGGGCCGCAGCATCGCGATCGACGGCAAGGCCGGCGAGGTCCGGGTGGACGGCCGGGTCGTCACCACCTTCGGCATCTCACCGCGGATGCTCTTCGGCGTCGCGCAGCGCGTCGAGCTGGTCGGCTCCTCGGGCGTGGACCGCCTGGCCGTCGGGCCGTGCGGGCTCGGCGTCGTCAAGGGCCGTGGCGGCGACGACGACATCCTCCACATCCGTGACGACGCCCTGCGCAAGCAGGCGTGCGCTCCTCGCATGCGCGTCGACGGCGGCGCCGGCAAGGACACCATCCGCGGGACCATCGACGACGACGTCCTGCGCGGCGGTGGCGGCAACGACTGGATCAAGGGCCGCAAGGGCAAGGACCTCGCCGTCGGCGGGCCCGGCCGCGACAGGTGCTTCGCCGAGCGCGCGCGAAGCTGCGAGCGGTGAGGCCCGCTCGCGACTAGGGTCGCGGGCGTGGCGAGATGGCGGTGGCGGCGTACGTCGCTGGGCGGCGAGGCCGACCGCGCCGCCTTCCGCGCCCTGCACAACGCCTCCCTCGCCAGCCCGGCGCTGCGGGAGGGCCTGACCACGGCGAGTGCGGAGCGGTCCGTACGCCACCTGCGCGCGCTGCTCGGCACGCCGGCCGCCGGGCTGGGTGACACCAGCGGGCTGCTGGCGTGGGACGGCCTCGGCAGCCACCACCGCTCGCAGCTCGCGGGCACGATCGGCCAGGTGGCGGAGACCGGGCGCACGATGATCGTCGACCAGCGCACCCTCGTCTGCGACGACGGCGGGTGCCAGGTCCGGCAGGCCATCGTCAGCCCGCTCGTCGTCGAGGACACCCTCGTCGGGGCGCTCGTCGTGGGCGCCCCGCACACCACCGGCGGCCTGGTCCGCGCGGCCGACGAGGTGGCGTCGTGGGTCAGCGGCCAGCTCGAGCTCGCCGAGCTCGACCTGTCGCGCACCCGGCTGATGGAGGCCGAGGTGCGCGCGCTGCGGGCGCAGATCAGCCCCCACTTCATCTACAACTCGCTCGGCGCGATCGCCAGCTTCGTGCGCACCGACCCCGACCGGGCGCGCGAGCTGCTGCTCGAGTTCGCCGACTTCACCCGCTACTCCTTCCGCCGCCACGGCGAGTACACGACGCTCGCCGAGGAGCTCCGCTCCGTCGAGCGCTACCTCCTGCTCGAGCAGGCACGCTTCGGCGACCGGCTGCAGGTCACGTTGCAGGTCGCGCCGGAGGTGCTGCCCGTCGCGGTGCCGTTCCTGTGCATCCAGCCGCTCGTCGAGAACGCCGTGCGCCACGGGCTCGAGGCCAGCGCGGACAAGGTCGACGGCGTCGGGCGGCTGTCGATCATCGCGCGCGACCACGACCAGGAGTGCGTCCTCGAGGTCGAGGACGACGGCACCGGCGAGGACCCGGAGCGCGTTCGCCAGGCCCTGGCCGGTGACGCGTCGATGGACTCCGTCGGGCTCGGCAACGTGGACGCGCGGCTGCGCAACGCCTACGGCGACGACTACGGTCTGGTGGTCGAGACCGCACCCGGCGCCGGCACCAAGGTGGTCGTCCGGGTGCCGAAGTTCGCCCCCGGAGTGCAGGTATGACGCAGCTGAAGGTCCTCGTCATCGACGACGAGCGTCCGGCCCTGGACGAGCTCACCTTCCTGCTCGGCCGCGACCCGCGCATCGGGGAGGTCCGGGGCAGCGACTCCGCGACCGAGGCGCTGCGGGTGCTCCAGGCCGAGGAGGTCGACGCGGTCTTCCTCGACGTCCAGATGCCCGGCCTCACCGGGCTCGACCTCGCGCAGGTGCTCTCGCGCTTCAAGTCGCCGCCGCCGGTCGTCTTCGTGACCGCCCACGAGGAGCACGCGGTCGCGGCGTTCGAGCTGCGCGCCGTCGACTACGTCCTCAAGCCGGTGCGCGAGGAGCGCCTCGCCGAGGCCGTACGCCGCGTGGTGGAGGCCGGCGTCCCCGCGCCGTCGGGTGACGTGCAGATCCCCGTCGAGCGCGGCGGCGTCACCCGCTTCATCAGCCGCTCGGAGATCACCCACGTCGAGGCGCAGGGCGACTACGCGCGCCTGCACACCGCCGACGGCTCCCACCTCGTGCGCACCCCGCTGTCGTCGCTCGCCGAGCAGTGGGCGCCGGCCGGCTTCGTCCGGATCCACCGCTCCGTGCTCGTCGCGCTCCCCCACGTCGAGGAGGTGCGCAGCGAGGGCGGCCGGGTCAGCGTCGTCATCGCCGGCACCGAGCTGCCGGTCAGCCGCCGCCACACCCGCGAGCTGCGGTCGGTGCTCACCCGCCGCGAGACGTGAGGCCGACGTGAGCGACCAGCCTCCCCCGCGGGTCCGGGTGACCGGACCGCCGCGGCGGCGCGCGGACGTCGTACGCCCTGTGGGCACGCGGGAGATCGACGCCGAGACCGCGCTGGGTGAGGTCTTCATGCGCTCGCTGCTGCGCGAGCAGCTCTTCCTGGCCCTGCGGGTGCTGGCCGCGCTGGGGCTCACGCTCGGGCTGCTGCCCCTGCTCTTCCTCCTCGTCCCGTCGCTGGGCGACGTGCGGGTGGGGCAGATGCCGCTGGCGTGGCTGTTGCTCGGGGTGCTCGCCTACCCGTGGCTGGTCGTGCTCGGCTGGTTCTACATCCGGCGCGCCGAGGACCACGAGCGTGACTTCGCCGACCTGGTCGGGTCGGTCGGCTCCGGGGGCCCGGACGAGGAACCCTCGTGAGCACCGACGTCGTGCCCGGCGTCGTCGCGGTGGTGCTCGTCTCGCTCGCGACCCTGGTGATCGGCACGTGGGGGCTGCGGATCTCGCGCACGACGAGCGACTTCTTCGTGGCCTCGCGCACCGTGCGGCCGCGGCTCAACGCGAGCGCGATCGGCGGTGAGTACCTCTCCGCCGCCTCCTTCCTCGGCGTCGCGGGGCTGCTGCTGACCTTCGGCGCGGAGATGCTCTGGTACCCGATCGGCTGGACCGCGGGCTACCTCGTCCTGCTCGTGCTGGTCGCCGCTCCGCTACGCCGCTCGGGCGCCTACACGCTGCCCGACTTCGCCGAGGCGCGGCTGGGGTCGCGCGGCGTGCGCAAGCTGTGCTCGGTGCTGGTCGTCGCGATCGGCTGGCTCTACCTGCTGCCGCAGTTCCAGGGCGCCGGCGTGACGCTGCGCTCGACGATCGGGGCGCCGCCGTGGGCAGGCTCGCTGGTCGTGGCGGTGGTCGTGCTGGCGTCGGTGAGCCCGGGTGGCATGCGGTCCATCACCTTCGTGCAGGCCTTCCAGTACTGGCTCAAGCTCACCGCGCTGCTGGTGCCGGTCTTCGTGCTGCTGGCCGTCTGGATGGCCGACGGTGCGGCCGACCCCGCGGCCGCCGCGCCGCACTCGTGGTCGGTCCCGCTGGCCTGGCCCGGCGGCGGCATCGGGCTCTACACGACGTACTCCCTCATCGTCGCGACGTTCCTCGGCACGATGGGTCTGCCGCACGTGGTCGTGCGGTTCTACACCAACCCCGACGGCCGCGCGGCCCGTCGTACGACGCTCGCGGTGCTCGGGCTGCTGGGCATCTTCTACGTGCTCCCGCCGGTGTACGCCGCCCTCGGCCGCATCTACGCCCCGTCGCTCGTCGACGGCAGGTCCGACGTGCTGGTGCTCGAGCTGCCGTCGCTGATGGTCGGTGGCGCGGTGGGCGCGGTGCTGACCGGCCTCGTCACCGCCGGGGCGTTCGCTGCCTTCCTCTCCACCAGCTCGGGCCTGACGATCGCGGTGGCCGGGGTGCTCTCGCAGGACGTGACCGGGCGGCGCTGGGGGTCGCACCGGCTCGGCGGGGTGGCGGCCTTCCGCGTCGCGGCCGCGATCGCGGTCGTCGTACCCCTGCTGATGTCGCTGCCCGCGCAGGACGTCGCCCTGGCGCGCACCGTCGGCCTGGCCTTCGCGGTGACCGCCTCCACCTTCGCGCCGCTGCTGATGCTCGGCATCTGGTGGCGCGGGCTGACGCCCGTCGGCGCGGTCGCCGGGCTGCTGGTCGGCGGGCTGGGGTCCGGCTTCGCGGTGGCCTGGACCCTCGCCACCTCGCCCTCGCCCGGGTGGTCGTCGGCGCTCCTCGGCCAGCCCGCCGCCTGGTCGGTGCCGGCGTCCTTCCTCACGATGGTCGTGGTCTCCCGCCTGACCCGGGCCTCGGTGCCCGCCCACGCCGGGCGCTTCATGGTGCGCCTGCACACCCCCGAGGCCGTCGAGCTCCAGCGCTGACCGGTCCTACTCACGCAGCGCGGTGACCCGCTGCCCGTCCTCCTGGAACTGGCTCGTGCTGACGAACACCCGACCAGTCGGACCGTGCACGACGAGCTCACCCTCGATGACGTGGCGGTCGTCGACCACCACCCTGGACAGTCGCTTGCCGTGGACGTCGTACGTGTGGACGCGCGACGGCGTGTCACCTCCCCCGCCGAGCAGGTGGACGCGCTCACGGACGGGGTCGATGGCGACCTGGGAGTGGTAGGCGCGGCGCGGGTTCCGCTCGGTGCGAACGACAGCCTTGCGCAGCAGTCGGCCCCGCGCGCTGTAGACCCGGACGCTGGCGCGGGTGACGTCGGCATCGCCGATCAGCACCCGCCCCCTGGTCGTCAGCGCGATCTCTAGGTCGTGGACGCTGCCCAGGTCCTGGAAGCGGCGCACGGGACGGGACTTCCCGCGCCGATCGAACGTCACGAGCGACACCGGGGACTGGATCAGGCCGGGCTGGTCGACGACGTGGACGAGACGGCGCTTCGAGTCGATGGCTATCTCGAGGGCGCCGTCGGGCGTCGGGACCTTCTTGCGCGCCTGCCACTTCAACGCGCCGGAGGCGCTGAAGGACCGCAGCACCACGAGGCCTACCCGACCGTCGTTGAACTTCCTCGCCCGCGAGGTCCCGGCGGCGTACACCCTGTGCGTCCTCGGGTCGACGCCGAGCGCGCTGGGGAACGACCTGCCGTCACCGACCACCTCTGCGTCGCTGAAGACCGCGTCGCCGGCCGAGGTCCAGCACGAGGTGTACCAGGTGATCAGCGACTGGCCCGCCTTCCGCTTCGATCCCAGGCTGCACACCTGCCCGGTCGTCTCGTCGACAGCCATCGCGACCGGAACAGCCGGCACGTCCGTGACGACCTCGCGCACCACCCGGCCGTCCCCGGAGACGTACATCACGACCTGACGGGATTCCCGCCGGCCGCTGAGCACCACCTGACCGGTGGTGGGGTCCGACACGAGCGCGGTCATCCACGGAACCGGGACGGCCCACTCGACCTCGCCCGTCGCGGCATCGAGACGACGCAGCACCTCCTTGCCATCGGCGTACATGAGGAGCGCGAAGGCATCGCCTGTCCCCTCGTCCACCTCCAAGTACTGGCCGAACGCCTTCAGGTCGGCGTCGGTCCGCCACTCCACCTCGAGCGTCCGCGCACTCGCCGGCGCGACCAGCCCGCCGAGCATCGCGAGCGCTGCCACCACGGACCCTGCTGTCTTGATGAGCCGCACGGCTCCCCCTCCCGATAGGACCTCACTCTCACCTGGCGGGTATCAGGCTGGGTGCAACCAGAACTCGTTCCCGTCGGGATCGGCCAGCTCGACCGCGTCTCCCGACCGCCCGACCTCGGTCGCACCCAGCGCCACCAGGCGCTGCACCTCGTCGTCGAGGTCGTCCAGTGTGACGAGCACGAAGTGCATTTTGTTGCGAGCGGACCTCTCGTTGAGCGGCGGACCGCCCCAGGCGATCTTCATCCGGCCCTCGGGCGGCTGGATCGCGGTCTCGCCGTCCTCGTCGTGGACCAGCGGCCAGTCGAGCGCCGCGGCCCAGAAGAGGCCGACCTCGCGGGTGCCGTCCGCCGCCACCTCGCCGAGGAACCCCGTGCCCGCGAGCCAGTTGTTGGTCTCCTCGATCACGCAGAACTCATTGCCCTCCGGGTCGGATAGCACGACGTGATCCTCCTCGGGGAGCTGACCGACGTCGAGGTGCGAGCCGCCGTGCCCGAGCACGCGGGCGACGTTCACCTCCTGCGACCTGGTGTAGCTCGTCAGGTGGAAGTGGATCTGGTTGAGCCGCGCTCGGGGCAGGTCAGCGGCCTCGAACGACAGCCGCATCGGCGCATCGGCGTCAGGCAGCAGGTCGAGGCCCGAGCGCTCCCACCCGAGCACGTCGCCCCAGAAGGACGCGAGGACCTCGGGATCCGAGGCGAGGACGGTCAGCGCGTGCAGACGGGCAGTCATCGGCCCAACCTAGGCAGGCAGGACCGCGGGCGGCGACCGGTTATCCCGCCGAGGTCAGTTGATGATCTCGCCGCGCTCGTCCGCGAGGAGGACCGCCAGCCGGTCGCGCCACGCCTGCAGGTCCTCGGGCGCCAGCCGGGGCCAGTCGTCCACCTCGCGGACCACCCGGATCGGGTCGGTGCTGCGGTAGGAGCGCGTCGGGTTGCCGGGGAACTTCTTGTCGGTGACGTTGGGGTCGTCCTCGAAGGCGCCGGTCGGCTCGACCTCGTAGACGCGCGGCTCGCCGTGGCCGGCCGCGAGCTCGGCGGCCAGCCCCGCGCCGTCGCGCAGCGCGGTGAAGTAGACGTGGTTCATCACCACCTCGGGCCGGTAGTTGGACCGGAAGCCCGCGGTCAGCAGGTCCCCCGGCTGCAGGTCGGCCTTCGTGCCGTGGAAGAACGGCCCGTCGTCCAGCACGTCGTCGTTCACCCGCCGAGCGTACGGCGGCCCGGCGGCAGGCACCGTGCAGGCAGTTCGGGCGTCCACGCGTCCGCTGCACGCTCAGCCGCGCCCGCGCGCGCGCGAACTGCCTGCGTGGTGCTCAGTCCGGGGCGGCGACCACGACGTCGGCCCTCATCCGGATGGCGGAGCCGACGGGGACGGCGGTGGGGAAGCGCACGCACCCCTCCCCGCAGGCGTCCCTCTGCCATGGTCGGCCATCGTCGACGGATCCACGGATCGGTCTAGACACCCGGGGAACCGAGGGGCGCCGGGACTAGCGTGAGTCGAGTGGGCCGGCGCCACGGCGGGGGCTCACCTCGTCCGCGATCGGTGAGGTCGGAGGCGTCGATGGGTGAGGGCTCGTCCAGGTCGGACCGCGAGCTGCTCGAGGAGCTGCGGCGTCACCGCGCCGAGCTGCGCGAGTCGATGGGGGCGTTGGAGGACGCCCTGGCGTCACCGGCCACCGCCGACCGCGCGCGGTGGACCCAGCGCGTCGAGGCCGCCCTCGTCGAGGTCGCGGGCGACTTCCGCGCGCACGTCGACATCACCGAGGGGCCGAGCGGGCTCTACGTCGAGCTCCTCGCGACCTCCCCTCGGCTCGCCGGTCCCGTGGAGGTCCTCACCCGGGACCACGCGCTGATCGGCGGTCAGATCGACGACCTGCTGGGCCGGGTCGCCGGCCCGGAGGTCACCGCGGCCGTGGACGGCGTACGCCGCTCGGCGACGGCCCTCCTCGGACGGATCGTCCGGCACCGGCAGCGGGGGTCCGACCTCGTCTTCGAGGCGTACGAGTTCGACATCGGCGGCGAGACCTGAGCCGCTCACCCCACCGCGAGCCGGTAGCCCCGCTTCACGACGGTGACGACCGCCTTCGTCCCGATCGCCGCTCGCAGCCGGGCCACGGCCATCTCGACGGCGTGCTCGGAGCCGGCCTGGCCGGAGGGCAGGGCGGCCAGCAGCGCGCGGCGGGAGACGACGTGGCCCGGGTTCACGAGGAGCGAGTCGAGCACCGACAGGGGCGCGGGCGAGAGCTCGACCGGCACGCCGTCGAGCAGGAGCGCGTCGCCGTGGACGAGGAGCGTGCGGCCGTCTGAGAGGCGTACGTCGACCCCGTCGCGCCGGGTCGGGAGCTCGGTCTCGAGCTGCTTGACCATCCCGGCGAGCCGCGAGCGGTCGGGGACGATCGTCGGGACGCCCCACATCTCGAAGGCGGCCGCGGTGACCGGGCCGACGCAGGTGGCGACGACGTCTGACTGGAAGGCGCTGATCACGTCGTCGCGGCGGCCGACGGAGTACGCCGCCTCCATCAGCGCGGCGACCGCGGGCGCCGACGTGAAGGTGACCGCGTCGAGCTCCCTGTCGGCGACCAGGTCGATCAGGTGGAACATCGGCGAGGGATCGTCCGCCGACGCCACCCGGTAGATCGGCACCGTGACCACCGACGCCCCCTGCCGGCGGAGCGCGTGGGCGGCCATCGACAGCGACTGGCCGTGCTCCTGCACGACGATGCGCTTGCCGGTGAGGTCGCGGCCCCGGAGGTGTGCGAGCACGTCCTCGAAGCACTCCGACTCCGGCGCCCACAGCTCGCGCAGGCCGTTGGCCCGCAGCACGCCGACGCTCTTCGGACCGCGGGCGAGGATCTCCGCGGAGCCGAGCGCAGCGACCAGGTCGTCGTACAGCCCGGCGTCGGCGGCCGCGGCGAGCCAGGTCTTCATGCCGATGCCGGTGGTGGCGAGGAAGAGGTCGACCGGCCCCAGGACCACCTCCTTGGTCGCGGCCAGCAGCTCGCCGAGGTCGACGTGGTTGGGCTCGAGCGACAGCGCCGCCGCCCACTCGACCGTCGCACCGCGGCGCTCGAGCAGCGCGACCTGCTCCTCGGCCTTGCGGGCGGCGGTGACGCCGATGCGGAATCCCGAGAGCGGCAGGCTCACGCGTCCTCCCCAGCCGGCCGGATCGATCCGACGTGGACGACGCCGTCGACGACCGCGACGTCGTACGACGCCACCCGCACCGCCGCGTCGTCGAGGCAGGCGCCGGTGCGCAGGTCAAAGGCCTGCTTGTACATCGGGGAGCTCACCACCGGCACGTCGCCGCGCGAGCCGACGATGCCGCGCGAGAGCACGGACGCGCCGCTGAAGGGGTCGACGTTGGAGAGCGCGAACACCGACCCGTCGAAGGAGCGGAAGACCGCCACGGCCGAGCCGGCGACCAGGGCGGCGACACCACCCTCGATCGGGATCGTGTCGACCGCGCAGACGGGGGTCAGGGAGATCGCGACGGTGCTCATGCGGGCGCTCCCACCGGGATGAGGGCCGGGGCGATCGGCTGGATCTGCTCGCGCTCGGTCGTGAAGGCGATGGACGGGTCGGGGGTGTCCGGCGCGTTGACGAACGACACGAACCGGGCGAGCTTGGCCGGGTCCTCGAGCGTCGCGCGCCACTCGTCCTCGTAGCCGCCGACGTGGCGCGCCATCTCCGCCTCGAGCTCAGCTCCGAGGCCGAGCGAGTCGTCGACGACGACCTCGCGCACGCGGTCGAGACCGCCGTCGAGCTGCTCGATCCAGGTCGAGGTGCGCTGGAGCCGGTCGGCGGTCCGGACGTAGTACATGAGGAAGCGGTCGAGGTAGGAGACCAGGTCGGCGGTGGACAGGTCGCCCGCGAGCAGCCGCGCGTGGGCGGGCGTCGCCCCACCGTTGCCGCCGACGTAGAGGTTCCACCCCTTCTCGGTCGCGATGACGCCGAAGTCCTTGCCGCGCGCCTCGGCACACTCCCGGGCGCAGCCGCTGACCCCTCCCTTGAGCTTGTGCGGGCTGCGGAGGCCGCGGTAGCGCAGCTCGAGCGCGATCGCGAGGCCCACCGAGTCCTGCACGCCGAAGCGGCACCAGGTCGACCCGACGCACGACTTCACGGTGCGCAGCGACTTGCCGTAGGCGTGGCCGGACTCGAAGCCGGCGTCGACCAGCCGCCGCCAGATCGCAGGCAGCTGCTCCATCCGGGCACCGAAGAGATCGATCCGCTGTCCACCGGTGATCTTGGTGTAGAGCCCGTAGTCGCGCGCGACCTCGCCGATCACGATGAGCTTGTCGGGCGTGATCTCGCCTCCGGGGATGCGCGGGACGACGGAGTAGGTGCCGTTGCGCTGGATGTTGGCGAGGTAGGCGTCGTTGGTGTCCTGCAGCTCCGCGGTGGCCGGCGCGAGGATGTGGGTGCTGGTCTGGCTGGCGAGGATGCTCGCGATCGCGGGCTTGCAGACGTCGCAGCCGCGGCCGGTGCCGTGCGCGGCCACGATGTCGTCGAAGCGTCGGTAGCCGTGCACCGCGACGACGTCGAAGAGCTCTTGCCGGGTCAGCCGGAAGTGCTCGCACAGCCCCTTGTCGACGACCTTCCCGACGCTCGCGAAGTGGTCCTCGATGATGTTCTTCACGGTCGCCACGCACGAGCCGCACGTCGAGCCCGCCCGTGTGCACTGCTTGACGTCGGCCACGGACTCGCAGCCCTGCTCGGCGACCGCGTGGAGGATGTCGGCCTTCGTGACGTCGTTGCACGAGCAGACCTGCGCCTCGTCGGGCATGCCGAGCTGCAGGCCGGGACCCGTGCCGACGGGCAGGATCAGCTGCTCCGGGTTGTCGGGCAGGGCGAGGCCGCTGCTGACCATGGGCCGCAGCACGCCGTACGCCGACGCGTCGCCGACGAGGATCCCGCCGAGCAGCCGCGTCCCGTCCTCGCTCACCACGAGCTTCTTGTAGACGCCGGCGACCGCGTCGGCGTAGGTCAGCTCGAGCGCGCCGTCGGTGGCCGCGAACGCGTCACCGAAGCTCGCGACGTCGACGCCGAGGAGCTTGAGCTTGGTGGACATGTCGGCGCCGGTGAAGGTGCCCGGGCCGTCCAGCAGGGCGTCGACGACGACCTCCGCCATCGCGTAGCCCGGCGCGACGAGGCCGTACATCGTGCCGCCGGGTGCCGCGCACTCGCCGATCGCGAAGACGTGCGGGTCGGCGGTGCGGCACTGCTCGTCGACAAGCACGCCGCCGCGCGGGGCCACCTCGAGGTCGCACTCCCGGGCGAGCGCGTCGCGCGGCCGGATGCCGGCGGAGAACACCACGACCTGCGCGTCGACGACCTCCGTCGGGGCGCCCTCCTCCGTGCCCGCCTGCCGCAGGCGCAGCCCGGTGACGGACGACCCGCCCTCGACCTCCTCGGTGACGACGCCCGTGTGCACGGTGACGCCGAGCCGCTCGACGTGCCGCACCAGCGTCGAGCCCGCGGCGTCGTCGAGCTGCACCGGCATCAGTCGCGGCGCCATCTCGACGACGTGGGTGTCGAGGCCGAGCTGGACGAGCGCGTTGGCCGCCTCCAGCCCGAGCAGCCCGCCGCCGATGACCACGCCGCTGGTCGCGGCCTCGCTGGCGGCGCGGATCGCCTCGAGGTCCTCGATGGTGCGGTAGACGAAGCAGCCGTCCTTGCCGCGGCCCTCGACCGGCGGGACGAACGGCGCCGCGCCCGTCGCGAGCACCAGGACGTCGTAGTCGTGGACGGTGACGGCGCCCGGGTGTGCCAGGAGGTCGCCGACGGCCGACGGCGGCGACACGACGGTGACGGTCCGCGCCGCGCGGTCGACCTCGGTCACGACGCTGTCGAGCACCAGCCTCACCCGCGGGTCGTCGTACTCCCCGCCGGGCAGCAGCGACAGCGCATCGGGGCCGGAGCCGAACCAGCTCGTGAGCGCGACCCGGTCGTAGGCGGCGCGAGGCTCCTCGCCGAGGACGACGATGTCGTGGGTCTCGGCGAGGCCGCGCTCGATCGCGGCCTGGACGAACCGGTGGCCCACCATGCCGTGCCCGACGACGACGATCCGCTGGCGCTTGGTCATGCCGAGGACGGTAGGAACGACATGTTCCCAGCCGGTCGCCCGCATGTTTCGGGCGTGAAAACTGGGCGGCACGACCTCACGTCCAGCCGGGGCGGTCAGGCGGGCCGGGAGAGCCCCTCGCACATGCCGACGAGCACGGCGAGCTGCTCGGGCGTGACGTAGGACGGGTTGCTGCCGGCCGGCATCCGCAACACCTCCAGCGCGGCGAGGTCCGGGTGCCCGACGAGCTCCGAGCGCAGCAGCGGCTGGTCGAGCGGGACCAGGACCACGGGCATCACTCCGTCACGTGCCGGACCGGTGGTCTGCCCGCGGGCATGGATGCCGGCGGGAAGTCCGGGCTCGGAGCCGCTGACCCAGAGCAGCACGGGCTGGCCCGCGGCGACGAGGTCGGTGCGGTAGGTCGGCCGCGCGCACCACGAGTCCACGCCGGCGAACCCTGCCCGCAGGTGCTCGCGGGTCGAGGGCGCGGCGCCGCTGGCCTTCACCAGCCACGCGCCGAGGGTTGCCGGGGTCAGCGCGCGAGCGGGAGCAGCCACTCCCTGAGGGTGGCACACCGTCGACGGGACCCACCCTGTGCTGGGAGCCTGAGCGGGTGAGCGAGTGGTTCCTGCCGGAGACAGAGCGTCCCTGGACCTCGGGCAACCTGGTGGTCCCCCGCGTGCACGGCGCCTCCTACTTCGCCCGCCTCGTCGAGCTGGTCGAGGCGACCTCGGCCGGCGACCGCATCTACTTCACCGACTGGCGCGGCGACGCCGACGAGCGGCTCACCGAGCACGGGCCGACCGTCGCCGAGCTGCTCCGGGCCGCGGCCGCGCGCGACGTGGAGGTCCGGGCGCTGATGTGGCGCTCCCACCCGGGCCGGCTCAACGGCGAGGAGAACAGCCACCTCGGCCGGATCCTCAACGAGTGCGGCGGTGAGGCGCTGCTCGACGAGCGGGTCCGCAAGGGCGGTTCGCACCACCAGAAGCTTCTCGTCGTGCGCCGCAAGGGGCGACCCGAGGAGGACGTGGCGTTCGTCGGCGGCATCGACCTGTGCCACGGACGGCGCGACGACGCCGACCACGCGGGCGACCCGCAGGCACCGCCGCTCGACGACCGGTACGGCGACTCCCCGCCGTGGCACGACGCGATGGCCGAGATCCGCGGACCGGCCGTGGCGCACGTGCTCGACACCTTCACCGAGCGGTGGGACGACGCCACGCCGCTCGACCACCGCAACCCCTACCGGGCCGTCGCGCACCGCATCGCGCGGATGCCGCGCCGTCCCGAGCAGCTGCCCGAGCGGTGGGACCCGCCGCCTGAGGCCGGCCGCCACCAGGTGCAGATCCTGCGCACCTACCCCTTCAAGCGGCCCCGCTACCCGTTCGCGCCCGACGGGGAGCGGTCGATCGCGCGGGCCTACTCGCGTGCCTTCGACCGGGCGCGCCGGCTGGTCTACGTCGAGGACCAGTACTTCTGGTCCGACCTCGTGGCCGCGACGCTCGCCGACGCACTGGAGCGCGAGCCGGGGCTGCAGGTGATCGCGGTGGTGCCGCGCCACCCGGAGGAGGACAGCCGGGTCGGCGGCCCGCCGATCCAGCACGGCCAGCGCATCGCGTGGGACCGGCTCAAGGAGGCAGGCGGCGAGCGCTTCCAGATGTTCGACCTGCACAACGCCGCGGGCACCCCGGTCTACGTGCACGCCAAGGTCTGCATCGTCGACGACGAGTGGATGACGATCGGCTCCGACAACCTCAACCTCCGCTCGTGGACCCACGACTCCGAGCTCACCTGCGCGGTGGTCGACCCGGACGGCGAGCTGCCCCGGGAGCTGCGCACGTCCCTGTGGGGCGAGCACCTCGGCCTGCCCGAGGACGACCCGCGCCTCGGCGGTCCCGACGTCCTCGAAGACCCCGTGGCCCTCTGGACGTCGCGCGCGGGCGCCGCCGGCAGTCGCATCGAGCTCCACGAGCCGCCCCGGCTCCCCCGACGTACGACGTTGTGGGCGCGGCCGGCCTACCGCTACGCCTACGACCCGGACGGCCGCCCGCGGCGGCTGCGCGGCACGACCGACTTCTGAGGGGTCAGTCCCTCACGGGTTCACCACCGGCAGGTGGAGAACCACGTCCTCCATCCGCATCGCCCCGACCACCCGGCTGCCGAAGCCGACCGACATGTCGGAGACCGGCGCGACGGTGAGGAAGAGGGTCTGCCCGGCAGGCACGTCGACGGCGACCGACGGCAGCTCGACACCCCGGCGCGGCTTGTCGATCGCGATGCCGTTCTCACGGATGGGCAGCATGTTGTTCTGCACGACCCGGGCGTCGAGCGGGCTCGTCCCGACCGACAGACCGAGGAACGCGCGGTTGTCGAGACCGAGCGCGGTGAGCCGGGTGTCGAGGGTCGGCGATCCGGCGATCGTCAGGGGACCCTGCGCGACCGGGTAGGCGACCGGAGCCCCGGCTGCGACCGTGGTGACCACCTCGCCGAGCTCGACGGAGGTGGTGGGCGCGACGGCGGGGACGCTGACGCAGCGGTCGCCGGCCGCGGTGGTCAGGTGGTAGCGACCGAAACCGGTCAGCCCGGTCCGTCGGCCCTGGAGGTTCTGCTGGAGGAAGCGCAGGCCGAGGTCGGCGAAGGTGGGGCTGCCGAGCGTCGTTGAGCACGCGTCCGTGGTCGCCAGCGGGATGTCGAGGTTGGTCCCGGTGGGCAGCACGGCCGGCAGCGTGTGCCCGCCGTTGTAGCCGACGAAGATGCTCTGCGATCGCGCCTCCTCGGTCAGCACCCGGCTGAAGTTCTCGAGCCCCTGGTCGAGGGGGAAGAGGTTGTCCGTCGCACCCTGGCCGAAGAGCACCGGCACGTCGAGCCGCCGGCCCTGCCGCAGGTGCCACTCGGGGCCGTTGCGGTCGAGGAACTCGTGGAGGTACGTCGGCACGTTGCCCGTCGCCGCCGCCTCGGCGAAGCCCTGCACCACCCGCGGCGGCAGGGCGTCGCTCGGCAGCGACGCCGCCGTCAGCGCCGTCGCCCACTCCGTGCGCGGCACCCCCTGCGGGAACAGGCTCTCGGTGAGGCTGAACCAGGTGATCTCGGGGACCAGCGCGTCGAAGCGCGTCGCACCCCGGTCGCGGATCTCGCTGAGCGCCCCGACGAACTGGTAGCCCCCGCCGTAGGACCCGCCGATCGCCCCCAGCACCGGGTCGCCCGGCCGCTGCTCCTGCACCCACGGCTGGGCGGCGACGAGGTCGACGATCGCCTGGACGTCCTTGCCCTCCACGTCGGGGTTCTCGATGTGGGCCTTGCCGCCGGTCTCGCCGAAGCCGCGCTGGTCGAAGCTCAGCACGCCGAACCCGGCGTCCGTGAGGTAGGCGAACGCGGCGGGGTCCGTCGTACGGCTGCCGCCCCAGCCGTGGCTGTGCAGCACCATCGGCACCGGACGGTCCTCCGTGGCGCCCGCCGGGCGGAAGATTGTGAAGCAGATGTCGACGGGTGCGGTCGTGCCGGGGTCCGGGACGCTCCGCAGGCAGCCGTCGGTCGTGGTGACCGCGTCCGCGGCGGAGGCGGGCGCCCCGACGAACGGCGCGGTGGCGGCCGTGAGCAGGCCGGCGACGGCGACGGCGAGGAGTCGGGCGGCGGGACGGTGCGGCAGCGTGGTCATGGCATCTCTCCTGCGACAGGGGTCACAGGCACCAACGAGCGCCGGCCGGACGGGCTACGCCCCACCCTTGACATTAGTCAGTTTTTCTGACCATCATGGACGGCATCCCAGCGAGCATCGAGGGGCGTGCCGTGACCAGACTTCCTTCCGTCCCGGTCGCCCGCGCGGCCTCGTCCGTCCGCGCGGCGGCCCAGGGCCTGACCCGGCGGATGGTGCCGACCATCTCCCCGATCTCGCTCGTCGAGGCACGGAAGGCGGCCTGAGGTGGACGCCCTTGCCCAGGTCTGCACCGCGGTCGCGGCGCTCGTCCTGATCGTCGTCTTCCCCCTCGAGGCGTTCCTCGTCGACCGGCCGTGGGTGCAGCGCTTCCTCGGCATCGAGCCGCACGGCATCGAGAACGTCCACCTGTGGTCGTTCTGCATCGGGTTCCGCAACGCGCTCGCCGGCATCGGCGGCCTGGTCGGGCTGTGGATCGTCAACCGCGGCGACGAGACCGTCGGCACCAGCGTGGTCGTCACGGTGCTCGTCTACATGCTGCTCTCGTCGCTCGCCATGGGCGTCGCCGACCTGCTCGGCTACTGGCGCCCCCGCGGCGGCAGCGTGCGGGGCACCGTGGCGTCG
This sequence comes from Nocardioides pini, assembly GCF_026712185.1. Classification (GTDB taxonomy): domain Bacteria; phylum Actinomycetota; class Actinomycetes; order Propionibacteriales; family Nocardioidaceae; genus Nocardioides; species Nocardioides pini. The sequence goes on along the minus strand of NZ_JAPPUX010000007.1, from coordinate 80,980 downwards.
TCGGTGCTCCCGGCGGTGGCACTGGTGGCGCTCGCCGTGTAGGTCAGCCCTGCAGTCCGGCCCTCAGCTCGTCGAGGGCCGTCGGCAGGTCGACCCGGGGACGCCAGCCCCAGCGCCGCGCCCGTTCCGCGACGACCTGCCCGGTCCAGGCCGGGCCGTCGTCCCAGGTGGGTTCGACCCCGAGTGCGTCGCAGACCGCGCCGAGGTAGTCGCGCTGGGTGGCCGGCCCGCCGGCCACGTTGACCGGGGTGCACCCGCCCGCGACCGGGCCCGAGTCCGGGTCGCCGGCCGTCGCGATGGCACCGGTGGCGAGGTCGGCGGCGAGGCTCGCGAGGTCGTCGACGTGCACCCACGCGAAGGTCTGGGCCGGGTTGGCGTGCCGCTCGCCCTCGTCGTCCCTGATCTGCGCGGGGCGGACGGTGTTCCAGACCGAGGTGGCGCCCGGGCCGAGGACGGCCGGCGGGCGCAGCAACACCCGGGTCGCCCCCGCGAGCCGCTCGAGCGCCGCGTCGACGTCACGCTTCACCACGCCGTAGGCCGACGAGTCGTCGGGCACGAGGGCCGCGGACTCGTCCACGTCGCCGACTCCCGGGCTGCGGTCGTAGACGCCCGCGGTCGAGACGTGCACGAGGAGGGGTACGCCGGCGTCGACCGCCGCCTCGGCGATCGACAGGGTGCCGTCGAGGCCGACCCGGCGCTGGTCCTCGCGCCCGCTGCCGAGCGGGTGGACCGTGGTGACGAGGGCGTCTGCGCCGGCCACCACGGTCGCCGCGAAGGCCGGGTCGGCGAAGTCGCCGACGTGCTCCTCGACGCCGGGGTGCCGCGGCGCGGTGCCCACGCGGCGTACGACGGCGCGCACCGTGGCGCCGCGCTGCACCAGCGCTGACACGACGTGGCTGCCCACGAGTCCGTTCGCACCGGTCACGACGACGATCGCAGAGGTCATGTCTCCACCATGACAGCGCGGTCCTGATGCGCGTCACGCGCCTGCCCGGGAAGGAGGACGCGGGCCACGACCAGCAGCCAGACGGTGGCGAAGACGAGGCTGGCCATCACGTCGGTCGGGTGGTGCGCCCCCTGGTAGAGCCGCGACGGGGCGACGACGAGCGGGGCCAGGAGCAGCGGCCAGACCCACCGGCGCCAGCGGGGCGCGACCGCGGACACCCAGAGCACGATCCCGCCGTAGACGACGATCGAGGTGGCCATGTGCCCGGACGGGTAGCTGTGGTCCGGCACCAGCCCGGGGTCGAGGATCTCCACCGGCGGCCGGTCGCGCGGGACCAGGTGCGTGACGACGACGTAGAGGGCGAGGTAGCCCCCGACGAGCACGGTGAAGTAGACGAGCGGTCGCCACGAGCGCTGCCACCACGAGCCGGCGATGCCCACGACAGCTGCGAGGCCGACGCCGACGATCGTGTCGGCGATCGCGCTGCCGACGGCCGCGGCCGTGTCGAGTCCGGGCGTACGACGCTCCTCGAGCCAGCGCACGACGCTGTCGTCCCAAGGATCGACCGCCGAGGCCAGCGGCCCCGTGAGCAGCCAGCCGACTGCCAGGACGCCGAGGACGAGGACGACCCAGACGAGGGCCAGGGTGCGCGCGGCCTGGCGCCGCTCCGTCGACGAGCTCACGCCGCAGAGCCTGCCGTAGATCGGCGGCGTCGTCGTCCACCCCGAAGGACGACCGAAGGACAACCGTCGCCGGCCGGACGCGCGAGGAGCCCCGACCGCGCGGCGGTCGGGGCTCCTCGGACGAGCGTCAGACGACGCGGACGTTCTCGGCCTGCGGGCCCTTGGGGCCCTGCGTCACCTCGAACTCGACCTTCTGGTTCTCGTCGAGCGACTTGTAGCCGCCGGACTGGATCGCGGAGAAGTGCACGAACACGTCCTCCCCGCCGCCGTCCTGCGCGATGAAGCCGAAGCCCTTGTCAGCGTTGAACCACTTGACGGTGCCCTGAGCCATGATCTGTTCCTTTGTTCTCTGCCGGCGACGACGTGCCGCCGAGCCGCTGAAGACATCCATTCGTGCTGATGTCCAGCGAACCGAAAACCAGGGAAAACGAGATACGGGTCGCACGGTGGGCGACCTGGGCGACGTGGAGCCGTCCCCTTCAACACCAGCCACCCTACGCCACCCGTGCCCGATGTGAGGCTTCGGCGACTCCGGGAGCTGGTCTCGACCACCTGTGCCCCGGCGCGCCGGCGGCAGTAGCGTCCGAGGACGGCAACGAACCGGGAGGTGCCGATGGCGAAGCCCGCCATCCTCGCGGTCGACGACGACGCGGCCGTGGTGGCCGCCGTCGTGCGCGACCTGCGCCAGCACTACGGGCAGGACTACCGCGTGCTGCGGGCGACCTCGGGGGCCGAGGCGCTCGAGATCCTCGCCGACCAGCTGTTGCAGGACCGGCCGGTGGCGGCGGTCGTCTCCGACCAGCGGATGCCGGGAATGACGGGCATCGACGTGCTGCGGGAGGTGCGGCAGCAGTCCCCCGACTCCAAGCTGCTGCTGCTGACGGCGTACGCCGACACCGACGTCGCGATCCGGGCGATCAACGACATCGCGCTCGACTACTACCTGATGAAGCCGTGGGACCCGCCGGAGGACCGGCTCTACCCCGTGCTCGACGAGCTGCTCCGCGACTGGGCCAACGCCCACCCCGACCGCGACTCCGAGGTGCGGGTCGTCGGGCACCGCTGGTCGGAGCGGACCGTGGAGGTGAAGACGTTCCTCACCCACAACCACGTCCCCTACCGGTGGCTCGAGGTCGGCACCGACGAGACGGCCGAGGAGGCCACCCGGCTCCTCGACCTCGCCGGCGCCGGCGTGGACGACCTGCCCGTGGTCGCGCTGCCGGACGGCGCCGCGCTCCGCTCCCCCACGATGGTCGAGCTCGCCGACGCCCTCGGCCTGCGCACCCGCGCGGAGAGGCCGCTCTACGACCTGTGCATCGTCGGCGCGGGCCCGGCCGGCCTCGCGGCAGCGGTGTACGCCGCCAGCGAGGGGCTCGCGACCGTGGTCGTCGAGCGTGACGCACCCGGCGGCCAGGCCGGGCAGAGCGCGTCCATCGAGAACTACCTCGGCTTCCCCAAGGGCCTGTCCGGCGCGGACCTCACCCACCGCGCGGTGGCGCAGGCCTCCCGGTTCGGGGCGGAGATGGTGCTGGCCAGGGACGTGGTCGGGTTCGAGACCCGTGGCCCGGTGCGCGCGGTGCTGCTCGACGGGTCGGCCGACATCGAGGCGCGTGCCGTCCTGGTCGCCAGCGGGGTGTCGTACCGCCGCCTCGAGGCACCCGGCCTCGACGACCTGGTCGGTCGCGGGGTCTACTACGGCGCCAGCGCGAGCGAGGCGGCGCAGACGGCCGGCGAGGACGTGTTCGTCGTGGGCGCCGCCAACTCCGCCGGGCAGGCGGCGCTCAACTTCGCCCGCTACGCCAGGCGGGTCGTGCTCGTGGTGCGCGGCGCGTCGCTGGAGGCGTCGATGTCGCAGTACCTCGTCAGCCGCATCGTGGCCGCCCCCACCATCGAGGTGCGGCTGGAGTCCGAGGTCGTCGGCGCCCGCGGGGACGGGCACCTCGAGGCCATCACGCTCTGCGACCGCGGCGCGGGGCGCGTCGAGGAGGTCGAGACCGGCTGGGTGTTCGTCTTCATCGGGGCGGCGCCGCGCACCGACTGGCTCGGCGACGTCGTCTCCCGCGACGACCGCGGCTTCGTGCTGACCGGGCCCGACCTGCCGGCCGACGACGGCTGGCCCCTCGACCGCGCGCCGTTCGCGCTGGAGACCAGCGTGCCCGGGGTGTTCGCCGCCGGCGACGTGCGCCGCGACTCGATGAAGCGGGTCGCGTCGGCCGTCGGCGAGGGAGCGATGTCGGTCTACCTCGTCCACCGCTACCTGGCGACGACGTGATGCTGACCGACGAGCTGCGCGCGATCGCGATCCTGGACGGCTTCACCGACGAGCAGGTGGCCGAGCTGGCCGCTGCCGGTGAGGAGGTGTCGTACGCCCCCGGTGAGCGCGCCTTCGAGGAGGGCCGGCCCGCCGAGCACTGGTGGGTGATGCTCGAGGGCCGGATCGACGTCGTGCGCCGCGTCGGCCACGAGGAAGCGGTCATGGTGACCATCGAGAACCCCGGCCAGTGGGCCGGTGGGTTCCGCGCGTGGGACGAGCACGGCGTCTACATGGGATCCGCGCGGGTCATGGAGCCGAGCCGGGTGTTCCGGCTGCCCGCGGCCGAGCTGGCGCGGTTCGGCCAGCAGTGGTTCCCCTTCGCCGTCCACCTGCTCTGCGGCCTGATCGTCACCGCCCGCCGCATCGAGCAGAACGCCCGGCAGCGGGAGGCGCTGGTCGCCCTCGGGACCCTCGCTGCCGGCCTCGCCCACGAGATCAACAACCCCGCATCCGCGGCCGTGCGCTCCGTCGGCGCCCTGCAGCAGAGCAGCGACGACGCCTTCGAGTCGTTGCAGCGGCTCGCCGGCCACGGCATCACCGCGGAGCAGTTCGTCGCGCTCGACGGGCTGCGGCGCTCGATCGACCCGTCGTCGGCACCGACCGGCGTGGAGCTCGCGCGGCGCGAGGACGAGCTGACCGACTGGCTCACCGAGCACGACGTCGACCGCGACTGGGTGATCGCCCCGGCGCTGGCCGCCGCGGGTGCCTCGTCGGCGTGGCTCGACCGCGCGGCCGCGGCACTGTCCGGGGCGCAGCTGCAGGCCGGTCTTGAGTGGGTGGCCAGCGCCGTGACCACGAGCGTGTTGATCGCCGAGGCGCAGGACGCGACCCGCCGCATCTCCGACCTCGTCTCCGCCGTGAAGTCCTACTCCCAGCTCGACCGCGCCGCCGTCCAGGACGTCCGCGTCGTCGACGGCCTGGAGAGCACCCTCATCATGCTCGGCCACAGGCTGCGCGACGGCGTCACGGTCGTCCGCGACTACGACGACTCCGTGCCCGTCATCACCGCGAACCCCGGCGAGCTCAACCAGGTGTGGACCAACCTCGTGGACAACGCGGTCGACGCGATGGACGGCACCGGCACCCTGACCGTGCGGACCTCCGCGGACGAGCGCCACGTCGTGGTGGAGGTCTGCGACACCGGGGAGGGCATGACGGAGGAGGTCGCCGCCCACGCCTTCGAGCCGTTCTTCACGACCAAGGAGGTCGGCAAGGGCACCGGCCTCGGCCTCGACATCTCCCGGCGGATCGTCGTCGAGCACCACGGCGGGGCCATCGACGTCCGGTCGGAGCCGGGTCGCACGGTCGTGGCGGTGCGGCTGCCGCGCAGCGCTCAGGCCGGCTGAAGGTCGCCGAGCCCCGCCCTGCCGGGCGCGCGCACGTGCAGCCGTACGTGCGTGCCGGTGAGGTCGCTGCCCACGTCGACGGCCGCGACGAGCTGGCGTGCGAGCCACAGCCCGTAGCCGTGGTCCGACGGGTCGTCGGGGGGCACGACGCCCGCCAGCGGGTCGACCGGCAGGCCGCCGCCGTCCTGGACGTGGCACACCCACATGTCGGCCTCCTCGTAGAGGTGGACCAGGGCCGGCGGGGACCCGTGCAGGAGGGCGTTGGTCAGGACCTCGGAGACCGCCAGCTCGAGGTCGTCGACCACCCCGGTCGCGAGCCCGTCCCGCGAGCCCTTGGCGCGCACGGTGCGGCGCACGAGCGAGACGTCGGACTGGTAGGAGCAGTCGAGGGTCGTGGCGTCCACCGGGGGGTGGACCACGGAGGCCAGGTCGGCGAGCTCCTCCATCGGGTCGCGGAACCCTGCGTTGGGCAGCACCGCCCCCTCCACGCGCAGCCCGTCGTGCGCGCGCAGGGCGATGTCGAGGAGCCCTGCCGGCAGGGTGCGGGCGTCGTAGGGGCACAGCAGGTCGACCGGCCGCCCGGCGAAGACGAGGTTGGCGGCCGACTCCAGCCGGCGGTAGTCGACGAGCTCGGCCGGGGCGCGTCGCGCCAGTGCCTGCTCGGCGACGACACGGGTGCGCACGCCGGGTGTCGCCGCGAGGTGGTCGAGCAGCACGCGGTAGGCGTTCCACTGCGGTTCGTAGGCGACGGCCTCGTCGACGAAGTCGACCGCGTCGGCGTCGGGCCCCAGCTCCGTCGCGACCAGCTCCATGCGGGACTGCGGCGCCATCACGAGCGCCCGCTGTCCCTGCTCGAGGCCTTCGCGGAGGAAGCCGCCGGCCTCCGTCGCGTAGGCCCGGTCCCCGTCGTAGACCAGGCTGGTGTGGGTCGGGGCAACGCTCACGGCGACGGCCTCATGGCTCCACCACGAGCTTCGGGTGGTCGAGCCCGGTGAGCTCCAGGACGCGGCGTACGACGGCGGGCACGCGCGCCAGCACGAGGTGGCCGCCCTCGGGCAGGGCGGCGGCGATCGCACTCAGGCGGGCGACCGTGCACGCATCGGCGAAAGTCACGCCGTGCAGGTCCAGCCGCAGCCGCGGCACGACGGCGGCCCTCGAGAGCACGAGACGGTGCAGGAGGTGCCGGTTGGACACGTCGACCTCGCCCCTGACCTGCACGCCCCAGGGCTCGTCGACCGGGAGGAAGGTGGCGATGGGGGCGACCTCGAGGTCGGGCGCGAGCCCGTCGTGCTCACGGGCCAGCGAGGCTCCCTCGCCCGCCCGCAGCCGGTGGGTGTCGTAGAGGCACACCGAGCTGACCCGGAGCTCGCGCTGGAGTCCGGTGGCCATCCGCTCCCAGGCCACCACCCGGTCGACGGAGCCGAGCAGCCCGGGGAGCTCGTCCATCCGGGCGGCGACACGCAGGCCGGGGAACCCGCGCTTGTGCGCCTCCTGCGCCGCGCGGCGGAACCCGTCGGCGACGGTGTCGAGGCGCTCGGGCCGCGACGAGCCGTAGGCGTCCTCGAACGAGGTGGTCAGGAGCTGTCCCGTGGCGAGGGCCTGGCTGGCGTCGAGGTGCTGGCTCAGGCTCACGACGAGGGCGTCGACCTGCTCCTCGGAGGCGACGTAGAGCAGCTGGTCGCCCGCGGCCAGGCCCTGCCCGACGAAGGTTGCGGCGACCCGCTCGAGCAGGGTCTGGTCGCGTTCGAGCGCGCACAGGTGCGTCCCCGGCTCGAGCGAGCCCAGGTCGGCGGAGGCGCGGTGTGCCCCGAGAATCATCCGTCCAATGTAGGACGGTCTCGTCCGGCCGCACCCGTAGTTTCCGCCGAATTTTTCCGGCCCGGACCACGGTCACCTGCGCAGCAGGAGCGCCGCGTCGCCGAACTCGTGCCAGAGGTAGCCCTCCGCGACCGCGGCGTCGTACGCCGCCTGCGTCAGGCGCGAGCCGGCGACCGCCTCGACGAGCAGGAGGTGCGAGGCCATCGGGTCGTGCCAGCCGGTGACGAGGCCGTCCACGACCCGCGGCGGAGCAGCCGGCGTGACGACCCGGTCGGTCCAGCCGCGGCCCGCGACGACGGACGACCCGCGCACGCTGGACTCGACGGCCCGCGTGGCCGTGGTGCCGACGGCGACGACGCGACCGCCGTTGGCCCGCGCCTGGTTGATCACCCGTGCGCTGGTCGGCGTCACCTCGAACCACTCGGGCCCGGGCGCCTCGCCCGCCTCCTGGGAGGACACGCCGGTGTGCAGCGTGACCGGCGCGAGCTGGACGCCGCCTGTGACGAGCCGGGTGACGAGCTCGTGCGTGAACGGGCGACCCGCCGACGCCATCTCGGCGCTGCCCGGTCGCGTGCCGAACACGGTCTGGTAGTCCTCGAGCGGGTAGCGGCGGTCGAGGTAGCCGTAGGCGATGGGGCGGCCGTTCCGGTCCAGCTGGCGGTCCAGGTCCCCGCGCACCGATGCGCGCCAGAGCCGGTTGCCGCTGCCCGTCGGGGACGACGCACCGCCCGGCCAGGGCGCGCGGAGGAGCAGGCGCACGTCGCCGACGAGGACCACCTCCCCGCTGCTCGCGGTCAGCAGTGCGCGGGCGGCATCGGGCGCGGTCCTCAGCTCGACGACGGCGTCGCCGTCGTCGAGGCGGTGCGCGACGTGGAGCACCACTGGGTCCCCGCCGAGCTCGGCGTCGACCTCGGCGGCGACGGTCGCCGAGGTGTTGACCACCAGCACGTCGCCCGCGCGCAGGTGGTCCGGCAGGTCGCGGAAGCGGCCGTGCGACATCCCGTCCGGCGTCGCGACCAGCAGGCGCACCTCGTCGCGGGCGAGTCCGCGGTCCTCGGCCGGGCGAGGGGCGAACGCCGACGCCTCGAAGCGCGTCCGCGGGGTCTCGTGGAGCAGCGTCATGAGCGGTCACCCCCGAGGTCCGCGGCCCGGTAGCGACCCGGCTCCGGCCGCGCCTCCACCAGCGCGAGGAGGTGAGGTACGACGGTCTCCGGCAGCGGCCGGTCCGAGATGTCCTCGCCCGGGAAGGCGTCCTGGTGCATCGCCGTCCGCATGTCGCCGGGGTCGACGGCGTACGCCCGCAGGCCGGTCTCGGCGGCGTAGGTCAGGGTCACGTGGTCGAGCGCGGCCTTGCTCGCGCCGTAGAGGCCCCACGTCTCGTAGTGCTGGACCGCCGCGTCCGAGCTGATCGACAGCAGGACGCCGTCCGCGTCGCGCAACCACGGCAGGAGGGCCGAGGTGAGCACCAGCGGGCCACCGACGTTGGTCCGCCAGACCTGCATCAGGTCCGCGACGTCGACCTCGCCGAGCGGGCGCATCGGCAGCGGGCCGAGCGTGCTGGCGTTGTGCACGAGCAGGTCGAGCCGGCCGTGGCGCTCCACCTCCGCCTGCAGGCGGTCGCGGTGGTCGGCGTCGGTCAGGTCGCCGACGACCACCGTCACCGTCCCAGGAAGCCCGGCCTCCTTGAACTTCTCCTCGCTCCGTCCGTCCGTGATCACCCGCCAGCCCCGCCGTGCCAGCTCTCTGCTCAGCGCGAGCCCCAGACCGGCCGATCCCCCGGTGACCAGCGCCACCCGTTCCGTCGTGTTCGTCGTCATGGCACCATGGTTCAAGTTGAAGTGAACTTGAGTTCAAGGGACGGAGCGAAGATGGATGGTCGCGACCTGCTGCCGATGGGCGAGATCTCGCGGCGCAGCGGCTTCGCCGCGTCGGCGATCCGCTACTACGAGGCCGAGGGGCTCATCGAGGCCCACCGGTCCGGCGGTGGCCAGCGGCGCTTCGAGCGCAGCGTGCTGCGGCGGCTCGCCTTCATCCGGGCGGCGTCCAACGTCGGCCTCACCATCGAGGAGATCCGCGACGAGCTCGGTCGGCTGCCCGGCAACCGCACCCCCACCAAGGCCGACTGGCAGCGCATCTCCCGCCACTGGGGACGTCGCCTCGACGAGCAGATCGCGGCGTTGCAGCGGCTCAAGAGCGGCCTCGACGGCTGCATCGGGTGTGGTTGCCTGAGCCTGCGGTCCTGCGCCTTCTCCAACCCCGACGACGTCCACGGCGAGCGCGGGTCCGGTGCCCGGCTGCTGCCGGACTCGCTCCGGCGGCCGCACCCCTCCCGTCGCTAGGCGAAGGAGCGGACGAGCGCGTCCATGGTCGCCGTCCGCTCCCGCCGGACCAGGATGCGCAGCACCGGCGCCCCGAGCGCCCGGATCCCGTTGGCCCGCAGCCGCGCGTCGTGGCGCACGAGCGTCTCCCGCTCCCCCACGGCCTCGAGCGTGTAGCCGGGCCAGCCCTCCATCTTCGTCCTCCCCGACGGGCCGCGGTCCCACCAGTGGTAGACGATCCGGCGCGGAGGGTCGAGCTCGGCGACGTCGCCGGGCAGGGTGCCCATCCGGGTGCGGTCCTCGTAGGTCGTGCCCACGGCCACCGGGCCGGGCGACGTCTGCCGCGTCCCCCGCAGGATGCTCGCGCGTCCGGGCACCCACGTGTTGTGTCCCTCGATGTCGGCGAGGCGGGCGAAGACCTCGCCGATCGGAGCCGCGACCGTGCGCTCGACCACGACCTCGACCTCGCCCATCCCGCCACTATCGACCTGCGGCGAGCACCGCTCAAGGCCGGTCCAGCCCGATCGAGGAGGATGCGCGGTGTGACCGACTACGCGATCCGCACCGACCTCGCCGACATGGACCTCGACCTCGTGCACGAGTGGCTCAGCACCGACGCGTACTGGTCCCTGGGCCGCAGCCGCGCCGCCGTCGGCACGGCGGCTGAGCACTCGCTCAACATCGGCGTCTTCACCGCCGACGGCCGGCAGGTGGCGTACGCCCGCGTGGTCACCGACCATGCGACCTTCGCCTGGCTGTGCGACGTGTACGTCGACCGCGACCACCGCGGCCGCGGGCTGGGGAAGCGGCTGGCGGCCGCAGTCGCGCAGCTGGTCGACGAGCTGGGCGTCGGGCGCACCCTGCTGAAGACGCGGGACGCGCACGAGGTCTACGCCGGCTCCGGCTTCGTGCCGGTGCCCGACCCGGCCGGCTGGATGATCAGGACTCCCCCGGTGTGAACAGCGTCAGCTGCATCCCGTCGGGGGCGGCGACGCGGGCGTTGCGGTCGCCCCAGGGGGTCTCGGCGGCAGGCGCGACCGCCGTGGCGCCGGCGGCCACCAGCGTCGTCGCGGCGGCGTCGGCGTCCGGCACCTGCAGCGCGAACCGCACCTTCCCCGACACCCGCCGGCCCACCTCGAGGTCGTCGACCATCGCGGCCTGCGCCTCGTCGAAGAGCTCGAGCGTGGCGCGGCCGGCGTCGAGCAGCAGCACCCGGCCCTGCTCGCTGCTCCAGTCGGCCACCTCGGGCAGGCCGAGCGCGTCACGGTAGAGGCGGACGGCAGCGTCGAAGTCGTCGACGGTCAGGGTGATCCGGAGCTCGTGCACGGCGATCTGGGCGTCGGTCATGGAGTCGATCGTGGAGCCTCAGGTGCACCTGAGGTCAAGACCCTGCCCGGTTCGATGCGGGACCGATGTGGAAGCTGCCGATGACGGTGACGCCGTCCTGCGCGTAGAGCGGGATGTCCCGGCCCTCCGAGTCGGGCGGCGGCTCCTCGTCCCGGTGCCGGTCGGAGGCCCGGACGAAGCCGCACCTGCCGTCGGTGCCGGCGGCGGCGACCAGGTCCGGCCCCGGGTCGTCCTCGTCGATGCCGGCACCCGAGCCGTAGGACATGCCGTTCTCGTTGACCGGGTAGGGCGGTGCCGTCGCGAGCCGGGGGCAGTCCTCGACGACCACCTCCTCCTCGCGGTGGGCGCTCGGGTCGATGGCGCGGACCATCGGCTGCGGCTGGTCGGGCGACGCCATGACGTGGTGCAGCTGCATGCCGCCGAGGAAGCCGACGAGGAGCGCGACCGCACCCGCCAGGACCCGTCTGCCCACCGCCACCCTCCTCCGGTACCCCCGTGGGACGCCGGGTCGCCCGGAGAAGTTGTCAGCCGACCGCGACCGGCGTGGGGCTGTCCTCGACGAGGCGGCGTACGACGTCCGCGCAGCCCCCGCAACCGGTCGTGGCCCGCGTCCGGTCGACGCACTCCCCCACCGACGCGCACGACCGCACCTGACCCGCGGTCACGCCGGCGCATGCACACACCTCTGCCTCGTCGGGCAGCGGCGCCGGGCCGGCCCCCGACTCGGGCAGCAGCAGCCGGCCGGGCTCGTCGGGGCCGAGCAGGGTGCCGCGGTCGTAGAGCTGGGTGATGAGCCCGACGCGCGACAGGTCACCGACGAGCGCCGCGGCGACGATCCGCCCCCCGCGCACGACGAGCCGGCGGTGCGAGCCGCTGATGGGGTTGGTCACCTCCACGACCTCACCCTCCGCGCGCTCGGGATCGCCGAGCACGGCGACGTCGAGGCCGGTGGCGCGCAGGCGCGCGACGCTGCGGCTGCCGTCGTACGACGCCTCCTCGCCGCGCAGCGCCCGGGCCAGCACCCCGGCCTGCTCCCACGCCGGAGGGACGAAGCCGGTCGTTCGGCGACGGTGCTCGGCGCAGTCGCCGATGGCGTGCACCCGGTCGTCGGTGACGCTGGTGAGGGTGTGGTCGACCACGACCCCGCGGCGGACCATCAGCCCCGCCCTCCGCGCGAGCGCGGTGGACGGGCGGCCGCCGGCGGTGAGGACGACGAGGTCGCTGGGCAGGACGTAGCCGTTGTCGAGCTGCAGCCCGTCGGGGGTCAGCCGGACCGCACGGGCACCGGTGTAGACCTCGGTCCCGAGCCGCCGCAGGTCGCGGGCGAGGACGCCTCCCGCGGCGGGGCCGACCTGGCGGGCGAGCAGGTGGTCGGCGCCCTCGACCACCTCGGTGGGCAGCCCCCGCACCGCCAGCGCCCGGGCGACCTGGAGGCCGAGCAGCCCGCCGCCGACGACGACGGCTCGGCTCGTCACGGGGCTCCCCGAGGCGGCCGCGTCCAGCCGACGGCAGTCGCCGAGGCTCCGGAAGGGGTGGACGCGCGGGTCGAGGGTGCCGTCGCGGCGCACGAGCCCGCGGATCGGCGGCAGGGTGGGGATCGACCCGCAGGCCAGGACGAGCCGGTCGAAGGCCACTCGCTCCCCGTCGACCAGCACGACCTCGCGGGCGTCCCGGTCGATCTCGAGCACGCGGGCTCCGAGCCGCAGGTCGATGCCGTGCCGGGCGTACCACCCCGCGGACCGCAGCGTCAGCGCGTCGGTCGGGTGGGTCCCCTCGAGCACGGCCGACAGCAGGATGCGGTTGTACGGCGGCACCGCCTCGTCGGCGAGCACCGTGACGGCGAACCGGTCGTCCGCGGCGAGGTGCTCGCACAGGCGGACGGCGGCCATCCCGCCGCCGACGACCACGACCCGCTCGGGCGCCTCGGTCATGCGGCCGGGTCTCGTGACGGTCGCTGCGCGACCTCCTCGACCGGCGAGAGCCGCGCCGCGCACACCTTGAACTCCGGCATCCGCGACGCCGGGTCGAGGGCGTCGTTGGTCAGCCGGTTGGCCCCCACCCAGTGGAACGGCACGAAGACCGTGTCGGGCCGGATCGTCGGCACCACCGACGCCCGGGCGGTCATCTCGCCGCGCCGGGTGGCGATGCGCACGGCCTCGCCCGTCGCGACCCCGAGCCGCGCCGCCAGGAAGGGGTGCAGCTCGACGAAGGGGCCGTCGTCGGGCAGCGACCGGACCCGCCGGGTCTGGGCTCCGGACTGGTACTGCGCCAGCACGCGTCCGGTGGTGAGGTGCACCGGGTAGTCCGCGCACGGCTGCTCGGCCGCCCCGCGGTGCTCGACGGCGTGCATCCTCGCCCGGCCGTCGGGGTGCGCGAAGGAGTCGGCGAAGAGCCGCTTGCCACCCCAGAAGACGCCCTGCTCGTCGCGGATCCGGTCGTAGGTGATGGACGAGTAGTCGGCGGGGCCGCCCGCCGACGCGCGGCCGAGCTCGGCGAAGACCTCCTCGGGGTCGGTCGGGAACGACGCCTGCGAGCCGAGCCGCTCGGCGAGTCCGGCGACCACCTCGAGGTCGGACCGGACTCCCGCCGGGGGCGTGATCGCGCGCTGCCGCAGGACCACCCGGCCCTCGAGGTTCGTCATCGTGCCGGTCTCCTCGGCCCACTGCGTCACCGGGAGCACGACGTCGGCGAGCGCGGCGGTCTCCGACATCACGACGTCGCACACCACCAGCAGGTCCAGCGCCTCCAGCCGCGCGGTCACGTGCGTGGCCCGCGGTGCGCTGACGACGATGTTGGAGCCCATGACCAGCAGCGCCGACGGACCGTCGGGCGTGCCGAGCGCGTCGAGCAGCTCGTAGGCCGACCGGCCGGGCCCGGGCAGCGTGTCGGGGTCGACTCCCCACACGCCGGCGACGTGCGCGCGGGCGGCGGGGTCGTCGATGCGCCGGTAGCCGGGCAGCTGGTCGGCCTTCTGCCCGTGCTCGCGACCACCCTGGCCGTTGCCCTGGCCCGTGAGGCAGCCGTAGCCGGCGCCGGGCCGGCCCACCATGCCCAGCGCGAGGGCGACGTTGATCCAGGCGAGCACGGTGTCCGAGCCGGTCGAGTGCTGCTCCGCGCCGCGGGCGGTGAGCACCATGACCTTGCGGCCGGACATCAGCGCCGCCAGCGCCCGCACCTCGTGCGCGTCGACACCGGTGACCCGCTCGACGCGCTCGGGCCACCAGGAGGCGACCGAGTCGCGCACCTCCTCCCAGCCCGTGGTGCGCTCGGCGAGGTACGACGCGTCGACCGCGCCGGCGGCGACGAGCAGGTGGAGCACCCCCAGCGCCAGGGCGAGGTCGGTGCCCGGCACCGGCTGGAGGTGCAGGTCCGCGCGGTCCGCGGTCGGCGTACGCCGCGGGTCGACGACGACGACCGTGCCGCCGCGCTCGCGCAGCCGGTCGAGGTGGCGCGCGGCCGGGGGCATCGTCTCGGCGAGGTTGGACCCGACGAGCACCAGCACGTCGGTCTCCTCCACGTCGGCCAGCGGGAACGGCAACCCGCGGTCGAGGCCGAAGGCGCGGATCGCGGCCGAGGCGGCCGAGCTCATGCACCAGCGGCCGTTGTAGTCGATCTGCGAGGTGCCGAGAGCGACCCGCGCGAGCTTGCCGAGGGCGTACGCCTTCTCGTTGGTGAGCCCGCCGCCGCCGAAGACGGCGACCGCGTCCGGCCCGCCTGCCGCCTGGGCGGCGCGGATCCCGGCGGCGACCCGGTCGAGCGCGTCGTCCCACGAGACGGCCGACCACTCGCCGGTCCCGCGGTCGCGGACCAGGGGCGAGGTGAGCCGTTCACGACCGCCGTACAGCCCGGCCGCGGCCCACCCCTTGCGGCACAGCGCCCCGCGGTTGACCGGGAACTCCTCCCACGCCGACACCTCCGGCGCACGACGTCCGGCCAGTCGCATCCCGCACTGCAGGGAGCAGTAGGGGCAGTGGGTCTCGGTCCGGGTCTCGGTTCGGGTCCCGCTCATCAGATCTCCGCGGTCGCGAGCCCGTGCGCGCGCACCGGCCGGCGAAGGTAGAGCGCCCACGTGAGCGCCGCGCAGCCGAGGTAGTAGGCGGTGAAGACCGTGAAGGCGGCGCGCGTCGCCGCCAGCGGGTCGCCCACCCACGGTGCGGCGAAGGCGAGCGGGACGAGGAACCCACCGAGGGCGCCGACCGCGCCGATCACGCCGAGCGCGGAGGACGACTGCCGGGTGGCCGAGACCAGCGCGGCCTCCCGCTCCGGCGTGCCCGGCGTGGTCGCGCGCTCCGCCGACGCCTTCCAGAGCGCGGGGATCATCTTGTAGACCGAGCCGTTGCCGATCCCGGTCGCGGCGAAGATGCAGAGGAAGAACCCGAGGAACAGCGGGAACCACGCGGTGTTCGCGGTCGCCACGGTGGGGTCGGCGCCCGGGTTGGGGGTCAGCTGGCCGACCGTCCACAGGACGCCGAGGGTGAAGACGACCATCGCGACGAAGGACGCCAGCGTGATCCGGGCGCCGCCCCAGCGGTCGGCCATCCACCCGCCGAAGGGGCGGGTCAGCGAGCCGACGCCGGCGCCGAGGAACGCGTAGAACGCGAAGTAGGTGCCGGTGCCGAGCGGGGCGGGCTCGGGCACCCAGAAGTTGAGCCGGATCAGCAGCGGCATCGCGGCGGAGTAGCCGATGAACGAGCCGAACGTCCCGATGTAGAGCAGCGACATCAGCCACGTCTGCCGCTGCCTGACGACCTGCATCTGCTCGCGCGGCGAGGACGTCACGGTGGCGAGGTTGTCCATCCAGAGCCACGCGGCGGCCGTCGCGAGCAGGGCGAGCCCCGCATAGGCGTACGCCGCCCGCTCGAGGTGGATGCCGCTGCCGGACGCCTGCACGAGGCCGAAGATGCCCGCCCCGCCGACCATGACGGGCAGCAGCAGCTGGATGAGCGAGACGCCGAGGTTGCCGCCGGCGGCGTTCAGCCCCAGCGCCGCGCCCTTCTTGTCGGAGGAGTAGAAGAAGTTGATGTTGGCCATCGACGAGGCGAAGTTGCCGCCGCCGACCCCCGCGGTGGCGGCGATCAGGCAGAAGGCCCAGTAGGGCGTCGTCGGGTGCTGGACGGCGTACGCGAACAGCAGCGTCGGCACCAGCAGCATCGCGCCGCTGGCGATTGTCCAGTTGCGCCCGCCGAACCTCGGCACCGCGAACGTGTACGGCAGCCGCAGCAGCGAGCCGACGAGGTTGGGCAGCGCGACCAGCAGGAACAGCTGCTGGGGGCTGAAGGCGAAGCCCTGGGCCAGCAGGAAGGCCGACGAGACGCTCCAGATCAGCCAGACCGAGAAGCCGACGTGCTCGGCGAAGATCGACCAGGCGAGGTTGCGCCGCGCGACCGCGCGCCCTCCTGCCTCCCAGAAGTCGGCGTCCTCCGGGCGCCAGTCCTCGATCCAGCGACGCGTGCGGCGGTTGTCCGTGGCGGGGGTGCTCATGCCGACGAGGGTCGGCTGCCGGTGTGTCGTGCGGCCTGCCGATCCGGTGGCGGAGCCGTCACATTCTCCTCACGGCCTCACGTCGTGCGGTCGATGCCCGCCAAGCCTTGATGGTTCCTTCCTTCCCGCCGGAGGGTGAAGGGTGCACAATCCGAGGGGGAAGCAGGGACGGACGTGGGACCGAGGGCTCGGCTCGGTGGTGGAGAGGGTTCTGCTCGATGACCGACCGAGTGCACGAGGTCGCGGCCTATGACGAGGCCGCCTCGCTCGTCGACCGCGTGGCCGCCTTCGTCGCGGACTCGCTGGAGGAAGGCGTTCCCGTCGTCACCGTCAGCCGCCCGGCCCACCGGCGCGCGGTGGACGCGCTCCTGGCGGCGCAGGCGGTCGACGTCGACCGCGCGCGCCGCGACGGCCGCCTGACCACGCTCGACGCCGACGAGACGATGGCGCGCCTCCTGGTCGACGGGCGCCCGGACCCGGACCTCTTCGCCGAGCTCGTCGCCTCACTGGTACCCGCCGACGGGCAAGAGGTGAGCGCGTTCGGCGAGATGGTCGCCATCCTGTGGGAGCAGGGCGAGGTCGCGGCCGCCCTCGAGCTGGAGTCGCTGTGGAACGCCGCGATCGCCGAGCACCCGGTCCGGTTGCTGTGCGCCTACCCCTCGTCCGTGCTCAGCGACGCCGAGCTCGGAGACGTGGCGCGGATGTGCGGCCTCCACGACCACGTCAGCCTGGCCGGACCGCACCCGGGGCCCGCCGGGGGCCGAGGGGACGACGACGTCGTCCGGTCGGGCGTGCACCTGCCCGTCCCCGCCGCGGTCGGGTCCGTGCGCGGCTTCGTGCGTGACGCCCTCGCCGGCTGGGGCCTCGACCACCTCGTCGGCGACGCCGTCCTCATCACCTCCGAGCTCGCGACGAACGCCGTCACCCACGGCGACTCGCCGTTCCGGGCGTCGCTCGTCCGCACTGAGGACGCCGTCAGGGTGTCGGTGGAGGACGGGTCCCACGCCAGGCCCGAGCTGCACCACGCCCTTCCCGGCGACCTCGACGGCCGCGGCATGGCCATCGTCGCGATGCTGTCGCGCCGCAACGGCTGCGACTCCACCGCAGCCGGCAAGGTCACCTGGGCCGAGCTCAGCGCCTGAGCCGACGCGGCGACCGTTCGTCGTACGACACCGACCGCTGGGCGACCGGCGACGCCCTCCGACCGACGGGGTGCCACGCACCCCTCCCGCGCGGCGCGTGACCGGTGCCACGGTGACGACGGTCACACCCGGTGGCCGCCCCACGCTCGGAAGGACCCGATCCGTGACAGAGCAAGAGCAGGCCGCGCGCCACGCACCCATCTACGACCGGCTGCACGCGACACCCGAGTTCGCCGAGCTGCGACGCCGCTACCGCGGCTTCGTGTTCCCGGCGACCGTCGCGTTCCTGGCCTGGTACCTGCTGTACGTCATCCTCTCCAGCTGGGCGGGCGACTTCATGTCGACGCAGGTCTGGGGCCACATCAACGTGGCGCTGATCTTCGGACTCCTCCAGTTCGCGACGACGTTCGGCCTCGCCTGGCTGTACTCCCGCTTCTCCACCGCCAAGCTCGACCCGCTGGCCCGCCAGCTCGACGAGGAGTACCGCAGGGGAGGCGACGCCTGATGGACACCCAGGCCCTGACCACCTTCCTGTTCCTGTCGGTCGTCGCCCTGACGATCGGCATCACCTTCTGGGCGAGCCGCCAGACCAAGACGGCCGCCGACTTCTACTCCGGCGGCCGGTCGTTCTCCGGCTTCCAGAACGGCCTCGCCATCGGCGGCGACTACATGTCGGCGGCGTCGTTCCTCGGCATCTCCGGCGCCATCGCGCTCTACGGCTACGACGGCTTCCTCTACTCCATCGGCTTCCTGGTCGCGTGGCTCGTCGCCCTGCTGCTGGTGGCGGAGATGCTGCGCAACGCGGGTCGCTACACCATGGCCGACCAGCTCGCGTTCCGGATGAGCCAGCGCCCGGTGCGCACCGCGGCCTCGGTCTCGACGGTCGTGGTGTCGATCTTCTACCTGCTCGCCCAGATGGTCGGCGCGGGCTCGCTGGTCGCCCTCCTGCTCGGCGTCGACAGCGAGGCGCTGAAGAACCTCACCATCGTCGGCGTCGGCGTCCTCATGATCTTCTACGTCGTCGTCGGCGGCATGAAGGGCACCACCTACGTGCAGATCGTCAAGGCCGTGCTGCTCATGATCGGCTCCGCGCTGATCGTGGTGCTGGTGCTCGTCGAGTTCAACTTCAACCTCTCCTCCCTCCTCGGCGCCGCCGCGGAGAACTCCGGGAAGGGCGAGGCGTTCCTGCAGCCCGGTCTCCAGTACGGCGCGAGCCTGACGTCGAAGATCGACTTCCTGTCCCTCGGCCTCGCCCTGGTGCTCGGCACCGCCGGCCTGCCGCACATCCTGATCCGCTTCTACACGGTGCCGACCGCGAAGGACGCGCGGAAGTCGGTCCTCTGGGCCATCGGCCTGATCGGTGCCTTCTACCTGATGACGCTGGTGCTCGGCTTCGGTGCCGCGGCCCTGCTGGACCGCGACCAGGTGGACCCGCTCGAGGGGGGCAACCAGAACCTCGCGTCGCCGCTCCTCGCCGAAGCCGTCGGTGGCGGCGAGGGCTCCACGGGTGGGGCGGTCCTGCTGGCGCTCATCGCGGCCGTGGCCTTCGCGACCATCCTCGCCGTGGTCGCCGGCCTGACGCTGGCCAGCTCCTCCTCGGTGGCGCACGACCTCTACAAGGGCGTCATCAAGAAGGACCAGCCCATCACCGAGAAGGACGAGGTGCGGGTCGCCCGCATCGCCGCCTTCGTCATCGGTGCGATCGCGATCGCGCTGTCGATCCCGGCGCAGCGGCTCAACATCGCCTTCCTGGTGGCACTGGCCTTCGCGGTCGCGGCGTCGGCCAACCTGCCGGCGATCATCTTCAACATGTTCTGGCGGCGCTTCAACACCCGCGGCGCGGTGTGGAGCATCTACGGCGGCCTCATCTCGGCCGTCGGGCTGGTGTTCTTCTCGCCGGTGGTGTCGGGCCTGCCGACGTCGCTGTTCCCCGACTCCGACTGGTCGGTGTTCCCGCTCAACAACCCGGGCATCGTCTCGATCCCGCTGGGCTTCCTGCTCGGCTACCTCGGCACGATCTCCAAGCGTGAGCCGGAGGCCGAGGACCGCTACACCGAGCTCGAGGTCCGCGCCCTGACCGGGGCCGGCGCCGAGCAGGCCGTCCAGCACTGAGCACAGCAGCACCGGTGACCCCCTCGCCGAGCCGGAGTAGGTTCGGCGAGGGGGTCGCCTCCCTCGTCCCCACCCCCGACCAGCACCCGATGCAGCACCAGTCCCCGCACCTGCCCCGCCCGAGGAGAGAGCCTTGTCCGAGCAGACCCTGTCGAACCTGATGCACGAGGACCGGCGCTTCGAGCCCCCGGCCGACCTGGCCGCCGACGCCAACGTCACGGAGGAGGCCTACGCCCGCGCGGACGCCGACCGGGAGGCGTTCTGGGCCGAGGCCGCCGAGCGGCTGGAGTGGGGCCGGAAGTGGGACCAGGTCCTCGACTGGTCGAACCCGCCGTTCGCCAAGTGGTTCGTCGGCGGCACGATCAACGCCTCCGTCAACTGCGTCGACCGCCACGTCGCCGCCGGCAACGGTGACAAGGTGGCCCTCCACTGGGTCGGTGAGCCGGACGACGACACCCGCGACATCACGTACTCCCAGCTCAAGGACGAGGTGTCGAGGGCCGCCAACGCCCTGACGGAGCTCGGCGTGAGGAAGGGCGACCGCGTCGCGATCTACATGCCGATGATCCCCGAGGTCGTCGTCGCGATGCTCGCGTGCGCCCGCCTCGGCGCCCCGCACACCGTCGTGTTCGGTGGCTTCTCCGCCGACGCCCTCGCCTCGCGCATCACCGACTGCGAGGCCCGCGTCGTGATCACCTCCGACGGCGGCTACCGCCGCGGCGCGGCCAGCGCGCTCAAGCCCGCGGTCGACGAGGCCGTCGAGAAGACCGGCGACCTGGTGCGCAACGTGCTCGTCGTACGCCGCACCGGCCAGGACGTCGAGTGGCACGGCCGGGAAGAGGGCGGCCGCGACGTGTGGTGGCACGACATCGTCGACTCCGCCTCCGCCGAGCACGAGCCGGAGCTGCACGACTCCGAGCACCCGCTCTACGTCATGTACACCTCCGGGACCACCGGCAAGCCCAAGGGCATCCTGCACACGACCGGCGGCTACCTCACCGGGACGTCGTTCACGCACTGGGAGGTCTTCGACCTCAAGCCGGAGACCGACGTCTACTGGTGCACCGCCGACGTCGGCTGGGTGACCGGGCACTCCTACATGGTCTACGGCCCGCTCGCCAACGGTGCGACGCAGGTGATGTACGAGGGCACGCCCGAGAAGGGCCGGTGGTGGAAGATCGTGCAGGACTACAAGGTCACGATCTTCTACACCGCCCCCACCGCGATCCGGACCTTCATGAAGCAGGGCCGCGAGATCCCCGACGGCTACGACATGTCGTCGCTGCGGCTGCTCGGGTCGGTCGGCGAGCCGATCAACCCGGAGGCCTACGTCTGGTACCGCGAGGTCATCGGCGGCGACCGCTGCCCGGTCGTCGACACCTGGTGGCAGACCGAGACCGGCCAGATCATGATCAGCCCCCTGCCCGGTGTGACGGCGGGCAAGCCCGGCTCCGCGATGAAGGCGCTGCCCGGCATCGCCGCCGACGTGGTCGACGACGACGCGAAGTCCGTCGGCAACGGAAATGGCGGCTACCTCGTGCTGAAGGAGCCGTGGCCCGCCATGCTCCGCACGCTCTGGGGCGACGACGAGCGGTTCAAGGAGACGTACTGGTCGCGCTGGCCGGGCCTCTACTTCGCCGGCGACGGCGCCAAGCTCGACGACGACGGCGACATCTGGCTCCTCGGCCGCGTCGACGACGTGATGAACGTGTCGGGCCACCGGCTCTCGACGACCGAGATCGAGTCGGCGCTCGTGTCGCACCCCAAGGTCGCCGAGGCGGCGGTCGTGGGGGCGGCCGACGAGACCACCGGCCAGGCCGTGTGCGCGTTCGTCATCCTCCGCGACTCCGCCGGTGACGGCGGCGAGGACATCGTCGAGGAGCTGCGCAGGCACGTCGCGAAGGAGATCGGCGCGATCGCCAAGCCGCGCCAGATCATGGTCGTCCCCGAGCTGCCCAAGACCCGCTCCGGCAAGATCATGCGCCGCCTGCTCAAGGACGTCGCCGAGCACCGCGAGGTCGGCGACGTGACCACCCTCGCCGACTCGACGGTGATGGACCTGATCAAGTCCAAGGAGACCTCGGCCCCCGCGGAGGACTGACCTCGCTCGCCTCCGCCCTCGCCCGCGTCATACGAACCCGTACCTGTAGGTGCGGGTTCGTATGACGTCCGGGCCGACCACCTGGCCCGGCGGCCGCTGCGTCATACGAAGCGCGACCTATGACTGCGGATTCGTATGACGCTCCGCCTCCGCCTCCGCCTCCGCCGGCGCGGACCGCCCGCGGCTCGCGGCGAGCAGCAGCAGGACGCCGACGAACGCGGCGACGACCGACGCCAGCAGGATGGCGATCTTCGCCTCCTCGGTCAGCAGGTCGGAGCCCGGGAACGACAGCCCGGCGATGAAGATCGAGACCGTGAACCCGATGCCCGCCACGGCGCCGAGGCCCGCGACCATCGACCAGGGCGTGTCCTCGGGCAGCTTCGCGATGCCGAGGCGTACGGCGACGAAGGAGGTCGCGAGGATGCCGACTGGCTTGCCGAGCACCAGGCCCAGGACGATGCCGAGGGCCACCGGTTCGGTCAGGACGTCGCCGATGGCACCCACGTCGACGCCCGCGTTGGCGAGCGCGAAGACGGGGAGGACGACGTACGCCGACACCGGGTGCAGCGTGCTGATGAGCCGCTCGACCACCGACACCGACTCCCGCAGCAGGAAGCGCAGCCGGGCCAGCTCGTCGGCGTCGAGGTGTCGGTCATCGAGGGCGCTCGCGGCGAACTCGCGGGCCACCTCCTCCTTGAGCAGCGGTGTCGCGGGCGCGAGCAGGCCGATCGCGACACCGGCAAGGGTGGCGTGCACGCCCGACTCGAGCAGCGCGAACCACACGCCGACGCCGAGGACCGCGTAGACGACCACGCTCCAGACGCGCAGCGCGCGTGCCGCGATCATCAGGCCGAGGAGACCGAGGGCGATCGCGAGCCAGGTCATCGACAGGTCGCTGGTGTAGAACACCGCGATCACCAGGATCGCGCCGATGTCGTCGACGATCGCGAGCGTCAGCAGGAACAGCCGCGCCGCCGACGGGATCCGCCGCCCGAGCACCCCCAGCACCCCGACCGCGAACGCGATGTCGGTCGCCATAGGGATGCCCCAGCCGGCGCTGCCGTCGCTGCCGGGCGGGTTGAGCGCGACGTAGATGCCGGCTGGCACGACCATGCCGCCGACCGCGGCGACGATCGGCAGGGCCGCCGTCCGCGGGTCGCGCAGGTCGCCGTTGACCAGCTCGTACTTGATCTCGAGGCCGACGACGAAGAAGAAGATCACCATCAGGGCGTCGTTGACCCAGTGCTGGAGCGACTCGTCGAGGTGCAGCGGACCGACGTCGAGGGTGAGGTGGGTGTGCCAGAGCGCGTCGTACGACGACGCCCACGGGCTGTTGGCCCAGACCAGGGCCGCGGCCGCGGCGAGCAGCAGGAGGATCGAGCCCGCCGCCTCCACGCGCAGGAACTCGCGCACCGGCCGCGCGACCAGCCGGGCCAGCGGCTTGTCGCTGGCGCTGTAGACGGGCCCGGACCTCCAGAGGTCGTCGAGCCGGGAACGGTCGGGGGGCGTGGCCATCACGAGGTGGTCCTTCCGGGGGTGGTCGAAGCGGCATCACCGCGGACACACTCGCCACGGGCCGACCAGACTTCCCGGCTCACCTGAGACCCGAGTGTAGACGGGCCCGTTGGTAGGGTCGCAGCACTCAGCCCCCGGCGTACACCGAAGGACTTCCCCGCATGGCAAACGAACCGGTCAAGGACACCGATCCGACGCTCGGCAAGCTCGTCATGGACGCGCAGCGCGACATCTCCTCGCTCATCTCCAAGGAGATCCAGCTCGCCAAGAGCGAGCTCAAGATCAGCGTCAAGCACGGCGGCGTCGGCGTCGGCCTGTTCGCCGGTGCGGCGTTCCTCGTGCTGCTCGCGATCATCATGTTCTCGGTCGCGCTGGCCTACTTCATCCACTGGAACGGCGAGGGCCTCGACCTGCAGTGGGCGTTCCTCGTCGTCTTCGGCCTCTACGTCCTGATCGCCGCGCTGCTCGCCTTCATCGGCCTGCGGCAGGTCAAGAAGGTCAAGGCGCCCGAGCGCGCGATCGAGCAGGGCCGGCAGATCCCCCAGGCGCTCAAGGGCAAGCCCTGACCGACGCCCCTCGCTGATCGTGGTCCCGCTGGAGTCCGGGCGCGAGCGGTGGCCCAGCCACATTCCGCGGCCGGGGCAAGTGGGTGGCGCACCGCCCATCGGACGACACGCGGGTACTCGGTCTCTGGCGGTGGCCCAGCCACAATCGGACGCACGCGAATGTGGCTGACGCACCGCCCAGCGGCCGACGTGCCTGCACGCCTGGGCCTCGGACGTACGACGTCAGCGCACGCAGGTGCCGGTGTCGACCGGGGCGGTCGCGGCGATGCCCTCGGCCGCCGACTCGGCCACCTGGTCCGCGGTGAGGGCGTAGCCGGTGTCGGGGTCGCTGACGGACGCCGCGAAGACCAAGCCCGCCACGTCGCCGGCCGACGTCACGATCGGGCCGCCGGAGTTGCCGGGCCGGATCAGCGCGCGCAGCGAGAAGACCTGACGGATGACCGTGCCGTCGCCGTAGATGTCGGGGGAGCGCAGGCGCTGCTCGGAGCGGATGCGACCGGACTCGACGTCGTAGGGGCCGTCCTGGGGGTAGCCCAGCACGGCGACGGGGTCGCGCGGCTGGACCTCGGTGTCGAACGCGAGCGGGAGCGACCCGGTGTCGGGCAGCGACAGGACGGCGATGTCGAGGTCGGGGTCGTAGAGCACCACGGACGCGGTGACCGTCGAGCCGGCGACCTCCACCTCGGGGCGGGTGACGCCCGCGACGACGTGGGCGTTGGTCATCAGCCGGCCCGGGGCGAAGAAGAAGCCGGTGCCCTCGACCCCACCGCCGCAGCCGTTGGTGCCGCGGACCTTCACCACGCTGGCCTCGGCCGCGAGCACGTCGGGGTCGGTCAGCATGCGCGGGTCGCCGGGGCGGACCGCGACGATCCGCTCGGGCGCGAAGGGCTCGAGGTAGCGCGGGAAGAACGTCGTTCCGACCACGTTGTTGAACGTCTGCAGCACCTTGCCCGAGTCGGCCGGGAGCGTCCGGTCGACCTCGGCCAGGATGGTGGACTCGCGCACCAGCGGCGTGACCGCGCCGATGCGGGTGCCGGACACCGCGACACCCAGCGCCCACGCGACGAGCAGCACCGCGACGGCGCTGAGGACCGATCCTCCGATCGCGTCGACGGCGCGGATCGGCTGCCAGGTGATGCGGTCGCGCAGCCGGGCGCCGACGTACTGGAAGAGCGCCTGCCCGAGCGAGGCGCAGATGATGACGATGAAGAGCGCGCCCAGGGAGACCCACAGCGACGGGGCGGCGTCACCGAGCGCGAGCGGCGCGACCCAGATGCCGATGAGGCCGCCGAGCAGCAGCCCGGCGGTGGCGCTCGCGCCGGTGATGAATCCCTGCCAGTAGCCCGAGAGGGCATAGATCCCCACGAGCGCCACGAGGCACCAGTCGAGGACGTTCATCGCGAGCTACTCCTCGAGCCTGGTGTTCTGGGGGGTGTCGTGCGGGGTGTTGGGCGCGAGGTCGGTGCCTCTGGGGACACCCTGCAGCATGTGGTCGGGCAGGTCACGCACCCGCGCCCTGTCCCAGTCCTGCGCCCAGCCGAGATAGCTGAACAGGCGGGCGATGATGCCGGCGGTGAAGCCCCACAGGACCACGTCGCGCTGCGCGCCGATGAGGAAGCCGGGGCCCAGCCAGCCGCTGGGGTGGCGCACGGTGATGCGGTTGTCGGGGTCGAGGAGGTCGGCGATCGCGACGTGGTGGATCTCGTGGACCTCCGCCGGGCTCTCGATGCGCACCTCGCCCCGGTCGCGCCAGTAGCCCAGGATCGGCGTCACCGCGAAGTTGCTGGGCGGCAGCCACAGCTCGGGCAGCTCGCCGAACACCTCGACCTCGGCCGGGACCAGCCCGATCTCCTCGTGGGCCTCGCGCAGCGCCGCCTCGACCGGGGTCTCCCCCTCGTCGAGCGAACCGCCCGGGAACGACACCTGGCCGGGGTGGGAGCGCATGTGGTGGTTGCGCTCGGTGAGCAGGAGCTCGCCGCGGTGGGCGAGGTCGTCGGGGGCGGCCGGGTCGGCGTCGCGGTCGGCGAAGACCATCAGCACGGCGCCGCGGCGCGGGTCGCTGTCCGGTGGGGGCATGAAGCGGGTCAGCTCGTGGACGGTGATCGTGGAGGCGGCCTCGACCACGGGCGCCAGCCACCGCGGCAGCGAGCCCGGCCGCCCGGCGGACCCCTCGTTCACAGGTCGATCCCGAGGTGCTCGGCCACCAGGTCGCGGACCTCGCCGACCGACTCGACGCCGCCGGAGTCCTGGGCGACGACCTTGCCGGTCTCGTCGACGAAGACGAACGCCGGCAGCCCGCGGCGTGCGATCGCGAAGGCGTCCTCGACCATCAGCTCGCCGCCCGGGTCGGCGATCGAGGGGTAGGTCACCCCGGTCTCCTCGGCCAGCGCGAGCGCGCCGTCGGGGTGGACGTCGTTGAAGTCGATGCCGACGAGCCGCACCCGGTCGCCGTACTGCTGGTGGAACTCCTCCAGCGCCGGCATCTCGAGGCGGCAGGGCTCGCAGCGCGCCTGCCACAGGTTGATCAGCATCGGCCCGCGCAGCGAGGAGAGCTCGACGTCGGGCCCGCCGCCGAGGCACGGGAGCGTCATCTCCGGCAGCCCGCCCTCGACCGGGTCGCCGGTGCCGGGCGTGCAGTCCTCCATGCCGATGCGCGCCTTGACCTCGCGCAGCGCCGGGGTGTCGACCTCGACGTCGGGAGGGCGTACGTCGATGGGGCCGGCGTCGCCCATCGAGGACCACGCGACGGCACCCACGGCGACGCACGTGGCGAGCGCCAGCACCAGGAGGAGCTTCTTCATGCAGGTCCCTGCGTGGTGACGAGCTTCTCCGCCTCGACCGGGTCGGTCGGTCCCGCGCCGAACGAGGGGCACAGGCGCGCGACCGGGCAGGCGCCGCACGCGGGCTTCTTGGCGTGGCACCGGCGCCGGCCGTGCCAGATGAGGTGGTGCGACAGCATCGTCCAGTCACGCTTGGGGAACAGCGCGCCGACGGCGTGCTCCACCTTGACCGGATCGGTCTCCTCGGTCCAGCCGAGGCGACGCGCGAGCCGGCCGAAGTGGGTGTCGACGGTGATGCCGGGCTTGCCGAAAGCATTGCCGAGCACGACGTTGGCGGTCTTGCGGCCCACGCCCGGCAGGGTGACGAGGTCGTCGAGGCGGGAGGGCACCTCGCCGCCGAAGGTGTCGACGAGCGCCTGGCTGAGCTTGAGCAGGGCGTCGGTCTTCTGCCGGAAGAACCCGAGCGGCCCGAGGAGCTGCTCGAGGTGCTCGCGCGGGGCCGCGGCCATCGCCTCGGGCGTCGGGTAGGCCGCGAACAGCGCGGGGCTGGCCGCGTTGACCCGCCGGTCGGTCGTCTGCGCGGAGATCACGGTGACGACGAGGCACTCGAACGGGTTGGTGAAGTCGAGCTCGGCGCGGGCGTCGGGGTAGGTCTCGGCGAGGATGCGGTCGACCTTGCGCGCCCGGCGCACCAGCGACGTGTCGGGCTTGGGGATCTCGACGACCTTGCGGGCGGGGGCGGGCACGCGCTCAGCCTACGGTCCGCCTCCGACACCCCCGAAGCCGGCGCGAACGACGCCTCGCCGCCCGGAGTCGCGGTTGTGAGCCGCACCACGGCTAGGATCGTCAGCGATCCCGAGCAGCACCGGTCGGGACGCACCCCACCGGGAGGATTGACGTGGACAACGACGTGCTTCGGCAGGCACCGCTGTTCAGCTCGCTCGACGACGAGGCGGCGACTGCGCTGGGCGGTTCGATGGCCGAGACCCGACTCCGCCGCGGCGACGTGCTCTTCCACGAGGGCGACTCGGGCGACAAGCTCTACATCGTCACCGAGGGCAAGGTGAAGCTCGGCCGCTCCTCCTCCGACGGCCGCGAGAACCTGCTCGCCATCATGGGACCCGGTCAGATGTTCGGCGAGCTGTCCCTCTTCGACCCGGGCCCGCGCTCCGCGACGGTCACCGCCGTCACCGACGCCTCCTTCGCCTCGCTGTCCCACGACGACCTGCTGCGCTGGCTCGACGGCCGCCCGCAGGTCGCCCGCGGCCTGCTGTCCCAGCTCGCCTCGCGGCTGCGCAAGTCCAACGACGTCGTGGCCGACCTGGTCTTCTCCGACGTCCCGGGCCGCGTCGCCAAGGCGCTCCTCGACCTCGCCGACCGCTTCGGCCGGACCGCCGACGACGGCGTCCACGTCCACCACGACCTCACCCAGGAGGAGCTCGCCCAGCTGGTCGGCGCCTCCCGCGAGACGGTCAACAAGGCGCTCGCCGACTTCGCCTCGCGCGGCTGGCTGCGCCTGGAGCCCCGCTCCGTGGTGATCATGGACCTCGAGCGCCTCTCTCGCCGCGCCCGCTGACCCTTCTTCGCACCGATTCTCAGCACCTGACCCCCGGCGGGGCGCCCGCGTGCGTCGTACGTCGTGAAGGGGGTTGCCGTGATGAGTGATCGATCGGCGTTCGACGAGTTCGTGCACGCGCGCGGGCCGGCGCTCGCCCGCACCGCCTACCTGCTGACCGGCGACCACCACCTCGCCGAGGACCTGGTGCAGGCGGCGCTGGTGCAGGCGGCCAGGCACTGGGAGCGGATCGAGACCTCGCCCGAGGCCTACGTGCGCCGCACGATGTACCACCAGAACATCTCCTGGTGGCGGCGGCGCCGCTTCGCCGAGTCCCCGCTGGGGTCGTACGACGCCCCGGTGGCGGCGGCCGACCCGACCGTGCGGCTCACCCTCGAGCAGGCCCTGCGCCGGCTGACGCCGCGCCAGCGCACCGTGCTGGTGCTGCGCTACTTCGAGGACCTCACCGAGGTCCAGACGGCCGCCACGCTGGGCATCTCCAGCGGCGCGGTCAAGTCCATGTCGCGCCAGGCCCTCCAGCGGCTGCGCGTCCTGGCCCCCGAGCTCGCCGACCTGGTGGGAGCAGACACATGAGCACCGACCTGCGCGAGGAGCTCGACGCCCTCGCCCGCACCCAGACCTTCTCCCCCGACCCGTCCGCCTGGGACCGCGGTCGCCGCGCCCGTCGTCGTACCCGCGCCGCCGCCGGACTGGCCGCGGTCGCCGTCGTCGCGGTGGTGGCCGGCGCGGGGGCGCTCGCCGTGCGCCCCGCAGACGTCGGACCGGCGGGCGACGTCGTGCCGGCCGGCGCGATCCCGAGCCGTATCGGTGAGCCAGACGGTCCGATGGTGTCGGACCTCGCGATCGGCCGGGCGTCGGTGGCCTACGTCGACGACGTCCACCTCGGACAGCCCGTCCTGGTGAGCGCCACGACCGGCGAGGCCCTCCGCGTCGACCTCCCCGACTTCCCCGAGCTCGACGCCGAGGCGATGGACGGGTGGTTCCACGGGCCGTGGCTGGCGCTGTCCCCCGACGGCCGACGCCTGGCCTACCCGGCGGGCAGCTCCGTCGAGCGGGTCCGGGGGGTGACGACCATCAGCACCGGCTGGTACCGCGTGGTCGACCTGGTCACCGGGGAGACGAGCCTCCTCGACCTGCCGACCGGCACCGGGACGCCGCGCGCGGTGTCGTGGACGTCGGACGGTGAGATCGCCGTCGACGTCTACGGTCGCGTCACCGAGCCGGGCGAGGCACCCGACATCGAGAGCTGGACGATCGACCCGGCGACGGGTGACAGCAGCACGTCGGCGCTGACCGGCGTGACGGCTCCGGGTGGCGGCGTCAGCGCGCCCTTCCCGGCCGACGAGGTCGCCGTCCGGGCGGTGCCGTTCGAGACCGCAAGCGGCACCGACCCGCTCCGGCGGCTTCCCGCCGACCTCTACCCCGACGGCGCGACGGTGACGCCGGTCGGCTGGGCGGACGACAGCCTGCTCGTGGCCGAGGTCGACGCTCCGGCCGGCAGCTACGTCGAGGGACCGCACCTGGTCCTGATGACCTCACCCGACCGCCCCGGGTCGGAGTGGACCTACCGGATCCTGGTGCGCGGCGTGCCCGACACGGCCAGCCTCAGCGTCGCCGTCGACCTGGTGCCCGACCTCGACGGCACGTCGCCGCAGGTGCTCACCCACGACTTCGACGCGGCCGACCGTCCGCCGGCGCCCTTCGGGATCGAGCTGTCGCTGTTCATCGGACTCGGGGTGGCTGCCTCCATCGCCGTCCTGATGGCGCTGCGGTGGCTCTGGCGACGCTTCCTGTAGCCGTCGTACGGACCCAACGGGCGTGGCCGGCGCGGCCGTACGCGGGGACCGCCGACGGGCGGCGTCGTTCGATCCGTACGACGGCTCAGGCGCGCGGGTCGCGGCCGGCGAACGCCACCAGCCGGTCGTAGGCCGGGGCGTCGTCGGGGACGCCGACCGGCGCACCGAAGGCGTCGCCGCGGTTGTCGTCGGTCAGGCCCTGCTGGATGAAGGCGAGCCCGCGCTCGGCCACCTCGTCGTCGAGCGGCACCTTCCGACCGATTGCCCGCACCAGGTCCCAGGTGTGCACCCCGAGCTCGGCGCTCTGCCAGTCGGCCTGGGCCACCTGGTCGTCGGGTCGGCCGTGCCAGTGGTGCAGCAGGTCGTCGGCGTGCGTGCGGAAGTGTGCGGCCAGCACGGCCGGGTCGCCGCCGACGCCGGTGCTCGCGCTCCAGTCGACCTCCTCGCCACGCGCCTGCTGCAGGAAGTGCTCCGGTGCGGCTGCCAGGTGGTCGGCGAGCTCGCGCACGGTCCACCCCGCGCACGGCGTCGGCTTGTCGAGGTCGTCGGGGTGCACGACGGCGAGGGCGTCACCCGCCTGGTCCAGGGCGCGGGACAGGACGACGACGGGCCGGTGCGGGCTGCTCATCGGGGTGTGGTTCATGGCACCCACCTCACTCTTCCGTCGGTGCGGACGCAAGGGTCATTCGCCCTCGAGGTACGCCAGCTGGGCGCGCACCGACAGCTCCGCCGCACCCCAGAGCACAGGGTCGACGTCGGCGTAGACGATCTCGACGATCGCGCGCGGCAGGGTCTCGTGCGGGAAGGACCCGCCCTCCCGCTCCACGGCGTGCAGGTCGCGCAGGGCCTGGCGCACCTGGTCGAGCCGCTGCTCGCGGTGCGCGAGGTAGAGGTCGAGGGCGCCGAGCGCGTCGTCGATCACCGGGCCGTGGCCGGGCCAGACGGCGGTGATGCCCTGCTCGCCGCAGAGCGCGTGCAGCCGCTGGAGGGAGGCGAGGTAGGCCCCGAGCTGGCCGTCGGGGTGCGCGACGACGGTGGTGCCGCGACCCAGCACGGTGTCGCCGGTCAGCACGGCGCGATCCTGCGGCACGACGAACGACAGCGAGTCCGACGTGTGGCCGGGCGTCGCGACCACGTGCACCTCGAGCCCGCCGACCGTGACGACGTCGCCCTCGCCGAGGCCCTCGGACCCCAGCCGGTAGGCCGGGTCCAGCGCGCGTACGCCGCACCCGTGGCGCTCGGCGTACTGGCGCGCCGCCTCGCTGTGGTCGGCGTGGTGGTGGGTCAGCAGCACGACGGACACGTCACCGGCGGCCGCGTCGATCGCGTCGAGGTGGGCGTCGATGGCCGGGCCCGGGTCGACGACGACCGAGCGCGCCGAGTCGGGGTCGCGGAGCACCCACGTGTTGGTGCCGTCGAGGGTCATCACGTCGGCGTTGGGCGCGAGCACGCACGTGCCGGTCTCGCCGAAGGTCCCGCCGGACCAGCCCCGGTCGCTCATCCCCGGTGGCTCATCGAGCGGCCATCAGCGTGGCGTAGGCCGGTGGGGTGGACAGGATGAACTCCTCGCCGTCGGCGACGACCTCGGGCATGAACATCTCGACCCTCCGGCCGCTCGCCTCGGCGAGGACGGCGGAGGGGTCGGCGTACTGGCCCACCTCGAGGCAGGTCAGCCACGTCGGGGGCAGCATGAGGATCTCCTGCCGCTCGACGAGCGACACCGCGTCCATCGCGCCGGCCCACATGACCGAGGACGACTCGCTCGACACGTCGCGGGTCACCTGCCCCTCGGGCAGGCGGGCCACGAAGAACCACGTGCGGTAGCGCCGCGGCTCGAACACCGGGGTCAGCCAGCCCGACCAGGCGCCGAGGAGGTCGGTGCGGAGCACGAGCGAGCGCTTCTCGAGGAAGGCGGTCAGCGAGACCTCGCGCGACTCCAGCGCGACGCGGTCGGCCTCCCAGTCGTCGCCGGTGGTGTCGGCCACGACCGAGTCCGGACCGGCGCCCGCCAGCAGCACTCCCGACTCCTCGAAGGTCTCCCGCACGGCCGCGCAGACCAGCGCCCGGGCCCGGGGCTCGTCGCAGCCGAGCCGCGAGGCCCACTCGGCGGGCGACGGACCGGCCCACAGGCCGCGCTCGACCAGCTCGTCGTCGAAGTCGCGAGGATCGACGCCGCCGCCGGGGAAGACGCACATCCCGCCTGCGAAGGCCATCGACGTCTGGCGGCGCAGGAGGTAGACGTCGGGGCCGGCGGCACCCGGGCGCACCAGCACCACCGTCGCCGCGTCGCGGGGCTCGGCGGGCGTCGCACCACCCTCGGCGTACGACCTCGCCTGCGCGACGAGCGCCTCGGGGAGGGGAAGGCGCTGCAAGGTCTCAGACCTCGACGACGATCTCGACCTCGACGGGCACGTCGAGCGGGAGCACGGTGACGCCGACGGCGGAGCGGGCGTGCTTGCCGGCGTCGCCGAAGACCTCGCCGAGCAGCTCGGAGGCGCCGTTGGCGACCTGGGGCTGGCCGGTGAAGTCGGGCGTCGAGGCGACGAACACGACGACCTTGACCACGCGCTTGACGTCGTCGAGCGAGCCGATCTCGGCCTTGACCGCGGCGAGCGCGTTGAGGGCGCACTGGCGGGCGCACTCGTAGCCCTGCTCGTCGCTGACCTCGGCGCCGAGCTTGCCGATCGCGAGCATCCCGCCGTCGCGGGCGGGCAGCTGGCCGGCGGTGAAGACGAGGTTGCCGCTCCTCGCCGTCGGCTGGTAGGCCGCGACCGGCGGGACGACCTCGGGGACGGTGATGCCCAGCTCGGCGAGGCGGGCCTCGGCACCCACGTCAGGCCTTCGGCTTCTTCAGGAAGGCGACGAGGCCGCCCTGCGCGTTGGTGTGGATGGCCACCAGCTCCCAGCCGTCCTGGCCGAAGTTGTTGAGCATCAGGGCCTCGTTGTGGAGCGGAATCGGCGCCACCTGGTATTCCCACTGGGTCATGGATCGCACCCTACTCGGGGGCGACGCGCGGCTGTTCGGCGTCCTCCCGTGGTCTGACGCCGGGGGCGGGTGCGCGGTCTAACGTTCTGCACCATGGACCCGCACCCGTGGCGCCTGGGGCCGCGTGGGCGGCGCTGGCTCGACCGGCTGGTCGTCGCGTTCGTCCTCGTCGTGGGCGGCCTGGGCCACATCGCTGCCGACCAGCCGGTCGCGACCGCCTTCACCGTCGCCGAGGTGCTGCCCCTGCTCTGGCGCCGCAGCCACCCGTGGCCGGTCTTCCTCGTCGTCGCGGCGGCGTCCGCGCTGCAGGCGGTCCTCCACGACGAGCCCACCGTCGGCCAGCTCGCCTTCCCCGTCGCGGTCTACTCCGTCGCGCGCTGGTCGCCGCGGTGGCAGGGCGTGGCGGCGCTGCTCGTGGGGTACGCCGGCGCGCTGGTCGCGGCGACCCGCTGGCTGTTCGGGTTCGGGGCCGGCGACCTCACCCCGGGCAACCTCGCGCCCTACACCGTCACGATCGGCGCCATCGTCACCGCCGCGTGGGCGCTCGGCTGGGCGGCGCAGTCGCGCGAGCGGTACGTCGCCTCGCTGGTCGCGCGCGCCGAGCAGGCCGAGCGGATGGCCGAGCGGGAGGTGGAGCTGGCCGCACGCGACGAGCGCTCGCGGATCGCCCGGGAGATGCACGACGTGGTCGCCCACGGCCTGTCGGTGATCGTCGTCCAGGCCGACGGCGCGCGGTATGCCGCCGCCAAGGACCCCGCCGTCGCGGTCGGCACCCTGGAGACGATCTCTGCCGCGGGCCGCGAGGCGCTCACCGAGATGCGACGGCTGCTGGGGCTGCTCCGCGAGGGCGACACCGGCGTGGCGCCGCAGCCCGGCCTCGACGATGTACGCCACCTCGTCGACGAGGCCCGCGCCGCCGGCACGCGCGTGAGCGCCGACCTCCCGGAGCCCGCGACCGACGTGCCAGACGGGATCGGGCTGGCGGCGTACCGCATCGTGCAGGAGGCCCTCACCAACGTGCGCAAGCACGCCGGGCCGGACGCGGCGGTGGACGTGCGCGTCGCCGTCGGCACCGAGGTCGTCATCGAGGTCCGCGACGA
This sequence comes from Nocardioides pini, assembly GCF_026712185.1. GTDB lineage: Bacteria > Actinomycetota > Actinomycetes > Propionibacteriales > Nocardioidaceae > Nocardioides > Nocardioides pini. The sequence continues at coordinate 47,053 of NZ_JAPPUX010000007.1, read as the reverse complement.
CGGGCGGGGGGCGGCCTCCCACCCGGACAGTCGCGGCCTGGGCCTCGTCGGCATGCGCGAGCGCGCCGCCGTCCACGGCGGGACGTTGGAGGCCGGCCCCGCGCCGGGGGGCGGGTTCGCGGTGTCTGCGAGGCTGCCGCTGTGAGCGAGAGCGACGCAGCCGGCCATCACGCCGGGCCGGTCCGGGTCTTCCTCGTCGACGACCAGCAGATGGTGCGCGCCGGCTTCCGGATGCTCGTCGACAGCCAGGACGACATGGAGGTCGTCGGCGAGGCCGGCGACGGGGGCGAGGCGCTCGAGCGGCTCGCCGTCACGGCCGCCGACGTGGTGCTGATGGACGTCCGGATGCCGCGCGTCGACGGCGTCGAGGCGACGAGCCGGCTGCTCGCGCGGGCCGCCCCGCCGCGGGTGATCGTGCTGACGACCTTCGACCTCGACGAGTACGCCTTCGCCGCGATCCGCGCCGGCGCCTCCGCGTTCCTCCTCAAGGACGCCGCACCGCCCGACCTGCTCGGCGCGATCCGTGCCGTGATGGCGGGCGACGCCGTCGTCGCCCCCAGCACCACCCGGCGGCTGCTCGACCACTTCGCCGCGCTGCCCGACCCGGCCGCGCCGGCGACGTACGACGACCGGCTCGCCCAGCTGACCGAGCGCGAGGTCGAGGTGCTCACCCTCATCGCCCGCGGCCTGACCAACACCGAGATCGCCGAGCACCTCGTCGTCGCCGAGACGACCGTCAAGACCCACGTCGGCCGGGTGCTGGCCAAGACCGGCTCCCGCGACCGCGTCCAGCTCGTGGTGCTCGGCTACGAGACGGGCCTCGTGAGTCCCTGACCGCCTCCCCGCTGGAGTCACCGGATATCCGGTGACCGCCCTGCTTACAGGTACAGATCTCGACCTCGAAGCACGCAACTCGGGTACGAACCTCGGCGGCAGGGTCCTCCCCCGGTCGTACGCCGACCGCGCGCGTCCGCCCGCAGGCCGACCCGAGAAGCCTTCCCCGGGCCGACGACCGGGCGGCCGCTGACGAGCACCGTTGTCCCCATGACCACGACACTCGACACCAGCACACCGGCCGGCACCCGGACGGCTGCCAGCGCCCGCGGCCTGACCCGCACCTACGGCACCGGCGACAACGCCGTCCACGCCCTGCGCGGCGTGGACCTCGACGTCCCGGCCGGCCGCTTCACCGCCATCATGGGCCCGAGCGGCTCCGGCAAGTCCACCCTCATGCACTGCCTGGCGGGCCTCGACGCCGCGACCTCCGGCGAGGTGACCGTCGCCGGGCGTGACCTCGCCGGCCTCGACGACACCGCGCTGACGATCTTCCGGCGCGAGCACATCGGCTTCGTCTTCCAGGCCTTCAACCTGCTGCCGATGCTCACCGCCGGCCAGAACATCGTCCTGCCCCTCGAGCTCGCCGGTCGCCCGGTCGACCGGCAGCGCTACGACCAGGTCGTCGACGTGCTCGGGCTCCGCGACCGGCTCGGCCACCTGCCCAGCCAGCTCTCCGGCGGCCAGCAGCAGCGCGTCGCGATCGCCCGCGCGCTCGTCACCCAGCCCGACATCGTCTTCGCCGACGAGCCCACCGGCAACCTCGACAGCGAGGCCAGCGCGGAGGTGCTCGGGCACCTGCGCCGCTCGGTCCGCGAGCTCGGGATGACGGTGGTGATGGTGACCCACGAGCTCGACGCGGCGGCGTACGCCGACGACGTGGTGGTCATCCACGACGGCGCCGTCACCGCCCACCTCACCGACCCCGGCCAGGACGAGCTCGTCGCCGCGCTGCGTGGACGGGGCGCCTGATGCGCACCGTGCTCGTGGCGTCGATGCGCCACCACACCCGGAGGTACGTCGCGGCGTCGGTGGCCGTCGTCATCGGCGTCGCCTTCATCGTCGTCATCGGCATGCTCACCGGGGCCACCCGCGCCGGGATGACCGCCGACGTCGGGGCGCCCGTCGCCCACGTCGACCACGTGGTGACCGTCGCGGACCCGCGCGACGTCACCCGGCTGATGGCCGGCGCGGCCGAGGACGACGTCGCGGCACTCGCCCTGGGCTACGCGATGGAGCCCGTCTCGCGCGACGGCGTCCAGCTCACCCGGTCCGCCGACGTCGCCGAGGTCTCCCTCGACCCGGGCCTGCAGTGGCAGGCCCTCGAGGCCGGTCGTCTCCCGACCGCGCCCGGGGAGGCCGTCGCCGACGTCAACGCGGCCAAGGGATCGGGCGTGGGGATCGGCGACCTGCTCCGCGTCGGCAGCGGCCGCGCGGCCGCCGACGTCGAGGTGGTCGGCCTGGTCGACAGCCCCGCCGCGATGGGCGCCGACCTCTACGTCCCGTGGCCAACCCTGGAGCGCTTCCGCGACACGCTCTGGGCGGACGCCGTCGCCTGGGGCGGGTCCGCGGAGCTCGCCACCCGACTCGTCCCCGACGCCACCGTCCGGGACTCGGACGCCTGGGTGGCCGAGCGGCAGGCCGAGATCTCCCGCGGTGTCGACATCATCGCGATCCTGGCGCTGGTCTTCGTCGCCATCGCGTTCTTCGTGGCCATGCTGGTCATCGCCAACACGTTCTCGATCCTCTTCGCCCAGCGCCTGCGCGAGTTCGCGCTGCTGCGCTGCGTGGGAGTGACCCGCCGCGAGCTCCGCCGCTCGGTGCGGCTCGAGGCGCTCGCGACGGGGGTGGTCGCCTCCGCCGCGGGGGTGGTCGTCGGCGGGCTCGGCGGCCTCGGCCTGGTCCAGCTCGTCGGGATCTGGTTCACCGACATGGGCGCAGCCACCATCGACCCGTGGTGGCTCGGTGGCGCCTGCGCGCTCGGCGTGCTCGTCACGGTGGCGGCCGCCTGGCTCCCCACCCGCGGCGTCACCCGGGTGCCGCCGCTGGCCGCCCTGCGCCCCGACACCGGTCCTGACGCGCGCTCACAGTCCGGCCGCCTCCGGCTCGCGCTCGCGGTGCTGTCGGTGGCCACCGGCTCGGGCCTGCTCGCCGTCGCGGTGGCGGACGGGGCGCTGCCCTCCGTCGTGCTCATGCTGGGCGGCGGCATGATCGCCTTCGTCGGCGTGCTGCTGCTCGGGCCCTGGCTGGTCCCGGCGCTGCTGACCGCGGCGAGCCGGCTCCTCGGCACCGGCCCCGTGGGCCGCCTCGCCGCCGGGAACGCGGTGCGTGACCGGCGCCGCGCCGCCACCACCGCCGCCTCGCTGCTGGTCGGCGTCACCCTCACCACGGCGATCCTGACCGGACTGGCGTCCTCGCGCACCGGCATCGACGACGCTATGGACACCGACTACCCCCTCGACGCGACCGTCACCGCGGTGGACGCACCGCTCGACGACGCGCTGGTCGAGCGGGCGGCCGCGGTCGACGGCGTGGCCGACACGGTCACCCTCGCCGGCACGATCGCAGCCGTGGGCGACGAGCCGCTCCCGCTGGCACAGGTCTCCGGGCGGCCCACCGTGGTGCGCGGACCGAGCGACCTCTCGCCGCCGGACGGCACCGTCCTGCTGTCCTACGACGTGGTGGACGCGTGGCCCCGCGACGTGGCCGACCGGGTGCTGGACACCGACCGGGTCGTCGTCACGGTCGACGGCCGGGACCACACCCTCGACGTGCGGCTCGGCCCCGCGTGGGGGCAGGCCGGGCTGGTGTCCTCCGCGACGATGGCCGAGCTCACCTCGACGGCCCAGCCGGTCGCGGTGTGGGCGCGAGCCGTCCCCGGGACGGACGCGGAGGACCTCGACGGGGACCTGGCCGCGCTGGCCGGGAGCCGGGCGGTCGTCGACGGGGGCTACGCCGACCGCGCCTGGGTGGACCTGCAGGTCGACATCCTGACGGGCGCCGTGGTCGGGTTGCTGGGGATCGCCGTGCTGATCGCCTTGATCGGCATCGGCAACACGCTCGGCCTGTCGGTGCTCGAGCGCAGCCGGGAGAACGCCCTGCTGCGCGCGATGGGCCTGACCCGCGACCAGCTGCGCCGGGCCATGGCCGCGGAGGGGCTGCTGCTCTCGGGGGTCGCCACCGCCCTGGGCACGGCGATCGGCCTCGTCTTCGCCTGGGTCGGCGTGCGCGTGCTGCTCGGGCCGGTCATCGACGACGTCACGATGACGGTCCCGGTCGTGCAGCTCGGTGCGGTCGCGCTGGTCGCCGCGCTCGCCGGCCTGGCCGCGTGCGTCGTACCCGCCCGTCGCGCCGCCCGGGTCACCCCGGCCGCGGGGCTGGCGCTCGACTGAGCGCGACGAAGGCCCCGGACCTCCGCGGGGGAGAGGTCCGGGGCCTTCTGCTCGTGATGGTCAGTCGCGCTTGCGGCTGACCAGCACGCCGAGGACGGCGTAGCCCACGAGCAGGTGGAGGGCACCGACGTACATGCCGACGGTCTCGCCGAAGATGCCGAGCGCGGGGACGGTGACGACGGCCCAGCTCTCGGCGACCATCGGCCAGAAGCGGGCAGCGCCCTTCCACCGGCCGGCGATCGCGATCCGGACACCGATGAGGAACATGCCCAGCATCGACAGCGGCCAGAAGAGGTCCAGCGCCAGCCAGCCCGGCTGGGTGAGGTCGGAGACCCCGATGGCGTCCACGAACGTCGACGCGATCGCCAGGCTGAGCGCGACGGTCTCGGCGCGGATCACCCCTCGGGCGATCCGGCCGTCGCCCAGCGCCCGGGTGCGCCACAGCACGCGCAGCAGGAACAGCACGCCGACCTGGAACAGGCCGGAGCCGAGCCCGAAGACGACCAGGCCGGTGGTGTCCTGAGGGTCTTGGCCGACGGCCAGGATGGAGGCCGACCAGGCCACGGCGCCGGCGGTGAGCACCCTGCCGTGGAGCAGGAACGGGCGGGTGGGGCTCGTCGCGGTGCCCGGAGTCGCGGTGGCGACGTCGGAGCGAGCGGGAGCGGGAGAGTGCGAGATCGTCACGGTCGTGACTCCTGTCATCTGGTGGTGGGTCCGCCGCCGGTTGCGGCATGCCAGAAGGTTCGCCGTCCCGGAGACCCGCCCGGCAGGGAGAGCGGTCCCGCGTCCGGTCCCCTCGTCGGGTCCCGCCACGAGGGGACTCCGGTCCCCTGACGGCGGGACACCCGCGCGGCGATACTGCTCGCGTGAGTACGACGACCGCCGGCCGCGCCCGGTCACGCGCCGCGGTGGCGTCGTACGTTCCCGTGCTCGTCGCCGTCGTGTGCCTCGTCGCGTCGGTGTGGCTCGACCTGACCAACACCGACGCCGAGCGGACCGCGGCCGACATCGGCTTCGCCTTCCCGGTGGCCCTGCCCGGGCTGGTCCTCGCCGTCTCGGCCACCTGGGTCCTCCGCGAGCGTCCGGGAGACGCGGTCGGTCGCGTGCTCGGGGTGGTCGCGGTGGTCTGGGCCGTCGACGGCGCCCTGTCCGGATGGCTCGCCCACGGCTACGCGCACGGTTCGGTCGGCACGGACGCCGCGTTCTGGTTCGTGGCCCGCTTCGGGGCCGTCCTGCTGTCCGGCCTGGTGGCCGTGCTGCTGCTCTACCCGACCGGGAGGCTCCTGGCCGGTCGCTGGCACGCGCTGTCCGTGGGCGTGCTCGCTGCGTCGTTCGCACTGCCGATCGTGCTCGTCCTCGCCCCCGACGACGTCGTCTTCACCACCCCCGTGCCGGGCGTCTCGACCGAGGTGGTGAGCCTCCCGGTCCCCGACGGCCTCGTCGAGGCCCTGCTGCGGGTCGGGCAGGTGCTCACCCTCGGGTCCATCGTGGCCGCCGTCGCGCTGCTGCTGGTCCGCTACCGGCAGGGGTCCGGCCGTGAGCGCACCCAGCTGCGATGGCTGCTGTGGGCGGGGATCATGTGCGTCCTGCTCGTGGCCGCGGGAGCCACGCTCTCGGTCAGCGGGGGCGTCACCACGGTCCTCCTCGACGTCGCGGTGATCACGCTGGCCGCCTCGGTCGCCATCGGGCTGCTGCGCCCCGACCTCGGCGACGTCGACGCCCTGGTCACGTGGACCCTCACCACCGCCGTCGTCGCCGCGATCGTCGTCGCCGTCGACCTCTCCGTGCTCGCCGCCGGCACCGCGTTGCTCGGCGACCGCCTCGACCAGCGCAGCGTCACGCTGGTCGTGCTCGTGCTGGCCGTCGTGGTCTACGGCCCGCTCCGCAGCTGGCTCGGCGGGCTCGTCCACCGCCTGCTGCTGGGCCGGCGGGGCGACCGGTACGGCGCGGTGTCCGCGCTCGCGGCCCGGCTGGAGACGATCGGGACGGTCGACGAGCAGCTGCCCGCGCTCGCCTCCGCGGTGGCCGACACCTTCAAGGTCCGGCACGTGCGGGTCGAGGTGCTCACCCCCGACGGCGGCCTGCTCTCCGCGTCGCACGGGACCGCGCCCGCCGAGGTGCAGGAGATCGACATCGCCTACCAGGACGAGCGCGTCGGGCGGCTGGTGCTGCCCGTCCAGGGCTACCGATCGATGCTGTCGCGCCGCGACCAGGGCCTGCTGGTCGACCTCGTGCGCCAGGCCGCCGTGGCGATCCGCGCCCGGCTGCTCGCCACCGAGCTGCAGGCCAGCCGAGAGCGCCTGGTGCTCGGGCGCGAGGAGGACCGCCGCCGGATCCGCCGAGACCTGCACGACGGCCTCGGCCCGGCCCTCGGCGGGGTCGCGCTGCGCCTGCAGGCCGCCGGCAACGCCATCGACGCCGACCCCGTCCGCGCCCGCGAGCTCGTCGGCCTGGCCCGCACCGAGGTGAGCGAGGCCCTCGACGACGTACGCCGCCTCGTGCACGACCTGCGCCCGCCCGCGCTCGACGACCTCGGCCTCGAGGCCGCGGTGCGCCAGCAGGCCGACCGGGTGCGCTCCGAGGTCGCCGTGGACGTGTCGGTCGAGGGTGCGACGGGCCTGCCGGCGGCGGTCGAGGTCGCGGCCTACCGGATCGTGTCGGAGGCGCTTGCCAACGTGGTGAAGCACGCCGGCGCGCGCCACGTCGACGTACGCCTCGAGGGTGGCGACACCGCGCTCACCGTGACGGTCGCCGACGACGGCCGTGGCATCGGCCCGGACGTCACCGCCGGCGTCGGGCTGCTGTCGCTGCGCGAGCGCGCCGAGGAGCTCGGCGGGCGCTGCGAGGTGACCTGCCCGGAGTCCGGCGGCACCACCGTCCACGCGGTCCTGCCGTACGGCGCCGGGGTCCGCGACACTGGAGTGGAGGGGGACTGCCATGACTGACCCGATCCGGCTGCTGATCGCCGACGACCACCCGGTCTTCCGCGACGGCCTCGCCTCGCTGCTCGACCCGCTGCCCGGGATCGAGGTGGTCGCCCGTGCCGCCGACGGCGCCGAGGCCGTCGCGCTCGTCGACGAGCACCGCCCGGACGTGGTGATCATGGACGTGCAGATGCCGGTGATGAACGGCATCGACGCCACCCGCGCGGTCGTCGCGGCGCACCCCGAGGTCGGGGTGCTCGTGCTGACGATGGGTGAGGACGACGGCACGGTGCTCTCCGCCCTGCGCGCCGGTGCCCGGGGCTACCTCCGCAAGGGCGCCGAGCAGGACGAGATCGTCCGCGCCGTGTCGACCGTCCACGCTGGAGGCGTCGTCTTCGGCGCCTCGCTCGCCGCTCGTATCGCCGAGGTGCTCGCCCCCACCGCCCGCCCCGAGCGTCCCTTCCCCGAGCTCACCGAGCGGGAGACCGAGGTGCTCGACCTCATCGCCGCCGGACGCTCCAACGGCCAGATCGCGCAGGAGCTGTTCCTCTCGCCCAAGACGATCCGCAACAACATCACCAGCATCCTGGCCAAGCTGCAGGCCACCGACCGTGCCGACGTCATCATCCGGGCGCGCGACGCGGGGCTCGGGAGGCACTAGGTTCCGTCCATGGAGCGCACAGACGCGGCGGAGAGCCGGGAGAAGCAGGACGGCCTCGACCCCTTCGAGCGGTTCGTCGAGGTGTCGACCAAGGTCATCAGCCGCGCCCCGTTCTTCGCGGTCGTGGTGGCCGTCGTGGTCATCTGGGCGGCGAGCTACCCGCTGTGGAAGTCGACCACCAAGTGGGAGCTGGCGATCCACACCTTCGGCGGTGTGCTGTCGCTGCTGCTCCTCGTCCTGCTGGAGAACGCCGGGCGCCGCAACACCGAGGCCATGCAGGAGAAGCTCAACGTCATCGCCGAGGCGCTCGCCGCGCTGATGGACTCACGCGCGGCCGACGACCCCGAGCTCCGCGAGGCGGCGGGCAACCTGCGCGAGGCGGTCGGGCTCGAGGAGCAGCACTGACCGGGCACCTCCTCGCGCTGGAACCCGCCGAGCGGGCACTTCCTTGCGCTGAAACCCGTCCACCGGGCACTTCCTCGCGCTGGAACCCGCCGAGCGGGCACTTCGTCGCGCTGGAACCCGCCCACCGGGCACTTCCTCGCGCTGGGCACACGCACGAGCGCGAGGAGCTGCCCGGTCGGCGCTGTACAGCGCGAGGAACTGCCCGGTCGGCGCTGTGCAGCGCGAGGAACTGCCCGGTCGGCGCTGTGCAGCGCGAGGAACTGCCCGGTCAGCCCACGAGCAGGCGCAGCGTCTCCTCGCGCGCGGGTGACGTACGCACGTCGGTCCCGGCCGCGGCACCCGCGACGGGGTGCACCATCACCTCGTCGACGCCGTGCTCGGCCGCGAGCTCCTCGATGCGGGCCCGCGCCTGGTCGGGCGAGCCGACGATCCAGCGCTGCGCCATCGCATCGCCGAAGGCGCGCTGGTCCGCGGTCATCTCGACCGCCTCGGCCTCCTCGACGAGCCGCTGCGGGTGCAGCGGCGCACCGGTGCGCAGCGCGATCATCTGCTGCACGTTGGGCAGCGCGCGACGCCGGGCCTCCTCCTCCGTCGGCGCCACGACGGCGTTGACGGTGAGGAAGGTCCGCGGCTCGGGGTACTCCGGAGAGGGGCGGTACGTCGAGCGGTACAGCTCGAGCGCGACGCCGGTCCCCTCCCCCGAGAAGTGGTGCGCGAAGACGTACGGCAGGCCCTTCTCGGCCGCCAGGCGCGCCGAGTAGTCCGACGACCCGAGCAGCCACATGTCGGCGACCGTGCGGGCCGACGGCGTGGCTCGCAGCGGCTGGCGGCGCGGCCCGACCTGGAGCTCGACGCCCTCGGTCGTCATCAGGGTGCGGATGTCCTCGACGTAGTCGGGGAACTTGGCGACCGCCTCGTCGGCGGACTCCGCGCTCCCCCCGCGCAGGACGAACCGGGTCAGCGGGTCGGTGCCCGGGGCGCGGCCGATGCCGAGGTCGATGCGACCGGGGTAGGCGGCCTCGAGCAGGGCGAACTGCTCGGCCACGACGAGCGGGGCGTGGTTGGGCAGCATCACGCCGCCCGACCCGACCCGGATCCGCTCGGTCGCCGCAGCCAGCATGGCGATCAGCACGGGCGGGTTGGTGGCCGCCACCGCCGGCATGTTGTGGTGCTCCGCCACCCAGTAGCGGCGGTAGCCCAGCTCGTCGGCGACCTGCGCCAGGCCCCGCGAGGCGGCGAGGGCGTCACCGGTGGTCTGGTCGCTGCGGACCGGGACGAGGTCGAGGACGGACAGGTCGACGGAGGGAGCAGTCACTGTCGACCCAGCGTCCGCACCCGGTGGGTTATTCCGATTGACCTCACGTGCACTGGAGGTCCTACCGTCTGACCAGTGACGACCACCCCGACGCCGACCCAGCCTCGCGAGCGGATCCTCTCGCCGGCGTACGCCGCCACGACCATCGCGATGTTCGGCCTCATCGCCTTCGTCGCGTTCGAGGCCATGGCCGTCGCCACCGTGATGCCCACCGTGGCGCGGGACCTCGACGGGCTCGACCTCTACGCGCTCGCCTTCGCCGCGCCGCTCGCCAGCGGGGTCGTCGGGATGGTCGCTGCCGGCATGTGGAGCGACCGGACCGGACCGGTGGTGCCGCTGCTCGCGGCGATGGCGCTCTTCTCCGCCGGACTGCTTGTGTGCGGGCTGGCGCCGTCGATGGAGGTGCTGCTCGTCGGCCGCGTCCTCCAGGGGCTCGGCGGCGGGGCGCTGACGGTCGGGCTGTACGTCGTCGTCGGGCTGGTGTTCCCGGCCGCGCTCCGTCCTGCGGTCTTCGCCTCCTTCGCCGCCGCGTGGGTGCTGCCCTCCCTCTTCGGTCCCGGGCTCGCCGCCTTCGTCGCGGACGTGTGGAGCTGGCGCTGGGTCTTCCTCGGCGTGGTGGCGCTCGTCGCGCTCGCCCTCGCGCTCCTGGCTCCCGCACTCCGCGGGCTGACGGTGCACGCCGAGGGCACGGACACACCCGTGTCACGGCTGTGGTGGGCGGCGCTCGGGGCCGCCGGGGTGCTGGTGCTCGAGCTCGTCGGCTCGGCCCGCGGCGTCGCCGCTCTCGGCGCGCTGGCCGCACTGGCGGGCGTCTGGGTCTCGCTGGGGCGCCTGCTCCCGCCTGGCAGCCGCACCCTGCGTCGGGGGCTGCCGTCGGTGGTGGCGACCCGCGGCCTGCTCGCGGCGACGTTCTTCTGCGCGGAGGCCTACATCGTCTACGTCCTGCAGGACCACTGGGGTCTCTCCCCCGGCCGCGCCGGCATCGCGCTCACCTGCGTCGGCGTGGTGTGGGCGAGCGCCAGCCAGGTCCAGGCGCGCCTCGGCTCGCGGGTGTCCCACACCCGCGCGATGGTCATCGGCACCTCGCTGGTCCTCGTCGGCCTGACCGCGCTGGCGACCAGCGTGCTCACCCGCGACGCCGGCGCAGACCCGTCCGCCGTCCTGCCGGCAGCGGCGTACGTCCTCGCCGGCGCCGGGATGGGCTTCGCCTACCCGCGCACCGGGGTGGCGATGCTCGAGGCGTCGACCGACCGCGACCGGGGCTTCAACTCCTCCGCCCTCACGGTGGCCGACTCCCTCGGCGCCGCGCTCGCCCTGTCCGTGGCCGGCGCCGCCTTCGCGGCCGCCGAGCGGCAGGACCTCGACCCGTTCCTCACGGTCTTCACCTTCGCCGCGCTCGCCGCGGTCCTCGGCGTGGTCGCCGCGGCCCGGACGCGTACGACATGAGTCCGGCCGGCCCCGCGAGGGACCGGCCGGGCCGTCATGTCATCGGGAGCGGTCAGGACGCCTGCTCGATGGTGGGGTAGTCGGTGTAGCCCTCGGCGCCGCCGCCGTAGAACGTGTCGGGGTTCGGCGCGTTGAGCTCCGCCCCGTCACGCCACCGGTCGGCGAGGTCGGGGTTGGCCAGGAAGGGGCGCCCGACGACGACCGCGTCCGCAAGACCGGTCGCGAGCAGCTCCTCGACCGAGTCGAGGGTGGTGACGTCGCCGAAGCCGTCGTTGAGGAGCACGACGCCGTCGAAGCGCTCACGCAGGTCGCGCACCAGCGTCTCGAGCGGCTCCAGCGGGCTGGCCAGCAGGCTCAGGTAGGCCAGGCCGAGCGGCGCGACGGCGTCGACCACCGCACGGTAGGTGGCGGTGAGGTCGGGGCCGAGCTCCTCGCCGATGCCGTTGAACTGGTGGGCCGGGCTCAGCCGCAGGCCGACCCGCTCGGCGCCGATCGCCTCGGCGACCGCGCGCACGACCTCGACGACGAACCGGGCGCGGTTCTCCGGCGAGCCGCCGTAGACGTCGCCGCGCAGGTTCACCGTGGGGTCGAGGAACTGGTGCAGCAGGTAGCCGTTGGCCGCGTGCACCTCGACACCGTCGAGACCGGCCGCGACCGCGTTGCGGGCCGCGGTCACGAAGTCGGCGACCAGGCCGGCGATCTCGTCGGTCTCCGGCGCGCGGGGCACGTCGTGCGGCTTGCTGCCGTCGGCGGTGACCATCTCGCCGGGGGCCTGCACGGCGCTGGGGGCGATCGTCTCCACGCCGTCCTTGTTGTCCGCGTGGGCGATCCGACCGGCGTGCATGAGCTGGGCGACGACCACACCGTCGCGGGCGTGCACGGCGTCGGCGACCAGGCGCCAGCCGGCGACCTGCTCGTCGGTGTAGAGCCCGGGAACGTCGAGGTATCCCTGGCCGACGTGGCTGGGGGCGGTGCCCTCCGTGACGATCAGTCCGGCTCCGGCGCGCTGCGCGTAGTACTCCGCGTTGAGGGCGGTCGGGGCGTTGCCGTCGCCCGCGCGGTTGCGGGTCAGCGGGGCCATCACGAAGCGCTGGGGCAGCTTCCAGGGACCGACGGCGAGGGGCTCGAATGCACGGGACATGAAGGTGGTGCCTCCAGAGTGGTTGAGGACTGTACGACTCCCTCAGCCATCCCGCGCCGGTCGATGTTCCCCGACGAGAGAAGCCTCACAGCGGCTACCGGGACCGGCTCACCCCACGCGAGCCGGCCCGGCCGCCGGACGGTGCTTCGCACCCGAGTTCCCTGCTTACAGGTAGAGATCTGTACCTGTAAGCAGGGCGGTCACCGGATATCCGGTGACTCCAGCGACGGCCGAGTCACCGACGCCGGAGCGAAGCCTCCACCAGCGCCGGCGGGGCATACCCCCGGTCCGCCTCGTTGAGGGTCGTGCCGGGCGGCACGATCTCGTCGATCCGGTCGAGCACGTCGGCGGGGAGCACCACCTTCTCCACCCCGAGCTGCGACTCGAGCTGCTCGAGCGTGCGCGGGCCGATGATGGCCGACGACACCGCCGGGTGGGCGAGCACGAAGCCGAGCGCGAGGTGGATCATCGAGAGCCCCGCCTCGTCGGCGAGCTCCTGCAGCTGGTGCACCGCCTCGAGCTTCACCTTGTTCTCCGGCGACGCGGGGTCATGCCGCGCGGGCTGGCGGCGCAGCCGGCTCGACGTCACCTGCGGCTCCTCGCCGCGGCGGTAGCGACCGGACAACCAGCCGCCCGCGAGCGGACTCCACGGCAGCACCCCCAGGCCGTACTTCTGCGCCGTCGGCAGGATGTCGCGCTCCACCTCGCGGGCGAGGATCGAGTACGGCGGCTGCTCGCTGACCGGCCGCTCCCGGCCGCGGCGATCGGCCACCCACTGTGCCTCGACGACCTGCGAGGGCAGGAACGTCGACGTGCCGATGTAGCGGATCTTGCCCTGACGCACGAGGTCCGTCAGCGCGCCGAGCGTCTCGTCGATGTCGACCTCCGGCCGCGGCCGGTGCACCTGGTAGAGGTCGATGTGGTCGACCTGCAGGCGGCGCAGCGAGTGCTCGACCTCGCGCACGATCCAGCGCCGCGAGTTCCCCGCCTGGTTGGGGTCCTCGTCGTGCATGTTGCCGTGGAACTTGGTGGCCAGGAAGACGTCGTCGCGGCTGCCCTTGCGTGCCTTGAGCGCCTTGCCGACGATCTCCTCGGACTCGCCCCGGGCGTAGACGTCGGCGGTGTCGATGACGTTGATGCCGGCGTCGAGCGCGCGGTGGATGATCGCGATGGACTCGTCGTGGTCGGGGTTGCCCCACGCGCCGAACATCATCGCGCCGAGGGTCAGCGGGCTGACCTGGACGCCGGTGCGTCCCAGGGGTCGGTAGTGCTCGAAGCTGCTCATGCGGTTTCCTTCTGCGGGGTCGGTGCGTACTGGCTGGCCGGCCGGTCGAGGCCGAGGTGCTCGCGGAGCGTGGTTCCTGTGTACTCCGTGCGGAACAGCCCGCGTTCGCGCAGGAGCGGCACGACCTCGTCGATGAAGACGTCGATGCCACCCGGGAGCCACGGCGGCATCACGTTGAAGCCGTCCGCCGCGCCCCTCTCGGCCCACTCCTGGATGGTGTCGGCGATGTCGACCGGGGTGCCCGCGACCACCCGGTGCCCGCGGGCACCGGCGAGGCGGTGGCACAGCTGGCGGATCGTCGGGCTCTCCCGGGCCACGATGTCGAGCACGAGCTGCGACCGGCTGTGGAACGCGCGGTCACCCACCGGCGCCACGACCTCGGTCGGGAACGGGCCGTCGAGGTCGTACGCCGTCAGGTCGACGCCGACGAGGTTGCTCAGCTGCTTGAGGGAGTACGCCGGCTGGGTGAGGTCGTTGAACTCCTCCTCCAGCGCGCGGGCCTCCGCGGCCGTCGACCCGATGAACGGGCTGATGCCGGGCAGCACCTTGAGCCCCTCGGGGTCGCGACCGACGGAGCGGGCGCGCGCCTTGATGTCGGCGTAGAACTCCTGCGCGTTCTCCAGGGTCTGGTGCGCGGTGAAGATCGCCTCGGCCCAGCGGGCCGCGAACGACCTGCCGTCCTCCGACGACCCGGCCTGCACGTAGACCGGTCGCCCCTGCGGCGAGCGCGGCGCGTTGAGGGGGCCGGCGACGGAGAAGTGGCGACCCTCGTGGTCGATCCGGTGGATCTTGTCGGTGTCGGCGTAGACCCCGCTCTCGCGGTCGGCGAGGACGGCGTCGTCCTCCCAGCTGTCCCACAGTTTGGTGACCACGTCGAGGAACTCCTCGGCGCGCTCGTAGCGCTGGGCGTGGGCCGGGTGGGCGTCGAGGCCGAAGTTGTGCGCCGCGGCGGCCGAGGAGGTCGTGACGATGTTCCACCCGACCCGGCCGTTGCTCAGGTGGTCGAGCGAGGCGAACTGCCGGGCCAGGTTGTAGGGCTCGTTGTACGTCGTCGACGACGTCCCGATGACCCCGATCCGCTCGGTGGCGGCGGCGATGGCGGTCATCTTGGTGATCGGCTCGAGCCCACCGCGAGCGGCGTACCGGATGTTGTCGGCCAGGGCCGGCCCGTCGGCGAAGAAGACCGCGTCGAACTTCGCGGCCTCGGCCCGCTGGGCCAGCTCCTGGTAGTAGGTGATGTCGGTGATCCGCTCCGGCTGCGACTCCGGGCGCCGCCAGGCCGCCTCGTGGTGGCCGTCGGGGTAGATGAACAGGTTGAGGTGCAGCTGCCGGACCGTCATGACGCCGCCCTCTCCACCGCACGGTCGAGGTGACGGCCCGGCGCGTCGTGGTCGTCCTCGACGCCGAGCTCGGTGAGCAGGCGGGCCCGCAGCCGGGCGAACGCCGGGTCGGCCTGCGAGCGCCGGCCGTCGAGCTCGACGCGCGCGTCGTGGCGTACGACGCCCCCGTCGAGGACGATGACGCGGTCGGCCAGCACGATCGCCTCGTCGACGTCGTGCGTCACCAGCAGCACGGCCGGCTGGTGCACCTCGCACAGCTTGCGCAGCAGGGTGTGCATCCGGATCCGGGTGAGCGCGTCGAGCGCACCGAACGGCTCGTCGGCCAGCAGCAGCTCAGGGTCGCGCACCAGCGAGCGGGCCAGCGAGGCGCGCTGCTGCTCGCCGCCGGAGAGCTCGTGGGGCCACGCCTTCTCGCGCCCGGCGAGGCCGACCTCGGCCAGCGCCTGGCGGCCGCGGTCGGCCGCGTCACCGGCACGCAGGCCGAGCGTCACGTTGTCGAGGACGCGCTTCCACGGCAGCAGCCGCGAGTCCTGGAAGACGACCGAGACCTTCTCCGGCACCTCGATGACGCCGGTGCCGGCGACGCCGCGGTCCAGGCCGGCGAGCGACCGGAGCAGGGTGCTCTTGCCCGAGCCGCTGCGACCCAGGAGGGCCACGAACTCGCCGGGCGCGATGTCGAGGTCGAGGCCGTTGAGCACGCCGCCCGCCTCGTTGAAGCTGCGGTGCAGGGACCTCACCCGCACCGCCGGTGCCACCTCGGTGCTCAGCTCGCCAGCGTACGACGCCATGACAGTGCCTTCCTCTCGATCAGTCGGACGACCGCGTCGGCGGTGACGCCGAGCAGCGCGTAGACGACCAGGCCGACGACGATGATGTCGGTCTGCCCGTAGTTGGACGCGAGCGTGATCATGTGGCCGATCCCGCTCGTGGCGTTGATGACCTCGACCACGACGAGCGCGAGCAGCGACGAGGTCACCGCGAAGCGCAGGCCCAGCAGGAAGCCGGGCATCGCGCCGGGGAGCACGACGTGGCGCACGAACTCGCCGCGCGTCACGCCGAGCGTCTCGGCGAGCTCGGCGTACCTGCCCTCGATGGTGCGCAGGCCGTTGTGGGTGTGGATGTAGATCGGCACGAAGACGGCCAGGGCGATCGTGATGACCTTCATCGGCTCGCCGATGCCGAGCCACAGGATCAGCAGCGGGATGAGCGCGAGGGTCGGGATGGAGCGCTTGACCTGGATGGGCCCGTCGATGAACGACTCACCGATCCGCGACAGCCCCGAGACCAGGGCCAGCACGGTGCCGACGAGGACCCCGAGGCCCAGGCCGAGGGCCGCGCGGATGCCGGAGGTCACCAAGCTCTCCTGCAGGCGACCGTTCTCGATGAGCGTGCCTGCGGTCTGCACGACCGTCCACGGCTCGGTGAGCGTGCGGGGGTCGAGCACGCCGGTGGCGGACCCCACGACCCACGCGAGCAGGAGCGCGGCGATGCCGATGAGGCCGCCGAAGCGGATCGGCTCGCCCGGGCCGAGCCGGCGCCGGGTGGGGCGTACGTCCTCCGCCTCGGCGAGGGCGCGGGTGGGGGCCGACAGGTTGCCGGTGAGGGTCGTCATGAACCCTCCACCGCGTCGGCGATGGCCTTCTCGTAGCGCCGGTCGTAGATCGTCTCGACGTCGAGCGGCTCCTGGTCCTGCGCCTCGACCAGCGTGTCGACGGTCTCCTGGTGGCGGGCGATGAACTCGTCCCAGTTGGTCGGCACGGTGAACTGGCCCAGCGCGTCGACGACGTACTGCGCGTCCTCGGGCGAGAGGCCCTCGTGGTCGACGTAGTAGGCCTGCGCGAACTCGTCGGGGTGGTCGGAGATCCACTGCTGGGCCTTGGCCCACGCGGCGACGTACTCCTTGATCGCGGCCGCCTTGTCGGCGTCCTCCAGCACGGTGGTCGGCGTGTAGAGCGTCCAGGCGTCGTCGCGCACGCCGGGCTCGATGGTGCTGGCCCCGTCGCGCTCGTACTTGGCGAGGTAGGTCTTGACCAGGGTCTGGCCGAGCGGGGCGACGTCGACCTGCTTGCTGGCCAGCGCGACCGAGAAGGCGTCGTCGACGCTCTGCATCTCGACGAACTCGACGTCGTCCTGGGTGAGGCCGGCCTCGCGGAGAACGTTGAGCACCAGCGCGCCCTGGGCCTGGCCCGGGCTGTAGGCGATCTTCTTCCCCTTGAGGTCCTCGATCGACTTCACGTCGACGCCGGGAGCGACGCCGAGCTCGTAGGTCGGGTGCTCCATCGGGTCGACGGTCTCGCGTGCGGCGACGATGCGGACGTCGGTGCCGGTCCAGTGCGCGAAGAGCGGCGGGATGTCGGCGACCGACCCGATGTCGATCGCGTCGGCACGGAAGGCCTCGAGCGTCTTGGGGCCGCCGGTGACGTTGGCCCACTCGACGTCGATGTCGAGGTCGTCGATCAGGCCGGAGGTCTCCAGGGCCACCTGGGTGGCCGGGTCACCGACGCGCAGCACGGTGTCCTCGGACGGCGCGTCGGGAAGGGCAGCCGTGAGCTCGAGCCTGGGGCCGGCCTGCTCACCGCCGCAGGCGGACAGGGCCAGGAGGCCGGCAGTGGCCAGCAGGGCCGCTCGGGTCAGGGTGCGGGTGCGCCCACGTCGTGGCATCAGGGGTTCTCCTTCTCGGAACAGCGGACTTCAAAACTAATGTAATTGACTAGACTTTAGTGATATTGACGTGACAGGAGTTCCCGATCACGTCCCGGCCCGGTGCGTCGGGGCTGGCGGTCAGCGCAGGAGCGGCAGGAGGGTGTCGCCGACGCGCACGATCTCGCGCTCGTACGGCGTGTCGCTGAGCACGAAGTGGGTGACCCCGAGGTCGGCGTAGCGACGCAGCGCCTTGGCCACGTCGTCGGGTGACCCGACGAGCCAGGTCGTGCCGGCGCCACCACCGCCGACGCGGCCGGGGGCCGTGTAGAGGCAGTCGTCGAGCACGTCGCCCTTCTCGGCGAGGTCGAGCAGCCGCTGCTGCCCCACGGCCACCCGGCGACCGGGGTCGACGGCCCACTCGTGCTGCCCCTCGGCCATCGCGGCGACCTTCGCCTCGGCGTCGGCCCACGCCTCCTCGGTCGTCTCGCGGACGAGGGTCGTGATGCGCAGGCCGAACTCGAGCGGCGGCAGGTCACGGTCGAGCTCGGCACTGAGCGTGCGCAGGTGGTCGATGCGCGCCGCCACGCCATCGAGCGGCTCGCCCCAGAACAGCTGCACGTCCGCCTCGGCGGCCGCGGTGCGCTGGGCGGCCTCGGACGCGCCGCCGAAGTAAAGCTGCGGGTGCGGCCTGCCCTCGCGCGCCACCGGCTTGTGCTCGAGGGTGGCACCCTCGGCCCGGTAGTGCGCGCCGTCGAACGTGATGTCGCCCTCGGTCCAGTAGCGCCGCACCAGCCGCATGAACTCGCGCGTGCGGGCGTATCGCTGCGCCTGGTCGCCCTCGTCGTCGCCGTACTGCGGCTGGTGG
This sequence comes from Nocardioides pini, assembly GCF_026712185.1. Lineage (GTDB taxonomy): Bacteria > Actinomycetota > Actinomycetes > Propionibacteriales > Nocardioidaceae > Nocardioides > Nocardioides pini. The sequence continues at coordinate 28,802 of NZ_JAPPUX010000007.1, read as the reverse complement.
TCCGGGCCCGAGACGATGTTGACCTTCACCCGGCCGCCGCTGAGCTGGTCGAGCGTCGCGGCGGACGAGGCGAAGTGCGCCGGCGTCCAGTAGCCCGGCCGGATCGCGATGAGCGGATTGAACGTCGTCGTCGCCGCGGCCAGTGACGTGGCGACCGTGAAGGTGTCGGGCCGCTTCCACCCGGTGCCGATCAGGGCCCCACCCCAGCCGTGCGCCTCGGTCAGGCGGGCGAGCCACGTCAGGCGCTGGAGGCTGTTGTGCCCGGCGACGGTGTCGTCGAGCCGGTGGCCCGCCGTCACCTGGTTGGGGATGTACCAGAGGAACTCCATCGTGCGCCTTTCCACTTAATCTCTACTGGGTTACTAGAGATAGCACACGCCGACATTTACCCCGACGACCCACGCCCACATGGCGGATACCGGGACCGCCCGTGGCGTCCTCGGCCGACGCGGCCGTATTGCGGTCAGCAGGTGGCCTGAAGGGGTCCTAGCCTCGGGCCATGGACATGAAGCTGGAGCTGGTGATGGTGCCCGTGACCGATGTCGACCGGGCCAAGGAGTTCTACGAGAAGGTCGGCTTCGTCGCCGACCACGACCAGGTGGTGAGCGACGACGTGCGGTTCGTCCAGCTCACGCCTCCGGGGTCCGCGTGCTCGATCGCGATCGGCAAGGGGCTCACGAAGATGGAGCCCGGGTCGCTGGACAACCTCCAGATGGTCATCGCCGACGCCGACGCGACCCACGCCGACCTCGTCGCGCGCGGCATCGAGGTCAGCGACGTCGACGAGCTCGCCTGGGGCCGTTTCGTCTTCTTCGCCGACCCCGACGGCAACGGCTGGGCGCTCCAGCAGCTGCCCGCCTGGTCGAAGAGCGCCGGTGGCGAGGGGTACGACGCGTCGTAGGCGTTGACGACTACAGACCACCGACCTCCTCGCTCTTGACGCGACGGCGCTCCTCGGCGTCGACGGCGGCGGCGGTTCGCTCCACCCCACCTCAACGCCTCGAGCCCGCATTGACACTCACACCCCGTGCCCCACAACGTGCTGTGAGTCATCACGAACGAACAGCCGCGCTCGACGCTGGGGTCGATGGACAACCCCCGGCGACGACTGTCGCAAAAGGGGCGCCTGTCCCGGCAGTCCCCCAGCGCGATGCCGCCGTGCGGTCCCGCACGGGCGTCGATGCTGACGAGCCGCTACCCGCGCCACCACGAGTACGACACGAGCAAGGCTCGCGACCTCTCTGCGCGCGCGGCGTCGCCGTGCGCTCCCTCGTGCACCAGCGACGCAGCGCGTCCGGCTAGGGCTCGAGCCGCTCCAGCATGTCGTTGAGGTGGTGGCGCAGGTGCTGCGCGTGGTCGGTCGCCACCTGCTGGAGGCGGGCGACCTCCGCCTCAGCCTCCACGCGCTGCTTCTCCGACTCGGCGCGTACGCCGTCCGCCGCGGCCTGCGCTTCCTCGCCGGTGCGCGCGGCCTCGACCCGCGCCGCCTCGACCATGTTCGAGGCCTCGCGCTGCGCCGTACGCAGCAGCGTCTCTGCCTCCTGCCGCGCCTTCGCGACGACCTCCGCCGCCTCCGCCCGGGCGTCGGAGAGCCACTGGTCGGTGTCGCGGGCCGTCATCTCCAGCAGCCGCGCGGCCGAGGGCGAGCGCTGCTCCGGCACCACGGGCCGCCCCGCGGGGTCGTCCTGGTGGTCGCCCGCTGCACTTCGGACGTCTGTGTCGTGCTCCTGGTTCGGCACGTGCCTCTCCTCCCTCTTCCCCCGCGGCGAATGTCATCGGCAGCGTACGAGGTCGAGGCACCCACGCGTCGAGGGGGATGTGCGGCCGGGCTCCGGTCCACCCATCGGGGTGCACGCTGCTCGGAAACGCCGAGCCCGTGGGGCAGCATGCCGATGCGGAAGGACGCCCACGACCGAAGGACCTCCCATGCCCGGCCCCGACCACCTGTCCTCCCTCCGACGCCGGCTCGAGATCGGGCGGCTGGTGAGCGGCTCGCTCGCGGAGATGTTCATCAAGGCCTATGGCGCGGGGGCCGCCCTCAGCGTCGCGTTGAGCGACGCCGAGACGATGAGCGGGAAGGCCGGCGATGCCGTCCGGGCGGTGCCGAACCTGACGGAGAGGTACGAGCAGGCGTCGTACGTCGTCGAGCACCGCGAGCAGGTCCAGGCCGCCGTCACGTACCTCAACGAGCACACCCTCCCGCAGGACGAGCTCCAGCGGACGGCGGACGAGAGCGTCCGCACCCTCGGCTCGATCGAGACGACGTACGACGAGATGGGTCGGGCGCGCAGCGTGCTCGAGATCGACGGGTTCAGCGGCACCTTCGACAACGTCCGCGCGGCGATCGGGCACGTGGGCAACGCCTACGACGCGCGACCCGACCTCGACTCGCTCCGGCAGCTGGCGGGCGTCGCGGAGCAGGTCCGGCCGTTCACCGACCAGGTGGACGTGCTCATCCCGGTCTACTACGGCAACTTCTTCACCCTGACCGACAACTTCGCGAGCGACGAGATCGCCTCGACGCTCCTCGTCATGGCGCTCGCTCTCGGTGTCGCCGTCGTCCTCGGTCGGGCTGTCGGCTTCTGGGTCCGCCGCGGCCGACCCGGCCTGGTCGCGATCGTCCTGCAGCGGTGGGGCACCCAGGTGTTCCCCCGGTGGTACGCCCGCAACCTGCCGTACGTCATGGGCGCACCGCTGTACGACGCGGCGCGCACGCGCATCCAGCGCGAGATCGCGGCGGACCCGGAGCAGGCGCTGGACCCCGAGGTCCTCCGCGAGCTCGAGCAGTGGTTCGCGGGCAGGAACGATGCCCACGTGGGCCGACCCGGCGACTGATCGGACCAGCGGCGGCAGGCCCACCTCCCGGGCCGGACGAGGTCGGTCGCGCTGCGTCAGCCTGCGGAGGCGACGCTGATGGCGGTCACCTTCTCCATGTGGACGTAGTTCGCGCTCGTGCCGAAGCAGGAGAGCGCGACGTCGGTCGCTGTGTCCGTGGTGAAGACGATCTGCGTGTACGTCACCTCGTACGCGTAACCGGGCCCGTCGTTGGTGACCAGCTGCCGGTCGACCTGTCCTCCCCCGCTCAGCTCGCACTGCACGTGGCCGCCACCGCTGCCGTTGGTGCCGATCGTCGCCTTCGCGAAGGCGGCGTACGTGCCCGCCGGGACTGGCAGCGAGGCCACCTGCTGCAGCGACCCGGGCACCATCCACGTGAAGTTCTCGGCAGCGACCGAGTACACCTTGGACGGGTACGACCCGCCTGCAGGTCCCGCTGGGCCGGCAGGTCCGGACGGACCCACCGCACCCGTCGCTCCTGCGGGACCAGCCGGACCGACCTCGCCCGCAAGCGCATCCTTCGTGCCGGCCGAGATGTCCTTCGTCTTGATCGTCCGGTCCTTGATGTCCTGCGTGCTGACCGTGTTGTCCTTGATCTGCGCACCGGTGACGACGATGGCCGCGTACGACGCTCCTCCGCACGCCACCACCAGCGCGAGTGTGGACGTGACCGCTGCGTAGCGACCGCTCGTGAAGACTCGCATCCTCCGGCTCCTCCCGTTGCGGCCGCGCTCACGTGCTCGGCCTCGAGCCACCGACGCTAGGTACGGCGTCGTGGCCGCGGAAGGGCGTCCGGTCCCGTCCGAACCGGGACTCTTGGCCCGGTGCGGGAGCGGGCTCTGGACCCCGAGGTCCTCGGCGCGCGAGCAGTACGTTGCGGGCAGGGCCGAGCGCGATCGTGCTTCGCACCCGAGTTCCCTGCTTCGAGGCCGAGATCTCGACCTCGAAGCAGGGAAGTCACCGGATATCCGGTGACTCCAGACCGATCAGACCAACGGCGGCTGCGTCTTCTCCCGCACCTCATCCTCGGTGACACCCGGGGCGAGCTCGACGAGCTTGAGCGCCCGGTCGCCAGCGGTGCCGGACGGGGCGACCTCGCCGGTCGCCGGGTCGATCACGTCGATGACAGCCAGGTCGGTGATGATGCGCTGCACCACGCGCTTGCCGGTGTAGGGCAGGTCGCACTCGTCGAGGATCTTCAACGAGCCGTCCTTGGCGGTGTGCTCCATCAGCACGATCACGCGCTTGGCGCCGTGGACGAGGTCCATCGCGCCACCCATGCCCTTGACCATCTTGCCGGGGATCATCCAGTTGGCGATGTCACCCACGGCCGAGACCTGCATCGCGCCGAGGATCGCGGCGTCGATCTTGCCGCCGCGGATCATCCCGAACGACTGCGCGGAGTCGAAGAACGACGCGCCCTTGCGCAGCGTCACCGTCTCCTTGCCCGCGTTGATCAGGTCGGCGTCCTCGTCGCCCTCGAACGGGTACGCCCCCACGCCGAGGATGCCGTTCTCCGACTGCAGCACCAGCTCGACGTCGTCGGCGACGTAGTTGGGCACCAGCGTCGGCAGCCCGATGCCGAGATTGACGTAGGAGCCGTCCTGCAGCTCCGAGGCGGCGCGGGCCGCCATCTGCTCACGTGTCCAGCCCATGTCAGCCTCCCAGTCCGTGCGTCGCGGCGTCCTCGGCCGGCGCGGCGTCGGTCGGCCGCGGCCGGGTCGTCACCTTCTCGATCTTCTTGTCCGCCGCCTGCTCGGGCGTCAGCGCCACCACCCGCTGCACGTAGACGCCGGGGGTGTGGATGTCGTTCGGGTCGAGCTCGCCCGGCTCGACGAGCTCCTCGACCTCCGCGATCGTCACCCGCCCGCACATGGCGGCCAGCGGGTTGAAGTTGCGCGCGGACTGCCGGTAGATCAGGTTGCCGTGCCGGTCGCCCTTCCAGGCCCGGACCAGGCCGAAGTCGGCGACGATGGCCTCCTCGAGGACGTACTCCTTGTCCCCTTCGGGGGTGGAGAACACCTTGGTCTCCTTCGGCGGCGACGAGACGATGACGTTGCCCGCGTCGTCGTACTTCCAGGGAAGTCCGCCCTCGGCGACCTGGGTGCCGACGCCGGTCGCGGTGTAGAAGCCGGGGATGCCCGACCCACCCGCGCGCATCCGCTCGGCGAGCGTGCCCTGCGGCGTCAGCTCGACCTCGAGCTCGCCGTGCAGGTACTGCCGGGCGAACTCCTTGTTCTCCCCCACGTAGGAGGAGATCATCCGCCGGATCCGCTTGGCGAAGAGCAGGCGACCCAGTCCCCACTCGTCCACGCCGCAGTTGTTGGAGACCGCCTCGAGGTCGGTCGTCCCCGCCTCGAGGATCGCGTCGATGAGCACCGAGGGGATGCCGGAGAGGCCGAACCCGCCGACCGCGAGCGTCGCGCCGTCCGGGATGTCGGCGACCGCCTCGGCCGCAGAAGAGACCACTTTGTCCATGCCCGAGACCCTAGCGGGGGTGTGACCGCCGCCACCGTGTGGGCGGGCACCACAGTCAGGCGCCCGAGGTGTGGCCGGGCACGGTCGGACGCGGGCACCCAGCGAGCATGGAACAGCCGGGCCCGGGGAAGAGGCACCCTCCCCGGGCCCGGCCAGTCTCAGTGGCGGACCTGCCGGCTCACCGCTTCGCCAGGCGCTCCCTCACCTGGGCGAGCAGGGCGGCGCGGAGCTCCCCGTCGACCTTGGTGCGGACCAGCTTGCGCAGCTGCTTCAGCTCCTTCTTCGCCGCCTTCCGGTTGCCCGACCGCTCGGCCTTGCGGGCGTCCTTGTCGGCCTGCAGCAGCTTGTTGGCGAGCTTGGGACCGATCTCGCCGTCGGACGCCACGGTCTTGACGACCTTCTTCAGCGACGCGCCGGTCGGCTGGACGGTGAAGACCACCGTGCGCGAGCCGGTGTTGCCCGCGACGTCCGTGGCCGTGACGGTCAGCACGTGGCGGCCCGCGGACAGCGTCCACATCTGCCAGGTGCCGGCCTCGACGGTCTCGCCGTCGAGCACGGCCCGCACGGTGCGGACCCCGGACGTCGCGTCCGTCGCCGTCCACGCCACGTCCGTCGCCTTGTGGCTCGGGTAGGTGCGTGCCCGGATTCCGGAGACCGTGACCTCCGGCTCGCCGGAGTCGACCGCGATCTCCTTCGACTGCGCCGTCTCGACGTTGCCGGCCTCGTCGACCGACCGCACCTCGAGGACCTGGCGGCCCTGCGCGGTGATGGCGAACGGAGCGGCGTACGCCGTCCACGCGCCGTTGCCGATGCGGTACTCGGTGCGCGCCACGCCGGAGTCTGCGTCCGTCGCGGAGAGCGTCACCCTCGGGGCCGTGGTGAACCAGCCGGCACTGCCGGGGGAGGCCGGGTCGGTCTGCACGGTGGTCACCGGAGCGGTCGTGTCGGCGGGCGGTCCGTCGACGGTGATCGCCAGGGACTGCTCCTCCTCCACGTTGCCGGCCTTGTCGGTCGAGCGGAAGCGGACCGTGTGGTCACCGGCGCCGGTCACCACGACCGGGGCGGTGTAGGCCTTCCAGGCACCCTGGTCGACCTTGACCTCGGTCCCGGCGACACCCGAGGTGGCGTCGGTGGCGTCGAGCACCACCCGCATCCCGTTCGGCGCCTTCTCCTGCGTGGCCCCGGTCGCCGGTGTCACCGTGTCGACCTTCACCTGCGAGGACTGGACGTCCTCGACGTTGCCGGCCCCGTCGGTCGAGCGGTACTCGACGGTGTGCTCACCGTCGCCGAGCTCGACCTCACCGGCGTACGTCGTCCACGCGCCGCCGTCGATGCGGTAGCTGGTCGACGCCACCGAGCCGTCGTCCTCCGCGTCGAGCGTGAAGCTCGGCGCGGTGACGTACCAGCCCTGCTCACCGTCGGCCGTGGCGGGCGTCCAGGTGAGGGTGGTGGTCGGCGCGTCCTCGTCGGCGGCCTCGACGACCACCTCGAGGCTCTTGACGGCCTCCTCGTTGCCGGCCACGTCGGTGGAGCGGTACTCCACCGTGTGGGTGCCGGGCTCGCTGATGGTGAACGCGGCCGTGTAGTCGGTCCACTCACCCTCGTCGATCCGGTACTCCGTCGAGGCGACGCCGGAGCCGTCCGTCTCGTCGGTGGCGGTGAGCGTGACCTGCACGCCGTCCTCGACCACGGCCTGGGTGGCGGTGGTGACCGGGGCGGTCGTGTCGGCGGGCGGCTCCTCCCCCTCGGCGTCGAGGTGGAAGTGGTCGAACTCCACCGTGACCGGCTCGTCCTGCTCGGGACCGATCGCCATGATGCCGAGCGAGTTGAGCGGTCCGTCGTAGGCGATGCCGTCACCGATGGGCGTCCAGTCCTGGCCCGCGGTCGATTTCACCGCTGCCGTGTACTTCGTGCCCTCCTTGGTGACCTGGACCCACCAGTAGCCGCTCTCGGTGGTGTCGGCGATGTTGAGCGCGTCACCGCCGGCGACGCCGTTGCCACCCTTCTCGGCGGCGAGCTCGGCCCGGAGGTCGAGCGCGCTGCCGGGAGCGTTGTAGGCCACGATGTCGGCCTTGGCGTAGTTGTCGTCGTTGCCGTACATCAGCAGGCCGGCGAGCTGGTAGCGGTGCTTGAGCGGGGCCTTGAACTTGGTCTCGGCCACCCAGTCACCGTCGGGAGCGTCCTGCAGGATGAAGTTGCTCGGCTGGATCGGGTTGTTGCCGTTGATGTCGCCCGGCTCCGTCTCGATCTTCAGGTGGCCGTCGGCCACCGTCGCCGTGGTGGAGTCGTAGCGCACCGACTCCGCCCACCGGCAGCCGTCGAGGGCAGCGCCGTCGAACTCGTCGTCGGACTCGACCGCACCCGGCGTCCGGTCCGGGGTGACCCGGAACCAGTCGACCTGCGCCACCCGCGGCGAGGTGCCGAGGTCACCGGCAGCCATCAGGCCGATCTGGGCACCCGACCCGGTCTTGAGGTCGAGCGTTCCCGCGAGCGCGGTCCAGGCCCCACCGTCGGCCGAGTAGGCCCCGCTGAGCTTGCCTGCGGCGTTGGTGAGCCGCAGGTGGATCGTGCTCGGGAAGTCAGCCGCCACGACCGGCGCGGCAGGCGTGGTGCGCCGGCCACCGGTCTCGGACTGGAACTCCACCAGGCGCGTGCCGTTCTGGTGACGGACGAAGCCGAGCTTGTTGTACTCGTCGTCCGACTGGTGCACGACCAGGCCGGCCCACTGCCAGTGCGAGCTGTGGTCCAACGTGATCTTGGTGGTCGCGGTCCAGTCGCCGGCGGGCACGGGCTGGCCGGCGAAGCTCACCGGACCGGGGCTCGACTCGTTGATGTCCGCGTTGGTGACGGGCAGGCGCAGGGAGCCGCCGGCCTGGGTGATGGGCGCGCCCGGTGCGTTGCGCATCGACCACTTGGGCAGGAGGGCCGGCGAGTCGAACTCGTCGGAGACCGGGCCCGTGATGCAGGTCAGGGGCTCGCTCGGGGTCTCCGGCTCGGGCTCCTCCTCCTGCGGGTCGGTGTCGATCGCGAACTGCGAGAAGTCCGCGGTCCGGACGGCGTTCTCGTGGGCCATGATGAACATGCCGACGTCCTGCGTGTCCGCGATGCCCGCCAGCGTCACCGCGCTGCCGACCTGGGTCCAGGTCTCTCCGTTGTTGGACCAGAACGCCGACACCTCGTCGCCGCGGCGGCTGAGCTTGAGCCACTTCGGGGTCGTGCTGGCACCGCCGGCGACCGAGGCGTTGAGCTGGCCGTTGCCGTCGGGGTCGGTGAGGAACTCCATGCCGCTCGCGCGACGCCAGGCGAGCATGGCGTAACCGGGCGAGGTGCCGGGCTGCGTCATGTCGTTGCGGATCAGCAGGCCCGCCTTGCCGGAGTTGTTCTGCAGGGAGCTGGCGTCGACCCGCACGATCGCGTCGTAGGAGTCGTCGCCACCGGCCGGCTTGAACAGCGTCGTGTACTGGTCGGTGCCCTGCCAGGCGTTGGTGCCGGCGCCGGAGATCCGGAAGGCGCCGGACCCGAGCCGCTCGAACTCGCCGTTGACGTTGCTGAAGGGCACCAGGTCGCCGAAGAGCTCGCCGACCTGCACCTGCACGAGGCGCGACGTCGTGGTGTTGCCGTCGTCGTCGGTGGCCTTCGCGGTGATCTCGTGGAGGCCCTCCTCGTCGGGAGCGGTCCACGTGGCGGTGTACGGCGCCGTGGTGTCCTCACCGATCGAGGTGTCGCCGGCGAAGAACTCCACCTTCTCGATCGACCCGTCGGCGTCGCTCGCGTCAGCGGCCACGGCCACCTCGGCGCCCGGGTCGACCTTGTCGCCGTCGGACGGCTCTGTGATGGCGACGACCGGCTTGGCCGTCGGCGAGATGCCTTGGCCGATGGCCTCGGTGAAGTTCAGCTTGATGTCGCTCGACCCGGTGAAGACCAGGTAGAGCGCCATCGACTCGCTGCCCACCTCGCTGACGTCGACCGCGACGTCGCGGAACTGCTGCCCGGTCGCCGGGACCTCGGCCGTGCCGACCACGTCACCGGTCGGGCTGCCCTTGCGCAGCTCGATGGTGCCGCCCCCGGCGGCCGCCTGCACCCGGAGGTGGAAGGCGTCGATCTGGTGGAAGCTGACCGGCTCGAAGCTGATCCACGCACCGTCCTTGCCGACGACGACCTGGCCGCCGCCGGCGGGGTCACGGCCGGGGGCGAGGGTGGCGGTGTCCGACTTGGCGTCGAACCACTCGGCCTGCCGCAGCTTGGGGAAGATCACGGCGGTGTCGGAGCCCAGGAGCTTGTTGGCCCCGTCCGCGCCGCCGGTGTCGGTGTAGCGCGCGTCGACGGCGTAGAAGATGTTCTCGTCGGCCGCGTGGCCACCGATGGTCGTGACGGTGCTGCCCGTGAGGCCGCGGGTGGCGGTCAACGGGTGGGCGTGGTCGTCGTGGCCCAGCGCGGGCTGGACCTCGACCGCCTGCGGGTCGACACCGTCGCCCTCCTCGGGGTCGGTGACCTGCACCTTCCAGCTGATCTCGTCGCCGAAGTCGAAGAACGCGCCGTCGGGCGGGGTCTCGAGCTCGACCACGGGACGGGTGTTGCCGACCGTGATCGGCACTGTCGTCGTACCGCTCTTGCCGGCCGGGTCGGTGACGGTCAGGCGGGCGTCGAAGACACCGTCCTCGTCATAGGTGTGCGTGGCGGTGACGCCGGTCGCGTCGGGCGTGCCGTCGCCGTCGAAGTCCCACGCGTAGGTGAGCTCCTCGTCCTCGGGGTCGCTCGACCGGCTGCCGTCGAAGGTCACCTCGAGCGGCGTCTGGCCGGAGTCCGGGGAGGCGTCGATGCGGGCCACCGGCGACCGCGAGCCGCTGATGTAGTCGATGCGGTAGAGGCCCGAGGTCGGGTTGTCACGCCCGTAGCCGCCGCCCCAGTCGAGGACGTACATCGAGCCGTCGGGACCGAACTTGGAGTCGATCGGCGCGAGGAACGGCACGTCGGGCAGGAAGGGGTTGACCTTCTCCACCTGGGTGCCCTGGCCGGCGGCCGGGTCCTTGAGCTGAATGTTGTACATCTTGTTGCGCGCCCAGTCGTAGAAGAAGGGCTTGCCGTCGAAGGACGCCGGGAACTTGGTGTCGGACTCGAGCGCCTCGTCGTAGCGGTAGATCGGGCCGCCCATCGGGGCCAGGCCGCCGCCCTGCGGGATCGCGCCGACCGAGGACCGGCGGTAGCCGTAGTACATGTCCGCGGCGCGAGCCGGGGGCAGGTTGGTCAGGCCGGTGTTGCGCACGGAGTCGTTGACCGGCTTGGCGCAGTCGAAGTAGTCACCGACGACCGGCGGGTTGAGCGGCGTGGTGGTGCCGTAGTCGACGTCGCGGAAGGGCTCGCCGTTGGGGTTCTGGCCCTGGTGGTTGCCACCCATGCACAGCGGCCAGCCGTAGTTGCCCGGGCTCTTGATCAGGTTCCACTCGGCGATGCCGGCGGGGCCGCGGGTGGCCGGGGCGTCGGTGCCGTTGTCGGGCGAGTAGTCGGCCATGCTCAGCCAGCCGGTCTCGCTGTCGATGGAGAAGCGGAACGGGTTGCGGAAGCCCATGGCGTAGATCTCGGGCAGCGTCTTGTCGCGCCCGGCGTCCTCGGACTCGGGGAACAGGTTGCCGTCGGGGATCGTGTAGCTCGAGCCGGCGCCGGGCTCGCCCGGCTCGTCGACCGGCGTGATCCGCAGGATCTTGCCGCGCAGGTCGTTGGTGTTGGCCGAGGTCTCGCGGGCGTCGTGGAAGGTGCCGGCGCGCTCGGAGAGCGGGGCGTAGCCGCCCGAGGGCTCGGAGTGGGGGTTGACGTCGTCACCGACGCCGATGAAGAGGTTGCCGTCGTCGTCGATGTCGAGGCCGCCGCCGGTGTGGCCCGGCTCGTCGGGCAGACGCCGGGCGGGGATCTTGATGATCACCTTCTCCGAGGCGGGGTCCACGGACCCGTTCTCGAAGGTGAAGCGGGAGACGGTGGACCAGAAGTTGCCGGGGTCGGCGTTGTTCGGCGACTCCGCCGACCGGTAGAGGAAGATGTGGCCGTTGGTCGTGAAGTCGGGGTCGAGCGCGACGCCGAGCAGGCCGTCCTCGCCGCCGGAGTAGACGGGGAGCGACAGGACCGTCGTCACGGCCTGCGACTCCGGGTCGTACATCCGCAGCTGCCCGCGGACGAGCTCGGTGTAGAAGACCTTGCCGTCGTCGGCCACGTCGATCGCGAAGGGGGCCGAGGTGTTCTGGTCGAGCGGGATGCGCTCGTAGTTGCTCCACACGGTGCCGCCGCAGTCGCCCTCCTCGAGGCCGGCGACGTACTTGACGCCACCCACGAGCTCGGCCATGAAGTCGGGCTCGTCGTAGTGGGAGGGGAAGTGGCCGAGCGCGGTGCCCCAGAAGCGACCGCCCTCGTAGGGCTTGCACCAGGTGATCGGGTGGTCGTAGCCCATGTTGCCGCCTGAGTAGGTGGTCTCGTCCATGGACTGGAGCACGTGTGCGGTGCCGCGCACATTGTTGCTGAAGTTGTACCACTCGTCGTTGCGGGTCCAGCGCGTCACGTCCTCGGTGCCCGCGAAGTGCTTGGTGGACGGGTGGGTGGTGTCCTCGTTGCGCACGACGCCGGACGGGCCCGGGTCCGTGCCGGTGGGCGCGTGGCCGGGCATCAGCGAGCCGACCATGTTGTCCCACCAGGGGTAGTTGCCGCGCATGTCGAGCGCGTTGTGCACCGCCGCGATGCCGTTGCCCGCTGCCTGCCAGCGCTCGAGCGCCGCCTTCTCGGAGGCGTTCCAGGGGTCGCCGTTGGCCTGGAAGACGAGGATCGCGTCGAACGGCGCGAGGCCCTCGTCGGTGAACACGGCCTCCGAGCCACCCGGCGTCTCCTTGTGGACGACCGTGACGGCCATGCCCTCCGCCTCGAGGGCCGCCTTGACCTTCGGCGTGGCCTGGGCGATGGCGGCGTCGTGCCAGTCGCCCGCCGCGTCCTCGGTGAAGATGAGCACGTGCCCGTGCCCGTCGTGGGCCTGGGCAGGAACGGCGGCGACGACGCCGAGCAGGACGCTGCCGACGAGGGCGAGCGCGGCGGTCAACGCGGTGCCGACGGACGATCGGCGGACGATCCCTCGACGCGGGGTGGTGGGTGACATCCCAGGGCCTCCAGAGGCGGGTGTGAGTACGGCGGTGCGGACGTGGCTGTGACGTGGGTCACGAAGGTCCTGTCGCGGACGTTCGCAGACTTTTGTGCGTTGGTCAAGCAAAAGACGGTCGCCATGGACTCAAAGCCGCGTGTTCACACGTAGAAGCGGCCCGGATCCGGCCTCGCCCCGATGGCTATCCTCGGCTCGTGACCGCCAACGTCGATCGCCCCCACGACTGGCCGAAGGTCCGCCTGCACGTGGTCACGGGGAAGGGCGGCACCGGGAAGTCGACGGTCGCGGCGGCGCTGGCCCTGGCGCTGGCCACCTCGGGTCGCAACGTCCTGCTCTGCGAGGTCGAGGGCCGCCAGGGGATCGCCCGCATGTTCGACGTCGACCCGCTGCCCTACGAGGAGCGTCGCCTTGCCAAGGGCGCCCCCGACGAGAACGGGCGGGCGGGCCAGGTCCTTGCGCTCCACATCGATCCCGAGTCGGCGCTGCTGGAGTACCTCGCGATGTACTACAAGCTCGGGCGGGCAGGGAAGGCGCTCGACCGCTTCGGCGTCATCGACTTCGCCACCACGATCGCGCCCGGCGTGCGCGACGTGCTCCTCACCGGCAAGGTCTACGAGGCGGTGCAGCGCCCCCGCGGCGGCCGGCACAAGGAGCAGATCACGTACGACGCCGTGGTGCTCGACGCGCCGCCGACCGGTCGGATCTGCCAGTTCCTCGGCGTCAACTCCGAGCTGGCGGGCCTGGCCAAGGTCGGCCCGGTCAAGTCCCAGGCCGACAAGGTGATGGAGCTGCTGCGCTCCCCGCGCACGGCGGTCCACCTCGTCACGATCCTCGAGGAGATGCCGGTGCAGGAGACCTCCGACGGGATCCGCGAGCTGCGCGCGGCGGGACTGCCCGTGGGTGGCGTGGTGGTCAACCTGGTGCGACCCCAGGCCCTCAGCCCGAGCGCGCTGGCCCAGGTGCGCGACGACACCGTCGACCCGACCGCCGTCACCTCCGAGCTGGCGCGCGCCCGCGTCGACGTCGACGCGGAGCTGGTGGAGTCACTGGTCGCCGAGGCGCGCGACCACGCCGTACGCCGTCACCTCGAGGACGAGCAGCGCGCGCTCGTCGCGGCCGAGGGCGTGCCCACCTATGAGCTGCCGCGCCTCGCGGGCGGGATCGACCAGGGCGCGCTCGTCGAGCTCGCCCAGCTGCTCCGCCGCCAGGGGATGGCATGACGAACACCCCGCCCCCGCTCGACGTCGACGCGATGCTCGACGACCGGACCACCGAGATCATCGTGTGCTGCGGCGCAGGCGGGGTCGGCAAGACCACGACGTCCGCCGCGCTCGCGCTGCGCGCCGCCGAGCGGGGGCGCAAGGTCGTGGTGCTGACCATCGACCCGGCCCGCCGGCTCGCGCAGTCGATGGGCATCGAGCAGCTCGACAACACGCCGCGGCCGGTCGCGGCGGTCGACACCGGGGCGGGCGGGTCGCTCGACGCGATGATGCTGGACATGAAGCGCACCTTCGACGAGGTGGTCGAGTCGCAGGCCAGCCCGGAGAAGGCCAGGCAGATCCTGGACAACCCGTTCTACGTCGCGCTGTCCAGCTCGTTCGCGGGCACGCAGGAGTACATGGCGATGGAGAAGCTCGGCCAGCTGCACCGGCAGGCGCTGGCCGACGGCAGCCACGACCTGATCGTGGTCGACACCCCGCCGTCGCGCTCGGCGCTCGACTTCCTCGACGCGCCGGAGCGGCTGTCGAGCTTCCTCGACGGCCGCTTCATCCGGCTGCTGCTCGCCCCGGCCCGCGGACCGGCGCGGCTGATGACGGCCGGGTTCTCGGTCGTCACCAACTCGCTGACCAAGGTCCTCGGCGCGCAGGTGCTGCGCGACATGCAGACCTTCGTCGCGGCCTTCGACACGCTCTTCGGCGGCTTCCGCCAACGGGCGGACCAGACCTTCGCGCTGCTCCAGGCCGACGGCACGGCCTTCCTCGTGGTCGCGGCGCCGGAGCCGGACGCGCTGCGCGAGGCGGCGTACTTCGTCGACCGGCTCACCGACGACGACATGCCCCTGGCGGGCCTGGTCGTCAACCGGGCCAGCCCCTCGGCTCGCACCGAGCTGTCGGCCGAGGCGGCGATCACCGCCGCCGACCGGCTGCAGTCGGCCGACTCCTCGTCACTGACTGCGGGCCTGCTGCGCCTCCACGCGGACCGCGTCCGCATCATCGAGCGCGAGCAGCACCTGCGTGAGCGGTTCGCCGCAGCCCACCCGCAGGTGCCGACCGCGGTCGTGCCCGCGATGGCGAGCGACGTCCACGACCTCGACGGCCTGCGCGCGATCGGCGCGAGCCTGGCGAGCCAGGGCTCAGACGGAGACTGAGGGCGACTCGACCTTGGTGCGGGCGGTCTCGAGGATGGTGCGCCACGACGAGCCGGGGCGACGGCGGAGCAGCGCACGGCGCTCACGCTCGGTCATGCCACCCCAGACACCCCACTCGATCTGGTTGTCGAGCGCCTCGGCGAGGCACTCGGTCCGCACGGGGCACCCCGCGCAGACCTGCTTGGCCTTGTTCTGCTCCGCGCCACGCACGAACAGTGCGTCCGGCGTGTCGCCCTTGCATGCGGCGCGTGCTGCCCAGTCCTCGACCCACATAAGTCAGTCCCCACAGTGTTTTTCGCGAGCCGGTCAGCCGCCCCCATAGCGGCCATCCCTGACTCCCAGTGAAAAGTAAACGAATCACCCCCGGTCCAGACAGGGACCGTGTGGCTCAATTCGTATAGTCCGATGTGACTATCCGGCTGCGCCGCTGGAATTCCGAGTGCTATGCGTCCAGCCCGTACTCTGGTGCGCATGTCTTCACGCTCGTCCTCGCCCTCGGGGCGCCCTCCGGGCCGTCCCGCCGGCCGCGTCGCGTCCCACCTCGCGGTGATGGCCGCCGTCGCGGTCGTCATGGGAGTCCTCGTCGCCTGCCTCGCCATCCCGTTCGCCGGCCTGGTCGGCGTGGCGGCCAAGGACGTCAGCAAGGGCATGGTCAACCTCCCCGAGTCGCTCGAGGCGAAGGACCTGTCGCAGAAGACGCGCATCTACGACGTCAACGGCAACCTGATCGCCTCGCTCTACGACCAGAACCGCATCAACGTGCCGCTCGGGTCGATCTCGAGGCCGATGGTGAAGGCGATCGTCGCGATCGAGGACTACCGCTTCTACGAGCACGGCGCCCTCGACCTCAAGGGCACGCTCCGCGCCTTCGTGACCAACCAGGCCAACGGCGGCTCGGTGCAGGGTGGATCGTCGATCACCCAGCAGATGGTCAAGCAGACCCTGCTCTACCAGGCGGAGACCGACGAGGAGCGCAAGGCCGCGACCGAGGAGACCTACGCGCGCAAGATCCGCGAGCTCCGCTACGCCATCGCGTTCGAGAAGAACCACACCAAGGACTGGATCCTCGAGCGCTACCTCAACATCGCCTACTTCGGCGACGGCGCCTTCGGCGTCCAGTCGGCGGCGCGCCACTTCTTCTCCAAGAACGCCAAGGACCTCAACCTGCTGGAGTCGGCCACGCTGGCCGGCCTGGTGAAGAACCCGGTGGGCTACGACCCGGTCGACAACCCCGAGCGGGCCGAGGGACGGCGCAACGTCGTCCTCGACCGCATGGCCCAGCTCGGCATCCTGACCGAGAAGAAGGCCGAGCGCCTCAAGGGCACGCCGATCGAGAAGACCCTCAAGATCGAGACGTCGCCCAACGGCTGCCAGCAGTCGCGGGCACCGTTCTTCTGCGACTACGTCGTCAACTGGCTGCTCAAGGACCCGGTGCTCGGCGACACGCCCAAGGAGCGTCGCCGCACGCTGAACAACGGCGGCCTGACGATCAACACCACGGTCGACCTCGACATGCAGAAGGCCGCCGACGACTCGGTCAGCTCCCACGTCTTCCAGACCGACCAGGCCATCGGCGGCCTGGCGATGATCGAGCCCGGCACCGGTGACGTCCGCGCGCTCGCCCAGTCCCGTCCGATGGGCAAGGACAAGAAGGGCGGGGAGACCTACCTCAACTACACCGTGCCGAAGAAGTACGGCGACGCCAACGGCTTCCAGGCCGGCTCGACGTTCAAGCTCTTCGTCCTCGCGGCCGCCATCAACCAGGGCATCCCGCTGAGCACGAGCATCTCTGCGCCGCAGACGATGCACTTCGACGACTGGGACTTCGAGACCTGCGACGGCCCCTACGCCGGCGACCAGAAGGGCTGGGACCCGCAGAACTCGACTGGCTCCGGCACCTTCGACCTCTACAGCGGCACCCAGCAGTCCGTGAACACGTTCTTCGCCCAGCTGGAGACCCGCACCGGCATGTGCGAGCCGCTCGAGCTGGCCGAGAAGATGGGCGTCAAGGTGCCCAAGGCCCAGCAGGTGCCGTCGTGGATCCTCGGCGTCTCCGACGCCGACCCGCTGACCATGGCGCAGGCCTACGCCACCTTCGCGGCGCGCGGCCTGCACTGCGACCCGCGCCCGGTCACCCAGGTGCTCGACTCCTCCGGCGCGTCCCTCAAGGACTTCCCCAGCCAGTGCGAGCAGGTCATGCCCGGCGCCACCGCCGACGCGGTGAACGACATCCTGCGCGGCGTCATGGAGCCGGGCGGCTTCGGCCAGAACATCGCCATCGACAAGCCGTCGGCGGGCAAGACCGGCACCAACAACAGCAACATGGCCGTGTGGTTCGTCGGCTACACCCCCACCCTCGCGACGGCGGCCATGGTGGCCGGCGCCAACGAGTTCGGCGAGTGGGTCAGCCTCAACGGGCAGGTCGTCGGCGGAACGCCGATCTACGAGGCGTTCGGCTCGACCGTCGCCGGACCACTGTGGGGCGACGCGATGTCGGCGGTGTCCGCCAAGCTGCCCTACGAGGACTTCCAGACGCCGCCCGGCGACGAGATCGCCGGCGTGCTCAGCACCGTCCCCGACGTGGCC
This sequence comes from Nocardioides pini, assembly GCF_026712185.1. Taxonomy (GTDB): domain Bacteria; phylum Actinomycetota; class Actinomycetes; order Propionibacteriales; family Nocardioidaceae; genus Nocardioides; species Nocardioides pini. Next base: position 11,403 of record NZ_JAPPUX010000007.1, on the reverse strand, counting down.
GGCCAGAGCGTCGAGGCGGCGACCGCGGCGCTCCAGGCCGCCGGGTTCACCGTCGCCGACGGCGGCCAGGTCAACTCCGAGACCGGCGCCGGGCTGGTCGCCTCCACCTCCCCCGGGGGCGGGGCCCAGCTGAGCAGCGGCGACACCGTCACGCTCTACACCTCGACCGGCTACGTGCCCCCGCCGCCGTCGGCCGGCAACGGAGGCGGCGACGGAGGCGGCAAGGGCAAGGGCAAGGGCCGGGGGCGCGGCAACGGCAACGGCCGGGGCTGACCGGGCAGTTCCTCGCGCTACATCCCGTCGACCGGGCAGTTCCTCGCGCTACAGCGCGAGGAAGTGCCCGGTCGGTGCGTTCCACCGCGAGGAAGTGCCCGGTCGGGGGTCAGGCGAGCTGCTTGCGCACCTCGGCCGCCACGGCGCCTCCGTCGGCGCGGCCCTTGACCTGGGGCGTGACGACGCCCATCACCTTGCCCATCGCGCGCATCCCCTCGCCGGCCGCGCCGGTCTGCTCGATGGCGGCGGCGACCAGGTCGGCGATCTCCGCCTCGCTGAGCTGGGCGGGGAGGTACTCGGCGATGACCTCGCCCTCGGCAGCCTCCTTGGCCGCCATCTCCGTGCGGCCGCCCTCCTCGAACGCCACGGCGGCCTCGCGCCGGCGCTTGGCCTCGGTGGAGAGCACGCCGATGATGTCGTCGTCGGAGAGCTCGCGGGCCTCCTTGCCGGCGACCTCGGCGTTGGTGATCGCGGTGAGCACCATGCGGATCGTGGAGGAGCGCAGCTCGTCCCGCGCCTTCATGGCGGTGGTCAGGTCGGCGCGGAGACGGTCCTTCAGGGCACTCATGCGCACCATTGTGGCAGCCTTGGCGAATGCCTTTCCTCCCCGTCGTACGCCGCACGCTCGGGCTCGGGACGCTCGCCGGCGTGGGCCTGGCGACGTACGCCGCATGGGAGGCCCGGCAGTACACGCTCCGCCGCGTGACCGTCCCGCTGCTGCCCGTTGGCCACGCCCCGCTGAAGGTGCTCCACCTCAGTGACATCCACATGGCCCCCGACCAGCGGGCCAAGCAGGAGTGGCTGCGCGGGCTCGCCGACCTCGAGCCCGACCTCGTGATCGACACCGGTGACAACCTCGCCCACATGCGCGCCGTGCCGGTCGTCGCCGACGCGCTCGGCGGGCTGCTCGACGTGCCCGGCGTCTACGTGCTCGGGTCCAACGACTACTACGCGCCCGGCATGCGCAACCCGCTGCTCTACCTGCTCCCCGACACCGGCAAGCGCAACACCTCGACGCCGCAGCTGCCGTGGCCCCAGCTCAAGGAGCGCTTCGGCGAGGCCGGCTGGCTCGACCTCACCAACGGCTTCGGTTCGCTGACGGTGCGCGACACCAGGATCGCCTTCGTCGGCGTCGACGACCCCCACCTGGCGTACGACGACCTCGACCGCGTCGCCGGACCGGCCGACCCGGCGGCCGACCTGCGCCTGGCCGTGGCGCACGCGCCGTACCTGCGCGTCCTCGACCAGTTCGCCGCCGACGGCTACGACGCGATCATCGCGGGCCACACCCACGGCGGGCAGGTGTGCCTGCCGGGCGGTCGCGCCCTCACGACGAACTGCGACCTCGAGCCCGCCCGCGCCCGCGGCCTGCACCGCCATCCCGCCGGCTCCGCTCCCGGCGACGACGGCTCGTCGTGGCTCCACGTGTCGGCCGGTCTCGGGACCAACCCCTACGTGCGCTTCCGCGTCGCCTGCCGTCCCGAGGCGACGCTGCTGACGCTGGTGCCTGCGCCCTAGCTCCGTCGTCGGGACCTTCCCACATGCGCCCCGGCTGTGGTGGTGTGGGACCAGCGAGAGGGGAGTCCGCCGTGCCCGAGCTGATGGTCGACCTCATCGTGTCCCTCGACGGCTGGGCCGCCGCGGACGGCTGGCCCGGCCTGTGGGGCATGGGTGGTCCCGACTACTTCGCGTTCCTCGGCGAGCAGGAGGCGCACACCACGCTGATGGGGGCGACCACCTACCGGCTGATGTCCGGGCTGGCCGACGAGGAGCCCGAGGCCTTCGCCGAGCTCGAGGCGATGGACAAGGTCGTCTTCTCCTCGACCCTCACCGAGCCGCTGGCGTGGGCGAACACCCGGCTCGTCGCCGACGATCCCGTCGAGGCCGTGCGGGGCCTCACGCAGGACGGCCCGTCGCCGCTGCGCACGCTCGGCAGCCTCACGCTCGCCCGCTCGCTGCTCGTCGCCGGTCTCGTCGACCGGCTGCGGCTCGTCGTCTTCCCCGTGATCAACGGCGCCACCGGACGCGAGCGGGTCTTCGACGGCTACCCGGACGTGCGGCTCGAGCTGGTCGAGAGCCGGACCTTCGACGGTCGCCTCCAGCTCCTCGAGTACGTCCCCACCGTGCTCGACCACCCGCCCCTCTCCTGAAGGAGCTCCACGTGCCGCTCGTCCGGGTCCACAACTTCTCGATCTCCCTCGACGGCTACGGCTCCGGCGAGCCGCAGTCCCTCGAGTCGCCGTTCGGCCACGCCGGCCAGCGGCTGCACGAGTGGATGTTCGCCACCAGCTTCTGGGACCGCGAGAGCGGCCAGTGCGGCGTCGACGCCGTCTTCGCGGGCCGCCACGAGGTGGGCTTCGGCGCCGAGATCATGGGCGCCAACAAGTTCGGTCCGCCCGGCTGGCAGGACGACCCGGACTGGCGGGGGTGGTGGGGCGAGGACCCGCCCTTCCACACGCCGACGTACGTCCTGACCCACCGCCCCCGACCGCCGCTCGAGATGGCGGGCGGGACGACCTTCCACTTCCTCGACGCCTCCCCCGCCGAGGCGCTGGCCGTCGCGCGGGAGGCTGCCGGTGACCTCGACGTACGCCTCGGCGGCGGTGCGAGCGTGGTGCGCGACTTCGTCGCCGCGGGTCTCGTCGACCACCTGCACCTCGTCGTCGTGCCGATCGTGCTCGGCCGGGGAGCCCGGCTGTGGGACGGGCTCGAGGCGCTCGAGGACACCTTCGACATCGAGTCGGTGTCCTCGCCGAGCGGGGTCATCCACCTCACCTTCACCAGGCGGGGCTGAGGCGGGTCCCACCGGGCCGGGGCGATTTCGGCAGCCCCCGGCCGCTCCGGTATGCTCGCCCGCGTTGCCCGGACTGGATCGTCGGTCCGGGCGGCGGGCTGTGGCGCAGCTTGGTAGCGCGCCTCGTTCGGGACGAGGAGGCCGCAGGTTCAAATCCTGTCAGCCCGACCACCGGAGCTCCCGGACCCCACCGTGGGTCCGGGAGCTCCTGTCATGTGGCACTGTGCCCCCATGGCAGACGACCGTCCTCCGCTCGAGATGCCGTCCTTCTCGCTGCGCCGCAGGAGGAAGGTCCCCGACCGCGAGCCCGCGCGCGAGCCCAGGACCCGGCGGCTCCCGACGGTGCCGGTGCGCGGCCTGACGGCCGCGGTCGTGGCGGGCGTCGTGGTCGGCGCGCTCGCGATGCTGCTCGGGTGGCTCGCCGGGGTGGGCTGCGAAGCCGTGCGCGGCACCTCGGCCTGCGGCGGCGGGCCCGGGCTGCTGATCCTGCTGCTCGTCCTCGCCGCACTGACGTGGGCGGGAACCCTCCTGCTCCGGGTGCTCGGCGTTCCGCACGCCGGGTCGACCAGCCTCCTCGCCGTCGGGATCCTGGCCGTCCTGGTGCTGGTCCTCCTCCTCGACTCGCTCGACCAGGGGTGGGCGCTCGTCGCCGTCCCGGTCGCGTCGGCGGTCGCCCACGCCGTGTCGTGGTGGGTCACCACGGCCGTCGGGGACGACGAGACGGCGGGCACCTCCGCGAGCGCGTCGTCGTACGACGTCCGCTGACGCCGGGGTTGTCAGGCCCTTCCCGAGGTTGTCAGGCCGTGCACGGGCCGACAACTTCGGCGACCCCCGGTCGACCGGGGATCGCCGAGACGGGTGACCTCAGCGTGCGGCGGCGATCAGCTCCGCGATCTGCACGGTGTTGAGGGCAGCGCCCTTGCGGAGGTTGTCGTTGCTGATGAAGAGCGCGAGGCCGCGGTCGTCGGGGACACCGGGGTCCTGGCGGAGCCGGCCGACGTAGGACGGGTCGTTGCCGGCCGCCTTCAGCGGGGTCGGGACCTCGTCGAGCTCGACGCCGGCCGCCGACCCGAGGATCTCGCGGGCGCGGGCGGGCGTCATCGGTCGCTCGAACTCGGCGTTGACCGCGAGCGAGTGTCCGGTGAACACCGGCACGCGGACGCAGAGGCCCGAGACCAGCAGGTCGGGCAGGCCCAGGATCTTGCGCGACTCGTTGCGGAGCTTCTGCTCCTCGTCGGTCTCGTTGAGGCCGTCGTCGACCACCGAGCCCGCCATCGGCAGGACGTTGTAGGCGATCGGCTCGACGTACTTCACCGGGTCCGGGAAGGCGATGGCGGAGCCGTCGTAGGCCAGCTCGCGTGCCTTGTCACCTGCCGCGGCGACCGCGTTGGCGAGCTCGTCGACGCCGGCGACGCCGGAGCCGGAGACGGCCTGGTAGGACGACACGATCAGCCGGGTCAGGCCGGCCTCGTCGTGCAGCGGCTTGAGCACCGGCATCGCGGCCATGGTCGTGCAGTTGGGGTTGGCGATGATGCCGCGCCCGGCCTCGATGACACCGGCCATCGCGTCGGGGTTGACCTCCGACACCACCAGCGGGATGTCGGGGTCCTTGCGGAAGGCCGAGGAGTTGTCGACGACGATCACGCCGGCGTCGACGAACCTCGGCACGAGCGCGCGGGACGTGGTGGCGCCGGCGGAGAAGAGGGCGATGTCGAGGCCCGCCGGGTCGGCGGTCTCGGCGTCCTCCACGGTGATCTCGCGGTCACCGAACGGCAGCACCGTGCCGGCGGAGCGGGAGGAGGCGAAGAAGCGCACCTGGTCGGCCGGGAAGTCCCGCTCGAGCAGGATCTGGCGCATGGCGACGCCGACCTGGCCGGTGGCTCCGACGATGCCGATGTTGACCGTGCTCGTCATCGTCCGGTGCCTCCGTAGACCACGGCCTCGACCTCGTCGGCGTCGAGGTCGAACGCCGTGTGCGTGGCGCGCACGGCGTCGTCGACGACGTTCTCGTCCACCACGACCGAGATCCGGATCTCCGAGGTGGAGATCATCCCGATGTTGACCCCGGCGGAGGCGAGGGCGGCGAAGAACTTCGAGGTGATGCCGGGGTGGGAGCGCATGCCCGCACCGATCAGCGACACCTTGCCGATCTTGTCGTCGTAGAGCAGCTTGTCGTAACCGACCTCGGCCTGGATGCGCGCCAGGGCGGTCATCGCGGTCTGGCCGTCGGTGCGCGGCAGCGTGAAGGAGATGTCGGTCAGGCTCGTCGCGGCGGCCGAGACGTTCTGCACGATCATGTCGAGGTTGATCTGGGCGTCGGCGAGCGCCTCGAAGATCCGGGCGGCCTCGCCCACCTTGTCGGGCACGCCGACGACGGTGATCTTGGCCTCACTGCGGTCGTGGGCGACGCCGGCGATGATGGGCTGTTCCATGGTCTCTTCCTCGGGTCCCTGGAGGGCGGGATCGCTGACGACCCAGGTTCCCTCGAGCTGGCTGAACGACGAACGGACGTGGATCGGGATGCCGTAGCGGCGGCCGTACTCCACGCAGCGCAGGTGCAGGATCTTCGCGCCGCACGCGGCGAGCTCCAGCATCTCCTCGTAGGAGACCTTGCCGAGCTTGCGGGCGCTCGGGACGATGCGCGGGTCGGCGGTGAAGACACCGTCGACGTCGGTGTAGATCTCGCAGACGTCGGCCTCGAGCGCGGCGGCGAGCGCCACCGCGGTCGTGTCGGTGCCGCCGCGGCCGAGCGTGGTGATCTCCTTGGTGTCGGCCGAGACCCCCTGGAACCCCGCCACGATGACGATGTGGCCCTCGCCGATCGCCTGGGTGATGCGACCCGGCGTGATGTCGATGATCTTGGCCTTGCCGTGGACCGAGTCGGTGATCACGCCGGCCTGCGAGCCGGTGAACGAGCGGGCGGTGTAGCCCAGGTCGCTGATGGCCATGGCGACCAGCGCCATCGAGATGCGCTCACCGGCGGTGAGCAGCATGTCCATCTCACGGGCCGGCGGGAGCGGCGAGACGCCGTTGGCGAGGTCGTAGAGGTCGTCGGTCGTGTCTCCCATGGCGGAGACGGCGACGACGACGTCGTGACCGGCCTTCTTGACGTCCACGATGCGCCGGGCGACGCGCTTGATCGCGTCGGCGTCGGCGAGCGAGGAGCCGCCGTACTTCTGCACGACAATGCCCACGGTTGGTCCTCGGGATCGGTGTGCGACCGTCAGCGGCCGCGGTGCTCTGGCGTGCCCGCCGGCGCCGTTGCCGCCAGGCCACCGCCGATTCTACGGGCGGGCGACCGGCGCACTCCCGAGCATCTCATCCGCGACGGCCACCGCGTCGGCGTCGGCCTCGAAGTCGGTGTCGAAGCGGTCGTGCGCGACGACGGTCAGCAGCGCGTTGAGCGCCGCACCCGCCAGGTTGCCCCAGTTGTTGACGTAGGAGAACTGCCACCACCACAGCGCCTCGTCGACGTTGCCGGCACGGTAGTGGCGCAGGCCGTTCTCGAGGTCGATGGCGATTGACGCGAGGTCGTCGGAGAGGCGGCTGACGACGACCTCGGGGACGTAGGGGTCGAAGACGAAGGAGTAGTCGTCGACGCCCTCGAGCATCTCGGCCAGCCGCAGCCGCAGGTCGTCGATGTCGGCCTCGGGGCCCACGTCGGGCTGGAACTCCTCGCGCGGCGTGAAGTCGTTCTGGGCGCCCATCCGGGCACCGGCCAGGAGGACCTGGCTGATCTCGAGGAGCAGCAGCGAGACCGCCTGCGCCCCGTTGCCCTCGCGGGCGATGGCGCGCAGGGCGAGCAGGAAGCTCTCCACGGAGTCGGCGATCTGCTCGCCGAACACCTTCTCGTCGGTCTCGGTCATTCGGCTGATCTCCTTCCGGCGAACGCTCGTCCGAGCGTGACCTCGTCGGCGTACTCGAGGTCACCGCCCACGGGCAGTCCACTCGCCAAGCGGGTCACGCGCAACCCCATGGGCAGGAGGAGGCGCGTGAGATAGGTCGCGGTGGCCTCGCCCTCGAGGTTGGGGTCGGTGGCGAGGATGACCTCGGTGACCACGCCGTCGGCCAGGCGCGGCATGAGCTCCTTGACGTGGAGCTGGTCGGGCCCGATGCCGTCGATGGGCGAGATGGCGCCGCCGAGCACGTGGTAGCGACCGCGGAACTCCCGCGTGCGCTCGATGGCGACGACGTCCTTGTACTCCTCGACGACGCACAGCACGCTCGGGTCGCGGCGCTCGTCACGGCAGATCCGGCACTGCTCGTCCTCGCTGACGTTGAAGCAGGTCGAGCAGAACTTCACCCGGGCCTTGACCTCGATCAGCACGTCGGCGAGGCGGCGTACGTCGGTGGGCTCGGCCTGCAGCAGGTGGAAGGCGATGCGCTGCGCGCTCTTGGGACCGACGCCCGGCAGGCGGCCGAGCTCGTCGATCAGGTCCTGGACGACACCTTCGTACAACGAGGTCCCCTCAGCCGAGCCCGGGGAGGCCGGGCATGCCGCCGCCTCCGCCGAGGCCCTCGGTCAGCGGGCCGAGCGAGTCGCCGGCCAGCGCCTCGGACTTGGCGCGCGCGTCGCGGTAGGCGGCGACGATGAGGTCGGAGAGGTCGGACAGGTCGTCGGGGTCGCTGCCGTCGAACTCGCCCGAGCGGATCGTGACGCCGACGAGCTCGCCGACACCGTTGGCGGTGACCGTCACGGCGCCACCGGCGACGGTGCCCTCGACGGTCTGCTTGGCGAGGTCGGCCTGCGCCTCCTCGAGCTGCTGCTGCATCTGCTGCGCCTGCTGGAGCAGGGCGTTCATGTCGAAGCCGCCGCTGCCGAGGGCGTCGAAGGGGTTCTGGGTCATCGGGTCTCCCGGTGCGGGTCTGGGGTGGGGTCGGTGGGGGTCATCGGGTCAGTCGTTCTTGATCTCTTCGATGAGCTTGGCGCCGAGCGTCTGGCTGAGCAGCGACTCGGTGTCGATCGCGTCGGAGTCGGCGTCGGGGTCGTCGGGATCCACGTCGTCGTCGGCCGAGCGGGCGGGGGCGGCCGGCTCGGCGGGACCGCCGGCGCGCGCCGCCTCGAGGGCCTCGCGGGCGGGAGCGGCCGACACCGGGGGCGGTGCCGCGGGAGCCGTCGGAGCCGGGGCCGCGTCGCCGGTCACCCAGGACGGCGGGCCGTCGGGCGCCTCCTGCGCCGGTGGACCCGGAGGTGTGGCGGGCGCGACGGGGTCGGTGGCCGCCTGGCGGACCACGGGGGCCTCCGCGGCCGCCCCCGACGGGTCGACGATCGACTCGACCCGCCAGTCCATGCCGACGACGTCGATCGCGGCCTGACGGAGGATCTCGTCGCAGCCGCCGTTGACGAACGAGTCACGCGCTCCGGCATTGGCGAAGCCGACCGTCAGGCGCACGCCGTCGACGTCGACCACGTGGGCGTGCTGGGACAGCACCATCCACGCCAGCCGGCGACGGTTCTTGGTCTGCTCGAGGATGTCGGGCCACAGGCGGCGTACGTCGACCAGGCTGAGGCCTCCCCGCGGACCGGCGGGCTGCTCGGCGACCGGGGCGTCGGGGCCGACGCCGGCGGCGGGGGCAGGAGCCGGCTCCGCCACGACGGGCGGGGCCTGCTGCGCCGCGGGCTGCTGCTGGGACGCCGGTCCGGGCATCGGCGGGGGCGGCGGCGGGCCGTCGTCACGGGCGGGCGAGGCCGGCGCACCCGTGGGCGCCAGCGGCATGGGCGGCGGGGGCGGCTCGTCGCCGCGCGGCGCGACCTGCGGACCCCCTGGGGGAGCCGCCTGCGGGGCCGCCTGCGCGACGGCCGACGGCTCGGGCTGGGGAGCCGCGGACGGGACGGCCGACGCAGGCGCCGGGGCAGTCGGTCGGGCCGGAGCGGGGGCCGGAGCGGAGGCAGCGGTGGGCGCCGGGGCACCCGTGACGTCCATGCGGCGCTCGAGCCGCTCGAGGCGCGCCATCACGCCGTCTGCCGTGTGGTCGGCGCCCGGCAGCAGGACGCGGGCGCACAGCAGCTCGAGCAGCAGGCGCGGCGCGGTCGCACCGCGCATCTCGGTGAGCCCGGCGGCCACGATGTCGGCGGCCCGGCTGAGCTCGATCGCGCCGAAGCGCGCGGCCTGCGCCACGAGGCGCTCGCCGGCGTCCTCCGAGACGTCGATCAGGCCGGTCGCGGGGGCGTCGGGCACGGCGGTGACGATGACGAGGTCGCGCAGCCGGCGGAGGAGGTCCTCGGTGAAGCGGCGCGGGTCCTGGCCGGTCTCGACGACCTTGTCGACGACCGAGAACACGGCGGCCCCGTCGCGCGTGGCGAACGCCTCGACCACCTCGTCGAGGAGCGAGTCCGGGGTGAAGCCGAGCAGGTCGGTCGCGAGCTTGTGGGTGACCCCGGCATCGCCGGCGCCGCCGAGCAGCTGGTCGAGCACCGACAGGGTGTCGCGGGCCGACCCGGCGCCGGCCCGCACCACGAGGGGCAGGGCTGCGGGCTCGATCGCCACGCCCTCCTCGCCGGCGAGCTGGGACAGGTAGTCGCTGAGCAGCCGCGGCGGGATCAGCCGGAAGGGGTAGTGGTGGGTGCGCGAGCGGATGGTCGGCAGCACCTTGTCGGGCTCGGTCGTGGCGAAGATGAACCGCAGGTGGGGCGGCGGCTCCTCGACCAGCTTGAGCAGGGCGTTGAAGCCCTGCGTGGTGACCATGTGGGCCTCGTCGATGATGTAGACCTTGTAGCGGTCGCGCACCGGCGCGAAGAACGCCTTCTCGCGCAGGTCGCGGGCGTCGTCGACACCACCGTGGGACGCCGCGTCGATCTCGATGACGTCGATCGAGCCCGGGCCGCCGCGCGCGAGGTCGCGGCAGCTGTCGCACTCGCCGCACGGGTCGGAGATGGGCGCCTGCGCACAGTTGAGCGCGCGGGCGAGGATGCGGGCCGAGGTGGTCTTGCCGCAGCCGCGCGGGCCGGAGAAGAGGTAGGCGTGGTTGACGCGGTTGGCCGCCAGCGCCGCCCGCAACGGCTCGGTCACGTGGTCCTGCCCGATGACCTCCTGGAAGGTCTCGGGCCGGTAGCGGCGATAGAGCGCGAGCGGTGACTCCACGTCCTGAACCCTAACCGTGCCCACCCACACCGACCACCGCGGGAGACCCGCCCCCGGATCGGCCGCTCCCGGACACGAAGAGGCCCCCCACGCACCCGTCAGAGCTCACTGACCCTTGCTGCCTTCCGGCCCTGGGGGAATTGGGCGAGGTGACGCCGCGTGGGGGGTTGCCGGGGAGTCTAGGCGAGGCCCGGACGGCCACCCAAACCCAGGGTCCGGCAGGCGATTTCACCGGCCACCGGACCGACCGGTACTCTCCTCGGCGGAGGTATCGCCTAGTGGCCTATGGCGCTCGCTTGGAAAGCGGGTTGGGTTAACAGCCCTCGGGGGTTCGAATCCCCCTACCTCCGCCGCTGTGATCTCGCAAGAGATACCGGACAGCCCGGACCCCATTGGGGTCCGGGCTGTTGGTCATTTCGGGGGTCGGTCGAGTGGTTGGTAGTTGCGGGTGGGGTCGAGGGTGAGTTCTCGGATGAGTTCGCCGGTGGCGGCGTTGACGATGCGGATGTTGAGGTCGTCGACGAGTTTGAGGACTGGGGTTCGGGCGTGGGGTCTGCCGACCCCGATGTGGTGCATGCGGCCGTTGATGCGCAGGCTGAGCTTGCCGTCCTTGTCGACGATGTCGTGCAGGACTCGGTAGTGCACGTCGTTGCCGCGGTCGGCTGTCGGGGTGGCCTTGGGCCGGGCGGTGTATGCGGTGGCGGGGGTGGCGCGGTGCGGCAGCGAGCGGTGGGGGCGGTGGTGGTTGTAGGCGTCGAGGAAGCGGTCGATGAGGCGTTGCAGGTCGGTGATGGTGGTGGGCTGGGTGGGTTGCGCGGTGAGCCACTTCTTCATCGTCTGTTGGTAGCGCTCGACCTTTCCGGTGGTGGTGGGGTGGTTGGGTCGGGTGTTCTTCTGCACGATGTCGAGTCGTCGCAATTCGGTCTCCAGCCCGTTGCGGCCGCCGCGTCCGCCGCTGAACCGGGTCGTGTAGACCATGCCGTTGTCGGTCAGGACTGAGGCCGGGTAGCCGTGCTGACCTGCGGTTTCGCGGAACGTGGCGAGCACGATCGGGCCGGTGATCCGTGGGTGGGCGGACACGTGCAGGGCGTAGCGGGCGTGGTCGTCGAGCCAGGTGATGATCTCGGTGTTGGCGCCTGGGGTGCCGTCTGGTCGGGTGAGTCGGTAGTGGGTGAAGTCGGACTGCCAGGTCTCGTTCGGCATCGCTGCCTGGAAGCGGATGTAGGAGCTCTTGGGTCGCTTCTGCGGGCTGGG
>NZ_JAPPUX010000006.1 GCF_026712185.1 Nocardioides pini | reverse complement strand
CTACCGTGGGACACGAGAACCTCCGGGTTGGAGTGGGCCTTCGACAAGCCACATCCCATTCGGGGGTTCTCGTTCGTTCAAGCAGGCTCGCTGCTACCGACCTCATGGCCGGGTACACCTAGGCGGCGGTGCCGTCGGTCCTACGAGGGACCGATGCGCGTGGCCGCGTGCGGCTGGGGCGCGCCATCGGCCCGGGCCTCGTCGGCGCCCCGGTGGGGCAGCACCGCGAGCGCGATGCGGGCCAGGCCGGCAGCCAGGAGACCGGCGCCGAGCATGTGCAGGGCGACGAGGCCCACGGGCAGGTCGAGCCAGTACTGCACCCAGCCGAGCACGCCCTGCAGCACCTCGATGAGGAGCACGATCCCCGTCACGCGCGCCAGCCACCGGTGCCCGCCGCGCAGCGCGGCGACCAGCAGGGCGACCGTGAGCGCGACGAGGACGTAGACCGACGCGGCGTGGACCTGCGACACCGTCGCCGGGTCGAGGCCGTTGCGGGGGGAGTCGGTGTCACCGGCGTGCGGCCCGGCGCCCGTCACGACGGTGCCGAGGTAGAGGACCACCCAGCCGGACGCGAAGGTCGCCCACGCCAGGGCGCGCAGCAGCGGAGGGGCCATCCCGCGCGTGGGACTGCGCAGCTCGTCGACGAGCGCCACGCAGAGCATGATGAGCGCCATCGACAGCAGGAAGTGACCCGCGACGACCCAGGGGTTGAGGTCGGTCAGCACCGTGATGCCGCCGAGCACCGCCTGCAGCGGGATGCCCAGGCCGATCGCGAACGCCAGCCGGGTGGCGCGACGGTGCCGCGCCCCGAGGGCGGCCAGGAAGCACAGCACCGCGACGGCGGCGAGGACGAAGGTCAGCAGCCGGTTGCCGAACTCGATGGCGCCGTGCATCCCCAGCTCGCCGTGCGCGACGTACGACGCGTCGGTGCAGCGCGGCCACGTCGGGCAGCCCAGCCCGGACCCGGTGAGCCGGACGGCGGCCCCGGTGACGACGATGCCGATGTTGGCGAGCAGGTTGGCCACCGCGAGCGGCCAGAGGAACCGCGCGAGGCGGTCGAGCAGGGTGCGTCCCATCATTCCCACCTGAAGGTCTTGGCCGTGAGCAGGGCGCCCACCAGCGCCCACGTGGCGAGCACGAGCAGGGAGCGGCCGTCGATCGAGGCGTGCACGAGGGCGGAGCGCATCGCCTCGCCGAGCGCACCGGACGGCAGCCACTGGATCACCCCGCCCGCGGTGCCGTAGGCACTCGTCGGCAGCACCACGCCACCACCGACCATGAGCAGGAGGTAGACGAGGTTGGCCAGCGCGAGGGTCGCCTCGGCGCGCAGGGCGCCGGCGACGAGGAGCCCGAGGGACGCGAAGGCCGCGGTGCCGAGCCCGACCGCCAGCACCAGGCCGAGCACCGTGCGCGGTGGGTCGGCCGGCGACGGCTCCCAGCCCAGGGCCAGCGCGACGCCGACGAGCACGACGAGCTGCAGGGCGACGACGACGAGCAGGGCCAGCACCTTGCCCAGGAGCAGGCCGTGCCGCGGGAGGGGGGAGGAGCCCAGCAGCTTGATCACGCCGTAGCGACGCTCGAAGCCGGTGGCGATGGCCACGGAGGTGAAGGACGTCGACATGACCGCCAGGGCCAGGACTCCCGGGGTCAGGAGGTCGACCGGGGCGTGCCCCTCGAAGGTGCTGCCGAGCCGACCCGCGGCGGCGACGCCGCCCAGCAGCACGATCACCGGGATGACGATCGCGAGCAGCAGCTGCTCGCCGTTGCGCAGCAGCAGCCGCGCCTCCATGCGGGCCTGCGCCAGCACCATCCGGCGGAGCCCGGACCCGCCCGGAGCGGGCGCGAACGTGCCGGTCGCGCGGGAGTCGACGGTGCTCATGAAGGGGTCCCCGCGGCGCTGTTGGGAGGAGCGGGGCGGGGGAGGAGGACGTCGTGGGGTGTGTCCAGCTCCCGACCGGTGAGCTCGAGGAAGACGTCCTCGAGGGTGCGCTGGCCGAGCGTGAGCGTCTGGGGCAGCACGCCGTGCGTCTCGCACCAGCGCGAGACGCGGCCGAGCGTGGAGGCATCGGCCGGACCGTGGATGAGCATGCTGACCTCGTCGAGCTGGCGCACCTCGGTGAGCGGTCCCAGCTCGGCGCGGAGCGACTCGGGTGCGCCGTCGGGGAACGGCCGATTGACCACCAGGCGGATGGTCGCCGAGCGACCGCCCCGGGTCAGCTCGGCCGGGGTGCCGGAGGCGATCAGCGTGCCGCGGTCGATGATGTGGATGCGGTCGGCGAGGTGCTCGGCCTCGTCCATGTGGTGGGTCGTCAGCACGACGGTGACGCCGTCGGCGCGCACCTCCTCGAGCATCTCCCACGTCGTACGCCTGGCCTGCGGGTCCATGCCGGCCGTGGGCTCGTCCACGAACACCAGCTCCGGACGGCCGACCAGCGCGATCGCGAGGCCGAGCCGCTGCTTCTGCCCGCCCGAGAGACGGCGGTAGGGGGTCCGGCCGCAGTCGGCCAGGCCCAGCCGGTCCACGAGCATCCCCGTGTCCAGCGGGTGCGCGTGCAGCGAGGACATGTGCTCAAGCATCTCCACGGCGCGCACGCCGCTCCAGGCTCCACCGCTCTGCAGCATGACGCCGATGCGCGGGAGCAGGTCCGCACGGTCGCGCCGCGGGTCGAGCCCGAGCACCCGGACGGTGCCCCGCTGCGGCACGCGATAGCCCTCACACGTCTCGAGCGTCGTCGTCTTGCCGGCGCCGTTCGGCCCGAGCACCGCGGTGATCGAGCCCCGCGCCACCTCGAGCGACAACCCGTCGACGGCCACCTTGTCGCCGTACGCCATCACCAGGCCGTCGATCTCGACGGCAGGGGAGGCGGATGGCACGTCCCGATTCTAGGTGCGCCTCCTCCACGGGTGGCTGTCGGTACCCGCGGCTAGCGTGGTCGGCATGACGCGATCCCATGCGATCGAGGCCGAGGGCCTCGTCAAGCACTTCGGTGACACGGTGGCCGTCGACGGGGTGTCCTTCGTCGTGCCCGAAGGCTCGGTGCTCGGCCTGCTCGGGCCCAACGGCGCCGGCAAGACGACCACCGTCCGGATGATGACCACCCTGACCCGCCCGACGGCGGGCACCGGGCGCGTCGCCGGCCACGACATCCTGACCGACCCTGCCGCGGTCCGACGCAGCATGGGCCTGACCGGCCAGGCGGCGACGGTCGACGAGCTCCTGACGGGCCGGGAGAACCTGCGCCTGATCGGCAGCCTCTACGGCCTCGACCCGGCCTACGTCCGGCGGGCCAGCGACGAGCTGCTCGAGCGCTTCTCCCTCACCGACGCGGGCGACCGCACGGCGAAGACGTACTCCGGCGGCATGCGGCGACGGCTCGACCTCGCGGTCAGCCTGATCGCGACACCGCCCGTGCTGTTCCTCGACGAGCCGACGACGGGCCTCGACCCGCGCTCGCGGGTGGAGCTGTGGGAGGTGCTCCGCGAGCTCGTCGCCGACGGCACCACCCTGCTGCTGACCACGCAGTACCTCGAGGAGGCCGACCAGCTCTCCGACAACATCGTGGTCATCGACCGCGGGATGGTCATCGCCGAGGGCACGCCGCTGCAGCTGAAGGACCAGTCCGGGGCCGCCGCGCTCGTCGTCACGGTGTCCTACTCCGGCGACCTCCAGACCGCCGAGGCGCTGCTGCGCCCCCACGTGCGCGAGGTGCACGTCGACGTGGGTGCGCGTCAGCTGACGGCGCCGTCGGAGGGCCTGGCCCACATGACGCGCGTGGCCGGCATCCTCGACGAGAGCGGCATCGTGCTCGACGACATCGGCCTCAAGCGCCCGAGCCTCGACGACGTGTTCCTCCACCTGACCGGGCACCGCGCCGAGCAGGAGCCCGACGCAGGGGTCGAGGACGACCCCACGGACCCCGTGGATCACGCAGACCACGTCGACCAGACCGCAGGAGGCAGGGCCCGATGACCACGCTCGAGCGACCCGAGATCCGCCCCACCGGGCTGCCGGCCCAGTCGTGGGCCATCGCCCGCCGCAACTTCCTCCACATCCGGCGCATGCCCGAGATGCTGATGGACGTGACCATCCAGCCGGTCATGTTCGTGCTGCTGTTCGCCTTCGTCTTCGGCTCGTCGATCGAGGTCGCGACGCCCGCCGGCTACCGCGCCTTCCTGCTCCCGGGGATCATGGCGCAGACCGTCGCCTTCGCCTCGTTCATCGTCGCCGTCGGGCTCACCGCCGACCTCGACAAGGGGATCGTCGACCGCATGCGGTCGCTGCCGATCAACCCGGCGGCCGTGCTGGTGGGCCGCAGCATCTCGAGCCTCGCCCACGCCTCGATCGGCCTCGTCGTCATGTCGCTCACGGGCCTGCTGATCGGCTGGCGCATCCACACCGATGTCTTCCAGGCGGCCCTCGGCTACGTCCTCCTGCTCGGCTGGGGGTTCGCGATGATCTGGGTGGGCATCTGGGTCGGCTCCGCGATGCGCTCGGTCGAGGCGGTCAACGGCGTCATGTTCGCGACGATGTTCCCGATCACCTTCCTGGCCAACACGTTCGCGCCGACCGACCAGATGCCGACGGTCCTGCGATTCATTGCCGAGTGGAACCCGATCTCCTCGCTGACCCAGGCCGTCCGCGTGCTGTGGGGCAACGACCAGCCGCTGGCCGAGGGAGCGGCGTTCCCGATGCACCACCCGATCCCGTTCACGATCGGCTGGATCGTCCTGATCACCGCGGTCGTGGCGCCGCTGGCCATCCGCACCTTCCGCGCCCGCACCGCGGACTGAGCCGGCGGCCGGCCCGACGGTGCGCGGTGGGGCAGGTCACTTAGGCGACCCTTGCTTGAACGGCGGGAAGCAATAACGACACACTGGCGTTGTGGAATTCGTGAGGACGTCGACGGCTCAGCGTGAGGGCGATGCGCCCACGCGCGACCGCGTGGCCCGCACGATCCTCGAGAACGGTCCCTCGACCGCGGCCGACCTGGCCCTCCGCCTCGACCTCACGCCCGCCGCCGTGCGCCGCCACCTCGACCACCTCGCCGACGAGGGGGTCGTGGAGTCGCGTGACCAGAAGGTCTACGGCACCCGCGGACGGGGCCGGCCCGCGAAGGTCTTCGCCCTCACCGAGGCCGGCCGCGACAGCTTCGACCAGCAGTACGACGACCTCGCCGTGCAGGCCATGCGGTTCCTGGCCGAGACGCAGGGCGAGGACGCCGTGGTCGAGTTCGCGCGGCGCCGGGTCGCGTTCGTCGAGCGCGACTACGCCGCCGTCATGGCGGTCGACCCCGACCTGACCCCCGCCGAGGCGCTGGCGCGGGTGTTCACCCAGAACGGCTACGCCGCATCGGTGCGCGAGCTCCCGGTCGTGGGGGAGCAGCTGTGCCAGCAGCACTGCCCGGTCTCCCACGTCGCCCACGAGTTCCCGCAGCTCTGCGAGGCCGAGACCGAGGCGATCGCCTCCGTGCTCGGCACCCACGTCCAGCGGTTGGCGACCATCGCCCACGGCGACGGCGTGTGCACCACGTGCATCCCCCAGACCCCGAAGAAGGAGAAGGCATGACCTCCATCGAAGAACTCAATCCGGAGCTCAAGGGCATCGGCAAGTACGAGTTCGGCTGGTCCGACTCCGACACCGCGGGTGCCACCGCCACGCGCGGCCTCAACGAGGAGGTCGTGCGCGACATCTCCTCGAAGAAGTCCGAGCCGCAGTGGATGCTCGACCTGCGCCTCAAGGGGCTCAAGCTCTTCCACCGCAAGCCGATGCCGACCTGGGGCTCCGACCTGTCGACGATCGACTTCGACAACATCAAGTACTTCGTGCGCTCCTCGGAGAAGCAGGCGACCTCGTGGGACGACCTGCCCGAGGACATCAAGAACACCTACGACAAGCTCGGCATCCCCGAGGCGGAGAAGCAGCGCCTCGTCGCCGGCGTCGCCGCCCAGTACGAGTCCGAGGTCGTCTACCACTCGATCCGCGAGGACCTCGAGGAGAAGGGCGTCATCTTCGTCGACACCGACACCGCGCTGAAGGAGCACGAGGAGCTCTTCAAGGAGTACTTCGGCACCGTCATCCCGGTCGGTGACAACAAGTTCGCCGCGCTCAACACCTCGGTGTGGTCGGGTGGGTCGTTCATCTACGTGCCGAAGGGCGTGCACGTCGACATCCCGCTGCAGGCCTACTTCCGCATCAACACCGAGAACATGGGCCAGTTCGAGCGGACGCTGATCATCGCCGACGAGGACTCCTACGTGCACTACGTGGAGGGCTGCACCGCGCCGATCTACTCCTCGGACTCCCTGCACTCCGCGGTCGTCGAGATCGTCGTCAAGAAGGGCGCCCGCGTCCGCTACACGACCATCCAGAACTGGTCGAACAACGTCTACAACCTCGTCACCAAGCGCGCGACCTGCGAGGCCGGCGCGACGATGGAGTGGGTCGACGGCAACATCGGCTCCAAGGTCACCATGAAGTACCCCGCCGTCTACCTCATGGGCGAGCACGCCAAGGGCGAGACGCTGTCCATCGCGTTCGCCGGCGAGGGCCAGCACCAGGACGCCGGCGCAAAGATGGTGCACGCCGCGCCGCACACCTCGTCGTCCATCCTGAGCAAGTCGGTGGCGCGCGGCGGCGGGCGTACGTCGTACCGCGGGCTCATCCAGGTCAACGAGGGCGCCCACGGCTCGAAGTCCAACGTGCTGTGCGACGCGCTGCTGGTCGACCAGATCAGCCGCAGCGACACCTACCCCTACGTCGACATCCGCGAGGACGACGTGTCCATGGGCCACGAGGCGAGCGTCTCCAAGGTCTCCGACGACCAGCTGTTCTACCTCATGTCGCGCGGCATGGAGGAGGACGAGGCGATGGCGATGATCGTGCGCGGCTTCGTCGAGCCCATCGCCAAGGAACTGCCGATGGAGTACGCCCTCGAGCTCAACCGCCTCATCGAGCTGCAGATGGAGGGCGCGGTCGGCTGATGATCCGGTGCGCACGCGGCGGGAGCGAAGCGACCGCGCGAGGCGCAACGTAAGACATCACCGTCCGTCTGCCAGACCGAGGAACGAAGAAAGAAGAGCCTTGACCGTCACCACTGATTCCGTCCGCTCCGCGCTGGAGCAGGGCCCCGAGCACGGCAAGGTGGAGAGCCACCTCCACCCGGCCGGCTCGTTCGACGTCGCCGACCACGAGGTCCCGACCGGCCGCGAGGAGATCTGGCGCTTCACGCCGCTCAAGCGGCTGAGGGGCCTGCACGCCGACGCCGAGTTCATGCCCTCGGCGACCTCCTGCACCTGGAACACCCCCGAGGGCGTCCGGGTCGAGGGCGTGTCCGGCGACGAGGCCCGCGGGCTGCGAGGCATCTCGGGTCTCGTGCCCAACACGCGCTGGGCCGCACGCGTCCTGGCCGAGGTTCCCTCGAGCCTGCTGATCGACGTCCCTGCCGACACCGAGGTGGCCGAGCCGATCGTCGTCGAGCTCGACGGCACGGACGTCGCCGTGACCGAGGCCGGGCACGTCGCGATGCGGTTCGGTGCGCACAGCAAGGCGGTCGTGGTGCTCAACCACACCGGCTCCTCCAGCATCGCCGCGGTCGTCGAGATCGCCGTCGGTGACGGCGCCGACGTCACGGTGGTCTCGCTGCAGGACTGGGCCGACGACGCCGTGCACCTGTCCCACCACCAGGCCCGCGTCGGTCGCGACGCGACCTACAAGCACGCCGCGATCTCGTTCGGCGGCGACCTGGTCCGGATGGACGCCAACGTGACCTACGACGGCCCCGGCGGCTCCGCCGAGCTGCTCGGCCTCTACTTCGCCGACGCCGGCCAGCACATCGAGCACCGGATCTTCGCCGACCACACCGCTCCGCGCACCAAGTCCCACGCGGTCTACAAGGGCGCGCTGCAGGGCGAGAAGGCCCACACGGTCTGGGTGGGCAACGTGCTGATCCGCAAGGTCGCCGAGGGCATCGAGACCTACGAGGAGAACCGCAACCTCGTCCTGACCGACGGCTGCCAGGCCGACTCGATCCCGAACCTCGAGATCGAGACCGGCGAGATCGAGGGTGCGGGCCACGCCTCGGCCACCGCGCGCTTCGACGACAACCAGCTGTTCTACCTCCAGTCGCGGGGCGTGTCCGAGGCGGAGGCGCAGCGGCTCGTCGTCCACGGCTTCTTCAACGACCTGATCCGCCAGGTCGGCGTGCCGTCCATCGAGGACCGCCTCCTCACCACCGTCGAGGCCGAGCTCGCCAAGAACGTCCTCAAGGACGTCGGCTCGCTCGCCGCTTTCGGGTCGGACGACTGATGGCGTTCGAGCGCGCCTGCGCACTCGACGAGGTCAGGGCCGACCAGGGCCTCGCGGTGACCCTCGGTCGCCACGAGATCGTGGTCGCCCGCAGCGGCGACGAGGTCTTCGCGCTGGACAACGAGTGCAGCCACGCCTCGGTCGCCCTCAGCGAGGGCGAGGTCGCCGGCTGCCAGATCGAGTGCTGGCTGCACGGGTCGATGTTCGACCTCCGCACCGGCAAGCCCACCAACCTCCCCGCGACCGAGCCGGTCGCCACCTTCCCGATCGAGGTACGCGGCACGGACGTGTACGTCGACACCGAGACCACCCTGAACGGAGTCACCCCCGCATGAGCAAGCTCGTCATCACCGACCTCCACGTCACCGTCGACACCGAGGACGGTCCCAAGGAGATCCTCAAGGGCGTCACCCTCACCATCAAGGAGGGCGAGACCCACGCGATCATGGGGCCCAACGGCTCGGGCAAGTCGACGCTCGCCTACTCGATCGCCGGGCACCCGAAGTACACGATCACGGGCGGCTCGGTCACCCTCGACGGCCAGGACGTGCTGTCCCTCTCCGTCGACGAGCGCGCCCGCGCCGGCCTGTTCCTCGCCATGCAGTACCCCGTCGAGGTCCCCGGGGTCTCTGTCTCCAACTTCCTGCGCACCGCCAAGACCGCGATCGACGGCGAGGCCCCCAAGCTCCGCACGTGGGTCAAGGACGTCAACGCCGCGCTCGAGCAGCTCAACCTCGACCCGTCGTTCGGCACGCGCAACGTCAACGAGGGCTTCTCCGGCGGCGAGAAGAAGCGCCACGAGATCGCCCAGCTCGAGCTGCTCGACCCCACGGTCGCCGTGCTCGACGAGACCGACTCGGGCCTCGACATCGACGCGCTCAAGGTCGTCTCCGAGGGCGTCAACCGCTTCCGCCAGCGCGAGGGCAAGGGCGTCCTGCTCATCACCCACTACACCCGCATCCTGCGCTACATCGAGCCCGACTACGTCCACGTCTTCGTCGACGGCAAGGTCGCCGAGTCCGGCGGCAAGGAGCTCGCCGACCAGCTCGAGGCCGAGGGCTACGACAAGTACGTCTCGGCGGTGCGATAAGCGGCACTGGCCTGCGTTGTCGTCGCTCGACGACCCGCTTCGCTCCCAGGTCGCCTTCGCTCCTCCGTCTTGACCAGCACCGCTTCTCCCACCGCCGAAAGGGGTAAGTCATGGAAGGACTGCTTCCGGATCTCGACGTGATCCGCAAGGACTTCCCGATCCTCGAGCGCACGCTCGCGGGCGGAGTGCCGCTGGTCTACCTCGACAGCGCCAACACCTCGCAGAAGCCGCAGGTCGTCATCGACACGATGGTCGACCACCTCGAGCGGCACAACGCCAACATCGCCCGCGCCATGCACCAGCTCGGCGCGGAGTCGACCGAGGCCTACGAGGCCGCGCGCGACCAGGTCGCGGCGTTCCTCAACGCGCCCTCGCGCAACGAGGTGATCTTCACCAAGAACGCCACCGAGGCGCTCAACCTGCTGGCCCGCACGATCGACCTCGGCCCCGGCGACAACGTCGTGATCACCGAGATGGAGCACCACTCCAACATCGTGTCGTGGCAGCTCGCCTGCGAGCGGTCGGGCGCGGAGCTGCGGTGGTTCGGGCTGACCGACGACGGCCGGCTCGACCTGTCGAACGCCGACCAGCTGGTCGACGAGCACACCAAGGTCGTCGCCTTCACCTGGGTGTCCAACATGCTCGGCACGATCAACCCGGTCACCGACCTCGTGGCGCTCGCCCGGGCGGCGGGCGCGTTGTCGGTCATCGACGCCTCGCAGGCGGCGCCGCAGCTGCCCGTCGACGTCCAGGCGACGGGGTGCGACTTCCTGGTCTTCACCGGTCACAAGGTGACCGGCCCGACCGGGATCGGGGTCCTGTGGGGCCGTGAGGAGCTGCTCAACGAGCTGCCTCCCTTCCACGGCGGCGGCGAGATGATCGAGACGGTGACCATGGCGCGGTCGACCTACGCCAAGGCGCCGCACCGCTTCGAGGCCGGCACCCCGCCGATCGTCGAGGCGGTCGGCCTGGGCGCGGCCGTCGACTACCTGCGCCACATCGGTCTCGACGCCATCCATCGCCACGAGCAGGCGATCACGGCGTACGCCCTCGAGGGCCTGCAGTCGGTGCCCGGCCTCACGGTCCTCGGCCCGCTCGACGCCACCGAGCGCGGCGGGGCGATCTCCTTCGAGCTCGCCGGCGTCCACCCGCACGACGTCGCCCAGGTCCTCGACTCGCGCGGCATCGCGATCCGCGCCGGGCACCACTGTGCCAAGCCGGCGCACGCCCGCTACGGCGTGCAGAGCTCGAGCCGGATGTCGTCCTACCTCTACACGACGCCGGCGGAGATCGAGGCGCTGATCGAGGGCCTTCACCACACCCGCAGCTACTTCAAGGTGGACGGATGAGCACCGACCTCGACGCGCTCTACCAGGAGATCATCCTGGACCACTACAAGAACCCGCACCACAAGGGCCTGCGCGACCCGTACGAGTCGGAGGTCCACCACGTCAACCCGACCTGCGGCGACGAGGTGACGCTGCGCGTCCACCTCGCCGACGGCGTGGTGCAGGACGTGTCGTACGACTCCGTCGGCTGCTCGATCTCCCAGGCGTCGGCGTCCGTGCTGACCGACCTGGTGATCGGCAAGCCCGTCGACGAGGCGATGGGCATCCACCAGACCTTCCTCGAGCTCATGCAGGGCAAGGGACAGGTGGAGCCCGACGAGGACGTCCTCGAGGACGGCATCGCGTTCGCCGGTGTCGCCAAGTTCCCCGCGCGCGTGAAGTGCGCGCTGCTCTCCTGGATGGCGTGGAAGGACGCGACCACCCAGGCCCAATCAGAAGGAGCCCCCTCATGACCGACACCCAGGGCATCGACCACGGCGACCTCCCCGACGTGCCCGAGGCCGGGCAGGGCGGTGGCACGTCGACGGTGACCGTCGACGACGTCACCGAGGCGATGAAGGACGTCGTCGACCCCGAGCTCGGGATCAACGTCGTCGACCTCGGCCTCGTCTACGGCGTGCACCTCGACGAGCACAGCAACGCCGTCCTCGACATGACCCTCACCTCGGCGGCCTGCCCGCTGACCGACGTGATCACCGACCAGACCGAGTCGGCCCTCGAGGGCCTCGTCGGCGACGTCGCGATCAACTGGGTCTGGATGCCCCCGTGGGGCCCCGACAAGATCACCGAGGACGGCCGCGAGCAGCTCCGGGCGCTCGGCTTCAACGTCTGAGGCGCGACCGCGCCACCCGCACGAGCGGTGGGTGGGACATGTTCTGGACGCCCGGAACCTGTCCCACTCACCGCTCGTGGCGGTCTCGGGCCGCCCCTCCCTAGGGAGGAACGTCCCCTGTGCCCGGCGCGGCGGCGGGTCTACGGTGCCGAGACGGTGCCGCACCGGGCGGGGCCGATCCACTGCAGGGGGTATCGCGTGAACCGCATCGTGCCCACAGCGCTGACCACCGTCGCGCTCCTCGTCCCCGCCTCCGTCCTCGCGCCCGCGGCCACCGCGGCCCCCGCCGAGGCAGGCACCGCGGTCACCGGCACCTGGAAGGGCAAGGTGTTCGGCGACAAGGGCGCCGCCGCCGGCTACTCCGCCCGCGTCCGCATCGTCAAGCGCAACGGCGAGCTGCGCGGCCGGGTCGCCTCGGGCGGCTGCATCGGCGTCTGGCGCTACCGGGGCCGCTCCCACGGCTGGTACCGGTTCGCCGAGGTCATCACCCGCAACACGACCGGCGACTGCGTGAAGCGGGTGGCGGTGAAGGTACGCCGTGACGACGCCAAGCTGCGGGTCGTGTGGCGCGAGCGCACCTCGGGCGACACCGCCCGGATGCTGGCGCTCAAGGCCTGACCGAGGTCGGAGGTCGCCAACCCCGCGCTGACCTGCGGATATTCGTTGGCGGGGGAGCCTCGGACGGGCGCACACTCCATCCGTGCTCAACCCCCACCCCACGCGCTACGCCGAGCTCAACGGCGTGCTGCACGACCTCGTCACCGGCGCCCAGGAGGCGCTCGGCGGGTCGTTCGTCGGCGCCTACCTGCAGGGGTCGTTCGCGCTGGGGGCGGGTGACCAGCACAGTGACTGCGACTTCCTCGTCGTGGTGCGCGAGCGGCCCGACGAGGAGCAGGAGGCGGCGCTGAGGCGCCTGCACGCCGAGCTGCCGCACCGTGGCGGCTTCTGGCACGGCCACCTCGAGGGCTCGTACGCCGTCGCCGGCGACCTCGCGACCGTGGCCGGGCTGGGCCGAGAGTGGCTCTACGTGGACCACGGCTCGGACGTCATGTCGTGGTCGGAGCACTGCAACCAGCCGTGGACGCGCTGGATCCTGCGCGAGCACGGCATCACGCTCGTCGGCCCCTGTCCGGTGCAGCTGATGGAGCCCGTCCCGGACGACGTGCTCCGCGACAGCGCCCGGGCGGGCCTCGCGACCCTCGTCGACGACGTGCTGGGGTGGTGCCCGCCGACCGTGGCGTGGTGCCAGCGCTACCTCGTCGTCCAGGCGAGCCGCAGCCTCTACACCATCCGCACCGGCGAGGTCGCCAGCAAGCGCGACGCGCTGCGATGGGTGATGGTGCACGGGGACCCGGGCTGGAGGCCGCTGCTGCAGCAGGTGCTCGCCGACCGCGACCTCGGCCTCGACCCGCAGGCGCCCCCGCGCCCGGGGTCGCTGGAGGCGGCCCGCGCCTACGCGGCGTACGTCGCCCGCGTGGCCTGACTGGCTACCCTTCGGCCATGGACCCCGACGCCGACCCCAGCACCGTCGAGCCCCACGAGGTCGACTTCGACCACGAGGAGCTGCGGGTCTTCTGGGACCTCGCCCGCTTCCACGCCAAGCTCAACGCGGCCCCGACCTACTTCGGGCCGACCACGCTGGAGTCGGTGCCGCCTCCCGCGTGGGCCTACGGCGACTCACGAGCGGAGTCCGACGCCTACGTCGAGACCGTGTTGGTCGACGAGCGCGGGAGCACGACCGCCGCCACGGCCGACTACGCCGGCGACCTGCCGCAGCCCGGCGTCCTGTCGATCCTCTGCGACGGCTCGGGACGCCCGCGCGCCCTCGTCGAGGTCAGCGATGTGACCGTCACCGGCGACGAGGTGACCGAGTCGTTCGAGGTCGTCTACCAGGCCTGAGGCGCGCCGCGGCGTGTGGGAGAGTCCTCGCATGGCTGAGCGGATGACCTACCTCCTCGTCGACGGGGAGAACATCGACGCCACCCTGGGCACCTCGATCCTGGGGCGGCGTCCGCGCCCGGAGGAGCGGCCGCGCTGGGACCGGTTGCTGGAGTGGGCCGAGCGCGCCTTCGACCAGGACGTCACCGGACTGTTCTTCCTCGCCGCCAGCACCGAGCTCCCGGTGAGCTTCGTCCAGGCCCTGCTCGCGATCGGCTTCAAGCCGATCCCGCTGAGCGGTGAGGGCAAGGTCGTCGACATCGCCATCCAGCGCACCGCCGAGGCGCTCGTCGACCGGCCCGCCGACGTGGTGCTGGTCAGCCACGACGGCGACTTCGTCGACCAGGTCTCGGCGCTCTGCGACGGCAGCCGCCAGGTCGGCGTCATCGGTTTCACCGAGTTCGTGAACTCGCAGTTCCGCAACCTGCCGGGGCTGCGCATCTTCGACCTCGAGTACGACCTCGGCGCGTTCAACACCTCCCTCCCGCGCGTCCGGGTCATCCCGATCGACCAGTTCGACCCGCTCGAGTTCCTCTGAGGTCGGCGGTGCCGTCCGTCCTGGTCCCTGCCGCGCGCTGGGAGCGGTGGGTCGCGAACTTCGCGACCGGCCACGGCCGGGCGGACCTCGCGGTCACCGGCGGCGCGCTGCGGGGCGAGGCGGCCGACGGCTCCCACTTCACCGCCCGGCTCCCGTTCGCGGGCACGTACGACGGCGCGCCCCGGGCCGCCGACTTCGCGGCGGCGACCGGCGCGCCGGGGGAGTGGGGGGTGCTGCTGGTGCGCAAGGGCGGCTTCGCCGTCGCGCGCCTGGGCGGGCCCACGATGGTCGAGCACAAGATCGGCCAGCGCCACGTGCAGGGGCGCACGAAGGCTGGGGGGCAGAGCCAGCAGCGCTTCGCGCGGCGCCGGGACAACCAGGCGCGGCAGGCCTACGAGGCGGCGGCCGACCACGCGGCGCGGATCCTGGGCGGCGTACGCCTCGTCGTCACCGGTGGCGACCACGCGGCGGTCGACGCCGTGCTGGCCGACCAGCGCCTGTCGGCCGTCTCCGTCGTGGGTCCCTGGCTGCCGGTGCCCGACCCGCGCCGGGCCGTCCTCGACCGGGCGATCGCGGACGCGCAGTCGATCGCGGTCGAGGTGACCAACACCTGACGACCCGCACCTCACGTCGTCGAGCGCCCGGACATCGTACGGTGGCCGTCGTGAGCAGCACCATCGAGGTCCGCGACCTCGTCAAGACCTTCAGCTCCGCACGTGCCCTCGACGGCCTCGACCTCGAGGTCGCGCCGGGGGAGGTGCACGGCTTCCTCGGGCCCAACGGGGCCGGCAAGTCCACCACGATCCGGATCCTGCTCGGGCTGCTGCGCAGCACCGACGGCACCGCCACGGTGTTCGGGCTGGACCCGTGGCGCGACTCGACGGACATCCACCGGCGCCTGGCGTACGTGCCCGGCGACGTCAGCGTCTGGCCAAACCTCTCGGGCGGGGAGACCATCGACCTGCTCCTGCGGATGCGTGACCTGGACCCACGCGCCACGGACCGGGACCGGCTGCTGGAGCGCTTCGAGCTCGACCCCACGAAGAAGGGGCGTGCCTACTCCAAGGGCAACCGGCAGAAGGTCGCCCTCGTGGCCGCGTTCGCCGCGCCCACCGACCTGCTGATCCTCGACGAGCCCACGTCCGGGCTGGACCCGCTGATGGAGCAGGTCTTCAACGAGTGCCTCGCCGAGCACAAGGCGGCGGGCACGACCGTGCTGCTCTCCAGCCACATCCTCAGCGAGGTCGAGCGCCTGGCCGACCGGGTGACGATCATCCGTCGCGGGCGGACGGTCGAGACGGGGTCGCTCGCCGAGCTCCGCCACCTCCGGCGCAACCGGGTGCGGGCGGAGGTCTCCGGGCCGGTGCCGGACCTCGCCGCGCTGGACGGGGTGCACGACGTCGTGGTCGACGGCCGCGTCGTCTCCGCGTCGGTCGACCCCGCCGGGCTGCCGCCGCTCCTGGGCGCCCTGCACCACGCAGGGGTGGTCTCGCTGACGAGCTCGCCGCCCACGCTGGAGGAGCTGTTCCTCGACGCCTACCGGAGCTCGCCGTGAGCGACCGGCTACGAGGCACCGGACTGCTGCTGCGGTTCGCGCTGCGCCGCGACCGCATCCTGCTGCCGACATGGATCGGGCTGCTCACCGCCACCGTGGTCGCCAGCGCAGCGGCCACAGGTCCGCTCTACGCCACGACCGCGGAGCGGGTCGCGGCGGCCGAGGCGCTCAACGCCAGCCCCGCCATCGTCGCGCTCTACGGGCCGATCCTCGACACCTCGAGCCTCGGCGAGCTGTCGATGACCAAGATGACGGTGCTCTACGCCGTGTTCGTCGCGTTCATGTCCGTGGTCGTCGTACGCCGCCACACGCGCGTCGAGGAGGAGACCGGGCGTGCCGAGCTGGTCGGCGCGACCGCGGTGGGGGTCGACGCCCCGCTCGCTGCCGCCGTCGCGGAGGCGGCGCTGGCGTCCGTCGTGCTGGGCGTGCTCGTGGCGGCGGGCAACATCGCCTCCGGGCTCCCCGTCACCGGCTCGGTGCTCTTCGCGGCGTCGTGGACCGGCATCGGCCTGGTGGGCGCGGGGATCACCGTCCTCGCCGCCCAGCTGTCGAGCAGCGCGCGGACGGTCGGCTTCGCGGCGTCCGGCACGATCGGGGTGCTCTACCTCCTGCGGGCGATCGGCGACACGTCGGCGGACTGGCTGTCGTGGCTGACACCGTTCGGCTGGGGCACCCGGCTCAGTGCCTGGTCCGAGCCGCGCACGTGGCTGCTGCTCGCCTACCCGCTCCTCGCGGGTGCGCTGGCCGCCGGCGGCGTGGCCCTGCGGCGCCGGCGCGACCTCGGTGCGGGCATCCTCCCGGACCGTGCCGGGCCGGCGGAGGGTGCCCCGCGGCTGCGCGACGCCCTCGCCCTGGTCTGGCGCCAGCAGGGCACGGCGCTGGTCGGGTGGACGGCCGGCATCGGCGTGATGGGCGTGCTGATGGGGTCGATCGTGCCCAACATCGGCGACCTGCTCGACACCGAGACCACCCGGCCGATCATCGAGGCGATGGGAGGGATCGGTGCGCTCCAGGACTCGCTGGTCTTCGCGCTGGCGTCGGTGATCGCCGTCGTCATCACGTGCTTCGGCATCTCCGCCGTGACGCGCGCCGCCGGCGACGAGCACGACGGCCGCACCGAGACCGTGCTCGCCACCGCCACCTCTCGTGCCGGCCTGCTGGTCGCGGTGTCGTCGGCGGCGATCCTCGGAAGCACCTGGCTCCTGCTGGTCTCCGGCACCGCGACCGCCATCGGCTGGGGGCGCGGGTTGGGTGCGGTCGGCGCCGCGCTGGCCCAGGCACCCGCGGTGTGGGTCGTCCTCGGCGTCGCGCTGCTGCTGCTGTCGGTCCGTAGCCGCTGGGCCGTGGCCGGTTGGGCGGTGCTCGCCGCGTTCGTCACGCTCGGCCAGGTGGGCGCCGGGCTCGAGCTCCCGGGCTGGGTGCTCGGCGTCTCGCCGTTCCACCACGTGCCGAAGTACCCGTCCGAGGCCTTCGACTGGCGTCCCGAGCTGGTCCTGACCGTGCTGGCGGCAGCGCTCGTGTCGCTCGCCTGGTGGCGCTACCGCGCCCGCGACATCGGCTAGCGTCACGACCATGTGGCAGCCGGAGCCGGGATGGCAGCGTCTCCCGGGTGCAGGTCCGGCCACGGTCGGCGTCTGGTCGGCCACCCACCTCGGCGTCGACGTGGTCGTCAAGCGACTGCGCCGTCCCGAGCCGCAGGACGCACCCGGCGTCCTCGTCCCGGGCGACGTCAACTACTGGCGACGGGCCGCCGACGTCGCCCTCAGCGGCGTGGTGTCCGACGCGCCGGGCCTCCGGGAGGCACCCGTGGTGCGCGTCGACGAGGACGACGAGGGGATCACCCTGGTCCACGAGCGGGTCGAGACCACCGATCCGCCGGGCCTGTGGCTGGCCGCCTGCCTCGGCCGCTTCGCCGCCGTCGACCTGGGTGACCACCCGTGGCTGGCGCGCGACCAGCTGCGCACGCGGCTCCGCCTCGTGGAGCGCCGCGGCGGCTGGCGCACCCTCGCCCGCACGCCGGTGGCCGACATCGCCGACCACCTGTGGTCGCGCCGCGAGGCGTGGCTGGACCGCTGCGACGCGCTCCCGCGGGTCGCCCAGCACGGCGACCCGTCGGCGGCCAACATCCCGGGGCGGCACGGGGACGGCGCCGTCGCGATCGACTGGGCCCACCTCGGCCGGGGACCGGTCGGTGCCGACCTCGGCTACCTGTCGCTGGCGACCCGCGAGGACGTCGAGCCCCTCGTCGAGGCGTACGTCGCCGCGCTGCCGGCCGGCCTGGCGGTGCACGAGGACGTCGTCACCGGGGCGCGCGTGATGGCCGTCTACACCGCCCTGACCCGGCTCGACTGGGCGCTCGCCCGGGTCGCGGAGGGCGAGGGCGCCCTGGCCGGCAAGTTCCGCCACCCCAGCGTGGCGCCGTACATCCGCTCCATGCAGCGCCAGGTCGGCCAGATCGAGGCGCTGCTCAGCGACCGCTGACCGGCCGGG
The DNA here is from genome assembly GCF_026712185.1 of Nocardioides pini. GTDB lineage: Bacteria > Actinomycetota > Actinomycetes > Propionibacteriales > Nocardioidaceae > Nocardioides > Nocardioides pini. The sequence goes on along the minus strand of NZ_JAPPUX010000006.1, from coordinate 125,326 downwards.
TCACGGCGACCCGGTCAGAGCCACCGGTCAGAGCCACTCGGTCAGAGCCACTCGATCAGAGGGACGAGGCGGAGAAGGTGTCGCACGCCTCGAGGGTGCCCTCCTGGTAGCCACGGGTGAACCAGGCCATCCGCTGCTCGGAGGAGCCGTGGGTCCAGCCCTCGGGGTCGACGCCCTGCCCGGACTTCTGCTGGATGCGGTCGTCGCCGACCGCCTTCGCGGAGTCCAGCGCCTCCCTGATGTCGCCCTCGTCGAGATCGGTCAGGATGCCGTCGCCGTCGCTGGCGTCGCGGGTCCACATCCCGGCGTAGCAGTCGGCCTGCAGCTCGAGCCGCACGGCGTCGGAGTCGGGGCCCTGCTGGGTGCGGACCCGGCCCATGGTGCCCATCAGGTTCTGGATGTGGTGGCCGTACTCGTGGCCGAGGACGTAGGGCTCGACGAAGTCGCCGCCCTGGCCGCCGAGCTGTCCCTCCAGGACGTCGGCGAAGAAGGTGGTGTCGAGGTAGATCTGCTGGTCGGGCGGGCAGTAGAAGGGCCCCACCTGCGAGGACGCCTGGCCGCACCCGGTCTCGACGGCGCCGGCGAACGTCTTGATGTTCGCGGGGGTGAACTCCGTGCCGCCCTGCTCCGGCAGCGTCGTCGCCCAGTACTGCTCGAGCGAGAGCGCCACGGCCTTGCGGGCGCAGTCGGCGTCGGAGTTCGCGTCGGCGCCGGTCTTGCAGTTCGCGTAGCGCTCGTCGTCGGGGTCGATGCCCTCCGGCTCGCCCTGGCCCTGCCCCTGGCCCTGCGTGCTGGAGCCGCCACCGCCGCCGGGCTGGCCGCCGCCCATGCACTGGGTCAGCACCACGAAGAGGATGATGATGATGAGGCCGCCGATGCCGCCGCCGGCCCGGGTCCCACCGGGCAGCGGGATGCGCATCGGGCCGCCACCGCCGCCACCGCCGCGGCCGGCGTCGCTGACCCGGCCCCCGCTGATGTCGGCCTTCGGGTTGAAGCGCATGGGTGTTGCCTTTCCGCAGGTCATGACGGTCGATCCGACGTCTGCGCACAGTAGCGCGTGCGTCGCCGATGGGACTCTGGCCTCCACCCCTTCGTAGGATGTCGTCCGAGATGATCACCGCCCAGAAGCTCGAGGTCAGAGCCGGCGCGCGGCTCCTCATGGAGGACGTCACCTTCCGCATCGCCGCAGGCGACAAGGTCGGCCTCGTGGGGCGCAACGGTGCCGGCAAGACGACCCTCACCCGCATCCTCGCCGGCGAGGGCCAGCCCGCCTCGGGACAGGTCCTGCGCAGCGGCGACGTCGGCTACCTGCCGCAGGACCCCCGGGTCGGCGACCCGGCGGTGATCGCCCGCGACCGGATCCTGTCCGCGCGCGGCCTCGACGAGGTCGTACGCCGCCTGCGCGAGGCCGAGGTCGACATGGCCAGCGAGGACCCGAGGGTCCACGAGCGCGGCATGAAGCGGTGGACCCGCGCCGATGCCGAGCTCCACGCGGGTGGCGGCTACGCGGCCGAGTCCGAGGCCGCCCAGATGGCCGCGGCGCTCGGCATCGAGGAGCGCCTGCTCGCCCAGCCGATCGGCACGCTGTCGGGTGGCCAGCGCCGACGCGTCGAGCTCGCCCGGATCCTGTTCTCCGGCGCCGAGATCATGCTGCTCGACGAGCCGACCAACCACCTCGACGCCGACTCCGTCGTCTGGCTGCGCGACTTCCTCAAGGCCCACCGTGGCGGCTTCGTGGTCATCAGCCACGACAACGCGCTGCTCGAGGCGACCGTCAACAAGGTCTTCCACCTCGACGCCAACCGTGCCGTCATCGACGTCTACAACATGGGCTGGCACAACTACCTGACCCAGCGCGAGGACGACGAGAAGCGTCGCCGGCGCGAGCGCCAGAACGCCGAGAACAAGGCCAAGGTGCTCACCGACCAGGCCAACAAGATGCGGGCGAAGGCGACGAAGGCGCAGGCCGCACAGTCGATGCTCAAGCGGGCCGAGAAGATGATGGCCGGCATCGAGACCGAGCGCCAGGCCGACAAGGTGGCGCGGATCGCCTTCCCGGACCCCGCCCCCTGTGGCAAGACGCCGCTGATGGGCACGGACCTGTCGAAGTCCTACGGCTCGCTGGAGGTCTTCACCGCCGTCGACCTGGCCATCGACCGGGGGAGCCGCGTGGTCATCCTCGGCCTCAACGGCGCCGGCAAGACCACGATGCTGCGGATCCTGGCGGGCGTGGACCAGCCCGACACCGGCGAGGTCGTGCCCGGCTACGGGCTCAAGATGGGCTACTACGCCCAGGAGCACGAGACGCTCGACGTCAACCGGACCGTGCTGGAGAACATGCACAGCGCCGCGCCCGAGCTCACCGACACGCAGGCGCGCTCGGTGCTGGGGTCCTTCCTCTTCTCCGGCGACGACGCGCACAAGCCGGCCGGCGTGCTGTCCGGCGGCGAGAAGACCCGGCTGGCGCTCGCCATCCTCGTGGTCTCCAGCGCCAACGTTCTGCTCCTCGACGAGCCCACCAACAACCTCGACCCGGCCTCCCGCGAGGAGGTGCTCCACGCGATCCGCAGCTACACCGGCGCGATCATTCTCGTCACCCACGACGAGGGTGCCGTCCGCGCGCTCGACCCGGACCGGGTCCTGCTGCTGCCCGACGGCGACGAGGACCTGTGGAGCGAGGACTACGCCGACCTGGTGTCGCTCGCCTGAGGGTTACTCGCGAGTAGTAACCTCGGGGCATGACTCCCGAAGAGCTCGCCACGGTCGGCCTCCGGCTCGACGTGGACGGCGCCGTCGCCACGATCACGCTCGACCGGCCCGAGGTGCGCAACGCGCAGACCCCGGCGATGTGGCTGGCGCTGGCCGAGGTCGGTGCCGCGTTGCCCGGCGACGTACGCGTCGTGGTGGTCACGGGGGAGGGCGACACCTTCTCGGCCGGTCTCGACCGCGCGATGCTCGACCCGGCCAACGCGGGGGAGGGCACGGTGCTCGGGCTGCTCGCGATGGACGACGAGGAGGCCTCGGCCAGGATCGAGGAGTTCCAGCGCGGCTTCACCTGGCTGCGCGACCCCCGCTTCGTCTCCGTCGCGAAGGTGCGCGGGTACGCCGTCGGCGCCGGCTTCCAGCTCGCCCTGTCGTGCGACCTGCGGGTCGCCGCCGACGACGCGAAGTTCTGCATGAAGGAGTCGGCCCTGGGCCTGGTGCCCGACCTCACGGGAACAAAGCCGCTGGTCGAGCACGTTGGATACGCCAGGGCCCTGGAGATCTGCGCCACCGCACGGGTGGTGGAGGCCGCCGAGGCCCAGGCCATCGGGCTGACCACCCACGTCGTCCCGGAGGCCGACCTCGACCGCGCCGTCGCCGACCTCGCAGCCGCCCTGGCCGCGCCGATGCCCGACGTGGTCACCGAGACCAAGATGCTGCTCCAGGGCGCCGCAGACCGCGGCCTCGACGAGCAGCGCCGCCTCGAGCGCGAGGCCCAGGTGCGGAGGTTCCGCGCCGTGGCCGCAGCGCTGGGAGGCTGACCGAAGGGAACCCCCGATGTCGATGATGGGAGCCGGTGGACCACCCTGGCGGCACCTGCGCCAGGACCGCAGCGTGGTCGAGAACCGGATCGAGCGGGAGACCGTCCGCCGCGTCATCGGCTTCGCCAGGCCGCACCGGCGGCTGATCGTCGCATTCCTCCTGGTCACGGTCGTCGACGCGACCCTCGTCGTGCTGCCGCCGCTGCTGCTCGGCCTGATCATCGACAAGGGCGTCAGCGAGGGCAACGTGTCCGTCGTGATCGGGCTGGCAGCGCTCGTCGCCGTCGTCGCGGTCGTGGACTCCTGCTTCGGCCTCGTCACCGGCTGGCTCTCCAGCCGCATCGGTGAGGGCCTGATCTACGACCTGCGCACCCAGGTGTTCGCCCACGTGCAACGCCAGTCCCTGGCGTTCTTCACCCGCACGCAGACCGGCGCGCTGGTGAGCCGGCTCAACAACGACGTCATCGGCGCCCAGCGGGCCTTCACCTCGACCCTCCAGGGCACCGTCTCCAACATCATCTCCGCCGTGGTCGTCGGCGTGACGATGATGTTCCTCAGCTGGCAGGTGACCCTGCTGTGCCTCGCGCTCTTCCCCCTGCTCCTGATCGCCTCGCGGGCGGTCGGCAACCGGCTCGCCGGCCTCTCGCGCGAGCAGATGGACGGCAACGCCGACCTCGGCAACGCCATGACCGAGCGCTTCAACGTCGGCGGCGCGATGCTCCTCAAGCTCTTCGGCCGGCGCGAGGAGGAGGACGTCGTCTACGCCGAGAAGGCCGCCGTGGTGCGCGACCTCGGCGTCCGGATCGCCCTGCTGACCCGGGTCTTCTTCGCCGCGATGACGCTGGTGCCCCAGCTCGCGGTCGCGCTGGTCTACGGCATCGGCGGCTGGCTCGCCATCCGGGGCGACCTGTCCATCGGCACGATCGTCGCCCTCGGTGTGCTGCTCCTCCGGCTCCTCGGGCCGCTGCAGGGGCTCTCCAACGTCCGCATCGACGTCATGACCGCGCTGGTCAGCTTCGACCGGGTCTTCGAGGTGCTCGACCTGCCCTCGCTCATCCAGGAGAAGCCCGACGCCGTCGCGCTGGCGCCGACGGCGTCCCGGCTCGAGTTCGACCACGTCGCCTTCACCTACCCGCGTGCCGACGAGATCTCGCTCGCCTCGCTCGAGACGGTCGCGCGCGCCGAGTCGCGCGACACCGGCCAGGTGCTCCACGAGGTGACGTTCACCGCCGCGCCCGGGCAGATGGTCGCCCTCGTCGGCCCCTCGGGTGCCGGCAAGACCACCGTCACCCACCTCGTCGCCCGGCTCTACGACGTCGAGTCCGGCGCGGTGCGCGTCGGCGGGCACGACGTCCGCGACGTCACCCTCCAGTCGCTGGAGGACGTGGTCGGCTACGTCACCCAGGACGCGCACATGTTCCACGACACCATCCGCGCCAACCTCCTCTACGCCCGCCCCGCCGCGTCCGAGGCCGAGGTCTGGGCCGCGCTCGAGGCCGCGCAGATCGCCTCGCTGGTCCGGTCGCTGCCCGACGGCCTCGACACGGTCGTGGGGGACCGCGGCTACCGGCTCAGCGGGGGAGAGCGGCAGCGGCTCGCGATCGCCCGCCTGCTCCTCAAGGCGCCCGCGATCGTGGTCCTCGACGAGGCGACCGCCCACCTCGACAGCGAGTCCGAGGCCGCGGTGCAGCGTGCGCTCGACGCCGCGCTGGAGGGACGTACGTCGCTCGTGATCGCGCACCGGCTCTCCACCGTCCGCAACGCCGACCTCATCCTGGTCCTCGACGACGGACGCGTCGTGCAGCAGGGCACCCACGCCGAGCTGCTCGCCGCCGGCGGGCTCTACGCCACCCTCCATGCGACCCAGTTCCGCGCGGAGCGGTCGGAGGTCGTCCCCGGCTGACGCAGCGGCTGCGTCATACGGAACGGGACGTATGGGTGCGGGTGCGGATGACGCAGTGGGCGACCCGGGGAGGAGCGCGGCACTAGGGTCGGGCGATGGACCTGCAGCTGACCGACCGAGTCTTCATCGTCACCGGCGGGGCCCGCGGGCTCGGCCGGGCGAGCGCCGACGTGCTGGTCGCCGAGGGAGCGCGCGTGGTGCTGTCCGGCCGCTCCCAGGAGTCGCTCGACGAGGCCACCGCAGCGCTCGACGCGGTCGCGGGACGCCGGGCGGCGGTCGGGGTCGTGGCCGACAACGCCGACCGGGAGACCCCGGAGCGGTTGCTCGCGGCCGCCGACGAGGCGTTCGGCCGCGTCGACGGGGCGCTCATCAGCGTGGGTGGGCCGCCGAAGGGGCCGGTCACGGAGATCTCCGACGACCAGTGGAGCGCGGCCTTCGAGTCGGTCTTCCTCGGCGCCGTACGTCTGGCTCGCGAGCTCGGCACGGCACTGCCCGAGGGTGGTTCGCTCGGCCTCGTGCTGTCCTCCAGCGTGCGTGCGCCGCTGCCGGAGATGGCGATCTCCAACGGCCTGCGACCCGGACTGGCGATGGTCGCCAAGACGCTGGCCGACGAGCTCGGCCCGCGGGGCGTCCGGGTCAACGGCCTCCTGCCGGGGCGGATCGCCACCGAGCGGGTTGCGGAGCTGGATGCCTCGACGGGCGACCCGGACGCCGCCCGGCGTGCCGCGGAGGCGTCCATCCCGCTGGGTCGCTACGGGAAGCCGCAGGAGTTCGGCACGGTCGCCGCGTTCGTCCTGTCGCCGGCGGCGTCATTCCTGACGGGCGTGATGCTCCCGGTCGACGGCGGGCTCCTGCGCGCGCTCTGAGTCCTCGTCCGACTCACCCCCGGAGTCCAGCCGCTCACGCCACGTACGACGTCGCGCCCGAGCCGGCACCGGCGTGCCGTTGCGCGTCCCGGAGGCGGGTGCCTCCCTGCTGCCCCACGGGCCGCGGCCGCCGCGCCACTCGTCGTAGATGAGGTAGAAGAAGCCGAAGATGGCCATGGCGCCGAAGAACCACCACTGGAGGCCGTAGAAGAAGTGCGGCCCGTCACCGAGCTCGGGGAGCTCGACGGGCTCCAGCGGCGTCGCCGGCTCCGGCGACTCCGAGCGCAGGTCGACCCAGCCGCCGAGCACCTCGCGGTCGAGCGCCTCGCCGATGCGTGCGCTGTCGACGGCGCGGGTGGACTGGTCGGCGACCTCGGTGCTGTCGCCCTCGGCGTCACGGCGTACCCAGCCGGTGACGTCGACCTCCCCGTCGGGGGGTGCGGGCACGTCGGCGGTCGACGCGCCGCGGTTGTCCGTGGCGAACCAGCCGCGGTCGACGAGCAGGCTCGTGCCGTCGTCGAGCTCGAGGGGCACGACGACGTCGACGCCGGCCGCGCCCTCGCGGGTGCGGTAGCGGACGATCACGGTGTCCTCGACGGCGTAGGTCCCCGTCGCCTCGACGATGCGCCACTCGTCCTCCGCGGCGACCGGCCGGCCGGGGGCGAGGACCTCGGCGACCGGGTCGGCGCCGGCCTTCTCGTTGCGCTCGATGATCGCGTTGCGCTCGTGCCGGTCGGCGAGCCGGTGGAACTGCCACTCGCCGAGCCGCCACGCGACCCACGCCAGGAAGACGACCACGAGCGCGAAGGCGATCCAGCGGCGCGAGACCAGGAACCGCAGCTTGTGCACCCGGCGAGGTTATCCGTCCGGTCCTGAGCGTTCTGCGGCCGGTGCGGCGCGCGCGGGTAGGGTTGTGACCGTGACGACACCCCTGGCAGACCGCTTCGGCCGCGTGGCCACGGACCTGCGGGTCTCGCTGACCGACCGGTGCAACCTGCGCTGCAACTACTGCATGCCCGCGGAGGGCCTCGACTGGCTGCCGACGGAGCAGACGCTGACCGACGACGAGGTCGTCCGGCTCATCACGATCGGGGTGGAGCGGCTCGGCATCCGTGAGGTGCGGTTCACCGGTGGTGAGCCCCTGCTGCGCCGGGGCCTCGTCGACATCGTCGCGCGCACGCACGCGCTCGGGGTCGAGACGTCACTGACCACCAACGCCCTCGGGCTCTCCCGCACGGCACAGGCCCTGGCCGACGCCGGGCTCGACCGGATCAACGCCAGCATCGACTCGGTGCGACCGGACACCTTCGCGACCATCACGCGCCGTGACCGCCTCAAGGACGTCGTGGCCGGCCTGGAGGCGGCCAAGGCCGCCGGGCTCGGGCCGATCAAGCTCAACGCCGTCCTGCTGCGCGGCACCAACGACGACCAGGCGGCCGAGCTGCTGCGCTGGAGCGTCGCGCACGGCTACGAGCTGCGCTTCATCGAGCAGATGCCGCTCGACGCGCAGCACGACTGGAGCCGCGCCGCGATGGTCACCGCCGACGAGATCCACGAGGCGCTCGCCGCCGAGTTCACCCTGACCCCCCACGGCGCCCCGCGCGGCAGTGCACCGGCCGAGCTCTTCGACGTCGACGGTGGGCCGGCCACCGTCGGGATCATCGCCTCTGTCACCCGGCCCTTCTGCGGCGACTGCGACCGCGTGCGGCTCACCGCCGACGGCCAGGTGCGCAACTGCCTCTTCGCGCGCGAGGAGTCCGACCTCCGCACGTCGCTGCGCTCCGGGGCCGGCGACGAGGAGATCGCCGAGCGCTGGGTCATCGCCATGCTGGGCAAGCGCGCCGGCCACGGCATCGACGACGAGACCTTCCTCCAGCCCGACCGCCCGATGTCCGCGATCGGCGGGTGAGCGTTCGCCCGCCCCTTCCCGCCTGAGGGTGGCGGCGTACGACATCAGCCCGGCCCCATCGGATGTCGTCTCCCGCCAGGGTGGCCACTCGCCGCCCGACGGGGCGACCCGCCCGCCCCTTCCCGCCTGAGGGTGGCGGCGTACGACATCAGCCCGGCCCCCTCGGATGTCGTTTCCCGCCAGGGTGGCGACCCGCCGCCCGACGGAGCGCTCGCCCGCCCCTTCCCGCCTGAGGGTGGCGGCGTACGACATCAGCCCGGCCCCATCGGATGTCGTTTCCCGCCAGGGTGGCCACTCGCCGCCCGACGGGGCGACCCGCCCGCCACACCCGGGCGTACGTCAGCCCGCGGGCGTGTGGGGGACGACGTCCTTCAGGAACCCTCGGGCACCGAGGAAGTCGGACAGCGAGGCCCGGTGCTCGTCGCAGGCCAGCCACGACTTGCGGCGCTCGGGGGTGTGGATCCTCGGGTTGTTCCACTGGAGGTCCCACACGGCGTCGGCCTGGCAGCCCTTGGCCGAGCAGATGTCACGGTCGAGGTCCATCGGCGTCCTTCCGGCGGGGGACTGGCGGCCGCGCGCGGGCGGCGTACACATGAGAAGTGCCGGACAGCCACGGGGGGAAGCTGTCCGGCACCTCGACGCTGACGCAGACGGGGGATGCTGCGTTCGCGAGAAGGATCATTCCATGGGATTGGGTGAAAACCAAACTTTCGACACGCCCGCGTCGCGTCGTCTTTCCTCAGTCTTCATCCTTGCGTTCCGTCAGTTCGTGGGCGCCGGCCTGCGGCGGCAGGCTGAATCCGTCGTGCCGCTGGTCGTTCGCGTTCGCCATGACCACCGCGAAGAGGGGCAGGAAGACCGCCGCGCCGACGAGGACCCACCGCAGCACGCCGGGACCGACCGCGACGGCGGCCACGAAGCACACCAGTCGGACGGTCATCGAGATGGCGTAGCGGCGCTGACGCGACCTCATGTCGTCGGCGGCACTGCTGCGAGCCGTGGTGATGCGCACGGCATCGGACTTGGCCATGCTCGAAGTCTACGTCGCTAGGCTCGCAGAACCACGGGCCGGTGACGGTCCACCCAGCCGTCGACCAGGAGGAACCATGACCAACCGCACGTACCGCGTCACGGAGATCGTCGGCACCTCGCCCGACGGCATCGACCAGGCCATCCGCAACGGCATCGAGCGCGCCGGCCAGACCCTGCGCCACATCGACTGGTTCGAGGTCACCCAGGTCCGCGGCCAGGCCAAGGACGGGGCCGTCGAGCACTTCCAGGTCGGGATGAAGGTGGGCTTCCGCCTCGAGGACGAGTGACCGGATTGACCGATACCCCTCGGTAATCACTAGCGTCGGGAGCGTGAGCGAGATTTCCGGATCCAGCACCCCGACCGAGCCGCGATCGGTCCTCGTGACCGGCGGCAACCGCGGCATCGGCCGCGCGATCGCCGAGGCCTTCATCGCCCAGGGCGACAAGGTCGCCGTCACCACCCGCAACGGCGGCGCGCCCGAGGGTGCGCTCGACGTGCGCTGCGACATCACCGACGCCGACCAGGTCGAGGCAGCCTTCAAGCAGGTCGAGGAGGTGCACGGCCCGGTGGAGGTCCTCGTCGCCAACGCCGGCATCACCAAGGACACCCTGCTGCTCCGGATGAGCGAGGACGACTGGTCCTCGGTCATCGACACCAACCTCACCGGCACCTTCCGGCTGGCCAAGCGGGCCGCCAAGGGCATGCTCCGGCTGCGCCGCGGCCGGATCATCCTCATCTCCTCGGTCGTCGGGCTCCTCGGCTCCGCCGGCCAGGTCAACTACGCCGCGTCGAAGTCCGGCCTCGTCGGCCTGGCCCGATCGCTCGCGCGCGAGCTCGGCAGCCGGTCGATCACCACCAACGTCGTGGCGCCCGGCTTCGTCGAGACCGACATGACCGACGTCCTCACCGACGAGCAGAAGAGCGCCATCAAGACCCAGGTCCCGCTGGGCCGCTACGCCTCGACGGCCGAGGTGGCCTCGGCGGTCACCTGGCTCGCCTCCGACGGCGCGTCCTACGTCACCGGCGCCGTGATCCCGGTCGACGGCGGCCTCGGCATGGGCCACTGACCCCCCTCCGCGAGACACGACCACTGACGAAAGGCCCAACGACATGGGAATCCTCGACGGCAAGCGCATCCTCGTCGCCGGCGTGACGATGGACAGCTCCATCGGCTTCGCCACCGCCAAGGTCGCCCAGGAGCAGGGCGCCACGGTGCTGATCTCCAACTTCGGCCGTGCCCTCGGCATCACCCGGCGCATCGCGAAGCGACTCCCGCAGGAGCCGCCGGTGCTCGAGCTCGACGTGACCGACGAGGACCACCTCGCGGGGCTCGCCGACCAGGTCCGCGAGCACGTCGACGGCCTGGACGGCGTCGTCCACTCGATCGCGTACGGCAACCCGGAGACGCTGCTCGGCGGGAAGTTCATGGACGGTCCGTGGGACGACGTGGCGCAGGCCGTGCAGGTGTCGGCGTACTCCCTGAAGTCGCTGGCCGTCGCCACCAGGCCGCTGCTCTCGCGGGGCTCGTCGATCGTCGGGCTCACCTTCGACGCCACCACCGCGTGGCCGGCGTACGACTGGATGGGCGTCGCGAAGGCCGCGCTGGAGAACACCTCCCGCTACGTCGCCCGCGACCTCGGTCCCGAGGGGATCCGCTGCAACCTCGTCTCCGCCGGCCCGCTCAAGACCCTGGCGGCGAAGGCGATCCCGGGCTTCGAGGACCTCGAGTCGTCGTGGAAGGACCGCGCACCGCTCGGCTGGGACGAGACCGACCACACCCCGACGGCGCAGGCCGTGTGCGCGCTGCTCAGCGACTTCTTCCCGGCGACCACGGGCGAGATCGTGCACGTCGACGGCGGCTTCCACGCGATGGGCCTGTGACGTTCGGTAGTTTCCCCGCGTGACCTCTCTCGTCGAGCTGCGCGTCCTCGAAGGCCCGAACCTCTACTTCCCGCGCGCCGCGGTGAAGCTGACGCTCGACGTCTCGACGATCACCGAGGCCGGCGAGGAGGCGGTGCTGCGGTTCGCCCGACGCATCGGCCTGCGCACGACGAGGCCCGGCGCGCCCGGCTCGGGCTTCCGGCAGCGGTTCGCCCTGCGCGCCGTCGAGCGGCTGGTCCGGGCCATCGCCGGTGAGGCCGGCACGCGCCGCCTCGCGGTCCGTGTCCGCCCCACCAGCGACCCCGACATCGTGGTCGTCGCCTTCCCGTGGCGCAACCGGGGCCGGGCGCGGGCGCTCGGTGAGGCGGTCGCCCACGCGCTCGACGCCCTGCCGACGCCCGACGTCGAGGAGGCCGTCAGCGCCGCGGCGGCCGAGGTCGCGGCCGCGCCCCGCGGCGACCGGCCCGGCACCATCACGCCGACCATCCCGGTGGTGGCGGTGACCGGCACCAACGGCAAGACCACGACCAGCCGGATGATCGCCCACATCGCGCGCACCAGCGGGCTGGTCGTCGGCTGGTCCAACACCGACGGCATCTACCGCGACGGCGTGCTCGTCGAGGCGGGCGACTACTCCGGGCCCTCCGGCGCCGGCCGTGCGCTCGGGCTCGACGGCGTCCAGCTCGCCGTGACCGAGACCGCGCGCGGCGGCATCCTCCTCAAGGGCATCGGCATCACCCGCAACGACGTGTCGGTGGTGACCAACGTGACCGCCGACCACCTCGGCCTCCAGGGCATCGACACGGTCGACCAGCTCGCCGAGGTGAAGTCCGTCGTGCCGCGGATCACCCGCAAGGACGGCTGGTCGGTGCTCAACGGCGACGACCCGCGGGTGCTGGCGATGCGCAGCGTGATCTCGGCGAGGCCGTGGATCTTCAGCCGCGACCCCGACTCGCCGGCGGTGCGCGAGGTGCTCACCGACGGTGGCCGCGCCACGACCGTGATCGACGGGTGGATCACCGTGCTGGCTCCCGGTGCCGACCCCGACCCGCTGGTCGAGCTCGTCGACGTCCCGATGACGCTGGCGGGGCTGTCGCGCTTCAACATCGAGAACGCCCTCGCCGCCGCGTCCGCCGCCCTCGCGGTCGGCCTCGCCCGCGACGCCGTGGTCGCCGGCCTCACGTCGTTCCGCCCCGACGCGGAGCACAACCCGGGCCGGATGAACTTCTTCTCGCTTCCGGCCGGCGACGGGGAGTGCATCTCGGTCGTCATGGACCTCGCGCACAACGAGGCCGGCCTCGAGGCGCTGCTGGAGATCATGTCGGGCGTACGACGTCCGGGCGCTCGCCTGCTGCTCGGCCTCGGTGCCGTCGGCGACCGCACCGACGAGCTGATCGACGCGCTCGGCGAGATCGGCGCGAAGGGCAGCGACGTCGTGGCGATCGGCCACAAGGAGTGGTACCTCCGCGGTCGCACGATGGACGAGATCGACGCCCTGCTGCGGGCCGGCGCCGCCCGCGTCGGCGTCACCGACATCGACACCTACACCACCGAGGTCGCCTGCCTCGCCGCGCTGGTGGAGCGTGCCGAGCCCGGTGACGTCGTCGGCCTGATGTGCCACGCCGAGCGGCAGGAGGCCTACGACTGGATCGCCGCGCACGGCGGCACGCCCGACAGCCCCGAGGTGCTCTCGCAGAAGGTGCGGGCGGCGCAGGGATGAGGGCGTCGTGAGCGCGGGCTGGGCGCAGGTGTACGACGCCCTGGCCCCGACCTACGACGAGATGACCTCCGGCAACGGCTGGTCGGCCAACCGCCGAGCCCGCGACCTGCTCGACCCGCTCGGCCTGGCGCCCGCGCGGGTGCTCGACCTCGGCGCCGGGACCGGGCAGACGGCGGTGGTGCTCCACGAGCTGTTCCCCGCAGCCGCCCTGACGCTCGTCGACCCGTCCTCCGCGATGCTGGCGCGGGCCCGTGGCAAGGTGCCGGTCGCAGAGGTCGTGTCCGCGGACGCCGCGTCGTTCCTGCGCGGCGACGACCGCGAGTGGGACCTCGTCGCGGCGATCGGCTTCCTCGAGCTGGTGCCCGACCTCTTCGAGCTGCTCCGGCTGGCGGCGGGGCGCCTCGGACCCGGCGGCCACCTCGTGGTGAGCCACGAGCCGCTCCTGGACGACGGCTCCGTGCAGGCGTCGCCGGTCAGCGTGGTGGGCGGTGAGCACCGCGTGCGCCGCCACCGGCGTGAGGAGGTCGAGCGTCGCGCGGCTTCGTACGGCCTCCGGCGCATCGCGTCGCACGAGGGGTTCGCGTTCGAGCGCAGCGACGACGGCCCGGCGGTCTACGAGCTCGTCGTCTGGCGCGCGGACGACACGTGAGCTCAGGTGTCGCCCGGGTCCACCTGCTCGCCGGGCGCACCGATGTCGAGGTCGCCCTCGACGATCAGCGCCGAGAGCCCGGTCGGCGACCGCGTCTCGTGCGTCTCGCCGGGCTCCCAGACAGCGGCCTGGCCGGCGCCGAGCCGATGCACGACGCCCTCCGCGCCCGCCACCTCGGCCTCACCCGCGAGCACCACCAGGAGCTGGCGGCCGACGGCCGGGTGCCGTCCGATGACGCCGCCGGGTGCGAGCGCGACCGACACGAGGTGGGTGTCGGCGCCCAGGCCGAAGGCCCCGACGGAGAAGCCGCGGCTCCCGTGCGCCTCGATGGGTCGGTGGGGGAGGCCCGTCAGGTCGAGGATCCTCACGCGCCGCCCGCCGCCTGGTCGGCCGGGGGCGTGTAGTCCGGGTCGGCGGAGGGCGCGTCGGGGTTCGTGGTCGAGCCTGCCTGGGCGACGTCGGACCAGTTCTCCAGCTCCGCCATCACCTCGGCGTGCTTGTCGACGCACACCACCACGAGGTCGCCGCGGTTGGCGCGGCTCATCGCGTGGCGCACGGCCTCGATCTCCTCGAGCACGAGCTCGGCCTGCTTGCAGCGGGCGCCCTCGTCCATCGCGGCTCGTACGCCGTCGAGGACGAGCTGGGCGGTCGCCCCGCGCTCGCGACCGCGCAGCGCCACGTCCTCGCGCACGATGCAGACGTCGAAGTGCTGCGCCGCGATCTGCCCGAGCTCGCGCATGTCCTGGTCGCGCCGGTCGCCGGCCGTGGCGATGATGCCGATCCGCGAGGGCCGGGCCAGGTCGTGGGACGACTCGAGCGACTCGCCGACCCGGTCCACGAAGTCGCCGAGCATCTTCATGCCGGGCGCGTTGTGGCAGTAGTCGACGATCACGTTGACGCCGTTGACCTCGACCTCGTTGAGCCGGCCGGGGGAGAGGTAGTAGTTGGTCGAGAACGTGCGCAGGCCCTGTCGGATGTCGTGCAGCGGGGCTCCGGCGGCGAAGGCGGCGGCCGCGGCGGCCAGGGCGTTCTGCACGTTCATCCGTGCCCGGCCGCTGAAGGTCGACGGCAGCAGGTGGGTCCACGCCAGCTGCATCTCGCGACGGCCGTGGAGGACGACCATCATCTCGCCGCGGTCGCTGGGGTTGAGGACGATCGCCTTGCCGCCCCGGCGGCAGTGCGCGTCGATCATGTCGCGCACCTCGCTGCCGGGCTCGTCCATCGAGAACCACACGACCTGGCCCGAGCACTTGCGGCGCATCTCGCGCACCAGCGGGTCGTCGGCGTTCAGCACGGCGTGGCCGTCACGCGGCACCGCCTCGACGATCACCGCCTTGACGTCGGCGAGCTGCTCGACGGTGTCGATGCCGCGCAGGCCGAGGTGGTCGGGCTGCACGTTGAGCACGACGGCGACGTCGTTGCGCTCGTAGCCGAGGCCCTCGCGCAGGATGCCGCCGCGGGCGACCTCGAAGACCGCGAAGTCCACGCGCGGGTTCTGCAGCACCATCCGCGCCGACCGGGGGCCGGACGCGTCTGCGCGGATGAGCAGCCGCTCGTCGATGACGACGCCGTCGGTCGACGTCATGCCGACCTTGCGCCCCATCCCCTTGAAGATGTGGCTGATCATCCGGCTCGTGGTCGTCTTGCCGTTGGTGCCCGTCACCGCGACGATCGGGATCCGCGACGTCGCCCCGGGCGGGAACAGCATGTCCACCACCGGCTTGGCGATGAACTGCGGCTCGCCGATCGTCGGGTGCGTGTGCATCCGGAAGCCGGGCGCGGCGTTGACCTCGCAGATGGCACCGCCCGCCTCTCGGACGGGCTCGGTGATGTCGGGGCAGATGAAGTCGATGCCGGCGATGTCGAGGCCGACCATGCGCGCGGCCTCCTCGGCGATCTCGACGTTCTCGGGGTGCGCCTCGAAGGTGCGGTCGATGGAGATGCCGCCGGTGGACATGTTGCCGGTGAGGGCGAGCTTGACCATCTCGCCCTCGGCCGGCACGGAGTCGAGCGTGTGCCCCTGGTCGGCGAGCACCTCGACGGCCGCCTCGTCGACCTTGATGCGGGTGAGCACCTTCTCGTGCCCGACGCCGCGCCGCGGGTCGGCGTTGGTCAGGTCGACGAGCTCCTGCACCGTCGACGTGCCGTCACCGGTGACCGACGCCGGCACGCGCTCGGCGATCGCGACCATCCGGCCGTCGATGATCAGGCAGCGGTAGTCCTTGCCGGTGATGAACGACTCGACGATGACGTTGCCGCGGCGTGACTGGTCGTGCGCGATCGGGAAGGCAGCACGTACGTCGGCCTCGTCCTGCAGGTCGAGGCACACCCCGCGCCCGTGGTTGCCGTCGAGCGGCTTGAGCACGACGGGGTAGCCGATGCGCCGGGCGGCGGCGACCGCGGCGTCCTCGCTGCGGACCGACTCCTGCTTGGGCACGGGCAGGCCGGCCGCGCCGAGGAGCTTGGTGGTGAGGTCCTTGTCGGAGGCGATGTCGACGGCGATCGACGAGGTCTCCGACGTCATCGTGGCCCGGATCCGCTTGGCGTGGACGCCCTGGCCGAGCTGGACGAGGGAGTACTGGTTGAGCCGGATCCACGGGATGTCCCGCGAGACGGCCTCGTCGACGATGGCCTGGGTGGACGGGCCGAACGCCGTGCGCTCGGCGCGGCGGATGAAGTCGTCGCGCTCGGTCTCCCAGTCGAAGTCGGGGTCGCCCTCGACGAGGTGGTTGACCAGGCGGACCGCGAGGCGGCCGGCGGTGAGGCCGACGTTCTCCTCGATGTAGCCGTAGATGATGTTGTAGCGCCCGGGCTGGCCCTTGACCTGCCGGGTCTTGCCGCGCCGGATGTCGTGGCCGACGAGCTGCTGCAGCGCGAGGGCGACGTGCTCGGCGACGTGGCCCAGCCAGGTGCCCTCGTTGAGCCGCTCGAGGAAGCCGCCGCGGCGCCCGCGCGAGCAGGAGTGCTCCCGCAGGCCGGGGAGCATCGCGACCAGGTCGTCGGTGAACCCGGGGATCGTGTTGGTGGGGAACTGCTCGAGCGAGCCCAGGTCGACCACGAGGTGGATCGACTTGTCGTAGGACCAGACGTTGGGCCCTCGGTAGACGCGGGTCTCGACGATCTCCAGGTCCGGCGTGGGTCGCTCGCTCATGCATCTTCTCCCTGGTCGGGGGCGGGGGTCTGCGGGGTGCGGCGCAGCTTGAGGCGCCGGCGGATCGCTGCGGGGGTCGCGTCCGCGGCAGCGATGTCGCGGGCGAGCTGGCGCAGGTCGCGGCTGGCCTCGGCGAGCTCGTCGGCGTCCTCGGGCTGGATGGACGGCTCCTGCGGCACCAGCCCGCGCGTGGTGAGGTTGAAGACGGTGCCCGCGGGGAGCGTGTGGAAGACGACGCCGCTCGCCAGCAGCGGCGACGACCGGGTCGCCTCGTAGGCGTTGGACACCATGCGCGACCCGTCGAAGATCGTCACCGCGCCCTTGCCGAGCACGCGCATGACGAGCTCGCCGTCCACGTCCTCGACGAGGCCGCAGGTGTCCTCGTCGACGCCGATGCCGAGCAGCTGGGGACTCTGCGCCACGATCATCAGCAGCCGGCCGTAGCGGTTGCGCTGGTCGAAGTGCTGGTCGATCACGGCCGTGTCGACCAGGCCGAGCCCGCCCGCCACCTGCGTCATCCGCTGCTTGGGGGTCGCCCCGCCGACCCCGAAGGCGACCATGTGGGAGGACTGGATGCTGGCCCCCGCCGAGGTGCCGGCGACCACCGCGCCGCGCTCGTGGGCGCGGACGATCGCGTCGCCGACGGGTGTGCCGCAGACGATGGACGACAGCTTGAGCTGGTTGCCGCCGGTCATGAAGATCCCGGTGGCCTCGTCGAGCGTCTTCACGAGTCCCGGGTCGTGGGCCTGGTCGCGCGACTCCGGACGTACGGCGTCCACGCCGGCCGCGCCGAACTTCGTGAAGAGCGCGTCGTAGACGTCCACCACCTCGCGTCCGAGCGAGGAGGCCGTCGGGATCACGGCGATGCGGGCCTCCCGTCCGCCGCTCAGGGCGACGAAGTGCTTGAGGATGGTGGGCTTGCGCACCTTGTCCTCGGCGCCCCCGATGATCATGAGTGGTCCCCTGGGCATGACAGGCAGGCTAGCGGCTGGAAGGGTGAGGGAATGCAGGAGTCAGTGTGGGAGACGTCGAGCGCGGTCACGCGCCGACTGGTGGTCATGCGCCACGCCAAGGCGGAGCACAGCGCCAGCACCGACCACGTCCGGGCTCTGGCCGAGCGCGGACTGGGCGACGCGGAGGCGGCCGGACGGTGGATGCGCGACCACGGCGTCGAGCCCGACGCCGCCCTGGTCTCCGACGCGCTCCGCACCCGGCAGACGTGGCAGCAGGTGGCCGCCGGGGCCGGGTGGGACGAGGGCATCGTCCTCCTCTCCGAGGCCCTCTACGCCGCCGGAACCGACTCCGCCTTCGACCTGCTTCGCGAGGTCGCCGACGACGTGCGGACCCTGGTCGTCATCGGCCACAACCCCACGATGGGGTCGCTGGCCGAGCTCGTCGACGACGGCGAGGGCGAGACCGAGGCCACGACCGCGATGCTGACGCGGGGGTTCCCGACCTCGGCCGTCGCGGTCTTCACCGTCGAGGGCGACTGGGCCGACCTCGGTCCGGGCACCGCCCGCCTCGACGCCTTCCACGTCGGGTCTGCGTGAGCGATCCGCACGTCGTGGCGCGGCTGCGCGCCGCCGGCTGCGTGTGGGCCGAGGACGAGGCGGTGCTGCTCGAGGGGGCCGCGACGTCGACCGACGAGCTCGCGCGGCTGGTCGCGCGCCGCGTCGCCGGTGAGCCGCTGGAGACGGTGCTCGGCTGGGCGGAGTTCCTCGGCCGGCGGCTGGCCGTCGTCCCCGGGGTGTTCGTGCCCCGGCGTCGTACCGAGCTGCTGGCGAGGACCACCGCCGAGCGCGCCCGTGCCGTGCCGGCGGGGCCTCGACGGCCCGTCGTGGTGGAGCTGTGCTGCGGCGTCGCCCCGGTCGCCGCGAGCCTGGAGGGCGCCGGCGCCGAGGTGCACGGCTGCGACGTCAGCGACACGGCGCTCGGGTGCGCCCGGTCCAACGCCCCGTCCGCGGCGCTCCACCTCGGGGACCTGTACGACGCCCTGCCGGCCGACCTCCTCGGCCGCGTCGACGTGCTCGCCGCCAACGCGCCCTACGTCCCCACCGACCGGGTGGCCGCGATGCCGCCGGAGGCCCGCGACCACGAGCCGCTGGTCGCGCTCGACGGCGGCGTGGACGGGGTCGACCTGCACCGCCGGATCGCCGCCGACGCCCCCCGGTGGCTGGCCCCCGGGGGAGTGCTGCTCGTCGAGACCAGCCCCGCGCAGGCGGCACTCACGACCGGCGCGATGGCGGCGGCCGGGCTGGTGACCGGCGTCGAGACCGACGACGAGGTCGGCGGGTGCGTCGCCATCGGCGTACGCCCCGGCGGTGTCAGCCGATGAGCGGGGGCGCGGGCGTCGTGATGCCCACGGCCGCGTCGGCCTCCTCGATCTGCTCGCGCGAGATGCCGAGCAGGTAGAGGATCGCGTCGAGGTAGGGCACGTTGACGGCCGTGTCGGCGGCGTCGCGCACCATTGGCTTGGCGTTGTAGGCGATGCCGAGCCCGGCGGCGTTGAGCATGTCGAGGTCGTTGGCACCGTCGCCGATGGCGATCACGGCGTCGAGGGGTACGCCGACCTCGCCGGCGAACTCGCGCAGCGCGGCCGCCTTGCCCGCCCGGTCGACGACGTCGCCGACGATGCGCCCGGTGAGGCGGCCGTCGACGACCTCGAGCTCGTTGGCGCGCGCGAAGTGGATGCCGAGGTCCGCCGCGAGCCGGTCGGTGATCTGCGTGAAGCCGCCCGACACGATCGCGAAGCGGTAGCCGAGGCGGCGCAGCGTGCGCACCATCGTGCGGGCGCCGGGCGCGAGGACGATCGAGTCGTAGACCTCGTCGAGCGCGGACTCCGGGACCCCCTCGAGCAGGGCGACCCTCTCGCGCAGGGACGCCTCGAAGTCGAGCTCTCCGCGCATCGCCGCCTCGGTGACCCGGGCGACCTCGCCCTCCTGGCCGGCGTGGGCGGCGAGCATCTCGATGACCTCGCCCTGGACCAGGGTCGAGTCGACGTCCATGACGATGAGCCGGATGCCGCGGCGGTGCAGGGAGTCGCGCTGGACGGCGAGGTCGATGCCCTGCCGGACCGCCTCCACCGAGAGGAGCGGACGGAGGGTGTCGGCCGGCGCGCCGGAGACGTGCAGCTCGATGGCGGTGACGGGGTAGCGCGCCATCCGCTCGATCTTGTCGATGTTGGCGCCCGAGTCGGCGATGCGGCCCGCGATCGCGGCCATCGCCGACGCCTTCAGCGGGTTGCCGATGATGGTGATGTGCGAGCGCTCGCCGCGGCGGCTGCGGTTGTCGCCCGCGCCGCGCTCCACCTCGACGGCCATGTCGAGGTCGGCAGCGGTGCGCTCGATGACGTCGCGCAGCTTCTTCCAGTCCCGGGGAGCGGTGACCAGGATGCCGAGCACCAGCCGTCGTCGCAGCACGATCTGCTCGATGTCGACGACCTCGACGCCGGCGCCCGCGAGCGCGGCGAAGATCGCTGAGGTGACGCCAGGCCGGTCCTTGCCCGTGAGGGTGACCAGGAGAGTCTTCGGCTCGTCTTCCATGGTGTGAGGAAGGCTAGACCCGGTGACCGGGCGGGCGCCGCCGGGTCCGCACCTCGGGCGGTGCCTCGACGGGGTGCTGGCGGGCGGCGCCCCCGTCCCCTACCTTGTGCTGCTAGGCGGTTCCGGGCGTCGGCGCCGCCCAGACAACCGGGGGTTTTCGATGGACTTCATGACGGCGGTGCGCACGTGCCTGTCCAAGTACGTCGGCTTCTCGGGCCGCGCACGGCGCTCCGAGTACTGGTACTTCGCGCTGTTCACGTTCCTGGTCGGCATCGTCACCAGCATCCTCGACGTCGTGCTCGGCACGGACTACGAGAGCGCTGCCAGCGGTGGCCTGATCAACACCCTCGTGAGCCTCGCGCTGTTCCTGCCGTCCCTCGCCGTGGGCGTGCGCCGGCTCCACGACACCGACCGCAGCGGCTGGTGGATCCTCATCGGCATCATCCCGATCATCGGCTGGATCCTGCTCATCGTGTGGTTCTGCACCGACTCCAAGCCCGACAACCAGTACGGCCCCAACCCGAAGGGCCAGACCTCCGGTGCCGCGGGCGACTACCCGCCCCCGCCGGCCTACGGCAGCGGCCAGTACGGCGGCTGACGGCCCGCACCGCCCGGCGCCCGGCGTCGGCGACCTCCTAGCGGTCGGGCCACACCTCGGGCGAGCACGCCGCCACGATCGCGCGCCGGGCGGCACGGCCCAGCGGCTGCAGGAGGTCGCGGCGCCGCTCCACCTCGTACGACGACAGGGCACCACCGTCGTCGACCAGCGCCAGGTCGACGATGGCCCACGCCTGCAGGCCGCGGGCTGCGAGCTCGACGCACCGCGGGGGAGTGCCGAGCGGGGCGTCCACGGCCGGGCGGTGGTGGAGGTTCATCAGCGCGTCGGCGGCCTCCGGGCGCCAGCGCGCCACGTCGAGGTCGGCCAGGTCGCCCGCCGCGCCGACGAGGGCGGCGCGCAGGGTGCGATCGGCCTCGCCGACGTCGGGCAGCTGGCGGCGCGAGGCCTCCAGGGGACGCCACTGCACCGTCTCGCCCTGCTCCTCGGGCACCAGCCCCAGGTCGCCCACCACGACGGCCTGCCCCGCCTCGAGCGCCGTGCTGTTGAAGTCGCGCGGGCCGCCCAGGCCCAGCGGGTCGCCGTCGACCGGCAGCGCCAGGCCGGCGTACGACGCCCCGGTGCCCCGCGCGCGCACCAGCAGGTCGAGCGCCGACCCGCCCATCAGCAGGTGGGTGTCGACGGCGAGCACGTCGAGCACGTGGTCGGTCTGCTCGTGCCCGCGCAGCCATGCGGTCAGCCACCAGGCGAGGGTCGCCGAGTGGGGGAGGGCGAGGGCGGAGCGCGACATCGCGGGCGAGGCTACTCGCCGTCCCGCGCCGCCGTGTCCGCGGCGTCGGCGTGACCGGTGCTGGATAGGGTGACGCGCATGGTCGCCGTCATCGAGTTCGCAGGGGTCACGGTGCGCCGGGGCCGGACGCTGCTGCTCGACGACGTGAGCTGGCTCGTCGAGGAGGACGAGCGCTGGGTGGTCCTCGGGCCCAACGGCGCCGGCAAGACGACCCTCCTCCAGGTCGCGGCCGCGCAGCTGCACCCGACCTCGGGTGTCGCCGGCATCCTCGACGAGGTGCTCGGCACGACGGACGTCTTCGAGCTGCGCCCGCGCATCGGCCTGACCAGCGCGGCGCTCGCCGACCGGATCCCGCGGTCCGAGCTGGTCAAGGACGTCGTCGTCTCCGCCTCCTACGGCGTGCTGGGGCGGTGGCGCGAGGAGTACGCCGACCTCGACCACGACCGCGCCGCGGAGCTGCTGGCGGAGGTGGGCGCCGCCCACCTGGCCGAGCGCACGTTCGGCACCCTGAGCGAGGGCGAGCGCAAGCGCGTCCAGGTCGCCCGGGCGCTGATGACCGACCCCGAGCTGCTGCTGCTCGACGAGCCGGCCGCGGGCCTGGACCTCGGCGGTCGTGAGGACCTGGTGGCGACGCTGTCCCGGCTGGCCCTCGACCCCGACTCCCCGGCGACCGTGCTGGTCTCCCACCACGTCGAAGAGATCCCGCCCGGCTTCACCCACGCCCTGCTGCTGCGCGAGGGGCGGGTCGTCGACTCCGGGCCGGTCGAGGACGTCGTCACCGCCGAGTCGCTGTCGGAGACCTTCGCGATGCCGCTGGTGCTGAGCCGCTCGGACGACCGTTTCGCGGCTCGCCGGCGCCCCGCGGAGCGCGTCGTTCCCGCCTGACGTCACGCCCCACTGGATAGGGTCGGACCATGGACTGGATCCGCGACCACCTCTGGGAGACCTGGCTCGGTCTCTCGATCGTGCTCGGTGTGGCGGAGATGTTCAGCCTCGACCTGATCCTCGCGATGCTCGCCGCAGGAGCCGTGATCGGGATGATCGCCGCCATCATCGGTCTGCCGGTCTTCGTCCAGATCCTCGCGGCGCTGGCCGCGTCCATCGCCATGCTGGCCTTCGTCCGGCCGGCCTTCGTCAAGCGGCTCCACAGCGGTCCCGAGCTCGCGCTCGGCCACGGCAAGCTGGTCGGCACCCGCGCGCTCGTCACGCAGGAGATCACCGCCCTGGCCGCGGGTCGCATCAAGGTGGCGGGCGAGGTGTGGTCGGCCCTGCCCTACGACGAGCACCTCACCATCGCACCGGGTGAGACCGTCGAGATCTTCCAGATCAAGGGCGCGACCGCCTACGTCCACCCGGTGGGCACGCTCGAGCCCTGACCCGGCCTCGTACGCCGCCCACGACCGCTCCACCGCCAGCCACAGCAACTCACAAGATCGGGGGGAACCCATGGGGACTGCACTACTGGTCCTGCTCCTGCTCGTCGTCCTGTTCGTCGTCGTCATGCTCGCGAAGACGGTCCGCATCGTGCCCCAGGCACGCGCGGGCATCGTCGAGCGCTTCGGCAAGTACAAGGGGACGCTGCCCGCGGGGCTCAACATCGTCATCCCGTTCATCGACCGGCTCCGCTACCTCATCGACCTGCGCGAACAGGTCGTGTCGTTCCCGCCGCAGCCCGTGATCACCGAGGACAACCTCGTCGTCTCCATCGACACGGTCATCTACTTCCAGGTCACCGACCCGGTCGCCGCGACCTACGAGATCGCCAACTACATCCAGGCGATCGAGCAGCTCACCATGACCACGCTGCGCAACATCGTCGGTGGGATGGACCTCGAGGAGACGCTCACCAGCCGTGACTCGATCAACTCCGGCCTGCGTGGCGTCCTCGACGAGGCCACCGGCAAGTGGGGCATCCGCGTCAACCGTGTCGAGCTCAAGGGCATCGACCCGCCGCCGTCGATCAAGGACTCGATGGAGAAGCAGATGCGCGCCGACCGCGAGAAGCGTGCCGTGATCCTCACCGCCGAGGGCCAGCGCCAGGCCGCGATCCTCACCGCCGAGGGCTCCAAGCAGTCGCAGATCCTCAACGCCGAGGGTGACCGGGAGTCGCAGATCCTGCGGGCCCAGGCCGACCGGGAGGCGCAGATCCTGCGTGCCCAGGGTGAGGGACAGGCCATCCAGACGGTCTTCCAGGCCATCCACGACGGCCAGCCCGACCAGTCGCTGCTGGCCTACCAGTACCTCCAGATGATGCCGAAGATCGCCGAGGGCAGCGCCAACAAGGTCTGGGTCATCCCCTCGGAGATCACCAAGGCGATGGAGGGCCTCGGCTCGTCGATCCACGAGATCGCCGGCATCCCCAAGGACGCCACGCCGCGCACGCGCGTCGACATGGGCTCGTCGGAGCCTCAGCTGCCGCGCTCGTCGGACGACCCGGAGACCCGGGCGACCAACGAGGCCGTGCAGCAGGCGATCGCCGCGGCCGAGAGCGCCGCCAACCCGGGCCGCACCGCGAAGTCGATCGACCCGGCCGCGACGGCCACGGACCCGCTGTCCGCGCCGGCCGACACCGATGAGCCGGGAGCACCTGCCGGCCAGTGAGTCCGACCGAAGCGGTGCTGGTCGCCCTCGCAGGAGTGGCGGCCGGCACCATCAACACCGTCGTGGGGTCGGGGACGTTGATCACGTTCCCGACCCTCCTCGCGTTCGGCGTCCCCCCGGTGACCGCCAACGTCAGCAACACCGTCGGGCTCGTCCCGGGGAGCATGTCCGGGGTCTTCGGCTACCGCCGCGAGCTCGCCGGACAGGGGGCGCGGGTGCTCCGGCTGGGGACGGCGTCGCTGCTCGGCGGGATCGCCGGAGCGCTGCTGCTGCTCTGGCTGCCGTCGTCCGCCTTCGACGCGATCGTGCCCGTGCTCATCGCGCTCGGGGTCGTGCTCGTCGTCCTCGGTCCGCGCATCCAGCGCTCCGTCGCCGCCCGCGCCGAGTCGCGCGGCGGCATCCCCGACCACGGGGTCTGGTGGGTCTGGCCGGCGGTCGCCGCCGCAGGGATCTACGGCGGCTACTTCGGGGCGGCCCAGGGCGTACTGCTGATGGCGATCCTCGGCATCGGCGTCGCCGACTCGATGCAGCGGCACACCGCCACCAAGAACGTCCTCGCCCTCGTCGTCAACGCCGTCGCCGCGCTGGTCTTCATCGCCGTCGCCGACATCGACTGGACCGTCGCCGGCCTGATCGCCCTCGGCTCCGTCGTCGGTGGCCAGATCGGCGCGACCGTCGGGCGGCGCCTGCCGCCCACCCTGCTCCGCGCCGTCATCGCCGCGGTCGGCGTCGTCGCGCTCGTCGCGCTGCTCACCTGAGCGGCCTCGCCCCGCGGCAGCGCCTGTCTGGACCGGGTGCCGGCACCTCGCGGGGAGGCCTACCCTCGAGGGGAGGTGGTTCGCATGGTGTTCTGGCTGATCCTGGCGCTGCTCGCCCTGTTCTTCGCCTGGTCGTCCTGGGTGCTGCACAGGCGGAGCCAGACGCCGGCGTGGCGGGACACGCCGACGGACACCGATCTGGGTGGACCGATGCGCGGGGACGGTTCCTGACCCTGCTCGCCAGCCCGTCCTCGGCGGGGGTCAGTCCGTCTCCACCCACGCCTCGAGCCACGTGCCCAGCACGTCGTACGCCTGGGCGCGCACGGCGGGACGCGACAGCACGACGTCGTGGATCGCGCCATCGATGGCCACGGAGGTGACGTGCGTGCCGACCGACGACGCCCAGCGACGGATCTGCTCGACGTCGAGCACGATGTCGTGGGTGGCGGCGGTCTCCTCGGTCTGCTCGCCGAAGTGCGACCGGGCCGACGACAGCACGAGCGTCGGGGCGTCGATGCCGAGACCGGCGTGCAGCAGCGCGTGGCCGCGTCGTACGGCGCGCAGCCACCCGACGTAGACCGGGCGCGAGTCCAGCGGCTTCCAGGTGAGGTCGTAGTCCCACTCTCCTGCGTGCTCGCGGTGCAGCGAGCGGCCGTAGACGGTGCTGACCCGGCGCGGGATCTCCTGCATCGGCCGGCTCGTGCCGAGCCGCTCGATCGCCAGGCGCGCGGCCGGGCTGCGGAGCCAGGCGGCCCCCTGCATGTCGAACCACGGCGAGTTGAGCACCATCGCCGCCAGGTCGGAAGGCCGCCGCTCGGTCACCCAGAGCGGGACCGTCAGGCCGCCGGTCGAGTGCCCGGAGGCGATCACCTCGCGGTGCCCGTCGCGCTGGGTGATGCGCCACCACGCCAGGTCGATCTCCGCGAAGTACTCACCGAGGTCGGCGACGTAGTGCGGGGTCTGGTGCTCGCGCAGCGACCGGCCGTACTTCCGGAGGTCGAGCGCGTAGAAGGCATAGCCCCGGTCGGCCCACCAGCGGGCGTACTCGGTGTGGAAGAAGTAGTCGGCGAACCCGTGGACGTGCAGCACCGCACGGCCGTTGGGGCGCTCGGGCGCCAGCGTCACGAGCGTCGCGACGACAGGGCCCTCGGGGTCGGGCGGGAGGGAGATCGTCTCCACCCGGAAGTCAGGTCCGAGGATGTCGGCCTGCGGCGGGACCAGAGGCATGGGAGGAGACTATCGATCGGCGCTCACTTTCCCGGTTCCACCTCGGGGAACCTCTGTCGAGCCCTAACCTTCGGTCGTGTCGAGTGCCTTGGGGTCCGTGGCGCGCGGCATCACGTCGTACGTCCAGCAGCGCGTGGAGGGCTGGCGCACCGGCTCGCGTGGCAGCCAGGTGTTCCTCCTGCTGGTCTTCGTCGCCCTCGTCGGCGCCGCCGTCGGCGTCGGGGAGGTGGCCCGGGTCGTCGTCCCGGTGTCGCTGTGGTTCCTGGTCCTGATGCTCGGGCTGATGCTGCTGCGCTTCGTCCCGCTGCTGCTGCTCGTCGTGGTGCTGGTCGCCGCCGCCTACTGGACGTCGGTGGAGACGGGCTTCGCGACGCCGAGCCGCGGGTCCGCGCTGGTGATCCTCGCCGTGGGCGTGCTCCTGGCGATCTACCAGTCGAGCCGCCAGCGCTCGGGCCTGCCGATGGCGCTGAGCGAGGCGGTGCTGACCCAGCTGCGCGACCGCCTGCAGCGCCAGGGCGTGGTCCCGCCGCTGCCCAGCGGCTGGCGCTCGGAGTCGGCGACGATCACCGCCAACGGCCCCAGCTACGCCGGCGACTTCCTCGTCGCCGACCTGCGCGAGGGGCGGTGGCTGGAGATGGCGCTCGTCGACGTGTGTGGCAAGGGCACGTCCGTCGGCCCCCAGGCGCTGCAGTTCGCCGGGGCGCTCGGCGGCCTGATCGGCGCCCTGCCGCCGGCCGAGCTGATGGCGGCGGCCAACCACTTCCTGCTGCGCCAGGAGTCCGACGAGTCACTGGCCACGGCCGTGCACGTCAAGGTCGACCTCGTCACCGGCGACTACACGATCACCAGCGCCGGCCACCCGCCGGCGCTCCACTGGCACCTCGGCCAGCGGGGCTGGGCCGTCGACAACGCGCGCGGCATGGCGCTCGGCGTGATCGACGACGCCGAGTTCACCCCGAGCCGCGGCCGGCTCCGACCCGGCGAGGCGCTCATGTTCTACACCGACGGCGTCATCGAGACCGCCGACCGCGACCTCGACGAGGGCATCGACTGGCTGCGCCATGCCGCACTGCAGGCCGTCGACGCCCGCGGCTTCACCGGCATGCCGAAGCGCGTGCTCAAGAAGGTGCCGCGCGGCGACGACGACCGCGCCATGTTGGTGCTCGAGCGGCAGCCGCTCACGTCGCCCGAGCTGGACTCGGAGCGCGCCCGCAGCCTCGGCGCCTGAGTCAGGCGTCGCGCGAGTAGAGCTCGCGGATGACGTCCTCGATGGCAGGCTCCTGGATCGAGAGGTCCGCGACGTCGTACGACGCTGCGACGGCCGCCACGACCGGCGCGGCGCTCGCGTCGGCCGGGAACGACAGCCACTGGCGCGGCCCCTCGACCCGGCGCACCGTGGCGCCGGGGACCTCGATGGGCGGTGCCTCGTCGACGAGGTCGACGACGAGCATGCGCGACGACCCGCCCTGGGCGTGCAGCCCGGCGAGCGGGCCGTCGTAGACGGAGGTGCCGTGGTCGATCACGATCACCCGGTCGCACAGCGCCTCGATGTCCTGCAGGTCGTGGGTGGTGAGGAGGAGGGTGGTGCCTCGCTCGTCGTTGAGTGCCCGGAGGAACTCGCGCAGCCGCCCCTTGCTCACCACGTCGAGGCCGATCGTCGGCTCGTCCAGGTAGAGCACCTCGGGGTCGTGGAGCAGCGCAGCCGTGATGTCGCCGCGCATCCGCTGGCCGAGGCTGAGCTGCCGCACGGGGGTGTCGAGCTGGCCGCCCAGGTCGAGCAGGTCGACGAACCGGTCGAGGTTGTCGCGGTAGCGCGCGGGAGGGATCCGGTACATCTTCTGCAGCAGGTCGAAGGAGTCGCGCAGCGGCAGGTCCCACCACAGCGTCGAGCGCTGGCCGAAGACCACCCCGATGCGGCGGGCGAGCTCGACCCGGTCGCGGCTCGGGTCGAGGCCGGCGACCCGGACCTGCCCGCCGGTCGGCACGAGGATCCCGGTGAGCATCTTGATCGTCGTGGACTTCCCCGCGCCGTTCGGGCCGATGTAGCCGACCATCTCGCCGGCCGCGACGGTGAACGTCAGGTCGTGCACGGCGAGCACGGAGTCGCGCACCCGGCGGCGCCGTCCCTCGACCCGGCGGCGTACGTCGAAGGTGCGCTCGAGGGCGCGCACGTCGATCAGCGGCTCGTGCTGGGACCTGGTGAGGGACATGGGTCAGCTCCCGGTGGAGGTGTAGTGGCGGACGCCGGAGCGCCACACGAGCAGGGCGGCGGCCATCGTCAGCACGCCCGCGACGGGCGAGGCGAACTGAAACGCCTCGGGCATGCCCGTCGGGTCCGAGCGGCCGAGGAGGTAGAGGCAGGGGTACCAGTTGACGAAGGCGACGGGGATCACGAACGTCAGCCCGACGAGCACCTCGCGCGGGAAGATGGTGAGCGGGTACTGCGTGACCGTGGCGCCGCCGTAGGTGAAGGCGTTCGCGAACTCGGTGGCGTCGGTGGTCCAGAACTGGACGCACGAGAAGCCCACGAAGAGCCCGAAGAACACCAGGCCGCCGCTGACGAGCATCCACAGGGCCACCACGACGCGCGACGGGGTCCAGTCGACGTAGGTGCACGCCCACCCGAAGACGATGGCGGCCTGCGTGAGCCGTCCGAGCCGGCGCAGGGTGAACTGGTCGGCGCACACCTGCACGAGCAGCGGCACCGGCTTGGTCATCATCTGGTCGAGGCGGCCGGTCCGGATGTAGGCGCCGATCCGCTCGACGCTGCCGATGGCCGTGTCGGCGACGGCCAGCGCGAGCGAGGCGCTGCCGTAGAGCAGCGCCACCTCGGGGAGCGTGAAGCCCGCGAGGTCGTCGAGGTGGGCGAACATGATCCAGAGGCCGACGAAGTCGAGGGCGGTGATCAGCCCGTTGCCCACGGCCAGCAGCACGAACGACGTCGGGTACTGCCACGCCGCGCGGATCCACAGCCACGCGATCTGGAGGTAGGAGCGCAGGTGGAGCGCGGGTCCGGACTCAGCCACCCTGGACCACCACCTTGCGCGTCGCCAGGCGCAGCACGCCCTGGCAGGCGGCCAGCAGCACGACGGCCCAGACCACCTGGAAGCCGAGCGCGGCCACGAGGTCGGAGCCGGTGTGCTTGCCGAGCCACACGTCGGCGGGGACCTGCACGTACGACGCCCACGGCAGCGCCTGCGCGAGCGTGCCCAGCCACCCGGGGAACAGCACGAGGGGGAGCATCATCCCGCTGAAGAAGATCGCGAAGGCCCCGCTCATCACCTTCACGCCCGACTGGTCGAGCAGCCAGAAGGAGGTGCAGGCGACGAGGAACCGGATCGCGAAGCTCACCACCACCGCGAGCACCAGCGAGATCGCGAACGCGAGGGCCGTCAGCGGGGAGGAGGGCAGGGAGATGTCGAACACGACGAAGCCGATGACCGTGGGACCGACTCCCCGGGTGAGCAGGTGGTACGCCGCGCGGCCGAGGTCGCTCGCGAGGTACCACCCGACCAGCCCCACGGGCCGGTAGAGGTCGATCGCCACGTCACCGGTCCGGACGCGCTCGGCGAGGTCGTCGGTGGTGCCGCCGCCCCAGAGCGCGATCGTCATGAGCAGCGCCTGGCCCAGCCACACGTACGTCACCGCGTCCTGGGCGTCGTACCCGCCGGCGGTGGGGTTGGCCTTCCAGAGCGCGAGGTAGGCGTAGGAGTAGATGATCCCGAACACCGAGTTGGTGAAGATCCCCGCGAGGGTGGCAGCCCGGTAGGTCGAGTAGCGGCGGAACGCGCGGGTCGCGACGGCGACGTGCAGCATCAGCTTCCCCCCTCACGCGATCGATCCCCGGCCCACCCACGAGGGGGCCGGGGATCGTCTCACATCGGAGCGGTGCGGTGCACCTCAGCCGTGGCGAACGAGGTTGACCACGCCGATCGTGCGCCCCTGGGCGTCGCGCGTGATGGCGACGCCGGCCCGCCTGGCCCGCGGGCTGAGCAGGATCTCCCGGTGGCTGGGGGAGTCGAGCCACAGCGACACCATCGTGTCCGGGCTCAGGTCAGTGCCGCGCACGAGCGTCTCCCCGGCCCACGAGTTGTCGCACTTGCGGATCACCTCGCGCTGGTCGCGGTGCTCCAGCACCCCGGTCCGGGCGATGCGGGCGCCCCACTGCTCGGCGAGCTGGTCGGTGCACACGTCGAAGTTCCAGATCTTGCGCAGGCCGTGCTCGGCGCGGGCCTCGTTGATCCGGACCATGAGGGCGTCCTCGAGCCGGTCGCTGCCCGCATCGACCGCGACGACGGAGGCGGTGCGGGGCGCGGACCACGTGACCGCCTCGGCCGGCACGGCAAGAGCGGCTCCGGCGCCGGCCGTGAGAGCGGCGGCGAGGCCCAGGCCGGCCAGGCGGGAGAGGAGGCGGGAGTGCGGCACGGGGGTGTCCTTCGGGAAGATCCACGATCAGGAAGTCGGGTGAATCTTGATGGAATCTCGTGGAATCAGGTGTTGACCCTAGGTAGGGCATGTGTCTCATGTCGAGCCGACGGCGGCAATACCCGCCTCATGCGGAAGGTTTCATCAAATTTTGGCAAGTCCGTCGTCGGTACAGATGAAAACGGCTTGACGGTTTCTGCATGGCGGAAACGCGAAAAAAGAGACCCGTGGTCTGGACCTCTGGGGTCCAGCCACGGGTCTCGCGGGACGGATGGGGCGGATGTGACCAGTGGGGCGTCAGGCCACCGGTCTGGCCGCGTGGTCGGTCAGTGCTGGTAGGTGCCGTGCAGGATGGCGCGGCCGAGCGTCTTGAAGGCGAGGTTGAAGGAGACCACCGCGTTGGACGCGTCCGCGTCGACGCCGAGCGAGGCGTCCTTCACCGCGTGCACGACGAAGAAGTAGCGGTGCGGGTGGTCGCCCTGCGGCGGTGCCGCCCCCATGAAGCCGGCTTCGCCGCCGTCGTTCCGCACGTGGAAGGCCTTGCCCGGCAGGTCGCCCGACGCGGCGCCGGTGTCGAGGGAGGTGACGTCCGCCGGGATGTCGACCAGGCACCAGTGCCAGAACCCGCTGGGCGTGGGAGCGTCCGGGTCGAAGCAGGTCACCACGTAGGACTGGGTGCCCTCCGGAGCGCCCGACCAGCTCAGCTGCGGCGAGGTGTTGCCGCCGTCGGCCACCTGGTCGTCCTTGAGGGGCGCGCCGTCGGTGACGTCGGTGCTCGTGACGGTGAAGGACTCGGTCGCGGGCAGGTAGTCGTAGGGATTGGGGGCCACGGGTCGCTCGATGCTCATCCCTCGAACGTAGCGACCGGCCCGCGGCCCCGAAAGGGACAATCGGGGCATGACCCAGCGCGGTGCCGACCCCCAT
Source organism: Nocardioides pini (assembly GCF_026712185.1). Classification (GTDB taxonomy): domain Bacteria; phylum Actinomycetota; class Actinomycetes; order Propionibacteriales; family Nocardioidaceae; genus Nocardioides; species Nocardioides pini. Next base: position 93,867 of record NZ_JAPPUX010000006.1, on the reverse strand, counting down.
CCCTACCTGGCGGGGCTCGTGCTCACCGGTCGCAAGGTCGTGGTCGTGGGCGGCGGGCACGTCGCGCAGCGACGCGTCTCCGGCCTGCTCGGCGCCGGTGCCGACGTGACGGTGGTCAGCCTCGACGTGACGCCGGCGCTCGAGGGGCTGAAGGGCGAGCTCACGCTCGTGCTGCGCGAGTTCACCGAGACCGACCTCGACGGCGCCTGGTACGTCGTCGCCGCGACCGACGACCCCGAGGTCAACGTCCGCGTCGTCGCCGCCGCCGACGCCCGCCACACGTTCTGCGTCCGCGCCGACGACGCCCTGGGCGGCACCGCCTGGACCCCGGCCGTGGGCCACCACGGCACCGTCACGGTGGGGGTGCTCGGCAACCGGGAGCCGCGGAAGTCGGCCTCGCTCCGCGACGACATCGTCAGCGCCCTGCGCGACGGCCACCTGACGGCGTCGGGGGCGCTCGACCGCAGCCCGGGCGTCGTCCTGGTGGGCGGGGGACCGGGCGAGCCGGAGCTCGTCACCGTGGCGGCTCGTCACGCCCTCGCGACGGCCGACGTGGTCGTCGCGGACCGGCTGGCGCCGCGCGAGCTGCTCGACGAGCTCGGCCCCCACGTCGAGCTGATCGACGTGGCCAAGCTCCCGCGCGGGCGCTCGGCCTCCCAGCAGACCATCAACGAGGTGATCGTCGACCGTGCCCGGGCGGGCAAGCGGGTGGTGCGCTTCAAGGGAGGCGACAACTTCGTCTTCGGTCGCGGCTACGAGGAGCTGCTGGCGTGCGCGGCCGCCGACGTGCCCGTCACCGTCGTCCCCGGGCTGAGCTCCGCGATCGCCGTCCCGGCCCGCGTCGGCATCCCGGTGACGCACCGGGGGATCGCCCACGAGTTCACCGTCATCTCCGGCCACCTCCCGCCCGGCCACCCCGAGTCCCTGGTGGCGTGGGACGCGGTCGCCGGGCTCCGGGGCACGCTCGTCCTGCTGATGGCGGTCGACAACGCGCCCGCGATCGCGGAGGTCCTGCTCGCCGGCGGTCGCGATCGCGCCACGCCCGTCGCCGTCATCGTCGACGGCACCATGCCGACCGAGCGCACGGTCCTCAGCACGCTCGGCCGGCTGGCCGAGGACCTGGCCGCCCACCGCGTCGTGCCGCCGGCGATCATCGTGGTGGGCGAGGTCGTGGCCGTGGCGCGTCCGGCACACTACGGGCGTGACTGACCCCGTCGAGCTGGACGACCCCGGCGACCCGCGCCTGGCCGACTACCGCGACCTGCGCGACGTCGAGCTCCGCAAGAGCCTCGAGGCCGAGCACGGCCTGTTCCTCGCCGAGGGGGAGAAGGTCGTACGCCGTGCGGTCGAGGCCGGTCACGACGCCCGGTCGTTCCTGATGGCGCCGCGGTGGCTCGACGGCCTCGCCGACGTGCTCGAGCGCAGCCCCGCGCCCTGCTACGTCCTGTCCGAGGCGCTCATCGAGCAGGTCACCGGCTTCCACGTCCACCGCGGCGCGCTGGCGTCGCTGCGCCGCCGGCCGCTGCCACCCGTGGACGAGGTGCTCGCCGGCGCACGCTCCGTGCTGGTGCTGGAGGACCTGGTCGACCACACCAACGTCGGCGCGGTCTTCCGCTCCGGCGCCGCCCTCGGCTTCGACGCGGTGCTGCTGGCGCCGCGGTGCGCGGACCCGCTCTACCGCCGCTCGATCAAGGTCGGCATGGGTGCGGTGTTCTCCACGCCGTGGACCCGCCTGCCCGACTGGTACGACGCGCTGCCGGACCTCTCCCGCCGCGGCTTCACGACGGTGGCCCTGACGCTCGGTCCCGACTCGATCCCGATCGAGGAGGCCGTCGCCGGCGTCGACCGCCTCGCGCTCGTGCTGGGCTCGGAGGGCCACGGCCTGTCGTCGCGCTGGGAGTCGTCGGCCGACCGCCGCGCGGTGATCCCGATGGCGGCCGGCATCGACTCCCTCAACGTCGCGGCGGCCAGCGCCGTGGCCTGCTACGCCGCCGCCCGCCGCTGAGGAGTCAGGACAGCCGGTGCCGCAGCCGGCGAGCGGCCACGACGACCACCGCGACGCCGATCAGCCCGTAGACGACGTTGCTGGCGGGACCGACGTACCCCTCCACGACGTGCCACTGCTCGCCGAGCTCGTAGCCGGCGAGGATCAGCGCGGCGTTCCAGACCAGGCTGCCCGCGGTCGTGAAGACGCAGAACCGCAGGAGCGGCATCCGGTCGATGCCGGCGGGGATGGAGATCAGGCTGCGGACGCCCGGCACCAGCCGGCCGACGAAGACCGCCGTCCGTCCGTGCCTGCTGAACCAGGCGACGGCCCGACGGACGTCGTGGGCGTGCATCAGCGGGATCCGGTCGGCCAGCGCGCAGATGCGCTCCAGCCCCCAGGCCGCCCCGAGCCAGTAGAGGACGAGCGCCCCCACCAGCGAACCGGCCGTCGCCCAGGCGACGGCGGCGAGGACGCTGTAGTAGCCCTGGCTGGCGGTGTAGCCGGCGAGCGGCAGCACCAGCTCGCTCGGGACCGGCGGGAACACCGTCTCGAGGGCGGTGGCGAGGCCGACCCCGGGGGCGCCGACCGTGCGCATGACGAGCACGACCCAGTCGAGCACTGCCTCCATGTCCTACGCCGCCCTCAGCCGCGCTGCCGCAGCGACTCGTGGAGCACGATCGAGCCCGCGACGGCCGCGTTGAGGGACGAGGCCGTCCCCACCATCGGGATCGCGACGACCTCGTCGCACGCCGCGCGCCACCCGGCGGACAGGCCGTGGGTCTCGTTGCCGACGACGACCACCAACCGCCCCCGGAGGTCCGCGTCGGCGAGGACGGTGCCGTCCTCGTCCGCGCCGACGATGCGGTAGCCGTGCGCGTGGGCGTGCTCGACGACCGGGCCCGGACCGGGCACGCGCAGCACCGTCAGGGCAAAGAGCGACCCGGTGCTGGCGCGCACGGCCTGCGGGTCGTAGGGATCGGCGGCGTGGCCGGTGACCACGAGCGCGGAGGCCCCGAACGCGTCGGCCGAGCGGGCGAGCGTGCCGATGTTGCCGGGGCTCGTGGGGCGGTCGAAGACGACGACGGGACCGTGCGGGCGCCGCGACTCCTCGAGTCGCGCGACGCCGTCGTCGGGCATCTCGACGACCGCGACCAGCTCGGCACCCTCCTCGCGACCGCTGAGCCGCGCGTGCAGCTCGGGGGAGAGCAGGACCCGCTCGGCGTCGGTGGTCGACCAGAGGTCGTCGGACCACGCGGAGGCGGCGCCGTCGGCGCGCAGCAGGGCGCGCACCGTCCAGCCCTCCTCCACGGCCCGGGTGATCGGGCGGACGCCCTGCACCAGGAACTCGCGGTTGCGGTGGCGCTTGGAGCGGTTGGTCAGGAGCGCCTCCCACTGCTGGAAGCGCGCGTTCTCCCGGGTGATGCGCAGCTCGGCCATCGCGCTCAGCCGGTGGCGTGGGCGGGCCAGGACAGCGGGTAGTCCTCGGCGGCGGCGTCGTGCTTCTTCGTCAGCCGCTTGCGGGACTTCGCCGAGAGCCGGTCGCCGAAGACGGTGCCCAGGGTGTGGTCGGTCTCGTGCTGCAGGCACCGGGCCAGCAGGCCGTCGCCCTCGAAGGAGACCGGCTCGCCGTCGAGGCCCTGGCCGTCGACGCGCGCCCAGTCGGGGCGGGGGCACGGCTCGAAGGAGCCGGGGAAGGACAGGCAGCCCTCGTCGTCGTCCTCGAGGCGGCGGTCCTTGCCCTCGGGGAGCGTGAGCACGGGGTTGCAGACCACGCCGACGGTGCGCACGCCCTCGTCGTCGGGGCAGTCGAAGACGAACATCGCCACGTCCTCGCCGATCTGGCACGCCGCCAGCCCGACGCCCTCGGCGGCGTACATCGTCGCCACCATGTCGGCGGCCAGCGCGCGGAGCGCGTCGTCGTACGTCGTCACGGGGGCCTGGGGGCGGTGCATCACCGGCGTGCCCCAGCGGGTGATCGGGCGGATGCTCCCGCCCTCGGGCAGGGGGCCGTGGGGTGCCCGCGGAGCGGGTCCGGTGCCGGCGCGGGCGTCGATCGGCTGCTCGTCGGGCATGCGGGGATCCTAGCCAGCCGTGTGGGCGCCACCCGCAGCGCGTCGGGGTGCTGGCGGTATGTGTAACTCGGAGTTACCTTGGGGCCATGTCCTTCATCAGCAGCCTCCGGCCGGGTGGCCGCCACGGGTTGTCGTCCCGGGAGAGCCGCGACGCGATCGGCCTGGCGGTCGCCGCTGTCGGGCGGCTGGCGCAGAGCGACCTCATCGACCGGGTGGGCCTGCGCAAGCGGGCCGAGCAGGCGGTCTACTCGACCACCCGAAACGGCTTCCGGGTGGCGACCGCCGCCGGGCGGACGTTCGCCCGCGCCGGTCGCAACACCCCCGGCGCCCGTCCCGCGAGTGCCGCGTCGCGTGGCGTCTTCGACCTCGCGCCCACCGACGACGAGGCGATGCTCCTCGAGGTGGTCCGCGACCTGGCGGCCGAGGTCGTGCGGCCGGCCGCCGCCGCGGCCGACGAGGCCTGCTCGCCCCCGGCCGGTGTCCTCACGGCCGCGCAGGACCTCGGGCTCGCCACCCTCGGCGTGCCCGAGGAGCTCGGCGGGATCATGGACGAGCGCTCGGCCACCGCCGGGGCCCTCGTGGCCGAGGCGCTCGCGCACGGCGACATGGGCCTCGCCGTCGCCACCCTCGCCCCCGGGGCCGTCGCCACCGCCATCGGGCTCTGGGGCACCGACGCCCAGCAGCAGACCTACCTGCCCGCGTTCACCGGCGGCAGCGGGGCCGTCCCCGTCGCCGCGCTGACGATCGCCGAGCCGACGGTGCTCTTCGACCCCTTCGACCTCGCGACCACCGCGGTCCGCGACGGCGACGGCTTCGTCCTCGACGGGCTGAAGTCGGCCGTCGTGCGCGGAGCCGACGCCGAGCTGTTCGTGGTGGCGGCGATGCTCGAGGGCACTCCGGCGCTGTTCCTCGTGGAGTCCGGCGCCGACGGGCTCGAGGTGGAGGCCGACCCGTCGATGGGCGTGCGCGCCGCCGGGATGTCGCGCCTGCACCTCACGGGCGTGCGGATCGGTGCCGACGCACTGCTCGGCGACACCGACGGCACCGCCTACACCGAGTGCGTACGCCTCTCGCGCCTCGCGTGGTGTGCCCTGGCGGTCGGCACCGGGCAGGCGGTGCTCGACTACGTGAAGCCCTACGTCAACGAGCGCGAGGCGTTCGGCGAGCCGATCAGCCACCGCCAGTCGGTGGCGTTCATGGTCGCCGACATGGCCATCGAGGTGCAGGCGATGCGCCTGCTCACGTGGAAGGCCGCCTCGCGTGCCACCCGCGGCCAGGACCACGCACGCGAGGTCGGACTGGCCCGGCAGCTCTGCGCCGAGAAGGGGATGCGGATCGGCCTCGACGGCGTCCAGCTCCTCGGCGGGCACGGCTTCGTCAAGGAGCACCCGGTCGAACGGTGGTACCGCGACCTGCGGGCCGTCGGCGTGATGGAAGGTGCGGTGCTCGTCTGATGATCAACCTGGAGACCCCCAAGAAGCACGCGACGCTCATCGACCAGGCCCACCAGCTGGCGATGAACATGCTCCGGCCGATCTCGCGGAAGTACGACCGCGCCGAGCACACCTACCCCAAGGAGCTCGACATGCTCGCCGCGCTGATCGACGGCGTGTCCGAGACCGGGGCCACGAGCGGCGCCGGCGCGGGCGGCGTACGACGTGACACCGCCGCCGACGACGGCGCTGACGGCGGCGGCGGCAAGGTCCGCAACGGGACCAACCTCGCCTCCGTCCTCTCCGTCGCCGAGATGTGCTGGGGCGACACCGCGCTGCTGCTCTCGATGCCCCGCCAGGGCCTGGGCAACTCCGCGATCGCGTCGGTCGCCAACGAGGAGCAGCTCGAGCGCTACCGGGGCACCTGGGCGGCCATGGCGATCACCGAGCCCGGCACCGGGTCCGACTCCGCCAACATCACCACCACGGCGGTGCAGGACGGCGACCACTACGTCATCAACGGCGAGAAGATCTACGTCACCTCCGGCGAGCGCGCCGACTCGGTGGTGGTCTGGGCGACGCTCGACAAGGACCTCGGCCGGGCAGCGATCAAGTCCTTCCTGGTGCGCAAGGACAACCCCGGCCTGAAGGTCGAGCGGCTCGAGCACAAGCTCGGCATCCGCGCCTCCGACACCGCGGTCATCACCTTCACCGACTGCCGCGTGCCCGCGGAGGACCTTCTCGGCTCGCCCGAGATCGACACGAAGTCCGGCTTCGGCGGCGCGATGGCGACCTTCGACAACACCCGCCCGCTGGTCGCCGCGATGGCCGTGGGGTGCGCCCGCGCGGCGCTCGACCTGACCCGCGACCTGCTCGAGCAGGCGGGCGTGGTGATCGACTACGACCGCCCGGCGCAGTCGCAGTCCGCCGCCGCGGCGACGTTCCTGCGGCTCGAGGCCGACTGGGAGGGCGCCAAGCTGCTGATGATGCAGGCGGCGTGGATGGCCGACAACCGCAAGCCCAACTCGCTCGAGGCCTCGATGGCGAAGGCGAAGGCCGGACGGGTCGGGTCCGACGTGACGCTGTCGTGCGTGCAGCTGTGCGGCACCCTCGGCTACAGCGAGTCCGAGCTGCTGGAGAAGTGGGCCCGCGACTCCAAGATCCTCGACATCTTCGAGGGCACCCAGCAGATCCAGCAGCTGATCGTGGCCCGCCGCGTGCTGGGGCTCACGAGCGCCGAGCTCAAGTAGCGCCCCGCGCACGACGAAGCCCCTCCCGCGGTGCTGCGGGAGGGGCTTGGTGTCGTGAGGGTCAGGAGACGGACTTGAAGGGGTCGTGCTCGGACAGGATCCGGTCGACGCGGGCCTGGTCGATGCGGGAGACCACGTAGCTGTCCTCCTGGGCGTCGCGGACGCACTTGGCGAGGGTGAAGCTCGACGTCGTGAGGAACATGGTCCCGAGGCCGAGGAAGGCGCGGATCCACGGGTCGACCGGGAGGTAGAAAATCGCGAAGATCATGGTCAGCAGCGCGACGGCGAAGGAGACGCCGGCCTGCAGGAAGAAGGCGTTGGTGTTCTTGGTGGGAGTCGAGGAGGCCATGGGTCAACCGTCGTGCGCCGGCCGCCTCACGGGAGCCGCAGGCCTACCCGATCCCGGCTGAGTACCTGCGCTCAACCGCTCCGAGTACGTTCGGCGCATGCCGGACCAGCCATCCCACATGACGCCCGAGGAGTTCCGCCGCCACGGGCACGCCGCCATCGACTGGATCGCCGACTACTGGGCCTCGCTCGACGACCTGCCCGTCCGCGCGCAGGTCGACCCCGGCGACGTACGACGCCTCCTGCCGGCGTCGGCCCCGGACGTCGGCGAGCCGTTCGACGCGCTGCTCGACGACCTGGACCGGGTCGTCGTCCCCGGGCTCACCCACTGGCAGCACCCGCGCTTCTTCGCCTACTTCCCGGCCAACTCCTCGCCGGCCGCGATCCTCGGCGACCTCCTCTCCAGCGGCATCGGCGCGCAGGGGATGATCTGGGCGACGAGCCCGGCGGTGACCGAGGTCGAGCAGGTCGTGCTGGACTGGTTCGCCGAGGCGCTCGGGCTCCCGGACGCGTTCCGCAGCGACGGTGCCGGTGGCGGTGTCATCCAGGACACCGCGTCCACGGCGACGTTCACCGCACTGCTCGCCGCGCTGCACCGCGCCAGCGGGGGAGACGTACGACGTCACGGCGTCGGTGGCGCCGGGTGGCGGGTCTACGGGTCGACGCAGGCCCACTCGTCGCTGGTGAAGGCCGCGATGATGGCCGGCCTCGGCGAGGACGCCGTCCGCACCGTCGCGGTCGACCCGGCGACGCAGGCGATGGACGTCGACGCGCTGCGCGCCGCGATGACGGAGGACACCGCCGCCGGGCTGCGGCCGGTGATGGTGCACGTGGCGGCCGGCACTACGTCGACCGGCGCGATGGACGACATCGCGGCCGTCGCCGACGTCGTGCGGGACCGGGGCGTGTGGCTGCACGTCGACGCGGCCTGGGCCGGCGTCGCCGCGGTCTGTCCCGAGCACCGCAGCCACCTCGCCGGCGTCGAGGACGCGGACTCGTTCGTCACCAACCCCCACAAGTGGCTGCTGACGACCTTCGACTGCAGCACCTTCTGGGTGCGCGACCGCGCGGCCCTGACCGGGGCGCTGTCGATCCTCCCGGAGTACCTCCGCAACGCGGCCACCGAGTCGGGCGAGGTCGTCGACTACCGCGACTGGCACCCGCAGCTGGGGCGACGGTTCCGCGCAATCAAGCTGTGGGCGGTGCTGCGCACCTACGGGGTGGAGGGGTTGCGCGCGCACGTCCGCAGCGGTGTCGCCCTCGCGGAGCACGTGGCCGACCTGGTCGCCGCCGACGACCGCTTCGAGATGGTGACCGAGCCGTCGCTGTCCCTGGTGGTCTTCCGGCTCACCGCCGGCGACGAGCAGACGATGGCGGCGATGGAGGACGTCAACGCCTCGGGCGAGGCGTACCTCTCGCACACGACGGTCGAGGGTCGGGCGGCGATCCGGCTGGCCGTCGGCAGCTGGCGGACGACGGAGGCCGACGTCGACCGCACGTGGCGCGCCCTGCAGCAGGCGGCTGGCAGGGTGTCGTCATGAAGCTCTTCGCCGACACGCCCCTCCGCCGCACGCTGCAGGTGGTCGCCGACGTCCTGTTCGTCGTGTGGCTCGTGCTCTGGGTCTGGATCGGCATGGCCGTCCACGACGGCACCGAGCAGCTGGCCGCGCCTGCCCGGCAGACCGACTCGGCGGCGACGTCGATGGCCGAGCAGCTGCGCGACGCAGGCGGGCGGCTCGGCGAGGCGCCGCTGGTCGGTGACGAGCTCGCGGTCCCCTTCGACCGCGCCGCGGACGCCTCCGACGGGCTCGCCGCGGCGGGGCGCGACACGGTCGAGGCCGTCGAGCGCCTGGCGCTGCTGCTCGGCCTGTCGGTCGCGCTGATCCCGATCCTCATCGTGTCGGCGATCCACCTGCCCCTCAGGTGGCGCTTCATCCGTGAGGCGACGGCCGGGGCGAAGTTCATCGACGCGTCCGAGGACCTCGACCTCTTCGCGCTGCGCGCGCTGGCCAACCAGCCGATGCACGTGCTGGGGAGGGTGAGCGACGACCCGGCCGGTGCCTGGCGTCGTCGCGACTCGGACGTCGTACGACGCCTCGCTGCGCTCGAGCTCGCAGACGTCGGGCTGCGTCCGAAGAACCTGCCGGCCGCGTAGAGTCCAGACACGTGCAGTTCATCGACGGCGCAGCGCCCGCCCACGACCTGACCTACGACGACGTCTTCATGGTCCCTCGCGCCTCCTCGGTCGCGAGCCGGTACGACGTCGACCTCGCCACCGACGACGGCACCGGCACGACGCTGCCGCTGGTCGTCGCGAACATGACCGCGATCGCCGGCCGGCGGATGGCCGAGACCGTCGCCCGCCGCGGCGGCATCACCGTCATCCCGCAGGACATCCCGATCCCGGTGGTCACCGACGTCGTCCGGTGGGTCAAGCAGCGGCACCGCGTCTTCGACACGCCGATCGAGCTCCGGCCCGACCAGACGGTCGCGGAGGCGCTCTCCCTCATCCCGAAGCGCGCCCACAAGGCGGCCGTGGTGGTGCGGGACGGCCGTCCCGTGGGCGTCGTCTCCGAGGCCGACTGCGCCGAGGTCGACCGCTTCGCCCAGGTCTCGACGGTGATGAACCAGCACGTCGTCACCGTGTCGGCGGGCACCGACCCTCGCGAGGTGTACGACGCGATCGAGCGGGCGAAGGCACCCCTCGCGGTCGCCGTGTCCGGGTCCGGCGAGCTCGTGGGCGTGCTGACCCGGCTCGGCGCCCTGCGCGCGACCCTCTACACCCCGGCCGTCGACGCCTCCGGCGGGCTGCGGATCGCGGCCGCGGTCGGGGTCAACGGCGAGGTCAAGGAGCGGGCCGCGGACCTGCTCGAGGCCGGCGTCGACTGCCTCGTCGTGGACACCGCCCACGGGCACCAGGACCGGATGGTCCAGGCCCTGCAGGCGGTGCGCGCCCTGTCGCCCGACGTCCCGGTCGTCGCCGGCAACGTCGTCTCCGCCGAGGGCACCCGCACGCTGATCGAGGCCGGTGCCGACATCGTCAAGGTCGGCGTCGGGCCGGGCGCCATGTGCACCACGCGGATGATGACCGGTGTCGGCCGGCCGCAGTTCTCCGCGGTGCTGGAGTGCGCCGCAGCCGCCCGCGAGCTCGGCAAGCACGTGTGGGCCGACGGAGGCGTCCGCCACCCGCGCGACGTCGCACTCGCGCTGGCCGCGGGTGCGTCCTCGGTGATGATCGGGTCCTGGTTCGCCGGCACCCACGAGTCGCCCGGCGACCTCATGCTCGACGCCGACGGTCGCCCGTTCAAGGTGTCCTTCGGCATGGCCTCGGCCCGCGCGGTGGCCAACCGCACGTCCGGCGAGTCGTCGTACGACCGCGCGCGCAAGGGTCTCTACGAGGAGGGCATCTCGTCCTCGCGGATGTACCTCGACCCCGACCGTCCCGGCGTCGAGGACCTCATCGACCAGATCTGCTCCGGCGTGCGGTCGGCCTGCACCTACGCCGGCGCCAGCGACCTCGCCCAGCTCCACGAGCGCGCGCTCGTGGGCGTCCAGTCGGCCGCCGGCTTCCACGAGGGCCGCCCGCTCGAGAAGTCGTGGTGACGTGCACCAGCTCGACTACGTCTTCGTGATGACCTACGGCAGGTCCGGGTCGACGCTGCTGATGGGCATCCTGAACTCGATCCCCGGCTGGCTGCTGCGCGGCGAGAACCGCCACGCCATGCGGCACCTCTACGACTTCCACCGCAGCGGCCTCGCCGAGCGTGCGCGTGTCGACCCCGCCCGCGCGAGCCAGCCGACGCACCCGTGGTTCGGCATCGAGGCGTTCCCCGAGGCGGCCTCGCTGCAGCACATCCGCTCGCTCGCGGACGCGACGCTGCTGCGCCCCGAGCACGACACGCGCGTGACCGGCTACAAGGAGATCCGGTGGTACGACGAGGACCTGCCCGACTACGTCGACTTCCTGCGCCAGGTCTTCCCCGGCGCCCGCTTCGTGGTCAACACGCGCAACCTCGAGGACGTGGCGGCCAGCAACTACTGGACCCACAAGGACGACCCGCTGGCGCAGGTGAAGGCGATCGAGGACAAGATCCTCGGCACGGTCGAGGGCCTCGGTGACGCGGCGTACCGCGTCCACTACGACGACTACGTCGCCGATCCCGAGGTGCTGCGCGGGCTGTTCGACTGGCTGGGCGAGGTCTACGACCAGAACCGGGTCGAAGCCGTGCTCGCCACCCCGCACTCGCGCCGGGGCAAGCACCGTGACTGACCGCGTCCTGGTCGTCTCCGCGACCGCCGCCGAGGCCGCCCACGTCCCTGCCGACCTGCCCCTCGTCATCACCGGGCTCGGCAAGACCGCGGCCGCCGCCGCGACCGCCCGCGCGCTGGCGTCGTACGACGACCTCGCCGGCCTCACGGTCGTCAACATCGGCACCGCGGGGGCGCTCCGCCCCGGGCTGAGCGGGCTGTTCGAGCCCGGCACGGTGCTCAACCACGACATCAGCGCCGACCTGGTCCGGGCGCTGGGCTACGACCCGCAGGAACGCCTCGAGGTCGGCGGGTCCGACCTCGTCCTCGCCACGGGCGACGTCTTCGTCAGCGATCCCGGCGTCCGCGACGCCCTCGCCGAGCGCGCGCACCTCGTCGACATGGAGGGGTACGCCGTCGCCTGGGCCGCCCGCGAGGCCGGCGTGCCGGTGCGGCTGGTGAAGCACGTCTCCGACACCGCCGACGAGTCCGCCCTCGACTGGCCGTCGATGGTCGAGGCGTCCGCGCTCGCGCTGGGGGAGTGGTTGCGCGACCACGTCTGAGGTCGACAGCCGGGTCGCCGTCCGTGGGTGCCCCGCGCGGGCTACGTTGCTCGGATGGAGCTGGGTCACCTGACCTTGGGCGACGGCCGTCGCGTCGACACCTACGTCGGCGGGGACCCGGACGGAGCAACGGTCCTCGTCCAGCACGGGATGCCGCAGTGCCGCCTGGTGGCCGCCCATCTCGAGGACGGTGCCCGTGCCGCGGGGGTGCGCCTGCTCGCGCTCAGCCGACCCGGCTCCGGCCTCTCCTCGTGGGCGGAGCCCAGCCTTGCCTCCTGCGGCCGCGACGCCCTCGAGGTGGCGTCCGCCCTCGGTGCCGAGACGTTCGCCGTCCTCGGCATCTCCTTCGGCGCCCCCTTCGCGGCGGCCACCGCAGCGCGCGACCCGGAACGGGTCACGGCGCTCGGCATCTGCGTCGGGATCGGTCCCTGGCGGGTCCTCGACGCCGACGACCCGGACCTCGCCGCGGAGATCGACATCCTCGCCCTCGACGACCAGGGTCGCACCGCTGAAGCCGTCGACGCCTACCGCGACCTCATGTCGGGTGTGTTCGACGACCTGCTGGGCAAGGAGACCGACGAGGAGCTGATGGTCGCGTTCGATGCCCTGATCGGCCCCGACGGCACGTCAGCCGTCGACCTCGAGGCGTTTCCGCCGATGTGGCGCGGCCGGTTCGCCCGCGACGTGCGCGACGCGCTCACCACCTACGACGGCATCGCGCACGACAACATCGCGGTGGGTCGGGACTGGGACATCGACCTCACCGCCATCCGTCAGCCGACGCACCTCTGGTACGGCGCCGACGACGACCTGCTGCCCATCGAGCACGCGCGCTGGTGGCAGTCACAGGTTCCCCACGCGCAGCTCACCATCCGGCCGGGCACCAGCCACGGCGGTGCTTACTTCGTGCACGGCGAGGAGATGCTCCGCACGTTGACGGCGGGAGCCTGAGCCACTCCCAGGAGGCCTCAAGAAGGGCGTTCGATCCCGACGTTGTCGAGCCGGCCACCGTCACTGTCGGTGGTTCCGGATACAATCGAACACATGATCGAGGCGCTGGCGGGACCGGAAGCGGGTGGGGTCGAGGACCTCACCGCCTCCGACCTGCTCGCGCTCGCCAGGGACCAGAGGATCGCCGAGGACATGGCTGCGGCGCAGCTCCTGGTGACCGCCGCTCGGTGGGCTGACCTGCACCCCCCGGAGTCGATCCACTCGGCCGCGGCGTTCACGGTGCCGGGTTCCGAGCACGAGGAGCCCATCGCGGGTGAGGGTGCGCCGCTGGTGGCGGAGTTCTGCCTCGCCGAGCTCGGCGGGGTCCTCGGGACCTCGACCACTGCGGCGAAGAAGCTCGTCGGCCACGCCCTCGAGCTGCGCCACCGCCTCCCCCGTTTGTGGGCGCTGGTCCTGGCCGGGCGGGTGCCGGCGTGGCGGGCCCGCCTGGTGGCCGAGAGGACCATCCACGCGACGCCCGCGCTGACCCCGGAGGCGGCCGGGTTCGTGGACGCGCAGGTCGCCGCCGTGGCCGGGAAGGTCGGTCCGGCGCAGCTCGACCGGCTCGTGGCCGAGGCGATCAAGCGGTTCGACCTCGCCGAAGCGGATCCGGCCGCGGATCCGGAGGACGGCTACCTGTCGGTCGACCCGCGGCACGTGACGATCCACGACGAAGACGTGCACTTCGCCGGGACGATGCGGCTGGAGGCCGAGCTCGACATCGCCGACGCCGTCGACCTCGACCGGGCACTCGCCCACGGCGCTGCCATGTTGAAGGCGCTCGGCTCCGATGCGCCGTTGGGGGCTCGCCGCTCTGCGGCGTTGGGTGATCTGGCTAGGACGCAGACCGCCCTCGACCTCCACGCGAGCGGTCAGGGCAGCCCTCGTGACGCTGACGGGCTTCCCGTCGCCCGCGAGGTCGTCCTCCACGCCCACTTCGACGCCGGCTTCGCCGGCGAGGCGACCGTGTTCGGTCCGACGGGGCGGATGGAGGAGCGCCGGCGCCTCGTGCTGCTGGACGAGGTGAAGGACTGGTGCGCAGACTCCCGCACCAAGGTCACCATCAAGCCGGTCATCGACCTCAACGCCCAGCTGCACACAGACGCCTACGAGGTCCCCGACCGGATCCGCGAGCAGGTCGTTCTCCGGGACCGCACCTGCGTGTTCCCGTGGTGCACCCGTCCCGCCCGCGGCTGCGACGTCGACCACGTCATCGAGCACGACCACGACGCCGCGGCCGAGGGACGTCCCCAACCCGGACCCACCGCCACCTGGAATCTCGCCTGCCTGTGCCGGTTCCACCACAGGTTGAAGACCCACACCGCCTGGACCTACCGGATGACCGAGCCCGGGGTGTTCGAGTGGACCAGCCCCCACGGCCATCGCTACCGACGCGACCAGACCGGCAGCAGCCCGGTCGATCCTGCTGAGCCACCCGACCCGCCCGGCATCCCACGCCCGCGCCGACCTCGCGGACCTCGCCGACGATGACCCCGCCCCACACCCCGCCACGGACCACGTAGCGGGGCCACGGGCGCGTCCGTCGACGTGCGGAGCCCTAGGGTGGCCGGATGGACCTCGTGCGGCGCTTCAGCAGCGAGGCCTATGTGCAGGCGCTGTCCTCGTGGACGTGGCTCGAAGGCCTCGAACGGTCGAAGCCGGTCCTGGCAAACGCGTTCGGCGACGTGTTCCTCCAGGCGCCCGACGGATCGTTCTCGTTCCTGGGCACGGTCGAGGGCAGCCTGGTCCCGACGTGGCCCGACGCGGCGAGCCTGCAGGCCGCCGTGAACACGAGGGAGGCGCAGGAGCAGTACCTCCTGTCGCACCTCGTGCACGCTGCTGCCGAGGCGGGCATGGACCCGGGACCCGACCAGGTCCTGTCGTTCACGGTCCCGCCGGTCCTCGGGGGCGAGCTGTCGGTCGAGAACATCGAGCCGGCAGACTTCGTGGTGTCGGTCAACATCGCCGGGCAGGTCCACGAGCAGGTCCGGTCGCTCCCGCCGGGCACGCCGGTCACCGACGTCCGGATCCGGTGAGCACGACGGCACTCACGCGCGGAGGCGCCGTGCAAGGGTGTGCCCATGATCATCAATCCCGGCAGCGACCGTCCGCAGGGACCGTGGGACCCGGACGCGAAGAAGACGTGGATCGACACCCGGAACTTCTGGGTGCTGCTCCCATTGCTGCTGGTGATGGTCGGCACCGTGGTGCTCGTGTCACTCTTCGGCTCCTGAGGGACGACCGGGCATGGCGTGGACGCAGACGACCGACGCGGCCGAGCTCTGGCGTCACGCAGGGCCGTGGCTCGGCGAGCACCCGGTCGAGGACGCGCCCCTGCTGGCCGAGGTCGGCCACCTCCTCGCCACGGACGCCGCGCCCGAGGGGCTCGAGTGCGGCTGGTGGACTGACGACGTCGGTGCAGTCGGCGGGGCGTACGTCCGGGCGCCGCTCCACAACCCGCTCCTGACGCGCATGTCCCGCACCGCGCTGGACGAGCTGGCGCGCCGCATCGGGCGGCCGGGTGGTCTGGGTGTGCCGGGCGCCATCGCGGAGGAGGTCGTGGACGCGTGGGCGGGGGCTGGCACGCGTCTGGAGCCCGCTCGGGCCTTCACGGTGCACGTGCTGGACCGGCCGGTCGCGGCGCCCGTCCGCGACGGCCGACCGCGCGTCGCCGGACCGGACGACCGGGCGATGCTCCACGGGTGGTTCGACCAGCTGATGGCGGGCCTCCCCGGCGACCCCAGCGACCGCGCGTACGTCGTCGACGACCCACTCGACAGCGGGGCGCTGGTGCTGTGGGAGGTCGACGGTGATCCGGTCGCGATGTGCGGCCGCAGCCGCACGCTCGCGGGCACGGTGCGGATGGGCGCGTGCTACGCGCCGGGCGGCGAGGACGCGCACGCCGAGGCCGCCTTCGGCGCGGCGGTGGACGAGGCGCGTCGCCACGCCCGCCACGTGACCGTCCTGGCGGCGGCCGACGACGAGGACGAGGCCGCCCGACTGGCGGCGCACGGCTTCGTCCCGGCGGCCACGCGGGTGGCGCTCACGGCGCGCGACGACTGCTGACCGGACCGTGGCGCAGGGTCCGCAGCACACCGCCCCCGACGGTCCGGGGACGGAGGACCGCCGACCCCGACCAGGCGCTGTCCTGCATCCCGGCGAGCGTCTCGGCGAGGACCGTGGCCGCGTCGGTCACCGGCGCCCAGCCCAGCTCCGTCCGCGCCCGGGCGGTGTCGAGCAGGGGGACGGCGTAGCCCAGGTCGATCCACCCGGGGTCGAGCGGCTGCACCCGCGCGTGCCAGCTGGCCGACACGGCCGCGCGCACGACGCCGGACGGGACGTGGACGAGGCGGGCACCGAGGGCGTCGGCGACGTCCTGGGCGGTGACCGGTGGCTCGGCCGCGAGGTTGAACGCGCCCGGTGCGCGGGCCTCCAGGATCCGCGCGATCGCGTCGGCCACGTCGTCGGCGTGCACCATCGGGATGACGAGCCCCGCGTCGATCGGCACGACGGGCACGTGCCGCAGCAGGCCGGCGGGGACGATCGCGGGCAGGCCGTAGCGCAGCAGGGCACTGCCCGCGGCACGCTGGCCGACGATGCCGGGACGCACGCGGCTGACGACGACGTCGGGGGCGTCGACCTCCAGCTCGTCGAGCAGCCGCTCCGCCGCAGCCTTGTGCCGGCTGTACATCGACGTCGGCACGCCACCGGTGGGCCAGGACTCGTCCACCGGCGCGTCGTCCTCCTTGGGTGAGTAGGCGCCCACCGAGGACATGTGCACAAGGTGCGGCACGCCCGCGGCCACCACGGCGTCGATGACCCGTCCCGTGCCGCCGACGCCGAGCTCGCGGAGGCGGTCCTCCCGGTGCGAGGGCTGGAACCCCCACGCGAGGTGCACGACCGCGTCGGCACCCGCGCAGGCGGCGTGCAGCCTGTCCGTGTGCGTGTCGTCGGTGAGGTCGACGGACGACCACTGCATCGCGGGGAACGACACGTCCCTGCGCGGTGGGCGCCGGACGAGCCCGACCAGCTCGTGACCGCCGTCCCGGGCCAGTCGCCGGACAAGGGCCGAGCCGACGTTGCCGCTGGCTCCCGTGATGACGATGCGCATGGCGACCCGTACCCCGGTCAGGGGCTGAGCAGACTCAGCGCGAGGTGTTGGCCGTCCGCCCCTTGGTGACGCCGACGAAGGCCTGCGTCACCTCGTCGTCGCGCTCGACGAGCCACACCAGCGCGATCGTCGTCGGCTCGAGGTCGGAGACCACGCGCGTCACGACGTCCTTGCGCTGGTGGAGCCGCGCGACCGACATCGGTACGACGACGACACCGGTGCCGGCGGCGACGGTCTCCACCGCCTCCTGCTCGCTCATCGGCGGCCAGTCGAGCTGCTCGGCCGAGGGCGTCCAGCCGCTCGGGTGCGGGCGGACGAGCTGCTCGTCGTCGAGGTCGGCGGTCGTGACCTCCTCGTCCGCGGCGGCGAGCACGTGGTCGCGCGAGGCCACCGCCACCTGCAGCTCGTCGTAGAGCCGGACGCAGTGCAGCCCGTCCCGGTCGACGGGGAGGCGTACGAGCGCCATGTCGAGGTTGCCGTCGCGCACGCCGACGACCTGGTCGGACTCCGTCACCGGCACGAGCTCGAGGGGCTCGCGGCGGCGGTCGCGCCAGTGGCGGGCCCACTTGTCGGGGGTCGCGCCGGTGACGAACCCGATCCGCAGAGTGTCGGTCATGGCACCGAGCCTAGGCGTCAGGACCGGCTCCGCGATCGGCGCGGCGCGGGAGCCGCTGCACGTACCTGTGGAGAGCGGCTCCCGCGTCGCGGAGGTCAGCGGCGGACGGTCTCGAGGTCGTCCTCGTCGACCCTGTCCTCGTCGACGGTGCCCTCGTCCACCTCGCCCTTCTCCACGGAGAGGACGAAGTCGTCGCCGTGCTCGGTGACACCGGTGATGACGGCGGCCTCCACGGCCTCGATGGCGTACTTGCGCCGCACCACGCGCGGGTCCTGCGCGAGGTCCTTCACCAGCGCCACCGCCAGGCCGATCATGATGAGCACGAAGGGCAGGGCCGCGATCACCGTGATGGTCTGCAGCCCGCTGAGTGCGTCCGCGCCGCCCACGAGCAGCATCACCGCGGCGACGGCACCGGTGGCCACGCCCCAGAAGATGACGGTCGGCCGGCTCGGGTGGATGGTGCCGCGCTCGGAGAGCGAGCCCATGACGATCGAGGCGGCGTCGGCGCCGGAGACGAAGAAGATGCCGACGAGGACCATCACGACGATGCTGGACACGGTGGCCAGCGGGTAGGCGTCGAGGGTGCTGAACAGCTGGTTCTCCAGGCCACCCGCGCCGGCGATGTCGGTGCCGGCCTGCTGCAGGTCCATCGCGGCGCCGCCGAAGATGCAGAACCACACGACGCTGATCATGCTCGGCACCAGGAGCACGCCGGTGACGAACTGGCGGATGGTGCGGCCGCGGGAGATGCGGGCGATGAACATGCCCACGAAGGGCGTCCAGGAGAGCCACCAGGCCCAGTAGAAGACGGTCCAGGTCGACAGCCAGGAGCTGACCTCGTCACCCTCGGCGGCGGTCCGTGCGGCCATCATCGGGAGGTCGGCGACGTAGCTGCCGATCGAGGTGGGCACCAGGTTGAGGATGAACACTGTGGGCCCGACCACGAAGACGAAGAGGGCGAGCGCCACGGCCAGGACCATGTTGATGTTGGACAGCCACTGGATGCCCTTGGCGACGCCGGAGACGGCGGAGAGCACGAAGGCGGCGGTGAGGACGGCGATGATGCCGACCAGGACGCCGTTGCCGGTGTCGCCGAGCCCGGCGACGATCTGCAGGCCGGACTCGATCTGCAGGGCGCCGAGGCCGAGCGAGGTCGCCGAGCCGAAGAGGGTCGCGAAGATCGCGAACATGTCGATCGCCTTGCCGCCCAGGCCGTGGGCGTGGCGGCCCAGCAGCGGCTCGAAGGCCGAGCTGATCAGCTGGAGGCGGCCCTTGCGGTAGACGCCGTACGCCACCGCGAGCCCGACGACCGCGTAGATCGCCCAGGGGTGCAGCGTCCAGTGGAACATTGTGGTCGCCATCGCGTGCTGGGCAGCCTCGGTGTTGCCGGCCTCGCCGGTGCCCGGCGGCGGGGTGACGAAGTGGGTGACGGGCTCGCTGACGCCGTAGAACATCAGGCCGATGCCCATGCCGGCGCTGAACATCATGGCCACCCACGAGACGGTCCGGAACTCGGGCTCCTCGTCGTCACGACCGAGCGGGATGTTGCCGAACTTGCCCAGCGCCAGCCAGATGACGAAGACGACGAAGGCGCTCGAGGTCAGCACGAACAGCCAGCCGGTGTTCCGCATCGTCCAGGCCAGGCCGCTGCCCGAGGCCTCGGCGAGGCTGTCGGTGCTGAGGAAGCCCCACACCAGGAAGGCGAGGCTCACGACGGCCGTGACGCCGAAGACCACCTTGTCGAGGCCCGTCTCGCGGGGCTCGGTGGGCTCGATCGCCGCGTCCAGGGCGGGGTGCGGCTCGTCGGGGAGGTCGGGTGTGGGCAGGTCGCGTGGGTGTTCGATTCCTGTGGCCATCCGACGACCAGACCAAAGAAGCGCTCCGGTGCGCAAACCGGGAGTATGCGGGCTCGCTCACACTGAGACGAGGCCCACAGGGCCGGTGCCGCTCAGCTGTGCCCCGACGCCAGGGCCCGGCCCCAGGCACGCGCGCGCTCGAGCTCGCCGTCCAGGAGCGGTCCGGGGGAGTCCTCGACGTAGAAGGACTCGCTGGCGACCATCCGCCCGAGCCGGTGCCTCGACACGAACCGGGCGGCCGCGCGGGCCGCCGACCCGGGCAGCCGGCGCACCTGCTCGGCGCGGGTGTCGAAGGTGGCGACGGCGGTCGAGGCGTTGTTCCTCGGCAGGGTCTCCAGCCACTCCCGGATCCCCGGGCCCTCGTGGCCGGGCTCCGCCCCGCGGTCGTGGGCGTCGTGCCGGGTGCTGGGCCGGCTCATCGAGAAGGCGTGGGTCGGGCCGCCGAGGACGACCAGGTCGACGTCGGTGGGGATCGGGGACGGGGCCGAACCGACGTCGACGACCTCGACCGGACCGCCGGCGCTGTCGTTCAGGCCGTCGGCGATCGCCTGCGCGACGGCTCGGGTGTTGCCCCAGTGGGACTCGTGGACGACCAGTGCGGTCATGGCGTGCTCCTCTCGTGCAAGGGGGTGGAGGCGGTGGACGGGGCCGGGGCGAAGGAGCGCAGCCACCGCACCGTCAGCCACGCGGTCGCCGCGAGCAGCAGGAGACTGGGCACGGCGTCCGGGCCGAGGTGGACGTCGGCGTCCGTCGCGAGCGCCAGGACGGGACCGGCCCACAGCGCGGTGAAGAGCGTCAGGATCTTGAGCACCGCCACGGTGGCCAGCGCGCCGGCCGCGGCCCGACCGCGCAGCAGGAGCACGCCCACCGCGGCGATGGCGGGCAGCACGGCGGCGAGGTCGAGGACGAAGACGGGGTACGGCGTGCCGCCCACGCCCTGCGGCTCCGGCGGGCTTCCCCCGAGGGCGTACGGCACCAGCACCGAGAGCCACAGCCCCGCGAACAGGACGGCCGTGACGACGAGGACCCAGCCGGTCGTCCGGGTCAACCGCGGGGACGCGCCGGACACCGGCGGACGGTCGTGGATTCCCAGCAGGCCGCCGAGCAGTCCGGCCCCCGACAGGGAGACGATGACGACGTAGGCGAGGAACGCCCGGTTCATCGGCACACCCATGACGTAGATCAGGTAGCTGTAGAGCAGGTACGCCAGCAGCCCGAGCCGCGCGAGGTGGGTCGCGACGGACGTGACCGGCCGGCGGACCAGGAGGACCAGCAGGACCGCCACCACGATGCTGCACGCGTCCTGCGCCCGCGCGGACACCACGGTGGCCTCGGGCAACGAGCGGTACGGCGTCTCGGCGAGGAGCCCGTAGAGGGACGCGGCCACCACGGCGGTGGCCAGCACCCACGTCGACGCGAGCGTCGCGCGCGAGCGGGGGACGCCGTCCACCGGGGGCAGGGGCGGCGGCGCAGCGACCGGCCCGGTGGCCGCGACCGGCGCGGGTTCGCCGAGTGCGGGCCAGTCGGAGCGCGCGGCCGCCACGAGCACCAGGAGCGCCGGGACGCTCCACAGCCAGAACCCGAAGCCGAACGACATCAGCAGGACGTGGAAGACGATCACGCCGACCCAGCCGGCCCGGGCCGCCGCACCGCCGCGCAGGAGCAGCAGTCCCAGCACGACCTCGCCGGCGGCCAGCGCCAGGATCCACGGGACCGGGTGGGTCATGACGACGTCGTGCCAGGTGTCGGTGACGAACGGCCAGAACGCGCCGTCGGCGAAGGTCCGGTAGGTGTCGGGGTCCGCCGCCACGATGCCCGCGTTGATGCCGCCCATGACGAGGTAGAACCCGCCGACGAAGCGGCGTACGACGGAGGCGCGCGTGCGCCGGCGCGGCACGGCGTCGAGGCTCGTGCGGGGCTCCAGCGTCGTGGTCACGACGGCACCTCCCGTCCTCCACCTCGAGCATCCACTGGTGTGCGGGGGACGGGTCAGGGGCGAAGGTCGGCGTCGGCGAGGACCTAGGTCCCCGGCTTGCCGGCCTCGGCGTAGGAGCGCACCACTGACACGGTGAGCGGGAAGTCGACGGGGAGCTCGCGGAACAGCAGCCGGCCCGCGGTGGTCGCCGCCTCGGCCAGCTCGGCGGCCACGGCGTCGGCGAGCCCGGCCGGGGCGTGCACGACCACCTCGTCGTGGAGGAAGAGGACGAGGTGGGGCCGGTCGTCGAGGGCACCCCGGGCGCCGAGGCGCCAGAGACGGTTGCGGAGGTCGGCGACCCAGCACAGCGCCCACTCGGCGCCGGTGCCCTGCACCACGAAGTTGCGGGTGAACCGGCCGAAGGAGCGACGCCGCCGGTCGAGGTCGTGGAGGTCGGCCGGGGGTGCGTCGGGCGACTCGTCCCAGGACCCGCCGAGGGTCGGGCTGCCCCGCCCGAGCAGGGTGCGGACCACCTGTCCGCGCTCGCCCGCCCGGGCGGCCTCCTCGACCAGCCCGAACGCCTGCGGGTAGCGCCTGGTCAGGCCGGCCACCATCCGGCCGCTCTCACCGCTGGTGGCGCCGTACATCGCGCCCAGCAGGCCGAGCTTGGCGTCCTGCCGGGTGGCGACGGCGCCGGCGTCGACCATGCCCTGGTAGAGGTCGGCGCCCCGCGCGGCCCCCGCCAGCGCGCGGTCGCCGCTCATCCCGGCCAGCACGCGCGGCTCGAGCTGCGCGACGTCGGCGACGACGAGGACCCAGCCCTCGTCGGCGACGGCCGCCGAGCGCACCTGTGCCGGGAACGACAGGGCGCCGCCACCGTTGGACGACCACCGCCCCGTCGCCGACCCCGCGGGCTGGTAGACCGCGCGGAACCTGCCGTCGCGGACCCACTCGTCGATCCACGCCCAGCCGTTGGTCGAGAACAGGTGGGCGAGGGACTTGTAGCGCAGCAGCGGCTCGACGACCGCGTGGTCGACGGCGCGCAGGCTCGACGCGCGGGTGTCGGAGACGTCCACGCCGGCTCGCCGCAGCGCCGCCAGCAGGTCGGGTCGGGAGTCCGGGTTGAGGCCGGGGGCGTCGAGGACGCGGCGCACGTCGTCGGCGCACTCCGCCAGGAGGCGGGGGCGCGCGCCGCGGGGCGGACGCGGCCCGAGCTTCTCGGTGAGCAGCGCCTCGTGGACGTCGACGCGCCACGGCACGCCCGCGTGGGTCATCTCGGCGGCCGCCAGCGCACCGGCCGACTCCGCCGCGACGAGCAGCCTGAGCCGCGCGGCGTCGGGGGACGCGTCGATCGCCGCCAGCTGTCGTACGTCCTCCACGTCGGCGCGCAGGTGGTCGAGGGCGTCGTCCCCGCTGAACAGGACGGGCTCCGTCACGGCCGCGGCGGCCGGTCGCAGCCGGTCCCACAGCCCGGCCTCGTCGCCGGCCAGCAGCGACGGGTCGACGGCCGGCGCCCGGGCCAGCAGGCGCCGGCACAGCCGGAGGTCGTGGCACCGGGCCACCCGCACCCCGGCGGCCAGGAGCGGGGGGTACCACCGCGCGGTGTCGTCCCAGACCCACCGCGGGGTCTCGGGCTCGCGCTCGCTGACGTACGACGGCAGGTCGGCGACCGCGACCTCGTGGGTCGCGCCTTCCTCGGACACCCGCACGCGCTCGCCGGGCAGCCGGGACAGGCGGACACGCGTCATGGGGACAGCCTCCCCGACACCACCGACGCCCAGGACGCCCCGCGCCGAGCAGGTGGGGTGGGTCCGGCTCAGCCGAGCTCGAGCACCTCGGAGACCGGCCGTCGCGGGGTGCGGACCGGCGCGGGCCGGGCGGTGGAGCGCCAGCCGACCCGGACCAGCAGGAGCGGGTGGGCCAGGCTCCCGAGCACCTCGGTCCGGAAGGCGGCCCGGGTCTCGGGCACCTCGATCACCTGGCTG
The DNA here is from genome assembly GCF_026712185.1 of Nocardioides pini. GTDB lineage: Bacteria > Actinomycetota > Actinomycetes > Propionibacteriales > Nocardioidaceae > Nocardioides > Nocardioides pini. The sequence goes on along the minus strand of NZ_JAPPUX010000006.1, from coordinate 70,493 downwards.
AGCGGGACCAGCGCCAGCCCGCCGGTCGTGGCGGAGAGCCACATCGCGCCCAGCCCCTCGCCCGCCCGCAGCCAGGCGGCGGGGTCGTCGTCGGTGTCGAAGAGGACGAGGAGGCCGTCGGAGGCCTCCAGGTCGGGGGCCGAGCGGTCGTCCCAGGCGCTCTGGAAGCGGTTCCGGTGACCGCCGACGAGGTCAGGCCCGGGGGGCAGCGCGTCGGTCGGGATGCCGTCCTCCCCGCCCCGGTCGCGCCACTCGGCCTGCTCCGCCCGTGCGTCGGGGTCCGCCCACTGCAGGCGGTGCGCCCGCCTCACGAGCCGCTCGGCGATGTAGCGCTCGGACTCGTCGGTCAGGGCGACCGCCCGTGCACCCCAGTGGTTGGCGATCCGGGCAAGGTGGGCCTGCCGCTCCTCCGGCACCGGCCAGGCCGTGAAGCGGCGCCGGTCGGTGCAGCGCCGCTCCAGCGCCGCGAGCGTCTCGTCGGCCGTGGCGGGCGGCGGGCCGGGGGAGAGGTCCAAGCAGGCCAGCAGGTCGGGACGGTCGGGGTCGGGGTGCCGGGCCACCCGGCTCTGCCACCCGAGCACCCCGGCGGCGACCTGGGCGTGGTGCAGGGCCGTCCCGCAGCTGAGGAGGAGGTTGCGCCCGTCGGGGTCGGTGTGGGCCAGCTGACGGGTGGGGTCGGCGAACAGCTCGAGGGTGCGGGAACCGCCCCGCCACCGCCACGGCTGGGTGTTGTGCACGCTGGGCGCGCGCGTCGCGATCTCCACGATCCGGTGCAGTGTCTCGACGGGGACGACGCGGGTGGTGGTCATGGCCGGCTCCTCTGCAGTGTTCCTGCTACGAGGGTGCGCGCACGGGGTCCGGGACGGCAGTGCCGTTGGTCCCGGACGGGTGGGCCGTCGGGCTCTGCCCGCCCGGCGCGGGCGCTCCTAGCGTCGTGCCATGAGGACAACGAGCGACCCGACCTCGACCGCCGCACTCACCTTCCTGGGCGCCGTCGACACGGTGACGGGCAGCCGGTTCCTCGTGGAGACCGCCGACGCGCGCGTGCTCGTCGACGCCGGGCTCTACCAGGGCCTGGCGGTCCACCGGCGCCGCAACTGGGACTCCTTCCCCGTCGACCCGGCGAGCATCGACCACGTCGTGCTCACCCACGCCCACCTCGACCACACCGGCTACCTGCCGCGACTGGTCAAGGACGGCTTCGGTGGAGGGGTGACCTGCACGTCGGGGACCGCGGACCTGGCGGCCATCGTCCTGCGGGACAGCGCCCACCTGCAGCAGGAGGACGCGCGCTACGCCAACGCTGCCGGCTTCTCGCGCCACCGTCCCGCGCTCCCGCTCTACGACGACTCCGATGTGGAGAAGGCGCTCCGGCTCGTCGCGCCGCTCGACCTCGAGCACCCGCTGCGGCTGGGACCCGACGTCACCGTCACGCTGCGGCCGGCGGGACACATCCTCGGGTCGGCCGTCGCCGCGCTGCACGTCGGGGAGCACCGGCTGGTCTTCAGCGGCGACCTCGGCCGTCCGCACCACCCGCTCCTGCGTCCACCCGCCGACCCGCCCGAGGCGGACACCGTCGTGGTCGAGTCGACGTACGGCGACCGGCAGCACCCGCCCCCCGACCCGCAGGTGCTGGCCGACGCCGTGACCCGCACCGTGGCTCGCGGCGGGAGCGTGCTGGTGCCCGCCTTCGCCGTCGACCGCACCGAGCTCGTGCTCCTGGAGCTGCGTCGGCTGATGGAACGGGGGGACATCCCGGACGTCCCGGTCTTCGTCGACAGCCCGATGGCCCTCGCGGCGCTGGACTGCTACCGCCACGCGGCGGCGCGCGACGGTCGGCAGCTCCGGGACGGGGCACGCGAGCTCCTCGCCGACCTCGACGGCCCGGACGTGCACGCCGTCCACGACGTCGAGGGGTCGATGCGGCTGAACAAGCCGCGACGCCCCAGCATCGTCATCTCCGCGTCGGGGATGGCGTCCGGCGGCCGGGTGGTGCACCACCTCGCCCACCAGCTGCCCGACCGGCGCAACTGCGTGGTCCTCACCGGCTACCAGGCCGAGGGCACGCGTGGGCGCCAGCTCGCCGACGGCGCCCGCCAGGTGAAGATCCACGGGCACTACGTGCCGGTGCGCGCGGAGGTCGTCGCGCTCACCGACTTCTCGGTCCACGCCGACGCGCACGAGACCCTCGACTGGCTCAGCCGGGCGCCCGTCCCGCCGCGCACCGTCTACGTCGTGCACGGCGAGCCGCGCTCCGCGGCGGCGCTCGCCCGGCGGGTGTGGGAGGAGCTGGGGTGGACGGCCGTGGTGCCGCGCTACGGCGAACGGGTGCTCGTGGACTGACGAGAGGACGAGTGCGCCCCGTCGGAGGGACCTCTGGCCCTGCACCTCGGGGCCCGCGAGGAGCACCGTGTAGGTGTGGCGACCAGCTGCCCCGACCGCGTCGCGGACGAAGGACGCGGGGCAGGTCACGAGGAGGGACACCATGGACAGCAGGACCTCAGGAGCCGTCGTCGTCGGGGTCACGGGCCGCGGACGGGAGACGTCCGCGCTGCGCTTCGCCGCCGAGCACGCACGACGGGAGGGAGCACGCGTGGTGCTGGTGCACGTCGGACGGCTGTCCCTCCCGACCGTGCCCGGACTGGTGGTGACGCCCACCGAGGCGATCGACGTGGCCGAGCGGATCGTCCGTGAGGTCGCCGAGGAGCTCGAGGAGATCGTCGGAGGTCCCGTCGCCCACGACGTCGTCGCGCTGACGGGGGTGCCGTCGCAGGTGCTGGTCGAGCTCAGCCGCGACGCCCGGCTCGTCGTCGTTCAGCACCGCACGTCGACCGCGCTCGAGCGCCTCTTCGTCGGGTCGACGGCCAACGGGGCCGCGGCACGGTGCCTCTGCCCGCTCGTGTCGGTGCCGGCCGGGTGGGAGCCCCCGCCGGGCGGTGTGGCGGAGGTGGTGGTCGGTGTCCACGAGGCAGGCGTGCCGCGTCAGGTGCTCGAGGCGGCCTTCTCCTGGGCCGACCGGACCGGGGCTCCGCTCCGCGTCGTCCACGCGTGGCGTCTCGACGCTGCCTACGACGACATCATCACCCGCCGCGTGGACGCCGAGTGGCGGGAGAAGCAGAAGCGGCTGCTCTCCGCCGCCATCGCGGACCACCGCGACTCCTGGCCCACCGTCCCTGTCGAGGTGGAGGTGCGGCACCAGTGGCCGGCCGACGTCCTGGTCGACGACTCGCGCAACGCCTCCCTCGTCGTGATCGGGCGGCGGGGCGCCCGCGGCTGGATCCCGGAGCACCTCGGCTCCCTGGCCCGGACGGTCCTGCGGGCGTCGATGTGCCCGGTGATGGTCGTGCCGGTCGCCGGCGACTCCACGTCGACCGCGGACTGGGACCTCAGCGCCGACGAGATCGCCCCGCAGGCGTGAGCTCAGGTCGGACCCGGATGATGGCGTCGTGCTGCATCGCCATCCCGTCCTCAGCCTGCTGACCCTGCTCTACCTGGGCTTCGTCGGCCTCGTGACGCTGACGCCCGGCAACGAGCAGCCCGACTACTCGGGGCTGGCCGGCCGGGTGCTGGCTCGCCTCGAGCGCTACCCGGACCTCGACCCGGTGACGAGCCGACTCAGCGTCGAGCGCATCGAGTTCATCGCTAACATCGGCCTCTTCGTCCCGCTCGGGATGTTCCTGCTGCTCCTCGTCGGGACGCGCCTGTGGCTGGTCGCCCTCGCCGCCGGCATCGTGCTCACCTCCATGATCGAGGCCGTCCAGCGGGAGATCCCCGGCCGGGTGTCCGACCCCCGCGACGTCGCCGCGAACTCGATCGGCATGTTCGTCGGCATCGCGCTCGCGATGGTCCTGACGCTGCCCGCGACGCTGCGCCGGAGGCGGGAGCGCGGCTAGCGTCCGCCTCGGGCCGCGTGCTCGCGCGCGGCGGCCACGAGACCGGCCGTGAGCCCGATCTCGACGCGCGTCTCCGGGTGCCACTGGACGGCGAGGGACCAACGGTCGCCGGTGCCCTCCATCGCCTCGAGCGTGCCGTCGACGGCACGCGCGACGGGGGTGAACCCGGGGTGGGTCGCCACCGACTGGTGGTGGTGGCAGCTCACCGTCGTGCGCTCGCCGATCAGCGCGGCCAGCCGTGACCCGGGCTCGGTCCGCACGTCCACCTCCCCGTAGGCGTCGCCACCGGGGGAGTGGGTGTCCTGGCCGACCAGGTCGGGCGTGTGCTGGTCGAGCGAGCCGCCCGCGTGCACGGCCATCAGCTGCATCCCGCGGCAGATCCCCAGCACCGGGAGGCCGGCTTCCTCCGCGGCGTCCAGCAGCGCGAGCTCCCACGCGTCGCGGTCGGGACGCCACCCGGCCGTGCGCGCGTGCGGCTCGGCGCCGTAGCGGCCCGGGTCGATGTCGGCACCGCCGCACACCATGAGTGCGTCGATGCGTCCCACCACGCGGGTCGCCGCCGATGCGAGGGCGACGGGCGGCAGCAGCACGGGCACCCCGCCCGCAGCCTCCACCGCCGCGGCGTACTCCGTGGGCAGCAGGTCCGCCCGCGCGTTCCAGACGCCCCACGCCGCGACCTCGCGGTACGTCGTCAGCCCGACGACCGGTGCCTCGTCCACGGCGGCCTCAGAGCGGGGTGACGTAAGCACCCGAGATGCCGCCGTCGACGAGGAAGGTGGTGGCCGTCATGAAGCTCGACTCGTCGGAGGCGAGGAACAGCACCGCGTTGGCCATCTCCTCGGGCTCGCCGAAGCGGCCCATCGGCACGTGCACCAGCCGCCGCGCGGCCCGCTCGGCGTCGCTGGCGAACAGCTCCTGGAGCAGGGGCGTGTTGACCGGCCCCGGGCAGAGCGCGTTGACGCGGACACCCTCGCGGGCGAACTGCACGCCGAGCTCGCGCGACATCGAGAGCACCCCGCCCTTCGACGCGGAGTAGGAGATCTGCGACGTGGCCGCGCCCATCACGGCCACGAAGGAGGCGGTGTTGATGATCGAGCCGCGCTTCTGCTCGAGCATGTAGGGCAGCGCCGCCTTGCAGCAGAGGTAGACGCTGGTGAGGTTGACCTCCTGGACCCGGCGCCAGGCGTCGAGGTCGGTGTCGAGGATCGAGTCGTCCTCCGGCGGGCTGATGCCGGCGTTGTTGAAGGCGACGTCGACCGAGCCGTAGGTCTCCTTCGCCGTCCGGAAGAGCGCGTCCACCTCCTCCTTCGACGTGACGTCGACGTGGACGTAGGTCACCACGTCGGGGCCACCTAGCTCGGCCGCCAGCGCCTGGCCCGCCGCGTCGTCGATGTCGCCGATGACGACGCGGGCGCCCTCCTCCACGAAGCGGCGCACGGTCGCCAGCCCGATGCCGCTGCAACCGCCGGTCACGACGGCGGTGCGGCCCTCGATGCGTCCTGCCATGGGGTGTTCCCTGCCTTTCGGAGCTGGATCCGGGGATCAGTGGGCGATGAAGACGTTCTTCTCCTCGGTGAACGCGTGGGGCGCGTCCGGACCGAGCTCACGACCCAGCCCGGACTGCTTGTAGCCGCCGAACGGCGTCCAGTAGCGGACCGAGGAGTGGCTGTTGACCGAGAGGTTGCCGGCCTCGACGCGCCTCGACACGCGCAGGGCGCGGCCGACGTCGGAGGTGAAGATCGACCCGGACAGGCCGTAGTCGGAGTCGTTGGCGAGCGCGACGGCCTCGTCCTCGTCGTCGAACGGCATGACCGCGACCACCGGGCCGAACACCTCCTCGCGCCAGATCGCCTCGCTCGTGTCGCTCGACTCGACGACGGTCGGCGGCAGCCACCAGCCCGGGCCGTCGGGTGCGCTGCCGGTGAACGCGATGCTCGCGCCGTCGAGGTAGGCCCTGACGGAGTCGCGCTGGCCCGCCGACACGAGCGGGCCCATCTCGCTCTGCTCGTCGGCCGGGTCGATGACCCGGAGGGCCTTGACCGAGGTCTCGAGGCGCCCGACGAACTCGTCGTACGCCGATCGCTGCACGAGGATCCGCGACCGCGCGCAGCAGTCCTGGCCGGCGTTGTCGAAGACGGCGTACGGCGCGCTGGCGGCGGCCGCGGCGACGTCGGTGTCGGCGAAGACGATGTTGGCGCTCTTGCCGCCGAGCTCGAGCGTCACCCGCTTCACCTGGTCGGCGCAGCCGGCCATGATCTGCTTCCCGACGGTCGTCGAGCCGGTGAAGCAGACCTTGCGGACGAGCGGGTGGGTGACGAAGCGCTCACCCACGACCGAGCCCTTGCCGGGGACGATGTTGAGCACGCCCTCCGGGAGACCGGCCTCGAGGGCGAGCTCGCCGATCCGGGTGGCCGTCAGCGGGGTGAGCTCCGCCGGCTTGAGGACCACCGTGTTGCCGGCGGCGAGGGCGGGCGCGAAGCCCCACGCGGCGATCGGCATCGGGAAGTTCCAGGGGACGATGATGCCGACCACGCCGAGCGGCTCGTGGAACGTCACGTCCGTGCCGCCGGCGACCGGGATCTGCCGTCCGAACAGCCGCTCCGGCGTGGCGGAGTAGTAGTTCAGGCAGTCGCGGACGTTGCCCGCCTCCCAGCGCGCGTTGGCGATGGTGTGACCGGCGTTGAGGACCTCGAGCCGGGCGAGCTCCTCGTTGTGCGCGTCGACCACCGCGGCGAACGCGCGGAGCAGCCGCGCCCGCTCGCCGGGCGCGAGGTCACGCCACGCCGGGAACGCCTCGTGGGCGCGGGCGATGACGGCGTCGGCGTCCTCGAGCGACGCCGAGGCGGGGGAGGCGTCCAGCTCCTCGCCGGTGCTCGGATTGATGAGAGTGCTCATGTCAGACCTTCCTCGCAAGCCCTTGTCACAGCCGCTCGAAGCCGCGGACGAGCTCCCAGTCGGTGACGGCGGCGTTGTAGGCAGCCAGCTCGACGTCGGCCATGTTGGCGTAGTGGTCGACGACCTCGTCGCCCAGGGCGCCCCGGACGACGGACGAGGAGTGGAACGCCTCCCGCGCGGCGGCCAGCGTGTGAGGCACGCGCGGCTTGTCCGAGGCGTAGGCGTTGCCGGTCAGCTCCGGCTCGAGCTCCAGCTCCTCCTCGATGCCGTGCAGCCCGCCCGCGATCATCGCGGCCAGGGCCAGGTACGGGTTGGTGTCGGCACCGGGGATGCGGTTCTCCATCCTCGCGCCGGCCCCGGACCCAACCAGGCGGACGGCGCACGTGCGGTTGTCCAGGCCCCAGCCGATCGTGGTGGGGGCGAACGAGCCGTCGGCGAACCGCTTGTAGGAGTTGATGTTGGGCGCGAAGAGCAGGGTGAAGTCCGCGGCCGTCGCGAGCACGCCGGCGATGAAGCTGTCGTAGAGCGGCGTACGCCCCTGGTTCGCGTCGTCCCAGAACACGAGCGAGCCGTCCTCGCCGCGCAGCGACAGGTGGATGTGGCACGAGCTGCCCTCGCGCTCGTTGGGCTTCGCCATGAAGGTCACGGACCTGCCGTGCTGGGCAGCGATCTCCTTGGCGGCGTTCTTGTAGACGGCGTGGTTGTCGGCGGTCGTCAGGGCGTCGTTGAAGAGGAACCCCACCTCGTGCTGGCCGAAGTTGCACTCGCCCTTCGCGCCCTCGACGTCGAGCCCCGCGGCGTACATGTGGTTGCGGATGTCGCGCAGCAGCGGCTCGATGCGCGTGGTGCCGAGGATCGAGTAGTCGACGTTGTACTGGTTGGCCGGGGTGAGGCCGCGGTAGCCCATGCGGTGCGCGTCCTCGTAGCTGTCGTCGTAGATGACGAGCTCGAGCTCCGTGCCGGCCATGGCGACGAGTCCGCGCTCGGCGAGCCGCGCGAGCTGGGCCTTGAGGATCGCGCGGGGGCTCGCGACGACCGGGCGGTGGTCGGTCCACTCGAGGTCGCACTGGACCATCGCGGTCGCCGGGAGCCACGGCAGCAGCCGGATCGTCTGCTCGTCCATGACGAACTCCATGTCGCCGTAGCCCTGCTCCCACGACGTCATCGCGTAGCCGGCGACGGTGTTCATGTCGACGTCGACGGCGAGGAGGTAGTTGCAGCCCTCGGTGCCGTGACCCACCACGTGGTCGAGGAAGTAGCGCCCGTGCAGGCGCTTGCCCTGCAGCCGGCCCTGCATGTCGGTGAAGGCGAGGACCACCGTGTCGACGTCGCCGGCGTCGATGCGCTGGCGCAGTCCCTCCATGGTGAGGTGGCGGTCGTTGCGCAGCTGGGTCACCGGGTCTCCTATCCCACGAGGCCGCGCAGCAGCGCCGCCGTGTCGTCGCAGTGTTGCTCCATGGTCTTGCGCGCCCGCTCGGCGTTGCCGGACTCGATGGCCCGCACGAGCGCGGCGTGCTGCCGGTCCGAGTGGGCGATGTTGGTGCCGAGCACCGGGATCGCCAGCAGCATCTCGTGCAGGGTCGCCTGCACCGAGGTCACCGCCTCGACGGTCCGCGGCGAGCCGGACAGCGATGCGATCGTCAGGTGGAAGCGGGAGTCCGCCTGCCGGTGCTGCGCCGTCTTCGTGGCGGCAGCCACCTCGGCGTGCGCGCGCTCGAGCTGGCCGAGGTGCTCCTGGTCGAGCGTCGCGCTCGCCGCGAGGTATGCGGCGCCGGGCTCGACGATGCGGCGGAACTCCAGCGCGTCGAGCCAGTCGCCGCGCCGGGCCGCCGAGATCCGGGCGGCGGCCCGGGCGGGCGGCGTCCGCGGCTTCAGCGTGACGACGGTGCCGCCGCCGCGGCCGCGCGTGGTCTGGACCAGACCCGCCTCGCGCAGCGCGGCCATCGCCTCGCGGAGCGTCGCCCGCGAGACGTGGAGCATGGTGGCGAGCTCGCGCTCCGGCGGCAGCGTCGACCCGAGCGGGTAGACCCCCAGGCGGATCGCGGTGGCGAGCTGCTCCACGCACGCCTCGAACGCGTGGTGCCCGCGCACCGGCCGCAGCACCGCTCCGGGCAGGTGCGGTGCGGGCGATGCGGTCACGACCTCATCCTTCGGGGCGACGACGGCCGGCGTCAATCGGCGCCGAGAAGCAATGGTCTGAGTTCATACCATTTTTCCGCCAACGTATTTACACCCGAATCGGGCCGGGTCTAGCGTCCGGTTCACATTCGCACGATCGTCTGTTCGGAGGGTCCGCCATGCCCGAAGCACACGAGCCGGTCCCGGCTCACCACGTCGCACAGCTCAGCGAGGACGAGAAGCACCTGGCGAAGCTCGGCTACAGCCAGGAGCTCAACCGCTCGTGGTCGGGCTTCTCCAACTTCGCGATCTCGTTCTCGATCATCTCGATCCTCGCCGGCTGCTTCACCAACTTCGGCGCCGGCTTCAACAACGGTGGCCCGATCTCGATCTCCTGGTCGTGGCCGATCCTCGGCATCTTCATCCTCATCATCGGCTTCACCATGTCGGAGCTGGTGTCGGCCTACCCGACGTCCGGAGGCATCTACTGGTGGGCCGCCAAGCTCGGTGGCCCGATGGCCGGGTTCTTCACCGGCTGGCTGAACCTGATCGGCCTCGTCGCCGTGACCGCCGGTGTCTCCTACGGCTGCGCGACCTTCATCGACCTGACGATCAGCACGTGGTCGGAGAGCTTCGCCGAGGGCTACTCGCTGACCCGGGTCTTCGTCATCTTCCTGGTCGTCCTGGTGCTGGTGTCGGTGCTCAACATCTTCAGCAGCCACCTGATGGCGGTCATGAACAACGTCTCGGTGTGGTGGCACGTCGTCGGCGCGGCGGCCATCGTGGTGATCCTGCTGTTCGTCCCCGAGCAGCACCAGTCGTTCAGCTACGTCTTCACCGAGCGCTTCAACAACTCGGGCTACTTCGGCGGGGAGACCGGCACGCTCGGGTTCTGGTTCGCCATCGTGCCCTTCGGCTTCCTGCTGACGCAGTACACGATCACCGGGTTCGACGCCTGCGCGCACCTCTCGGAGGAGACCGCCGAGGCCTCGACCGCGGCCGCGAAGGGCATCTGGCAGTCGATCCTCTACTCGGTGATCGGCGGCTACATCCTGCTGCTGACGGTCGTCTTCGCCATCCCCGACGACGCGAGCGGCAACCCCGACAACGCGGGCGTCGGCGCCGGCGGAGTGGCGTACATCTTCGTGCAGTCGATGGGCGCGAACTGGGCGGGGCTCGTGCTCTTCATCTCCGCCTCGGCGCAGTTCTTCTGCGCGACCTCGTGCATGACGTCGGCCTCGCGGATGACGTTCGCCTTCAGCCGCGACGGGGCCATCCCGGGGTCCTCCACCCTCAAGAAGCTGACCGCGACGCGGGTCCCCTCCAACGCCGTGATGTTCGTGGCGTTCTTCTCGGCCGCCGTCACCCTGCCCGCGCTGGTGGAGGTCAACATCGGCACCCCCGACGCCCCGCTGATCGTCCCGGTGGCCTTCTACGCGGTCACCTCGATCGCGGTGATGGGGCTCTACCTCGCCTTCGCGATCCCCATCTGGCTGCGCTGGAAGCACGGCGACCGGTTCGAGGTCGGCACCTGGAACAACGGCGCCAAGTACAAGTGGATGAACCTCGTCGCCGTCGCCGAGATCGTCATCGTCATCCTCTACCTGTCGATGCCGTTCGTGCCGGCCGGCAACCCGTTCAGCGAGACCGACTTCGCGTGGAAGTTCGTCAACTACGCACCCCTCGTGACCCTCGCCTCGCTCGCGCTGCTGGCCGTGTGGTGGAACGTCTCCGCCAAGAGGTGGTTCACCGGACCGAGGACCACCATCGACGAGACGGTCGTGGAGGCGTTCGAGGGCTGACGTCAGCGCTCCGCGAGCCACGCCTCGTACGACACGACCTGGCCGCCGGCGTAGCACTTGCCGTCCGGGACCACGGCCACCGGGACGTCGTACGACGCCAGGACGCGGCAGCGGAACGGCTCCTGGGCGCCGAGCCGCACCGGCGTGCGCCATCCGTCGGCGGTCCGGACGGCGATCTGCACCCAGCCACCGGCGGGGCACGGAGCGAAGTTGCCCATGTCGCTGATGAGCGCGTAGCCGTCCGAGCGCCACGTCTTCACGATCATCGTCGCCGCCGGCCGGCACCTCGGACGCGGGTCGTTCTGCTTCCACAGCCGGGTCAGCCGCCGCTCGACGAAGTCCTGGAACGGCCGGGGGGTCCGGGCGATCCGGTCGAGGTGGTCGAGCGTCACGGTCGCGCCGAGGCCGGGGTAGGTGACCGTCCGCACCGACGCGGCCCCCGGGGCGGGCGCAGCGGTGGAGGCCCCGGTCGGGAGCGCCGCCAGCAGGGTCAGCGCAACGGTGGTGAGGGCAGTGGCCAGGGCGGTGGTCAGGGTGGTGCGACGCATGTGCGGCTCCCGAGTCGAGGCCGCGGATCGGCCGGTCACAGGGATGACGCAGCCGGACCGCCCGAGGTTGCTCCGGACGCAGAAGAACCCCAGGACGTCTCGAAGGACCTCCGGCCCGCCGGAGCGGGCCTGGACGACGACACGACCGCCGGCCCGATCCGGTCCCTCCGACTGTGGCCGCGAGACGGCGTCGTCCTCGACGCGGCGTCTCTCCACGTCACTTCACCTCCGACCGGAGGACGTTGACAACGGCGACGACCATCGGGACGACCAACCACACCAGACTGGTCACCGCCAGGTGGGACCATCCGTCGCCGGTCAGGGCGCCACGCAGGATCGCGTCCTGGTTGTACTTCGCGTCGACCCACGGCCGGGCGTCGGCGAACCACTCCTGGTTGAGTGCCAGGAACGCCAGCAGGCCGGGAGCCACGAACCCGTACAACATGTAGGCCACGATGGCGCCCGAGCTGTTGCGGATGAGAGCGCCCAGAGCGAACCCGGTGAGGAGCAGCAGCGTCTGCCCGAGCGCGAAGTAGCCGACGTCGGCCCATCCTTGGTCCCACACGGGGTCGATACCGGCCAGGGTTGCGCCCGCGAGGGTGCCGAGAGCTCCGACACTGAAGGCTGCCACTGTGGCCGGCACGGTGACCAGGACGGCGGCGACGGCCTTCGCGGTCAGGACCTTGCCGCGGTGCGGGACGAGGGTGAAGGTCGCGAGACCGGAGCGCTGGCTCCACTCCGACGTCACCGACAACACCGCGATGATGGGCAAGATGATGGTCATGGGCACGCCGATGGCAAGAGTGAACTGGCTGTACGTCAGCTGCTCGGCCGGAGACCACGCAATGATTGCGCCGGTCGTGAGTACCGCGGCCAAGCCTAGGCTGGCGAGCAACCACATACCCGAGCGGGTGTCGAAGCTCTTGCGCAGTTCCACGCCGACGAGGCGAACAACCGGGACGGGAAGAAGCGCCGTCCGGGACGGGAGGGCCGAGCGGGACGTCACGGCCATCGGCGCGGTGTGGGTGCTCATGCGACTGCTCCTTGCAGGCTGGGTGTCTCCGCGGCCGCGGCCGCTTCGGTGGTCGGGTGGCGGTCGCGCTGGGTGTCGGCGGTCAGGGCTAGGAACATCTCTTCCAGGCCGGCGCCGTCGGCGGACCGCAGCTCGGTGAGGGCGATGCCGGCGGCCGCGGCAACCTGGCCGACGGTCTCGGGGTCGGTGTCGACGCGAAGGACGACCGGGTGGTCCACGCCCGAAGTGCCGGCGGTCTCGACGAGCTGGTGGGTCACCTCGGACGCGGTGAGGGCGCCCGAGAGAGCTGCGGGACTTCGGGTGGCGGCGTGGGTGCCGGCTCCGGCGAGGAGGTCGGCCTTGGTGCCGGCCGCAACCACGCGACCGTGGCCGATGACGACCAGGTCGTCGGCGACGACCTCGATCTCGTGCAGCAGGTGCGAGGACAGAAGCACGGTGGCGCCGCGGTCGGCGTACCCGCGGAGCAGGTCCCGCATCCACCTGATGCCGGCGGGGTCGAGGCCGTTGGCGGGCTCGTCGAGGATGAGGACCTCGGGGTCGCCAAGGAGGGCGTGGGCGAGGCCGAGACGTTGCCGCATGCCCAGCGAGTAGTCCCGCAGGCGTCGTCCGGCCTCGTCCTCAGTAAGGGCCACGGTATCGATCACGTCGTCGACTCGTGCGCTCGGAAGGGCCATGGTGCGCTGGGCGATGGTGAGGACCTCACGACCGGTGCGACCGGCGTGCTGGGCGGAGGCGTCGAGGAGGACGCCGACCTCCCTGCCCGGGTTGGGCAGGTCCTTGAACCGGCGACCCAGGACCTGTGCGGAGCCTCGGTCGGGCGGGGTGAGTCCGACCAGGACCCGCAGGGTGGTCGACTTCCCGGCCCCGTTCGGGCCGAGGAAGCCGGTGACGCGTCCCGGGAGGGCCGTGAAGGTGACGTCGTCGACGGCGGTGAAGGTGCCGTATGTCTTGGTGACGGCGTCGACGGTGATCATCGCGCCACCGCCGCTGCCTCGTCATCCGTCGTGCGTGGGGTGTCGGTGGGGGTCTTGAAGCCCTTGACGATGAGGTAGATGCCGAAGCCGAGCTCCCAGAAGAACTCCGGGGCGGCGGAGAGGCTCTGGAAGGCACCGCCGGGCTCGATGAGGTCGAGGACGGCGGCGGAGCCAGTGAGGACGATGCACGTGCCGCCGATGAGGCCGAGCGCGGCGAGCGGGCGGGGCACCAGGCCGGAGCGCCACATCATCCAGCCGAGGACGAGGCCGTTGCCGACACCGACGACGAATTGAGGGCCGAGGTTGAACGTCCACTGCTGCATGGTGAGGAAGGCGTTTCCGACGACGGCCAGGCCGGCGGCGGACTGGTCGTCGGCGGCCGCGTAGTCCTGTCGCATCGTGACGACGCTGAGGACGGCGAGGATGCCGACACCGATGAAGACGCTCTCCATGATGCGGGCGGCGATGAAGGCGAGCCCGAGGTTCGGGTACCTGTGCTTGACGACGGTGTACAGCGCGGTGGCGGTGCCGATGTTGGCGATGATGAGGATGCACTCTGCGAACGCGCCCCACAGGACGCGGGTGTCGTCTCCGGGGCCGGTGATGTAGTTCCCGTCGAACAGCGGCGGGTAGAACCCGATCTTGGCTGCGATGGAGGTCACGTAGGTGACGATGAACAGCCAGCCGACGATGGTGGCGGCCCGGCGCGTCGGATTGGGGGTCGTCTGGCGGGGAGCGGTGACGCTCGTGGTGCGCTGGGTGGTGGTCATCTGGGGCTCCTGGGTGCGTCGATGAAGGCGGTGGATGGGATCAGGCCGTCGGGCCGGGTTCGGTCCGGGTGACGGAGAGGAGCGGGACCCCGAGGTCGCGCAGCTTGTGCAGCAGTCCGTGAAGGGCCGCCTGGTCGGTGACGGGGCCTCGCAGGGCGGTCGTGCCGTCGTCGGCGCGAGACAGGTCGAGGCCGTCGAACCAGGCAGTCCAGCGGTCGTCGAGTCGGCCTTGGACACGGATCTCGTACCAGTCACCGGCCCGGGCGCCGGCCGGTTCGCCCGTCGTAGCGGGGGAGGTGTCGCTGCTGCTCATGGCGCGAAGCTAGGAACGGACCTGATGAGAGCGCGTCATCACAGGTGATGACAGCGGTGATGAACTTCGTCCGGTTGGCGTGGGGGCAACCGAGGTGGCGTCAGAGACGCAGCTGGTGGGCCCGACGGACTGCGGCGCGGCGGTTGTTCACGCCGAGCTTCATGTAGATCCGTTGGGTGTGGGTACGCACGGTGGGCAGCGACACGTTGAGGTGGCGGGCGATGGCGGGACCGTCGAGGTCCGAGCCGAGCAGGCGCAGTACGTCGAGCTCTCGAGCGCTGAGCGGTGCGACCAGAGCCGCGCCGCCTCCCGGGCCTTCCGAAGCCCCTCGAGCGGCGACGGTGACCGCGTCGCGAGAGGCGGCCGCCACAGAATCCGCGAACGCCGATCCTCCGGGCGTCAACGCCAGCAGGCCCTGGATCCGCGGGTCGGCATCGAGGAACGGGCGCACCCAGCCGACGGCATGCGCGAGAGCGCTGACATCCGTCAGCCACGAGAGCGCCTTCTCATCGTGACCAGCAGCGTCGGCAGCCAAGGCCAGCAGGATGGAGGTCTCGACGACGGTGGCCGTGCGAGAACCGGCGGCGGCGGAGTCCCGGAGCCGGCTCAGCAAGGCGGCTGCCGCCCCCAGCATCGCCGAGTCGCCCGTCTCCTCGTGCTCGGCCATCAGGAGCAGCGCGAAGGTGACGTTCTCGTACTCGCGCAGGTAGCTGAGGTCGTCCTGGAGGGCCACTCCCGCCTTGGCGGCCCACTGCCGTGCAGCGGCGAGATCGCCGTGGCGGATCTGCAGCCTTGCGCGCACGGCGGGCACGGGCCGGACGTTCGGCAGGAAGTCGCTGTTGAAGAGTCGCTCCGCTTCGACCAGCAGCGCGTCTGCGGCCTCGTGCTCGCCACCGCTTTCGCGAAGGGTGGCCATCGCGACACGCCATCGGTACGGATGTTGCGGAAGGCCGGCGTCGTCGCCGAGGTCACCCGCAGCCCGTAGATGATCTGCGGCCTCGTCGGACTCGCCCCGCTCCCACGCCACACGCGCCAACGCCAGCCGCATGTCCGCCGTCCCGCGCACGACGTCCACCTGCAACCGGTCCTGGGCTGCGTCGGCGAGGTCGAGTGCGTCCTGTGCGGCCCGCTGGGCGGCGTCGAGGTGGCCCAGCGCCAGCTCCAGGTCGACCACCGTGACTGTGCAGGCAAGCACGTCGGCGACGTAGTCCACAGCTGCGAGTCCCCGGGCGGCGGCCCGGTAGCTGTCCAGTGCCGCTACGAGGTCTCCGACCGTCCACGACGCCAGCCCCTTGAGCGCGGACGCGGATGCGACCGTCAACTGGTCTGAGGCACCCGCCCGCTCCAGCGCGACGTCGGCCTGCTGAAGCGTCGCTTCCAGGTCTCCAGACACCAGGGCGAGGCCGGAGCGATGGGTCGCCACGACCGCAGGCAGTCGCCGCCACTCTGCCTCGTCTCGCACCACCATGTCGATCGGCGGCGAGGCCAGCGTGGCCTCGATGGCGTCGAGGCGCTCGCTCACACCGTCGAAGACATTGCTCGCCATCAGGCCACCGGCCAGGTTGCTCGCGAGGACCGGCCGGCGCGCCAACACCTCCGACGGCACGGCCGGCACCCAGCTTCGTAGCAGCCGCTCGGCCCGGCGCCGTCGAAGGTCTGGAGTGGCGACCTCGATGAGGTCTGCTGCACGGTCCACGTCGCCCGCCGCGAAGGCGTGACGGACCGCCGCCTCCACGTCCCCCGCCTGCTCGTACCAGCCGGTCGCCCGCCCGTGCAGCACCGGAATATCACCTGGACGCTCGGCCAGCAGCCTCGCATGCAGCACGTCGGCGAACAGGTGGTGGTAGCGGTACCAGCGTCGGTGGTCGTCGAGCGGCACCAGGAGCAGGTTGCGTCGTTCCAGCAGCTCGAGCACAGCACCGCCGGCCATGCCGTCGACGGGGCCGGCGACCGCATCGCACAACGGGCCCGAGAGCCGGTCCAGCACCGAGGTGTCCAGCAGGAACCGCCGCAGTGGACCGGGCTGCTGGTCGAGGACCTCGTCGGCCAAGAAGTCGACGACGAAACGGTCGTCGCCGGCGAACGACGCGATGAACCCCGAGGAGTCGTCCCGGCCCCGCAACGAGACTGCGGCCAGCTGCAGCGCTGCGACCCATCCTTCGGTCCGGGTCTCCAAGGTCTCGACGTCAGACGTTGTCAACCCGAGGTCATGGACCTCGTTCAGGTAGTCGCCGGCCTCGTCGAGGGTGAACCGCAGGTCTGCGGCACGGAGCTCGACCAGCTCCCCGCGAGCGCGCAGCCGTGACAACGGCAGCGCCGGATCAGCGCGCGTTCCGAGGACCAGCCGAAGTTGTGGCGGCCGGTGCTCCAGGAGCAGCGCGACCGTCTCGCTGACCTCGGGGGTGTCGGCGAGGTGGTAGTCGTCGAGCACCATGGTCACGTCCTCGGCGCGGACACTCAACTCGTTCACCAGGATCCCGATGACATCTGTCAGCGTGCCGCCGGCTGACTCGAGGACGCTCAACGCGGTGGCGGCCGAGCCGGAGCTCACGGCGTCAAGAGCATGGAGGACGTAGGTCCAGAAGCGAGAAGGGTCGCCGTCCCGCCGGTCCAGAGACACCCACGCCACCGAGGCTGCGTCACCGTAGGCCGACGCCAACAGCGTGGACTTCCCGAAGCCGGCGGGCGCAGACACCAGCACCAGGGCGGCGTCGTGGGCGCGCTGCAGCTCCTCGGTCAGGCGAGCACGGGCCACCAGCCCCGGTCGGGGTCGCGGCAACGTGAGCTTGGTCTGCACCAGGGCGTCAACCATCGGCGCTCCCTCCCAGCAGCCTTCTCGAAGCCTAGGGGAGGAGGCAGCACGGGACCTGCTCAATTCGGGTCAAACCTGACCGGCGCTCCTGTCGTAGCTCCTCCGAGCGGGGCCATGCTGGTTCCGACAGCAACCCTTCCTTGGACAACCACACGGGGGAGCCGTGCCCGGACCCGCGCATCGCGACGATGGCCGCGCGCTCGGCACCGATCCTGTGCCGCCGAGCCGGGTGGGATGGAGCTTCATCGCCCTGTATGCGCTCTCCTACACCGGAGGGTCGCTGCTGTTCCTCGCGCCCCTGCTCGTCTCGCTCGCCCTGAAGGTCCGAGACCTCGTCGGCGCCGACGCCGCTCCCGGCAACCTCGCCCTGGTCGCCGGAACCGGGTCGCTGCTCTCGATCATCGCGAACCCGCTGTTCGGCAGGCTCAGCGACCGCACCACCAGTAGGTGGGGCATGCGGCGCCCGTGGATGGTGACCGGCGTGGCGGTCGGTGCCGTCGGGACGATGGTGATTGCAACCGCACCGGACGTCGGCACCGTCCTGCTCGGCTGGTGCCTGTGCCAAGTCTTCTTCAACGCCACCCTCGCCGCGCAGACGGCCGTCCTCGCCGACCAGGTCCCGACAGACCAGCGTGGGGTCGTGGCTGGCGTCTTGGGCCTCGCCGTTCCCATCGCATCCGTGACCGGCACGTACCTCGTTCAGCTCTTCGACCACTCGACGGTGCTCATGTTCGCGGTGCCGTGCGCCGTGGGAGGTGTTGCCGTCCTGCTGTTCGCGTGGCGCCTGACGGACCGACGCCTCGATGGAACCGGCAAGCCGCCGTGGTCCCTGCGCGAGCTCGCTGCCACGTTCTACGTCAGCCCCCGCAGCAACGCCGACTTCGCGTGGGCGTTCCTGTCCCGGTTCCTGCTCGTCACCGCTTACGCGTTCCTGGTCACCTTCCAGACCTTCTTCCTCCTCGAACAGATCGGCAGCGCCGAGGATGCGGTGCCCCGACAGGTGTACCTCGGCACCGTCGCCCAGTCAGTCGCGCTGGTCATCGTCGCCCCCGTGGCCGGGCGCATCTCCGACCGGGTCGGGCGACGCAAGGTGTTCGTGACCGCGGCAGCGATCGTCTACGCCGGCGCCCTGTTCGTCATCGCCGCATCCACCTCTGTGAACGGGTACCTCGTCGGCATGGCGATCGGCGGCGTCGGATTCGGCATGTACATGGCCGTCGACCTCGCGCTCGTGGTCGACGTGCTCGCCGACCCCCTCACCGCTGCAAAGGACCTTGGGGTCCTCAACATCGCCGGCGCCCTGCCCTTCGCTCTTGCGCCAACCATGGCGCCAGCCATCCTGGCTCTCGGCGGCGGCAGCTACGCCGTCCTGTACGCGGTCGCCGGCGCGTGCGCGCTCGGCGGCGCCCTCGCCGTAGCGCCCATCAAGAACGTGAGGTAGCGACCGCCCGTTGTGCAACAGCCTGGATGGCAGTGCGCCTCATCGGCGTCCTGGACGAGTGGATTGCTCGCGAGCCGGTCGCGGAGTCGGCGCGGGCGTGTCGAGCTCCGCTGCGTCGAGCCGGAGGCGCTCGGCCCTGCCCAGCCGTCCTCGGAGAGCGATGAGGATGAGCGCCATGACGACGATCGCGGCACCGAGCGCGGCCAAGGGCCTCGCCTGCCCGACCAGCAGGTCGGCGGCGATCCCGTCCACGTTGTTGGAGCGGTTGAAGGACGTGTGGGTCGCCGCGACGACGAGGAGGCTGTTGCCGGCGCCGCGCATCACGCCGCCGAGCAGCATCCGGATGATGATGCACAACACCATCAGGACGGTGAACTGGGGCAACAGGTCGGCGGGACTGTCGATCTCGCGCGCCACCACCCGGATGGGAATGTGCACCAGCGCGAACGGCACGGCGGTGAGCACTGCGGCGACCAGGAGGCCGTGGGCTCGCTCGAGCCGGGTCTGGAGGAAGCCGGCCCAGCTCGTCTCCTCCGCGACGTTGATCAGCAGGAGCGCCACCACGGCGGCGACGAGCTCGTCGACCAGCGCGCTGGGGGACGGGGCGACCACGCTGTCGCCCAATGCTGCTGCCAGTGCCACCGTGACCACCGGGATCGCGGCGACCGCCACCAGCCACCACCTCCAGGGGACTCGCCAGCGGGTGACCCTCGCGAGCATCACCCGCACACCGGGGGGGCCCTCGACGACCCGCGTGACGGTGATCGTCGTGACGAGGAGGACGAGCACGAGGACCACGCTGGACGCCTCCTCCATGTCCGAGCCGATCCGTGACGGGATCGACCGGCCGGGTAGGTGGCCGCGGTCCACCAGGATCATGAGGCCGAGTGCGGCGTACGACGTGAGCAGAGCGGTGAGGGTGAAGACCGCGGTCGCGTGTCTCGCGACCCAGGACTGTGCAGACCCGGCCCGCGACTCGTCCCCGGTCATCAGGCGACCCGCCCAGCGGTCGCGCACGGGGTCGCGGACAGGGCGTTCCTCTGCTCTTCTGCGCGAACCGAGAAGACGTGCGTGTCACGCCAGCGGCGGCCCACCCAGACATCGTGCGGGATGGTCTGCTCCAGGTGCATCCCCAGCTTCTCGAGGACGCGCGCGGATGCGACGTTCGTCGTGTCACACGTCGCCGTGACCACCCTCATCCCGAGCTCGTCGAACGCGAATCGTACGGCGTGACGTGCTGCTTCGGTGGCGATGCCACGGCCCCAGACGTCGGGGTGGACCGCGTAGCCGACCTCGGCGATCCCGGCCTCGACGTCGACGACCGTGAGCTCGACCAGTCCGACCACACGGTCGGACTGGACGACGCTGAGGACATGGCGTACCTGCGGCACCTGGTGGGCTGCCTCGATCGCCGCGACGACGTACTCACGTGTCTCGACCGCGCGGTTGGGGCCCCAGGCCTGGTACTGGGTGACGTCCGGTCGGCGGGCCCACTCGTGGATGCGGGGCCAGTCGCCCAGGCGCACCGGGCGCAGGTGGACGTCGACGCCGGGCTGGCGCAGGGGCCGGGTCGTGGTGCGGGTCATGGTGGCTCCTCCTTCGTAGATCTGGTGACGCGACTCTGCGCCGGCGATGTTGGATCAGGCTTGGGCACGTGTGGTGGCCATCACGGCGTGCGGCAGGTGCGGCGCGAACACGGCTTCCCAGGCATGTGCGAGCCCGCGACGGAACAGACCGTGGTGCCCGATCGAATCCACGCTCAGCTGGTCGGGCGACAGGTCGACGACGGACACGGGCGCGTTGCTGAGTGCGCGCGCCAGCGCAGCGGGCCCACTGGGCATGACGAGCGGGTCGTCGCTCGTCGAGACGAGAGTCACCGGATGGGTGATGAGCGCGTGGCGCGCGGCGATGTCGCGCACGTCTGCTCCCCAGTACTCGGGGTGCATGCACCAGCGACCCCACTGGCGTGCCACCCTGGTCGGGAGGTCTCCCAGGCCGAGTCGCCGCCCGGGGAAGTAGCCAGCCGCAGCAGTGGTGAGCGGCACGATGCCTCTCCAGAGCAGCGGAGCTCGTCGTCGCAACCACGCCGGGTTGTGGTGGTAGTGGCCGTTGCCGGTGGCGACGAGGACGGCGCTGTCCAGGAGGTCGTGCCGCACGAACGGCAGCACCTGGCCTCCGAAGCTGTGCCCGATCCAGACCACGGGGGTGTGGTCGCCGGCCGGCGCGTCGTCCAGGAGGTGCTCAAGCGCGGCCGCGGCGTCACCCGCCCAGGTGAGGAGGTCCGCCGTCTCGCGGCGGAGCTCGGACGGGGTGGCGGTGGTGCCGCGGTAGTCGAACGTCAGGACCGTCATCCCACGCCCGGCCAGCCAGGTGGCGAAGGCTGCGTAGAAGGCGGCGGGCGTGGCCATGGCAGGCGCGATGAGCACGCGTCCCGCCCCAGGCGACCGCGGACGGAACCACGTTGCCTCCAGGACCCTCCCGTCGTCGGCACGGAATGCGGTGCGCTCGCGCCGGACGGCGTCTCGGGCACTGGCCTGGAGAGCGGTGTCGACGGTGTCGGAAGTCATGGCGATCCTCTGTCGGGGTGGGAGGCGGGTCGCGTGCGAGGCGCCGAGGGGTGGGGCGCCCCGCACGCGGACGGGGCTCACTGGCCGGCAAGGACCGTCTCGAGCTCGATCTCGATCCGGACGTCCTTGGACACGAGGAGGCCGCCTGCCTCCAGCGCCATGTTCCAGGTGATGCCGAACTCCTCGCGGTTGACGGCGGTGCGCGCCGAGAAGATGGCGCGGTGGCCACCCCACGGGTCGGGGACGTAGCCCTCGAACGAGACGATCAGCGGCACGCGCCGCGTGACGCCGTGGATGGTGAGATCGCCGTGGACCGTGCCGGAGGTGCCGCCCCAGTCGACGCTCCGGCTGACGAAGGTCGCCGTGGGGTAGCGCTCGACGTCGAAGAGGTCTGCGGAGCGGATGTGGTCGTCGCGGTCGGCGGATCCGGATTCGACGCTCGCCATGCCGATCGTCACCTCGACAGTGGAGTCTGACATCTGCGGGGCGATGACGACGCGGCCTGTGACGTCGGTGAAGCGGCCGCGCACCTTCGTGACCATGAAGTGGCGTCCCACGAACGCGAGGTCGGTGTGCCCGGGGTCGATGTCCCACACCCCCGGGGCGGGAAGCAGGTGGCCTTCGAGGGTGCGGGTGGGGGACTGCTGGATCTGGTCGTGGGTCATGGTCGTTCTCCTGTCGGGGTTGGGTGGGGTGGAGCCGTGGGTCAGCGCTGGAGGCGCTCGCCGAGGCGGTCGAGCTGGATCCAGTACTCCTGGATGCGTCCGTCCTCGACGCGGTAGACGGCCGAGCCCGCCTCGCGCAGCGGACGCGGGGACGCGCCGCGGGTGGGCAGGTGGCCGTGCTGGAGCCAGCGCACGAAGACGTGGTCCTGCTCTGCGAGCAGCTCATGGACCTCGAACCGGAACGGCCCGTGGTCCTTGAGCATGTCGCGTACGTGGGCGGCGTACTCGTGCGGCGATCGCACCACCGTCTCGTCGCGCTCGGCCAGGTGCTGGTGGGCGGGGACCGAGCTTCCCATCAGCAGTTCGGCGGCCGCGGTGTCGCCCGTGACGCGCACCCTCGAGAGGAACTCAGTGACGGCGCGCGCGGCTGGCGGCATGCCGGGCCACGTGTGCGGCTCGTTCGGGACGACCGTGAACGTCCTCATGGCAGGTCCACGTCGTCGTACGGCGTCAGGGTGAGGCGCCTGGCGGTACCGGTGACCTCGACCGTGTCGGACCCGGGTCTCAGGTCGACGACGAGCCGGCTCGGCGCGCCCATCTGTCGGCCCTGCAGCACGACGATCCTCGACGGGACGTCGACGAGCTCCAGCTGACGGAGGTAGCCCCCGAACGCCGCCGCGGCAGCCCCGGTCGCCGGGTCCTCGCGCACGCCGCCCGGTGGGAAGGCGTTGCGGGCGTGGAACCGGTGGCGGTCCTCGGCCCAGAACACGTGCACCGTCGTCCAGCCCTCGCGGCCCATCAGCCTCTCGAGTGCGCCGTAGTCGTAGTCGAGCGCATCGAGGGTCCATCGGTCCCGGACGCCGACCACCAGGTGCTTGTTGCCGGCGAATGCGACGTGCACCGGGTAGGCCGGGTCGAGGTCGCTCGCCGCCAGTCGCAGGGCATCCAGCGCCTCGCCCGCCGAGTCGCCGGCGGGACGGGTCCAGGTCGCCGGCGACGTCAGCGTGGCGGTCAGCTCCACCCCGTCATGGCGGGTGGAGACCGGCACGAGGCCGACGTTCGTCTCCAGTGTCAGGACGCCTGCGCCGTACCTCTCCGCGATGGCCACCGCGGACGCGACCGTGGCGTGGCCGCAGAAGTCGACCTCGGCCCGCGGGCTGAAGTACCGCACCCTGAGTCGCGCCGGGTCCGACTCGGAGGTGGGGCTGAGGAAGGCGGTCTCCGAGTAGCCGATGGCCTCCGCGATCGCGCGCATCTGCGGCTCGCTCAGGGATGCAGCTCCCAGGACGACGCCGGCCGGGTTGCCGCCGGCGCCGTCCTCCGGGAAGGCGGAGTAGCGCAGGACCTCGACAGTCATCGGAGCTCCTCCGTCCAGGCGTGGCTGCGACGGAGGCCGGGAGCGAGCAGGACCATCAGCCCGAAGCCGAGGGTGACGGCGTACCTGATCCAGTCGGCGTCGGCGTCGACCAGGTCCGCGCTGGCGTTGAACGTCGCGTGCAGGAGGGCGACGGCGAGGATGCTGCCGCGCCCCCACACGTCGAGGGCTCCGATGAGGAGCCGCAGGCCGATACCGGAGGCGACCATGATGGCGAGGTTGCGTGCGAGGTCGGCCGCGCCCTCGATGCCGTAGAACGCGAGAGGGAGGTGGATGGCGACGAACAACGCGGCGGTGAGCAGGGCGCTGCGCACGAAGCCGTACGCCTTCGAGGCGGTCCGTTGGACGAAGCCGGCCCACACCATCTCCTCCCAGAGGTTGACGATGAGGACGCTGGACACGACGTTGACGATCAGGTCGACGACGAGGGCAGAGGTGAGGGGCTCGCCCCCGCCGACGAGCGATGCCCCGACTCGGGTCGCGACCGGAATGAGCAACGTGGCGGGGATCAGCCACGCCACGGGGTGGGGCAGGCGGATGCAGTCACGCAGGAGGTCGCGGACGCTGGTGTTCTTCCCGCGGCGCGTCAGCAGGAGCGCGGCGGGAACCATGCCGAGGAACAGGGTGGCCAGGACGAAGGGGGCCACCGGCCACCCCGTGAGCAGGGGGACGCTGAGGAAGATCCACCCCGCGGGGAGCGCGATCGCGGTGAACGTGAGCAGGGAGTGGGCGGGACGCGGCGTGGTCCGGTCGGCGGGGGTTGAGTGGGTCGCGGTCATGGCACCACGGTGGATCGACGTGGTTGAGGGGTTGTTGGTTCGTCGTTGGACCCTCGTCGTGCTCATCCTCATGGAAGCGACGCCATCCTTCGGTCGAGGAGGGTGATGAAGAGCTGGCGGTAGGGCCCGGGGTCCTGCCGTGCCTGCAGGTAGGTCTCCCGAGCAAGATCTGGTTCACCGAGTGCGGCGTGGACGTCGCCGAGCAGGGCCAGCATGGTCGAGCGAGTGCCGTTGCGACCCCCGCGTGTCATGTCCTCGAGCCGAGTCTGGAGGGCGGCAACGGTCCGGGTGCCGTCGCCGCCGGCCAGTGCCTCGGACCACTCGTGGACCGACTCGGCGACCGTGCCCAGCCAACCGAATCCGAACCGGAGACAGAGGTCGAGCGCCGGGTCGGCGAGCTCCTTCAGGTAGTCGTGCCCGGGGCTGTAGAAGGCCTGGACCGCGCCCAGGGCGCGCGCCACAGCGCGAGGGAACGGACGGCCGTCGGCGTCCGCGAGCGCGACCGCCGCCTCGACGGCCCGTTGGTGGGCATCGCCGTCGCCCTGCATGCCGAACCAGGCACCTTCGATCAGGTGGTACATGACGTGGAGGTTCTCGTCGTATGCGGACGTCTCCGCCGCGGTTGCGGCCTCGATCAGCTCGCCGGCACGGGTCAGGTGACGGCGGGCCGCATCCCGGTCGTCGGTGGACAACGCGTCGAAGACGGCCATGAGGTGCACCGAGGCGCGGGAGGCGTTCCCGATCCGGCCGCGGGGATCGGGGGCCTCGCACGCGGCCAGGAGCGAGCGCGCGACGCCGACGTATGACGCCTGGTCGTCCTGGTCGATGAGGAGGAAGAACAGCGACCACCACAGGCGGGCGTTGTCGTCGCTGAAGGCACCGGCTTCGGCCAGGTGGAGCGCTCGGTCCGCGACCGCTCTCGCCCCGTGGTGGCCCCAGCCGCGGGAGGTGATGATGAGCCGTAGCAGGGTCAGCAGCACCGACAGCTCGGCGTCGGGGTCTGGTGGTGACGCCTGACGCACGAGGTGCAGCGCGCGTCGGAGGTGCACTTCGGCCTGTTCGTGGGCGCACACCGCCACGGCCGCGTCGGCTGCCGCCAGCTGTGACTCGACCGCTGCCGGTCCCAGCACGTCACGCGCGGCCCAGGTGTGTGTGGCGACGACCGCGGGCGAGCTGGCACCCTCGTGCGCCAGCAGCTGGGCGACCGCTCCATGGAGCCTGCTGGCCCGCCCGGCCGGGAGGCGTTCGAGGACCACCTCCTGGACGAGCGCGTGGACGAACGTGTGTCCGCCGTCGTCGGTCGGCTCGACGAGACCGTGCCGGGCCGCGATGTCGTAGGCGTCGAGCGCTTCCTCCAGCTCGATGCCGGCCACGGTGGCTGCCGTGCGGAGGTCGAACTCGCGTCCGATGACAGCGGCCGAGGCGAGCAGGGCGGTGACTGCGGCGGGCAACGGCTTGAGCCGGCTTGCGATGACGTGGCGCACACCGGGCGGGACAGGAGCAGGACGCGTCGCGACGGGCGGATCGTCCTCGAGGAGCAGGCGCGCCAGCTGGCGGACGAAGAACGGGTTGCCGCCGGTGCGCTCGTAGAGGACGTCGGCGAAGCGCTCGTGTCGCTCGGGGTGTGCAGCGGTCGTGAGCAGGTCGGCCGCGAGCACCGCTACGTCGCCTTGGGCGAGGCCACCGAGGTGGACCTCCGAGGTCACGTCCTCGCGGGAGACGGTGGCAAGGGTCGCGTCCAACGCCTCGCTGGTGTCGCTCGGGAGGTCCCGGTAGGCCGCGACGAGGAGGAGCGGCCGGGTGGCGAGGGAGGGCGTGAGGTAGGACAGCAGCTCCAGGCTGGGGAGGTCTGCCCAGTGGATGTCGTCGAGCAGCACCACGAGCGGGCCATCGGCGGCTCGGCAGAGGTAGGTCGAGACCGCCTCGTACAGCGGGAACCGCATGGCGCTCACGATGTCGCCGGGCGGTGGGACCTCGACTCCGACTCGACCGGCGACCGCAGGTGACAGCTGGGCGACCGGCCGCGCACGGGTCGAGACGAGCGACTCGAGCTCCTGGTCGCCGAGGCGTGCCGCCACGCTGTCGACGACCTGGGACCACGGATAGAACGGGGGTGCCCCGAACGCGGCGGGGGACCGGCCGTAGTGCACAGGGACGTTCCGCCGACGCGCCATCTCATCGAGCGTCTCGAGCAGTGTCGTCTTGCCGATGCCGGGCTCGCCCGCCAGCAGCACGAGCGACCCCGTGCCGCTCGTGGTGAGTCTGTCGAGCGCGGCTTGCAGCACGCCGAGCTCTCGCTCGCGTCCGACGAGCATCCGAGTCGAACCGCCGGCGGCGGGCGCCGGAAGTGCCTTCTCTGTGGACGCAGCCGCGGGGCTCGGGGTCGTAGCGGCGGGCAGGGCATCGGCCTCGAGTGCGGCGGGCGGTGGGTCGAGGTCGGGATCCTGCGACAGGATCCGCTGGAGCAGTGAGTCCATGCGGCTCGAGGGGAGGATGCCCAGCTCGTCGTCGAGCATGACCCGAAACCTGCGGTGGACCTCCAGCGCGTCGGCAGTCCGCCCGCATCGGTACAGCGCGAGCATGAGCAGCGCCTGCGGTTCTTCCCGCAAGGGGTGGTCGGCGGCGAAGCCGTCGAGCTCCGGAAGGGCGTCGGCATGCCGTCCGGCGGCGAGCATCGCCTCGAACCTGCCCTCCACCGCCGCCAGATAGGTCTCCGTCAGCTGCGCGACGATGCTCTGTGCGAACTGGTGGTCCGACACCTCGGACAACGGATCTCCGGTCCAGAGTCCGACCGCCTCGTCCAGGGTGGTGAGCGCGTCGGTCGCCGCGCCCTGTCGCAGGAGGTCGCGGCCTGTCTGGGTGAGGGTCCGCAGCCGCGTGGCGTCGACCGACTCCGCTGGAAGGTCGATGAGGTACCCGGGACCGCGGGTGACGAGGGCAGACCCGAGCGCACCCGTCGCGCCCAGGGCCTGCCGGAGGTTCGAGATGTACGACCGCAGCGTCACGGCGCCCTGAGGCGGAGGTGCGCCGTCCCAGAGCTGGTCGATCAGGCGCTCGGTGCTGACCACCCGGCCGACGTTGAGGAGCAGCAGGACCAGGAGGGCACGCTGGCGGCGCGTGGCTATCTCGACCGGTTGTCCGTCCACCCGTAGGTCGAGGAGACCAAGGATCCGCGCGTCGATCCTGGGCCCATCCTTGGCATCCATGACTGTGGCCAGCACGGGATCGCCCGCCTCAGGCATCTCGCCGGCGAACGGTCACGGTCGCCACGACCAGGCCGGCCGCCATCCAGCCGATCCACACGATGGCCGCGAACGGGGGAGCCAGCCCTGGCCCGGACTGGTCGACGCGCATCATCGCGGCGCCGGCCTCTGAGGCCAGCAGCGGCAGCACGGCGTCAGACACCGGGCGAGGGAGGAGCCCCACGAGCATCGGGAGCACGAACATCAGGCCGAGCAGGGCGAACGCGGCGCCGACGGCGGACCGCAGGATCCATCCCAGCGCCTGACCCAGCAGGCCCCAGCCGACTGCGTACAGGGACATGGCGACAGCGGCCCACCACGTTCCCGGCTCCGCCCAGGTCAGCGGCGCATCGACGCGTGCGAGGACCAACCGCGACACCTCGAGGGCGGTGACGGCGCCGATGAGGACGAGGGGGAGGACCAGCCGCGAGAACGCCATGGCCTTCCCGCCGACCACCAGGCCCCGCTTCGGGACGGCCCAGAAGGTGGTCCGCACCAGTGCGGTGGGGAACTCCGAGGTGACGCTGAGGACACCGAGCACCCCCAGGAGCAGGGCTGCCGTGACTCCGCCGTTGAGCGCCACGGACGTGGCGGCGCCGAGATCGGGGACGGGTTGGGCGCTCTGGGGTGCGAGCACCTGCCCGAGCGCCTGTACGGGTCCCAGGACGAACAGGAACAGGATGGCTGTGGTGAGCAGGACGACGTGGGACCGCAGGGTCCTGAGCTTGACGGCCTCACTCGTGGTGACCCGGGCGATCGTCGGGCCCTGGGCGTGTCGGGTGGGGGTCGTGGCCGGGGCGGGCTTCGGGGTGCTCATGGCGTCACCGTCCTTTCGGTGGTGTGGTCGGCGCGGTAGTCGGTGGCGTCGTGCGTGAGCTCGAGGAAGGCGTCCTCGAGGGAGCGGCGCTCGGTCACGAGCTCGTGCACCTCGAGCCGGTGGTCGAGCGTGAGACGGGCGATCTGTGCGGGGTCGAGGTCGGTCACGTGGAGAGCAGAGTCGCCGGCGGGTTCCACGGTTCCGCCCGCGTCCGCAAGCACTCGTGCGAGACGTGTCGGTTCGGGACCTCGGACGCGGACCACGGACGCGTGGTCGCTCAGCAGCCGGTCGGTCGGTACGTCGGCGACGAGGCGACCCCTGCCGACGACGACGAGGTGGCCAGCCGTCTGCGCCATCTCCCCCATGAGGTGGGAGGAGACGAACACCGTTCGCCCCTCGTCCGCCAGGCGCCGCAGGAGCGAGCGGACCCAGATGATCCCGTCGGGGTCGAGCCCGTTCATCGGCTCGTCCAGCACGATGATGCCGGGGTCGCCGATGAGGGCGGCGGCGATCCCGAGCCGCTGGCGCATGCCGAGGGAGAACGTTCCGGCGCGACGTCGTGCCTGGTCGGTGAGACCCACCAGGTCGAGCACCTGCTGCACCCGGACGCGCCCCTCGCCGATGGTCTCGGCGAGCGCGGTCAGGTGAGCCTGCGCCGTACGACGGGGGTGGACCTGCCCGGCGTCGAGCATGGCGCCGACGGCTCGAGCCGGTGAGGGTAGGTCGACGAACGATCGGCCGTTGACGTGCGCGGTGCCACCGGTGGGGCGGTCCAGGCCGAGGACCATCCGCATGGTGGTGGACTTGCCGGCGCCGTTGGGGCCGAGGAACCCTGTGACGAGGCCGGGACGGACGGTGAAGCTGATGTCGTCGACGGCAAGCGTGCTGCCGAAGCGCTTGGTGAGGTGTTCGATCTCGATCATCACGGGGACTCGTTTCTCAAGGGGGTCACGCGGCGCGGGTGGCGGGCGTGTCGGCGGGGACTCGCGCGGCGGCCGGATGGCCGTCGTCGCCCGCGCAGGGGAGGGGAGTCACGTGGTCTCGGGGGGCGCGCCGACGGCTCGCGAGGGCTGGTTGACCCAGCAGCACGCCTCCCGCGATGAGGGACATGCCCAGGACGGCCACCGCACCGAACGGCTCTCCCGAGACGACGATCCCGAGTGACGTGGCCACGACGGGGTTGAGCAGGCCGATGAGGGACACGGTCCCTGCGGGGAGCCGCGCCAGGCCGCGGAACCAGCACGCATAGGCGAGCACGGTGCCGATTCCCGCGAGCCAGAGGAGACCGCCGACTGCGGAGAGGTCGAGCGCGGGCGGCGGCCCCTCGACGACCAGGGTGAGCGGAACGAGTGCGAGGCCACCGACGACGAGCTGCCAGCTGACGAGGGTCAGGGTGTCGACAGGGGCCGGCCACCGTCGGACCAGGACGAATCCGAGCGCTGAGCTGAGGACCGAACCGCCCGCGGCCAGCAGGCCGAGGGTGTCGATCGAGGAGGTGGATCGCAGGACGAGCAGTCCGACCCCGACCAGTCCGACCAGGCCGCCGAGCACCCGGAGCCTGCCGGGCACCTCGCGCAGGACGAGCCAGGCGAGCGCCATGACGACCAGCGGGGACGCGGCGTGCACGGTGGAGGCGACGCCGCCGGGTAGCCGGTAGGCCGACAAGAAGAGGAGGGGGAAGAAGGCTGCGAAGTTCAGGAGCCCGAGGACGAGCGCGCGCCACCACCAGTTCCCGCGGGGCAGCTGTCGCGACAGTGCCAGCAGGACGAGGCCGGCCGGCAGGGCGCGCGTGGCGGCTGCGAACAGCGGACGTCCGTCGGGGAGGAGGTGCGCGGTGACGACGTACGTCGTCCCCCACGCGACCGGGGCCACCGCCGTGACGAGAGCGGCGCCCCACGAACCGGGGCTGGCTGAGGTGGACATCGTCGGGTTCCCTGTCGTGGTCAGTCGGTCTCGGGCACCCAGGGCGTCCAGGCATGCCGCGAGGTGAGGTGGTCCCAGGCGGGGCGGCGGTACTCGCGGAACGGCCGGAGCTCGCCTATGTTGATGGTCGACACGGCCACCCGCACGTCGTTCGCCTCGAAACAGCGATCGCGCTTGAGGACGACGTACTCGAACCACCGCAGCTTGCTCTGCTCGTCGCTCCGGACGCCGGCGTCCGCGACGCAGCGTCCCTCGGGCGAGTGGCTCCAGGCGCGGACCCGTTGCTCCGTCCAGCCGTCCGTGGGAGCGAACCGGTGGTCGCTCCAGAAGTCCATGAAGTGGCCGTACTCCGGGCCGTCCCGTGACTCGTCCGTGTCGAGGTAGACCATCACCGCGCCCGTGGGGAAGTCGTAGGTCTCGGCCACTCCGGGGAACGAGACCCGCACCCGCAGGCGGTCGGGACGGTTGACGACACTCACCCCGCGGATGTCGAGCTTCGCCTTGCGGACATCGCCCCGTCGGTCCGCGAACCGGGTGCGGCTGCGCTGGGCAGCCGTGACAGACGTGTCCTCCGAGTGGGACACGGGGGCATCGGCAGCCTGGACGCTGGGCGCGGCGCCGAGGACGGCGAGCATGAGTACGCCGGCGAGCTTGGTTGCGGAGGTGATCTTCACGAAGGTTCCTCTTCCTGGAGGGTGGTCGTGGATGGTGCGGTGTGGGTGATGTGCGGCTGGCCGGCAGTCGGGCGGACGAGGTGGTGGGGGCGTCGCCTCAGGCGCGGACATCGAGGACGACCTTTCCGACGCGGTCGGCGGCGTCGAGGCGCGTGTAGGCGGCCGCGATGTCGTCGAGTGGGAACACGCTGTCCACGCGCGGGGCCCAGCGGCGGGCCGTCACCTGGGCGAGGAGCGCGGCGAAGTCGCGAGGGCTGCCCATCGACGAGCCCAGGACGTCGACCTGCTTCCAGTAGACCGACTGGACGTCGAGGGTTGCGGCGGCCGCGGCCATCTTGCCTACGACGACGAGCCGGCCGGCCGGGCGTAGGTTCTCGACGAACTGGCCCCAGAGCCTGCCGGTCGGGTCCAGCGCGAGGTCGGCGCGACCGCCCGTGGCGGCCCGGAGCTGGTCGGCGAGGTCGCCGGCGGTGCGGTCGACCGTTGCGGCAGCGCCGAGCTGAAGAGCCTCGGCGGCCTTGGCGCCCGAGGCAGTGACGGCAACGACTCGCGCGCCGGCTGCTACGGCAATCTGGATGGCTGCGGTGCCGACTCCGGACGATGCGGCTCCCACGAGCACCGTCTCGCCCTTCGCCAGGCGACCGCGGGTGACCAGTGCCCGCCATGCGGTGAGTCCGGCCATGGGCAGCGATGCCGCCTCGTCCCACGTGAGGTGCTGGGGCTTGGCGTGGAGGTTGGCGGTCGGGACGGCGACGTACTCGGCGTGCGTGCCGTGGGTGGGGGAGCCGAGGATCTCGTACTCGGGAGATGGGAAGCGTTCGTCCGGGCCCCAGTGCAGCGACGGGGAGACGATGACGTGGTCGCCGACTGCCCAGCCCGTGGACGTGGGGACGTCCGGTCCGAGCTCGTGGACGACGCCCGCTCCGTCGGAGCCGAAGATCGCGCCCGGGGCTTCGGAGGTCCGCTGCTCCAACATCATGGCGTCGAGTCGATTGAGGCTGGCGCGTTCCAGGCGTACGACGACCCAGTCGCCTCTGGCGTGGGGACGGGGCACCTCCATGACTCGGACAGGTTGTTCCTGCGGCTCGGTGCCGACTACGGCGGCTCTCATGGTTCTCCTCGGGGGTGTTGGCGCCTGCGCGTCAACAGCGGTTTCGTGGACTTCAGTGCGGGAAGGTGGCGCGCCTGCGTCCACACCGTGGGCAGTGGCCGTGGCGGGCGACATCGAGCTCTTGTCCGCACCAGCAGGCCGGAGCGGCTCCGGGCATCCGGGCCGCGGTCCGTGGCCTCGTGGCCGGGGTGATCGCGTGCATCGGTGTCGCCTCCTCTCGGTGCGGCTCAGCGCATGGACGCGGTCAGCCAGCCTTGCTGGTACCAGCGGGTGACGGACGGGATCCGGTGTGCGACGCGGTCGGAGGCGATCTCGTATCCGGCTCCGGTGAGCGCGCACCTGATGAGTGGCAAGAGGCCCTCTCCGCCGCGGACGACGACGTTGCCCCTGCGGTCGGTCGTGGCGTCGGAGACGCCAACGAGACGGCGCAGGTTCGACTCGAGGCGGCTGGCGTGGCTCGCGTCGGACGAGCCGTTGATCTGGAGGTGGTAGGTGGTCATGGCCGTGCTCCTTCGGTTTGGTGGGTCGTGGATGGGTGGCTCGGTGCGAGCTCCTCGAAGAGGGTGATCTGCAGCCCGGGAGGTCCGGCGAGGCGCGAGTTCAGCGAGTCCCACGGGGTCCGGGTCGGTCGGTGGAGCGAGCGGTGACCGACCTCGACGTCGTGGTCTGGTGCGTCGACGACGGGGCGCATCTGCTTGACTCGCGGGCTCTCCGTCTCGGTGGCGCTCATGACACCGAGCGCACGACGGCGGTCTGGTACTGGCCGTCCCGGTAGGTCAGCAGCCGAAGGGGCTGACGAGAGAAGTCGCCGGCGTAGTACCCGTTGTGCGGGTGCCGGTGGCGGGCTTGGTAGGTCCCGGACTCTTCCTCGATGTTCCGTGATGCAGCCATGTCGTCCACTTCCTTGGGAGATCCGAGAACGTGTCGGTGTCTGGGATGACCGTGCGACCGAGGGCTTGCGCTGCTCTGTCCGAGCGCTGTCCGCGCAGCAGTTCGGACGACAGCGGGACGGGCGACAGCGGGCACGGTCAGGAAGTGCGTTCACCCGTGGGTCGTCACGGACAGCGAGTGGACAGCGCCGGCTCGCACCCTTGGCTCACCACCACAGGACTGATGCCTCAGGCAGTGAGAGAGCAACGAGATGGACGAGCTGGAGCTCACCGTGAGCGGCATGTCGTGCCGCCGCTGCGTACGTGAGGTGACCGCGCGACTGCGCGACGTCGCCGGCGTCGAGCGCGTGGTCGCCGACCCGTTGCGCTCCACCATCCACCTCGTCGGCTCCATGACCCGCGCTGACGTGCTCGCCGCGTTCGAGGGAACGACCTACCGACCGGTCCTACGCGAGGTCTGACCCGCCCACAGCCGGCAGTCACACAGCGACAGACGCACGACAGCACCGGGACAGGACCCGGCAGCAACCTTCGCACCGAACGTGACTCCACCGCACCCCGTCACGGGCCCACCGCGGGGGCACGCCACCCGTTCGACCCACCTCAGAGAAGGGCATCAGCATGTCTTCCACCCACACGCCCGCGGGGACCCCGAGCAGCCGACGCTGGCTGGCTCTGGGGCTCATCGCCGCGGCCCAGTTCATGGTCATCATGGACACCTCGATCATCGGCGTCGCGCTTCCCGAGATGCAGCGAGACCTCGGCTTCAGCCCCGAGGGGCTCACCTGGGTGTTCAACGCCTACGTGGTCGCCTTCGGTGGCCTCCTCCTCCTCGGCGGGCGCCTGTCGGACCTGTTCGGCGCCCGCCGCATCTTCGGCGCAGGTTGGGCGATCCTGGCCGTCGGCTCCCTCCTGGCCGGTCTCGCCGCCAACCCGACCACCGAGCTGGTCGGCCGCGCCGTCCAGGGCGCTGGATCGGCGCTGATCGCGCCGGCCGCGCTCACGCTGCTGTTCACGATCTTCGGCGCGAACCCCGGTGAGCTGACCAAGGCCCTGTCCCTGTACGGCGCGGCCGCTCCGGCCGGTGGAACGGCCGGCGTCTTCCTCGGAGGGGTGCTCACCGAGTACGCCAGCTGGCCGTGGGTCTTCTTCATCAACGTGCCCCTGGCGGCGGTCGTCCTCGCCACGATGCGCTCCGTGATGCCGCAGGGAACGACGCGGCCCGGCTCGCTCGACGTCGCCGGTGCCGTCACCGTCACCGCCGGCCTCGGGTCGCTGGTGTTCGGCGTCGTCACGGCGCCGCAGTCCGGGTGGACCTCGCCGATCACCCTGCTGGCCGGCGCGGCCGGCATCGGCCTGCTGAGTACCTTCGTCCTCCTGCAGGCCAGGCGCCGTGAGCCGCTGATGCGGCTCGGCATCTTCCGCGCGCCCAACCTGGCGGCGGCCAACTTCGCCCAGTTCATGCTGGGGGCGGCCTGGATCCCGATGTTCTTCTTCGTGAACCTCTACCTGCAGCAGGTCCTCGGTCTCGGCGCCTTCGCGTCCGGTGCCGCCCTGCTGCCCCTGACGGTCACGATCATGATCGGGATGATCGCGCTGGCGCCGCGCCTGATCGGCCGATTCGGTCCTCAGGCGATGACGGTCGCCGGACTCGCGGTCCTGGCGGCGGGCCTGGTGTGGCTGTCGTTCATCGGGCCCGATGGCAGCTTCGTCGCCGACGTCCTGCCCGCGTCCCTCGTGACCGCTGCAGGCATGGCGATGGCGTTCATCCCCTCGCTCGGGCTGGCGCTGTCCTCGGCTGCGCCCGAAGAGGGCGGCCTCGCGTCCGGCATCGTGAGCACCAACTACCAGGTCGGCTCCGCGCTCGGGCTCGCTGCGATGACGGCCTTGGCTTCGGCGTTCGGTGCCGATCGCGTTGGTGACGCCGCCGCACAGACCGCCGGCTACTCCGCCGGCTTGCTCGGCGCTGCCGCGATCGCGGCCGTAGGTGCCCTGGTCACAAATGCCTGGCTGCGGTCCACCGCTCCGGCAACCCCCGAGACCGACGAGCTGCCCGCAGCGGTCTGACAGTCCCACCAAGGCCGGCCGCCCATGGCCGGCACCACCAAGAGAAGGAGAACCACCATGACTCCCGCTGAGACCACCACCCAGACCTACGACGTCGTCGGCATGACGTGCGACCACTGCGTCCGATCCGTGACCGAGGAAGTCAGCGCCCTCGACGGCGTCTCCCAGGTCGAGGTCGACCTCGCCTCGGGGAAGGTCCACGTGACCACGCGGCAGCCGATCACCACCCAGCAGGTGCGTGAGGCCGTCGCGGAGGCCGGCTACCAGCTGGCCTGACGAGCCGCCGCGCTCCGGAGGAGGCACCCCCTGCCCCTCCGGAGCGCGGCTTTCCAGTGCGCGCGAACCGCCGACCCGGGGAACAACCGCTGGGCGGATTGGCAGCAGACCCGGCGGCGATTGCGAGCAGGACGGGTGAGCGGGACCATGAGGACGTCACGATGGGAGAGACATGGGTCAGCCGCAGTTCCGGTTGCTCGGGCCGATGGGCATGACGGTCGACGGTCGGTCGGCGAAGCTTCCGGGAGCTGCCGAGCGCGCGCTCATGGCACAGCTCCTGCTGGCGCCCGGACGGACGATCCCGGCCACCTTGCTGGTCGATCGACTCTGGTCGGAATCCACCTTGCCGGTCGACCCCATGAACGCCCTGCAGATCCGAGTCTCCAAGCTGCGACGCTCGCTCAAGGCGGTCGGCCTGGATGACGTCGTCACACGTGAGGGCGTCGGATACCGCGCGGACGTGGCCCCCACCCAGGTCGACGCCCACAAGTTCGAGCAGCAGCTGCGCGAGGCACGCGCGATCAACGCGACCGGCACCCCGGACGGGCACACCGCGGAGCAGCTCGCTCGGTACGACGACGCCCTCTCCCTCTGGTCCGGCGAGCCCCTGAGCGACTTCACCACCGAGCAGTGGGCGATCGCCGAGGCGGCACGCCTGTCCGAGCTGAAGATCGCGGCGATGACGGAGCGGGCCCAGGTCGCCCTCGCCCTGGGGCGGCACGCCGAGGTCCTCGCGCAGCTCGAGCCCGTCGTGTCGGCGGACCCGACCCTGGAAGCGATGGCCGGCCTGCTGATGGTCGCCTTGTACCGCAGCGGGCGGCAGGTCGACGCACTGGAGGTGTTCGCCAGGACCCGGGACGAGCTCGACGAGGAGCTGGGGCTCGAGCCGTCGCTGACGCTCCGCTCGCTGCACGAACGGGTGCTGCGGCAGGAACCGTCCTTGGGCGGCCCCGCCGACCTGGCACCTCCGGTACCTGTCGTCGTGCCGACCCCGCGGCCACGCGCGGCTGCCGCGGTCCGTGCCACCAACCTTCCGACCGTGGTCCGGCCGTTGATCGGTCGCGACGCCCAGCTCGACGCCCTCACCGGGTTGGTGGGGGAGGCGCGGCTCCTGTCACTGATCGGCCCGGGAGGGGCCGGGAAGACGAGCCTGGCGCTGGCCATCACGCCACGCGTCGCCGGCGACTTCGAGGACGGCGCGTTCGGAGTCCGTCTCGCGGCGATCAACGACGCCGACCAGGTCCCGATGGCCGTGGCGGACGCGTTGGGGGTACCGATGGACGGCGCGGCGGGTGACCGCGACGTCCGGGAGAGGGTCATCAACTTCCTCGGGCACAAGCAGCTCCTGCTGCTGGTCGACAACTGCGAGCACGTGGTCGATGCGGTCGCGGCGCTCGTCGACGACGTCCTGGGCCGGTGCCCCCACGTCACCGTGGTGGCCACCAGCCGGGAGGCGCTCGCGGTGCCCGACGAGGTGCAGGTGTCCGTCGGGCCGCTCGAGACACCGCCGGAGGACGTCCTGCCAGGACGGGTGCTCGACTTCGCGGCGGCGCAGCTGTTCGCGGAGCGCGCCCGGGCCGTTCGCCCCGGGTCGGTGTTCGACGAGAGGGACCTGGCCGCCATCGGACGGATCTGCCGGTCGCTGGACGGGATCCCGCTCGCGATCGAGCTGGCTGCGGCGCGGACCTCAGCGCTCTCACCTGCCGACATCGCCGGTCGGCTGGACCAACGCTTCACCCTGCTGACCTCCGGCACCCGGACCGCCGAGGCGCGCCAGCAGACGCTGCGGGCCACGGTCGACTGGAGCTATGAGCTCCTCGGAGAGGCGGAGAGGAGGGTCTTCGAGCGGTTGTCCGTCTTCCAGGGAGGGTGGACCCTCCATGCAGCCGAGGAGATCGTCTCCGACTTTGACTCGGGGTCGGGCGAGGTGCTGGACGTCGTCGGCCGGCTGGTCGAACGGTCGATGGTGGTCGTCGAGCCCGGCCCGACCACCCGCTACCGGATGCTGGAGACGATCTGGCAGTACGCCGCCGAGCGCCTCGTGACCCGCGGCGAGACCGACGAGTTCGCGCGTCGTCATGCCGAGCACTACCGCGACCTGGCACTGGGCTCCGAGATGGCGCTGCGCGGGCACGACCAGCGCGCGACCCTCGAGGCACTGCGGGCCGACCAGCCCAACATCCGCGCCGCCCTCGCGTGGCTCGGCGGCCCCGGTGGCGATCCTGACGCGGCACTGTCGATGGCGGGCTCGCTGGGCCTCTTCTGGCACCTGGGCCGCCACATGGAAGGCAGGGAGGTCCTGGGCCGGCTGCTCGCCGCCCACGGCGGCAGCCCGTTGGCTCGAGCGAGCGCCCTGCAGGCGGTCTCGCTGGTCGAACGGCCCCGTGCGTGCCTGGTGCACCCCAGCCCGCGCTGCGAGGAGACGGCGCGGGAGAGCCTCCTGCTGTTCGACGAGCTCGGTGAGCGGTCACGGGCAGCCCTGTCCCGTGTGCTGCTGGCGGTCCAGGGGGTGACCGGCGCGGACCCCGCGCAGCGCGAACGCCTGCTGACCGAGGCGGAGGCCCAGTTCGACGCGGACGACGATCCGTGGGGGAGCGCCGTGATCGGCTTCGTCCGCATGGAGACGGCCCTCAAGACCGGCGACGAGGCGGGCGCCGTGCCCCTGGGGAGGGCCACCGCGTCGGCGTTCCGCCGCCTCGACGACCCGTGGGGGCTGTCCGCAATCCTCTACCACCTGGGCTGGGGACTGCGTCAGTTCGGTCGCTACGAGGAGAGCGCACGGGTCCTCGAGGAGGCCATCGACGTGGCGACCACTGCTGGGCTGTGGAACACCGTGCAGTGGGCCCTTGCCGACCTCGGGGTCGGGCAGCTGCACCTCGGCAACGTCTCTGCGGCGAACGACCTGTTCGACCGCGCTGCCGCCGCTTCACGGCAGGTCGGAGACGGGGCGGGGGAGGTGCTCGCGACGTACGGCCGGGCCCTGGTCGCTCAGGTGCGCGAGGACTGGTCGGCAGCACGGAAGGGGTACGAAGCGGCGATGGCCGGATTCGCGGTCCTGGGCACGCCGGTACCAGAGGGGTTGTCCCTGGCCGGCCTTGCCCGCTGCGACGAGGCCGACGGCGACCTGGAGAGCGCGTTCGTCCGCTTCGAGCAGTCGTTGGCTGCCGGTCGGACGGTCGGTGAGCCGGGCCTCGTCGCCACCTCGCTCGAGAGCCTGGCACGCCTGACGTCGGCGAGGGGCGAGCAGGACGAGGCGAGGCGGCTGCTCGTCGAGGCGGCTCGGATCCGTGAGTCGTCGGCCCGTCCCGCTCCGCCACACGAGCGTCGCGACATGGCGGCGTTGATGCCCATCGTGGCGTCCTGACGGCGTCCGCGCCCGCCGCGACAGGAACGGGACAGCCGGGCGACAGCGACCCTGTCCATCGTGACGGGGACGCCGCCGCCCGGCGTCCACCCGAGCGCGAGGAGCAGACATGGACGACGCACGACGCCCTGACACCGCACTGGTGGTGATCGACGTCCAAGAAGCATTCGACGACCCGAGATGGGGGAGACGCAACAACCGCGACGCCGATCGGAACATCGCGAACCTCGTCGACGCATTCGGCAACGCCGGCCTTCCCGTGGTCTTCGTCCAGCACCGGTCCGGCAAACCTGGAAGCCTGTTCCACCCCGACAACCCGGGACACGCACTCAAGGACTACCTGCGCGCCTCGGCGCCGGACCTGCTGGTGACCAAGACCGTCCACTCCTGCTTCCATGGCGCACCCGACCTCCACCGCTGGCTCGCAGCCAACGGCATCGGCACGCTGGTGATCAGCGGGATCACGACGAATCACTGCTGCGAGACCACAGCGCGTGCGGCGGGGGACCTCGGGTACGACGTCCTCTTCGCCCTGGACGCGACGCACACCTTCGATCGGACCGGCCCGGAGGGGCACGTGGTGACCGCCGACGAGCTGGCGCGCACGACGGCGACGAACCTCGACGGCGAGTTCGCCACCGTCGTGTCCACCCAGGAGGTGGTCGAGCTGCTGCAGGGCCGGCCGGCTTCGCCACTGCTCAGCACTCTTAACATGATACCCCCCAGGGGTATGGTGAAGTCATGAAGGCGCACACCCACCGCCCGGAGGCGACCATGTCGCGCCAGGTCACCGATCCTGTGTGTGGCATGACCGTCGATCCGGCCACCACCGACCAAGCGGCCGACCACGACGGCCAGCAGTTCCACTTCTGCTCCGCCGGCTGCAAGGACACGTTCCTTGCCAACCCCGCCCAGTACACCCGGCACCATGAGAACGCTGGCCACGACCACGCCGACCACAACCATGCCGGCGACGGGCAGGGTGCTCGGGCGGGCGGCGAGCCGCCGACCGCGGGCGCCGGTGAGGCGGTCGAGTACACCTGCCCGATGCATCCGGAGATCCGGCAGGACGGCCCCGGTGCCTGCCCCATCTGCGGCATGGCCCTCGAACCCGTCATCGTCACCGCCGACACCGGCCCGTCACCCGAGCTGCGCGACATGACCCGACGGTTCTGGGTCGGCGTCGTCCTGTCCATCCCCGTCCTCGTCCTCGGCATGGGCCGCGACCTCGTCCCGTGGCTCCACGACAACATCACAGCCACGACGTCGGCATGGGTCCAGCTCGCGCTCGCGACGCCGGTGGTGCTGTGGGCCGGATGGCCGTTCTTCATCCGCGGCTGGGCGTCCGTGCGGACCCGCAACCTCAACATGTTCACGCTCATCGCGATGGGCACCGGCGTCGCTTGGCTGTTCTCCGTCGTCGCCACGCTCGCGCCCGGCATCTTTCCCGAGGCGTTCCGCATGGACGGCGCCGTCGACGTGTACTTCGAGGCCGCCGCTGTCATCACGACCCTGGTGCTCCTCGGCCAGGTTCTCGAGCTCCGCGCCCGCGAGGCCACATCCGGTGCCATCAAGGCCCTCCTCGACCTCTCACCCAGGACCGCACGCCGCGTGGCCGTGGACGGCTCCGAGGACGAGGTCACCCTCGACCAGGTCAAGCTCGGCGACCTGTTGCGCGTGCGGCCCGGGGAGAAGGTTCCCGTCGACGGGCTCGTCGAGGACGGGAAGTCCGCCGTCGACGAGTCCCTGGTCACCGGCGAGTCCATGCCCGTGACGAAGGAGCCCGGCGACAACGCCATCGGCGGCACGCTGAACCAGACCGGCGCGCTGCTCGTCCGCGCGAACGCGGTCGGCCGGGACACGATGCTGTCACGCATCGTGAACATGGTCGCCGAAGCACAACGCTCCCGCGCACCCATCCAGCGGACCGTCGACCGCGTCTCCGCCGTGTTCGTGCCGACCGTCATCGGCATCGCGGTGCTCGCGTTCATCGTGTGGGCGCTCGTCGGTCCGGACCCGAAGCTGGCGCACGCGCTCGTCGTGGCCGTCAGCGTCCTCATCATCGCCTGCCCCTGTGCCCTGGGCCTGGCCACGCCCATGTCCATCATGGTCGGCGTCGGCCGCGGCGCCCAGATGGGCGTCCTCATCAAGAACGCCGAGGCGCTCGAGCGGATGGAGAAGGTCGACACGGTCGTCGTCGACAAGACCGGCACCCTCACCGAGGGCAAGCCTGCCGTCGTCGCCGTCGAGATGGCCGAGGGATACACCGCTCACACCGAGGCAGAGCTGCTGAACCTCGCGGCGGCGGTCGAGCACGCATCCGAGCACCCACTCGCTCGTGCCATCGTCGACAAGGCGCGGGCCGACAGGGCCGGGTCGAGCGACAGTCGTCTGCCGGAGGTCGCGGACTTCGACGCACCCGCGGGCAAGGGCGTCCTCGGCACGGTCGAGGGCCGCAAGGTCCTCATCGGCACCGCCGGTTTCCTCCGGTCCCAGGATGTCGACCCGGGTGGTCTGGCTGGCAAGGCCGACGACCTGCGCCGTACCGGCGCCACCGCCGTCCTCGTTGCAGTCGATGGGGCCCCGGCGGGCGTCATCGGCATCGCCGATCAGGTCAAGGAGACCACCCCGGCCGCGCTGGCGGCGCTGCGCAAGGAGGGCGTCGAGGTCATCATGCTCACCGGCGACAACCAGGTGACCGCCGCCGCCGTCGCCTCTGACCTGGGCATCGACCGGGTCGAGGCGGAGGTGCTGCCCGATCACAAGGCAGACGTCGTCAACAAGCTCCGCGCCGAGGGCCGCGTGGTCGCCATGAGTGGGGACGGGGTGAACGATGCCCCGGCTCTGGCAGCCGCTGACGTGGGCCTGGCGATGGGCACCGGCACCGACGTCGCCATGGAGTCCGCCAGCGTCACGCTGCTGCGAGGCGACCTGAACGGCATCGCCCACGCCCGCCAGCTCTCCCACGCCGTCATGAACAACACCCGCAGGGGGCTTTGGCTCGCGTTCGGCTACAACGCGCTGGGCATCCCCATCGCCGCCGGCGTGCTGTACCCCGCCTTCGGGTGGCTGCTGTCTCCGATGGTCGCCGCTGCCGCCATGGCGTTGTCGTCGGTCAGCGTGATCGTCAACGCGCTCCGGCTCCGCACCCAGCGACTGGGCTGACATCCGCCGCTCCGTACCATCGAGGGCGATGACCTTCGTGACCGCAGTCGGCACCCGCAGGGTTCTGCGGGTGCCGACGGCTGTTCGGCTCCGGACGGGTGTTGTGCTCGCTGCGCTGGTGGGCGCGCTCGTCCTCGGCATCCTGGGCATGCACGTCCTCGCCGACCACGGCACCCCAGCACCCGTCACCGCAGCTCCATCGGCTGGGACCGCTGCGACCGCGGCCTCGAGCACGTCCACGGCCGGCATGAACAGCCGCCACGACGCAGCGATGGCGTCCGGCGCGTCGCACGACGGTCACTCCCGTACAGCCGCCGTGGCCAGCAGTGCGGCCGGCGTGGGTCACGGCCCGCACGACATGACCGGCATGGTCATGCAGTGCGTCGTCATGCTCGCCGCCGCAGGGCTCACGCTCGTCGGGCTCCTCGCCATCGGCGTCCTCCGACCGCTCCTGCCGACCGGATTCGCACCGGCTTCCGTCCGCGAGCGGACGTTGCAGTGGGTGCGAGGCACCGGCCCACCACCCGCCTGGCAGTTCTCCGTCATCAGGTGCTGACAGGCACCGCGACCACCCGCCACCCCTGGGCGCTCGACCGCCCGTCGACGGCGACCTCGACAGCAGGGACCCGGGCCGGGTGTCGCGTCCGCCTGCCCACAACACCCCACATGACATCCAGGAGAAGTTCATGCAGCACAAGGTCAAGACCGGTGCCCGCACGCTCAGCGGGCTGGCCCTCGCCCTCGCCGTCGGCGCCGGCCTCACCGCCTGTGGCGACAGCACCACCGACGCCGGCAGTTCCGGCAGCCAGGCCGAGGTCAGCACCACCGAGCACAACGACGCCGACGTCACCTTCGCCACCGAGATGATCCAGCACCACGCCCAGGCGCTCTCGA
The DNA here is from genome assembly GCF_026712185.1 of Nocardioides pini. Lineage (GTDB taxonomy): Bacteria > Actinomycetota > Actinomycetes > Propionibacteriales > Nocardioidaceae > Nocardioides > Nocardioides pini. The sequence continues at coordinate 28,085 of NZ_JAPPUX010000006.1, read as the reverse complement.
TGGTCGACCTCACCCTCGACCGCCCCCTCGACCCTGAAGTCCAGGCCCTCGCTGAAGGCATCCGCGACGCCCAGGCACCGGAGATCGAGACCATGGCCGATTGGCTCACGAAGTGGGGCGAGACGGTCCCCGCGACCATGCGCGACCACGTCAACTCCGGCCACGAGATGGGCGACCTGTCGGACACGACGGGCGGCGTGGACGGCATGGACCCCGGCGACGAGATGCCGGGAATGATGACTCTCGCGGACCTGGACGTCCTCGAGAACGCCTCCGACGAGGAGTTCCAGGACATGTGGCTCCAGATGATGGTCGAGCACCACGAAGGCGCCATCGAGATGGCCGAGGCGGAGCAGGCTGACGGCCAGTTCAAGGACGCCGTCGACCTCGCGGGGCAGATCATCGACGCACAGAAGGAGGAGGTCGTCACCATGAACGACCTCTTCGAGTCCTAGGCCGCAACGACGCGGACGCCAGGGCCGCGGAAAGCGCGGCCGATCGTCGATCGGCCGCGCGCAGCCAGGTGCAGGGAAGCGCCGAGCCGAGGCAGCACGGGTCTGGCTCGAGCCGGGCAGGAAGACCGTGGGGACCGGGCGGTGTCCGACGTGGCAGCTGAGCCCGAAATGGACTCAGGGCCCCGCTTCTGCGAGGCCCTCTGTCCTTCCCTTGCCCCACCTGAGTGGTGGGAGGGATCCCAACCGGTGTCCGAGGGGGGGACTTGAGCACCTTTCCGTGGGCGGGCTCCCACTGACGGGTTGCCGGAAGCGCTCAACGGCGTCAGGCGGCTCAGTCATCGTGAACTCCTCCAGTGTCGGAACCTGGTGCAGGCAGCGGACGGGTTGCGTTTCCGCATAGAGGCGATTGCCTCCGCCGCTGATTGACTTCAGCGACCCGCTCAGCAACGACATTCGGGTGTCGTAGTACACCCAGAGCCATGTCGCGTCACCTACTCGGATTCTGCGTTGCCGCAGGTCAGAAGGGGAGTCGCGACGTTACGCCCGAAGTGGGTGGTCGTCCAGTAGTCGCTGACCAGGTGCCCGTGCGGGGGAAACCTGGGGGAACGGCGGTTGTGCTGCGCACGCGCTACTCACGTCAGTCTCGATGAACATCGCACCCCTGCCCGCCGTAGGGGCTCTGCTGCGATACGGCGCACGATGGGGCCGGTTGGTGGGCCGGCATGGATTCGGCACGGCTGTGACCACGGGATGCGGTGCGGGGTGTGCAATGGTTGTACGGGCGATGGTGGCCGTGGTCAGGCGCGGCTGAGCAGGCGCACGCGGAGCTTGTGCAGCTGTGGCATCAGGCCGTAGATGACGATCGGAACCGCGATGGTGGCGAGCACGAACGTACGCACCACGGGTGTCAGGGTGCCGAGCCAGTCGCCGAGGGCGAGGTTGAGGACGGTCAGGGTCGGGAAGACCGCGACCCAGATCATGACAGCGAGCTGGTGCTTGGTCGGGGGACCGACAGGTCGGGCGGTTGCCGGTGTGGGCTGATGCGTGGTGCTCATGTGTTCTCCTTGGCGATGTTGCGGGGATCGTGATGGGGGTCAAGCGATGTAGCCGTGGTTGTAGGCCTCGACGGCGTGGCGGACGTCGTCGTCGACCAGATCGGCGTTGATGGCGATGGCGGCGGCAGAGCCCGCCCCGGCCGCGGTGATGACCTGCGCGCGGGGGTCGACGACGTTGCCGGCGGCCCAGATGCCCGGGACGCTGGTTTGTCCGGTGCCGTCGACGGTGACCCAGTCGTCCTCGCCGGCGGCACAGCCTGCGGCGCGGAGGAGCTGGTCGTTCGGGACGAAGCGGGGAGGGACGAAGAGAGCGTCCCGGGGCACGACGCTGCCGTCGGCCATCCGGACGCCGACGAGGTGGTCGTCGGCAAGGACGAGCTCCTCTATGGAGCCTTCGACGACGCCGATGGCGCGGGCACCCATGCCGGAGCGCTCTGCGGGGGTGAGGGTCCCGGGCCCGGTGAAGTAGACCAGGTCGTGGGTCCACTGCCGCACGATCTGTGCGTACCTGGCGGCACCGGGCGCCCCTCCGACGACGCCGAGCTGGCGCCCGGCGACCTCGTGCCCGTGGCAGTAGGGACAGTGCAGCACGTCGCGGGCCCATCGCTCGGCCAGCCCGGGGACGTCGGGGAGCTCGTCGCGGAGCCCGGTCGCGACGAGAACCTTGCGGGACCGGATCCGCGAGCCGTCGTCGAGTAGCGACCAGAAGCCGGCGCGCCCGTCGGGCACCAGGTCGGAGACCCTGCCGCCCACGATGACGCCGCCGTAGCCCTCGACCTCGGCGCGACCGATCGTGAGCAGCTCCGCCGGAGGCATACCGTCGCGGGACAGGAATCCGTGCATGTGCTCGGCGGGCGCGTTGCGGGGCGAACCGGAGTCGATGACGACCACCCGGCGCCCGGCGCGGGTGAGCACCAGGGCTGCGGAGAGGCCGGCTGCACTGCCGCCGATGACTGCCACGTCGTACTCGCTCATGCTCATAAGCCTCGGGCTCGACTGGACCGGGCACCACCGTTGTTGCCGTTCCCGGGAAAGCACGGTGGGATGACCTCTGTGAACGGCACCCCGCCAGCAGACGCCGGGGCCGCTGGCGACGGGGCGGGCCCCGGCTCCGTCGAGGTCGCCGTCCAGGCGGCGGTCCAAGCAGCGGGGCAACGACTGAAGGCGGTGCGCACCCAGCGGAAGCTCACGCTCACAGCCGTCGCCGCGATGACCGGCATCTCGAAGAGCACGCTGTCGCGGCTGGAGAGCGGCCAGCGCCGCCCCACCTTGGAGCTCCTGCTGATGCTGTCCGCGGCATACCGGGTACCGCTGGACGACCTGATCGGCGCTCCCGACGTGGGTGATCCACGAATTCGTCTCAAGCCGGGACGAGTGAAGGGACGCACGGTGATCCCGCTCACCCGCCAGCCGGACGGGGTCCAGGCGTGGAAGATCGTGATCCCGGTCGACAACGTGGTCCCGGAGCCGCGGGCACATGAAGGGCACGAGTGGATCTACGTCCTGTCGGGCCGGGTGCGCTTGGTGCTTGGCGCGGAGGAGTGGGTGCTCGGGCCCGGTGACGTCGCCGAGTTCGCCACCGACGTACCGCACTGGTTCGGCAGCACCGGCGAGGCCACCGCGGAGATCTTGAGCATCTTCGGGCGACCGGGGGAGCGGATGCGGGTGCGTACGCCGTCCCGTCACTGACGGGCGGGCACCTTGTACCGCCTCGGCGGATCGGGGTCGGCACCCGCGTCAGCAGCCCCGCGGTGGTTGCCGGTGGGAGCCACCGACCCGGCGCCCGAGCGCCTCGTTCATTTGGTCGAACCCCTGACGGGTGCGTGCCAGCAGGGGACTGGCGAACGGTAGGAGCGCGCCGCTGAAGGTCTCCGACTGCTGGACAAGGGTGCGCTCATTGGCGAGCGGTGTGAGGGTGAAGCTGTGCCGGCCGTCGAAGATGCCGGGTATCCCGGCCCGGCCCAGCCACTCCATGTAGCGGCACTCTTCCACGGCGGTGACCCAGGGCTTGAACTTCATGGGCCTGCCACCCGGCGGATGGATCGCCAGGTCGAGGCGTTCGCCCGGCGCCACCGTGCCGGACGCCGAAGTGATGAACGGGTTCCATTCGCCGTAGGCACCAAGCGCAGTGAGGATCGCCCACACGTCCTCGACCCGTGAGCCCACCGTGAGGTGGGTGGTGATGATCTTGCTCATGTCAGCGCCAGCTCTCCCCGCGCGCTAGGACGAACTGGCGGAAGGCATAGCGCCACGGGATCACGGCGACCACGATGATCACCCAGAGGACCTTGATGGTGTTGTCCAGTGTGGCGCCGGTGAGGTTGTCGTCGAGCCACAGCGGCAGCGCGACGGACCCGAGCCAGAGCGCCTTCCAACCCACCTCGAACAACAGGATGGGCAGCATCTGCCGGGGGTAGCGCAGCCCGAGCAGTGCCAGCACGGACATGGCGACGAGCATGGCCAGGACGGTTCCGTGCATCAGCTCCCACGGTTGGTGAGCGAAGAACTCGGGCCACTTGTAGACGACCAGGCCGCCGCCCATGACGAGGTAGCCCACGCGCATGAGGTTGAGCCGCCAGGTGGGCAGCGCCGTCTCCGGCCGCGGCGTGGCCGAGGTAGGAGGGGTGAAGAGGGGGCTTCCGGTTTGCTGGGTGAGGTTCATGGCGGTTCCCTTCGGGGGTGGGGCGGATGTGATGTCCTCACCCTCGTCTCGCAGGTCCGTCGTCCACATCGGCTGGACTGCTACGGCACCTGGCCGACGTGCCAGGGATGAACGCCTGGGATGTCGCCGATCGGCGACTGGATTCTCGACTTTCGTCGATGTCGTCCGCCTGTGCCCGGGGGCTACGGTGGGCAGGTGCCCTTGTCGCCGTCGACGTGGACCGCCGTTGGGCACATCCCCGCGGCGGGCTCCGACGACCTGGCCCTCCCTGACCCGATGCGCCGACACGTCGGTCGTGAGCGTGTCGTGGACGCTGCCGTCCTGGTCCTCGCGGTCGTCCTGGGTGCCCTGTTCCTCACCCCGGAGCTGCACGACAACCCCGACCCGTGGTCGACCAGGCAGATCGCCGTCGACGTCGCCGGAGGCGTGGTGGCGTGTGCCGCGCTGTGGTGGCGACGCCGGTGGCCGGTGGGTGTTGCCGTCCTGACCATGCTTGCGGGGGTGGTGTCGAGCTCTGCCACGCCGGCAGGTCTGCTGGCGCTGTCGTCCCTGGCGGTCCACCGCCCGGTGCGTCCGACAGTGCTGGTCGGCCTGCTGTGGGTCCCCTCGCTGCTGGCCTACGCCGCCTACAGCCCGACGACCGGTCCCGGCGCGGTGGTCGCGTTCGTCATGCCGCTGGTGCTGGCCGCGTGCGGCTGGGGCATGTTCATCCGTGCCCGCCGACAGCTGCTGCTGTCCTTGCGCGAGCGGGCCCTGCGCGCGGAGGCCGACCAGGAGCTGCACGAGGAACAGGCAAGGACAGCGGAGAGAACGCGCATCGCCCGCGAGATGCACGACGTGCTCGCGCACCGCATCTCCATGATCGCGTTGCATGCCGGCGGGCTCGAGCTGCGTCCGGACCTGCCGTCCGCGGAGATCCGGGAAACCGCCGTCCTGCTGCGTTCGACCGCAGGTCAGGCGCTCGAGGAGCTGCGCAGCGTCATCGGGGTGCTGCGCGAGGGCAGCGTGAACGAGCCGGTCGACGTGGCACCGCAGCCGGCACTCGGGGACATCCCACGGCTGGTGGAGGAGACCCGCCGCGCGGGCATGGACATCGAGTTCGAGATGGACGTGGCACAGGACGTCCAAGTGCCGGCTCCGCTCGGGCGCGACGCCTACCGCATCGTGCAGGAGGCCCTGACCAACATCGGCAAGCATGCGCGCGGCACCCCGGCCGCGGTGCGGGTGGCCGGCGCCCCGGTCGCCGGTCTGCACATCAGCGTGCGCAACCCGCAGCCGTCACCCGCCCGCTCGGACACGACCCTGCCCGGCGCGGGAGCGGGACTCGTGGGGCTCCGCGAACGTGTGGCCCTGGCCGGTGGGACGCTCAGTCTCGGTGCCGATGAGGTGGGCAACTTCGTCGTGGAAGCGGATCTCCCATGGCACCCGTGAGAGTGCTGCTGGTCGACGATGACGCGCTGGTGCGCGCCGGTCTGCGGCTGATCATCTCCTCCGCCGACGACATCACCGTCGTGGGGGAGGCAGGCGATGGCGACGAGGCGGTTGCGGCTGTGCAGCAGCACCATCCCGATGTCGTGCTCATGGACATCCGGATGCCACGCGTGGACGGCATCACAGCGACCGCGAAGCTACGAGCACTCGACGCGCCCCCGCAGGTGGTCGTGCTCACGACCTTCCAAGCCGACGAGCACGTGGTGGCGGCGCTACGGGCAGGAGCCAGTGGCTTCCTGGTCAAGGACACCCCACCGGCGGACATCCTGGATGCCATCCGGCTGGTCGCCGCCGGCGACGCGATCATCTCCCCATCCGTGACGCGCACTCTTCTGGCGCACTTCGCGCCGTCCGGAGCCTCGGATCGGCAACAGGCGGCAGCACGCAAGCTCGCGGACCTCAGCGACCGGGAACTCGAGGTTTCGACCGCCGTCGGCGACGGGTCCTCCAACGCGGAGATCGCAGCCTCCCTCTTCATGAGTGAGGCCACGGTGAAGGCGCACGTGTCACGGATCTTGACGAAGCTCGGGGTCAGCAACCGCGTGCAGGTCGCGATCCTCGTCCACGACGCTGCCCAAGGCCGCAGCAGTGACTTCCGAGCCTGACTGGAGTGCCGCCGGTGGCAGGCGCACCAGCTCCTCGCACCTCTGCCAGAGCCGACGAGCCACGGCCCGGTCATGGCTTCGGGGCGAGGACTTCCTCGGCTTGCCGCGAGCGAAGAATACGCCCGTGGTCCTCTCGACGGAGGGGTCGGCCGCGAGCGTGACAGAGGTGCGCGCACCTTGGTCGGGCCGTTGCATGAGCGGGCGGGCGAACGGGACCAGCAGCCGTTGGCTCCGACCCGGGTCCGAGGCGCCGAACCCGGTGCTGACGACCCCTGGGTGCAGGGCGTTGGCGGTCACCCCGGTCCCCGCGGTGCGTCTCGCCAGCTCGTAGGTGAAGAGGACGTTGGCGAGCTTCGATTGGTTGTAGGCCCGGGCACCGGAGTACCGGTGCTCGCCCTGGAGGTCGTCGAAGTCGATGCGACCGAGGGCCTGGGCGTTCGAGGCCACCGTGACCACCCGGGCTGGGGCGGTGGCGGTGAGGCGCTCGATGAGCAGGTGGGTCAGCAGGAACGGGGCCAGTTGGTTCACGGCGAAGGTACGTTCCAGGCCGTCGATGGTGGTGTGACGGGTGTTCCAGTAGCCGCCGACGTTGTTGACGAGGACGTCCAGGCGTGGCAGCGCTGCCAGCACGTCGGCTGCGACTCGGCGCACCTCCGACTGGGATGAGAGGTCCGCGACGAAGGAATGGACGTCCGTTCCACCAGCGCCGCGGATCTCGCGGGCCGCGGTCGTCGTACGTCCGGTGTCGCGCCCGATGATGGACACGGCGGCCCCCATCTCGGCGAGGCGGAGCGCTGTGGCCTTGCCGATGCCGCCGCTGGCTCCGGTGATGAGGACGGACTTGCCCGTCATCGGCCCGCCCGCCGTGCTGGTCATGCCGACACTCGCTGGTCGTGGTGGCGCACGGATGGGCGCTGAACGCCGTACGTGCGCACCAGCAGCCAGCTGACGAGGAGCAACCAGGCACACCAGACGACGTACCCGGCGAAGTTGGTGAGGCTCGCGGCCGACACGACGGGAACAGCGACGCCGGTCGCGATGAGCGCCGCGGCGGTGTAGCCAGCGGCCGCGGCCCATCCGGGCAGGACCGTGCCGCGCAACGCTTGGACGACGAGGACCGTGAAGATCGCCGTCAGCGCGTAGCCGATCGTCTCTCCGAGGACCTTGCCGAGAAGGGTGTGCCACAGCTCGAAACGAGCCTCTGCGTCGTCTCGGGCAGCCGGGTCGAGCGCATCGCCGGCGATGCCAGGCATGAGCGTGACCCAGCGTTGCAGTCCGATGACCTGGACCGTCGCGGCGCCTATTCCGACGATGGCGATCCATCTGCCCAACCTTCCGCCGGCGAGGCGACCGAGTGCGACACCGGCGGGGGCCATCAGCGCGGCGCTGACGACAAGGACGAGGAACCACGTGGTGACGGAGGTCTGGTTCTTGCGGAAGAGCGCCAAGACGTCGCTGGTGGGCTCCTCCAGGATCTGGGGGTACTCGAAGACGATGCCGAGGACGGTGAACCCGGCGATAGCCAGAAGCGACGCCAGGGCGAGGGACGCGGCGGCGACACGGGCTTGGGTGGTGGTGGTCATCAGGTGCTCCTTGCGGTGAAGGTGGGACGGGGTCGATCGGGGATCAGCCGGCGTGGGCGAGGGCGTCCTCGCGGTACCAGGCGAGGGTCGCGGCCAGGCCGTCGTGGAGGGGCGTCGCTTCGCCGCCGAACCGCGCGCGGTACTTCGCGTCGTCGACCATCCACCTGTCGGTGAACTGGTACAGCGTGTGCTGGTACTCGCGCATGATCGGCTTGACCAGACCTAAGGCAGCCAGGGTGAGCCGACCTGCGGCGAAGGTGCGCGGACGGTGCCCCGCCAACGAGAAGATGTGGTCGATGAGCGCGGTCGTGGTCTGCGCGGGTGCGACGGGCAGGTGCCAGATCTGGCCCGTGACGTCCGCGGCGGTGGCCAGGTTGACGAGTGCAGCGGCGACATCAGGGGTGTAGGAGTAGCTGTGCAGCTGTCGTGGGTCGCCCATCACCTGCGCCGTGCTGCCGGCGAGGGCAGGCCCGAACACCGATTCGCCGAGCGCGGAGTGCGTCGTGCCGGGTCCGAAGTAGTCCGAGGCGCGACCGATGACGATCTCCGCGTGCCCCCTCGCGTGAGCCATTAGGAGCTCCTCGGTCATGGTGGCGCGGGTGGCGGACTTGTCCGAGGTGGGCGCCGGTGCCATGGTCTCGACGAGGTCTCGCCCGTGGGACGGCCCGTAGGTGTAGAGGTTGTCCAGGACGACCAGCCGGGCCCCGGCAGACGCTGCCCCAGCCAGCACGCCGTGCTGGAGCGGGGGGAACTGTTCGCTCCACCGGTCGTAGCTCGGCGCGTTCAAGCAGAAGTAGACGACGTCTGCCCCGCTGCAGACGCGTTCGGTGAAGTTGGAGTCGCTGGCGTCACCGGCGACGACGCGAGCACCCGGAAGGTCACCTGTGCCGGTGCGGTTCACGGCGAGTACGTCGTGCCCGTCACGGACGAGATGCTCCACGACGTGGCGGCCCACCTGGCCGGTCCCGAAGACGACATGGCGGCTCATGACGCGCTCCCGACAAGACGTGCTGCGCTCCGACGGGCCGCGGAGTCGCGACGGGTGAGCACCAGCGGGAGGGGCAACGTCACGAGTGCGACCACGATGGCGCCGCTGGAGCCGAAGATGTAGAAGTGCTTGTCCACGGAGCTACCGATGACCGCCTCGGACACGAGCCAGCCGAGTGCCCAGGCTCCTGCGAGGACGATCGGCCAGGTCAGTGCCACCGATCCGACGCGGCGGATCAGCAGCGCGCTCTGGGCGGCCCCGACGCACAGGCCCGTCACCGCGCCCAGCACGACCAGGGAGGTGGTGTCGGTCGCGTAGGTGGTGACGGCCGCTCCGATCGCGGTCCCGGCCGCCAGTCCGACAGCAGTGCTCAGCACCCAGGGAAGCGCGCCACGTCGAGAGAAGCCGAAGGCCCATGCCTGGGCCAGGCCCAGGACGGCTCCGGTGAGGGCTCCTCCAGCGAGCGCCGTGGGGGTCGAGTCCAGCGGACCGACGATCAGGAAGGCGAGGTAACCGCCGACGGGGTAGCCGAGGAAGGTCACGAGCCAGCGCCTGGTCGTGCGCCGTGACGGGTGCGGGGCCGTGCGGCGAGAGTCAGGTCCGAGGGTGCCGCTCGCGGAATAGGGGGTGGCAGGTGTGGTGGTCATGGCGTCGTGTCCTCCGGGGTGGTGATGGCTGGGTCTCGGTCTAGGGCCTGCGCGGGAGGGCGCCCTGCGATCCAGGACGCCAGCAGGTTGTCGGGGTACTCGCTGAGGTGGTCGCGCACGAGTGCGTCAAGGCGGTCGGTCTCGCCACGCAGGTGGGCGCGGGCGAGGGCAACGAGCTGGCGGTCCCGGCTGGTGGTCGCGGTCGTCTCGGCCTTGTCGAGGAGCTCAGGTCGCCGGCTCAGCAGTGCCGCGGCCACCAGCAGACTCGGCGAGGTCGACGTCTCGGAGGTCCGGATGACCTGTGAGGCGGCGGCTGGGTCACCACCGATGAGGCGGTGCAGCAGGTCGAGTGTCGGATCGGGCATGGGGGAACCTTGCGCCGCCCCGCTGACGACCGGCTGACGGGCGCAGGTGCGGACCGTCAGCACAGAGTTCAGCGCCCTAGAACGTCTAGTCCTCGCGCCGCAGGAGGGGGTTGAGGGGCCTACTGTCGAAGCATGCTGACAGTCGCCCTGCTGGGCGCGGTCGAGGTTCGCGACGACGGGTCGCTCCTTGCCGTGCCAACAGGACGGACCACCGAGCTGCTCGTCAGGCTGGCCCTGGCTCCAGGGGTCCGCGTGCGCACCGATGCGTTGCTGGAGGACTTGTGGGGCGGTGCGGCGGCGAGCCGAAACACCCTGCAGTCCAAGGTCTCGCAGCTGCGACGTGCGCTGGGATCCGCGGACCTCGTCCGCGGGATCGCCGACGGCTACCTCCTGGCGGTCGAGCCGCACCAGGTGGACGTCGGGCGCGCCATCGCGCTCGCTGCCGAGGCGAGCGCCGCCCTCGAGGGCGGCGCATCCGCCGAGGCATCGGCGAGGGCACTCGAGGGCCTGTCGCTGTTTCGCGGCGACGTCCTCATGGAGTGTGGTGATTGGGCAGCTCCGTACCGGGTCCAGCTGGAGGAGGTGCGACTGACTCTCCTCGAGGTCGCGATGACGGCGCGCACCGATCTCGGGGCTGGGGGAGAGCTCATCGGTGAGCTTGAGGCGCTCGTCACCCAGCATCCGTTGCGAGAACGGCTCTGGGCGTCACTGATCACCGCGCTCTACCGCTCAGGGCGGCAGGCGGAAGCGCTCACCGCCTACGCGCGGGTACGCACGCTCCTGGTCGAGGAGCTCGGCGTGGAGCCCGGGCCGGAGCTGCGAGATCTCGAGGCACAGGTGCTCCGCCAAGGAGCGCTCGTGTCGAATCCTCGTCCTCACGACGCGCTGGTCCGTCCCAGCAACCTTCCGGAGCGGGCTGCCGAACTGATCGGCCGCGACGGCGACGTCGCGCAGGTGATGCAGTCCATGGACGACCACCGTCTGGTGACCCTCGTGGGGACCGCGGGCATCGGCAAGACCGCGTGTGCACTCGCAGCTGCTCAGCGTCGTCATCTTCCCGGTGGCGTGTGGCTCATCCGTCTCGAAGGCCTGGATGGCAGTGCTGATCTGAGGAATGTCGTCGCCGGCCACCTGCACGTGTCCGGAGGTGAGGCAGCCCTGCTGGAACGGCTCAGCGGCGCCCAGACCCTGCTGCTGCTCGACAACTGCGAGCACGTGGTCGAGGCCGTGGCAGGCCTGGTGTCGTGGCTGCAGGCCACGGTTCCGTCCGTACGGTTCCTGCTGACGAGCCAGGTGCCGCTCCGGGTGGACGGCGAGTCGGTGCACCACCTGGCTCCGCTCGAGCAGGCCGACGCCGTAACCCTGTTCGCCACGCGTGCCAAGGCGCTCCGGCCCCGCTTCGCCCTCGACGACCGCACTACCGATCTGGTGGGAGACATCTGCCGATCCCTCGACGGACTGCCCCTGGCGATCGAGCTAGCAGCGGGGCGCGCGCGGTCCATGTCGGTCCCTGACATCGCGCGGCGTCTGGACGACCGTTTCACCCTGCTGCGCGACCCCAGCAGCACGGACGCCGAACGTAGGCGGGCCCTCGCCGGCGCGATCGGATGGAGCTACGACCTGCTCTTCCCCGACGACCAGCGGGGACTGTGGGCGCTGTCCTGCTTCGCTGGTGGTGCGACCTTGGACGCGGTCGAACACGTCCTCCTCGCACTCGGCGTGCCCCCCGCCGCGACGGTGGACGTCATCACGCGTCTCGTCGACCGTTCCCTGGTCGAGGTGGACACCGCCGTCGACGGTGACGTGCGCTACCGACTGCTCGACAGCATCGCCACCTTCGCCGGCGCTCGCCTCGAGGACAGTGGTGGAACCTTGCTCGTGCGGGCAGCCCACGCGGCCTGGTACGCCGACATGTCACGGTGGTGCCAGCAGCACATCCGGACCGCGGAGCAACCCATGTGCCTGCGCCTAGCTCGAGCCGAACGAAACAACCTCGACGCAGCCCTCGCGTGGTGCAACAGGCACGACCCGGCCCTGGGAACCGAGATCGCCACCCGCATGGGATGGACGTGGGTGGTGATGGGCGAGGGCGCCTCCGGCGCGGCGCGGCTCCGCAAGGCGAACAGCGTCCAGGCCGAGCCCCAGCAACGTCTCGAGGCGCACCTGCTGGCCGGGTGGCTCGAGGCGTCGGCCGGTGACGTGACGCTCGCCGAGCAGGACCTCGCCGAGGCTCGTCGACTCGCCGTCGAGCTCGCCGACGCGAAGGCCGAAGCGGACGTCGATCGGCACGGAGCGTTCCTCGCGCTTCAACAGGGTCGACCTGACCTCGCGGCAACCCTGGCGGATCGCAGCATCGAGACACATCAGCAGGCAGGGCAGCGCTGGGAGGAAGCGGCGAGCCGGGTGCTCGCCGCCTATGCGGCCCTGATGCAGGGCGACACCCCGACGGCTGCGCGAGAGGCCGCGGGCGCTGCAGAGATCCTGACTCCGATCGACGACGCCTGGGGATTGGTGCACGCCCAAGGCCTGCTGGCCGGCATCGCCCAGGCGGAGGGCCGGATCGAGGACGCGGTGCACTCGCTTCGCGAGGCCGCTGAGAAGTCGCGCCTGCTGGGGTTCCCGGGCCAGGCGGCCCTGCACCTGGCGAACCTGGGCGACGTCGAGCGCCACCTGGGGAATGACCGACGCGCTGCCCGTACCCTGCGTCGTGCGATCGGTCTGGCCCTGACGGGTGGGGATGGCCGGCTGGCGGCAACCGCCCGACTTCGCCTGGCCCAGCTGTTGCGAGCGGAGGGGGACGCGGTCGCGGCGATCGACCTGCTCGAGCGAAACGTGGAGTGGTACGCCCACGCGGGCGGCGGTGATGGAGCGTTGCTGAGCAGGTGCCTTCTCGCTGCTGAGACCCGCGATGAGCCGACGCTCGCCTCCGTCCTCGACCAGGCCCGGCGAATGCAGGACGTAGCGGTGCAGGTCCATGCTCTGGACGCACGGGCCCGCCACGCGGCCTTGGACGCCCGATCGATCCATGCCCTCAGCCTTCTCGAGCAGGCGGATGCCGCCGCCGCCCGGGCTCCGACAGGGGTTCCCGAGCGCGAACGTCACGACAAGCGCCAAGCGTTGTTGCTCCTCGCCGCGGTGGGTGCTGGCTGAGGTGGGGATGGTCGAAGCGCTAGGGCCGGGAGTCGCCGAATGAGCGGTGGGGGCTGAGCACCGCACTCGTGCGGCTCACCCCCTCCTGCCCGGCAGTCGTACGCCATCAGACTCGAGGCGAGGAGGTGGTGGGGTGACTGTCGTGAGCGTGCTGATCGTCGACGACCAGGTGCCGTTCCTTCGCGCCATGAGCGCGGTGATTGAGGAGACCGACGGGTTCCGGGTGGTGGGGCGGGTCGCCTCGGGCGAGGAGGCGATCGGGGCGGCGGGCGCGTTGCTCCCCGACCTGGTGCTGATGGACGTGAACCTTCCGGGCATGGACGGGCTCGAGGCCACGAGGCGTCTACGGCTCTGCACCCCGGCTCCAGTGGTCCTGCTGCTCTCGACGTACGACGAGGACGCGGGCGCGCGCTTCATCGCTGAGTGCGGGGCGGCGGCCTACATCACCAAGTCAGCCTTCGGCCCTGACCGACTGCGGGAGGCCTGGACGGCAGCAACTGCCTGAGGTGAGCTCGGGAACCACACCTCGAGAGAGGTGAGTCCCGCCTCGCTCACCAAGGAAACTGTGCCTCCGGCGGCCTCGACCCGATCACGGATCTGGCTGAGCGGCAGCTGGCCGCCATCGCCGCCGCTCACAACCACGACCAGCGCGTCGTCGACGACTGACAGGGCGACGCGTACCGGGTCGCCCAGGTCGCGCGTCGCCTCCGCGACGCAGAAGTACGCGGCTGCCTCCACCCTGGAGTCGAAGCGTCGGCCGTCAACGTGCTCGTCGACCACGAGACGGCGTGAGCCGCCGGACCTCGCGAGGAGGGACTGAAGGGCGGTGGGGAGCCCGGAACGAGCGAGCTGGGCGGGAAAGACGCCGCGGGTGATCTCGCGCAGCGACTCCAGCGCTGCGTTGAGCGCACCGACCATCGGGTCGAGCGAGAGACCGAGGGCCGACACATCCGGATCCGTGCCCCGGCTGTCGACCACTGAGAGCTGTCGCAGGCGCTCGGGTAGCGGCCGCAGGTGGGGAAGGACCTGACCGGCGATGGCTCGCTCGAGACGGCTCCGCTCGGCATCGCCGGCGTTGATCAGTCGACGGCGCGAGTCGCTCAGCTCGTGGGTGCGCGCGCCTAGCTGCTCCACCTGGTCCGACAGCTCGACCGTGAGTCGCGCGTTGCGGAACGCCAGTCCTGCTTGGTCGGCCAGCTCGGCCAGCAGTTGGTGGTCACGGCGGCGCAACGGGTGCCCGGTCGGCATCCTCACCGTGATGCTGCCGAGGCGTTCCCCGAGATACGTGACCGGCAGCTCCAGCCCGGGGGGTTCCCGGTCAGCCGGTGGGCCGGGCGGCCAGCTCGCCGTCCGGTCGGCGCCGGCGGCGACGTGGAGTACCACCGCTGTCTCGGTGGCGTTGACCGCACGCGCCGCGGCCTCGGCCACCGACGGCAGCAGACTCGAGGGGTCGGGGCTGCTGCCGAGGCGCCGACTGAAGTCGGTGAGCGCTTCGTACGGCGCGGCCGCCGTGCCGAACGCCAGCCGGTCCGCGACACGGACTACCCAGCTCCGTAGCGGCTGGAAGGCCAGCGCCACGACGGCCGTGGCGAGCAGCGAGGGCCAGAAGCCGTCGCTCCCGTCCACCGCGAGGCCGACGGTTACGACGACGAGCACGTAGCCGCCGGCGACGAGGATGGTGGCGAGGGCCAGGACGAGAGCGCGGTTGACGATCAGGTCGATCTCCAGCAGCCGGTGGCGCAGTACCGCGACCGCGACGCACAGGGGTACGGCGACCTGCGCGACCCGCAGTGGGAGCGCCGCTGCCCAGGTTCCCTCGACACCGGTCAGCCGCGGCACCGCCAGGATCGTGCCCACCCCCAGCGCGAGGAGCATGGCAGCCGAGGCGATCCACAGTAGTTGGCGGCGTACGTCGTCGCGCGAGCGTCGGAGCCGCAGCACCAGGGAGACTGTCGAGGCGATGAGCCCGACCGCGACCAGCATCCATCCGAGTGTGAGAAGTGGTGCGGTGACGGCGCGGGTGCTGTCCCGCTGCCCGTAGACGAAGTCCCCGGGTGGAGTGGTCAAGGTTCCCAGCGTGTGCAGCGTGACCCCGGCGCCGGTGACCCAGACGGCCCAGCGCCACCGTGGCGAGGGCAGGCGCCCATCCGGTGCCAGGAGGAACACCAGTACCAGCGCGGCGAAAGCGGGCCAGCCGAGGAGCGGCGCCGCCCACAAAGCCAGGTGGCCCGAGGCGTCGCGACCGGGGGCGCCGCTGCCGAGCGCCCAGATGCCGTAGGCGTCCGCGGCCAGGGTGAGGGACAGCAGGCTGGCGACACATAGGAGCCAGCCGATGGGGTGCGCGGGATGGCGCCGGACGATGAGCGCGCCCATCAGGGCACACCCCAGGCCGGCCAGGGGCGCCAGTGGCCAGCCGTGTTCGGCCCACGTGGCTTCGTTCCACAGAGACCGGTGCGCGGCGGTGAAGACGGTGTCCAGGACGGTGGCGACCATGACGATGCCAAGCACCGCCCAGGCGATCGCCGCGCGCACGTCAGGCCGCCCGACCGTCGACCGAGGCAGTGATGGTGGTGCCCGTGCCGGGCAGCGACGTCACTGTCAGCACTCCGCCGATGGCGTCCAACCGGTCACGCATGTTGGCCAGCCCCGCCCCGGTCGACTGCCCGCTGGAGGGGGAGAAGCCTGCGCCGTCGTCGATCACCACGAGCCGTGACGAGCCGGCGTCTTCGCTGAGGCGCACCTCGAGCGTGCTGGCGCCGGAGTGCTTCGCCGCGTTCTGCAACGCCTCCATGCAGCAGAAGTACAGTGCTGCCTCGACCGTGGCCGGGAGCCGCCCCACACCATCGGCGGCGATCGTGACCGGTATCGCGCTGGTGGTCACCGCGGACCGCAGCGCCGCCACCAGGCCCTGCTCGGACAGCAGGCTCGGGTAGATCCCGCGAGAGAGGGAGGAGAGCGTCTCGATCGCGGCCGTGGCAGCGTCGACCTGCAGCCCGAGGAGCGCGCCAGCACGAACCCGCGACCTGCTCGAGACCGTCTGCGCCAGCCGCAGGTTGACCGTGAGTGCCACCAGGTGCTGCTGCGCTCCGTCGTGGAGGTCTCGCTCCAACCGCTGCCGTTCGGCGTCCTGGGTCTCGATGAGCCGGCGTCGCGATGCCTTCAGCTCCTCGGCCCGCTCCACCAGCTCGCTGCGCCTGGCCGCGAGATCGGCCTGGACCCCCACGTGTCGCAGCACCAGCCCGGCTCGGTCCGCAAGAGCGGTGAACAGCCGCTCCTCGATCGGAGCGAGCAGGAGGCCAGGGCGCTCCTGGAGGCGAAGGACGCCCAGGGGCTCCCCGCCGTGCGTGACTGCCAGGGCGCGGAGCCTTGGCGCGGCAGCATCCCGGGCCCCCGGCAGGAGGGCGGGTGGTGTCTCGGTGGCCCCGGCGTCCACCGGCCAGGTGGCGGCCAGCGTCAGCCGGTCGGACACCGACACCCACACCTGGGCCCACTGGGCCCCGGTCCCCTCAGCGAGCAACCGAGCCATCCGTGCCGGCAGGTCGTCGGTCGAGTCCTCCTCGGGCATGCCCTCGGAGAACCGACTGAGGACCTCGTACGGTGCCGCGGTCCGATCGCCGAGCAGTCGCGATGCCCACTGTTCGACATCGACCTGCACGCGGGCGAAGGACAACGCCACCGTCGCCGTGGCCAGGACGGACAGGGCGACGCTCGGCGAGTCGGTGCGGCCGATGATGGCCCCGCCTCCCCGGACGACCACCACGTAGACACCGGTCACGAAGACGGCCATGCCGATCCACACCAGCCCCCGGCGCAGGACGCGGCTGTGCAGCCGCCCCGTCGCGCGTCGGATCCTCATCCTGTGAGTGTGCGCCTCATGCGCGTGAGGCGACAGGACACCGGCCGAACCCCTCGGGGTGGGGCTGGCCGCACCTCGCGCCTAGCCGGGCTCAACCGCCCCGGGCCTCGACGTAGGCGAGGACGGCCATGACACGGCGGTTGGTCTCCCGCTCGTCGACAAGCCCGAGCTTCTGGAAGACGGAGCCGATGTGCTTCTCCACGGCCCGATCGCTCATGAACAGCGTCTTGGCGATCGTCGCGTTGTTGCGCCCGGTTGCCATTACAGCCAGCACCTCCCGCTCGCGATCTGTCAGCCCGAGCAGCGGACCTTCACCTGCTCGGCGGGCCAGCAGCGCCTCGACGACCAGCGGGTCGAGGGCCGACCCGCCGCGGGCGACGGCGGTGAGGGCGCGGACGAGCTCGTCCAGGTCGCTGACCCGCTCCTTGAGCAGGTAGCCCATGCCGGCGACGCCTTCGGACAGCAGGGCGAAGGCGTAGTCCTCCTCCACGTACTGGGACAGGACCACGACCCCCGTGCCCGGGTGCTCGGAGCGGATCCGCTTGGCCGCCACGATGCCCTCGTCGGTGTGGGTCGGCGGCATCCGGATGTCGGTGAGCACCGCGTGGGGGGAGTGGGCGGCCACCGAGGCGTGCAACAGCTCAGGGTCGGCCACGACGTCAACAAGGTCTACGCCGTTGGCCTCGACCAGGAGTGCCGCGACGCCCTCGCGGACGAGGTAGTTGTCGTCGGCGAAGACGACCCGCAAGGCCATGCGTCCGACTCTAGTCGTGGTGGCGCCCCTCGATCGGGGTGCTGGCCCCTGCAGTCCTGCTGCCAGCCCCATCCTCACCGGCGAGCTGCGTCCCTAGCGTCGAGGTATCTCGATCTTTCGACCTGAGGAGCCCGACATGTTGGTCATTCTCGCTGACTGGTGCTTCAGGCACCGGCGCGTCGTCGTCATCACGTGGCTGGGCGCGCTGGTCGCGTCCTTCCTCCTCGCCGGTGCCCTGGGCGGCGAGTTTCGGCAGGACTACCTCCAACCCGGCTCGGAGTCGCGGGCGGCTGCCCAAGCATTGGAGAAGAGCTTCCCGCAGCGCTCGGGCGACACCGTCCAGGTCGTGCTGCACGCCGAGCAGGGGGTGACGTCTTCCCGGGTGCGCGACCGGGCCGAGGCGCTGTTCGCCGAGGTGGCGCGCCACGACGACGTGGTCGGCGTCGCCAGCCCGTTCGCACAGGGCGGCGCCGCCCAGATCTCCGACGACGGCACGACGGCGTACGCCGACGTCGCCCTCGTCACGACCGTCAACGAGTACACGCCGGCGCGGGCTGCTGCCTTGGTCGATCCCATCCTCGAGGCAGCCGACGACGCCCTGCAGGTGGAGGTCGGCGGCCCGGTGGCTGCCCTCTCGCAGACGGCACCCGTCGGCTCAGAGGTGGTCGGGCTGGTCGCGGCCGCCATCATCTTGCTCTTCACCTTCGGCTCCGCCGTGGCCATGGGACTACCGCTGGTGACCGCACTGTTCGGGCTCGGTGTCGCGATGGCACTCGGCGAAGTCCTGCGCAGGGTCGTCGACGTACCGGACTGGGCTCCCGCAACAGCGGCGATGGTCGGCGTCGGCGTCGGCATCGACTACGCCCTGCTCATCGTCACCCGCTACCGCACCAGTCTCGCGGCGGGCCAGGACCCGCGGCGCGCCACGTCCACCGCCATCGCGACCGCCGGCCGCGCGGTCCTGTTCGCCGGGACCACAATCATCGTCTCGATGCTGGGCATCCTGCTGATGGAGCAGCCCGCGATGAACGGGTTTGCCTTCACCGTGGTCCTCGCTGTCCTGGTCACCGTCGTGGCGTCCCTGACCTTGCTGCCAGCCATGCTCGGCTTCACCGGTCACCGCATCGAACGCCTGCACGTCCCGTTCGTGAGCAAGCACGTCCGTCCCTACGACGCCTCCCGGTGGTTCCGGTGGAGCCGCTTCATCCAGCGCCGCCCCTGGCTTCCCGCGATCGGCGGACTGGCCGTGCTGCTCGCGCTGACCGCACCGTTCCTCGGCATCCGGTTCGGCTTCCCCGACGCCGAGAACGACGCGCCCACCTCCACCACCCGCCAGGCGTACGACCTCTTGGCAGAAGGGTTCGGCCCCGGCTTCTCGGCACCCATGGTCCTCACGGTGCAAGGTGCACCCGGTGACCTCCAAGTCGCTGCTGACCGGCTCGGAGCCTCGCTGGGCCAGATCGAGGGGGTGGCCCACATCGCTCCCGCGATCGTGAACGAGACCGGGGACACCGCCGTGCTCACCGTCACCCCGAGCACGTCACCGCAGGACGCCGCCACCGAGGAGCTCGTCGACCTGCTGCGCGACGACGCTATCCCCACGGCCACGGCCGACACGGGTCTGACGGTCCACGTCGGCGGCCTGATCGCCGCCAACGTCGACTCCACACGAGGGACCGCAGACCGGCTGCCGTACTTCTTCGGCGGCGTGCTGCTGATGTCCTTCCTGCTGCTGATGATGGTGTTCCGCTCCGTCCTGGTCCCTCTGAAGGCCGTGCTCATGAACCTGCTGGCAACCGGCGCGGCGTTCGGGGTCCTCGCCCTGGCCACCGGCGGCGGGCCGCTGGGAGACCTGGTCGGCATCCCCGAAGCGACTCCGGTCCCCATCCAGCTGCCCATCGGCATCTTCGCGATCCTGTTCGGCCTCTCCATGGACTACGAGGTGTTCCTGCTCTCGCGCATCAAGGAGGAGTACGACCGCACCGGCGACAACGCCCTCGCCGTCGCGGACGGCCTCGCCAAGTCGGCCCGCGTCATCACGGCCAGCGCCGCTGTCATGGTGACCGTCTTCTTCTCCTTCGTGCTGGGCGAGTCCGTGCTCACCAAGATGTTCGGTCTGGGCCTGGGGGTCGCGGTCCTGATCGACGCGACCCTCGTCCGGATGGTGCTGGTGCCCGCGACGATGGAGCTGCTCGGGGACCGCAACTGGTGGCTGCCGACCTGGCTCGATCGCCTGTTGCCCCACATCGACGCAGAGGGCCGAGACGTCACTGACGACCAGGGCTCGGTGCCCGACCAAGGGTCGGCGCCCGTTTCGGTGACTGTTGGCAGCGGTGCCCACTCATGATCGCCGTGGAGGGCGTCACCAAGAACTACAAGGACGTCACCGCGGTCGACAACGTCAGCTTCACCGCCCAAGCAGGCCGGGTCACGGGGTTCCTCGGTCCCAACGGGGCCGGCAAGTCCACCACCATGCGGATCATGGTCGGGCTCACCCGGGCCACCGCCGGCACCGTCACCATCGGTGGCCGCCACTACGTCGACCTGCCCAACCCGGGACTCGAGGTCGGTGTGCTGCTCGACGCCTCGGCCCAGCACGCCGGTCGCACCGGCCGCGAGATCCTGACCATCGCCCAGCTGTACATGGGCCTGCCGCGCAGTCGCGTCGAGCAGATGCTCGAGGTCGTCAGCCTCACTGCCAGCGAGGCGTCCCGGCGGGTCGGCAACTACTCCCTCGGGATGCGCCAACGACTGGGCATCGCCGCCGCCCTCCTCGGCGACCCGGAGGTACTGATCCTCGACGAGCCGGCCAACGGCCTGGATCCGGCCGGCATCCGCTGGATGCGTGACCTGCTTCGCGGTTACGCCGACCGAGGAGGCACCGTCCTGCTGTCCTCCCACCTGCTCCACGAGATCGAGGTCATCGCCGACGACATCGTGATGATCGGGAACGGGCGGATCGTCTCCCAGGGCCCCAAGAGCGAGCTGCTGCACGCCGCCGGAACGGTCGTCCGTGGGGCCGACCCCGTCCTGCTCCAGAGCGCACTCGGCGAACTTGGGATCGCTACGAGCCGTTCCGCCGACGGCGCCCTGCACACCGACGCAGACCCCGCCCTGGTCGGGAAGGTGGCGCTGGAGGCAGGCGTCGCCCTGACGGAGCTGCGTGCCCAGGACGCCGGGCTCGAGGACATGTTCCTCGAGCTCACGGCCACCTCCCAGCGAGAAGGAGCAACGCCATGAGTGCCACCCTGACCGAGGCCATCCGCCGGGCGGCCCCGGCGTCCCACCGGCAGTCGTTGATCGGGGTGACGCAGGTCGAGCTCCGCAAGATGTTCAACACCCGCTCCGGCTTCTGGCTGATCGCCAGCAGGACGCTGGCCGCAGTGAGGGTGATGGTCTGCTTCTCGGCGTCGAAGGCGATCAGGACGTCGGTTCCCGGCGTCCAGCCGAGCCGGGTCCTGGTTGCCTGCTTGACGGCGAGGCGACCGCGGGAGTCGAGGGCGAGCGGCGCGACGACGCGCTGGAGGGCGGGACGGCCCTCCGCGCCGGGCAGGAAGAGGGTGAGGACCGGGCCGTCGCACTCGGCGAGCACGTCCACCTTGATCTCTTTGGAGAGTGTGAGGGGCAGCATCAGGCGCCCCTTGGGGTCGAGGCGCCGGATGGTGATCCGGGCGGCGGGCCGGCCGGGCTCCTCGGCCAACGTCCAGATGGCCGACAGGTCGGCGGTAGCGGTGGTGTCGGCGCCGGTGGTGCTCTCCAGCAGCGCGACGTTGATGGGGGAGCGGGTGCCGAGTGCAGCACTCTGCTCGAGGAGGAGCTGCTGCCCTGAGGCGCCCCAGGCGCTCGGCAGCGACCCGGCGGTCGAGGTGGCGCTGGCAGTGCCAACTGACGTGCCGGCTGAGGTGCCAGCCGACGGGGCGGGGGAGGTGGCGCGTGTGCGGGCGGGCGAGGCGCTGGCCTCACCAACCGCGCGTGCGGGGTGGGTTCGGAGAGGGCGAGCGGCGTTAGGCATGACCCAATCGGTCCGAGACACCGGAGCTTGCGCAGTCGCCGCAACCGTCCCCGCCGAACCCGCCACGAGAGCCGGCGATGCGGGCAGAGCACTGCGTGCGCCCGCGCCCTGGGCGAGGTCCGGGTGTCCGGTGTCCGATGACGTGGCGCTGGTTGCCGTCGGAGGAGCAGGCCGGACGGTGCCCGGCATGCGTTTCGTGTCCGAAATGGACTCAGGGCCCCGCTTCCGCGAGGCCCTCTGCCCGTCCCTTACCCCACCTGAGTGGTGGGAGGGATCCCACTGACTGGTGTCCGAGGGGGGACTTGAACCCCCACGCCCTAATACGGGCACTAGCACCTCAAGCTAGCGCGTCTGCCAATTCCGCCACCCGGACGAGTGCTGGAGAACAGTAGCAAAGCAGTTCCGCGCCAACGAATCGGGGCAGGTGCTTGCTCGTGGGGCAGGATGGACGGCATGGAACAGGCGCCCCAGGACAGGTCCCAGGACCGCTCGACCGACCGCTCCTACGACCCCGCCGCGGAGGTCGTCCAGCTCTGCCAGGACCTCATCCGGATCGACACCTCCAACTACGGGACCGACGACGGCCCGGGCGAGCGCAAGGCGGCCGAGCACGTCGCCGCGCTCCTCGACGAGGTGGGCATCGACTCCGAGGTCATCGAGGGCCAGCCGGGGCGGGCCAACGTCGTGGCGCGCTGGGGCGGTGGTGACGGCCGGGCCCCGCTGCTGCTCCACGGCCACCTCGACGTAGTACCCGCCGAGGCGTCGGACTGGCGGGTCGACCCGTTCGCCGGAGAGATCGAGGACGGCCACGTGTGGGGCCGCGGCGCCGTCGACATGAAGGACTTCGACGCGATGCTGCTCAGCGTCGTGCGCGCCCGCGCAGCGGCCGACGCCGCCCCGGACCGCGAGGTGGTGCTCTGCTTCACCGCCGACGAGGAGGCGGGCGGCGGTCACGGCGCGAAGCTCCTCGTCGAGCAGCACGCGGACTGGCTCGCCGACTGCACCGAGGCCGTCGGCGAGGTCGGCGGCTTCTCGGCCACGGTGCGTGGCCGTCGCGTCTACCTCATCGAGGCCGCCGAGAAGGGCATGGCCTGGATGCGACTCACCGCCCGCGGCCGGGCCGGCCACGGCTCGATGATCAACGACGACAACGCCGTCACCCGGCTCGCCGGCGCGGTCGCCCGCATCGGGGCCCACCAGTGGCCCGTGCGGCTCACGCCCACCATGGAGGTCCTGCTCGCCACCGTCGGCGAGCTCGCCGGCACGGAGGCCACCCCCGACAACGCCGAGGCGCTGGTCGAGGAGTTCGGCGACGCCGCCCGGATGCTGGGCGCGGTCATCCGCAACACCGCCAACCCGACCATGCTGCGGGCCGGCTACAAGACCAACGTCATCCCCACCGACGCCCAGGCGACGGTCGACGGCCGCTTCCTGCCCGGTTACGAGGACGAGTTCTTCGCGACGCTGCGCGAGCTCGCCGGCGACGGCGTCGACTTCGACTTCGAGTCCCACCAGCAGCCGTGGGAGACGCCGTACGACGGCGACCTCGTCGACGCGATGACCCGCAGCCTGCTCGCCGAGGACCCCGACGCGCTCGTCGCGCCCTACACGATGAGCGGCGGCACCGACGCCAAGCACTTCCGCAAGCTCGGCATGCGCTCCTACGGATTCGCGCCGCTGCGCCTGCCCGCCGACCTCGACTTCACGGCGCTGTTCCACGGCGTCGACGAGCGGGTCCCGGTCGACGCGCTCGAGTTCGGCGCGCGGGTCTTCGACCGGTTCCTCGACCAGGCCTGACCCCGGACGGGCGGCAACGACCGCCGAGGGGCCCCTCGGCAGGTGTTGCGCACGTCACCGGCGGACCTTGGTGAGGGAATGGTCCGCGCTGTGGCATGGTTGCCACCACGAAGAGCTTGCGTGCTCTGGGGGCGGTGGAACTCCGCACCGGCGGTCACAGTCCGCGACCCGACCACAGCCAGTGGCCGGTTGACCAGGTGGAACTCCTGGACCGACGGTCATAGTCCGGATGAGAAGTGCACGCTGACGGCTCGCACGCCACCACCGGCTTCCGGTGGGGGAGTGCCCCGTCGCCCGCCCCCCTGAGTCCCACCCGGACCGGAGGCGGAGATGACGACCAGCGAGGCAGAGCGCAGCGCCATGCGGCGCGCGCTGGCGCTCGCCGTCACGCCGGGCGTGCCGCTGGGTCCCAACCCGCGCGTCGGGTGCGTGCTGCTCGCGCCGGACGGCACCACGGTCGCCGAGGGCTTCCACCGCGGCGCCGGCGGACCGCACGCCGAGGTCGAGGCGCTGCGCGAGGCGGGTGACGCCGCTCGGGGCACGACCGCTGTCGTCACCCTCGAGCCGTGCAACCACACCGGGCGCACCGGTCCCTGCTCGGAGGCGCTGGTCGCCGCCGGCGTACGCCGCGTCGTGTTCGCCCAGGCGGACACCAACCCGGTGGCCGCGGGTGGTGCCGCCCGACTGCGCGCGGCCGGCATCGAGGTGGAGGGCGGGCTGCTCGCCGAGGACGCGCAGGCCGTCAACCGCACGTGGACCTTCGCCCTCGACCACGGTCGGCCGTTCGTCACCTGGAAGTTCGCCACCACCCTCGACGGGCGCAGCGCAGCAGCCGACGGCACCAGCCGCTGGGTCTCCAGCCGCGCCGCCCGCCTCGACACCCACCGCCTGCGCGGCCTCTGCGACACGATGCTCGTGGGGACCAACACCGTCGAGGTCGACGACCCCGAGCTGACCGTCCGCGACGAGGTCGACGTGCCCTTGGCACATCAGCCGCTGCGCGCGGTGATGGGCCTGCGCGACCTCGCGCCCGACCGACGGATCCTCGACGACCGCGCCGAGACGGTGCACCTGCGCACCCGCGAGCCCGCCGAGGCGCTCGCCGAGCTGTTCGCGCGGGACCGGCAGCACGTGTTCCTCGAGGGCGGCCCCACGCTCGCCCGGGCCTTCCTCGCGGCCGGGCTCGTCGACGAGGTCGTGGCCTACGTCGCCCCGATGCTGCTCGGCGCGGGCTCCGGAGCCGTCGCCGACCTCGGCATCACCACCATCGCCGACGCCGTCCACCTCCACGTCACGGACGTGCACGTGCTGCAGGGCCACGACGGCGAGGACACCAACGTCCGCCTGACCATGACCCCCCACAGGAGGCTCTGAATGTTCACCGGGATCGTCGAGGAGCTCGGCACCGTCGCCGAGGTCGTCGACCAGGGTGACGCCGTCCGGCTCACCGTCCAGGCCGCGACCGTGCTCGAGGGCACGGGGCTCGGCGACTCCATCTCCGTCAACGGGTGCTGCCTCACGGTGTCCGAGCTCGGCGACGGGCGGTGGACCGCCGACCTCATGCAGGAGACGCTCGACAAGACCTCCCTGCGCGGCGTGGCGCCCGGCGACCGGGTCAACCTCGAGCGTGCGGTCACCGTCGACAAGCGCCTCGGCGGCCACATCGTCCAGGGCCACGTCGACGGCGTCGGCGAGGTCCTCTCGCGCACGCCGAGCGAGCACTGGGACGTCGTCGAGATCTCGCTGCCCGGCGACCTCGACCGCTACCTGGTCGACAAGGGCTCGATCACCGTCGACGGCGTCAGCCTCACCGTGGTCGAAGCCCGTGAGGACAGCTTCACCGTCAGCCTCATCCCCGAGACCCTCGCCCGCACGACGCTCGGCAGCCGCCGCGTCGGCGACCTGGTCAACCTCGAGGCCGACGTCATCGCCAAGCACGTCGAGAAGCTCCTCGGCGCCTACGCCCCGGCCCCGGGCCGCACCCACACCCCCAACGACGACGAGGAAGAATGATGGACCTGCTCGAATGGCTCATCCACGGCACCATCCCGGTGCCCGGCGGTGGAGCGCTCGGTGCCCGCGAGGTCATCGGCAACCTCTTCGGCCTCGCCAGCGCCATCCTCGGCATGAAGCGCCTGGTGTGGGCCTGGCCGATCGGACTCGTGGGCAACGTACTGCTGTTCACGGTCTTCGCCACAGGTGAGCTCTCCGGACAGATCGACGAGCCGCTCTGGGGACAGGCCGGCCGCCAGGTCTTCTTCGCCGCGGTGTCCGTCTACGGCTGGTGGCGCTGGAGCCAGGTACGCCGCTCCGGCGGCGCGTCCGACGGTGGCGCCATCGCACCCCGATGGGCGACCGGCGCCGAGCGGGTCCAGCTGCTCGTCCTCGGCGTCGTCGGCTACGCGGCGGCGTACGTCCTCCTCACCCAGGTGTTGGGCTCGTGGGGCCCGACGACCGAGGCGTGGATCCTCGCCGGCTCGATGCTCGCGACCTACGGCATGGCGCGCGGCTGGGTGGAGTTCTGGCTCATCTGGATCCTCGTCGACGTCGTCGGCGTGACCACCCTGGTGCAGGCCGGCTACTACCCGACCGCTGGCATGTACCTCTTCTACGCGGTGTTCGTGGTCATCGGCTTCTTCGTGTGGCTGCGCGCCAGCCGCACCGTCGTCGACGCGACGGACCCCGACCGCCGTGCGGAGGAGGTGTCCGCGTGAGCGTGCAGGAACGCGTGCGGCTGGACTCCGTCGAGCGGGCCGTCGCCGACATCGCCGCCGGCAAGGCGGTCGTCGTCGTGGACGACGAGGACCGGGAGAACGAGGGCGACATCATCTTCGCGGCGGCGAAGGCGACCCCCGAGCTGATGGCCTTCACCATCCGCCACTCCAGCGGCGTCATCTGCGTGCCGATGCCGGGCGACATGCTGGAGCGGCTCGAGATCCCGCTGATGACCCCGCACAACAAGGACAAGCTCCGCACGGCCTACACGATCTCGGTCGACGCCCGCGACGGCGTCAGCACCGGCATCAGCGCCGCCGACCGCGCCCGCACCGCACGGACGCTGGCCGACTCCGCGACCGAGCCGTGGGAGCTCACGCGCCCCGGCCACGTGTTCCCCCTGCGCTACCGCGAGGGCGGCGTGCTGGTGCGCCGCGGCCACACCGAGGCAGCCGTCGACCTCGCGCGACTCGCGGGGCTCACGCCCGCCGGCGTGCTCGTCGAGGTCGTCAACGACGACGGGACGATGAAGCGCGCGCCCGAGCTGCGGGCGTTCGCCGACGAGCACGGCCTCGCGATGATCTCCATCGAGGACCTCGTGCGCTACCGCCGCCGCCACGAGCGCCACGTCGAGCGGGTCGCGGAGACCCGCCTGCCCACCCGGCACGGCGACTTCACGGCCTACGGCTACCGCATCACCATCGACGACAGCGAGCACGTCGCGCTGGCGTACGGCGACGTCGCGGGGGCCGCCGCAGCGGGCGAGCCGGTGCTGACCCGGGTCCACAGCGAGTGCCTGACCGGTGACGTCTTCGGTAGCGAGCGCTGCGACTGCGGACCCCAGCTCGACGAGGCACTGCGCACCATCGTCGCCGAGGGCAGGGGAGTGGTGGTCTACCTCCGCGGCCACGAGGGTCGGGGCATCGGCCTCGTCGCGAAGCTGCAGGCCTACCAGCTGCAGGACGGCGGCCGGGACACCGTGGACGCCAACCTCGACCTCGGCCTGCCCGCCGACGCCCGTCACTACGGCACCGCCACCCAGGTGCTGCGCGACCTCGGCATCGCCTCGGTCCGCCTGATGACCAACAACCCGGACAAGACGGCGAGCCTGGAGGACTTCGGCATCCACGTGGCCGAGCGCGTCCCGCTCACGATCCACCCGACCGAGCACAACGAGGCCTACCTCCGCACCAAGCGCGACCGGATGGGCCACGAGCTGCCCGACCTCGCGCTGGACCACCAGCTCGAGCACGAAGGAGACGAAGCATGAGCGAGCGCAGCGAGCGAATCATCCAACACAGTGCGCCACGTGCCTCGTGCGCGCACGGAGCGAAGCGAGTACGTGCATGAGCGGCGCCGGAGCACCGACGAGCCAGCCCTACGACGCGAGCGACCTCAGGGTCGCGGTGGTCGCGGCGAGCTGGCACACCGAGGTCATGGACGGCCTCGTGGGCGGCGCCGAGCGCGCCCTGGCGGCGTACGGCATCAGCGAGCCCGAGGTGATCCGCGTGCCGGGCACCTTCGAGCTGCCGGTGGTGGCGGCCGCGCTCGCGCAGGCGGGGTACAACGCCGTCGTCGCGCTCGGCGTCGTCATCCGCGGCGGCACGCCGCACTTCGACTACGTCTGCTCGGCCGCCACCGACGGCCTCACCCAGGTCAGCGTCGACCACGCCGTGCCGGTGGGCTTCGGCGTGCTCACGTGCGACACCGAGGAGCAGGCGCTCGACCGTGCCGGGCTCGACGGTTCCGCGGAGGACAAGGGCTGGGAGGCCACGGCCGCCGCGCTCGACACCGCCCGCGTGGTGCGGGCGGTGCGGGCGGGCTAGCTGTAGTTCCCACAGAGGTTGTGAACGAGAAGTCGTAGACGAGTAGCGAGGACCTCCAGTACGGAGGGGGTTACCACACCAACCCACCTACTGGAGGTCCTCGTGACTCACGCTAATGCCCCGC
>NZ_JAPPUX010000005.1:174261-607552 GCF_026712185.1 Nocardioides pini | reverse complement strand
CTACCGTGGGACACGAGAACCTCCGGGTTGGAGTGGGCCTTCGACAAGCCACATCCCATTCGGGGGTTCTCGTTCGTTCAAGCAGGCTCGCTGCTACCGACCTCATGGCCGGGTACACCTAGGAGCGGCGTCCCCGCGACTCGCGCAGCCTGCGCCCGCGCTCGATGTCCTTCTGCTCCTTCGCGGCGGCCTTCTCCGACTTGCGGGTGTCGCGCGGGGGCAGCTGCAGCTCCTCCTCGGCCGCGATGCCGGCCTGGAGCTGGCGGCCACGCTCGAGCTCGGCGTCGACCTCGGCGCCGAAGAGCAGCGCCAGGTTGGTGATCCACAGCCAGAGCAGGAACGCGATGACGCCGGCCAGCGAGCCGTACGTCTTGTCGTAGCTGGAGAAGTTCGCGACGTAGAAGCCGAACGCCGCCGACGCCACGACCCACACGACGATGGCGATGATCGCGCCGACGCTGATCCACCGGAACTTGGGCTGCTTGACGTTGGGGGTGGCGTAGTAGAGCAGGGCGACGATGAGCACGACGACCGCCAGCAGGACGGGCCACTTGGCGATGCTCCACACCGTCACGGCGGTCGACTCCAGCCCGATCGCCCGGCCCACCGCCTCGGCCGCGGGACCGGTGAGCACCAGCCCGATCGCGACGACCGCGGCCAGCAGCACGGTCACGAGCGTGATGAGGAGCATGACCGGCCGGA
Organism: Nocardioides pini; assembly: GCF_026712185.1. GTDB lineage: Bacteria > Actinomycetota > Actinomycetes > Propionibacteriales > Nocardioidaceae > Nocardioides > Nocardioides pini. Next base: position 606,850 of record NZ_JAPPUX010000005.1, on the reverse strand, counting down.
GCTTCCAGACCGGGCGGCCCTCGTCGATCTCGTAGATGCGGTTCATCCCGCGGCTGAAGGCGTTGACGTAGCCCGAGGCCGACCACAGGGCGGTCAGGAGCCCGATGACGAGCGCCAGCCCGGCGCCCTGGCTCTGCGCCAGCTGGGTGATGGTGGGCTCGAGGGTGTCGGCGGCCGACGAGGCCCCGATGTCGCGCAGGATCTGCAGCAGGGTGTCGACCGTCTGCTGCTGCTGGCCGACGAGGCCGACCAGCGAGAGCAGCGCGATGAGGCCCGGGAAGAGCGCGAGGACGGAGTAGTAGGTCAGCGCGGCCGCGAGGTCGGTGCACTGGTCGTCCATGAACTCGCGCACGGCCTTGCGCAGGGAGTAGCCCCAGGTGGGCTTGGCGATGTCGCTGGGCGAGTCCGGCTTGCCCGCTGCGTCGGGCGCGGGAGCGGTCCGCTCCCGCTTTTCGCTCGTGGACTCGCTGTCGGTGGAGACAGATCGGTGCGTCATGACACACCAGTGCCCGCACGGTGGCGACCCATGCGGGACGCGGCGCTCGACGTCGAGGGGTACTGCATGGCGCGCGTCGTCACGCGCACCGAGGCCGTGCTCGAGGGAGAGCTCGTGCGCCTGCGCGAGCCGGTTGGGCATCTATCCGCTGAACGACCGGAGGTCGAGCCAGCGCGGGACGCTGGAGCGGTACGCCGCGTAGCCCGCGCCGAACTTCTCCGCGAGCGCGCGCTCCTCCGCTGCGATCTGGAAGCGGTCGATGACCGCCACGAACGCGACGACCGGGAGCACACCCGACCACGAGCCCCTGCGGAGCGCGTTGGCGACGAGCACGCCGGCCATGCCGACGTACATCGGGTTGCGGGTGCGGGAGTTGGGTCCGGTGACCACCAGCGACGACGCCTGGGAGGGGTCGAACGGCTCGACCGTCGTGTGCTGGGCCCGGAACCGGCTCGCGGCGCCGCCGGCCAGGACGACCGAGGTCGCCGCCGTGGCGGCCGCGGCCGAACGCCGCAGCCGCGACGCGGGAGGCGCACCGCGCGCCAGCCCCTGCTGGACCAGCGCGGCGGCGAGCGCGAGGAGCGGGGGCGGCGGGCGCTTCATGCCACCACGGTGCCACGACGACCGGCCGGCGCACAGCCCCGGATCGCGAGCCGTCCCGTACGGTGCGCCTGTGACCCCGGACGTCCTCCTCGTCGGCGCCGGCGACCTCGGCGCCGCGGTCGGCCTGCGGCTGGCCGACCTCGGCCACGACGTGCTCGCCCTGCGACGCAACGCCTCGCGGGTGCCCGCGCCGCTCGTCGGCCGCGCGGTCGACCTCACGCGCGAGGCGCCCGACCTGTCCGACGTACGCCCCCGCCTCGTCGTCGTCGCCCTGACCGCGCGCCCGCGGACCGAGGAGTCCTACCGGGCGACCTACGTCGAGGGGATGGCCCGGGCGCTCGACGCGCTGCCCGAGCCCCCGGAGCGGGCCGTGCTGGTCTCGTCGACCGCGGTCCACGGCAGCCACGACCTCCCGGACCTCGAGGACGAGTCGACGCCTCCCGACCCGGCGGACGGCCCCGGGCGCATGCTCGTCGCCGCCGAGGAGGCGTTCCACGAGCGCGTGCCGCACGGAAGCGTGCTGCGGCTGTCCGGGTTGTACGGCGGCGGCAGCACGCGGCTGCTCGACCAGGTCCGCAAGGGCCGGATCGACGACCCGCACCGCTGGACCAACCGGATCCACCGCACGGATGCGGCCTCGGCCGTGGTGCACCTGCTGACCATGGAGGCGCCGCCGGAGCACCTCTACCTCGGCACCGACGACGCGCCCGCCCAGCTCGGGGACGTCGCGGCATACCTCGCCGACCGGCTCGGCGCCCCCGCTCCCCCGCCGGCCGACCCCGCGCAGGGGCACGGCAAGCGGCTGTCCAACGCCCGGCTGCGGTCGACGGGCTGGGCACCGGCGTACCCGTCCTACCGCGAGGGCTACGCGACGTCCGGCAGCTGAAGGATCCCCGATCGGGGTGATGGTCCGCGCGGGCCGTCGGCCCAGACTGCAGGCATGGCCGTCATGCGCCCGGAAGCCCGGTCCGTCGCACACGTCGACCGACGACGGCCCGGCCTCGCCGTCCTGGTCGCGCTCCTCGCCGCGGCGCCGTACGCCGTCTGCCTTGCGCTGCCGTACTACGTCAACGGCGTCCACCAGCGCCCCGCCGGCGAGACGATCTACGCCTACGACCTGGGCGCGATGTGGCCCTACGACACGCCGCTCGGCGGGGTGGTCGGCTTCGTCGCCGTGGTCGGGGTGCCGACGGCGCCGTTCGTCTCGGGCGGGGTGGCGATGTGGTCGCTGTTCATGGTGTGGGCCTGGCGTCGGGAGCTGACCCTGCGGGAGGTCGCCCTCTACGTCGTCGCCGCGGCCATCGGTGTCGCGACGATCGCCTGGCTGGCCACGCCGATGGCCAACGAGCTCCTCACCTGGTTCTGGGACTGACCCGCTTCGCTGGTCGAGGAAGGCCCTGCCCGCCGACTGACGGCGGCACATCGTGGATGATCCGAGCCACCAGGTGACTCGGATCGTCCACGATCTCGCGTCAGCCGGTCGCCATCAGCCGGGTGAGCGCCTCGAGGCCGGGCGCCGTGGCCGCGGCGAGGCGTTCACGGACCCGGTCGAGCTCCTCGGAGGCGTGCCCGGGTGGGATCCGCGCCGGGTTGACCGCCACGGTGTTGGCCCACTCCGCGATGTCCGGCTCGGCGCCCAGCGCCATCGACGCCCGGGTCCCGCGGACGTTCATGTCGGCCCACTGCGCCAGCGAGTTGCCGAAGCGCGACGGCGAGCAGAGGCGGTTCTTCTCGTCGTCGTCGCGGCGGGTGGCCTCGACGTAGCCGGTGACCGCCGCGCCGAAGCACGGGAAGCCCGCACGCACCGGTTGCACCGTGATGACGTCCGGCTGCCAGACGGGCACGAGGGGCGGGTTCTTCAGGCCGTCGGCGGCGCAGTGCACCACGACCGCGTCGTCCGCGACCCGCACCGTGGTGCCGTCCTCCATCTCGAGCCGGCCGCGCTCGACGTGGCGCAGGTGTCCGCGGCGTACGACGTTGCCGATGGACCGCAGCAGCTCGAGCTCCCACTCGCCGAGCGTCGGGGCCTTCGCCATCGTGGGCGTCACCGACCGGTCGATGCGCAGCATCACACCGGCGTCCTCGAGCCGGAGGAACAGCTCGTCGAGCGACGACGAGGTCGCCGCCTCCTCGAACGTCGTCGCCGGCACCCCGAGGTAGATCGCCGGGTCGGGCTGGATCAGCGCGCGGTTGAGCATCCACGGGTCCCGCGGCCGCACCCAGCAGATCGCGTCGGGGTCCACGCCCTGGCCGAGCAGCCACACGCAGGCGTCGGTGGCCGTCTTGCCGGAGCCGACGACGACGTACTGGCTCGGCGCCTCCTCGAGCCGCACCACGTCGTTGACCGTGACGGCCCGCGCGTCGTCCGCGACCGAGAACGGCGCCGACGACTCGGCGGGGATGCTCGGCGACAGGTAGTGGGCATCGACCACGCGGCAGGACTCCGGCACCTCCCAGGTCCGGCCGGAGATGCGCGAGACGACCGTGCGGCCCACGACCTCGCACCCGGTGAGGACCTCGACCCGGCCCGTCGCGCGCAGCCGCTCGACGGCCCGGGCGTAGTAGTCGACGATCTCGGGCTGCGAGGCGCGCACGTGCAGCCCCGCCTCGGGGCCCTGCTCCTGGATGCGACCGCCGAGGACCGTCGACGCGACGCCGTAGAACGTGGACGCTTGGTGCAGCCGGACGAACGGGTAGTCCTCGAGCCAGTGCCCGCCCGCGCCGTGCCGGCGGTCGACGACCGCGACCCGCGCGTCGGAGTGGTCGACCAGCGCGTCGGTGAAGGCCATCCCCATCGCGCCGGCCCCGACGACGAGGTGGTCGACGTCCAATGTGCGGCTCATGGACACACGCTGGCACACCGACGGCCGTCCGCGTCACCCCGATCCAGATACACCGCGCCGTCACCTCCGTGAAACACGCATTCGCCACACTGGCGCCGTGCAGATCACCCGCGCCGACTTCGGCGACCCGCGGCTGGTGGCGTTCCTGCAGGCCCACCTCGACGACCTGGAGCCGACCGCACCGCCGGAGAGCCGGCACGCGCTCGACCTGACCGCCCTGCAGGGGGACGGCGTACGGCTCTGGGTCGCCGCCGCCGACGACGGGATCCACGGCACGGTCGCGCTCGCGCCCGTCGACGACGGGCACGAGGAGCTGAAGAGCATGCGGACCGAGCCGCGCCTGCGGGGCACCGGGGTGGCGACGCGGCTGCTCGCCCATGCGCTCGACGACGCCCGGCGTCGCGGGGTCTCGCGGGTGTCGCTCGAGACGGGCTCGATGGAGTTCTTCGCACCCGCACGCCGGTTCTACGCGCGCTCCGGCTTCGTGCCGTGCGAGCCGTTCGGCTCCTACGCCGACGACCCGCTGAGCACCTTCATGACGCTGGCGCTGGGTCCGGGGCGACGCCCTCGGCCCAGGCCGGCAGGGTCACCGTGACCGTCGTGCCGCGCCCGCGCTCGGAGTCGATGTCCACGGAGCCGCCGTGGCGCGCGACGATCCGGGCGACGATCGGCAGGCCAAGCCCGGTGCCGGGGCGTGTCAGGGCCGCCGGGTTGGTGGAGCGGAAGAACTCGCGGAAGAGCTGCTCCTGGTCGGGCGGCGAGATGCCGATCCCCGTGTCCTCGACGGTCGCGACGACCGCGTCCCCCTGAAGCGCGACGCGGACGGCGACCCGGCCGCCGGGGTCGGTGTACTTGATCGCGTTGGACGCGAGGTTGGTCAGCAGGCGGTGCAGCTCCTCGGGCTCGCCGGGCACGAGCACCGGCTCGTCGGGCAGGTCGGACTCACAGGTGACCTCCCCGGCCGTCGCCGCGGCGTGGCACTCCTCGGCCACGTCGTGGACCACGCGCCGGAGGTCGACCGGGATGGGATCGAACTCGCGGTGCGGGTCGGAGACCTGGGCCATGGTGAGCATGTCGTCGATGACGGCGCGCATCCGGGTGGCGCCGCGGGTGGCGGCGGCCACGGACCGGCGGCCGTCCTCGTCGAGGCCGGAGGTGTCGAGGAGCTCGAGGTTGGCGCTCATCGAGAAGAGCGGGTTGCGCAGCTCGTGGCCCATCGTGTTGACCACCTCGACGCGATAGCTGTCGAGCTTGCGGAGGCGGTCGGCGATGGCGCGCTCGAGCTCGAGCTGGCGGGCCTTGCCCACCGCCAGGCCGAGGTCGCGGCCGATGTCGCGCGCCGCATCGATCTCGATGTCGGTCCAGCGGCGTGCGTCGGACACGCGCGTGAGGACCAGGAAGCCGACGCACTCGCGGCCGACGCCGAGCGGGACGAAGAGCACCGACCCGATGCCGATCCGGTCGAGGAACCCCAGCAGCCGCTCCGCGTCGTCGTGGGCCAGGCCCGGCTGGTCGAGGCTGTCGCGGGAGAACGGGGCGACGTACTGGTCGACCCAGTAGCGCTGGGCCAGCCGCACGACGACGTCGTCGATCTCGGCGAACGGCGGCGCGTCGTAGGTGTCGCCGACGGCGTACGACGTCGTGGTGGACCCGACGCCGTCGGGGTTGAACGCCGTGAGCCACATGCCGACGGCGTCGAAGCACGACACGACCGCCGACCGGCACGCCTCCAGCACCAGCTCCAGCGTCGGCTCGCCCAGGGCCTGCCGCACGATCGCCCGGGCCTCGGTGGCCATCCGCACCTGCTCGCTCAGCTCCTCGCGCTCCAGGGCCAGCAGCACGAGCGTGCGCGCGAGCCCGGCATAGCGCGTGAGCACCTCCATCTTCGCCGGCGACGGCAGCCGCCCGTCGTCGGGGATGTCGACCGACAGCAGACCGCGCAGCCGGCCCTGGTCGTCGTGCAGCGGGGCGGCCAGGAGGTCGAGCGGGTGCCACGCGTCCTCGCCCTCGAGCGGCGTCACGTCCGGGATGTGGCTGTAGGAGAGCGCCTCGATGCTGGCCCGGTGGTGGGGCACGAAGCGCCACACGCCCCACTCGTCGGCGTTGCGCAGCTCGTTCTCGATCGACGCCGCGGGGACCTGCGTGCCGACGAACCCGTCCTCGACACCCGCTGCGGCGACGACCTCGAACTGGCCGTCGCGCCGCAGCGTCAACGACGACTGCTCGAAGCCGGCGAGGGTGGCGACGCCCTCGACGAGGACCTGGAGGTGCTGGCGGGTCTGCTCGTCGGCCCACGGCGAGTCGGCGTGGCGCCGTCCCGTGTCGGGTTCGTCGTGCATCTCACTCCCTGCGTGGACCTCGCGGCACCCCCGACTCTAAGCCTCGGAGCCCAAGGAGCGCAGGGCTTCCTTGACACTGGGGAGATCCGGGCCTCAGCCGGGGTGGGCGGTGACGACGTCCAGCACGCGGCGTACGACAGGGGTGACCGCCTCGCGCGACCAGATCGCGTGCAGCTCGACCGGCCGGTCGGGTCCGCGTCGACGCGCGTGTCGCCGCCGTGGTGGGCGAGCTCCACGAGCTCCCACCTCTCTTGCGGCGTGCGCCGGCGCGAGGACACCGTCCACATGCGGTCGATCCGGCCGGACGTCGAGGTCAACACCTCCCGCTGGTGACCGGGCACTTCCTCGCGCTGCAACACGCCGACCGGGCACTTCCTCGCGCTGCAACGCGCCGACCGGGCACTTCCTCGCGCTGGAGGACGCCGACCGGGCACTTCCTGTTTCTTCAGTCTTGACTTATATAAGTCACCGGTGACACAGTCGGCGCATGTTCGACGTAGCCAAGCACCTGGGCGCGGTGACCCGCGCCGTCGAGGACAGCACCCACGAGGGCACGCCCGTCAGGGTCGTCGTGGCCTCCCGCACCTACCCCACGGACGTCGACGACCTCTGGCAGGCCGTCACGGACCCCGAGCGCATCCCGCGCTGGTTCGCGCCGGTCTCCGGTGACCTCCGGCTCGGCGGCCGCTTCCAGGTCGAGGGCAACGCCGGCGGCGAGGTCACCGCCTGCGACGAGCCTAAGCACTTCGCGATCACGTGGGAGTTCGGCGGGGACACGTCGTGGGTCGACGTCCACCTCGAGGAGGCGCCCGACGGCGCCACGCTGACCCTCCGCCACGCGGCCGACGTGCGGGACAACCCGCACATGGCGACGTACGGCCCGGGCGCGGTCGGCGTCGGCTGGGAGCTCGGGCTGATGGGCCTGGCCGAGCACCTGGCCACCGGTACGACGATGCAGCACGAGGAGGTGGAGGGCTGGGGCGCCTCGACGGAGGGCCGGTCGTTCATGAGCGGTTCGGCGACCCGGTGGGGCGAGGCCGATGCCGCGACGTCGGGCGACCCGGAAGCCTCGCGCGCCGCAGCCGGCCGTACGGCTGCCTTCTACACGGGCGCCGAGCCGCCGGCCTGACGTGCACGCCTTCGACGTCCTCGGCGACCCCGTGCGCCGACGCATCCTCGAGCTGCTCGCGGAGGGCGAGAGCAGCGCCGGCGACGTGGCGGCCCGGGTGGGCGGCGAGTTCGGCATCAGCCAGCCGGCGGTGAGCCAGCACCTCAAGGTGCTGCGCGACAACGGCTTCGCCACCGTCCGCGCCGACGGCACCCGCCGGCTCTACGCCGTCGACCCGTCCGGCCTGCAGGAGGTCGACGCGTGGGTCGAGCAGTTCCGGGCGTTCTGGGAGCACCGGCTCGACGCCCTCGGCACCGAGATCGCCCGCGGCACACGCGCGCGCCGCTGACCGGGCACTTCCTCGCGCTGGAGCACGCCGACCGGGCACTTCCTCGCGTTGGAGCCGGGCGGCAGCGCGAGGAACTGCCCGCTCGACGCCTGGCAGCGCGAGGAAGTGCCCGCTCGACGCCTGGGCTCCCAAGAGTCGTCGCCCGGGTGGACCGACGAGGTCTCCCGGGTCGAGTGCGCTCGCGGTAGCAGTGACGGAGGGGGTGCGCACTCGACCTCGCGACCGGAGCCGCTCAGCCGACCGGGGTCACCAGCTCGCCGCGGTCGAGGAAGGCGTCGACGTTGTCGAGCACGAGCCGGCCCATGGCCTCACGCGTCTCGACGGTCGCGCTGCCGACGTGCGGCAGCAGCACGACGTCGTCGCGATCCAGCAACGCAGGGGGCACGTGCGGCTCGTCGGCGAACACGTCGAGCCCGGCACCGGCGATGCGACCCGCCTCGAGCGCGGCGACCAGCGCTGGCTCGTCGACGACGGACCCGCGGGCGACGTTGACCAGGTAGCCGTCGGGGCCGAGGGCGTCCAGGACGGCGGCGTCCACGAGGCCGTCGGTCCCGGCCCCACCCGGGGTGAGCACGACCAGCACGTCGCTCGCCTTCGCCAGCGCGACCGGGCTGTCGTGGTAGGTCCACGCGACGTCCTTGGGACTGCGCGAGTGGTAGTGGATCTCGGCGCCGAAGGCCTCCAGCCTCTCCGCGGCGGCCGTGCCGATGCGGCCCAGGCCGAGCACCCCGACGACCGCACCGCGCACGTCGCGGGTCAGCCGCGGCTTCTCGCCACGGGCCCAGGCGCCGCTCCGCACGAACCGGTCGGCGGCCGTGATGCCGCGCAGCACGTCGACGACGAGGAACGCCGCGAGGTCGGCCACCGCGTCGGTGAGCACGTCCGGGGTGTTGGAGACGACGATGCCGCGGCGGCCCGCCTCGGCCACGTCGACGTTGTCGTAGCCGACGCCGAAGTTCACGATCGCCCGCAGGTCGGGCAGGGCGTCCATCTCGGCCGCCCCGGCGCGCGCACCTCCACCGACGACCGCCACGACGACGCCGGCCGGGTCCTCGAGGTCCGCGAGCTCCGGGGCGGCGTACCGCTCCGTGAGCCACGCACGCACGAAGGGCATCAGCCCTCCGAGCTGGACGACACGGACCGGGTGCTGGGTGTCGGTGGTCACCCCGCCATCCTTGCCGGGCGCCGGTCGCCGCGTCCAAGACGACCTCGCTATCGCACGATGCCCGGGAGGAGCGCGCCATGGACCTGCTAATCGGCTTCACGACCATCCTGGTCGTCATCGCCGCCGGCGCGGCGCTGGCCCACGTCGGCGTCCTCGACCGTCGCTCGCAGCGCACGCTCGGCGAGATCGCGTTCTTCGTCGCCTCCCCCGCCCTCATGGTCGTGACGATCAGCACGGTCCACCTCGAGACCGCGGCGGCGAACCTGGTCACCTCGAGCGTCTCGCTCGCCACCTGCTTCGTCGCGTACGTCGCCATCGCGCGGCTGCGCTGGCGCCTCGACACCGGCTCGCTGCTCATCGGTGCGCTGTCGTCGTCCTACGTCAACGCGGGCAACCTCGGCATCGCCATCGCCGCCTACGTCGTCGGCGACCTCACCGTCGTCGTGCCCACCCTGCTCGTCCAGATGCTGCTCGTGCAGCCCGCCGCGCTGATCGCCCTCGACCGCATCACCGGCCGCGGCGAGGGCGTGCGCCCCGCGATGCGCCGGCTGGTCACCAACCCGCTGACGATCGCCGCCGTCCTCGGCCTGGTGCTGGCGACCACCGGGTGGCAGCTGCCGGCCCCGGTGCTGTCGCCGCTCGAGATGCTGGCCGGTGCGGCCATCCCGCTCATGCTGATGTCGTACGGCGCCGCGCTGAGGCTGAGCCCGCCGATCGGCCGGGCCGGCCACAACGGTGAGGTGGTCGTCGCGACGGTGCTCAAGATGACCGTCATGCCGGTGGTCGCCTGGCTGGTCGGCGTGGCTCTCCACCTCGACGACCACGTGCTGCTCGGCGTCGTCATCACCGCCGCCCTCCCGACCGCGCAGAACATCTTCCTGCACGCCACCCGCTACCGCGTCGGGGAGGATGTCGCCCGGGAGACCATCCTGGTCACCACCCTCGCCTCGCTGCCAGCCGCGCTGCTCGTCGCCGTGCTGCTGGGCTGACCCCACCCCACCGACCGGAGGACCACCATGGACGACCTGCTCGACCGGCTGCGCACGAGCATCGGCGCCGACCACGTCCTGACCGAGGACGCCGACGTCGCGGCGTACGTCGTCGACTGGACCGGCACCATCGCCGGCCGTGCGCTCGCGGTGGTGCGGCCCGGCTCGACGGACGAGGTGGCCGCGGTCGTCGGGGCCTGCGCCGAGGCGGGTGTCGCGGTCGTGCCGCAGGGCGGCAACACCGGTCTGGTCGGCGGTGGCGTCCCCGACGCGTCCGGCCGCCAGGTCGTGCTGTCGCTCGGCCGGATGCGCCGGGTGCGCGACGTGGACCCCGTCGCCGGGACCGTCACCGTCGACGCGGGCGTGGTGCTGGCCGACGTGCAGGCGGCGGCCGAGGAGGTCGACCGGCTGTTCCCGATGTCACTGGGCTCCGAGGGCAGCTGCACGATCGGCGGCAACCTGTCGACGAACGCCGGCGGCACCGCGGTGCTGCGCTACGGCATGACCCGCGAGCTGGTCCTCGGGCTCGAGGTCGTGCTGCCCGACGGACGGGTGTGGGACGGCCTCCGCGGGCTGCGGAAGGACAACACCGGCTACGACCTGACGCAGCTCTTCGTGGGCGCGGAAGGCACCCTCGGCGTCATCACCGGCGCCGTCCTGCGGCTCTTCCCGGCCACGCCGCGGCACGCCACGGCCTGGGTCGCGGTGCCGTCCGTCGACGCCGCGGTCTCGCTGCTCGGCGTCGCGCAGCAGCACGCCGGCGTCCACCTCTCGACGTTCGAGATCGCCAACCGGCAGGCCATCGACCTCGTCCTGGCCCACCTGCCGGGGGCGAGCGACCCGCTGGGCGAGCCGAGCGACTGGTACGTCCTCGTGGAGCTGGCCGGCTCCGCGTCGGACACCGGGCTGGACGAGACCCTGGAGCAGCTGCTCGGCGAGGCCGTCGAGGCCGACTGCGCCACCGATGCGGCGATCGCCGGCAGCCCCGCACAGCGCTCGGCGCTGTGGGCCCTGCGCGAGGGCATCTCCGAGGTGCAGAAGGTCGAGGGCGCCACCCTGAAGCACGACGTCACGCTGCCGATCGCAGGGCTGGCCGAGTGGACGAACGCCATCGGTCCGCGGCTGCAGGAGGTCTGCCCGGGCGTGCGCCTGGTGACCTACGGGCACGTCGGCGACGGCAACCTGCACTACAACCTCAACGCGCCGCTGGCCGACGGGCGCAGCGACGACGACGCGCTGCGTGCCGCGGCGGCCGACCTGACCTCCGCCATCTACGAGTCGGTGGCCCGCGCGGCGGGGTCGATCAGCGCCGAGCACGGGCTCGGGCGCACCAAGGCGGCGGCAGCGGCGGCGTACAAGTCCGACGTGGAGATGGACCTCATGCGCGCGGTCAAGCAGGCGCTGGACCCGGCCGGGCTGATGAACCCCGGCGTCCTCGTCCCGCCCACCGCGTAGGGACCCGCCCTAGGCTGCAGGCATGAAGGCTCAGACCCTCGGCCGCGTCGTGCTCGGCGGCTTCATGGTGACCGCAGGTGTGCTGCACCTGACCACGCAGCGTGAGGAGTTCCGGGCGCAGGTGCCCGACTGGTTCCCGGTGGACGAGGACCTCACCGTGCTCGCCTCGGGAGTCGTGGAGGTCGCGCTGGGCGGGGCGTTCGTCGCGCTGCCGCGGCACCGCCGTACGGTCGGCGCGCTGCTCGCGGCCTTCTTCGTGGCGATCTTCCCCGGCAACATCGCGCAGTACGTCGAGGGCACCGACGCATTCGGCCTCGACACCGACCGCGCCCGCCTGACGCGGCTCTTCTTCCAGCCCGTGCTCGTCCTCTGGGCGCTGTGGGCGGGCGGCCTGCTGTCGCGCCGCCGACGGGCCCCGGCCGAGGAGCAGCAGCGCGAGGAGGTCGAGACGGGCGAGTAGCTGCGCCCGTCCGGGTTTGGGCGGCGCCACCCGGGGCAGAGGGGTCCGAGAGAGAAGGGGGACTCCATGCCCATCACCGTGCCCACCAGGAGCACCAGCAGGACACTCGTCGGCGTCGCCGGACTGTGTGTCCTCGCACTCGCCGCCACCACGGCGCCCGTCACCACGGCCACCGCATCGCAGGACGACCGCCGACCGGTGGACCTGCTCAGCCCGGCCCCGTCGGGCCGCGCGAGCGCCGAGGCCGCCGGCGACGAGCGATCGCGGGCCGTCGCCGTCGACACGGCCGCGCTCGACGCCGTACGCACCGGCGACCGGATCGACCTCGAGCTGTTCGACGACACGACCGTCACCGCAGCCGTCGACCAGCGCACCGATGCCGGAGGGATCACGTCGTGGTCCGGCGGCATCGTCGGCGAGAAGGGCAGCGTCACCGGAGTCGTGGTCGGCGGGGTCGCCCACATCAACGTCACCTCCGTCGAGCACGGCACCTACGAGGTGCGCACGACGCCCGAGGGCGACTACGTCGTCGACGAGGCGGGCGACCCGCCGGGCGGCGACGACGTCGTCCTGCCGGAGCGCCCGGGAAGCACCGACCTGCGGGCCGGGTCACGCACCGGCTCGCACGAGCACAGCGCCGAGCCCCGCGCCCAGCGCGACAACACCGGCACCACCGGCGCGCGCGCACCCATCGCCTTCGGCGACGCGCCCGACACCATCGACATCGCCATCGTCTACCCCGCCCAGCTGGTCACCCAGATGGGACAGCCCGCGATGGAGGCGCAGTTCGCCCTCGGCATCACCCAGGCCAACGAGGCCTTCGCCACCTCCGGCGTGGGCACCCGGGTGCGGCTGGTCGGCACGCGACAGGTCGCGGCGACGCAGTCCTCCGACCTGGTCACCAACCTCAAGGCCCTCGGCACCCCGGGCGACGGCGTGTTCGACGAGGCCCACGCCCTGCGCGAGGAGACCCACGCCGACCTGGTGAGCCTCTGGCTGGCGGGCAGCGTCCCCGGTGGAGCGTCCTGCGGCATCGCCTACCTCGGCGGCACGGATCCGCAGTACGACCCGCAGTACGCCGCCTGGTCGGTCGTGTACGCCGCTGCCTGCGCCACCGAGTTCCGCGCGTTCGCCCACGAGGTCGGGCACAACCTGAGCGCCCACCACGACGCCGGCGCGTCGCAGCCGCCGACCGAGGGCAAGCCCTACGCCCGCGGCTACGTCGACGTGGCGGCGCAGACGATCACGGTGATGGCCTACTACGACCAGTGCCTCCGCGCCAAGGTCAACTGCACCCGCATCGGCTACTTCTCGAACCCTGCGATCGCCTACAACGGGCGCGTCCAGGGCACCGAGGCCACCAACAACGCGTTGGCGATCACCGAGCAGATGGCGACCGTCGCGGGCTACCGCCAGTCGCAGATCTACCCCGGCGCGGTCGCCATCGCCGGCCGTCCCCGCTTCAAGGGCACCGCGGAGGCGACGTCCACGCCGTGGTCCCCGGCCGTCACCCTCGGCTACCAGTGGCTGCTCGACGGCGTTGCGATCCCGGGCGCCACCGCCAGCACCTACAGGCTCGGCCGTCGCGACATCGGCAAGACCCTCACCCTCCAGGTGTCCGGGTCCGCGCCGTACTACCCGACCGTGACCGCTCCGGCCGCGTCCGTCGTCGTCGGCAAGGCGCTGTTCCGCACGAAGCGTCCCAAGCTGCGCGGCGTGCCGCGCGCCGGCCGCGTGCTGTCGGTCAAGGTCAAGGGCTGGAAGCCCAAGCCGGCCAAGAAGAGCGTCACGGTGCGCTACCAGTGGCTGAAGAACGGGAAGAAGATCAAGGGAGCGAAGAAGGCGACCTACCGCGTGCGGGCCAAGGACCGCGGGAAGAAGATCTCGGTCCGGGTCACGGCCAAGAAGTCGGGCTACGAGAAGGCGCGGGCGAGCTCGAAGCAGGTCAAGATCCGGCGCTGACCGCCCGCCGCCGGGCGGGTCACAGGGTCGGCAGCCAGTCGACCCGCCCGGCGAGCACGGCGTACCCCACGAACGCGCCCACGTCGAGCAGCGTGTGGGCGACCACGAACGGCATCACCCGCCCCCAGCGGCGGAAGAGCCAGCCGAAGAGCAGCCCCATCGCGAGGTTGCCGACGAAGCCGCCGAGGCCCTGGTAGAGGTGGTAGCTGCCGCGCAGCAGGGCCGCCAGGCCGATGGCGGCCGAGTCGCCGAAGCCGATCTGGCGCAGCCGCACCTGCACGAAGCCGAGGACGATGAACTCCTCGACCACGGCGTTCTGCGCGGCGGCCAGCACCAGCACCGGCACCCGCCACCACTCCCCCGGCAGCGACTGGGCGACGACGGTCAGGTTGGTGCCGAGCGCGAAGGTCGCGAGGTAGAACACCACGCCCACCGAGCCGACGCCGGCCGCGAGCAGGGCGCCGCGCCCCCAGTCGCCGAGGCTGCTCCAGCCACCGTCGCGCGCCCACACGTCCTTGAGCCTGCTCCCGGAGCGCACCAGCAGGTACGCTGCCAGCGCCACCGGGACGAGGGCGAAAGCGACCCGCAGCAGCTGGTAGGTCAGGTCGAGCCACGGCCGGTCCGGGGCGAGGGAGTTGTTGAGGTTGGCCGCCTGCGACGACAGCGGACCCGGGGCGGTCAGCGCCGAGACGATGCTGACGACCGAGTAGACCGCGCTCCGGCCCAGCGAGACCAGCAGCACGATCGCCAGCTCGGTCCACAGCAGCGCCTTGGCCAGGTCCGGCACACCACCCGGGACGGGCGTGTCGCGGAGTCGCCACCACGGTCTCGTCGCCTCGGTCGCCGTGCTCACGCACCCCAGCATCCCGCAACCGGCTGAGGCGCCGCTGAGAACGGCCGCACCCGTGGATGAAGCGCGGGGCCTCGACGGACGGCGCCGGTCGTACGACGATCGACGGGTGAGCACGATCTACGAGGCGGCCGGCGGCATGGACGTCTTCGTCCGGCTGGCCGAGGCGACGCACCAGCGCTGCCTGGCCGACCCGCTGCTCCAGCACCCGTTCTCGCACGCCGACAACCAGCCGGACCACACCGACCGCCTGGCGGCGTACTGGGCCGAGGCGCTCGGCGGCCCGCCGACGTACACCACCACGATGCGCGGCAGCGAGTCCCACGTGCAGCGGCTGCACGCGGGTGAGGCGGACTACGCCGTCGAGGCGAGCCCGCGGTTCGTGCAGTGCGTCGTCGACTCGTTCGACGAGGCCGGCGTGCCCGCCGACCCCGAGGTGCGGCAGGCCATCGCCGACTACGTCACGTGGGCCGCGACCGGCCCGTTCCAGGCCTGGGGACGCTCGAAGGACGACGTCCCCGACGACCTGGTCATGCCGCACTGGGACTGGGACGGCCCGGTGCCTCCCGCCTGACGCCCCGCCAGATCGTCCCGCCTGATCGCGCTGTAACGCCGGGTTAGCCGCTGTACCCACCCGGATATATCCCAGTGGGTACACGCACCAACCCGGCGTTACAGCGGCGGTCGCCGACCCGCGGTCAGGAGGAGAGCGTCAGCCCGTCGTCGCCCACGCCGACGGTGACGGCGCCACCGTCGGTGACCTCCCCGGCGATCAGCAGCCGGGCGAGCGGGTCGCCGATGGCCGACTGGATGAGCCGGCGCAGGGGCCGGGCGCCGTACGCCGGGTCGTAGCCGGTCTCGGCCAGCCAGGCGCGGGCCGCGTCGGTCACCGAGATGGTGATCCGCCGGACCGCCAGCCGCTTCTCCAGCAGGGCGAGCTGCAGGTCGACGATGTGGGCCAGGTCGTCCTTGCTCAGCGCGTCGAACATCACGACCTCGTCGAGCCGGTTGAGGAACTCGGGCTTGAAGTGCGAGCGCACCACGCCCATCACCGACTCCTTCTTGGCCACCGGCTCGAGGATCGGGTCGACCAGGAAGTGCGAGCCGAGGTTGGAGGTGAGGATCAGCAGCGTGTTGCGGAAGTCGACCGTGCGCCCCTGGCCGTCGGTCAGCCGTCCGTCGTCGAGCACCTGCAGCAGGATGTCGAAGACCTCGGGGTGCGCCTTCTCCACCTCGTCGAGCAGCACGACGCTGTACGGCCGGCGCCGCACCGCCTCGGTCAGCTGCCCGCCCTCGTCGTAGCCGACGTAGCCGGGGGGCGCACCGACGAGACGCGAGACCGAGTGCTTCTCGCTGTACTCGCTCATGTCGATGCGGACGATCGCTCGCTCGTCGTCGAAGAGGAAGTCGGCGAGCGCCTTGGCCAGCTCGGTCTTGCCGACACCGGTGGGTCCGAGGAAGAGGAACGACCCGGTCGGCCGGTTGGGGTCGGCGATGCCGGCGCGCGAGCGGCGTACGGCGTCGCTGACCGCGGTGACGGCCTCGCGCTGCCCGATCAGCCGCTCGCCGATGACCGACTCCATCTCGAGCAGCTTGGCGGTCTCGCCCTGCAGCATCTTGCCGGTGGGGATGCCGGTCCAGGCCTCGACGACGTCGGCGATCTGCTCGGCACCGACCTCCTCGCCGACGAGCGGCTCGAGGTCGACGGCCTCGGCCTTCTCGACCTCGTCGATCTGCTTCTCGAGCGCGGGGATCTGGCCGTACTGGATCTCCGAGGCCCCGGCGAGGTCGCCCTCGCGCAGCTTCTTCTCGGCCTCGATCTTGAGCTGGTCGAGCTGGCGGCGCAGCTCGCCCTCGCCCTGCAGCTGGTCCTTCTCGCGCTCCCACCGGGTCTCCAGCCCGCGCAGCTCCTCCTCGCGGTCGGCGAGGTCCTTGCGCAGCACCTCGAGACGCTCGGCCGACGCGGCGTCGGTCTCCTTGGCGAGCGCGAACTCCTCCATCTTCAGCCGCTCGACCCGGCGGCGGAGCTGGTCGATCTCCTCGGGCGAGGACTCGTGCTCCATCCGCAGGCGCGAGGAGGCCTCGTCGATGAGGTCGATCGCCTTGTCGGGGAGCTGGCGGCCGGTGATGTAGCGGTCGGACAGCGTGGCGGCGGCGACCAGCGCCGCGTCGGTGATGCGCACGCCGTGGTGCGCCTCGTACTTCTCCTGGATGCCGCGCAGGATCTGGATCGTGTCCTCCACGCTGGGCTCGCCGACGAAGACCTGCTGGAAGCGGCGCTCGAGGGCGGGGTCCTTCTCGATGCGCTCGCGGTACTCGTCGAGCGTCGTCGCGCCGATCATGTGCAGCTCACCGCGGGCGAGCATCGGCTTGAGCATGTTGCCGGCGTCCATGGCGGAGTCACCGCCGGCGCCCGCCCCGACGACCGTGTGGAGCTCGTCGATGAAGGTGATGACCTGCCCGCCGGCGTCCTTGATCTCCTCGAGCACGGCCTTGAGCCGCTCCTCGAACTCGCCGCGGTACTTCGCGCCCGCGACCATCGCCGCGAGGTCGAGCGCCAGCACCCGCCGGCCCTTGAGCGAGTCGGGGACGTCGCCGGCGACGACCCGCTGGGCGAGGCCCTCGACGACCGCGGTCTTGCCGACGCCGGGCTCGCCGATGAGGACGGGGTTGTTCTTGGTGCGCCGCGACAGCACCTGGATGACGCGACGGATCTCGGCGTCGCGGCCGATCACCGGGTCGAGCCGGCCGTCCTCGGCCGACTTCGTGAGGTCGACGGAGTACTTCTCCAGCGACTCGTACGACGCCTCGGCGCTCTCGCTGGTCACGCGACGGTTGCCGCGGACAGCGGTGATCGCCTCCCGCAGCCCGGCCGCGGTGAGACCCGCGTCGGTCAGCACCTTCTGCGCGCTCGACTCGACGGTGGCGGTGGCGACCAGGAGGTGGTCGGTGGCGACGTAGTCGTCCTTCATCGACGCCGCCAGGTCGATCGCCTGCGCGAGGACGCGGGTCAGCGAGGCGGAGGCGCTGGGCTGCTGGACCGTCGAGCCGGTCGCGCGGGGCAGCTCCTGCTGGACGCGCTCGGCGTGGGCCAGCAGGGTGGCCGGGTCGACGCCCGCCTTCTGCACGAGGCTGCGGGTGGCGCCGTCCTCCTGCTTCAGCAGGGCGACGAGCAGGTGGACGGGCTCGGTGGTGGTGTTGCCGCCGGTGGTCGCGGCGAGCTGGGCAGCCTCGACGACCTCGCGGCTGCGGGTGGTGAACTTCTCGGCACCGAACTGGCTCAACTCATCTCCTGAGGATGTGTGTACGAGGAGGGCGACGGGCGCCCGTCACGAGACCACTGTGGCCTCGCTCGGTTCAACGCGCCAGAAGTTGAGTCGATTCCCCTCAACTCTGGGAAATATGACCACTTTGGGCACTGTGACCGACCGCCGCCGAGGACTACCGTCGGGCGCACCACCACCTGCCGCGTGCCGCGGCGCTCGTGACGCCTTGATCGACGCTGTTCCCCGACGCTGTTCCTCGACGCCCCTGTCGCCCGGACCCGACACTTCCGAGCCTCGAGGAGGGCCACCATGAGCATCGATGTGGAGACGCTGCGCTCCGGCACCCGGGGGACGGTCACCGGACCGACCGATCCCGACTACGACACCGCTCGCGCCGTGCGCAACGGCATGATCGACCGCCGCCCCGCCGTGGTCGTGCGGGCCGCGAACGCCGGGGACGTCATGACCGCCGTGCGCACCGCGGCCGACAACGGGCTGTCGGTCGCCGTACGCGGTGGCGCCCACAGCGTCCCCGGCTTCGGCACGGCCGACGGGGCCGTCGTCGTCGACCTGTCGGCGATGCGCGACGTCCGGGTCGACCCGGCGACCCGGACCGCCCGGGTGGGGGGTGGCGCGACCTGGGGCGACCTCAACGCAGCGACCTACCCGTTCGGGCTCGCCACCACGGGCGGCATCATCTCGACCACGGGCGTCGGTGGCCTGACCCTCGGCGGCGGCATCGGCTACCTCGCTCGCGGCCTCGGGCTGTCGCTGGACAACCTGGTGGCGGCGGACGTGGTGACGGCCGACGGCACCTTCCACCTCGCCAGCGAGAAGGACGACGCCGACCTGTTCTGGGCCATCCGCGGCGGCGGCGGGAACTTCGGCGTCGTGACGTCGTTCGAGTTCCGGCTGAGCCCGGTCACGGACGTCTACGGGGGTCCGATGTTCTTCGAGCTCGACCGGGCCGGCGACCTCTTCCGGCTGTACCGCGAGCTCATCGCGGACGCTCCGGAGCAGTTCGGCGGCTTCCCGGCCTACCAGATCGCACCGCCGCTGCCGTTCATCCCGGAGGAGCGCCACGGCAAGACGCACGCGCTCTTCGTGGCGTGCTGGGCGGGCGACCTCGACAAGGGTGAGCAGGTCCTCAAGCCGTTCCGCGACCTCGCACCGACCGTGGCCGAGCTGGTCGGCCCGATGCCGTACCCGGCCCTCAACGCCGCCTTCGACGACCTCTACCCGGCGGGCCTGCGCCACTACTGGAAGGCCAGCTTCGCCAAGGATCTCACCGACGAAGCGATCGAGGCGCACGTCGAGCACGGGGCCAAGGTCCCGGCGATGACGTCGACCATGCACATCTACCCGATCAACGGCGCCTGCCACCGCGTCGACTCGGACGCGACGGCCTTCGCCTACCGCGACGCCAGCTTCGCGACCGTCATCGCGGGCATGTGGCCCGATGCCGAGGACGACGAGCAGAACACGGCCTGGGTCCGCGACTACTACGACGCCATCGCGCCCCACTCCGAGGAGGGCGGCTACATCAACTTCATGGCCGACGACGACCAGGGCCGGATCCGGCAGAACTACCGGGGCAACTACGACCGGCTCCAGCAGGTGAAGAGGACCTACGACCCGGACAACCTGTTCCGGCACAACCAGAACATCGCCCCGGCCTGAACGCGGCAGCCGGGCCGCGACTGTCCCAAACTGGGCAAATCGCTGCCCGGCTCCAAGGCTTTACCGTCCACCTGTTTCATTCCACGAACAAGCGGGCACAGTGGTGCTATGGGAAAGCTGATCTTCGACAACCGATTCGTCGGGGTCGCTTTCGTGTTGCTGCTCTTCGTCAACGCGTTTGCGATCCAGAACGGCTGGTACGCCTGAGGCCGCACCGGCCTCACGTCGTGCCCCGTGACACCATCCCCCGGTGGCGACACACGGGTTGAGCTCTGACTGCGCGCGCTGCTTCGGCCTCTGCTGCGTGCTGCTCCCCTTCTCCGCCTCGGCCGGCTTCGGCGTCGACAAGCCCGGCGGGCGCCCCTGCCTCAACCTGCTCGACGACGACAGCTGCCGCATCCACGCGACCCTGCGCGAGGACGGCTGGCCGGGGTGCACGGTCTTCGAGTGCTTCGGCGCCGGCCAGCAGGTCTCCCAGGTCACCTACGGCGGCGTCTCGTGGCGCGACCCCGGCAACCCGCCGCACCGCATGGCCGAGATGGCCGCGGTGCTGACGGTGATGCGCCAGCTGCACGAGATGCTCGTCCACCTCACCGAGGTCGCCCGCCGCTCGCCCGACCCCGGCGCCGACGTCGTACGTGCCGAGATCGAGGACCTCACGGCCGTCGACCCCGAGACGCTCCTCCTCGCCGACGTGGACGGGCTGCACGAGCGGGTGGGTCGGCTGCTGGCCGAGGCCAGCGCTCGCGTACGCCGACGGTGGGCCGCCGCGCAGGACCGCACGCGCGCCGACCTCGCGGGCCGGCGCCTCGCCGGCGACCACCGCGGCTGGTCGTTCCGCGGCGCCCTGCTGATCGCCGCCGACCTCCGCGCCGCAGACCTGCACGAGGCGGACCTGCTGGGCGCCGACCTGCGCGACACCGACGTGCGCGGCTGCGACCTCTCGACCGTGCTCTTCCTGACCCAGCCCCAGGTCAACGCGGCCGTCGGCGACGAGGCCACCACCCTTCCGGAGGGTTTGTCGCGCCCGTCACGCTGGCGGTCCTGACCCGACGGAATACCTCCCGGACGGCTCGTGCTGTGCCTGGCATGACCGTTCCCAGCATCAAGCTCCACGACGGCACGTCGATCCCGCAGCTCGGCTTCGGCGTGTTCCAGATCGACCCCGCCGACACCGCGGAAGCGGTGACGCGGGCCCTCGAGGTCGGCTACCGCCACATCGACACGGCCGAGATGTACGGCAACGAGAAGGAGGTGGGCGAGGCGCTGCGCTCCTCCGGGATCGCCCGCGACGACGTCTACGTGACGTCGAAGCTCAACAACGGCTTCCACCGCCCCGACGACGCGGCGCGCGCGTTCGAGAAGACCCTCGCCGACCTCGGCCTCGACCGGATCGACCTGTTCCTCGTCCACTGGCCGCTGCCGACGCGCTACGACGGCGACTTCGTGTCCACGTGGCGCACCATGGCGTCCTTCGTCGAGGACGGCCGCGCGGCGTCGGTCGGCGTCTCGAACTTCCAGCCCGCCCACCTGCAGCGGATCGTCGACGAGACCGGGGTCGTGCCGGTGATCAACCAGGTCGAGGTGCACCCCTACTTCACCAACGACGCGGTCCGCACGGCCAACGCGAAGCACGGCGTCGCCACCGAGGCGTGGTCGCCGATCGCGCAGGGCGCGGTGCTCGACGACTCCGTCATCACCGAGATCGCCGAGGCGAAGGGCAGGTCGACCGCGCAGGTGACCCTGCGCTGGCACGTCGAGCGCGGCGACATCGTGTTCCCCAAGTCGGTCAACCCCGAGCGGATGAGGGAGAACTTCGAGATCTTCGACTTCTCGCTCACCGACGACGAGGTCGCGCGCATCTCCGGCCTCGACCGGGGTGAGGACGGCCGCACCGGCCCCAACCCCGACACGTTCGACTACATCCCCGACTGACGAGCCCCGACGCCGCGAAGGCCCGGCCCCACCCGGGGTCGGGCCTTCGTCAGGTGCACCATGCAGGCAGTTCGCGTCTGAAGCCGACGCGCTGAGCGTGGCGGCGGGCCAGCCTGCGGCGAACTGCCTGCACGGTGTCCACCTGAGTGCTCATACGCACGCGCAAGCCCGTCCGGGTGGCTCACACTCACCGGCATGGAACCCAGCACCTGGCAGCGCCCGGGCCTCCGCGCCGCCCTCCTCTACGCCGTCGCCGCCGGTCTCCTCGGCACCGTCGTCTCGGCGGTCAGCCGCCTCGAGCTCACCCGGCGCGCGGTGCCTGCGGCCGCGCTCCCCGACGGGCCGGTCATCGTGGTCGCCAACCACACGAGCTTCGCCGACGGCATCCTGCTGGCCCTCGTTGGCCGTCGCCTCGGCCGCTCGCTGCGGCTCATGGCGACCGGCGGTGTCTTCCGGTCCGGGCTGGTCGGGCCGGTCGTCCGCCGTCTCGGCTTCATCCCCGTCCTCCGCGGCACTGACGCCGCCGCGGGCTCGCTCGACGCCGCCGCCACCGCGCTCGAGTCCGGCGAGGCCGTCGGCCTCTTCCCGGAGGGCCGCATCACCCGCGACCCGCAGCACTGGCCCGAGCGGTCCAAGACCGGCGCCGTGCGCCTGGCCCTCCGCACCGGCGCGCCGGTCGTCCCGGTGGCCCTCGTCGGTACGCACCGGGTCGTCGGCGTGACCGGGATCGTCTCCCGGCTGCTGCGCAACACCGTCCTCCGCCCTCGGGTGCTGGTCGCGGTCGGGGAGCCGATCGACGTACGTCGGCTCGCGGGCGTCACCGGCGACCAGCCGGTCGACGACGCGACCGTGCGGCGGGTGGCCGACGAGGTGATGACCGTGCTGGTGTCGCAGGTCGCGGAGCTGCGTGGCGAGCCCGCGGCCCACCCGAGCGGCGTGCCGGCGGAGGCGCTGGGCGCGTGACGCCTGCCCGCGCGGTCAGGAGTAGCGGTGACTCTTGGCCGCGTGGCCGCGCTCGCGCGTGCAGGTGCGGCCGCCCATGTTGCGGTGGCCGCAGAGCTCCTCGCCCGTGGCCGGCTCGGCCTCGGCACTCGGGGGAGCCGCCTGCGCGACCGGTGGTGCGACCGGTGGTGCGACGGGCGCCTTGGGCCGGGCCGGCGCCTCGGCCGAACGCTTCTGCGCCGCGGCGTACTTGGCCTCGCGCATGGCGCGCAGGTTGTCCATCTTGCTCATCGCTCGATCACGCCCCGACCCTACGTGGCTGCGGGGACACCGGGCGCACTCAGCCCGCGAGCCAGGCCGTGAGGTTGGCCAGCGAGGCGTCGAGGCCCTGCTGGTGCGCCTCGACGTCGATGCCGGGAGGCACGTCGGTGGCGTCGATGGCGACGCGCGTGCCCGTGTCGCGGGCCGTGAACGTCCACGTCATCGTCATGCGCCCGGCGGTGTCGGGGTCGTCGGTGTCGAACTCCACGCCCCACACGACCCGCTCGGGCTCGACCAGCTCGTCGATCGCGACGCGGGAGACGTCGCTCCGCTCGGTGGTCTTGCCGCCGCCGTCGGGCGCCTCGTCATAGCGGAGCGTCATCGTGAAGCCGCCGCCCGCGCGCAGGTCGGCGTCGGCGATCGCGCCGGTCATCCCGCCGGGCGGGAGCCACGACGCCAGCGCGTCGGCGTCGACGAAGGCGGCGTACACCTCCGCGGGTGACGCGTCGACGTCGGCGACGGCCCGGTCGATGCGCGGCACGTCAGGACCCGCGACGCCAGACGACGACGGACTGGCCGACCGCCTGGTGCAGCACCGGCAGCTTGTTGGCGGGCTGGGCCGCGGCGCGTGCTGCGAGCCCGCTCCGCAGTGACTCGAGCTCGGCGACGAGCTCCTCGTTGCGGGCGCGCAGCGCGTCGACCTGCAGCTCGAGCTGCATGATGCGGCGCACCCCCTCGATGCCGATGCCGGCGCTCGTGAGGTCGGCGATCTCGCGCAGGCGCTCGATGTCGCGGTGGGAGTAGCGACGCCCGCCGCCGCCGGTGCGGCCCGGCTGGATCAGGCCCATCCGCTCGTAGGCGCGCAGGGTCTGCGGGTGCAGGCCGGTCAGCTCCGCGGCGACGGAGATGACGTAGACGGCGGCGTCCGGGGACGGGGGCTGGAAGACGGTGTTCACGGGGCCGCTCATCCCTCGAACAGGCCTGCGCGGAGCGGCTTTCCGGCGGTGGCCGCACGGTAGGCCTCGAGGGCCTCGCGCGCGGTCGGGTCGAGGCTGGCCGGGACCTGGACCTCGACGGTGGCGAGCAGGTCGCCCTTGCTGCCGTCGCGCTTGGTGGCGCCCTTGCCGCGGACCCGGAAGGTCCGGCCGTTGGGCGTGCCCGGGGGCAGCTTGAGCGTCACCGGCGCCCCGCCGAGCGTCGGGATCTTCACCTCGCCGCCGAGGGCCGCCTCGTCGAAGGAGACGGGGACGTCGATGGTGAGGTTGTCGTCCTTGCGCCCGAAGACGCGGTGGGGCGTGACCTTGACCTTGACGAACAGGTCGCCGGCCGGGCCGCCGTTCTCCCCCGGGGCGCCCTTGCCCTTCAGCCGGATCCGCGCGCCGTCCTTCACGCCCGCGGGGATGCGGGCCTGGATGGTGCGCGCGGACGTGCCGCGGCCGCTGCCGTGGCAGGTGGGGCAGGCCTCGTCGTACACCAGCTGGCGCCCGCCACAGGCGGGGCAGGTCTCGTTGATGGAGAACGCCCCGCCCGTGCCGGAAACCACGAAGCCCGCGCCCTCGCACTCCGGGCAGATGTGCGGGCGGGTGCCGGGCTTGCCACCGGTGCCCTGGCACGTGGGGCAGGCCGTGTCGGAGGTCAGGCGCAGCGACACCGTCACGCCGTCGAGCGCGTCGGTGAAGCCGATGGTCGCCGAGCTCTCGACGTCGGCGCCGCGGCGCGGCCGGGCCTGCTGCTGGGTACGCCCGCGCTGGGCGCCGCCGAACAGGTCGCCGAACATGTCGCCGAGGCCGCCGCCCGCTCCGGCGCGGTCTCGGAGCAGGTCGTCGAGGTTGAACCCGCCGCCCCCGAAGCCGCCGCCGCCGCTGCCGCCGAAGCCGCCGCCCATGCCGGGGCCGAAGCCACCGCGCGCCTGCAGCGAGCGGAACTCGTCGTACTTGGCGCGCTTGGCCTCGTCACCGATGACGTCGTAGGCCTCGGCGACGGCCTTGAACGTCTCGTGCTTGGCGTCGTCACCGGGGTTGGAGTCGGGGTGGTTGGCCCGGGCCAGCTTGCGGTAGGCCTTCTTGATGTCGGCCGCGCTGGCGTCCTTGGCGACGCCGAGGACCTGGTAGAAGTCCTTGGTCGCCCAGTCGTTGCGGAAACCTTCGTTGTCAGCCATGGATCAACCTCCCTCCGTCGTCGACAGGGTCATCGGGTGCGTGGTGCGGGGTCAGGCGTCGGCCGGGTCGACCACGAGCACCTGGGCGGCGCGGACGACACGGTCGCCCATCCGGTAGCCGCCCTTGGCGACGTGCTTCACGGTCGTCACCTCGACCTCGGCGTCGGCACCGAGGTGGCTCAGTGCCTCGTGGAGCGTCGGGTCGAACGCGTCACCCGGCTCGCCGAAGCGCACCAGGCCGGCGCTCGCCACGACCCGCTCGAGCTGGTCGGCGACCGCCTTGAAGCCGCCCTCGAGCTCGCCGTGCTCCTTGGCCCGGTCGATGGTGTCGAGGACCTCGATCACCGGCGTCAGCGCCTTGTAGGCGGCCGTCTCGGCCACCAGCTGCCGGTCGCGGTCGACCCGCTTGCGGTAGTTGGCGTACTCGGCCTGGAGCCGTTGCAGGTCGTTGGTCAGGTCGGCGAGCGAGCCCTTCATGGCGGCGAGCTGCTGCTCCTCGGTGTCGACGTCGGAACCGTCCCCGGAGTCCGGGCGCTCCTCGGCGGTGCCGGGGTCGTCGCCGGCGACGGCGTCGCCGGCCACCTGCTCCTCGACCTCGGTCTGGGCGGGCGCCTCACCGGCGGCGTCGCCGAAGCCCTCCGGAGAGGGAGCCGCGGTGGGCTCCCCCTCCGGGAGGTCGGTCGCCTCGGGGCCCGGGGTGGGCTCGACGGGGCGATCGGTCACTTGGACTCACCCTCGGTGGTCGCGTCCCCGTCGGTCTGCTCGTCGACGATCTCGGCGTCGACCACGTCGTCGTCCGACTCGCCGGTCGCCCCGGTGGCACCGCCCGCAGCGGCCTGGTCGGCCTCCGCGGCGGCGTACATCGCCGCGCCCATCTTCTGGCTGGACTCGCCGAGCTTGGTGATGCCGGCCTGGATCTCCTCGGAGGACGCGTCCTCCTTGGCGAGGGTCTCCTTGAGCGCGTCGACGTCGGCCTGGACCTCGGTCTTCACGTCGTCGGGCAGCTTGTCGGCGTTGTCACCGAGGAACTTCTCGGTGGTGTAGACGAGCTGGTCGCCCTGGTTGCGGGTCTCGACGGCCTCGCGACGCTTGGCGTCCTCCTCGGCGTACTGCTCCGCCTCCTTGACCATGCGGTCGATCTCGTCCTTGCCGAGCGCCGAGCCGCCGGAGATGGTCATCGACTGCTCGCGGCCGGACGCCTGGTCCTTCGCGGAGACGTGGACGATGCCGTTGGCGTCGATGTCGAAGGTGACCTCGATCTTCGGCACGCCGCGCGGGGCCGGCGGGAGGCCTGTCAGCTCGAAGTTGCCGAGGGGCTGGTTCTGCGACCACATCTGGCGCTCGCCCTGCGCGACCTTGATCTCGACCGACGGCTGGTTGTCGTCGGCGGTGGTGAAGATCTCGGAGCGCTTGGTGGGGATGGTGGTGTTGCGCTCGATCAGCGTGGTCATCACGCCGCCCTTGGTCTCGATGCCGAGGGACAGCGGGGTGACGTCGAGGAGCAGCACGTCCTTGACCTCGCCCTTGAGGACACCGGCCTGGAGCGCGGCGCCGACCGCGACGACCTCGTCGGGGTTCACGCCCTTGTTGGGCTCCTTGCCACCGAGCAGGTCCTTGACGACCTCGGTCACGGCCGGCATGCGGGTCGAGCCGCCGACGAGGACCACGTGGTCGATGTTGGACACCGCGACGCCGCCGTCCTTGAGCACCGACTGGAACGGCGCCTTGGTGCGCTCGAGGAGGTCGGCGGTCAGCTTCTGGAACTCGCTGCGGGTCAGCTTCTCCTCGAAGTGGAGCGGGCCGGACTCGCCGTGGGTGATGTAGGGCAGGTGGATCGTGGTCTCGCTGGACGACGAGAGCTCGATCTTCGCCTTCTCGGCGGCCTCCTGCAGGCGCTGCTTGGCGATCTTGTCGGCCGCGAGGTCGACGCCGTTGGAGTCCTTGAACTTCTTGACCATCCACTCCACGACGCGGTTGTCCCAGTCGTCGCCACCGAGGTGGTTGTCACCGGAGGTCGCCTTGACCTCGACGACACCCTCGCCGATCTCGAGCAGGGACACGTCGAACGTGCCGCCACCGAGGTCGAAGACGAGGATCGTCTGGTCCTCGCCCTTGTCGAGGCCGTAGGCCAGGGCGGCCGCGGTGGGCTCGTTGACGATGCGGCTGACGTTGAGGCCCGCGATCTCACCGGCCTCCTTGGTGGCCTGGCGCTGGGCGTCGGAGAAGTACGCCGGGACGGTGATGACCGCGTCGGTCACCGTCTCGCCGAGGTAGGCCTCGGCGTCGCGCTTGAGCTTCTGCAGCACGAACGCGCTGATCTGCTGGGGGGTGAAGGTCTTGTCGTCGATGTCGACCTTCCAGTCCTCGCCCATGTGGCGCTTGACGGACCGGATGGTGCGGTCGACGTTGGTGACCGCCTGTCGCTTGGCGACCTCTCCGACGAGGACCTCGCCGGACTTGGTGAAGGCGACGACGGACGGGGTGGTCCGGGCGCCCTCGGCGTTGGCGATGACGGTGGGCTCGCCACCCTCAAGGACGGCGACGACGGAGTTCGTCGTGCCCAGGTCGATGCCGACCGCTCGAGCCATGGTGTGTTCCTCCTGCGTGTGGATGACGTGAGTCTCGGTGCCATCCTGCCGCGCTTCGGCGGAGGAGGCAAAACAGTTGAGTCGGTCTGACTCAAGTCTGTTCATGGGGTACAACGCAGGTCCGGCGCGGATGTTCCCCGATCCGGACACGAAGTTCGTGTGACCTGGCTCCCCCTAGCCTTGGCGCATGATCCGCCACACCGTCGCGTTCCGGCTCCACCACGCCCCCGGCTCCCCGGAGGAGGCCGACTTCCTGGCCGCCGCCACGGCCCTGGCCGACATCCCCGGCGTCACGGCGTTCGAGCAGCTGCGCCAGACGAGCCCGAAGAACGACTTCGCGTTCGGCTTCTCGATGGAGTTCGCCGACCAGGCGGCGTACGACGGCTACAACGAGCACCCCGTGCAC
The DNA here is from genome assembly GCF_026712185.1 of Nocardioides pini. Classification (GTDB taxonomy): domain Bacteria; phylum Actinomycetota; class Actinomycetes; order Propionibacteriales; family Nocardioidaceae; genus Nocardioides; species Nocardioides pini. Next base: position 578,995 of record NZ_JAPPUX010000005.1, on the reverse strand, counting down.
ACGGCCTTCGTCGCGGACCGCTGGGTGCCCGAGGTCGCCGACTTCCTGGAGATCGACTACGCGCGGCTCTGACCCCGCCCCCGCCCCCGACCCCCTGCGTCATACGAACCCGCACCCATACGTCCCGATCGGTATGACGCTCCCGGCGCCGACCCCGTGCGTCATACGAACCCGCACCCATACGTCCCGATCGGTATGACGCAGCGGGAGCCGGGCGGCGTACGACCGCAACCGGGCCGACGTGGAGGGGAAGTCTGACTCCTCGAGGCGGCTACAACGGCCTCCAGGAGCCGGAGTCCCCGCTCGAGCGGGGATCCCGACAGCGGCAGGACACCGACAACGGCAGGACGCGAGGCGCTCAGCGGGTCCAGACGTACGGCGTCGTGGTGGTCACGGCCCGGAGCCCGGAGCGCTCGAGGATCGGGCGGGACATGTCGGTGCAGTCGGAGTGGATGAACCGGATGCCGCGGGCCGCCGCCGAGCGGGCGCGGGCGGCGACGAGGGCGCGGTAGATCCCGCGACCGCGGTAGTCCGGCAGCGTCGAGCCGCCCCAGATCCCCGCGAACTCGGTGCCCGCGACCGGGGTCAGGCGGCCGCCGCACACGACGCGGCCGGCGACCTCGGCGACCCAGAACTCCGAGCTGGCGGACTCGAGCTCGGCCAGGGACGACTCCACGGACGGGCCGCGACCGGTCCCGAAGACCGACTCCTGCGCGTCGAGCATCCGCGTGAGGTCTTCGACGGCGGTGGGGCCCGGCTCGAGCCGGCGTACGACGACGGGTCCCTCGGGCGTCTCGGCGAGGGGTACGTCGACGGCGAGCAGGGACGCCTCGCCGATCATCACGGTCTCGAGCGGCTCGGCGACGAGGCCGTGGGCGACGAGCCGGTCGCCGAGGTCGGCGGGGAGGTCGTGGCCGCGCGACTTCCACTCGAACGCCGCGACGTCGGTGTCGTCGCGGTAGTGGGCGACCGTCCGCTCGATGAGCGCGTCGAGCGCCTGCCCGTCGGCGCCACCGAGGTCGCGGTAGGACACGAAGCCGCCGTGGTCGAAGACGCCCCACAGGAGCGGCCCCTCCCGCACGACCTCGACGGCCCGGGCCATCTCGGCGTCGGTGCGGAGCTGCTCGTCGTAGGCCACCAGGAGGGCGTCGCTCGTCATGGGCGGCAGCCTAGGTGCCGAAGTCAGGGGAATCTCAGGGGTTTTCGCCTGCGCGGAACGGCCTCGAGGCCGCACACTTCTCTCGTGCTCCATCGGGGGAACCTGCGCCGGGTCGTCGGCGTCTCGACCATCGCGGTGCTGATCGCTGCCCTGATGGCGTTCTACGTCGCCGACTACGCCGACGCCGGCCCGACCCGCTGCCAGCAGCACCGCCTCGACGCGCGCGAGCGCGCAGGCGTCGTGACGGGCCGGGGTGAGCGGGTGCTCGTGATCGGCGACTCGTGGTCGGTCGGCCTCGGCCTGGACGACCTGGCCGGCTCCTGGGCCGCCCGGCTCCCGGGCGAGGTCCACGTCCGCGGCTTCTCCGGCTCGGGCTTCAGCGCCGGGGCCAGCGGCTGCGGCCGGGTGTCCTTCCACGACCGCGCGCCGACCGCGCTCGGCGTACGCCCCCCGCTCGTCGTGGTCGAGGGCGGGCTCAACGACTACGACCAGCCCGCGCGCGCCATCGACCGCGGCTTCCGCGAGCTGATGGCCGACCTGGCCGGCGCCCGCGTCGTGGTCGTCGGTCCCGCGACGGCTCCGCTCCGCGCCGGCGCCGTGCCGCGCGTCGACGAGCGTCTCGCGGTCCTCGCCGACCTGTACGGCGTCCCCTACGTGCGCACCAGCGACCTCGACCTCGACTACCTCGACGACCGGCTCCACCTCACCGACCGGGGGCACCGCGAGTTCGGCGACGCCGTCGCCGACCGCCTCGCCGGGGTGACGCCCGCGCGACCGGCCCTGCTCGGCCGCTGAGGGCACCGGCCGGGCGCGCACCCCGGTCCCGGCCCGCGCCGATCCGATGATCGGCCGCCGAAGGCTGCCCGCCTCCGGCTATCGGACACTTCCGCCGACGATCGGCCGAACGGTGCATCTTCTCGCGTTGCACGAACCCGCAGATCGGCGCTCATTGACGGCCCCCCGGCCGATTGCGAGTTTGTGCACTGGTCCGCAACACCCCAATCCACCCTCGCGTCGTCCGGCGCGAACTCATGATTGGAAAACCCCAGTGAAATCACTCCGTCCGGCCGTCCTGGCCGGTGTCGCAGCGTCCGCCGTCGCTGCATCCTTCCTGGCTCCGACCGCCACCTCGGCCGGTGCAGCACCCGCGGCGGGCGACCCCCGCCTCGACGCCCAGCAGGCGGCCAGCGCCTGGGTCAAGGGCCACGGGCAGGCGCTCGAGCGCGCCGCTGCCGACTCGTTCGTGCGCACGGGCACCTTCGAGGGCGACAACGGCATCTACTCGATGGCCTACGAGCGGACCCACGGGGGCCTGCGCGTGGTCGGCGGCGACTTCGTCGTCCTCGCCGACGCCGACGGCACGGTCGTCGGGTCGTCGGTCGCCCAGGAGGCACCCGTCGACCTCGCCTCCACCACCGCCAAGGTGCCCGCGGCCCGCGCAGCCGCCGTCGCCGAGGGCCAGGTCGACGAGGTCACCGACGCCTCGGCTCCCGAGCTCGTCGTCTGGCACCGCGACGCCGGGACCCGCCTGGCCTACGAGGTGGAGGTCCGCGGCACCGACGCCGGCGAGGTGTCGTGGCAGAAGGTCTGGGTCGACGCCCAGGACGGCAGCGTGCTCGAGGCGCGCGAGCAGATCGCCCACGGCTCCGGCACGGCGGCGTACTCCGGTCCCAACCCGCTGCCCATCGCGACGAGCGGCTCCGGCAGCAGCTACACGATGACCGACCCGACGGCGACGACCCTGAAGTGCCAGGACGCCGCCACCAACGCCACCTTCTCGGGCACCGACGACCTGTGGGGCAACGGCAACGCGACGAGCAAGGAGACCGGCTGCGTCGACGCGCTCTACGCCGCGCAGCAGATGAAGTCGATGATGTCGTCGTGGCTCGGCCGCAGCGGCATGAACGGCTCGGGCGGCTGGGTGCCGATCCGCGTCGGCCTCAACGACGTCAACGCCTACTACGACGGCACGCAGGTCCAGATCGGCCACAACAACGCCAACCAGTGGATCTCCTCGATCGACGTCGTCGCGCACGAGTTCGGCCACGGCGTCGACGACAAGACCCCCGGCGGCATCTCCGGCGGCGGCACGCAGGAGTTCATCGGTGACGCGCTGGCCACGGCCACCGAGTACTACGACGCCCAGCCGTCGCCGTACGACGTGCCCGACCACACGATCGGCGAGGAGATCAACCTCGTCGGCCAGGGCCCGATCCGCGACGGCTCCAACCCGGCCAACGTGGGCGACCCCTCGTGCTACACCAGCTCGATCCCGACCGCCGAGGTCCACGCGGCGGCCGGCCCGGGCGACCACTGGTTCTACCTGCTCTCGCGTGGCGGCGTCTCGAAGTGCGACGGCACCTCGACCACCGGCATCGGCGAGCAGGCCGCCATCAAGGTCCTCTACAACGCGATGCTGATGAAGACGAGCTCGTCGAGCTACCTCAAGTACCGCACCTGGACGCTCACCGCGGCCAAGAACCTCGACAGCACCTGCGCCCAGTTCAACGCCGTCAAGAACGCCTGGGACGCGGTCAACGTGCCGGCCCAGGCCGGCGACCCGACCTGCGGCGGGACGACCACGCCCCCGCCCACCGGTGGCAACATCCTCGGCAACCCGGGCTTCGAGTCGGGCGCGACGACCTGGACCGGCACCGCCGGCCCGATCACGAACAACACGGGCCGTCCGGCCCGCACCGGCTCGTGGAAGCTCTGGCTCGGCGGCAACGGCTCGGCCGGAACGGAGACGGTCAACCAGACGGTGACCATCCCGTCCACCGCGACCGCAGCCACGCTGTCGTACTGGATCCGCACGGACACCGCCGAGAGCGGCTCGACGGCGTACGACACCATGCGGGTGCAGGTCGTCGACGGGAGCACGGCCACCACGCTGCGCAGCTTCAGCAACGTGGGCACCAACGCGACCTACACGCAGTACTCCCACAGCCTCACGGCCTACAAGGGGAAGACGGTCACCATCCGCTTCACGATGACCGAGGACTCGTCCCTCCAGACCAGCTTCGTGGTCGACGACACCACGCTGAACGTCTCCTGACGTCCGGCACCTCGTGACGGGGCGGGGCAGCGCTGCTGCCCCGCCCCGTCCGGCGCGCGTGGGGGCTCACTCGGCCAGCCAGGCGGCCCAGCTGTCGAAGGAGTAGGGCCGGCCCAGGAAGTCGGCGACCAGGTCGGCGGCGTCCTCGCGCCCGCCCATGGCGAGGACCTTGTCGCGGTAGGCGAGCGCGACGTCGGCCGCGAACAGGTCGTCGCGGTCGAAGGCCGAGAAGAGGTCCTTCGCGATCACGAGCGACCACATGTAGGTGTAGTAGCCCGACGAGTAGCCGTCGAGGTGGCCGAAGGCGCAGTGCATGTGAGCACCGTCGAGGGGCGGGAACACCGAGTAACGGCGCTGCAGCTCGTCGCCGTAGGCCGTGAGGTCGTCGTGTGCGCCGGCGTGGAACCAGTAGGACCGCGCGGCGTAGGACATCTGCTGCACGGCGTAGAGGCCCTTGCCGAACTGCTCGGCCCGGCGCATCGCCGCGACCAGGTCGGCCGGGATCGTCTCGCCCGCCTCGTTGCGCGCGAAGGTCGCCAGGACGTCGGCGTCCCACGCCCACTCCTCGAGCATCTGGCTGGGCGCCTCCACGAAGTCCCACTCGGTGGCGACGCCGGAGAAGCGGGCCCACTCGCCCTGCCCGGCGAGGACGTGGTGGACCAGGTGGCCGAACTCGTGGAAGAGGGTCACGACCTCGTCGTGCTCCATCAGGCCGCGGTTGAAGTTGCAGACCAGCACGCCCTCGGGGAGCTGCTCGCCGGCGATGCCCTTGACCATGTCGAACTGCGCGGCGTGCTTGAACTTGCCCTCGCGCGGGTGCAGGTCGAGGTGGATCCGCCCGATGCGGGTGCCGTCGAGGTCGACGTCGTAGCTGGCGACCTCGTCGTGCCAGGTGCCGGCGTCCTCGCGGGACACGGGCGTCCAGCCCAAGCCGAAGAGGCGGCCCGTGACGTCGAGGAGGCCCTGGCGGACCTGCTCGAACGGGAAGTAGGTGCGCACGACCTGGCCGTCGACGTCGTACTGCTCGCGCCGCACGAGCTCGGAGTAGTAGCGCGAGTCGTAGGTGGCGACCGTGTCGGCCGACGGGTCGTCGACCCGCTTCCGCTCGAGGAGCACGCCGACCTCGTCGCGGGCCCGCTCCTTGGCCGCCTCGCCCACGCGGTCGATGAAGTCGGCGACCGCCTGGCCGTTGCCGATCATCTTCACCTCGGTGTCGTAGTCGGGCCAGGAGGCGTAGCCGAGCAGCTCCGCGGTCTCGCGGCGCACCGCCAGCAGCTGCTGCAGCACCGCGTCGTTGGCCGGCCAGGCGACGTTGTTCTGCGCGAGCGCCAGCTCGTGGCGGGCCTCGGCGTCGGCGCCGAAGGTGATGAACGGGACGAGGTCGGGGTAGTCGGTGGTGATCGTGACGAGGCCGTCGTCGCCGGGCTCGTGGGCGGCGCGGTAGTCGTCGGGCAGGCCAGCCAGCCGCTCGGGCGAGATGCGGATCGACCGGACGTCGTCGCGGATGTTGCGGCCGAAGTCCTGGGACAGCTTGACCCCCTGCTCGCTCAGCTCGCGGAGCCGGTCGCGGGTGGCCTCGTCGCGGTCGACGCCGGCGCGACGGAAGTCGCGCAGCGTGTGCTCGAGCACCCGCCGGGCGTCGGCGTCGAGGCCGGAGAGGTCGGACTCGGTCGCCAGTCGGTCGAACACGGCGTAGAGGTCACGGTCGAGGCCGAGCTCGGTGACGTACTTCTGGACCTGCTGGCTCAGGTCGTCGGCGCGGTCGCGGACCTCGGCGTCGGGGTGCACCTCGGCCCAGAGCGAGACGGCCTCGGCGTTGGCGATCGCGGTCTCGGCCTTGTTCCAGGCGACGAGCACGACCGGGGCGTCCGAGGAGCCCGCCTTCACCAGGCCGGCCTGGCGCCGGGCCTCGTCGAGCTGGTCCTGGCAGCGCTGCGACACCCACGCGAGCCAGTCACCGCCGCCGGGGAGGTCGATGGGAGCGGGCTGGGTCTCGGTCCGGGGGTCCACGTCTGGAGCCTACGGCGGCCGTGTGACGAGCTCCACCGCACGGGCGGCGACGTCCGGGGCGACGACCCGTAGCGTGTCCGGGTGAGCACCTCGGGGGACGTCACGTTCCGCTTCCGCGACATCTGGCTCGTGGCGTACGGCCCCTCGATCGTCTCCGCCGTCGGCCACGGCGCGATGCTGCCGGTGCTTGCCCTGCGGGCCCGTGACCTCGGTGCCGACATCAGCGTCGCGGCCGCGATCGTGGCGCTCCTCGGCGTCGGTCAGCTGGTCGCCAGCCTGCCGTCCGGCGCGCTCGTCGCGCGGATCGGCGAGCGGCGGGCGCTGGTGGGCGCGGGCCTCGTCGACGCCTGCGCGATGGTCTTCGCCGCCCTGACCGACTCGGTCCTGGGCCTGGCGGCCGGCGTGCTGCTCAGCGGCGTGTGCTGGACGCTGTTCCTCATCGCCCGGCAGGGCTTCATGATCGACGTCGTCCCCGCCAGCCACCGCGCGCGGGCGATGTCGCTGCTCGGCGGGTCCTACCGCGTCGGGGTGCTGGTCGGGCCGCTCATCGGTGCCGCGCTGATCGCCGTCTCCGACCTGACGAGCGTCTTCTGGCTGGCCGCAGCGATGTCCGTCGTCGCGTCCCTGCTCGCGGCCACGATGCCCGACCTCGGCGAGGAGAAGCGCGCCGCCGCCCGGGCGACGGGTCACCTGGGCGTGTGGACGGTGATCGGCTCGCACCGCCGGCTGCTGGCCACGCTGGGCACGGCGGTGGTGATCCTCGGGGTGAGCCGCTCCCTGCGGCTGAGCCTGCTGCCGCTGTGGGCCGACCACGTCGGGCTGTCGGCGTCCACGACGTCCCTCATCTTCGCCGGCGCCGCCGCCATCGACGTGGCCTTCATGTGGCCGGGCGGATGGTTGATGGACACCCGCGGCCGGATGGTCGTCGCCGTGCCGGTGGTGCTGTCGATGGCCGTGGCCTGCCTGCTGCTGCCGCTCGCGACCTCCGCGGTGTCGGTGGCCCTGGTGATGGCGCTCATCGCCTGCGGCAACGGCCTCGGGTCGGGCATCGTGATGACTCTCGGCGCGGACGCCGCCCCCGAGGACGGCAGGTCGCAGTTCCTCGGCGCTTGGCGGTTGTGCGGCGACATCGGCAACACGGGCGGGCCGCTGCTGGTCGGCGCGGTCGCCGCCGTCGCCCCGCTGGCGGTCGCGTGCGCCACCGTCGGCGTCCTCTGCCTGGCCGGCGCGGGCTGGGTGGGCTACTGGACCCGGCAGGTCGACGTGGCTCGGGCGGCGCTCAGACGCTATGGCGTGACCGCCTCGGGGTGAGGGGGTTGCAGGCCGGGGCCTCTCGCATGCATGTACGTGGGTTGTCGGGCAGGAGCGGCCTGCTCGACCTATCCACAGGCATAGGAGGCCCCGGTGTTCACTGAGCGTACGAGTGTGGGACTCGATGTGCACGCACGCTCGGTCGTCGCGACGGCGATCGACACGATGACGGGTGAGCTGTTCAAGGAGCGGCTGGTCCCGTCGAACGAGATTGTCCTCGGCTGGTTGGGCAGGCTGCCGGGCCCGGTCGCCGTCACCTACGAGGCGGGCCCGACCGGGTTCGGGCTCTCCCGCGCGATGACCAGCGCCGGCATCCGTTGCGAGATGGCAGCGCCCTCGAAGCTGTCCCGTCCGGCCGGCGACCGGGTGAAGACCGATGCCCGTGACGCCTTGCAGCTGGCCAAGCTGCTGCGTAACGACGACATCACCAGTGTCCGGGTGCCGACGATCACCCAGGAGGCAGCACGCGACCTGGTCCGTGCACGCGAGGACGTCCGCGGCGACTTGATGCGGGCTCGGCACCGGGTGAGCAAGCTGCTGCTGCGCCATGGCCACGTGTATTACGGCGGCCAGACCTGGTCCAAGAAGCACCACGCGTGGCTGCACAGGATCCGGTTCGAGGAGCTCGGCACCCGATGCGCCTACGAGGCCGATCTGGAAGCGATCGAGTTCGCCGTCGCGCGCCGTGACCGGCTCGACGCGCTCATCACCCAGCTCGCGGCGGACAGCGAGTTCACCGACGTGACCCGCCGCTTGTGCTGCCTGCGGGGAATCTCGACCCTGACCGGATTTGCGCTGGCCGTCGAGCTGGGCGACTGGCACCGGTTCAACGGGCACGGCATCGGCGCCTACCTCGGGCTGGTGCCGTCCGAGCACTCAAGCGGCCAGTCCCGCCGACAAGGCTCGATCACGAAAACCGGCAACAGCCACGCCCGTCGGCTGCTGATCGAGGCAGCCTGGCACCACAAGGCCCGCTACACCGTCGGCCCGGTCCTGCGCGCCCGCTGGGAACAAGCTCCCGAGGCCGCGCGCGTGCGCGCCCATGCTGGCAACACCCGGCTCAACCAGCGCTGGGCGACCTACACCCGACGGCACAAGACACACACGGTCGCGAACACCGCGATCGCGCGCGAGCTTGCCGGCTGGTGCTGGTCCCTGGCCACCCTCGAGCCAGCCGTGTAGACCCGCAACGAGACTTGGCTGGCCCGTCGAGGACCTGACGAGCAGCGCGAGGAGAACCGGTCCGCGATTCGGCTGTGAGCCACGAGCACGCTCGTGACGCTCGACCTCAGACAAGCAGACCACTCCCGCCGCACGCCGTCCTGCGGTACCCAACCCGCGAATATCAGCATTGACCGCGCGTCGAGAACGACACGCTGCGACAGGCCCTACGACATCCACCACGCCAAGAGAGGCGCCGCCAACACACCCAGTGTCGGCGGCGCCTCACCACGCCCTCTTGACACCCGAGGGCTACATATCAGCCGACGGTGACCGTCACCTCGTTGGACACGACGTCGGAGTCGGTGTCGACGACGCGGAACTGGTTGGGACCGGTGCGGCTCGTCTGGACGTACGTCGCGAAGGTGCCGCCGCTGACCGACATGGTCACCGGGAAGTCCGACCACGCGCCGTTCTCCATCCGCTGCACCTGCAGGATCGCGCCCTCGCCGCCCTGGTAGGTCCCGGTGAGGTCGATCTGCTGCATCGGGCTCACCGACTGCTGGGCCGCCGACAGGGAGATGCCCGCGGCCGGGGCCTCCGACGAGGGCTCGGTGCCGGGGGTCGTCCCGGCCGTCTCCTCGGGCGTGGTCTCCGTGCTGGTCTCCGAGGGCTTGGGCAGCCGGAACGTCGCCGAGGAGGACGGCTCGTCGCTGGCCGCGGAGTCGTCGCCGATGCCGGTGGCCTTGACCCCGACCATGATGGCGAGGCCGCCGAGCAGGCCGATGACCACGGCGACGCCGACGAGGGCGATGAGCCCGGTCAGCACGGGGCGGTTCTCGGTGTCCATGTCGGTGGGGAGGGGCCTTTCACGCGGGTCGTCGGTGTCGGGCCATCATCCAAGACGGGTGGGTGCAAGGCCAACCGGCGAACGCCCGTCGGACAGGATGGGGCCATGCAGTCACCGTTGCGACACGGCAAGGCAGCCATCGGCACGACCATCGCCGGCGGTGCCCTCGCCGCGCTCTCCCAGGCCCCCGAGCGGGCCTCCCGCCTGCTGCGGCACCGCTACCCGACGGTGGCGGTGACCGGCATGACCGGCGTCGGCAAGACGCGCCTGGCCGACCGGCTGTCGCGCCGGGCCAGCGCGGAGGCGGCCGGCGGGGCCGACGTGGGCTCCGCGGTGATGGAGCGTCGTACGCGTCGCAACGCGCGGCTGCGCGGCTACCGGTTCCGCGTCGTGCCGGGCGAGAACGCCGCCACCCGGCTCGGGGCGCTCGACGAGGTCTTCCACGACGAGCCCGTCGACGGCGTGCTGCACGTCGTGGCCTGGGGTCACGCGACGCCGCGGCGGACGGGCGGCACCACCGGCGCGGCGCTGGCCACCCGCGAGGAGCAGCTGGCCGCCGAGCTCGAGGACTGGGCGATCACAGCCCACCGGATCGCCAGCATGGCGGTGCGCCGCGACCGGCCGACCTGGCTCGTCGTGGCGGTCACCAAGGCCGACCTCTTCGCCGACGACGTCGATGCCGCGGTGCGCTACTACTCCCCCGGCAGCGGCACGCCGTTCGGCGACAGGCTCGACGAGCTGCGCGCCCTCGCCGGCGGCGCCAGGCTGTCGATCGACGTGCTCCCGGTGTGCGCCCGCGGCGGCGACAAGCGCTCCGCGATGCCGGAGAAGGCCTGCAACGACCTCTTGGGCCGCCTCGAGCTGCGGATGGCCCAGCTCAGCGGCCACGTCTGACGCGTCCCGTACGACCGTCGACCGGACCGAACGACCTCGACCGCCCGGCGTCGGCGCTCGCCGGGCGGGTGGGCACGCGGCTTCGGTCCGATCGACGGACCGGGCGGGCCTCGGGTGGAGGTCCGGACCGGGCAGGCCGCGCGCGAGCCCGTCGTTCACATTTCCACGACTTCTGGTTTCGGCGCCGTTCATCGGGGCAGAAGGACGCCATGAGGCCGATCGCGATCAACCAGCGGGCGCTGCGGGGCGCCCGGGAGGAGCTCGACTCCGCGCGCGAGGACCTCCGGGCCGCACTGGGCGACCTCCACCACCCCGCCGACGACTTCCCGTGGCGCGACCTCGTGGTCGAGGGCGTCCGGAGCCTGGTCGACGACGCCGAGCAGGTCGCGACGAGGTGCCGCACCCTCGCCGGGGCGATCGACGACTCGGTCGTCGACTTCGACGAGCTCGACCTCATGGTCGGGCAGGCCGCGACGCTCGCCGCCGGCCTCGACCAGGTGACGCCATGACCCGGGTGGTCGCCGACCGGATCGAGACGCAGCAGGAAGCGCTCCAGTTCGGCGACCCGATCGGCTGCCACTACCACTGGCTCGAGCCCGACGAGGTCGACTCCTACGGCGACTCCGTGCGCCGGCTCGCCGCCAAGGTCGAGCTCGCCGTCGACGCCTTCGAGCGCACGTCCCAGCTGTCGGAGGACGTGTTCGCCGGTGAGGCGGCCGACACGCTCCGCGACCGCGCCGCCCGCCGCCGCGATGAGTCGGCGACCGTCCGCGACCACCTCCGCGGGCTCGGCCGCGCCGTCAACGCCTACTCCGACGTGCTGCGCCGGCACCGCGAGGGCCTCGAGCAGCTGCGCGACTTCGCCGTCAGCAAGGGGCTCGAGGTGCGCGACAACCGGATCTGGCCCCCGGTGGAGACACTGCCCGGTGACGCCGGCCAGAAGCAGGTCGACGCGTGGGAGAACGACTGGAAGGCCTACCAGGCCTGCTTCGAGGCCAAGGTGGAGCTCCGCGACGCCCGCCGGGCCGCCACCCGCGACCTCGTCCGGGCGCTGGCCGAGCACGCCGGCGTCCACCCCGACGAGGACCGCGCCAGGCTCGTCCCGTCCGGTGCCCGCGAGGTGCGCTTCGGCGACCTGCGCCGCGAGGCGGCGGAGGAGGCCCTCGAGGCCGTGCAGGCCGGCGACGCAGCGGAGGCCGCCCGCGGCACGGTCGACGCCCTCCGGCGCCGGGAGCAGACCGCGCTCGGTCGGCTCGAGAACCTCGTGCTGGCCGAGGCGCCGCCCGAGGAGGTCCAGGCCCAGGCCGCCCAGGTCCAGTCGCTGCACCGCGAGCTCACCGAGGCGAGGGTCGAGGCGCGAGACGCCGAGGCCGTCGCGCAGCGCGAGCAGGCGCAGGCCGACCGAGCCGCCCGCGACCTCCGGGACGCGGAGTCCGGACGTCCCCGCCTGGTCGTCGACCGTGCCGAGTGGGCGCCGGCGGACCGACCGACCGACCTGCGCGACCGCCTGGGCTAGACGCGCTCGTCGGGCGCCCCCGCCGCCCCCGCCGCCCCCGTCGTACGCCGCTCGCGCTCCGCGATCGCGTGCACGTCGGTGCGGGAGTCGTAGGACCAGAAGTCCCGCAGGGCCACGGCGGTCAGCACCACGCCGGCCACGCACGCCGCGCCGCCGCTGACGACGGCACCGCGCACCGACCACGCGTCCGCGACGAAACCGGCGCGCGTCTCGCCCACCATCGGGCCGACCGAGTAGGACAGCATCTCGATGCCGGCCAGCCGGCCCCGCATCGTGTCGGGGATGGTCTGGTTCCAGACCGTCGAGCGGAACACGGCGGAGACCATGTCGGCCGCGCCGGCCAGGGCCAGGAAGCCGCACGCCAGCCAGAACGACGGCATGAGGCCGGCGAGGGCGATGAAGCCGCCGTAGAGGCACGCGGCGATGACGATCGCGCGCCCGTGGTGGTGCACGCGTCCCACCCAGCCGCTGAGGGCCGTGGCGACCAGCGCGCCGACGGTCTCCGCGGAGTAGAGCAGACCGAGCAGCTCGGGCCGCGCGAACACCTCGTGCGCCAGCGCCGGGAACAGCACGACGGGGATCGCCAGCATCATCGCCGCGATGTCGACGACGTACGTGCCGAGGAGGTCACGGCGGCGCAACGCGTAGGTCAGGCCCTCGTGGATCCCGCGCAGGCTCGGCGGCGTGGTGTCGCCGCCGTGCGGGTAGGGCCGCATCGCGGCGAACAGCCCGGTCGCGACGGCGTACCCCACGAGCCCGACGAGGAAGCACCAGCCGACCCCCACGTAGGCCACCAGCAGGCCGCCGATCAATGGCCCGAGGAGCACACCGAACTGCATCGCGAAGCTGCTCAGCGCGTTGGCAGCGGGGATCTGGTCGTGCCGGACCGTGCGGGGCTCGAGGGCCTCGCGAGATGGCCGCTGCATCGAGCTGACCGCGGCGTAGAGCGCGGCGACGACGAAGATCACCCACACGCGGGGCTCGTCGAGGAAGGCGTTCCACGCGAAGGCCAGCATCAGCACGACCTGGGCGGCACCCGTGGCGACCAGCAGCCGACGGCGGTCGACGTGGTCGGCCAGCGCACCGCCGTAGAGCCCGAAGACGACGAGCGGGCCGAGCTCGACGAGACCCACGAGCCCGACCATGAGGTTCGACCCGGTGAGGTCGTAGATCGCGAACGGGACGGCGACGTAGGCGACCATGCTGCCGAGGTAGAAGACACTTCCGGCGGTGAAGAGCAGCCGGAAGTCGCGGGACTCCCGCAACGGGCTGACGTCCATGCGCAGTGCGCGCACGCGCTCGGTCCAGGTCACGAGCGTGGAGTGTCCCACCGACGCTCGCCGTGGGCACCCGAATTCACGCGGGCGCGACCTCGAAGCTCGTGACGGGGTTGGGGCGGGTGGCCCGGCAGGTGAGCTGCTCCGCGGCGCCGAGCACCCGCCGCACGCGCACCTCGTGCGTCGATCCCGCTGCCTCCAGGACGACGGTGGTGACGTCGCCCGCGGTGCGCGCCGACACGACGTGCACGTCGTCGAATCCGGTCAGGCCCGTCCGGCGGCGTACGTCGATGTCGGCGGCCTGCGCCGGCATGGGCAGGTCCGAGCGCCCCCGGAGGTGCTCGAGGAGCACCTCGCCCCGGTCCGTGGCCTCGGCGACCCGCCGGGCGGACTCCGGGTCGAGCCCGCCGTAGTAGAGACCGCGCGGCAGCACGACGAGGTTGCCGGCGAACCGGTCGCCCCCGACGTGGGACGTCTCCCAGACCCCGGCGCCGTGCGGGCCGGCCGCCAGCTCGAGGGCGACCGGCCGGCCGAGCTCGGCGCAGCAGGCGTCGTGGCGCCCGTGGGTGCACACGGCGAGGACCGGTGCTGTCTCCGGCCGCAGGCCGAGCGTCCTGCCGGCACCGAGGGCGGCCAGGTCGAGGTCACGCACGTCGTCGATCGCGTCGAGGTCGACGGCCTCCGCCCACGAGGACGCTCCCGCCGCCCGCGCGGCGACGACCCGGGTCGGTCCTCCGCCGGCACGCCTGCCGGGCCGCCGGACGAGCAGCACCCGGACCCGGTGCCGCCGCGCCTGCTCCTGCAGATGGGCACCCAGCCCCTCGGGCAGCCGGGCGTCGCGCAGGGCGTCGGCGCCCCACGGCCCGGGGTGCTCGAGGAGGAGGTAGCTGCGGACCGTCGAGGCCGTTCCCGCGAGCTCGTCGCTGCGGGCCCGGCTGGCCGTCGCGCACCGGAAGTCGGTCACCGGACGACCTCGAGCAGGCCCTCCCGCACCAGCCGCCGGCACAGCACGAGCGCGCTCTCGTCGTCGAGGGGGAGGTCGCCCGGAGCCAGCTCGGCACGGTCCGCGACGTGCTCGAGGGCCGGTCGCACCCGCGCCGGCACCCGGAGGACGCGGTCGCCGATCATCACCCGCACCTGGTCACCGTCGTCGACGAGGACGCACGGGTGCCCGCGCCGACGCCGCAGCCGGGTGCCGGCGTCGATCCCGGTCGCGAGGGCGTCACGGTCGAGCAGCGCGCCGGCCAGCCGTGGCGGGCGGCCGCTCAGGAATCCCTCGACCTGGCCCGCGGCGAGCGCGCCGGGGTCGAGGCGGCGTACGGCGTCGGCGACGGAGGCGAGGTGGTCGGCGAGGCCCTCGGAGAGGCGCGTGGGGTCGTCGAGGTAGCCGGCGGGCAGGTGGTCGTCGGGCACCGCGGCGAGCAGGCGGCCGACCTCCCGCGTCACCAGGCTGCGCCACGTGAGCTGGTTGATGCCGATCGTGAGGTGCAGCGAGACCGACTCCTGCGCCCGCGCGGCGTGGGGGGTGCCGGTGGGGAGGTAGGCCACGACCCCCGGCTCCAGCAGGAGGTCGCCCGGCCCGCCCTCGCCGTGCACCTCCCACATCTTGGTGCCGTGGGTCTGTATGACGAACACGTCGTGGGAGTCGGAGTGGACCGCGAAGCCCTGGGCCCCGGGCGGGGTGAGGTAGGCGTTGGCCTGGCAGGGATGGCCGAGCTCGAGCTCCAGCTCCGCGACCAGGTCACCGACGGGCGACCAGTAGCGCTGGAGGCCCTGCAGCACGATGGTGGCGCCCTCGTCGTGCAGGCGCATCAGCTTGACCGGGTCGACCAGGCCGGTGAGCGGCTTGCCGGCGAGGCTGCCGCCGCGGGTGAACGACGACTCGGGCAGCACCGAGCCGTTGCGGGCGACCCGGACCGCGGGGGTGCGGATGGCGGTCTCGGTGAGCAGGTGGTCGACGTGGGCGAGCGAGAGCACCTCGGCGCCGTACGCCGGGTCGGTGTGGTGGACGTGGACCGAGGACGCCCAGACCTTGTCGACGAAGGTCTGGGCGTCACCCGTGAGGCGGTCGAGAGCGCTCGGTCCGGATCCACCGATCGACGCCGTCGCGAGCGCCATCAGACGGGTGTGATGGCAAGGCGGAGTGCCGAAGGCGGGCCGCTAGGCCCGTCGAGCGCGCGACAACGCAGCCAGCGCGCCCGGATGGTGGCGCGCAGCAGGCGAGAGATCGGTGGATCCGGGCTCAAAGCGCGGTCCCGTCGGTGCCGTCGGCGTCGGTGGAGTCACCGTCGGTGGCGTCGGTGGAGTCACCGTCCGTGCCGTCGGCGTCCGTGCCGTCGGCGTCGGCGTCGGTGGAGTCACCGTCGGTGGCGTCGGTCGAGTCACCGTCCGTGCCATCGGCGTCGGTGCCGTCGGCGTCCGTGCCGGGGCCGGCTGCGACACCGGTCGGGTCGACGCCCTCGGTGCTCATCTCGTCGTCGCCGAGCGGGTTTCCGGGAGTCGTCATGGGTTCCTCCTCGCTGTGCCGCGACGGACGGTCCGCCCCGGGGATTGGGTCGAGTCTGGTGCGCGCCGCGTCCACCGTCCCACACCCCTGGGGACGGGGTCAGCCCCCGACGGGCTCGGTCTCCCGGACCTCGAAACGGGTCGTGCCCTTGACCTTGTCGTCGCCGCACGACTGCCGTCGCGGCGGACCGGCCACGGCCACGAGCTCGTCGGCGGGATCGCCGCCGGCCAGGACGTGCAGCTCGCGGGCCTGGTCCAGCGCCGGGCGGCCCGCCCGCCCGCGCGTCCACGGCAGCGGCACCTCGCCGCGCCCGACCGCGGTGCACGCCTCGACCGCGGTGTCGGTGTCGAGCCGGCCGAGCGTGATCCCGCTGGGAAGTCCGAGCAGGGTGCCGGAGAACCGGTGGCCACCGAGGTGCGTGGTCTCCCACGTGGCCTCGGGCCACGTCTCCGCGAGCCGGCCGGCGATCGGTCGGCCGACCTCGGCGCAGCAGCGGTCGCGCTTGCCGTTGGTGCAGACCAGCCACAGCGGGCCGTCGTACGCCGCCATCTCGGCGAGGTCGAGACGCAGGAGGTCCTCGGGCCGGTCGAGCACGGTGGCGCGCACGTCGAAGCCCGCCTCCGT
Organism: Nocardioides pini; assembly: GCF_026712185.1. GTDB lineage: Bacteria > Actinomycetota > Actinomycetes > Propionibacteriales > Nocardioidaceae > Nocardioides > Nocardioides pini. The sequence goes on along the minus strand of NZ_JAPPUX010000005.1, from coordinate 562,632 downwards.
GGCGCGGGCGTGGAAGACGTGGGTGCCGGGGCCGGCGCTGCCGTCGGGCCGGCGGAGCAGGAGGACCTTCATCTCGACCGACCCGAGGTGCTCGCGGACCGCCTCGGGGAGGCGGTTGTCGCTGACGGCGTCGCGGCCCCACGGCCCGGGGCTCTCCACGAGGAGCATCTCGGCGTCGGTGGGCGCCGTGCCGGCCATCGGCTCGTCGTCGACGAGGCTGGCGATCGAGCACCGGAAGTCAGGCATGGCCAGAAGTCTGACGGACGGGTCCCACCCGCCCGCGCCCAGGACCGCCGCCGGTCCGGCGCCCGGTCACGGAGCGCGCCTCAGAGCAGCCCGCGGCGGCGGGCCACCGCGGCGGCCTCGGTGCGCGACGCGGCCTCGAGCTTGGCCAGGATGTTGGAGACGTGGACCGACACGGTCTTGGTGCTGATGAAGAGCTGCTTGCCGATCTCGCCGTTGGACCGCCCCTCCGAGACGAGGGCGAGGATCTCCGCCTCGCGCGGCGTGAGCGTCGCCGTCTGGGCGGACGTGGCGGGCGCGGGTGCGGACCCCTGGGCGACGAGCTCGTCGAGCATCGGCTGGGCGCCGAGCGCGTGCGCCGCCTGCCGTGCCTGGTCGGCCACCGTCCTGGCCCCGGCGGTGTCGCCGACCGCGCGCAGCACCCCGGCCAGCCGCACCCGGGTCTGTGCCACCTCCGGCACGCTGCCGTAGGCGACCGCGGTCTCCTCGGCGGCGCGCCAGGCCGCGACGAGGTCGTCGGCCGAGGGCGGGTCGACCTGGGCCAGCCAGCACCAGCGCAGGTGCTCGGCGGTGCGCCGGGCGACCCACATGCGGTACTCCGGGCCGTGGCTGCCGTCGTAGGGGGCGTAGAAGTCGATCACCCGGCCGCCGTCGGCGACCATCCGCTCGACGTCGTGGGCCGCCGCGTCCCGCTCCTCGGCGGACTGGTGCGGCGCCGCGGCGGCGAAGGCCGCCAGGGTGAGGGTGGCGAGCCGCAGCCGGGCCTGGAACCACTCGTGCCACAGCGGCACGACCACGGCCACCACGTCGTCGTAGACCGACACCGCGAGGGCCCCGTCGCCCGCGGCGGCGGCCCGCATGATCTCGGCGCTGCCCGCGGAGAGCGCGGTGAGCCCGTCGGTGCCCCAGTAGTCGCGGAGCCGCTCGAGGGCCTGCTCCTTGCGGCGGCCGCGGATGCCGATGGTGATCAGCATCTGGTGGGCGAAGTAGAGCCACTCGAACACCATGGGCGGGTTCTGCCCGCTGACGTCGAGCAGGGCCCAGGCCTCGTCGAGCAGGCCCTGGTGGGTGAGCGCGACCGCGAGCAGCAACCGGGCCTCGGCGGGATAGGGCGACCAGGTCAGGCCACCGACCTCGCTGCGCTCGATCACCTCGCGGTAGACCTCGACGGCCCGGGGCAGGTCTCCTTCGTCGTGGTGGAGCCGGCCGAGCAGGTAGAGCGCCCGGAGCTCGGGCTCGATCAGGCCGGCCCGTCGCGCCCGGTCGGCCGCGGCGCGCCACCCGGCGCTCGGGCTCGCGCCGCCCTCCGGGTCGAGCCCCGCGACGGTCGCGTGCAGCTCGACGGCGAGGCTGGTGAGGTCGTTGCGCTCGGCCAGCTCGAGGGCCTGCAGGGCGATGCTCCGCGCCTCGTCGGCGTGCCACCCGCCCAGGCTCTGGGCGTGGACGAGGAGCGCACGGGCCAGGAGCTTCGGCGGGCCGCCCCGCAGCAGCTCGACGGCCTCCGCGGCGGTCTCGCGGGGCGACTCGGTGGTGTCGGTGAGCATCAGCGCCGACGCCAGGGACGTGAGCAGCTGGCCACGGTCGACGGCGGGAGCGTCGACCGGCAGGGCCGCGAGCCGGGCCCGGAGGACCTTCACGGCCTTCTGCACCCGGCCGGAGGCGATCAGCGCCTCGGCGCACCGTCGGGTCAGCGCGAAGACGTCGACGTCGGGCACCGGAACGCGGGCGGTGTCGACCAGCTCGAGCGCGTCGAGGAAGTGGGTCGCCGCCTCCGACGGGCCGCCCACGGCGAGCGCCTCCTCGCCCGCCTCGATGGAGGCACGCACGGCGACCGGGCGGTCGTCCGCACGGCGGGCGTGCTGCGCGAGCTCGGCCGCGGTGCCGATCGCCCGGCCCTCCCCCAGGGCGGCGACGAAGTCGGCGTGCAGCCGCATCCGCTCGCCGGGCAGGAGGTCGTCGTAGACCGCCTCGCCGAGCAGGGCGTGGCGGAACGCGTAGGTGCCGCCGCGTGAGGCGACGAGGACGTGGGCGTCGACAGCGTTGCGCAGCGCGGTCTCGAGCTCGGTGGCGTCGAGGTCGGAGACGGCGGCCAGCAGGTTGTGGCTGACCTGACGGCCCGCGACCGAGACGAGCCGCACGACGCGACGGGTCGTCTCGTCGAGGCGGTCGAGGTGCACGAGCAGCACGTCGGCGAGCTCGCCGGGCACCTGCCCCGACGACGCGGCACCGACGAGCTCCTCGATGAAGAAGGGGTTGCCCTCGGCGCGGTCGACGATCGAGACGTACTCGGCCTCGGACAGCGTGGACGGGTGGAGCGCACGGACGAGGAGGCGCACGGCGTCGTCGGCGAGCGGCTCCACCTGGAGTCGCTCGACGCCGCGCAGGCGCATCCACTCCGCGACCTGGCGGCGGAGCGGGTGGCGGCGGTGGAGGTCGTCGGCGCGGTAGGAGACGACGAGCGCCACGCCCGGCACCGGACGGGAGAAGAGGAAGCTGAGCATGTCGCGGGTGGACTCGTCGGCCCAGTGGGCGTCCTCGACCACGACGAGGACCGGGGCGCGCTCCGCGACGGCGGCGAGGAGGTGGCCGAACGCGTCGTAGACGTTGCCGCGGTCGAGGGCCTGGTCGCCCGACGCGGTCTCGCTGCTGCGGATCCGGCGGCCGGGCTGGAGGCGGGCGAGGGTGGGGTGCACCTCGAGCACGCGGCCGGTGACGTCGGGGAGGTCGGCCATGAGGCGGCCGAGGATCTCGGAGAAGGGGAGGTAGGGCAGCGAGCTGTCCGCGAGGTCGAGGCAGTGGCCGGCGACGACCTGCCAGTCGGCCTCGAGGGCCGCGTCGCGCAGGGCCATCAGGAGGCGGGTCTTGCCCACGCCGGCGTCGCCGCCGACGAGCACGGCCCGGGCCGGGGCGTCGCCGGGGCCACCCGCGCCGGCGGAGGAACCGGCTCCGGACGTGCGAATGCCGAGCTGGGCGGTGAGTTGCTCCAGCTCGGCATCGCGTCCGATGAGATCGGTGGTCCGCAGGGTCGGCACGGACGACATTGTGTCGTGCCGGTCAGACACTCGCGGGTCGATCGCGGTGTGGGTCACTTCTGGGTGTCGTCGGCGCGGACACGGGTCCAGCGACGGTGCCCGTAGTCCTTCCGGATCCTGTCCTGTCGGTAGGTCAGCTCGGCTCCCAGGAAGCTGTCGGTGGTGAACATGTGCTTCTCCTCTTCTCCTCGGCCCGGTTCCGGACCGTGAGTAGAGGTTCCGTCCATGAGGTAGGCCGGGACATCGGGCGCGTGCCCTATCTCCGGGCGGCCGGCTACCTCAGACGCGCGCCGCGTCGGCGTACGACCGGGGTCTGAGGTAGCTGCGGGCTACCTCGGGACGACCGGCCGGCCGGCCTGCCAGACCCCGGCGACGAGCGGGACGCCGGGGCGGTAGGCGAGGTGGACGTAGGACGGCGCGTCGAGGAGGACGAGGTCGGCGGCCTTGCCGGGGGCGAGGACGCCGACGTCGTCGCGGTCGAGGGCGGCGGCGCCCGTCGCGGTCGCGGCGTGGAGCGCCTCCGCCGGGCTCATCCGCATCTCGCGGACGGCCAGCGCGATGCACAGCGCCATGGAGGAGGTGAAGCACGACCCCGGGTTGCAGTCGCTGGCCAGCGCGACCCGCACGCCCGCGTCGATCAGGCCGCGCGCGTCGGGGTAGGGCTGGCGGGTGGAGAACTCCACGCCCGGCAGCAGCGTGGCGATCGTGCCGCTCGACGCCAGGGCCGAGACGTCGTCGTCGTCGAGGAAGGTGCAGTGGTCGACCGCGACGAGGCCGAGCTCGCAGGCCAGCTGCACGCCCCCGCCGTACGTCAGCTGGTTGGCGTGGAGGCGTCCGCGCAGGCCGCTGTCGGACCCCGCGGCGAGGATGGCGCGTGCCTGGTCGACGTCGAAGGCGCCGTCCTCGCAGAACACGTCGATCCACCGGGCGTGCGGTGCCGCGGCCGTGAGCATGGGGCCGGTGACGAGGTCGACGTAGTCCTCGGGGGTGGTGTCGGCGGGGACGACGTGGGCGCCGAGGAAGGTCGTGTCCTCGGTGAACTGGCGGGCCACCGCGAGGCTGCGCGCCTCGTCGTGGACCGACAACCCGTACCCGCTCTTGATCTCGATGGAGGTGGTGCCCTGGGCCCGCATCTCGGCGACGAGCCGGGCGACGTGCGAGGTGAGCTGCTCGTCGGTGGCGGCGCGGGTCTTCGCGACCGTGGTGCGGATGCCACCGGCTGTGTAGGGCTGGCCCGTCATCCGCGCCTCGAACTCGGCGGAGCGGTCGCCGGCGAAGACGAGGTGGCTGTGGGAGTCGACGAAGCCGGGGATGACCGCGCGCCCGCCGGCGTCGACCTGCACGTCGGCGGCGGGCGCGTCGACGGCCGGGCCCACCCAGACGACCCTGGCGCCCTCGACCACGACGGCGGCGTCGCGGACGAGCCCGAGCACGCCGCCGCCCTCGGCTCGCGCCGGGTCGTTGGTGGCGAGCTCGCCGATGCCGGTGATGACGGTCGAGACGGCGCTGCTCATCGGTGGTCCTCTCCCCAGGTGCGGGCGACGGCTGCCTCGAGCTCGAGCCCGATGTCGTAGCGCTGGCCCTCCTCGACGACCCAGCGTCCGTCGACCATCACGCGCTGCACGTCCTCGGCGGACGCTGCGAAGACCACGGCGCCCTCGTCGCGGCCGGCCCCGGCGGTGCGCGGACTGGCGGGGTCGACGACCACGAGGTCGGCGCGCCGGCCGACGGCGATGGCGCCCGCGTCGTGCCAGCCGAGCGACGCGTGCCCGTCGGTGGTGGCGGCGGTCAGCAGCTCGGCCGCGGCCCAGTGACCGCGCTGCTGGGTCGCGAGCCGCTCGTCGAGCTCGACGGCGCGCATCTCCTCGAACAGGTCGATCACCGCGTGGCTGTCGGAGCCGAGGGTCAGCCGCGCGCCGGCGTCGTGCAGCCGGCGGCTCGGCCCGATGCCGTCGCCGAGGTCGCGCTCGGTGGTGGGGCAGAGGCTCACGTGAGCCCCGGCGCCGCCGATCAGGGCGATGTCGTCGTCGGTCAGGTGCGTGGCGTGCACGAGGCTGGACGCCGGTCCCAGCAGGCCGTGGTCGGCGAGCAACCGCGCCGGCGTGACGCCGTACGCCTCGAGGCAGGCGGTGTTCTCCGCGACCTGCTCGGAGAGGTGGACGTGGAAGGGCCGGGCGTCGAGGCGGTCGGCCACCGCCGGCAGGTCGGCAGCGGGCACCGCGCGGACGGAGTGGACGGCCATGCCGGCGACGGCGTGAGGGACCGCCGCCAGGTCGACGGCCAGGGTGTCGACCCGGTCGGCCCACGCCTCGACGCTGCCGTCGCTGTAGCGCAGCTGCGCGCCCTCGGGCGGCACCCCGAAGCCGGAGGAGAGGTACAGGGTGTCGAGCAGAGTGAGCCGGATGCCGGCCTGCTGGGCCGCCTCGACCAGCACGTCGCCCATCTCGTTGGCGTCGGCGTAGGGCGAGCCGTCCGGGCGGCGGTGGACGTAGTGGAACTCCCCCACGCACGTGATCCCGGCGGCCGCCATCTCGCGGTAGGTCGCGCGCGCCAGGGCGAGGTAGGTGTCCGGGTCGAGCCGCGCGGCGACGGCGTACATCTGGTCGCGCCAGGTCCAGAAGGTGCCGCGGCCGCGCTGGGTGCGGCCGCGCAGGGCGCGGTGGAAGGCGTGGCTGTGGGTGTTGGCGAGACCGGGGACGACCAGGCCGCGCACCGGGATCGCGCGGGGTGGGTCGGCGTCCGGGGTGACGGAGGTGAAGCGGCCGTCCTCGACCTCGACCAGCACGTCGTCGAGGAAGCGGTCGCCGACCCAGGCGCGCTCGAGGAGGTACGCCGTCACGCGGGGTCCCCGCGGCGTTGTTGGGAGGAGCGCTTCGGGGTCCCCGCAGGCTCGTGGTGGAGGAGCGCAGCGGGGGAACCAGGAGGCTGTGGGGTGAAGCGTTGCGGGGGACAAGAACGTCGTGGGGTGCTCATGCGGGGTCCCTGCGGCGTGCGAGCTCGGCCAGCACGTCGGCGAGCGCCTCGACGCCGGCCAGGCAGTCGACGGTCTCGGCGTGCTCATCGGGCGAGTGCGAGACCCCGGTCGGGTTGCGGACGAAGACCATCGCCGTGGGGATGCCGGCGTCGGACAGGATGCCCGCGTCGTGACCCGCCTGCGTCGGGATGACCGGCCAGCCACCCAGGCTCGCGAGGCGGGTGGCCAGGTCGGGGTCGAAGGCGACGGAGCCCGACACGGACTCCGCGGTGACGTCGAGCCTGGTGCCGTCCCGTTCGGCGCGGTCGTGTGCCTGCCTCTCCACCGCCTCCACGAGGGTGGCGAGGGCCTCGTCGGACGAGGCCCGCGCGTCGAGCCAGGCGGTCACCAGCGACGGGACCGCGTTCGTGCCGTTGGGCTCGACCGAGAGGCGGCCGAAGGTGGCGCGCTGTCCCGCCAGGCGCGCCTGCTTGTTGGCGGCCAGCGCGGTCATGGCGTAGGTCAGCATCGGGTCGTGCCGGTCCTCCATGCGGGTCGTGCCCGCGTGGTTGGCCTGGCCCGCGAAGTCGAAGCGCCAGCGCCCGTGCGGCCAGATCTCGCTCGCCAGCCCGACGGCCACGTCGCGGTCCACGAGGTCACGGCCCTGCTCGACGTGCAGCTCGACGAACGTGTCGACGCGGTCGAGCGAGAGCAGCCCGGCCTCCGGGTCGAGGCCGGCACCCGCGACCGCGTCGGCGAGGAACACCCCGTCGCGGTCGCGCAGCTCGCGCGCCTCGTCCCAGGTCGTGGCGCCGGTGACCAGCCGCGAGCCGAGGCAGGCACGTCCGAACCGCGACCCCTCCTCCTCCACGAACACGCCGACGCCGATGGGACGATCCGGCTCGAAGCCCCGGGCCCGCAGCGTGTCGACGGCCGCGAGCGCGGACGCCACGCCCAGCGGGCCGTCGTACGCGCCGCCGTCCAGGACCGAGTCGAGGTGCGAGCCGGTGAGGACGCCCCGCCGGCCGGCAGCCGCGGCCGGCACCCACCAGGCGACCTGGTTGCCGATGCCGTCGGTCTCGACGGCCAGGCCGCGCGCCACGCACTCCTCGGCGAACCACGACCGCAGCTCCGACTCGGCCGTCGTCCAGGGCTGGCGGAAGTAGCCACCCGAGGAGGCCGACCGGCCCACCGGCGCGAGGTCGCGCCACATCTCCTCGAAGCCGGACGTCGGTGCCATGCCTGCAGTCCACCGGGATCACCGACCTCGGTCAACGCGCCGCCCCGTTGCTGCGTCTCGGATCCCAGACGCCGCCTGGTGGTCGTCCCGCTGATGTAACGCCGGGTTGGTGCGGGTACCCACTGGGGTGCTCCACGGTGGGTAGGGGCACTAACCCGGCGTTACAGCGCAGGGGAGCCGGCGGCGCCTAGCCTTCGGGCATGGAGTTCCGCGAGGTCGTACGCCGCCGGCGCATGGTGCGCCGCTACGCCGACCGGCCGGTCGACCCGGCCGCCGTCGACCGCATGCTCGAGCACGCCCAGCGCGCCCCCAACGCGGGGTTCACCCAGGGCTGGGCGTTCCTGGTGCTGGACACCCCGGAGGACGTCGCGCTGTTCTGGGCGACGACGGGAGCCGACCCCGATGCCCACAACACGTGGTTGGACGGCATGCGCACGGCCCCGGTCGTGATCGTGCCGCTGACCAGCAAGGCCGCCTACCTCGACCGCTACGCGCTGCCCGACAAGGGCTGGACCGACCGCGACGAGGCCCGCTGGCCGGTGCCGTACTGGTGGGTCGACGCCGGGATGGCCGCGCTCCTGGTGCTGCAGACCGTTGTCGACGAGGGCCTCGGGGCGTGCTTCTTCGGCATCGAGGAGCGCTTCCTCGACGGCTTCAGGGAGGCCTTCGGCATCCCGGAGGACCACGCCCCGGTGGGCGCGATCACCGTGGGCCACCGCGAGTCCGACACGGGCGCGGCCGGATCGCCGGCGCGTCGCGAGCGGCGTACGAATCTCGTCCACCGCGGACGGTGGGGCACTACGGTCGGCCCATGACCGACCGCGTGGTCGCCGCCCTGCAGGCGCTCGTCCGCATCCCCACCGTCTCCGACCGCGACCCCGCACGCGTCGACACCGGCGCCTTCGACCGGCTGCTCGTCGAGCTCGCGACGTGCTTCCCGCTCCTCCACGAGCGGCTCGAGCTCACGCGGGTCGGCACCCACGGATTGCTGTTCCACTGGGCCGGCGCCAGCGCCGAGCGCCCGGTCGTGCTGATGGCGCACCTCGACGTCGTGCCCGTCGACACGGGCGCGCCGTGGCGGCACGACCCGTTCGGCGGCGAGGTCCACGCCTCCGACGTCGGCCCGGCGGTGTGGGGCCGCGGCACCCTCGACGACAAGGGCTGCGTCGCGGCGATCTGCGAGGCCGTCGAGTCGCTGCTCGAGGCTGGGCACGAACCGGCCCAGGACGTCTGGCTGTCCTTCGGCTGCGACGAGGAGGTCAGCGGGACCGCGGCCATCGAGGCCGTCGGCGTGCTCCGTGACCGCGGAGTCACGCCCTGGCTGGTGCTCGACGAGGGCGGCGCGATCGCGGGAGGAGCGTTCCCGGGCGTGAAGGCCCCGCTGGGCGTCATCGGCGTCACCGAGAAGGGCACCACGTCGCTCGAGCTCGTCGCTGAGGGGCGCGGCGGGCACGCCTCGACGCCCGCGAGGAACGGCCCGACGGCGCGCATCGCCCGCGCCATCCTGCGGATCGAGAAGTCGCCGTTCCCCGCGTCCGCACCGGCACCGACGCTCGAGCTGATGCGCCGCCTCGCGCCGCACGTGCCGCTGCCGCTGCGCCCGTTCCTCGGGCGCGCCGACCGGCTGGCCCCGGTGGTGACCCGGGCGCTGCTCGCCGCGGGCCCCGAGGCCGCGGCCATGACGCGCACGACGGTCGCGGCCACCACCCTGAGCGGGTCGCCGGCGCTCAACGTGATCGCGTCGACCGCGAAGGCCGGGCTCAACATCCGGGTGATGGTCGGCGACACGGTGGCCGGCGTGGTCGAGCACATCCGCAAGGCCGTCGACGACGACTCGATCCGCATCGACGTCGTCGAGTCGGGCGAGCCGTCACCGGTCTCGCCGATGGACGAGGCGTTCGAGCTGGTCGAGGGCTGCATCGGCGAGGTCTTCCCGGACGCGGTCGCGACGCCGTACGTCATGATGGCCGCCACCGACTCGCGCCACTTCACGGCGATCAGCGACCACGTCTACCGCTTCGCCCCCTTCCGGATGACCAAGGCCCAGCGCGAGGCCATCCACTCCTACGACGAGCACCTCGGCGTCGCCGACCTCGTCGACGGCGCCCGCTGGTACCGGCTCCTGATCGAGAGGCTCCCCGCATGAGCACCACGACACCGACGGCGAGGACCGCCGTGAAGGGCCTCGCCGCGATCGTCGGCTTCCTGGTCATGGTGGAGTTCGCCAGCGGCATCCTGCAGGGCTACTACACCCCGATCTACCCGCAGATCGCCGACCACCTCTCGATCAGCGAGGGCGACATCAACTGGTTCGAGGCGGCGCAGCTGATCGTCAGCGCGCTGTGCATCCCGCTGCTGGCGCGGCTCGGCGACCTGTCCGGGCACAAGCGGGTGCTGCTGATCTCGACGGCCGTGACCGCGCTCGGCTCGTGGTGGCTGGCGTTCGCGCCGTCCTTCACGACCTTCCTCATCGGGTGGGCGATCCAGGGCGCGTACGTCGTGTGGCTGCCGCTGGAGATCGCGATCATCCACCGCCGCACGCGCGACTCCGGCCGCCAGGAGCTGCTCACCCGGCGCGGGGCCGCGATCCTGGTCGGCTCCCTCGAGCTCGCCGTCATCGTCGGCGCCGTCAGCAGCGGCCTGCTCGTCGACACCCTCGACATGAACGTCCTGCTCGCCCTGCCCGCTGTCGTGGTGACGGCCGTCTTCTTCGTGATCCTCCTCGGCATCGAGCAGGTGCCCGGCGACGACTCCGGCGGCATCGACTGGACCGGTCTGGCGCTCGTCACCGTCGCGCTCGGCGTGCTGATGGGCGGCCTGGTCCGGCTGCGTCTCGACGGCGCGGGGTCGCTGCTCGGCTGGTCGACGATCGTGGTGTCCGTCGCGGCGTTCGCGGTGTTCTGGCGCTTCGAGCTGCGACACCCGGACCCGATCGTCGACGTCCGGCTCCTCAGCAGCCCCGCGCAGTGGCCGGTGCAGGTGACGGCGTTCCTCTTCGGCATCCCCGTGCTGGGCGGACAGATCCCGCTGTCCACCTACGCGCAGGCCGACCCGGCCGAGCGGGGCTACGGGCTCGGCGCCGACCCCGCGTTCATCTCCACCCTGATCGGGCTCTACGTCGTGACGCTGGCGATCGGCGCGTTCACCCTGCCGCTGACCACCCGCCTGCTCGGCGGCGTACGACGCGCGCTCGTCGTCGCGTGCTGCCTCGTCGGGCTGGGCTACCTGCTGTGGCTGCCGTTCAACTCCGAGACGTGGCAGGCGCTCATCAACATGGGCATCGCCGGCCTGGGATCAGGCGCGCTGGTCGCCGCCCTCCCCGCGGCCGCCGCGGCAGCCGCCCCACCCGAGCGCACGGGCATCGCCACGGGCATGACCAACGGCACCAAGACGGTGGGCGGCGCGATCGCCTCGGCCATCTTCGCAATCGCCCTCACCGCGACGGGCTCGCTCGACGCGACCTCGGAGCACGTGGCGCCGTTCAGCGGCTACCTCACCGTCTGGGCCGTGTGCGCCGGCGCGTCCTTCCTGGCCGCACTGGCGCTCCTCGCGGCGCCGCCACACGCCTTCAGCGACGTACGCAACGAGACGGTCCCGCACTGAGCCCCGCCGCTCCGTCACGACCGCGCAGCGGGGCGACCCCGTCGACGGTCACGCATCGCTTCCGGGCCGCTGCTCCGGTGAGCTGAACACCGACTCGGGCCGCTCCAGGCGTACGCCGTCGACAGTCAGGTCGACGAGCTCGTTGTAGAACGCGACCCGGCCGGCGACGGCGCCGACGGCCGGTGCCGGTGAGTGGTAGGACCATGCGACGTTGGCCAGGGCGGGCGGGCCCGGCCAGGTCCAGTAGTCGTCGGTGCGCCCCTTGTAGGGGCAGAACGAGACGTTGTCGGTCGGCTCGAGCAGGTCCAGTCGCACGTCCTCGCGCGGGAGGTAGAACCGCGTCGGGAGGTCGGTCTCGAAGAGCAGGACCGGTCGGTCGCTGGTGGCGAGCGTGACGCCGTCGACGGCCACCTCCACCCGCCGCGAGCTCGCGATCGCCTCGACCCGCTTGTGCGGGTCGCGGGGGTGCCCGGTGACCGGCTCGTCCTCCTCGGTCCACTCGAGCAGGCCGGGCTCCCACGTCAGCACGACCCGGTCGGCGACGGCCTCGTCGTCCAGCGTCCAGGCGGCCGCGGGCAGCACCCGGCCGCCCGCCGCGACGTCGTACCACTGAGCCACGGCGACCTGCGGGGCGAAGAACGAGAAGCCCTCGCGGACGGGAGGGTCGGTGGGCGCGAGCACGCCGTCGGCGACCTCGTCGCGGCGAAAGGCGTAGACCGGCGGGAACCGGCCCTGCCACACCAGCAGCGGCTCGCGGGACTCGACGACCACCTCCCCGGCGAGGCGGCCCCGGACCCACTTGTCGATCGGCTCCGTCCGCAGCACCCCGCCAGTCTGCGCCCCAAGGGGACGCCGCGCCAGCGCCGGTCAGAGGCGGGTCAGCGAGGCAGGTGCGGAGCGGCCGCGGCGGCCTCGATGCTGTCCTCCGACGGCATCAGGAACCACAGCAGCGGGTAGACCAGGATCTGGCTGCCCGGCAGCAGGAAGAGCGTCACGAGGAACAACAGCCGCGTGACCCACGGCGTGAGCCCGAGGCGACGCCCCACCCCGGCGCAGACACCGGCGATGATGGCCCGGTCGGTGGAGCGGACGAGGCCCTGACGAGCGAGGGAGGTGCGGATCTTTTCCATGCCTCCAGCATGCGCCGCCGGCGCGTCCTGCGCCATCGGGGTCAGCCCCTGCCCCACCCCGGGACCGGGTCGGGGTCCGCTTGCCAGGAGGCGCCTAGGGTGGACGGCACGGAGGTGATCGTGATGTCCGACCTCGAACCGTCCCCGCAGGAGTCCGGAGTCGAGCCCGTGCGCAGCGAGCGCGAGCGCGACGACCGCACCGGACGCTCCGCCGCAGCCGCCCGCATCGCGCAGCAGTCCACCTGGGTGGACCTGCAGGTACGCCGCGCGATGGAGCGCGGCGAGTTCGACGACCTCCCTGGACAGGGCAAGCCGATCGAGGACCTCGGCGTCGAGCACGACCCCGACTGGTGGGTCAAGAAGCTCGTCGAGCGCGAGAACATCGCCCTCCTCCCGCCGGCCCTGGCCCTGCGCAAGGAGGACGCCGAGCTGGAGGGCCGCCTGGACGCGATCACGGCCGAGACCGAGGTGCGGCGCGAGGTCGAGGACTTCAACAAGCGGATCATCGAGACGCGCCGGCAGCTGCAGGGCGGCCCGCCGGTGATCACCGCACCGCGGGACGTCGAGGCCGAGGTGGCCGCGTGGCGGGAGCGTCGTACGGCCCGGGTCGAGGCCCAGCGCGCGGCCCTGGCCGCCGGTCGGCCGGCACCACCCAAGCAGTCGTGGTGGTCGCGCTGGCGCAACCGCTGAGGGCGGCTCCGTCCCGAGCGGAGGCCGCGGATCCGTCGTACGGCAGGACTTTGCACCCGAGTTCCCTGGTTACAGGTCGAGATCTCCACCTTTAAGGCGGTCACCGGATATCCGGTGACCGCCAGCGGCGAGACATGCGTCATATCCGGGGCCCGGCGCGCGGCGGTAGTTTGCGCGCATGACACGCCCCGCCAAGGACTTCTTCGCCCCGCTCGCCGTCGGTGCGCCAGCGCCGCCCCGCGAGATCCCGGCCCGGCCGAGCCGCGCCATCCACTTCTTCGACCCGGGCAACGAGAAGATGGCGGCGAAGGTGCCCGACATGGTCGGCACGGTCGACGTGCTGCTCGGCAACCTCGAGGACGCGGTCAAGGCGGAGAACAAGGAGAAGTCCCGGCAGGGCCTCGTCGACATCGGCAGGGCCACCGACTTCGGTCCGACCCAGTTCTGGACGCGGATCAACTCGCTCGACAGCCCGTGGGTGCTCGACGACCTCACCACCCTCGTGCCCGAGATCGGCGACAAGCTCGACGTGATCATGGTGCCGAAGGTGCAGGGCGCGGAGGACATCCACTACGTCGACCGCCTGCTCGCGCAGCTAGAGGCGAAGGCCGGCCTCGACCGGCCGATCCTGGTGCACGCGATCCTCGAGACGGCGCGCGGCGTGGCCAACATCGAGGAGATCTGCGCCGCCAGCCCGCGCATGCAGGGCCTGTCGCTCGGCCCCGCCGACCTGGCCGCCGACCGCCGCATGAAGACCACCCGCGTCGGGGGCGGCCACCCCGGCTACCTCGTCCGCCAGGACCCGGTGCGCGACGACCTCGGCGTGCCGCAGTACGACGCCCAGCGGACGTCGTACCAGCAGGACCTGTGGCACTACACGATCGCCCGGATGGTCGACGCGTGCGCGATGCACGGCATCTACCCCTACTACGGGCCCTTCGGCGACATCAAGGACACCGTCGCGTGCGAGGACCAGTTCCGCAACGCGTTCCTCCTCGGCTGCGTCGGCGCGTGGAGCCTGCACCCGGTGCAGATCACGATCGCCAACAAGGTCTTCTCCCCCAGCGTCGAGGACGTCGCCCACGCCCGGCGCGTGATCGCCGCGATGGGCGACGGCACCGGAGCGGTGATGATCGACGGGAAGATGGAGGACGACGCCTCGGTGAAGCAGTGCCAGGTGATGGTCGCCCTCGCCGACGAGCTCGCGGCGATCGACCCCGAGCTCAAGGAGCAGTACGACGCGATCTCGGCGGACGGGGAGGTGCGCGCATGAGCGAGTTCACCCCTCTGCGCTCGGTGCTCTACATGCCGAGCTCCAACGAGCGGGCCCTGGAGAAGGCGAAGTCCCTGCCCTGCGACGCGCTCATCCTCGACCTCGAGGACGCCGTCGCACCCGACGCCAAGCCGGCCGCACGCGAGGCCGCGGCTGCCGCGGCGGCCAGCGGCGCCTACGGCCGGCGCACGGTCACCATCCGCGTGAACGGGCTCGGCACCCAGTGGCACGACGACGACATCGTCGCCGCGAGCCAGGCCGGGCCCGCCGCGATCGTGGTCCCCAAGGTCGACAGCGCCGACGACGTCGCGCGGCTCGTGACGGCGATGGAGAAGGCCGGCGCGCCCGACCACACGCGGCTCTGGGCGATGGTCGAGACGCCGGTCGCGGTCCTCGACGCCCTCGCCATCGCGCGGGCCTCGGAGCGGGTCGGTGCCTTCGTCCTCGGCACCAACGACCTCGTCAAGGAGCTGTACGCCGAGCACGTGCCGGGGCGCGCGCCGATCCTGCCCAGCCTGCACACCGCGCTGCTCGCCGGGCGGGCCGCCGGCATCGCCGTCGTCGACGGCGTCTACAACGACGTCAAGGACACCGACGGCTTCCTCGCCGAGTGCGAGCAGGGCCGCCAGATGGGCTTCGACGGCAAGACGCTGATCCACCCCGGCCAGGTCGACGGTGCCAACCGGGCGTTCGCGCCCAGCGAGCAGGCGGTCGAGGACGCCCGCGGCCTGATCGCCGCCTGGGAGGACGGCAGGGGCGCCGGCGTGGTCACCTTCAACGGCAGGATGGTGGAGAACCTCCACGTCGAGTCCGCGCGCCGCACGCTGGCCATCGACGAGGCGGTCCGGGCGCTCGGCGCGGGCTGACGGCACCCCCGGAGGGGCGGACAGGGCATGGACAGCCTCCCACCCGTAGGGAGGGATCCGACTTTGCGAACGACAGCGGACCCGCCAGAGTGATCCGGCCCGCCCACCGTGGGCCGGCCGCAGCACCCCCGCATCACCTAGGAGGCACACCCATGATTGTCCTCGGACTGATCCTGCTCATCCTCGGGCTCCTGCTCCCCCAGAGCATCCTGACCACCCTCGGCATCATCCTGATCGTCGTCGGCCTGGTGCTCAACTTCGTGCCGATCGGCGGCTCCGCCCGACGGGTCTGGTAGCGCTTCGCCACCACCTGGTGCGACGGCCCCGGACACCACTGGTGTCCGGGGCCGCGCTGTGCCTGCGGGTCGAGCGGCCTCAGGCGCTCTCGGTGCCTCGCCGGAAGCGGTCGTTGATCCAGGTGCTGGCGGTGCCCATCCAGCCGGCGAGGTCGTGGATCAGTCGACCCAGGGTGTCCTGGGTCCGCTCGAACGACACGGTGTAGCTCGCGGCCGCCTCCTGCGCGGCAGCGCTGACCGACGCGGTGTCGTCGTCGGCCCGGCGCGGGTAGTCGCCGCCGAGGATCGTCGTGTAGGCGCCGGAGTCGATCCAGCGTCGCAGCTCCGTCGCCCGGACCACCGCGAACGGGTGGCTCTGCTGCTGGAGCAGCGAGAGCTTGATGAGGGACTCGCGGACGTCGCCGCCCTCGTCGTACTGCGACCCCTGCTGGAGGAACGACGTCACGTCGAGCTCCTCGAGGGTGCCGCCGCTGGCGAGCTTCATGTGGGTGCGCAGCGCCGCGGTCGGGTCCTGGGTGGCCAGCAGGCCGGCCCGGTCCGCGGACAGCTCGGACTTGCGCGACCACTCCAGCAGCCCGACGGTCACCATCCGGATGCCGATCGCGCCGCCGGGCACGGCATAGAGCAGCCCGCCGAGGCCGAGGAGCCGCACGAGCAGCGTGCGGTAGACCGCGTGCCCGCTGACGGCGTGGCCGAGCTCGTGGCCGATCACGAAGCGCAGCTCGTCGTCGTCGAGGTGGTGCACCAGGCCGGACGACAGGATGATGATCGGCCGGTCCATGCCGACCGTGACGGCGCTCAGCGCGGGGTCGGCCGCGACGTACATCTCGGGCAGGTCGCTGACGTCGAGGCTCCGACCGACCTCCGCGAGCAGCCGGTGGAGCCGCGCGAACTGCCGCTCGTCGACCAGCACCGCGGACCCGAGCAGCGTCAGCCGCCAGGCCCGCTCCCGGAAGACGCCGGACATGGTCTTGAGCAGCACGTCGAAGCCCTTGAGCCTGCGCAGCGCGACGAGCGCGCCCTTGTCGGCGGGGTGCTCCCACGCCCGCGAGCTGATGTCCGTGAGCACGACGCGCGCACGCGCCGGCTTCTTCTCCCCCGATGCCATGCAGGGATCCTGACGCATGCGACCGCGTCGTGTCGCCGGTTCACCCGGACCACGTCGAATTCGGGTGCCGACGGGGGACCCGCGCGGCCATCATGCTCAGCATGGCCGGCTCGCATCGCACGCACCACGTGGCCCTCGTCCACGGTGACACCGTCCTCGTCGAGCCCGACGGCTCGCTGCCGAGCTTCGTGCAGGACGTCGCGGACGACGACGCGCCCGAGCCCACGGCGTACGCCACCACGCTGGCCGGCGACGGCGTGCACCTGGCCCCGGTCGTGACGCTGCCGCAGCAGGACGCCGAGGTCCGGCCCGACCGGCTGCACGTCCTCGCGCTGCGCGGCCCGGCACCCACGGGCGCCACGTGGCGTCGGGTCGACGACCTCGCCGAGCCGTGGCGCTCGCCGGTCGAGACGGCGCTCCGGGAGTACGCCGGCGACGCACCGCCGCGACGCCCCGCGTGGTTCCGCCCCGGCTGGCACGAGCGCGTGGAGGCGTGGGTGGACCGCGAGCTGGCCGCCACCGGTCGTCGGCGTACCGGCCCGCTCCGCACGCACCGGGTGTGGAGCATCTCGGCGGTGCTCGAGGTCCCGACCGACGGCGGCACCCTGTGGTTCAAGGCGTGCTGCGACCACTTCATCGCCGAGGCTGCCATCGTGCACCGCCTCGCCCACCGCATCGGGCACCTGGTGCCGGTGCTGGTCGCGGCGGACGACGAGGCCGGCTGGCTGCTGATGGAGCCGTTGCGCGGCGCCTCCGACCGCGACCGGGCCACCGGGGCGGTCGACGCGGCCGCGCCGCTCTGGGGGCGGGCGCAGGTCGCGGCCCTCGACTGGCTCGACGAGCTGCGCGCCGCGGGCTGCCCCGAGCGGGGCCTCGAGGCCACGCTCGACGCCTGGCACGCCGTCCTGGCCACCAGCCCGGAGATGGCCCTGCTCACCGACGCAGAGCGGCAGGATCTGGCCACCGGCACCGTTCGCGCCGAGGCGCTGGTGCGCGAGTTCTGGGCGTGCGGGATCCCCGACACCCTCTCCCACGGCGACCTGCACCCCGGCAACGTCGCCTACGACGGGCGCGAGGTGCGGATCTTCGACTGGACCGACGGCTGCGTGACCCACCCCCTCCTCGACGGCAGCCACCTCGCCCGCGTGCTCGACTGGTACGGCACCGGCGAGGGTGAGGCGGACCGGGTGATGCAGGCGCACGCGCGGCCGTGGCGCGACGCGTTCCCGGCGGCCGACGTCGACCGCGCGCTCGAACTGGCCCCGCTGGCCGACCTCGTCTTCCAGACCGTCACCTTCGCCCACATCGCGACGGCCGCCGAGGACGGCGCTGGCGACTTCACGGGCACCGTCGCGCGGCTCACGAGCGCGCTGCTCGACCTCGTCCGCTGACCGCTCCGGCCGCTCAGCGGGTCTCGGTCATCGGCACCCGGACCCCGCGCTCCTCGGCGACCTCGATCGCGCGGTCGTAGCCCGCGTCGACGTGGCGGATGACGCCCATGCCGGGGTCGTTGGTGAGCACGCGCTGGATCTTCTCGGCGGCGAGGTCGGTGCCGTCGGCGACCGTGACCTGGCCCGCGTGCAGCGATCGCCCGATGCCGACACCGCCACCGTGGTGGAAGGAGACCCAGGTGGCGCCCGAGGCGGTGTTCACCAGCGCGTTGAGGATCGCCCAGTCGGCGATGGCGTCGGAGCCGTCGAGCATCGCCTCGGTCTCGCGGTAGGGGGAGGCGACGGAGCCGCAGTCGAGGTGGTCGCGGCCGATGACGATCGGCGCCGAGAGCTCGCCGCTGGCGACCATCTCGTTGAACCTCGCGCCCGCCTTGGCGCGGTCGCCGTAGCCCAGCCAGCAGATGCGCGCCGGCAGGCCCTGGAACTGCACGCGCTCGGCGGCCAGGTCGAGCCAGGTGTGCAGGCGGGCGTACTCGGGCTTCTCGTGGGCCGGGAAGAGCTCCTTGATGGCGCGGTCTGTCGCGGCGATGTCGGCGGGGTCGCCGGACAGCGCGGCCCAGCGGAACGGGCCCTTGCCCTCGCAGAAGAGCGGCCGGATGTACGCCGGCACGAAGCCCGGGAACTCGAAGGCCCGGTCGTAGCCGCCCTTGCGGGCCTCGTCGCGGATGGAGTTGCCGTAGTCGAAGACCTCGGCCCCCGCGTCCTGCAGCTCGACCATCGCCCGCACGTGGCGCGCCATCGACTCCTGGCTGCGCTTGGTGAACCCGCGCGGGTCCTCGGTGCGCTCGCGCTCCCAGTCGTCGAAGGACGTCCCTGCCGGCAGGTAGAAGAGCGGGTCGTGCGCGGAGGTCTGGTCGGTGACGATGTCGACGAGCGGGCCGTCACCCGAGTCCCGCCGCGCGAGGTGGCGCTCCAGGATCTCCGGCAGCACCTCGGCGGCGTTGCCGAGCAGGCCTATGGACAGGCCGCGTCGCTCGGCGCGAGCCTCGAGCGCCAGCTCGAGGGCGTGGTCGAGGTCGCGCGCCTGGACGTCGAGGTAGCGCGTCTCGAGGCGCCGGTCGATGCGGTGCTGGTCGCACTCCACGCAGATCGCCACGCCGTCGTTCATCGTCACGGCCAGCGGCTGGGCGCCGCCCATGCCGCCGAGGCCGGCGGTCACCGTGATGGTCCCGGCGAGGGTGCCGCCGAACCTCTTGTCCGCGATCGCGGCGAACGTCTCGAACGTGCCCTGGAGGATCCCCTGGGTGCCGATGTAGATCCACGAGCCGGCCGTCATCTGGCCGTACATCGTCAGGCCCAGGTCCTCGAGGCGGCGGAACTCCTCCCAGTTGGCCCAGTCGCCCACCAGGTTGGAGTTGGCGATCAGCACGCGCGGGGCCCACGCGTGGGTGCGCATCACCCCGACGGGCTTGCCCGACTGCACGAGCAGCGTCTCGTCGTCCTCGAGGTCGCGCAGGGTGCGCACGAGGGCGTCGTACGCCTCCCAGCTGCGCGCGGCCTTGCCGGTGCCGCCGTAGACCACGAGGTCCTCGGGGCGCTCGGCGTTGTCCGGGTCGAGGTTGTTCATCAGCATCCGCAGCGGCGCCTCGGTCTGCCACGACTTCGCGGTCAGCCCGGTGCCGGTGGCGGCGTGGATGGGCAGGCGGGGGTTGCTGGCGTTCACGTGAGGTCTCCGATCACGGATGCGGCGGCGGCGAGCACCGCGCCGGACTGGACGAGGTCGACAGCGGCCTCGATCTCGGGCGAGAGGTGGCGGTCGGGGCCCGGGCCCGCGATGCCGTTGCTGCGCAGCAGGTCGACGACCGCACCGGTCGCCGGCGACGGGGTGAGGGGGTCGCGCAGGTCGAGGGCGCGGGCCGCGGTCAGCACCTCGACCGCGATCACCCGCGACAGGCCGTCGACGGACCGGCGGAGCTTGCGGGCGGCGTTCCAGCCCATCGACACGTGGTCCTCCTGCATCGCGCTGGAGGGGATCGAGTCCACCGACGCCGGGACCGCGAGGCGCTTGAGCTCGGAGACGATCGAGGCCTGGGTGTATTGAGCGATCATGTGGCCGCTGTCGACCCCGGGGTCGCTGGCCAGGAACGGCGGCAGCCCGTGGCTGCGCGCCCGGTCGAGGAACCGGTCCGTACGTCGCTCGCTGATCGAGGCGACGTCGGCGGCGACGATCGCGAGGAAGTCGAGCACGTAGCCGACCGGGGCGCCGTGGAAGTTGCCGTTGGACTCGACGCGGTCGCCGACCACGACGGGGTTGTCGATCGCACTGGCGAGCTCGCGGCCGGCGACGGTCGCGGCGTGCTCGACGGTGTCGCGCGCCGCGCCGTGGACCTGCGGCGAGCAGCGCAGCGAGTAGGCGTCCTGCACGCGGTTGCAGTCGCCGGTGCGGTGCGAGGCCACGATCGCCGAGCCGGCCATGAGGGCGGTGAGGTTGGCCGCCGACAGGGCCTGGCCGGGGTGGGGGCGGATGTCCTGGAGCTCGGCGGCGAAGACCCGGTCGGTGCCGAGCTGCGCCTCGACGCTCATCGCCGCGGCGACGTCGGCGGTGCGGAGCAGCATCCGCAGGTCGGTGATCGCCAGGACGAGCATGCCCAACATCCCGTCGGTGCCGTTGATGAGGGCGAGGCCCTCCTTGGCGGCCAGCTCGACGGGCTCCAGGCCGGCGGCGGCCAGCGCGTCCGCTGCTGGCATGAGCGTGCCGTCCGCGTCGCGGACCTCGCCCTCGCCCATCAGCGCCAGTGCACAGTGCGACAGCGGCGCGAGGTCGCCCGAGCAGCCGAGGGAGCCGTACTCCCGCACCACCGGCGTGATGCCGTGGGTCAGCAGGTCGGCCATGAGCTGCGCGGTCTCGCGTCGTACGCCGGTGCGGCCGGTCGCGAGGGTGGAGAGCCTCAGCAGCATGAGCGCCCGCACGACCTCGCGCTCGACCTCGGGTCCGGACCCGGCCGCGTGGGAGCGCACGAGGGAACGCTGCAGCTGGGCACGCATCTCGGTGGGGATGTGCCGGGTGGCGAGCGCCCCGAAGCCGGTGCTGACGCCGTACGTCGGCGTCTCCCCGGCCGCGAGCGCGTCGACGACGGCGCGGGCGCGGTCGATGGCCGCCAGCGCGTCGTCGGCCAGGGAGACGGGTGCGCCGTCGCGGGCGACGCGGACGACGTCCTCGAAGGAGACGGGGCCGACCCCGACGGTGATGCTCTGCATGGCTCCATGGAACTCGCCGCCGGTGCCCGTCCGCCAGAGCCGAGCCGGCGCAGCAGTCTCACATCCGAGACAGTCGGGCTCACCCGTACGGAGGACACCGAAACGACCGCCGCGTGGCACGGTGGAGCGAACGCGGTCCGATCGGATCGTCCGAGCAAGCCGAGAACCAAGGAGGTCCACGATGGACGCGACGGCATGGATCATCGTCCTGGTCGTGGTGCTGGTCGTGGCGGCAGTCGTCGCCTGGCTGGTCGCCCAGCAGCGGAAGAAGAAGCAGCTCGAGCACGCGGAGCAGCTGCGGACCGAGGCCCACGAGCACGCGCGGGACATCCCGGAGACGCAGGTGCGCGCCAAGGAGGCCGAGGCGGAGGCGGAGCGTGCGCGTCTCGAGGCCGAGCGCGCCCAGGCCCGTGCCCAGGAGGCCCAGGTGGCCGCCACCCAGCAGCAGGCGGTGCACGAGGACCGGCTGCGCACAGCCGACCAGGTCGACCCGCGGGTGGACACTGCGTCCGACGACTATGCCCCCGGTACGACGACCGACGGGCGCGCCACCGCGACGCACGACCCCGACACGGTGCTCGACGCCGACGACCCGCGACGCACGGACGGGACCGACGACACGCGCCGCACCTGATCAGCGCGCCTCGCGGCGCAACGCGGGACAGGGACGGCCGGTGCTGGAAGACTGGCCGTCCCTGTCCCGTGAAAGAGGAAGCCCGTGACCACGCTCATCATCGTCCTCGTCATCATCGTCGTCGTGATCGCTCTCGCGGCGTTCCTCGTCCGGAAGAAGAACCACGAGGCCAACGTCGCCCGCGCCGACCAGCTCCGCGCCGAGGCCGCGACGCGGGCCCAGTCCACGATCGCCCCGGCCCAGGAGCGCGCAGCGGCCGCCGAGGCCGAGGCCGAGCAGGCCCGCGCCGCAGCCGCGAAGGCCGAGGCGGAGGCACACGAGGCCCGGCTCGCGGCCCAGCAGGTCGAGGCCACCCACGAGGGTCAGGTCCGCGCGGCCGACCGGATCGACCCGCGCGTCGACCACAAGGCCGACGACTACGCACCCCAGGTCCCGGGCACCGTCGACCAGACCCCGACCCCGCCGTCGGAGGTGAACGCCGAGCAGCCGACCACCCAGCAGCCGGCCACCGAGGCCGTCGCCAGCGAGCAGCCCGCGACCGAGCCCGTCCCCAGCGAGCAGCCGGCCGCCGCCGAGCCGACGCCCGAGCAGCCGGCCGCCGTCGAGCCGACGCCCGAGCAGCCGGCGGACGACACGGCCACCCGGGCGAGCACCCCGGAGAGCACCCCGGACGGCCGGGCCCCGCTGCTCCCGCGCCGCACCCCGGGCGCGAACGAGATGCCCGGCAAGCCGATCGAGCAGACCGACAGCGGCGGTGGTTGGTTCACCAAGGGCTCGGGCAGCGACACCGACCGGACGTGACCCGGGCGGGTCGTCTGGACCACCCTGACTGACCCCGTCCCGGCCCCTAGAGTCGGGAGTCGGGACCAGTCATGCCACGCCTCGACCTCACGGACCGCGAGCAGTGGGCCCTCCGGGACCTGCTGGCCACCGAGCCGTGCCCGGGGTCCCCGCTCCCGACACGGCACGTGCTGGAGCTGCTGTCCGTGCTGATCCCCGCGGACGAGGTCGGCGCGGTCTACCAGGACAGCACCTGCACGGTCACGGACGGGATCCGCCTGGTCGGGATGCCCGGCGTCGCCCGCGGCCGTCCGCGGCCGGCCCGTGGGCCGCACTACCTCGGGATCACCCACTGGAGCGCCCACCCGCTCGCCACCCGCTCGCGCCTCGGCGACTCCCCGGGGATGCAGGACGGCCTGTGCATCGGCTTCCGCAACGGCGCGGACGGCGTGGTGCAGATCGCCCTCGAGCGGTGGAGCAGCCCGTTCGACGACCGCGACGTCGCCGTGCTCCAGATGCTGGCACCGCTGCTCGCCCGCCTGTCCCGGGAGCGGCTCACCCCCCAGCTGCCCACGTCGCTCACGACGCAGGAGCGCCGCGTCCTGAGCCACGTGGCGGCTGGGCGGTCCAACGCGGAGATCGCCGAGGCGCTCTTCGTCGCGCCCTCGACGGTGCGCAAGCACCTCGAGAACACCTACCGCAAGCTCGGTGTGACGAACCGGGTCGCCGCCGTGGCCCGCCTCCAGGGTCGCGACCTCCCCGACATCGACCTGCGCGAGCGGCTGTCCCGGCTCAACTGAGGACGAACATTCGCCGGGATGCGAATACCGGTGGCCGCGTGGACTCTCCGACGCTGGGGACACACCCCCAGCCGAAAGGTCCGCCATGAAGAACTCCGTTCGCGCGCCGCCCTGGTCGCCGCGGCCCTGCTCGCGACCTCGACCCTTGCCAGCTCACCCGCCGCCTCCGACGGGTCCAGGTGTCAAGCACCGGCATCCCCACCACGACCCGCCCGCCTCCACCGAGGGTGCCCAGGTGGTGCTCGACTGGCAACGCACCGCGATCGCCACTGTCTATCCGGCAACGCCGATCCCGACGGGCATCCCGGTCCTCGGCTTCACCTCGTTGGCCATCGACGACGCTGTCACGACCTCCCTCAGGTGGGGAGCCAGCTCCGAGACCGCTGCTGTCGCGACAGCAGCGCACGACGTGCTGCTCCACTACAACCCCGGTGCTGTCGCCGCCCTTGACGCCCAGCTCGCCACCACCCTCGCCGGCGTGCCCGACGGGGCTGCCGAGGACCGGGGCGCGCGCGCCGGTGAGCGGGCCGCAGCACGGATGATCGCGAGCCGGTCCGGTGATGGCTACGGCGACACCACGATCCACTACACCCTGCCGCCGGACGTCGGCGTGTGGCAGCCGGTCCCCCCGGCGACGGACATGCTCGGCGCGTGGCTGGGGTCCGTGCGACCGCTGGTCATCACGCACCCGGTCCGGGTCGACGGTCCCGACCGGCTCACCAGCGCGGACTACACGACGGACTACAACGAGGTGAAGCTGCTCGGGTCCACGACGTCGGCGACCCGCAGCCAGGCGCAGGCGGACACCGCTGTCTTCTTCAACACCAACCCCGCGATCATGCAGGGCGACGCGCTCATCCGGAACCTCGAGAGCAACCCCAGGAGCCTGGAGCAGACCGCACGGTTGTTCGCGGCCCTGCACGGAGCCATGGCCGACTCGGTGATCCGCTGCTGGCAGCTCAAGCGGGACGTCGGGTTCTGGCGACCGTTCCAGGCCGTCGCCGGGGCTGGCGATGACGGCAACCCGGACACGCAGCCCGAGTCCGGCTGGACGTCGTACCTGCCGACGCCCCCCTACTCCGACTACGTCACCGGGCACGGGTGCCTGACCGGATCTGCGGTCGAGGTGATCAGGACCATCCTCGGCGAGGACACCCAGCTCGAGCTGCGGTCGTTGTCGCTGACCGGCGCGGTGCGCACCTATCCCACGCTGACCGCCCTCGAGTTCGATGCGCTCAACTCGCGCATCTGGGGCGGCCTGCACTTCCGCGACGCGATGAGTGACGGCTACTCGATCGGACACCAGACGGCGCGGATGGTGATGAAGAGGCTGGACTGATCCCCGGACGTGCCACGATCGGCTCGTGAGCCAGGTCCCTGCAGCGACGCGCACCCTGCGTGTGCTGCGGTTCCTGGCCACGCAGGCCGACCCGGTCCCGCTCGACCGGATCGTCCGGGCGTGCGACCTGCCGCGCAGCACGGCGTACCACCTGCTCAACACGATGATCGACGAGGGCTTCGTCGTGCACCTGCCCGACGAGCACCGCTACGGGCTCGGGGTGGCCGCGTTCGAGGTCGGCAGCGGCTTCACCCGGCAGGAGCCGCTGGCCCGCCTCGCCCGCCGGCCGCTCGCCGAGCTCGTCGACCGGACCGGCCACGGCGCCCACCTCGCCGTGCTCCACGGGCGCGACGTGCTCTACGTGATCGAGGAGCGGGCACCGGGGCGCCCGCCGCTGGTCACCGACGTCGGCGTCCGCCTGCCCGCCCACCTGACCGCGTCCGGCCGGGCGGTCCTCGCCGCCCTGCCGGCCAGCCAGGTGCGGGCGCTCTACCCCGACCGCGACGCGTTCGTCGACCGTCACGGCAACGGTCCGTCGTCGCTGAGCGCCCTGCGCGCGGTGCTGTCCGCGACACGGCAGCGCGGCCACGCGACCGAGGACGGCGAGGTGACGCCGGGGCTGCAGAGCGTGGCAGCGGCCGTGCTCGACCACAACGCCCACCCGGTGGCCGGGGTCGCGGTGACCTTCCCCAGCGACGCCGGCGACGACGTCGACGCGATCGCCACGGCCGTGAGGCAGACGGCCGCCCGGCTGACCCGGCGGGTCAGCGGGAGGGCAGCAACCGGGCGTTGACGATGATCCGGGTGCGGTAGACACCCGTCAGGTCGTTGCGGTCACCGCACGTGATGAGGACCAGGCGCGGGGCGCCCCGGTCGCTGAACAGCCCGGCGACGGCCGACCGCGACATCCCGGTCACCCGGCGGACGCGGGTGACCTCGAAGCGGTTGCGGCCCACGACGACGACGTTGCCGGGGCGCAGCCTGCCGAGGTCGTCGAACACCCCGTGCCCCTTCGACCAGGTGTGCCCGGCGAGGACGGCGCTCCCCTCCTGGCCGGGCAGCACGCCCGACCGCCAGCGGTAGACGTCGCGGACGCTGCGTCCGATCGCGAGGTGGCCGGCCCGCGTCACGCCGACCGGGATGATCCCGGCGTCGACCCCGATCGCCGGGATCGACAGCCGGCCGACCGCCGCGGGGCGCTCCGCCCCGCGCGTCACCGGACCCGCACCGGCAGGCGCGCCCGCGAGCACCGCCGCCGCGACCAGCACCACCACCAGCAACCTGCGCATGCCCCACATCGCTCGACCCCTCCGTCGGCCCACCCGGCCGGACCCCGTCGCCCGGCGCTCGGAGGCTACGCCCGTGCGGGTGCACGTGAGGCGGTCTTGGGCCAACGTGCGGGGAGCCTTCGAGGAGGGCCGGCCGGGTCGCGCGTGACCCGGCCCGCACCGCACTCGTTGAGCGAGGACGACGACAAGGAGCACTCGTGGAGCCGACACCCCGTCACGTGCAGCGCACCGCCCTCTCCCTCCTCACCGCGGCAGGGCTGGTGGTGGGCGGGTTCGTCGCCGCCGCGCCGTCGGGGCCCGGGCCGGCCGACCTGCCGTCGACCTACGACGCGCAGGCCCGCGAGCGTGCCGAGGCGCGCGCCGAACGACGCCCGCACACCCACCCCGGCGCCACCTCCACCGGCACCTCCGCCGGCACCTCGTCCCGGACGGCGACCGACGTGGCGGCCGTCGACGACGGTCACGGCCACGTCCACGACGACCCGACGACCAAGAACGCCGTGAGCCGCAGCGGCGAGGCGGCCGCGGCACCGGACCGCACCACGCCGGAGCAGCGCGCGGCCAGCCTCGCGCGGGTCGCCGCCCAGCGCACGCAGCGCGAGCCCCGCCTGGTCGGCGTACCCCTGCGGAGCAAGCGCCGCGCGGTCCCCGAGAGCGTGTACGCCATGGCCGGCGGCTGCTACCGGGTGGCGGGCCGGCCGCTCACCTTCCGGGCGACGGGGCTGGGCACCTACCTCCTCTACACGCCGGAGCGCGCCTTCGTCGCCGCGGCGGGGACCGACGGCGCGACCGACGCCGCCGAGCCCTCGCCGCTCGCGGACTGGACCGCCACGAAGACCGGCACCGGCCGGTTCACCTTCACCCTCGCCGACGGCCGCGGGCTGCGGCGGACGGGCGGTGGCCTGGGCACCGGCACGCCCGAGGCCTTCGCGCTGCGCCGTACGACGGGGTGCGCGGCGTTCCCCGAGGTCGCGACCAACGTGTCGGGCCGCCCGTTCGGCGGTGTCACGTCCTTCCAGGAGGTCCGCGGCTGGGTCGACCCGCACGTCCACGGCCAGACCCACGAGTTCCTCGGCGGCCGCGTCATCTGCAGCCCGCCGTTCCACCGGTACGGCGCCCCGGCCGCGCTCGTCGACTGCCCCGACCACCAGGTCGCCGGCGGCCGCGGTGCGGCGCTGGAGGACGTGCTCGCCGACAGGACGCCCGGCACCGGCCACGACCCCGTCGGCTGGCCGACGTTCTCCTACTGGCCCAACCCGCACTCGCTCACCCACCAGCAGGTCTACTACCGCTGGCTCGAGCGCAGCTGGCGCGCCGGCCTGCGGATCCACACCAGCCTGCTGACCGAGAACCACGTCCTCTGCTCGATCTACCCGCTCAAGAAGAACTCGTGCGACGACCGCGACTCGGTGCGCCTCCAGGCCAAGGGGATGCGGGCGATGCAGGACTACATCGACGCGCAGTACGGCGGCCCCGGCCGCGGCTGGTACCGCATCGTCACCAACCCCTTCCAGGCACGGCGGGTGATCAACCAGGGCAAGCTCGCCGTGGTGATGGGCATGGAGACGTCCGTGCCGCTGGGGTGCAACGTCCAGCTCGGCCGGCCCACCTGCACCGAGGAGCAGATGCTCGCCGAGCTCGCCGAGATGAAGCGGCTCGGCGTCAGCCAGATGGAGCTGACCAACAAGTTCGACAACGCCTTCACCGGCGTGGCCGGCGACGCCGGGACCACCGGCACCCTGACCAACAGCGCGAACTTCCTCAGCACCGGGTCGTTCCTGCGGATGCAGCGGTGCCCGACCACCTACCCCGCAGGCACCGAGGACCGGCTCCAGTCGCCCAACCTCGGCGACCTCGACGGCGCCGGCGGCGGCCAGCAGCCCACCCCCGACCAGGACGCGATCTTCGGCGCCATCTGGAAGCTGTTCGGCGACCTCGGCGTGCAGCCGGCCCCGGTCTACCCGGCCGGGCCGCACTGCAACCAGCTCGGGCTCAGCCCGCTCGGCGAGCGGCTGCTGTCGGCGATGATCGACCAGCGGATCCTCTTCGACCCCGACCACATGAGCGTCGCCGGCCGCAACGCTGCGCTGGACTACCTCGAGCGGCAGCAGGCAGCCGGACGTCCGGTCGGCGTCGTGTCCTCCCACTCGTGGTCCACGCCGGACGCCTACCCGCGGATCTACCGCCTCGGCGGCTTCGTCGCGCCCTACGCCGGCGACTCGACCGGCTTCGTCGAGAAGTGGCGCCGGCACCTCGGCTGGACCGACCCCCGCTACTACTTCGGCTTCGGCTTCGGCTCCGACATGAACGGCTTCGGCGCGCAGGGCGACCCGCGCGGCGCCGACCCGGCCGATCCGGTGACGTACCCCTTCACCGGGCTCGGTGGCGTGCGGGTCGACCGGCAGCGCAGCGGCGAGCGGGTGTACGACGTGAACACCGACGGCGTCGCGCACTACGGCCTGTACGCCGACTGGGTGGAGGACGCCGAGCACGTGGCGGGGGCCGACGGGCCGGCACTCGCGGCGGACCTGGCCCGCGGCGCGGAGGCCTACCTCCAGACCTGGGAGCGCGCGTGGGGCCTGGCCCCCGACTCGTGCCGCAACCCCGGCCTGCGGATGTCGCAGCGGCGGTTCACCCGCGCCGCCGATGCCGGGATCGGCGTCCGTGCGCTCATGCGACGGGTCGGGCAGCCGTGGCAGCGGCTGGGCCGGGAGCTGACCTACTGCGCGAGGGAGCCCGGGAGGACGCGCGTCGTCATGACGGTCGAGCTCTCGCGAGGCGGCACGGTGACGGGCGTGCGCCCCGGCTGAGCGGCCGACCGCCGGCGCCGCGGGCGGGGGACGTCCTCACCCGGGGGTCGCCCGGCCCCGGGTCGGCACCGGGTCGGAGCGGACGCCCTCGCGGTCGGTGAGCTCGGCCACCGGAGCCGTGGCCTGGTAGACGCCGGGCTCGATCTCGACCGCGCCCAGCTCCTCGGCCCGGGCCGCGGAGTCGGGGGTGAGCACGACGAGGACCTCGTCGCCGGCCTGCTGCAGGATCCGTACGCGCTGCTCGCGCCAGCGCGCCACGAGGGCGATGTCGAAGACCTCGCACTCGGTGACCGGGACGACGCGCGCGTGCACCCTCGGCCGCGTCTGCTCGAAGCCCTGCGGAACCTGCTCGTCCCCGACCCAGACCATCTCCACCGACTGCTGGTCGGCGGTGTAGGAGCACGGCAGGTCGAGGGTGCCGTGCTTCGCGCGCGGCCCGACGAGGTGGAGCGGGGGGACGTAGCCGTGGGCGCGCTCCCACCCGCGCGCGGCCCCGTGGTAGCGCGACAGCTCCCGCTCCGTGCCGTCGAGGTCGACCCGGATGAAGCGCGCACCGACAGGCATGCGGGTCATCGTCAGGATCCAGACGGGGGCGGCGTTGCGGAGGAAGCCGGTCGGGTACGTCGGCCACGGCACGTCCGCGTGGCCCGGGGCGTTGGTCGGGATCCGGAGGTCCATGAGGGGGTTGGTGCCGAACCGGACCACGTCGACGTGGTCGGGCGCCTCGCCGAACGGACCGTCCTGCCCGTTGAGGCCCAGCGCCCGGACCCGTTCGACCGGGGTGAGGCCGATCAGGTCGTCGGGGCGGTAGACCGCACCGGTCAGCTCGTCGTGGCCCTGCTGGACGATGCGGCGCGACACCTCCGGGACGAGCAGCTTCTCCAGGACACTCACGTCTCGCGCCTCCTCGGGTGGATGGACGACACACTCTCAGTCACGTCGGTCAGCTCCGACAGCGGGGCGATCCCGCCCCAGCCGTCGCGGACGTCGCCGACGAGGCCCTCGCGCTCGGCGAGGTCCTGGTCCCACGTGTAGAAGCGGGCGCCGCCGCCCGTCACGCCCCCGATGGCGATGTCGGCGCCCTTCCACCGCGCATGCACCTTCACCGAGAGCAGGTCGTCGAGGTCGTCGATCTCGTGGCGCACCCGACCGTCGGGGCCGTCGACCAGCACGTAGTCCTGGGCGGCCGCCGCCACCCGCACCTCGACGCCGTCGATCACGGCGTAGCGTCCCGGCTCCTTGGTCACGCCCGTCATCGTGGCACTGCCAGCCAGCCGTCCGGGCCGTACTCGGCCACGAGCTGCTGGTTGCCGAACTTGTCGTAGCTCCAGATCTGGTCACCGATGTTGATGTCCGACGGTGAGACGTTGCGGAACTCGGGGATGCCCCCGGAGGTGTAGCCGTTGCCCGTGAACGGGTCGGTCGGGTCGAGCGCCCCCTTGTCCCAGGTGCCGTCGCCGCCGAGGTCGGAGTGGCGCGGGATGTTGAAGTCGTCGGGACCCTCCGCGCTGTAGCGGAGCACCTTGATCTCGTCCTGGTCGGGGCTGAACTCGGTGTCCTTGTAGCCCAGGCCGAGGTCGTCGAACATCTCGCGCGGCGTGCGCAGGTGGGCGACGTCCTCGGCTCGGGCGGTGAAGCCGAAGGACTGGTCGGGGCTGAACCGCGGGTTGGTGGTCGACGAGCCGCGGAGGTAGTCGTCGTAGACGTTGTCGGAGATCACGCGCTGCAGCGGGGTGCCGGGCTCGATCCTGATCGCGTTGCGCGCCTCCGTCAGGCGCTCGATCTCGCTCGGGGTGAGGTCGCCGACCGGCTTGTCGACGAGGGTGCGCAGGTCGTCGGGCATGGCGTCGAGCCGACGCAGGTCGCCCAGGTCGTCGAGGTGCCGGAGGTCGCCCAGGTCGTCGAGGTGCCGCAGGTCGGACAGGCCGTCGATGATGTCCATCGTGCCCTTGGCGCCGCGGGTGGCGAGCGCGCCCGTGCCGGCGGTGGCGACGGCCACCACGGCGTCGGGCACGAGGTGGCCGATCGCGCGGGCCGGGTCGTCGGCCCACGTGTCCCAGTCGAGGAGGCTCTTGCCGAGCTCCTTGCCGAAGCCGATGGGGTCGGTGGACAGCCCGGTGTAGATGCCCTTGGCGATCTCCCACGCGTTCTCCACGGAGAGCTCGTACTTCTTCGCCAGCTCCTCGGGCGTGAGGTCGCCCGTGGCGAGCTTGTAGGCGTCCATCACGAGGTTGACCGGGCTGAACGGCATCATCGTCAGCAGGTCCCACACGGCCTCACCCGCGCCCTCGAGGATGCCGCCGACGAACGTGAGGCCGGACTCGAGCCAGGTGGGCTCCTCCGGCGCATCGGCGCACCCGGCCCTGACCTGGCCGGCGCAGGTGGCCGCCGCCTCGTCGAGGTCGGCGCGGGCGGACGCGAGCTCTTCCAGCGCTGCCTGCTGGATCGGGCTGCCCGAGTCGACGAACGGCTCGGCCTGCTCGGTGCCGCCGTCGGCCC
The DNA here is from genome assembly GCF_026712185.1 of Nocardioides pini. Taxonomy (GTDB): domain Bacteria; phylum Actinomycetota; class Actinomycetes; order Propionibacteriales; family Nocardioidaceae; genus Nocardioides; species Nocardioides pini. Next base: position 531,398 of record NZ_JAPPUX010000005.1, on the reverse strand, counting down.
AGTAGGTGCGCATGCGGCCCATGTAGGAGTCGTACCGTGTGCGCGCGTCCTGTGACTCCTGCTGGCCGCGCTCGTACTCGGTGCGCGCCCACTCGGCCCGCGACTGTGCGTTCTCCAGCTCGCCGGCGTACGTCGTCAGGCCGGCCGCGGCCTTCCTGAACCCGTTGCCGGACTTGTACCAGCGCTCGGGCTCGAGGTCGTGCGCCTCCCGGAACTCGTCGGCCGCACGCCCGGTCCACCCGGAGACGTCGATCTTGGACAGCGCGTCGCCGGTGTCGTAGAAGAGCTGCCCCTTCTGCTCCATCGTGAGCGCCTTCGAACGGATGTTGCCCGGGTTGCCCTCGATCTCGAAGTCCGGCACGTCAGAGCACCTTGACCGCGGCGATGGTGCCCTTGAGCGCCGAGAGGGCGTCGTGGCCGGCCTTGTCGGTCTCGTAGTAGTTCATGGCGATCTTGCCCAGCCGCCCGGCCATCTCCTCGACGTCCTGGCAGAGGTTGTTGACGCCCTCCTCCCAGCGGCCCTTGAACTCGTCGAGGGCGTCCCAGACCACGTCGTTGCCGACGTCGCCCTTGGTGGGCACGAGGTCCTCGACGTCCTTGTCCTTGAAGAGCTGCAGGGTGTCGTTGAGGCCCTGGGCGGCCTTGCCCATGCTCTCGAGGTCGACCTCGTAGTCGTAGGACGGCATGGCTCCTCGATTCCCCGTGTCGGTCTTCCTCAAACCGCATTCTCGAGCACGGTGTGCGGGTGTGAAGACGGGGACGCGCGGGTAGGAGGATGGCGACCACCCGTGACACGAGGAGAGGGGGCGGCACGTGGCCGTCGGACTTGTCTATGCCGAGATGCAGGCGGCGGCCCAGGCCGTGGCCGACGCCGTGGAGCCGGTGCAGAAGACGCTGCAGGACCTCGGCGCCACCATCGAGACCGAGGCCGGCAAGGGCTTCAGCGGCCAGGCGGCCGCCGGGTTCGGCGAGGCGATCAACGCCTGGTTCGAGGTGGCGATCACCCTCGGGCCGGTCCTCGAGGGCTACTCGCAGAACCTGATGTACCTCGCTCAGGAGCACGCGACCAACGACGTCGCCCAGGCCGAGCGGGCCGGACAGCTGGCCGACCGCCTCGGCGGGGGCGCCCGATGAGCGCCCGCGGGCTGATCGTCCACCAGGGCTCCCTGTCGACGCTGGAGACCGCCATGAGCGACGCCACCACGGCGATCACCACCCGGATCGACGAGCTCCTCGCCCAGGTCGACACGCTCACCCCGGGGTGGGACGAGTCGAGCGAGTCGCACGCGGCCCACCTCGAGCACCAGCAGCGGCTCCGCGACGGCGTCCAGCGACTGACCGAGGCCCTCGACCGGGTGCGGTCCGCCCTCGCCACCTACCGGGAGGACGCCCGCGAGATCGAGGTCGAGAACGTCGCGATCGTGAACTGATCGCCCACCCGTCACCACGTCAAGTTACCTGCGGGTAGGATCCTTCTCACGCCGCAGGTCCCTGCCGTCGGCACGATCGGCGGATCTAGGCTGCGGCTCTGTACGCCCCGACCGAGGAGCAGCCCTTCATGCAGACCTTCGCGATCGTCCTCTCGTTCGCACTGACCGTCGCCGCGGTGGCCATGCTGGTGCCTGCCGTACGGCGCATGCTGGGCGTCATCCGGAGCGGCCAGCCCGCACCCGGCCGCAGCGACAACCCGGTCGGCCGGACGGCGACGATGCTCAAGGAGACGTTCCTCCACACCCGGATGCTGCAGTGGCACTGGGTCGGCATCATGCACTGGTTCGTCTACGCGGCCTTCCTCTTCCTCAGCACCGCGGTGCTGGCGGCGTACTTCCAGCTCTTCGAGCCGTCGTTCGCCTGGCCGCTGGTCGGGCACTGGTACCCCTACGAGTGGTTCAGCGAGCTGATCGGCCTGCTCAGCACGATCGGCATCGTCTACCTGATCGTCTACCGGCAGCTGCACCACCCGCGCAGCGAGGGCCGGCGCAGCCGGTTCTTCGGATCCACCTTTTGGCAGGCCTACTTCGTCGAGGCGCTGGCGCTGCTCGAGGGCTCGGCCATCCTCTTCGTCCGCGCCGCCGAGTGGAGGCTCGACGAGGACGCGGGGCGCAGCCACTACCCGATCGCGTCCTGGATCGGCGACGCGTTCTACTCCGACGACGCCTCGACCCTTGAGAACACGATCTATGCCATCGCGGCGTTCAAGATCGCGCTCGCGATGATCTGGCTGATGGTGATCGCCCGCAACATCACCATGGGCATCGCGTGGCACCGCTTCACCGCGTGGTTCAACATCTTCTTCAAGCGCGAGCCCGACGGCACCACCGCGCTCGGCGCGATGAAGCCGCTCACCTCCGACGGCAAGGCGGTGACCCTCGACGACATCGACGACCTCGACGAGGACTCGGTCCTCGGCGTCGGCAAGGTCGAGGACTTCTCCTGGAAGGGCATCCTCGACTTCACCACCTGCACCGAGTGCGGTCGCTGCCAGTCGCAGTGCCCCGCCTGGAACACCGAGAAGCCGCTCTCCCCCAAGCTCCTCATCACCAGCCTGCGCGACCACGCGTACGCCAAGCACGACGGCGTGGAGGCGCACGCCGAGCGCGAGCTGGTCGGCGTCGGCTCCAAGGGCGAGAGCGCCGGCGCGGGCACCGACGTGCTCGACTACTTCTACAACCCCGCCGACGGCGACTTCGTCATCGACGAGGACGTGCTGTGGAGCTGCACCTCGTGCGGCGCGTGCGTCCAGCAGTGCCCCGTCGACATCGAGCACGTCGACCACATCATGGACATGCGGCGCTACCAGCTGCTCGTCGAGTCCAACTTCCCGGCCGAGCTGAACCAGCTGTTCAAGGGCCTGGAGAACAAGGGCAACCCGTGGAACATGTCCGCCAGCGCGCGGATGGACTGGGCCAAGGGCCTCGAGTTCGACGTCCCCGTGGTCGGTGAGGACCTCGAGTCCCTCGAGTCGGTCGACTGGTTGTTCTGGGTCGGGTGCGCGGGGGCCTACGAGGACCGCGCCAAGAAGACGACGCGCGCGGTGGCCGAGCTGCTGGACATGGCCGGGATCTCCTTCGGCGTGCTCGGCAACGGCGAGACCTGCACCGGTGACCCCGCGCGTCGCGCCGGCAACGAGTTCGTCTTCCAGGGCCTCGCCCAGCAGAACGTCGAGACCTTCAAGGAGTACAAGGTCAAGAAGGTCGTCTCGACCTGCGCCCACTGCTTCAACACGCTCAAGAACGAGTACAAGGACTTCGGCATCGAGCTCGAGGTCGTGCACCACACGCAGCTGCTCAACCGCCTCGTGCGGGAGGGGAAGCTGACGCCTGTCAAGGACGGCGCCGGCGCCGCGAAGCGCTCGATCACCTACCACGACCCGTGCTACCTCGGCCGCCACAACCAGGTGTACTCGCCCCCGCGCGAGCTGCTCCAGGTGCTGCCGGGCGCGGAGTACGTCGAGATGGAGCGCAACTCCGAGCGCTCCTTCTGCTGCGGAGCCGGTGGCGCCCGCATGTGGATGGAGGAGAACCTCGGCGAGCGGATCAACATGAACCGCACCCGGGAGGCCGTCGGGACCGGCGCGGACCAGATCGCCGTCGGGTGCCCGTTCTGCCGCGTGATGCTCTCCGACGGACTGACCTCCCAGCAGGCGTCCGGCGAGGCCCGCGAGGAGGTCGAGGTCCTCGACGTCGCGCAGATGCTGCTCGCGTCCGTCAAGGGCGAGCAGGCGACCAAGGCCGCCCCCGGGTCCGTCCCGGCCGCCGCGCCCGCCGCAGCCACCGCGACGGCCACCGCGACCGCCACCGCGACCGCCACCGACGTGGCCACCAAGGACGAGCCGGAGGCCGGTGACGTCACCGTCACCGACGAGACCGTCACCGAGACTGCCGACGTGGGGCCTGCCGCGAAGGCGTCGGGCGGCTCGTCGCTCTTCGACACCCCGGCCCCCGAGGCGCCGGCCCCTGCCGCCGAGCAGTCGTCCGGCTCGCTGTTCGACACCCCCGCGCCCGAGGCACCTGCTGAGACTGAGGCGCCTGAGGCAGCCGAGGAGAAGCCGGCGGAGGCGTTCGCCGGCGGGTCGCTGTTCGACACTCCCGCGCCCGAGCCGGAGGCGCCGAAGGCCGAGGCCCCGGCCGAGGCCCCGGCACCGTCACCGGAGAAGCCCGCCGCCCAGCCGTCCACGGACCTCGGCAGCGGCGGCTCGCTCTTCGACCTCGGGACGCCCGAGCCGGCCGCACCGGCCGCCCCCGTCGAGCCGGCAGCCTCCGAGGACGAGCCGGCTCCCGCTCCGGCAGCCGACCTGGGTGGCGGCGGGTCGCTGTTCGACATCGCTGCGCCGGAGCCGGCTGCGGCCGAGCCGACCTCGGCCGAGCCCGCTGCGACCGAGCCCGCCGCGTCGCAGCCCGGGCCCGCCGTGGGCGGTGAGTCTGCCAGCGACTCGACCCCCAGCACCGCTCCCGCACCCGCCCCGCAGGTGGACCTCGGCAGCGGGTCGCTCTTCGACCTTCCCGCGCCCGAGCCGGCTGCTCCCGCAGCCCCGGTGGCCGCTGAGTCTCCCAGCGACTCAACGCCCAGCGAGCCCGTCGAGGAGCCTGCTGCGGCCGTCGCCGAGCCTGCCACCGAACCGGCGCCTGCAGTCGCGCAGGAGGAGCCGACGGCTGCCGGGTCGGCTCCCGCCGCGGGTACGACGTCGACGCCCGCGACGGACGTCGACCTCACGGGCCTGGGGTCGCTGTTCGACCTCGACGCACCAGCGGAGCAGCCGGCAGCGCAGCCGGCGTCCGCCTCGTCCCCGACCGAGCCCGAGCCCGCAGTGGACGCTGAGTCTCCCAGCGACTCAACGCCCAGCGAGCCTGCCGAGGCGGTCGCGGAGCCGGTGTCCGAGCCGGAGCCGGCGCCCGAGCCGGAGGCCGCGTCCGCACCGCCGAGCGGAGCGGACCTGAGCCAGGCAGCCCTGTTCCGGGACCCCGAGGAGGAGCCCGCGCCGGCAGCCGAGCAGGCGCCGGGTGACGAGCAGGCGGACGAGCAGGCGGACGCGAGCGACGTACCCGCCCCGGTGGACGCCGAGACCGCGCCCCCGTCCGACGGCCCGGCCCACGAGCCGCGCAACGACGTCGACATCAGCGGGTCCGGGTCGCTCTTCGACCTCTGACCCCTCCGGCAACCCGCTGCGTCATGCGAACCCGTACCTGTAGGTGCGGGTTCGTATGACGTCCGGGACCGGGCGGACAAGGCTGACATCACCCGACCGCCAAACTGACATCACGAAGACGTTGACATGACATCACGATGATGTCATCGTGGTGCACATGGACATCACCCCGTACGTCGACAGCCTCCGCCGCGACCTCGTCGCCGCGTCCGAGGCCGGCAGCGACGAGCTCAAGCAGGCGGCCGAGCGCCTGGCGTACGCACTCGACCCCAGCGCGCGTCTCGCGCTGATGGAGGCCATCTCCCACGCGGCCGCCGAGATCACGGCCGAGCTGCCCGACGGCAGCGTCGACGTCCGGCTGGTCGGTCGCGAGCTGGACTTCGTCGTCGAGATGGCTCCCCCGGCCGCCATGCCCGAGCCGCCTCCGCCGCCCGCGCCCCCGGCGCCCCTCGAGGAGGAGGCCGGCGACCTGGCCCGCATCACCCTCCGCATCCCGGAGTCGGTCAAGGCGCGCGCCGAGGAGAAGGCCGCCGCGGCCGGTCAGAGCCTCAACACGTGGATGGTCAACGTGGTGCGCAGCGCCACCAACGACCACTCGATCAACGTCGACATCGACCTCAGCAGCGTCCCCTTCGTCGGCTACGACCCGTTCGCCGGGAGCCGCAAGCAGGGGCAGGGCAGCCGCCGGATGACCGGCTGGCAGTGACCACCACGACCTGACCACCACGACCTGACCCGGGGCTCGAGCCCCGCCACCCCATCGCACCACGGACCGGCACCCGCCGGCCCGGTGGACGAGCACACCCTCAGGAGACCCGATGAGCAACCAGCTGGACCTCACCTTCGACACCCCGGAGCCGATCGGCCTCTACGTCGAGAACGGGCGCGGGAGCGTCGACGTGACCGCCACCGACACCACCGAGACGACCATCCGCATCACCGGCCAGCGCGCCGAGGAGTTCGACGTGCGCGACCTCGGCGACCGGATCGCCATCATCGCCCCGCCCCGCAGCGGGGGCTTCCTCGGCAAGGACGCACGCGCCGAGATCGTCGTGGAGGTCCCCGTCGCGAGCGGCCTGCAGGCCAAGGTCGGCAGCAGCGACGTGGCGACCCACGGCCGGTTCGGCGACGTCCGCATCGACAGCGGCTCCGGCGACGTGTCGCTCGACGTCGTCGACGGCGACACCCTCGTCCAGGCGGGCTCCGGCGACCTGGTCGTCGAGCACCTCCACGGCGACGCGCGCCTCAAGTCCGGCTCGGGCGACGTCGTCGTACGCCGTAGCGAGTCCGAGCTGGTCGTGACGACCGGCAGTGGCGACGTACGCGTCGAGTCGGCCCGCGACGGGCTCGCCGTCAAGACCGGCTCGGGCGACGCCCACGTCCTGTCGATGGGCGGCGAGGCGGTGTTCACCACCGGCTCGGGCGACCTGGTCGTCGCCGAGGTCGCCTCGGGGCGCGTGACCGCCAAGACCGCGAGCGGCGACGTCCGCATCGGCGTCGTGTCCGGTACGCCGGTGTGGACCGACGTCCGCACCGCGAGCGGCCGGCTCACCTCGACCCTCCCGAGCACGGGCGAGCCCGCCCCCGACCAGCCCTACCTCGAGGTGCGCGCCACCACCGCCTCCGGCGACGTGACCCTCCACGAGAGCTGACCGACCCGTCCGCAGACCCCACGAGCCGAAAGGAGCACGGCCATGCACGAGTCACTCACCGACATCGAGCTGATCGCACGCCACCGCATCGCCGAGCGCGTGCGCTACTCCCCCCGCGCGCCCCGCACCAAGCGCCGCTGAACCCCGGCGCCGCCGCCCAGCCGCCCGCCGCCGCCCCTGTCAGGACCTCATCGCGACACCGCGACGCCAGTAGCCCATGAAGGCGACCTGGCTGCGGTCGAAGCCGAGCTCCGTGACCAGGTGGCGGCGCAGGCCCGTGACGACCTTCGACTCGCCGGCGATCCACGCGTAGGTCCCACCCACACCCGTCACGTCGCCCGGGAGGTCCTCCCCGGAGGAGGAGTAGAACGGCGTCTCCCACAGGTCGGGGTCGACCTCGTCGGGCGTCACGTCGACGTGGGCTCCAGGGATCCCGAGGTGGGCCACCACCGCGTCGTGCAGGCCGATGCCGAGCTCGTCGCCCTCCCGCGCGAGCCACACGACCTCGACGCCCGCCGGACGGCGTACGTCCTGCACGTCGGCGGCGACGGGCACCTCGAGGAAGGCCGTGCCGGTCGCCTCGTCGGGCAGCTGCTCCAGCACCGCGCAGACCGCCGGCACGGCCGTCTCGTCGCCGACGAGGAGCAGGTCGGCGCCCGGGCCGGGCGTGAACTCGATGCCGCCGTAGGGGTAGCCCCGCCGCGGCGCGAGCAGGGCGATCCGGTCGCCGACCGAGGCGCGGGAGGCCCAGAGCGAGCCGGGGCCGACGAGGTCGCCCTCGAGGTGGAGCACCATGTCGACGACGAAGGTGGTCTGCGGACCGGAGCCGCGGACGTCGCGGATCGTGTACGTGCGCATGTGTCCGCGCTCGGCCGCCGGGCGCTCGAGCCAGGTGGAGAACCAGGTGTCGTCGGCGCCCTCGGTCGAGGTGAGGCCTCCGGTCTCCGGGTCGGGGAGGACCAGCTTGATCCGCTGGTCCCAGCGTGGGCCGTCGACCCCGAAGTCGGCGAGGTCGGGGCTGCCGAGCTCGACGCGGACGAAGGTCGGCGAGAGCCGCTCGACGGCGACGACCTCGACCTCGGTGAAGAGCATGGGGAGTGCGGCCTGGTTCGAGCTGGCGGTCACGGTCATCGGATCTCCTGGCTGGCGGGGCTGACAGTGCTGGACGGCGCGGGCTGCCGCGGCCGGTGCCGGCCGACGGGCACGACGAGGGGCGTGTGCGACACGGGGTCGTCGATCACCCGGTTGTCGAGGCCGAATACCGTCCGGACGACGTCCTCGGTGACGACCTCGTGGGGGCTGCCCTCGGCGACGATGCGCCCGGTGTGCAGCGCGACGAGGTGGTCGGCGTAGCGGGCGGACAGGTTGAGGTCGTGGAGCACCATGACGATCGTCGTGCCCCGCCGGGCGTTGAGCTCGGCGAGGAGGTCGAGCATCTCGACCTGGTGCGCGACGTCGAGGTAGGTCGTGGGCTCGTCGAGCAGCAGCAGGTCCGTGCCCTGCGCGAGCGCCATGGCGATCCACACCCGCTGGCGCTGGCCGCCGGAGAGCTCGTCGACGACCCGGTCGGCGAGCCCGAGGGTGTCGGTGAGCGTGAGCGCCTCGGCGACCGCCTCGTCGTCGGCGCTGGTCCAGCGGCCGAAGGGTCCGTGGTGCGGGTGTCGGCCCCGACCCACCAGGTCGGCGACGGTGACGCCCTCGGGCGCGACGGGGTTCTGCGGGAGGAGCCCCAGCGTGCGGGCGACCTGCTTGGTCGGCAGCCGGTGGATCGCCTCGCCGTCGAGCAGCACCGAGCCGGACCGCGGGCGGAGCAGGCGGGCGAGGCCGCGCAGCAGGGTGGACTTGCCGCACGCGTTGGCACCGACGATGACGGTGATGCGGCCGGTCGGGACCTGGAGGTCGAGGTCGCGCACGACAGAGGTGTCGGTGTAGCCGAGCGTGAGGTCGCTGGCCTCCAGCCGCGCGTGCGGGCTGGTGGGGGTGGCGGCGGTCATCCCGCCCTCCTTCCACGGTGTGCGTCGAGGGGGCCACGGGCGAGCAGCCAGAGCAGGAACGGGGCGCCGAGGGCGCCGGTGACGACGCCCACGGGCAGGTTGAGGTCGGCGAAGGCGTAGGCGCCGGCGTAGTCGCCCGCCAGCACGATCACGGCGCCGACGAGGCCGGCGGCCGGGAGCGTCGTGCGGCCGCGGTTGAGGGCGCGGGCGATCGGCCCGGACAGGAACGCGACGAAGGCGACCGGACCCGCCGCCGCGACGGCGACGGCGACGAGCAGCACGCCGAGGAGCATGAGCAGGTCGGTGCGGCCGCGTCCGACGCCGAGGCCGGCGGCGGCGTCGTCGCCGAGCTCGGTCGCGCGCAGCGAGCGGGCGACCCACGCGGTGGCGGGCAGCAGGACCGCGAGGGCGAGCGCCAGCAGCCCGATCGCCTGCCACGCGACGCCGTTGACGCTGCCGGTCAGCCAGCGCAGCACCAGCTGGACGTCGTACTCGTCGACGCGGGTGAAGACGTACTGGATGACCGACTGCATGGCGGCGGCGAGGCCGATGCCGGCCAGGACGAGCCGGAAGCCGCCGTGGTCGCCGGCGACGGCGCGCACGGCGAGCGCGACGGCGAGGGCACCGACGACGGCGGCGGCGGAGACCGGCCAGCCGGTCCAGCCGGCGAGGGCGATCGCGGAGACGGCGGCGGCGCTCGCGCCGAGGCTGATGCCGACGATGTCGGGGCTCGCGAGCGGGTTGCGTAGCGTGGTCTGGAAGATCGCGCCCCCGACGCCGAAGGCGACGCCGACCAGCACGGCGAGCACGGCGCGCGGCAGCTTGGACTCCATCACGATGTAGCTGGCGCCGGGGATCTGCTCGCCGCCCACGATGCGCACGAAGTCGGGGACGGTGACGGTGAAGTCGCCCAGCAGCACGCGCGCGGCGAAGGCACCGGCCAGCGCCACCACGAGGCTCGCGAGCAGGCGACGGTGGTGGCGCACCGGCGCCCGGCGGGCCCGTCGTACGACGTCGAGGGCGTCCGGCGCGGGCGGTTCGGCGATGGCGGGGCGGCCAAGGGTCACGGTCACAACGCCCTCCCGGTGCGGCGGATCAGGGCGATGAAGACGGGGACGCCGACGACGGCGGCCATGATGCCGACCTGGACCTCCGCCGGCGGCAGCACGATGCGCCCCACGGTGTCGGCGACGACGACGAGGACGGCCCCGGCGAGCATGGAGAACGGCAGCAGGCGACGGTGGTCGGGGCCGACGAGGGCGCGTACGACGTGGGGCACGACGAGGCCGACGAAGGCGATCGGCCCGGCCAGGGCGGTCGCCGTGCCGGCGAGCAGGACGATCGCGAGGGCGATCACGAGGCGGTCGCGGGTGGTGCGGCGGCCGAGGCCGCGGGCGAGGTCGTCGCCGAGGGCGAGCGTGTCGAGCAGCCGCGCGCCGGCGAGGGCGAGCACCACGCCGACGACCAGGAACGGCAGTCCGGCGACGAGCACGTCGGTGCCCCGCCCGGCGACCGTCCCCACCTGCCAGAAGCGGAAGGTCTCCATGGTCTTGCGGTCCGCGAGGAGCAGGCCGGTGGTCCAGCTGGCCAGGCCGGCGCTCAGGGCGGCGCCGGTGATCGCGAGCTTCATCGGGGTCGCGCCGTCGCGGCCGAGGGACGCGATGCCGTGGACCACGGCCGCGGCGAGGGCCGCTCCGACGAAGGCGAGCGGGAGGAACTGTCCCATCTCGGCGGCGCCGAAGGCCGTCATCCCGACGACCATGGCGAAGGTCGCCCCCGCGTTGACCCCGAGGATCCCGGGATCGGCGAGCGGGTTGCGGGTGAGCCCCTGCATGAGCGCCCCGGCCAGCCCCAGGGCGGCGCCGACGGCGAGGCCGAGGACGGTGCGGTCGAGGCGCGCCTCGACCACGGCGTGCAGGGGGTGGGTGGTGTCCCAGACGGACGCGAGCGGCACCGCTCGGGCCCCCACCAGCAGCGACAGCGCGCCGGCACCGGCCAGCGCCACGACCGAGATCGCGACGCTGACCGGCAGGGCGGGACGACGCCTCTGGCCTCCCCCCGGAGCCCTGGCGACGTCGTCCCGCGTCGGGACGAGGGCTGTCATCAGCCCTCGATGGCCTCGACCACGTGAGGCAGGAAGTCGCTCACGATGACCGGGATGGAGAGGGGCGTGGGGTTGGTGGACGCCATGGCGTTCTGCTTGTCGGACTCGGCGTACCAGTGGCCCTCGGCGATCGCGGGGATCTGGCCGAGCAGCTTGTCGTCCTCGATCGTCTCGACGGTGTCGGGCGTGTCGACCCACGTGACGAAAACGTCGGAGTCGAGGTCGTCGGCCTTCTCCGCCGACACCGTGCCGTAGAACTCGCCGGGCTCGATGGCGTCGGCGACGGCCGGGGCGTCGACCATGCCGAAGTCGCGCAGGATCGAGACCCGCGGGTCCTCGGGGGCGTACAGGCCGACGGTCGAGAGGTCGGTGGCGGCGAGGTAGCCGTAGATCAGCTCGGCGCCCTGGAGCTCGGGGTTGGCCTCGGCGGCCGCGTCGATCGTGGCCTGGGTGTCGGCCGCGACCTCCTCGGCGAGCGCCGTACGACCGAGGGCCTCGCCGACCATCTCGAGCGAGGTCTGCCACGGGGTGGTCCACGGGGCCTCGGGGTAGGCGACGACCGGCGCGATCTTGGAGAGCTTGGCGTACTCCGCCTCGGTGATGCCGGAGTTGGTGGCGAGGATCAGGTCGGGCGCGAGCTCGGCGACCTCGTCGATCGGCGCGCCGTCGGCGTCGTCGTAGCGCACGGGCGCCTCGGCGCCCGCCTCCTCGACGGCCGCGTCGAACCAGTCGGTCGAGCCGGCCTCGTTGCCGCCCCACGTGATCTTGGTGGCGCCGACCGGCACGACCCCCAGGGCGAGCGCGTGGTCCTGGTCGGTCCAGCCGAGGGTGGCGACCCGGGTCGGCTCGGACTCGATGGTGGTCTCGCCGAGCGCGTGCTCGATGGTGACCGGGAAGGCGTCGGGGTCGACGGACGTCGTGGACGTCGGCTCCGCGGCCGCCTCCGTGCCGCTCGTGGACCCGGTGCTGCACGCGGTGAGGGCGGCGACCAGGAGGGTGGCCGCGGCGATCTTGATCGTGGTGGGCGCGGCGAGGCTTCGCTTCATCAGGGCTCCGGGGTCTCGGTAAGGCAAGGCTAACTAAGGGAAGCCTAACCACACCCAGCCGGAATTAGACAACAGGGGTGTGCCGTAATCCGGGACGTGGACCACGGGCAGCGGGGGGCGAGCCTCAGATGGGCGTGCGGTGGAACCCCTGGAACGACCGACTCGGGGTGGGTCCGCGCTGGCCCTGGTAGCGCGAGCCGTACTTCTCGGAGCCGTAGGGGTGCTCGCTCGGCGAGGACAGCCGGAAGAAGCAGAACTGCCCGATCTTCATCCCGGGGTAGAGCTTGATCGGCAGCGTCGCGACGTTGGCCAGCTCGAGGGTGACGTGGCCGGAGAAGCCGGGGTCGACGAAGCCTGCCGTCGCGTGCGTGAGCAGGCCGAGCCGCCCCAAGGACGACTTGCCCTCCACGCGCGCGGCCACGTCGTCGGGCAGCGAGACCACCTCGTACGTCGACCCGAGCACGAACTCCCCCGGGTGCAGGATGAACGGCTCGTCGTCCTCCGGCTCCACCTCGCGGGTCAGCTCGGACTGGTCGGCCGCCGGGTCGATGTGGGGGTAGCGGTGGTTCTCGAAGACCCGGAAGTAGCGGTCGAGCCGGACGTCGATGCTCGAGGGCTGCATCATCTGCGGGTCCCACGGGTCGAGTGCGATCCGGCCCGCGTCGATCTCGGCGGCGATGTCGCGATCAGAGAGCAGCACGCGGCAAACCTAGCCTCCGTTCTCGGCCTCGTGGAGGGGGTCGCACAATGATCCGGTGACCTTCCACCGCTACGTCGCCCTGGGCGACTCCTTCACCGAGGGCGTCGGCGACCCCGACCCGGCGCGCCCCAACGGCCTGCGCGGCTGGGCCGATCGCGTCGCCGAGGTGCTCGCCCAGCAGACCGACGACTTCGGCTACGCCAACCTCGCCATCCGCGGTCGCAAGCTCGGCCCCATCGTCGCCGAGCAGGTCGACGCCGCGATCGCGCTCGATCCCGACCTGGTCACCATCCACGGCGGCGGCAACGACGTGCTCCGCCCGCGCGTCGACATCGACGCCCTCGCCCGGACGTACGACGGCGCGATCGCACGGCTCAGCGCGACCGGCGCGCGCGTGGTCATGTTCACCATCTTCGACCCGGGCGCGGGCGGCATCTACGGCCCGATGCGCGGGCGGATGGCGATCTTCAACGAGTGGGTCCGCGAGATCGCCGACCGCCACGGCGCGACCGTCGTCGACATGTGGCGGATGCGTGACGTCGAGATCGCCGGCGTCATGGACATCGACCGGATGCACCTCAACAGCTCGGGCCACGCCCACATGGCCCACGCCGTCCTCGAGGCCATCGGCGTCGAGCACGGCCTGGAGCCCGTGACCGTCGGCCCGCTCCCCGTCCTCGGGCGGCGCGAGACGTGGGCCGCGAACGCGCAGTGGACCCGCGAGTTCCTCGTGCCGTGGGTGCACCGCCGGCTCACCGGCCGCTCCTCCGGCGACACCGTCACGCCGAAGCATCCGGCCCTCTCCAGCGTGCGGCCGCCCGTCGGGTAGCCCCATCCGGTAGCATCTGGCCCGCCGTCCCCGGACGGCACTGCGGATGTAGCTCAGTTGGTAGAGCGCGACCTTCCCAAGGTCGATGTCGCGAGTTCGAGTCTCGTCATCCGCTCCACAGTTCGTCGGTCGCGCCCGTCGTACCAGCGGTGACCCACCCACATTCCCAGCCCCCGGAATGTCGCCCACGCACCGCCCGAGCCCCCCGCGACGTACCAGCGGTGACCCACCCACATTCCCTGCCCCCGGAATGTCGCTCCCGCACCGCCCGACGTCCACCAGCTGGGGCAGGAGTGAGACTTGCGACTTCTGGGACCAGAGGGGACAGTGAGGCGTCCGTCTGTTCTCGGATCGAAGGTCTTCCCCCATGCCTGCACTTCCCCGCCCGACCTTGCGCCGGGTCGCCCACCGCATCGCCGACGAGGACGCCTCCCGCCCGCTGTGGCGCCACCCCGCGACCATCGCGGCGGCCGCGCTCGCGCTCACCCTCGGCGCCGTGCCGCTCCTCCCGGACGGGGGTGCGGACGACCGCGGCGAGATCGCCCCGAGCGCCGAGACGACCGACGCACCCGGGGCCGTCGGCGCCGGCACGGTGACCCGCGCGATGCGCGTCGAGATCGACCGTGTGCTCGCCGAGGGTGCGGCCCTCGACCGCGCCGAGGGGCGTACGGCGCTCGCGCGGGCGTCCGTGCGGTGCGCGACCTTCGAGGGCCAGCGCTACTGCCTCGGCTTCGGGTGGACCGACCAGTCGGAGGAGGAGCTGGCCGCCCGGCTGGAGACCCGGCCCACGGCTCGCACCACCGAGCGCACCGGCGACCTCGACGCCGAGGGGATGCTCGCCCGCGCCCAGTCGCGTACGTCGACCGCGCGCACGGAGGCCGAGCGCGCCGAGCTGACCATGGCCGCCCGGTCGGTCGGCAAGGTCTGGATGCTGCGCCACGAGATCCAGGGGGTGCCGCTGCCCGAGGGCTTCGCCGCGCGCCATCCCGAGGTGGCCGCGGGCATCGAGGCCCGCGGCGGCTTCGGCGGGTCCTACCCGGAGCGGTCCAAGATCCTCACCAGCAAGGTGGCCCAGGCCCAGAACACCACCTACTGGTGCGGCCCGGCGACCATGCAGGCGATCGGCTGGGGCGCGCAGGGCACGCGGAAGAACCAGTCCTACTGGGCCCGCCGCCTCGGCACGACCACGGCCGGCACCGCGATCACCGACATGGTCCGCGTGGTCAACAACAAGACCGACTACGACGAGGACACCCACGCCGGTCCCTACATCGTGCTCGACGTCGGCGACTTCAGCTTCAAGCAGTGGTACCGGCTGATGATGCGCCACGTCCACGACTACCAGGCTCCGGTCGTGCTCCACCCGTCGCTGCTCACGCAGTACTACCCCTACCTCGACGACGACGCGAGCGGCCACTTCCAGGTCGGACGCGGCTACGACCAGAACCCCGGCGGCAACCCGCAGCTCGGCTGGTTCGAGCCCTGGGACCAGTCGAAGTTCGACCCCAGCGAGCCGGCGATCGGCCGCGTGCAGTGGCGCAATGCCTACCGCTCCTACCGCGCCAACCTCGCCCACTTCCAGCACAACATCGGCGTCTGACGTGCGCGGACGTACGACGGCCACGCTGGCGCTGCTGCTCGCGCTGACCGCGTGCGCCGGGACGGACGGGACCGACGGGCCCGACCCGGGTGACGCGCCGAGCAGCACCGATACGGCCAGCGGCGAGACCGCACCCGACCTGCCGGACGGCGGACCCGTCGACGAGCCGGTCGTCGCCGAGCCCGCGACCGCGCCGCTGGACTGGCACGACACCGGCGTCCCCGTCGACACCCGCTACGTCAAGGGACCGCAGTGGGAGGCGCTGGGCGACGCGGCCGACACCACCGTCGAGCTCGCCCGCGACGGCGACGCGGTCACGGTCGCCGCGGGCCGGGGGCGGACGATCTCCGAGGTGCTGATGAGCGAGGGCTGGGCCGTCGTCGTGCGCCAGGACGAGGCCGAGACCGCACCGAGCGAGGTGGCGGTCGTCGACCTCGCCAGCGGGGAGACCCGCGACCTCGTCACGCCGCCCGCGGCGAGCGGCGGCTCGTGGGCCCTCGCCGACGGCGACCTCTACTACCCGACGTACGGCGACGGTGGCGCGTACTGCCTGGCCACCGCCGCCCTGGCCGACAGCAACGGCGAGGACGGCTGGTGCGCCCCCGACCGCAGCGGCTTCTCGGGCCTCACGGCCGGCGAGCACGGGGTCGGGATCATGACCTTCGACGACGCGCGCCCCGTGGCCTGCCGCACGGTCAACCTCCTCGACGGCAGCGGTGTCCCGCAGCCGCTCGAGGGGCCGGAGGAGTGCGCGGCGTGGGACGTCGCGGCGACGGCCGACGGTGCGGTGTGGTCCGAGGTGCCGAAGCCGCGGCGCCAGGAGGAGGCCCGCTTCCACGCCTCCGCCGACGGGACCTACTTCGACCTCGGTCCGGGCACCACCGGCAGCGCCGTCCCCTGTGGCGGGTCGGTCTTCTTCGTCCGCGACCCGCAGGGCCCCGACGAGCCCGCCCGGCTGTTGCGCTGGACGTCCGAGCGCAGGCTGGAGGTCGCCTACGAGTCCTCCTCGACTGGCAACGCCTTCCTCGGCGAGCCGGTCTGCGGAGGGGGCGTGCTCACGCTCGCGTCGTACGGCGAGAAGGGCGACGAGCACGTCTGGGCTAGCGTCTCCTGACGTGAGCTTCACCGGATTCCCCGTCGCCGCGCTCGACTTCTACGACGACCTCGAGATGGACAACACGAAGTCGTTCTGGGAGGCCCACAAGCACGTCTGGAAGGAGTCGGTCGAGGCGCCGATGAAGGCGCTGATGGCCGAGCTCGAGCCGGAGTTCGGGACGGCCAAGGTGTTCCGGCCCTACCGCGACGTCCGCTTCGCCAAGGACAAGACGCCCTACAAGACCCACCAGGGGGCGTTCGTCGCCGCGGGTCCCCGCACCGGCTGGTACTTCGAGATCTCGCCGCGCGGCACGCGGGTCGGGGCCGGCTTCTACGACGCCGACGGGCCCACCCTCGCCGCGATCCGCGACGCGATGGCCGACGACACGACCGGCGCCGCCCTCGACCGGCTCCTGAAGCGGCTCGAGAAGGACGGCTTCGAGGTCGGCGGCGAGCAGCTGAAGACGTCCCCGCGCGGGTACGACACCGACCACCCGCGCATCCACCTGCTGCGGCGCAAGCAGCTCTTCGTCGGCCGGTCGTACGGCTTCGAGGCCGATGCGATCGACGCCGGCCTCGTGGACCGGGTGCGCGCCGACTGGAAGGCGCTGCGGCCCCTGGTCAGCTGGCTGCGCGCCGTCCCGGTCGAGGCCTCCTGACGGACCGGCTCACTCGAACCACACGTCACTCAGGACGATCCTCTCGAGCAGCCCGATCTCGATCGGAGGCTCGGCGGCGAGGGCCGGTGAGTCCTTGGCCTCGACCGCGTTGCAGGACGTCGCCCACACGACGTACCCGTGGCGGTACGCGCTCGCACCCTGGCAGGTGACGCCGTCGGCGAGGGTCGGGCCCCACACCTGCTCGACCGTCCCATCGGTGAGCCGGACGCACGCCCCGTCGATCCCCGCGGCCTCCTCCTGGCACCCGGCCAGGCTGGGCTCGAGCACGCTGTTCATCCCCACGCTCGTGTTCATCCCGTCGTAGAGGAAGACCGCGAACTTCTCGTCCGGCTCGTCCACGACCGGGTCGGTCGACCGGACCCCTGCTGCTCGCGCCGTGGCGAGGACCTCGTCGACGATCGCCGGGATCCGGTCCGCGCGGAACGGCGCGAGGTCGCGCGGGACCGAGGCGTCGGGCGTCGGCGTCTCGGTCGGCGTCTCCGTCGGCGTCTCCGTCGGCGTCTCGACGGCTGTGGCGCTCGGGCCGTCGCTGGCGACGCCGAGGTCGCGCGCGCTGTCGCCCCCGCCGGCGCGGGGTACGACGGCCGCCAGCCCGCCGACGACGCCGATCACGGCGAGCGTGGCGACCGTCGTACCGATCCGGGCGCGGCGCCGGCGCCGGCGTCCGCGGGCGATGCCGCCGCTGACGAGGCGGTCGACGTCGGGGGTGAGGTCGTCACTGGCACGGCGGAGGAGCTCGGTGACGCCGGTGTCGTCGGTGGACATGGGTTCTCCTAGATCTCGAGCAGGTCGCGGAGGGACGGACCCAGCACGGCACGGAGACGGTAGAGGGCGCGGAGCGTGCGGTTGCGCACGGCACCCGGACTGACCCCGAGGGCGTCCGCGGTGTCGGCGACCGACACGTCCTCGAGGAAGCGCATCACCAGGACCGCGCGGTCCAGTGGTGCCAGCTGGGCGAGGGCGGCTCGGAGGGTGAGCGTGGTGGCGGCGTCCCCACCCTGCTCGACCCGCTCGGGCAGGTCGTCGACCGGCGTCTCGTGGGTGCTGCGACGGCGCTGGGCGCTGATGTAGGTGCGCGTCAACGTCGTGTGTGCGTAGGCGACCGGGTGCTCGATCGGTCCGCCCAGGCGGCGGTGCCACCGGACGTAGACCTTGGCCAGCGTCTCCTGGACGAGGTCCTCGGCCCGGTGGGCGTCACCACACATCAGCCACGCGGCTCGGTAGAGCTGGGGGGTCCGCGCGACCGCGAACTCCTCGAACTCCTCCTGCGTGCGGGGCATGTCTCTCCTTGGGTTGTTCGGCGTCACCCCTTCAGACGCACGGGAGCCCCGTCGCGTCACACCACCGTAGGCACCGATTCGGGCGACGTGCGGAGTTCGGGCGCCCGTGGCGCGCTGTTCACACGGGTGACGGGTACGCCGACGAGGCTGGCGCCATGGCCAAGAGACTGTTCCTGCTCCACCTCGGCCCCGACGCGGTCGACGTGTCGGCGATGGCCGAGGCGCTCGCGGTCGGCGGCGTCGGGGTTCCTGCCGTCGACGCCGACGTGACCACCCGCGCCGAGGTCGAGATCCTGCGCTCGCACCGCGCGGCCGGGTTCCGCCGCAAGGAGGTCGAGGGCGCGTGGGCCCGCGTGTGCCGCCGGGCCCGGAAGACCGGCACGGACTGCTTCGTCAGCATGCCGGGGTGGTCCGCGGCGACGCCGGAGCAGGCCGCGCTGGCGCTCGACGGGCTCGCCGACTTCCGCGTCGTGCTGGTGGCGACGAGCGGGTTCGCGGAGCCGCCCCGCGCGTGGCTGTCCCGTGTGAAGGAGGGCCGGTCGCACGTGCTGCCAGCCCACCTCGGCGAGGAGCAGCTCGCCGCCCAGGTCGCCCGGATCGCGCTGATGGAGGAGGAGGCCCGCCTCGACCGGCGCCTCGCCAGGGTGTCCCGGCGACGACGGCTGCTCGACCGCAGGACGGCCGCCTGACGCGTCCGCGTCAGTGGGGCTGCCAGGCGTCGTCGTCCTCGGTGAGGGCGGCGACCGCCTGCGGCAGGGTGCCGTCGGCGAGCTGCTGGATGGTGACCTGCTCGAAGACCATGCGGAGCGAGTGGCGTGCGGCGATCCAGACGTGCTGCAGCACCTGCGCGCTGTCGTCGTACTCGACCGCCTCGGGACGCAGGCCGTAGACCGACACGAGCGGCCCGTCGACCGCGCGGATCACGTCGGCGACCGTGACGGACTCGGGCTTGCGCGCGAAGCGCCAGCCGCCGGACTGGCCGCGCTGCGACACCACGATGTCGGCGCGTCGCAGGTCGGCGAGGATCGCCTGGAGGAAGCCGTGCGGGATGCCCTGCGCCTTGCCGAGCTGCTCGGCGCTGACCGCGGTCCCGTCGGTGCGCACCGCGATCTCGATCAGGGCCCGCAGGGCGTAGTCGGCTTTGGCGGAGACGCGCATATGGCCAGTTTGTCAGATATGTCGGCAGAGACAGTGCTCTTGGTCGACACGGACCCGCGCACGGCCGTACGCCGACGCCCGCGGGTGCGGTGCGTCGGCGTACGTCGAAGGGGTCCGGGCGTCAGGCGGTGGCGGTCTCCAGCTCGGGCTCGTCGGCGCGCGAGGCCTTGGACAGGCGCTCCTGCTTGACCGCCCACACGATGGCGGAGATCCAGAGGACGAAGACGACCGCCGCGGTGACGGCGACACCGACGCCCGGGACGCCGACGGCCTCGAGCAGCGTCTTGGAGTTGGTGAGGATGATCAGGCCGCCGGCCGCGGTGCCGAGGACGCGGGCCGCGAGGTGCTTGACCAGCCAGGCGGCGATCGGGGCGGCGATCACGCCGCCGGCGAGCAGCGCACCGGCGTAGCCCCAGTTGATGCCGGCCGCACCGAGGCCGAAGAGGAAGCCGAGCGAGCCACCGACGGCGACGACGAACTCGGAGGTGTCGATCGAGCCGACGACCTTGCGGGGCTCGAGGCGACCGCTCGACAGGAGCGAGGTGGTGCCCACGGGGCCCCAGCCACCGCCGCCGACGGCGTCGAGCGTGCCGGCGACGAGGCCCATCGGGGCGAGGAAGGCGGCGGAGGGGTGGCCCTTGAAGGTCGGGCGGGCGCCGCCGAGGCGCAGGAAGCGGTAGACGACGTAGAAGCCGAGGCTCAGCAGGATGACCGCCACCACCGGCTTGGCGACCGCGGCGTCCATGTTGGAGAGCAGGGTGGCGCCGAGGAAGGCGCCGACGAAGCCCGGCAGCGCCAGGATCGACACGGTGCGCCAGTCGACATTGCCGAGCTTGTGGTGGGAGGCACCGGAGACGAGCGAGGTGCCGATCTCGGAGAAGTGGACCGCAGCCGAGGCGGCTGCGGGGGCGACACCTGCAGCCAGCAGGAGCGTCGAGGAGGTCACGCCGTAGGCCATGCCCAGGGAACCGTCGATCAGCTGGGCGATGAGGCCCACCACGCCGAGAACGATGAGCTTGCGCATGGTGCGGGGTCCTTCCGGGACGAAGAGGGAGCGGTAGTCGTTCGACTTGCGTATGTCAGGTGAAAGAGTAGACATACTTTGGGTGATAGACAAAACCGATCTACCCCACGGCGTGTCCGTGCACCGCGGTCGCGGGCCGATGTGGGCGTTCGTGTTGCGCGAGCGCCGATCGCGAGGCATCCTTTAGTTACCGGCGAGTAGAACTGTTCGGTAACGCTCGCCCGAGACCGCAGACCCGCACACGGAACAGGTGGAAGCTGTGAGCCACTACAAGACCAACCTCCGCGACATCGAGTTCAACCTCTTCGAGGTGCTGGGCCGCGACGCCGTGCTCGGCACCGGGCCCTTCGGCGAGGTCGACGGCGAGAGCGCGCGCGAGATCCTCCGCGAGGTCGAGCGCCTCTCCCGCGAGGGCCTGGCCGCCTCCTACGAGGACAGCGACCGCAACCCGCCCGTCTTCGACCCGGCCACCCACACCGCCCCGGTGCCGGAGTCGTTCAAGCAGAGCTACCAGGCTTGGATGGACGCCGAGTTCTGGCGCCTCCAGGTCTTCGAGGAGATGGGCGGCACCCCCGCCCCGTCCTCGCTGATCTGGGCGATCGGGGAGATGGTGCTCGGCGCCAACGCCCCCGTGTGGATGTACGCCGCCGGCCCGGCCTTCGCCAACGTGGTCCACCGCAACGGCAACGAGCGCGACAAGGCCGTCGCCCAACACATGGTCGACCGCCAGTGGGGCTGCACCATGGTCCTCACCGAGCCCGACGCCGGCTCCGACGTCGGCGCCGGCCGCGCGAAGGCCGTCCCCAACGAGGACGGCTCGTGGAACATCACCGGCGTCAAGCGCTTCATCACCAGCGCGACGCACGACATGAGCGAGAACATCATGCACCTCGTCCTCGCGCGCCCCGAGGGCGTCGAGGGTGCCGGCGGCCCGGGCACCAAGGGCCTCTCGCTCTTCTGGATGCCCGAGCACCACTTCGACCTCGAGACCGGCGAGCTGACCGGCGAGCGCAACGGCGTCTACGTCACCAACGTCGAGCACAAGATGGGCATCAAGGTCTCCAACACCTGCGAGCTCACCTTCGGCGACCCGCAGGTCGGCGGCGGCGAGCCCGCCAAGGGCTGGCTGCTCGGCGAGGTGCACAACGGCATCGCCCAGATGTTCCAGGTCATCGAGAACGCCCGCATGATGGTCGGCACCAAGGCCATCGCCACCCTCTCGACCGGCTACCTCAACGCGCTCGACTACGCCAAGGAGCGGGTCCAGGGCGCCGACCTCACGCAGGCCGCCGACAAGACCGCGCCCCGAGTGACGATCACGCACCACCCCGACGTCCGTCGCTCGCTGATGACCCAGAAGGCCTTCGCCGAGGCGATGCGCGCGCTGGTGCTCTACACCGCCACCTGGCAGGACCAGGTGATGATCGCCGAGCACGAGGGCACCGCCGACTCCGACGAGGCCCGCCTCGCCGCTGCCGTCAACGACCTGCTGCTCCCGATCGTCAAGGGCTACGGCTCGGAGCGCTCCTGGGTGCTGCTGGGCACCGAGTCGCTGCAGACCTTCGGCGGCTCCGGCTTCCTGCAGGAGTACCCGATCGAGCAGTACGTCCGCGACGCCAAGATCGACACCCTCTACGAGGGCACCACCGCGATCCAGGGCCAGGACTTCTTCTTCCGCAAGATCGTCAAGGACCAGGGCCGCGCGCTCGGCCACCTCGCCAAAGAGATCGAGGGCTTCATCGCCTCCGAGGCCGGCAACGGTCGCCTGAAGAACGAGCGCGCGCTGCTCGCCACCGCCCTCGAGGACGCCAACGCCGTCGTCGGCCACATGATCAACGACCTCATGTCGTCGGCCGAGGAGCTCCGCAACATCTACAAGGTGGGCCTCAACACCTCCCGCCTGCTGATGGTGCTCGGTGACGTCGTGTGCGCCTGGCTGCTCCTGCGCCAGGCCGAGGTCGCGCTCGACAAGCTGGCCGGCGACGTGTCGGAGAAGGACAAGGCGTTCTACGAGGGCAAGGTCCTCGCCGCCCAGTTCTTCGCCCAGACCAACCTGCCGAAGATCAGCGCCGAGCGCGCCATCGCCGAGGCGACCACCCTCGACCTGATGGACCTCGACGAGACGTCCTTCTGACGCCTCGATCTGGTCGGCGTGCAGCTGTAACGCCGGGTTAGTACGACTACCCACCCTGATATATCCCAGTGGGTACAGCACCTAACCCGGCGTTACAGCGTGTCCGGCCGGCGGATGACAGGTGTCACGGGGAGGTCGTGACAGTTCGGTCAGGACCGCGACGGCGTACGACGACACGCTGGGGGCATGACACCAGCTGACGTGCCCGCGATCCGGGCCACCGGGCTCCGCAAGGCCTTCCGATCCACCGACGGCAGCCCCGTGGTCGCCGTCGACGACGTCGACCTGACCGTGCACCCGGGCGAGATCGTCGCGTTCCTCGGCCCGAACGGCGCCGGCAAGACCACGACGGTCGACATGCTGCTGGGCCTCACGACGCCCGACGCGGGGACGATCGAGGTCTACGGCACCTCGCCGGCGCAGGCCGTAGGGCAGGGGAGGGTGTCCGCCGTCATGCAGACCGGCGGCCTGCTCAACGACTTCACCGTCGGCGAGACCGTGCGTGCGATCGCCGCCCTGCACGGCCGCTCCGACCGCGTCGAGGTGGTGCTCGACCGGGCCCGCCTCACCGACCTGGCGGGTCGCCGGGTCGAGGCCTGCTCGGGCGGCGAGCAGCAGCGGCTGAAGTTCGCGCTGGCCCTGCTGCCGGACCCCGACCTGGTCGTCCTCGACGAGCCGACGACCGGCATGGACGTCGGTGCGCGGCAGGAGTTCTGGCGGGCGATGCGCGAGGACGCCGCCCTCGGCCGCACCATCGTCTTCGCCACCCACTACCTCGCCGAGGCCGATGAGTTCGCCGAGCGCACCGTCCTGATGAACCACGGCCGCATCGTCCACGACGCGGCGACGACCGACGTGCGGGCGGCGTACGGCGGCCGCACCCTCACCTTCCGGCCACCCGCCGAGGTGGTCGACGCGGACGGCATCGACGCCGACTGGCTCGCGCGCGTGCGGGGTGCCCTCGAGCCCCTCGGCGTCAGCGACGTCGACGTCTCCGCCGCGAGCCTCGAGGCCGCCTTCCTCGCCCTCACCGCTGACACCGAACCGATCGGAGCCGCACGATGACCGCCACCGCCGGGACCACCGCGGGGACCACCGCCACGACCGCCCGTCCCTCGACTCGCGCGCGCACCTCGCCCCGACCGGACATGCCCGCCTACGCGCGCCTCGACCTGCGGCGCCAGCTGCGCGACCGCATCGGGATGTTCTTCGTCGTCGGCCTGCCGACCTTCATGTACCTCGTGTTCGGCATCGGCTCCGACGACCCGGTCGGCACCGGCAACGTCGCGATGTACGTGATGATCTCGATGGCCGCGTACGGCGCCGTCACCGCGACCACGAGCGTCGCCGGGAGCGCCGCGACCGAGCAGGTGATGGGCTGGGGCCGCCAGCTGGGGCTCACGCCGATGCGACCGGTCGCCTTCGTGGCGACCAAGGCGGCCGTCGCGATGTCCGTGGCGGCGGTGCCCGTCGTGGCTATCTTCGCCATCGGTGCCGCCACCGGCGCCCGGGGCGACTGGTCGGACTGGGTGCTGTCCGGCGCCCTGGTGTGGCTGGGCTCCGCGCTCTTCGCGGTCTACGGCCTCGCGGTCTGCCTGGTCCTCCGCGGCAGCAACGCCGCCGGCATCGCCTCGGGGATGATCGTGGTGCTGGCGTTCCTCGGCAACGTGTTCACGCCGATGAGCGGCTTCATGCTCGACCTCGGCCGGTTCACGCCCCTGTACGGCTACGTCGCGCTCGCCCGCTTCCCGCTCACCGACGGGTGGCTTCCCGTGGGTGGCCGCGACCCGCTCTGGCTGCCGATCGCTAACGTGCTCGCGTGGACGGTGATCTTCGGGCTGGTGGCGCTGTGGGGCGTACGCCGGAGCCGGGCGCGCACGTGACGGCCGCCGGGGGCCGTCAGCCCCTGCCCGACAACCCCTGGGAGAAGTGGGGGTGGGCCTTCGCCGCCATCTGGCTGGTCTTCCTCGCCTTCCCCGTCATCGCGGTGGCCGACTCCGACGCGGGTGCGCCGGCGAAGGTGCTCGCGCTGCTCTGCATCGCCGGCTTCGCCGTGGCCAACGTGCTGGGCTACTCCTCCCGCCTCAGCCCGTGGTGGGCGCTCGGCGCCATGCTCGTCCTGGCCCTGGCCACCGTGCCGATGATCGGGATCGGGGTCATCTCCTTCACGCCGTACCTCGCGATCCTCTCGGCCCTCGAGCTGCCCGCGCCGTGGTGGAAGTGGGCCGTGGGTGTGTGGGCGGCCTTCCCGCTGCTGTCGCTGCTCGACGTCGACGGCTTCCCGACCTTCTTCTTCCTCATGCTCTGGCCGGTGATGATCGGCGGCGTGATGCTGCGGCTCTTCGGCGAGCGCGAGTACCTCGCCAACGCCGCGCTCCGCGAGCACGCGGTGGTCATCGAGCGCGAGCGGGTGGCCCGCGACGTGCACGACGTCCTCGGGCACTCGCTCACCGCGCTGTCGGTCAAGGCCGAGCTGGCGGCGCGGCTCATCGACATCGACCCCGCCCGGGCCAAGGAGGAGCTGGAGTCCATCCAGGCCACGGCGCGCCAGGCACTGGCCGAGGTGCGGGCGACGGTCGGTGGCCTGCGGGCCGGCAACCTCGAGGCCGAGCTCGCCGCCGCGCCGCGCGTGCTGGCGGACGCCGGCATCACCACGAGGGTCGAGGGCTCCGTCGCCGACACCGACCCGCGGCACCGGGCGCTGCTGGCCTGGGTGCTGCGCGAGTCGGTCACCAACGTCGTACGCCACGCGCGGGCGCGGTCGGTCGTCATCGCGCTCGGCCCCGGTGGCATCGTCGTGACCGACGACGGCACGGGCTGCGACGGCGCCGAGGGCAACGGACTGCGCGGCATGCGTGAGCGCGTCGCCGGCGCCGGCGGCACCCTCAGCGTCGGCCCGGCCGCCCCCGGCACCCGGGTGGAGGTGGTGCTGCCGTGATCAGGTTGCTGCTCGCCGACGACCAGGCACTCGTGCGGGGTGCGCTCGCCGCGCTGCTCGACCTCGAGTCCGACCTCGAGGTCGTCGCGCAGGTCGGTCGTGGCGACGAGGTGGTCGAGGCCGCCCGCGCGTCGGGGGCCGAGGTGTGCCTGCTCGACATCGAGATGCCCGGGATGAACGGCATCGACGCCGCCGCGGCCGTGCGCCGAGAGCTCCCGGGCGTGCGGTCGCTGGTCGTCACGACCTTCGGCCGTCCCGGCTACGTCCGCCGCGCGATCGAGGCCGGGGCCTCGGGGTTCGTCGTGAAGGACACCCCCGCGCGCCAGCTCGCCGACGCCGTACGACGCGTCCACGCCGGCCTCCGCGTCATCGACCCCGACCTCGCCGCGGAGTCCCTGATCGACGGGCCTAGCCCGCTCACCGGGCGCGAGCGTGAGCTGCTGACCCACGCCCTCGACGGCTCACCGGTGTCCGCCATCGCCGCGCGGGTGCACCTGTCGGAGGGCACGGTGCGCAACCACCTGTCGGCCGCGATCGGCAAGACCGGTGCCGCCACCCGCAGCGAGGCGGCGCGCATCGCGCAGGAGCGCGGCTGGCTGTAGGTCGGTCTCGCGTGGGCGGGAGGGGCTCCTACCCGGGGTCCGTCCGGGTCAGACGTCGCGCCGCTCCTCCACGTGGGTGGTCCTCGACCGCTGGTTGTTCATCACGAGGCCGAGCACCAGCGCGAGGACGCCGGCGATCACGAGGATCCAGCCCACGGTGGTCGGGTCGACGACCTCCTGGAGGGAGTCGGGGAACTCCTTGACCGCGAACAGGAGGATCAAGCCGATGACGAGCAGGAGGATGCCGAGTCCGATTCCCATGACGACTCCTTCGTGAGGGGGCGGCCGCCGGTTCCCGACGTCCTCCCGCAGCGTAGGGCCGGACGGCGTCGTGCACGGGGACCCCGCTCCCCCGGGGTGCGTCAGACCGGTCCCCTACCCTCTCCCCCATGACCGATCCCGCGGCTGGCGCTGCGCCAGCACCCGCCACCGGTGCGGCGGACGACCAGGAGCGGCTCGCCGCCCTCATCGCGCTCTGGTGGGGTGCCGTCGACTCCTTCACGCGCGTGCTCGAGCACGTCGCCGACGACCAGTGGTCGGCCCCGACCGACCTGCCCGGCTGGGACGTCCGGGCCGTCGCCGCCCACACCGCCCACCTCGAGGCGCTGCTGGCCGGACGCCCGCACGAGGACGTCGAGATCGGTGACGCGCCCCACGCGCGCGGGACGATGGGCCGGTTCACCGAGCAGGGCGTGCTCGCCCGCCGCGACGAGACCCCCGACGACCTCATCACCGAGATCCGCGAGTCGACGACCGCCCGCCACACCCAGCTGCTGGCCGACCCGCCCACCGACGCCTCGGCGCCCGCACCCGGCGCCTTCGGGGCGATCGGGTGGACGACCGGGCTGCTGCTGCGCAACCGGCCGCTCGACGTGTGGATGCACGAGCAGGACGTGCGCCGCGCGCTCGCGATGCCCGGCAACCTCGACTCGGCGGCCGCGGTCCACACCGCCGACTACCTCATGGAGAGCCTGCCCTACGTCGTCGGCAAGCGGGCGCAGGCGCCCGTCGGCTCCGTCGTACGCCTCGAGGTGGCCGGCCACGCGCCGGTGACCGTCGCCGTCGGCGAGGACGGGCGTGGCCGTCGCGCGACGTCGGACGACGGCGAGCCGACCGTCACCCTCGCCATGGAGCGCGAGACGTTCGTGCTGCTGGCCGGCGGTCGCCGCGCGGCCGCCGCGGACGACGTACGCATCACGGGCGACGCCGCGCTCGGCGAGCGCGTGGTCGCCTCCCTCGGTGTGACGCCGTGAGCCCGACCTGGTCGACCGCCGACATCGGCGACCTCACCGGTCGCACCGCCGTCGTCACCGGACCGACGCTCGGCGGGCTGGGCTTCCACACCGCGCTCGAGCTGGCGCGCCACGGCGCCCGCGTGGTGCTCGCCGGGCGGACACCCGACAAGATCGCGGCTGCGGCCGAGGCGATCGCCGCCGAGGTGCCGGCCGCCTCGACCGAGGCGCTGGTGGTCGACCTGTCCGACCTGGCGTCGGTCCGGGCCGCCGGGGCGGCTGCCGCGGCGATCGGGCCGCTGCACCTGCTCGTCAACAACGCCGGCATCATGGCGCCGCCGCTGCGCCGCACGGCCGACGGGCTGGAGTCGCAGATGGCGACGAACCACTTCGGCCCGTTCCTCCTCACCGGGCTGCTGCTCGACCAGCTGGCCGCGTCGGGTGACGGCCGCGTCGTGACGCTGTCGTCGCAGATGCACCGCGTCGCGCGGTCCGCGCCCGTGGGCGACCCGCGGGTCCGGCGCCGCTACAGCCGGTGGCACGTCTACGGCCAGACCAAGCTGGCCAACCTGCTCTTCACCTTCGAGCTCGACCGCCGGCTGCGGCGGGCCGGGGCGCCGGTGCGCGCGCTCGCCGCGCACCCCGGGCTCGCCGGCACGCACCTGGCCGTCAACGGACACCTCGGGACCACGCGCGGGCGGCGGGCGGCGATCCTCGACGGCGCGGTCAAGCTGGTCTCGCAGTCCGCCGCGGCGGGCGCGCTGCCGACGCTGATGGCGGCCACCGCCGACCTCCCGGGTGCGACCTACGTCGGGCCGAGCGGCCCCGGCGAGGCATCCGGTCCGCCGCAGGTCGTCGGCACCGCGCGACTCGCCCGGGACGAGGTGGCGCAGCGACGGCTGTGGGAGACCAGCGAGGCGACGGTCGGGCTCGCCTGGCCGACGGTGCCCTAGCGGCGGTCGCGCACCCGGACCAGCCCGGACCTGGTGCCGACGTACGCCGCGCCGTCGCGGCCGAGCACGACCGTCGACCCGCCGCTCCCGGCGAGCAGCCCGGTGCCGGTGCGCACCTCCCAGCGCCGGCGACCGGAGTCGGCATCGATCGCGGTGAGGTACCACGCGCTGACGCCGGTCAGCGACGGGCGCTTGGTCCAGGCGTAGAGGAGGCCGTTGGGCCGGCTGACGACCGCACCGGACGCCGGCGAGACGGACTCGGTGCTCCACGTGACCCCGCACCCGTCGTCGGTGAGGTCGACCCGCGCGACTCCCGAGCCGGCGGTGAAGCCCAGCAGCGCGAGGCGCGACGACGCGTAGCCACCGTCGTTGGACACGACCACCCCGGCACCGAGGTCGGCGAGGGTGCTGCGGGTCGCCCCCTGCTCGAAGACGGACTGCCGGCAGACCGTCCGGCCGTCGTCGCGCGCGAGGAACCGCACGCCCATCCGGTCCTCGACCTCGTCGGTGATGGCGACGGTCCCCCGGTCGACCAGCACCGGCGCGGAGCCGCTGACGCCTTCGTACTCGCTCCGCCAGGTCTCCTGCGGGGTGCCGTCGCCGCCGACGACCAGGCGGTGCACGGCCTCGTCGGTCACGACGTACGCGGCAGCGGCGTCGACGGCGACGTCGTGCCGGACGTCCTCACCGAGGTCGACGACGCCCACCTGGCCGGTGGCCGGGTCGACCGTCCCGACGAGCCCGGCATGGGAGGCCCACCAGATGCGGCCCGACCAGTCCGGCGCGACGGAGACCAGGCAGTCGCCGTACGGCACGTAGGGCTTGAGGTCCCAGGTGGCGTCGGTCGCGAGGCCGGGCTCACCCTCGCTGGACGTGCGTACGGCGATGACCTGGCGTTCGCCCGTGCCGAGGACGGCCCGCTCGGCGTCGTCGAGGTAGAAGGACTCGCCGTCGCAGGGCGCGCCCTCCGGCAGGGCGGGCAGGTCCTGCGACGCCACCGGCCGCAGGGTCTGGGGGTCGACGACGCGGAGGGCGCGGTCGTCGCCCGCCGCGCAGAGGGCGACGAGGAGGCCGTTCGCGGTCTGCTCGAGCCGGCCGCACCGCTGGAGGCCGAACCACGCCGTGTCGACCTCGGGCTGGTGGCCGAGCGGCCCCGGCCTGTCGGCCGGCTCACCGGCGAGGCGATGGGGGTTCGGCGGGACCTCCTCGGCCGGCACCGGGTGGGGCGAGGCCGGGCGGCCGACGTACGACGGACCGGCCCAGGCGCCCGGGGCCGGCGGGATCGGCAGCCAGCCGTCCGGGACGACCACGACCCCGAGGCCGACGATCGCGGCGGAAGCTGCGGTCCAGGTCACGACGCGGCGACTGATGCGGGCTCGGTCCTGGACCCACCAGCGGACCCGCGGGACGGCGAGCAGCGCGGCGGCGAGGACCAGCACGACAGGTCCCTGCACGACCCACAGCAGCAGCAGCGCGCCGACCAGCCAGACCACCGGGCGACTCTAGGTGAGTCCCACCCGTCACACCGGGAGGCGCATCGGCGACGCCCCGACGCGTGCGTCACACGGTCAGTCGGCGGACCCGCGCGGCAGGGGCGCGGTCACGGTGAGGTCGGCGAACGAGCCATGGCCGCTCCCGCTGCGGAGGAAGACGCGCGATCGTCGGGGCAGCGGCACGCGCGAGCGCGGCGCCTCGTGGATCGGGATGACGTCGGCGTCGGGGCCGTCGGTCGGTCCGGCCTGTGGCCGGGCGACCAGCGAGCCGGTGAACTGCTCGAGCGACTTGATGCGGCCGGTGAGATCGATCCCCTGGGTGTCTCGGTCGTGCTTCATCGGCGGACTCCTTCTTTCTCCACCTGACGGCCCCCCACGGACCGTCTGCCGAGGACACTAGGAGCGGCGCCGTCGGACTTCCTTTACTCGTGGAAGTCTGGGAGAACCCTTCGGGAGACGGTCCAGACCAGGCGGGCCGAGACCCGTGGAACCTTGACCGCCGCTCCGGTCCGGTCGATATCGAGCACCCTGCAGGCAGTTCGCGCGTCGATCTACGGACTCCACGCTCGGCCGCGCGCCTCGGCGCGCGAACTGCCTGCATGGTGTCGGCGCCTGCCCGCTCCCTGGACGCACGAAGGCCGGAGATCCCACGACTCTCGTCGTGCGACCTCCGGCCCTGACCGGCAATCCCCTGTGCTGTCGGTCTCGCGTTGTCAGGCGACCGGCTGGCGAACCGTGGATCCCCCGTCCACGGTGGCTCGCGGCCGCGGCACCGACGGCCGCGCCTCAGCGCTGACGTCGGACCCGGGCTCCCCCACGGAGCCGATGCGGATCATCGGGCCACGCCCGACGTGCTGGTCACCCTGGTGGTGCTCGTGGTCATCTCGTTCTCCCCGTTTCGAGTGCTCACGACAAGAAGGATGCTCCTGAGGCCGTTCTGATACATCAGTGTTTCTACCGAGGTCCAGACCAGGTTGACCGGCACGCGAAAGGGGTGGCCCCGCGGCAGCCCCGCCGCGCGACCACCCCTCCTCGTGTTGGGACGTCAGACGACCTTGCCGACCTTCAGCGTGACGACCTTCGTCGCACCGCTCGCCGACAGGGTGACCTTCACCTTGAGGACCTTGCCCTTCAACGCCTTGGTCACCTTGAGCTTGGACGTCGTCGCCTTCTTGATCTTCGCGCTGCCGGCGTACCACTGGAACCGGTAGGCGATCGTCGTCCGCATCTGGGAGAGGAGGTTGGCGACCTTGATCGTCCTGCCCACCTTCGGCTTGCCCGCGACCTCGAGGTCCTCGGCCACCTGCGTCAGCTGCGACGCGACGCTCGGAGCGGGGGCCGGGGCCGGGGCCGGGGCGGGGGCCGGGGCCGGGGCCGGGGCGGGGGTCGGCGTGGGCGTGGGCGTCGGGGCAGGCGCCGCTTCGACCTCGCCCACGTAGACGTAGTAGGAGTAGCCGGGCGCAGCCTCGCCCACGGCCGTCACCCACACGCCGACGTCCTTGCCCACGTCGCCCACGCGCGGCGTGAAGGTGTCGCCCGTGACGTCCTGGAGCGTCCCGCTCCCGACCTCCCAGAGGTACTCGAACGACGCTCCGGAAGGCGTCCACACGCCGGGCGACACGGTCAGCGGCTTGCCCACCTGGGGCGTCCCGCTCACCGTCGGAGCCACCACGTTCTTGTAGCGCTCGGTCGGAAGCACAGCATCGATGTCCGACACGGTCGTGTCGACCGGAACCAAGATGTCATTCGCCTGTTCGACGCGCGGCTTGTCTGTCCAGCACTCGTCTACGTTGAACTCCGGCTTGCGGTATGAGAAGCACACTCGGTACGTGTTGGCACGAAGCTCACGCAGGGCGTACTGGCCCTGGGAGTTGGTGGCCTCTCCCCTTGCGTACGTCCAATTCCCAGTAGCCGCGTCCTTGGTATACGCGGTTACGTAAGCACTCGCCAGAGGCGTCCCGGCCTTGTCAGTCACAGTCCCGGTGATCGCCGAGTACCGAGCAATGACCGCGTTCCGGCCGGACACGTTGGCACCGTCAGCGACGACGATGTCATCCGCGAGGTCGACCGTGGGCTTGTCGTTCCAGCACTCTCCCACGTACGCGAGGTTGTACTGCGTGAAGCAGATCCGGTAGATGCCCGGAAGCAGGCCGCGGAACTCGTAGGTACCCTCGGTGTCGGTGCCGGTACTGCCGGCGTAGACCCAGGCGGGAGACCCGGCACCCTTGCGGTGCAACGTGACGTTCAGCGCTGCGAGCCGGAGCCCGTCCTTGTCGGTGAGCGTGCCGGAGATCCGCCCCGAACGAGCGAGCACAGCATCCTTATCCGCAACCCGGACACCTTCGGTCACGACTATGTTCACGGCGTCGTTGACCGTCGCTGCGTCGTCCCAGCACTCCGAGAGGAACTGCATCGATTGGTCTTGGAAGCACACGCGGTAGGTTCCGGCTGCCAAGCCTCCAATGTCGTAGCGGCCCGAGGAATCTGTCTGTCCGCTGCGCGGGATGCTCCACGAACTGCCGCCACTCGTCCTCTGATAGACGTGCACCGCGAGGTTCGCTACGCCAGCACCTGCGATGTCGACCGCCCGCCCAGCGATGCGACCCTCCTTCGCCATCACGCCATCGATGGCCTCGGTCGTTTGCCCCTCCTGGACGGTGACGTCGCTGGCTTGCTCGACCGTGGGCGCATCATCCCAGCACTCCGACACGTACGTCGACCCATAGTCGGAGTAGCAGACCCGGTAGATGCCCGGCTTGAGACCCGCCACCTCGAAGTACCCGTCCTGGACGGTCCGCGCGGAGCCGGCGTAGTCAAAGTAGCTGCCGTTGGGAGCCTTGCGCCGCACCGTGACGTCCATGTAAGCGAGTCCCGTACCAGCAGAGTTCGTCACGCGTCCCGCGATCCGGCCAGCCACCGTGAGAGTTGCACTGACCATCGACACAGCCTGACCGTTCGACACCTCGATGTCCGCAGACTCCGTCACCGACGAACGGTCGTCCCAACACTCGTAGAGGTGGTCATTGGAGGGATCCCGGAAGCAGACCCTGTAGCGCGCGTCCGCGAGCCCGCCGAACTCGTAGACACCGCCGCCCGAAGTGGTCACTGACGTCCGCGCCTGCCAGCCGTACGGGACCTCGTACGCGTACAGGGTCACCTCGATCCCGACTAGGCCGGCGCCACCCTGCCCGGTCACCAAACCGCTGATCGCACCTGCTCCACTGGCGTGGGCGGGCATCAGAGAGGTGCCAGAAGTGACGACCAGCAACATACCGACAGACATCAGCAGCGACCGGCATAGAGCGCGCAAGAATGACCCCCAGATAGGCAGCCCCCACGGCTGCGTCAAGGCATACCTTACGAACGAACGACGTCATGGGAGGTCGCAAATCGGAAAGACCCCCCGTACGGGGGGTCTTCCGAGCGATCGAGTGGGTCAGGCGGCTGCCCGCGCCTCGCTCTCGAGCTTGCGGCCGAGCAGGCGGCGGGTGCGGCGGTCGCCGGTGGCCATCTTGTAGAGGACGGCGAGCTGCTGGGGCGCGTTCTTCGTGTTCGTCGTCGCGAGCCAGCCGTTGGGCAGCGACAGACGGATGACCTTGTGCCAGGCCGACGCGACCTGGGGGACCATCGGGCGCGCGCAGTAGGTGAGGTCGTACTTGTCGAAGAGGGCCTTCACCTTGGGCGCGATCTCGGCGTAGCGGTTGGACGGCAGGTCCGGGAAGAGGTGGTGCTCGATCTGGTGCGACAGGTTGCCGGTCATCAGGTGGAGGAACTTCGAGCCGGAGATGTTGGCGCTGCCGAGCATCTGCCGGACGTACCACTCGCCCTTGGTCTCACCCTCGATCGAGCGCTTCTCGAAGGTCTCGACGCCCTCGGGGAAGTGGCCGCAGAGGATCACGGAGTTGGACCAGAGGTTGCGCACGACGTTGGCGGTGAAGTTGGCCGCGAGGGTCGGGAGGAAGGAGCCGGTCGGGATCGACAGCGCCGGGTGGACGACGTAGTCCTTGGTGGCCTGCTTGCGGATCTTGCCCAGCACCTGCTTGGCACGACGGCGGAAGTCGGGGTCCTTGGTCTGCTTCTTCTTGATCACCGAGCCGAGCTCGAGGTCGTAGGCGGCGATGCCGTACTCGAAGAAGACCGCGTTGATGAAGCAGAAGAGCGGCTGCGCGAGGGAGGCCGGGGTCCAGGTCTGGTCCTCGTCGACGCGCATGATGCCGTAGCCGAGGTCGTTGTCCTTGCCGATGACGTTGGTGTAGGTGTGGTGGAGCTCGTTGTGGCTGTGCTTCCACTGCTCGGCGGGCGAGGCCATGTCCCACTCCCAGGTCGAGGAGTGGATCTTGGGGTCACGCATCCAGTCCCACTGGCCGTGGAGGATGTTGTGGCCGATCTCCATGTTGTCGAGGATCTTGGAGATGCTCAGGCCGGCGGTGCCGAGGATCCACGCCGGCGGGAACGCGCTGAACAGCAGCACCGCGCGCGAGCCGAGCTCGATCTTGCGCTGGGTGTCGATGACCCGTCGGATGTACGCCGCGTCGCTGGCGCCGCGGTCGTCGAGGACGTCCTGGCGGATGGCATCGAGCTCGATGCCGATCTGCTCGATGTCGGCATCGGTGAGGTGGGCGATCGGGCTGGTCTGGCCGAGGACGGCCTTCTTCTGGATCGTGGTCATCGGGGTTCCTTCCGTTGCGCTGGTCGAGGAGGTCGCTCTGCGACCGTCACGAGACCGGGTCGGGGGTGGGCGTCAGTGGTCGATGTGGCAGGGGCCGGCTGCGGCGTTGATGCAGGTCTGCACCTTGATGTCGCCGGTCTCACCGGGGACGGCGGTGGTGATCGCGCCGTTGCGGAGGTCGCGCACGCTGCCTTCACGCAGCGGGATGACGCAGCCCATGCAGATCCCCATCCGGCAGCCGCTCGGCATCAGCATCCCGGCGTCCTCGGCGGCGTCGAGGATGGGCGTCGCACCGTCGAGGTCGAGCGTGGTGCCGGAGCTGAAGGTGACGGTGCCGCCGTCGCCGGGCTCGACGCGGGCGGTGCGGAACTGCTCGGTGGTCAGGCTCAGGCCCGCTGCGTCGTGGTGCGCGGCCAAGGCGTCGAGGAGGCCGGCCGGTCCGCAGGCGAGGGTCTGGCGCTCGGCGAGGTCGGGGACGAGGTCGGTCAGGTGGTCCACGTCGAGGACGCCGTGCTCGTCGTCGTAGCGAGCGACGAGGCGGATCACACCGGCGGCGTCGAGCGCCTCGAGGTCGCGGATGAAGATCGAGTGGGGGTGGCTCGGCGCGACGTGGACGACCACGATGTCGTGGTCGGCGCTGCGGGTCGGCCGGAGGACGCCCTCGTCGGTGCTCGGGAAGAGGTTGCGGAGCATCCCGATCACCGGCGTGATGCCCGATCCGGCGGTGACCATCAGGAACTTGCCGCCCGCGGGCGGGAGCACGAACTCGCCGGCGGCCTGCTCGAGGTGGACCAGGGTGCCCGGTCGCGCCTCGTGGACGAGGTGGTTGCTGACCAGGCCGTCGGGGACGGCCTTGACCGTGATGGAGATGCGCCCGTCGCGGCGCGGGCCGTGCGTGAGCGAGTAGGCGCGCCACTGGCGTACGCCGTCGACGTCGATGCCGATACGGAGGTACTGGCCGGGCACGTGGCCGGCCCAGTCGGCGCCGGGGCGGATGACGATGGTCGCGGCGTCCGCGGTCTCGGGGTGCACCGACTCGATGCGTCCGCGCAGGTCGGCGCCGGAGCGCAGGGGCGCGAAGAGGTCCATGAAGTCGGACGGCAGGTAGGGCGTGGTGGCCGCCTCGGCGACGCGCACGAGCTGGTCGGCCAGTCGACGGCTCCGGGCGCTGCCGCTGGTGGGCGGCTCGAGAGTCGTGGTCATGACACTCAATCTCCCCGATCAGCGGCGGATCTTCCTGCTCTGGGCACGTGAATCGGGACTAGACTCTTGTTCGTCGCGAACAAAACAACCCCCCAGGAGCCGCGATGTCTGGCCGAGACGTGCGCCCCGCCACACAAATGGAGACCGTGGTCGGTCTCGACCCGACCGTGGCCGAGGCGCTGCGCTCGCGGCTCGCCGAGGTCGCGGACCGGGTCGTCCTCACCATCATCGACGAGGTCCCCAGCTATGCCGGCGCGTTCAGCGGGCGGATGGGCGAGGTGATCCGCAACGCGGTCCAGCTCGCGCTCGGCGGCTTCCTGACCCTGGCGACCCGGGAGGTCGGCAAGGCGCCCCCGAAGGCCCCCGCGATCGAGGGCGCCTACCAGCTCGGCCGGGGCGAGGCCCGCAGCGGACGCACGGTCGAGGCGCTGCTCGCGGCCTACCGCGTCGGCGCCCGCACCTCCTGGCGCGACATGGCCGACGCGGCGGTGGAGGCCGGGATCGAGGCCGAGCAGCTCGCCCGCTTCGCGGAGCTGGTCTTCGCCTACATCGACGAGCTGTCGGCCGCCTCGGTCGCCGGGCACACCGACGAGCTCGAGAGCAGCGGCCGCGTCCGCCAGCGCAACCTCGAGCGCCTCGCCCGCGCCCTGCTCACCGGCGCCCCGGCCGACGCCGTCAGCGCCGCGGCCGAGCGCGCCGACTGGGAGCCGCCCGCCGTGCTGACGGCGGTGGTGCTGCCCGAGTCGCAGGTCTCGCACGCCCTGACCGCGCTCGACCCGCGCACGCTCCAGCCCACCGACGACGTGGCCGGCCTGCCCGAGGGCCACGCCCTCCTTCTCTTCCCCAGCACCGGGTCGGCGACCGCGCGGCGCACGCTGCTGCAGTCCCTGCGCGGCACGGACGCCGTCGTCGGCCCCGGCGTGACCTGGCTGGAGGCGCTGGCGTCGTACCGCCGGGCGCTGCGCTGTGCCGCCCTGGGTGTCGAGGGCCTCGTCGACTCCGAGGAGCACCTCGCCGCGCTCGTGCTGGCCGCCGACCCCTCCGCCCGCGACGACCTGCGCGCACGCGTGCTCGCCCCGCTCGCCGAGCTGCGTCCGTCGACCGCCGAGAAGCTGACCGACACGCTCCGCAGCTGGCTCCTCAACCACGGCCGCCGCGACGCGGTCGCCGAGGAGCTGTTCGTCCACGCCCAGACCGTGCGCTACCGCGTGGGCCAGCTCCGGGAGATCTACGGCGACCGGCTCGAGGACCCGGCCTTCGTGCTCGACGCGACGCTCGCGCTCGCCTGAAGCTCCGCCCGCGGCCCTTGTAACGCCGGGTTACGGGTGGTACCCACGGTGGAGCACCCCCGTGGGTACCCGCAGTAACCCGGCGTTACCGCCGGACAGCCGGGCAGCCCGGGCATTCAGGAGCGGGAGTACGCCGTCGCGCCGGCGACCCAGGTCTCGACCACGTGGTCGGCGAAGGACCTCAGGCGCGTGGCGTGCTCGCGGTCCGACGCCCCGTCGAGGGGGTCGGCGTCGAGGAGCACCAGGTCGGCCGGGTGCCCGGCCGCGACGGTGCCCCAGCCGTCGGTCGAGGCCACGAGGGCCTCCCGGGCGGTGATCGACTGCTCAGGGTGCCACGGCTCGCGGTCGTCGCCGGAGCGGTGGACCGCGCTGGCGATGGCCAGCCACGGGTCCAGCGGCGAGACCGGGGCGTCGGAGCCGAGGACGACGTCGACACCGTCGTCGAGCATCCACCGCAGGGGGAAGCAGCGCTCCGCGCGGCCGGGCCAGAGCCGCTCGGTGACGTCGCGGTCGTCGAGCAGGTGCGCGGGCTGCACGCTCGCGCGGACGCCGAGGCGCGCCATGCGGCGTACGTCGTCGCGGGTCGTGAGCTGCACGTGCTCGATGCCGCCGCGGGCGCCGGTGTCCTCGAAGGCGGCGAGCGCCTCGGTGACCGCGCGGTCGCCGATGGCGTGCACCGCGACCTCGAGCCCACCGGCCGCGGCGCGGGCCAGCAGCCCCCGGAGCTCGTCCGGGCTCTGGTTGGGCTGCCCCTCCTCGAAGCCGGGGACGGCCTTCTCCGCGTAGGGCTCGCAGCACCAGGCGGTGCGGGTGTTGAGCGAGCCGTCGCTGATGATCTTGAGCGGCCCCATCGTCAGGCGCGGGTCGTCGGCGAGCGGGTCACCGGAGCGCAGGCCGCGGGCCAGGACGTCGTCCAGACCGTCGGCGTAGCACGCGTGCCGGATCCGCAGCAGGTCGGCGCCGCCGCCCCACCGCTCGACCCAGTCGGCGACGCCGCC
Source organism: Nocardioides pini (assembly GCF_026712185.1). GTDB lineage: Bacteria > Actinomycetota > Actinomycetes > Propionibacteriales > Nocardioidaceae > Nocardioides > Nocardioides pini. Next base: position 493,579 of record NZ_JAPPUX010000005.1, on the reverse strand, counting down.
GCTGAACTCGAGGTCGACGAGCCCCACCACGCCCTGCGCGGCCGCGGCCTCCATCGAGCGCCGGTAGGCGTCGGGGCCGGTGCCGTCCTGGCCGAGCACGGACGCCAGCCGGCCGTAGGCCATGAACCACTCGGCCTCGCTGACCACGCTGTCGCGGATCGGCAGGGCGAGCGCGTGGAGCGCGACGGTGTTGAGCCAGCCGTGGTGCCCGTCGCCGGCGATCAGGACGATCGGCTGGTCGGAGCCGATGGCGTCGAGGTCCGAGACCGTGGGATTGTCCGGCCACGCGGTCGGGCGGTGCCCCCACCCGATGACGGGCAGGTCGGGCCACTCCTCGAGCCTCTGCCGCACGAGCGCGACGGCCTCGGCGCTGGACCGGGCGGGGCCGAGGTCGAGGCGCGCGGACGCGAGCGTCCACTGGCCGAGGTGGACGTGCTGGTCCCAGAGCCCGGGCGCCAGCCAGCGCCCGCCGGCGTCGTACGACGTCTCCTCGCCGCGCAGGGACGCACCGACCTCGACCACGCGACCGCCGTCGAGGCGTACGTCGACGAGTCCCGGGACGGCCTCAGTGACGGCGACGAGGCGGGCGTTGCGGATGAGCACGAGGCCACCGTAGGAGGTGGGGCTCACCGCTCGGCGGCGACCCCGCCCACCCACACCGCCGTGGGCCGCGAGAGCGCGGTGACGTCGGCGGAGACGTCGCCGTCGACGACGAGCAGGTCGGCGAGCCGACCGGTCGCGAGGCGGCCGGCGTCGACGCCGCAGTCCTCGGCGGCGACGGAGGTGGCGGTCGCCAGGGCCTCGTCGACCGGCCAGCCCCCGACCACGAGCTCGCCGATCGAGCGCCACAGGTGCCCGTGCGGCTTGGCGGGCATCGCTCCTGCGTCGAGCCCGGAGACGACGCGGATGCCGTGGGCGCGCAGCACACCGGCGTTGCGCGCCACCTGCGCGAAGTGCTCGTCGCGATCGGTGATGCCGAGGCGCGCGAGCATCTCGAGGATGTGCGGCGGCATCGCCGACACCGGCGGGAACCGGGAGGGGTCGTTGCCCAGGGTCGGGCACACGGTGGCCCCGGCGGCCGCGACCCGGGCCAGGAGCTCGGGCGACGCCCCGGCCCCGCCCTCGTCGAGGCAGGTGAAGTGCTCGATCCCGTCGGCGCCGGCCGCGAGCGCGACCTCCGCACCGGCGACGGAGTGGGTGTGGGCGACGACCCGGAGCCCGGCTGCGTGGGCGGCGTCGACCATCGTGCGCAGCGGCGCGACGTCGAACTGGGCGCCGAGCTGGTCGCTACCCGGCGTCAGGAAGCCCCCGCTCGCCATCACCTTCACCAGGTCGACACCCCGCTCGACCCGCTGCGCGATCGCGCCGTGCAGCGCCGCGGGGTCGTCGGTGTCGATGTCGCCGCCGAGGAAGTGGCAGTGCCCCAGCGGGATCGTGATCGGCGGGCCCGCGGCCACCACCCGCGGCAGCCCCTCACCCTCCCGGCCCCGGTGGTGGAGCACGCGGTAGTCGACGTCGCCGAGGTCGCGGACGGTGGTCACCCCCGCCGCGACCTGCGCGCGCAGGCTGGCCGTCACCACCCCGTCCACCGCCTCGGGCGCGGCCGTGCCAGCCCACTCCAGGCTCCCGGGTGTCCCGGGGAAGGCCCCCGACGCGACGAGGTGGACGTGGCAGTCGACGAGGCCGGGCAGGAGGGTGCCGTCGACGTCGGTGACCGGTACGTCGTCCGGCGGGCGGAAGCCGCCCGGCTCCACGCCGACGATGCGGTCACCCTCCACGAGCACCGTCGCGCCGCCCGGCAGGAACCGCTCCCCGTCGAACGCCCGTCCTGCCCGCAACGCCCACCGCGTGACCATCTCCCGATGGTGCGCCCGGGCGGCCGACGGCGCACCGGCGCGGCTCGCTGGACCAGACCACCCGCCCGGCTGACATGATGAGGGGGTGGAGTGGCGGGGGCCTGCGGTACTGGTCGTGCTCCTGGCGATCGGAGCCGGGGGCGGCTACGCCGCGTCCGCGCAGAGCCGCGAGGGCTCCATCGGCTCGGGCGTGGCCGCGCCGGTGCCCGCTCGGGCACCGGAGATGCCGGTCGAGGCACCCAAGCCGCCCGTCCCCGACCCGACCGACCCGCCCCTCGAGCCCGGCATCGCGATGGCGCCGCAGAAGGTCGGCACCGGCAAGTTCGAGATCACCTTCCCCGCGCCCGCCGGGTGGAGCACCAACGCCAACGCCAGCAACGAGTGGAAGTGGAAGCGGCCCGGCACGTCCAACAACACCTACGTGATGCGGATCGAGCAGATCAACAGCCAGGACATCACCATCGAGGACGCCATCAACATCCGCATCGAGCGGCTGCGCGACGAGCAGGACGACGTCGTGATCGTCGACCGCGGCGCCGAGACGCTCGAGTACACCTACCGCAGCAACGAGGGCAACGCCCGGCACAGCTTCATGCGCTGGCTCGACCTCGACGCCAGCGGCCAGGCCGACGTCGAGATCGTGGTCCACGGCCGCGAGCGCGACGTCCCGGGGACGCGCGACCTGATCCGCAGGGTGGCCGAGGGGATGCAGGGCTCGGGCGGCGGGCCCGTCGGTTGAGCCCACCTCCCCCGGGCTAGGTTGTCGCCGTGAACTGGCGGGGGACGGCAGTGCTCGCGCTGCTGCTCGCCATCGGGGTCGCGGCGGGGTTCGGCGCGTCCTGGGTGCTCGGCGAGAACCCGACCGGCGACGGCACGGCCGTGCCGGTGCCCGCCTCGCCCAGCCTGCCCGTCGACCCCGTTCCCGAGCTGCTGCCCGATCCCCGCACCCCGGCGCTCGCGGAGGGGATACCCCTGGAGCCGCAGACGGTCGGTGCGGGCGACTTCCGCATGACGCTGCCGGTGCCGAAGGGCTGGTCGTTCTCCGAGAACTCGCTCAACGAGTGGCAGTGGCGACCGCCCGACCAGCCCGACTTCGGCTACGTCCTGCGGGTCGAGCAGGTGCTGAGCAACCGCCGCTCGATCGAGTGGACGCTCGACCGCCGCGTGGACGAGCTCCGTGAGGACGAGAGCAACGTCGAGGTGCTCGGGCAGACCAGGGACAGCCTGCACTTCTCCTTCGTCACCTCCAACCACCTGCGCCACGGCCACCTGCGGTGGCTCGACCTGACCGGCGGCGACAACGCCCAGGTCGAGATCGCGGTCACCGGCCGCGAGGCCGACGACCCGGGCATGGCCAGCCTCATCGCCCGGGTGGGGTCGGGCATCCGGCTCGGCTGACCGGACTGGTTGCGGCGCGCCTCAGAGGCCCGAGGCCCGCACGGAGTCGAGCACCCGCCTGGCGGTGGGGCTGTCATCGGCGCGGATCTGGATCCAGAGCAGCTGGTTCTGGTTGACCCGGACGATGCGCTCGACCATGAAGTCGACGCCGGGGCAGCCGCTGAAGAAGACGGTCATGAACTGGTCGCCCTCCTTCTCGTCGAAGTAGGGCCCGCGCTGGATCGGGCACGCGGCGTGGCCCGGCACGCGCGAGGGCAGCTTGTCGCCCGGGAGGACGCCGACGAAGACGCCCTCGCCGGGCTCGTCGTCGGAGTTCCAGCCCGACCGGGTGCCGGCCGCGATGGACGCCTGCTCGGGCCGGTCCTCGAAGGGGACCCACTGCTCGGGGTCGACCTGCCTGGTCCAGGAATCGGGCACGGTCACGAAGATCGCGCCGGTCACGTCCTTGACCGTGCGCTCGGAGGTCCCGGTGCGCTCGAGCGCCCACCCGGCGCCGGTCCCCGTGAGCAGGGCCAGGACGGCCGCCGCGACCCACGGCCACCGGCGATGGCGCCGCTGCGACCGGACCGGGCCACCGGCCGTCCCGGTCCTCGCGCCGGTCGACGGGCCGGTCGACGGGCCCAGCGTCTCGGTGCCGGCGGCCGCGCGCGTCAGCTCGGGGTCGGGCGGGATCCAGGCCGGCGGCGCCGCGTCCGCGGGCTCGCCGACGGCCTCCACGAGGGCCGCCGTGAACGCCGCGACGTCGGGGAACCGGTCGTCGCGGTCCTTGGCGAGGCCGCGGAGGACGACCTCCTCGACGGCGGGATCGTCGATCTCCATCGGCGGGGGCGGAGCAGGGTCCTCGGCGGCCGCGAGGCTGGCGTGGGCGTAGGGCTGCCGCCCGGTCAGCAGGTGGTAGCTCAGGGCGGCGAGCGAGAACTGGTCGGCGCGCGCGTCCAGCCCCTCGCCGAGGGCCTGCTCGGGCGCGACGTAGGAGGGCGTGCCGCCAGCCATCGTGAGCCGTGAGGACATGTCCATCGCCTTGCCCAGGCCGAGGTCGCCGAGCATCGCCACGATGTGCGCGCCCCGCCCGTTCTCCACGGTGCGGAACAGCACGTTGGCGGGCTTGACGTCGCGGTGCAGCACCCCGCGGTCGTGGAGGGCGGTCAGCCCGCGACCGACCTGGGTGATCACCGACACCGCCTGCGGGCGCGTCAGGGGCGAGAGCTCGATGAGGTCGGCCAGCGTGCCCTGGTCGGCGTACGCCATCACGAGGTAGGGGCGCTCGTCCTCCAGCTCGCCTGCGTCGTAGACGGTCACGACGTGCGGCGACTCGACCTTGCGGAGGAAGCGGCCCTCCTCCAGGAAGCGCTGGCGGATGTGGTGGTCGCCGCTCCAGTTGTCCGCCAGGACCTTGATCGCGACGGCGCTGTCGAGGTGCTCGTCGTAGGCCAGCCACACGGTCGCGAACGCTCCCGAGCCGATGCGGCGGCGCACCGGGTAACGACCGAGGCGGGAGGGAGCGGACACCCGGGCATTATCGTGCAGGCGTGGACTATTCGGGGGACCCGGGCGACGCGTTGGCGCCGGACGACATCGACGACCTCGCGCGACGCGCCCAGGACGGCGACCGTGACGCGCTCGAGCTGCTGCTCGCCGCGGTGCGGCCGCGGGTGCTCAACATCTGCCGCGGGGTGCTCCCGTACTCCGGGGACGCCGAGGACGCCTGCCAGGAGGCGCTGCTCAACGTCGCCACCAAGATCGCCTCGTGGGGCGGCCGCGGCCGGTTCACCACCTGGCTGCACATCGTGTCGGTCAACAGCGCCCGCACGACGTACCGCCGGCTGAAGAACCTCGCCACCCCGACCGACTTCGAGGACGGCACGCACGACCGTCCCGACCCGCGCACCACCAGCGTCATCGCCGGCACGCGGCTCGACCTGCTCGAGGCGATGGACACCATCGAGAAGGACCACCCGCAGTACGTCGAGCCGCTGCTGCTGCGCGACGTCTACGGCCTGCCCTACGACGAGATCGCCGTGCTGGTCGACGCACCGCTCGGCACCGTCAAGGCCCAGATCCACCACGGCCGCAAGCTCGCCCGGCCGCTGCTGCGCGGTGAGCCGTGACGCCCCGCCGCCTGCGCGGCGCGGTGGCGACGGTCCTGTCGCTCTCCGTCCTGGCCGGGTGCTCGGACGGGGCTGCTCCCGACGAGCCCGCGGACACGCCGTCCGCGGCCGCGTCGTCGGACGGGACGGCACCGGAGAGCCCGGCTCCCGGCAGCGAGTCACCCGCCGCAGGAGGCCCCGACGACCCGTCCGGTCCGGTGGTGGGCGAGCCGGTCGAGCCCGACCTCGATCTCGCCGTGTCGACCCCGCGGGAGGACAGCGTCTACCCCGCGGTCGGCGACCCCCGGGTGGACGCGCTCCACTACGGACTCGACCTCACCTGGGACCCCGACGCCGAGCGGCTGCGGGGCGAGGCGGTCGTCACCTTCCGTGCGGCCCGCACCGCGCGGCGCTTCCAGCTCGACCTCGGGGCGCCCCTCACCGTCGGCAGGGTCGCGCTCGACGGCGAGCCGATCCGCTTCGCCAGGGTCGGCAAGGACCTCGTGCTGAGGGCACCGATCGAGGAGGACCAGCGCTACGAGCTCAGCCTCGACTACGTCGGCACGCCCGAGCCCGCTCCGGCCCCGACCACGCGCGCCGACTTCAGCACGACCGGCTTCACCGTGACCCCGGACGGGGAGGTGTGGACGATGCAGGAGCCCTACGGCGCCTACACCTGGTACCCCGTCAACGACCAGCCGTCCGACAAGGCGCTCTACGACATCACCGTCCACGCCCCGCGGCGGTGGACCGGCATCTCCAACGGCGAGCTCACGGAGCTCACGAGCGACGCGCGGGGCACGACGACCTCCTGGCAGCTCGACGAGCCGGCGTCGTCGTACCTCGTCACGCTCGCGATCGGCCGCTACGAGCACAGCAGCAACACCTCCGACAGCGGCCTGCGGGTGGACTACTGGACGCCGCGCGATCTCAGGCGACCGCTCGACTCGATCCGGACCGCCGCCGCCAGCGTGGACTGGATCGAGGCACGGCTCGGCGACTACCCGTTCGACTCCCTGGGCCTGGTCGTCACCGACTCGCAGAGCGCGATGGAGACCCAGGCGATGGTCACGCTCGGCACCAACGACTACGTCTTCTCGCCGCAGGTGGTCGCCCACGAGCTCGTGCACCAGTGGTACGGCGACCAGGTCTCGCCGTCCGACTGGCGCGACGTGTGGCTCAACGAGGGCATGACGATGCTGCTGCAGTGGGTCTACGAGGACGAGCACGACATCCGGCCGCTCCGCCAGAGCCTGCGCAGCGCCCGCGCCGTCGACCAGCAGCTCCGCGACGCGTACGGGCCGCCCGGCGCCTACGACCCGCGCCAGTTCGGCAGCTCGAACATCTACTACACGCCGGCGCTCATGTGGAACGAGCTGCGCGAGGACCTCGGCGACGACGAGTTCTACGCCCTCGCCCGCTCCTGGCTGGCCGACAACGACAACACCTCGGTCTCCCGCGAGCAGATCTACGACCACTGGGAGGCGGAGACCGGGCGCGAGCTCTCGGCGTTCTTCGACCGGTGGATCATGGGCCGACGCACGCCCGCGCCCGGGGTGCCGCAGGGCTGAGGCCTCCGCGGGTCAGGTCACCTTCTTCCCCGCCGAGGTCTTGACCACCGTCGCCAGCCCCGCCTTCGCGTAGGTCACCTTCACGCTGACCTTCCTGCCCTTGTCGGCCGCCGTGAGCTTGTACGTCGCCTTGGTCGCGGCCTTGATCTTCTTGCCGTTGCGCAGCCACTGGTACGTCACCGTGACGCCTGCCGGCGAGACGGTGCCGATGACGGCCTTGAGCTTCTTGCCGACCTTGAAGGTGCCGCTCGCCTTGGGCGTCGGGCACGTGATCACCGCAGGCGCAGGTGCCGGCGGGGGCGGCGGGACCGGCGTCGGCGTCGGGGTGGGGGTCGGCGTCGGCGTCGGCGTCGGGGTGGGCGTCGGGGTAGGCGTCGGCGTCGGCGTCGGCGTCGGCGTCGGGACCACAGCAGCCACGGCGGACGTCTGTGCCGAGGTCGCAGCGGCACTCGTCCACCCGGACTTCGAGGCCATGACCCGCACCGACAGCTTCTTGCCCACGTCGCCGGCCACCGGCGTGTAGCCACTGGACGTCGCCCCCGCGATCGCGGTGCCGTCGGCCAGCCACTGGAACGCGAACGTGGCGTCCGAGGGGTTCCACGTGCCACTGGTCGCGGTCAGCGCCTGGCCCACGTCGGGTGTGGTGTCGCTGATGGCCGGCAGGGCGGTGTTGAAGATCGACGGCAGCACCACCGCAGACGTCTGCGCCGAGGTCACACTGGCACTCGTCCACCCGGACTTCGACGCCGTGACCCGCACCGAGAGCTTCTTCCCCACGTCACCGGCCGCCGGCGTGTAGCCGCTGGTCGTCGCACCCGCGATCGCGGTGCCGTCGGCCAGCCACTGGTAGGTGAACGTGGCGTCGGCCGGCGTCCAGGCGCCGGACGTGGCCGTCAGTGGCTCGCCCACCGTCGGCGTGGGGTCGCTGATGGATGGGGCGACGGTGTTGTAGATCGTCGTGGTCTCCACCACCGCAGCGGTCTCGGCCGAGGTCGCGGAGCCGGGCAGGTGCTCGGCCTTCGACCCGGTGACCCGGACGGACAGCTTCTTGCCGAGCTGCCCCGCCGGGACCTGGTAGGTCTTCGAGGTGGCCCCCGCGATGTCGGTCCCGTCCGAGCGCCACTGGTAGGCGAAGGTGAGGCCGTCGGGGGTCCAGGTGCCGTCGGTGGCCGTGAGCACCTGGCCGACCTCGGGGGTCGGGTTGCTGATCGTCGGCAGCGCGGTGTTGGTCACCTGTGGTTGCGGTCCGACGGCCGACGTGGCGGCCGAGGTGGCGCTCGCGGTCACGAAGCCGGCCTTCGAGGCCGTCACCCGCACCGCCAGCACCTTGCCGAGGTCTCCGGCAGCGACCGTGTACGCCGCCGTGGTGGCGCCCGCGATGGGCGTGCCGTCGGCGAGCCACTGGTAGGCGTAGCTGCCGTCGGAGGGGTTCCACGTGCCCGGGGTCGCGGTGAGCGACTGCGCCACTGCGGGCGTGGTGTCACTGATGGTCGGCGGTGCCGTGCTCGTCATGGTGGGCGGCACAGGCACTGCCGCGGTGGCCGCCGACGTGGCGCTCGCGCTGGTGAAGCCGGCCCTGGACGCGGTCACCCGCACCGCGATCGTCTTCCCGACGTCGCCTGCGACCACGGTGTAGCTGCTCGTCGTCGCGCCAGGGACGGGGCTGCCACCGGCGAGCCACTGGTAGGCGTAGCTGCCGTCGGACGGCGTCCAGGTGCCGGCGGTGGCGGTGAGCGTCTGGCCCACGTCGGGGGTGGCGTCGCTGATCGTCGGCAGCGTGTTGTTGACCATCGGCGGCGCGTCGGGCGGGCCGACGACGAGGTCGTTGGGCACGGCCGTGCTCGTCGCGCGGGTCGCCGACACCCCGACGGCGCTCCCCGCCGACGGCGAGAGCGTGCCTGCGCCGTCGTACCACGACGTGGTGTCGCCGCAGCCGCCCCCGACGACCCGGAGCAGGTAGCTGCCCGTGGTGAGGCCGGGGACGACGAAGGTGCCATCGGCGCCGGAGGGGCGCGAGTCGCGCGTGACCCGGGACCCGTCGCTGCTGTAGGCCGTCACGACGCAGCCGGCGACGGGGTTCAACGACGTGTCCCGCACCCGGCCGGTGAACCGCCCGCCCTCGACCAGGACGGCGCTGACGCCCGGCTGGGTGGCGGCGGCCGCGAGGGTGAACGTCTGCGAGGTGCCCACGCCAAGGTGCTCCGCCTTGCCGTTGTAGAACTGCGCCTCCGCGACGTCGTAGCCCGGGTCGCGGGCGAACTCGGCACGGTAGGTGCCGGGGACCAGGTTGCTGACCGAGTAGGCGTTGGTGTGGGCGTTCACCGCGGCGCTGCCCGCGAACGCGCCGGTCGTGGCGTCGCGGACGACGACCCGGCTGTCCCAGCCGGAGAGCCGCTGCGGGAAGGTCACCGTGCCCGTGACGGTGGCGCCGTCGTCGAGGACGGCGTCTATCCCCGTCACGTCGGTGGCGGTGCCGAGGACGACCGTGCCGGCTGCTGCCTGCGTGGCCGCGTTGTTCCACCACTCCGAGACGCGGTTGTCGTACGCCGAGATGCTCACCTTGTAGGTGCCGGAGGGCAGGTGGGCTCGGTAGACCCCGTCGGCGTCGGTGCTGTCGGAGTCGACGAAGGCGTAGCCACCGCCCAGCTGCAGCTGGTAGAAGGACACGCTCGCGGTGTCGATGGCTCCACCCACGCCGGTGACCGTGCCCGTGATCGCCCGGCCCCTCGCCAGGGTCGCGTCCACCGTCAGGGGCGCGGCGTTCGACAGCGTGACCGGGGTGGCGGACGCCAGGTCGGGCTTGTCGAGGTGGAACTCCGGGATCAGTCGGTACGACTCGAAGCGGACCTTGTAGCTGCCCGCGGGCAGGGTGTCGATGACGTAGTCACCGTCGGAGCCGGTGAAGTCGCTGGCCAGGACCTGCGCCGACGCGAGGTCGGTGGCAGCCGCCGGGTAGACACGCACCTGTGCCGAGACAGGTCCGTCCGGTCCGGACACCCGTCCCCTGAGGACCGCGGCGGCAGCCAGCTGGGCGTTGATCGATCCCACGTCGGAGGCGGAGACCACCACGGCCTGGGCGGCGCCGGCGGTGGCGGCGTCGTTCCACCACTCCGCGAGGTACCCGCTGTGCTGGAACTCGATCCGGTAGGTGCCGGGACGGACGTAGGCCGTCCACGTGCCCGTGGCGGTGGTGGTCGCGTCGGTGTAGTAGTCCCAGTAGAAGCCGCCTTCGCCGTCGTCGTACCTGGCCTCGACGGTGACGTCGGCGCCGGACAGGGGCGAGCCGGTAGGTCCGGTGACCGCGCCGGAGATCGTCCGGGCCGCGGCCAGGGTGGCGTCGGCGGTCACCGTGCTGCCGGTCCCGACGACGATGCGGTCCGCGGTCGCGAGGGAGGGCTTGTCGTTCCAGTACTCCGTCACGAACCGGTCGGCGCCGATCTCGACGACGTAGGTGCCGGGCAGCAGGGAGTCGACGGACCACGCGCCGGTCGGGCTCGAGGAGGCGTAGTCCACGTCCTCGAAGTCGCCGGGGGCGACCTCGCGGTAGACGGTGACGTAGGCGTCGTCGAGGGGTCCCGACGGCCCGCTGACCGTGCCGCTGATCGTGCCGGCCCGCACCAGCGCGGCGTTCAGGCCCGTGCGGTTGCTGCCGTTCACGACCACAGGCGTGGCCGCAGCCTCGGTCGTGGCGCCCGAGTACCACTGGCCGAGGTAGCCGCTCCGTGAGAAGCGGACCCGGTAGGTGCCGTCGGGCACGCTGGCGCTCCACGTCCCGTCGGCCGGCGTGGTCAGGTCGGCCACGGAGCGCCACCTGACGTCGTCCTGCGTCTGCACCCGGCGCTCCACCTCGACGTCGACGCCACCGAGCGCCGCACCGCCGGCCGCGGCGGTGACGGTGCCGGACATCGTGCGCTGGTTGGAGGCGAGGGTGGCGTTGACGGTGGCGGTGCCGTTCAGCGCCACCGCGACGTCGTCGGCGAGCTCGACGTCGGCCTTGTCGAGGTTGAACTCCGGCGTCGTCCCGGTGGCCGTGAAGCCGGCGCGATAGTTGCCGGGGTTGAGGCCGGTGAGCGTGTACGCACCGCCGGCGGTCGTCAGCACCGAGCCGACTGGGACGAAGCTCGGGTTGGACCAGCGGTAGAGCCGGACGGTGGCCCCGGTGATGGCTCCCGAAGGTCCGCTCACGGTGCCGCTCACCCGGCCGTACCGGTCCAGGGCGATGTCCTTGCCGGTCTGGTCGGCACCGGCAGCGACGACGATCCTGGCCGGCCGGGTCGGGTTCGCCGGATCCGTGAACCAGCCGGACCGGTGCTCGTTGGCGGTGGCGGACACCCGGTAGGTGCCGGGTGCCACGTCCACCGAGTACGCACCGCCCGCCCCAGGTGTCGCGGAGCTGGAGAACGACCAGAAGGCACCGTCCGGACCGGTGAGCTTGCGGTAGACCGACACCGACGGACTGGCGAGGACGGCACCGGCGCGCGAGCTCACCGTGCCGGTGATCTTGCGTGCCGCCGCCAGCGCGAAGCTCGCGGTCGTGGTGCTGTTCTTCGCCGCCGTGATCGTGTCGGCCAGGAACACCTCGGGCTTGTCGTTCCAGCACTCCGGTGCGAGACCCGCAGCCGAGTCCACGCACACCCGGTACGGGCCGGGGGCCAGGCCGTCGAAGGCGTAGGCGCCACCGGCCGTGGTGCTCGTCGAGTCGTTCCAGCCCCAGCCCGAGGACGAGAAGCGGCTCGGCGTGTAGAGGACGACGCTCGCGCCGACGACGGCGCCCGAGGGCCCCGTGACGTTGCCGGAGATCTTGCCGCCGAGGTCGAGGGTCGCGTTGGCCGTGGCCGTCGCGCCCTGGGTGACGGCGATGTCGGTGGCGGTCTCGAGGGTGTCCTTGTCCTGGTAGTACTCGGGGAGGTAGCCACCGTTGCCGGAGGTCGAGAACTGCAGCCGGTAGGTGCCGGTGCGCAGCCCGTCGACGGCGTACGCGCCGGAGCTGTCGGAGAAGCCGCTCCCGGACATCTGCCAGGTGCCACCCACGAGGCGGTACGCCGTCACCGACACGCTGGGGATCCCGGTGCTGCCGGCGTTGCGGACGAGTCCGGAGATCTTGCCGCCCGTGGTGAGCGCGGCGTTGATGTTCGTGACCGCGGACTGCGCGACCTGGAGCTGCTGCGCGTTGTCGGCGTCGAGGGCGTCGTTGTAGTACTCGGTGAGGTAGCCCGTCGCCGCGAAGCGAATGCGGGTCAGGCCGGCCGGCACGCGGAGCGTGTACGTGCCGTCCGCTGCGGTGGAGGCGAAGTCGACCTCGTCCCAGAAGGTGTCACCGAACTGGGTGACCTGCTGCTCGGCGGTCACGCTGGCGTTGGCGAGGTTGGCGCCGCCGGTGCCCGTCACGCGGCCTGAGACGGGTGTCAGCGCGGCGAGCGTGGCGTCGACCTGCTGGACGGCCCCGGCGACCACGGTGACGTCGTCCGCGGTCGAGACCGAGGTCTTGTTGTTCCAGAACTCCGCCGTGTGGCCGACCGCGCTGAAGCGCAGGCGGTAGGCCTTCGGCGCGAGACCGGCGAACGTGTAGTGACCGGTCGCGTCCGTGCTGGCGAAGGCCGTCGAGAACCAGAAGTCGTCCTCCGCGTCGTACTCGTAGGCGGTGACGTCGGCGCCCTCGAGCGGTCCTCCCGGGCCGCTCACCGTGCCGGCGATGACGGGTGGCGCCACCAGCTGGAGGTCGGCGAACTCCCCGAAGTCCGGGTCGACCACGATCGCGTCGGCGGCGGAGAGGCTGGTCGCGCCGTCGTAGAACACCGTGCCCACGCCGGCCTTGGTGGCGCCCACGTAGTACGTGCCGTCGAGGCCGTCGAACTCGTAGGTCCCGTCGGCACCGGTGACCTGCGGGCTGCCCACCGCGACCTTCGACGCGTTGTAGAGCGTGACCGTCGCACCGGAGGCCTCGACGAAGTCGGGGTCGAAGACGGTGCCGGTGATGGTCCCCGCATCCCCGGGCGCCGCATGGGCCGCGGAGAGCGGCGACACCACGACCGCCAGGACGAGGAGGACGAGGCCGACGAGGCCTCCTGCACGGTGTGACTCTCGAGCGACCACAGCGATCTCCGAACAGGCGTGGCCCGAGCCTGGTGGACAGCGGATTGAACCGTGGACCAGCGCAGGCGCCGTCAGGAATCCCTTGATGGGGAATTACCCACCGTGGTGTACCCGCTTCCTACCCCTGCCGGTGACCTGCGCGCGACCCGACCGTCGCAACGCATGGCCTAACCTCGCTCAATGAGCGAACGGTTGAGTGCCCACGACCTCATCGACCTCGTCCTCGACGAGGGCTCGTGGTCCTCCTGGGACACCCCGCCGTCGCGTGACGGCGTCAGCGAGGAGTACGCCGCCGAGCTGGCCGCCGCGGCCGAGAAGTCCGGCGTCGACGAGTCGGTCCTGACCGGCGAGGCGCAGATGCACGGGCGACGCATCGCCGTGCTGGTGGGCGAGTTCGGCTTCCTGGCCGGGTCGATCGGGCGGGCTGCGGCCGACCGGATCGTTGCGGGCATCGAGCGCGCGACCCGCGAGGGCCTGCCGCTCGTCGCCGCACCCGTGAGCGGCGGCACCCGCATGCAGGAAGGCACGCCGGCGTTCGTGCAGATGGTGCGGATCTCGGCCGCCGTCGCCGCCCACCGCACCGCCGGCCTGCCCTACCTCGTCTACCTCCGCCACCCCACCACCGGCGGCGTGATGGCGTCGTGGGGCTCGCTCGGCCACGTCACCGTCGCCGAGCCGGGCGCGCTCGTCGGCTTCCTCGGCCCTCGGGTCTACGAGGCGCTCTACGAGCGTCCCTTCCCCGAGGGCGTGCAGACCTCGGAGAACCTCTACGCCCGCGGCATCATCGACGCCGTCCTGCCGCCCGAGGAGATCAAGGAGATCCTCGACCGCGCGCTCAGCATCCTCATGGCCGCCCGCGAGGGGGTGGCCCCGGTCGCCGACCCGGGACAGGAGGACGTGCCGGACGTCGACACGTGGGACTGCGTGACCCGGTCGCGGCGCCCGGACCGGCCGGGCGTACGACGGCTGCTGCGCTACGCCGCCAGCGACGTCGTACCCCTCAACGGGACCGGGCAGGGCGAGCGCGACCCGGGGCTGCTGATCGCGCTCGCGCGCTTCGGCGAGGCGCCGTGCGTCTTCCTCGGCCAGGACCGCCGCGGCCAGACGACCGACCACCCGATGGGGCCGGAGGCGCTCCGCGAGGCGAGGCGCGGGATGCGGCTGGCCTCCGAGCTCGGGCTGCCGCTCGTGACCGTCATCGACACCCAGGGCGCGGCCCTGTCCGCCGACGCCGAGAACGGCGGGCTCGCCGGGGAGATCGCGCGCTCCCTGGCCGACCTCGTCACGCTCGACGCACCCACGCTGTGCCTGATGCTCGGCGAGGGCAACGGCGGCGGGGCACTCGCGCTTCTGCCCGCCGACCGGGTCGTGGCGGCGCAGCACGCGTGGCTGTCACCGCTGCCGCCCGAGGGCGCCTCCGCGATCGTGCACCGCGACCTCGACCACGCCGCCGAGATGGCGCGGGCCCAGCAGGTGCGGGCCATCGACCTCCACCGCCTGGGCGTGGTCGACCGGATCGTCACCGAGCACCCCGACGCGGCGGACGAGCCCGAGGACTTCTGCCGGCGCGTCGGCGCGGTGCTCGAGCACGAGCTCACCGCGCTCCTGGCCTCCGGCCCCGGCTCGGCCGAGGACCGGGCGCGGCGCTACGCCTGAGGCGTCGTCGTCCGCTGGGCGGTGTGTGAGCCACCTTCCGCGCGTGCGGAACGTGGCTGGCTCACCGCTCCTCGGCGTCCTCCGGCGTGTCGTCCGGCGCGTCGTCCTGCTGCTCCTCCGAGGCCTCGGCCGGCGTGTGCGACTCCGCGCGCGCGGCGTCCGCGACGGGGTCGCCGTGCGGGGAGGTGGCCGAGGCGTCCGGCGCGTCGGGCAGGGCCACGCCCGGCACGGTGCCGGTGAGCGTCGCGAGCATCTGCCGGACGTTGGACAGCTGGGCGTTGATGCTGTCGCGGCGCTGGGCCGCGGCGGCGAGCTCGCGCTCGGACTCGGCGCGCACGCGGTCGGCGGAGGCCCGGGCCTCCGAGACCATCGTCGTCGAGCGCTCCTCGGCGTCGGCCAGCATCCGGGCGATGCGCTCCTCGGCCTCGACGCGGTTGCGCTCGAGGGTGGCCTCGGTGTCCTTGTTGCGCGCGGCCATCGCGTCGAGCTCGGCCTGGATGGCGGCCTGCTGGGCCTGGAACTCGGCCGTGGCCTTCTGGCGGCGCTCGGCCAGCGTGGTCTCGAAGTCGGCGGCGGCCTGCGCGGCCTTGGCGCGCTGGTCCTCGTAGAGGGCCTCGGCCTCGGCACGGCGCGCGGACGCGTCGCGCTCGGCTGCGTCACGCTCCCCGTCGGCGGCCTTGCGGGCGTCGGCGAGCACGCGGGCGCCCTCGGCGTCGGCGTCGCGGCGGGTGTCCTCGGCGTAGCGGTCGGCGTCGGCCCGGAGCGCACCGACCTCCTGCTCGGCCTCCTTGCGCATCGTCTCGACCTCCCCGAGGACCCGGTCGCGGATCTCGGCGGCCTCGGCCTCGGCGAGGGCGAGGATCTGCCCGACGCGCTCACCGAGGTGTGCGTACGTCGGCGCCTCCGGCTGCTGCGACTCCCGGGCGACGAGCGCCTCGCGGGACGCCGCGGCCTCGTTGCGTGCCTTCTCGGCAGCCGCCTCGGCCGCCTCGAGCCGGCTGCGGAGGTCGGCGACCTCCGCCTGCGCCTGGCCCACGGCGCGCTCGACCTCGGCGGGGTCGTAGCCGCGGCGAACGGTCGTGAACATCTCTTCAGGCATCGGGGGTCTCCTGGCTGGGCGGGGTTGAGTGGGGTGGCGTGGGGTCGTGCGGGGCATCGGTGCCCGCGGGGTCGGCCTGCCCGCGCTCGGGCACGGAGAGTGCCGCGATGACGCCGGACAGCTGGCCGAGCTCGGCCGCGATGGTGTCGCGCTGCTCCTTGAGCTGGGCGATCTCGGCCCGGGCGCGCTCGAGCGCGCGGCGGGCGCTCTCCCGCAGCTGGTCGGCCTCGGCGCGGCCCTCGGCGACGAGCGCGACGGACTCCTCGCGCGCACGCCGGCGATCCTCGGCCGCATCGGCCCTGCTGCGGGTGACCTCCTCGGCGACGAGCGCACGGAGGCTGGCGGCACCGGTCTCGGCCTCGGCCCGGCGGCGCTCGAGGCGCTCGACCGCCCGCTCGGACTCGTCGGTGGCGTCGGCGACGATGCGGGCGGCCTCGGCCTCGGCCCGCTCGAGCGCGGCCCGGGCCTCGGCCTTGCGTTCGGCCGCCATCGTGCTGGCGTCCTGGGTGATCTCGTCAGCCCGTTGCTTGGCCTCCGCGAGCTCGAGCGCCATCCGGCCGTTGACCGCGGCGATGACGCCGTGGGCGCGCTGCCGGGCGAGCCGCGCGTGGTCGCCGGCCTCGGCGTGGGCGGCCTTCCGGATCGAGTCGGCCTCGGTGGCCGCACCGGCGAGCACCGACTCCACGGTCTGCGTGGCCCAAGCGGTCTGCTCCGCGGCGTGGCGCAGCTTCTCCTCGCTCTCGGCACGCGCGGCAGCCAGCACCTCCTCCGCTGCCCGCCGCATCTGGTCGACCTCCGCGCCCGTCGTACGGCGCAGCTCCTCGACGTGCAGCGCGGCCTCGTCGCGCATCCGGGCGGACTCCGTGGACGCACTGGCACGCAGCGACTCGGCCTCAGCGGTGGCGGAGTCGAGGTGCTGCTGGCCGGTGGTGCGCGCCTCCTCGACGAGACGGGCGGCCGCTTCCTGCGCACCGGCGAGCGTGGCCTCGGCCTCCGCCCGCGCGGCTTCCAGCAGCTCGGCCTTCTCGCCGGCCGCGGTGTCGCGCAGCTCCTGCGCCTCGGCCCGCAGCGCGGCCGCGTCGTCCCTGGCCTGCGCGCGGAGCTTGGCGCTCTCGGTCCTGGCGGCCTCGACCTGCTGGTCGCGGGCACCCTCGGCGGACCTCATCAGGAGCGCGGACTGCTCGTTGGCGTCCACGACGATGGTGGCGGCCTCCTGGGACGCGCCGGCGAGCACCTCCTCGGCCTGCTTGCGGGCCCGGCCGGCCTCCGCACGGTCGCGCTCGGCCTCGACCTTGAGCAGGCGGGCCTGCTCGCGCAGGGTGGCGAGGTCGCCCGTGAGGCGCTCGGCCTCCTCCCGCGCCTCCCGCACCAGCTGGTCGGCCACCTGCTGCGCGCGTGCCAGGAGGGCAGCAGTGGTGGGGGGCTCGCCGGAAGCAGCCGTGGCGGCGTCCTGAGCCATCCGCACACTCCTCTTCTCACCCTTACGGAGGGGCCAGTGTCTCAGCCCGCACCTCGTGGTGACAAAGGGAGGCCCCCGTTTGCGCCCACAGCGAACCGCCCTTGTCGCACGCTGCACCGAGGCGGTGGAGTGCACGCATGAAGCTCCTCGTGCTCGGCGGCACCCGGTTCCTGTCCCGCGAGGTCGCGACGCAGGCGGTGGCACGCGGCTGGGACGTCACCTGCGCCTGCCGCGGCGCGTCCGGACCCGTGCCGGAGGGCGCCACCCACCTGCCGTGGGACCGCGCCGATGCGCCGCCGGCCGCGGTGGCCGACGGCGGGTGGGACGCCGTGGTCGACGTGACGCGACTGCCGTCCCAGGCCCGCAGCGCGGTCGCCGCGACGTCGTACGCCCACTGGGTCTTCGTGTCCACCGTCAGCGTCTACGCCGACAACTCCTCGCCCGCGATGGAGCCGCTGCTCGAGCCGATCACGGACGACGTGGACCTGGCGGTGGACCCCGAGGCGTACGGCGGGATGAAGGTGGCCTGCGAGCAGGCCGTGCGGTCGGGGGCGTCCTCGTCGGTGGTCGCGCGTCCCGGCCTCATCGTGGGCCCCGGTGATCCCACCGGCCGCTTCGCCTACTGGCCGCAGCGCCTGGCCCGGGGCGGCGAGGTGCTCGCGCCCGGACGCCCCGAGGACGTCGTGCAGGTCATCGACGTGCGCGACCTCGCCGCGTGGCTGCTCGTGCTGGCCGAGTCGCGGACGACGGGGACGTACGACGCCGTGGGCGAGCCCATGGCGCTCGGCGACCTGCTGGCGCAGGTGGCGGCCGGTGTCGGCGATGCGGACCCGCGGCTGACCTGGGTCGACAGCGCCTTCCTGGAGGGCCAGGGGGTGGCGCCCTGGGCCGGCGAGGACTCGCTGCCCCTGTGGCTGCCGCGACCGGAGTACGACGGCATGCTCGCGCACGACCCCGGTCCGGCCGTCTCGGCCGGGCTGCGGCTCCGGCCCGTGGCGGAGACCGCCCCGGGGTGCCTCGACTCCCCCGTCACCGCGCTCACGCCCGAGCGTGAGGCCGAGGTGCTGGCGGCCTGGCACGCCCGCTGACCACGCGCCGACCGGGCACTTCCTCGCGCTGACACGCGCCGACCGGGCACTTCCTCGCGCTGTACCGCGAGGAAGTGCCCGGTCGGCGTTGTCTACCGCGAGGAAGTGCCCGGTCGGTCAGAAGAGCAGGGCCGTGCCCGGGTCCTGCAGCATCCCGGCCACGTCGGCGAGGAAGCGCGAGCCCTTCTCGCCATCGATGTGGCGGTGGTCGAACGACAGCGCCAGCGTGGTGACGTCGCGGACGACGATCTCGCCGGTCTCCTCGTCGACCCACGGACGCTTGTTGATCGCGCCGAAGCAGAGGATCGCGGACTCGCCCGGGTTGATGATCGGCGTGCCGGCGTCGACGCCGAAGACGCCGACGTTGGTGATCGTGAAGGTGCCGCCCGCCATCTCCGCCGGCTGCGTCTTGCCGTCGCGCGCGGTGGCGGTGAGCTCGCCGAGCGCCTGCGCGAGCTCGGTCATCGAGAGCGAGTCGGCGTCCTTGACGTTGGGCACCACCAGGCCGCGCGGCGTGGCGGCCGCGATGCCGAGGTTGACGTAGTGCTTGTAGACGACCTCCTGCGCCTGCTCGTCCCAGTAGGAGTTGATCTCCGGGGTGCGCTTCATCGCCAGGATGACGGCGCGGGCGAGGACGAGCAGCGGGCTGACCCGGGTGTCGCGGAACTCGGGGCGCTTCTTCAGCCGCGCGACGAGCTGCATCGCTGCGGTGACGTCGACGGTGATCCACTCGGTGACGTGCGGGCTGGTGAACGCCGACTGGCTCATCGCCGTCGCCATCATCTTGCGCACGCCCTTGATCGGCTCGCGGGTCTCGCGCTCGCGCGGTGCGTCATACGAAGGCGCACCAGTGGGTGCGGGAACGGATGACGCAGCGGCGGCCGCCGAGCCGGACGCCGAGCCGTTGGCCGCGGACTGGACGTCGTCCCGCGTGATCGAGCCCGACGGGCCGGAGCCGGTGAGGGTCGTCAGGTCGACGCCGAGGTCCTTGGCGAGCTTGCGCACCGGCGGCTTCGCCAGGGCGCGTACGACACCGGGCTCCTGCGCCGCGGCCGGGACGAGCGCCTCAGCCGGCGCGGGCTGCGCCGCCCGCTGGTCGGTGGCCGGCACGGGGGGCTCGTCGGCGGGCATGACCTCGTCGGACTGGGCGCCGCCGGGGGCGAAGGCCCCCTGCACCTGCATCTGGGTCTGCGCACCGGCGACCGTGCTCGGCGAGGCAGAGCCGCGGCGGGCGCGGCGCATCGGCCCACGCTCGGCCTTGATCCGGCCGACGAGGGACGCGCCCTCCATCGATCCGGACGCGGCCGGGTTGGACAGGTCGATCTCGGCCGGGTCGACCTGGGCGGCCGCCTCGGCGGCACCGGCCTTCTCGGCCATGCCGAGGTAGGGGTCGGACTCGGTCTGCTCGGTCGGCGCGGTCGGAGCCGACGGCTCCTCACCGGGAGCGCCGATCGAGATGATCGGGGTGCCGACGGGGACGGTCTCGCCCTCGGGGACGAGCAGCGCGAGGACGGTGCCCTCGAAGGGTGACGGCAGCTCGACGAGCGACTTGGCGGTCTCGATCTCGACGATCACGTCGTTGATCTCGATCGTGTCGCCGACCTTGACCTTCCAGGCGACGATCTCGGCCTCGGTCAGGCCCTCGCCGACGTCGGGAAGAAGGAACTCAGACATCAGGATCCTTTCGGAGCCGGGTCTCGTGACGGTCGCTGCGCGACGTCCTCGACCGACGGCGGTGTGTCAGTAGGCGAAGGTGCGGTCGACGGCGTCCAGGACCCGGTCGAGGTCGGGGAGGTACTCCTCCTCGATCCGCGAGGGCGGGTAGGGCGTGTCGAACGCGCCGACGCGCAGGACCGGGGCCTCGAGGGAGTAGAAGCACTCCTCGGTGACCCGGGCGGCGAGCTCGGCACCCATGCCGAGGTTGACGTGGGCCTCGTGGGTCACGACGCAGCGGCCGGTGCGGCGTACGGACTCGTAGACCGGGGCCATGTCGAGCGGCGAGAGGGTGCGCAGGTCGATGACCTCGAGGCTGCGGCCCTCGGACTCGGCGGCCTCGGCGCACTTGAGCGCGGTCTTCACGGTCGGGCCGTAGGCCAGCACGGTGGCGTCGCTGCCGGCGCGCACCACGCGCGAGGTGAAGAGCGGCTCGGGCGTGGCCGTCTCGTCGAGCTCGGCCTTGTCGGCGTGGTACTGCCGCTTGGGCTCGAGGAAGATGACCGGGTCGTCGTGGGCGATCGCCTGCTGGATCATCCAGTAGCCGTCGACCGGGTTGGAGCAGGCCACCACCTTGAGGCCCGGCGTGTGCGCGAACTGCGCCTCCGGGCTCTCGGAGTGGTGCTCGACCGCGCCGATGCCACCGCCGAAGGGGATGCGGATGACGATCGGCATCTTCACCTTGCCCTGCGAGCGGTAGGTGTACTTCGCGACCTGGCACACGATCTGGTCGTAGGCGGGGTAGACGAAGCCGTCGAACTGGATCTCCACGACGGGGCGGTAGCCGCGCAGCGCCATGCCGACCGCGGTGCCGACGATGCCGGACTCCGCGAGCGGGCTGTCGATGACGCGGTCCTCGCCGAAGTCCTTCTGCAGGCCGTCGGTGATGCGGAAGACGCCGCCGAGCTTGCCGACGTCCTCGCCCATGAGCAGGACCTTGTCGTCGTCCTCCATCGCCTTGCGCAGGCCCATGTTGAGGCCCTTGGCGAGGGTGATCTTCTGCGTGCTCATCAGGAGTGGCTCCCCTCGAACGAAGCGAGGTAGGCGGCGAACTCGTCGCGCTGGGCGGCGATCTCGTCGGTCATCTCGCTGAAGACGTAGCCGAACTGGTCGAGCGGCTTGGGGTCGGGCAGCGCCTTGCAGCCCTCGCGGAGGTGGTGGCCCAGCTCCTTGGCCTCGGCGTCGAGGTCGTCGAAGAACTCCTGGTCGACGAGGCCGTTGCGGCGCAGGTAGACCTTGAGCCGCTCGATCGGGTCCTTGAGCTTCCAGTGCTCGAGCTCGTCGTTGAGGCGGTAGCGGGTCGGGTCGTCGGTCGTGGTGTGCGCGCCCATCCGGTAGGTGTAGGCCTCGACGAACGACGGACCGTTGCCCTCGCGCGCCCGCTGCAGCGCAGCCTTGGTGACGGCGTACGTCGCCAGCACGTCGTTGCCGTCGACGCGGATGCCCGGGAAGCCGAAGCCCAGCGCGCGCTGGTAGAGCGGGATGCGGGTCTGGCGCTCGATCGGCTCGGAGATGGCCCACTGGTTGTTCTGGCAGAAGAACACGACGGGGGCGTTGTAGGAGGCGGCGAAGATGAACGCCTCGTTGACGTCGCCCTGCGAGGACGCGCCGTCGCCGAAGTGGGCGATCACGGCCGCGTCGCGCTCCGGGTCGCCGGTCCCGACGACGCCGTCACGCTGCATGCCCATGGCGTAGCCGGTGGCGTGGAGGGTCTGCGCCCCGATGACGATCGTGTAGAGGCCGAAGTTGTTCTCGTTGGGGTCCCAGCCGCCCTGGTCGACGCCGCGGAACAGGCCGAGCAGCCGCAGCGGGTCGACGCCCTTGCAGTAGGCGACCCCGTGCTCGCGGTAGGTCGGGAAGACGTAGTCCTGGGGACGCAGGGCGCGGCCGGCGCCGATCTGCGCGGCCTCCTGGCCGAGCAGCTGGGCCCAGATGCCGAGCTCGCCGTGGCGCTGGAGCGCCGTGGCCTCGACGTCGATGCGCCGGGTGAGGACCATGTCGCGGTAGAGCCCGCGCAGCTCCTCGGCCGAGAAGTCGTGGTCGAACTCGGGGTGGTGCACGCGCTCGCCCTCGGGCGTGAGCAGCTGGACGAGGTCGGGTCCACCGTCGGACTGGGACGGTCCGAAGACGTCCGCCAGGTCGGGGCCGAAACTCACAGGATCGGACAACGCACTCTCCTCACAATCAGGCAGCGGCAGTCACGGGATCGCCGGACGCCGAGGCTTGCACACGTGGTCGTCGGCGTGTGTGACCCCGACCACAGGATGAGGCTCAAGGTATCGGCCGGAGCCTGACAGCACCAATCTGGGTGGGGTCCTCCGGCTCCGCCCGTACGGCGCCCCGGAGCACGCAGATGGGCCGGCGCCGACAGGCTCGTGGGCGACCTGTCGACGCCGGCCCGCCTCCATGGGGGCTGGAGGCGCGGGCAGCAGCTGCTACCCCGTGATGAAGGCGGGCTTCACCCGCTCGTGGCCCGCAGGCCGGTGTCGGGCAGGACCTCGGGGGCCGCGCACAACGCCGGGATGCGGAGCTTGTCGAGCCGGGTGGAGCCGACCTTCAACGTGACCCTCGCGCGGGGACGTCCGTGGGTCACGAACTTCCTCGACGTCTGGGACTTGACCGAGATCCGGTGGACCTTCGTGCCCACGCGGAGCGTGTAGACGACCTTCTCACCGCTGCGGTTGGCCAGCCGGGCGCGCACCGTGCCCTGGCAGCTCGCCTTGACCGAGCCCACGGCCTTGCCGAACGCCTGCTCCGGCAGCACCTCGGGCGGCGGGACCACGACCGGCGGGGGCGGGGTCGCCGGGGTGCAGACCAGCACGGCAGCGCTCGCCGTCGGGTCCGTCCCGACGGGCTGGTCGACCGTCGCGGTGTTGGTCCAGCTGCGGCAGGCGCCCGGGGCGCCACCGGCCAGGGTGAGCGCGTACGTGTAGCTCCTCACCAGTCCGGCCTCCCAGGTCAGCGCCGGGTCGAGGACGACGCGCTGGCCGGTGACCGTCTTGTCGTCGACGACCTGGACCGTCTTGTTGGTCTCCGACCGGACACCGAAGGTGATCGGCTGCGTCGTCGCGGTGACCGACGTCGAGGTCGCCGGACCCGGCGGGTCCCACGTCGCGGTCACGCTGAGCGTGCCCGAGGCCGCCGGCCGCGAGGCGAAGGTGCAGGCCACCGGCAGGGTGGTCGTGCTGTCCTCGGCGACGGCGACGTCCGAGCCGCCGGTCACGGTGCAGACCGCACCGCCACCGAGGTCGGTCGAGGCCGTGACGTCGGCGACGACGTCACCCGCGGCGTACTGGTTGGGGTTGGTGATCGCCACCTCGCCCTGCAGCCGCCACCCGGACTCGGTCCTCGCGCCGGCCCGGGCCGTCACCGTGTAGGTGAACGTCGCGTTGCCGTTGGCGTCGGCCGTGCGCTGGGTGGCGTCGGCGACCTTGCTGATCGACCAGGCGTGGTCGACCGCGAGGTCGGCCCTGCCCGTGGGCGCGAGCTCCAGCGGCTTCTCCACGCACACCTCCACCGTCTCGGTGTCGGAGTCGGCGTCCTTCGAGTCCGTGGCGACGACCTTCGCGGTGTTGTCGTACGTCGTGCACTCGCCCGGCACCCCGTCGAAGGCCTTGGTGTAGGTGAACGTCCTCGGACCGTCGACCGCCTTGACCACCACGCCGTCCGGCGCGGTGCCGTCGAGGTCGACCTGCGTGTCGGTCACCGTCGCGGTCGCGTCGGTCACCGTCGGCTTCGCGTCGGCGAAGTCGAACCCGGCCGTGCCCGAGGCCGTGCCGCTCGTGCCGTAGTAGGCGGCCTTGTCCCACGACACGGTCGCGGTGTTCGTGCCCGTCGTGGCGGCCGTCGCGTTCGGCAGGACGCACGAGTAGTCGTACGTCGACGTGCCCTTCGGCACCGACACCGCACCCGCCGGCTTGTCGATCGTGCAGGTCCCACCCGGCAGCGAGTCGGCCAGCTGCACCCCGGAGATCGTCGTCTGGTTGGGGTTCGTGACCGAGATCTTGCCCGTCACCACGAACTGCCCGTCACCACTGACCGACGGCGTCACCACCACGTCGTAGTCGAACGACGCCGGCGTGCCCTCCTCGACCGTCTGCGACGAGGCGCCCTTCACCGACTTCTCGATCGTCCAGTCGTAGTCCCGAGCGAAGGCCGGCTTCGCCGTCTTCGTGACCACCAGGTCGTCGAGGTCGACGCACACCTCCACCGTCTCGGTGTCGGTGTCGGAGTCCTTCGAGTCCGTCGCCACCACCTTCGCGGTGTTGTCGTACGTCGTGCACTTCCCCGGCACCCCGTCGAAGGACTTCGTGTAGGTGAACGTCCGCGGCCCGTCGACCGCCTTGACCACCACGCCGTCCGGCGCGGTGCCGTCGAGGTCGACCTGCGTGTCGGTGACCGTCGCGGTCGCGTCGGTCACCGTCGGCTTCGCGTCCGCGAAGTCGAAGCCGGCCGTGCCCGAGGCCGTGCCGCTGGTGCCGTAGTAGGCGGCCTTGTCCCACGACACGGTCGCGGTGTTGGTGCCCGTCGTGGCCGCGGTAGCGTTCGGCAGGACGCACGAGTAGTCGTACGTCGACGTGCCCTTCGGCACCGACACCGCACCCGCCGGCTTGTCGATCGTGCAGGTCCCACCCGGCAGCGAGTCGGCCAGCTGCACCCCGGAGATCGTCGTCTGGTTGGGGTTCGTGACCGAGATCTTGCCCGTCACCACGAACTGCCCGTCACCACTGACCGACGGCGTCACCACCACGACGTAGTCGAACGACGCCGGCGTGCCCTCCTCGACCGTCTGCGACGAGGCGCCCTTCACCGACTTCTCGATCGTCCAGTCGTAGTCCCGAGCGAAGGCCGGCTTCGCGGTCTTCGTGACGACGAGGTCGTCGAGGTCGACGCACACCTCCACCGTCTGTCCGGAGGTGTCGAAGTCGTCGGTGTCGCTCTCGTCGACCCGCGCCACGTTGTCGTAGTCGCGGCAGGCGCCCGGGGTCCCGCCCACGGCGGGGCTGGAGTAGGTGGCCACGACGACGCGGTGGTCCGGCGCGTTCCAGACGTCGGTCCACGCGTACGCCGGCAGGCCGATCTGCACCGGGGCGCCGCCGCCGAACGAGTCGGTCACCGTGGCGTGCTCGTCGATCCTGGGCTGCACCGTGATGGCGTACGCCGCCTGGGCCTGCGCGGTGCCCGGGTGCGCGTCCTTCTGCGGGTAGGTCCCCTGGTCCCAGCTGACGGTCGCGGTCGTCGTACCGCCGACGAGCGCGCCCGCGCCCGGGTCGCACGCGTAGTCGTAGGACGTGGTGCCGGCGGCGACGTCGACCTGGACCCCCGTGGTGCCCGGGTCGACGTCGACGGCGGCGTTGCTCGGCAGGAAGTGGCACGCGAGGTCGCCCGCGATGCCGATCGTGGCGCGCATGCTCGGGTGCGTGGCTGCCGGGTTCGGGTTGGTGACGGTGACCTTGCCGTGGACCTCCTTGCCCGTGGGCGGTCCCTCGGGCAGGGCCTCGAGCTCGACCTGGTAGCCGAAGGTGGTGGTCGTGCCCTCCTCGATCGTCTTCGACGCGTCGCCGACGACGGTCTTGTGGACGCGCCAGTCGTAGGCGACGCCGTAGGACCCGGACGCCTGGTTGGCCACGGCGAGGGGCTTGAAGAACAGCTTGTTGGTGAACTCCACGGTGGCGACGCTCGTCCCGGAGCTCCCGACGACCACCCCGGTGTGGACGGTCGTGTCGGGCGCGTAGCCGGCCGGGGTGGCGATCTCCTCGACCGTGTAGGTGCCGGGCTTGGCCGGGTCGATGGTCACGATGCCGTCGGCGACGGTGTCGATCCCGGGGGCCGCGCCGTCCTTGACGACGAGCTCGGCGGCCGCTCCACCCGTGGAGCCGGGGATCGCGTTGGGAGTGATGCGGAAGGTCGCGCCGGGGACGAGACGCTGGAACTGGTCGCGCTTCTCGATGACGAGCTTGCCGCAGGTGGGCGGCACGGAGATGCCGATGCCGCCGACGAAGTCGAGCAGCGACGAGCTCTCGGAGTCACCCGCGAACGAGCGGACGTTCATCACGCCGTAGGCGCCGCGGCAGTCGGCGACGTTGTCGAAGGAGCTGAGGTTGACCGCGCCCTCGGCGAAGAGCTTGCCCTCGCCGGTCGCGCCGTCGAAGCCGGCACCGGTGGTCGCGGTCGGGCAGTACGCCGACGGCGTCGCGTAGCCGGGGACGGGGAAGCAGCCCGTGGCGAAGGTGCCGCTCGCCGACTGGGTCCACTTGTAGGCGTCGGTGAGCGCGAAGGCGCCGTTGCCGTCCTGCTCGAACCGCAGGAGGAGGTCGTTGACGCTGCGGTCGGGGCGGAACTGCACCGAGTCGCCGACCTCCTTGGGGAGGTTGGCCTTCTGGTTGAACTCCACCATGAACGTCATCGTGCCGCTCTCCGCGATGCGCCTGAAGCCGAGGAACGCCCACGTCGAGGACCCGGTGACGAAGTGCGAGTAGACGTCGGAGATGTCGCCCTGGTTGGTCGACGTGCCGGTGCCCTCCTTCCAGTCGCTCGGGTTCTGGAACTCCTTCGAGCCACCGGTGAAGTTGCTGTCGTCGGCCGTCTTCACGGGGTCCTGCGTCGGCGCCGGGATGCCCGGGCTCGTCCAGTCGATCCCGCCGCCGTCCACGGAGGTGTTGCCGTCGACCTCGAAGCCGGCGGTGACACCCGCCCCCGCGGACGTCGTGGTCGCGGCCTGCACCGCGACGGTCGGGACGAGGAGGAGGAGGGCGACCAGCCTCCGCAGTCGTCCGAGGCTGCCCTGTCGCTCGGCGGCGTGGGCCCCCCTGGCCCGCCGTCCCCGGTGTGTGTTCGTCGTTCGTGCGCGTTGCATTGCCGCCCCCTGGCGCGAGTAGTCCCCACTGAAGCTCTTCGGTGACCGACGCCCCCCAGCGCTGCCGACCGTGGTGGCCGCGCAGCCCCAAGTGGCACGGCCCGTGTGTCAGGGCAGAAGACTGGCGTCAGGGGAGCACGACGGGAATCCACCGCGAGGAGGCACCGGACTACCTGCGGAGGCGCTTGACCCGATGTTGGTAAAGCGGTCGGGATAGGGGCCCGTCCGGACCAGACCACGTACCCACTTCAGGACAGGTCCGGGGACGACGAACCGGCGCCGACGGGACCCGGGGGGTACCCGCCGACGCCGGCTCGGTGTCGTACGTCGTGCGGCGTCAGCCGCGGCCGTGCGGGGTCTGCCAGCCGGACTCGTCGGGGCCGACCGGGACGATCTGCGTCGGGTTGATGTCGGTGTGGACGACGTAGTAGTGCTTCTTGATCTGGTCGAAGTCCACCTCGTCGGCGAAGCCCGGGGTCTGGAAGAGGTCGCGCGCGTAGCCCCAGAGGTTCGGCATCTCGGTGAGCTTGTTGCGGTTGCACTTGAAGTGCCCGTGGTAAACCGCGTCGAAGCGCACCAGCGTGGTGAAGAGCCGGACGTCGGCCTCGGTGATCGCGTCGCCCATCAGGTAGCGGCGGTCCGCGAGCCGGTCCTCGAGCCAGTCGAGCGTCGTGAACAGCCGGTCGTACGCGTCCTCGTAGGCCTCCTGCGAGCCGGCGAAGCCGCAGCGGTAGACGCCGTTGTTGACCTCGGTGAAGACGCGCTTCATCACCGACTCCATCTCCTCGCGGACGTCGGCCGGCCACAGGTCCGGGGCGTCGGGGCGCTGGTGCGCGCGCCACTCGAAGGAGAGGTCGTGGGTGATCTGCGGGAAGTCGTTGGTCACGACCTTGCCCGAGGCGACCTCGACGATCGCCGGCACCGTGATGCCGCGCGGGTAGTCGGGCTGGCGGGCGAAGTAGGCCTCCTGCAGCCGCTCGATGCCGAGCACCGGGTCGCGACCGCCCTCGTCGAGGTCGAAGGTCCAGCTGCGGGCGTCGTGCGTCGGGCCGGGCGCGCCCCACGAGATGACGTCCTCGAGGCCGAGGAGCGTGCGGACGATGATGGAGCGGTGCGCCCACGGGCAGGCACGGGCGGCGACCAGGCGGTAGCGGCCCGGCTCGGCCCTCCACACCGGCACGTCGCGCGGGCTGTCCTTCGACCCGCTCGGGAACCGGTCGTCCAGCGGGTCCGCGGACCGCTCGCCCGCCAGGACCCGGTCGGGGATGTAGGACATGTCGCGCTCGAAGGGCTTGCCCTTGGTCGTGTACGTCGCCGTGTCGTTCACACTTCAACCATACCCGCGTGGGCACGAGGACATACCTTCGTGACGTGAGCGCCACCTTCGCGACCAGCGACCCCCACGGCCACCTGTCCGAGCTGACCGGCGCGCTGCAGGAGGCCGGCCTCGTGGACGAGGACTCCCACTGGTGCGGCGGCGGCGCGCGGCTGTGGGTCCTCGGCGACCTCCTCGACCGGGGCCCGGACGGGCTCGGCGTGATCGCGCTCGTACGCCGCCTCGTCGACGAGGCCGCGGCAGCCGGCGGCTCGGTCGAGCCGCTGCTGGGCAACCACGAGGTCATCGCGCTGGGCACCCGGCTGTTCGGCGACTCCGAGGTGGTGCACCGCGGGGTGGTGCGGACCTTCGCGTCGATCTGGGCCCGCAACGGCGGGCTCACCTCCGACCAGGACGGCCTCGACGAGGAGCTCTTCGCCTGGCTGGCGGGGCTGCCGGCGGTCGGTCGCGACGGCGACCACCTCCTCATGCACTCCGACACCCTCGCCTACCTCGAGTGGGGCGACACCGTCGACGACGTCAACCGCGCCGTGCGCGAGGTCCTCGCCGGGGACGACCCGGTGGCGTGGTTCGACCTGCTGCTCGCCCTCGGCCGGCGCCACGACTACGCCGGGTCGTCCGGTCCCGCGGCCGCACGGACGCTCCTCGACGCCCTCGGAGGAGAGCGCATCGTCCACGGCCACAGCATCATCGGCGACCTGTTCGGCGAACCCGTCGACTCCTACTCCGAGCCGCGCCTCTACGCCGATGGCCTCGCGCTCGACGTCGACGGCGGGATCTACGAGGGCGGTCCGTGCCTGGTCGCCCGCCTGTCCGAGTAGGCCGCGCGGGTGGGTGGCGTACATCGGCCGTCCACGTGCAGGGGTTGTCAGGCTCTCCCTGAGCTTGTCGGCCCGAAGCGGGCAGCCACCTCGACGACGCGGTCGAAGGCCTCGGTCTCGCCGATGCTCACGCGCACGCCGTCGCCGGCGAACGGGCGCACCGAGATCCCCACCTCGCCGCAGGCGGCGGCGAAGTCGAGCGCGCGGTCGCCGAGCGGGAACCACACGAAGTTGCCCTGCGCGTCGGGCAGTTCCCAGCCGACCTCGCGCAGCCGCGCGACCAGGTCGGCGCGGCGGGTGACGAGGTCCTCGACCCGGACGAACAGCTCGGCCTGCGCCTCGAGGGAGGCGATGGCCGCGGCCTGGGCGACGTGGCTGACGCCGAACGGCAGCGAGACGGCGCGCAGGGCGGCCGCGAGCGGGGCGGGAGCGACGGCGTACCCGACACGGAAGCCGGCGAGGCCGTAGGCCTTGGAGAAGGTGCGCGTCAGCACGACGTTGTCGTGGCGCCGGTAGGTGGCGATCCCGTCGATGGCGTCGTCCATCCGCACGAACTCGAGGTAGGCCTCGTCGACGACGACCACCACGTGCGGGGGCACCTTCGCGATGAACGCGTCGAGCTCGGCCTGCGTGACGGCCGGGCCGGTCGGGTTGTTGGGCGTGCAGACGATGACCACCTTGGTGCGGTCGGTGACCGCCGCGGCCATCGCGTCGAGGTCGTGGCGCCCGTCCGCCGTGACCGGGACCTGCACGCTGCGCGCGCCGCCCGCGGTGACCGCGATCGGGTAGGCCTCGAAGGAGCGCCAGGCGTAGACGACCTCGTCGCCCGGCTCGCAGAAGGCGTTGACGAGCTGGTAGATCAGCGCCACCGACCCCGTCGCGGCGGCGAGGTCCTCGACCGGGACGCCCATCGCCTCGGCGAGGGCGGCGTAGAGCGCGGCGCTGCCCATGTCGGGGTAGCGGTTCATCTCCGCCGCGGCCTCGCGCGCGGCCTCGAGCACGCCCGGCAGCGGCGGGTAGGGGTTCTCGTTGGACGAGAGCTTGTACGACGTCAGCCCGGGTCGGGCGACGGGCGGCTTGCCGGCGACGTACGCAGGGATGGCGAGCACGTTGGGCCGGGGCTGGGGAGAGCTCATGCCCGCACCCTAGTGAGCGACCAGCTGCTCCGGCTTCCGCCGGCCCCGCCAGGGCCGCACGACCGGGAGCAGGACCACGCCGATCACGAAGCCGAGGCCGGCACCGAGGATGTTGTCGACCATGTCGGTGACGTCGCAGGCACGGTCGATGCGCGCGAGCTGGAGCTGCGTGAGCTCGATCGCGAGGCTGTACGCCGCCAGCCCGAGGAGGCCGAGGGGCGCCAGCACGAGGCCCGACCACCAGCGTCCGACCGCCAGGACGAGGAACATGCCCGCCGGCACGAAGAGCAGCACGTTGAGGGTCCGCTGGTCGAAGCCGAGCACCTCGAACGCCGCGCCCGACGGGCCGCCGTAGTCCCAGGAGCACGCCTCGCTGCGGCTCTCGGCCGGCACGATCCCGACGTCCGACCGGGTGGGCACGAGGGTGACGAGCGCGATCGCGACGAGCGACCACAGGAGCCCGGCGACCGAGACCGCGGACGCCGTGCCGAGCCGGGGACGCAGGGCCGTGACGAGGAGCGCGGCGACGCCGGCAGCCACGAGGCCGCCGAGCACCATCACGCCCGTCCCGCCGATCGACACCATCCGGGGAGGGTAGTCGCCGCCCCGGAACGACTTCGTCGCGCCCGGCTAGGGTCACGGCATGAGGTTCCTGATGTGGCTGCTGACCTACGCCGCCGGCCTGTCGGTCGCGGCCTGGCTGCTGGACGGCATCTGGTTCGAGGGGGCGAAGAACGGGCAGGCGGAGCTGCAGGACAAGATCGTGCCGCTTCTGGTCGTCGCGCTGATCCTGGGCCTGGTGTCGACCTTCGTCGAGCCGGTGATCAAGCTGATCTCGTTGCCGTTCATCATCCTCACGCTGGGCTTCCTGCTGCTGGTGATCAACGCGCTGATGCTGCTGCTGACCGCCCGGCTGGCGGACGCCTTCGACCTCGGCTTCCACGTCGACGGCTTCTGGAACGCGCTCCTGGGCTCGATCATCGTCACGATCGTCGGCTGGGGCGTCCGCGTCGCCATCCCCTACCGCGGCTGATGCCGGCCGTCCCCGCACAGCACACCGCGGGTCCCTACCGGATCGCGCTCGTCTGCCTGGGCAACATCTGCCGCTCGCCCACGGCCCACGTCGTCCTGGAGAGCCGCCTCGCCGACGCCGGCCTCGCCGGCCGCGTGGAGGTCGCCTCCGCCGGCACCGGCGGCTGGCACCTCGGCAATCCGATGGACCCGCGTGCCGCGGCCACGCTGACCGCCGCCGGCTACGACGCCAGCCGGCACCGCGCCCAGCAGTACGACGCGAGCTGGCCCGAGGCGTACGACCTGGTGCTCGTGATGGACGAGGCCAACCTGGCCGACGTCGGCGGGCGACAGCCGCGCGTCGGCATGTTCCGCGACTTCGATCCGGTGGATCCGGGCGGCGCGGTCCCGGACCCGTACTACGGTGGGGACGACGGCTTCGAGGAGGTGCTGGCGATGGTCGAGCGCACGAGCGACGCGCTCGTGGTGGCCCTGACGGCCTCGCTGGGGGCCGACGTGGGCGACCGCACGAGCGACCGGACGGGCGGGGGCCGGGCCTGATGGCTCGCCAGCCACTGGTCGCCAAGCGTGCCGAGGAGCTCCTCGGCACGGCCGTCGTGGCGACCTCGCCCGTGGCCGGCGGTGACATCGCCACGGCCACCCGGCTGCGGCTCTCGAGCGGGCAGACCGCGCTGATGAAGACGTTGCCCCACGCACCCGACGGCTTCTTCGAGGCGGAGGCCGCCGGCCTGCGCTGGCTCGCCGAGGTCGACGGTGGCGTCCCCGTGCCCGAGGTGCTCGCCGCCGCCAGCGACTGCGTCGTCCTGGCCTGGGTCGAGCAGAGCCCGAAGACGCCGGTCGAGGCCGCCGTCACGTTCGGCCACCAGCTCGCCACCACCCACGCCGCCGGCGCGGACGGGTGGGGGCTCGACCACGACGGCTTCATCGGGCGGCTGCCGCTGCCCAACAAGCCCGCCGACTCGTGGCCGGAGTTCTACGCCGTGCGCCGCGTCCTGCCCTACCTCAAGCTGGCCCGCGACCGCGGTGCGATCTCCGAGTCCGACGCGGCGGCGGTCGAGGCGGTGGTCGGCAAGCTGACCGGCCTGCTCCCCGACGAGGCGCCCGCCCGGCTCCACGGCGACCTCTGGAACGGCAACTGCCTCTGGGGCCAGGACCTCGCCATCCACGTCATCGACCCGGCCGCCCACGGCGGACACCGCGAGCTCGACCTGGCGATGCTCCACCTGTTCGGCCTCACGCACCTGCCGCGGGTGATGGCGGCGTACGACGAGGCGCAGCCGCTCGCCGAGGGCTGGGAGGACCGGCTCGGCGTCCACCAGCTCTTCCCGCTCCTGGTGCACGCGTGCATGTTCGGCGGCGGCTACGGCGACCGCGCGGGGACCGTCGCGGCGCGCTACGCCTGAGCCGGGCTCAGCGCGGCAGCACCCGCAGGTCCACCAGCAGCGCGACCGGGAGCGGTCCCCGGCCGCGACCGAGCAGCACCTCGTAGCCGCCCGGCCCGTCGCCGGGATCGAAGAGCACGGCGGCCACCCGGCCGTCGACGTGCACCGGCACGAGCCCGTCGGTGCTCGTCGTCGGAGCCAGGTCGGGCGCGACGTCGGCCACCCGCGACAGGTCGTTGCGCACGACGAAGGCGCCACAGCCCTGGTCGACCTGGACGCGGGTGCCCGGCATCGGGAAGTCGATCCACGACGTCACCGCCGACGGGTCCCCGACGACCGCCGCCGCACCCTGCAGGACGTCGCCCCGCGGCGTCGTACGCCGGAGGACGGCGAGCTCGACCGGCAGCAGGTCGCCCTTGAGGTCGAGCTCGAGCGGCTGCCCGAGCCACTCCAGGGACACCGGGTCGCAGACCGCGATCCCACCGCCGGAGGCCTCGAGCGGACCGGCGGTCAGCCGCTCCACCTGGAGGTCCTGGCCGTCCGCGGTGCGCACGACCCGGCCGTAGGGCAGGAGCTCGGCCGTGGACATCCCGGCGCGCAGCCGGGGCGGCCTGGGGGCGTCCTCCGCCTCCTCCTCCGGGCTCAGCGGGCTGGGTGTCGTGCCCCAGCCCGACGGCAGCCCGGCGGCCTCCTTGGAGTGCCGCATGACCTCCCTCAGGAAGGCGAGGTTGTCGTCGTCGGTCATGGCGTCGTTCCTACCACGGGACGTTGAGGCTGCTGATCGCTCCGGCCGGCCCGCCGTACTTGGAAGAACAGGGACATCTCGCGCGAGACGCCGCTGGCCCCCGGGTTGGCCCTCGGCTCGGCCAGCCGACGGGGTCCACCCACTGCTCGGTACCGCCTGCGGTGTTGCGGTCTTCAGACAGGCCTCCGCCCCGGTCGCCCGACCAGGCCGTCGAGGGGTCAGTAGTAGTGGGCTCCCTCTGCCCACGCCGCGCCGTAGAGGCGCCCGCGCGGGGACCGTCGCCGCGCGCTACGCCTGAGCCGGGGGGCGCGACCTCACCCGAAGTCGCCTCGCAGGCCCTTGCTCCGGATGTCGAGGAGCGCCTCGAGGTCGACGTAGTCGTCATGCACGTCGAGGAGCCACGCGAGGAGGGCGAGCTCCTCGGCCAGCGGCAGGTGCACCCCGTCCTCCGCCTGACCGACGACGACGTTGAGGTGCGCGCCCACGGGCTCGGTGCCCTCGCCCCGGTCGAGCATCTCGACGACGCTCTTGACGTACTCGTCGATCCGCCCGAGGCGCAGCGGCCCGACCGGCACCCCGCGGTCGACCAGCCACCGGAGCGCGCGTCCCGACATCACCCACGGCCGCTCACCGGCCTCACCGGCCGCGAGGGGGTCGAGCAGGCCGCGGCGCCGGGCGGACCACCCCGCCGACGTGCGCGAGAGCGCCTCGGCGGACTGGACGAGCTGGTCGAGGGACAACGGCGGGTCCACGACGGCGTCGTCTGGCCCCTCGAAGGGCAGGAGGTCGGAGACGGGCACCTCGCACAGCCGGGCGGCGGCCGCGCCGACCCGCTCGTCCCGCAGGCTCAGCCGCAGCTCCCGTCGGTCGAGGACCTCGGCGAGGAAGGCGGCCGGCAACGGACCGCCGAGCACCTCACCGAGCCAGTCGAAAAGACCCACCTCGACATCGAGGTCCCACGTCTCCGGAACCCCGAAGCCGGCGGCCGTGCGCTCGGCCACCAGCGCCGCCAGGGCGTGGAGGTCGACGGGCCGATCAGCTCCGAGGGCCGCCCGCACGTCGGGTCGGGCCAGCACGGCGACGTACGTCGACCGCAGCTCGCCCTGGAGGCCGACGGCCGGGACCGCGGCCTCCGCGGAGCCCAGCAGCGCCGCCATGAGGTCGTCGGCATCCCCATCCCCCCAGTGCGTGGCAGGTGCGGTTGCGAGCACCATGCTCCGTCCCGAGAACACCGCATCCGGACCGGGCTCGGGGCGGTCACGGGCACCGACGCGGGTCAGCCCCGCCAGCGCGAGCCGGAGCAGCGAGTCACACCCGATCCGCACCCCGAGGTCCCGGCCGAGCTCCTGCGCCTCGGCGACGAACTGGTCCTCGCCGCCGCGCGTGTCCCGGATCGACCGTAGTCGCGCGTCGAGCTCGGCCGCCGTGCTGATGGTCACCACGCCGCGATCATCTCAGCGTTCCTGCCCGGTAGGCGTTGCCCGCCCGCATCGCCGCCTCCATCTCCAGCCTCTTCTCCTGGCGCTTGATGGACTCCCTGACGCACTTCTCGACGATCTCGAGGGGTTCCTTGAGCGCCGTCGACCCGGTGACCGGCCCGTACATGATGGCGGGCGCGGCATGGTGGCTGGATGAGCCCGCACCGCTGAGGCCCAGCGAATGCTCAGGATCACCTCAGGAGGCGATGGCATCCTTTCCCTGTGAATGACTCCAGGCCCCGCGTCCTGGTCGTCGACGACGACCGAGCCGTGCGCGACTCCCTGCGCCGGTCGCTGGAGTTCAACGGCTACGAGGTCGTCCTGGCCGCCGACGGCGCCGAGGGACTCGTGGCGGTGGGCGCGCAGCACCCCGACGTCGTCGTGGTCGACGTGATGATGCCGCGGCTCGACGGGATCGAGACGACGCGCGCGCTGCGGGCGGCGGGCAACGACGTACCCATCCTGGTCCTGACCGCGCGCGACGCGGTGGGCGACCGGGTCGAGGGGCTCGACGCCGGGGCCGACGACTACCTCACCAAGCCCTTCGCGCTCGAGGAGCTTCTGGCTCGGCTGCGCGCGCTGCTGCGTCGCGTCGTGCCGGACGGCGACGCCGAGAGCGAGGTGCTGACCTTCTCCGACCTCACCATGGACGTCGCGAGCCGCGACGTGTCCCGCGGCGGCCGGCCGATCGAGCTGACCCGCACCGAGTTCACCCTGCTGGAGATGTTCCTGCGCCGCCCGCGCCGGGTGCTCGACCGCTCGTTCATCCTCGAGGAGGTCTGGGGCTACGACTTCCCGACCAGCGCCAACTCGCTCGAGGTCTACGTCGGCTACCTGCGTCGCAAGACCGAGGCCGAGGGCGAGCCGCGGCTGATCCAGACCGTGCGCGGCGTCGGATACGTCCTGAAGGAAGCATGAGGACCCCGTGAGCACCGCCGCCGCCTGGCCGGACGGGCGCTGGCACTACCGCAGGTCGCTCGCGTCGCGCGTCGCCGTCCTCACCACGGTGGCAGTGGGCCTCTCGATCGCCGTCATGGCCTTCACCGCGTTCGTGGTGATGCGCCAGCAGATGATGAGCTCGCTCGACCAGTCGCTGCTCAACCGGGCACACAAGGCCACCGCCTTCACCACCCTGTCGGAGGTCACCGCCCGGGGCGCCCCCGCCTGGATGCTCGGGGCGGCCGACGTGCGCATCATCTTCATCACCGCCCAGGGACGCACCATCACCGGTGACGACGTCCCCGACTTCACGCTCGGCCGTCCGGAGTACGAGGTGGCGACCGGCCAGCGGGAGTCCGCGGTCCGCACCCTCGTCACGCGAGAGGGCGAACGGTTCCGGGTCGCCACCGTGCACGCCGGCAGCGGCGAGGCGCTGATCCTCGCCCAACCACTGGCCCCCAACGACCGGACCCTCGAGAAGCTCGGCGGGGTGCTGTTCGTCTTCGGCGCGCTCGGGGTGCTGGCCGCACTGCTCGCCGGCTGGCTGGTGGCCCGCAACGGGCTGAGGCCACTGCGGCGGCTCACCTCCGCGGTCGAGCACATCGCGATGACCGAGGACCTCAGGCCGCTGCGCGTGGAGGGCGACGACGAGGTCGCGCGGCTCGCCACGGCGTTCAACCAGATGCTGCTCGCCCTGGGGGCCTCCCGCGACCGCCAGCGCCGCCTCGTCGCCGACGCCAGCCACGAGCTGCGCACGCCGCTCACCTCGCTCCGCACCAACCTCGACCTGCTCCGCCAGGCCGAGGGCAACTCCGCGCTCCCGGCGGCGGCCCGGCTCGAGCTGCTCGACGACGTCCGCGGCCAGATCGAGGAGCTCAGCGCGCTCGTCGGCGACCTGGTCGAGCTCGCCCGCGACGAGCCCACGAGCCGCGTGGTCGCCGAGGTGGACCTCGCCGACGTCGTCGAGCGAGCCGTGACGCGCGTACGCCGTCGCGCCCAGGGCATCTCCTTCGACGTCGCCCTCGACCCGTGGCGGGTCGTCGGCGACGCCAACAGCCTCGAGCGGGCGGTCACCAACCTGCTCGACAACGCGGCCAAGTGGAGCCCGTCCGAGGGCACCGTCACCGTCCGGTTGGCCGACGGCGTGCTCACGGTCGACGACCAGGGCACCGGCGTGGCCGAGGCCGACCGGCCGCACGTGTTCGAGCGCTTCTACCGCGCCGAGGAGTCCCGTGCCATGCCCGGCTCGGGCCTCGGCCTGGCCATCGTGCGCCAGGTCATCGACCGCCACGGCGGCCAGATCCAGGTCACCGACGCCCCTGGTGGTGGAGCGCGCTTCGCGCTCTGGCTGCCGGGTGTCGCTGCCGCCCTGGAGTCACCGGATATCCGGTGACCGCCCTGCTTAGAGGTAGAGATCTGTACCGCTAAGCACGGAACTCGGGTGCGAAGTCTCAGTCGAAGACACGCAGCAGCCGCTCGGCCTTCCACTCCGACTCGGCCCACTCCTCGGCGACGTCGGACTTCACGGTGATGCCGCCGCCGGTCCCGAGGGTCCACGTGCCGCTCCCGTCGGTCGTCAGCGAGCGGATCACGACGCCGAGGTCGGCCGGACCGTCGCCGCTGATCCAGCCGAACGCGCCGGCGTACACCCCACGCGGGGTCGCCTCGACCTCCTCGATGATCTCCATGGTGCGCAGCTTGGGCGCGCCCGTCATGGACCCGGCGGGGAAGAGCGCCCGCAGCGCGGCGACCGTCGAGACATCGTCGCGCAGCCGCCCGCGGACCGTCGAGACGAGCTGGTGGACCGACTCGTAGGACTCGACCTGCATCAGCTCGGGCACCTCGACCGACCCGACCTCGCAGACCATCGACAGGTCGTTGCGCAGCAGGTCGACGATCATCAGGTTCTCCGCGCGGGTCTTCGGGTCGCGCGCCAGCCGCTCGCGGTGGTGCTTGTCCTCCTCCGGCGTCGCACCGCGCGGGGTCGTGCCCTTGATCGGCTTCGTCTCCAAGTGGCGGTCGGCGGTGACGAGGGCGTACCTCTCCGGCGAGCTCGACAGCAGCCACGCGCGCGCACCGTCGACGTCGTGCTGGAGGAAGCCGCTGTACGGCGCCGGGTTGAGCTCGCGCAGCCGGAGGTACGCCGTCACCGGGTCGAGGTCGGAGGTGCGGGTCAGCCGGTGGGTCAGGTTGACCTCGTAGGAGTTGCCTGCGTGCAGGTGCTCCTGGACGCGCGCGAAGGCGGCGGCGTACGGACCTGGAGGGAGATCCTGACTCCTGGAGACCTGTACAACCCCCTCTAAGAGTCGGTCTCCCCGCTCGAGCGGGGACTCCGACAACGAGCCCACCTCGTGCTCGAACACCCGCACCGCGTGCGGGCGCATCCAGACCGCGTCGGGGAGGGCCGGGTCGGCGGCGGCGGGGAGGTCGGTGCGCGAGGCGTAGCCGAGGTAGCCGAACCACTGCTCCCCCGCCGCGAGCCGTTGCTCGAGCACGGCGAAGACGTCGTCGCCGACGACCGTCGACGCTCCGCCGGCGTGCAGCGTGACCTCGCGGCGGGCGGCGGACCACGACAGCGACGGGTCGTCCTCCTCGAGCCAGCCGATGATCGAGCGCCGGCCCGACCACTCGTGCGCCCCGCCCCCGTCGAGCCAGAAGCAGCGCGGGTGCTCCGCAGCGACGGAACGGAAGAACGCGACGGGGTCGCTCACGAGAGGAAGTTCCTGACGAGGTCCTCGCCGTGCGAGGACAGGACCGACTCCGG
This sequence comes from Nocardioides pini, assembly GCF_026712185.1. Taxonomy (GTDB): domain Bacteria; phylum Actinomycetota; class Actinomycetes; order Propionibacteriales; family Nocardioidaceae; genus Nocardioides; species Nocardioides pini. Next base: position 455,070 of record NZ_JAPPUX010000005.1, on the reverse strand, counting down.
GTGGAACTGCACGCCCTCGAGCGGCAGCGTGGCGTGGCGCACGCCCATCACCACGCCGTCCTCGCTCCACGCCGTGGCCACGAGGGAGGACGGCAGCGAGACGGCGCCGAGCGAGTGGTAGCGGACGGCGTCGAACCCCTGCGGCACCCCGGCGAAGACGCCGGCGCCGTCGTGCTCGATCGTCGCGACCTCGCCGTGCGCCGGGGGCAGCCGCCGCACCGTGCCGCCGTACGTCGTCACCAGTCCTTGCATGCCCAGGCAGACGCCGAGCACGGGGCGGGTGCCGGCCCGCAGCACCTCGGGGCCGACGGCGAAGTCGGCAGGCGACGACGGGTGGCCGGGGCCGGGCGACAGGACGACGTGCGAGTGGCGCAGCACGTCGTCGGGCTCGACCTCGTCGTGCTGGACCACGCGCGGGAGCACGCCGGTCACCCGGGCCAACAGGTGCACCAGGTTCCACGTGTAGGAGTCGTGGTGGTCGACCACGATCACGTCCGGGTGCACGCAGCGACAGTAGTGCCAGCCGCCCCTACTGGCGTACGACGCGGCACGCCTCCGAGACCGGCTGGTCGCCCACCTCCTGGCAGCCGTCGAAGGCGGTGAGCTTCGCCATCAGCGCCGCGACCTCAGGGGCGTGCTTCCTGCTCGCGACGGTGTTGCGCTTCTCGAAGCCGTGGCGCTTGTAGCTGTAGTACTCGTAGCCCCACGTGACCTTGCCCGGGCGAGGGTCCAGGTCGAACCTGGCGAGGAGCGCCGTGCGGGACCGCACCGCGGTGTAAGACGGGATCCGGTCGAGCTCGGAGCCGCTGAACGCCGCGTCCGGGTCGTTGCCGGTCAGCGTCTGCTGCGTGTGCTCGAGGAAGGCGTGGGACTGCCGGACCACCGTGGGGTCCGCCAGGGTCGGGACGAGCGAGAGCCCGCTGCGGTAGGGCGCGGGTGCGAGCCCCGCCAGCTCCTCGAAGGTCGGGGCGAGGTCGATGTTGCTGGTGACCTCCCGGCGCGCGCCCGGCACGACACCCGGGCCGGTGACGAGCAGCGGGACGCGGACGTCGGTGTCGTACGGCGTCCCCTTGCCGCGGCCCAGGCCGTTCTGGCCGAGGTGGAAGCCGTTGTCGGAGGTGAGGACGACGTAGGTGTTCGGGCCCACTGCGTCGAGGATGCGCTTCACGAGCCGGTCGGCCGACTGCGCCATCCGTGCGCGGTCGCGGAGGTCGCGCACGGCGGCCGCGGCAGGCAGGGTGCGGGTGGTGTTCCACGCCCGGGCCCGCTTGCCGTTGGCCAACCGCGGGCGGTTGTCCTGACGTGGGTCGGCGAAGCCGGGCAGGTCGTCCACGGTCAGCTTGCCGCAGGCGACGCGGCCGCAGCTGCGCTTGCCGGTGCGGTCGCGGAACATCGGCGGGAAGAGCGGATCGCCGGCGTAGTGGCCCTGCGGGTTCGTGCGGTTGTGCGGCGCGTAGAGCGCAACCTCGAGGAAGTACGGCGCGCCCGCGACCTCGTTGGTGGTGATCAGGTCCATCGCCAGGTCACCGATCACCGCGCCGGCGTACGCCTTGTCCTTGGTCGCGTTGCTCGCGCTCGCCGGGGGCGCCGGGTGCTGCACGAGGCGCAGCCGGTCGTCGACGACCGAGGTGCTGGCGAAGTCCCAGCCGTCGTAGGCGGAGCCGAAGACCGTGTGGAACGTCGTCCACCCCGGCACGACCGGCGGCAGCGCCCGGCCGGGCGACCACTCGTACTCGTTGAGGAACTTGCCGACGAAGCCGGTGCGGTAGCCGGCCTCCTGCAGGCGCACGTTGAACGCGCGCTCGGGGTTGCCGTGGACGTCGTAGGCAGGCCAACCGCCGAGCTTCGACCTGCCCTTGTTCGACGTGTTGGTGCGGACGCCGGTCTGGTGCGGGTACTGGCCCGTGAAGAAGCTGGAGCGCGACACGCAGCACAGCGAGTCGGTGACGAACGAGTGCGGATAGCTCGCGCCGGCCTTCCGCATCCTCTGCACCGAGCGCATGGTCTGGACGAGGTCCATCGAGAAGTCGTCGAGCATCACCACGACGATGTTGGGCTGCGTCGCGCGTGCCGCGGCCGGCGCCAGCTCGGCCGCCGCCGTCGCGTCGCTCGTCACGCGCTGCGGCGCCGCGCCCTCGGACGGGCGCGCGCCGTCGCTCGGCCCCACGGTCGTGCCGCATGCCATCAGCGCGAGCAGGCACACGCCTGCCCACGCTCCCTTGAAGTACCCCACTGCTCCCCCGTCGTGTCCCGAGCCGGCTACAAGGGTGACGTCGTCCGTCCCCGAATCGTTGCCTGCCACGCCGAATTAATGTCTACACGTTCGCTCGACTTTAGCGGACGGGTCAGGCGAGGAGGTCGCGCACCGCCGCGTGGAGCAGGTCGTAGCCGTTCTCGGTGAGGATCGACTCGGCGTGGAACTGGATGCCGCGGTAGTGCGGCCCGACGATCGCGTGGATGTCGCCGGTCGTCACGTCGGCCTCGACGCGTACGCCGTCCGGCAGCTCAGCGCCCTCGGGGACCCGGCCGACGAAGGTGTTGTAGAAGCCCACCCGCTCGGTGCGGCCGTCGAGGCGGACCGGGGACTGGGTGCCTTGGAAGACCACGTCCTTGTAGCCGAGGTCGAGGCCGAGGCGCTGGCAGAGCGTCTGGTGGCCCAGGCACACGGCGAGGAACGGCTGCCGCGAGGCGAGCAGGTCGTCGACCGCGCGCCGGAACGCCGCGATCTTGGGGTGGTCGCCCTCGCGCGGGTCACCCGGCCCGGGACCGACGATGACGAGGTCGGCGCCGTCGAAGGCACCGGTGGCGTAGTCCTCGTGCCGGACCACGCGCGCGCTCATCCCGAAGACCCCGAGCACGTGGACGAGCATGTTCACGAAGTCGTCCTCGCCGTGCAGGATCACTACCGACTTCCCCGCCAACCCCGGGTCGGCCGGCTCGCCGGCCTGGTCGGTCAGCCAGAAGCGGGAGAGCCGCTGGTTGCGGGTGCCGAGGGCCAGTACGACGTCCTCGTCCCGCGCCAGCTCGGCGATGTCGGTGCCGTCGGAGGTCGCCGCGGGCGCCAGCCCGAAGGCGCTGAGGATGCCGCCGGCCTTGGCGCGCGTCTCGGCCACCTCGTAGGCCGCGTCGGAGTCGCGCACCAGCGTCGCGCCCGCCGTCACCTTGAGCTCGCCGGCCGGCGAGACGTCGGCGGTACGGATGAGGATCGGGCTGTCCATCGTCGGGGTGCCGTCGGGCGAGCGGCCGAAGAGGGCGAGGGCGGCGCCGTAGTAGCCACGGCCCTCGGGCTCGTAGTCGGCGATCAGCCGGCAGGCGTTCTCGACGGGCGCGCCCGTCACCGTCGCGGCGTACATCGTGTCGCGCAGGATCTCGCGGTGGTCGCGGTCGGAGCGGCCGGCGAGGAGGTACTCCGTGTGGATCAGGTGCGTCATCGGCTTGAGGAACGGCCCGAGCACCTGGCCACCCTCGTGGCAGATGTCGCACATCATCTTGAGCTCCTCGTCGACCACCATGAAGAGCTCGAAGACCTCCTTCTCGTCGGCGAGGAAGTCAAGCAGCCGCTCCTTGAGCTGGTCGCCGTGACCGGCGACCCGGAACGTCCCGGAGATGGGGTTCATCCGCACGTCGCCCTTGCGCACCGAGACGTGCCGCTCGGGGCTGGCGCCGATGAGGAAGCGCTCGCCGGTGAAGAAGCAGAAGGTCCAGTAGGCGCCGCGCTCGCGCTCCATCAGCCGCCGCAGCACCGTGAGCGCCTTCGCGGCGTCCCACTCGGCGACGACGGCGCGGTAGTGGCGGCCGATGACGAGGTTGGCCCCCTCGCCCTGCCCGATCTCGTCGCGGATGATCGCCTCGACGACCTCGCCGTAGTCCTCGTCGCTGGTCGCGAAGCCCCCGCGGTCGGCGAACTCGACCGGCACGTCGGGCAGCGCGTCGAGCAGGTCGTCGACCGCCACCTCGTGCTCGGCCTCGATGTCGACGACCGTCAGCGGGGTGTCGTCGTCGATCGCGGCGAACCCGCGCTCGCGCACCTGCCGGAACGGCACGGCGACCAGCCGGTCCGCGCTCCGCCCCGGCTCCGGGGCACCGCTCTCGAGCGGGATGTCGAGCAGGCTCGCCACCTCGTGCGGCGCGCCGCCGATCAGCCCGGCCGTGGGTGAGGCCTTGCGCCGGATGACCGCCCACGCGCCGTACCCCTGGATCTGCTCCAAGAGGTCTCGGACGGCGGGGGTCTCGGTCATGGTCGGAACCCTACGGCGAGCGCACCGAGTCGCAGGGAGACGTCTCAGTCCAGCTGCGTCGCGATCCATTCCTGGAGGCCGGCGACACCATCCCGCAGGCTGACCTGCGGCTTCCAGTCGAGCTTGCGAATCGTGGCTTCCACGTCGCAGGAGGCGTGACGCACATCGCCGTCGCGGTACTGCCCAGTGACGTGTGGTTCGGGCGCGCCGTGGTAGCGCGCGATCTCGCGGGCGAGGTCTCCGATGGTCGTGCGCACACCGCTGCCGATGTCGACGGTGCGCACGTGGTCGGCAGGCTTGTGCGCGATGGTTGCCACCATGGCGCTGACGACGTCGTCGATGTGGACGAAGTCCCGGGTGATCTCGCCGTCCTCGTAGAGCGGGATCGACTGGCCCTCGCGGGCAAGGCGCGAGAAGAGGGACACGATTCCGGTGTAGGGATTGGACAGTGACTGGCGTGGCCCGTAGACGTTCTGGAGGCGCAACACAGACAGGCGAGTGTCGTGCGAGCCGGTCCAGGCCGAGAGGATCTGCTCCTGGGCCAGCTTGGTGGCGCCGTAGACGTTGATCGGGTTGGGCTGCGTCCCGTCGACCGTGTTGGGAACGTGGGCAGCCCCGTCGCCGTGATCCCACCTCCCTGCCTCGAGCTGGGCGTGGGTGCGCAGTCCCGGCTGGAAGGTCGACCCGTCGAGGTTGCGCCACACGCCCTCGCCGTAGACCGCGCGGGAGCTGGTCAGCACGATGTGGCTCGGCACGTGGCCGGCGCGGGTGAGGGTGTCCAGAAGCTGCGTGGTGCCGACCACGTTGACCATGCCGTGGCGCGTGCTCTCCGAGAGCGACTGCGCCGTACCGGTCTCGGCAGCGAGGTGCACGATTGTGTCGGGCCGCAGGTCAGCGACGACTGCGTCGAGGTGATTCGCGACGGTGACGTCGCCGACGCGGAGGTCGACGGCGTCCGGGAGGTCCGCCGGGGGCTGGGAGGCCGGGTGAACCTGCGGATGCAGGTTGTCGAGCGCGACCCACTGCTCGGCGGACTCGGCGAGCGCGAGCGCCAGCGTGGTGCCGATGAAGCCAGCGCCACCAGTGACGAGGACGCGACCTCCTGCCTGCTGTGAGGACATGGGAAGACCCTATGACCCGCGCGCCGTCGCCGCGCGGACACCAGCGGTTCCGCCTGTTCCCGGGGAGGTCCCACCCGGTCCCACCCGCGTCGGCGGCGGGTCAGCCCCGGACACATGTGCGACACTCCGTCGCCATGGAGGAAACGGGGGCGCCCCGGCCGGGGCCAGGGCGGGGGTCACGGCCCACAGCCGAGCAGCTGGTCGACGCCTATTACCGACGCAACTACGAGGCCGTGCACGGAGCTGGGTGCCTCGGTGGCGCGGCGTCCGTCATGCACCAGAGGCTGGAGCGCGGTCGAACCGATCGTTCTTTCCCAATGACCGTCGAGGTGGGGGCTGGACGGTTCGAGCACTTCCCGTTCGTCCTTCATCCCCGACACCACTACGTGGCCACCGATATCCGGGTGCCGAGGGACAATGTCATCTACCGCTCACTCGTCGCCGGCACTGGTCCAGCCGGCCTCGAGTTCCGGCAGTCCGACGCCATGGCCCTCGACTTCGACGACCATTCGGTGGACCGGGTGGTTGCGACGTGCCTCTTGATTCACCTGCCCGACCCGTACGGCGCGGCGCAGGAGTGGCAGCGTGTGTGCCGACCCGACGGAGTGATCGACATGCTCGTACCGTGTGACCCGGGCGTCGTCTCTCGCGGGTTTCGACGCGTCGTCTCACAGCGCGTCGCGCGCAGCCAGGGCGTGCCGCCCGAGGAGTACGCGTTGGTGAACGCCATCGAGCATCTCAGCCCTTTCAACCGTGTCCTCAAGCTGACCCGCGCGGCTGTTGAGCCCGGTCGGCGGCTGGAGGTGGACTACTTCCCGTTTACGAAGGTTCCCTCGTGGAACCTGAATGCCTTCGCGATCCTGCGAATCGAGCCCGCATGAGGGGCGGTCCTGGTCAGCCGCACTGCTGTGAGAGACTCCCGAGCATGCAGGAGGGCGCCACCACCTCGGGCACGAACGCCCAGCAGCAGGCTCCCGGCACGACAGATCGACCGGTCAGGTCCGCCGTGCACCTGCTCCTGCCGTGCTTCAACGAGGAGCAGTCCATTCAGCCGATGGTCCAGACGCTGGCGCGTGTCTTCGCCGATGACAAGACCTGGGACGTCACGGCGGTGTTCATCGACGACGGCAGCACCGACGCCACTTGGCAGAGGATCACTCAACTTCGGGCCCTCAACCTGCCGATAACGATCGGCGGCATTCGGCTGGAGCACAACCAGGGCAAGGCAGCGGCTCAGGCGATCGGGATCAGGGAGGTCGCGTCCGCGGGCGGCCTAGTCGTGTTGATGGATGCCGACGGCCAGCACGACCCCACCCAGCTCCCCGACGTGCTTCGTAGCTGCGCCGAGACGCGGCTGCCACAGATCGCTCGCCGTACCCAGTACCGTCGCGGCGCCACCAGCATGGCCGGTACGCTGGGTCTCGGCGTGGTGGCCGGTCTGACCGGCGTGCGGTTCGACCCCACATTGGGCGAGTACCTCGTGCTGCCAGAGGGGACAGTGCGACTGCTCGCTCGCAACCCGCAACTCGGCGTCGTTCCGATCGTTCCTCTCGTGCAGGGCATCACGTCCGACATGGGGACCTTCTCCTCACCGGTGCTCGGCCGTGCGGACGGATCCACCTCCACCCGTTGGACTCGCTCACAGCTGTGGCACAAGGCGCTCCTGCTGCTTCTTGCCAATCCCTGGGCTCTGCTCCCCCGCATGGCGATCATCGTCGTGCTGACGGTCCTCGCGCTGGGGTCTTACGGCATGGCAGTTGGGATCGGCTCGATCGTCCACGGAACATTCTTGGGCGTCGGCTCTGTTCTGGTTGCAATCGTCATGATTTTCGGCGTCCTCGCTGGTCTGCAGCTTGTCACCCTCGGGCTTGTCGTCATGCTCTTCCGCACCATCTCTCAGACGCCCGTGACCACCAGCTCGGACGTCGAGCTCTTGGACTGGCGCAGCGACCGGCGGCGACCGCTCGTGGGTGGCGACTTTGCACCTGACCCCGCGCCGGGGCAGGACGTCAGCTTGTCGCCGTCGGGTACTGCACCTCCACCGTGACCCAGTCGACGTACATGCTGGACCGCGATCCCCCGCGGAGCGCGTGCTGGGGATCGACGTCCTTGTTGGAAAGCCTGAGGTGAAACGGGACCGCATTACTTGGCACCCGGCGGGGGTCGGGGTTGGAGGTCACGGAGTAAGCCTGGTTGCCGGAGCCGTCCGCAGCCTGGAACAGAACCCGGTCGCCGCCGACGGTGAACTCGGCGTGGTATTCCCAGTAGGAGTCCCACGGCTTTGCGCCGTCGGCGAAGTCCTGCGCCACGGGCCACAGCTCGGGGGCGAGGCCGGCGGCCCCGCACTCGTCGACGGCGTTGTCTAGCGTCTCGTCGTAGCAGAGGTGCGAGCCGAGTTGTGCCCCGCCGGTCTTCTTCGGCCCGTAGCTCTCGATGACGTCTATCTCGCGCGGGTCGGCGGGGTTTGGGTGCTGGACCCAGATCGCGGCATAGTTTCTGCTGGTGTCAGGCATGACCAGGCTGGCCGAGACCCGGACGCGCGTGCCGGCGGGCAGGACCCAGCCGGAGGTGGAACGGATCTGGGCGAGGCGGCTGACCTCGAGGCGCCCTTCCCCGTCGAGGACGGCGTCGTTCCACCCGGTCATCGTGTGCCACTGGCCGGCGGGGGTGCCGACGGGTCCCTCAAAGTGGTCGACGAAGAGGTTCTGCCAGACGAGCGGGGCCGCGGGCCCGGGCGTCGGCGCCGACTCGACCATGGGCGGCGCGGTCGTGACCGGCGCGGTCGCCACGGGCGCGGTCGCCACGGGCGATGTCGGGTCCGCCGCCACCGGCGCGGTCACTGCTGGCTGCGGGACCTCGGGCGCGGCCGAGTCCGAGGCGGGGGCGTCGGACGCGGTCTGGCATGCCGTCAGCCCCACCAGCAAGGCCGCAGCCAGGACGCCTGCGGACCGGCGGTCGCTTCGCCGCGCGTGGCGCTGCCTGAGCCAGTTCATGAGCCTCCCGATGTCGTGACGGCTTGGCCGTCTCGTGCTGGTGGTCAGTGTCGGCCCGTAGTGCCCGGCCGACGATACGTCCTCGCGCCAACGACGGGGGAGCCGGTCGTCAGCCGACGGTCGTCAGCAGCTGCGTCGCACGGGTGAGCACGACGTAGAGGGTCGCCCGTCCGGTGGCCGACTCGTCCTCGATCTCCTGCGGCGCGACCACCACGATGCCGTCGAACTCCAGGCCCTTGGTGTCGAGCCCGGTCAGCACGACGACGCGGTCCTCGCCGCTCGGCGTGACCCTCGAGTCGACGGCGGCGCGGGCCGCCGGGGCGTCGTCGGCCAGCTCGGGCCACGACGCCAGCCAGGCGTTGACCTCCGAGCGGCGCGCGACGGGCACGACGATGCCGACGGTGCCCTCGACGCGACCGGCGATCGACGTGACGGCCTCGCGCACGGCGGCCTCCAGCTCGTCGACGGGGCCGACGACCTGCGGCTCCTCGCCCGTGCGGCGTACGGCGTCGGGGAGGTCGGCGTCGAGCCCCACCCGGCGGGCGTAGTCGGCGGCGAAGGCGTAGATCTCGGCGGAGTTGCGGTAGTTGGTGGACAGGTGGAACTCGTGGAGCTCCTTGCCCTCGAGGGCCTCGGCCCGCGCGGCGGCGGCCTCCGGGGCGTCGGGCCACGACGACTGGGCCGGGTCGCCGACGATCGTCCAGCTCGCGGTGCGGCCGCGGCGACCGACCATGCGCCACTGCATCGGGGTGAGGTCCTGCGCCTCGTCGATCAGGACGTGGGCGTAGCCGTCGTCCTCGATGCGGTGGGTCGGTGCAGACCAGGCCAGCCCGCCGGGGGCGTACTCGCGCTCGGAGATGGTGGTGAGCTCCTGCAGGTCGACGCCACCCTCGAGCAGGCCGGTCTCGTCGAGGTCGCGCTCGTCGTCGGTGCGCTGCGGGACGTCGCCGAGGGCGTAGCGGAGCTCGTCGATGAGGGGGATGTCTTCGATCGACAGGTCGCCGGACGCCCACGACTTCAGGAGCAGCAGCTGCTCCTCGCGGCTGATCACGCCCTCGCCCACCCGGGCGAGGAAGTCGGGCTCGCGGAGCCAGCCGAACACCGCCTGGGCGTCGAGCGGCGGCCACCAGGCCGACGCGAACTCGACGAAGCCCTCGTGGCCCAGCATGTCGTCCTCGAACGCCTCGCGACCACGCTCGCGACCGCGCTCGCCGCTCACCTGGCGCCACATGGCGTCGAGGAGCGTCTTGGCCACCCGGGGCAGCTGGCGGTTGCGACGGCCCTGCGACATCAGCTGGCGGCGCAGGCGACCCAGGAGACCGGGGTCGAGCACGAGCGTCTCGTCGCGCCAGTAGATCCGGAAGCTCGTCGGCGCGCCGGGGGCGTGCTGGCGGGCGGCGCGCCGCAGCAGCTCGGCCATCCGGGTCGCGCCCTTGACGTCGGCAACCGCGGGCTCGTCGTGGCGCGTGGCGCGGATGCCGCCGACGACCTCGCCGAGCGACCGCAGCGCGACCGCGGTCTCGCCGAGGCTCGGCAGGACGCGCTCGATGTAGCGCATGAAGACGCCGCTGGGGCCGACGACGAGCACGCCGCCGCCCTCGTAGCGCCGGCGGTCGGAGTAGAGCAGGAACGCCGCGCGGTGCAGGGCGACGACCGTCTTGCCCGTGCCGGGGCCGCCGGAGATCGACACGACGCCCTTGCCGGGCGCGCGGATCGCCTTGTCCTGCTCCGCCTGGATCGTGGCGACGATCGAGTGCATCGACCGGTCGCGGGCGCGCGAGAGCTGCGCCATCAGCGCGCCCTCGCCGACGATCGGGAGGTCGGTGTCGGCCTCCTGGTCGAGCAGCTCGTCCTCGACGCCGATGACCGTGCGGTGCAGCGAGCGCAGGACGCGACGGCGCACGACGCCCGACGGCGTCGCGGCGGTGGCCTGGTAGAACACGCCGGCGGCCGGGGCGCGCCAGTCGATGAGCAGCACGTCGCGGTCGGCGTTGCGCACGCCGATGCGCCCGATGTAGCGCGGCTCGGCGTCGATCGACGGGTCGAGGTCGAGACGACCGAAGACCAGGCCCTCGTGGGCGGCGTCGAGCTGGGCGATGCGCTTGGCGGCCTGGAAGACCATGGCGTCACGCTCGACGAGGCCGCCCTCGTGCTCCAGCTTGCCGCGGCTGTGCCCCTCGGCGGCCAGCGCCCGCGCGCTGCGCGTCGACGCCTCGAGCTGGACGTAGACCTCGTCGACGTACGCCTGCTCCGCCGCGATCTCCCGCGCCTCGAGCTCCTCGCTCAAATCCCGCTCCTCATCCCCCCGGTGGATCACTGCCCAACGGTCCCGGGCAGGCGGACAAGAGTACCGGCGAGCACCGACGACCACCGACTTCTCGCGGATCGTGGACCCGCGCAGACGACGCGACCACCCCCGCCGGCGTCGGGTTGGATGGGCTCGTGGCACCCCGACGCGTACGCCAGCTCGTGGCCGCGGCCTGCGTCGCAACCCTCCTGGTCGTGGTCGCGGCCGTCGCCCTGCCGAGGGTGCTCCGCGACGAGCCGGCGCCGGCCGCGCGGACCGGCACCGGGTGCGTCGCCGAGGCCGACGCCCCGGTCGAGGCGCTGGAGGAGCAGGAGGCGAGGTGGGTGCGCTTCTGCCCGCTCGCCGACGAGGGCGCGACCCAGCGGCTGCGCCACCCGCAGGGCGTCGTGGTCGGGGACCTGGCGGCGTCGGTGGGCACCAGCCTGTGGCAGACGCAGCTCGACCGCCCGGCCTGCACGCCCGGCGACCCGCCCACCGCCCGCCCGGCCGGGCTGTTCCGGATCGAGGTCGGCCTGGCCGACGGCAGCGTGGCGGAGATCCCCGGTGACACCGGGTGCAGCACGCGGGACCTGGCGCTGTTCACCCAGCTCGAGACCACGCTCCTCATGGACGCCGCCGGTGCGGCCGGCCCGGCCACCGCGGCCACCGCGCCGGTCACCTGTCCCCGCCGCCTCACCACCGGGCGCACGAACCGCGACGGTCCCTCGGCCGCCCTGCTCGTGGACAGCGCCGACGACCCGCGCCGCTCCACGGTCCCGCTGCTCCCGCTGCCGGCGACCACCGTCGACGTCTGCGCCTACACCGGGCGCGGACGGCGGTTCGTGCTGGTCGACCAGTGGCAGGCCGGCCCACCGGTGTCGGAGTCCGTGCGTGCCGCCGCCACCCTCGACGTGGTGCGCGGGGCGGTGGCCGACTGCGACCTCGACCCGGGGCGGCCGTCGTACGTCGTCGTGCTGAGCGACCAGACCGGGACGGCCCGCACGCTCGCTGTCGACGGCGCGGCATGCGGCACCGTCTCGGCGGCGATCGGCACTCCGCACCAGGACACCGCGCTCGGCCTCGCCACGCGGAGGCTGCTGCGGCAGGTCGCCCACAGCAGGCCCTAGCGTCACGCGACGAGCAGGACGGCGCCCATCAGGCACACCGCCGCGCCGACCGTGCGGATCACGTCCGCCTGTCCGAGGGCGCGCAGCAGCTCGGTGCGCTCCGCCGCCGTGCCCAGCCGCCCGTGCAGGGGTGCGGCGATCGCGGCCGTGGTCACCACCGACACCGCCCCGCCGACCAGGGCGAGCCACGTGCCCGACGCGTCGGGCTGCGCCACCGCGGCCGCGGCCAGGACGAGCACCAGCGGGACGTAGAGCGCACCGACGAGCGGGGCGATCCGGCGGGAGTGTCGCTCGTGCGCCACCGGCCACGCGTCGGCGTCGACCTCCCGCAGCGCGGGGTAGACCACGAGCGACACCGTCAGCTGGAAGCCGAGGTGCGCCGCGGCGACGAGCAGCAGCCAGGTGCTCGGGTCGGTGAGGCTCACCCGAACCCCCCGGGGCCGAGGTCGTGCTCGCGAGCCTCGATCGCCTCGACGATCCGCCGCGCGACGGCCGCGGGATCCTTGCCGGCGGGCAGCCGCGGCGGCTCCCCCGACAGGGGCCGGGACGCGAGGCCGGTCTCGGTGTGCGGCGGGCGGACGTCGTACACCTCGACGCGGCTGCGGCGCAGCTCCGCGCGGAGTGCGGTCGCCGCAGCGCTGAGCGCCGCCTTGCTGGCGGAGTACGCCGCCATCCGCGGCAGCGGCTGCTCGGCCACCACCGCGCTGAGCTGGACCACGAAGCCCTCGGACTCCTCGAGCAGGGGCAGCACGCGGCGCAGCAGGAAGAGCGGTCCGACCACGTTGGTGAGGAACAGCTCCTCGACCACCTCGTCCGGGGTGTCGACGAGCGCGCCGAAGGCCACGACGCCGGCGGCGTTGACCAGGCCGTCGAGCCCGCCGAGGTGCTCGCGTGCGGCGGCCGCGACGGCGTCTCCCGCCGTCGCGTCTCCCAGGTCGGCCACGACCCGGACCGGCGCGTCGAGGGCGTCCAGTCGCCCGGCGTCCCGTCCGGCGACCAGCAGCCGGGCACCGCGCCCCGCCAGCTCGGTGACCAGCAGCGACCCGAGCGCCCCGGTGGCACCGACGACCGCGATGCGCGCGTCGGCGAGCTCCCGGCGCGGGCCCGTCCCGGACGTCACCACGGGAGCGTCTCGCCGTCGCGCGTGAAGGTCCCGGCCGGTGCGTGGAGGGCCGCGAGGACGCTCGCCGCGCCCTCGGGCACCGGGCGCGCACCCATGTCTGCCATCCCCGGCGCCGTCGCGGTGAGGCCGGGGTCAGCGGCGTTGACCACGATGCCCTGGTCGCGCAGCTCGACGGCGGGCTTGACCGTCAGGGCGTGCAGGGCGGCCTTGGAGACGGCGTAGGTGGTCGACACCGGGTTGGTGGGCAGGCCGAACTCCGGGTCGCCGTGCGAGCCCGAGCCGCTCCCGACGTTGACCACGCGGGCGGGCGCGCCGGCCCGCAGGTTCGGGAGCAGCGCCTGCACCGTGCGCCAGGGTCCGAGGAGGTTGGTGTCCAGGACGGCCCGCGCGGCCTCGAGGTCGGCGCTCGTCGCGGTCTCCGTCCAGTCGGCGAAGGCGGCAGCGTTGTTGACCAGCACCCGCAGCGGCCGCCCGCCGAGCTCCCGCGCGAGGGCGGCCACGCTGGCCGGGTCGGCGACGTCGAGCGCGACGCCCGCGGCCGCATGGCCCTCCGCGACCAGCGCGTCGGCGTGGGCCACGGCCGCCGCCGCGTCCCGCGCGGTCACCAGGACGGCGTGTCCCCCCTCGGCGAGCTGGCGCGCGACCTCGGCGCCGATGCCCCGGGCAGCTCCCGTGACAAGCGCGAGCGGTCGGTCCTCGGTGACGTCCACGGCGGCCTCCTTCGAAGTGGTCCTCTCACTTCTCCGGCCGGGGGCCGACCGTGGATGCAGTCTGGCGGCTACTTCTTGCGGGAGAGGAAGGCGGTCATCGCCTCGCGGGCCTCGTCGGAGGCGAACAGCCGGGTGCTGGTCTCGGCCATCTCCTCGCCGAGCGCGTCGATGCGCGCGACGAGGTCGCGGTTGAGGATGCGCTTGGACTCGCGGAGGCCCTGGGCGGCCCCGGTCGCGAGGCTGGCGCACACGGCGGCGACCTCGGCGTCGAGGTCGGCGGCCGGCACCGCCTTCGTCACGAGCCCGTACGACGCCGCCTCGGCGCCGGTGAACACCTCCCCGCCGAGCGTGGTCAGGGACGCGGCCCGCGGGGTCATCCGGTGGTGGACGGTGAGGCTGATGATCGCGGCCGCCAGCCCGAGCTTGACCTCGGTCAGGGCGAAGGTGGCGTCGTCGGCGCTGATGGCGATGTCGGCCGCGGCGACGATGCCGATGCCCCCCGCGCGGACGGCACCGAGGTTCTTGGTCACGACCGGCTTGTCGAGGGTGGTGATCAGCCGCTGCAGGTCGACGATCCGGCGGGTGCCGGCCTCCATGCCCTGGCTCGACGCCTCGCTGAGGTCGGCGCCGGAGCAGAAGACCTTGCCGGAGCTCTCGATGAGCACTACCCGCACCTCGCGATCGGCGCCGGCGCGCTCGAGGTGCGCGAAGAGCTCGGTCACCAGCTGCCGGCTCAGCGCGTTGCGGTTGGCGGGGCTGTCGAGCGTGATCGTGGCGACGGCGTCGGCCACGGCGTAATGCACCAGCTCTGCGGGGGCGTCGGTCATGGCGAGCATCCTGCCCCACCCGCCTCCACGAGACATCCGCGTGGCCGTCGGCTCCGAACACCGTCCATGCCCTCCCTCGACCAGCGGTCCCGGCCCCGCACCCTGCGCCACGCGGCGTACGGCGTGCTCGCCACCGTCGTCGGTCTCGCCGCGGCCCACCTGGTCGCGGCACTGACCGTCCCGGCGGCCTCCCCGGTGCTCGCCGTCGGCTCGACCGTCATCGACCTCACGCCCACCCCGCTCAAGGAGTGGGCCATCCGCCAGTTCGGCAGCGCCGACAAGCTGGTCCTGGTCGGCTCGGTGACCGTGGTCGTGCTGGTGCTGGCCGCCGTTGCCGGCATCGTCACGTCCCGTCGCGAGACGCCGGGACTGCTCGTGCTGGTGGGCCTGGCCGGCGTGGCGGGCGTGCTGGCCGTCCTGCGCCCGGGCTCCGGGCCGCTGGACCTCCTACCTGCCCTGGTCGCCGCTGCGGTCGGAGCCACCTCGCTGTGGTGGCTCCACCGTGTCGACGACCGGGGTCACACGGAACCGTCGCCGGGGGGCGACGGTCCCACTCGACGCGGGGTCGTGCTGGCCTCCGGCGCACTCGCTGCGGCTGCGGTGGCCATGGGGGGCCTCGGTCGCTGGGTGACGTCCTACCGCCTCGGCGGGACGGACGTCGCCCTGCCGGTCGCCACCGACCCCGCGTCGTCCTTCCCCACCGGCCTGGAGCAGACGTACGACGGCATCACCCCGTTGCGCACCCCCACCGGGGACTTCTACCGGGTCGACACCCGCCTCACGCTCCCCGCCGTGGACGTCGAGTCGTGGACCCTCACCATCGACGGCGACGTCGACCGGGAGGTCACGCTGACGTTCGGCGACCTCGCCGCGATGAACACCGTCGAGCGCGACATCACGCTCACCTGCGTCTCCAACGAGGTCGGCGGGCCCTACGTCGGCGGCGCGCGCTGGCTCGGCGTACCGCTCGCCGCAGTGCTGGCGCGGGCCGGCATCGACTCGACGAAGGCCGACCAGATCCTGTCCACCGACGTCGACGGGATGACGATCTCCACGCCCCTCGACGTGGCCCTCGACGGGCGCGACGCGATGATCGCCATCGGCATGAACGGCGGGCCGCTGCCGCGCACCCACGGCTTCCCCGCGCGGATGGTCGTGCCCGGCCTCTACGGCTTCGTCAGCGCCTGCAAGTGGATCACCCGCATGACCCTGACGACGTACGACGCCGAGCAGGCGTACTGGACCGAGCGCGACTGGGTCGTCGACGCGCCGATCAAGATCTCGAGCCGCATCGACACGCCCAAGCCCCTGTCGGAGACCGACGCCGGCACCGTGGTCGTCGGCGGCATCGCCTGGGCCCAGGGCGTCGGCATCGACAAGGTGGAGGTGCGCATCGACGGTGGCGCCTGGCAGCCCGCGAAGCTCGGGCCCGAGGTCAACGACGACTACTGGCGCCAGTGGTACCTCGAGTGGGACGCCGAGCCGGGCCGGCACCTCATCGCCTCCCGCGCCACCAACAAGGACGGCGACGTGCAGACCGACGTCCGGATGCGGCCCTTCCCGGAGGGGTCGAGCGGGCTGCAGGAGATCTCGGTCCTCATCGCCTGATCGCCCGCACCGGCCTGTCCAAGGATTGTCCAAAGTTTTTTCCAAGATCACCCATCCGCCCACGACGCGGCCCCGAACACCTCCTGACAGCGGGCCCCCCACGGCCCACCGCAGAGCTCCAACCGAAAGGCAGTGCCATGAACACCAAGATCCGCACCCGCTCCATGGGCCTCGCCGCCCTCGCGCTGACCGCGTCCATGTCCCTGGCCGCCTGTGGCAACGAGAGCGACAGCGACAGCGCCTCCGAGCCCACCACGTCCGAGTCCAGCTCCGAGACCCCCATGGAGGAGTCGGAGTCGCCGATGGAGTCCGAGGAGCCGATGGCCGCTGACGCGCCGTTCGGTCCCGGCTGCGCCGGCGTCCCGACGACCGGTGAGGGCTCGGTCGAGGGCATGGCCGACGACCCGGTCGCGACCGCCGCGTCGAACAACCCGCTCCTCAAGACGCTGGTCGCCGCCGTCACCGAGGCCGACCTCGTCGACACGCTGAACTCCGCCGAGAACATCACGGTCTTCGCGCCGACCGACGACGCGTTCGCCGCGATCCCGAAGAAGGACCTCAACGCCCTCCTGAAGGACAAGGAGCAGCTCACCACGGTCCTGACCCACCACGTGGTCGGCGAGAGCCTCAGCCCGGAGGACCTCGCGGGCGAGCACGAGACCCTGGCCGGCGACATGCTCACCGTCGAGGGCGAGGGCGAGGACTTCACCATCGGTGAGGCCAGCGTCGTGTGCGGCAACGTGCCGACCGCCAACGCGACCGTCTACGTGGTCGACCAGGTCCTGATGCCCCAGATGTGATCGTCGGCCGACGACCACTAAGCAAGGATGACGACGTGGACCACGTGAGGCCCGTTCCGGACGGGGCGCCCGAGGGCGCCCCGTCCGGGGGCGACCCGGCCCGGCTGGCCGACCTGCTCCGTCAGGCGGCGCTGGGCGATGAAGCTGCCTTCGCCGCGTTCTACGACGCGACCTCGGCCCGGGCCTACGGCCTGGCGCTGCGCGTCGTCCGCAACCCGGCGCACGCCGAGGAGGTCGCCCAGGAGGCCTACCTCGACGCCTGGCGCTCCAGCACGAGGTTCGACGCCGAGCGGGGCAGCGCCGTCGGGTGGCTCCTCACCATCGTCCACCGCAAGGCCGTCGACCGGGTCCGGTCGGTCGAGGCCGCCACGTCCCGCGACGAGACGTGGAACCGCGAGACCGCACCCGTCGACCACGACCAGACCGCGGAAGCCGCTCACGCGTCGCTCGACGCAGCCCGGGTCCGCGGCGCGGTCGCCACGCTGACCGACGTCCAGCGCCGCGCCGTCGAGCTCACCTACTTCGGCGGCTACACGCACACCGAGGTCGCCACCCTCCTCGACGTCCCGCTCGGGACCGCGAAGACACGAATACGCGACGGCCTGATCCGCCTGCGAGACCTGATGGGAGTTGCCTCATGAGTGAGATGGACATCCACAAGCTCACGGGCGCCTACGCCATGGACGCGCTCGACGAGCTCGAGCGTGCGCGCTTCGAGCAGCACCTCGCCACGTGCGAGGACTGCCGCGCCGAGGTCGGCGAGCTCCGCGAGACGGCGGCGCTGCTGTCCGAGACCGTCGCGGTCCCGCCGCCGGCGTCACTGCGCGACTCGGTCCTCGCCGGCATCTCCCAGGTCCGCCCGCTCGCCCCTGAGGTGACGTCCCACCCGTCGCGCCACGCCGACCGCCCGGCAGCACGGGGGCGGGGCTGGGTGCCCTTTCTGGTCGCGGCGGCGATCGCGCTCATCGTCGGCGTCGGTGCCGTGGTGACCCAGCCCTGGGCACCGTCCGACGACGTCGAGCGCCTCACCGCCGCCGAGCAGGTCCTGCAGGCCCCCGACGCCCAGGAGGTCTTCGTCGACCTCGGCGAGGCCGGACGCGCGACCCTCACCCGCTCGAAGTCCCAGGACCGAGCGGTGATCACCACCGAGGACATGGTCTCCGCCCCCTCGGGCAAGGACTACGAGCTGTGGTTCATCGACGGTGACGAGTTCGTCTCCGCCGGGCTGATGCCCGACGACCCCGACCAGACCGTCGTCCTCGACGGGTCGGCCGGCGCGGCCGCGGCCGTCGGGATCACGGTCGAGCCGGAGGGAGGCTCCACGCAGCCCACCAGCGACCCGATCGCCGTCTTCGACCTGACCGAGGCGACATGACCATCCCCCTGCGGGAGGTCGCCGTCGTCGGCTCCGGGGTCGCCGGGCTCACCGCGGCGTGGGTCGCCTCGCGCACCGCGCACGTGACCCTCTACGAGGCCGACGACCGGCTCGGTGGCCACGCCGACACCCACCGCGTCGCGACCCCCGACGGCGAGCTGGCCATCGACACCGGCTTCATCGTCCACAACCGCCGGACCTACCCGACCCTGCTGCGGCTCTTCGCCGAGCTCGGCGTCGAGACCCAGCCCTCGGAGATGTCCCTGTCGGTCAGCGACGCGGGCACCGGCGTCGAGTACGCCGGTGCGCTCGGCGCGCGCGGCCTGTTCGCCCAGCGGTCCTCGCTGCGCTCGCGCGAACACTGGCGGATGCTGCTGGAGATCCCCCGGTTTCACCGTCGGGCGAAGGCGCTGCTCGCCTCGGGCGCCACGTCATCCGGATCGGCACCCATGGGTGCGCCTCCGCATGACGCAGGGGCGGACCGGACGCTGCGCGACTTCCTGCGCGACGGCGGCTTCTCCCCCGGCTTCGTCCGGCACTTCATGGAGCCGCTGGTGGCGGCCGTCTGGTCGTGCGACCCGGCGTCGGCCCTCGACTACCCCGCCCGCTACCTCTTCACCTTCCTCGAGCACCACGGGATGCTCGGCGTCTTCGGCTCGCCGGAGTGGCGCACCGTCACGGGCGGCTCGGCGACGTACGTCGCCGCGGTGGCCGCCGGCCTCCAGGAGGTCCGGCTCGAGACCAAGGTGACGTCGGTGCGCGAGCTCGCGGACGGCGTCGAGGTCACCGACGGCAGCGGCACGACCACCCGCTTCGACGCGGTCGTCGTCGCCACGCACCCCTCCCACGCCCTCGCGATGCTCGAGTCGCCCACCGACCTGCAGCGCGAGGTCCTCTCCGCGCTGCCCTACAGCAGCAACACCGCGCTCCTCCACACCGACACCTCGCTGCTGCCGACGGCACCCGGCGCCCGGGCGTCCTGGAACTTCCACCGCCCGGCGGACGACCTGACCGGCGGAGTCACCGTCACCTACGACCTCACCCGCCTGCAGCGACTGCCCACCGACACCCACTACCTCGTCACCCTGGGCGGCGAGGACCTCGTCGACCCGGCGAGCGTCATCGACCGGATGGAGTACGAGCACCCGCTCTACACCCCGGCGTCGGTGGCCGCGTCCAGGCGCCTGCCGGAGATCCACACCGCGCGGATCGCCTTCGCCGGGGCCTACCACGGGTGGGGCTTCCACGAGGACGGCGCACGGTCGGGCCTGGCGGCCGCCACCCACCTCGCCCTGCCCTGGGAGCGCACGACCGCGACGCTGCCGCGGCCGGGTCGCTTCGAGACCACCATCCGCCACACCCGCCGCAGCCCGTTCCGGCGCAGCTTCGAGCACCGGTCCACGTTCTGGCTCGTCGACCTCGACGACCTGCCCGACCACGGCGCGCTGGCGCGCTTCGAGGCGCGCGACCACCTCGGCCGGCCGGGCACCACGCTGCGCGACAACGTCGAGTCGTTCCTCGCCGACAACGGCGTCTCGCTCGGCGACGGGGAGCGTCCCGGGACCATCCTGATGGCCGCCCACCCCCGCTCGCTCGGCCACTGCTTCAACCCGATCAGCGTGTTCTGGTGCTTCGACGACCGGGCCCGCCCGGCGGGCGTGGTCGTCGAGGTGCACAACACCTACGGCGACCGGCACGCCTACCTCGTCCACCCCGACGCGCAGGGCCGGGCCCGCACCGACAAGGCGATGTACGTCTCGCCCTTCCACGGCGTCGACGGCACGTACGACGTCGCCGTGCCGGTCCCCACCGACCGCCTCGACATCGCGGTCACGCTCCGTGGCCAGGACGGCGGGGCCGCGCCCTTCAGCGCGAGCCTCACCGGCACCCGGAGCGACGTACCCGTCCTCCGGACGATCGGAGCGACGCTGCGCGGCAGCGCGCTCATCCGCGCGCACGGCACCTGGCTTTGGGCCCGCCGGCTCGCGGTCCGTCCCCGTCCCACCCATCGACAGGAGGGCGTCCAGTGACCCTCGAGAAGAACCACGACCAGCAGGAGCGCACGCAGGGCATGCCCGCCCTCGAGCAGCTCCCGCCCGGGCCCCGCACCGCGGTCTCGGCGGCCGTCGCGCGCCGTCTCTTCCGCGCCGCCGTCGCCCGACTCGACGTCACCGTCGTCGAGGAGCCGTCCGGACGCTGCTACGGACGGGGCGGACCGCTGATGCGCCTGCACCGGCCGGAGGAGTTCTACGCCCGGGTGGGCCGCGACGGCCTGATCGGCTTCGGCGAGGCCTACCTGACCGGCGCGTGGGACGCCGAGGACCTGGCCGGCTTCCTCACCGTGCCGGCGGCCCGGATGGCGACCCTGGTCCCCGAGCCGCTGCAGCGGCTCCGCGCCCTCGTCACCCCTCGGCTGCCCAGCCACCAGCGCAGCACCGAGGCCAACAGCCAGGCCAACGTCGCGCACCACTACGACCTGTCCAACGACCTCTTCGCGCTCTTCCTCGACGAGACGCTGGCCTACTCGTCCGCGCTGTTCGACACCTCCGTCCGCCCGGCCGCGCAGGGCCCCGGCTCCGTCGCAGACCACCTGGTCGCCACCCCGCCCGAGCCCTCTGACGACCCCGACCCCACGCTGCACCACCCGGACCTCGCCGAGGCCCAGGGCCGCAAGTTCGAGCGGCTCCTCGACGAGGCCGGCGTCACCGCCGGCACCCGGGTCCTCGAGATCGGCACCGGATGGGGCGAGCTCGCGATCCGGGCCGCCCGTCGCGGCGCGACGGTCCACACGATCACGCTGTCGGTCGAGCAGCTCGAGCTGGCCGAGGAGCGGATCGCCGCCGCCGGGTTCGCCGACCGCGTCCGCGTCGAGCTGATGGACTACCGCGCGCTCGCGGCCACCGGGGCGACGTACGACGCCGTGCTGTCGGTGGAGATGGTCGAGGCCGTCGGCCACGAGTTCTGGGGCACCTACTTCGGGACCATCGACCGCGTGCTGGCGCCCGGCGGCCGCGTCGCCATCCAGGCGATCACCATGCCGCACGACCGGATGCTCGCCACCCGCGGCGGCCACACCTGGATCAACAAGTACATCTTCCCCGGCGGCTTCCTGCCCAGCGTCGAGGCGATCGACCAGGTCACCCGCGGCGAGACCACGCTCCGGTTGACCGGGCAGCTCGCGATGGGCAGCCACTACGCCGAGACGCTGCGGCGCTGGGACCGGCGGTTCCTCGCCCAGCGCGACGCCGTCCTCGCGCTCGGCTTCGACGACCTGTTCGTCCGGGTGTGGCACTTCTACCTCGCCTACTCGCAGGCCGGCTTCGCCAGCGGCTACCTCGACGTCTCCCAGCTCACCTTCGGCCGCGAGGACGGGTGAGACCCGTGACCCAGACCGCGCCCACCACCACCCGCCCGACGTCCGCCGGCGTCGCCGACCGCCTTGCCGCGGCCGTCCGCCCGTTCATCGGAGGCGACCTGCCGGTGCGCCTGCAGGCGTGGGACGGCTCGGTCGCCGGACCTGCGGGCGCCCCGATCGTCGTGCTGCGCTCCCCCGACGCGCTGCGCCGGCTGCTGTGGCACCCGGGCGAGCTCGGCGCCGCGCAGGCCTACGTGACCGGTGAGCTCGACGTCCCCGAGCAGGACGGGTGGGACCTCGGCTCCGCCCTCACCCACGCCTTCGCGGTGGGCGCCGAGCGCGGGCTGTCGGGCGTACGCCTCTCGCCCCGCGCCCTGGTCGACGCGGTCCGCACCGCCGCGGGTCTCGGCGCGCTCGGCCGTCCCCCGACGCCCCCGGTCTCGCAGGCGCGGGTCACGGGCCGGCTGCACAGCCTCGCCCGCGACCGCTCGTCGATCAGCCACCACTACGACCTCTCCAACGAGTTCTACTCCCTCGTCCTCGAGCCGCAGATGGCCTACAGCTGCGGCTACCACGCCACCCCGGACGTCTCCCTCGAGGAGGCGCAGCGCGCCAAGCTCGACCTTGTCTGCACCAAGCTCGGGCTCCAGCCGGGCATGCGGATGCTCGACGTCGGGTGCGGGTGGGGCTCCCTGTCACTGCACGCCGCCGAGCACTTCGGCGCACGGGTCACCGGGGTGACGATCTCGGCGGAGCAGAAGAGGTTCATCGACGCCCGGATCGCCGAGCGCGGGTTGCAGGACCGGGTCGAGATCCGGCTGCAGGACTACCGCGAGGTCCCCGAGCGCGACCACTTCGACGCGGTCGGCTCCCTGGAGATGGGCGAGCACGTCGGCGCGCGCAACTACCCGACCTACGTGGAGGTGCTGCGCCGCTCGGTCCGCCCGGGCGGGCGCGTGCTGGTCCAGCAGATGTCGCGCCAGGGAGCCGGCGGTGGCAGGCACCCGGGCGGCGGCCCGTTCATCGAGTCGTTCATCGCGCCCGACATGACGATGCGGCCGGTGGGCGAGACCGTCGGGCTGATCGAGGCGGGCGGGCTCGAGGTGCGCGACGTGCACGCGATGCGCGAGCACTACGTCCTCACGGTCGCGGGCTGGACGGCCAACTTCGAGGCCCACCTCCCCCGGCTCCGCGAGCTGGTCGGGGAGGAGGTCGTCCGCGTCTGGCGGCTCTACCTCGTCGGTGGGGCACTCGCCTTCCGCGACGGCCGGATGGGCGTCGACCAGGTCCTGGCCGTGCGCCCCGGGGCCCCGCACGACCTGCCGGCGGTGCGCAGGTGGTGAGCGCCGCGCTGGTGGCGTTCCTCGCCGCCGCCGTCGTCATGGGGTCGACGGCGGCGATCAGCCGCCGCCAGGACCGGGTGGCCGTGGTCGACGTGGCATGGGGACTCGCCTTCGTCGCGATCGCCCTCATCCTGGCCCTCCTGTGGCCCGACCCCCACTCCTGGCTCCTCGCCGCCCTCGTCGTCGCGTGGGGCGGTCGCCTCGCGTGGCACATCGCACGCCGCTCCCGCGGACACGGCGAGGACCCGCGCTACGAGAAGATGCTCGGCGGTCCCGGCTGGTCCAGCGGCGCGGGCCGCGTCATCACGCGGGTCTTCCTGACGCAGGCCGTCGTCGCGTTCCTCGTCTCCGCGCCCATCCAGGTCGCAGCGGCGTACGACGTCCGCTGGTGGCCCGTCGTGTGGATCGGCGTGGCCGTCTGGGCGGTGGGCGTCTTCTTCGAGGTCGTCGGCGACGCGCAGCTCGAGGCCTACAAGGCCCAGCCGCGCGAGACCCGCCCGAAGATCCTGGACACGGGCCTCTGGGGCTGGAGCCGGCACCCCAACTACTTCGGTGACGCCAGCGTGTGGTGGGGCCTGTGGATCGCCGGTGCGCTAGCCCTGGGCTGGCTCCCGGGTCTGCTCACCGTGTGGGCGCCCGCGGCGATGACGTACTTCGTGCGCAACGTGACCGGCGCCCGGCTGCTGGAGCGGACGATGTCGCAGCGCGAGGGGTGGGACGCGTACGCCGCCCGCGTGCCGCTGTTCGTCCCGCGTCCCCCGCGCGCCTGAGCCGCCGGAGATCCCGGGCACCGGCTGGGGGGTTCTGCACGCCCGGCGACCGACCTCGGGTGACAATGCGGCGGTGGGTGAGCAGGAGGGGCTCGACTGCGCCGTCGAGGCGATGCAGGCGGGGGACGAGGCGGCGTTCCGCGTCGTCTACCGCCACGTCCAGCCACCGCTCCTGCGCTACCTCACCGTCCTGGTCGGGCCCGCCGAGGCCGAGGACGTCGCGAGCGAGGCCTGGTCCCAGGCCTTCCGCGACCTCGACCGGTTCAGCGGCGACGCCGACGGCTTCCGCGGGTGGATCACCACGATCGGCCGCAACCGCGCCCTCGACCACCTGCGCCACGCCCGGCGCCGGCCGGTCGCCGACGAGTCGGTCGACGACCTCGCGGACCTGCCGGACGACGTCGACGTCGAGGCCGAGGCCGTCGGGCGGATCGACTCCGAGGCCGTCATCCGGCTGATCGGCAGCCTGCCCCGCGACCAGGCCGAGGCGATCATGCTGCGGACGGTGCTCGGCTTCGACGCCCCCACCGCCGCCCGCATCCTCGGCAAGCGACCCGGCGCCGTGCGCGCCGCGGCCCACCGCGGCCTCAAGCAGCTGGCCAAGCGAATCGCCGAGGAGCCGTAACACCTGTGACTGCCGTGACGCTGAAGGGAGTGAGATGAGCACCCCGGACCCCCGCCTGTCCCGCCGCGACGCCGAGCGCCTGCTCGACGCGCCCGCGGAGCACGACGACGTCCTCGGCTGGGCCCTCACCGCCGCCGGCGCGCCGGCGCACCCCAGCGAGCTGCGCCGCGAGGACCAGGCCGCGGCCGCCTTCCAGGCCGCGCGGCTCGCGCCGCCGCCGTCGTCCCGCAGCGGCTACGTCTCACCCTCGCGCCTCGGGAGCCGAGCCGCCGTACGGGCCGTCGTCGCGACCGGTGCCGTGGTGGCCCTCACCTCGGGTGGCTTCGCGCTCGCCAGCTCCACCGACCTGCCGGGCCTGCCGGACCTCCCCGGGCTCCCGGGCCTGCCCGCCCTCCCCGGCCAGGCGTCCGACCGTGCCAGCGAGTCCGCGGGCGACGCTCCGGGCAGCGCGGCCGGCTCCGCGAGCGCCGGCGAAAGCGGCAGCTCCGCGACCGACGGCAGCGACTCGTCCACCGCCTCGGGGTCGACCGGCTCGTCCACCTCACCCGGATCCCCGTCCTCGCCGTCGTCCGCGAGCACGTCCCAGGCGCCGTCCGGGTCCCCCTCGGCCACTCCCTCCGAGACGTCCGACGGACCGGCCGGCCCCACGCCGAACTTCGAGGGGCTGTGCCGCGCCTTCCAGGCCACCGACCGCTCCGACCCCGGCTCGTCGCTCGACAGCGCCGCGTTCCTCGCGCTCGCGGCCCAGGCCGGCGGCGTCGACCGCATCGCCACCTACTGCGTCGACCTCATCGGCCCGCCGAAGGAGACCGGCAAGCCCACCGACCGGCCCACGCCCACCACGCAGCCGAGCCCGACGAAGCCCACGCCGACGAAGCCGAGCCCGACGAAGCCCAGCCCGACGAAGCCCCCGCCGACCCCGCACTCGAGCCCCACCAAGCCCACCCCGACCGGACCGACGCCCACCGAGACCACGGCCTCACCGGGGAAGCCGACCGGCACGCCGACCCCGACCCCGGGCAAGCCGTCCGACCTCCCGACGCCCGACGGCTCGGGCGGAGCGGGCAGCTCCGCCGGCTCCGGCAACCCCGGCAAGGGAGGCGGCAACCAGACGTCCGGGTGATCCCGGCGGCGGCCGCGTTCCGCAGGACCGGCTCTCGTGCCCCGTACGCCGACCTCCCGCCGACGTACGGGATCCCCCCAGAACTGCGAGATCCACGTCCTGAAAACGCACAGACCACGGCGTGGCCCTCCCCCGGGGCCACGCCGTTGTCGTGTCCGGCGCCCGGTCCGCGCCGTCCCCGGCACGCGTTAGGTTCCTCCACATGGGCCGGCCGCTCTCCGCGCAGGAGGACACCAACCGACGGATGCTGCGCGCCCGCGACGAGATGGACCGGCGCTACGCCGAGCCCCTCGACGTGCCGACCCTCGCCGCGATCGCCCACCTGTCGGCGTCGCAGTTCGGCCGGGTCTTCAAGGAGGTCTACGGCGAGACGCCCCACCGCTACCTCCAGCGGCGCCGGGTCGAGCGCGCGATGACCCTGCTGCGACAGACCGACCGGCCGGTGACCGACGTCGCGTGGGACGTCGGGTTCGCCAGCCTCGGCACCTTCAGCCGCACCTTCAGCAACGTCGTCGGGTGCTCGCCCACCGAGTTCCGCGCCCGCCACGCGCCGGTGGCGGTGCCGTCGTGCTTCATCGCCGCGTGGACCCGACCGCGCGAGCGGGCCGGACCGGCGGGTGCCGCCGGGACAGCGTTTTCGGAGAAGCAGGAGGGGGTGGACGCTGACTAGCGTCGTCGTCATGAACACCAACCACATCACCAGCCTCCATATCCGCAGCGTGCCGGTCCTCGACCAGGACGAGGCGCTCGACTTCTACACCAGCCACCTCGGCTTCGAGGTGCGCGACGACATCGACCTCGGCTTCATGCGCTGGCTCACCGTCGGCGTCCCCGGCCAGGACACCTCGATCCTGCTCGAGCTGGTCGGCGGCCCCCAGCACGACGAGACCACCGCCGCCCAGGTCCGCGAGCTCGTCACCAAGGGCGCCCTCGGGGGCCTGTTCCTCACCAGCAGCGACGTGCACGCGACCTACGCCGCGCTCCGCGACGCCGGCGTCGAGATCACCCAGGAGCCGGTCACCCAGCCCTACGGCACCGACTTCGGCATCCGCGACCCGTTCGGCAACCAGATCCGGATCAACCAGTTCAACGACGCCTCCCCCGGCGAGGTCCAGGAGGCCTACGAAGGGACCACCGCTCCATGACCACCCGCCGACCTTCTCCGCGCCGAGGGGACCCCGTTCGATGAGCTATCCCCCGCCGATCTACCACGGTGACTCCGGCGAGGTCTCCGCCCACGTCAAGCGGGCGGGGATCGAGCCGGCGGTGGTCTACCCCAACGGCAACAAGGTGTTCTACCTCGCGCAGGGCACCGAGACCACCGGCACGTTCGGCCTCTACCGGTGGGAGTTCGCCGGCCCCGAGAGCGGCCCCGGTGCCCACTTCCACCGCACGATCACCGAGTCGTTCTACGTCCTCGAGGGCACCGTCACGATCTACGACGGCACCGACTGGGTGAAGTGCCACGCCGGCGACTTCGCCCACGTCCCGGCCGGCGGGATCCACGGCTTCCGCAACGAGGACGGCGCCGCCAAGATGCTGCTCCACTTCGCCCCCGGCGCACCGCGCGAGGCCTACTTCGAGGGCCTGGCGGCCGGGATGGGCGCCCTCGACGGCGACGCGTACGACCGTTTCATGCGGGAGCACGACAACACATGGGTGTGAGCGAGCCCTGATGGACCCGGTCACGGCGGCCTTCGACGCCACCCCGCGGCGGGACTTCCTCCCGCGCGGGGTGCGGCGGCGGGCGTCGTACGACGGACCGCTGGCGATCGCCGCGGGGCAGACCAACTCCCAGCCCCGCACCGTCGACGACATGCTGCGGCTGCTCGACGTCCGCGCCGGGCAGCGGGTGCTCGACGTCGGGTCGGGGAGCGGCTGGACGACCGCGCTGCTCGCGCACCTGGTCGGGCCGGCCGGGTCGGTGCTGGGCTTCGAGCTGGAGCCGGAGCTGGTGTCCTTCGGGTCCGCCAACCTGGCCCGCACCGACCGGCCGTGGGCGACGATCCGGCAGGCCGTGGCCGGGGTTCTCGGCGACCCCGACGGGGCGCCGTACGACCGCATCCTCGTCTCCGCGATGGCCGACACCCTGCCCGCCAGCTTGGTCGACCAGCTCGCCACCGACGGCGTCCTGGTGGTGCCGGTGGACGGCACGATGCTGCGGGTGACCAACCCGGGGGCGGTGGTCACCCGGCACGGGCGCTACCGGTTCGTGCCGCTGCGCTGAGGCTCCGGGCGGCTGGAGCGCCGGGCCAGCCGGACGGGCAGGCCCGCCGCCGCCTCGAGGGGCCCGCGCCGCCGGAGCAGGCGGAGCGCCGCCCCGATCGCCAGGAGGACCACGACGTGGCTGACGTAGGTCGACGGGTCCTCCTCCGGCCACACCGCCTCGGTGCGCATCACCACGTGCAGGGAGTAGAGGGTGAGCGTGGCCGCGCCCGCACCGAACACGACGGCGAGCACGGCGGTCGCCGGCCGGGGCAGCAGCTGCTCGACGAGGAGGCAGAGCGCGATCACGAGGACGGCGCTGCCGATCGTCTGGGCGAGGTCGAACGGCGTCGCCGAGTGGGGCGCGACGAGCAGCAGCCAGGTCCAGTCGCCGTCGGCGGGCGTCGTGCCGTACATGCCGGTCGCGTTGTCCGACGCCACCGCCGGGTCGGCCAGCGTCCGCGACACCTGCGTCGCGAGCACCGCCAGGGAGAGCCCACCCACGGCCAGGCCGCCGAGCAGCGAGGTGTCGCGCAGGTCGAGGCGTCCCAGCACGAGGCCGGCGAGGAGGTAGGCCAGCCACGGGACGGCCGGGTAGTAGCCGGTGAGGAGCAGCTCGCTCGCCAGCCGGCCCGGGTCGGCCAGCTGCTCGAAGGTCGGGCTGTCGAACCCCCGACCGGGCAGGTGGGGCCGCACCAGGTGCGACACCACCGGCGCGAGCACCACCCAGACGACGGCGAGCGGCAGGAGCCGACGCAGGCGCAGGAGCGTGAACGGCAGTCCCAGCACGAACAGCACGCCGTAGTAGGTGAGGATGACCGCGATCCCGGTGTCCAGTCCGCCGAGCACGAGGCCGAGGAGCCCGATCAGCAGCGCCCGGGCGGCGATGCCGAGGGTGCGCAGCGCGAGCGGCCGACCCCGGAGGGGCTCGCGGGTCATCAGCGCGAGGCTCACCCCGGCCAGCACCGCGAACAGCGCCGACGCCCGGCCACCGGCCAGCCACTGGGCGGTGGTGAGGTCGCCGGACGGGGTGCGTTCGTCGAGCACGTGGGTGGCGACCATGCCGAGCAGCGCGAGGCACCGGGCCACGTCCAGCCCGACGAGGCGGCCGTGCGACGTCCCGGTCATGGCGTCCATCCTGCCGGGCGGACGGCGACGTGCGGGTGCGCTCAGGCGCCGGGCCGGGCGACCTGCGCGGCGAGGCGCGCTGGCGCCTGGATGCAGTAGGAGTCGGTCAGCAGCTCCGCGAGCTCCTCCCAGTCGGTGTCGTCGTCGAGGAGCATCCCGATGTAGTTGCCGCCCCAGCCGGCCCGGAAGTAGGGGTCGCCCATGTGCTCGAACGCGGCGACCTCGTCGGGCTCGCCGCGGAAGGTGATCCGGAAGAGCTGGTCCTCCCCGCCGAAGACGTGGGCCACGGTGGCGCTGCCCACGCGCCAGCGTGTCCCGGTCCACGCCGACTCCTGCCGGCAGCGCGGGAGCACGCCGAGCACCGCATCGATGCGCAGCACCCACTCCTCGGGCACGAGGGGACGGTCGGCGAGGGCCACGGCGCGATCATCGCACCGCGGTCCGACACCATGAAGGCAGTTCGAGGCTGATGGCCGCGCGGCCACGCTCAGCAGTCGCGCGGCGCCCGTGAACTGCCTGCACGGTGCACGCGCCGGGGCCGACCGAGCGGCGTCAGCGGAGAGGACGCAGCACGTAGCGGACCAGCGCGGTCCCGCCCCACCGGGGTGCGGCCCCGACGAAACCGAGCTCGACCTTGACCCGCAGGCCGCGCCCGTACGCGCGGATCGTGTACTCCTCGCGCAGCTCCGGCGGGGCGTCGGGGCCCATGTCGACCTCGACCGTGCGGCTGTCGGAGGTGACGCCGCGGAACCCCTTCGCCCGCAGCCGGCGGACGAGGTGGCGCTCCTCCGGCCCGAGGTCCTCGGTGTCCATCGCCAGGTCCAGGAACTGGCGGCAGTCGGCCCGGATGAAGCCGCGGACGGTGTACGCGCCCTGGGGCAGCGGCACCGCTCGCGGGAAGTCGGCCGGGTCGGTGCTCACGTCGGCGCACGGGCCGGGCAGGCCCGCGAGGCGGTCGTGCGGCCCCGGCTCGGCGGCCGCCCGGGCCACAGTGGTGCTCCCCAGGACGACGAGGACTCCAGCAAGGACGTGACCCAGGCGGACCGGGACCGTCGGCGGCTTCGGCATGGGTGCAGTGAAGCGCACCGCGTGCGCCGCCGCACCGCTTTCAGTAGGACTTGGGCAGCCCCAGGCTGTGCATCGCGACGAAGTTGAGGATCATCTCCCGGCTGACCGGGGCGATGCGGCCGGCGCGGGCGGCGACCAGCAGGCCGGCCATGCCGTACTCCTGCGTGATGCCGTTGCCCCCGTGGGTCTGCACCGCTGCGTCGACGGCGTGCACGGCGGCCTCCGCGGCGGCGTACTTCGCCATGTTGGCCGCCTCGCCGGCGGCCATCTCGTCACCGGCGTCGACGAGGGCCGACGCCTTCTGCGTCATCAGCCGGGCGAGCTCGTTCTCGATGTGCGCCATGGCGAGCGGGTGGGCGATGGCCTGGTGGGAGCCGATCGGCGCCCGGAAGACCGTGCGCTCCTTGGCGTACGCCGACGCCTTGGCGATCGCGTGGCGGGCGAGGCCGGTCGAGAAGGAGGCCGCCATGATCCGCTCGGGGTTGAGGCCCGCGAACAGCTGCACCAGCCCGCCGTCCTCGTCGCCGACGAGCGCCTCGCGCGGGAGCCGGACGTCGTCGATGAAGACCTGGAACTGCTTCTCGGGGCTGACGATCTCCATCGGGATCGCGGTGTAGTCGAAGCCGGCCGCGTCCGTCGGCACGACGAACAGGCACGGCTTGAGCTTGCCCGTCCTCGCGTCCTCGGTGCGCGCCACGACGAGCACGTTGGCGGCCTCGTCGACGCCGGAGATGTAGATCTTCTGGCCCTTGAGCACCCACTCGTCGCCGTCGCGCCGGGCAGTGGTCGTGATGTTGTGCGAGTTGGTGCCGGCGTCGGGCTCGGTGATCGCGAAGGCCATCGTGGCGGTGCCGTCGCAGATCCCCGGCAGCCACTGCTGCTTCTGCTCCTCGGTGCCGTAGCGGGCGATGACCGTGCCGCAGATCGCCGGGCTGACGACCATCATGAGCAGCGGGCAGCCCTGCGCGGCGAGCTCCTCGCAGACCGCGGCCACGTCGCCGATGCCGCCGCCCCCGCCGCCGTACTCCTCCGGGATGTTGATGCCGAGGTAGCCCGCCTTGGCGATCTCGAGCCACAGCTCCGTGGTCTTCTCGCCCGAGCGCGCCCGCTCGACGAACCAGTCGCGTCCGTAGCCCTTCGCGAGCTTCGCGACCTGGCGGCGCAACTCCTGGCGCTCCTCGGACTCGGTGAAGGTGGACTCGGTGAAGTCGGTCATGCTTCTCCCTCGGCTTCCTCGGCCACGACGGCCAGGACCTCCCCGGACGCGACCTGCGACCCGGGCTCGACGTTGATCTCGGTGACCGTGCCGTCGTGCGGCGCGGTCACGGTGTGCTGCATCTTCATCGCCTCGAGCACGAGGACGACGTCACCCGCCGCCACCGCGTCACCGACGGCCACCTTGACCGCGACGACGGTCCCGGGCATCGGCGCGAGCAGCGAGCCGCTCGCCACCGCGTCGGCGGGGTCGGTGAAGCGCGGGACCTCGCGCAGCCGGACGGACCGATCGGGCCCGTCGACGTAAATCTCACGCGTGGCCGAGCGGCGATCGACGGCGATCAGTCCGTCCCACCGCCGCGCGACCCCGTCGACCTCGAGGCGGGCGTGGGTCGGCGACACCTCGAGGACCGCCACGCCGTCGACCACGAACCCGTCGCGCGTGCCCCACCACTCGACCGGGTCGTGCCCCTCGAACGTCGTGCGCTGCGGCTGGCTGACGACGTTGCGCCAGGCGGCGGGCACGCCCTGCTGGACCGTGCGCCGGGCCGCGTCGTCGGCGGCGAGCATCAGCGCTCCCGCGACGAGTGTGGCGCGGTCGCTGGACGGTGAGTCTCCAGGAGACTCAGCGGGAATCGGACGTGACTCGAGCCAGGTCGTCGTCATCTCGCCGGCCACGAAGACCGGGTCGGTGAGGATGTCGACGAGCTGGTCGCGGTTGGTGGTCACGCCGTGGATCCGGGCCCGGCGCAGCGCCGCGACGAGCATCCGGATCGCCTGCTCACGCGTCGGCGC
Source organism: Nocardioides pini (assembly GCF_026712185.1). Taxonomy (GTDB): domain Bacteria; phylum Actinomycetota; class Actinomycetes; order Propionibacteriales; family Nocardioidaceae; genus Nocardioides; species Nocardioides pini. Next base: position 423,234 of record NZ_JAPPUX010000005.1, on the reverse strand, counting down.
CCAGGCCACCACCTTGGCGAGCATCGCGTCGTAGAAGGTGGACACCTCGTCGCCGCTCGCGAAGCCGCTGTCGACGCGGACCCCGAAGCCGGCCATCGGCAGGAATGCGCCGTCCGACGGCAGGTCGAAGGTGACCAGCCGACCGCTCTGGGGGACGTACGCCGCGTCCTCGGCGTAGAGGCGGACCTCGATCGCGTGCCCGGTCCTCGGCCTCGGCGTGAGGTCGAGGTCCGGGACCTCGGCCACCGCGAGCTGGCTCTCGACGAGCTCGCCGTCGTGCGTCAGCTCGGTGACCGGGTGCTCGACCTGGAGCCGGGTGTTCATCTCGAGGAAGAACCAGCGGTCGGTGGCCGGGTCGTAGAGGAACTCGACCGTGCCTGCGCCGCGGTAGCCGATGTCGCGCGCGAGCCGCTCGGCCGCCTCGCACATGGCCGCCTCCGTGGCCGCCGGAAGCCCGGGTGCCGGCGCCTCCTCGACCACCTTCTGGTGCCGACGCTGGACCGAGCAGTCGCGGGTGCCGATCGAGATGGTGCGCGCCCCGCTCGAGACGACCTGCACCTCGACGTGACGACCGGCCTCGACGTAGGGCTCGACGAAGACCGTGCCGTCACCGAAGGCCGACTCGGCCTCCGCCCGCGCCGCCTCGATCTCGGCCTCGAGCCGGTCCAGGGTGCGTACGACGCGCATGCCGCGCCCGCCGCCGCCGGCCGACGCCTTCACGAGCAGCGGGAGGTCGGCCTCCGTCGGAGACGTCGGGGCCGACAGCACCGGGACGCCGGCCTTCTCGGCGATCTCCTTGGCCCGGACCTTGTCGCCCATGGCCTCGATCGCCTCGGGCGGCGGACCGACCCAGGTCAGGCCGGCGTCGATCACGGCGCGGGCGAAGTCCGCGTTCTCGGACAGGAAGCCGTAGCCGGGATGGATCGCGTCGGCGCCGGAGGTCCGCGCCGCGTCCAGGATCAGGTCGATGCGGAGGTACGTGTCCGCGGGCGCGTTGCCCGGCAGGCGTACGGCCCGGTCGGCCTCGGCCACGAAGGGCAGGCCCGCGTCGGCGTCCGAGTGGACGGCGACGGTCTCGATGCCGAGCCGGCGGCAGGTGGCGAAGACCCGCCGGGCGATCTCGCCACGGTTGGCGACCAGCAACCTCTGGATCATGCGGGGACCTTCGAGAGGCTCGGGGTCCCCGAGGCGTTGCTCGCGGGGGAGCGAAGCGGAGGAGCGAGGAACGTCTTGGGGTGAGATCATGGGCGGAACACCCCGAATCCCTCGGCACCCTTGATCGGTGCGTTCTCGATGACGCTGAGGCAGATGGCCAGCACGGTGCGGGTGTCCCGGGGGTCGATGACGCCGTCGTCGTAGAGCATCCCGGACAGCACGTAGGGCAGCGACTGCTCCTCGACCATCTGCTCGACCATCGCGCGCATGCCGGCGTCGCCCTCCTCGTCGTACGCCTGTCCCTTGGCCTCGGCCGCCGCCCGGGCGACGATCGACAGCACGCCGGCGAGCTGGGCGGGGCCCATCACGGCCGACTTCGCGCTGGGCCAGGTGAAGAGGAAGCGCGGGTCGTAGGCGCGGCCGTTCATGCCGTAGTTGCCGGCCCCGTAGGACGCGCCCATGATCACCGACAGGTGGGGGACGGTGCTGTTGGAGACGGCGTTGATCATCATCGCGCCGTGCTTGATGATGCCGCCCTGCTCGTAGTCCTTGCCGACCATGTAGCCGGTCGTGTTGTGCAGGAAGAGCAGCGGCGTGTCCGACTGGTTGGCGAGCTGGATGAACTGCGTCGCCTTCTGCGCCTCCTCGGAGAACAGCACGCCCTGGGCGTTGGCGAGGATGCCGATCGGCCGGCCGTGCAGCTGCGCCCACCCGGTGACGAGGGACGTGCCGTAGAGCGGCTTGAACTCGTCGAACGGCCGGCCGTTGCGCTCGCTCGTGCCGTCGACGACCCGCACGATCACCTCGCGCGGGTCGAACGGCTCCTTGAGGTCGGTCGGGACGAGGTCGAGCAGGCCCTCGGGGTCGGCGTCGGGCTCGGCGAAGGCGGCACTGGAGTCACCGGATATCCGGTGACCGCCCTGCTTCGAGGTAGAGATCCCGGGTGCAAAGCACGCATCTCGGGTGCGAAGCTCGGGCTTGCGGCGGTTCAACCTCGCCACGATCCGGCGCCCGATGCGGATGGCGTCGTGCTCGTCCTCGGCGAGGTAGTCGGCCAGCCCGGAGACGCGGGCGTGCATCTCGGCGCCACCGAGCGACTCGTCGTCGGACTCCTCGCCGGTCGCCATCTTCACCAGCGGCGGGCCGCCGAGGAACACCTTGGCGCCGCCCCGCACGAACACCGTGTAGTCGCTCATCCCGGGGACGTACGCCCCGCCGGCGGTCGAGTTGCCGAAGACCAGCGCGATCGTCGGCTGCCGCCGCGCGGAGGCTCGCGTCAGGTCGCGGAAGAGGCGACCGCCGGGGATGAAGATCTCCTTCTGGGTGGGCAGGTCGGCCCCGCCCGACTCGACCAGGGAGATGGTCGGGAGGTTGTTCTCCTCGGCGACCTGGGACGCGCGGAAGATCTTCTTCACCGTCCACGGGTTCGAGGCGCCGCCCTTGACGGTGGGGTCGTTGGCGCTGATGAGGCACTCCACGCCCTCGACGACACCGATCCCGGTGACGACGGAGGCGCCGACCGTGAAGTCCGAGCCCCACCCGGCCAGCGGCGACAGCTCGAGGAACGCCGACCCGGGGTCTAGGAGCAGCTCGATCCGCTCGCGCGCGGTCAGCTTGCCGCGGGCGTGGTGGCGCTCGACGTACTTCTCGCCACCACCGGCCACCGCCACCGCGTGCTGCGCGTCGAGGTCGGCGAGCTTCTCGAGCATCGCGGCCCGGTTGGTGCTCATCTCGGGGTCCCCGCGGCGTTGTTCGGGGGAGCGCAGCGGAGGAGAAGAAGGTCGTGGGGTGAATTCATGACTCGACCACCGCCTTCATCCGCTCGAGCGTCGTGCGCATGCCGTTGCGGTTGGTCCGCCGGCGGAGCGGACCCAGGACGAGCCAATAGAGGCGGGTCGGCAGGTTGGGGTCGAGGCGGAAGTACTCCGTGACCAGGGTCCCGCCGTCCTTCGGCTCGAGGCGGTAGCCCCAGTTGTTGACGGTGACCGCGTCGGTGCCGACCGAGAACTCGAAGACGCGCTCGGGCTCGCAGACCGTGACCCGACACGGCGACCAGTACGTCGGACCGACCCCGTTGCGCTTCACGTGACCGGCGAAGAAGGCGCCCACCTCGGGCCCGGTCGAGCCGCGCGTCCACTTCGCCTCGAACGTCTCGGGGCTGAACTCCCCGATCCGCGTCACGTCGCTGACGAGGTCCCAGACCTCCGCGGGCGGGGCGCCCATCCAGAGCGACACCTCGTCGCCCAGCGACGGCAGCTTGATCATGGCTCTCCTCAGTTCCTCGGTCATGACGCGTAACCCATCAGCTTCGCCGTCAGGTCGCGCAGCACCTCGTCGGCGCCACCCCCGATCGGCAGGATCCGGGCGTCGCGGTAGTGCCGCTCCACCTCGGTGCCGTGCATGTAGCCGGTGCCGCCGAAGAGCTGCACCGCCCGGTCGCAGACGTACGCCGCGCAGTCCACCGCGGTCTGCTTGGCCAGGCACGCCTCCGCGACGACGAGGTCGCCGGCGACGTGCCGCGCGGCCACGTCACGGGTGTAGGTGCGCGCCACCTCGACCTGGCGCCGCATCTCGACCAGCGTGTGCTGGACGGACTGGTTGGCCGCCAGGGGCCGGCCGAACGTCTCGCGCTCGCGGGCGTGGGCCGCGGCGAGGTCGAGCGAGCGGGCGGCGATGCCGTAGCCGTGGACCGCCAGCGCGATCCGCTCCACCACGAACTGCTCCGCGATCTGGGCGAACCCCGAGCCCTCCGCACCGACCAGGTTCGCGGCCGGCACCCGGGCGTCGACGAACGCCAGCTCGGCGGTGTCGGAGCAGTGCCACCCCATCTTGCGCAGCGACCGGGAGACGGTGAACCCGGGCGTCCCCTTCTCGACGACCAGCAGCGAGATGCCGCCGTGGCCGGGGCCGCCCGTGCGGACCGCGGTGGTCACGAAGTCGGCGCGGACGCCGGAGGTGATGAAGGTCTTCGCGCCGTTGACGACGTAGTGGTCGCCGTCGCTCCCCCGGACCAGCTCCGCCCGCGTCGTGAGGCGCGCGACGTCGGAGCCGCCGCCGGGCTCGGTGATCGCGAGCGCGCCGATCGTGTCGCCCGCCAGGGTCGGCCGGACGAACCGGTCGACGAGGTCGGCGTCGCCGCTGGCGGCGATGTGGGGCAGCGCGATGCCGGCGGTGAAGAGGGCCGCCATCAGGCCGCTCGAAGCGCCCGCGTCGAACATCGCCTCCTGCAGCACGACGCTGTCCACCAGGTCGCCGCCGCCGCCTCCGACCTCCTCCGGGAAGGCCGCGCCGATCAGGCCGAGGTCGCCCGCGGTGCGGTGCAGCGCGCGCGGGACCTCACCTGCGTCCTCCCACTCCTGCAGGTGCGGCGCGACCTCGCGACGGACGAAGTCCGCGGCGGTCGCGCGCAGCGCGTCGTGCTCGGTGCTCATACGAGGCTCTCCTCGATCGAGACCAGCCGCGAGCGCAACCACTCGCCCAGCGCCTTGGCCTGCGGGTCGAACCGGGTGGAGGCGGCCACGCCCTGACCGAGCAGGCCGTGGACGACGAGGTTGACCGCGCCGAGGTGCGGCAGCAGCCAGACGTCGACGTCCAGGTCGGCCGCCTCCGGCAGGAGCGCGGGGATGCCGCGCGGCGACATCAGCTTGAACAGCCACTGCACCCGGGCGTCGTACGTCGCCGGGTCGGCGCCGTCGTGCGCGACCCAGAGGCCGATGTTGGCGTCGCCGCCCTTGTCGCCCGAGCGGGCGTGCACGAAGGTGCCCAGCGGCAGGCGCCTGGTGAGCGTGTCGGGACTGCCCGGGTAGGGCGACGGGCGCCGGCCCGGCGCCTCGACCGGGGAGGTGTACGCCGTCGGGTCGGCGACGACCTCACGGCGGCCGTCGGCGTGGACGACGGTGTGCGTGACGTCGGCGCGGTCGACGTACTCGGGGCGGTAGACGCCGTACGGCGTGGCGGGCGCGGGGGGTGCCGTCATCGTGAAGCCCGGGTAGGAGCCGAGGGCGAGCTCGACGGCGGCGGCGGTGAAGGCGCGCCCGACCGGGTCGGGCGAGGGGTCCTTCACCGTGCAGCGCAGCAGGGTGGAGGCGGCCTCCTCGGAGTAGGCGTCGGGCGTCGGTGCGCTGGCCTCCGACCACGTCACCTCGGCCGCGGTGAGCCGCGGTCCGAGCTGCTCGCGCGCCCAGGCCGCCTTCGCGTCGACGTCGAGGCCGGTGAGGACGAGCTCCACCTGGTTGCGCCAGCCCCCGAGCTCGTTGACGCACACCTTGAGCCGCTCCGGGGGCGCCTCGCCCGTGACGCCGACGATCGCGACGCGGTCCTCCCCCTCCTGCTCGAGGCGGACCGACTCGAGGTGGACGGTGACGTCGGGCCCGAGGTAGCGCGTCGACTGGATCTCGTAGACGAGCTGCGCGGTGACGGTGTCGACGGTGACCGCGCCGCCGGTGCCGGCGTGCTTGGTGATCACGCTCGACCCGTCGGCCGCGACCTCGGCGACGGGGAAGCCCAGCGGCCGGTCGCGGTGGGGCAGGTCGAGGAAGCCGCTGAAGTTGCCCCCGGTCGCCTGGGTGCCGCACTCGATGACGTGGCCGGCGACGACCGCGCCCGCCAGCTCGTCGTACGACGTCGGGGTCCAGCCGTGGTGCGCGACGGCGGGCCCGACGACGAGCGAGGCGTCGGTCACCCGGCCGGTGACGACCACGTCGGCCCCCGCGGTCAGCGCGGCCGCGATGCCGAAGCCGCCGAGGTAGGCGTTGGCGGTGAGGGCGCCCTCCCACCCGTTCTGGCCGGAGAGGTGCCGGACGTCGTCGCCCTCGACGTGGGCGACCTGGGGGTCGAGGCCGAGGCCCTTCGCGACCTCGCGGACCCTGTCGGCGAGGTTGGCGGGGTTGAGGCCGCCGGCGTTGGCGACGACCTTCACGCCGCGCTCCAGCGCGAGGCCGAGGCAGTCCTCGAGCTGGCGGACGAAGGTGCGGGCGTAGCCGAGCGAGGGGTCCTTGAGCTGGTCCTTGCCGAGGATGAGCATCGTCAGCTCGGCGAGGTAGTCGCCGGTCAGCACGTCGAGGCCGTGCCCGTCCGGGGAGACGCCCTGCAGCATCTCGCGCATCGCGCTGAGCCGGTCGCCGTAGAAGCCGGAGCAGTTGCCGATCCGCAGGGCTCGTCCCTCGGGGCGGCCGCTCACCGCGGGCTCCGTCCCTCGCCCGGCTGGCCCGCGAAGGCCTGGGCGATGTCGAGCCACCGGTCGACGTCGGCACCGGTGGCGACGAGGTCGGTGTCGGCGCGGTGGACCCGCTGGGTCACCAGCCGGCAGAAGTCCCCCGCGCCGCCGGTGAGCGTCTGCACGGCGTCCTCCGGTCCCCACGACCAGACGTCGCCGGACGGCGCGGTCAGGTCGATGCGGAACTCCTCGACGGGCGCGTCGAGGCCGTGGACGGCGAAGGCGAAGTCACGGGTGCGGACGCCGAGGTGGGCGACGTGGCGGATGCGGTCGGTGTCGGCGACCGGGGCGCCGAGGGCCTCGTGCACGTCGAGGCCGTGGGCCCAGGTCTCCATCAGCCGCGCGGTCGCCATCGAGGTCGGCGACATCGGCGGGCCGAACCACGGCATCCTCTCGCCCTGCGGCATCGCGACCAGCGTGGCGCGCAGGTCGGCCCGCGCGCGTCGCCAGCGGTCGAGGAGGCCGGGCTCGCGGGCGATGGCGACCGCTTGCGCGTCGACGTAGCCCTCGGGGTCGGCGATCGCCCCGAGGACGACCTCGTCCCACGCCTCCTTGTCCGTCGCGGCCTTGACCGCCACCTCGTCGGTCCACGCGAGGTGGGCGACCTGGGTGGCGACGTCCCAGCCGGGGGCCGGCGTCGGCGTGCGCCAGCCGACCTCGTCGAGGCCGGCCACCAGCTGCTCGAGCCGGTCGCCCTCGGCCTCGAGGTCGGCGAGCACCTGCGTGAGCACGTCGGTCATGCGTCCAGCTCCTTCTCCAGCTCGCGGTCGAGCACGTCGGCCCACTCCCGCAGGATGCGGCGGCGGCGCGCCGAGTCGTCGGTGATCGTGGAGGCCAGGCCGAGGCCGCGGACGAGGTCGAGGGTGGCCTGCACCAGCTCGCGCACGCCGGGGCGCGACTCGTCGACGCCCAGCGCGGCGACCGTCATGCGGTGCGCCTCGCGACCGACCCGCTGCTCGAGCGGTCCCACGGCGGCGAGCAACGCCTCGTCGGTGCGGGCGGCCACCCACAGCTCCAGCGCGGCGGCGAAGACCGGTGAGCTGAAGTGGTCGCCGAGCATCTCGACGACCGCACGCGTACGCCGGCCACCCGCGGGCAGGTGGGCCACCGCCTCCGCCAGCTCGGCGCCGCGCCGCTCGGTGAGGTGCTCGACGGCAGCGACGACGAGGTCGTTCTTGGTCGGGAAGTGGTGCAGCTGGGCGCCGCGGCTCACCCCCGCCCGGTCCGAGACGAGGGTCGTCGACGTGCCGGCGAAGCCGCGCTCCACCAGCAGCTCGACCGTCGCCTCCAGCAACCGGGCCCGCATCGCCCGGGTCCGGTCGGCCTGCGGCACGCGGGTCGCGGCCGTCGCCGACGGTGAGGGGGAGGTCACGGCGCCAGCCTGCCGCCGTACAAACAAACAGTCAAGCCTGACTTTTATTACCGGCCGTTCGGGGTCAGGGGGAGACCTGGGTCCGCGAACCCGGTGCGCCGCACACCGACTCGGCGCCCTGCCACAGGTCGCCGGGATCGGCCTCCACCTTCCAGGAGTAGACGCCGGCCGACTCGAGCAGCACGGAGCCCGAGACGACCTGGCCGTTGCCCAGCCGGCTCATCGACGAGGTGCTGATCGCGTTGCTGCACGACGTGTCGCCGGGCCCGTAGAGCTTGAGCCGCACGTCCACCCTCATCGGGAAGGGCATGCCGCTGATCGTGACGGGGACCTGGACGCTGCTGCCGACGGCGGCGGTCGCCGGCGCGGACGCGGACACGGTCGGCCTGCCGCGCACCTTGACCACGGCCCCGCACGACCCGGCCGGGATGACCGTGCCGGTCCCGTCGACGTCGACCTGCCAGGCGTAGTAGCCGCCCGCGCCCGGTTGCACGGCCGGGAGCGTGTACGCCGCGTCGCTGGGGAGGGTGCCGGTGGTCGTCGCGACGGCCTGGCCCGTGCACGTGGCCGTGGCGGCGGTCGCGAACGGTCCGTGCAGCGCCGCCCTCGCTGCCCGCGGCGTCGCGTCGCCCTGGGCCGTGACCGACACGGCGGCCTGGCCGCCCAGCACGAGCGAGCTCGGCACCGGCGCCAGCGTCACCGACTGCGGGCCGCGGACCGCGACGCGCGTGCTGGCGACGATCGTGCGGCGGACACCGCCCTCCGCCACGGAGGCCTGCCGCTTGCGGTCGGCGCGGCGCAGCCGCAGCCAGTGCAGGGGCACCTGGCCGACCTCGGCCACGACCGTCCGCCACCCGGAGAGCGGTGCAGCCAGTCGTACGAGCGCCCGGCCGTCGTCACCGGTGACGGTGTCGAGGGGACCGGCGGCCGGCTGGGACGGCCCGCCGTCGGGCGAGGTCACCCGCACCGGCAGGCCCGACACCGGTCCTCCGTGACCGTCGGTCACGCTGACGGTCACGCCCGTCACCCCGCCGACGTCGGCGGTGGTGGCGGCCACGGTGGCCGCGTAGGGGCCGGCGCTCGCCCGGGAGCCGCGCAGCATCAGCCGGACGTAGCGGCGCACCGTGGCCGGGTCCCCCGAGGCCTTGATCCGGGCGGCGCCCCGTCGTGCACCGAACCGCCAGCCGCGTCCTCCGAGCAGGTGGAGCACCGCGGCGTCGACGGCCGCGGCCTGCACGGCGTCCTTGTGGCCGCCGTACCTCGACAGGATCCAGGCCGCTCGCTCGGTCGCGGCCTCGGACGGGCCCTTCGGGCCGCGGAGGTCCGCGGTGGCACGCGACGGCTTGAAGCCCGCCCGGTTGGGACGGCGGCCCGGGGTGACCACGAAGACCGGCGCGTCGTCCAGGCGGTAGCCGCCGATCCAGCCACCCGCCGCGTGGCCGGTCCGCGGGATGCGGAACCCGGCCCAGTGCCTCGCCCGGTCGTCGGCGCCGGCCGCCCGTGGCGCCGGCAACGCCACCAGGCCCGCGGCTGCCGCCAGCAGGAGCGCGACCAGCGCGGCGGTCGCGCGGCGTCGTACGTCCGGCGCGGTGGGTGTCGTGGTGGTGGACATGTGTTGGCTCCTCACCCCAGGGGGCCGGGGTCCTGGGTCCCCGGGTCGGTGGGTTGGCCGGACGGGCTCGGGTGGCGCGTCGGGCTGGGCTGGGGGGTCGGGCTGGGGGTCGGGCTGGGCTGGTGGGTCGGCGTCGGACTGGGCTGGTGGGTCGGAGTGGGGGTGGGTGCCGGGGCCGGCGTGCTGGTCGCGGTGGCTGTCGGTGTGGGAGTGGGAGTGGGGGTGGGGGTGGGGGTGGGCGTGGGCGTGGGCGTGGGCGTGGACGCCGTGACGGGGCTCGGTTCGGGGGTGGCGGTCGGGCCGCGACCCGGCTCCGCGGCCGCGGCGAGGGCGGGAGCCTCGACCTCCTCGACGTGGACCTGGCCGGCGACGGGGGCTGCGGTCGGCGAGGTCGCCGACCACTCGTAGGTGCCGCCGTCGAGGCCGTCGAGGACGAGCCGGTTGCCGTCGTGGCTGCGGACCACGACGTTGCGCACGACACTGCGGCCGGACGGGCCGGCCATCTCGAGCCGCACCCGGGCCGGGCGCCGGGTCGCGCGCACGACGAAGGCTGCGGCTCCGTCCCCGGCGGCGACGGGGCGCACCAGCACCTCGCGAGCGGCCACCGCGGCACTCCGTCCGCGGGGGTCGGTGGCGGACGAGCCGGCCGACTGCTCCGAGGTGCGGTCGCCCGCCGGTGTCGGTTCGGGCCGGGCGCGGTCGGGGCCGAGGTTGGCGATCGACACCGAGACCGCCAGGACGAGGGCCGCCCCCACCGCCAGCCGGGCGGCGGTTGCCCGCCAGGACGAGCCGGCCGGTCCTGTGGGGGACAGGGGTATCGGTGGGGGCGGCGGTTCGAGGGGCGCGGCGGCCGGTACAGCGCGGCGCGGGGCGGGCACGGCGACGGGGGCGCCGCGGGTCGACCTGGTCACAGCAGCGACCGGAGCTGCGACAGAAACGTCGACCGGAACAGTGACCGGAGCCGGGACGGGAGCGGGGACCGGAGCAGTGGCCGGGGCGGGGACCGGGGCTCGCGCCGGAGCGGCAAGGGCCCCGACCGGAGCGGGAGTGGGCCCAGGCGCGGGTGCGGCGGCCTCGACGAGCGCGACGAGCGCCGGCGACGGCACGACGCCGAGCTCGGTCCGGACGACCTCGCGGTAGCGCTCCAGCTCGCGCACGGCCCCGGCGCGGTCGTCGCGGCCGAGGAGGGCGCGGACGACGAGCTCGCTCGCCGACTCCCGCAGCGGCTCGAGACGCGCGACCGCCCGGGCGGCGTCCTCGGCGAGGACGGTGTCGCCGTGCTCGAGGGCCCGGACGGCGAGCCGCTCGAGGGCGCCGACCCGCTGGCGCTCGAGGTCCTCGCGCTGGTCCTCGACCCACTCGTCGTACCAGCCCGGGAGCAGCGGGCCGCCGGACAGCGCGTCGAGCAGCGACCGGTCGACGGCCCCGTCGGCCAGGGCCGCCCGGAGGGCGTGGACGTCGACCGTGACGTCGGCGGCGAGACCGATGCTCGTCCGGTCGGCGGCGAGGAGGCCGGGGCACCGCTGGTGGGCCTGCGCCACCGCCCGCCGGAGGCTGGCCAGCGCGCGCGTGTCGGTGCTGTCGGGCCACAGGATCCCGGCGACCTGGGCGCGGGCGCGGGTGCCGGTGAGGGCGAGCAGGGCGCACAGGCGCTGCTCACGTCCTCCGAGCGCGACCGTGTCGCCGTCCACGACGAGCGTCCACCCGCCGAGGAGGGCCAGGTCACGGCTGGTGGTGCGACTGGTCTCCCGCATGGTCGATCACCGAGACATCCCTCTCCCACACCGCCCCTCGCGGTCCGAGGCGCGGTCATCCCATGCTCAGCAGCCTGACGCGGGACCCCACCCGTAGGGAGGGTCACCGACGGGTTATCCCCACGATTGGGGTCGACGTCTGGACCGGTCACGGTCCACGGCCTCGGTGCCTTGCGGTGGCGCGGCGGGATCACGCAGGAGTCACGCACGGTCGTGTCCGATGTGCCCGCCAGACCAACCGCACGAAGGGGGGAGGTGAACATCATGCGGGAACTGTCATTCGCCGAGCTCGACACCGAGCGCACGGAGCTTCTTCCGACCCGGGAGACGCTGACCTTCGGCAACACCAACTGGGCCAACATCTTCGCGAACAACTCGTCCATGGCCCTCAACGCCGCGTCCGTGTACGCCGTCGCGAACAGCGCCGCCGGGCAGACGATCAACGTCTACCAGGGCTGACGACCTCGCGTGGCCTCCCTGCGGAGGGGGAGGCCACGCAGGGGTCATCGCCCTCCGCCCGAAGCACGAGACCAGTACGAGAGGAGGTGAACCGGCATGGTCCGACCCGTACTCGCCATGGCCGAGCTCGACGCCGAGACGGCCACGCCGCTGCCCCGACGCGAGACGCTGAGCTGCTACGTGGGCTGCGTCAACGTCACGAACGTCGTGGGCGTCAACCTCGCCCTCGCCGTCAACGCGGCCACGATCGGTTCCCAGGCCAATGCACTGGCGTTGCAGTACCTCGCCTCGGTGCAGATGCACATGCCGTGAGACCCGGCGGCGGGTGCGTTAGCTCTGGCGCACCCGCCGCCGTCACCCGACCACCTCCAGGGCACAGAGCAACCACAGAACAGACAGAGCAGACAGAGCAGACAGAGCACCCAGAGCGATGGACCTGACGACCGCAGAGCACCCGATCACCACCTCACCACCCGCCCCCGGGCAGCGGTGGCGGCAGGCGAGCGGCCTGGAGTTCCTGGGACGGGCCCAGGGCTCGGGCCTCAAGGACCCGGCGTTCCTCGTCAAGCGCAACGACGACCAGGTGGTGCAGCTGTCCGAGCTGCTCCATCTGGTGGCGCGTGCCGTCGAGCCGCCGCGGCCCGCCGAGGAGGTGGCCGCCGACGTGAGCGCGGCGTACGGACGCACCCTGACCGTCGACGGCCTGGCCCACCTGGTCACCACGCGGCTCGAGCCGCTCGGGCTGGTCGTCCCGGACGAGTCTCCCGAGCCGACCCGGTCGGCGCGGGCGCGCCCGCTCCTGGTGCTGACCGCGAAGGGCACGCTGGTGCCGGCCCGGATCGTCGACCCGCTGGCCCGCGTCCTGGCACCGATCTTCTGGCCGCCGCTGGTGGCCCTCGGGCTCGTCTCGCTCGTCGTCGCGGACGTCGCCCTGGTCACGCGGGGGGACTTGTGGGCCGCGGTCAACGAGCTCTTCGCGACCCCCACCATCGCCCTGCTCATCTACGGCCTCCTCACGGCCGCGGCCCTCGTCCACGAGTGCGGCCACGCGGCCGCCTGCCGCTACGGCGGCGCGACGCCGGGCGAGATCGGCTTCGGGCTCTACCTCGTCTTCCCCGCCTTCTACACCGACGTCACCGACTCCTACCGGCTCGGCCGGGCCGGCCGGGTGCGCACCGACCTCGGCGGGCTGCACTTCAACGCGCTCACCGTGGTCGTGCTGGCGGCGGCGTACGTCTCCACCGGCAGCGGTGTGCTGCTCCTGACCGCGCTCGTCCTGCAGATCCAGATGCTCCAGCAGCTCCTCCCGGTGGTGCGCTTCGACGGCTACTACGTGCTCTCCGACCTCGCCGGCGTGCCCGACCTGTTCGCCCGCGTCGGCCCCGTGCTGCGCAGCCTGCGGCCCGGGCACCCGGTCGACCCCCGCGTCACCGAGCTGCGTCCCCGCTCGCGGCGGTTCGTGACCGGGTGGGTGGTGGTCGTGGTGCCGCTGCTGGTCGGCGCCCTTGCCTGGGCGGTCTGGCACATGCCGGAGTTCCTCGAGCGGGGCCGCGCCGGCGTCCAGCTGCAGCAGCTGGTCTTCGACCTCGCCTGGGAGCGCCGCGACTGGGCGGCCATGGCGCTGGCCGTGGTCTCGATCGCCCTGCTGCTGCTGCCGATCCTGGGCGCGTTCCTGGCCCTGTGGCGGGTCGCGACGAGCCTGTTCCTGCTGGCCCGGACGAGGCTCGCGGCGAGCACGTCGGCATCGTACGAACCGAGCGTCCCGCCCGACCCGCCGCGGGTCGTCTCGGCCGCCGACTTCACCGACGAGGTGATGTACGCCGCCCCGGCTCCGGTCCCGACGCAGGGCTGGCGCGGCGCGGTCTACCGCGGCAGCGGCCACGTGCTGAACCCCGGTCCGAGCGCACCCGAGCAGCGTCGGCGCGAGCTCGAGCGGCGGCTGCGGACGCCGATCGACGGCTCGCGGCGGGTGGTGGTGATGAGCCGCAAGGGGGGCGTCGGCAAGACCACGATCACGCTCGCGCTCGGCAGCACCTTCGCCCTGCTGCGCGGCGACCGCGTGATCGCGGTGGACGCCAACCCCGACGCGGGCAACCTCGCCCACCGGGTGGCGCCGCCGCACGACCGCACCGTGACGGACGTGCTGCGCGACCTCGACCGGATCACGACGTACGCCGCGTTGCGTCGCTACACCTCGCAGGGCCGTCAGTCGCGGCTCGAGGTGCTCGCCTCCGACGACGACCCGCGCATCGGCATGGCGCTCGCGCGCGACGACTACCACCGGCTGATCGGGCTGCTGGACCGCTTCTACAACCTGATCCTGCTCGACACCGGCACGGGCATCCTCGACAGCGCCAACCAGGGCCTGCTCACGGAGGCCGACCAGGTGGTGCTGGTGGTGCGGGCCGGGCTGGACGGCGGGCGGGCCGGTGCGCTGACGCTGGACTGGATGGACCAGCACGGGTTCGACGACCTCGTCGCGCGGACCGTGGTCGTGGTGAACGCCGAACGGCGCGGGAGCGAGCCGCCGGAGCCGATGCGGCGGCACTTCGAGAAGCGGTGCGCCCGGGTGGTGACCGTCCCCTGGGACGACGCCCTCGAGCCGGGCGCCCTCACCGACATGTCCGCGCTGCACCGTCGTACGCGCGACGCCCTGGTCGAGATCGCGGCGGCGGTGGCGGACAACTTCGTCGTCGAGGACCAGGCGTGACCGCGCGCGTGGTGGCCGCGCACGCCGTCGTGGCGACCCTCCTGCTGGCCGGGGCGGCCCAGGCGACCTCGCGCGGACCGGCCGACGAGCGGCGCTACGTCGACGTCGTCGCGAGCGCGCAGCCGAGCGAGCAGCGCCGCGACGACAGCGACACCGTCGTGGACGAGGTCGTGGTCCGCGAGTCCGACGTCAAGGCCGACGCCGTCTCGACCAGCGTGACGACGTGCGACGGGTGCCGCGGGCAGAGCGCGGTGCTGCAAGTGGTCTACGTGACGCGGCCGGCGTCGGCGCGCTTCGACAACGTCGCCTCCGCCTGGACCCAGGACTGCTGGGACTGCCGGGCCACGGCGCTCTCGGTGCAGCTCGTCGTGATCGGTCCGGGGACCCGCGCGAGGCCGACCAACCGGGCGCTGTCCGCCGGTGATGCGTGCGCCACCTGCGTCACCGCGACCGCGGCGTTCCAGGTCGTCGCGCAGGTCGACACGGTCGGCCCGCTCCCCGACGCGGCCCTGGCCGAGGTCACGGCGTGGTTCGAGGCGCAGGCGGCCGCCCTCGAGGCGGCGGTGGTCGCCCCGCCGGCTCCGCGACGCGCCGAGCGGGCGGCGGACCGCTCGCTCGGCGAGCTGCGGCGCCTCGTCGTGCACGCCTTCGACGGCCGCACCCGTTCCGCCCGCGTGGCCCTCACCCGCTGATCAGTCGAGGCGGGCGACCAGCGGCAGCCGCGAGCGGGCGGTCAGCCCGACCACCGCTGCGGTCAGCAGCGGCAGCGCGATCACGACGGCGGCGATGAGCAGCCACGGGACGTCGAGGAAGGGGCCGTGCTCACCCGTCCCCCAGTTCGCCGAGGTGAGCGGGCGCGAGATGGCGACGCCGGGGATGAATCCCACCGCCGCCCCCAGGACGGCGCCGACGGAGCCGATGACGAGGGCGTACGCCGCCGCGACCCGGCGTCTCGTGCGCGGCGCCGCGCCGACCGCGGACAGCGTGGCCAGGTCGGGACGCGCGTCGGAGAGCGCGAGGAACGTCGCGGTGAGGGTGCCGCCCAGCATGAGCACGCCGCCCAGCACGCCGAGGACGAGCAGGACGATCGTGGCCTCCACCGGACGCTGGTAGCCGCGCTCGACGTAGACCCAGCTCTCCGGCGCGACCCCGGCGACGGCCTCCTCGATGCGCGTCTCGGTGGCCCGGTCGAGGTCACCGGTCAGGCGGAGCTCGTAGGGCACGACCGGGAGGTCGAGCTCCTCGACCACGCTGGTGGGGGCGATCGCGACCGCGGGCGCGACCGGTTGGCCCCACACGACGTAGGTCGCGGACAGCCGGTGCGTCGTCACGTCATCGGGCTGATGGGCGTCGCCGCTGGCCCACCGCTCCTCGCGCACCTCGACGGAGGTCGCGTCGACGTCGTCGTCCACGAGGACCACCAGGCCGCCCGCGGCGAGCGCCTCGTCGACGGCGGACGCCTCCGGGCCAACGATCCCCGCGTCGGCCGCGGTGTCGGCGACCAGCAGCTGGGGTCCGGAGTAGGCGAGGCCGGGGCCCTGCCAGACCTCCTCCGCCGGCACGACGTTGATCGAGGTGTAGCCGTCGGTCGAGTAGGGCTCCTCGACGCTCACGACCCGCCTGGTCGAGACGTCGCCCGCCGTGTCGCGGACGACCTGCTCCACCCGGTCGTACAGGGGTCCCGGATCGGGCGCGTCCTCGCCCAGCAGCATGGTGCCGGACCCGACGCTGACCCGGCCCTCCCCCATCGCGAGCTCGGGGGTGTAGGTGCGCTGGTTCTCGAGCTCGTCGCTGGCGTTGGCGATGCCGAGCGCCACGACGCCGGCCACCGTGGCCGCGACCGCCGCCACGGCCGGCACCGTGCGGGTGCGGTGGCGCGCGGCGTCGCGGGCGGCGTACCGCGCGGGCAGGGGCAGGCGGCCGGCCAGCCGGCCGACCAGCGCCACGACGACCGGGACCACCAGGATCATCCCGAGCACCGAGACCACGGCCGAGGCCGCCATCCAGACGGCGCCGTTGCCGCTGTCGGAGGTGACGGCGCCGTAGGACGACCCCGCGATGCCGGCTCCGAGAAGGACCAGGCCCAGGAAGGGCGTGGCGGCACGCGGCTTGCGGTCGCCGCGTCGCCCGGCGAGGACGGCGACGACGTCCTGTCGGCTCGCCAGCCACGCCGGGACGACCGAGGCGAGGAGCGCCGCGGCCAGGCCGAAGAGCGCGATCGCGGCCAACCAGCCCAGCGGCGCCTCGAACGGGCCGAACCACGATCCGTCGAAACGCTGCACCAGCGGCAGCAGCGCCCACCCGGTCAGCACGCCGAGCACCAGCCCGGCTCCGGACGCGACGGCGCCCAGGACGACGCCGCTGGCCAGGATCACGCGGCGCGACTGGGCCGGGGTGCCGCCGCAGGCAGCCATCAGCGCCAGCGACCGGGCGTGCCGGCGGGCACCCACGGCGAAGGCCGGCCCGGCGAGGAGGACGACCTCGAGCAGCGCCATGACCACGATGAGCGCAGCGACGGCGTAGACCTCGTCCTGCCCGGTGTCGTAGCCCATCTGCTCGGCCACGTCGGCGACGTCGGGCGGGTCGGTGAGGACGGCCCGCGACGCCACGATGCCGCCGAGGGCGTTGAGGGCCCGGACGTCCGACCAGGTGACCGGGTCGGGCCCGACCAGCCACTCGACGCGCGAGCCCTCGTCCTCGGGGAGAGCCGAGCCGATCGGCCCGAGCACGCTCGGCATCGTCCGGTTCTGGGCGTGCCGGCCGACCCCGACGACGGTGGCCGTGCGCACGCCGAGGTCGAGCTCGTCGCCGAGGGCGACGCCCTTGTCGAGCAGGGCCTGGTTGGCGACGACCTCGTCGGCGGCGCGCGGGAGCCGCCCCTCGGAGAGCTCGAAGAGACCGGCCGCCATCGGGTCGTCGAGGTCGACCTCGGTGACGTCGAGGTCGACCACGCGCGCGCCGATCCGGACGCCACCCCACCCCGAGCGGATGGGCAGCAGCCGGGTGTCCGGCCCGAGGACGCCGACGACGGCTGCGGCGTCGAGCGGCGCAGGATCCTCGTCCGCCGTCTCCTCCGCCTTGTCCCCCGCGCTCCCGGTCGTGTAGCCCTGCTGGGGGTCGGGCGCCTGGAGGACCGGGCCGGTGCCCTCGGTCCACACGCGGGCCGCTGCCGCACCCATCCGGCGGTCGACGCCCTCGGCGCCGCGCACCTGGGAGGTCTTGATCACGACCGCCGCGGCGCTGACGGCCAGCACCGGCAGCGCGACCATGACGAGCACCAGGATGCTGCGCCCGCGGTGCCGCAGTGCGTCGCGCCAGGCGATCCGGAAGGCGGGCTGCCAGCCGCTCACCGGGCGGACTCGAGCAGCTCGTCGGGCTCGTCGACGCCGGTCTCGTCGACCACGACCCCGTCACGGAGGAAGACGACCCGGTCGGCCCAGGCAGCGTGCCGGGCCTCGTGGGTCACCATCACCCCCGCCGCGCCGGCGTCGCACCGCGCGCGCAGCAGGCGGAGGATCTCCTCCCCGGTGTCGGTGTCCAGCGCGCCGGTGGGCTCGTCGGCGAGGATCAGCCGGCGGTCGCCGACGATCGCGCGGGCGATGGCGACGCGCTGCTGCTGGCCGCCGGACATCTCGTCGGGGAAGCGGTCCGCGAGGTCGACGATCCCGACCTCCTCCAGCGCGGCCAGCGCCAGGCGGCGGGCGACGCGGCCCTTCTCGCCGTCGAGCTCGCGCGGGAGGGCGACGTTCTCGGCGGCGGTGAGCGCGGGGATGAGGTTGAAGTCCTGGAAGACGTAGCCCACTGACGTACGTCGCATCCGGGCGCGGCCGGCGTTGTCCAGCGAGGCGAGGTCGGTGCCCTCGATCCACACCGAGCCGGAGGTCGGGGCGTCGAGCCCGCCGGCCAGGGTCAGCAGCGTCGACTTGCCCGAGCCCGACGGGCCCATCACGGCGACGAGCTCGCCGGGGTGCGCGCGGAAGGTCACCCCGCGCAACGCGTGGACCTCGGCGGCGCCCTCGCCGTGGACGCGCGTGACGGCGGCAAGGTGGAGGACGGCGTTCATCGAGCGGCCCCCTCGGTGGTCGACGCGGCAGGGGCGTCACGGCGTACGTCCGTGCGCTCGGTCGCCGCCCGCCGCAGCCTCGCCTCGCAGTGGTCGAGCCAGCGCACCTCGGCCTCGGCGTCGAAGACGAGCGCGTCGAGGACCAGGCTCCAGGCGAGGTCGGCCGGCTCCTCCGGCCGGGCGGCGCGGCCCGAGCGCTTGAGGCGCGTGTAGTCCTGCAGGGAGGCCATCGTGGCGGTGCGCTGGCGCTGGATGATCGTGCCGACGTCGACCCCCGGCAGCGTGACCGCGAGGGCCAGCTTGATCGCGAGCTCGTCGCGCGGGGGCTGGGTGCGAGGCACCGGGGTGGCGAACCACTCCGACACCTCGCCCCGTCCCGCCTCGGTGGCGCGGTAGCTGACGTGCTGGCGGTCGCTGCCCGCGTCCGCGGCCTCGTCGGTCTCGTCGGCACCCCCGTGTCCGACGACCTCGACCAGTCCGTCGCGCTCGAGCCGGGTCAGGGTCGTGTAGACCTGCCCGATGTTGAGCGGCCAGGTCTCCCCCGTCCGCTGCTCGAACTCCGCCCGCAGCTGGTAGCCGTACATCGGCCCCTGCTCCAGGATCGCCAGCATCGCCTGCCGGATCGACATCCACGCCTCCGTGACTCGTCCACCGTCCCCCGTCGGCCGATGGATACCGGGTATGTATACCACGTATGCATGGGGCCGACGTCCCCTGTCGGGGTAGTCCGACACCTAGAGGGGGTTGTGCGCCCCTTCCAGTGACGGACTCCCCGCTCGAGCGGGGACTCTGCGGGGACTCTGCGGGGGGAGGGAGCCAGGCATCTCAGACGGCGGCGACCGTCAGCACGACCCGGGCGCGCTCGTCGCCGGCGATCCAGCGCCGGCGGGCGCGGAGCAGGCGGCGGGTCGACCAGGCGAGGAAGGGCAGGGCGGCCACGGCGGGGGCCCAGGCCCACGGCAGCGCGGCGAGCGCGGTGAAGAGCATCGCGGTGAGGGTGGTGACCAGCGAGAGCCTCCCGGCGTACCCGGCCATCGCCGCGTGGGGCGCCGGTGTGGCGCGCGGGGAGGACAGGTCGACGCCGAAGGGCGAGCGGATCGACCAGGTCATCACGATCGCGAGGACCTGCACGACCACGACGAGCCAGCACGACGCCACGGCGACGCCGGTCCCGAGCGGCGGCAGGCCGTTGCGCAGCAGCGCGAGCACGACGGTCACCCCCGACACGGCTGCCATGCAC
This sequence comes from Nocardioides pini, assembly GCF_026712185.1. Classification (GTDB taxonomy): domain Bacteria; phylum Actinomycetota; class Actinomycetes; order Propionibacteriales; family Nocardioidaceae; genus Nocardioides; species Nocardioides pini. Next base: position 403,654 of record NZ_JAPPUX010000005.1, on the reverse strand, counting down.
TCGGCGACGACGAGGGCGCGTACGTCGAACACGTCGCGGGCCGAGACCGGCAGCGTCTCGCGCCAGACCATGCCCTTGCCGTCGAGGCACCAGGCGTTCACGCCGAAGAGCAGTGCCGCGCCGCTGGCGGCGAGACCGGGGAGCAGCAGCACCGTCCCCCACTCGAGGCCGGCGAGGAGCGCGACGAGGCCGGGGCCCATCCCGAGGACGATGAGGCCGCGACGCATGCCGACCGACCTCCAGACCGACCCGCGGTCGAGGCGCCGCAGGAGCGCGCGGTCGCCCGAGCCCCACCGCGGCTCGGGCAGGGGGCGCGCCTCGTGCACGCCGGACTGCACCCGCAGCTCCTCGCGCGGCGGCAGCCCGAGGGCCCAGGCCGCGGGGGCTCCGCCCACCACCACGGCGAGCACGGCGAGCGCCACCAGGCCCAGCGCCGCGACCGGCCACCGGTCGTCCTGCATCGCACCGGCGACCCAGGTCGTCGGCAGCCCCTCGACGACCGGGCGCAGCCGTCCCGTGAGGTGCAGGGCACCCGCGACGAGCGCGAGCGAGATGCCGGCGACCCGGACGACGAGGACGCCGTGCGGCGTGCGTCGTACGCCCTCGACGGCCCAGCCCACGACCTGCCCGAGTGCGGTCGCGGCGAGCACCCACGCCACGACCACGGCCTGCGCACCCAGGCGCGCCTCGGCCGGCGTGACCAGCGCGACGACGGCGAGCAACCCCCAGACCTGGATGAGCCAGGCGAGGTTGAGCGGGGCGAGGGCGAGCGCACCGAGGTGCTCCGTGCGCGGGCCGAGCGGATGGATCGAAGCCTCGCCGCGCGAGAGCAGCTCGCGGCCGCCGCCCGAGCTCGTCGCCGACACCACCGACAGCACCAGCGTCCCGGCGAGGGCCGCGCCGACGTTGCCGCTGAGGGCGTCGACGAGGGTGTCGAGGATGTCACCGACCGCCCCGTCCGCATCGACGTCCGCGGGGCCGACGGCGGAGAGGATCGTCAGCAGCAGCACGGCGCCGGCACCCGCCGCCGCGGCACCGCGACGGCGTACGGTCCGGGCACGGAACGCCACCAGGTGACCGGCGTCGCGCAGCGCGTCCCCCCAGCCGTCGGGCGCGCGGGTGGGCTCAGTCGAGGAGCGCACGGTAGGCCTCGCCGGTGAGGTCGGCGGCCTGCATCGCGGCGACCCGGTTGCCGCCGCGCAGCACGACGGCCTCGCCGCAGGCCTCGAGCGCGAGGTCGCGCAGGTGGGTGGAGAGCAGGACGCAGGCGCCGCGGGCGCGCGCGTCGGCGACGACCTCCAGCGTCGCCTCGACGCCGAGCGGGTCGACGCCGTCGAAGGGCTCGTCGAGGAGCAGCACGGCCGGCTCGTGGAGCGCCGCCAGCACCACGCTGAGGCGGCGGCTCATGCCGTGGCTGAAGCCGCCGACCACCCGGTGCGCGACGTCGCCGAGCTCGAAGCGCTCGAGGAGGTCGCGCCCACGCTCCTCCCAGTCGCCCATCCGGCGCAGGCGGGCACTGAGCTGCAGGTGCTCCCACGGGGTCGCCCGCGGGACAAGCCCGCCGACGTCGGGGCAGTAGCCGACCGCGCGCTTCACGCCGAGCGCGTCGGTGGCCGCGTCGTGGCCGGCGACGGTGACCGTGCCGGAGGTGGGCGGGACGACACCGGCGAGGACCTTCATGGTCGTCGACTTGCCGGCGCCGTTGCGGCCCAGCAGGGCCGTCGCGCGGCCGCTCTCGGCGACCAGGTCCACCCCCGAGACCGCCTCGACGTCGCCGAAGCGGACGTGCAGGTCGCGGACGACGACGGCGGGGGTCTGGCTCACCCCCCAATCCTCGCCGACCTCCCTCTTCCTCGCGGCAGAATGCGCCGACCGGGCACCTCCAGCGCGAGGAAGTGCCCGGTCGGCGGTCTGCAGCGCGAGGAAGTGCCCGGTCGGCGGTCTGCAGCGCGAGGAAGTGCCCGGTGGTCAGGCGGGGAAGGTCTCGCCCTGCTCCGCCATCTCGCGCAGGCGTGCCGTGGGCCGGAAGCGCTCGCCGTAGGCCTCGGCCAGCTCGTCGGCGCGGGCCACGAAGGCCGCCAGGCCGATCGGCCCGACGCCGTGGCCGGTCTCGTCGAGCGCCTGCCAGCCGGTCATGAACTGCGCCGCGCCGCCGGTCAGCGCCGGGAAGCCGATGCCCATGATCGAGCCGATGTTGGCCGCGGCGGCCGAGGTGATCACGCCCTCCTCGAAGCACTTCGCGGTCTCGAGCGCCTCGATGAAGAGCATCCGGTCGCGCACGTCGCGGATCGGGGGCTGCTGCTCCGCGACGGGGAAGTGCTCGGCGAGCCCGGGCCACAGCGTCGTACGACGTCCGGACTCGTCGTAGTCGTAGAAGCCCGCACCCTTGAGGCGCGACGGGCGGCCGAGGCCGATCATCGTCGTGATCACGTCGCCGGCGGGGTCGGGCCCGAGGTCGATGCCCTCGCGCTCGGCCGCGTCGGCGGTGGCCTTGCGGATCTTGGCCATCAGCTCCATGTTGAGCTCGTCGCTGATCTGCAGCGGGCCGACCGGGAAGCCGGCCGAGGTGGCGGCGCGCTCCAGCGAGACCGGGTGGACGCCCTCGGCGAGCATCGCGAGACCCTCGTTGATCTGCGTGCCGATGACGCGCGAGGTGTAGAAGCCGCGCGAGTCGTTGACGACGATCGGCGTCTTGCGGATCTGATGAACGACGTCGTAGGCCTTCGCCAGCGCGACGTCGGAGGTCTCCCTGCCGCGGATGATCTCGACCAGCGGCATCTTGTCGACGGGGCTGAAGAAGTGCAGCCCGATGAAGTCGGCGGGGCGGTCGACGCCGGTCGCGAGCTCGGTGATCGGCAGGGTCGAGGTGTTGGAGCACAGCAGCGCGTCGTCGTCGACGTACGGCGCGACCTCGGCGAAGACCTTGGCCTTGAGCGACGGGTCCTCGAAGACGGCCTCGATCACCAGGTCGCAGCCGGCCAGGTCGGCGGCGTCGGCGGTGGGCGTGATGCGGCCCAGGAGCTCGTCGGCCTTGTCCTGGCTGATCTTGCCGCGCTCGACGCCCTTGGCGTTGAGCTTCGCGGTGTAGGCCCTGCCCTTCTCGGCCGCCTCGAGCGAGACGTCCTTGAGCACGACCTGCATGCCGGCGCGGGCGCAGGAGTAGGCGATGCCGGCGCCCATCATCCCGGCGCCGAGGACGGCCACCTTCGTCGCCTGCCAGCGCTCGATGCCCTGCGGGCGCAGCGAGCCGGAGTTGATGGCCTGAAGGTCGAAGAAGAAGGCCTGGATCATGTTCTTGGCCTGCTGGTTGACGACCAGGTTCGTGAAGTAGCGGCTCTCGATGCGCGAGGCGGTGTCGAAGTCCACCTGCGCGCCCTCGACGGCGGCGCTCATGATCGCCCGCGGCGCGGGGTAGACCGCACCCTTCGTCTGCTTGCGCAGCAGGGCGGGGAAGGCCGGCAGGAACTGCGCGAGCGCCGGGGTCCGCGGGGTTCCACCGGGCATCTTGTAGCCGGGGCGGTCCCACGGGTTCGACGCTGCGTCCTCGTCGTCGCGGTGCGCGAGGATCCATGCCTTCGCGGCCGGCACGAGCTCCTCGCGGGTCGGCACGACCGCGTCGATGAGGCCCTTGGCGAGCGCGCCCTGCGGGTCGAACTGGGTGCCGGGCATGAGGACGTCCATCAGTGCGGACTGGAGCCCCAGCATGCGTACGACGCGGGTGACGCCGCCGCCGCCCGGGAGCAGGCCGAGCGTGGCCTCGGGCAGCCCGATCTTGACCGAGCGGTCGTCGACGGCGATGCGGCGGTTGGCGGCCAGCGCGATCTCCAGGCCGCCGCCCAGCGCCGCGCCGTTGATGGCGGCCACGACCGGGCGCGGGAACCTCTCGAGGCGACGGAGGCTGGCCTTGACGGCCTCGCCCATCGCGAAGATCTCCTCGGCGTCGGCGGGCGTCGCCTTCATCATGCTCTTGAGGTTGCCGCCGGCGAAGAAGGTCTTCTTCGCGCTGGCGAGGACGACGCCGGTGACGTCGTCCTGCTCCTCGTGCAGGCGCTGGACGGCGGCCTCCATCGACGACTGGTACAGCTCGTTCATCGTGTTGGCGCTGGCCGTCGGGTCGTCGAGGGTCAGGGTGACGATGCCGTCGGCGTCCCTGTCGTAGCGGACGGCGGTCTGGGTCTCAGTGGATGTCATGTGGGGTTCTCTCACTCGCTGGTCGAGTAGGGCCGAGGAACGAGGTCCGTATCGAGACCTGGCTCGCGGCTGGGGTGGTCTGTCGTCTGATCGGGTCTCGATACAGCGCGGTCACGACCTCGTTCCTCGGCCGTGCGCGCCACTCGACCACCGTCAGCTGGCCTGAGCTCGTCCCTCGCTCAGACCAGCTCGACGATCGTGGCGATGCCCATGCCGCCGCCGACGCAGAGCGTGGCGAGGCCGCGCTTCTGGTCGCGGCGGGCGAGCTCGTCGACGAGGGTGCCGAGGATCATCGCGCCGGTGGCGCCGAGCGGGTGGCCCATCGCGATCGCGCCACCGTTGACGTTGGTGACGTCGTGGCTGATGCCCATGTCGCGCATGAAGCGCATCGCGACGGCGGCGAACGCCTCGTTGATCTCCCACAGGTCGATGTCGTCGACCTCGAGGCCGGCGCGGGCGAGGGCCTTGCGCGCAGCGGGGGCGGGGCCGGTCAGCATGATCGTCGGGTCGGCGCCCGAGACGGCGGTCGAGATGATCCGCGCCCGCGGCGTCAGGCCCAGCGACGTACCGACCTCCTCGGTGCCGATCGCCATCACGGCCGCGCCGTCGACGATGCCGGAGGAGTTGCCGGCGTGGTGGACGTGGTCGATCGCGGGGATCCAGTGGTATTTCTCCAGCGCGACGTCGTCGAAGCCGGCGTCGCGGCCGATCTGGGCGAACGACGGCTTGAGGCCGGCGAGGCCCTCGACGGAGGTGTCCGGGCGGACGGTCTCGTCGCGGTCCAGCACGGTCACGCCGCTGAGGTCCCTGACCGGGATGACGGCGTCGTCGAAGTAGCCGTTGGCCCATGCCTTGGCGGCGCGGTGGTGGGACTCGGCGGCGTAGGCGTCGACGTCCTCGCGGCTCCAGCCCTCGATCGTGGCGATGAGGTCGGCGCCGATGCCCTGCGGCACGAAGCCGGTCTGCAGCGCGGTGGCGGGGTCCATGGCCCAGGCGCCGCCGTCGCTGCCCATCGGGACGCGGCTCATCGACTCGACGCCGCCGGCGATGAGGAGGTCCTCGAAGCCCGAGCGCACCCGCTGGGCGGCCTGGTTGACGGCCTCGAGGCCCGAGGCGCAGAAGCGGTTGAGCTGCACGCCGGCGACGGTCTCGGGGTAGCCGGCCTTGAGCGCGGCGGTCTTGGCGATGTCGCCGCCCTGGTCGCCGATGGGGGTCACGACCCCGAGCACGACGTCGTCGACGCGGGCCGGGTCGAGCGTGGGGTTGCGGGTCTTGAGCTCGTCGAGGAGTCCGACGACCAGGTCCACCGGCTTCACCTCGTGCAGCGAGCCGACGGCCTTGCCGCGGCCGCGAGGTGTGCGGATGTGGTCGTAAACGAATGCTTCTGCCATGTGGGCGATTGTGACACCATTACTGTCACAGTCCAACAGGTGTGGCGCGCGTCACCCACCCGACGGGGTCTCCAGTCGGGAGGGCTGCTGAGGAGAGGATGGTCCGGTGGAGACCGAGCTGCATGCCGACCTGCCGGACGGGCAGGACGCCGAGCTGCTGACCCTGGACGAGCTGACCGAGCGCACCGGCGTCAGCGCGCGCAACGTCCGCTTCTACGCCTCCCGCGGCCTGGTGCCGCCGCCCGTGCGACGCGGCCGCTCGGGCTACTACGGACCCGACCACGTCGCCCGCCTCGAGCTGGTCCGCGAGCTGCAGGGCCACGGCTTCACGCTGTCGGCGATCGAGAAGTACGTCGAGCAGATCCCGGCCACCGCCACGCCGTCCGACATCGCCCGCCACCTCTCCCTGCTCGCGCCCGTCACCGGCGACCGCGACGTCGACGTGCACGGTGGCCTCTCGGGCATGGGCATCTCCCCCGAGGCCGCCGAGGCGGTCGCTGAGGTCTACGCCGCGCACGGTCGCCAGGTGGCCGAGGAGCTCTCGGAGATCGTCCGCACGAAGGTGTGGCCGCAGTTCCGCGAGGCCGGCTACACGGCCGAGCAGCTGCGCGAGTTCATCCACCGCCTCAAGCCGCTCACCATCGCCGGCCTCGTCACGGCCTACGAGCAGGCGATCGACGAGAGCCACGCGTCGTACGACAGCAGGCGGCGATGACCGGGGCGGTGGTCTACCTCCTCTTCGGACTGTCCCTGCTCCTGGCCATCAGCCTGCCCCAGCTCACGCACCGCATCCCCGTCTCGCCGCCGATGGTGCTCGTCGGCGTCGGACTGCTGATCGGCCTGCTGCCGTTCGACGACGCGGTGAGCCTCGACCCGCAGGACCACCGCGACGTCGTCACGCACGTCACCGAGTTCACCGTGCTGGTCTCGCTGATGGGCGTCGGGCTGGCGATCGACCGCACCCTCGACCCGAGGTCGTGGCGCTCGTGGCGCACCTGGTCCCCCGTGTGGCGGCTGCTGCTCGTCGCGATGCCGCTGACGATCCTCGGCGTCGCGCTCGTCGGGTGGTGGGTGGCGGGGCTGGCGCCGGCGGTCGCGCTGCTCCTCGGCGCCGCGCTCGCGCCCACCGACCCCGTGCTGGCCTCGGACGTGCAGGTGGGCGAGCCGCTCACCGACGGCGTCGAGGGCGGCCCCGGGGAGGAGGGCGAGGTGGATCCCCGCGAGGCGGACGACGACATCCGGTTCGCACTCACGGCGGAGGCCGGCCTCAACGACGGCCTCGCCTTCCCCTTCGTGCACCTGGCCCTCCTGCTGCTGGCCGGCGGGTTCGGCCTGGCCGACGCCGGGGTCTGGGTGGGGTGGTACCTCGTCGGCAAGGTCGTGGTGGGCGTGCTTGTGGGACTGGCCGGCGGCTGGCTGCTGGGTCGCCAGGCCTTCCGCGCCCGCAGCGACAAGCTGCGGCTGGCCGACCACGGGGAGCCGATGCTGGCCCTCGCCGCGCTCCTGGCGGCGTACGGCGCGGCGGAGCTGGTCGGCGGCTACGGCTTCCTGGCCGTCTTCACCTGCGCGATGAGCCTCCGCGCCTCGCACCACGGCCACTCCTACCAGCGCGCCATGCACGGGGTGGTCGAGCGGCTCGAGCGGTTGATGACGCTGCTCGTGCTGCTGGTCCTCGGGATGGCGATGACCCGCGGGCTCCTCGAGCACCTCGACTGGCGCGGCGTCACCGTGGCGCTGTCCCTCGTGCTGGTCGTGCGTCCGCTCGCCGGTTGGGTCGCCGTGGGCGTCAAGCCTCGGGAGGAGCGCCTGGACGGCGGCCTCGACCGCGGCGAGATGGCGGCCGTCGCGTTCTTCGGTGTCCGGGGCGTCGGGTCGCTCTACTACCTGGCCTACGCCGTGAGCCACGAGGACGTCCCGGGCGAGGCGTGGCTGTGGTCGACGGTGACCTTCACCGTCGTGGTCTCGGTGCTCCTCCACGGGGCGACGGCCACCCCCACGATGGCCCGCCTCGACGAGCGCCGGAAGGCCGCGTCCCGGGCTTCGTGAGGCGCGCATGCGGACCGTGCTGAGAGAGTGGCCGCATGTCGACAGTTCTCGTCACCGGCGCCACGGGCTTCATCGGCCGCCGCCTCGTCCCCGCCCTGCTCGACGCCGGCCACGACGTCCGGGCCATGACCCGGCGCCCGGAGTCGTACGACGGCCCCGGACAGCCGGTCGGCGCCGACGTGTCGGACCGGTCCTCGCTCGACGAGGCGCTGCGCGACGTGGACGTCGCGATCTACCTCGTCCACTCCCTCGACGACCCCGACTTCGAGCGGAAGGACGCCGAGGCGGCGCGCACCTTCAGCGCCGCGGCGGCCGCGGCCGGGGTCAAGCAGATCGTCTACATGGGCGGGCTCGGCGACGACGACCAGCAGCTGTCGGCGCACCTCCGGTCGCGACGCGAGGTCGAGGAGCTGCTCGGCGGTGACGGCGTGCCCGTCACCGTGCTGCGGGCGGCGATCGTCGTCGGCCACGGCGGCATCTCGTGGGAGCTCACCCGGCAGCTGGTCAAGAACCTGCCCGCGATGGTCGTGCCCAAGTGGGTCGGCACCCGCACCCAGCCCATCTCGATCGACGACGTCGTGCGCTACCTCGCAGGAGTCGTCGACCACCCCGACGCGATCGGCCGGGTCTTCGAGATCGGCGGGCCCGACCAGCTCACCTACAAGGAGATGCTGCTGGTCGCCAACGAGGAGAGCGACGGGCGGCGGATCCCCATCGTGGTCCTGCCGCTGCTGACGCCGCGGCTGTCGTCGTACTGGCTGGCGCTGGTCACCGACGTCGACGTCACGACCGGGCGCAACCTCATCGACTCGATGTCGACCGAGGTCGTCGTGCGCGACACCTCGATCCGTGACGTGGTGCCGGGCGAGCCGCTGTCCTACCGCGAGTCGGTGCGCCGCGCGCTGGCGGAGCGTGCCGCAGCGGATCGCTGAGCTCAGGAGAAGAGCAACGGCAGCAGGAACAGCATCGACAGCGACCACGTGATGTGGGTCAGGATCGGGGCCAGCACACCACCGCTGGCGCGCCTCTCCAGGCCGCAGACGGCGCCGAGCACGATGGCGGCGAAGCCGAGCATCACGTTGCCGGTGGCCAGGGTCGCCACCACGTAGGCGAGGGTGGTCCAGAGGACCGGGTGCCGGGGGATCGCGGCGTACATCGCACCGCGGAAGAACAGCTCCTCGGCGATGCCGTTGACGAAGGTGATGACCGCCAGGATCGCCAGGGAGCCCTCGTCGGCGTACGCCAGGACCGAGCTGACGTAGTCGGCGAGGGGGTCGATCTCGCGGACGACGAGCGAGCCGAGGACGAAGATCCCGACCAGCAGCAGGCCGAGCAGGATCGGGGCGAGGATCGGCCGGACGAAGACCTCGCCCTCGCCGGCGATGCGGCCGAGGTGGAGCCGGCCGGACAGGAAGGCCCCCGCCGCCCAGACACCGGCGAGCACGACCGCCGCGACGTAGAAGGCGTTGCCGCCGGGCTCGAGGCGCAGCGACCAGCCGAGGACGACCGCACCGACGAGCACCACGACCGCCGCCACCAGCTGGCGGCGCCGGAACGCCTCCGCGGTGTCGCGCTGGTCGCGCGGGACCACGTCCCACAGCGATCGCCGGATGAAGGTGCGCATGACCTGCAGCCTAGGAGGGCGCTGCTAGGGCCGGCCGCTCAGGAGGCGAGGAGCTCGCGGACCCGCGGGACGACCTCCTCGCCGTAGAGGCGCACCGACTCCATCCGCTGCTCGTGCGGCAGCGAGCCGACGGAGTACTTCAGCTGGAAGCGGCTCAGACCCAACGTCCGGGCGGCCCACGCGATCTTCTGCGCGACGGTCTCCGGGGAGCCGACGAAGAGCGCACCCTGCGGGGAGGCCGCCTGCTCGAACTGGATGCGGGAGTACGGCGGCCAGCCGCGCTCGCGTCCGATCCGGGTGTAGAGCTCGGCCTGGTTCGGGTAGAGCTGCTCGCGGGCCTCCTCGTCCGTGGCGGCGACGTGGCCCGGGGAGTGCATGCCGATCGGCAGCTCCGGCAGCTCCATCCGGCCGAGGGCCTCGCGGTAGAGGTCGGCGAGCTGGACGAAGCCCGCCGGCGAGCTCCCGATGACCGCCAGCATCAGCGGCATGCCGTACTGCGCCGCACGCACCACCGACTGCGGGGTGCCGCCCACGCCGATCCACGCCGGGAGGCGGCCGGCGGCGGTGGTCGGGTAGACGCGCTGGTCGACCAGCGGCGGGCGGACGGTGCCCTCCCACGACACGGGACCCTCGGCCTGGAGGGCGGCGAAGAGGTCGAGCTTCTCCGCGAACAGCCGGTCGTAGTCGGACAGCTCGAGGCCGAAGAGGCCGAAGGACTCGATGAACGAGCCGCGACCCAGCTGCACCTCGGCACGTCCGTTGCTCACCGCGTCGAGCGTGGCGAAGCGCTGGTAGACCCGGATCGGGTCGTCGGACGACAGCACGGTGACGCCCGTGCCCAGCCGGATCCGCTCGGTCTGTCCGGCGATCGCGGCGAGCACCACGTCGGGCGCCGAGATCGCGTAGTCGGGGCGGTGGTGCTCGCCCAGGCCGATGTAGTCGACGCCGACGCGGTCCGCGAGCACCGCCTCGGCGACGACCTCGCGCAGCGTCTGCGGGTGGTTGCCGGGCGCGCCGTCGAGAGGCGCGTCACCGAAGGTGTCGAGGCCCAGCGTGGGGTGCTCGCGCGTGCCGAGCACCGAGAAGTCGAAGTCAGGCATCCGTCCCGCCCTCCTGGTTGGTTGAAGGGTGAACGACTATGGCCGGTCGGGCATTCCGCTCCCCGTGGGTCCCCTCAGCGATCCCCGGCTGACCGGGGATCGCTGACGAAGGGAGATGGGCGCGACACGCCCGGGATGCACGTTGAGTCTCTCGGAGACTCAGGGGCCAGTGGGCCGGTCAGCGCCTGCCGCTGAACGACGCGGCGCTGTGGCCGCCGCCGCGGGACTGGCCACCCTGACCGCCGGAGCCGCCCTGGCCGCCGCGACGACGACGGTTGCCGCCGCCACCCTGGCCGCCGGAACCACCCTGACCGCCGCCCTGGCCGCCGCCGGAGCGACGACGCTGGCCGCCGCCGGACGGCGCGGAGCCCGCGCCCGGGCCGGAGCCGGTCGGGTTGCCCCGTCGCGACTGACCGTTGGTCTGACCCTGCGACCGGGCTCGCTTGCGCTGGGCGTTCGCACCGGTCGAGCGGCCGCCGCCACCCGAGGCGGGCGCCTCGATGACGAGGCCGCCGGGGGTGCTGCGCTCGCCGGGGGCGAGCTGCACGAGCACCGGGTGACCGGGCCCGTTGACCTTGGTGGTGGTCGGCTTGATGCCGGCCAGACGGGTCAGGTCGCGCACGTCGCGGACCTGCTCGTCGGTCATGAGGGTGATGACGGTGCCCTCGGCGCCGGCGCGGGCCGTACGTCCGGAGCGGTGCAGGTAGGCCTTGTGCTCGACCGGCGGGTCGGCATGCACGACGAGCGCGACGTCGTCGACGTGGATGCCGCGCGCCGCGATGTCGGTGGCGACCAGCGTGGTGGCGGTGCCCGAGTGGAAGGCCTCCATGTTGCGGGTGCGCGCGTTCTGGCTGAGGTTGCCGTGCAGGTCGACCGTCGGCACGCCGCTCTTGTTGAGCTGGCGGGCCAGCGCCTTGGCGCCGTGCTTGGTGCGGGTGAACACCACCGTGCGGCCCGGGGCGCTCGTCAGGTCCACCAGCACCGGCACCCGCTGGTCGCGGGTCAGGTGCAGCACGTGGTGGTGCATCGTGGCGACCGGCGACTGCGCCGAGTCGGCCTCGTGGGTGACCGGGTTGGTGAGGAACCGCTTCACCAGGACGTCGATCGCCTTGTCGAGCGTGGCCGAGAACAGCAGGCGCTGGCCCGACTGCGGGGTCTTGTCCATGATGCGGCGCACGCCCGGCAGGAAGCCGAGGTCGGCCATGTGGTCGGCCTCGTCGAGGACGGTGATCTCGACCGCCGAGAGGTCGGCGTAGCCCTGGCCCATGAGGTCCTCGAGGCGACCGGGGCAGGCGATGACGATGTCGACGCCCTTCTTGAGCGCGGTGACCTGCGGGTTCTGGCCGACACCGCCGAAGACGGTGCGGGTCGTCAGGCCGCTGGCCTTGGCGAGCGGGGCGAGGGAGGCCTCGATCTGGCCGACGAGCTCGCGCGTCGGCGCGAGGATCAGCGCGCGCGGCTTGCGCGGCATCGCCGGCAGCTTGGACGCGTCGAGGCGGGCGACCAGCGGCAGGAGGAAGGCGTACGTCTTGCCGGAGCCGGTGCGGCCACGGCCGAGGACGTCGCGGCCGGCGAGGCTGTCGGGCAGCGTCGCGGCCTGGATCGGAGTGGGAGTGGTGATGCCCTGCTGGTCCAGGATCCGGACGAGCGAGGACGGTACGCCGAGGTCGGCGAAGGTCATGTGACTGCTTTCGGTTGGCGTCTCGCCACCGTGAGCCGCGCTGGTCGTCGTGCGATGCGCGGCGTACGTGCCTCAGTTGTGAGGGAGGGTCCCCGCGAGGGAACCTGCGTCCGGGGCAAGACCGGCCGGACGTCTGTGGACCCAACGCTAGTGGGACTGGTGGTGTTCCCGCGAATCGTTTGCCGTGTGAGTCGGGACTCAGGGGCGAGATCACCACCAGGACGGCCAGGCCAGCAGTCAGGACGTCAGGCGCAGCAGGCGTCCGCGCGGCTCTCCTCGTCCGCCGCGTCGCCCGTCGCGTTCGTCGCAGGCGCGTCATCGGTGATCGTGTAGACCTCCCACCGCTCGCCGTCGGGGGTCCCCTGGACCCAGAACTTGTCCTGCTTGGCGTAGCAGCAGGTCGTGTCGCGCTCCTCCGTGGTCGCGAACCCGGCGGCCGCGAGCCGGGTCAGCTCGGCGTCGACCGTGTCGACGTCCTCGACCTCGACGCCGAGGTGGTTGATGCTCCCGCCCCGACCCGGGGTCTCGATCAGGACGAGCTTGAGGGGCGGCTGCGCGACGGCGAAGTTGGCGTAGCCCGGACGCACCTTGTGGGGCTCGGTGCCGAAGAGCGCGGAGTAGAAGCCGATCGACGTCTCGAGGTCGTCGACGTTGAGGGCGAGCTGCAGGCGGGACATGGTGTCCTCCTCTTCATATTGATGGATGTCGATATGTTGAGATTGCCCCACACATCGACATCTGTCAATATTGATCTGTGTCGAAGTCTCAGCTGACCCTCACCCCCGTCGAGACCGTGGCGTGCTGCTCGCCCCTCGTCCGCGAGCCCCTCGCGGCCGACCGGGCCGAGAGCGTCGCGCCGCTGCTCAAGGCGCTCGCCGACCCGGTCCGCCTCCGGCTGGTCTCGATCGTCGCGGCGAGCGAGGGTGGCGAGGCCTGCGTCTGCGACCTGAACGACGCCTTCGACCTGTCGCAGCCGACGATCAGCCACCACCTCAAGGTCCTGCACGAGGCGGGCCTGCTCGACCGCAGCAAGCGCGGCGTGTGGGTCTACTACGCCGTGCGCCGCGAGGTGCTCGCCGACCTCGCCGCGCTGATCGGTGGAGGAGCGTGAGCCGCCGCGAGGGCGGGCCCGTGGTCCAGCGGCTCTCGACGCTCGACCGGTTCCTGCCCGTCTGGATCGGGCTGGCGATGGTCGGCGGGCTCCTGCTCGGCCGCTTGGTGCCCGGCATCGACGACGCGCTCTCGGCCGTCGAGGTGGACGGCATCTCGCTGCCGATCGCGGTCGGCCTGCTCGTGATGATGTACCCGGTCCTCGCCAAGGTGCGCTACGACCGGCTCGACACCGTGACCGCAGACCGTCGGATGCTGGGCGCGTCGCTGGTGCTCAACTGGGTCGTCGGACCGGCGCTGATGTTCACGCTGGCGTGGCTGCTGCTCCCCGACCTCCCGGAGTACCGCACCGGCCTGGTCATCGTCGGCCTCGCACGCTGCATCGCGATGGTCATCATCTGGAACGACCTCGCCTGCGGCGACCGCGAGGCGGCTGCCGTCCTCGTGGCCCTGAACTCCGTCTTCCAGGTCGTCGCCTTCGCCGGCCTCGGGTGGTTCTACCTCGAGGCCCTCCCCTCCTGGCTCGGCCTGCCGGGCGCCGCCCTCGACGTCTCCGCCTGGCAGATCGCGACGTCCGTGCTGGTCTTCCTCGGGATCCCGCTGCTGCTCGGCTGGCTCTCGCGCACCTACGGCGAGCGCGCCCGCGGTCGCGAGTGGTACGAGTCGGTCTTCCTGCCGCGCGTCGGGCCGTGGGCGCTGATCGGACTGCTCTTCACGATCGTGGTCCTGTTCGCCCTGCAGGGCGAGCAGGTCACCAGCAACCCGGTGGACGTCGTCCGCATCGCGCTGCCGCTGCTGGCGTACTTCGCACTGATGTGGGGCGGCGGCTTCCTGCTCGGCCGCGCCCTCGGCATGACGTACGAGCGCACCACGACGCTCGCCTTCACCGCGGCCGGCAACAACTTCGAGCTCGCCATCGCGGTGGCGATCGCGACCTTCGGCGTCACGTCCGGCCAGGCGCTCGCCGGGGTCGTCGGCCCCCTCATCGAGGTCCCGGTGCTCGTCGCCCTCGTCTACGTCAGCCTCGCGCTGCGCGACCGCTTCCCCCACCCGGCACCCGACCCCACCTTCGAGGAGTCCTCCCGATGACCGCTCCCACCGTCCTGTTCGTGTGCGTCCACAACGCCGGGCGCTCGCAGATGGCGGCCGGCTGGCTCCGGCACCTCGCGGGCGACCGCGTCGAGGTGCTCTCGGCCGGCTCGGCACCCGCCGGCAGCGTCAACCCGGTCGCCGTCGAGGCGATGGCCGAGGTCGGCATCGACATCGCCGGGCAGCAGCCGAAGCTGCTCAGCGACGCGGCCGTGCAGGAGTCCGACGTCGTGATCACGATGGGCTGCGGGGACGCCTGCCCCTTCTACCCCGGCAAGCGCTACGAGGACTGGGCGCTGGACGACCCCGCCGGGCAGGGGATCGAGGCGGTGCGGCCGATCCGTGACGAGATCCGTCGTCGCGTGGAGGAGCTCGTCGCGTCGCTCGCACTCCGCCGGTGATCGGGTAGCCCGAGGGACGAGGGCGTCGCGAGGTTCAGGCGCTCGCCCGCCGCACCAGCGTCGGCGGGATGATCACCCGCATCGGCCTCGAGTCGGGCTCGTCGACGCGCTCGAGGAGCAGGCGTGTCGCCCGCTCGGCCATCTCGTCGACCGGCTGCCGGACGGTGGTCAGGGCCGGGGAGGTGCGCTCGGCGACGCCGAGGTCGTCGAAGCCGACGACGGCGATGTCGTCGGGGACGCGACGGCCGAGCTCGGCCAGCACCCGCAGGGCGCCGGCGGCCATCAGGTCCGAGGCGACGACGAGCCCGTCGAGGTCGGGGTGGCGCTCCATCAGCGCCCGGGCCGCGGCCTCGCCGCTGGCCTCGGTGAAGTCCCCGTGCTCGACCGCATCCGCGGCCAGGCCGGCGCTCGACATCGCCTGGCGCCAGCCTGCGAGCCGGTCCTCGGCGGCGGTCATGTCGGCGGGGCCGGCGATGGTCCCGATCCGCGTGCAACCGCGGGCGACGAGGGCCTCGGTCGCCTCGCGCTCACCGGCCACGTTGTCCACGTCGACGTACGCCACCCGGTCGCCGCCGGTCCACGGACGACCGCCGAAGACGCAGGGCAGGCCGATATCGGCGAGGTGCTCGGCGAGCCGGTCGTCGCGGTGGTGGGAGACGACCAGTGCGCCGTCGACGTGCCGGTTGGTGAGGTAGCGCAGGGTCCGCGCGGTCGACGCCCCGGGACGGGCGAGCAGCAGCACCAGCTGGATGTCGCGCTCGCCCAGCACCCGGGTCACGCCGCGCAGGGTGCCGGCGAAGAAGGGGTCGGAGAAGACGCGGTCGTCGGGCTCGGGCACGACCACCGCGATCGAGTCCGTGCGGCGCGTCACCAGGCTGCGCGCCGCCGGGTTGGGGACGTAGCCCAGCGTGCGCACCGCCGTGTCGACGGCCGACTGCGCGCGGGCGCTGACGCGCTGGCCGCCGTTGATCGCCCGGGACGCCGTGGCGCGCGAGACGCCCGCGACCCGGGCCACCTCGTCCAGGGTGGGCTGGCCCACGCTGGCAGGGGGGCGCTGGCTCGTCACTCGCGCCACGCTAGTCGTCCGCGGCCGGCGGCGCGGGCAGGGTCCCGGTGCGGGCGAGCCCGGCGTACCAGTGGGCGCTCGACTTCGGCGTACGACGCTGGGTCGCGTAGTCGACGTGGACGAGCCCGAAGCGCTTGGCGTAGCCGAAGGCCCACTCGAAGTTGTCGCAGAACGACCACTGGAAGAACCCGCGGACGTCGACGCCCTCCTCGATCGCGTCGTGCACCGCCCGCAGGTAGGCGTCGAGGAACGCGATGCGGTCGGGGTCGTGCACCCGCCCGTCGTCGTCGAGCCGGTCGTCGAAGGCGGCGCCGGTCTCCGTCAGGTAGATCGGCAGGTGCGGGTAGTCGTCGTGGAGGCGGCGCAGCAGCCGGTGCAGGCCCTCGGGCTGGATCTCCCAGCCCATGGCGGTCAACGGCAGCCCGCGGCTGGGGAAGGTGACGTGCTCGGAGCCGGGGAACGGCGAGTGCGCGACCCGCGCGGGGTGGTCGGCGCCGACGCCGACGACGTCCGTGCGCGGGTGACCCGAGACCTCGTTGCCGTGGTAGTAGTTCACGCCCAGCACGTCGATCGGGGCCGCGATGGCGTCGAGGTCGCCGTCGCGCACCACGTCGAGCCAGGGCCGGTCCTGCCACGTCCGCCCGGCGGTGTCCTCGAGCACGTCCGCCGGGTAGGAGCCCCGGAAGATCGGGTCGAGGAAGAAGCGGTTGTGCAGGCCGTCGATCCGGCGAGCCGCGTCGACGTCGGCCGGGTCGTCCGGGTCGCTGGGGTCGGGCACCGTCAGGTTGAGGCTCAGCCCGAGCCGGTCGGCGCCGCGGCTGCGCAGCTCCTGGGTGGCCAGGCCGTGGGCGAGCAGCAGGTGGTGGCCGGCGACGAGACCGGCCGCCCCCTCCTGCCGACCCGGTGCGTGGTGGCCGGCGGTGTAGCCGAGGAACGCCGAGCACCACGGCTCGTTGAGGGTGGTCCACGTCGGCACCCGGTCGCCGAGCGCTTCGTGCACCGAGACGGCGTACTCAACGAACCGGTGGGCGGTGTCGCGGTTGGTCCAGCCGCCCGCGTCCTCCAGCACCTGCGGCAGGTCCCAGTGGTAGAGCGTCAGCCAGGGCGCGATCCCGTGGGAGAGCAGCTGGTCGACCAGCCGGTCGTAGAACGCGAGCCCGGCGGCGTTGACCGGCCCGGCGTCGGGGCGCACGCGCGGCCACGCCACGGAGAAGCGGTACGACGTCGCGCCGAGGTCGGCGAGCAGGGCCACGTCGGAGGGCATCCGGTGGTAGTGCTCGCAGGCCACGTCGCCGGTGTCGTCGTTCAGCACGGCGCCGGGGAGGTGGGAGAACGTGTCCCAGATGGAGGGCGTGCGTCCGTCCTCGGCGACGGCGCCCTCGATCTGGTAGGACGCGGTCGCCATCCCCCACACGAAGTCGTGCGGGAAGCGGACGGGCGCCGGGCTGGTCCGGGTCGTGCTGGTCTGGGCGGTCATCCCTTGACGGCTCCTTGCATGATGCCGGACACGAGCTGGCGGCCGGCGAGGACGAACAGGACGAGGAGCGGGATGGTGGCCAGCGTGGTGCCGGCCAGGACGAGGCTGTAGTCCTTGAAGAACCCGCTCTGGAGCTGGTTGAGCGCCACCTGGATGGTGGGGTTGCTGTTCGGCAGGGCGATGAGCGGCCAGAAGAAGTCCGTCCACACCTGCATGAAGGTGAAGAGCCAGAGGATGGCGGCGGCAGGTCGGGCGGCGGGCGCGGCGACGTGCCAGAAGATGCGGATCTGGGAGCAGCCGTCCATGCGGGCGGCCTCGACCAGCTCGTCCGGCACCGCGTCGACCAGGTACTGCCGCATGAAGAAGACACCGAAGGCGGTGACCAGCCACGGGATGATCACCGACGTGAGGGTGCCGGTCCAGCCGAACTCCGACATCAGGATGAAGAGCGGCACGACGCCGAGCTGGGTGGGCACCGCCATGGTGGCGATCACGAAGACCAGGAGCGGACCGCGGCCGCGGAAGCGCAGCTTGGCGAAGGCGTAGCCCGCCAGGGTGCAGAAGAACACGACCGAGCAGGCCGTCACCGTCGACACCAGCAGGCTGTTGCCGAGGGCCTTCCAGAAGGGGATCGTCGCGATCGCCCGCTCGGCGTTGGACCAGAAGTGACCGCCCGGCAGCAGCGGCGGGACGCCCTGGGCGGCGATCTCCTTCGTGTGCGACCCGAGCAGGAACGACCAGTAGAGCGGAGCGGCCGACCCGATCAGGAAGGCGGTCAGGAGGCCGTAGACGAGGAACCCCGGACGGCGCGTCATCGCTCTCCTCCCAGGGCCCCGACCCTGCGGATGAGCAGGAAGTTGGCGATGCCGAAGACGCAGATCACGACGAAGAGCAGCCAGGCCGTGGCCGAGGCCCGCCCGAGGTCGCGCAGCTGCCAGCCGAAGTCGTAGATCAGCATGGTGATGGTCCCGAACTGGCGGTCGCTGCCGCCGTTGCGTGCGTTGGTCTCGTCGAAGAGCCGGGGCTCGGCGAAGATCTGGAGGCCGCCGATCGTGGAGGTGATGACGACGAAGATCATCGTCGGGCGGATCATCGGCAGCGTGATGCTGGCGAACTGCCGCACCCGGCCGGCGCCGTCGATCGCCGCCGACTCGTAGAGCTCGCGCGGCACCGCCTGCATGGCGGCGAGCAGGATGAGGGCGTTGTAGCCGGTCCAGCGCCAGTTCACCATGGTCGCGACGGCGACGTGGCTGGCGAACCGCTCGGTGTGCCAGCCGATGGGGTCGATGCCGACGTGCCCGAGCAGCTCGTTGATGAGGCCGTAGCGGTCGCCGTACAGGCTGCCGAAGATGATCGCGATGGCCACGGGGGACACGACGAACGGCAGCAGGATGCTCATCCGCCAGAACGTGCGGCCGCGGAGCTGGTTGTCCAGCAGCGCCGCCAGCACCACGGCGATGACGATCTGCGGCACGGAGGAGAGCAGGAAGATGCTGATCGTGTTGACCAGCTGCTTGGTGAAGTAGGGGTTGCCGAGGACCTCGCGGAAGTTGTCGAGGCCGACGAACTCGCCCTTGCCGCCGATCAGGCTCCACTCGTGCACCGACACCCACGCCGTGTAGGCGAGCGGGAACATGCCGACCACCAGGAACAGCAGGAAGAACGGCGAGATGTAGAGGTACGGCGAGAGCCGGACGTCGAGCCGGGTCAGTCGCTGGCGCCACTCGGGCCGGGGCGCTCGTCCGGCGGGTCCGGACGCGGTGGGGGAGCCCTCCCGGGTCGGGGGCACCGTCTGGGTGCCCCCGCCCCGGGAGGCGGTGGAGTTGCTCACGAGGAGTCCGTCGGTCCGATCAGCCCAGCGCTTCGACGTCGGTCAGGAACTGGTCCCACGACTCGGCAGCGTCCTGGGATCCGTCGTCGACGCGAAGGACCGCAGCCTGGAAGGCCTGGAGGATGTCGGAGTACTTCGGGCCCTTGTAGGGCTGCACCGTCACCGCCTGGGCGCGCTCGGCGAGGATCTCACCGGTGGGCGCGTCGTTGAAGAAGGCGTTGGTCGCGCTGGTCACCTCGTCGGACTCCAAGGCCTCGACCTGGCTGGGGAAGGTGCCCTTGGCGGCGAACGCCTTGACCTGCTGCTCCGGCGCGGTCAGCCAGGCAGCGACCTCCTTGGCCTCCTCGATGTTGTCGCCCTGGGACGGGACGGTGAGGAACGAGCCTCCCCAGTTGCCGCCGCCGCCGGGGAAGACGTTGGCGATGTCCCAGCCCTCGACGCCCTCGGCGTTGCCCTCGACGACGCCGAGCATCCACCCGGGGCACGCCATGGTGGCGAAGCCGTCGTTCTGGAACGAGGCGGTCCAGTCGTCGCTCCACTGCGGGAGCGTGGTGGACAGGCCCTTGTCGATGTTGCCGGTGACGTCGGCCCAGACGGCCTCGAGCTCGGCGTTCTCGACCTCGACGGTGTTGTCGTCGGACTCGAAGGGGTTCTCGACCTGGTTGAGCATCGCCTGGGCGAGCCCGCCGGAGGAGTCGTACCACGCGGTGTCGGGGACCTTCTTGACGAACTCCTCACCGAGGGCGAAGTAGTCGTCCCAGGTTTCCATGAGCCCCGCGACCTCCTCGCGGTCGGTGGGGAGGCCGGCCTTCTTGAAGAGGTCGGCGCGATAGCAGATGCCCTCCGGGCCGATGTCGGTGGCGTAGCCGATCATCTGGCCGTCGGCGTTGAGGGTCTTCTCCTCGACCCACGGCAGCCAGCGGCCGTCGAGCTCCTCGTCGGTGAGGTCCTCGAAGGCCCCTTCCTCGGCGAGGATCGCGGGCATCGCGTCACCCTCGATCGCCTCGATGTCCGACAGGCCCGAGCCTGCGGCGAGCTTGGTGTAGAGGTTGGCCTTCGCGTCGTCCCAGGTGCCGACCTTCACCTGCTCGACCTTGATGTCGTCGTGGGACTCGTTCCACTCGTCGATGAGTCCTTCGTAGCCGAACTCGTTGAACGTCGCCACGGTGATCGTGGTGACGCCGTCCGCGCTGGAGCCGGACGAGTCGTCGTCACCGCCGCCGCACGCGGCCGCGGTCGTTGCGAGGGTGAGCGCCAGCAACGCGCTCGAGGCGAGTCGGAATCGCCTGGTCTTCGGTGTCTGCACCACTGCACTCCTGCCGTCCTGGGGCGCCGGGCGGTCGCCCGGCTGGAAGGTGGACGTGAGCGGGTGTGAGAGCGCTTCCACTTCCGTCCGTCAGCAACTATGACGCGCGTCACACCGGCCTGTCAACGACCGCGGTTCTGGACGTGTCCGGTTCGTGGGAGCGCTTCCACGCAACGGGTCATCGAGACCAGCGCAGCACCCCGTCGTCGAGGCGCGCCCGGCGGATGGTCCGGGCGTCGTGCAGGTAGCTCTGCCGGAGCGACCACGGCGCCCGAGTGCCCTGCCGCGGCAGCGTGTGCACCACCCGCTGGACGTAGCCGGCGTCGAAGTCCATCAGCGGCACCTCCTCCACGTCCGGGTCGCGCACCGGCACGACCGACCGCGTGCCGGTGGACCGCAGCCGCTCGAGCAGCCGGACGACGTACTCCCCGACGAGGTCGGCCTTGAGCGTCCACGAGGCGTTGGTGTAGCCGATGGTGAAGGCGAAGTTGGGCACGCCGGAGAGCATCATCGCGCGGTAGGCCATGGTCCGGCTCGGCTCGACCCGCTCCCCGTCCACGGACAGCTCGGCGCCGCCGAAGACCTGCAGGTTGAGGCCGGTGGCGGTGACCACGACGTCGGCCTCGAGCCGCTCCCCCGACTCGAGCTCGAGGCCGGTCTCGGTGAAGGCGGCGATGCGCCCGGTGACCACGTCGGCCAGGCCCGCCTTGATCGCCCGGAACAGGTCACCGTCCGGCACCAGGCACATCCGCTGGTCCCACGGGTCGTAGGTCGGGTTGAAGTGGGTGTCGACGGCGTAGCCGGGCGGGAGCTGGGCGACGTTGGTCCTGCGGACGAACCGGCGCACGAGGTCGGGCCGCCGGCGGCTGACGCGGTAGAGCGCGGCCTGCAGCGCGATGTTCTTCCACCGCGTGGCGACGAACGACCGGTCCTCACCGACGAGCCGCGTCAGCCGGCTCTTCACCGCATCCCTGGCCGGCACCGAGAGGACGTACGTCGGCGAGCGCTGCAGCATCGTGACGTGCGCGGCCCCGCCCAGGGCGAGCGCGGGCACGAGGGTGACGGCGGTCGCGCCCGAGCCGATGACGACGACGCGCTGGCCGGTGTGGTCGAGGTCGTCGGGCCAGTGCTGCGGGTGGACGACCTGGCCGCGGAAGCGCTCCTGGCCCTCGAAGTGGGGCGTGTAGCCGGCGTCGTAGTCGTAGTAGCCGCTGCAGGCCCACAGGAAGTCGGCGGTCATGGTCCGCGCCTCCCTACCGACCTCCGCGGTCACCGTCCACCGGGCGGTCGTGGAGCCCCAGTCGGCCGCGACGACGCGGTGGCCGTAGCGGATGTGGCGGTCGACGTCGTACTCACGGGCCGTGTCGCGCAGGTAGTCGAGGATCGAGGCGCCGTCGGCCAGCGCCGTGTCACCGCGCCACGGCCGGAACCGGTAGCCGAGGGTGTGCATGTCGGAGTCCGAGCGCACGCCCGGGTAGCGGAACAGGTCCCACGTGCCGCCGCTGGCCTCGCGCCGCTCCAGCACGGCGTACGACGTCCCCGGCAGGTCCTTGGCGAGGTGGGCGGCCGCGCCGATGCCCGACAGGCCGGCGCCGATGATCAGCACGTCCACGTGCTCGACAGTCGTCACGTCGTCCAGCCTAGGTCGGCCGGCACCTCGGGTGTCACTGCGAGTTGCACGTCTCACCCCCGCGCGTGCAGCTCGACGAACCGCGCCAGCAGCCGCACCGGCTCGGTGACCATCGCCTCGCGGGCGGCGGCCTTGAGGCCCTCCTGCTCGTGCGGCTGGTAGTAGCCGTGGGCGCTGTAGGCGTCGATGCGGTCGCAGATGGCCACAGCGTCGAGCTCCGGGTGGAACTGGGTGGCGTGGACGTTGCGGCCGATGCGGAACGCGTGGACGGGGCAGGTGTCCGTGGAGGCGAGCAGCACCGCGCCGTCGGGCAGCCGCGCAACCGCCTCCTTGTGACCGAGGTAGGCCGTGAACTCGGGCGGCAGCACGCCGAAGAGCGGGTCGTCGCGGCCCGCGTCGGTGAGCCGGACGGGCAGCGCGCCGATGGGCTCGCCGTAGGTCCGGTCGACGACTCCCCCGCGCAGCGTGCCGAGCACCCCGATGCCGTAGCAGGCGCCCAGGAAGGGGAAGTCCGCGGCGACCACCCGCACCGCCAGCTCCCGGAGCTCGGCCTCGGCCCGTCGCTGCGCCGGCGACTTCGCGTCTTCGGCATCCGACATGTTGTAGGGACCGCCGCCCAGGATGATCCCGGACCAGTCGTCGAGGTCGACCTGCCCGAGCGGGTCGGCCTCGAGGCGGTGGCGCACCAGCTCCTCGGGCCGCAGGCCGCAGCCGGCGAGCACGGCGTCGTACTCCTGCTGGGCGACGTCGTCCTCCGCTCGGGTGCCGAGGAACAGGAAGGGCTTCACGGCCTCACGCCTGCACCGCAGCCCCGCCGGCGACCAGTCCGTCGACGTCCTCGATGCCCCAGGCGGTGAGCGCCTCGCGGGTGTGCTGCCCCGGCCGCGCGGGTGCGCTGCGGATCGTCGACGCGGTCCGCGAGAAGCGCGGCGCCGGGGCCGGCTGGAGGGTCCCGTCGTGCTTGACGAAGGTGCCGCGGGCGGCGAGGTGCGGGTGGGCCGGCGCGTCGGCGAGGGGTACGACGGGCGCGACGCAGGCGTCCGTGCCGTCGAAGACCTCGGCCCACTCGGCCTGCGTCCGCTCCTTGAAGCGGCGGATCAGGGCCCCGCGGATCGTCGCGTGGTTGACGGGGTCGTCGCGGTCGGGCAGGTCGACGCCGATGCGCTCGACGAGCGCGGCCCAGAACTGCGGCTCGAGCGCGCCGACGCTCATGTGCCGGCCGTCGGCGGTCTCGTAGACGTCGTACCAGGGGGTGCCGCCGTCGAGCAGCCCCGAGCGACGGATGCCGGTGTCGAGGCCGAGCGCGGCGAAGGTGGACGCCATCGCGTTGAGGTGCGCCGTGCCGTCGACGATCGCGGCGTCGACGACCTGCCCGCGACCGCTCGCGCGCGCCTCGAGGAGCGCGGCGAGGATGCCGATGACGAGGTAGGTCGAGCCGCCGCCGAAGTCGCCGAGGAGGTTGCTCGGGAAGTGCGGCCGGTCGCGGTCCTGGCCGAGGCCGTGGAGGGCGCCGGTGATCGCGATGTAGTTCAGGTCGTGGCCGGCCGCCTGGCTCCACGGCCCGTCCTGTCCCCACCCGGTCATCCGCCCGATGACCAGCCGCTCGTTGCGGGCGTGGCAGGCGTCGGGCCCCAGGCCGAGCCGTTCCATCGCACCCGGGCGCATCCCCTCGACCAGCACGTCGGCCCGCTCGACGAGGTCGAGCACGGTGGCGATCGCCTCCGGCCGCTTGAGGTCCAGCGCGACGCTCGGCCGCCCGCGGTTGAGCACGTCCTCGGCCCCCATGCCGAACATCCCGCCGCCCGGCCGGTCGATGCGCAGCACGTCGGCGCCGAGGTCGGCCAGCAGCATGCACGCGTGCGGCCCGGGTCCGATCCCGGCCACCTCGACCACCCGCACGCCCCGCAGCGGCCCGCTCCCCTGCCCCAGCTCGTACGTCATGCGCCGATCATGACACCGGCGCTGTCAGGGTCGCGACGGTCAGTGCCCCTGTGGTGGAGTCCCCGCCCGAGCGGGGAGTCCGCCACTTCGAGGGGGTCACAACCCCCGCCAGGTGTCGGACTTCCCCTCCCAGTCACTGCTCCCGCGTGGTGACCGTCACGCTTGCAACTCGTTGCATAGGTCCGGCACCATGGTCGTCATGGCCCTCGAGCACGCCCTCCTCGTCGCGCTGAGCGAGCGCCCGGCGAGCGGGCTCGAGCTGACCCGACGGTTCGAGAAGTCCCTGGGCTTCTTCTGGCACGCCACCCACCAGCAGATCTACCGCGTGCTGGGGCGGATGGAGGCCGACGGCTGGGTGGACGTCGAGGTCGTCGAGCAGGACGGCCGGCCCGACAAGCGGGTCCACACGCCGTCCGCCGAGGGCCGTCGCGTGCTCGCCGAGTGGCTCGCCGCCCCGATGCCGATGGAGACCTTCCGCAGCGAGCTGGCCGTCAAGCTCCGCGGGGCGTCGTACGGCGACCGCGCCGCGCTGACCGCCCACCTCCTCGACGCCCGGGCCGACCACGCCGCCCGGCTGGCGCACTACGAACAGCTCGAGCGCGAGCAGTTCCCCGACCCCGACGGCCTCGACGGCGCCGGCCTCGACCAGTGGCTGGTGCTGCGCGGCGGCATCCGGCTCGAGCGGTTCTGGATCGACTGGATCACCGACTACCTGCACGCCCACGCGAAGGACTGAGATGACGCACCCCCGCTACCCCCACCTGCTCGAGCCGATCACCCTCGGCGCCGGTCCGGACGCGCTGACGCTGCGCAACCGCATCGTCATGGGCTCGATGCACACCGGGCTCGAGGACCACCCGTGGGACATCGACAAGCTCGCGGCGTTCTTCGAGGAGCGGGCGCGCGGCGGCGTCGGCCTGATCATCACCGGCGGCTACGCGCCGACCAAGCGCGGCTGGCTCAAGCCGTTCGCGTCCGAGATGACCAACCGCCTCCACGCCATGCGGCACGAGCGGGTGACCGGCGCGGTGCACGACGCCGGCGGCTCGATCGCCCTGCAGGTGCTGCACGCCGGGCGCTACGGCTACCACCCGCTGTCGCAGAGCGCGTCGGACAAGAAGTCGCCGATCACGCCCTTCAAGCCGAGCGCCATGTCGAGCAAGGACGTCGACCACACCGCGACCGCCTTCGCCAAGAGCGTCGCGCTCGCCCGCAAGGCCGGCTACGACGCGGTCGAGATCATGGGCTCCGAGGGCTACCTCATCAACCAGTTCCTCGCCGCGCGCACCAACGACCGCGACGACCAGTGGGGCGGCTCGCCCGCGCGTCGCATGCACTTCGCCGTCGAGGTCGTACGCCGGTCGCGGGAGCTGGTCGGCCCGGACTTCCCCATCGTCTACCGGATCTCCCTGCTCGACCTCGTCGAGGGCGGGCAGACCTGGGAGGAGACCGCCGAGCTGGCCCTGCACCTGCAGGCCGCCGGCGTCACCGTCTTCAACACCGGCATCGGCTGGCACGAGGCGCGGGTGCCGACGATCATCACGCAGGTCCCGCGCGGCGCCTGGCGCTCGCACACCGCGCGCCTCAAGCAGGTCGTCGACGTCCCGGTCTGCGCGTCGAACCGGATCAACACCCCGGAGCTCGCCGAGGAGATCCTGGCCGCCGGCGAGGCCGACCTCGTCTCGATGGCGCGACCGCTGCTCGCCGACCCCGCCTTCGTCGCCAAGGCGATGGACGAGCGCGCCGACGAGATCAACACCTGCATCGCCTGCAACCAGGCCTGCCTCGACCACGTCTTCAGCAACGAGCGCGCCTCGTGCCTGGTCAACCCGCGCGCCTGCCACGAGACCGAGCTCGTGCTCATGCCGACGCTCCGGAAGCAGACCGTCGCGGTGGTCGGCGCCGGCCCGGCGGGTCTCGCCGCCGCCACGTCCGCTGCCGAGCGCGGCTTCGCGGTGACGCTCTTCGAGAAGGCGCCCGAGCTCGGCGGCCAGTTCCGCCTCGCGATGGCGGTCCCCGGCAAGGAGGACTTCGCCGACACCCTGCGCTACTTCACCCGCCGGCTCGAGGTCCTCAGCGTCGACGTACGCCTCTCGACCGCCGCCACCGCCGCCGACCTCGCCGGCTTCGACCACGTGGTCGTCGCGACCGGCGTGGAGCCTCGCATCCCGGAGATCCCCGGCATCGACCACCCGAGCGTGGCGTCGTACGCCGACGTGCTGAGCGGTGCGGTCGTGCCGGGCAGGAGGGTCGCGGTGATCGGCGCCGGCGGCATCGGCGTCGACGTCAGTGTCTTCCTCACCCACGAGGAGGAGGACCTCGACGACTGGATGGCCCACTGGGGCGTCGGCGACCCCGCGCTCAGCCCCGGCGGCCTGACGGAGGCCAAGCCGCGGACGCCCGCGCGCGAGGTGACGCTCGTGCAGCGCAAGACCACGCCCATCGGCATCGGGCTCGGCAAGACGTCCGGCTGGGCCCATCGCGCGGTGCTGAAGCAGTCGCGGGTGACCCAGGTCA
This sequence comes from Nocardioides pini, assembly GCF_026712185.1. Lineage (GTDB taxonomy): Bacteria > Actinomycetota > Actinomycetes > Propionibacteriales > Nocardioidaceae > Nocardioides > Nocardioides pini. The sequence goes on along the minus strand of NZ_JAPPUX010000005.1, from coordinate 377,253 downwards.
GCGGGGCGACGTACGACCGCATCGACGACGAGGGCCTGCACGTCACCGTCGACGGGGTCTCCCGGGTGATCGAGGCCGACACCATCGTGGTGTGCGCCGGCCAGGACTCCGTGCGCGACCTCTACGACGGCATCGGTCGCGACGCGCACCTCATCGGCGGTGCCGACGTGGCCGCCGAGCTCGACGCCAAGCGCGCGATCAAGCAGGGCACCGAGGTCGTCGCGGCGCTCTGAGCAGGCGTCTCACTCCTGGCGCACCACGACCCGCGTCCCGCTGGGGACCACGACCACGTCCTCCTCGTGGGCGGCGACGTCGACGAGCACCTCGAAGAGGTCGCGCATGGAGACGAAGCCCGCGACGTCCCCGTCGTCGATGACGGGCAGGTGCCGGACCTGCGCCTCCACCATCCGCCGGGCGGTGTCGAGGATCCGGTCGTCCGGGTGGGCGGTGACGAGGTCGGTGGCCATCACGTCGGCCGCCGTCACGTGGTCGGGGTTCGCGCCCTGCGCCAGGTGGTGCACGACGTCGCGCTCGGACACGACACCGACGAGCTGACCGCTCTCGACCACGCCGAGGGCGCCCACGCCGTCGGCCGCCAACGACTCCGCGACCTCGAGCAGGGAGGCCTCGCCGGGCACGGTCGCCACCGGCCACACCATGACCCGAACGACCACGTCGGTGGGGTGCATGCTGCGTCTGCTGCTGGTGATCACGGTGTCCTCCGCTCGTTCTGCTGATGAGCCGAGCCTGCTCCGACGTCCTCGCCTGCGGCAGGGGCGTTGGTCCCCCGTCGGGGGACCGAACTGCTCCTGCGGCCCGGGCGACACCGGGCCCGTCGCGAGCGATACGTTGGGAGGGTCGCGGGTCCCTGCCGCGAGGAGGACGTGAGGAAGACCGTGCCCGCTCAGCAGCCCCCGTGGGCAGACTCCTACGCGCCGGGCGTGCCCCTGCACCTCGACTACGGCGACACCACGGTGCTCGACCTGTGGGACGACGCAGCACGCCACCACCCCGACCGGCCCGCGGTGGACTTCCTGGGACGCGTCTCGACCTACGCCGAGGTCGACGAGGAGGTACGCCGCGTCGCGGGCGGCCTGCACGCCCTCGGCGTACGTCCCGGCGACAACGTCGCCCTCGTGATGCCCAACTGCCCGCAGAACGTCATCGCCTTCTTCGCGGTACTGCGGCTCGGCGCCACCGTCGTCGAGCACAACCCGCTCTACACGGCCTCCGAGCTGCGGCGACCGTTCGTCGACCACGGCGCCCGCGTCGCGATCGTGTGGGACAAGGTGGTGCCGGTCGTCGAGGCTCTCGTCGCCGACTCGGCGCTCGAGCACGTGGTCGCGGTCGACCTGACCACCCGCCTCCCCTGGACGAAGCGCCTCGCCTTGCGCCTGCCGATCCCGAAGGCGCGCGCCGCGCGCGAGCAGCTGACCTCGCCGGCACCCCGGGCGATGCAGTGGGACGAGCTCGCCGCAGCCGCGCCGCTGGACGAGTCGCACCCGCGTCCGGACCGCGACGACGTCGCGCTGCTGCTCTACACCTCCGGCACGACCGGCGTGCCGAAGGGCGTGCCGCTGCTGCACCGCAACCTCGTCGCCAACGTGATGCAGGGTCGCGCATGGGTGCCGGGGCTGAAGGAGGGTCAGGAGTCCTTCCTGGTGGCGCTGCCACTGTTCCACGCCTACGGCGTGACGGTGAGCGTGCTGCTCGGCGTGGCCCTGGCGGCCAAGCTCGTGCTGCTGCCCAAGCCCGAGATCGGCCTCATCATGGACGCCGTCGCACGGGAGGTGCCGAGCTTCGTGCCGGCCGTGCCGCCGCTCTACCAGCGCATCGTCGACGAGGCGGAGCGCCGCGGCGTCTCGATCAGGGGCATCCGCTACGCCCTCTCGGGGGCGATGCCCCTGCCCGCCCCGCTCGTCGAGCGCTGGGAGGCCGCCACGGCCGGGCTGCTCGTGGAGGGCTACGGACTCACCGAGACGTCACCGGTGATCGTCGGCAACCCGATGACCGGCGCGCGTCGGCCCGGTGCGATCGGGGTGCCCTTCCCGGACGTGCAGATCCGGGTCGCGGACCCGGACGACCTCGACCGCGAGGTCCCCCAGGGAGAGCGGGGCGAGCTGCTGGTCCGGGGTCCGCAGGTCTTCGCGGGCTACCGCGGACTGCCGCAGGAGACAGCGGCCGCGTTCCACGACGGGTGGTTCCGCACCGGGGACGTGGTGACCATGTCGCCCGATGGGTTCCTGACGATCGTGGACCGCATCAAGGAAGTCATCATCACCGGCGGGTTCAACGTCTACCCCTCCGAGGTGGAGGCCGTGCTCCGCACGCATGCCGGCGTGGTGGACGTGGCGGTCGTCGGCCTGCCGCACGAGGACGGCGGCGAGGAGGTCGTCGCGGCGGTCGTGCTCGTGGAGGGCGTGCCGGTGCAGCCCGACGAGCTGCGCGCGCACACGCGGCAGGGCCTCACGCCCTACAAGGTGCCGCGCCGGGTGGTGTTCGTCGACGACCTGCCGACCAACCCGATGGGCAAGGTCCTGCGTCGCGAGGTCGTGGCTCGGCTGCGGGATCCCCACGACTGATGACCGGGGTGGGACGCCGGGCTGGGAGGATCGGCAGGTGAACCGTCGCGCCCTCGTCCGCCGCCCCAGCCCCCGCCTCGCCGAGGGCCTGCTGACCCACATCGACCGCGTCCCGGTCGACCTCGCGCTCGCGGAGCGCCAGTGGGAGGCGTACGTCGCCGCGCTGCAGGCCGAGGGCTGGGAGACCATCGAGGTCCCGCCGGCCCCGGACTGCCCCGACTCGGTCTTCGTCGAGGACACCGTGGTGATGTACGACGACCTGGCCGTCCTCACGCGTCCCGGCGCCGACGAGCGCAAGCCCGAGGTCGCCGGCACCGAGCAGGTGCTGCGCGACCTCGGCTACCGCATCGCCCGCATCGAGGCACCCGGCACGCTCGACGGCGGCGACGTCCTCAAGCACGACGGCACCGTGTGGGTCGGCCTCGGCGGCCGCACCAACCGGGCCGGCATCGACCAGCTCGCCGCGCACCTCGCGCCCCTCGGTGCCTCCGTCGTGGCGGTCCCGCTGACGAAGGCGCTGCACCTCAAGTCGGCGGTCACCGCCCTGCCCGACGGCACCGTCGTGGGCTGGGACGAGGTCGTCGACGACCCCGCGGTGTGGTCGTCGTACCTGCCCGTCCCGGAGGAGCCCGGGTCGCACGTCGTGCTGCTCGACGACTCGACGGTGCTGATGTCGTCCGCCGCGCCCCGGACCCGCGCGCTCTACGAGGAGCGCGGGCTGCGGGTCGTCGCCGTCGACGTCACGGAGTACGAGAAGCTCGAGGGCTGCGTCACCTGCCTGTCCGTGCGCCTGCGCGGCTGAGCCGGTCCGGACCGCTGCGCGCACGGCTTGCCACCGGGCGTGCCGCCCGAGGACGCTGGGCGGAGGACCGACGAGACGGGGCACCCGATGGACGATCCGTCGCTGGAGCTGACGCCGCGCACCGCCGCGCTGGCGAGCGCAGCCGACGCGCTCGAGTCAGCGGGGCTCGACCACTGGTTCTTCGGCGGGTGGGCCGTCGACCTGTGGGTCGGCCGCCTGACCCGACCCCACGACGACATCGACGTCCTGGTCCGGCGCGTCGACGAGGCGAGGGTGCACGACGCGCTCACCGCGGCCGGCTGGGTCCACACGCCGCACGACGACGACCTCCTCGGGACCACCTACGCCGGGGACGGGGACGACCTCCAGCTCACGTTCGTCGAGACCGACGGCGCGGGCCGGGTCGTCGTACCGGTGCCGGGGCAGCCCGTCGTGCTGTCGGACGGCCCGCTCGCCCACGTCCGTCGACCGCTCGGGCACCTCGGGGTCCGCGTCGTGGCGTTGGAGATGCTCATCGAGGGCAAGGCCTCGGCCCGCCCGGACGACGAGGGCGGCGCGAAGGACCGAGCCGACCTCGCCGCGCTCCGCGAGGCACACGGCCGGGGCTGAGGGCACCGACGGGCCGGGTCCGGAGACCCGGCCGCCGGGCAACCCCTGCCGATGTGGTCGGACCACTGTTCACGGATCACGGTCGCCGCGCAGGTCGAGCCTGCGGAGCCCGTCCGCCCCAGGGGTGAGGCGAGGCCTCGAGGCTAGCCCGCCGGACGGGCGACGTGCACAGGCATTGCGCTGCACTCGGCTCAACCCGGATCCGCCACCGGTACGACGACCTCGTTGCGCCGCAGGAACCACGGCGTCCACGGTGGGTCGAACCGGGCGAACCGCGGCGGTCCCACGACCTCGAAACCCGCCTCCTCCAGGGCCGCGAGGAGGCGGCGGGCGTGCGCGTCGTACCGTTCGCGGGTCCACCGCCCCGAGAACCTCAACGCCGCGGCTGTCTGTGCCGGCACCTCCCGCAGCCGCACGTCCGGGTCCGTCGGGTCCGGAGCGCTGTCGAGGTCGAGGCCGGCGGGCATCACGAAGCCGACGATGAAGCGGCCTGCCGTGTCGCCCTCGGACTCCTGGACGACCGGAGCTGTCATCGCCACCTTGCGCGACTCGGTGTTGCGCCCGCCGATGTAGCCGACGAGCCGCCGGAAGGACGTGTTGCCGGCGCCCTCGAACGAGGCGGTCACCTGCGTCTCGGCGACCACGTGGTCGGGATAGCGCCGCAGCTGGAAGTCGGGGTAGTCCCGCACCACCTCATAGGGCTGCTGCTCGGTCATGACTCCACTGTCCCGCTGCGCAGGTGGCGCAGGAAGAGCCGGAAGGCCCCGGTCGCCGACGGCGATGGGGCGTACGTCGACGCGCCGCGCGTGTGACCCTCACGTCCGCCGGGTGAAGCGGACCTTGCCGTGCTTGTCGAGCATGTGCTGGAACGCCGGGTCGTGGATGCGCCGGTGGTGGGGCGGGCAGAGCAGCCGACCCTTCTCCACGCTGGTCCCACCTCCCTTGCCCCACGGCACCTCGTCGTGGTGGGCCTCGGTCATCGCAGGCGGTGCGTCGCAACCTGCGGCCGTGCAGCCTCCGTCGCGGATGCCCATCGCGATCCGTTGCACCTCGGTGTGGAAGCGCCGCTTGCGGCCAACGTCGAGCGGCACGCTCGGCCCACCGAGCACGACCGGGATGATGCCGGCGCGGCAGGCGATCCGTCTCGCCTCGCCGGCACTGATGCGGCTGCCGGTGTCGAGGGACGCGGCCTTCGCGCCACCGAGCAAGGTCTCGAGCTGCATGGTCACCACGACCGTCGCCGCCACTCCGCCTGCCCGAGGCGCGGACGCCGCCGGTCGGGTCTCGATGTAGTCCATGAACGCCCGGCCCATCCGGTGCCGGGTCAGTGTCGACGGCCGCTCCTCGCCCTCCCCAACGTCGACACGGCCGTTCCGGCACTCGCGTGCGACGCGAGCCTTGAGGTCCTTCGCCAGCATCGCCCCGTGGAGTGAGGGGATGGTGAAGCGACCGTGGCACGTGCCGTGACCGTCGTCGACCATGGAGAACGAGGCTCTCGCCACAGCATCGGCCTCCTCGGCCTCGAGGCGTCGCGCCTCGTCGGCATCCGCAGCCTCAGGATCTACCGCCTCCAGCACCCGGCGACCCAACGTGCGGAGGTCCTTGGCGTCGTGCTCGCGTGCCTTTTCCAGCAGGAACCGCGTCGCAGCAGCCGGCAGCCAGTCCTCGACCGCGTCGGGCAGGTCGTCCACCGCAGCGGCGATCACCCGCGCCTGGTCGGTGCGCAGGTCGCCCGACGCCAACGCGTGGGCGAGGTCGTCGTGGTCCTCCAGCGTCTTCGCCAGCCGTGCCGTCCTGTGCGCCTCGGCCCGGGTGGTGCGGGTCGCGTGCGACCACCAGTTGGTCGTCGACGTGGCCCCGGTGTCCATCCCGGCGCCCACCGCCTCCGCCTGCCGCAGGACGCGCATCAACAGCGCGTCGAGCTGGCCCCGGACCCGGGTCAGCGACAGCAACGCCTCTTCGGCCTCCTGGGTCGACATCGACCACAGCGGCCGCTCCGTCACCGCCGCGAGGTCGGCCTCCAGCCACCGCGCGAACGCCACCACCTCGTTGTCGTCGAAGTGTGCGATCGCTGTCATGCAGGCACTCTTCCAGCAGGCACCGACAGTCAGGTCGGCCTCGGAGACGGACTTGTGGAGAGGCCGTCGCTCCACCGGGAGGTCTTGTCGCGAGGTTGTTCGGCTCGCTTGGTGAGGGTGCTGCGCAGCGCCGCGTGGGCAGTACGACAGGGGCGGGAGCACTGACCCGTCAGCCGTGTCGCACGCGACCAGGAAGCGCAACCGCGCCAACGCGCGCAGCGTCGAGATTTCCATTCCGAGCGACGATGTTGGCCCCCCGCCCGACAGCCCAGTGAAATCGTGGACCGAAGCCCAACGTGGCGGCGCCATTCCATTCAGCCTGCTGCCCGGGACCTCTGAACGTGATGATGTTGACGCGCCGCCCCTTGAGCCAGCAGACGCCGGAACCGATGTTGAACTGGCCAGACCCGTGTCCAGTGAAGTTTCGACATTCGAGGTGCTCCGCGACAGTCATTGCGCTCATGCCGTAGTAGGGCTGGTGATGCGCTTGCGCCGTCGGCGCCACCGCGAGTGACGCGAAGACGGCGAAGGCAGCTGCAAGACCAGCTTTGAGTCCCAAGAACATGGGGGCACCGTAAGCGAACCGGCTACTCAGCGCTGCGTTAATCAATGACTCGCCACATCATGGGGCGTTCCTTCTCGAGCGTGAGTGCGTCACACCGCCGCGCACCGTCCGGGGCGCGACATTGCGCCGCGAGTCAGTGCGCCAGCCCCGCAGGCCCGGCCCGCCCGGTGGACCCGGAGACGTGCGACTTGCCCGCCGGGCGCACACGCGGCCGGAGGACCGCGCGACGCAGTGGTTCCAAGAATCCGGGACTGCGGTCAGTCCTTGCGGTCCGTCGGATCAAATCGTTGGGTTCCCATTCCGGCTGGAGGCCCTGGGCATGCGTCCACGTCCCCACCCGTTGCATCCGTGAATTCACTCAGCGCGTTTGTCCAGGCGCCCCACCGCCAACTGTCTCCTAGGTCGTCCACCGCAGAGATAGGGAACCTCATGGTCACCCTCCTGCCGTTGTCATGAATTCCTGATAGTGGAAGATCGTCTCGACTGTCGGGGGGCACCTTGTTGACGTAGTGCTCGGTTGCGCGCCCGTTCACCCACGTCCCAACCAACAGCGAAACGTCGTAGTCCCGGCTCTGAGCCAGCACGCCGACGCTCACGGTGTCGTTGCGTGGAAGGGGCGCAGCAAGCTCGGCGGTAACCAGCACGCTGTCGCTCATGCGGATGCTTGCCGATACGAGATCCATCGGACCGCCGTCGCCCCTCTTGTCCTTGCACTCGGACGTCGTCGCCGACACCACTTTCGAAGGTGTCGCGGCGGAGACTGGTGGGGCGGTCTCCGCGTGACCTGTTGGCTCCGCCTTTCGGTCCGGCTCGCCGCAACCCGTTATCAGGACCGCGACAACGGTCAGCATCGAGAAACCGCTGAAAGGCTTCATGGTCGGCACGCTAATGCTGTTCTGGGCGCCTCGGGAGACTGCGTCGGTGTGCTGTTGCGAGCTGGGGTGTGCCCACGCGAGGCTTGGCCCGCCGAGCTGCGAACCGGTCATTGCCAGCCACGATCGCGCCGTACGCCGAGGACCCACTCGCTGGTCTCGACTAGCCTGCTCGGGTCGGGTCGGGTCGGGCTCAGGTGTTCGGGGTCGGCGACCAGCGCGGTGATGGCGACGAACTGGGCGCGGAGCTCGACGGTTCGGCGCCCGACTGAACGCGTCATTCCGCCTGTCGGGGATGCTGTCGACATCCAGATCAGCCCATGAGCGTGGCGTCTCGGCATGATGACGGGGGCTGGCTTTTCGGCACGACCTCGACCATTCGCCTCCGCAGTAGCCCGGTTTGCATAAAGCGCTCGCGGCCGACCTACCCGGGTGTGACCGGCGTCCAGTGATATCCGTCGGAGGAGACGGAGATCGTTCGCACTCCGGTCCTGGCGATGATGACGCCGCCAGAAGTGTCGATCCCCCCGGACCAAAACGGACCGAGCAGGCTAGGGGCGCCGGCGAGGGGCTCGGGCACGCGGCTCCCCGGGGCGTAGCGCCAGATTTCGCCGGGCGGCCCGCAGATCGGTTTGGTGCACGGGATGTCGGAAACGAAGAGTCGGCCGAAGAGCAGAGCTCCATCGTCGGCGTACGCGATGCCGCCGAAGTAGGGTCGGTCCCAGGGCAGCGGGACTTGGTGGAATCGTTGCTCGTCATCGGTCTGCCACAACTCGTTCACGTACGACGGCAGGTCTTGCAACCACTGCGTCGACACCGTCGCCTGCAGGTGTCCGGGCCCCACGGCGACCCCCGCTTGGCCGTACCCGAATCCTGGGCCGCCGGTGGACCTGCCTCCCGGCAGGTCGGCTTCGGTAGTGGTCCATGTGCGTCCGCGGTCGCTACTGGTCTCGAAGCGCCACTGCTGACCGCGACGCTTGAAGCCCTGGACGCTCACGATCGCTCCGCGGCGACCCGCTACGTGCTGCCACACCTCACCGAACCGGGTGCCCTCGACCGGATAGATTTCCGCGGCATCGACATCGGCAGCCCACAACTGCCGTGTCTGGACGTCGCCGAGACCGTAAATGATGCTGCCAAAGCGGTCGAGGTCGAGGAGCACGTCCCCGCCTCTACGTGCTTGCGGCTCGAGGACTCGCAGAGGTTTCGTCTTTCCGTTCGCGTAGAAGACGAACGCCGGGTAGTTGATGAAGGGGTCCTGTTGCTGGGCCCTGACGGCCACCGCCCCACCGCCGAGTGGGCTGTATGACACCGAGTAAGCGAGAGCGTCGCTGATGTAGAGCCGAGTGGCGTGAGCCCAGTTGTCGTCGGTGGTAGCGATGACCGTGCCTTCGTTCCCCTCGCGTGGTTCGAGGAACATCGCCACGGCGTCGGTCCGGGAGGTGTACTCGATCTCGCGAAGCTCCAGGTCTGGGCCGACGCGGTCGAGGAACTGGACGCGGTCGAGGAACTCCACGAGCTTCTCTTGTCGCTTCGGCGAGATCGGTCCCTTTGTAGCCGGAGTCACCGGAGCAGCCGATGGACTCTCGTCGGCACTCTTGCTGTCCGTGCTCTCGGGGGCAGATCTCCCACTGGGCTGGCCCGGGGAGCGTGACTCACTGCGCTGGCGGGTTTCCTCGCTGCACCCGGCGAAAAGGGCGACGATCGCCACCAGTGCGACGTAAGAGCCAACTGCGCGCATGCCCCTCCGACAGGTACGCGGTGCTTGTCCACCTCACCTCAGAGTGCCCACAGACCCCCGGTCTCGCAAGCGTTCGACATCCAGCTCGACCACGCGACGTGCGTCTTATCGCCGCGAGTTGGGGGAGCGCCTCCAACGAAACCGGGCCGACGTAGCTTGTGGTGATGGCGGCTGGCGAGCCGGTGGCCTCAGGCCAATCGGGCGTCGCCACGCAGTCATCATGGTTCGGCGGCGCCATCTCCATGCCCAACGCGACCGCTCTCAGCCGCACCCTTGAAGGCCTCCGTGCGCAAAAACATCGGCGTTCGACCGACCTGGGTGATTCGTTGCTCTACCTTCACCCGGTGCGGGACTTACAAAAGGTCTGTCTGATCCTCAGCGGCGCCCTGGTGGCACTTGGGCTTGGTCTCGGGCTTTTCCGGTCCGTCTACGACATTCAAGGGGTCAAGTGCGGAACGGCCTTCGTGAAGGAACCGCCATCGGCGTACCAGTTCGCCGACCGGCCGGCCGGTCCGTGGCCGTCGTGCCAGTCGCCGCTGTCAGATGCTCGAGTGCTCCCGATCGTGTTGATCGGTCTGGGCATGGCTGGCTCCGGGGCGGCCTTCGTCATCCGCCAGTCCCGTATCGAAGACAGGGGCGCTGCCAGCGCGTCGATGTAGCGTCGCCGCCAGTGGCTTGGCTTGGGGACACGGCAGCGTGTCTTTCCGTCGGCACGCGGCGCGCAACGCCCACGCGTACTGCTGAGCCCACGCGAGGCGCGGATGTCGCAGGCTGCGCGACGCCGTCGCGGATGACCGTCCGGGATCTCGATCGTCGCGCCCTCTGGGGTTGCCGGGTGGCGGCGTGCCCAAGATCATGACGCCGCCTATTTGATCGATCCCGTTGCCGTCCGAGACTGGGGTCACCGTTAGGCCACATCGCGACTCCAAGGGGTTGTCCATGACCGACCAGACCCGACTTATCGACGAGCTCAACACCCTCTACGCCAGCTACGTGCAGTCCATCAACGATGCTGTCGCGGCCTACGACCTGGTCCTTGCCGCCGAACTCGCTGACTCCTACGACCGGGACGCGATCTTGCTGATGGCCGAGCGAGAGGGGCGCCAGGACCTGTTGTCCCACTTCGGTCTGACGCAGGATGGTGGCCGCATCAGCGTGCAGCGCGATACGCCGCTGCGTCGTCTCGTGACGAGTGTCGCTGCACTGCGCGCCACCTGAGCGACCGGCGCCGAGCCGCTCGACAGCGCTCCTACAGTTCGAGCGGTGCATCCATCTCGACGTGCCCGCGGGGCGGTTCCCGTGCTGACGCTCGGGCAACCGAGGGTGCGCAGTCACCCCTCCAGCAGGTCGAGGTCGCGCACGCAGAACCTGTGATGCTCCCACTCCTCGTTGAGGACCACGCGCAGACACTCGAGCACGGTCTTCCCCGCTGCGTACGGCGGCCAGCCCGGTCCGGCAGGCACCGGCGCGACCGACGACAGCTCGTCGGCCGTCACGCTCGCCAACCAACGCTCCAGCTCGTCGGCCTGCTCATTGCGGACCGTGAGCACCTGATCGAGGTCAGGTGCCGCCGCTCGATCCAAACCCTGCGCTTCCTGGTCAGGCACGAAGTCCGACGCCAACCCGATTGCGGTGAACGGCTGGGGTGATCCCAGGCAGCAGCGACGGAACCACGAGTCGTGCACGAAGACCAGGTGGCGCAGGGTCTCGACCGCCGACCACTCGCCGCCGACGCGCTGGTGCTCCAACCCCTGAGCCGTGCCGCGGAGGCGCGCGATCGTTCCTGCCCAGCTGGCCCGCAGCTGGCGCTCGGCTTCCCGCAGGTCAGCCGGGTCGCTCGATCGCATCAGCGGCCGCACCGGATGCCGCCGGTCCAGCTCGGCCTCGACGTACGACGTCACTTCGACACCGTTGACCACCAGGTTGCTGACCAACCCGTCGATGACGGCGTCCTGCATCACCACGCCGATCAGGCGGGCCCGAGTCATGTCGCACTCGCGGAACTCAGCGTCCGTCAGGTCTTGGTCCTCAAATCTCGCCATGCCGGACAGTCTGCATCGGCGTGCGGACATGCCCCCGGCCATGACCCAACGGGCCGTGGCGACCAGTGGACGATCCCTTTCTGGCAACAGTGCGGGCCTGCGTGAGTCTTTCCACCGCGAACGACACGACCCCTCGCGCCCAGGCATCGGTCATCTCCCGCAGGACCCGCCTCGTCTCCTCGAGCTACCGCATCCGCGAGGCCCCCGGTTGCACCTCCTGCTCCGCCAGCCCGCGGACGACCTCAGCATCTAACTGCGTCGGCGACCCTGCGGGCGCGCTCGGTGGGGGCGGAACCGCTTGGCGCGGCCGTCGGTGGGGTCGGGGCGCGGCGAAGCCGGCACGTCCGAGCTGGTCGACGAATCGACGGTGCTGATGTCGTCCGCCGCGCCGCGGACCCGTGCGCTCGACGAGGACGCAGGCTGCGGGTCGTCGCAGTCGACGTCACGGAGTACGAGAAGCAGAAGGGCTGCGTCCGCGCGCCTGCGCGGCTGAGCCCGGCACGAGGCCCGTCACAGCTCGTCGTCGTCGGCTCCCATCGCGAGGTCGGACCAGAACGGGACATGGGTCCGGTGGGGCGACTCGTGCCGGGGCGGCACATGGTGCTCACGGGCGACGTAGTCGAGAAGGTCGTCACCGAAGACGATGACGTCCGACCCGTAGACGGAGAAAACCGGGCTGGGCACGTAGGCGGCATCTGCGACGAGGTAGCGGTGGCCGTAGACGGGCACGAGCGACGGCAGCAGTGCCAGCCGACCTCGCGCCACACGCTCGGCCTGCGCGACCTCGACGGGGCGTGACCCCCAAGAATCGGGCCAGAAGTGACCTGCGCGCACGTGCCCCACGATCCCCTCCACGGGCCAGTCGAGCCGTCTGCGCAGGTCGGTGTCGTCGTCTCGTCTCCAGTCGGGCCAGCCGTCCCCGACGGGTAACGCCTCCTGCAGGAGGTCACGGTGCTCCGGGCCGAAGACGAAGCCGAGGCGGTGCTGCACCGCATCGATCTCGGCGTCCGTCAGACCGTCGTCCAGCTCGATCCTACGCTCGCGCAGGCGTTGGACGGCGATCATCACGACGGCGGACACTCGCCGATCCTCTCCGACGGTCGGGCCCCCGTCCGCGAAACCGCGGGACGCGCAGGCCGGTCAGGCAGCCGCGGGCACGGCGACCCGACGCCCGGCGCGACGCGGGAGCCAGCGCACGGCGCGGAAGGTCTCCTCGGACGACCCGTAGACGAGCAGCGCGAGGAACACCCCGTAGACGGGCAGGTGGCCGACCATCTCCGTCTGGCCGAAGAGCAGCAGCGTCGCGTTGAAGGGCACCATCGCGACCAGCACCGCCACCTGCGGGAACGCACCGGAGATCACCAGCAGCCCGAACAGCAGCTCGGTCGCGCCGGCGATGGCGACGAACGTCTCCGGCGAGACGTGGACGCCGACGAGCGCGAAGACGTCGAGGGCCGGGTAGTGCTCGAGGGTGTCGATCGCCATCGCCGGGTTGGTGAGCTTCTCGGAGAACGCGAGCACGATCAGTGCCACCCCGACGCCGAGCCGGAGCCAGAGCAGTGCCCAGCGCAGCTGCGCCTGCGGCGGGTGGGCAGTGCCGTACGCGTCCGGACCGGGAGGTACGACGACCAGGAAGGCCGCGACGGCAGCGAGGTTCGCGCACTCGCCGAGTGCCGTGACGCCGGCGACCAGCGCGAGCGCCGGGGCGAGGCCGAGCACGAGCGTGGCCGCCGAGCGGAGCTGCCAGCCGGTGACCAGCCAGATGCCCAGCGCGGCCTCGACGAGCAGCAGCGCGGTGCCGCCCGCGCCGGAGAGGTGGTCGTTGGACGGCGTGATGAACGCGCCCGTCGCCGCCAGCGCGAGCAGCGCGACGCCCAGGTGGATCCCCAGCAGGCGCGGCACCCAGGGCACCAGCCGGGCGAGCGGGCGCAGGACCGGCAGCTCCGGACGGTCGACGCGGAGCGCGACCACGCGCCATGCCACCGTCACCGCGACCACTGCGGCGGTCAGCACGAGCGGGAGCGGCGAGAGGAAGAACGACCAGTCCCCCGCCTGCTGGGACTCGACGAACCACCGCTCGTGGGCGGGCAGGGAGGGCACGAGCACGGCAAGGGGGAGGGTCATGGCTCAACCCTCGGCGGACGCGCCGGGTGCGCGTGAGCGGCGAAGGTCCGGAGCCGGACGGGACCTTCGGCACCTGTCGGCCACCCACGACCAGCGTCGCACTGTGGGGGAGGCGTGGGGTCGGTGTGGGTGTGCCCGGCCCGGGCGCGTGGCGAGGCTGGACACAGCCGACCAACCGATCACGGAGGACCCCATGACCGCCACCACCGATCCGACCACCGCTCGACCGCCGATCGAGGAGATGTACGTCGTCCACCGCGTGTTCCGCCGTGAGTTCGCGCTGCTGCCCAGGCTCGTGCGCGCCGTGCGCGAGGGCGACGCGGACCGGGCGTCCCTGGTGGGTGGCCACCTCAGGCTCGTCCTCGACGGCCTGCACATGCACCACACCGGCGAGGACGAGATCCTCTGGCCGCGCCTGAGCGAGCGCGCGGAGCCTTCCGCGGAGCTCGTCCGCACCATGCAGGCGCAGCACGACCTGGTCGACCAGCACCTGGACCGCCTCGGCCCGCTGCTCGAGCAGTGGATGCGAACCGGCGCGGTGCTCCGCGGCGAGCAGGTCGCCCGCGTCACCGACGAGCTCCGGGAGTCGCTGCTGGAGCACCTCGACCTCGAGGAGCGCGAGATCCTCCCCCTGGTCGCCCAGCACGTCACCGCCGCGGAGTGGGCCCTCCTGGGTGAGCACGGGCGCGGGTCGATGTCGTTCGGGCAGCTGCCGCTGCTCTTCGGCAGCCTGCTCGAGGACGCCGACCCGCACGAGCGGGCCATGATGCTGGACCCGCTGCCCGCCCCCGTCCGGCTGCTCATGCTCACGTGGGGAGCGCGCCGCTACACCCGCTACATCAGGCGCGTGCGCGGCGAGTGACCTCACGCGCCAGCTCGCCGACCTCGGCGATGGTCGCCGCGCGGCCCGCGTCCCACTCCCGCCGGAAGGCGGGCTCGCCCAGCCTGTTCCGGGCGTCGGCGAGGTCGCGCGCCGCCAGGTCCTGGCTCGCCTGGAAGGTCGTCGCGATGCCGTGCTGGGCGGCGTACGACGCCGAGGCGCCGAACAGCCGGGCCCCGGCGGCGACCTCGCCGACGCGGACGGCGACGCCGGCCAGCGCCGGGAGCGAGTAGGCCAGCGACCAGCTCAGCGACGCGTCGGCGGAGATCTCGGTGGCCTCGCCGAGGCGCAGCGCGGACGTCGCGTGGTCCTCCCGCAGCTCGGAGACGGTGGCCAGCACGTTGAGCACCACCGCGAGGGTGAACGGGTTGCCGAGCCGGCGCGCCATCGCCTCGGCCTCGAGCAGCCGGTGCTCGGCTCCGGGGAGGTCCCCGGAGAGCAGGGCGAGCTGGCCGTCGACGATGCCGAAGTGGGTGCGGACGTAGCCGTCGCCGCTCGACTCGAGCAGCCCGGCGTGGTCCCGGACGAGGGCGGCGGCCGCGTCGTGGTCACCGGCGAAGACCGCGCCGAAGCCGCCGAGCACGGCCGCCTCGAGCAGCAGGAGGTCGTCGCCCGCGAGACGGGCCAGGTCGCGAGCCGCCTCACTGGTGCGGCGCAGCTCGTCGGTGTCGCCGGCGAGGTGGCACAGCCCCGCGTGCGCCACCATCCAGCTCGCCCGACCCCGGTCGGACATCGGCAGGCCGCGCGCCCTTCCCAGCCAGGCCTGGCCGTCGCGCGCGTGCCCGCGCAGGGCCAGGTGGAGCCAGCCGTGCCTCAGCAGGTCGGCGGCGTCGTCGTTGCGGCCGAGCTCGACCAGGCTGTCGAGCCCGGCCGCCTGGTTGGCCAGCTCGGCGTCCAGGACGTCGAGCGCCGCGGCCTGCTCGTCGGCGCGCAGCTGCTGGCCCCGCACCAGCGCGGTCTCCCACGCGTGCGCGCCGAGACCCCGGCGCGCGGCGGCAGACCCGTCCTGCGGCCACCGGTGGACGGCGTACTGGCGGACGGGCTCCAGCAGGCGGTAGCGGGGCACGCCGTCCACGTCGTCGACGCGGGTCAGCAGCGAGTGCTCGAGGAGGGTGTGGACCCCGGACAGCGCCCCCTCCCCGCCGACCGCCTCGGCCGCGGCGGGGGTGAAGCTCGCGGGAACGACGGCGAGCGCGCCCAGCAGAGCCCGGGCGGCCGGCGGCAGCAGCTCGACGCTCCAGTCCAGCGTGGCCTCGATCGACCGCTGGCGCGGGGGCAGGTCTCGGGGGCCCTCTGTCACCAGTGAACCCAGTCGCTCGAGCAACGCGGCCGGCCCGAGCGACGAGGCGGCCGACGCGGAGAGCTCGATGGCGAGCGGCAGCCCCTCGGTCTCCTGGCACAGCGCGGCGACCGTCCCGGCCTGGTCGGGGGTCCCCAGGTCGGCCCCCGCGGCGTCCGCCCGCTCGAGGAACAGGCGTAGGGCGTCGTGCTGGTCCAGGGGTGCCACCCGGTACTCCCGCTCGGGGCGGACCCGCAGCGGGGCCCGGCTGGTGGCGAGGACGGACAGGTCGGGGCAGGACGTGACGAGCTCGGTGACCTGCGGCGCGCAGTCGAGGACCTGCTCGAGGTTGTCCAGGACGAGGAGCACGTGGCGGTGCTCCAGGTACGGCGCGAGGCTGGCGGCCGTCCCGGCGTACCCGCCCTCGGGCACGCCGAGGGCCGTGGCCACGGCGGGGAGCACGGCGTCCGGGTCGCGGAGGGCAGCCACGTCGACAAGGGTCACCCCGCCGGTGAACCGGTCGGCCACGCGCGCGGCCACCACCAGCGCCAGGGTGGTCTTGCCGACCCCGCCGGGGCCGGTGAGCGTGACGAGTCGGCGTACCCGCTCCGCCACCAGCCCGGCGACCGCGTCGACGTCCGCGTCGCGGCCGAGCACCGGGCCCTGCGGCGCGGGCAGCACCGCGACGGTCCTGCCGGTGGTGGCACGACCCGGCACCGAGCCGACGAGGCGGTCCCGCTCGGCGTCCTCCAACCCGAGCCCGTCGGCGAGCGAGCGGACCGTGTGGGGATAGGGACGTCGCCGGTCACCGCGCTCGAGGGCGCTGACGGCCTTGGCCGTGATCCCGGCCCGCTCGGCGAGCTCCTCCTGGGTCAGGGACCGGGCCGTCCGGAGCTCCCGGAGGACGTCGGCGAAGGAGCTCACGAGCGAACGCTAGCCGCGCTTCGTCCCGCGGTCACCCACTGTGGGAGTGGTGTGGGAGCGGATGTGGGTGGGCCGTCCCACCACCCGCGGCCAGGCTCGGGACATGACCTCCTCGACTGCCCCGCACCCCCTCCAGCCCACCCGCCCCGCTGGCCTCCGGCGCTCCATCCGCTACGGCGACGCCGTGTCGTGGACGCTCGTCGCTGCCTTCATCCTGTCGGTCGTGCACACGATCTACGCGTGGCGCACCGGACTGGAGGACCCGGACTTCACTGTCGACACGCCCCTGACCTGGCTGTTCTACGGCGTCGCCTTCGCGGTGGCGGCCCTCGCCCGCCGCACGTCGGTCCTCGCGCAGGGTGTCGTCCTGGCCTTCCTGGTCGTGGTGCTGGCGATCTCGGTCTTCTACTACCCCACGACCTTCACGGAGGAGAAGCAGACCACCTTCGGCTGGTTCGAGAACGACGTCTACGTCGGGCTGCTCGTCGTGGCGTCCTTCCTGTCCGTCGCCCGCGCCCTGCGGCGCCCCCTCGTCCCCTGACCGGTGTGGGTGCCGCCGACGTACAGTCGCGCGCATGCTCCCCCGCACCCGACGGACCGGCGAGGCTGTTCTCTCCGCTACGGGCCTGAGGTCCCGCGCCCGCGCCCGCGTCGACGTCCGTGACCTGGCCCGCCCCGACGGCCCGCCGACACCGTGGACGACGCTCGGCGAGCTCGCCTCCCCGCTCGACGCGGTCCGCCTGGGCGCCGCGCTCCCGCGGCTGGCGGCGGCGCCGCGCGGCGACGGCCACCTCGTGGTGGACATCCCCGGGTGGAGGGCGCCCGAGCTCTCCGGCGCGCCGCTGCGGGCGTACCTCTCGCGGCTCGGGTACGACGCCCGCGGCTGGGGCTTCGGCACCAACACCGGCGACCCGCGCCGCGACGTCGAGCGCCTGTCGGCGCGGGTCCTGGAGCTCGTCGACGAGCGGGGCGCCCCGGCCTCGCTGGTGGGTTGGAGCCTCGGTGGCGTCATCGCCCGCGAGGTCGCGCGCCGCCACCCCGACGCCGTACGACGGGTGGTCACCTATGGCACCCCGGTGCGCGGCGGTGCCCGCCACACGAGCGTCGCGCGGGCGTCCCGGGCGTCGGTCGACGCCGACGTCGACCGCGTCGCCCGCCGTCTCGATGCCGCCTCGCCGATCCGCGTCCCGCTCACCGTGCTGTTCTCCCGCCGCGACGGCGTCGTCGCGTGGCAGGCGTGCATCGACCGCGCGACGCCGTCGGCCGAGCACGTCGAGGTGTCCTCGACGCACCTCGGGATGGGCTTCGACCCGGACGTGTGGACGGTCGTGGCCGACCGGCTGGCGCGCCCGTGGGCCGACACCGGTCCTGCCGAGGCGCCTAGCCCAGCGGCGGGATCGTGACGACCTGGCCGGCGTAGCTCAGCCCGGCACCGAAGGCGATCAGGAGCGCGGTGTCACCGGCGGCCGCCTCGTCCTTGCGCAGCATCGCCTCCATGGCGAGCGGCACCGACGCGGCCGAGGTGTTGCCGGAGTCGACCACGTCGGTGGCGATGGCGACGGACTCGGGCAGCTGGATGTTCTTGGCGAGGGTCTGCGTGATCCGCAGGTTGGCCTGGTGCGGGATGAAGGCGTCGAGGTCGTCGACCGAGACGCCCGCCAGGTCGAGCGCCTCGTGCGCGACCTTCGCCATCGCGAACGGCGCCCAGCGGAACACCGCGGTGCCCTCCATCTGGACCACCGGGTGGTCGAACCCCTCGCCCGCCGAGTGGCCGTCGAGGCAGCTCGGCGTCTGCGTGATGACGTGGGCCTGCGACCCGTCGGACCCCCAGGCCGTGGGACCGATGCCGGGGGTCTCGGACGGACCCACCACGACCGCGCCGGCGCCGTCGGCGAAGATGAACGCGGTGCCCCGGTCGGTCGGGTCCATGAAGCGGCTCAGCTGCTCGACGCCGATGACCAGCACGTGGCTCTCCGCGCCGGAGCGCACCATCGAGGCGGCCAGGTTGAGCGCGTGGCAGAAGCCCGCGCACCCGGCGGAGATGTCGAACGCCGCCGCCGTGATGCCGAGCGCCGAGGCGACCTGCGGCGCCGAGGCGGGCGTGTGCTCGGGGTGGGTCGAGGTCGCGACGATCACGCACCCGACCTGCTCGGCGCCCACGCCGGCGGCCTGCAGCGCCTTCTCGGCGGCCGAGATCGACATGCCGATGAGGGTCTCGCCCTCGCCGGCGAACCGACGCGTGCGGATGCCCGACCGGGTCTGGATCCACTCGTCGGTGGAGTCGAGGACCTCGCAGACCTCGTCGTTGGTCACGACCCGCTCGGGGCGGTGGACACCGAGACCCAGCATCGCGGCGTGGGTGAGGTCGGTGGACTGCTGGATCGTCATGACGCGAGCATAGGCACGACCGGGCCGGACGCTACTGCTCGCCGTCGGGCCGGGTCTCGGGGATGGGCGAGCCAGGCACCTCGCCGGGGTCGATCGGGTCGATGCCGGGGTCGCCGGACGGCACGATGTCGGGGTCGGACTCGGGCTCGACTGGTGTGGTGGTCATCCTCCAGTCCTACGCCGCCCACGCCGACGTCACAACGCTTCACCACCCCGAGTGATGGGACTGGTCGGGTCGCCACCATCCGGGCGGCGACTCAGCCGAGCAGCTCGATCGTCCGCTCGTCGGGCGTTCCGTCGAAGAAGCGGTCCAGCACGTCGGTGAAGGCTGGCTCGTCGGGGTCGGCCCGGGCGAAGAGCGTCATCGACGAGCGGAGCTTGACCGCGTCGACCGACCCGAGGACCTGCTCGGCGCTCGTCGACCCCAGACCGAGGAGCGCGCGACAGCACTCCAGCAGCCGCGGACCGAGCACCGCGTGGTCGAGGTAGGCGCGCGCCTCGTGGAGACCGGCGATCGCGTAGTGCTGCGCGGTGGGGCTGTGCCCCAGGCCCGCCACCTGCGGGAAGACGAACCACATCCAGTGGCTCGTCTTCCGACCGGCCCGCAGCTCTCCCAGCGCCCGGTCGTAGGTGCCGTGGTCGTCCTGTGCGAGGACGAAGCGCTCGAGGTCCATGCGACCAGTGTGGCGCGACCCCGCCCCTGACAGGGACGGGGTCGCACGTCGTACGGTCAGCCGTGGGTCAGCGCAGGACGCCGCACAGGGCGGGGTCGGTGGCCTCGGCCGGCAGGCCCGGGTCGAGCTCGCTGGCGCCCGCGCCGTCGAAGTCGTACTCACCGTTGCCGTTGTGGTCGACACCGTGGATCACGACGACGCCCTTGCCGCTCTTGATCGCGCGCAGCACTGCGCCCGGTGCGAAGTTGACGACCCGCTCGTACTTCTCGACACCCTTCGGCGTGGTCGGGAAGCGGTCGACGGCGAGACCGCTCTTCGGGCTCGTGTCGCCCGACGTCGTGAGGGACTTGAGGATCGGGCCGTAGGCCGGCACGCCCTCCGCCACGTTGAGGCGCAGGTCGTTGTTGGCGTCGTCGTAGACGCTGGGGCACTCGTTGCGCGCGTCGGCGCCGAAGTGCAGGTGCTGCGCGTGCGGGAGGTTCTTGGCGAGACCACGAGCGTTGATGCGCACGTCGGCCTTGCGGCCCTTGAACTCGGCGTGCACGTGCCCCGATGCGCCGGAGTCGTTCAGCGAGTCCAGGTCCGCCTGGAGGTGCACCCGGCTCGGAGCGGCCGCAGGCTTCTCGGACTCGGTGGCGCTGCTGGCCTGGATGCCGGCGACGGCGACGGTGCCGGCGAGGACCATCCCGCCGAGGCCTGCGTAGAGCTTGCGATGCTGCATGGGAACTCCTTGGTGTCGAACGACGGCCGAGTCTCGGCCTTCCCACGTCGTTCGCCACCACCGTGGGGGACGGATTGACCCGCCCCACCCGTGGGGAGGGGTCGCCTCGTGCAGGAGGGCCTCAGTATCGCTTGGCGCCGCGGCGCTCCTGCAGCTTGCGCGCCGCCTCCTTGATCTTGGCCTGGTTGTGGGGCTTGCGCGCCTCGTCGAAGACCTTCTTGGCGATGCCGAAGGCCGCGATCTTCTTTGCCATACCCATGCGTGGACCGTACCCAGCAGCGGCAAGGCGATCCGTCCCCATCCGTGACCCCGCTCACTCCGAACCCCCGGGGAGCCGCCGGTCCCGGCGGCCCCACCGACGAAGCGTTCCGTCATGCGCCTCCCCTCACTCCGCCGCCCCTCCCCCTCCATGGCTGTCTCCGTCATGGCGCTGGTCGTCGCGTCCACCGGCACGTCGTACGCGACCGGGCTGATCGGCTCCGACGACATCCGCAACAACTCGGTCCAGTCGAAGGACATCAAGGACCGCACCATCAAGGGTCGTGACGTCAAGGACGACGTGATCGGGTCCAACAAGGTCCGCAACGGCTCGCTGAAGGCGCGCGACTTCAAGGCTGGCCAGCTGCCCGCCGGCGCGCAGGGTCCGGCCGGTGTCGGTCGCTGGGCGCTCGTCGACGCGACGGGGGCGATCGTGGCGCAGTCCGGCGGCTTCTCGGTCACCGCCGCCTACCCGACGCTCGCGCCGATGGGCACCGACACGGCCGGGCTGCGCGCCAACGGCAACGTCTACATCGACGCCGGCGAGAACCTCGCGAACAACGGCGTCCTCGCCGTCGTCGCCCTGCAGAACACCGTCGACCAGAACGGCGACGCCGTCACCAACGGCCGTGCCCCCGGCGCTGACGCCAACCCGGAGTTCTCCGGCGAGATCTCGGCCGCCATGTGCCAGCCGGGCGTGGTCAACTGCGCGCCCCCCGGCACGGGCAACACCAACCACCTGGTGGTCAGCCCGCGCAACAGCGACGGCACCGTCACCGGCGACGGCACCCGCAAGCGGTTCTACGTGGTCGTCACCGGCGACTCCTCCGAACGCGGCTGACCGGGCGCGGGCGGGCGCGGTAGACATGGGACATGCGCCTGCTCGAGCACCTCTGGGTCCTTGCAGTCGACCTGGTGCGTGCCGCCGTCGCCCGGCGGCCCCACCAGGCCGGGGTGCCTGCGCCGCTGGCCGCCCCGCGCCTCGAGCTGCCCGCCGGGCTCGTCCAGCCCGACCGCACCACGTGCGGGTCGGCGTGCCTGGTCGTGGCGCGGATGATCGGCGACCGCGACTACGCGACGTGGCTGGAGTCCGGCGAGGTCGCCGGTCGCACGCGTGACCCGCGGCCGCGCCGGCGCCGCTTCGCCGACGAGGTCCTCGCGACGCACGTGCGGACCAACCGCTGGTACGCCGCCTCCGGCGCGCCGCAGGTCGGGTGGCCGCGGGCGCTCGGCACGGCCCCGTGGGCCCTGGCGCACGAGCTGACCGCCACCGGCGGCACGTCCGCCCCGGGCACCCGCCACCGCGTGCGGACCGTCTCACCGCGCCGCCGCGGTGAGGCGTACGACGCCGTGGCGTGCGCCGCCGCGCTCGGCCACGTCGTGCCGCTCTACGTCGGCAACCGCCTACTGCCGCGCCACGTCGTCCTGGTCGTGGGCGGCGACGACGCGGCGTTGACGGCGTACGACCCTGCGAGCGGGGGCCATGTGACGATCACCCGCGACTCCTTCGAGCGCGGCGGGCTCCGGGTCGCGGGCTGGTCGGAGCCGTGGTTGGCGGTCCTGCCGGCCGGACGTACGGCACACTGACCGCGTGACCACGAAGATCTCCGTCGCGGGCCTCGGCTACGTCGGCCTGTCCATGGCCGTGCTACTCGCCCGGCACAACACCGTCGTCGGCCTCGACCTCGACGCCCCGCGGATCGACCGGCTGCGCCGGGGCGAGAGCCCGATCCACGACGACGACATCTCGCGGTTCCTGGCCGAGGAGCAGCTCGACCTCACCTTCACGACCGACGCCGAGGAGTCGCACGCGGGCGCCGACTTCGTGGTCATCGCGACGCCGACCAACTACGACCCGGTCACCAACTACTTCGACACCAGCTCGATCGAGGCCGTCATGCGCGACGTGCACCGCATCGCGCCCGACGCCACCATGGTCGTGAAGTCGACCGTGCCGGTGGGCTACATCGAGGACGTGCGCGAGCGCCTGGGCATCCCCGACGTGATCTTCTCCCCGGAGTTCCTGCGCGAGGGGCGCGCGCTGCACGACAACCTGTACCCCGCGCGCATCGTCGTCGGCGAGGACTCCGAGCGGGCCCGCGCGTTCGCCGAGCTGCTCGTCAAGGGCGCCAACGCCGACGACGTACCCGTGCTCTTCACCGAGCCCACCGAGGCCGAGGCGATCAAGCTCTTCGCCAACACCTACCTCGCGATGCGGGTCGCCTACTTCAACGAGCTCGACTCCTTCGCGATCTCCCGCGGCCTCGACAGCCGGCAGATCATCGACGGCGTCGGGCTCGACCCGCGCATCGGCACCCACTACAACAACCCGTCCTTCGGCTACGGCGGCTACTGCCTGCCCAAGGACACCAAGCAGCTGCTGGCCAACTACTCCGACGTCCCGCAGACCCTGATCTCCGCGATCGTCGACGCCAACACGACCCGCAAGGACTTCATCGCCTTCGACATCCTCGACCGCGCCCCGCGGGTGGTCGGCATCCACCGCCTGATCATGAAGGCCGGGTCGGACAACTTCCGCGAGTCGTCGGTGCAGGGGATCATGAAGCGGCTCAAGGGCAAGGGCGTCGAGGTCGTCGTCTACGAGCCCGAGCTCGACGTCGACGTGTGGTTCGGGTCCGAGGTCACCCACGACCTCGCCACGTTCAAGGAGCGCGCCGACCTCATCGTCGCCAACCGGATGGTCGACGAGCTGCGCGACGTCGCCGACAAGGTCTACACGCGCGACCTCTTCGGCGGCGACTGACCGCCTCCCCGCGACCGGGCAGTTCCTCGCGCTGCAGGCCGCCGACCGGGCAGTTCCTCGCGCCACGCTCGCACGCCAGCGCAAGGAAGTGCCCGCTCGACACGTCCCAGCGCGAGGAAGTGCCCGCTCGGCGTGGGGCGGGTCAGGAGTGCCGCGACGCGTCCTGGCGTGAGGCGGAGGCGCCGGACATCACCGACGTGACGCGATCCGCCGCCCCCAGCTCGACCATGAGCCCGGCGAGCAGGGTGACACGCGGTACGACGCTGCCGAGGTCGAGCCACTCCGAGAGCGAGTGGTCGTCGCCGCCGACCGGCCCGAGGCCGTCGAGCACGGCGAGACCATCCGCCGCCAGCAGGTTGGCGTCGGCCGCCCCGCCGGTCAGCGCGAAGCCGGCGTCGAGCCCGAGCCGCGCCGCCACGTCGCCCGCCGCGGCGGCCACCCGGCGCGACGCCTCCGACGGGGCCCACGGCGGCGCCGGCGCGCGCAGCTCCACCGTCACCGTCGCGCCCCCGGTGGAGGAGCGCTCGGCGAGCCCATGGACGGCAGCCACCGCCTCGTCGTAGGACGCGGGCGACGCCGCCCGGACGTCGGCGACCAGGCACGCCCGCGCCGGTACGACGTTGGGGCGCTCGCCGCCGCGCAGCACGCCGACGTTGACCGTGACGTCCGGCCAGCGGCCGTTGAGGGCGGCGAGGTCGACGGCCAGCCCGGCCGCGACCACCGCCGCGTTGACGCCGCGCTCCGGCTCGACGCCGGCGTGGGCGGAGCGACCGCGGACCTCGAGCACCACGTCGACGACGCCCTTGCGCCCGATGACGACGCTGCCGTCCTCGCGCGCGCACTCCAGGCACAGCGCGACGTCGTGCTCGGCCGCCAGGCGGGCGAGCAGCTCGCGGGAGCCGGGCGACCCGACCTCCTCGTCGGGGACCCCGACGAACGTCACGGCGGCGAAGTCGTCCCACCCGAGGTGGCGCAGCGCGTCCAGCGCGAAGACGCCGGCGAGCAGGCCGCCCTTGTCGTCGGACACGCCCGGGCCGGTCGCCCGGCCGTCGCGCTCGGCGTAGGGGCGGGCGGCCGCCGTGCCGGCGGCGAACACCGTGTCGAGGTGTCCCACCAGCAGCACCCGGAGCCGGCCGGTGCCGCGCCAGCGCCCGACGACCGCCGGCACGCCGTCAGCGGCACCGGCGGCCACGCAGAGGGGGCGGGACACGGTCATGCCGAGCCCGGACAGGAGCGTCGCGACGCGGTCGCCGACCGCCTCCACCCCCGCACGGTCGCCCGAGCCGGAGTCGATCGCGACCAGCGCGGCCAGCTCCGCGACGTACGAGGGGTACCGCTCCTCCACCCGGCGGTGGAGGAGCTCGAGGGTGTCCCGCATCAGAGGACCTTGGACAGGAAGGCCCTGGTCCGCTCGTGGCGCGGGTCGTCCAGCAGGTCGGCCGGCCTGCCCGACTCGACGACCGCGCCGTCGTCCATGAAGTAGACGGAGTCGGCCACCTCCTTGGCGAAGCCCATCTCATGGGTCACCACCACCATGGTCATCCCCTCGGCGGCCAGTCCCTTCATCACGTCGAGGACCTCGCCCACCAGCTCGGGGTCGAGCGCCGAGGTGGGCTCGTCGAACAGCATGAGCGGGGGCTGCATCGCCAGCGCGCGAGCGATCGCGACCCGCTGCTGCTGACCGCCGGACAGCTGGGCGGGGTAGTGGTGCCCGCGCCCGGCGAGGCCGACGCGCTCGAGCAGGTCGGCGGCGCGTGCCCGGGCCGCCTTCTTCGACTCCCCGCGCACCAGCATGGGCGCGTGCATGATGTTCTGCTCCGCCGTCAGGTGCGGGAAGAGGTTGAACCGCTGGAAGACCATCCCGATCTCGCGGCGCTTCGCGGCCACCTCCCTGGGCTTGAGCTCGTAGAGCCGGTCGCCCTTCTGGCGGTAGCCCACCAGGTGGCCGTTGACCGACAGCCGGCCGCCGTCGATGGTCTCGAGGTGGTTGATGCAGCGCAGGAAGGTCGACTTGCCCGAGCCGGAGGGCCCGATCAGGCAGGTGACCTCACCCGGGCGGACGGTCAGGTCGATGCCCTTGAGCACCTCGGTGCGGCCGAAGGACTTGCGCACGCCGACCGCCTCCACCATCGGGGTGGCGGCCAGGTCCTGCTGGGTCTGAGCGGTCATCGGGTCACTCCCAGTCCGAGCCAGCGGCGACTCATCGACGCGTTGCCGTAGCCCTTGCCGTAGCGGCGCTCCACGAAGTACTGGCCGACGCTCAGCACGCTGGTGAGCGCGAGGTACCAGATCACCGCGACCACGAGCAGCGGGATCACCTGGTAGTTCTGCGCGTAGACGCTCTGGACGGCCGTGAGCAGGTCCTTGCCCCCGATCACCGACACCAGCGCGGTGGACTTCAGCATCGTCACGGTCTCGTTGCCCATCGGCGGCACGATGACCCGCATCGCCTGCGGCAGCGTGATGGTCCGCATCGCCTGGCTCCGGGTCATCCCGAGCGCGGACGCGGCGTCGTCCTGGCCGTCGTCGACCGACGCGATGCCGCCGCGGACGATCTCGGCGGCGTACGCCACCTCGTTGAGGCTGAGCGCCAGGATAGCGGCCGTCATCGGCCCGACGACGGCGTTGGTGTCGAAGCTCGCGAACGTCACGCCCGTGAACGGGATCCCGATCTCGATCTGCTGGTAGAGCGCGGCGAGGAAGCCCCAGAAGATGATCTGGACGAGCAGGGGCGTGCCGCGGAAGAACCACGTGTAGAACCACGACAGTCCACGCAGCACCGGGTTGCTCGACAGCCGCATCACCGCGACGACGATCCCGCCGACGGTGCCGATGACCATCGCCACGACGGTGAGCATCAGCGTGATGCCGACGCCGCGGATGACGAAGTCCTCGAAGAGGTAGTCGCCGACGACCTCCCACTCGAGGTTGGGGTTGCGGGCCAGCGACCAGAGGAACGCCGCGGTGACGTACAGGACGACGGCTGCCGCGGCCCAGCGACCCCAGTGCCGCAGGGGCACGGCCTCGAGGTCGGCCGGGTCGCTCCGACCGTTGGTGGGGTCGGACGCCTCGGTCCGGGGGGATGTGGTGCTGCTCAACGTCGTCGCCTCCATGGCGCCTGGGTGGTGCCGTCAGTCAGGGGACCTGCGGGCGGTCAGTCGATCGCCGCGTCGGTCGTGGCCTCGTCGATGCCGATGGCCTCCTGACCGTACTTCGCGAGGACCTTGTCGTAGGTGCCGTCGTCCATGAGCGACTGCAGCGCCGCCCGGAAGGCCTCGGCCAGCTCGGCGTCCGCCTTGACGAAGCCGATGCCGTTGGGGCTGGCCTGGTAGCCGTTGGGGGCCTCGGGGTCGTCGATCACCTCGACCTTGCCGGTCAGCTTCTCGGCGTCCTCGAGCAGGTTGACCCGGGTCGCGGCGATCGCGTCGGCCTTGCCGGCGAGGAGCGCCTGCACCGCGTCGGTGTTCTGGGGGTACTCCGTGACCTCGATGTCGTCACCCGAGCACTCATCGGCGCTGAAGTCCTCGAGCAGGCCGACCTGCTTCGACGCCTTCTGGGCCGCGACGCTGGTGCCGCACAGGTCCGCGAGCGTGGCGATGCCGTCGGGGTTGCCCGCCGGGACGGCGATGCCGGTGCCGGAGGCGGTGTAGTCGACGAACGTCGCGGTCTCCTGGCGCTCGAAGTTGTCGGTGATGCCGCCGACGATCGCGTCGTACTTGCCAGCCTGGAGTCCGGGGACGAGACCGTCGAACGGCTGCTGCTGGAACTCGGCGGCGATGCCGAGCCTCGCGGCGATCGCGACCACCAGGTCGTGGTCGAGGCCGGTGAAGTCCTCGGTGTTGCCCTCCTCGACGAAGTCGATGAACGGCGGGTACGGCGCGTTGGTGGCCACGGTGACCGACTCGGCGTCAGCCACCTCGGCGGGCAGCAGGTCCGAGAGCTCGTCGTCCGGGCTGACGCTGCCGACGTCGGCGATCTCGACCGGCTCACCGGCCGTCGGGGCAGGGGTCTCGCCGGAGGAGGCGTCTCCCCCGCAGGCAGTCAGTCCGGTCGCCAGGGCGGCGAGGGCGGCGCCTGCTACGAGGCTCTTGAACGTGGGGCGCGACAGGGAACGGGATGCGTACATCTCAGGGAACCTTTCCGGGGCGGCTGCCTCACCATGTGAGCGAGGTCACCCGATTCGGAACGGACGTTACAAGGTCAGACCGGATCTGGGAAGACCGGAACGCAAGATCCGGAATTGCTCACAGCAGTCCGTGCCGCCGGGACGCCTCCTCGAAGCGGGTCATCCGCCGCTCGGCGTCGTCGCCGGAGGCCGACAGCACCCCCGCGACCAGCACCTCGACCACGGCCAGCGCGGGCACCAGGCTGTCGTAGGCCGCGGCCACCGCGTCGACCTGCACGGGCAGCACCACGTCGGCGATGCCGGAGATCGGCGACAGCCACCGGTCGGTGACCAGGACGATCTTGGCCCCGGCCTCGGCGCACTCCTCCGCGAGCGCGCGGGAGTCGGGCTCGTAGCGGCGGAAGTCGAAGAGCACCAGCACGTCGCGCCGGCCGATGTCGAGCAGGACGTCGGTGCGGCTGAGCGGCTGGGTGGGCAGCAGCCGGGAGTCGCCGCGGACCTGCATCAGGTGGAGCACCAAGTACTCCGCCAGCAGCCGGGTGAACCGCCCGCCGTCGGCGCTGACGCGGTAGCGCCGGTCGGCCAGCAGGCGGACCGCGGTCTCCACCTCGTCGGGCGGCAGCGTCTCCAGCGTCCGCGCGGTGGCCGCCGGCAGGACGGAGTGGGCGCGGCCCAGCAGGGAGTCGTCGGCCGAGCCGGCGGGTTCGGCGGTGAGCAGCGACAGCGGTGACGCCGTGCGCTCCGCGATCTCGCCGCGCAGCGCCTCCTGGAGGTCGCCGAACCCGTCGAAGCCCAGCCGGGACAGGAAGCGCAGCACCGTCGGCCCGCTGGTCTCCGCACGCTCGGCCAGGCGCGCGACGGTGTCGAGGCCGGCCGCGGGGTAGTCGGCGAGCAGGAGCCTGCCGACCCGTCTCTCGGCCGGGCTGCACCTGCCCAGCCCTTCGCGGATGCGTTCGGCCACGGTCATGTCGGCGGTCCTCCTCTCGGGCGTTGCGCGGAGGCTACCCGGCCGGGCGGCACGTGGGGCACGCCGCCCGGCCGGTCCCTCACCGGGGGGCGATGGTGAGGGTGAGGTGAGCGAACGAGACGCCCCCGGTGGTCCGCCACGCGGAGGTGCCGGGACCCACGGTCAGGGTGGTGACGAACTGCGGGTCCGTCTCCAGGGTGGCGCCGGTGGCGGTGGTGGCGGCCGAGGTCACCAGGGCGGTCGCCTGGTCGACCAGGCCGTAGACGCCCGGGTCGTCGCCGGCGATGGAGTCCCAGGCGTCCGGGCGCTCGGCGGGCCCCTCGCCCTCGCGCGCCAGGTCCGTGGCGCCGGCGGCGCGGGTGACCTCGCCGCTGGTGAGGTCGACGCGGTCGCCGCGGGTGAGGTAGCTCCACGAGGTGGCGTCCGGCTCCACCTCGAGCACCGAGACCCCGTTGCGGCCGATGACCTCGCCCGTCGCGGTGGCGCGGTCGACCACCAGGGCGGTGGTCTCGTCGACGCCGACCACCTGACGGTGCCCGGTGTCGCGGGCCAGCCGGATCATCCGTGCCTGCCGCCCCCAGGTGCCGAAGTGGCTGTCGAGCAGGCCCTGGCGGAAGAAGCCGAACCCGCCGTGGGGCAGGTAGCCGAGCCGGGTGCCGTCCTCGAGGTAGCCGGGCGTGGCGCCGTCGCGCCAGGCCTCGTAGGACTCGCCGCCGGTCACCATGTCGGCGCCCTGCTGGATGGTCGTGCCGGCGCTCACCCCGGCGACCACCCCGTCGGCGCGGAGGACGGAGGCGACGGCGGTCAGCACGCGCGTGGGCCGGCAGCTGCGGTAGGCCTCGTCCGCGGCGGGCCGGCAGCGCATCAGCGAACGCACGTAGTCGGTCTGGTCGCCGCCGCCGAAGAACACCCCCGTCGAGCGGCGTACGGCCTCCGCGACCGCACCGCTGTCGGCGTTGTCCGGTCCGTAGGCGTCACCCGCGAAGGCGTCCTGCGAGGTGTCGACGGGCACGGCGTAGGTGTCGGCGCCGAAGCGGTGGAAGAGCTCCGTGTAGTACAGGCCGTTGGCCGCCGCGTTGTTGAGGTCGGGGTCCGAGGCCTCGGCCGCGTTCTCGGCGGGCGCCGCCGCGGCCGTCACCACGGCGATGCGCGCCCGCTCGGGTCCGGCCCCGTCCGGGTCGGCGAGGTCCACGATGCGCTGCACGATCTCGGCGTTCTCCCCGAGGGCGCCGCCGACGAGGACCAGCGAGCCCCTGTCGCCGTGGTGGCGCTGCGACTGCGAGCCGTCGCCCGCAGCGGCGCCCACCGGCGGGACCGCGACGGCCGACGCCAGCAGGACCGAGGAGGCAGCAAGGGCGGGACCGAGGATGTGTCGGGACGGGAGCATGGGACCTCCAGTTGTGTCGTGCGTTACGGATGAACGCACTCTGTGTGCGAATGTAACGTTCGACACTCCCGTCGTCCAGCCCCTCCGTCGGCGGCGTCCGGGCGCTCAGCCTGCGCCCGGGAGGGCTCGCGTCGGACCCGGGCGCTCAGCGACGTCGGCCGAAGAGCCCGCGCCTGTGCTCGACGTCCACGGCGGCCGCGACGGTCCGGTCGTCCGACGCCTCGACGGACCCGCTGCCCCGGGCGAGCGTCTTGCGCAGCCGCTTCTCGGACTTGTCGGGGTCCATCGGCGGGCGGGCGCCGAGGACGAAGCGCTCGACCACGCGCTCGCCGACCGGCACCCAGCCGACGGACGTGGCGGCATAGGTCTTGACGCCGAACGACGCGTCGAGCAGCGCCTCGCGGTCGTCACCGGGTCCGGCGAGGCGCCCGACGCGGGCCAGCGCCGAGGTGCGCTCGAGGCGGGCGGCGGCACCGGAGTCGTACGACAGCACGCGGGCGCCGTGGTGGGTGCGCTCGAGGTCGTCGAGGAGGGCCGCGAGGGCGGCCGGCTGCGGGGCGAGCGACGCGTCGGGCAGGGTCAGCACGAACTCCGCGTCGGTGCGCGTCGGCGCCTCCTCGACCAGTCGCACCCGCGGCTCGTGGAGGAAGGACCGGTGCACCAGTCGGGTCTCGAGCACGGGGTCCTCGACCGGCTGGACGCGCTCGTCGTGGACGCTCGACCACGGCCCGACGACCGTGACCCGGAGGTCGGGGACGTCGCCGTCGAGGAGCGAGTCGACGAGGTGGATCGTCTCGTCGGCGGGACCGGCCTCGAGGACGACCTCGAGGTAGGGCACCTGGTAGGTGCGGCCGTGGCGGTTGCGCTTGGGGCGCATCGTCGGCACGAGGTCGGCGAGGTAGGGGTCGTTGAAGCGGTTGACCTGCTCGGCTCGGCGCAGCACCTGCGAGCGACCGAGGTGCCAGCTGCGTGCCTCGCGGTCGACCACGAAGACGCCGCCGGCCTGGGCGAGCGAGTGCCCGAGGTGCATGTCCTCGCCGAGGCGCAGCGTGCGGTCGAAGCCGTCGGAGTCGTCGTAGAGCGCCTTGGTCACCGACCCCGTCATGCCGATGTGGAAGCGCTGGGCGCGGGGCCCGGCCTCGCGCAGGTCGTCGGTCTTGGCCCAGTAGTCCTCGACCCACTGGTGGGGCTCGTGCTCCTGGCCGGGGAACAGGTCGCCCGCCTCGCCGGCGGCCACGCGCTCGCGCACGGCGGCGGGGTCGAGCTCCAGCAGCGAGGCCGGGTCGACGAACAGCTTGTGCCCACCCGGGACCGCGTAGTCGACGAGGTGGTGCCAGCGCGCGTGGGCCTCGACCTCCTCGCGGTGGGCGAGCATGTCGGCGTCGTACCAGTGCAGGACGTCGCCGTCGGCGGCCAGCGCCCCGAGGTGGCAGGCGTTGGCGCGTCCCCACCCCTCCTCGACGCGGATCAGCCGGGTGTTGTCGGGGCGGACCTCGGGCAGCTCCTGCGGGGGCGAGCTCTGGTCGTCGACGACGACCACCTCGAGCAGGTGCGAGGGGTAGGACTGCGCGGCGAGCCCGGCGAGGACGTAGGGGAGGGTGCGCTGGTAGTTGTACGTCGGCACGACGACCGTCACCGACAGCGTCGGCTCCCACCCGCCGAGGGCCGGCGGGGTCAGCGACCCCCAGTCGTTGTGGCGCACCACCGGCTGCCGTGCCATGTCCTACCTCCCCCCGTCAGGCCGGTCGAGCGGGTCGACCTCCAGCGCCAGGCTGGGCCGGAACCCGTCCCACTCGGAGGCCACGATGTCAGGTCGGCGGAACTCCTCGTCGTCACGCTGCCAGGTGTGTCCCGCGCCGGTGCGCCGCAGGACGTAGCCGAGCCCGTGGGTGCGGTAGATCCGGCCGCCGGCCGCCTCGACGCCCGCGAGCAGCTGGGCGTCGACGTACTTCCGCACCCGGCGGAAGTCGCCGAGCGAGCGCAGCAGCCCGCGGTCGAGCAGCAGCGTGCCGCCGGCGACGAACCGGGCGAAGATCTCCGAGGGGTGGTTGCGCCGGACGGTGAGGTCGTCGCGGTCGTCGTTGGCGTGGAGGTAGACGAACTCCGACGGCATCCCGACCACGTCGGCGCCGGAGAAGCGACGCGCCATCAGCAGGTCGTGGACCGCGTCGGGTGAGTACCAGTCGTCGTCGTCGACCTTGAGCAGCACCTCGCTCGACGCGGCCCGCGCCGCGGCGGTGAGGACGTCGCCGAAGAACTCCGAGCCGTCGAAGCTCAGGACCTGGTGCGGCCGGTCGCCGAGCGCACGGCGTACGGCGTCGCGGTCGGGCTCGAAGCCGTGCGCGGCCAGCACCAGCTCGACCTCCGCGCCCCGCTGCCGCGCGACCTGCCGCAGCGCGAAGTCGAGCATCTCGGGCCGCTTGGTCGACAGCAGCGCGCTGACCGGCGGCAGCCCGACATGGCGCACGCCGGCGCGCGACGCCAGCGCCGAGCGCCAGGCCAGCGTCGAGTGGTGGTCGAAGGCGGCGCGGCGCACAGCGAGGCTGTGCTCCTCGCGGCGCAACGGGTCGTCGAGGTCGACGTCGGCGTCGAGCGCGGCCGCGAGCGGCGGGGCGACGTCGAGCACGCCCTCGGTGACCACCGGCACGCCGGAGATCGCGAGCGCCAGCAGGTCGGCGGTCCGGGTGTCGGCCGGCAGGCGCACGCCCTGGAAGGCGCGGGCCGCGGCGACGACGCCCTCGGTGACCGGGCCGCGGGCGATGCGCGCCAGGTCGACCACCGGGTGGTCCCAGTCCTTGCGGAACCCGATCGGGTTGAAGACCCGCTCGTCGACCGGCTCCGGACCCGGGTCGGTGACCACGGTCGGGGCGCGGTCGATGACGTGGTGCGGTGCGACGCTGCCGCCGCGGCGGGCGACGACCACGTCGGGCGGCACGTCGCGCTCGGGGTCGCCGGCGCCCGAGACGTCGGGCAGCAGCACCGCCCGGGCGTCGAGCCCGGGAGCCGCGGGACGACCGGCGTACGCCACGACGAGGCCGCCGTGGGTGGTGTCGCCGGGACCAGCGGCCTGGCGGGCCATCTCCATCACGACGAGCTGGGCGCGGGCGCCCGAGGCGAACCGGGCGACGGTGAGCACCCCGCGGTCACCGGCCTCGCGCGCGGCGAGGTGGACCAGCCGCGGCCACTCCGGTCGCGGCACGAGCACCCACGGGACGGGCGAGTCGGTGAGCCAGCAGGCGACGGCCTTGCACTGGCCGAGGAGAGGTACGGCGCTGGCCATCCGCCGCAGCCGCGCGCGGTCGGCGGCCACGACGAGCACCGAGCCCCAGCCCTTGCGGGGCCCGTCGAGCGTGGACAGCGGCACGATGGTCGCCTCGATGCCGGGCAGGTCCTCGATGCCGTGCAGGGCATCGAGCGCGAGGCCGTCGGAGTCGTCGACCAGCACCAGCGTGGGGCCGGGGAGCCGGACGTCGTGGAGGGGATGCGTCACGGTCGTACGCGCTCCTTGAGGGAGGAGGGCAGCGAGTGCTGCACGAGTGGTCGGGGCTGGCGCCAGAGCCAGTCGCGGCTGACGTGGTCGATGATGTGGACGCCCTCGGGCGCGGTCACCCGGACCAGCCCGCCGAGCGCCTCGGGGTCGCCGTTGCGGATCGCCTCGTCGACCTCGAACTCCCGCAGCTTGCGGTAGAGCCGGGTGTTGGTGAAGTCGACGCCCTCGCGCCGCCAGTGGGCGTACTCGTCGGCGTCGAGCCACTTCACCTCGAGGACCAGGCCCTGCTGGAGCACGATGCGCTCGACGCCGGGCGGGAACTCGCGCAGCTCCCAGTCGAAGGCCTTCACGAACGTGAAGTCCGGACCCATGGGGTAGATCCACGGCTCGAGGAACCGCAGCGAGAGGTCGAGCCACCCGGTCGACTCGTCGACGACGGTGAGCGGGTGGCGCGGCATCGCGACGATGGCGCGCGTCGCCTGCAGCTGCCACGACAGGTCGCGCAGGATGCCCGAGCCCTCGGGCGTCAGCACCATGTCGCCGTCCCACTTCATCGAGTAGGTCGTGCGGACGTGGGAGAAGCACCAGTTGTAGAAGTGGGTGAGCGAGTGGACGCTCGTCGCGGGCGTCGCGAGGTGCTCGCCGCCGGCGCGCGCGACGCGGTGCGGGTAGTCGAGGACGGTCAGCCGGTCGGCGGCCCCGCACTCCTCGGCCACCGCTCGGGCGACGTCGGCGGTGCCGTCGTCGGAGCCGTTGTCGACGAGGAGCACGTGCTGGACGGCGGCGAAGACCGGCGGCAGCACCCACGGCAGGTTGCGGGCCTCGTTGCGCACCCGGAAGACGCACGTCAGCCCGGGGACCAGCGCCTCGCCGGACGTCCAGGGCCACGTGACGTCGTAGGCCGGGTCCCCCTCGAGGGAGGCGATGTCGGGCATCAGGTGGGTCGCTCCCGGCCGATCACCTTGCGCAGCTTCTGCCGGGCGCCGGGCGGCACCATCGCGCGCACGGCGTGGGGCACGCGGTCGGCCCCGCTGCGGGCGGCCGGGCCGGCGTCCCGCCTGGCCTCCGCGGCGGCCGCCCGCCGCTGGGCGACGACGGTCGAGTGGGCGAACGCCTCGGCCTCGGCGTACTGCTCGGCGTAGGCGGAGCGCAGCTGGTCGCACCGCTCGTGGTTGGCTGCGGAGTCGTCACCGGCGACCGCGTCGAGCGCCTGCCAGGTCTCGTCGGCCAGCTCGCGGAGCCGGGTGGGCACGCCGATGTCGTCCCACGTCATCGTCACCCGGCGCAGCGACGGGTCGATGAAGCGGTGCACCTCGGCGATGTCGACGGCCATCGCGGTCTTCACCGCGGCGAGGTCGAACGCCTCGCCGAGCGCGAACACCGGCTGGGTCCAGTCGTCGAGCAGGTCGCCGTAGTGGACGAACGCCCGCTGCTGGCCGCGCGTGGCGCGCTCGGTGTGGAGCATCATGTTGATCCACGCGGCGGTGCGGGTGACCGCACCCTGGTCGGAGCCGGCGCCCATGCGGCCGTAGTAGGTCTGCTTGGAGCCGACGACCTCGGTCACCGGGCGCAGCATGGTGACGTACGACGACGTGGCGCCGCAGCGGTCGGCCGCGGCGCGCCAGAGGCCGAGGAACCAGGCGGCGCGGGGGTCCTTGACGACGAGCTCGTCGCCGGCGGCGAACTGCTCCTCGAGCCACTCGGCGACCCGCGTGCGGGTGGCGTGGTCGCCGCCGGTGGTGCCGGTGTCGAGCCACGCCCGCGGGCGGGCGTCGGAGACCTGGACGTTGCTGCGGGCGAGCAGCTGGGTGTGGAGGTCGACGACCCAGCGCGGCTCGCCGAAGCCCTTGGGGTTGGTCGCGTCGGCGACCACCTCCGGCTGGGGGACGTGCAGCCCCAGCGTGCGCAGGGTGCCGGCCATCGTGCTCGTGCCGCTGCGGCCCGAGCCGACGACGAACACGACGCGGCGGCGGGTGGGCTCGGTCATGCTCGGAGCCTATCGGGGGCGTCGGGCCCGCTTCGCCCTCGCCCGGACCCGGAACCAGCCGACGACCATCGCGAGCAGCGCGACGAACCCGACGGCCCACGCGAGCGTCGACCCCCACGCCCGCTCCCCCGTCGTACGCCACTCGCCGCCCTGCTGGTAGACGGTGATCTCGTCACCCTTCTCGACGTCGCCGAGGCGGCGCAGCTCGTAGAGGGCAGAGGCCTGCTCGCCGTCGGGGAGGTCGAAGACGACCGAGGTGTACTCCGTCGACCTCTGGCCGGCGCGGCTGGGCCCGAGCTCCTCGAAGCCGACGACCGTCGCCTGCTGCGTCTCGACCCCGGACGGCGGCTGGCGGCTGTCCCAGAAGTCGAGGAGTCGCCACCCGACCACGACCAGCATCACCAGCAGCAGGACGAGCGCCACCCAGGTCATGCCGTGGTCGCCCGACGTGCCGCCGGCCTCGGCAGCCCCCGGTCGGTCGGGGACGGGTCGCTCGTCGGCCATGCCGGAAGTGTGCCCGAGGGGGTCTCGTGACACGACTCCGTCGTTCCCCGCCCAGCGGTCCTGCGGCGGTCAGAGGTGCTGGGGCTGGGCCTTGATCAGCTCGGCGTACCAGTGGAACGACTTCTTGGGCGTCCGCTCGAGGGTCTCGTAGTCGACGTGCACGAGGCCGAAGCGCTGGCTGTAGCCCTCGGCCCACTCGAAGTTGTCGAGCAGCGACCAGCAGTAGTAGCCGCGGACGTCGACGCCACGCTGGATCGCCTCGGAGACGGCGTT
This sequence comes from Nocardioides pini, assembly GCF_026712185.1. Lineage (GTDB taxonomy): Bacteria > Actinomycetota > Actinomycetes > Propionibacteriales > Nocardioidaceae > Nocardioides > Nocardioides pini. The sequence continues at coordinate 341,216 of NZ_JAPPUX010000005.1, read as the reverse complement.
GACGTGGGCGCGGAGGTAGTCGATGCGCGCCTGGTCGTCGACGACGCCGTCCTCGTCGGGGCCGACGTTGTAGCTGCAGCCGGACTCGGTGATGACGATCGGGGGCAGCGCGGCGCGGAACCGGGCCCGGAACATGACCAGCCACTCGCGCAGCGCGTCGGGCACGATCGGCCAGCCGAAGTCGGTGGTCGGGTAGCCCACGACCTCGCGCAGGTCGAAGGGGATCTCGGAGTCCTCGTCGCCCGCGGCGACCTTGAGCGGGTTGTAGTAGTTGACGCCGTAGAAGTCGAGCGGCTGGCGGATCGTGGCGAGGTCGCCGTCCGACATGACGCCCTCGAACAGCGGCATCAGGTCGGCCGGGTAGCGCCCGAGCAGCATCGGCTCGAGGAAGGTGCCGTTCCACAGGGCGTCGAAGATCTTGCTCATCCCGACGTCGGCGTCGTCGTCGCTGGCGGGCCAGATCGGGGCGTGGTTGTTGGCGCACCCGATCGACGTCGCGCCGGCGTTGCGCAGCTCGATCGCCGCGCGGCCGTGCGCCAGGAGCAGGTGGTGGGCGGCGGGCAGGCAGTCGAACAGCATCGCCTTCCCGGGGGCGTGCGTGCCGAGCCCGTAGCCCAGGATCGAGGCGACGTTGGGCTCGTTGACCGGGATCCAGTGCGCGACGCGGTCGGCGAACCGCTCGCCCACGATCGCGGCGTACTCGGCGAAGCGGTCCACCGTGTCGCGGTTGAGCCAGCCGCCGTCGTCCTCCAGCGCCTGCGGGAGGTCCCAGTGGTAGAGCGTGACCATCGGCTCCTGGTCGTTGGCGAGCAGGGTGTCGATGAGCCGGTCGTAGAACGCCAGCCCCTTCTCGTTGGCCGGCCCGCGACCGGTGGGCTGGATGCGGGGCCAGGCGATCGAGAAGCGGTAGCCGCCCGTGCCCAGCGCCTTCATCAGCGCGACGTCCTCGTCGACGCGGTGGTAGTGGTCGCACGCGACCTCGCCCGTGTCGCCGCCGAGGACGCGGCCGGGCTCGGCGGCGAAGGTGTCCCAGATGCTCGGGCCGCGCCCGTCCTCGGCCACCGCGCCCTCGATCTGGTAGCTCGCCGTGCTGGTGCCGAAGCGGAAGCCGGGAGGGAGCAGGGGGAAGTCGTGCGGGACGGCTGCATGCGGGGGTGGCACATCCGCGAAGATATCGGCATGAGCAGGGCCCTGTACGCCGGTTCGGACAGGTCGTCGGAGACCGTCAAGGGCCGCTGGACCAGCCATTCCTTCTCCTTCGGACCCCACTACGACCCCGCGAACCTCGGCTTCGGGCCGCTCGTGTGCCACAACGACGACCTGCTCGACCCCTCGGCGTCGGTGGTCGCGGGCTACCCCGAGCACCCGCACACCGAGCTCGAGATCGTGACGTGGGTGCTGGAGGGGGCGCTCGTGCACACCGACTCGTCCGGCCACCGCCACGTCGTCGAGGCCGGGCGCGCCCAGGTGCTCTCCGCCGGCACCGGCGTCCGCCACAGCGAGGTGGCCGACGCCCGGTCGGGGCGCTGCCGGTTCGTCCAGGCCTGGCTGACCCCGTCGGCGCCGGGGGCGGTGCCGTCGTACGTCCTGGGCGAGGCGCCGCCGCCGTCGTCGGGGCTGGTGGCGGTGGCCGGCGGCGACGGCCTGCCGATCGGCACCAGCGGTGCCCGGCTCCTGGTCGCCCGCATCACTCCCGGCGCGTCGACCACGCTCCCCGACGACCCGCGCCAGCACGTCTTCGCCGCGACCGGGGCGGTCTCCCTCGACGGCCTCGACCTCCGCGCCGGCGACGCCGTACGCCTCACCGACGAGCCCGGCCACGTCGTCACCGCCACCGAGCCGACCGAGCTGCTCGTCTGGTCCTTCGCCTGACCGCCGCCCCCCAGCGTCATACGAACCTGCACCCATACGTCCCGATCCGTGTGACGCAGCGACGGGTCAGGGGACCGAGCGTCATACGAACCCGCACCCATACGTCCCGATCCGTATGACGCAGCGACGGGGCTAGGGGATCAGCACCCCGGGGTTCAGGATCCCCGTCGGGTCGAGCTCGGCCTTGACGGCGCGGAGCACGCGCACGCCGACGTCCCCGATCTCACGGGCGAGCCACGGCTTGTGGTCGGTGCCGATCGCGTGGTGATGGGTGATCGTCGCGCCCGCCGCGACGATGGCCTCGCTCGCCGCGTCCTTCGCCGCCCGCCACTGGGCGAGGGGGTCCTCGTCCTGCCGGGCGGCGACGGTGAAGTAGAGCGAGCAGCCGGTCTCGTAGACGTGGGAGACGTGGCACAGCACGAGCGACCCCTCGCCGAGCGACCCGGTGAGCGCGGCCCGGACGTCGGCGTACAAGCGCTCGCGGTTCGACCAGAAGGTGGCTGTCTCGAGGGTCTCGACGAGCACGCCGTGGTCGAGGAGCGCGTCGCGGAGGTAGGGACCGTCGAAGCGGCCGTGCGCCCACCTCTCGCCCGGCTCGGTGCCGAGCGGGGTCCCGCCGAGCCCGGCCAGGACGGCCGTCACCGCCGCGCGGCGGGCCGCGACCTGCTCCTCGGTGCCCTCGTAGCCGGTGACCATCAGGCAGCCGGGGTCGTCGGTGCCGCCGATGGAGGAGGGGTCGGCGAGGTTGATCGCCGTCTCGGACTCGTCGGACAGCCGCAGCACGGTCGGCAGCAGCACGGCCTGCGCCAGGGTGCGCATCGCGTCGGAGCCCGCGTCGAAGGACGGCCACCGCCACCCCTCGTACGACGTCACGGCGGGCGCACGTCGTACCCGCACCGTGACGGAGGTGATGACGCCGAAGGCGCCCTCCGAGCCCAGCAGCAGCTGGCGGAGGTCGGGCCCGGCGGCGTTCGCGGGCGAGGAGCCGAGGTGCAGCGTCCCGGTCGGTGTGGCCGCGGTCAGGCCCACCACCATCGCGTCGAAGCGTCCGTAGCCGGCGCTCGACTGCCCGCTCGAGCGCGTGGCCGCGAAGCCGCCGATCGACGCGTGCCGGAAGGACTGGGGGTAGTGGCCGAGCGTCAGTCCGTGCCCGGCGAGGACGGCCTCGGCCTCGGGGCCGCGCAGCCCCGGCTCGAGGGTCGCGGTCATGGAGACCTCGTCGACGTCGAGCAGCCGCTTCATCCGCACCAGGTCGAGGCTGACCACGCCCGCGAACCCGTCACGACGCGCGGCCAGGCCCCCGGTGACCGAGGTCCCGCCGCCGAAGGGGACGACCGCCACCCGGTGCTCGACCGCCCACGCGAGGACGGCCGCCACCTCGTCGTGCCCCTCCGGGCGGACGACCGCGTCGGGTGCGTCGTCGAGGTCGCCGGCACGGGCGCGGAGCAGGTCCGGGGTGGACTTGCCGCGGGTGCGGAGCGTCCGGGTCGCGTCGTCGGTCAGCACGTGCTGGTCGCCGACGATCGCCCGGAGCCCGTCGAGCACCGCGTCGTCCAGTGCCGCCGGAGGCGGCGTCGCGCCCGTGACCGGCGGGCGGTCCTGGAGCCCGAAGGCGAGCTCGACCAGGCCGAGGGCCGAGTCCGGCAGGACGGTGGCGGTCGCGGGGTCGCCCCAGCGCTGCGGGTGCATCTCGGGCGAGGGGGTCTCGGTCGACATGCGTTACAGTGTGACACATGTCGTCACTTCGTCACACCGAACGGCCGGCGGCCGACCCCCGGCTCGACGGCTACCTCGACGCCGCCCGCGCCTGCATCCTCGACGTCGGCTGGCGGCGTACGACGCTCACCGAGGTCGCGAGGCGCGCCGGTGTCTCCCGAATGACGATCTACCGCGCCTGGCCCGACATGGGCTCGCTGCTCGGCGACCTGATGACGCGCGAGTGGGTCGGCATCGCCGCCGCGACCCAGGTCGCCGCCGTCGACACGACGACCCCCGCGGGCATCGCCGAGGCCGCGCTCGCCACGGTCCGGGCACTTCGCGACAACGAGCTCTTCGTCCGCATCGTCGAGCTCGACCCCGACCTGATGCTGCCCTACCTGCTTGACCGTCGCGGGCGCTCGCAGGAGGCGCTCGTCGAGATCCTCGCGGCCGAGATCGCCAGCGGCCAGGCCTCGGGCGCGATCCGCGCGGGCGACCCGGTGCTGATGGCGCGGTCGCTGACCCTGGCCGGACACGGGTTCGTCTTCTCCGCACGCACGATGACCGACGACCGGATCGGGCTCGACGACCTCGACGCGGAGTACGCCCGCGCCGTCGCCCGCACCCTGGAGCCCTGATGCAGCCGGCCCGCCGCATCGTCCCCGGCCTCGTCGGCATCCCCGACGAGGTGGACGTCGTGGTGGTCGGCCTCGGCATCACCGGCGCCGGTGCCGCCCTCGACGCCGTGACCCGCGGGCTGACGGTGCTCGCCGTCGACGCGCACGACCTGGCGTTCGGCACGTCGCGCTGGTCGTCGAAGCTCGTGCACGGCGGCCTGCGCTACCTCGCGCAGGGCCAGCTCGCCATCGCCCGCGAGAGCGCCGTCGAGCGCGGCATCCTCATGGAGGTCACCGCGCCGCACCTCGTCCACCCGCTGCCGATGCTGACCCCGGTCAACGACGCGATGCCGCGCAGCCGCACGGCGTTCACGTGGGGCGGCCTCCAGGCCGGCGACGCCCTGCGACGCAGCGCCCGCACCACCACCCGCACGCTCCCGCGACCCCGCCGGCTCAACGCCACCGAGACCCTCGGCCTCGCACCCGCCCTGCGCGCCGACACCCTGCGCGGCGGGCTGCTCGCGTGGGACGGCCAGCTTGAGGACGACGCCCGGCTCGTCGTCACCGTGGCCCGCACCGCGGCGTCGTACGGCGCCCACGTCCGCACCCGTGCCCGCGTCACCTCCGCGACCGGCACCGCCGTCGCCGTGCGCGACGAGCTCACCGGGGCGACGTACGACGTCCGCGCGAAGGCGGTCGTCAACGCGACCGGCGTCTGGGCCGGCGGCCTCGACGAGCAGGTGCGGCTGCGGCCGAGCCGCGGCACCCACCTCGTCCTGCGCGGCTCCGCCCTGCCGCACACCCGGGTCGCGGTGATGGTGCCCATCCCCGGCACGAGCGCGCGCTTCGCGATGGTCCTCCCCCAGCCCGACGGCACCATCTACGTCGGCCTCACCGACGAGCCCGTGTCCGGACCCGTGCCCGACGTGCCCACCCCGAGCGAGGCCGAGATCGACTTCCTGCTCGACGTCGTGGCCTCGGCCTTCACCACGCCCCCGACCCGCAGCGACGTCGTCGGCGCGTTCGCCGGCCTCCGGCCGCTGCTCGAGGTCGCCGGCACGGACGCGACGTCCGACCTGTCGCGCCGCCACGCCATCCTCACGTCCACCACCGGCGTGACCACCGTGGTCGGCGGCAAGCTGACGACCTACCGGCGGATGGCGCAGGACACCCTCGACTCACTGGTCGCCGCCGGGCGCCTCGACGCGGGACCGTGCCGCACGGCCTCGCTCCCCCTCCTCGGCGCCGCCGGGCCCGACGAGCTGCGCCGCTCCACCGCCCCCGCCCGGCTCGTACGACGCTTCGGCACCGACGCCGCGCTGGTGCTCGCCAGCGCGCGCGAGGTCACCGGGCTGACCGACGACGAGCTGCTCGCCCCGGCCTCCGAGGTCGTCCCGGTCACGCTCGCCGAGCTGGTCTTCGCGGTGACCCACGAGGGTGCCCACGACGCCGACGACCTCCTCGACCGGCGTACCCGCGTGGGCCTCGTCACCGCCGACCGCGCGGTCGCGGAACCCCTCGCCCGCCGGGCCCTGCGGCTCGCCGCGGCCGCCGCCGGCACGACGTGATCCAGACGACAGCAAAATCCCTCCGGAGTTGCCGCGAACCCCGGACAGGACGCAGGCCCGATGGGAGGGTTCTCCACGGCGCGCCCCTTGCCGACCCCATGCGGCAAGGGGCGGCCAGTCCCATTTCATGGGCTCGCTCCGCTTCGCCTGTGTCCGCTCGCTCGTGACCGGCTCGTTCTCCTACTCCACGGTGACCGACTTCGCGAGGTTGCGGGGCTTGTCGATGTCGTGACCGAGGTGCTGGGCCGCGTGGTAGGCCAGCAGCTGGAGCGGGACGTTGAGCAGGATCGGGTCGAGCTCGGGCTCGTTGCGGGGTACGACGATGCGGCGGGCGGTGACCTCGCCGAGGTCGACCCCCTCGTGGGTGATGACCACGAGCGGTCCCTTGCGCGCCTCGATCTCGTGCAGCGCACCGACGTTGCGCTCGGCCAGCTCGTCGTGCGGGACGAGCGCGACGGTCGGCACCTCGGGGTCGATGAGGGCGAGCGGGCCGTGCTTGAGCTCGGAGGTCTGGTAGGCCTCCGCGTGCCGGTAGCTGATCTCCTTGAACTTCTGGGCGCCCTCGCGCGCCACCGGGAAGCCGCGCACCCTGCCGATGAAGAACAGGCTGCGGGCCTCGGCGAGGTCCCGGGCGACCTCGACCAGGTCGGCCTCGCCGGCCAGGACCTCCTCGATCTGACCCGGCAGCCTCTCCAGCCCGGCGACGAGCCGCTTGCCGTCGGCGATGGACAGGTCGCGCACCCGGCCGAGCTGGAGGGCGAGCAGCGCGAAGGCGAGGAACATGTTGGTCAGCGCCTTGGTGCTGGCCACGGCGACCTCGGGCCCGGCGTGCAGGTAGATCCCGCCGTCGCACTCGCGGGCGATCGCCGACCCGACGACGTTGACGAGACCCACGCAGCGCCCGCCCTTGCGGCGTACCTCCTGCACCGCCAGCAGGGTGTCGATGGTCTCGCCGGACTGGCTGACCGCCACGTAGAGGGTGTCGGGCTCGATCACCGGGTCGCGGTAGCGGAACTCGCTGGCCGCCTCGGCGTCGGCCGGGATGCGGGCCAGCTCCTCGATCAGCGCGGCACCCATCTGGCCGACGTAGTAGGCCGAGCCGCAGCCCAGGATCTTGACGCGGCGCACGGCCCGCAGCTCGCGCGCGTCCATGTCGAGGCCGCCGAGGTGGGCGGTGCCGAAGCGCTCGTCGAGGCGGCCGCGCAGCACGGCCTGCGCCGTGGTCGGCTGCTCGAGGATCTCCTTGCGCATGAACGACTCGTGCTCACCGGCCTCGTACGCCGCCGCGTCCACGTCGACCTCCGCCGCCGTCTTGCCGGTCGCGACCAGGTCGCTGTGGCGCATCGTGCTGAAGCCGGCCGCGGTGACGGTGGCCATCTCCCCGTCGTCGAGGACCGCGACGGTCGTCGTGTGCCGCACGATCGCGGCGAGGTCGGAGGCGACGTACATCTCCTTGTCGCCCACGCCCACCACCAGCGGACTGCCGTTGCGTGCGACGACGATCCGGTCGGGGAAGTCGGCGTGGAGCACGGCGAGGCCGTACGTCCCGACCACCGCGCCGAGCGCGTCGCGGACCTTGCCCTCGAGCGTGTCCGCGTCGCTGCGGGCGACCAGGTGGGCGAGCACCTCGGTGTCGGTGTCGCTGGCGAGCGTGACGCCGGCGTCGGCGAGCTCGGAGCGCAGCGCGGCCGAGTTGTCGATGATCCCGTTGTGGACGACCGCCACCCGACCGGCCTCGTCGGTGTGCGGGTGGGCGTTGGCGTGCGTCGCGGGTCCGTGCGTCGCCCAGCGCGTGTGGCCGATGCCGGTGGCGCCGGCGAACCGCTTGGGGAGGGCGTCGCCCAGGTCGCGCACCCGCCCGGCCTGCTTGGCCACCCGGATGCCCCGGCCCCCCAGGACCGCGACACCGGCCGAGTCGTAGCCGCGGTGCTCGAGCCGGGTCAGGCCCTCCAGGACGACCGGAGCCGCCTCCTGACGGCCGATGTAGCCGACGATTCCACACATGTGTCGTGTTCCTATCCGTAGACGATGCGTCGCAGCTGCCGCTCGGACAGGTCCGGGGCGGCGACGACACGGTGGGCGAGCTCCTCGGCGATCCGCGCGAAGATCTCGGGGTTCTTGGCGCCGTACGTCTTGAGGCTCGCGTGGCGGGCCCGGACGTAGTCCTCCACCTGCTGGGCGTGGAAGGCGATGACGTCCTCGACGACCCGGGCGGCCTCGCCGGGCGTCAGCGACGTGGTGGCGACGACGTGGGCGACGAGGGCGGGGTCCGGCACCGGACGATGATGCGCCGCGTCGCGGTCGAGTGACAACTTCCTGCCCGAAATCGGGCAGGAATCCCCAATGTCGCCTTGCGGCGCTCGGTCCTGACGGATCCCTTCCGTCACAAGTGGGGCAGCGAAGCCGATCCCGGTCGGCTCGTGGGAGCCAGGTGGAGGAGGTGCGGCGAGCTGGAGCGAAACGATGGTGTGCCGGTGGGGACGTGCTAACCTAGGTGAACACAAGGTGAACGGGAGGTGTCACATGAGCAAGCAGTCGATGACCGGCCGGCCGGCCTGCACCTGGGTCGCCGTCACGGACGCGTCGGGTCGGACCCACATGGAGGCACGCTGGTCGACCGTCGGGACGGTCGAGACCCGGGCCGCCTGACCCAGCCCACACGCACGAGCCACGCCCCATCGGGGGCGTGGCTCGTCGTCATTTCCACGGCGGACGGAAATTGCTCGCGCCGCCCGGGAATGAACTCCGGGGGTGGCCCGTTATGATGGTTGAAAGTTCTACCAACCAACCGTTCTTCCCAGGAGCACCCCATGACCACCGGTTTCGACGCCCCCACCACCGCCATCGACGACACCACCGGCGACTACACCCTCGACACGAGCCACAGCCGCCTCGGCTTCGTCGCCCGCCACGCCATGGTGACCAAGGTCCGCGGCCAGTTCGGCGCCTTCGAGGGCACCGCCCGCATCGACGAGGCGAACCCGTCCGCGTCCAAGGTCGACCTCACCATCCAGGTCGCCTCCGTCGACACCGGCAGCGCGGACCGCGACGGCCACCTCAAGTCCGGCGACTTCTTCGACGTCGAGACCTACCCGACCATGACCTTCACCTCCACCGACGTGAAGCGCGACGGCAGCGACTGGACCATCACCGGCGACCTGACCATCAAGGACGTCACCAAGCCGGTCACCATCGAGTTCGAGCAGACCGGCTCCGCCGTCGACCCGTTCGGCAACACCCGCGTCGGCTTCGAGGGCGAGACCACCATCAACCGCAAGGACTGGGGCCTCACCTGGAACGCCGCGCTCGAGACCGGCGGCGTCCTCGTCTCCGAGAAGATCAAGCTCGAGTTCGACGTCTCGGCGATCCGCAACGCCTGAGCGGGCACGTCCTCGCGCTGAGGACCCCCCACCGGGCACTTCCTCGCGCTGAGGACGCCCCACCGGGCACTTCCTCGCGCTGAGGACCACCCACCGGGCACTTCCTCGCGCTGGCACCGACGACCGGGCGCACCCTCCAGGGTGCGCCCGGTCGCTGCATGTCGGCCGCCAGCAAGTGCCCGGTCAGCGCGTTGCAGCGCGAGCAAGTGCCCGGTCAGCGCATCCCAGCGCGAGGAAGTGCCCGGTCAGCACATCCCAGCGCGAGGAAGTGCACGGTCAGCGGGGGTTCTTGCCCTTGTAGCCGCCGGCCTTGCGGGCGCCAGCGCTGTGGCCGCCGCCGGTGCGGCCGCGGAACGGGCCGTTGTCCGGCTTGATCTCGATGAGCTTGCCGGAGATGCGCGTGCTCGCGAGCCGGTCGAGGGTGCCGGGCGGGAGCGACGCCGGCAGCTCGACGACGGAGAAGTCCGGCTTGATCGAGATGTAGCCGAAGTCGCCGCGCGAGAGGCCGCCCTCGTTGGCCAGGGCGCCCACGATCTGCCGGGGCTCGACCTTGTGCCGCTTGCCCACCTCGATGCGGTACGCCGCCATCGGCTGGCCGGTGCGCGACTCGCGGGGCCCACGGTCGGCCTTGCCGCCGTGGCTCGAGCGCTCCTCGAAGGAGCGGGACCGCGGCTCGGGCTCCGGGTCCAGGAGCAGCGGCTGCTCGCCGTGCATCACCGCGGCGAGGGCGGCGGCCACGTCGACCTCGGCCACGTCGTGCTCGCTGACGTAGTGGGAGACGACGTCGCGGAAGAAGTCGATGCGCTCGGGCTGCGTCAGCGCCTGGGTGATCTGGTCGTCGAAGCGCGAGAGCCGCGTGGCGTTGACGTCGTCGACGGTCGGCAGCTGCATCTGGGTGAGCGGCTGGCGGGTGGCCTTCTCGATGGCGCGCAGCAGGTGGCGCTCGCGCGGCGTCACGAAGGCGATCGAGTCGCCGGAGCGGCCGGCGCGCCCGGTGCGGCCGATGCGGTGGACGTAGGACTCGGTGTCGGTGGGGATGTCGTAGTTGACGACGTGGCTGATCCGCTCGACGTCGAGGCCGCGCGCGGCGACGTCGGTGGCGACGAGGATGTCGAGCTTGCCGGCCTTGAGCTGGTTGACCGTCCGCTCGCGCTGCACCTGCGCCACGTCACCGTTGATGGCCATCGCGGAGTAGCCGCGGGCGCGCAGCTTCTCGGCGAGCGTCTCGGTCTCGTTCTTGGTCCGGACGAAGACGATCATGCCCTCGAAGTTCTCGACCTCGAGGATGCGCGTGAGGGCGTCGACCTTCTGGGGGTACGACACGATCAGGTAGCGCTGGGTGATCGTGGACGAGGTCGTGGTCTTGTTCTTGACGGTGATCTCGACCGGGTCGGCGAGGTACTTCTTCGAGATCCGCCGGATCTGCGCCGGCATCGTCGCGGAGAACAGCGCCACGTGCTTGTCGTCGGGGGTGTCGGCGAGGATCGTCTCGACGTCCTCGGCGAAGCCCATCTTGAGCATCTCGTCGGCCTCGTCGAGGACCAGGAAGCGCAGCTCCGAGAGGTCGAGCGTGCCCTTCTCGAGGTGGTCCATGATGCGACCCGGGGTGCCGACCACGACGTGCACGCCGCGCCGCAGCGCCGACAGCTGGACGCCGTAGCCCTGGCCGCCGTAGATCGGCAGCACGCGCACGCCCTTCTTGTGGGCGGCGTACTTCTCGAAGGCCTCGGACACCTGGAGCGCGAGCTCGCGGGTCGGGGCCAGGACGAGGGCCTGCGGCGTCTTCTGCGACATGTCGAGCTGCGACAGGATCGGCAGGGCGAACGCGGCCGTCTTGCCGGTGCCGGTCTGGGCCAGGCCGACGACGTGTCGGCCCTCGAGGAGGGGCGGGATGGTCAGGGCCTGGATCTGCGACGGGGTCTCGTAGCCGACGTCCGCCAGCGCCTTGAGGACCTCCGGCGCGAGGCCGAGGTCGGAGAAGGTCTGCTCGGGTGCTACGGGCTGCTCGTCACTCACCCCCCAACGGTAGGGCCTCACGCGTGAACGCGACATTCCACGGACCCGGATAAGGGCGCGACAGCGCCCCTAGTGAGCAAGCACACTCCTTCCCATGCCGACACGTCCCGCCGCCCTGCCCGAGGGCCTCACCACCCGACCCCTCGAGAAGGCCGATGCCCCGGCCGTCTTCCGGCTCATGGCGGCCCAGGAGCAGGAGGACATCGGGCACGTCGCGATCGAGGAGGCCGACATCGTCAGCGACTGGGCCAGGCCGAGCCACGACCTCGGCGCCCGCTCGGTCGGGGTGTGGGACGGCGAGACCCTCGTCGCGTACGCCGAGCTGATGGGCGCCGACCGCGCCGACACCTCCGTGCTCCCCTCCCACCGCGGTCGCGGCATCGGCACGTGGCTGGCCCACTGGCTGCTCGACCTCGGCCGCAGCCTCGGCTCGTCGGTCGTCGGGATGCCGGTCCCGCAGGGCTCGCCGGGCGACCGGCTGCTGGAGGAGCTCGGCTTCCGGGTCCGCTGGACGAGCTGGGTGCTCAAGCTCCCCGAGGGCGCCGCCATCCCCGAGCGCACGCTGCCGGAGGGCTACGTCGTACGGACTGCGGGTCCCGACGAGCTGCGAGCCGCCCACGACGTCCTCGAGGACGCGTTCCTCGAGTGGTCGGTGCGAGACCGCGAGCCGTTCGAGGACTTCGCCGCCGCGACGACCGGCCGGCCCGGTTTCGAGCCCTGGAACCTGCGCGTCGCGGTGGACCCCGACGGCGCCGTGGTCGGCGTCTCGCTGGTGCTCGTGTCCGACGACGGCGCCACGGCGTACGTCGACCGGCTCGCGGTGCGCCGCGACCAGCGCAACCGCGGGATCGCGCAGGCGCTCCTCGTCGACTCCTTCGCCCGCGGCCGCGAGCACGGCACCCGCACCTCCGAGCTCAGCACCGACTCGCGCACCGGAGCGCTGCCGATGTACGAGCGGGTGGGCATGGTCGTGGACCACGTGTGGGTCAACCGCGCCATGGACCTCACCTGACCCACCGAATGCGCAGAATGGCGGGTGAAGCACCAAAGATTCCTTCAAACCCGACCCGGTCTAGACAAGCCGTTCGAGCGTCAGACCTCCCCTATGTCTGGGCCGTTCGTGGCATTAGCATCGAGCGACACCACTCGGGGGTGTCACGGCGAGGGCGTGGGGCCCTTGCCTTCGCATATGTGGGGGTTTCACGTGCAAGAACTACATGCATTGGTCGTCGAGGACGATCCGGACATCTCGTCAGCGCTGGTGGAGACCCTCGAGGGGGCGGGTTTCCGTGTCACCTCGGCGCTCGACGGACGACAGGCGGTCAGCGCGGCAGCAGCCGACCCGCCCGACCTGGTCACGCTCGACCTGACGCTGCCACACATGGACGGCATCGAGGTGTGCCGCCGCATCCGCGAGACCAGCGACTGCTACATCGTGATCGTGTCGGCGCGCTCCGACGAGGTGGACAAGCTGATCGGGCTCGAGGTCGGGGCGGACGACTTCGTCCTCAAGCCGTTCTCACCGCGTGAGCTGCGCGCCCGGGTGGCGGCGCTGTTCCGCCGGCCACGGACCGCGACCGGCGTCGAGGAGCCCGTCAACGGGCGCAGCCCGCAGGTCCCGAGCCCGGCGCAGCCCGTCGACGAGCCGACGACGATCTCCGCGGGTGCGGGTCTCGTCATCAACTCCGCCCGTCGCGAGGTGCAGGTCAACGGCACGATCGTCGACCTGACCCGCATCGAGTACGACGTCCTGGAGTACCTCGCGACCCACCTGTCGCGGGTGTGCACGCGCGAGGAGATGGTGCTGGCGATCTGGAGCAGCGCGCTGACCCACGACCACCACCTGGTCGACGTGCACGTCGCCAACCTGCGCGGCAAGCTGCGCCGTCACTCCGACGCCACCTGGATCCACACCATCCGCGGCATCGGCTACCGGATGGACCGTGAGGGCGACGAGCAGGACCGCCGCGCCGGCGGCGGCCCCTACCTCGTGGCCCGGATCGACTCGGAGGACTGGGCGCGAGGCCTGGACTTCTGAGCCGAGCACCCCCCGACGGGGGGTGCTGCACCCCGATCGACCACGCTCCCCACCCGCTGCCGCCTAGCATCGACAGCGGGCGGGGGCGCCGAGCGCCCCGACCCGGTTTCCGACCGGGTGCGGCTGGGTAGGTGAACGGTCAACTGGGGAGCTGACGAGATGATGAACGCACGGACAGCCGTGGTCGTCGAGGACGACCACGACGTCGGCGACGCCATCTCCCAGCTGCTCGACCAGGCCGGCTTCGACGTCACCGTGGCGCGCACCGGCGCCGAGGCCCTCACGCTCGTGAGCGAGGGGCGTCCCGACCTGGTCACGCTCGACCTGACGCTGCCCGACATCGACGGGGTGGAGGTCTGCCGGCAGATCCGCACCGTGACCGACTGCTACGTGATCGTCGTCAGCGGCCGCGCTGCCGAGGTCGACCGGCTCGTCGGGCTCGAGGTCGGCGCCGACGACTACCTGGTCAAGCCGTTCTCGATGCGCGAGCTGCAGGCGCGGGTCGCTGCCCTCTTCCGGCGCCCGCGCAGCGGCGACGCCCCGGCCGAGGCCGCCACCGCGCGGCCGGAGCCCGCCCCGTCCGTCGACGTCGACCCGACCGACTCCGAGGGATGCAGCGACCTCACGCTCAACCGCGGGGCGCGGGAGGTGCGGGTGTCGGGCCGGGAGATCGACCTGACCCGCACCGAGTTCGACCTGCTCGCCCACCTCGTCGGCAACCCCGGCGTCGTGGTCCCGCGCGACGAGCTCGTGCGCGCGGTCTGGGCCAGCGACTTCGTCCCGGAGAGCACCCACGTCGTCGACGTCCACCTCGCGAACCTGCGCCGCAAGCTGCGCAGCGCGCGCAACGGCAACCAGTGGATCCGCACGATCCGCGGCGTCGGGTTCCGCTTCGACCCCTGCTGCCCCTGACGACCTCCCCCGGGACACGACCGGCCACAGGGGTGGGATCGCCACCCGGCGCTGAGCGTGCGATCCGCAGACTCGCCGGATCCGGGGGTGAACCACAGGCAAACAGCAGTACCTTGGCCCCATGGTCATTCGAGTCGCGCTGGTCAACGACGACGAGGTCGTCGTCCGCGGCCTCGACGCGATGATGCGCAGCTACGGCCACCGCGTCGAGGTGGTCGAGCTGGTGGCGGGCAAGCCCGTCGCCCAACCGGTCGACGTCGCCCTCTACGACACGTTCGGGATGGGCCAGGGCAACGGTCCCGCCGTACGCCACCTCGTCGAGAGCACGCAGGTCCGCGCGGTCGCGGTCTACACGTGGAACTTCCAGCCCTGGCTGACCCGCGACACCCTCAGCCAAGGCGTGCGCGGCTACCTCTCCAAGAGCCTGCCGGCGGCCCGCCTCGTCGACGCCCTCGGCGCCATCTCGTCGGGACAGCTCGTGGTCTCCCCCTCGCGCGGGCGCTCGCCGCTCGTCGGCGGCGACTGGCCGGGGCGCGAGGAGGGTCTCACGGCGCGCGAGGCCGAGGTGCTGTCGCTGATCACCATGGGCCTCAGCAACCAGGAGATCGCCGAGCGCACCCTGCTGTCGCTCAACTCGATCAAGTCCTACATCCGCTCGGCCTACCGCAAGATCGACGTCGACTCCCGCTCGCGGGCGGTGCTGTGGGGCGTCGAGCACGGCATGCGCGCCGACCGGGTGCGGATCAACGGCTCGCCGGCCCGCGAGGCCTGAGGCGTCGTACGCCGTGCGCGATCCCCGGTCGACCGGGGATCGCTGAGCTTGTCAGGCCGTGCACGGGCCGACAACGTACGGGATTCCCGGATGACCGGGGATCGCTGGAGTCGCCGTACCCTCCTGCCCGTGACACCGCAGCTGGACACCCCCGTCGCCACCCCCGTCGCCACCGGCATCGACCCCGAGAAGCTGGCCATCGCGCTCGAGGTCCTGCAGGACGTCGCGACGCTGCCGCCGGAGCACGACGACGTGCGCGCGATGAAGCGCGCCGCGTCCCACATGTACAAGCTGATCAAGAAGCAGCGACGTGCCGAGATCCGGATGGAGCGCCAGCAGCACGACCTCGACATCATCGCGCGCACCGCGACCGGGTCGCCGATGCGGATCGACGACGAGACGGCGGGCATCCCGCTCGTGTCCACCGCCGCGGGCGCCTTCGCCGGCGAGCTGATCACCGCGCGCGGCTGCTACATCTGCAAGCAGGACTTCACGCTCGTCGACGCGTTCTACCACTGGCTGTGCCCGAGCTGCGCGGCGATGAGCCACGCCAAGCGCGACCAGCGCACCGACCTCACCGGCAAGCGGGCGCTGCTGACCGGCGGGCGCGCCAAGATCGGGATGTACATCGCGCTCCGCCTGCTCCGCGACGGCGCGCACACCACGATCACCACGCGCTTCCCCAAGGACGCCGTACGCCGGTTCGCGGCGATGGAGGACTCGGCCGACTGGCTGCACCGGCTGAAGATCGTCGGGATCGACCTGCGCGACCCCACCCAGGTCATCTCCCTGACCGACGACGTCGCTGCCGACGGGCCGCTGGACATCATCGTCAACAACGCCTGCCAGACCGTACGCCGACTGCCGGGCGCGTACGCGCACCTCATCGACGGCGAGGCCGCGCCGCTGCCGACCGCCGAGGCCCTCGGCGTGGCGGAGCTGCCGGAGATGGCCACCTTCGACCGGATCTCCGAGGCGCACCCGGCCGCGATCGCGGGCGCGCTGTCCACGACCGCGGTCGCCCACCACGACGGCGAGTCGGCCGACCACGCGCTCGCCGTGCACAACGCCGCGTCACTGACCGCCCTCGCGCTCCGGGCCGGGGGCGCGTCGCTGGACGCGCACCTGGCCGGCACGGCGATCGACGCGGGCGGGCTGATCCCCGACATCCAGGACAACAACTCGTGGACCCAGGTGCTCGACGAGGTCGACCCGCTGGAGCTGCTCGAGGTGCAGTTCTGCAACTCGATCGCGCCCTTCCTGATCAACTCCCGGCTGCGGCCCTCGCTGCGGGCGGCCGTGCAGAACGGCGCCCGCCGCGCCTACATCGTCAACGTCTCGGCGATGGAGGGGCAGTTCGGTGGTCGTCGCTACAAGGGCGCCGGCCACCCGCACACCAACATGGCCAAGGCCGCGCTGAACATGATGACCCGCACGTCGTCGGGCGAGATGTTCGAGACCGACCGGATCCTGATGACCGCCGTCGACACCGGCTGGATCACCGACGAGCGGCCCCACCACGAGAAGCTCCGGATCGCCGCCGAGGGCTGGCACGCGCCGCTCGACCTGGTCGACGGAGCCGCGAGGGTCTACGACCCGATCGTGCTCGGCGAGCGGGGCGAGGACGTCTACGGCTGCTTCCTCAAGGACTACCAGCCGGCCGCCTGGTGAGCATGGGAGGCTCCTCGGCATGAGCCGACTCGAGACCGCCGAGGAGTTCCACGCCCGCGTCGCCGCGGCGACCGACGCCGAGGGGCGACTGCCCGTGGCCATCGAGGAGATGCCCGGGTGGGACATCTTCCCGTTCGAGCTCGACGGGCTGCGGATCAAGCCGCTCGAGCCGCTGCAGGACGTCGAGCCGCCCCGCGAGGGCGAGGACCCGGCGGACTGCTCCTGCCGGCAGCCGATGCCGCCCGAGCGGGCGGCGCAAGTGGCGTGGCGCAACGAGCGGTGGCTGCTCGTCGCGCTCGACATGAAGCTGCCCGTCTCCCTCATCCTGCGCCCGGTCGAGCACTTCGACATCGCCGACCTGCCCGACGACATGGCCGCCGAGATGGGGCTGCTGATGGCGCGGGTCACCGCCGCTGTCGAGGAGCTGCCGAGCGTCGGCCGCTGCCACATCGGCCGCTACGGCGACGGCGGCGCCCACGCCCACCCCTTCTTCTTCGGCCGCCCGGCCCGGATGGGCCAGCTGCGCGGGTCCTGCCTCCTCGACTGGGAGGAGAACCTCCCCGCGGTCCCGGAGGACGTACGCCGCGCCAACGCCTGCCACGTCGGTCGCCGCCTCGTCGAGCGGCTCGGCGGCGAGGGTCCGGCCTGGGAGACCCACCCCGCCTGACGTCAGGGTGGCGGCACATCGCACGCCCGGGCCGGGCCCAGACGCAATCTGCCGCCACCCTCCACGACGTACGACGAAAGGTGGCGGCACATCGCAGACCCGGGCCGGGCGCACACGCAATCTGCCGCCACCCTCGAGGCGCGCGACCTGGGGTCGGCTCAGCAGGAGCCTGCGCCGTCACCGTGGCTGCCGTGTCCACCGACGTGCCCGCCGTGCCCACCGCCGTTGAAGGCACCGGTCCACCCGGCTGCGTGCCCGGCCTGACGCCGTACGTCGGGGTTGAACGGCACCAGGATCGCATCGAGGCAGGCACCCAGGACGACGACCAGCACGAACCAGGTGGAGGCGGTCGCGACGACCACCAGCCGGCCACCGCCGTTGAGCAGCACCACTGCCATCGCGAGCGTCAACGCCACCGCCGCCGCTGCGCCGAAGGTGAGCCACGACGTGCGGGGGTGGGGGGCGAGGCGACGCGTCAGGGTGCGCCTGCGGTCAGTGTGCTCTGCGTGGTCGGTGCTGCCAGCACATCGCCGTACGAGCTCAGACGGGCTTGGTCGTCTCGTGGGTGGTGACCACGTCGTTGGCGGCCGCCCACTCCCCGATGTCGCGCTTCTCGATGGCGGCGGCCATGAGGTCGGGGAAGAGGTCGGGGGTGCACGCGAAGGACGGCACGCCGATCTCGGCGAGGGCCGCGGCGTGGTCGGCGTCGAAGGACGGCTGGCCGGAGTCGCTCAGCGCGAGCAGGGCGATCATCGTGGCCCCCGAGCCGACCACGTCGCTCGCGCGCCGGATCATCTCCTCGGCGATGCCGCCCTCGTAGAGGTCGCTGATGAGGACCAGCACGGTGTCCTCGGGCCGGGTGATCCGGCCCTGGCAGTAGGCCAGCGCGCGGTTGATGTCGGTGCCGCCGCCGAGCTGGACCCCGAAGAGCACGTCGACCGGGTCGTCGATCTCGTCGGTCAGGTCGACCACCTCGGTGTCGAAGACGACCATCCGGGTGCTCACCGACCTGATCGAGGCCAGCACGGCGCCGAAGACCGAGCTGTGGACGATCGACTCCGCCATCGAGCCGGACTGGTCGATGCAGAGGATGATCTCGCGCTCGACCTGCGTGGACCTGCGGGCGTAGCCGACGAGCCGCTCGGGCACGACGGTGCGGTGCTCGGGGAGGTAGTGCTTGAGGTTGGCGGCGACCGTGCGCCGCCAGTCGACGTCGCGCATCCGGGGGCGGCGGGTCCGGGCCGACCGGTCCAGGGCTCCCGAGACGGCCTGGACGGTGCGCTGCCGCAGCCGCTCCTCGAGCTCGTCGGTGACCTGGCGGACGACGGCGCGGGCCGTCTCGCGCGAGTGCTCGGGGATCACCCGGCCGAGCCCGATCAGGGTGCTGACCAGGCCGACGTCGGGCTGGACGGCGCGCATCATCTCGGGCTCGAGCAGCATCTGCCGCAGCCCGAGCCGCTCCATCGCGTCACCCTGCATGACCTGCACGACCGAGGACGGGAAGTAGGTGCGGATGTCGCCGAGCCAGCGCGCGACCCGCGGCGAGGACCCGCCGAGGCCGGCCCGGCGCTGGCCGTCGTACAGCGCGGACAGGGCGTCGTCACGACGGCCGTCCTCCTCGGTCAGAGCGATGCCCTGCCCGTCGTCACCGGTGAGGCCGTCGGCCTCCTTCCCGCCGAGGATCAGCCGCCAGCGGGTGAGCCGGTCGCGGCTCTCAGGCTGCTCCGTCACGGGCCACCACCTTCCAGCCGACGAACCGGGCCACGGCCTGCACGGCCGGTCGGGCCTGCTCGAGGTCGATGCCGCTGTCCACGGGCGCCGCGGCGGTGCCCGGCCGACCGAGCCGGGAGAGCTGCTCGCCGATGGTGCGGCGCTCGGCGGCGCTGAACTCGGCGAACGTGCGCCGCACGAGCGGGAGGAGGTCCTCGAACTCGCCCTCGTCGAGCCCGCTCACCCACGTGTCGACCAGCCCGAGGAGCGTCGCGTCGTGGACGAGCAGCACCGCGTCGCCCGCGAGGAACCCCGCGAGCCAGGCAGCGGCCTGCGGCGCCGACGCGGCGAGGGACAGGCGGCGACCCATCCGGTGGGCGGTGGTGTCGGCGTCGATCCGTCCGGCGTCGAGCAGGATGCGGGTCGCTCGCCCGGCGACGCCGCCGGCCACGTGGTCGGGCGCGGACACCGCCTCGAGCGCCTCCGTCCAAGCGGCGTCGAGCTCCTCGTCGGCGAGCAGGGCGAGGCCGCGCTGGGCGGAGGCGATCGCGGTCACCATCTCGTCCGCGGCCTCCTCGTCGAGGCTCGCGCACGCCATCGGGAGGCCGACGCAGGCGCGGACGACGGTGGCGCCCAGCACCGTGCGCACCCGCCCGGTGTCGACGCCCCGCACGTCGCCGTAGCGGCACGTGCGAGCGAGCGGCTCGACCGTGGCGAGGAGGGCGGGTACGTCGTGCTGGACCGCCGCGCGGGCGTCGAGGGCGTCGAGGACCGACTCGATGCCGTCGGGCAGGTCGGCGGTGAGGCAGGTGCTGACCAGCGCGGCGAGCTCGGCCAGGTCGGCGGACCGCGCGGCGCGGTCCGCGGCCCGGGCAGCCGCCGCGGCGGCGACGGTGGTGCCCCAGATGCTCGCCTCGACGAGGTCGACCGCCAGCTCGGGGCGCCACTCCAGCGTCCAGCTCTCCTTGAACGTGCCGGTCGTGCGTCCGGCGTCCGCCTCCTCCCCCCACGGCACCCCGAGGAGCTGGAGGCGGTGGAGCAGCACCGACCGGGCGAGCTGGCCCTCGCGTCGCAGGTCGAGGTCGACCTGCTGGGCGGACGCCGTCGGCCTGAACCGGAGCGAGCGCTGCTGACGGGTGAGGTCGGCGGCGAGCGGGACCACCGGGGCCGACGCGGGCACCGAGCCGAGCTCCTCGCCCACCACGAGGCGCCGGTGGACCAGGTCGAGCGGCAGCCGGGACCCCTCGCAGAGCACCGTCTCGGCGGCGTCGTCGAGCTCGCTGAGGCCGACCGACGGCCGGCCGCGGACGGTGGCGAGGGTCTCGGCGAGGCGCGCGGCCTCCACCACGGACGCCGTCGAGGCGTCGAGGCGCTCCTCGCGCAGGGTGCGGGCGACCCGGACCAGCCACGACGCGGCGAGGTCGCGCGGGTCGGGGTCGGGGAGGCTCAGGTGGTCGAAGAGGTGCTGGTACCACCCCGGGGCGCTGACTCCGGCGCCGTAGCCGGACGCGTAGCTGAGCCGGGCGGCCGTCCAGGGCGTCCACGCCGCCGCGACCTTGGTCTTCGGCAGCTTGGTGATCAGGTCCGTGTCGCGGCTGGCCGGCGGGAAGTCGGCGGGCACCAGTGCCGGGGCGTGCCAGGCGCCGCACACCACCGCGATGCGCGCCTCGGGCGCCGCCTTGACCTCCGCCCGCAGCACCCGGCGCATCCACTGCTCGCGGCGGGCGTTGCTGCGCACCTCCGGGTCGTCCGCGGGACGGGCGTCGGCGGACCGGACGGCGGCCATCGCCTCCCGGATCGCGGCGAAGCGTTCGGCCGGCGACCCGTGCCGCTGCTCGACGGCGTCCTCCCACCAGCGCTCCGCGTCGTTGTAGCCGGCCGTCGCGGCGAGGGTGCCGATCGGGTCGAGGCGCTCGACCGGGACCGGTGGCTCGGGCGCGGGGTCGGGGTCGTCACCGTCGTCGGGCTCGCCGGGCCGGGGGGCCTCCGCCTCCTGCTGCGCCAGGGCGAAGGAGTGGGTCGCGGGGAGGTCGAGGAAGCGGACGGGCACGCCGTGGGCGAGCGCCCAGCGCGCCGCGACCCACTCCGGCGAGAAGTGGGCGAGCGGGTAGAACGTCGCCTGCCGGGGCTCCTCGACGGCGTAGACCAGGCCGGCGACCGGGGGCACCATGTCGACCTCGCCCAGCAGGTCGACGATGGTGTCGAGCTCCGGGCAGCCCTCGACCAGCACGAGGTCGGGCGGCTGCTCCTCGAGCGCGGCCCGCACGGCCCGGGCGGAACCGGGGCCGTGGTGGCGTACGCCGTAGACGTCGACTGGCATGGGCGGCGGCTCAGCCCAGGTCCCGGCACGCGCGATAGAGGTCGCTCCACTCCTTGCGGTTGCGCATGACCGTCTCGAGGTACTCCTGCCACACGAGCCGGTCCTGCACGGGGTCCTTGACGACGGCGCCGACCAGGCCGCCGGCGACGTCCTCGGCCCGCACCGTGCCGTCGCCGAAGTGTGCCGCGAGCGCGAGCCCGTTGGTCATCACCGAGATCGCCTCGGCGGTGGACAGCGTCGCGCTCGGCGACTTGATGGTCGTGCGCTGGTCGGTGGTGACGCCGCTGCGGAGCTCGCGCATCACGGTGACGACCCGCTGGATCTCGGAGAGGGAGGCCGGGTCGGCCGGGAGCTCCAGGGAGGCGCCGAGCGCAGTCACCCGGCTGCGGACGATCTCGACCTCCTGCTCCAGCGAATCGGGCAGCGGCAGCACCACGGTGTTGAAGCGTCGGCGCAGCGCCGACGACAGGTCGTTGACGCCCTTGTCGCGGCTGTTCGCGGTCGCGATGAGGTTGAACCCCGGCCTCGCCTGGACCTCCTCGTCGAGCTCGGGCACCGGCAGCGTCTTCTCGGAGAGGATGCTGATCAGCGAGTCCTGCACGTCGGAGGGGATGCGGGTGAGCTCCTCGACCCGCGCGATCGCGCCGGTCTCCATGGCGCGCATGACCGGGCCGGCGACGAGCGCGTCGCGGGACGGGCCCTCGGCGAGCAGCCGCGCGTAGTTCCAGCCGTAGCGCAGCGCCTCCTCCTGCGTGCCGGCCGTGCCCTGCACGACCAGCGTCGAGCGCCCGCTGATCGCGGCGGCCAGGTGCTCCCCGAGCCACGACTTGGCGGTGCCGGGCACGCCGAGGAGCAGCAGGGCCCGGTCGGTGGCCAGCGACGAGATCGCCACCTCGACCAGGCGCCGCTGGCCGAGGTACTTCGGCGTGATCCGGGTGCCGTCGGGCAGCTCGCCACCGAGGACGTACGTCGACACCGCCCAGGGCGAGAGGTGCCACGAGGGCGGCCGCGGCCGGTCGTCGACGGCGGCCAGCGCCGCCAGCTCGTCTGCGTAGGCGTCCTCGGCGTGCTGGCGGAGCACGTCGGGCAGTGGCTGCGTGGTGGTCATCGGAAGGCCTCCGTCAGGGATGTGCGGAACGCGTGGAGCTGCAGGGTCTCGGTGAGGGCCCGGCGCAGGTGGCCGGCGTCCTCGGGCAGCCGGGAGAGGGCGGCGTTGATCTCGGGCGCGAGCCGCGGGCCCAGCGCGACCGGGAGGAGCGGGGCGGCCGCGTGGCCGAGTGACGCGTCGGCCTTCTCCCCCTGGATGCGCGTGAGCACGGCGCGGCCGAGGTCGTCGGGCCAGGGCCGCGGAGCCTGCGTCAGCAGGCCGCGCAGGTCGCGGCCCGCCGTGGAGCCCGTGACCCAGTCGGTCAGCAGCCGGGCCCGCCGCTCCTCGGGCAGCAGCCACAGGAGCCGCTGGTCGGGGATGCCGTGGTCGACGCACGCCACGGCCCAGTCGGTGTCGCGGCGGTCGAGGACGGCCTCGGTGATCCACCCCAGCACGTCGGCGTCGCGCACCATCTTGAGCGTCGCGGCGGGGCTGCGGCCGGTGATGTCGGTCCACGTGGAGAGCGGGGCCGCGCGCACCACCTGCGACAGCCACACGGTGGGCGCGAGGGCCACGCCCCTGGCCGGTGCGGTCAGCCCGTCGCGCACCGCCGCCTCGTCGGGGGTGTCGGGCACGTCGACCTCGAGGTGGCGCACGAGCGTCCCCCTGACCTGCACCAGCCGCCGCAGCCGGTCGGCCATCCGGGCGGCGCGTGCGCTCCCCGGCAGGCGGTCGAGCATCGCGGCGGCCGCCTCCCGGACGGACTTGGCCCGGTCGTCGAGGGCCCGCTCGAGCAGCGGCTCGTCGGCTGCCGAGAGGCCCGGGCCGAGGGCCCGGACCGCGTCGGCCCGCAGCTTGGCCGACACGGTCGACCACTGGGCCTCGAGGAGGTCGCGGGCCGCGGCCGGGTCGGCCCGCCGGCCGAGGGCGAACGCCGTCACGGCCTCGGCGCTCGACATCGTCGGCCACGCCTCGACCCAGTCGAGCTCGACCGCGCTCCCCGGCTCGGCGGCGTCGTCGCCGAGGAGGTCCGACCAGGCCTCGTTGAGGCCGACCAGCCAGCGTCCTCGCTCGCCGAGCTGGGCGCCGAGCGCCTCGGCCACCGCCCGCCGGCCGGCAGCGAAGTCGAGCAGCACGGGCAGCAGGTGCCACGGCACGCGCAGGCCTGCCTCGTCGGCGAGCCGGAGCCACTCCACGACCAGCTCGTCGCGTGCCTGGCGGGAGACGGGTGACTGCGTCAGCAGCAGGGTGAGCAGCTGGGTGGCCCGGTCGCCCGTCGGAGGGCGGACCTCCGCGGCCGCGGCCAGGACCGCGTCGCTGGGCGGCGGGAGCGTCGCGCCGGCCCGGGTGAGGGCGTCCGCGACCGCGGCGCTGGCGAGCAGCCGGTGCTCGGCGGGCTCGTCGGCCGCGTCGAGGGCGAGGACGTCAGGAGCGGGCGGCGGCTCGCGCCGGGCGCTGCCCACGAGGGCGGAGGTGGCGACGTCCGCCAGCCACTGGTCGACGCTGCTCACAGGCCCACCACCTGGTCGTCCAGCCACACCGCGAGCGGTCGGAACGTGCCGGCCTCCACCTCGCCGAAGACGTCCACGGGCTCCCCGCCGCTGACCGCGAGCAGGGTCCAGACCGGCGACCCGTCCGCCAGCGGCAGCGACCCCGTGGCGTCGCTGACCCGCCACTGGCTCCCGTCGGGGACGAGGCGCACGTCCGCCAGCGGGGCCGGGAGGCGCTCGCGCCACGGCGTCCGGCCCAGCAGCCGCGCGGCCTCGGCGTGCACCTCGGCCAGGCTGGTGCGGCCCGGGAGGGCGGTGACCGGCTCGGCACCGGTGGGCGGGTCGCGGAACAGGGCCCGCCGCGGTGCGGCCCCGGGGTAGCGGGCGACGTCGACGTCGAGCCGCGCGCCGCTGAGCTGGGGGACGGCGAGCGCCTGGCCGTAGCCGGCGAAGTCGAGCACGGCGACGACCTCGCCGTCGTCGTGCGCCAGCCACGTGCGCTGCTGCTGGAGCTTCCCGTCGTCGGTGCGGACGGCACCGAGGACGGTCCACGGCCCGGGACGCACGTCGTCGTCGCGCACCTCCTCGCTGGACTGGGCCCACCCCACGGCGACGCGGACCTCGGCGAGGTCGACGTCGTCGAGGCGCTCCCGCGCCTGCCACACGCTGGAGATGGTCCACCAGCGCCCCACCTCCGAGAGCAGGTACGCCGCCCACTCGCGGCGCGCGTGGACCTGCGACCCGGCCTCCCGGACCCGCTCGGCCAGCGCGGGCAGCTGCGCGTCGACGAGACGCGCGGCCGCGGTGTCCCAGTAGGAGTAGGGCTGGGTGCGGGCGGCGGCGAGACCGCCGCGGACGAGGTCGGCGAGCCAGAGCCGGAAGTCCTCGACACCGGCGTCCATCCGGGCCAGCCGCTGCTCGAGGCGCTTGGCCCGGGCGGCCGGGTCCGGGGCCCTGCCGGTGGCCCCGCGGGCGGGCGTCGCTGCCCGCTCGGCGCGCTGGGTGGCCCACTCGTCGGCGAACGCCGCGATCCGGCCGGACTCGTCGATGACGCCCTCGGACCACAGCACCAGCAGGGCGAGGGCGTGCTTGCAAGGGAACTTCCGGCTCGGGCACGAGCACCGGTAGGCCGGACCGACGAGGTCGACGCTCACCTGGTAGGGCGTCTTGCCGCTGCCCTGGCACTGGCCCCACACGAGCACGTCGCTGCAGCCGGTCTCGCGCCACGGCCCGGGCACCGCGAGCTTGCGCGCGGCCGCCATCGAGGACGCGTCAGGCGCGACCTCGGTCACCTGGCTGGCGCTCCATCGGGTCATGGCGCGGCCATCAAACCACCCGGGAGCGACACGGGAGCCGGGAACGGGACGACGACGCGGTCCGCGCCCGGGCGGCGTCCCAGAGCCGCGTGGACCCGACGTGGAGAGGGGCGCCCCGCGCCGGAGGGCTCAGGCCGGGCGGTCCCGGTCGGCGTACTGCGCGTAGTACTCCGCGTGCTTGACCCGCGCGTCCTCGCTCGCCCACGCGGCGTCGTCGTAGTCGGGCGCGGCCTTCACCTGGTCCTGGCTCATGCTGATGATGACCCGGCGACCCTCGTGGTCGATGCCGTCGACCACGCCGGCGGGGATCACCCTCTTTTTACCGAAGATCCAGAAGCCGGTGTCCACCACGAGCCACTGGGCGGCCGCCTCGGTGCTGGCCTCGTGGACCTTGCCGATGCTGCCGCCCCGGGCCTCCACGTCGTAGCCGACGAGGTCGTGGTCCTCGCTCCACGTGCTGTCGCGGTAGCTCCACACGATGTCGTTCACGGTTGCCTCCTGGTCGGGCGAGACGGTCGTCCCGACGCAACCACGCCCGCGCCCTCCCCAGCACACCCGCCGGGGCGGGCCGGGTCAGTCGGTGCCGCTGTGCCCGCGCAGCAGGTCGCCGAACGGCGTCACGTCGGCCTCGACCTGCGTGCCGGACGTACGCCGCGGGCGCGCCGCGAGGTCGGGCGCGAACCCGCCGACGCCGTAGCCGCCCTGGCTGAGCACGAGCGTGGCCAGCTCCGCGGCGGCGCGGGTGATCCGGTCGGACAGGCCGTGGCTGCCGAAGTCCTCGGTGGCGGCGAAGATCCCGGTGGGCACGACGACCGCGCGCAGGTAGGCGAACAGCGGGCGCAGGGCGTGGTCGAGCACCAGGGAGTGCCGGGCGCTGCCGGCCGCGGCGGCGATCAGCACGGGCGTGCCGGCCAGCGAGTCCTTGTCGAGGGCGTCGAAGAACATCTTGAACAGCCCGCTGTAGCTGCCGTTGAAGACCGGCGTCACGACGATGAGCCCGTCGGCGGCCGCGACCTGCTCGCGGAGCTCGGTGAGCCGCGGCGTCGGGATGCCGCCTGTGACCATGAAGGTCGCCAGCTCACCGGCGACCTCGCGCAGCTCGATGAACTCGATGTCGACGGTCTCGCCGCGGGCGGTGACCTGCGCGGTGGTGGTCTCGGCGAGCTGGTCGGCCAGCAGCCGGGTGGACGACGGGACGGTCAGTCCCGCCGTCACCACCACGATCTGACGACTCATGCGGTCACCTGCGAGTCCTTCTCGGCCTGGGCCGCGAGCTCCTCGGCGCGGGCCCGGGCGGGCTCGACGAGGTGGTGCGGGGCGTCGGGTCCCGCCGCGACGAGGGACGCGTGGGTGGGCGGGTCACTGGGCACGTGGGCCGGGCGACGGCGCTCGAACTCCGTGCGGAGCACCGGCACGACCTCGGTGCCGAGCATCTCGATCTGCTCGAGCACCAGCGAGGTGGGCAGGCCGGCGTGGTCCATGAGGAACAGCTGGCGCTGGTAGTCGCCCACGTAGTCGGCGAAGCCGAGGGTGCGCTCGATGACCTGCTCCGGGGTGCCCACCGTCAGCGGCGTCATCTCGGAGAAGTCCTCCAGCGACGGGCCGTGGCCGTAGACCGGGGCGTTGTCGAAGTAGGGCCGGAAGACGCGCTTGGCCTCGGCCTCGGTGGAGGCCATGAAGGCCTGGCCACCCAGGCCGACGTAGGCCTGGTCGGCCGCGCCGTGGCCGTAGTGCTCGAAGCGGCGGCGGTAGAGCGTCACCATCTGCTCGGTGTGCTCCTTGCTCCAGAAGATGTGGTTGTGGAAGAAGCCGTCACCGTAGTAGGCCGCCTGCTCGGCGATCTCCGTGCTGCGGATCGACCCGTGCCACACGAACGGCGGGGTGCCGTCGAGGGGGGCGGGCGTCGAGGTGTAGCCCTGCAGCGGCGTGCGGAACTGGCCCTGCCAGTTGACGACCGGCTCGCGCCAGAGCTTGCGCAGGAGGTGGTAGTTCTCGACCGCGAGCTTGATGCCGTCGCGGATGTCCTTGCCGAACCACGGGTAGACGGGGCCGGTGTTGCCGCGGCCCATCATCAGGTCGACGCGGCCGCCGGACAGGTGCTGCAGGAACGCGTAGTCCTCGGCGATCTTCACCGGGTCGTTGGTGGTGATCAGGGTGGTGCTGGTCGAGAGCAGCAGCTTCTCGGTCTGCGCGGCGATGAAGCCGAGGTGCGTGGTCGGGGACGACACGACGAACGGCGGGTTGTGGTGCTCGCCGGTCGCGAAGACGTCGAGGCCGACCTCCTCGGCCTTGAGCGCGTACTGCGTCATCGCCGAGATGCGCTCGGCCTCGGACGGGGTCCGTCCGTCGGTCGGGTCCGTCGTGACGTCACCGACGCTGAAGATGCCGAACTGCATGGGGTCCTCCTGCGATTGGTTGAAGTTTGTACCACCTCCAACGGGACTGCCTTGCCCAGTATTCCGCGCGCCCCGCCGGTCCGGCCCACCCCTCGGTCGACCCGGGTCGGCGCCGCGCCCACGGAATGCCTCCCACGTCCGCGGCGTTGGGCGGGGCACCATCGATGTCACGCGCTGACATCTGGCACGCGAGAGGAGCGATGATGACCGACTTCACGCCCTTCGAGGACATGCTGCGCGGACACGCGGGCCTGCTCGAGGACACCACGCACGATCGCTGGCTGCGTGCCCAGGCACTCTTCGAGGAGCGCGCCTACCGCGAGGCCGCCGTCATGCTGACCGAGCTGCTCGACGACCCCGGTGACGTCGGGCACGAGCTCACCGACGTACGCCTTCTTCTGGCGCGCGCGCTGTTCCACTCGGCCCAGCTCGACGGCACGATCCGGGTCGCCACCGAGCTGCTGGAGCACGACCCGAACGAGCCCTACGCCCACCTGCTGCTCGGCCGCGCCCTGCAGCGCAAGGGCCGCACGCACGAGGCCCAGCCGCACCTGCGGCTCGCCGAGCTGCTGGGTGGCTACCGCAGCTGACGCCCGCTGGTCCGGCGCGTCCGGGGGACGTCGTACGACGCCCTCCGGGCGTGCATGCGAAGCCTCGGTGAACACTCGCCCGGACGCCGCCTCGCGGCGCGACAGCAGCCCGGGCGGCGCCACATGCTGGGCGCGTGACCAGCTACGGCGACCACACCGGACCGCTCGCCATCGCCCACCGGGGCGGCATGGCCCTGGCCCCCGAGAACACGCTGGCGGCCTTCGGTCGGGCCACCGCGCTCGGCCTGACCCACCTCGAGACCGACGTCCGCACCACCCGTGACGGGCACGTGGTCTGCTTCCACGACCCGACGCTGCGCCGGGTCACCGGCCACCCCGGGCGGGTCGCCGACCTCGACCTGGCCGACCTGCGCCGCCTGCGGGTCGCGGGGACCGACCGGATCCCGACCCTGACCGAGGCGATGGCGTCCTTCCCGCACGCGAGGTTCGCGATCGACCTCAAGGACGAGGCGTCGATCGGCGCGATGGCGCGGATGCTGCGCGCCAACCCGGGCTGGGCGGAGCGGGTCCTCGTCGCGGGCGCGTGGAGCCGCTGGCTCGACCGGCTCCGCGCCGAGGCGCCCGGGGTGACGACGGCGCTCGGCTGGCGCTCGCTCACCACGCTCATCGCCTGCTCCCGCGGCGGCGTACGCCCTCCCGGGCTGCGGACCGACGTCCTCGCGGGCGGGGCGTTCGCGCACGTGCCGATCCGGCTGGGCCGACTGCCCGTGCACTCTGAGCGGGTGATCCGGCGCGCCCACGAGCTCGGCATCCGGGTGGTCGTGTGGACCGTCGACGACCCGGCCACGATGCGGGCGCTGCTCGACATGGGCGTCGACGGCATCATCACCGACCGCCCCGACGTGCTGCGGGAGGTGCTAATCAGCCGCAGCGAGTGGACGCGCCCGTCCGTCGTACGTCCCGCTGCACCAGGGACGGAGCCGGCGACGGCGCCGGCGAGCGCCGGCTAGCCGGCCGGCTCCGGGGCGTCAGACGCGCTCGAGGGCCTCGGCTGCCAGGCCGTGCGAGACGGCCCAGAGCACGGCCTGGCTGCGGCTCTGCACGCCGGTCTTGCGGTAGGCGCTGCGGATGTAGGACTTCACCGAGTTGAGCGAGATCTGCATCTGCCGGGCGATCTCGTCGTTGCTCTTGCCGGTCGCGATGTGGGCGAGCGTCTCGCGCTCCCGCGCGGTGAGGAAGTCGACCTGCGTGGTCGAGCGGAGGTCCTTGGTCGGCAGCACCGGCAGGAGCGGGGCGACGACGGTCTCGCCGAGGTGGATCGAGCGCAGCGCGCGACCGAGCTGCTGGGCGTTGAGGCTCTTGGCGAGGTAGCCGGTGACCCCGTCGCCGAGGTACTCGTGGGCGAGGCCCGGCTGGTGGTTCCACGTGTAGACGGCGACCCGGCGGATGTGCGGGTCGGAGACCGCGCGCTGCAGCGTGGTGTCGCCGCGCGCCGTCCCGAACGTCTCGACCAGGGTGATGTCGACGGGCAGCCGGGAGCGGTCCTTGATGGTTCCGAGCTCGAAGCCGCCGAGCGTCTTGAGCATGCTGTCGAGGCCTCGCCTCACGAGCTCGTCGCCGCCGAGCAGCGCGACACGGATGTCCATGCTGGTCATCTGGGGGTCCTCAGGGTCGTCCAGGAGAGATGGCTCGTCCATCCCTCGACGACCCCCCGACCGTCGACTGCGACAGTAGCCCGGGGCCGTGCCGGGCATTCGTTTCGGGTGCGCCAGCCCGGCGTTTTCCACCCCCTCGGGTGGACCTCGCCTTGATCCAGATACCCCCTAGGGGTATTGTTTCCGGCATGAGCGAACAGCACGGCCACCTCGAGGGCAACGACGAGACCGTCCAGGCCCACCTCAAGCGCCTGCGGCGGATCGAGGGGCAGGTCCGCGGCATCCAGCGGATGGTCGAGGAGGAGAAGTACTGCATCGACATCCTGACCCAGGTCTCCGCGGCGACGAAGGCTCTCCAGGCCCTCGCGCTCAACCTGCTCGACGACCACATGGCGCACTGCCTCGTCGACGCCGCCCGCCAGGGCGGGGCCGAGCAGGAGCAGAAGCTCAAGGAGGCCTCCGAGGCGATCGCCCGCCTCGTGAAGTCCTGACCTGCACCCCCCCACGACCCCACAGGAGCACCCCATGAGCGAGACCACCACCTACACCGTCACCGGCATGACCTGCGGCCACTGCGCCGCGTCGGTCACCGAGGAGATCTCCGAGATCGCGGGCGTCGAAGGCGTCGACGTCGTCGTCGAGACCGGAGCTGTGACCGTCACCAGCGCCACCCCCCTCGACGAGTCGGCCGTCCGCGCCGCCGTCGAGGAGGCCGGCTACGCCCTCGTCTGACCGTCCACCCCACCAGCCACAGGAGTCACCCATGAGCACGCCCCTGCGCGTCGTCGCCTTCGTGTCGGCCCTGGCCGCCGCGTTCGCGCTGGCATGGGCCGGCGGTCGGCTCGTCGGGCCGCTCGACACCGAACCCGTCGCGGCCCACGAGGGCATGAGCGAGGAGCACGGTGACGACACAGGTCACGACGACCACTCCTCCGCGGTCGCGGAGGCGACCGGGCTCACCGCCCGCGCCGACGGCTTCACGCTCGCGCTCGCCGACCGCACGCTGCCCGCGGGGCGCACCCGCCTCGACTTCCAGGTGCTCACCTCGAGCGGGCGCCCCCTGCTCGACTACACGCGCGAGCACGAGAAGGACCTGCACCTCATCGTCGTACGCCGTGACCTGACGGGGTTCCAGCACGTGCACCCGCGGCTCGACCGCGCCACCGGCACGTGGTCGGTGGACGTGCGGCTGACGCCGGGCGTGTGGCGCGTCGTGGCGGACCTCGTGCCCGAGGGGTGGGAGGGCATCACGCTGGCCGACGACGTGTCGGTCGCCGGCGACTTCACGCCCGCCGCGCTGCCCGACGACGACCGCACCGCGGAGGTCGCGACCGACGCCGGCACCTACACCGTCACCCTCGAGGGCGACACCGCACCGGGTGCGTCCACCGTGCTCACGACGCGCGTCGAGCTCGACGGCGAGCCGGTCACCGACCTCGAGCCCTACCTCGGCGCCTACGGCCACCTCGTCGCGATGCGCGCGGGCGACCTCGGCTACCTCCACGTCCACCCGGAGGAGGGCCCGGCCGGCCCGGGCATCGAGTTCGCGACGGCCTTCCCCGAGCCGGCGGCGTACCGCCTGTTCCTGGACTTCCAGCACCGCGGCCAGGTGCACACCGCGGCGTTCACGGTCGAGTC
This sequence comes from Nocardioides pini, assembly GCF_026712185.1. Classification (GTDB taxonomy): domain Bacteria; phylum Actinomycetota; class Actinomycetes; order Propionibacteriales; family Nocardioidaceae; genus Nocardioides; species Nocardioides pini. The sequence continues at coordinate 309,842 of NZ_JAPPUX010000005.1, read as the reverse complement.
CGGCGGCGCGCCTGCGGGCGACGGCGCCGGCGGATCCGATCACGCGGAGGGGGACGACCATGGCCACTGAGTCGAGCACCGAGGCCCCGCGCCTGAGCGACGTCGAGCTGGCGATCACCGGCATGACCTGCGCGTCGTGCGCCAACCGCATCGAGCGCAAGCTCAACAAGCTCGACGGGGTCACCGCCACCGTCAACTACGCGACCGAGAAGGCGAAGGTGTCCTTCCCCGGCTCCGTGTCCACCGACGACCTGCTGCGCACCGTCGAGGCCGCCGGCTACGCCGCCGCGCTGCCGACGCCCCCCGACGAGGCCGCCCCCGCCGAGCCAGAGCGCGACCCGCTGCTGCAGCGCCTGGTGATCAGCGCCGTGCTGAGCGTCCCGGTCGTCGCGATGGCGATGGTCCCGGCCTGGCAGTTCACCTACTGGCAGTGGGCCTCGCTCACGCTCGCCGCCCCCGTCGTGGTGTGGGGCGCATGGCCGTTCCACCGGGCGGCGTGGACCAACCTGCGCCATGGCGCGACGACGATGGACACGCTGGTCTCGGTCGGCGTGCTGGCGGCGTTCGGCTGGTCGCTGTGGGCGCTCTTCCTCGGCACGGCCGGCGAGCCCGGCATGACGCACCCGTTCCGGATCTCGATCGACCGCACCGACGGCGCGGGCAACATCTACCTCGAGGCCGCGGCCGGGGTGACGACGTTCCTCCTCGCCGGACGCTGGCTGGAGCACCGCTCCAAGCGGCGTGCCGGCGCGGCGCTGCGGGCGCTGCTCGAGCTCGGCGTGCGCGACGTCGCGGTGCTGCGCGACGGGCACGAGACCCGGATCCCCGTCGACCAGCTCGCGGTGGGCGACCTCTTCGTCGCCCGCCCCGGGGAGAAGGTCGCCACCGACGGCGACGTCGTCGAGGGCAGCTCGGCGGTCGACGCCTCGATGCTCACCGGCGAGTCGGTGCCGGTGGAGGTGAAGCCCGGCGACGCCGTCGTGGGCGCCACCGTCAACGCCGGCGGCCGGCTCGTCGTCCGCGCCACCCGCGTCGGCGCCGACACCCAGCTCGCGCAGATGGCGCGGATGGTCGAGGACGCCCAGAACGGCAAGGCCGAGGTGCAGCGCCTCGCCGACCGGGTGTCCGGCGTCTTCGTGCCGATCGTGATCGGCCTGTCGGTCGCGACGCTGGGCTTCTGGCTCGGCGCCGGGTCGGGGGCCACCGCCGCCTTCACCGCGGCCGTGGCCGTCCTGATCATCGCCTGCCCGTGCGCCCTCGGCCTGGCCACACCCACCGCGCTCATGGTCGGCACCGGCCGCGGCGCGCAGCTCGGGATCCTCATCAAGGGCCCGGAGGTGCTCGAGTCGACCCGCCGCGTGGACACCATCGTGCTCGACAAGACCGGCACCGTGACCACCGGCGAGATGACCGTCCACGACGTGGTGGTCGCCGAGGGCGAGTCCGTGGACGACGTACGACGCCTCGCCGCGGCGCTCGAGTCGGCGTCCGAGCACCCGATCGGCCGGGCGATCGCCGCCCAGGCCGACCCGGCCGGCCCGCTGCCGGTGGTCGAGGAGTTCGCCAGCCGCGAGGGGCTCGGCGTGCAAGGCGTCGTCGAGGGCCACGCGGTCGTCGTCGGCCGGCCGAGCCTGCTCGCCGACTGGGCGCAGCACCTGCCGCCGTCGCTGGTCGCCGCCGTCGAGCGAGCGCAGAGCGAGGGACGCACCGCCGTCGCGGTCGGCTGGGACGGCCGGGCGCGGGGCGTCATCGTCGTCGGCGACACCGTCAAGCCGACGTCCGCGCAGGCCGTCGCCGCCCTGCGCGGCCTGGGCCTGACCCCGATCCTGCTCACCGGCGACAATGAGGCCGCGGCCCGCCACGTCGCGCACGAGGTCGGCATCGAGACGGTCGTCGCCGACGTACTGCCGGCCGACAAGGTCGCCGAGGTGCAGCGGCTCCAGGCCGCCGGCAAGGTCGTGGCGATGGTGGGCGACGGCGTGAACGACGCCGCCGCCCTCGCCCAGGCCGACCTCGGGCTCTCGATGGGGACCGGCACCGACGTGGCGATCGAGGCCGGCGACCTGACCCTCGTGCGCGGGGACCTGCTGGTCGCGGTCGACGCCATCCGGCTCTCCCGCCGCACGCTCGGCACGATCAAGGGCAACCTGTTCTGGGCCTTCGCCTACAACGTCGCCGCGCTGCCCCTCGCCGCCGCCGGGCTGCTCAACCCGATGCTCGCCGGTGCCGCGATGGCGTTCTCCAGCGTCTTCGTCGTGACCAACAGCCTGCGGCTGCGGGGGTTCCGCTCCTCCGTCGCCTGAGGTATCGGTCTGCCGCCGACCGCTGGGTTCGTAGTGTTGCCGCATGGGACTCAAGGACCTCGTCACCCGCGACCGCTCCGAGCCGACGTCCAGGTCGGCCCTGGAGGCCGCGGGCGACGCGCACCCCGACCACGGGGCCATCGACCGGATGGTCACCATGCTGCTCGACGTCGGCCTCGACGGTCGCGGTCCGCTCGACCCGGTCCGCGAGGTGGCCGCGGAGGCGCTGCGCAAGGCCGGCGGCGACCGCGATAAGGCGATCGCCGCCGTGGCCCGGCGCACCACCTTCACCGGCGGTGTCGGCGGCTTCGTCACGGGTGTCGGCGGCTACGTCACCATGCCGGTCGCGCTGCCGGTCAACGTCGCGGAGTTCTACCTCCAGGCGGTCCGGATGGTCGGCGCCGTCGCGGTGCTGCGCGGCTACGACGTCGACGACCCGCGGGTCCGGAGCGCGATCCTGCTGGTGCTGGTCGGCGCGGAGGCCGACGAGGTGCTCACAAAGCTCGGCATGTCGAGCGTCAGCAGCCGCGCGACGACGTACGCGCTCGGTGGCCTGCCCCCGGCGGCGCTGATGATGATCAACAAGGCCGTCGGCTTCCGCCTCATGCGCGGGGTCGGCGAGAAGACGCTCGCCGGCTTCGGCCGCGGCATCCCGATCGCCGGCGGTCTCGTCGGCGCCGGGCTCGACGGCTTCATGATGAAGAAGATCGCCGACCACGCCATGGCGGAGCTCCCGGCGACCTGAGTGCCAGCCACGCGGCGACCCCGAGCGCCGCGAGCACATAGGCGTTGCCGGGCAGGTGCTCCCACCAGCGCCAGTCGAGCTCCCTGCCCTGCCCCCAGGGCAGCCACAGCATCGGCCGGGCGACGAACACCGCCGTCCAGAGCACCGCCGCGACCCGGCTGCGCTGCCACAGCGCCAGCGCCGTCGGCACCGCCCAGACCCAGTGGTGCGACCACGAGACCGGCGAGGCCAGCAGCATCGCCAGCGCCGCGAGGCAGGCCGCGAGCACGCGGTCACCGCGGCGCCACCACGCCCTCGCCACCACCAGGACGCCCGCGGCGAGCGGAAGGGCGACGGCCACCCACAGGACCGTCGAGGGTGGTGCGCCGAGCACCCGGGTCAGCGCACCGGCCACGGACTGGTTGTGGGCCAGGGCCGGCGGGCCGACGCGGGTCGGGTCGAGCAGACCGTCCGTCCAGTACGACGGTGCGCCGGGGAAGGCGACCAGCCCGACGACGACCGTCGCGGCGAAGGTCGCCCCGGCGCGGGCGGCGGCCGCGCGCTGCCCGACCAGCAGGAGGAGCACGACGAACACCAGCGGCGTGAGCTTCACCCCGGCGGCGACGCCGACGAGCACCCCGGACCACCGCCGCTCCGGGTGCAGCACGTCGACGAGGACGAGGAGCATGAGGATCGCGTTGACCTGCCCGAACACGTGGTCCTGCCACACGGGCTCCAGGGCGAGCGCGGCGACCGACGCAGCGAGCACCCAGGCCCAGGTGACGCGGTGACCCGACCCACGTCGTACGAGCACGACGACGGCTGCCAGGCAGCCCCCGACAGCCCGGTCCACAGCCCGGCCGCCGCCCAGCCCGGCAGCAGCGCCAGCGGCACCATCAGGATCGCGGCGAAGGGAGGGTAGGTCAGCGGGTAGCCGGTGACGGGGTCGTCGTGCCGGTAGGCCGGCCACTGGTCGAGCACGGCGCGACCGGCGTACCGGTAGACGTGCAGGTCGGGGAACCCGCCGACCAGCGCGCCCACGACCGCCGCGACGACGACGACCGCCGCGACGGAGGCCACGAGCTGTCTCCCGGGCGGCGACGCCACCGCGTCAGGCTATCGCCGGGACCCGCTGGTCGAGGAGGTCGCGCGGCGACCGTCACGAGGCCCCTGCGCGTCTGGTCCGACGTCATGGGGGCTGGTCGTCGGGACGACCGGGTGGCATGACGTCCGCGTACGACGTCATGGCGAGTGGCTGCCCGCGCGACCACCCCCCATGACGTCTGGAGCCGGTCAGCCGGTGATCGTCTCCCGGATCGCGTCGGCCTCCTGCTCGACGGTGTCCGCGTCGACGAGGTCACCCGCCTGCTCGGTGAGCACGCCGGCCCACTGGTCGAGGACGTCCTCGGCGTAGCCGCTGGCGTACAGCTCCTCGGTCAGGTCGGCCTTCTCCTGCTCGACGAGGTCGGACCACTCCTCCACCGCCGTGAAACGCTCGACGAGGACGTTCTCCCGGCCGTCGGGCCCGCCCATGCCCCCGCTCGGCATGTCGGTCGGCATGTCGGTCGGCATGTCGGTCGGCATGCCCTCGGGGCGCTCGGGCCGCTCGCCGTCCTGCGCCGGGAAGCCGCCACCGCCGGGTGACGCACCGAAGGCGAGGTTGTGGTCCCACGCCACGACGGTGAAGGCACCGGACTCCGCGTCCCAGCGCAGGTAGGAGTTGTTGCCCGGCCCGTCGATGTCGTCGAAGTTGTCGACGAGCTCCTCGAAGGCCAGGTAGCGGGCGAACGCCTGCACGTCGAGCCGCTCCGGCAGCTCGGTGGCGAAGTCCTCGTCGCTGCTGTTGTTGATGAAGTCGAGGAAGTCGATCAGCGGGGTCAGGTCCTCCTCGCCGGTCTCCTGGTCGAAGACGTCGGTGTAGGCGTCCGGGTCGTCGCCGCGCCACGACCAGTCCCCCTCGGCCTCGGCCTTGTAGAGCAGGCCGTCGGTGGAGAAGTTCTCCGCCTCCCACTCCTCGTCGAGGCCCTGCACGACCAGCCGCAGCCGGGCGTCGGCGCCGTTGACGCTGAACGACGATGCGACCGCGTGCTCGCTCGCCAGTCCGGCCTCGGCGAGCAGGTCGAGCGCGACCGCCTCGTTGAGCGCGGTCGCCGAGCTGTTGGAGCGCACGACGAGCTCGCTCCACCCGTCGACCGACGCGTCGTCGACGAGCTCGTCGAGCCGGACCAGCCACGGCAGGTCGGTGGGGTCGGCGTCCTCGCTGACGCTGCGCAGCGACGAGTTGCCCTTGAGCCGGATGCCGGCGCGCTCGAAGACCTCCCCGTCGATGGTGACGGTCGCCTCGAGCCACTCCTTCTCGCCGGTCTCGCAGTAGGTGTCGACCATCGTGGCGACGGCGTCCTCGTCGACCTCCACCTCGATCGCGTGCACCTCGGTCGCGTCCCAGACACCCGTGCCGTCGGCGACGTCGCGGGCGGCGGTGGTGACGCCGGTCGTGGCCGGAGCCCGCTCCTCGGTGTCGTCGGACGCGCAGCCGCCGAGGGTGAGGGAGGCGGCGACGGTGGCGACCGCCAGCCGGCGGCGTACGGCGTGCTTCATGCGAGTGCTCCTTCGCGGAGGGTGAGGTGGCCGGCGAGGTGGCGGCTGGTGACGCGGTGCCAGCGGTTGCCGGGGAGGTCGGGGGTGAGCAGCGCCAGCCCGGTGCCGTACTTGGAGATCCGGACCGGCCGGTGGCCGAGCTCCCACAGCCGTCGGTCCAGCGGGCCGGGGCGGGGGGTGCCCGACTTGGTCTCGACGACCAACGCCTCGCCGACCTGGGCCGTGCCGTGGCCGGACACCCAGCGCAGCTCGCGGTCCACGGTGGCGCGCCCGGCGCCGCCGGGGAGGAGCAGCGTCGTACGCCGGTAGCTGGTGTGCAGCGTCGCGACGAGGCCGGACGGGTCGACGCCGTCGACGTCGGCGGCGCCGAGCCGGTCGACCACCCACGCGCCCGCGTCGCCGGAGACGTCCGGTCCGTCGTGCGGCAGCCGCTCCTTGACGGTCGTGCCGCGCGGGCCGCGGGTCTTCACCTCCAGCCACCGCTCGCCCGTGTCGGCGTAGACGCGGCGGCGGACCTTCCAGCGGCGTCGCCGGCTCGTCGCGGCGCCGGTCCAGCTGGCGAGGTCGACGGTGTCGAGGTACGTCGACTCGTAGCGCGAGCCGCGACGGCCGTCGACCTCGAGCACCCGCAGGCCGGGGATGCCGGTGACCACGGCGTCGAGCTCGCGCGCCGGGACGACGTACTTGCGGTCGGTGCGGGTCAGCAGCTGCGCGACGTCGTTGAGCTCGTCGAGGGAGACAGCGGGCAGGCGGTCGACGGCGCTCACCGGGTGACCGCCGCGGCCTCGTGGCGCTCCGCCACCGGCACCGCAGGACGCGGTGCGGCGGCGTAGTGCACCTCGACGGTCGTGGTGTCGTCGACGAGGTCGACGCGGACCGGCGTCACCCGGGTGACCCGGGCGTCGAGGAGCATCTCGAGCCGAGCGACGAGGTCGCGCTCGTCGGTGACGGCGCTGTCCAGCACGACGACCTGCCGCAGCCCGGTGGCGTGCAGCAGCCGGCTGTCGGCGAGCGCGAGGACGAGGACCAGGCCGGCCATCAGGGAGATCGAGAGCGCGACGTCACCGGTGCCGAGCCCGCCGATCAGCCCGATGGCGAGCGCGGCGAAGTAGTAGGCGATCTCGTGCTGGCCCAGCTCGTCGGAGCGCAACCGGATGATCGAGAGGACCCCGAACAGGCCCAGGCCGAGGCCGATCGTCGCGGCGCTGCTGGCGAGGACGATCGTCACGGCGAGCACGCCGACGTTGACCGCGACGAAGGCGGTGACGAGGTCGGCGCGGCGGTGGCGCGGGTAGTAGACGGCCAGGGCGAGCACCAGCACGGCGACGAGGTCGACGGCGGCGAGCAGGTAGGTGGAGTTCATGGGAGAGGACGCTCGCCCGCGGACCTGTCGCTCACCTGCCACCTGCCTGTGACGGGTCTGTGAGGTGCTTCACCGCTGGTCTAGGAAGGCGCGCAGCGCCTGTCACGAGACCAGGGCCCCTCTGGGAGGATCAGGACTCGTGGACGGACCCCTGCCCCTCGTGCTGCTCGCCGCGTCGCTGCTCTTCGCGGCGGTGGTGCTGGTCTACGTCGTGCTCGACCGCACGCCCGACTGGGGCCTGCTCGGCTTCGCCGCCGTGATCGAGGCCCTCACGCTCGTCCTGCTCGTGGTCGCCGCGGTCCAGGTCGGCGACGTCGACCTGTCCGGCGGTGGCCTCGTCACCCTGTTCGGCTACCTCGTCGCGGGGCTCGTGCTGCTGCCGATCGGCTTCGTGTGGTCGCTGGCCGAGCGCAGCCGCGGCGCCACCGCGGTGCTGATGGTGGCGGGCCTGGCCCAGGCCTTCGTCGTCGTCCGCGTCATGCAGGTGTGGCCGTCGTGAGCCGCCCGTCCACCTCCACCTCCGCGGGCCTCGGGCGGGCGCTCGTCGCGGTGTACGGCGTCTTCGCGCTCGCCGCGACCGCGCGCTCGCTCGTGCAGCTGGCCACCAAGGCCGGGGAGGCGCCGCTGGCGTACGCCCTCTCGGCCGTCGCCGCCCTCGTCTACGTCGCCGCCACCCTCGGCCTCGCCGAGGTCGGCCCCGACCCCCGCCGGCTGGCGTGGGCCGCCGTCGGCTTCGAGCTCGTCGGTGTCCTCACCGTCGGCACGCTGACCGTGCTCGACCCCGAGCTGTTCCCGGACGCCACCGTCTGGTCGGACTACGGCGCCGGCTACGGGTGGCTGCCGCTGGTGCTCCCGTTCGTCGGGATCGCGTGGCTCTGGCACACGCGGGCACGCGACTGAGCCGGGGACGGGAGTCCTACGTCGCGGCCGTCCGCGCGTGGTGCTCGCGGTAGGGCCGGTAGAGCCGCACCAGGAACGACTCGAGCTGCGCGGCGAGGTCGTCGTCGAGGGAGGGGAACGAGAAGGTCGCCTTCCCGGTCCGGCGCTTCCTGAGCTCCTCGGACGAGCCCTCGAGGGCCTCGGGCCAGGTGTCCACGGCGATCGCGTAGAGGGACACCTTCTGGGCACTGCGCTTGACGGCCGCGAAGTAGTCGTGGGCGCCGGAGCCGGGCCAGCGCAGCGAGGGCATCCCGTAGATGGTGGCGTCCTCGAGCTCGTCCCGGTAGGGCTCGAGGAGCTCCCAGATCCGGGCTTCGACCGCGTCGAGGTCTGCCATCCGACGAGTGTAGGAGCCCTACTGCTCGAGGCCGGCGAGCATGTCCAGCTCGTCGCCCAGCCCGGCCAGGAGCACGTCGAGGTCGGGCACGTGGTCGGGGTCGACGATGGCGGTGATGGTCACCGTGCCGGCGTAGGAGAGCACCTCGAAGTACGCCGTGATGTTGCCGCTCTCCGACAGGGCGACCGGGACGGCGGCCCGGACCCGGTGACCGGCGAGGCGGACCGGCTCCTCCGGTCCGCGGACGTGGCTGACCAGGGTGTGCAGCCGCTGCTGGTGCCGCATGTACCAGCGGAAGCCACCCAGCGCGGCCAGCGGTCGGAACAGTCCGCCGAGCAGGGCGATGGGGGGCGGGCCGCTCGCGTCGGAGCGGTGCCGCCGCACCTGGCCGGCGACGGCGAGCAGGCGACTGCGGGCGTCGCCGGCGGTGGGGACGGTGACGAGCATCGGGCTGACCAGGTTGCCGAGGGAGGCGTCGTCGTCGCTCCGGCGCCCGGAGACCGGGACCGCGATGACCACCGCGTCGACGGCCTCGCCCCGCCCCCGCAGGACACGGTGCAGGGCACCGGCGACCGCGGCGAGCACCGCGTCGTTGCCGGTGGCGCCGAAGCGGTGGGCGGCCTCGCGCAGGGCTCGGCCGTCGACGGCCACCACCCCGATCGCGCGACCGGGCCCGGTCGGCTGCAGGAGCGAGCACGGTGCCGCACGCGGCGGTGCGAGCCCGCCGGCGGCGGCGAAGGAACGGCGTACCTGCCGCAGCCACCACGCCCCGCGGCCCAGCGACCGCAGGTGCGTGCGCCCGGCGTCGAGGGCGAGCTCGCGGGCCGCCGGACGCTCGCGCGGGAACGGCTGAGCGGGAGCGGACCCGCCGGGGTCGACGAGGGCCGCGAGCACGGCGAGGCCGCCGACACCGTCGGCGAGGACGTGGTGGAGCACCACCACCAGGCTCGTCGCACCGTCCGCTCGACCGGTGACGACTGCGGCCGACCACAGCGGCGCCTCTGCCGGCACGGGCTCGGCCACCACGGACACGACGGTGTCGAGGAAGGCTCGCTCGTCGCCCGGCGGCGGGCACGCCACGTGGCGCACGTGTCGGCGTACGTCGAAGCGGGCGTCGTCGACCCAGATCGGCCCGCCACAGCCCCACGGCGTGGGCACCAGGCGCTGCCGCAGCCGTGGGACCGCCGTCAGCCGCTCACCGACCAGGCGGGTCAGGGTCGCGACGTCGGGGCCGTGCGGGCCCGGTTCGAGCACCAGCGCCACGCCGATCTGCTCCGCGCGACCACCGCCCTCCATGGCGAGGAAGGCACGGTCCGCGGTGCTGGCGCGCTCGATCGGCACGTCGTCCTCCCTACCGGGTCAGGCGGCCGGGGTCGCCACGTCCCGGGGCTCGAGCACCACCACCGCGGTCTCGGAGGGACGGCGGGCGGCGTAGGCGTCGAGGTCCTTGCGCGACGACGAACCAGCGCGGCGGGAGCGTCGCCCTACCGCGACCCGGCGTACGAGTGGATGTCATGGCGGTCTTCCTCGCCCCCCACCTCCGGGTCTAGCACCCGCGCGTGCCGGGCCTCAAGGGCCGTTGGTCCTCCGCGCCGGACGCCCCATCAGCGCGACGCCGTGGGCCTCGATGTCACCAGGTGCGGACCCACACGCAGTGCTCCGAGCTCCGCAGCTCCTCGACGGCCGCGGCCGACAGGGGCTCCGACGCGTCGGTGACGACGTAGCCGAGGTGGTCCCTGGTCGACAGGTGCTGGCCGATCACGTTGTCACCGGCCTCGGCGAACACCGCGTTGAGCCGGGCGAGGACGCCGGGGACGTTGTGGTGGAGGAAGCCCAGCCGGTGCTCGCCGTCCAGCGGGGGCGTGAGGACCTGCGGGAGGTTGACAGACAACGCCGTGCTCCCCTGGAGGGCGTAGCCGGCGAGCTTCTCCGCCACGAACCGGCCGATCTCCTCCTGCGCCTCCTGGGTGGACCCACCGACGTGAGGCGTCAGGATGACGTTGTCGAGGCCGCGCAGCACGGACTCGAACGCGTCACCCTGCGCCTTCGGCTCGACCGGGAACACGTCGACCGCCGCACCCGCGATGTGCCCGGACAGGACGTGGCTGCGCAGCGAGTCGTAGTCGACCACCATGCCGCGCGAGGCGTTGATGAACAGGGCTCGCGGCTTCATCGCCGCGAACTCGGCCGCGCCGAAGAGGCCGGCGTTGCCGGGCCGGCCGTCGACGTGGAGGCTGACCACGTCGGCGGTCTCGAGCAGCTCGCCGAGCGACGCCATGCGGCGGGCGTTGCCGTGGGCCGGGCGGTCCGCCTTGTCGTAGAAGACCACCCGCATCCCGAGCGCCTCGGCGACGTTGGACAGCTGCGTGCCGATGTTGCCGTAGCCGACGATGCCCAGCGTCCGGCCGCGCACCTCGTGGCTGCCGCGTGCCGACTTGTCCCACACGCCGTCGTGCATCCGCTGCGTCTTCTCCGGGAGCCTCCGGGCCAGCGCGATGATCTCGCCGATCACCAGCTCGACGACGCTCCGCGTGTTGGAGTACGGCGCGTTGAAGACACCGACGCCCCGCTCGGCGGCCGCGCCGAGGTCGACCTGGTTCGTGCCGATGCAGAAGCAGCCGATCGCCTCCAGGCCGGGCGCTGCCTCCAGGACCCGCTCGGTCACCGTCGTGTTGGACCGGATCCCCAGCAGCTGCACGCCGTCGAGCGACTCGACCAGCTCGTCCTCGCGCAGGGCGCCCGCGCGCAGCTCCACCTCGTAGCCGCGGGACCGCAGGAGGTCCACGGCCGTCGGGTGGATGTTCTCCAGGACCAAAGCCTTCATGCCGCAACGTTATGGCAGCGCGACCGGGGCGCCGGCGCCGGTCCAGCATGGGTGCCGGGCGCGGCCCGTCCCGGCGGGATCGGCCATGGCCCTCGGTCGAAGGACGGTGGCCCGACGTTTTCGGGGGTTCCGTCGGACCACCGCCGAAGAGGACTACATCAAGCCCCCCTGAGCGACCGATGAGGGATTCACCTCGCGCATCCTGAGAAGTCGTTTCGTTGCGGTTCCGTGACCTGGGACGGCGGATCGGGTGGCTCGTTCAGCCGGCGCCCACGTCGCCGACCTCGGTCTCGGAGCCGACCGACGCATCGACGTGGACGGCGATGCCGTCGGGGATGACGCCGCGGAGGCGCTCGAGCAGGTCGGCGTACGACGGCAGGTCGCCGGTGTGGCGGACGTTGATCCGTACGTCGCCGGGGGAGGTGAAGTCGACGCTGGTGACGGTGGCGCCGGGGGTCGAGGCGAGCCACTGGGCGGCTGTGGTCCGGACCCCGACGCTGTAGCGGTCGACTGCGTAGACGGCGGCGGTGTTGGCGCCGAGCGGGACCGCGATGACGACGGCGAGACCGGCGATGACGAGGCCGGGGCGGCGGCGGGCGCGGCGCTCGGCCGACGGGTCGAGCGTGGCGAACGTGAGGAGCCCGGCGGCGACCATCGCGAGCAGGTTGGAGAAGAAGAGCAGGAAGGCGCCGGCGGCGAGGCCGGGGGCGCCCTGGCCGAGGCAGACGCCGACCACCGCGAGGGGTGGCACGAGGGAGATCGCGATCGCGACGCCGGGCAGGACGGCGGCGACGTCGCGGCGGCACAGCGCGATGGCGCCCGCGAAGCCCGTGGCGATCGCAGCGACGAGGTCGGTGAGCCCGGGAGACGTGCGGCTCGCGACCTGGCTGTCGCTGAGCAGGTCGATGTCCTGGGGCACCGCCAGTGAGAACACGATGCCGATGGCGACGACGGTGATCGTCCCGAGGGTCACGTAGACGAGCGAGCCGTTGCGGCGGCCGAGCGCGAGGCCCAGCGCGATCCCCATGATGGGCGTGGACAGCGGGGCGATGATCATCGCGCCGATGACCGTGGCGGTGGAGTCCGTGATGACGCCCGCGCTCGCGATGATCGCGGAGAGCACGAGCATCGCCCAGAACGCCGACTGCTTGGCCCGGGCATCGCCCGAACGGAGGTTCAGGTCGTCGTCGAGCTCGTCAGCGGTGCGGCGCTGGGTGTCAGGGAGCAGTCGATCTCGCAGGGTGTCGAACATGCCTGAGTATGGCGCCCGACGGACTCCTCGATCGGAGGAGAAGTGACGTCTCGGGAGTCGTCAGCAGGGATCAGTGCGCTCGGGAGGTGGTCGGCGGGGCCGGCTATTGCTGCTCTGAGGGCTGCCCGCGGCGCTGTCCTAGCCGAAAGCCCGCGCCCGCCGCGATGATCATCAGCCCGAGGATCGCGGCCAGCGAGCCCGCGAGCTGCCATCGCGACACGATCAACGCCGACCCGCTGCTCATCGGGTCGCTCCAGCTCATGTGCCAGTCGGAACCGGCGGTCGCCGGCGAGTAGGCAAACCAACCGAAGTCGTCCGGACCGACCCTCGCGGACAGTGCGACCGCAAGGCCGGTGCACACCAGCACGAGGCCCACGACCCACCACAGATGACGACGCACAGCCCGATTGTCGCGGCTCGTCATGCGACCAGAGTCACTAGAGGACCGCGCCGCGGGGAGCCACTTCCACCGCGGCAACCCCCCGTGCGTACAGCACCAACAGCCGGTCGCCATGTCCACAGCGGAGCACGCCAGAGTCCTGCGAGAGGGTGTCGACGACGTGGTCGATGACCTCGTCCTCACTCCCTGCACTGGGGTGCTCGTACGTGACATCCATGCTGTCCCCGCTGATCAGCCGGACACGAAGCACAAGACCCTTCATGTCTCGCACACTAGACGCGCACGACGCCACCCACCATGGATCTCCGAGGTCGAGGCACGAAGCCTTCGGAGTTCCGTGATCGCCCGCAGGCTGATCCGACCTCCACCTCGACGTGCGGCGCATGACGCGGGGCCTCGAGCTCGCCGGTAGGCAGGCTCAGGCGGTCTGTGAACTGGGCGCGGCCGATGCCTGCGTGGTCCGGAATCCCTTGCCGATGAGCCAAGCCGGGAGGAACAAGGCTTCGAACAGGCCACCGGGGACCAGGAGGAGCAGCCCGGCGCCCGCGCCCATGTCGAGGACCCCGAGGAGGTCGAGCGGCACTCCGATGGTGAGCGAGACGTATCCGACCAGACCGAGCACCGCGATGGCTCGGGGGACCAACCGCCCGATCAGGAGGAGGTACGTCAAGATGATGCCGCCAATTCCGGTGGGCACGTAGACCCACAGCAGGTGGTTCGGGACTACGTGCGACTGCGTCGCGAGGTAGATCCCGCACGTGGCCGAGACGAGGCACTCGGTGATCCTCAGCCCCGGATACCAGCCGGCGAGGCTGGGGCTGACGTCCCTGAGGACCGGATACATCAGGAGGCCGATGCCGACGACCGCGAGACCGGAACACATCATCAAGGCGACGCCGAGGATCAGCGGGGCTCGGTCGGGGTCGCCGTCGACGAACGTCTGGATCAGGTTCGTCCCGAACATGGCGGTCACCATCTGGAGGATGAAGAGAGTGCCCACAGCGATGGCGGTCGGCCTCCTGTTCGAGGTGTAACTGCTGGATCCTGTCACTGTTGGGATGCTCAGGGTGGTCATGGCTCGCCTTCCGTCGGCGTCAAGGCCCGAATCCCTAACGGTGTTAGATTAGATTCGAACGTACCCCTAACGGTGTTAGATTGTCTAGGCGGATGAAGGGATAGGACTGGCGTGGGACGTCGATCGGCTGAAGCTACGAGCAGGGCGCCCGTGGACCGGGAGCGCACGCTGGCAGTTGCCCTGGCGGTGGCAGACGCCGAGGGGATCGGAGCCGTGACCATGCGACGGCTCGGGCGCGAGCTGGGTGTGGAAGCCGCTTCCCTCTACCACCATGTCAACGGGAAGGATCAGATCCTCGACGGGCTGGTCGACGTCGTCGCCGCTGAGATCGAGCTTCCCGACCGGTCGACGGAGTGGCGCGAGGCGATCAGCCAACGGGCTCACCGGACTCGTACGGTCCTGCTCCGCCACCCGTGGGCCGTCAGCTTGATGGCTTCGAGGAACACCCCGGGACCGGCCACCCTGGGACTCCTGGAGTCGGGGATCCGATCATTTCGCGAAGGAGGATTCTCGATCCCTGCGGCTGCTCACGCGATCTCGACGCTCGACAGCTATGTGCACGGATTCGTGCTGCAGGAAGCCAACCTGCCTTTCCGCGACGCGTCGCAGCTGGCGACCATGACCACGGCCATCATGGAAGCGTTCCCCGCTGCGGCCTTCCCCTACCTCTTCGAGCTGACCGTCGAGCACGTCCTGCAGCCCGGCTACGACTACGGCAAGGAGTTCGAGTCCGGGCTCACGCTCGTGCTCGACGGTGTCGCCACGCTGCGATAGACGTGCCTAGTCCGAAGGGCGAGTCTCGAGCAGCCGTCGCACGACCCGTTCGATCAAGGTGTAGTCGACCTCGAGGTACGGCAGCTTGAGCGTGCCTTTCGCTCCGGCGTACGGCGCGAGGTCGGCGTCCAGATCAGGATCGCCCGCTGGTGGCACGGGGTAGAGGGAGACGTGCTGCTTCCACGCCGCCACGTGGACGAGGGAAGCGCCGTCAACCTGCCAGGTCGGCATGTCGTAGCGGATCACGCGTTCTGCGCCGGGCACCACCCGCAGCACCCGCCGTTCGATCTCCTCCACCACCTCGCGTTGCTCAGCGGGCAGCGATGAGAGGTAGTCGTCGACCGACGCGAACTTCGGCATGAGGGCAGTATGGCTCGACGGCAACGCGGGCGACCGTCCAGGTGAAACAGCCGATCCCTCGGTGAATCCGATGCGCTATCGATCGCGGGGGATCGACGCACCCTGGACAATAGATCCGCGCGTCGTGGATGCCCGAGCAGAACGCGTGCCGGTCGTACCCCTTCGGGAGCGAGTGAGTCCCGGCGTCCAAGTTGGGGTAACCGATCCGGCGCGGGAGCCGAGACGACCAGCCCCGGCGGGAGCTAGCGTGCCCGGCTCACACAACTCTGGTCGTCACACCATCGCCAGGCGTACCGTCCATTTGGGAGGACATCCGCCATGAGGGTGAGGAACACGTCTCGAGGACCGCTGAGCAGGGCCGGTTGGAGGCGTGCTCCACGCATGGCCGTCGTCGGCTTGATGATCGGAGCGTTTACGGTGCCCGCTGCGGCACTTGCCAGCGCGCCGGCCGAGGACGCGGCGCCCAACTGCCGCGGGCTGAAGGCCACGATCGCCGGAACGAGCGCCACGCTTGACTTCGACTCGCCGCTGCGAGGGACGTCCGGAGACGACGTTGTCGTCACGAATGGTGCGAGCCTGGTGATGACCGGAGCAGGGAACGACACCATCTGCGTGACCACTGCACACCCTGATGAGGTCTCAGGACGTTGGGCAGTCTTCCCGGGCACCGGCGACGACGTCGTCGACTCGAGCACTCTGCCGCGCGAGGCGTACCTGTCGACGGATGTCGGCGAAGGCAGTGACGTGGTAGCCGGCGGCCCAGGGACCGAGCATGTCGACGCATGCCGCGGGTGGGCACCAGACACGGTCTCCACGGCCGGCGGAAACGACTGGGTACGCGTTTGCGAGAAGCGATCGCCGGACACCGTCGACACCGGTGAGGGCGACGACACACTCCTCATCCTCGAACCTCAGGCACCGCATGGGCACCTCACGGCCGGCTCCGGCGCCAACACGCTCATCCTCTCCGGTCCCTGGCTCCTACGCACAGACATGTGGGCGATCGACCTTGCTGCCAAGGCCAGCACGTTCAACACGGCAAACGTCTTCACGTGGGACGACGCCAGTGAAGTGATCGTCTTGGGCACGTCCGCGACGCTCACCGTGCGAGGCACTAACGGGCGCGACGACGTACGCCTGTTCGGAGACCTGCTCGAGGGCCAGCCCGCTTCACGGGTCACCGTTGATCTTGTTGGCGGTGACGACCGGCTGCGCGTCGATGTCGCGGCTCTAGCGGCCGGGAGCAGGATGGACGCCGGGATGGGCCGGGACCTCCTTGGCGCGTCCTCGTCCGGGAGGCTCGAGATCGACCTGCATGACGAGACGATCGCCGGCGGACGTCGGACGCTTCCGCGATCCGTCGCCGGTTTCGAGGACGTCCGCGGCCAAGCCACACGTCTCACCCTTACGGGCAACGAGCTCAACAACACCTTACGAGCCGACGCGTGTGTCGCGGTGGCCCGTGGTCGTGGCGGAGACGACGACGTGACCATGGGCGACCGCCCATGGCGCCGCTCCTGGTGCCCGGAAGGACCCCGACGAGCCGAAGGCGGCCTCGGGAACGACCGACTTGCTGGCGGGCCCGACCGAGAGCACCTGACCGGCGGGCCGGGCATCGACCAAGTCAACGGCGGCGGCGGTGTCGACGTGTGCTTAGGCGAGCGTCGCATCCACTGCGAAGCGTGACCACCTCGGTGGTGACCGCCTCACCGTCCGTAACGACCGCGGCGGACTCCCGAACCACAAGGGGTAGACATGGTCGCCTCTGGCGAGGACCTGACCGGCGTTCAGTTCGACGTCGCGCGAGGGCGAGTCTCGAGCAGTGGCGCAACCAGCAGCACCCGTCGTTCGATCTCCACCACCTCCTTCTGTTCAGGGGCCCGGGATGCGACGTAGACGTCGACCGCCGCGGACTCGGCATGAAACAACATGGCTCGGCGACGACGGGAACATGAGCCGCGTCTGCGTGGGCCCGGCACAACCGTCTGTGGATCGGACGCGCTCGCGGCGGATTGACGCTCCTATTGCGACAGTGCGGACAGTCGGCAGCCACGTGCTGGACGGTGCGGGCTTTCGGTAGGTGGCAGCAAGGGGAAACCGAGGTGCATTACGGACGAGGCGAAGCGCGGAGGACGCGTAGTTGTGTGTCCCGGCTTGTCTCCCAGACGAACGCCACATGCCCGCACTCTCCGATCGCGGCGCGGAACAGTTTCGTGGCGTCGTCGGTATGGGTCATTCGGACCTGCCGAGTCCATGATTTCTGTCCGGAGGGCTTGTATCGGGCCCAGACCTGCGAGACCCGCCCTTGGGCGCCCCAACCGACGACCGCCGCACCTCGCCGGTTCACCGCAACCGCCACCGCCAGTCCCCACTTAGTGGTCCTGGAGACGTCGCTGGCAAGGACGAACGGGGGACGCCACCGACCGTCAGGCGTGCTCCATCGCCCCATCAGATCAGCTCCGTTCCACGCTGCTATGAGCGCGCGTCCTTTTCCGTCCATGCCGACCGCCTCGTCGAAGGCGACACGGTTCCACTGCCGCACCGGCGGACGCCAGTGACCGGCCGGCGACATCCGGGAGGCGAACAGCGACCCGGAAGCCGGGCCATCGAAGTCGAGAGGGCCATGGAGTGCTACCGCGGCGCCTCCAGCACCGACCGTCATTGTGTAGAACTCCGTGCCGGGGCCGCTCAGTTGCTGCGCCTTCCCCCACTTGCCCGCTGAACTGCGTCGGATGGCCCGTACGCCGTGCTCGCCGCCATACCTGCCGACCACCACAACCCGGCCTGCGTCGTCGATGCCTACTTCGAAGGTGGGGGATATTCCAGCAGAAGCTGGCACGAGCTGGGGCGCGGTCCATGAAGCCCCTGCGCTGTCGCGATAAACAGCAAGCAGGTTGTAGGCCGAGTCGAGCCACATCAGAACAGCGGCGCCTGACGCGTTTACCGCCAGGTGCGCTTCGTACAGCAACTCCTGCTCGGCCACCTCCGCAGGAGAGCTCGACCACCCCCGGCCAGGGACCCGATCGGGGATCTGCAGGTCGACGATCTCGTTCGAGGACCCGCTGTTGTCCACCAGGCGCACGAACTCCTCGACCATCATCGTCTGCACGTCCGATGCGTCGATGCCGATCTGAACACCGCCCATCGGCGAGTGCGGATCCTGCTCACCGTGCGCCGGGTCCTGAGGGTCATCTAAAGCCGGCGGATCATCAGCAGTGCGGACGACCTCGTCGACCGACGCGAAGGCGACGGTCGCGGTACCCGCCCGGCTGACCACGACGTCGGGAGTCATCCACGGAAGATCGTTGACGCTCGCGGGGAGCGTGGTCGGCTGGTGAAGCACCCACGAACTCATTGGCCCCGAAGGACACGGCATCGGGTCCTCATGCTTGGGTTCCACAGCCGTCTCGCCCGAAGCGTCGTGCTTGGGCGCGGCGACGTCCCCACTTCGCTTCGCCGGCTGACGCGAAGGGCCACCCGCGTCACAACTCACGAGGAACACAAGGAGCATGCCGACCAGGAGCCCAATCGAAGGGCCGGGCCGCGTAGCCATTCTCGTCCCCCTATCGCGTACCGAGGGCGTCATGAGTGCTCATTCGAAGCAATCGAACTCGCGGGTCAGAGACTCATGGTCGGCCTGTGGCGCGTCGCTGTCTAGCGACCCCCGACGTAAGCCCGCCGTCTTCTCCTCTAGTGACGTCCCGTCATGGACTGAAAGTGCGATAGAGCGACAAGTGGCGGATTGAGGCAAGTTGCTCCGGCACGCGCAGCAGTCGGTAGCCGACCTTTCGCGAACTCGTCCCGAGAGTCATCGTGACCAGCTCAGTCCTCGACCCGCGGGCGGTGGCCCGAGGACGCCTCGACGGCGTCGTTGATGTCGGCGCCTCCCTGCTCGACCATCTCCGCGAAGAGCCGGCCGCTGACCACGAGCCCGTCGCGCACCGTGAACTGGGTGATCGCGCGCATCTCGAAAGGCTCACGCTTCTCGGTCGTGCCCCACCAGTGCCACTCGCTCCACACCACGTCTCCGTCCTGCACCGACGCCGGGACCTCGGCGCGCAGGTCGGGGACCCCGGTCAGGATGGCGCCCCAGTTCGCCTTCATCTGCGCACGGCCGCCGAAGCCGCGGGCGGGGTGGAAGGGCTGCTCGCTCCGGTAGTCCGGGTGGATCAACGCCGCCATGCCGTCGAGGTCGTGGGCGTTGGTCCGCGCGACCAGCTCTCGGATGACCTCCACACCAGTTGCTGCCATGGTCCCTCCCGATCGCTCCGACCCCGCTCGACAAGAGTCCCACGGCACGCACTCGATGCGGCAGGTCCGGTCATTCGACGGTGGCGTGGCAGGTCCCACCGGGATCCGGTCAGGACGGCACCTGGGCGCCGACAGATGTTCTGCGAAACTCAGTGGATGGCGCCCACTGATGACGAGAAGTGGCTCGTTGTCGACGGGCGCCTCGACGCGCTCGACGACTCCGGGCGCCAGGAGCGGTAGATGGACCTCCAGGACTACCGAGCTGCGCGCCACCGCCGCCTCGTCGAGATGGCGACAGAGCTCGGCGTGCCGGCGGACCGCGCCGCGGCGGTGGTCGATCGCGTGATCGAGGACCAGCGGCGCCGCATCGTTCGGTCTGCAGACCCTGATCAGGTCGTCGTACCCGCGCTGCGTGAGGAGGTGCTCGGCGGGCGGTCTCGCGGCCCCTCGCTCGCCGTGCTCGCGCTCGTCGCCGTCGTCGCGGCGGCGTTCGCGGTCGCGATCGTGGCCGGTCCGCCCGATCGCGAGAAGGTCGAGCGGAGGGCCGCGACGGTGCCCTCCCTGGTGGGCCTCACCTCCGCCGAGGCCGTCAGCGCGCTGGGCCGCGCCGGCATCGCGACGCGGATCGACCCGGTGCCCCAGTGTGATCCGGCCGGGCAGGTGCTGGGGTCGGTGCCGCCCTCCGGCGACACGGTCCGGCCCGACGAGGTCGTGGTCGTCATTGCGACGGCGACCCCGTCGTGGAGCTGCCCTGCCGACGCCGCCGGCCACGCCCAGGCGTGGGCGTTCCTGCGCTTCCTCGTCTCCGGCTCGGCCCGCCCGCACCTCGCGCCCGAGGTGCGGCTCTACGTCGACGGTGAGGCGGCCGGGACGGCCGACGGGACGCAGTCGGCCACCTCGCCCGACTGGCGGTGGCGCGTGCGCGACCCCGTCGTGGCGTACGCGGTGCGCCCCGTGGCCAACGACCTGGGCCAGCCGGTCGTCTCGATCACGCGCGGATCGCCACCGCCCACCACGTGCGGCGTCCCGACGCCGAGCCCGTCCGGTGTCGCCGGGGCTCCTACCCGAGTAGTGCTGACAGCCAGCGGCGCACGACCCGGCGACGAACCGGGCGACGGAACTGCGCTCGATTGTCAGCTCACGATCGACCTGTTCGAGGACGACCACGGAGCCATCGCGGTCGTCTCCGTGACCCTTCCGGGCGGCCGTGGTCTCGGACCCCCGCCCTGGGTGCGGACCCGCGACGACCAGGACGCACTCGACGACTGACTGCTGGTGCGCTCTCCGGGTGTCACCGAGTTCCTCCCCATCCGCCATCGGTCCCCGATGCCGGGTCTCGGTGGACCGTGACCCTTGATCTCGGGGATCTCGTGCGACGGCTGTGCCCGTGCCTATCAGGATCGGACTAGGGTCGCCAAGGTGTCCACCACGTCGTCGGCCGCTTTCGCAGCCTCGATCGGAGCGGTCGCGGGAGCGTCGCTGGCGGCGCACCGCGGAGTCAGGACCGCCGCGGCCGCCGCGTTGGTCGGGTCCATCGGGCTGGGTGCATCTGAGGCGGTGGCCCGTGCCCGACAACAGGAGGGCGAGATCCCGCCGCTGTGGCAGCGCATCGCGGTGAGTGCAGCCCTCGCCGCGCCGTTGGGCTGGCTCTCGGGGAGGGTGACCGGCGCAGGTCCTCGAACGGTCGGCGCGACGACGGGCGCCGCGGTCGGGGTGATGGGGCTGCGCCCCCAGAAGGTCGCGATGGGCCCGGTCGTCGGCTTCTGTGTCGGGGAGGTGCTCGCGCGCCGGCACGCCTCGGGCGCGGCGGTCGCCAGCAGCTCGGTGCTCGTCTACCGCATCCTGTCCGCACTGGTCTTCCGCGACGCCCAGGTCAGCCTGCTCGCCGAACGCGTCCGCGCAGCCGACCTGCCGTTCGTGGTGCCCCGGCCCGCGCGCTCCAGGTACGTCGGCACCACCTACGTCAGGGACCTCGCCGAGGAGCTGGGCGGGGAGTACGTCGCCGACGCTCCGGACGCCGGGATCGTCGCCTCCCTCGACGCCCTGGCCGGACCGGAGCTCGACCCGCGTCAGGTCGACCCACTGGTGCGGGAGTTCTACGAGCACACCACCCGGTTCGCCCTCGACATCGTGCCGCAGTGGCGGCTGTGGGTCCGGCCCGGCTACCTGCTCTACCGCACCCTCGTGGCACGCCCGCTCGGACAGGCCAGCCTCCCGATGAACCAACGAGAGGCCCAACGCGGGATCCACAGTCGGATCGACACCGTCACGGGCGTCGACGGCGTGGTGTCCGTGCGCGGCTGGGTTCGGTCGTTCGCCGACAACGACGAGCCGATCATGCTCGGGATCTACACCACCTACACCCACGACGACACCGGTTACGTCAGCGTCGGCTTCCCCGTCCCCGAGGGCAGCTTCACCGCCACTCTGCGTCCGAAGGCACGACCCGACCGTGGTCTGTCGCTGACCAGCCGGGCGCACGACGGCCAGGCCGGGCACTACCTGACCTACATCGACACGGCGGCAGACGAGCTGACCGCGCTCGCCATGCACGGCTTCGAGGAGCAGCTCGACGTCCACGTCGACGACGGGACGCTGCGCGCTGAGCACGCGTTCTGGATCTTCGGCTTCCCGTTCCTGACCCTGCATTACCGGATCACGCGCAAGCCCACCGCCTGAGCACGCCTGCCGCTCTAGGCGAGGAGTGAACCTGTGAGCGTGTTGGCAACACCATCAGGTCTCTCCTGTCCGTGGCGGGGGGATCCTGTCCCGGATCGACCCCGATGAGCGGTCGGTGAGGACGTCTTGCGACTCTCCGCCAATGAGCCCGGGACTGCATCGAGGTACCGCGCGGGATGTCTAGACATGAACGGCTGACCTGCCCACCGAGGCATACGCTCGAGGTGCTTGGAGGTGGTTGCCGTGGATCCGTTCGTGATCGGTATCGCGTTGATCGTCCTGTTCCTCGCCTGGGCGGGATGGAAGTTGCGCGGCAGGGACAACCCCAAGGGTCCTGAACTCAGGGGTGAGAGTGACCGCCGCACGACGAGGGCTGGGTGGGGCTGAGTGCGGCCATTCCTCGGACGTCGCAGATGACCAACAACTGTCCGCTGGAGGCTCCGCTGGCCCGTGGTCGATCGCACCGCCAAGATCCCGATGTCCAGGTGCGGCGCCAACAGGCGGCGATCTGTGGCCCGCGCATCACCCGAACCCCACGTCCTGATCGGTCTCGGAAGGCGCAGGATCCGGCAACCGCGTCATCCGGAACCCGACCACGACCCCGGCGAGCGCAGCGAGGAGCGCGACGAGCAGGGCGACCTGGAGGGCGAGGTCCCGGGCATCGTCGTTGATGCCGAGGACCTCGTCCTGAACGTCCTCGGGCTGGCCGGCGAGGAGCTCCCCGAGCTGCGCGTCGCTCATCACCTGCGCGTCCTCCTCGAGGACCGTGGCGACCCGCTCCTGGTCGTCCGGTGGCAGCACACTGCTCGACTCGGCCATGTTCGTGAAGGAGACGGACAGGGTGGCGAGCATGATCGCGCCGGCGAAGGCGAGGCCGAACGACAGCCCGAACGATCCGGTCGCCGACGTGACACCCGCGCCCTCGCCGACCCGCTCCTCGGAGAGGGGCGACAGGGCGTAGTTGTTCAGCTGGGAGGCGAGCAGGCCCAGCCCGGCGCCCGCGAGCATGAGCGGGACGACCAGGTGCCACCCGTTGTCCGCCCGGGGCACGAGGAGGATGAGGCCGATGACCGACGCGGCGAGCAGGACGAACCCTGCGAGGACGATGCTGCTCGCCCTCCGCCGGCCGGCTCGCTTCCCGGCGAGCAGCGCGACGGCGAACATCGTGAGCGACAGCGGAGCGAGCGTGATGCCCGCCTGGAGCGCGTTGTAGCCCCAGACGAGCTGCAGGAAGATCGGCAGCGCGATGAGCATCCCGCCCAGCGCGACCTGCTGGAGGAAGATCTGGGTCACCCCGGTGCTGAACAGCCTGGACGAGAAGAGGCCGGGATCCAGCAGCGCGGCCCGGCCCTCGCGCTTGCGGCGGCGCAGCCAGGCCACCAGGCCAGCCATCGCCGCGGCGCCGATCGCGAGGAGCGCGACGACGTACTCGCCGCCCTCCTGCCACGCGAGGACGCCGAGGACGAGTCCGCCCATGCCGACCACCGAGAGGAACGCACCGGTGAGGTCGACCGACCGGTCCCCGGTGTACGGCACGTCGCGGATGCCGCGGCTCCCCAGGAGCACGACCCCGATGATGAGCCCTTCCAGGAGGAACCCGACGCGCCACGAGAGCAGGGTGGTGACGAAGCCGCCGATCAGGGGACCGATCGCGGCGGCGATCGCGCCTGACGCGCCGACGAGGGCGAACACCTTGGCGCGGGTCTTGCCCTCGAAGTTGCCGTGGATCAGCGACTGCATCGCCGGGAGGTAGAGGGACGCACCGAGCCCGCCGAGCACCGCCCAGAAGACGATGATCGCTGCCAGGCCCTGCGCGACGACCATCGCGAGCGCCCCCACGGCGTAGAACACCATGCCGAGCACGAACGCCCGCTTGCGCCCGAACAGGTCGCCGATCTTGCTGCTGATCAGGATGAAGGCGGCGGAGACGAGGGCCTCGATCGCCACCGCCGACTGGACGCCGCTCACGGTGGTGTCGAGGTCCTCGACGACGGCCGAGATCGACACGTTCATGAAGGACGTGTCGATGACGAAGACGAACATGGCCGCCGCCAGCAGGATGCCCTGGACAGGGGTGCCGTCGGTGGCGTCGGAGTCGTCCGCAGGAGCCATGGGTCACCACGCCGTCGGTGCCGTGGCGACGTCCGAGCATCGCCGGGGGGAGGTCAGTCGCACCCATCGTGGATCGGACACGCACCTCCCGGCATCACCCGTGGCGAAGGACCACGGGCTAGGTCTAGAACAGCTAGGCGCTCTCGGGCGGCAGGTGCTTCTTCATCAGTCGCCGGACGCGCTTCTGCTTGCGGTCGGGGATCATCGACCGCATCTCCTCGAGCTTGCCGAAGCAGAGCAGCCGGTCCTCCCCCTCGAGCACGGTCTTGTTGCGCGGGTTGGGGATGACGTGCGGCCCGCGGTGGAGGGTGAGAACCGTGATGTCGCGCTCGTCGAGGCCGGAGTCGCCGAGCTTCTTGCCGACCATGTCGGAGCCGCCGTGGACCACGATCTCGGCGACGCCGTAGCCGGTCGAGACGGTCAGCCGCTGGCGTACGTCGATGTCGGGGAAGGCGACCTGGTTGTCGATGTAGTCGATGATCGCGCCGGCGACGTCGAGCTTGGTCGCGCTCTCGATGCCCTCGAGGCCGGGCGAGGAGTTCACCTCCATGACCTGCGGGCCACGACGGCCCTCGAGCATGTCGACGCCGGCCACCCGCAGACCCATGATCTGCGCCGACCGGACGGCCACCCGCTCGAACTCCTCGTCCAGCTCGACCGCCTCGACGCTGCCGCCGCGGTGCACGTTGGAGCGGAACTCGTCGCCCTGCGCGACCCGTCGCATCGCTGCCACGACGCGGTCGCCGACGACGAGGGCGCGGATGTCGCGGCCCTTGCTCTCCTTGACGAAGCGCTGGATCAGCACGTTCTGCCGGGTGCTCTGGAGCGTCTCGATGATCGCCTCGGCGACCTTGATCGTCGGGGCGAGGATCACTCCGATCCCCTGGGTGCCCTCGAGCAGCTTGATCACGACCGGCGCCCCGCCGACGCGCTCGATCGCGGGGATCACGTCGGCGCGGTCGCGCACGAAGGTCGTCGCCGGCATCGGGATCTCGTGGCGCGACAGGATCTGCGTCGCGCGCAGCTTGTCGCGGCTGTTGGCGATGCCATAGCTGGTGTTGGGCGTGTAGACGTCCATCTGCTCGAACTGCCGCACGACCGCGGTGCCGAAGTAGGTGATCGAGTTGCCGATGCGCGGCAGCACGGCGTCGTACGTCGACAGCTGCTTGCCGCGGAAGAGCAGGTCGGGCTCGTCGCCCGAGAGGTCGATGCCGAAGCGGAGCGTGTTGAGCACCTTCACGTCGTGGCCACGGTCCAGGGCGGCGGTCCGGAGCCGCTGCGTGCTGTAGGACCGCGGGGCCCGGGACAGGATGGCGAGCTTCATGGGACGTCATCCAACCACCTGCGCGACGCGCGCCACCTGCCAAGATGGCCCCGTGGACCCCGCCCCCGAGCCGACCGATCCCGAGAAGGTCGTCGTCGGCTGGCGCGAGTGGGTGGCGCTGCCCCAAGCCGACGTTCCGTGGGTGAAGGCCAAGATCGACACGGGCGCGCGGTCGTCGTCGATCCACGCCTTCGACCTCGAGGTGGTCGAGCGCGACGGCCACGAGTGGGTGCGCTTCTCGATCCACCCGTGGCAGCGCTCCGACGAGGACCACGTCGAGCTCAGCCTGCCGGTGCTCGACATGCGCGAGGTGCGCTCCAGCAACGGCCAGGTCGAGAAGAGGTACGCCGTCGCGCTCGACGTGACGCTCGCCGGCCGCACGATCACGACCGTGATGACGCTGAGCAACCGGGACGAGATGGGCTTCCGGATGCTCATCGGGCGCGAGGCGCTCGAGCGGGGCTTCCTCGTCGACGCGTCGCTGTCGTACGCCGGCGGCAAGCCGCGCCGCGCCGTGCGCCGCAAGAACTGGGGCAAGTAGCGCCGTCAGCGCACGCGGACGTCGGGACCGGGCCGGGACATCTGTCCGATGCCGCCGGGACACCGGGCACCGGAGGCTCGTGCCATGACCTCACTCACCACGCCCCAGTCCCCGTCCACCGACGTCACGCCCCGCGCCACCGACGTACTCCGACCGAGCCGGAGGCGGCGTGCCGCCCTCGCGGTGGTCGGTGTCTTCAACTGCGCCCTCCCGGTGATGTTCACCCTCAACATCACCCGCATGCTCGCGACGGGTGAGCTGGCCGACCACCGGTTCCACCAGCTCACCGGCCAGGGCGAGATCCTCTTCGCCCTGTGGCTGTGGCCGATCCTGGCGATGCTGCGAGCGGGCTGGCACGGGCGACGTCCCGGCTCGTGGGCGGGCTACCTGCACCTCGCCCTCATGGCGAGCGGCGTCGTCTGTGCCGCCCTCGCCCCCGGTGGCGGTGCGCCCCTCCTGGTCGGTCTCATCACGATCACCGGCGCCCTGCTCTGGGTGACGCTCCCGCAGCGGCCGCTGGTGCGCAGCCGGGTCGGGATCGACCCGTTGCTGGCTCCGCTCGCCCTGGTCGGCAGCGCGCTGCTCCTGCCGTACGCCATCGACCAGGTCGCGCTCCAGAACGCCGCCACGACCGGCCACCACGCCCACAACCCGCACTTCTTCGACCAGGCCTGGATCGCCGTCACGATGTCGGTGGTGGCCGTGGCTGCCGCCGCGGTGCCGGCGGTCCGCGGGCTCGTGCGCTGGTTCGCCGGCTCGCTTGTGGTCCTCGGCGCCGCGGGACTCGCGCTGGGCGAGGCCGCACTGCTCTTCTCCGGCTTCCTGGCCCTCGGCGTCGTGGTCGCCCTCGCCGACGTGGTCACCCGACGCCGGCTCGCCGCGAACTGAACCCGCCCGGTGCTCGCCCGACCTACACTCCGGCACGTGCCGGAGAACTCGCGCCCCGAGGGTGGCATCCGCCGCCCCGGGGCGCGGCCCCGCCGCCCGGTCCGGCTCGGGCCCCTCCTGGCCGCGCTGGTCGGGGTGACCGCCGCCCTGGGAGCCGTCGTGGTCCTGCTGGCCGACGGCACGTGGGGACTGCCCGCGACCAGACAGCTCCCCGTGGACGCCACCGTCGGCGTCACCTTCTCGGTGATGGCGGCCGTGGTGCTGACCTCACGCAGCCTCCGCGCCGGGTCCCGCGCGCTGGCGTGGACCCTCATGACCGCCGGCGTCTGCTCGGGCGCGGCCGCCCTCTCCACCGCGCTGGCGGCCGGAGCCACCGGCGACTCGGCCCTCGCGGGCCTCGCCGTCCAGGTGCAGGGCTGCATCTGGGTGCCCGGCTTCGTGCCGCTCCTCACGCTCGTGCCGCTGTTCTACCCCGACGGCCTGCTCCCGGGTCGGACCTGGCGGCTGGCGTCGTACGCATCGGTGCTCGGCATCGCCCTCCTCACCGTCGGCGTCGGGCTCTACCCCGAGCCGTTCCACGGGCGCACCACGCTCGAGAAGCCGTGGACCGACCTCGCCGCGGCCCAGGTCCTCGTCCCGGTGGCCGCGGTCCTCCTGGTCCCGGCAACCCTGGTGGCCATGACCTCGCTGGTGCTGCGGCTGCGACGCTCGCGCGGGCTCGCCCGACGACAGCTCGTGGTCCTGCTCTGGGCCGCCGCCGTGCTCATCCTCACCACGGCGGCGCAGGGTGTGCTCCCGACGCCGGCCGACGTGGTCGCCCAGGCCTGCGCCGCCGGTCTGCTGGCCGTCGCGATCGGTGTCGCGGTCACCCGGCACGGGCTCTACGACCTCGACACGGCGGTGGCCCGCGCGCTGGTGGCCGCCAGCCTCGCGGTCTGCCTGGCCGGGGCCTACCTCACGCTCTTCACGCTGCTGGAGTCGCTGCTCCGCGACCGGTCGGCCCTGAGCGCGGCCCTGGCCGCCGGCCTCACCGGCGCCGTGATCCAGCCGCTGGCGCGACGCCTGCGGACCGGCGTGGACCGGATGTACTACGGCGACCGCGCCGAGCCGTTCACGGTGACCTCCTCGCTCGCCGCACGGCTGACCGCCACCGGGCTCGACGTGGCGGAGGTGCCGCAGGTCGTCTGCGACACGGTCGTCGAGGCGCTGCGCCTGCCCGGTGCGCGGGTGCGGCTCGCGCTCGACGGCGGGCCCGGCCCCGTGGCCTCCTCCGGGACCACCGACGCCAGCCCCGTCGCCACCTTCGCGATGGTCCACCGCGGCGAGGTCGTCGCCGAGCTCGACGTCTGGCCCCGCGCAGGCGAACGCGTGCTGCACGAGCGCGACGACGTGGTGCTCCGCGGCCTCGCCGACCAGGTCGCGCCGGCAGTCGCGGCGCTACGGCTCCATCAGCAGCTCCAGCGCGGCCGGGAGGACCTGGTCGCTGCGCGCGAGAGCCAGCGTCTGCAGCTCCGTCGCGACCTGCACGACGGGCTGGGCGCGACGCTGGCCGGGCTGCGGCTCCAGATCGAGACCGCGCGCGACCTCTCGGACGAGCCCGGCGTCACGCGGCTGCTCGGGTCAGCCGGCGACGGCGTGGCCCAGGCCGTCGCCGAGGTGCGGGCGATCACCGACGGCCTCCGTCCGTCTGCGCTCGACGACCTCGGCCTGGCCGGTGCGCTGGCCGCGCTCGCCGAGCGGGTGCGTGCGCCCGGGCTCGAGGTCGAGGTCGACCTCGCACCGGACGTCACCGCCGACCCCGCAGTCGAGGTGGCGCTGCACCGCATCGCCGCCGAGGCCCTCGCCAACGTCGTACGACATGCCGGGGCGAGCCGCGTCAGCCTGCAGGTGCGCGACGGACAGCGCCTCGTCGAGCTCGTCGTCGCCGACGACGGTGCCGGCCTTGCCGGTGCCGACGCGCGATCGGCCGGGTCGGGGCTGGGGCTCGCCTCGATGCGGCAGCGCGCCGAGGAGGTCGGCGGGAACCTGGAGGTGTCCTCGACCCCGGCCGGCACGACCGTCCACGCCCTGCTCCCCCACGCCGTCGGAGGACTGCGATGACCACCGTCCTGCTCGTCGACGACCACCCCCTCTTCCTCGACGGCGTCCGCGCCGCGCTGTCCGGCAGACCTGACATCGAGGTCGTGGGGGAGGCGCACGACCGGCGCGGCGCCGTCGAGCAGGCCGCGAGCCTGCGGCCCGACGTGGTGCTGATGGACCTCAACCTGCCCGACGGGTCCGGCATCGACGCGACGCGGGAGATCCTCGCCGCCGCGCCCGGGACCGGCGTCCTGGTGATCACCATGTCGGCCGACGACGACGCGGTGGTCGCGGCGATGCGGGCGGGCGCACGGGGCTACGTCGTCAAGGGAGCCGGCCGCGCCGACCTCCTCCAGGCCGTGACGACCGTGGCCGCAGGCGGGGCCGTCTTCAGTCCGACGGTCGCGGCCCGGCTCGGCACCTACTTCGACGGTCTCGCGGCGCAGCCCGGCCGGGAGATGTTCCCCCAGCTCAGCCAGCGCGAGCGCGAGGTGCTTGACCTCGTCGCCCGCGGTTACGACAACCGGCGGGTCGCGCGCGAGCTGTTCCTCTCCGAGAAGACGGTGCGCAACCACGTCTCCGCCCTGCTCGGCAAGCTCGGCGTCGCCGACCGCTCGGAGGCGATCACCCGCGCGCGCCGAGCAGGGCTGGGACAGGAGCCCGGCTGAGGAGGTCGCCCCCGGCGCGGGCCCGCCCTGCGTTCACAGGGGACGCACAAGGTCAGCCCACGGCCCCGACAGGTGGGGCGTCGAGCATCGACGCCACGAGCCGCTGAGCGCGGCACCACCGACCGAAAGGCCGCACCTCCATGCGACTGCTCCCCGTCCGCCAGGCCGTCGCCGGGACCCTGGCCGCCGTCCTCCTCGCGGGGTGCGGCGCGTCCGTGGCCGGCACGTCCGGCTCGTCGACCTCGGGCAGCACGCCCGCCTCGACCGCGTCCACCGTCTGGGGCACGACCGTCGAGGACGTGCTCGACGAGGACGTCACGGTCGAGACCGGCGACACCGACTACGACGAGGCCGACGCGACTGCCGTCACCCTGTCCGGCACGACCGCCGGCTCCGACAGTGACGCCGTCACCGTCGCGGACGGCACCGTCACCGTCTCGGCCGCGGGCACGTACGTCCTGAGCGGTGAGCTCACCGGGCAGGTGGTCGTCGACAGCGCCGGCGAGGGCGTCGTACGCCTCGTGCTCGACGACGCGACGATCACCTCCGAGACCACCGCGGCGATCGACGTCGTCGACGCGGAGTCGGTCGTGGTCGTCCTCGCCGACGGCAGCACCAACGCCCTCACCGACGCGGCGACGTACGACGACACGTCGGAGGACGCGCCCACCGGGACCCTCTACTCCACGGCCGACCTGACCATCGGCGGCACCGGGTCGCTGACGGTCACCGGCAACAGCAACAACGGCATCGTCGGCAAGGACGGCGTGGTCATCAGCGGCGGCACCATCGACGTCACGTCGGTCGACGACGGCATCGTCGGCAAGGACTACCTCGTCCTCACCGACGGCACCGTCACCGTCGACGCCACCGGCGACACCTTCAGGTCCGACAACACCGAGGACGCCGGCGCCGGCTTCGTGCTCATCGAGGGCGGCGATCTCACCGTCACCTCGCAGGACGACGGCATCAAGGGCGTGCAGGTGCTCATCAGCGGCGGCACGGTCGACGTGGCCGGCTCCGAGGAGGCGCTCGAGGGATCCCTCGTCGTCATCGACGACGGCGACGTCGAGCTCCACTCCGCCGACGACGGCGTCAACGCCGCCTCCTCCGACGACAGCGCCTCGACCGACGGCCAGCCCGGGCAGACGGGCGGCGACATGGCGGCGGACGACTCGGTCGCCCTGTACGTCAACGGGGGCACGCTCGAGGTGTGGGCCAGCGGCGACGGCCTCGACTCCAACGGCAACGCCACCATCACCGGCGGCGAGATCACCGTCTACGGCCCGACCACCGACGGCAACGGCGCGCTCGACGTCAACGGCACCTTCGACGTCAGCGGCGGCACCCTGCTCGCCACCGGCAGCGCCGGGATGATGGTCGCCCCGTCGACCGACTCCGCCCAGGGCTGGATCGCCACCGCCCTCGACACCACCGCCGCGGCCGGGTCGGAGGTCGTCGTGACCGACGCCGACGGCGCCGAGGTGGCGACCTGCACGCCCCGGAAGGACTTCGCCTCCGTCGTCCTCTCCTCCGCCGACATCAGCCAGGGCGAGACCTACACCGTCACCGTCGACGGCACCGCGACCACCGTCACCGCGGGCGATGCGCCCGCTGGAGGCCAGATGGGCGCGCCCGGCGGACCCATGGGCTGACGCCCGCCTCCCGACCCTCCAACCCCCTCACGAAGGACACGCACATGACCGAGAGCTCCCTGCCCACCCCGCCCGCCACCGGCGACGCGACCGCACCGGCGTACGACGCCACGACCCCCGCCCGGCGCACCTGGCGCGACCGCCTCCCCCGCCGACTCCCCTCGGGCCGCCGCGCGGTCGCCGCGGGCGCGGTCGTGGCGGGCCTCGCGGTCGGCGGCGCCGGCTTCGGGGTGGGCTACGCCGTCGGCGACGACGGCGCGACCGACACCGCCACGACCCGGACCGGCCCCGGCTGGGGCGAGCGCGGTGACGGCCGCGGCCCGATGGGCGACCTGGACGGCGACGGCCAGGTGCCCGGCGGCGAGATGGGCGGCGAGATGGGCGGCCAGCCGGGAGGCCCTCCCGGTGACCTGACGCAGGGCCAGGGCGGCACGACCGACCAGGCTCCGGACTTCGACGGCGACGGCCAGCCCGACACCGACAGCGGCACCGACGGGTCCGACAGCGACACCACCTCGCTGAGCAGCTGACGACCCGATCCGCTCGCCCCGGCCCCTCCTCCCCCCGTGAGGCGGCCGGGGCGAGCCTGCGTCGTCCGGCATCCGCACTACCCTGACGGTCGTGACCCCACGTGCCGCGACACCCGTGAGCGAGGCCTAGTGCCCCGCGAGTCGTTCGCCATCGGCGGCGTGCGGATCCGCTCCGGCTCGGTGCGGGCCCTCGAGCTGCCGATCACCCGTCTGGTCACCGGCGCCGACGTGACGCTGCCGGTGCGGGTGGTCCACGGGCGCGAGGACGGCCCGCGGATCTGGATCGACGCCGCGATCCACGGCGACGAGGTGGCCGGTGTCGAGGTGGTGCGCCAGGTGATGGCCGGCCTCGACCCCAAGACGTTCCGCGGCACCCTCGTCGCGGTGCCGATCGTCAACGTCCTCGGCTTCATGAACGGCGACCGC
The DNA here is from genome assembly GCF_026712185.1 of Nocardioides pini. Classification (GTDB taxonomy): domain Bacteria; phylum Actinomycetota; class Actinomycetes; order Propionibacteriales; family Nocardioidaceae; genus Nocardioides; species Nocardioides pini. The sequence continues at coordinate 277,740 of NZ_JAPPUX010000005.1, read as the reverse complement.
TACCTCCCCGACCGCCGCGACCTCAACCGTTCCTTCCCGGGCTCGGCGCGCGGGTCGCTCGCCAGCCGGATCGCCCACCTCTTCATGCGCGAGATCGTCGCCGGCTGCGAGGTCGGCATCGACCTGCACACCGGATCCGACCGCCGCAGCAACCTGCCGCAGGTGCGCGCCGACCTCGACGACCCCCGCACGCGCGAGCTGGCCGCGGCCTTCGGCGCGCCGGTGATGCTGCACGCCCGCATCCGCGACGGGTCGCTGCGCCACGCCGCCGGCGAGCACGGCGCGAAGGTGCTGCTCTACGAGGCGGGCGAGCCGCTGCGCTTCGACACGTACGCCGTCGAGGCTGGCGTGGTCGGCGTACGCCGCGTGCTGGCGGCGCTCGGCATGACCGATCCCGTCGACGAGGCCCCGGTCGAGCCGAGCCTGGAGTGCCGCTCCAGCGGATGGGTCCGCGCCCGCCGGACGGGCATCCTGCACCTCGACGCCCACCTCGGCCAGAAGGTCAGCGACGGCGAGCGGCTCGGCACCCTCTTCGACTCGTTCGGCAAGACGCTGCGCGCCGTCTACTCCAACCGCGACGGCATCGTGATCGGCCGCACCGAGGCCCCGCTGGTCAACTCCGGTGACGCCGTGGTGCACATCGCGAGCTGAGCGTCTGGTTGAGTGCGGGGGTGTCCGCCTTCGACGTCACCGCCTTCCGTGCCGGGTTCCCCTCGCTCGACTCCGGCATCGCCCACTTCGACAACCCGGGCGGGACCCAGACCCCGCGCGTCGTCGGTGACGCGATCGCCCGGACGCTGACGGGTCCGCTGTCCCAGCGCGGCTCCGCCCTGGTCAGCCAGCGCAACGCCGAGGACGCGGTCGCCGGCTACCGCTCCGCCGTCGCCGACCTCGTGGGCGGCGACCCGGGCGGCGTGGTCCACGGCCGCAGCGCCACCGCACTGACGTACGACGTCTCCCGCACGCTGGCGCGCAGGTGGGCGCCCGGCGACGAGATCGTCCTCTGCGAGCTCGACCACGACTCCAACGTGCGCCCCTGGATCCAGGCCGCCGAGCGCGCCGGCGTCACCGTGCGGTGGCTGCGGCTCGACCCGGCGACCGGTGAGCTCGACCTGTCCTCGCTCGGGGAGATCACCTCGCGGACCCGCCTCGTGGCGCTCACCGCCGCCTCCAACCTGCTCGGCACGCGGCCCCCGGTCGCGACCGTCGCGGCGCGGGCGCACGAGGTCGGCGCGCTCGTCCACGTCGACGCGGTCCACCACACCGCGCACGCCGCGCCCGACCTCACGGCCATGGGTGCCGACTTCCTGGTGCTCTCGGCCTACAAGTTCTTCGGCCCCCACTGCGGCTCGCTGGTCGCCGACCCCGCCCTGCTCGAGACCCTGCGGCCCGACAAGCTGCTGCCGTCGACCGACGTGGTGCCGGAGCGCTTCGAGCTCGGCACGCTGCCGTACGAGCTGATGGCCGGCGTCACCGCGGCCATCGACCTGATCGCGTCCCTCGGGTCGGGCACCACGAGGCGCGAGCGGCTGGTCTCGGCGGCTGCGCGGATCGCCGAGCACGAGCTGCGGCTCCGGACGCGCATCGAGGAGGGGCTCGCGGCGCTCGGCGACCGCGTCACGCTCCACTCGCGTGCGGCCGACCGGACCTCGACGCTCTTCCTGACCCTGCGCGACCGCTCGCCGGTGGACGTCTTCGAGCACCTCGCCAAGCGCGACGTGCTCGTGCCGGCCGGGACGTTCTACGCGCACGAGACCTTCCGCGCGCTCGGTCTCTCCGTCGACTCGGGCTTGAGAATCGGGCTGGCCGCCTACAACGACGACGCCGACGTGGACCGGCTGCTCGACGGGTTGGCGGAGGCCCTCGGCTGACCGTGCGTCAGTCGACCCGGTGACCGCCGTCGACCTGCTCGGAGAACTCCTCCGCCCCGGCGCCCGACTCGTGGGCGCGTGAGTCGAGGTCGTCGGTGTCCACCGTGTCGCCGACCGTGGCGTTGCCCTCGGGCTCGGCGTCCAGCGCGCGCTGCCGGTCGGCGTCGCTGACCCGTTCGCCCGCCCCGGGGAACACCGACTCCTCGGGGTGCTCGGCGTAGGGGTCGGGCTCCGCGTGCTCGTCGCTCGTCATGCCCTCGACCGTACGCCGCGGGCGTACGTCGTGGTCCGCCCGCAGGGGTGGCGACCCCTGCGGGCGGCGGGCGTCAGTCCTCGCGCGCGGGCGGGCGCCCGGGCTGCACCAGCTCGACCCGCGAGCCGGGCGGCAGCGCCTGGACCAGCCGCAGCTGCGCGAGCGACGGGTGCTCGTCGAGGAGCTTGGCGCCGTTGGCCAGCGAACGGAGCGCCGCGGTCTCGGCGCGCGCCGCCTCGAGCTGCGCCTGCGCGCGGTGACGGCCCACGACGAGCTCGGCGTACGCCGCCCGCAGGTCGGCCGGCAGCACGACGTCCTTGACGACGACGTCGACGAGCCGGATGCCGACCTCGGCCGCGGCGGACGCCGCCCGGTCGCGGACGCCGTCGGCGAGCCGGGTCCGGGGCGCCCGGACGAGGGCCTCGGCCTCCTGCTCGGCCAGCACGTCGCGCAGGCCGAGCTGGACGGCGAGGTAGACCGCGCCGACGGGGTCGCGGACGAGCTCGGTGAACGCGACCGGGTCGGCCACCGTCCAGCGGAAGACGGCCGACACCTTGGCGGTCACGCCGTCCGCGGTGAGCACCTCCTGCACCGGGACCAGGTCGATCCGCTCGCGCAGGTCGACGACCTGGTGCTCGGCGCGCCGGCGTACGACGTGCCGGCCGGGGCCGAGGACGACGGTGGCCTCGCCGTCGCGGCGCTCGAGGAGGGCCTCCCAGGGCTGCACCGTGCAGGTGGGCAGGAGCAGGAGCTTGAGGGTCATGAGATCAAGGGACATGGGCGAAACCTCCTTCGCGGAGCGCGGTGGTGGATGGATGGGATGTCGGCTCGGGGATGTCGGCTCGGTGATGTCGGCTCGGTGATGTCCTGGGGTGGTGGCCGGTGACCACGTCGACGGGCGGGGACCGGAGCCGTCGTGCTGACCGGCTCCGCCTCAGGGCCCGACGGCGCGACCCGTCACCGGCCACCACCCGTGAGAGGAAGTGAGAGTCGAACTCACTGGAGTGGACAGCTCCGATGCCAGTGCCGTGGAGGGCAGTGCGGCGAGGTACGACGCGCGGTACGGGACCCGGAACTCCGGCCCCGCCGCTGATCTCGCCGTGGACGAGGTTAGGCGCCGGGCACCCCGCACCGCACCCGCTTTTCCGTCGGTCCCGCCGCGCCGTCGGTGCCTGCGGCCAGAATGGGCGGATGCCGCACTGGGTGCTCCACGTCGACATGGACCAGTTCCTCGTCGCCGTCGAGCTGCTGCGCCGCCCGGAGCTGGTCGGGCTGCCCGTGGTGGTCGGCGGGCGGGGTGACCCGACCGAGCGGGCGGTCGTGTCGACGGCGTCCTACGAGGCCCGCGCGCACGGCGTCCGCAGCGGGCTGGCGCTCAAGCTGGCCAAGCGACGCTCGCCCGACGCGGTGTTCCTGCCGGTCGACTTCCCGGTCTACGAGGAGGCGTCCGCGCGGGTGATGGAGACGCTGCGGGCGACCCCGGGCGCGGTCGTCGAGGTGCTCGGGTGGGACGAGGCGTTCGTCGGCGTCGAGACCGACGACCCGGTCGCCACGGCCCGGCAGGTGCAGGCGGCGGTGCTCGAGGCGACCGCGCTCCACTGCTCGGTCGGGATCGGCGACACGCTGGTCCGGGCCAAGATCGCCACCGACTTCGGCAAGCCGCAGGGCGTCTTCCGGCTCACGCGCGACAACTGGATGGAGGTCATGGGCGAGCGGCCGACGACCGCCCTGTGGGGCGTCGGCACGAAGATCTCCCGGCGGCTCGACACCATCGGCATCCGCACCGTGGCCGACCTCGCGGCTGCCGAGGAGGAGGCGCTCGTCGACGCCTTCGGGCCGACCAACGGCCCGCACCTGGGGCGGCTCGGCCGCGGCGGCGGACGCGCACGGCCCGACGACACCCCCTGGGTGGCGCGCGCCCACGGCCGCGAGACGACCTACCAGGCCGACCTGCTGACCCACGACGAGGTGCGCGCCGCGCTCCGCGAGCTGGCCGAGCGGGTCGTCGACGACGTCCGCAAGGAGGGCCGCGCGGTGCAGCGGGTGCACCTCAAGATCCGCTTCGCGCCGTTCTTCACCTTCACCCGGGTCCGCAAGCTGCCCGAGGCGACGTACGACGTGGACGTGATCGCGGGGACGGCCCACGACCTCTACCTCGCGCTCGACGACGACCGGCCGGTGCGGCTGCTCGGGGTGCGCGGCGAGATGGTCCCGCCCGAGGGCGGCTACTGACCCCTGCCCGGACTCGCGGGGTCACCGGACAGCGGCCGACTCCGCTTTCAGCCGCCGAGCAGCGAGAGCCCCGCGGCGAGGGCGAAGCCGGCGACGGTCGCCAGGCCGGCCCAGTCCCTCGCCTTGTCCTTCGCCTCGGGCACCATCGAGTCGATCAGCATCGTGAGCAGCGCGCCCGCGGCGAACCCGTCGACGAACGCCTGCGCGTCGCTGGTCACCGTGTCGGCGAGCGCCGTGCCGCCGAGGGTCGCCAGGGTGCAGCACACGGCGACGACGGTCCACAGGAGGACGACCGCGCGCCGGGACCGGCCCGCGGACCGCATGTCGGCGGCCGAGCCGATCGCCTCGGGCAGGTTGGAGGCGAAGATCGCGACGACCAGCGCGGCGCTGACGCCCTCCCCCGACGCGATCCCGATGCCGAGCACGGCCTGCTCGGGGATGCCGTCGAGGAACGCCCCGACGGCCAGGGGTGCCCCCGCCGACGACCCGCCCCCGCGTCCGCCCCACCTCTCCACGAGCCGGTCGGCGACGAAGTAGGTCAGCCCGCCGAGCGCCAGGCCGGCGGCGACGGCGTACCCGCTGCCGATCCGCAGGCCCTCCTCGGCCAGCTCGAACGAGACGCTCGCGATCAGCGCGCCGGCACCGAAGCCGAGCACCAGCCCGACGACCGTGCGCGGCCACGGGCGCACGAGCGCGAGGACCGCGCCGACCACCAGGGAGCTGGCGGCCAGCGCGCCCCACCCGAGCGCCTCGACCACGTCAGTCCACGCCGGCCATGAGTCGGTGGATCGGCTTCGACGCGAGCATCACCACGGCGCCGGTGACGACCGACGCGAGGCCGATCCAGATGAAGAACGGCGCCTCGTCGCTCGGGTCGTAGTAGCCGGCCAAGGTGCCGGCCAGTGCCGTGCCGAGCGCGATCGAGAGGAAGTAGAGCGCGACCATCTGCGTCAGGTACTTCCTCGGCCCCAGCTTGGTCGTGGCGCTCAGGCCGACCGGGGAGATGAGCAGCTCGGCCACGGTGAAGAGGAGCAGGATGCCGACCAGCCCGATCAGCGGGGCGGCGTCCGCGCCGGGCGGCATCAGCAGGAAGGCGAAGAACGCCACGCCCATGAGCACCGTGCCGGCCCCGAACTTGATCGGGGTGATCGGCTGGCGGTCGCCGAGCTTGGTCCACAGCGCGGCGAAGGCACCGGCCAGGACGATGATGAACACGGGGTTGATGCTGTTGACCCACGGGATCGGCATCTCCCAGCCGAACAGGTCGCGGTCGAGCCGCTTGTCGGCGTAGAGCGTCACGACGGTGAACTGCTGCTGGTAGAGCGACCAGAACACGACGTTGCAGACGAACAGCGGGATGAAGGCGAAGATGCGGCTGCGCTCCGCGCCGTGGACGTCCTTGTCGGTCAGGATCCGCGCGAAGTAGGCGATCGCCGCGAGCAGGCTGATGCCGATGACGATGTTGGCCAGCCGGTCGGCGGTGATCACCTCGAGCCACACCAGCACGCCGACCAGGGCGAGCGCGACGACGGCCCCGACGACGTACGCCACGCGCCGGTCCGCCGGCAGCGGGTTGGCGACGTGGTGGGTCTCCTCCGGCAGGTTCTTCCGGCCGATGGCGTACTGCGTGAGGCCGATCGCCATGCCGACCGCGGCCGCGGCGAAGCCCCAGTGGAAGCCGGCCTCCTTCTGCAGCAGGCCGGTCAGGAGCGGGCCGAGCAGCGCGCCGATGTTGATGCCCATGTAGAACAGCGAGAAGCCCGCGTCGCGGCGCGGGTCGTGCTCGTCGTAGAGCGACCCGACCAGCGAGGTCGCGTTGGCCTTCACGCCACCGGAGCCGAGGGCGATCAGGACCAGGCCGAGCCCGACGCCGGCGAGGTCCGGCACCACCGCCAGGGCGACGTGGCCCGCCATCACGCAGATGGCGGCGTAGAAGAGGGTCCGCTCGGGACCGATCATCCGGTCGGCGAGCCACGCACCCAGGATCGTCGAGAGGTAGACCGCACCGCCGTAGGCCCCGACGATGCCGGTCGCCACGGCCTCGTCGATGCCGAGGCCGCCGTCTGCGGCGGAGTAGTAGAGGTAGAGCAGCAGGATGCCCTGCATGCCGTAGAAGCTGAACCGCTCCCACAGCTCCACCCCGAACAGGTTGGCCAGCACCCGGGGCTGGCCGAAGAACCCCGTGTCGGAGCGGCTGGGTGCGCCGCTGCCCTGCGTGTCCTGTCGTGTGTCACTCACCTCTCCACGGTGCCACCGTCCCCCGGGTGTGTCAGCACCCGGGGTCCGGAGGGGTGAGCCGGCTCACCACGAGCGGCTACTCCGTGGCGATCGCGTCGAGCACCTTCATCCGCGAGGCGCGTACCGCCGGGACGATGGCGGCCAGGACGCCGAAGACGACGGCGATGACGAGGAACACCACCAGCGAGCCGAGGGGTAGCGACAGCACGGTGAGGTCCTCCGACAACGACTGGCGCAGCGCGATCCCGATGAGGAGTCCGACGGCCAGTCCGAGGACCGCGCCCAGCACCGCGATGGCGATCGACTCCAGCATGATCATCCGGCGCAGGCGTCGCCGCGAGAGCCCGACCGCCCGCAGCAGGCCCACCTCGCGGGTCCGCTCGATCACGCTGAGGCCGAGGGTGTTGACGATGCCGATGACCGCGATGATCACCGCCAGCGCCAGCAGGCCGTAGATCAGGAACAGCAGCTGGTTGACCTGCTGCTTGATCAGCTCGGAGAAGCCCTCCTTGTCCTGCACGGTCACGATCGGCAGGTCCTCGACCACCTCGTCGAGCGCGTCGTGCACCTCGTCGACGTCGGCGCCCTCGGCGACGTTGATGCTCAGCGTGCTGTCGTTGCGGCGTAGGCCGGCGTCCTCCAGCACGCTGATCGGCAGCGTGACGCCGCTGGTGATCGGGGTGTCCTCGAAGATGCCGACGACCTCCAGGTCGACGGTCTGCCCGCCGGGGAACGCCACCGGCAGCGTCGTGCCGACGTCGGCGTCGAGGTCACCGGCCGTCGACTCGCTGAGGATGGCCTGGTCGCCCGTCATCTGCTGCGTGCCGCGTCGCATGTCGAGCTCGTAGATGTCGGCGAACGCGTCGTCGACGCCCGCCACGAAGGTCTGGTCCTGCTTGACCAGCGCCACGGAGCCCTGCATCCGCGAGACCGTGCCGACGCCGTCGACCTCGGCCATCTCGTCGCCCACCTTGGTCGGGAAGCCCTGGAAGCTCGGCGACTGCACGAGGAAGTCGCTGCGGAACTCGCGGTCGACGAGCTCGTCGTTCGTCGCGCTCAGCGAGGACGCGAGCACGCCGACCGCCGAGACCACGGCCAGGCCGATCATCAGCGCCGAGGCCGTGGCGCCCGTGCGCCGCGGGTTGCGGAGCGCGTTCTCGCCGGCGAGCTTGCCGGTGGTGCCGAAGAGCTTGGCGAACACGGCCCGCGACGCCACCAGGACCGGACGCCCGAGCACCGGCGCCATGACGGCGACGGTGATGACCCAGATGACCGCGCCGGCACCGATCCACGCCGGGTCCGCCCCGGGCGCGCCGACCAGGCCGGCGCCCATCAGTGCCGCACCGACCAGCAGCGCGATCGTGCCGAGTACGAGCCGGCGACGGCCGAGCGCCTTCTCCTGCACCGTCAGGTCGTCACGCAGGGCGGCGACCGGCGGCACCTTGGCGGCGCGTCGGGCCGGCACGAAGGCCGCAACCATCGTGACGGAGATGCCGACGACGTAGGCGGCGATGATCGTGGTGGGCGTCAGCACCAGGACGTCGCCGGCGATGTCGAGCCCCTGCGAGCGGAACACGGCGGCGAGGCCGCGCGACAGGCCGAGCCCGACGAGGAGCCCGAGGGTCGAGCCCAGCAGCGCCATCAGGAACGCCTCGATGAGGACGGAGCGGGTCACCTGGCGACGGCTCGCTCCGAGGGCGCGCAGCAGCGCCGACTCGCGCACGCGCTGCGAGACGAGGATCGAGAAGGTGTTGAAGATGATGAAGGCGCCCACGACGATCGCGATCACCGCGAAGGCGATCAGGAAGTAGCCGATGACGTCGAGGAACTGGCCGATCTGCTCGTCGGACTCGTCGATGACCTCCTGGCCCGTGACGGCGGTGAAGCCGTCGGGCAGGACGGTCTTGGCGGCGTCGGCGAGCTCGGTCTGGCTGACTCCCTCGGCGGCCGTGAGGGACACGGTCGTGTAGGCGTCCTGTCCGTCGAGGAAGACGTCCTGCGCCTGGCTGGTCTCGAGCAGCGCGAGCGTGGCGCCCGCGGTGCCGCCGCCGTTGAAGTTGGACGTGCCGACGAGCTCGAACGTCTGCCGCAGCTCGCCGACCGGCAGCAGGAGGGTGACCTCGTCGCCCAGCTCGTAGCCGCCGCGCTCGGCGGACGAGACGTCGAGGTTGATCTGGCCCGGCTCGTCGGGCCACTCGCCCGACTCCAGGAGCAGGATCGGGTCACCGGCGACGTTGACGCTGTCGTAGTAGTTGAACACCAGCGTGGGGGCGCCCGTGCCGCCGACGAGCTTGCCGTCCTCGCCGAGGAGGTAGGCGCCCACGCCGTCGACCGAGCCGTCGGCCGCGGCCACCTCGGGGAGCTCGGCGAGCCGCTCGACGACCGCCGGCTTCACCAGCTTGGTCGTGCCGGCGCCGGAGGCCTGGAACGACACCTCGCCCTCGGTGCGCACGAGGGCGTCGGACGTGGACCCCTCGATGATGTTGTCGAAGGTCGACCCGAGGCCGTGGCTGAAGGTCAGGACGCCGGCGAGGAAGCCGATGCCGAGCACGATGGCGAGCGTGCTCATCACCAGGCGGACCTTGCGGGCCACCAGGTTGCGCCAGGTGAGTCGGAGCACCGCTCAGCCCGCCTTGCGCGCAGCGGCGTCGGACAGGGCGCCCATCCGCTCGAGGATCGCGTCACGGTCGGGACGGCGCAGCTCGTCGACGACCTTTCCGTCGGCGAGGAAGAGGACCCGGTCGCTGTAGGAGGCCGCGACGGGGTCGTGGGTGACCATGACGACCGTCTGGCCGAACTCGTCGACGCTGCGGCGCAGGAAGCCCAGCACCTCCGCGGAGCTGGTGGAGTCGAGGTTGCCGGTGGGCTCGTCGGCGAAGACGATCGACGGCCGGCTGACGAGGGCGCGCGCACAGGCGACCCGCTGCTGCTGGCCGCCCGACATCTCGCTCGGGCGGTGGCCCAGTCGGGGCCGGAGGCCGACGGCGTCGATGACCTGGTCGAACCACCCCTGGTCGGCCTTCTTCCCGGCCAGGTCGAGCGGCAGGAGGATGTTCTCCTTCGCCGTCAGGGTGGGCACCAGGTTGAAGGCCTGGAAGACGAAGCCGATGCGGTCGCGGCGCAGGTTGGTCAGCGCCTTGTCCTTGAGCTTGCCGAGCGACGTGCCGTCGACGACGGCCTCGCCCGAGGTGGGGGTGTCGAGCGCCGCCAGGCAGTGCATCAACGTGGACTTGCCGGAACCCGACGGACCCATGATGGCGGTGAACTCGCCCTTCATCAGGTCGACGGTCACCCCGTCGAGGGCCCGGACCTCGGCCTCCTCGGTGCCGTAGACCTTCACCAGGTCGTGTGCGCTTGCCGCGACGCCCTGCGGCGCCCCTCCCGTGGGCTGCTCAGTCATGAGGAGGAGTCTGGCAGGGGCCTCCGACGGACTGCCATGGGATAACACCCGCAGCCGACCCTGACATCTGTCAGGGGTGGACCCGGGGTCGGGACCGGGGGCCTAGGTTGTCCCGCGTGGGAGACGTCGTCGCGGGGCTGCTCACCGGCCTCTCCCTGATCGTGGCGATCGGCGCCCAGAACGCGTTCGTGCTCAGGCAGGGCCTGCGGCGCAGCCACGTCGGGCTGGTCGTCGCGATCTGTGCGCTGTCCGACGTCGTGCTGATCCTGGCCGGCGTCGCCGGCATCGGCGTCCTCGTCGACCGCGCGCCCTGGGCGGTCGAGGTCGTCCGCTGGCTCGGCGTCGCGTTCCTGACGGTCTACGGAGTGCTGTCGCTGCTGCGCGCCCGACGCCCGCAGGCGCTCGACGCTGAGGGCGGAGCGGTCGAGGCGCGGCGCGGGGTGGCCGCTCGCGCGGTCGCCCTGACCTGGCTCAACCCGCACGTCTACCTCGACACCGTGCTCCTGCTCGGGTCGATCGCCGGGACCCACGGGACGCCGGGGCGGTGGTGGTTCGCGCTCGGTGCGTGCGTGGCGAGCATCGCGTGGTTCGCCGGCCTCGGGTACGGCGCCCGGCTGGTCGCCCCGCGCCTGGCCAGCCCCCGTGCGTGGCAGGTGCTCGACGTGCTCGTCGGCCTGGTGATGCTGGCGATCGCCGGACGCCTCGCGCTCGGCGCCTGAGCCCGCCGGCGTACGCACGACGCGAGGCGAGCGCGCGTCAGGAGTCCTGGGGCGCCCGGGTCATCTCAGCGGCCTCGCGGGCGACGGCCTCGTCGTGCCGGGCGTGGAGGCGGTCGCGGACCTCCGACGGCTCGTAGTGGCGGCGCACCCGCTCGTCGCGGGCGACGGCGGCGCCGGTGGCCACGCCGGCCAGGATCCCGGCGAGTCCGATCCACTTCCACACGCGCATGGCCCGAGCCTAGCCGGGCGGGCGGATCGTGCAGACTGCGCGCATGACCCTGAGCCTCGACCAGGCGGTGGACCTCACTCGCAGCGGCGACATCTGGTTGTTCCGCGGTCGCCGGGCGCCGGACCGGGCGATCCGCGCGGTCACCAACTCGCCCGTCAACCACGTCGGGATGGCGGTCGTCGTCGACGACCTGCCGCCGCTGATCTTCCACGCCGAGCTCGGCAAGAAGCAGGTGGACATGTGGACCGGCGCCCACCACCGCGGCGTGCAGCTGCACGACCTGCGCGAGGCCGTCGGGCGGTGGCAGGGCGAGTACGACCAGGACGCCTGGGTCCGCCAGCTCGACCCGCAGATCGGCCAGGCCGAGGAGGACGGGATGCTGCGCACGGTCGCGCGGCTCGACGGGGTCTCGTTCCCGAGCCTGACCCGGCTGGGCGCCCGCTGGCTGCGGGGGCGCGACGCCTACGTCCCGCGGCGCAAGCGTGGTCAGCGCGTCACGCCCGAGGCGGCGTTCTGCGCCGAGATCGTGGCCAGCTGCTACATCGAGATGGGCATCCTGCGCGACGACCGGCGGGCGACCTGGTACGACCCGGGCAAGTTCTGGAGCGGCGACTACCTGCCGATCTCGCCGGGCTGGACGCTCGGCAAGGAGGTCGCGGTCAGTCGCTGAGGTCGAGTGCGCACGCGGTAGTGGTCGCCGCGGGGTCGCGCACTCGACTCACCTGACCGACCGCGCCAGCCGCTCGGCCACCACCGCCACCGCCGCCCGGAGCTCCGGGCCGCCCACCACCGTGAACGGGAGCGGCACGTGCGCGAGCCACTCACCGGCGTACGCCTCGGGGTTGCTCGTGCTGCCCACCAGCTCGCACCGGCCGTCGGGGAGCTCGCGCAGGTCGCCCAGCGTGGGCCGGATCCACGGGCGCGCCTCGGCCAGCGGGACGTCGAAGACGAGGTGGGTCTCGTGCTCCCATCCCTTGCCGAGGTTGGCCTCGAGCGCGGCGGCGGGGTCGAGGTCGGCCGGCACGTCGAAGGTGCCCGCGAGCTGCTCCACCCCGGTGATCCGGTCGATGCGGAAGGTGCGCAGGGCGTCCGCGTGGTGCGAGTGGCACAGCAGGTACCACCGGCCGTAGCGCACCACCACCGACCACGGGTCGACCTCGAACGTGCGCGCGTTGCCGGCTGCCGTGCGGTAGCCGATGCGCACCTGCTGCTGGGCCGCGACCGCGGCGACCAGGCCGCTCGTGACCTCCGGGTCGGGCCGCACGGACGAGCGCTCGGGCACGGTGCGCGCCGTCTCCCGCACCGCCGCCGCCTGCCGCGCGACGTTGGTCGGCAGCACCCGGAGGATCTTGCCGAGCGCGGAGCCCACCGGGTCGTCGGGGTCGGCGACGGCGTGGTGGGAGTCGAGCGCCGCCATCACCAGGCCGAGCGCCTCGGTCGCCGAGAAGACGAGCGGCGGCAGGCGGAGGCCGCGCCCGAGCGTGTAGCCGCCGTACGGCCCGCGGGTGGACTCGACCGGGATGTCGGCCTCCCGCAGGATCGCGACGTAGCGCCGCGCGGCGCGCTCGGTGACGCCGAGGCGCTCGGCCAGCTCCGCGGCGGTGACGCCCGGCCGGGCCTGGATGACGTCCAGGGCCCGCAGGGCCCGCGCGGTCGGACTGATCTCGCTCACCACGCCATCGTCGCACCGGTTCCGGTCGTGGAGCGTCCGGAATGGCACCTAACGTGGGCCGCGAGGGTCGAACGACACCGAGATCGAGGAGAACTCATGGACATCGTGCTCATCGCCGGACTCTGGCTCGACGGCTCGGCCTGGGACGACGTGGTGCCCGAGCTCGAGCGGCTCGGCCACCGGGGCATCCCGGTGACGCTGCCCGGCCAGGGCGACGGCGCCGCCTCCGCGTCGTACGACGACCAGGCGGACGCAGTCGTCGCCGCGGTCGACGCGGCCGACGGGTCGCCGCTCGTCGTGGGCCACTCCGCCGCCTCGACGCTCGCGTGGGTCGCGGCCGACCGGCGCCCGGACGCCGTGACCGGGGTGGTGCTGATCGGCGGCTTCCCGACCACCGGCGGCAACGCCTACGCCGACTTCTTCGAGGCCGACGGCGAGGCCGTGCCCTTCCCGGGCTGGGAGCCGTTCGCCGGGCCGGACTCCGACGACATGTCGCCCGAGCTCAAGGCGGAGGTGGCCGCGTCCACCCACCCGGTGCCCGTCGGCGTCACCAAGGGCACCGTCACGTGGACCGACGACCGCCGCCACGGCGTGCCGCTCACGCTGGTGTGCCCGGAGTTCAGCCCCGCCCAGGCGCAGGATTGGATCGACTCCGGCGACGTGCCCGAGCTGGCCGACGCCACGGCGCTGCAGCTCGTCGACATCGAGTCCGGGCACTGGCCGATGTTCACCCAGCCGGCTGCCCTGGCCGGGCTGCTCGACGCGGCGACGAGGCGCTGACCCGAGCACTCACCTCGGCCACCCAGACGAGAGCCCCCGGGGGGTCCTCAGTCGAGGAGCTCCTCGGGCGCGGCCGCCATGGTCGGGATGTCGGCCGGCGCGCGGTCGGGCGGCTTGACGGCCTCCAGCGGCGTCGAGGGCGTCAGGGGCGTGACCGGCAGGACGACGTAGCCGCTGGGCACGCCGGAGGCGAGGTCGACGTCGAGGTCGGCGAGCTCGGCCGGGGCGACGCCCAGCATCACGGCGACGGACAGGGCGTTCTCGGGTCGGGCCTCGGGGTCCTTCTCGAGCAGGCTCGCGACGACCTCGCGCAGGTCCTCGGGCACGTCGTCGCCCAGCGGCGGCGGGGGCTCGTTGACGTGGCACATCGCCGTCGCGATCGGGGTGCCGCGGTCGAAGGGCCGCTTGCCGGTGAGCATCTCGTGGGCGACGACGCCGAGGGCGTAGAGGTCGCTGGCACCGGTGGCGGGCTGCCCGATGGCCTGCTCCGGGCTGATGTAGTTGGGGGTGCCGAGCATCTCGCCGACCCGGGTGTGGCCGATGGTGTCGATCGCGCGGGCGATGCCGAAGTCGGTCAGCTTCACCAGCCCGTCCTCGCGGACGAGGATGTTGGCGGGCTTCACGTCACGGTGGACGACGCCGGCCTCGTGGGCGGTGCCGAGGGCGAGCGCGGCCTGTCCGAGGATCGAGCGGACGGGCTCGGGCTGCATCGCGCCCTGCTCGCGGATGATCGCCGACAGGGGCAGGCCCTGGACGAGCTCCATCACGAGGTAGGTGAGGTGGTCGTCCTCGCCGTAGTCGAAGACGGTGGTGATGTTGGCGTGCAGGAGCGCCGCCGAGTGGAGCGCCTCGTCGCGGAACCGCTCCGCGAAGATCTGCTCGTTGTCGGGGTCGGCACGCATGACCTTGACCGCGACCTCGCGCTTGAGCACGTCGTCGAGGCCCCGCCACACGTCGGCCATGCCGCCGGAGGCGATGCGGTCCTGCAGGACGTAGCGGTCTCCGAGGCGGAGTCCTTCCACGAGCCTGTGCATCGGGCGTTGCCCCACTTCTCTCGAAACCGGTGCGCAGGAGCGCACCAGCGACAGAGATTACTCCGACTTCCACGCGATCCGGTCTTTTCCGGGGCGAGGCCCACCCGGGTGGGTGAACCCCTTGACAACGTACAACCAAACGGTTGTATATTGATCCCGTGAACGAGACGGACGAGGACCGGGCGGACGCCTGGTTCCACGCGCTCTCCGACCGCACCCGCCGCGACATCCTCCGGCGCGTGCTGGCCGGCGAGCACTCGGTCTCGTCGCTGGCGCGCAGCTATGACATGAGCTTCGCCGCCGTCCAGAAGCACGTCGCGGTGCTGGAGCGGGCGGGCCTGCTGACCAAGCGTCGGCAGGGTCGCGAGGCCCTGGCCAGCGGCGACGTGGAGGCCGTGCGCGCGGTGGGCGCGATGCTCAGCGAGCTCGAGGGACTCTGGCGCGGCCGGATCTCCCGGATGGACGAGCTGTTCGCCCGCGACCAGCAGCAGCACGACCGCCCCGAACCGACCCCGAGAAGGGACTGAAGCCATGCCTGTCACCGATGTCCAGCACGACCTCGACGCCCTCACGCTGACCATCACCGCCGACTTCGCCGCGCCCGTCGAGCGCGTGTGGGAGGTGTACGCCGACCCGCGCCAGCTGGAGCGTGTGTGGGGGCCGCCGACCCACCCCGCCACCTTCGTCGACCACGACCTCGTGCCCGGTGGTCGGATGACCTACTACATGACCAGCCCCGAGGGCGAGAAGTACTACGCCTACTGGGACGTCGCCGCCGTCGACCGGCCGACGAGCTTCACCTTCACGGACGGGTTCGCCGTCGACGAGACCTTCGCCGCCGACACCGAGATGCCGGAGTCGTCGAACGTCTACTCGTTCACCCCCACCGACGACGGGACCCGCGCGACGTTCGTGGCGACGTACGCCTCGGCCGAGGCACTCGAGAGGGTGCTCGCGATGGGCGTCGTCGAGGGCGCCACCGCCTCCATCAACCAGATCGACGACCTGCTCGCCGCGCCCGCGGCCTGAGCGACCACCACCCACCCCGGAAGCCAGGAGACCACCATGCGACCCATCGTCATCACCACCTTCCTGTCCGTCGACGGCGTCATGGAGGCGCCCGGCGGCGGGGACCACCCCCACGCCGGCTGGACGTTCAAGGACGTCGACTTCGTCGAGGAGGCCTACGACATCAAGGGTCGAGAGACGGCCGACGCCACCGCCCTCCTGTTCGGCCGGCAGTCCTACGACGAGTTCGCGCCGGTGTGGCCGTCGATGGAGGAGTTCGCGACCTACAACGCGATGCCCAAGTACGTCGTCTCGACGACACTGCCCGACGACACCGCCCCCTGGGGCGAGGGCACCGTGCAGGTCCTGCGGTCGCTCGACGACGTGGCCGCGCTCAAGGAGACCGACGGCGGCGAGATCCACGTCCACGGCAGCGCTCGCCTCGCCCAGGGGCTCGCGCAGGCCGGTCTCGTCGACCGCTACCACCTGCTCGTCTTCCCGCTCCTGCTCGGCAGCGGCAAGCGGCTCTTCGCCGAGGGCGACAAGACCAAGCTGCAGCTCGTCGAGCACGCCGCCTACGCCAACGGCATCACCCTCCAGCGCTACGACGTCGTGCGCTGACGCCGGCTCGCTGGTCGAGGACGTCGCCGGTCGCCACGGTGGACGCCCTCGACCGGCCGGGGCGGCAGCGGCAAGAATCACCCGGTGGAACTCGCCCTGCTGCTCGTCTCCATGGCAGCCGTCGTGCTGGCCGCCACCGCCGTCAGCGAGCGGCTGCGCGTCCCGGCACCGCTCCTGCTGGTCGTCGTCGGCGCCGCGGCGTCGTACGTCCCCGGCGTCCCGACGATCCACCTCGAGTCCGAGGTCGTGCTGCTGGGGCTGCTGCCACCGCTGCTCTACGCGGCGGCGATCCAGACCTCGCTGGTCGACTTCAACGCCAACCGGGGCACGATCCTCCGCCTCTCGATCCTGCTCGTCGTCGTCACGGCGCTGGCCGTCGCGGCGGTCGTCGAGTGGCTGGTGCCGGACCTGGGCTGGGCGGCCGCGATCGCGATCGGCGCGGTCGTCGCGCCACCGGACGCCGTCGCCGCCACGGCCGTGGCCCGGCGGATCGGGCTGCCCAGGCGGGTCGTGACGATCCTCGAGGGCGAGTCGCTGCTCAACGACGCCACCGCACTCGTCGTCCTCCGGACCGCCACGGCGGCGCTCGCGGGCGGGGTGGCGGTCTCCCACATCGGGCTCGACTTCCTGGTCGCGGCGGGCGGCGGCGTGCTCATCGGCGTCGGCTTCTTCCTCCTCGTCGCCAAGCTGCGGCGCCGGATCAGCGACCCGCTGATGGACACCGCGATCTCGTTCCTGACGCCGTTCGCGGCGTTCGTGGCGGCCGAGGAGATCCACGCCTCCGGCGTCATCTCCGTCGTCGTCGCCGGCCTGCTGCTCGGCCACAAGGCGCCGATCATCCAGACCGCGCAGTCCCGCATCACCGAGCGCATCACCTGGCGGACGGTCGCCTTCGTGCTGGAGAACACCGTCTTCCTCCTCATCGGCCTCCAGCTCGACTGGATCCTCCAGGACGTCCAGGAGTCGAGCCTGCCCCACAGCCGCATCGCCCTCGTCTGCCTCGCGACCCTGCTCACCGTCGTCGTCGTGCGCCTCGTCTACATGCAGGCCACCGGCTTCCTCCGCCGCCGCGACCCCATCCCTGCCTCGTGGAGCTTCCTGATCGGCTGGGCCGGCATGCGCGGCGTCGTCACCCTCGCCGCCGCCTTCGTCATCCCCGAGGACGCGCCCCACCGCGAGGTGCTGCTCCTCGTGGCGTTCACCGTCGTGGCCGGCACGCTGCTCGTGCAGGGGCTGACGCTGCCGCTCATGACCCGGCTCCTCGACGTGCCCGCCCCCGATCCGGCCGAGGACGCCCTCGCCCGCGCCGCCCTGCTGCAGCAGGCGGCGGACGCCGGCTTCAAGCGCCTCGACGAGCTGGACTACGACGACCAGCACGGCGTGGTCGACCAGGTGCGGGCCCGGGTCGACCAGCGGACCTTCGCGGCGTGGGAGCAGCTCGCCACCACCGACGGCGACGAGACGCCCTCCGAGCTCTACGCCCGCATCCGCGGCGAGATGATCGAGGCCGAGCGCTCCAAGGTGCTGCTCGTCCGGGGCAAGGGCAAGGTGCCGTCGGAGGTGGTGAGCCAGGTGCTCGGCATGCTCGACATCGAGGAGTCGATGCTCGACGCCGGCTCGGACGCGCGCGCCGGCGTACGCTCCGGCAGCCTCTCCTTCGCCGGCGGCCGCACCTGCGACGACCTCGACGAGCACCCCGCCGTCGACACGGTCGCCGACCCGGCCTGCGCCACCTGCCTGCGCGACGGCACCCGCTGGGTGTCGCTGCGGCAGTGCCTGACGTGCGGCCACGTGGGCTGCTGCGACTCCTCCGTCGGCAAGCACGCCACCGCCCACTTCCACGACAGCCTCCACCCCGTCGTGGAGTCCGCCGAGCCGGACGAGTCGTGGCGCTGGTGCTACGTGCACAACCTCACCGGCTGACCCAGCCCTCCATGCGCCACTACGCTCGATGCATGGGAGCGCCCGCGATCGTCATCGCCTCGATCCACCACGCGGCCGAGCTGGGCGAGGCGTTCGCCCGCTACGAGCGGGAGTACGACGTCCGCCTGGCGTCCGACGAGGCCTCGGCCAAGGCCTGCGCCAAGGAGCTGCTGACGACCGGGCACCAGGTGGCGCTCTTCGTCGTCGACAGCGACCAGGACCAGGACCGGCTCTACCAGCTGATCGGCGGCACGCGGCAGGCCGTCCCGACCGCGCGCCGGCTGATCGTCACCCACGTCAGTCGCTTCCGCGAGGACAACCAGACCTTCCGCCACGCCGTCGCCGCCGGCAAGGTCGACGCGCTGCTGCTCATGCCGCAGGGCCCGCGCGACGAGGAGTTCCACCTCGCCGTCGGCGAGCTGCTCAACGAGTGGAACGCGACCGTCGCCACCCCGGTTGTCGAGAACGTCCGGATCATCTCCCCGGAGAAGGACGGGCTGACCCGCGACCTGCTCGACTACCTCGCCCGGGTCGGCATGCCCGCCGGCGTGCACCACCCCGACAGCGAGGTGGGCCGCGAGGTGATGGCGACCTGTCCCGACGCCGAGGGCCGCTGGCCGATCGTCTCCTCGCTCGCCGGGTGGTGCGGCCACTGCCCCGACGTGCGCTCGCTGGCCAACCAGCTCTACGGCCGACCCGACGACATCGACGTCGACGAGGTGGTCGACCTCGTCGTGGTCGGCGCCGGACCGGCCGGGCTGGCGGCCAGCGTGTACGCCTCGAGCGAGGGCCTCTCGACCGTCTGCCTCGAGGCCGAGGCGATCGGCGGGCAGGCCGGCACCAGCTCGATGATCCGCAACTACCTCGGCTTCCCACGCGGCATCTCCGGCATGCGCCTGGCGCAGCGGGCCCGCGGGCAGGCCCTCCGGTTCGGCACGCGCTTCTTCACCGGCTGGCCGGCGACCGGCATCTCGCGGTGCGCGGACGGCGACCACCACGTCGTGCACACCGACGGCGGCGACGTGCACGCCCGGTCCATCCTCGTCGCGACCGGTGTCGACTACCGCCGGCTCGGCGTCGACTCGCTCGAGGAGCTGGTGGGGCGCGGGGTCTACTACGGCGCGGCCATGGCGGCCGCCCGCGAGCTCGCGGGTGACCACGTCGTGGTCGTGGGCGGCGGCAACTCCGCCGGGCAGGCGGCGATCCACGCCGCCCGCTTCGCCTCCTCGGTCACGATCGCGGTCCGCCGGCCCGACCTCACCGCCACCATGTCGTCGTACCTCATCAACGAGATCGAGTGGAACCCGCGCATCACCGTGCGCCCCTGCACCCGCGTGGTCGACGGCGGTCCGGACGACGTCGGCCAGCTGGCCTGGCTCGACATGGAGGACGTCGACACCGGTGCGCACGAGCGGGTCGAGGCCCGCGGGCTGTTCCTGCTGCTGGGCGCCGTCGCCGAGTGCGGCTGGCTGCCCGACGCCGTGCTCCGCGACGAGCGCGGCTTCGTGCTCACCGGACGCGACGTGCCGACCGAGCACTGGCTCGACGGCGTGCCGCCCGAGGACCTGGCGACCACGGTCCCGGGCATCTTCGCCGGCGGCGACATCCGCGCGGGATCGATGAAGCGCGTGGCCTCCGCCACCGGCGAGGGCGCCTCGGTGGTGTCCTCGGTGCACACGTGGCTCGGCCAGTAGGCCGGGCCCCTCGCTAGACCGACAGCATCAGGAAGAGCACGGCCAGCGCGGGCAGCGTGCCCTGGGTGGTCGCGGCCCGCACCATCGAGCGGTCGTGGGTCACCAGCACCAGCGCGGCACCGAGCATCGACCCGGTGCCGGCGAGCGCGAGGGCCCGGCCGATGTCTTCCTGCTGCCCGAGCAGGGCGACGCCGACGAGCGTGATGATGGCGAGGAAGAGGTTGTAGAAACCCTGGTTGTAGGCCATCGGCGCGAGGACCGGGGCGTCGGCCTCGGACACGCCGAAGGTCTTGCGGGTCGACGGCTGGGTCCACCGGAAGGCCTCGAGCACCCAGATGTAGACGTGCAGCAACGCGGCCGCGACCGCGAACACCACAGCGAGGACGGTCATGGCGCCACCCTAGGGCCGCCTACCCCTGGGAGGGTGGCAGGGCGCACGCCGATCTGCGCACACTCGCGACGACACGGCTACCTTGTCGTGAGGATCGAGGGAGGTTCCCGTGGGACGACTGATCGGCATCCTGCTCGTCATCTGGCTCGTCATCGGCGCGTTCGCGGCCTTCCAGCGCGACTACTTCGAGGACGCGAAGACCAACTGCTCCGAGGCGGGTGACATCGCGCTCACCATCGTCGCCGGACCGCTCAACTACGTCGGCGTGAACCCCAAGGTCGACTGCGCCGAGGTCGACGTCGACGTCCCGGAGCCCAGCAAGTAGCCGGCGTCCCGGTGCCCGGCTAGGCGAGCCACGGGGGCGTCCAGCCCTCGGGCGGGTCCTCGCCGACGCGGCCGTCGACGGCCTCGCGGAGGAGGTCGGCGTGGCCGGTGTGCCGGGCGTACTCCTCGAGCAGGTCGACGAGGAGGCGGCGCAGGCGCGGGTGGTTGCCGTTGCCGTCGTCGACGTGGGCGACGAGGTCGAGACCGCCCTCGGCCAGCGCGGCCTCGATCCGGGCGGTGTTGCGGACGACCGCCTCGTCGAAGACGGCGTACGTCTGCGCGGCGGTGAAGTGGTCGGCCTCGAACTCCCACTCGTCGGTGCCGTCGTGGCCGAGCGAGCGCCAGGGCTCGACGAGCTCCTCGCCGCGCAGCTTGGTCGTCAGGTAGTAGTCCTCGCCCATCGCGAGGTGGCGCAGCAGCCCGCCGAGCGAGAGCGACGACGACGGCAGGCGCTGCCGGAGGCCCTCCTCGTCGAGGCCGTCGGCCTTCCACCGCAGGGTGGCGCGCATCCGGCCGAGCGCACCGGTGAGGTACTCGGCCTCGGTGCCGTCGATCGGCGGCTCCCACGGCGGCGGGACCCAGACGTCGTGGACGGTCTCGTGGTCGGTGCTCATGGGCCCGACGGTAGACCCGGTTCCGGACGGCCGGCTTCCGGAACGACCCACCTCAGGGGTCTGGACAGGACCTGCGCCGCGCGCCATGGTGGCCCGATGCGACGACTCGGAGTCCCTGCCCTCATCCCTGCCCTCCTGGCGATCCCCGCCCTGGCGCTCTCGGTCCCCGCCGGCTCGGCGGCCCAGCCGGAGGCCGCCGGACCGAACCCGTTCCGCGACGGCTGGAGCGAGACGGTGGTCGACGCCGACCAGAACCTCCGCGGCCTCGAGGCCGTGAGCAAGCGCGAGGCGTGGGTCACGGGCGAGAGCCTGACCGACGACGGCCCGGCCCGCGTCTTCCGCACGACCGACCGCGGGAAGACCTGGACCGACGTCGGCCCGGACGACACCGAGGGCCTGTCGTTCCGCGACGTCGAGGTGCACGACGGCGTCGCGCACGTCCTCGCGATCGGCCCCGGGGAGGCGTCGCGCATCTACCGGTCGACCGACGGCGGCGCGAGCTGGACCGAGGCGTTCCGCAACACCGACGAGGACGCCTTCTACGACTGCATGGCGTTCTACGGCGCGGGCAAGCGCGGCCTCGCGGTGAGCGACCCGGTGGACGGCAAGCTGCGCATCCTCTCGACGAAGGACCACGGCCGCTCGTGGTCGGTGCTGCCCGACGCGGGCATGCCCCGGTCGAAGGACGAGTTCGGCTTCGCCGCCAGCGGCGACTGCCTCGTCACCTCCGGCCGGTCGGCCTTCCTCGTCACCGGCGGCAAGAAGTCGCGCGTGCTCCGCTCCGACGACCACGGTCGCACCTGGACCGCCACCGCGTCGGGGATCCCGGCCGGTGAGGCAGCCGGCGGCTTCGCGGGCGCCTTCGCCTCGCCCAGCGCGGGCATCGCGGTCGGCGGCGACTTCGCGAAGGCCGACGACACCGAGGACACGACGGCCTACTCCCGCGACGGCCGCACCTGGACCCTCGGCGGCGACCTCTCGCACATCGGCGAGGACGTCACCTTCCTGCGCGGCAGCAGGTACGCCGTCGCGACCGGCGACTACGACGGCTCGGTCGGGTCGAGCATCACCACCGACGGCGGCCGCACGTGGAAGCGCGCGAGCAGGAAGGGCTACCACGTCATCGACTGCGTCGGCACGGTTTGCTACGCGGCCGGCAGCAAGGGTCGCGTCGGCCACAACTGAGTGCTGGCTAGGCTCGTCACGTGCCCGACCTCGCCCGCGTCCCCACCGCTCCCCTGCTCGCCGGCGGCCTCGTCGGCGGTTTCGCCCTCGCCCAGCGCACCGGCGTACGCCCTCTCGGCGGAGCCGCGATGCTCGGCGCCAACCTCGTCGCCGCGCGGCAGTGGTACGCCGTCGGTGGGGTGCCGCTGACCGCCGGCCTGACCGCGGCCTACTGGGCGGCGATGGGGGTCTCCCACCCGCTCGCGAAGAAGGTCGGCACCTGGCCGTCGGTCCTCGGCGTCACCGCCGCGGCCGCCGGCGCCGCCTGGGTGCTGGCCGACCGCCGCCGCTGACCGTTCAGTCCTCGGGGAGCGCGGCGAAGTCGGCCTGCATCTGGCGGTACCACCCGAGCGACTTCTTCGGGTGGCGCCAGCGCCCCTTCATCTCCTTACGCGCGGGCAGGTGGGCGGTGTCGCCCTCCTTCTCGGCCTGCTTGAGGTGCTGGTCCTGCGCGTTGATGACGTCGTCGTGGGTCTCTCCGCGGTGGGCGAGGTCGCACGGGCCGCCGAGCTGGCGGCAGGTCATGGTCTTCATGGGATCTCCTCAGTCGGGGTTCTGGTGGTACGACGATCGGGCCACCGGGGATGTGACACGGGGGGCGCCGGCTCCACAGCCGTGGTGTGGTCGGTTGTGGTCCGAGGTGTGGCGGATCCGTGACGGCCCCTGTCCCGGTGCCGTCACGCGGTGTGTCACCACCGACTGATCCCGCCCTCAGGTTGCGGCACGCGGTGGGTCATCTCGCCGTCGGCCCATCGCGGCGCACGACCTGCCCAAGGACGTCCGGATCGGCACGGAAGGTGATCGCCCGGACCTTGCCGTCGGCGACCTCGAAGTCGAAGACGACCGCCGCCGCACCACGGTGGAACCACGCCGAGGCCGGGCGGTCTCCCACGAAGACGGCCATGGCCGCCTGCGCGCTGCCGTTGAAGAAGGCGGCGACCTCGTCGCGGCCCTCGATGGAGGCCGGCGTGCCGGCGAGAACCGCGGCCTCGTCGGCGCCGACCACGGCGTCGGGCGCGAGCAGCTGGAGGAGCCGCTCGAAGTCGCCACCCCGGGCGGCCGCCATGAACGCGTCGACGACCTCCCAGTCGGCCAGCGCGTCCTCGGGTGCGGGCTGGGCGACCTTGGCCCGGGCCCGCGACGCGAGCTTGCGCGCCGCGACGGGTGAGGTGTCGAGCACCGCGCCGATGGTCGCGAAGTCGAAGCCGAAGCTGTCGTGCAGCACGAAGGCCACCCGCTCGCGCGGGGAGAGCCGGTCGATGACCGCCTGCAGCGCGATGCCGACCGTGTCGGCCAGCGCGACGTCGTCCGCCGGGTCGGTGACCGGGTCCGACCACGGCTCGAGCGCGGCGTCCTCGAGGTGCGGGTCCTCCACCGGCACGGGCGTGCGGGCGCGCAGCCGGTCGAGGCAGAGCCGGGTCGTGACGGTGGTCAGCCAGGCCGGCAGGTTGTCGATCTCGGTGCCGTCGCGGGTGACCGCGCGGTCGAGCCGCAGCCACGCCTGCTGCACCACGTCCTCCGCCTCGGCGTGGTCTCCCAGCACGCGGGTCGCGATGCCGAGCAGTCGGGGCCGCTCGGCCTCGAAGGTCTCCGTCCGGTCCATGGGTCCACCCTTCCGTCTGCACGTCGTCTCGACCAGTCGACGTCCCGCGGGTCGCAGACGTGACCGGACGTCACCAGCGGTGCCGCACACTGGTCGACATGCCCGCCCTCCGGCCCCGTGCCGCCGGCCCGGTCGCGACCGTCGTCGCGGTCCTCGTGCTGCTCGCCGGCTGCTCGAGCGGGAGCGACGAGCCCGGCTCGGCCGACCCGCAGGACACCCCGAGCGCCTCCCCCACCAGCCAGCCCACCAGCGATCCGACGGAGGAGCCGACGGAGGAGCCCACCGAGGAGCCCACCGAGGAGCCCGAGCCGGCCCACCCCATCTCGATGGCAGCCCTGGCGCAGGCCGACCTGACCGGCGGCGACCTGCGGCTCGGCGCCGTCCGCGAGCGGACCCCCGCCTACACGTCGTACGACGTCACCTTTGCCTCCACCACGATGGGCCGCGGCACCGAGCCGTTGCGGATCAGCGGCGTGCTCAACGTGCCGACCGGGCGCGGCCCCTTCCCCGCCGTGGTGCTGGCCCACGGCTACATCAACCCGGCCTACTACGTCCGCGGCCAGGGCATGACGCGCGAGCGCGGCTTCCTCGCCCAGCGCGGCTACGTCGCGCTGCACGTCGACTACCGCAACCACGCCGAGTCGACCGACGACCCGCGCGTCGAGCAGGCGGTCCGGCTCGGCTACGCCGCCGACGCGATCGCCGGGCTCCACGCGCTCCGGACCTCCGACGACGTTCGGGTCGACCCCGACCGGATCGCGCTGTTCGGTCGCTCGATGGGCGGCGGCGTGATGATGAAGGCGCTCGCCGCCGAGCCGGGCCTCTTCGCCGCCGGCGTCGGCTGGGCGTCCGTCTCGAGCCTCGAGGCCGAGAACTTCGCCCAGTTCCAGCGCCCCGACGCGCCGCTCGCGGAGCTGAAGGCCGGCTTCCGCGGACGGCACGGGCTCCCGGCGGAGGACCCGGAGTTCTGGCGGGGCGTGTCGCCACGACCCCTCTTCGGCGACATCACCGACCCGGTGCTGATGGTGCACGGCCGCATCGACGACACCTGCCCGCCCCCGTGGGCGCGGGCCACGCAGCGTGCGATGACGAAGGCGGGCGTGGACGCCACCCTCGAGTGGTACGACGACGGGCACGCGTTCGGGCCGGCCTTCGTCGCGGCGATGGACCGGACCGTCCGCTTCCTCGACGCCCGGATGCCCGCCTGAGCCACGCGACGGCGGCTCAGTCGGTCGGCGTCCCCTCGAGCTGCTGGGGCGGCGCGTCGGCGTAGGCCGCGGAGAGCCGGCGGTAGGAGGCGGACACCAGCGCGAGGAGCACGGTGACGACCATGATCGCGCCGGCGATCATGAAGACCAGCGCGATGCCGCGGGCGTCACCGTCACCGAGCAGCCACCGCCAGCTGTCGCGGCCCTCCTCGGACTCCATGTAGGGGATCAGCGCGAACTCCGCGATCGGCCCGATGAGGAAGGCCGAGATCGGGCT
Organism: Nocardioides pini; assembly: GCF_026712185.1. Lineage (GTDB taxonomy): Bacteria > Actinomycetota > Actinomycetes > Propionibacteriales > Nocardioidaceae > Nocardioides > Nocardioides pini. The sequence continues at coordinate 252,425 of NZ_JAPPUX010000005.1, read as the reverse complement.
GGCCGCCAGCTCGACGCTCTGCGCGAAGCCGAAGACCCGGCCCTGCGTGCGGAACGGGACGACCCGCTGCAGGATCGTCTGCTCGGCCGCCTCGGCCGCCGGGATCACCGCCATGAAGGCGAAGATGCCGAGGACGTAGAGCCAGGCCCACTCGCGCACCGTGAACGTCATCCCGATCACGGCGATGCCGAGGTTGACGAGCAAGAGGGTGCGCACCGGGTTGGCGCCGAGGCCGAACCTCGCGACGAGCCCGCCGCCCACGACGAACCCGAGGCCGGTCACGCCGAGGACGATGCCCCAGGCCTCGACGCTGAACAGCGTCAGGCCGTAGGGGTCCATGAGGGCGATGTAGACGCCCGAGACGAGGTTGTTGAACGTCGTGAACAGGATCAGGGCGACCAGCCCGGGAACGGCCGTGATCGCGGAGATCGCCCCGCGGAAGTCGAAGTGGGGACCGCCCTCCTCGGGCTGGGGATCGACCTCGGGGACGGTGATCGGGACGAGGTGCAGCAGGGCGACGCCGGTGAGGCCGATCGCGATCGCCAGGGTCCACCCCATCCCGAGCAGCCCGACGCTCAGGCCGCTGAAGACGCTGGTGATCATGAACGAGATGCCCTGGACGGTGCCGACCAGGCCGTTGGCCTTGTCGCGGCCGTCCTCGGGGACGAGCAGGGTCACCGTCGTGGAGAGCGCGATGTTGCGCAGGCTCTCGACGACGCCGCCGACCAGGATCACGCCGGTGAACAGCCAGAACCAGGCGCTGCCCCAGTCGGCCAGCCGCTCCTCGCCGAGCAGCAGCCACAGCCCGGCGGAGGCGGCGTAGCCGACCAGCGTGACGGTCGAGGAGATGACCATCACCTGCTTCTTGCGGTGGCGGTCGACGAGCGTGCCGAAGAAGGTGCCGAACACGGCCGTGAAGAGCATGTAGCCGCCGCCGATGATCGCGGTGGCCATCACCGAGCGCGTCTCGAGGTAGGCCCAGAAGGTGAGGGCGAACCACAAGTAGCTCGCGGTCACGTTGGCGACGAGCGTGTTGCCGAGGACCTGGCGGAAGGCGCGCACGGTCTCCGGGCCGCGGGTCACCCCCGGTGGCAGGTGGGCCTCGACGTGCGGCGCGGTGGCGTCGGCGGGTGCCGGGTCGAGCTCGTCCATGGGCACCCGACGACCCTAGGCGCAGGCACCGACAGACAGTCCGCCTCCGAATTGTGGCCTCACGCCGCCAAGCAGGGGCCACGGGTGCACAGTACGGTCGCACCCGTGACCTCGCGCGTGCACGCCATCCACGTCGCCCCCGGGCGGAAGATCCCCACGAAGTCGGTCGCCTCCGTCGAGGCGGAGGCCGGCGTGGGCCTGGTCGGCGACCGCTACCACGGCGCGAAGCACCGCCACGTGACGGTGCAGGCGCTCGACGACCTCGAGGCGGCGGCCGAGGTGCTGGGGCGTCCGGTCGACCCGGGGCTCACGCGCCGCAACATCACCCTGACGAGCGGGCCGATCCCGACGCGGCCGGGCGAGCGGATGCGCATCGGCGACGTCGAGCTCGAGGTGGTGCGCATCGCCGCTCCCTGCCGGCTCCTCGACGACTGGCTCGGGCCGGGCGCGATGCAGGCGCTCCGCTCCCCGCGCGGCGGCACGGTGTTCCGCCTGCTGGGCTCGGGGACGATCCGGGTCGGCGACGAGGCGACGGCCGCGCCGGTCCCGGACTAGGGGTTCTGCACGAGCCGCAGCAGGTTGCCGTCGGCGTCGACCAGGTAGCCGATCCTCATCCCCGACTCCTCGACCCGCGGCGGGTGCAGCCGCGGCCACCCGACGTGGGTCTCGGGCAGACCGGCCGCGACGCAGACGTCGTACCACGCATCGAGGTCGTCGACCCGCACGCAGCAGCCCGCCGAGGTCGAGGCGGGGTCCGTGGCGGGGTCGTGGAAGAACTCCAGCACCACCGTCCCGCGCTCGAGGATCAGCCAGCCCGGGTCGTGGTACGCCGTCGCGAACCCGAGCGCGGCGTAGAAGCCGGCCGGGGCGTCGAGGTCGCGCGACGGGAGGTTGGGCGTGGCGCGGTCGACCATGCGCCCACGCTAGACCCGACGACCGGGCGGGAGGGCGGGAGCGAGCCGAGCACGTCGGCCACCTCGGCGTGCGGGGCGGAGCCGGTCGTAGACGACGGGCAGCGGCCCGGGTCCCCCGCGAGGGGAGCCCGGGCCGCCGGTCGAGCAGGGTCAGCGCAGGTCGAACCGGTCGTTGTCCATGACCTTCACCCAGGCATCGACGAAGTCGTGGACGAACTTCTCGTGGGCGTCCTCGCTGGCGTAGACCTCGGCGAGCGCCCGCAGCTGCGAGTTCGAGCCGAAGATCAGGTCGACCGCGGTGGCCGTCCACCTCACGTCACCGGTGGCGGCGTCGCGGATGTCGTAGACGTTTTCCTCCGACTCCGAGGCCTTCCACTGCGTGCCCGGGGCCAGCAGGTTGGCGAAGAAGTCGTTGGTCAGCACGCCCGGACGGTCGGTGAGGACGCCGTGCTGCGCGCCGCCGACGTTGCCGCCGAGCGCCCGCAGGCCGCCCACGAGGACGGTCATCTGCGGCGCGGTCAGGCCGAGCATGTAGGACCGCTCGACCAGGAGGGTCTCCGGCTGGAGCTTCTCGCCGGGCCGCAGGTAGTTGCGGAACCCGTCGGCGCGGGGCTCGAGGACCCGGAAGGAGTCGACGTCGGTCTGCTCCTGGGTGGCGTCGGTGCGACCGGCGCGGAACGGCACCGTGACCTCGACGCCGGCGTCCTTCGCGGCCTTCTCGACCGCCGCGGAGCCGGCGAGGACGATGAGGTCCGCGAGCGACACCTGCGCGCCGCCCTTGGCGTTGAAGTCGCTCCGGACCGACTCGAGCCGGTCGAGGACGGTCGCGAGCTGCTCCGGCTGGTTGACCGCCCAGCTGCGCTGCGGCTCGAGCCGGATGCGGGCACCGTTGGCGCCGCCGCGCTTGTCGGTCGAGCGGAACGACGCCGCGGAGGCCCACGCCGTCGAGACCAGCTCGGCGGTGCTCAGACCGGACTCGAGCACGGCGGTCTTGAGCGCGGCGACGTCGGCGTCCCCGATGAGCTCGCCCTCGTGCGCCGGCACGGGGTCCTGCCAGATCTGGGCCTCCGGGACCCACGGGCCGAGGTAGCGCTCGACCGGACCCATGTCACGGTGCAGCAGCTTGTACCAGGCCTTCGCGAAGGCCTTGGCGAACTCGTTGGGGTTCTCCAGGAAGCGGCGCGAGATCTTCTCGTAGGCCGGGTCGAAACGCAGCGCGAGGTCGGAGGTGAGCATCGTGGGGCGACGCGGCGGCGAGTCCGGCGTCGGGCCGGGCACGATCGCCTCGGCGTCCTTGGCGACCCACTGGTGGGCGCCCGCCGGGCTCTTTTCCAGCTCCCACTCGTAGGCGAAGAGGAACTTGAAGTAGTCGTTGCTCCACCGCGTCGGCGTGGAGGTCCAGGTGACCTCCAGGCCGGACGTGATGGTGTCCTTGCCCTTGCCGGAGCCGAACGAGCTCTTCCAGCCCAGGCCCTGCTCCTCCAGCGGGGCGGCCTCCGGCTCGGGGCCGACCAGGTCGGCGTCACCGGCGCCGTGGGTCTTGCCGAAGGTGTGGCCACCGGCGATGAGGGCGACGGTCTCCTCGTCGTTCATCGCCATCCGGGCGAAGGTGTCGCGAATGTCGCGCGCCGAGGCGACCGGGTCCGGGTTGCCGTTGGGCCCCTCGGGGTTGACGTAGATGAGGCCCATCTGCACCGCGCCGAGGCGCTCCTCGAGCTCGCGGTCGCCGGAGTAGCGCTCGTCACCGAGCCAGGTGTCCTCCGGACCCCAAATGATCTCCTCGGGCTCCCAGATGTCCTCGCGGCCGAAGCCGAAGCCGAAGGTCTGGAAGCCCATGTCCTCCATGGCCACGGTGCCGGCGTAGACCAGCAGGTCGGCCCACGAGATCTTCTGGCCGTGCTTCTGCTTGACGGGCCAGAGCAGGCGGCGGGCCTTGTCGAGGTTGGCGTTGTCGGGCCAGCTGTTGAGCGGGGCGAAGCGCTGCGAGCCCTCGCCGGCGCCGCCGCGGCCGTCGAAGATGCGGTAGGTGCCGGCCGCGTGCCAGCTCATCCGGATGAACAGGCCGCCGTAGTGGCCGAAGTCGGCGGGCCACCAGTCCTGCGAGGTGTTGAGCACCTCGACGACGTCACGGCGAAGCTCGCCGAGGTCGAGCTTCTTGAACTCCTCGGAGTAGTCGAAGTCCGGCCCGAGCGGGTTGCTCTTGTTGCTGTGGGTGCGCAGCGGGGACAGGTCGAGGCTGTTGGGCCACCAGTCCTGGTTGGTGTGCGGACGGCGGTTGGTCGCCGGCTCCGGCGAGTCGATGACCGGGTTCTCGCTCTCGCTGCCCTGCGCGGTGGCAGAGCCGTGCATGACCGGGCAGCCGGCCTCGGCCTTGCGGTCGACCCCCTGGGGGCTCTCTGGGGTGGTGTCCTGGCTGTCGGTCATGGCGAACCTTTCATCGGTGCGGGTCGGTCTCACGAGATGTCGGACGGAGGTGTCACGTGGTGACGGCTCTGGTCGAGCAGGCGGGGCACAGGCCCCAGTAGGTGACCTCGGCCTCGTCGATGACGAAGCCGTGGGTGTCGGATGCGTCGAGGCAGGGGCGTACGCCGACCGCGCAGTCGACGTCGGCGACGACGCCGCACGAGCGACAGACCGCGTGGTGGTGGTTGTCGCCGACGCGGAGCTCGTAGCGCGCGACCGAGCCGGCGGGCTGGATCCGGCGGACCAGTCCCGAGTCGGTGAGCGCCCCCAGGACGTCGTAGACCGCCTGGTGGGAGACGGTCGGCTCCTCGGTGCGCACCGCGGCGAGGACGCTGCCGGTGTCGGCGTGCGGCTGGCGGCGCACGGCCCGGAGCACGGCGAGGCGAGGCCGGGTGACCCTCAGGTCGGCGCTGCGCAGCAGGTGCTCGAAGTCGTGGTCCTCCATCACCCACCACCCTGCCCCCTTTACTTGAACCAGTCAAGTTTTTCCTTGGTCAGGGCGAGGCGCGGGGTCAGGACTGCTGCGGCACGCCGTTCCACTCGCGGGCCAGCAGCGACCAGACCTCGAGGTCCTGGCGCTCGTCCCGCACCGGGAACACCTCGCGCAGCGTGCCCTCGTGGGTGAAGCCGAGCCGCTCGGCGACGCGCCGGCTGGCGTGGTTGCCCGGGGCGCACCGCCACTCGACGCGGTGCAGCCCCCGTTCGACGAAGGCCCAGTCGAGCATGGCGGCCACGGCGCGGGTGACGATGCCGCGACCGCGGGCGGAGGCAGCGAGGAACACGCCCGCCTCGGCGACCCGGGAGCGGGCGTTGATGCTCGGGAAGAGCGTGCCGCCGACGAGCTCGTCGTCGACCCAGATGCCGTAGAGCCGTCGGGTGCCCTCGCCGCGTCCCTTGACGAAGGAGTCGAGGAAGCCGCGGGCGGCCTCGACGTCCTCGAATGCCTCCCACGGCAGCCAGTCGTAGAAGTCCGCGCCGTGGGCCCGGAACAGGCCGGCGAGCTGGCCGGCGTGCCAGGGCTCGAGGTCGGACAGGCGGGCGTCGTCGATCTGCAGGCTCAGCACCCGCGACACCCTAGGGCGCGGCGGCCTCGTCCAGCCCGGCCGCGTCCCGCAGCCAGGCCCAGGCGCGTGCCACGTCGCGGTCGCTGCCGCGGGTCGTCGGCAGCAGGTGGGTCGGGCGCTCGACCCGGTCGTGCCAGAAGCGGCCGGTGGGCGGCGCCGGCTCGACCGCCGTCAGCCAGACGCTGGTGTCGGCGCCCTGCGCGTCGTCGCGCAGCACCGGGCGGGTCAGCCGGCGGAACGTCGGGAGCGACTCGCGCACGCCGGGGGTGTCGGCCCAGCCGGGGTGCATCGTCGCGACGGTCGTGCCGTCGGCCCCCCACCGCTCCACGAGCAGCGGGGCCAGCTCGACCTGCCAGCGCTTGGAGCGGGCGTACGCCGTCGTCGGCGAGTAGTCACCGGTCAGGTAGCCCGGGTCGTCGGCGTGAAGCGGCTGCGAGTACATGCCGCCGCTGCTGACCAGCACCACGCGACCGCCGGCGAGCGGGCCGCGCAGCGCCTCGGTCATCACCACGGGCCCGACGAGGTGCACCGCCATGCTCAGCTCGAGGCCCTGGGGCGACTCGGTGCGCTCGGGCGGCATCACGCCCGCGTTGTGCACGACCGCGTGGAGGTCGGGGACCTCGGCCGCGAAGCCCCCCGCGAAGCGTCGTACGTCGTCGAGGTCGGCGACGTCGCACCGCCACAGCCGCAGCTCCGCGCCGGGGTTCGTGGCGCGGAGCCGGTCGAGGACCCCGGTCCCCTTGGCCTCGTCGCGCACGAGCATGTGCACGACCGCGCCGAGCCCGGCGAGCCCGGACGCCGTCGCGGCACCGAGGCCGGAGCTCGCGCCGGTGACGAGCACGTGCCGGCCCGCGAGCGCGCGCGGCGGCGGGTCGGCCGGCCAGCCCGGCATCATCCGCCGGACGGCGAGGCCGATCGTCGTGTAGCCGAGGACCAGCGAGCGGTCCATGGCCGTGTCGACCGCGCGGACGAGGAGCGGGCGGGACATCGCGGAGGACCCGGGTCAGCTCGCGTCGAGGCGCGCCAGCTCGTCGGCGGTGAGCTCGATCTCCGCGGCGGCGGCCGAGTCGGTGATCGAGCTGGGCCGCTTGGCGCCCGGGATCGGGATGACGACCGGGGACTGGGCGAGCTCCCACGCCAGTGCCACCTGCTGGGCGCTGACGCCGCGCTCCTGCGCGATCTCCGCGAACGCGGGGTGCTTGTCGGCGAGCTCCTTGGCGTCGGAGAGGCCGCCGAGCGGGCTCCACGGCAGGAAGGCCAGGCCGAGCTCCTCGCACACGTCGATCTCGGGACGGCTCGAGCGGAACTTGGGGCTGAACTGGTTCTGCACGCTGGCGAGCGCGTCGCCGAGGACCGCGTGGGCGTCACGGATCTGCTGCGGGTCGGCGTTGGACAGCCCGACGTGGGCGACCTTGCCGCTGTCGGCGATCTCCTTCAGCGTGCCGATGACCTCGTCGTAGGGCACCTTCGGGTCGGGCCGGTGGTGCTGCCACAGCGCGATCTGCTCGACGCCGAGGCGCTGGAGGCTGGCGTCGACGGCCTCGCGGAGGTGGGCCGCGGAGCTGTCGGTGTCCCAGCCACCGCCCTCGGTGCGGACGTGGCCGCCCTTGGTGGCCAGCACGACGCGGTCGCGGGCGCCGAGCTCGTCGAGGATCGAGGCGATGAGCCGCTCGTTCTCCCCCTGGGCGCCGGCCCCCTTCTCGTCACCCGGCCCGTAGGCGTCGGCGGTGTCGAAGAGCGTGACGCCCGCGTCGAGGGCGGCCGAGACGGTGTCGATGAGCTGCTGCCGGGGCTGGGTGCCGGTCTGGTCGAAGGTCATGAGGCCGAGCCCGATGGCGCCGACCTTGTGCTGTCCGAGGGTGCGCGTCTGCATGTCCTCGACACTACGACCCGCAGGGTCAGGCGTTCAGCCCCCGAAGGGCGAGAACGTCGTCGGGACTTCCGAGGTCGGGGGTGGCGATGAAGATCGTCGACACGCCGAGCCCCGCCAGCCGGGCCCACCGGTCCCGGTGGCCGTCGACCGTCGCGGCGTGGGTGCGGGCGGCGTACGTCGCTGCCGGTGTGCGGCCGCGGAGCCTCTCGACGCGCGCCCACACGTCGTCGCGGTCGGCGCCCACGACGGGCAGGTCGAGCACGGTCACGGCCACCTCGGAGCGGTCGCGGCCGACGTCCTCGCAGTGCGCGTGCAGGACCCCGACCAGCCGGGCGAGCTCGGTCTCGTCGGTCGTGCGGAGGTTGCAGGCGTCGCCGTGCCGCGCCGCGATGCGCAGGGTGCGGCGCTCGCCCGAGCCGCCGACGACCACCGGGATCGGCCCCGCGGGACGGGGGTAGGAGGTCGTCTCGGGGAGGGCGACGCCGTGGTCGTCGTACGCCTTGGTGCCCGCCGCCCACAGGGCCTTCATCGTGACGACCGCCCGCTCGAGCTCGTCGAGGCGCTCGCGGGCCGGCGGGAAGGGGATGCCGTACGCCGCGTGCTCCCGCTCGAACCACCCGGCTCCGATGCCGACGAACGCGCGACCACCGTTCAGCGCCGACAGCGTGGCAGCGGCCTTCGCGGTGACGCCCGCGGGACGGAAGGTCACGGGCGTGCAGAGGGTGCCGAGCTCGAGCCCGGTGCCGGCGGCGGCGATCGCGCCGAGGGCCACCCACGGCTCGGGGATCGGGTCCCACGCCCGCCCGACCTGCGGCACCTGGATGAGGTGGTCCATCAGCGCCAGCCCGGCGAAGCCCGCCTCGTCCGCGGCGCGCGCGACGTCGGTGAGCCACGCCAGCGGGTCCTCGTCCCAGGGGAAGCGCGACACCTGCAGCACCGACCGCAGGCCGAGGCTCGACGTCCGGTCCTCGCGCGGCTCGGCCGCAGCCGCGGCGGCGGGCGGCGTCGCGGCTGTGTCCTCGGCACCCACGCGGACCACGAGGTCCCACCCCTCGGCGTCCAGCACGGCACGTACGTCGCGCACCGAGCGCAGCTGGCCCGCGAGCACCGGCGCCGGGACCGGACGGTCACGGGCGCCGTTGCGTCGGCGGCACTCGGCGTCCGGGGTGTCGAGGAGGACGGCGACGGCCGGCAGGCCGCCCGCGCGTGCGGCGTCGAGCCAGGCGATGCGCCGGGTCGCGTCGAGACCGAGCGTGTCCACGACGGTGGTCAGGCCGCGGCGGAGCCGCGCGGCGACGACGGTCTCGAGCACGGCGAAGGCGTCGCCCGAGGCGTCGAGGTCGTGCGGACCGCTGCCCAGCACCCCGCGGAGGGCGTCGGAGGAGACGACCTCCTCGGCGCGGTAGCGGGCCGCTGCCCAGGTGGACTTCCCGGCCCCCGAGGCGCCGACGAGCACCACGAGGGCCGGGTCGGGAAGTCGCACCCGGCCATTCTCGCGCCGCCGCGGGACACGTGTCCTCCCGTGGCGCGGGTCAGAGGTCGGTCCAGCCCTGCCAGATGAGCAGCAGGCCGAAGACCACGAACGCCGCGGCCGCGCCGTACGTGATCACCTTCTCGGGGAGCTGGCGCCCCAGGAGCCCACCGGCCGCGATCGCGAGGGCGTCGGCGGCGACCATGCCGATGGTCGACCCGATCCACGTGCCGAACCAGCCCTCGTGGGTGGCGAGGGTGATCGTGGCGAGCATGGTCTTGTCGCCGAGCTCGGCGAGGAAGAAGGCGACGCCGACGGCGAGGATCGCCGCACCCTGGCTGGTGCGGGCCTTGTCGGCCTCCTCGTCGGTCAGCTCGTCGCCGCGCAGCGTCCAGGCCGCGAAGAACAGGAACGCGAGGCCGGCCGCGATGTTGATCGACGGCTGGTAGTCGCCGAACGCCTCGCCGATCGCGGCGCCGATGCCGACGGAGGCGAGGTGGACGATCGCGGTGGCGACGGTGATGCCGATGATCACGTCGCGGGCGCGGTAGCGGGTGGCGAACGTCATCGCCATGAGCTGGGACTTGTCGCCGAGCTCGGCGACGAAGATGACGGCGGTGCTGATGAGCAGCGCTTCCATGGAGGGATCCTCTCCGGCCCGGCCGGAGGTGACCCCGGGAGCCGGGACGCGCCTTCGACCAGGCACGTCCGGGTGGGGTCGTGTGAATCTGGTCGAAAGTCTCGTCCGCCACCGCGACGGTGGCCCTGCGCGCCGGACCGGAGAGGTCAGTGTGTCGACGCGCCTGTTGGGGACTACTCCCTTTCGTGGACCAGCCTAGGCGACCGCCGCCGCTCGTGCCGCACCGGCGCCTCGAGGTGGACGCTCAGGCGGTGCTTAGGCGGAAGGTCCCGAGCAGCTCGAAGGCCGACGCGGCGTGGTCGACGAGGTCGTGGCCCACCGACTCCCGGGCGAACTCGTTGAAGTCCTGCAGGTCCGCGACCTCGCGCGCCGAGACGTTGCGGAAGCCCATCGACCAGGTGCCGAACGACCGGGCGCGCACGTAGCGCCGGTCGACGATGCGTACGTCGCCGTGGCGCGTGTCGGCGCGGATCGCGTCGAACACGGCGTAGACGGCGTACGACGTCCCCTCGAGCGTCTGGATCACGTTGCCGCCGCTGTAGAGCAGCAGGCCGGTGAGCCCGAGGCGCTCGTTCTTGGGGCGGATCTGCTCGATCAGCTCGACGAGCTGGGCGACCGACATGAGGTCGGTGGCCGAGCTCGTGTAGGTCAGCCGGAGGATCTGGGGATCGCCGCTGGGGTCGGCGCTGTGGTGGTCGCTGCGCATGGTCGCTCGAGACGGTAGCCATCGCGAGAGGGTGGTCGGCTCACCCCCAGGGGTCGGTGTGACGCACCACTCGCGGCCCGGGCGACGCTGGGCAGGTCGCCGTCTCGCCGCCTCACCCCGCCGGGTCAGTGCGCGACCGGCGCTGACGCCGGTCGTCCGGGTCAGGCCGGGGCGCGGAGGGTCCGCGCCACCGCCGGCACGACGACCGCCGCGGCCAGCAGGTGCAGCACGACGAGGGTCACCGCCGTGGCCGCGTCGGCGGCCGCGAGGAAGGGCGGCACCAGCGACACCGCGGTCAGCACGACCGTGGTGCGCAGCCACCACTGCACGGGGCTGTGGCTCCACCGCGACAGCGCCGCGGCGACGAGCACGCCGAGCACCGAGAGCACGACGGTGACGAAGGCGATGCCCGACACCGGGATCGCCCCGCCTCCCGAGACCTCGAGGTCGACGCCGGCGGCCCGGGCGAGGGCCGCGACGACGGCGTTGAGGGCGGCGGCCGCCAGCGCGGCGCCCAGCCCGGTGACGGCGAGCCGCCTCCCGCGGCTCATCGGTCAACCCCCTCGGACGGGAGTCGCTCGGGCAGCCCCAGCGAGCCGAACCGGTCGGCGCCGAAGATGGTGACCTCGGTGACCTCCTCGCCCGAGATCCGCAGCACGTCGATCGTGAGCGGCAGGTGTGCGCCCTGCTCCTCGTCCCAGCGGTAGTAGGCGACCGCGGGCTGGCGGTTGACCGCCGTCGGCACCGCCCGGAGGCCGGTCATCTCCGGGAAGCCGTTGGCCGTCCAGTCCGCGACGACCGCGTCCCGGCCGACGAGCAGGCCCTCCCACGGCGGCATCGAGTAGCGGACGTCGTGGCGCAGCATGGTGGCGACCGTGTCGATGTCGGCGGCCACGCTGGCGTCGGTGAAGCGGCGTACGAGGTCGCGGTTCTCGACGTCGGCGTCGTCGCCGGTCCACTCCTGCCGCTCGCTGGGCAGGTGCTCGCGCATCCCCGCCCGGGCTCGCTGGAGCGCGCTGTTGACCGAGTTCACCGAGTCGCCGAGCAGGGCGGCGACGTCCTTGGCCGGCCACCCCATGACGTCGCGCAGGATCAGCGCGGCACGGGGTCGCGGGGCGAGGTGCTGCACCGCGACGACGTACGCCAGCTCGATGGTCTCCCGCGCGAGGGCCCTGCTCTCCGGGCCGTCGGCACCGTCGGCGGGCAGCTCGTCGAGGAGGCTGTCGGGGTAGGGCTGCAGCCACATCGCCTCACCGCCGCTGGCCGGCTCGGGTCGGCGTCGCGCGAGCAGGTCGAGGCAGGTGTTGGTGGCGATGCGGTAGAGCCAGGCCCGCACCGACGAGCGCCCCTCGTACGTCTCCCGGGCGCGCCACGCCTTGAGGAACGTCTCCTGCACCGCGTCCTCGGCGTCCTGGAACGACGCCAGCATCCGGTAGCAGTGGACGTGGAGCTCGCGGCGGTGCCGTTCGGCGAGGTCGGCGAACCCGCCCTCGTCCATGTCCGCGAGCGAGCCCATGACGACCTCCTCCCCCGTTCGCTCCGTGCACGTGTCGATGGTCATCGCTCATCCTTCCGTCCGTCGTGTCCTGTCGCCATGTGTGACGGAGGTAGGCGCCCGAACTCATCACTCGGGCTGGAGCTGTCCAGGATCCGGCGCGGTGACACCGGCGGCCCCTCGTGCGTCCATCGGCGTCGTGTCGCCCGCTTCGGGTGATCCTCTCGGGGCCGCGCGGCCGGGACGATCGCTCGATGGAGGCACTGGTGCTGGTCCTCGTCGGCGTGCTGCTCGCGGTCGGGGGCATCTGGTCGATCCGCCTCGTGCTGGTCTGCGCCGGGGCCGGTGCCGCCTGGCTGGTCGCCGACGCCTTCGGGGCGGGACTCGGCACCGCGGCGCTGATCGCGGGGGCCAGCGGCCTGCTCGCCCTGCTCGTCGGCGTACTCGCAGCGCGCGTGCTCTTCTTCGTCGTGGGGCTGGTGGTGGGTGCCGTCGTCGGGGCGCGCCTCTTCACCATCCTCGACACCGGTGATGCGAGCGTCCTGCTGGCCGTCGTCTTCGTGCCCGCCGTCGCCGTCGTCGGCGGGGTGGCCCTCGAGCGCTGGCGGGAGCGGCTGGTCGGGTGGGTGACCGCCATCGGCGGCTCCGCCCTCGTCCTCGCCGGCCTGGGTCGCGTCGACTCCGACGTCCGGGTCGTCAGCGACCCGGCGGGCTACGGCGAGCAGGCGATCTCCGTCGCCGCCTGGGTCGGGCTCGCGGTCCTGGCGCGCATCGTCCAGAAGAGGCTGGGCGGGTCACGCCGCGGCAGCTCGTCGTGACCCCGGACGGGTCCATGACCCACGGCCCGACCCCCGCGACACCCGCCGAGCCGGCCGGGCGCCGTCGCCCCCCGTGGCTCCGGCCGGTGGTCGTCGTGGTCATCGTCCTGGTCTGCGGCTGGCTGGCCTCCACGTTCCTGGGTGCCATCGACTGGTCGTCGGTGGCAGAGGCGCTCGGCAGGCTGACGGCCTGGGAGGTGCTCGCGCTCGTGGCGGTGCTGCTCGTGCGCCAGACGCTCAACGCCCTCCCGCTCGCGCTGTTCATCGACGGCCTCGGCGCTGCACGCGCGCTGCTCAGCGACCTCGTCGCGTCGGTCACGGCCGTCGTGGCGCCGCCGCCGGGCGACATGGTCGTGCGCGTGGCCATGTTCCGCGGCTGGGGGATCGAGGCCTCGCGGGGACTCGCCCGGGGCCACGATGAACATGGTCGTCTTCTACGTGAACAGGTTCGCCGCTCCTCTCATCGGCCTTGTGGTCCTGACGGTCCTGGGCAGTGGCACGTCGCAGGTGGCCGGCGCCCTGGTGAGCGTGGCGATCGCGGTCGCGCTCGCCGTGCTCGTCTCGCTCGCCGTGCGTCGTGAGCAGTTCGCCGCCCGCCTGGGGAGGAGGGCCGCGACCATCGTGCGGCGCATGCGCTCCTCGGTCGACCCCGAGTCGTGGGTCCGCTCCTCGACCGGGTTCCAGCAGCACATCGTGGCCGACTACCACCGTGCCTTCCCGCGGTCCCTGGTCGCCCTGAGCGCGATGGTGCTCTCGGACGCCTGCGTCCTGCTGCTGGCCATGCGATTCGTCGGCGTCCCCGCGGAGGCGGTGCCGGCGTACGAGGTCATCGGCGTCTTCTTCCTGGCCTACCCCCTCACGCTGCCGCCGATGATGGGACTGGGCATCTACGACGTGGTCCTGCTCGGGGCGTTCATGGAGGTCGGCGGAGACGCGCTCGAGCCCGAGCTGGTCGCGGCGCTCACCGTGTGGCGCGCCGTGACCATCCTGGGCCCGGTCGTGCTCGGTGGGATCGTGGCCCTCGTGTGGCGACGCCGCCTGGGCGGGGGGACCGGGGACACGCCGTGACCCAGGTCAGCGGACCTCGAAGAAGAGTCCCTCGCCACCCTGGGTGACGACCAGGAGGTGGTCGTGGAGCTCGGCGGAGTCACTGGGGCCGTCGAGCAGCGCCAGGACGGCCCGCTCGGTCCGACGGGCCGGGCCCGTGCAGCGTCCGCGCTGGAGCGTGACGTTCGAGAAGACCAGTGCCGCCCCCTCGACCTGGACGGTGACGCGTCCGCTCCGGCAGCCGGTGAACAGCCGGGCGAGGCCGTCCGCCCCGACGTCCAGCCGCGGGCGCCGGGTGTCCACCGGCAGCCGGGACACGGCGCCGTCGGACACCGTGCCGATGGCGGTCCAGGTGCGCCCGAGCAGGCTCTCGAGGTCGTCGGGCGCCTCCGTCGCGAGCTCGATCGTGACACCGCCGCCCTGCAGCGTCAGGTCGTTTCCCTCGACCGTGGCGTCGACCCCGGCGCCGAACAGCTCGGTGAGCCACCGGTCCTGCTCCACGAGGTCCGACTCGCACATCATCATCGTCGCGGCCGGCTCGGACGCCCACGCGATGGTCGTGCCGTCGACCTCGAAGGGCCCGAACAGGGTGTTGCACCCGGCCCAGACCGACATGGTGTCGTCCTCGAACCCGACCTGGACGGTCGTCCCCTCCACCAGCTCGGCGCCCTCGACGGAGGTCGAGGCGTACGTCGCCCCGTCGAGCGCGGCGGCGTCGATCGTCGTGGCAGCCGGCGTCGAGGACGTCGAGGGCGAGTCGCCGTCATCGGAGTCCGCACACGCGCCCAGCGCGCAAACGAACAGCAGCACCGCGCCACCGCGTACGACCGAGGCCCAGCCCTGGTGACGCACGTCCCCCGGCTCCTCTCCGCAGGTCGGTCCGGTCCGGTGCCGAGTCTGCGCACGACACGGCGGCGGTGGCCTCCCCCGCAGCGGGGGACCCGCTCGGCGGGGGTTGCGTCGGAGGATCAGGCCCATGCGCGTCTCGGCGAACACGTCCGGCCGGTCGGCCGCAGCTGCCGGGGGGACGACATGAGCACACCCGAGCCGGCACCGGCCGCTGCCACGGAGAGCAGCCCCGTCCAGAAGATGACGCTGCCGACCCTCACCGCCATGGTGATCGGCGGCATGGTCGGAGCGGGCGTGTTCTCCCTGCCGGCACGCTTCGGTGTCGCCACCGGCATCCTCGGGTCGCTGATCGCGTGGGCGATCGCCGGCACCGGCATGCTGATGCTGGCCTTCGTCTTCCAGAACCTCGCGCTCCGCAAGCCCCAGCTGGACTCGGGTGTCTTCATCTACGCCAAGGCCGGGTTCGGCGACTACGCCGGCTTCAACTCCGCCATCGGCTTCTGGGCCAGCACCGTCGCGGGCAATGCCTTCTACTGGGTGTTCATCACCGCGACGCTGGGGGCGTTCTTCGACAGCTTCGGCGACGGCGACACCGTGGTGGCGCTCGCGCTGTCGACGGCGGGCGTCTGGTTGTTCCACGTGCTGATCGCCCGCGGCGTGCGAGACGCTGCGGTGATCAACCGCATCGTCACGATCTTCAAGATCCTGCCGATCCTGGTGTTCATCGTGGTGCTCCTGGTGAACCTCGATGCCGGCGTCTTCGCCGACAACTGGACCGCCTACGGCTACGGCGACCTGGGATCCCTGGACGAGCAGGTGCGCAACACGATGATCATCACGACGTTCGTGTTCATCGGCATCGAGGGGGCGAGCGTCTACTCGCGCTACGCGCAGAAGCGCGAGGACGTGGGCCGGGCGACCGTCATGGGCTTCCTCAGCGTGCTGTCGATCTTCTCGCTCGTCACGCTCTCGAGCTACGCCGTCCTGCCCCAGCCGGAGATCGCCGACACCCGACAGCCGTCGATGGTCGGCCTGTTCGCCCACGTCGTCGGGGACTGGGGCGAGACGTTCATCAGCATCGGGGTGATCGTGTCGGTCCTGGGCGCCTACCTCGCGTGGACGTTGATGGCGGCCGAGGTGATGTACATCCCCGCGCGCAACGACGACCTCCCCGCCTTCCTGGGTCGCGAGAACGACAGCGGCACGCCGATCACGGCGCTCGTGGTCACCTCGATCGCGGTCCAGTCCGTCCTGCTCCTGACGCTCGTGGTGACCGACGCGCTGAACTTCCTCCTCGACCTGGCCACGAGCCTGGCCCTGCTGCCCTACTTCCTGGCTGCGGCGTACTCGTTGAAGCTGGCCCTGACCGGGGAGTCCTACGAGGGCGAGGAGCCGCGAATCAAGCGCCGGGAGGGGGTCGTCGCGGGGGCGGCCACGGTCTACACGCTCTTCCTCTTCGACGCCGCCGGCCTCGAGTTCCTGCTGCTGTCCGCGGTGCTCCTCGCACCGGCGTCGCTGCTCTACGTCAAGGCGCGCAGCGAGCGCGGCCGGCGCATCTTCACCCCGGCCGAGATCGGCCTCTTCGTCGTCATCGTGGTCGCCGGCGTCGCCGGCGTCGTCGGCCTGTGGACCGGTCGCATCACCCTTTGAACACCCCATGGAAGGAACCGCGCAATGACCACACCGCAGACGCCGGGGTCCGGCGGCGAGGCAGCCGCCGGGCAGCACGGCGTGCACTCCGAGGTCGGCCGGCTGCGCAAGGTCCTCGTGTGCTCACCGGGCCTCGCGCACCGCCGGCTCACGCCGACCAACTCCGACTCGCTCCTCTTCGACGACGTCATGTGGGTCGACAACGCGGAGAAGGACCACGCGGACTTCGTGTCGGCGCTGGAGGAGCGCGGCGTGGAGGTGGTCGAGCTGCACGACCTCCTGGCGCAGACGATGGCGGTGCCGGGCGCGAAGGACTGGCTGCTCGAGCGGAAGATCACCCAGAACCAGGTGGGCTACGGCCTCGTCGACGAGACGCGCGCCTACCTGTCCACCCTGGACGAGGCCCGGCTCGCGGAGCTGCTGGTCGGGGGACTCGCCACCACCGACCTCCCCGACGACTTCCGGTCCGGCTTCGTCGCCCTGGCGCGGGAGTCGACGGGCGCCAGGGACTACCTGATGCAGCCGCTGCCCAACACGCTCTACACCCGCGACACCACGTGCTGGCTCTACGGCGGCCTGACCATGAACCCGCTCTACTGGCCGGCCCGGCACGACGAGACGCTGCTCTACAAGGCGATCTACGAGTTCCACCCCGACTACGCCGGATCGACCGTGTGGTGGGGCGACCCTGAGCTCGACTGGGGGCTGGCGACCATCGAGGGCGGCGACGTCATGCCGATCGGCAACGCGACCGTCCTGGTCGGGATGAGCGAGCGGACCTCACGCCAGGCCATCACCCAGGTCGCGCGGGCGCTGTTCGAGCAGGGAGCCGCCGAGCGGGTGGTCGTCGCCGGGATGCCGAAGCTGCGCGCCGCGATGCACCTCGACACCGTCTTCACCTTCGCCGACCGCGACGTCGTCACGTACTTCCCGGGCATCGTGGACGGCATCCACTCCTTCTCCCTCCGCCCGGGGGACAACGCGCACGGGATCGAGGTCACCGACGAGGGCGACCGCGCGTTCGTCGACGTCGTCGCCGAGGCGTTGGGGCTCAGCGAGCTCCGAGCCCTCGAGACCGGTGGCGACGTCTACGCCTCCGAGCGGCAGCAGTGGGACAGCGGCAACAACGCCGTCGCCGTGGAGCCGGGCGTGGTGTTCACCTATGACCGCAACACCTACACCAACGCACTGCTGCGCGACGCGGGTGTCGAGGTGATCCCGATCGTCGGTGCGGAGCTGGGCCGCGGTCGAGGCGGCGGCCACTGCATGACCTGCCCCATCGCACGCGACCCGGTCGACTACTGAACGCCGGCGAGGTGGGCGCCGTACCCGGGTGGGCCGAGCGGCTGGTGGGGCCGGTCCGCCGCTCCCGCCTGCTCCCGGCGGGGCTGGCGTTCGCGATCGTGCTCGCCTGCCTCTCCCTGACCCCGTCCCTGCTCCCGCGGTCCCCGCTGGCGCAGGGCGCGGTCACCGGCACGGCCGCGGCCTCGGGCTACGGCTTCGGGGTCTTCGTCGCCTGGTGCTGGCGGGGGCTGCGCGACCGCCCCCGCGAGCCGTGGCCGGACCTGGCTCGCTCGGTCCTCCTCGTGGGAGGGGTCGCGGCCCTGGCCACGAGCCTCGCCGTGGGTGTCCGGTGGCAGGACGAGGCGCACGAGCTCGCCGGGACGGAGTCGACGCCCGTCGCGTTCGTGCTCCTGGTCCCACCGGTGGCGCTGGTCGTGGCCGCGCTCCTCCTCGCCCTGGCGCGCGGCGCCCGAGCCCTCGCCCGACGGGTGGCCCGGTTGCTCGAGCGGCGCCTCAGGCCCTCGGTCGCCCGGGTGCTGGGGGTCGTGTCGGTGGGCTTCCTGGCGTGGGCGCTGCTCAGCGGCGTGGCCGCCGACGCGGGCCTGCGCGCCCTCGACGCGTCGTTCGCCCTCGGGGACCTCGAGACGCCGGACGGCGTCGACCGCCCGTCGACGCCGCTGCGGTCGGGGAGCCCGGAGTCGCTGGTCGACTGGGACGAGCTCGGCCGGGAGGGGCGGACCTTCGTGGCAAGGGGCCCGTCGAGCGAGGACATCACCGAGCTGACGGACCGCCCGTCGATGGAGCCGATCCGCATCTTCACGGGGCTCGCCAACGCCGACGACACCGAGCAGCAGGCCGCGCTCGCGGTGGCCGACCTCGAGCGGGCCGGCGGCTTCGAGCGGCAGCACCTCCTCGTGGTCACCACCACCGGGACCGGCTGGGTCGAGCCGAGTGCGGCCAGCGGCTTCGAGTACGTCACCGGTGGGGACTCCGCGATCGTCGGCATGCAGTACTCCCACCTGCCCTCCTGGCTGTCCTTCGTCGTCGACTCGGCCCGCGCCCGCGACGCCGGGAGGGCGTTGTTCGACGCCGTCTACGCGCGCTGGTCCAGCCTGCCGTTCGACGAGCGGCCGGAGCTCTACGTGTTCGGCGAGAGCCTCGGGTCGTTCGGCGCCGAGGCCGCCTTCAGCGGCGAGTTCGACCTCGACAACCGGACCTCGGGCGCGCTCCTGGTGGGTCCCCCCAACTTCAACCCGCTCTACCGCAGCTTCATCGAGGACCGCGACGCCGGCTCGCGCGAGGTCGAGCCCGTCTACCGCGAGGGACGGATCATCCGCTTCACCACCAAGGCCGAGCGTCCGCCACCGGAGGGCGAGCCGTGGCCGGGGAGCCGCGTGCTCTACCTGCAGCACGCGTCCGACCCGGTCACCTGGTGGAGCCCCGACCTGTTGCTGACCCGGCCCGACTGGCTCGAGGAGCCGCACGGCGACGACGTGCCCGGCGCGATGCGCTGGATCCCGTACGTCACCTTCCTGCAGGTGTCGGCCGACCTCGCCGCCGCCTTCTCGACCCAGCCCGCGCACGGGCACAACTTCTCCGGCGAGCACGCCGCCGGCTGGGTCAACTTGCTCCAGCCGGAGGGATGGACGCCGGACATCACCGAGCGGCTGCGACAGGAGCTCGCGCGCTACCCGTGACGACCGCGTCGGTGCCGGTGCGCCACACGCGGGCCCGGGCGAGGAGCAGCGCGCCCACCACGGCCACCGCCGCGAAGGTGGCGATGCCGCTCTCGTCGGCGACGTACGCCAGCCCCGCCTCGGACCTCGCCACGACCGCGGCCGCGCCGAGGGTGAACGCGGTGTTCACCGCACCGTGCGCCATCGCGACGGGCCAGACGCTGTGGGTGCGGTCCCACACGTAGGCGTAGAAGACCCCGCCCATGGTGATCGTGGCGACCACGACCGGTGCCACCAGCCACCGGCTGCCGTGCTGGTCGTAGGTCGTGGCGACCAGGATCAGCGGCAGGTGGAAGCAGCCGTGGATGAAGCCGGTGACGAGGGCGGCCCGACGACGGCTGGTGAGCTGCTGGATCCTCGGCAGCAGGTAGGCGCGCCAGCCGAGCTCCTCGGCCAGGAAGAGGACGGTCATCGAGGCCAGCATCGTCGCGAGGTTCGCGCTCCAGAGCGCGACACCCGACGACGTCAGGTCGATCTCCCGCAGGTCCGCGACGTCCAGCACCAGCGCCGCGGCGTACGCGCTGCCGGCGAGGAGCATGGGGACCACCAGCGCGAACGGCCAGAGCCGCTTGCCCGAGCGGTTCAGCCCGAACTCGCTCCACAGGGCCCGTCGCCTGCCGCGGGGGGTGACGGTGAAGGTGATGATGACCAGGGCCGTGACGGGCGCGAACGCGCTGAGGAGCACGTTGATGCCGGCGTGGGGCATCGCGACGGCGATGCCGATGGCGAGGGTGAAGGCGAGCACGAGGTAGGTCGTGGCCTCGCGAAGTGGTCGTGACATGGGATCCTCCGATGGCTGTCCGGCCTGTCTGGCCGTTCCACCAACCTCGCCGCCGCGGAGGGTGCCGCACATCTGTCCGAGGACCTCGCGGGTCGGGACCCGGGGCAGAGGTCATCGGCTCCCGGGGACGGTCAGCCCCGACTCGTAGGCATGCATCACCAGCTGCGCGCGGTCCCGGCACCCGAGCTTGGTGAGCAGGTGGCTCACGTGGGTCTTCACGGTGCCGTAGCCCATGTGCAGCGAGTCGGCGATCTCCTGGTTCGACAGGCCGGACGACACGGCGACGAGCACCTCGCGCTCACGATCGGTCAGGCCGTCGTCGGTCGAGGCGACCGGCCGGCTCGGCAGCGTCGCGAACTGCTCGATCAATCGACGCGTGACCGATGGCGCGAGCAGCGCGTCACCCGCCGCCACGACGGAGACGGCATCCAGCAGCCGGGACGGCCTGGTGTCCTTGAGCAGGAAGCCGCTCGCACCGGCACGCAGCGCCTCGTGGACGAGCGCATCCTCGTCGAACGTCGTCAGCACCAGCACGTGCGTGCCGGCACATCGCGGGTCGGCCATGATCCGGCGAGTCGCCTCCAGGCCGTCCATCCTCGGCATGCGGACGTCCATCAGGACCACGTCGGGAGTCGTGCGGCGACACAGCTCCCATGCCCCGGCCCCGTCACCCGCCTCACCGACGACCTCGATGTCGGGGCTGGAGCCCAGGAGCACGACGAAACCGGAACGGACCAGCTCCTGGTCGTCGACGACCGCCACCCGGATCACGACGCCACCACCATCGACGAGGGCAGGTGCGCCGCCACCCGGAACCCGACCCCGCCGGGGGCGCCGTACTCGAGGGTGCCGCCCAGCAGCCGGACCCGCTCACGCAGGCCCGTGAGGCCGTGCCCGCTCGAGACATCGGTGCCGGCCCGAGCCGGCGATCCCCCACGACCTCCGTCCGTGACCTCGACGTCGACCCCGTCGTCGACATACGCCACCGTGACCCGCGCCAACTGCGCGCCGGAGTGCTTGAGCACGTTGGTCAGGGACTCCTGAACGATGCGGTAGGCGGTCAGCTCGATGGCGGTGTCGAGCGTGCGCACCGGACCGGTGACGGTCAGGACGACGTCGACGCCGGCCGCGCGCACGCCGCGCACGAGGTCCTCGAGCTCATCGATGCTCTGCAGCGGGGCGGCTGCCGGGTCGGCGTCGTCGGCCCGGAGCAGGCCCAGCATCGAGCGGGTCTGGGTCAGCGCGTCGCGGCTGGTCTCGGCGATGATCTCGAGCGCACGCTCGGCAGCGGCGACGTCACTGCGGATCACATGACCGCCGACGCCCGCCTGCACGGCGATCAGGGACATGCTGTGCGCGACGATGTCGTGCAGCTCGCGGGCGATCCGCAGCCGCTCCTCGACGACGGCGCGCGCCGCCAGCTCGCGGGCGGTGGCCGCCTCCTGCTCGGCGATCCGCAGCCGCTCCGACTGCTGGGTCCGGCGCGAGCGGATCGCGTCGCCGAGGGCCCACGCCGTGAGCAGCAGCGCGCACGCCTGGAGGAGGTCCGACGTGCCCAGGTCGGGGACGTCCAGGAGGGCGAGGCCGATGAAGACGAGCAGGCAGAGCACGAGGCCGGTCACGCCGTTCCTGCGTCGACTGTGTGCGGCGAGCGAGTAGAGGCTGAACAGCAGCAGCACCGAGAGCAGGCCGATGTAGTGGCCGGTGAGGGTCACGAGGAGGCAGCACGTGACGAACACGACGAACGCGGCCACCGGGCGCCGCCGACGCCAAGCGAGGGACAGTCCTGCCACGAGCGTGGCGGCCACCGAGAACGGGTCGGCGGGCTCGAGCCGCGCGTCGACGCTGCCCACGTCGGTGCCGAGCAACGACGCCACGGACAGTGCTGCCGCGGTCAGCCCGATCGCCAGGTCCAGGCAGGGCGACAGCCGACGGCCCAGCATGGCCCACGCTCCGTGGTCGTGCGCCTGCTCGGCCTCGCGACCCGTCATTCCCGCAGGCTACGCCTGTGCGACGGTCCGGACCTCTGCCTGCAGACGCACCCCTCTCTGTCCCGAGGCAGAGGAGGTGCGGCACGCAGCGACGGCAGCGAGAGCCGCTCAGCCCTGCGCCATGTCGACGAAACGGGAGTAGTGGCCCTGGAAGGCGACGGTGAGGTCGCGGGTGGGGCCGTTGCGGTGCTTGGCAACGATGAGGTCGGCCTCGCCGGGGCGGGTCGACTCCTTCTCGTAGACGTCGTCGCGGTGGAGCAGGATGACCATGTCGGCGTCCTGCTCGAGCGAGCCGGACTCACGCAGGTCGCTCATCATCGGGCGCTTGTCGCCACGCTGCTCGGGACCACGGTTGAGCTGCGACAGCGCGATGATGGGGCACTCGAGCTCCTTGGCGAGGAGCTTGATGTTGCGGGAGAACTCCGAGACCTCGAGCTGGCGGGACTCGACCTTCTTGCCCGAGCTCATCAGCTGCATGTAGTCGATGACGATGAGCTTGAGGTCGTGTCGCTGCTTGAGCCGGCGGGCCTTGGCGCGGATCTCCATCATCGTCATGTTGGGGCTGTCGTCGATGAACATCGGGGCGCCGGAGACCTGGCCCATCTTGCGGGCGAGCTTCTCCCAGTCGTCGTCGCGCATGGTGCCGTTGCGGATGTGGTTGAGCGGCACCTTCGCCTCCGCGGAGAGCAGGCGCATCATGATCTCCGAGCGCGTCATCTCGAGGCTGAAGAAGACGCTGGTGAGGTTGTTGTGGATCGACGCCGCCCGGCAGAAGTCGAGGGCGAGCGTACTTTTGCCCATGGCGGGACGCGCGGCCACGATGATCATCTGGCCGGAGTGGAGGCCGTTGGTGAGGTCGTCGAGGTCGGCGAAGCCGGTGGGCACGCCGTAGAGGCCGGCCTCGCGGTTGCCGATCGCCTCGATCTCGTCGAGGACGCCGCTCATGATGTCGCTCAGCGGGGCGTAGTCGACGGCCGCGCGGCGGTCGGTGACCTTGTAGACCTCGGCCTGCGCGTGGTCGACGACGTCGTCGATCTCGCCCTCGCCGGCGTAGCCGAGGGCGGCGATGCGGGTGCCCGCCTCGACCAAGCGGCGCAGGATCGCCTTGTCGCGCACGATCTCGGCGTAGTAGCCGGCGTTGGCCGCGATCGGGACGTTGGCCGACAGCGTGTGGAGGTAGGGGGCGCCGCCGATGCGCACCAGCTCGCCGCGCTTCTGCAGCTCGGCGGCCACCGTGATCGGGTCGGCCGGCTCGCCGCGGCCGTAGAGGTCGATGATCGCGTCGTGGATGACCTCGTGGGCGGGGCGGTAATAGTCGACGCCCTTGATGACGTCGACCACGTCGGCGATCGCGTCCTTCGACAGCAGCATCGAGCCGAGGACGCTCTGCTCCGCCGCGTTGTCCTGCGGAGGCGTCCGGTCACCCGCGGAGCGCGGCGAGTCACCCGGCTCGTAGGCCGCCGGTCCGTCGCCCCAGGCCTCGTCGGTGTCCCCCTCGAAGGTGACGCTCACCGGTGCTCCCTCCATCTCGCTCGGGTCCACTGACCACGACGTTAGGGACGACCACTGACATCGAGCCGACATCGCTGCCGGCTCCGCTCGCACCCGAGTCCACAGCAGTTCGGACTGCTGGTCCGCGCAGGACCGTACGTGCTCGCCACCCCTCGTGGGAAGCCGACGCCCCCAAGTTATCCACAGGCACTGTGGACAAGCTGGGCACACACGTGGACGACACGCTGGTGCAGGTGCACACACCGTGGAAGACCCTGTGGAGGAAGTCCGGGACTTCCCCTCCCCCACGCCTCTGACCTGCGCAAACGCATCCCACACCCTGTGGAGGCGAAATTGTTCGCTCATCCGCCCGTTCACCTGTCCGCCATCTGGAGGATGCCTGTTCCCCGGTGCCGCCCGCGCCTCGACCAGCATTGGACACGCGTCATCCACACGGCCATACACAGGTAGTCCCAACGAGCTATGTACGTCGGGCACACCCGTCGCTATGACGCCCCGGAATCGAGGAGATCTGCGGGGTTCCTAGGGTGAACCTGTGAAGGCCGACCACCGGGAGACAGACCGCGAGATCCTGCGACTGGCCGTCCCGGCATTCCTCGCCCTCGTCGCCGAGCCCCTCTTCCTGCTGTCCGACGCTGCCATCGTCGGCCACCTCGGCACCCCGGAGCTCGCCGGCCTCGGCGTCGCCGCGGTCGTGCTGCAGACGGTGGTCGGATTGTGCGTCTTCCTCGCCTACGGCACCACCGCCAGCGTCGCCCGCCACCTCGGTGCGGGCGACCTCCGGGCCGCCCTCGCCCAGGGCGTCGACGGCGTGTGGCTCGCCGTCATCATCGGCGTGGTCGCGACCGTCGGCGGCATCGCCCTCACCCCGACGCTCGTCGGGGTGTTCGACACCGGGGCCGAGGTGGCCGACCAGGCCGAGACCTACCTCTCCATCGCCTTCCTCGGGACCACCCCGCTGCTGGTCATGCTCGCCGCGACGGGCGTGCTGCGCGGCCTGCAGGACACGCGGACGCCGCTGCTGGTCGCGGTCGTCGGCAACGGGCTCAACATCCTCTTCAACGTCGTCCTCGTCTACGGCCTCGACCTCGGGATCGCCGGGTCGGCCATCGGGTCGGTCCTCGCCCAGGTGATCAGCGCGCTGTGGTTCCTCGTCGTCGTGGTCCGCGCCGCCCGCGAGCACGACGCCCCCCTGAGCCCGGACCGCGCGGGCATCGCCGCCGCCGCGCACGCCGCCGTCGCCCTCGTCGTCCGCACGCTCGCCCTGCGCGCCTGCCTGCTGGTCGGGACGTACGCCGTGACCCGGGTGGGGACCGGGGCCACGGACGTCAACGTCGCCACCCACCAGGTCGCGATCACCCTGTGGAGCTTCCTCGCCTTCGCGCTCGACGCCATCGCGATCGCCGCCCAGGCCCTCACCGGCCGCGCGCTGGGCGGCGGCGACGTCGACGGAACCCGCCGCCTCACCCGCCGGATGGTGCAGTGGGGCTGGGGCAGCGGCGTGGTCGCCGGGCTCGCGCTCGCCGCGGTGTCCCCGTTCATCGGCGCGCTCTTCACCACCGACCCCGCGGTGCGTGACCTCCTCGTGCCGGTGCTGCTCGTCGCCGCGGTCGGGCAGCCGGTCGCCGGCCTGGTGTTCGTCCTCGACGGGGTGCTCATCGGCGCCGGCGACGGCGCCTACCTCGCCTGGGCGGGCATCGTCGTGCTGGTGGCGTACGCGCCGGCCGCGCTCTGGGCGGCGACCCTCCCGAACGGGTTGGTCGCGGTCTGGGTCGCGATGACCGTCGTGTTCATGGGTGCCCGCGGCGTGCTGCTCTCGTGGCGCGCACGCAGCGACCGGTGGCTCGTGACCGGAGCGGCGTCCGCTCGTTGACCCCGTGAGGGCGCACGGGAGCGCGCCGGACACGAGGGAGGACCCATGCTTCGACACCGCACCGCGAGCCGGGTGGCCGTGCTCGGACTGCTCGGCGGCGCGCTGGTGCCGCTGGCCGCGGCGCCGGCGGGCGCGACCCCGGGCTGCGTCGACGAGACCGCGCCGAGCGTCCTGCAGAACGGCTGCGACGACAGCACCTCGCCCGAGACCACGCTGACGGCCTCGACCGCACCCAACGGCGCCGGGCTGGTGACCGTGTCCTCGATGACCTTCACCCTCGGCTGGCAGGTCTCCGACGGCGACCAGGGTCCCTTCGGTCTCGAGTGCCGGCTGACCGGCGGGCCGCAGGCCCACGACTGGCGCGCCTGCACCAGCCCGGTGACGTACGCCGACCTGCCGGACGCCGCGGCCGGCACCTACGTCCTCGAGGCCCGCGCCGTCGACCTCGGCGACCGCGCCCGTACCCCCGACACGGCTCCGCTGCTCCCGCCCACGGTGGAGGACACCCCCGACGAGGACCCCACCCCGGCCACGTTCACCTGGGGCCAGGACACCCGAGCCCCCTTCGTCTTCGTCACCGGGACGTCGTACGACGAGATCACCCCGACGCAGCCGGTCGTCACCGGGGCGGGCGTGCCGATCCGGCTCAACAGCAGCGAGGCCGGTTCGCGGTTCGAGTGCACTGACAACGACCGACCCGTCCCCTGCACCGGCGGCCGCTGGGAGCTCCCCGACCCTGCCGCCGGGCGGCACCGCTTCTCCGCACGCACCCTCGACGCCGCCGGCAACGCCAGCGCCTGGTCGGAGCCCATCGAGTTCTTCGTGCCGCGCAACCTCACCCGCCAGCGGGGCTGGGCCAGGGTGACCGGTCCCGGCTACGTCCGCGGCGACGCGATCAGGGCCTCGCGCCGCGGCGCGCGGCTCGTGCTGCCGCGCACCACGGTCGGCGAGCTCCGGCTGCTCGCCGCCACCGGCCGCGGCCACGGCAAGGTGCGGGTGCGGGTGGGCAAGCGAGACTGGCACGTCGTCGACCTCGCCGGCCCGAAGGCACCGATGACGCAGCACGTCGTCATCGACCGCTACTCCGGCATCCGCACCGGGCGCATCGTCATCGAGACGCTCAGTGCCAGGCCGGTCGTCCTCGACGCGGTCGTCGCACGCCCGAACCGGTTCCCCGCCGCGACCCGTGGAAGCGGGCGCTGACCACCGCCGCTGCGAGGGGACGACCCAGCGGATGCAGCACGGCCCGCCACCCCTGAGGGGCGGCGGGCCGTGGTGTCGTACGTCGGTCGCGTCAGGCGGGGACGACGTTGAGGGCCACCGTGGCGGACACCTCGTCGTGCAGCTTGACGGCCACCTCGTGGGCGCCGAGCGACTTGATCGGGTTGACCACCACGATGGTGCGGCGGTCGACCTTCTCGCCGGAGACGGCGGTGATCGCGTCGGCGATCTCGGTGGTGGTGACGGCGCCGAACAGACGGCCGCCCTCACCGGCGCGGACCTTCACGTTGACCGCGCTGGCCTCGAGCTTGGCCTTGACGTCCTTGGCGTGGTCCTCGTCGCGCACCGCGCGGGCGGTGCGGGCGGCCTTGATCGACTCGATGGTCTTCTCGCCGCCACGGGTCCAGCGGATGCCGAGGCCACGGGGGACGAGGTAGTTGCGGCCGTAGCCGTCCTTGACCTCGACCACGTCACCGGGGGCGCCGAGGCCGTCGACCTCCTGGGTCAGGATGAGCTTCATGTCCCGTGCTCCTCTCAGCGACCGGTGGACGTGTAGGGCAGCAGGGCCAGCTCGCGCGCGTTCTTGACGGCGATGGCCACGTCACGCTGGTGCTGGACGCAGTTGCCGGTCACGCGGCGGGCGCGGATCTTGCCGCGGTCGGAGATGAACTTGCGGAGCAGGGTGGTGTCCTTGTAGTCGACACCGGTCGCCTTCTCCTTGCAGAACTGGCAAACCTTCTTCTTGGGCTTGCGCAGAATTGCCTTGGCCATTGTGGTGCTCCCTTTCAGTGAGCCCGGCCCTGAAGGCAATCAGGGACGGAATGGAATTTCGGAATGTCTTGCTTGAGCTGCCGGATCGTGGTCGAGGGGTCTCGACACGCCCTGGTCACGGCTTCGCGAGCTCAGCCGTGGGGCTGCTCGACCTGGCGACCTGTCACTGCCTCGCTCCGCTCGGCAGTGGGTCGCTCATCAGAACGGGGGCTCGTCGTTGCCGCCGTTGACCCCGGGCGTGGCCCACGGGTCGTTGGGCGCAGCGGACTGACCGCCACCCTGCTGGCCCTGGGACTGTCCGCCCCAGGCGCCGCCACCCTGCTGCGAGGGCGCCGGGCTGGCCCACGGGTCGTCGGCCGGAGCGGACTGCTGCCCGCCACCGCCACCACCCGAGTAGCCGCCACCGGCACCGCCGCCGGAGTAGCCGCCACCGCCGCCCTGTCGCGTCGTCTTGGTGACCTTGGCCGATGCGCTGCGCAACGACGGGCCGACCTCCTCGACGTCGATCTCGAAGACGGTGCGCTTCTCACCCTCGCGGGTCTCGTACTGGCGGGACTTCAGGCGACCCTGGACGATCACGCGCATGCCCCGCTGGAGGGACTCGGCGACGTTCTCCGCGGCCTGGCGCCAGACAGCGCAGGAGAGGAACAGCGTGTCGCCGTCCTTCCACTCGTTGCTCTGGCGGTCGAAGGTGCGCGGCGTCGACGCGATCCGGAAGTTGGCGACGGGGGCCCCCGAGGGGGTGAACCGCAGCTCCGGGTCGTCGACGAGGTTGCCGATGACGGTGATCGTGGTCTCGCCTGCCATGTCAGGTCTCCTCAGAATGTCCTGCTGATCCGGGTGCTCCCGGTGATGCGCCCATCAAACAGGCACTCACCGACAGCGGGAAGGGTGTTTCCACAGACGCCCGGAAGGGCGATCAGTGGGCGTCGGGACGCATGACCTTCGTGCGCAGGATCGACTCGTTCAGCGTGAGCTGGCGGTCGAACTCCTTGACCGTCGCGGGCTCGGCCGTCAGCGTGACGACGGCGTAGATGCCCTCGGCGTTCTTCTTGATCTCGTACGCCATCCGGCGACGACCCCACACGTCGACGGACTCGACCGAGCCGCCGTCCTTGCGGATCACGTTGAGGTACTTGTCGAGCGACGGCTCGATGGTGCGCTCGTCGAGACTCGGGTCGAGGATGACCATCACTTCATAGGCACGCATAGCGGTCTCCACCTCCTCTGGGCTAGAGCGGCCACGGGCTCTCCGTGGCAGGAGGACTGTGCGTTCGCGGCGGGGGTACGACGTGGGTCGTGCGCCGCGGTCGCCCGAAGGCAACCGCAGAAGATTATCAGCGGCGGCCCCGGCGGCTGGAATCGTCGTGGTCCACCTGTGGAGGAGCGTCCCGCGACCGCTCGCCCGGTCTAGCGTCGAGGGGTGCCGGCGACCCCTCCCTCGCGCACCACGCGCCCCGCGCCCCGGACCGCCACGGTGGTGGCGGGTCGCTACCGGCTGCTCGACCAGGTGGGGTCCGGAGGGATGGGCTCGGTGTGGCGCGCGCACGACCTGCGCACCGGGCAGGACGTCGCGCTGAAGGTGCTCGGTCGCCACGGCTCGGCGCTGCTGGCCCGGTTCGTGCGCGAGCAGGCCGTCCGGGTGCGGCACCCGCACGTGGTGGCGCCGCACGGCTGGGCCGCCGAGGACGACCTGGTCGTGCTCGCCATGGAGCTCGTCGCCGGCGGCTCGGTGGCCGACCTGCTCCGCGAGCACGGTCCGCTCGACCCCGGCACGTGCGCCCTGCTCGTCGAGCAGCTGCTGCTCGGCCTGGCGGCCGTCCACGGGGCCGGGCTCGTGCACCGCGACGTCAAGCCGGCCAACCTGCTCCTCGAGGCGACCGGCGACGGCCCGCCACACCTCCGGCTCGGCGACTTCGGCGTCGCCGCCCCGGTCGCCGACCGCCGCTTCACCACGGTGCCCGGCGCGATCGGCACCGACGGCTACATGGCTCCCGAGCAGGCGCGTGGTGCGCCGCCGGAGCCGACCCAGGACCTCTACGCGGTCGGTCGCGTCGCGCTCGAGCTCGTCACCGGTGAGCCACCCGCGCGGCAGGGCGCCGTCCCGTCCCACCCGCTGCGGCCGCTCGTCGAGCGGCTGCTCGTCGACGACCCCGAGCAGCGCATCGCGACCGCCGAGGCGGCGCTGCGCCTGCTCCGACGACTGCCGGTGCCGCCCCCGGCTGGGCCACCGGTGCCCGACCGGATCGGACCACGACCACGTGGGCGCCGTACGTCGGTGGGTGTCGGCACGGCCGTCGACTGGCTCGGCTGGGCCGCGGTCGCCGGGCTGGTCGGCGTGGTCGCCGGGTGTCTGTGGGTGCTCCTAGGCTGGTCGGCATGAGCACCTCCCCCGCCACGTCCCTCTCGATCGGCGCCCACGTCGAGCAGACCGACCCGATCGCCGAGGCGCTCGCGCGTGGGACCACGCTCGTGCAGTTCTTCCTCGGTGACCCGCAGGGCTACAAGGGGCCGGAGGTCCGCTTCGCCGGTGGCGCGGAGGCTCTGCGCGCGGCGGCCGATGAGGCCGGCGTCGACCTCTACGTCCACGCCCCCTACGTGGTCAACGTCGCCACGACCAACAACCGCATCCGGATCCCGAGCCGCAAGCTGCTCCAGCAGCACATGGACGCGGCCGCCGAGATCGGCGCGAAGGGCCTGATCGTGCACGGCGGTCACGTCAACAAGAGCGACGACCCGGCTGTCGGGTTCGACAACTGGCGCAAGGCCGTCGAGGCCACCGACATCAAGGTCCCGCTGCTCATCGAGAACACCGCCGGCGGCGACAACGCGATGGCCCGCCACCTCGACCGCATCGCCGGCGTCTGGGACGCGATCTCCACGGCCGAGGGATCCGATGACGTCGGCTTCTGCCTCGACACGTGCCACGCCTGGGCGGGTGGCATCGAGCTCGGCGACGCGGTGGAGAAGGTGCGCGGCATCACCGGCCGCATCAACCTCGTCCACGCCAACGACTCGCGCGACACCTTCGGCTCGGGCGCCGACCGGCACACCAACTTCGGGCAGGGCCACCTGCCGCCCGACGAGTTCGCCGGCGTCGTGCGCGAGGCGGGAGCGCCCGTCATCTGCGAGACTCCGGGTGGTGCGAGCGAGCACCGGGCCGACTTCGCCTGGCTGCGCGAGCACCTCTGATCAGTCGACCGGCTGCGCCGTGACCACCACGTTGCTCTGGTAGGCGGTGCCGTCCCAGTCCTCGCACGTGACGAGGACCAGGCGCGGCGCCCCGGCCCGGCCGAAGACGTCGACCCTCCGCCGTGCCAGCTCGTCGCGGCTCAGCACCTCGACCGACCCGACCCGGTAGGCGAGCTCGTCGCCTCCCGAGCGCACCCGCACCCGGTCGCCGGGGGCCAGGGTCTCGAGGTCGTCGAAGGCCCCGCCGCCGGTGTGCACGGTGTGCCCCGTGACGACGGCGGCACCCTGCGACGCGCCGGGTCGGGCGCCCCCGGACCACCAGCCGACCTGCTGCGGGTCCGACGGTGGCGTCAGCGCGCCGTCCTCGGTGCTGATCGGCACCACCGGCGCCTCCACCCCGAGCGCGGGCACGACGAGCACCTCGGGTCGTACGCCGGGCGCGCGCGACGCCGCCGCGGTCGAGCTGGGCGATGGTGTGGGCGACGACGTCGCGGACGGTCCGGCCACCCGGATCGCCGGTGGGGGCACGGCCTGTGCCCCCGGGTCCGGCGACGGTGCCGACGCCTGGAGCCCGCCGCCCGCCAGGAACAGCCCACTCACGACCAGCGCGGGTGCGGCTGCTCCCAGCAGGAGCGTCGTCAGGCGACGACGGCGGGGATCACGCACGGATGCGGTGCCACCCCAGTCGGGCAGCCGCCCCGCCGATCAGCACCATCAGCAGGCCGAGCATGACCTGCACCGGGCTGGGGCCGACCGGGGTCGACCCGTCGGCTCCCGCGTTGACCGCGGTCGGAAGCTGCTGCTGCGGAGCCGAGGACGTCGGGCCGGTCCCGCCCTGGCTGGCGCCGGGGCCCGAACCGTTGGGACCGTTGGAGGCCTGGACCCCCAGCACCTCGGGCGACTCGGAGTCCTCGCCCTGCTGCGGCTGCGTCGTCTGCCCGGTGGTCGGAGCGGTCGTCGGCGGGCTCGTCGGCGGGCTCGTCGGCGGGCTCGTCGGCGGGCTCGTGGGCGGGCTCGTGGGCGGGCTCGTGGGCGGGCTCGTGGGCGGGCTCGTGGGCGGGCTCGTGGGCGGGCTCGTGGGCGGGCTCGTGGGCGGGCTCGTCGGCGGGCTCGTCGGCGGAGTCGTCGGCGGAGTCGTCGGCGGAGTCGTGGTGGGCGGCGGCGGGGTGCATCCCTCGACCCAGAAGACCTTGTGCTTCACGGTCGCGCCGTTGGACTCCGGGGTGTTGATGGTGAGCTTCACGTGGTAGCCCTGCTGCGGGTGCGGCGCACCCGTGAAGGACAGGGTGTAGGCCTGCGACCCGTCGAAGCCGTCGTTGCCCGCCCCGGCCCCGGGGTCGTTGTCGAGCTGGACGGTGGTGTCCCCCGCGACGGTCATGCCGACACCGGTGGTCGGTGCCTGCTCCTCGAAGAGGACCGTCGAGATCACGTTGGCGTCGAAGCCGTACCACTCCAGCTGGAAGGTGCAGCCGACGTGGGGGTTGTTCTCGGGGATGGTGTCGATGTCGCCGTACGGGGCGACCTTCACGGTGCCGTTGTTGCCCTGCGGCCCGGCCTGGGCGGCGAGCGGCGAGCCGGCGACGGCTCCGAGGCAGACGAGGGCAGCAAGCCCCAGTCGTGGTGCGAGGCGGTGGTGTTCGGTCGAGAGCATGCGGTGTCCCCCAAAAAAGGATCAGGTCGCGGCGCAGGTGCGCCGTCGTTGACGGGGAGCGGCGACACCGGTCTCCCACGGACCGCGCCGCCCCCCTACTCCTTCAACGCCGCCCGCGGCTCGGGTGGTACGGGCCGCTAGCACAATCAGGCCAACCTTGTCCCGGTCTTGACCGTCTCCTGACGGTCTTCGGGATACCTCCCCGAACCGCACACCCGGTCGGGTGGGAGGGAGACACGCACCGACATCTGCCGGTGGATCCAGGGAGCGGCGCAACCAATTGCGCCCCTCCCGCGTCTCTACCTGCGGAGGGACCAGACACGTACGGGGGTCGTGTCTGGTCCCTTGTAGCCTTGCCGGGGTGACGACCCCCCTGACGCTGCGACCGATCTCCGTCCAGCAGCACCGCGACCTGATCGCGAGCCGGTCGTCCGCGAGCTTCCTGCAGACCCCCGGCTGGGCGAGCGTGAAGGCCGAGTGGCGTGCGGAGTCCATCGGCTGGTTCCGCGGCACCGACCTCGTCGGAGCGGCCCTCGTCCTCTACCGCCAGCTGCCCAGGGTCCGGCGCTACCTCGCCTACCTGCCCGAGGGTCCCGTCATCGACTGGTCGGGCGACGACCTCGACGCGTGGCTGGCGCCGATGGTCGCGCACCTCAAGGAGCAGGGCGCCTTCGCCGTGCGGATGGGCCCGCCCGTGGTCACCCGCCGCTGGTCCGCCGAGCAGGTCAAGGCCGGCATCGCCGACGAGTCCGTGCGCCGGCTGGGCGACGTACCCCCGCTCGAGCGGACCCAGGACGGTGCCCGGGTGATCGCGCAGCTCCACGAGCTGGGGTGGCAGCAGCAGTCGGCCGAGGGCGGCTTCAGCGCGGGGCAGCCGCAGTTCAACTTCCAGGTCCCGCTCGTCGACGACGACGGACAGCCGCGCTCGGAGGCCGACGTCCTCGCCGGGATGAACCAGCTCTGGCGCCGCAACATCAAGAAGGCCGACAAGGCCGGCGTGGAGGTCACGCTCGGCGAGCGCACCGACCTCAAGGCCTTCCACGACCTCTACGTCCACACCGCCGAGCGCGACCACTTCACCCCGCGCGCGCTGTCCTACTTCGAGACGATGTACGACGCGCTCGCCGCCGAGGACCCCGGCCGCATCCAGGTGTGGCTCGCCCGCCACGAGGGCGACCTCGTCGCCGCGACCATCGGGATCCGCGTCGGCACCCACGCCTGGTACTCCTACGGCGCGTCCTCCACCGAGAAGCGCGAGGTCCGCGGCTCCAACGCCGTCCAGTGGGCGATGATGCGCCACGCCCTCGACGCCGGGGCCCACGTCTACGACCTGCGCGGCATCACCGAGACCCTCGACGCCGACGACTCCCACGTCGGGCTGATCCAGTTCAAGGTCGGCACGGGCGGCCAGGCCGTCGAGTACGCCGGTGAGTGGGACCTGCCGGTCAACCGGGCCATCTACAAGGCGTTCCAGCTCTACCTCTCGAGGCGGGCATGAGCGAGCACAGCGCCCCTCGTGCCTCGTGCGCGCACGGAGCGAAGCGAGTTCGCGCATGAGCCTGACCCTGAACGTGGACGGGGAGCGGTGGCGCTCGCACCTGCTCCGGACGGTCCGGGCGCACCCCGGGATCGTCCCGGTCGCCAAGGGCAACGGCTACGGCCTCTCGGTCGCGCGGCTCGCCCGGCGGGCGCAGTGGCTGGCCGACCACGCCGACGACACCGGCGCGGCGCTCGACACGATCGCGGTCGGCACCTACGACGAGGTGGGCGACGCCGCCAGCCGCTACGCGGGCGACCTCCTCGTGCTGACCCCGTGGCGCCCGTTCGGGGCGGCGCTCGACCTCGACGCCCGGCTCGCGTCGCGGGTGGTGCACACCGTCAGCCGCCCGGAGGACCTCGTCGACCTGCGGGAGCGCCACCCCGAGGCTCGGTTCGTGCTCGAGCAGCTGACCTCGATGCTCCGGCACGGGATGACGCGACGCGACCTCGCCGCGGCGGCAGCGACGCTCGGGTCCGGTCGCAGCGGCCTGCGCGGCGTGGCGATGCACCTCCCGCTCAACACCACCTCGCACCTCGGCGAGGTGAGCCGGCTGATCAACGACGTCGTGGCCTCGGGCCTGCCGACGCGCACCGTCTTCGTCTCCCACCTCACCGAGGCCGAGCTGGCCAGGCTCGCGACCACCTACCCCGACTTCACCGTCCGGCCCCGCATCGGCACCGACCTGTGGCTCGGGGACCGTGGCGCCCTGTCGGTGACCGCGACGGTCCTCGACGTGCACGAGGTCGAGCGCGGCGACACCTTCGGCTACCGCGGCCGGAGCGCCCCCAAGCACGGCCACATCGTCGTGGTCAGCGGCGGCACCGCCCACGGCATCGGCCTCGAGGCACCGACCGGGGACCAGTCGCTCAAGGCGCGCGCAGCGACCCTGGCCCGTGGTGGCCTCGACGCGGTCGGCTTCGTGCGCTCGCCGTTCTCGATCGACGGCAAGCAGCGGCTGTTCGCCGAGCCGCCCCACATGCAGGCGTCGATGCTCTTCGTCCCGTCAGGGGCGCGGGTCCCGTGCGTCGGCGAGGACATCGAGGTCCGGGTCCGTTTCACCGCGACCGACTTCGACCGGGTCTTCATCGCCTGAGGCGTCGGCGTCCCGCAGCACGGCGACAACTAGCCAGAGCAGCCCGACGACCCGCAGCGCGACCGCCAGCCAGTAGGCACGCGAGTCGTCGGCCACGGTCGGCACGAGGGCCTGCCCGACGTACCAGCCGGTGAGCACCCAGCTGACCAGGTGGAGCGCCTGCCACACCAGCAGGTCGCGCCAGCGGCGTACGGCGATCGCCGCGAGCGGCAGCACCAGCAGCGCGGTCTCGGGCGGGGCGGACGGCGCGACGACGAGCGCCGCGACCACGAGGATCAGGCCCGCGCGGGCGGCGGTGAGCGGCGTCGGCCGCCCGGCCCGTCGGACCAGCCACCACGCGGCACCCGCCGCCAGCGCGACGACGAGGACCTGGACGGTCGTGCGCGTGGCGGCCGATGCGCCGGCGCCCGTCCGGCCCAGCAGGAACCAGACCGACCCGATGTCCGGGGTCTCGGCGGTCGCGCGGCCGGGGAGCGTCACCACGACGTAGGCAGCGGCTGCGGCGAGCAACGCGTCGACGCGGTTCCGCCACCGACCGCCCACGGCGACCACGCCCAGGAAGGCGACGGCGACCGGAAGCGCGAACGCCGCTCCCACCCCGGCTCCGACGCCGGCGAGCCACGCGCGGCCCGAGGTCCAGCCCCACAGCAGCACCGCGACCCCCACGGCGGCCACCAGCTCCCACGACAGCCAGTGGACGAGGAGGACCGGCCCGAGTGCCCACCCGGCCGCCGCCCACGGCCGGCGCGCGTCGACGCGGACGAGCAGCGCCGTGGCCAGCAGGGCCAGGGCGGCGAGGACGACGGCCAGGACGGCCGTCGTCGCCACCGTGCCGGCGCCGGGCAGCCACTCGGCGACGCGCTGCGCCCACGTGGCGACCCGCGGGGGCGTCCCGGCGTCGACCGACGTCCCGGCCAGGTCGGTCCAGCACAGCTCGGTGAAGGGCTGGTCCCGATTGCCCCAGCCGGTCGGCACGCAGGCCGTCTTGCTGAGCATGCCGGCGGCGAGGGTCAGCGCGGTCGCACCGGCGAGGACGCGGGCGGGACCCCACCACGGGTGCCCGCCGGCGTGGTCGCCCAGCGGCCCGCCGACGACCTCCGACATCGCCGCGGCGACCGGGTCGGTGCGCGTGGGAGCCTCGCGGTGGCCGGGCACGACCGCGGGTGTGGGGTCGTCGGCGCGCGCGAGGCTGTCCACGGTGCTGCTCAGGGTCGGACGTCGGCCAGTGACGAGGGCAGCTGGGAGCGCCCGCTGGGCGGCGGGGTGGTCGGCGTCTCCGTCGGCGGGGGCGGCGGGGGCGGGGGCGGGGGCGTCGGCACGGGCGTCTCGGTCGGCACCGGCGTCTCGGTCGGCACCGGCGTCTCCGTCGGGGTCGGCGTCTCGGTCGGCGTCTCGGTGGGCGTCTCGGTCGGCGGACCGGCCGTCTCGGTGGGGGTGTTGGACGGCTGCGGCGCCTGCGAGGTCTGGGACGGGGACGGCGGCGGCGGGGGCGGCGTGTAGTCGTGGCCCTCCTCCGGCGCGTCGCCGTCGACGTAGACCGGCTCCGGGAAGTCCTCGACCTCCTTGCCCTCCATCACGCGGCCCATGATCGAGGTCCAGGTCTTGGCGGGGTAGTTGCCGCCGAAGTACCCGGACTTGCCGTCGGAGCTGGTGGGCAGCCAGAGGTCGGCCCCGTCGGGCCGCGGCTCGTCGAGCGACTCACGTCCCTTGCCGCGGACGTACATCACGGCCGTCGAGACCTGCGGGGTGTAGCCGACGAACCAGGACGACGACACGCCGCCGTCGTCGTTGGTGGCGGTGCCGGTCTTGCCGGCCGCCGGACGCTCGATGGCCAGGGCCTCGGTCCCGGAGCCGCTCGAGACCACCTGCTGCAGGGCGTAGCTGACGTCGGAGGTGATGTCGGTGTCGACCGTCTGCTTGCTGCGGTCCTTGGACTCGTAGAGGACCTCGCCGTCCTTGTCGACGACCTTCTGCACGACGTGGACCTCGTTGCGGGTGCCGCCGTTGGCCAGCGTGGCGTAGGCGTTGGCCATGTTGATCGGGCTCACCTGGGCGGTGCCGAGGGTCACGCCGACGTTCTCCTGCATGTCGCCGGACTTCCGCGGGATGCCCCACTTCGCACCGCCGCTGCCCGGGATGCCCATGTCCTCCGCGGCCTGGATGACCTTCTGCGGACCGTCGTCCATCGAGTCGACCATGTCCACGAACGCGGTGTTGATGGAGTTCTCGGTGGCGGTGATCATCGAGACGGCCGACCCGTAGTCGGTGTCGCCCTGGTTCTCGAACTCGGTGCCGGCGATGTCGATGGGGCTGTTGCCCTCGAAGGTGTCGTTGAGCGAGAAGCCGTCGCGGATCGCGGCGACGTCGGTGGCCGCCTTCATCGTCGAGCCCGCCATGCCGCCGGCGACGGCCCAGTTGATCTGCGACTCGAGGTAGTCCTGGCCGCCGTAGAAGCCGAGCAGGTCGCCCGTCTTCGTGTCGACCGTCGCGGCGCCGATGTGGAGGTCCTTGTTGCCGGCCGGACCGGGCATGCCGGCGTCGGGGCGCTGCTCCTCGACGGCCTCCTCGACGTCGCTCATCACCTGCGGGTCGAAGGTGGTGGTGATGCGCAGGCCACCGCCGTCGATCTCCTCCTCCGAGGCGATGCCCTTGGCGAGCAGCTCCTGCTTGACGAGCGCGAGCATGTGGCCGCGCTGGCCGCCGAACTGGCTCTGCGCCGCGATCTTGGGGAACTTCGGTAGCTTCTTCAGCGCCTTGTCGCGCTGCTCGGGGGTGATGGTCTCCATCTCGGCCATGCTGTCGAGCACGTAGGCGTAGCGACCCTTCAGGTCGTCCTTGGCGTCCTTGCCGTTGGCCGGGTCGTACTTCGAGGGGTTGTTGAGCACGGTGGCGAGCACCGCGGACTCGCGCAGGTTGAGGTCCTTGGCCGGGTGGTCGAAGTAGGCCTCGGAGGCAGCCTCGATGCCGTACGCGCCGCGACCGAAGTAGATGGTGTTGAGGTAGCCCTCGAGCACCTCTTCCTTGCTCAGCTCCTGCTGGATCTTCAGCGACACGACCGCCTCGCGGATCTTGCGCTTGTAGCTCTGCTCGCTGGTCAGGTAGAGGATCTTGACGTACTGCTGGGTGATCGTCGACGCACCTTGGCGCGCGTTGCCGCGGGCGTTGGAGAAGAGGGCGCGGAGGATGCCCTTGGGGTCGAGGCCCTTGTCGGTCCAGAAGGTCTGGTTCTCCGCGGCGACCACCGCGTCCTGCATGGTCTCGGGCATCTGGGCCAGCGGGATGGAGACCCGGTTCTGGTCCTCGTAGTAGGTGCCGAGCTGCTGCTCGCCGTCGCGGTAGTAGACGAAGGTGGTCTGTGCCTCGAAGTCCTCGTTGGGCTCCGGGATGCTGATCGCCTGGTAGAGGACGACGACGACCCCGCCGAGCACCAGCGCACCCACGACGGCGACGACCGCCAGGATCTTGGCGATGCTGGCCGCCCGCTGCTTGCCCGTGCGCCGCTTCACCGGCCGCCGGGTCTGGGCCTTGCCGTCGGCCCGCCGCTTCTTAGCACTCACGGGGGAACAGGTTACGGGGAGGGGTGCGACAACCCCGATTCGTCGTGGACGGATATATCAGTACGATAGGTCACATGGCACGCCGTGGAGACACCATCGAGCTCGCAGTCCTCGGGCTGCTGCACGAGGGACCCATGCACGGCTACGAGCTGCGCAAGCGGCTCAACCTGATGCTCGGATGGGGTCGGGTGCTGTCCTACGGCTCGCTCTACCCCGCCCTGAAGAAGATGCTGCGCGCCAACCTCATCACCGAGGTCAGCGCCACCACCACGCCGACGAGCCGCCGGCCGCGCATCGTCTACGAGGTCACGCCGGCCGGCAACGAGCAGTTCCAGCGCCTGATGTCGGAGGTCGGCCCCACCGCGTGGGAGGACGACAACTTCGACATCCGGTTCGCGTTCTTCTCCTCCACCGACATGGAGATCCGCCTGCGGGTCCTGGAGGGGCGCCGCTCGCGCCTCCAGGAGCGGCTGGCCCGGGTCCAGGCCGAGCTGGCCCGCACCCAGGCCGAGGTCGACCGCTACGCCGGGGAGCTCCAGCGCCACGGCGTCGAGTCGGTGGAGCGCGAGGTCCGCTGGCTCTCCGACCTCATCCGGGCCGAACGTGGCGACGAGCATGCCGGCGCTGCCGACCGGCCCGCCGACCGCACCGGCACCGAGCACCCGATCTGACCAGCACCACCGTCCAGCAGCGAGAAGACCCAGCACAGATAAGGAGAGCCCCATGGGTTCGGTACGAGTAGGGATCGTGGGAGTGGGCAACTGCGCCACGTCCCTCATCCAGGGCGTCGAGTACTACAAGGACGCGGACCCCGCAGGGACCGTCCCGGGGCTCATGCACGTCGTGTTCGGTGACTACCACGTCAAGGACGTGGAGTTCGTGGTCGCCTTCGACGTCGACGACAAGAAGGTCGGCAAGGACCTGTCGGAGGCCATCAACGCATCCGAGAACAACACCATCAAGATCACCGACGTCCCGACCCTGGGCGTCGAGGTCAAGCGGGGCCCGACGCTCGACGGCCTCGGCAAGTACTACCGCCAGACGATCGAGGAGTCGGCGGCCGAGCCGGTCGACGTCGTCCAGGCGCTCAAGGACGCCGAGGTCGACGTCCTCGTGTCCTACCTCCCGGTGGGCTCGGAGGAGGCCGACAAGTTCTACGCCCAGTGCGCGATCGACGCCGGCGTGGCCTTCGTCAACGCCCTCCCCGTCTTCATCGCCTCCGACCCCGAGTGGGCCAAGAAGTTCGAGGACGCCGGCGTCCCGATCGTCGGTGACGACATCAAGAGCCAGGTCGGCGCCACCATCACCCACCGCGTGATGGCCAAGCTGTTCGAGGACCGCGGCGTCGCGCTGGACCGCACCTACCAGCTCAACGTCGGCGGCAACATGGACTTCAAGAACATGCTCGAGCGTGAGCGCCTGGAGTCCAAGAAGGTCTCCAAGACCCAGGCCGTGACGTCCAACCTCACGGGCGAGCTCGCCGACAAGATCGACAGCAAGAATGTCCACATCGGTCCCTCCGACTACGTGGCGTGGCTCGACGACCGCAAGTGGGCCTACGTCCGCCTCGAGGGTCGTGCCTTCGGCGACGCCCCGCTCAACCTGGAGTACAAGCTCGAGGTCTGGGACTCCCCCAACTCGGCCGGCATCATCATCGACGCGGTCCGCGCGGCGAAGATCGCCAAGGACCGAGGCATCGGCGGCCCGATCCTCCCGGCCTCGGCCTACCTGATGAAGTCCCCGCCGGTGCAGATGGCCGACGAGATCGGTCGCGCCGAGCTCGAGAAGTTCATCAAGGGCGAGTGACGTAAGGCGGCGCCCGCCCGCCGAGCGCCGACACCGCACGCACGACCACGAACGGCCCCCGTCCACGACCGGACGGGGGCCGTTCGGCGTCAGGCCACCCACTGCCTGCACCGTGCCGGTCGCACCCGACGGGTCAGTCTCCGGAGCGGGCAGCCCACCATGCTCGGAGGGCGGCCTCGGCCTGCTCGGGGGTCTGCGGACCCTCGTCCATCCGGAGCTCGAGGAGGAAGGCGTAGGCCTGGCCGACCTCGCGGCCGGGGCCGATGTCGAGGACCTGCATGATCTGGTTGCCGTCGAGGTCGGGCCGGATGGCGGCCAGCTCCTCCTCCTCCGAGAGCCGGGCGATCCGCTCCTCGAGCGAGTCGTACGTCCGGCGCAGGCGGTCGGCCTTGCGCTGGTTGCGGGTGGTGCAGTCCGCGCGCGTGAGGATGTGCAGCCGCTCGAGCTGGTCGCCGGCGTCGCGGACGTAGCGGCGTACGGCGCTGTCGGTCCACTCCCCCGACCCGTAGCCGTGGAAGCGCAGGTGCAGCTCGACGAGCCGCGAGACGGCCTCGATGTCGTGGTTGGAGAACCGCAGCGCCTTCATCCGCTTGCGGGTCAGCTTGGCGCCGACGACGTCGTGGTGGTGGAAGGTCACGACGCCGCCGCTCTCGAAGCGCCGGGTCCTCGGCTTGCCGACGTCGTGCATGAGCGCCGCGAAGCGCGCGACGAAGTCGGGGCCGCCGCCCAGCCGGTGCTCGAGGTCGATCGACTGCTCGAGGACGGTGAGCGTGTGCTCGTAGACGTCCTTGTGGCGGTGGTGCTCGTCGCGCTCGAGGGCGAGGGCGGGCAGCTCGGGCAGGACGTACGACGCCAGGCCGGTCTCGACGAGCAGGGTGAGCCCCAGGCGCGGGTGGGGCGCGCACACCAGCTTGACGAGCTCGTCGCGGACCCGCTCGGCCGAGATGATCTCGATCCGCGCGGCCATCGCGGTCATCGCCGCGACGACCTCGGGGGCGACGGTGAACCCGAGCTGGGCGGAGAATCGGGCGGCGCGCATCATCCGCAGCGGGTCGTCGGAGAAGGAGTCCTCTGGGGCGCCGGGGGTGCGCAGCACCCGCTCGGCCAGGTCGATGATCCCGCCGAACGGGTCGACGAACTCACGGCCCGGCACCCGCACCGCCATCGAGTTCACGCTGAAGTCCCGGCGGCCCAGGTCGCCCTCGAGCGAGTCGCCGAAGTCGACGTCGGGCTTGCGCGAGGAGGGGTCGTAGCTCTCCGAGCGGTAGGTCGTGATCTCGACCTGCCACGGTCCCTTGCGGCAGCCGATCGTGCCGAAGTCGCGACCCATGTCCCACACGGCGTCCGCCCAGTCGGAGACCAGGCGCTCGGTGACGTCGGGGTGGGCGGACGTGGTGAAGTCGAGGTCGTTCTGCAGCCGGCCGATCATCGCGTCGCGGACCGGGCCGCCGACCAGCGCCAGCTCCTCGCCGGCGGCCGTGAACAGGGCGCCGAGCTCGTCGATGACCGACCCGATGCGGTCCAGCTCCTCGCCGACCCGGCGCTGGATCTCGACGATCGTGAGAGGTTGCAGTGCGGCGTCGGACACGACGAGCCAGTCTACGTGCCGGTCCGTTGGCGCCGAACAACTAGCATCGGTCCGTGCCCCGCCCGTCGTCGTTCCGTGCTGCCCTGGCGGGGCTCCTGACGGCTGGCGTCGCCTGCGCGGGCCTCGCGGCGCCCGGTGCGGCCGCCCCGACGCCGGCCCCCGCCAAGGAGGACGACCCGCTCCTCGTCCACATCGACACGATCAGCCCCGTCCTGCCGGAGACCGGTGAGGTGGAGATCGGCGGCACGGTCACCAACGTCAGCGACGAGACGTTCACGCGGGTCAACCTGCACGCCTTCTCCTCCGAGACACCCATCCGCGACCCGCTCACGCTCTCGCAGGCCGCCACGGTCGACCCCACCACCTTCGTCGGCGAGCGGGTGACCGTGCCGGGCACCTTCGACACGATCGACGAGCTGGCGCCGGGTGCGTCCGCCACGTTCGACGACTCCGTGCCCGTCGAGCTCCTGGCCACCTCGGGGGAGCCGGGCGTGTACTGGATCGGCATCCACGCGCTCGGCGACAGCTCGGTGCCGCGCGACCTGGTCGCCGACGGCCGCGCGCGCACCTTCATCCCGCGGGTGGCGTCCGGGGGCGCGCAGCCACGGGAGGCGTCGGTCATCCTCCCCATCCGCAGCCGCGTGTGGTTCGCCGACGACGGCTCCGTGGCCGGGACCGAGCGCTGGGCGCGCCGGCTCGCCGAGGGGGGCAGCCTCGACGGCGTGCTCGACATGGCCGACTCGGCCGGCTCGGCGCCGTACAGCTGGCTGGTCGACCCTGCCGTGCTCCACGCGTTGATCCGCCTCTCGCAGGGCAACCCCCCGCGCAACCTCAGCCCCGACCCCAACGTCCCCGGCCAGGAGCCCGCGCCGGTCGAGCCACCCGAGGGCGGCGAGGACGCGGAGGAGACGCCCACGCCGGCCGAGACGCTGACCCCGACGCAGCCGGCTGCCACGGACGCGCCGACGGAGGAGGAGGCCCAGCTGGCCGCCGCCGCGTCCGCGTGGCTGGAGCGCTTCAAGCTCCTCGTGGGCGCGACCCCGGTCCTGACGCTGCCCTACGGCGACATCGACGTCTCCGCGGCGATCCGCAACGACCGCCCCCGCTTCGACCAGGCGGTCGCGCGCGGCGCCGAGGTGATGGCCGCCCTGACGCTGCCCTCCCAGCCCACCGTCGCGCCCGAGAACGACGTGCTCAGCCCCGAGGCCATCACCGCGGTGCCGCAGGGCACGACGATCCTGCTGGGGGACACCGCCGCCTTCGCCATCCCGCCGACCAGCCCGACGTCGGTCGTCAAGCTGCTGGGGCACGAGATCGTCGTCACGAGCACCGGCGCGGAGTCGGGCGGGCCCGGCCCCACCGCCTCGAACGACCCGCTCGCCCTGCGGCAGCGGTTGCTCAGCGAGGCGGCCCTGCGCCTCGAGGCGGACGACACCGCGCCGCTGGTCGTCACGCTCCCCACGGTCTGGCGCGGCGAGGACGCGGCGTCGTTCTTCACCGACCTCGAGCAGTCCTGGCTCGACCTGGTCCCCTTCGGCGAGGTCGCGTCCCGCACCCCCAAGGGCGTCCCGGCCGCGAACCTGACCTACACCGAGGACGACATCGCTGAGGAGCTCGGTCCCGAGGCCTTCTCGGCCGTCAACCGGGCCGCCGAGGCCGCCACGCTGCTGGAGCAGGTGCTCATCCCGGTGACGACCATCGAGGCGCAGACGCGCGACGAGCTGCTGGTCACCCTCTCGGAGCAGCACCGCGAGCGACCCCGGCTGGGCGTCGCCGCGGCCGAACGGGTCGAGACGGCCCTGCGCGCCGACCTCGGCAGGATCGAGATCGAGGCGCCGCCCGCGGTCACCCTGTCCAGTGACTCCGGCCCGCTCGGCGTGACCCTCGTCAACGGCCTCGACCAGCCGGTGGAGGTGCGGGTGCAGGTGCGCACCGACGGCGAGCTGACGCTCAGCGGCGGCGGCGTACGCCGTCTCGGTCCCGGCGCGCGCAGCGTCGTGCGCTTCGAGGCCACCACCAGCCGGGCGGGCGTGCACAACGTCCGCCTCGCGGTGACCAGCCTCGACGGCGTGCCGCTCGGCTCCGCGGACTCGCTGCCGATCCGCGCCGCCCGGGTGAGTGCGCTCATCTGGATCGTCATGGTGCTGGGTGCGCTCGTGCTGTTCGGGATGATCGGCTACCGCTTGCCGGGCCAGATCAGGGCGCGGCGCGCCGAGCTCGCCGCCGCCGACCGCGAG
Organism: Nocardioides pini; assembly: GCF_026712185.1. Lineage (GTDB taxonomy): Bacteria > Actinomycetota > Actinomycetes > Propionibacteriales > Nocardioidaceae > Nocardioides > Nocardioides pini. The sequence continues at coordinate 208,450 of NZ_JAPPUX010000005.1, read as the reverse complement.
CCCGAACCCGAGCCCGAACCCTCGCCCGAGCAGGACGGCGCCACGCCAGCCGTCCCCGAGCCCGCTCCCGGCACCCCGGTGGTGGACCGATCGTGACCGACCAGAAGGTCCTGGCCTCGTCGGCGGTGATGGCGGCGGGCACCGTCCTGTCGCGGGCGTCGGGCTACGTGCGCGCCGCGCTGCTGGTGGTCGCGCTCGGCTCCGGCCTGCGCGGCGACCTCTTCGCGATCGCGAACACGCTGCCCAACATGGTCTACATCCTGCTGGCCGGCGGCATCTTCAACGCGGTGCTGGTGCCGCAGCTGGTGCGGCGGATCAAGGAGGACCCCGACGGCGGCGACGCCTACGCCAGCCGGGTGATCACCCTGTCGGCGCTCTTCCTGGGCGCGGTGACGATCCTGCTCGTCGTCGCCGCACCGCTGCTGCTGCGCCTCTACCTCGACCAGCGCTACCTCGACCCCGACCGGGTCACCCAGCTCGAGTCGATCGTCACCCTGACCCGCTGGTGCTTGCCGCAGGTCTTCTTCTACGGCATGTACGTCCTGGTCGGGCAGGTGCTCAACGCCCGCGGCCGCTTCGGCCCGATGATGTGGGCGCCGATCGCCAACAACCTGCTGTCGATCCTGATGCTGGGCACCTACCTCGTCCTCTTCGGCCCGACCGGTGACGGCGCGGCCCGGTCGGAGGCGCTGAGCACCGGCCAGGAGGCGCTCCTCGGCCTCGGCTCGACGCTGGGGATCGTGGCGCAGTTCGTGGTGCTGCTGCCCTACCTGCGCGCCTCGGGCTTCGTCTACCGGCCCCGTTTCGACTTCCGCGACCCCGAGCTGCGCAAGACGCTGTCGCTGGGGATCTGGACCGTGCTCTTCGTCGTCGTCACGCAGGCGGCGTACCTCGTCGTGGTCAAGCTCGCCTCGGGCGGCACGGTCGACGGCGGCGACGGCACCGGCTACCTCGTCTACGCCAACAGCCTGCTGATCATGATGGTGCCGCACGCCATCGTCACCGTCTCCCTGGCGACCGCGATCCTGCCGCAGCTCTCGCTGTACGCCCACGAGGACCGCCTGCCCGAGCTGGGCCGCACCGTCGCCTCCACGCTCCGCACGGCGCTCGCCCTGGTGCTGCCGTTCGCGGTGCTGCTGCCGATCACGGCGGGAGACGTGGCCGGCTTCGCCTTCGGCTGGGACAACCCGGAGGAGGCGGCCGCCTTCGCCCCGACGCTGGCGGTCTTCGGACCCGCGCTGGTGTTCTTCACCGTCCACTACTTCATGCTCCGCGGCTTCTACGCCATGGAGATGACGCGTCTCGTCTTCTTCATCCAGGTCGTGGTGTCGGCCACCAACGTCGTCGTCGCGACCCTGCTGGTCCCGTCCCGGCCTCCGCAGGACACGGCCCCGATGCTCGTCGTGGCCTACTTGGCGTCGTACGCCGTGGGCGCGGTGGTGAGCTACGTCCTCCTGCGGCGCACGGTCGGCGGGCTCGAGACCCGGCAGCTGGTCCGGTTCCTCGTCCGGATGGCGATCGTGCTCGCCATGACCGCCGCCGTCGCCTGGGGGGTAGAGCGCGCGCTCGCCGGCCTGGGCGAGTACCCCGGCCCGTTCCCGTCGCTGCTGCGCGGCGGCCTGAGCGCGGCGGCCGGCATGCTCGTCGTCGTCGCCGGCGCCCGCCTCCTGCGGGTGCGGGAGGTCACGAGCCTGGTCGACACCGTCGCGGCGCGGCTGCGGCGCGGGTGAGACTCCTTAGAGTGGGCCCAGCAGCGGGACGCGAGAGGGAGGTGGGGTGAGTGGTGCCGATGTCGATGCAGGCCGGTGACGTGCTCGCCGGGCGCTACCGCCTCGACGACCTGCTCGCCGAGTCCGGGGCCGGCCGGTTCTGGCGCGCGCACGACCTCGTCCTCCACCGGCCCGTGGCCGTGCACGTCCTCGCCGAGGACGACGCGCGCGCCCAGCCGCTCCTCGAGGCGGCGCGCCGCACGGGTCCGGTCATCGACCGCCGGCTGCTGCGCGTGCTCGACGCCGAGGCCTCAGACGGCCGCTGCTTCGTGGTCAACGAGTGGGGCCAGGGCGACTCCCTCGACATCCTGCTCACCCGCGAGGGGCCGATCGCTCCCCGCCGCGCGGCCTGGCTCGTGGCGGAGGTCGCCGACAGCCTCGTCGGCGCCCACGACGCCGGCCTCGCCCACGGCTGCCTGACGCCCGAGCACGTGCTCATCGACCAGCACGGCCAGGTGCGGATCATCGGCTTCGGGGTCGAGGCGGCCCTCCGCGGCCTGCCCGCCGGGCGGGTCAACGTCGACGAGATCGACCTGGCCGGCCTCCTCTACTGCGCGCTCACCGGCAAGTGGGCCGGGGTCTCGCCGTCGTCGCTCCCGCCCGCGCCCGAGGTGCACGGCGAGGTGCTGCGCCCGCGCCGCGTGCGGGCCGGCATCCCGCGCGTGCTCGACGCGCTGTGCGACCAGGTGCTCAACCCGCAGCGGGAGTCCGACCGGCCGCACCCGACCGCGCGCAGCATCCGCGACCTCCTCCTCGAGCACGTCGGCGAGATGACCGGCACCCACGTGGCGGTGCCCGGCGGGCGGTCCACCCCACCGCCCCCCTCGTCGCTCTCCACCCCGCCGCCGACGTCGGCCGCCGCCCCGACCACGGTCGTGCCGGTCGCGCCGGCCGCAGACCTCGCACCCCACGCCGAGCCCGTGCCCGAGCCGGCCGGGGAGCCTGAGCCGGACCCCGCTCTGCAGCCGGATGTCACGACCCAGGTCGCCGCCGAGGAGCCCCCGCCCGCTGCCGACCCGCCCCCGTCGAGCACCGACCTGCCCACGCAGGCCGGGATGCCGGTCTTCCACGACGACGACGAGGTCGACTGGCTCCGCAAGCGCGCCGACAAGCCCGCACCGCCGCCGCCGCTCGCCGCCCCCGCGCCCAAGCCGCTGTTCGCGCCCGACCCGCCGGAGGGCGAGCCCGTACGCCGTCCCCGCCCGGGCAGCCGCGCCACCAACCCGGCGTACTGGCCCTGGGACTCCAGCCAGGACTCCGGGGTCGACCCCCACCGCGACTCGGGCGTGCGCCCCGGGGGTCGCGACACCGGGTCGTGGTCCTCCGGCTCCTGGTCCGCGGACCGGTGGGACACCGGCGACGGGTTCGACGACACCGGCGACCAGGTGCCCGGACGCAGCTGGATCCGGCTGGCGATGATCGTGGGGATCTGCCTGCTCGTCGGCGTGGCGGCGGTCGCGGCCTACCAGCTCGGCCTGAAGCCGCCGACGCCCGGCTCCAGCGACGAGCCCACCACCACGACCACGCCGAGCGTCGCCGCACCCACCCCGTTCACCGACCTGGCCGCCGACGACTTCGACCCCCAGGGAGCGCCTCCGCAGGAGGAGAACCCGGACTCGGTGCCCAACGTCCTCGACGGCGACCCCGCGACCTCGTGGTCCACCTCGACCTACCAGCAGAACTTCGGGCCCGCCGGGCTCAAGACCGGCGTCGGTCTCGTCATCGACCTCGGCTCGACCAGGGCCGTGCGGCAGGTGCGCGTCACCACCTCGGGTGGACAGACCTCCCTGGCGGCGTACGTCACCTCCGAGCGCCCGACGGGCGTGGCCGGGCTGACCCCCGTCGGGACCGCGTCGGGCGACGGTGAGCTGACGATCGACCTCACCGAGCCGGTGTCGGGGCAGTACGTCACCGTCTGGCTGACCCTGCTGCCGCAGGTGAGCGACGGCTACCGCGGCACGATCACCGACGTGCAGGTGCTGGGATGACCACCCCACGACGTTCTTCGTCTCCTCCGCTGCGCTCCTGCGTCGGACAACGCCTCGGGGACCCCGGGTGAGCTCCGGCCCGACAGGCGACGAACGGTCTGACAAGGTCCTCCTCCAGGCCCACGTCGACGGCGACACCGACGCCTTCGGTGTGCTCTTCGCCCGGCACCGCGACCGGCTGTGGGCGGTCGCGCTCCGCACGATGGGCAACCCCGAGGACGCCGCCGACGGCCTCCAGGACGGCATGATCGCCGCCTTCCGACGGGCGGGATCCTTCCGCGGTGACGCCGCCGTCACGACCTGGCTGCACCGGGTCGTGGTGAACGCCTGCCTCGACCGGCTCCGGGCGGCGAAGATCCGCCGCCTCGAGCCCATGCCCGACGACGTCGAGGACCGCGGCACCGTGGTCGCGACCGCCGTGCACGACGACCAGCCGGAGGCGGTCGCGGAGGATGCCGAGCGACGCCGACGGGTGCTCGACGCCCTCGCCACGCTGCCCGCCGAGCAGCGGGCGGCGCTCGTGCTCGTCGACATGGAGGGCTACCCCGTCGCCGAGGTGGCCGAGATGCTGGGCTGCGCCGAGGGCACCGTGAAGTCGCGCTGCTCGCGCGGTCGCACCAGGCTCGCCGCGCTGCTCGCCGACCTCCACCACCCCGCCGGTGACCCGCCTCACGGGAACCCGCCCCCCGAGGGCCCCGTCCAACCCACCGGACGTCCGCGGGGTCCGCCCGCGCCCTGAGCGACCCGCCACCCCGTCCCCCGCCCGCCACCGAGGAGGTGACCACCGATGACCGAGTCCTCCGGGATGCCGCCCGAGCAGGAGGCCGTACGCCGCCTGCTCGCGGACGCCCGCCACGACGGGCCGCCGCCCCCCGAGGTCGTCGCCCGCCTCGACGACACCCTCGCCTCCCTCGTGGCCGAGCGAGCGTCCGCCGGCGTCGGCGAGCCCGCGGCCGCGCACGACGACCGCTCGCCGGGACGCGTCGTCGACCTCGGCTCCCGACGTCGCCGCATCGCGAGCATGGGCCTGCTGGCCGCCGCCTCCGTCGTGGTCGCCGGGGTCGCGATCGGCCAGGTCCTCCCCCGCGACGGCGGCGACGACTCCAGCAGCTCGAGCGCCGGGTCCGCGTCCGACTCCTCCCTCGCCGAGCCACCCGAGGCGGGCGGCGCCGGCGCCGACTCGAGCACGGAGGAGGGAGGTGACTCCGGTACTGCGTCCGAGCCGGCGCCGGAGTCGCTGAAGAGCTCTCCCAGCACCCCGTTCGCGGGCGTTCCGGCCCTGTCCACCGTGGACGCCGACCTCGACGACCAGGTCCTCGCCCTGCGCGCGGACGGCTCCAGCCGGCGCGAGCAGCTCGCCTCGCTCGACGCGCTCGGTCGCTGCGACCTCCCTCGCGCGGCCCGGACCGCCGAGCTGGTGGCCGCGGAGCTGGACGGCCAGCCTGGCCTGGTGGTGTTCCGGCGACCGGTCGGGGAGCTCCAGCGCGTCGAGCTCTACGTCTGCGGCCAGGCCGACCCTGTGCGTACGATCACGCTGCCCGCGCCCTGACCGCGCGGGAACGGTGCGGAACAACGGTCGCCTACGATCGGTTGAGGACGACGTACCGCACCAGCCCGTTTCTGAGCCAGCAGGAGTCACTGACCACACATGAGCACCAGCACCGAGACCCGCAACGTCATCATCATCGGCTCGGGGCCCACGGGCTACACGGCCGCCGTCTACGCGGCTCGTGCCTCGCTCAACCCGCTCGTCTTCGAGGGCTCGGTCACCGCCGGCGGTGCGCTGATGAACACCACCGAGGTGGAGAACTTCCCCGGCTTCCGCGACGGCATCATGGGCCCCGCCCTGATGGACGAGATGCGCGCCCAGGCCGAGCGCTTCGGCGCCGAGCTGGTCGCCGACGACGTCGTCGAGGTGGACCTCACCGGTGACGTGAAGGTCGTCAAGACCGCCACCGACACCTACACCGCGCGCTCGGTGATCCTCGCCACCGGCTCGGGCTACCGCAAGCTCGGCCTCCCGCGCGAGGACGAGCTCTCCGGCCGCGGCGTCTCCTGGTGTGCCACGTGTGACGGCTTCTTCTTCCGCGAGCAGGCCATCGCGGTCGTCGGTGGCGGGGACTCCGCCGTCGAGGAGGCCACCTTCCTCACCCGCTTCGCCTCCAAGGTCTACCTGATCCACCGCCGCGACGAGCTGCGCGCCTCCAAGATCATGCAGGAGCGTGCCTTCGCCGACCCGAAGCTCGAGATGGTGTGGAACTCCGAGGTCGCCGAGATCAACGGCGCCGACAAGCTCGAGTCGATCACGCTGCGCGACACCCGGACCGGCGAGCAGCGCGACCTCCCCGTCACCGGCCTCTTCATCGCCATCGGGCACGACCCCCGCTCCGAGCTGCTGACCGGTCAGGTCGACCTCGACGACGACGGCTACGTGCTCGTCGACCACCCCTCGACGAAGACCAACCTGCCCGGCGTCTTCGCGGCGGGCGACCTCGTCGACCACCACTACCGCCAGGCCATCACGGCCGCCGGCACCGGCTGCGCCGCCGCGCTCGACGCGGAGCGCTTCATCGCCGCCCTCGACCACGAGGCCTCCACCGCCGGGGACGCCGCGGCGACCGTCGAGGCCATCGAGGAGCAGGTCCAGACCGCGGGCGCCTGACCCCCGCCACCCGCCGCGCCGCCGGGAACATCTGTCGGTGGCGTGGTGTTCAGTAGACATCGCCGCACGACAACACAGACCTCCTGAAAGGGGCACTTCCGTGGCCAACATCGCCGCCGTGACCGACGCCGAGTTCGAGGCGCAGGTCCTCAAGTCCGACAAGCCCGTCCTGGTGGACTTCTGGGCGGAGTGGTGCGGTCCGTGCCGCCAGGTCGCCCCGATCCTCGACGAGCTCAACGCCGAGCACGGCGACAAGCTCACGTTCCTCAAGATGAACGTCGACGAGAACCCCGTGACCCCCTCGTCCTACCGCGTCACCGGCATCCCGACGATCAACGTCTACCAGGGTGGCGAGGTCGTGAAGTCCATCGTCGGGGCCAAGCCGAAGGCCGCGCTCCTCAAGGAGCTCGACGGCATCATCTGACGTGACCAGCTAGTCGCGCGAGGCGACCCGCACCGATCCGATCGGGCGGGTCGCCTTCTTCGTGGGGCGCACGGCTCCCCACACCTTCTCCAGGGCGAGCTCGACCTCGTCCTTCCAGCTCAGCGCGGTGCGCAGCTCCATCCGCATGCGCGGGGTCGTGGGGTGCGCCCGCTGGGTCTTGAAGCCCACGCTGCCGAGGAACTCCGCCGGCAGCACGCACCCGACCGTCGTGCCGCGCGTGTCGCCGTACGCCTCGATCGCGGTGTGCCCGCGCTCGACCAGGTCCGCGGCCATCGCCTGCACCAGCAGCCGGCCGAGGCCACCTCGGCGCAGGCCGGGCTCGACCCACGCGGTCGCGGCGATGATCGCGTCGGGCGAGCCCGGTGCCGTCGGCAGGGTCGCCGCACCCGGCAGCCGCGCCGCCGGGGCGTAGACGATGTGGCCGACGGTGCGGCCGTCGAGGCGCACGACCCGGCCGCACGAGCCCCAGTCGCGCAGGACCGTCGAGAGCCAGCGCTCCTTCTCCGCGATCCGCTCGTCGTGGTCGAGCCGGGCCCGGTCGACGGGCGAGAGCTCCCAGAACAGGCACGATCGCACCGGGTCGGCCAGCTCCGCGAGGTGGTCGACCGTCAGGCGCGCGGTCTTGCGGGACACGCTCCCGATGCTAGCGCCGGACGGCTCCTGAGAGGATGGAGCGTGCGCCAGATCCGACAGAGCAAGAAGCTGCAAGGTGTCCGCTACGACGTCCGCGGACCGATCCTGGTCGAGGCGCAGCGGCTCGAGGCCGAGGGCCACCGGATCCTCAAGCTCAACATCGGCAACACCGCGCCGTTCGGGTTCGAGGCCCCCGAGCAGATCCTCGCCGACATGATCCACCACCTGCCGCAGTCGCAGGGGTACGCCGACAGCCAGGGCATCTGGTCCGCGCGCACCGCGGTCATGCACTACTACCAGTCGCGGGGCCTGCGCGACGTCGGCGTCGAGGACGTCTTCATCGGCAACGGCGTCTCCGAGCTGATCTCCATGGTGCTGCAGGCCTTCGTCGACGACGGCAACGAGATCCTGGTCCCCGCGCCCGACTACCCGCTCTGGACGGGTGCGGTGACGCTCGCGGGCGGGATCCCGGTGCACTACCGGTGCGACGAGGAGTCGGACTGGAACCCCGACCTCGCCGACATCGAGTCGAAGATCACCGAGAACACGCACGCCATCGTCATCATCAACCCCAACAACCCCACGGGTGCCGTCTACAGCAAGGAGACCGTGAAGGCGCTGGTCGACATCGCCCGGCGCCACCACCTCGTCGTCATGGCGGACGAGATCTACGAGAAGATCCTGTTCGAGGACGCCCAGCACCACCACGCGGCGACGTACGCCGGCAACGACGTGCTGTGCCTGACCTTCTCCGGGTTGTCGAAGGCCTACCGCGTGTGCGGCTACCGCGCCGGCTGGGTGATGATCTCCGGCCCCAAGGAGATCGCGACCGACTTCCTCGAGGGCCTGACGCTGATCGCCAACATGCGGATGTGCGCCAACGTGCCGGCGCAGCACGCCATCCAGACCGCCCTGGGCGGCTACCAGTCCATCGAGGAGCTCATCGGCCCCGGTGGTCGCTTCTACGAGCAGTCGATGCTCGCCCACCGCCTCCTGAACGAGATCCCCGGCGTCAGCAACGTCAAGCCGCGCGGCGCCCTCTACTGCTTCCCGCGGCTCGATCCCGCGGTCTACCCCGTTGACGACGACCAGGAGCTCGTCCTCGACCTCCTGCGGGCCAAGAAGATCCTGGTCACGCACGGCACCGGCTTCAACTGGCCCCACACCGACCACTTCCGGCTCGTCACGCTGCCCGAGGCATCGGTCCTCGAGGAGGCCATCGGGCGCATCGCCGACTTCCTCGCCACGCGACGCTGATCACGAAGGGTCGCGGCCACCAGTCCGGTGACCCTAGGCTCCTCGCCATGCGCGATGTGACCTACCCACCGATCATCGTCACCGCCAAGGCGGCCTTCAGGGTCCTCGGGCAGCGCTTCCGGATGACCGGCACCGAGCACGTCCCGCGGGAGGGCGGCGTGCTCCTGGCCTACAACCACATCGGCTACGTCGACTTCATCTACGGCGGCCTGGCGGCGAACCCCTCGGGCCGGCTCGTGCGCTTCATGGCGAAGCGTGAGCTGTTCGACCACCGGTGGGTCGGTCCGCTGATGCGCTCGCTGCACCACATCGAGGTGGACCGGGGCGAGGGCATCGCGAGCTTCCACACGGCCGTCGACTTCCTGCGCCAGGGCGAGGCGGTGGGCATCTTCCCCGAGGCGACGATCTCGCGCGCCATGGAGCTCAAGGAGTTCAAGACCGGTGCCGTACGCCTCGCGGCGGAGGCCGGCGTACCCCTCGTGCCCGTGATCCTGTGGGGCACGCAGCGGATGATGACCAAGGACCACCCGCGCGACTTCTCGCGCGGGAAGACCATCGCCATCACCGTCGGCGAGCCGATGCACCCGACCGGTGACGACCCGGTCGGCGACACCGCCCGCCTGCACGCCCAGATGTCGCAGATGCTCCGCGACACCGTCGCCTCCTACCCCGCGGACGAGCAGCCGCCGGGGGCGTGGTGGGTGCCGGCCTCGATGGGCGGCACCGCCCCCACGCTCGAGGAGGCGGCCCGCCTCGACGCCGAGGAGAAGCGCGAGCGGGCGCGCAAGCGCGCCGAGAAGCGGGCGCGGAAGACAAAACGCTAGATCGACAGATGGACTCGTCGACAGGTCGATCTGTTGCTTTGTCGACATTCATCCTCTCGACGCTGCGTCATACGAACCCGCGCCTATAAGTGCCGATCCGTATGACGCACACCGCCACCTTCACGCTGCGTCATCCGAACCCGCACCCATAGGTGCCGATCCGTATGACGCACACCGCCACCTTCACGCTGCGTCATACGAAACCGCACCCATAGGTGCCGATCCGTATGACGTAGCCCCGGGACGTCAGATGGGTCGGTCGTCGCGGTTGCGGGGGTCCATGATGTCGACGATCCGGCGCAGGTCGTCGAGGCTGGCGAACTCCACGGTGATCTTGCCCTTGGCCTTGCCGAGGTCGACCTTGACGCGGGTCTCGAGCCGGTCGGAGAGACGATCGGCCAACTCGGTGAGCCCGGGCGCGACCGGCTTGCGGCGCTGGACGCGCGGGGCGGACTCCTCCTCGGCACCCACGGAGACGATCTCCTCGAGTCCGCGCACGGAGATGCCCTCGGCGGTCACCCTGGCGGCAAGCTTGTCCTGCAGCCCGGCGTCCTCGACGGAGAGCAGGGCCCGGGCGTGGCCGGCCGACAGCACGCCGGCGGCGACACGACGCTGGACCGCGGGGGACAGCTTGAGCAGCCGCAGCGTGTTGGAGATCTGTGGGCGCGAGCGGCCGATGCGCTGGGCGAGCTCCTCGTGCGTACAGCCGAAGTCCTCGAGCAGCTGACCGTAGGCCGCCGCCTCCTCGAGCGGGTTGAGCTGCGAGCGGTGGAGGTTCTCCAGGAGCGCGTCGCGGAGCATGTCGTCGTCGTCGGTCTCGCGCACGATCGCCGGGATCGTGTCCCGGCCGGCCTGCTGGGAGGCGCGCCAGCGGCGCTCGCCCATGATGAGCTCGTAGGAGTCCGCACCCGTGCGACGTACGACGACGGGCTGCAGGAGGCCGACCTCCTGGATGGAGTGCACGAGCTCGGCGAGCGCCTCCTCCTCGAAGACCTGGCGCGGCTGCCGGGCGTTGGGGCGGACCTGCGCGATGGGCAGCTCCGCGAAGTAGGCGCCCGCCACGGTGCCACCCGGGACGGGCGACTCCACCGCGGGCTCGGGCTCGGCCGTGCCGCCGCTCTGCGGACCCTGGCCGTTGGGCCCGGGAGCCCGGGCCGGGTGAGCGGTGACGGGCGGGGCGGGAGGCTGACTGGGAGTGGTCGGGATGAGGGATCCGAGGCCTCGCCCCAGTCCGCGGCGGGGTGCGTTGCTGCTCATGCGCTGACCTCGTTCATGCCGGTGCTCCCTTGCTGGCGATCTCGCGGGCGGCCTCCAGGTAGGAGAGCGCTCCCGCCGACGCCGGATCGTAGGTCATCACGGTCTGTCCGTAGGACGGCGCCTCCGAGACGCGGACCGACCGCGGCACCGCGGTCTTGAGCACCTGGTCGCCGAAGTGCCCACGCACCTCGTCGGCCACGCCTGCGGCGAGGCGGGTGCGCGCGTCGTACATCGTGAGCAGGATGGTGGAGATCGTCAGCCGCGGGTTGAGGTGCTGGCGGACCATCTCGACCGTCTCGAGCAGCATGCCGAGCCCTTCCAGCGCGTAGTACTCGGCCTGGATGGGGATGAACATCTCGCGACCAGCGACGAGCGCGTTGAGGGTGAGGAGCCCCAGCGACGGCGGGCAGTCGACCAGGACGTAGTCGAAGCGGTCGTCGCCCACGTCGGTCGCGCTGCCGACCAGGGGATGGCCGGTGATCGCACGGTCGAGGCGCTGCTCGCGGGCCACCACGCTGACGAGCTCGATCTCGGCGCCGGCAAGGTCGATCGTCGCCGGCACGACCCACAGTCCCGGGAGGTCGGTGCACTCGGTCATCACGTCCGCGAGGGGTGCGCCCTCGACGAGCATGTCGTACGTCGACGGCACGCCGCGGTGGTGCTCGATCCCGAGGGCCGTCGAGGCGTTGCCCTGCGGGTCGAGGTCGATGACGAGCACCTTCTGACCCAGCTGGGCCAGCCCGGCCGCCACGTTGACCGTCGACGTGGTCTTGCCGACGCCGCCCTTCTGGTTCGCGACCACGAGGACGCGGGTGGCGTCCGGACGCGGCACGCCCTGGCGCCGCAGGCCTCCGGTGCGCGCCAGCACCGAGTGCTGGGCAGCCTGCGCCAGCGGCGTTCCCGGGTCGGCGAAGTCGTTGTCGTGGCCGGCGAGCTCGCCCGCGGTCCGGACCTGCCACGCGGGTCGTGTTTCACGTGAAACCTCGGCGACGGTCGTTTCACGTGAAACACCGCCGTTGTCCCCGACCTGTGGAGAAACAGTCGATTCCTGTGGATGGTCCCGCTCAGGGGACCGGTCTGGAGCAGTGGAAAACGGGTACGGATCGTCACCCGCGCCGCGCCAACCCATGTCGTCGCTGGGGCCCTGGCTCAACTCAGCTCACCTCTCGCTTGGCCGTACGCCGACGCCCGGGGCGTCGCTTGGGGTCACGGGCAAGGGGCCAACCTATCCGGGCGGGGTCCGCCCAGGGGACCCGCACCACGGTGGTGGGGGGATCCACCAGACCGGCGCCCACCTCGAACACCTCGGGCTCACCGCAGCGCCACCTGGCCAGGAAGGACCGCGACTCCTCGATCTCGTCGTGGATCGACCGGCCCTTCATCGCCACGGTGGCACCGGACGGCGCGACGAGCGGCATCGACCAGCCGAGCAACCGCTCCAGCGGTGCGACGGCGCGAGCCGTCACGACGTCGAAGGTGGCCGCGCCGTGCAGGTCCTCGGCACGACCCCGGACCACGGTCACGTTGCCCAGCCCGAGCTCGGCGACGACCTCGTCGAGGAACGTCGTACGCCGCAGCAGCGGCTCGACGAGCGTCACCGCCAGGTCTGGGCGCGCGATGGCCAGCACCAGTCCGGGGAGCCCGGCGCCCGTGCCGATGTCGCACACCGACACCGAGTCGGGCACGGCCTCGCCCAGCACCGCGGAGTTCAGGACATGGCGCTCCCACAGTCGCGGCGCCTCGCGTGGACCGATCAGGCCGCGCACGACTCCCTCGGTGGCGAGCAGCTCGGTGTAGCGCACCACCAGCGGCAGCCGCTCGGACGCGAACACCCTCCGCGCCGCCGAGGGCACGGAGGGTGTTTCACGTGAAACGTCGTCGCTCACGCGGGGAGGATCACCACGTGACGCTTGGGCTCGGCGCCCTCGGACTCCGACGTCAGGCCAGCGGCCGCCACGGCGTCGTGGACGACCTTGCGCTCGAACGCGCTCATGGGCTCCAGGGACACGGGCTCGCCGGACTCCTTCACCTCGGCGATCGAGGTCTCGGCGAGGGCGACCAGACGCTCACGCTGCTGCGCGCGGTGTCCGTCGATGTCGAGCATCAGCCGCGACCGCTCACCGGTCTCGCGGTAGACCGCCAGGCGGGTGAGCTCCTGGAGCGCCTCCAGCACCTCACCGTTGCGCCCCACGAGCTGGCTGAGGTCTGCCCCGCCGATCTGCACGCTGGCCCGGTCACCCTCGACGTCCATGTCCAGGTCGCCGTCGAGGTCCGCGATGTCGAGGAGCTCCTCGAGGTAGTCGGCGGCGATGTCGCCCTCGTGCTCGAGGCGCTGCACCTTGGAGGGACGGCTGGTGCCGGTGGACTCGCTGGTCGGCTCGTCCACCTCGGTCGTCTCGGCGGCGGCCTCGCCGTCGGTCAACTGCTCACTCACGTGTGTCTCCTGCTTCTCGGTCAGGTACGACGACACCCTCGCGAGCGTCGTCTGGGGAGTTCGGGTCAGCGCTTCTTCTTGGTGCGCTGGGACTTGCTCTGGCGCTGCGGCTGCTGGCGGCTCTGCGACTTCTCCGCACGGCGGGCCTCCGCCTCGGCGGCGAGGCGCTCCTCCTCGAGCTGCGCAGGCGTCTTCAGACCCTTGCGGGCGGCCTTCGCCCGGTCCCGCTCCTCCTTGGCCGTGGCCGCAGGGGTGCCGGGGGCGGGGTTGTTCCGGATGACGTAGAACTGCTGGCCCATCGTCCAGAGGTTGGAGGTGGTCCAGTAGAAGAGCACGCCGATCGGGAAGGCGATGCCGCCGACGGCGAACACGACCGGGAGGATGTAGAGCAGCATCTTCTGCTGCTGGGCGTAGGGGCCGGAGAGGGCGTCGGCCGGCATGTTCTTGCTCATCAGCTGGCGCTGCGTGAGGAAGGTGGTCGCCGTCATGGCGAGCACCAGGATCGCAGCCAGCACCCGAACGCCGATGTCGTCGGTGTTGAGGAAGGTGTCGGAGATCTTCGCGCCGAGGAACGTCGCGTCACGGAACTGCTCGTTGAGCGTGACGGTCATCAGACCCTTGGGGTCGTCCGGGTTCTTCACCGCCTGGTCGATGAGGCGGAACAGCGCCAGGAAGATCGGCATCTGCAGCAGGATCGGCAGGCACGACGCGAACGGGTTCGTCCCCGAGTCCTTGTAGAGCTTCATCGTCTCCTGGGCGAGACGCTCCCGGTCGTGGCCGTACTTCTTCTGCAGCTCGCGGACCTTGGGCTGGATGAGCTGCATGTTGCGGCTGGACTTGATCTGCTTCACGAAGAGCGGGATCAGCGCCATGCGGATCACGAGCGTCAGCCCGATGATCGACAACACCCAGGCGATGCCGGTCGCGGGACCGAAGATGCTCCCGAACAGCTTGTGCCAGCCCACCAGCACCGCGGAGATGACGTAGTAGAGCGGCGCCATGATCGCGCTGCCGATGGTGCCGAAGAAGTCGAGCACTCAAGCTCCTCGAGTTGCGGTGGACGTGGTGGAAGACGGGGTGCCCGACCCGGTGCGGGGCGGGACGGGGTCGTACCCGCCGGCCGCCCACGGGTGGCAGCGGGCGAGACGGCGTACGGCCAACCAGGTGCCGCGGACCGACCCGTGCACGGTGACGGCCTCGAGGGCGTACGCCGAGCAGCTGGGGTGGTAGCGGCAGACCTGGCCGTAGAGCGGGCTGATCGCGAAGCGCCAGGCGCGGATGAAGCCGATGAGGAGGTGCTTCATGACGGGCTCACCCTGCTCAGCGTACGGGCGAGATCGGCGCCGAGGGAGGCGTACGACGCCTTGGACGCGGCCGGCAGGGCACGGACCACGAGCGCAGCACGACCCGGGAGCTCCTCCAGTGCAGCGAGGTGCTCCCGGGTCAGGTGCCTGAGTCGTCTCTTCACACGGTTGCGCGTGGCGGCGTTGCCGACGGCCTTGCCGACCGTGAACCCGACCTGCACAGGTGCCGGCGTGGCGTCCGGATCCACCCACAGGTGGACCACGACGGTCGCTGAACCAGCGCGTCGCCCCTGGCGCACCGTGCGGCGGAAGCCGTCACTGGTGGTGAGGCGGTGGACGGCGGAGAGCACGGCCCGTGCCGTGGGCTCTGGCCGTCAGACGGCCAGGCTCTTGCGGCCCTTGCGGCGACGGCTCGACAGGATGGCGCGACCGGCACGGGTCCGCATGCGCAGGCGGAAGCCGTGCACCTTGTGACGGCGACGGTTGTTCGGCTGGTACGTACGCTTGCTCACGGCTATTTCTCCGAAGGTTTCGAGGGATGTCCACTCCACACGGCGTCGGTGCTGGTCGTTCGGCCGGCACCGCCCGTCCGCGCGGCCGCCATGTGGCGGATCGTGGACATGCGGCACCCGTCGACAGGGAGCGACCGGCCAACGGTACGCGGCGGGCGAAGTGGGGGTCAAACCCACGAGGCCCCCCCGGCGGCTGCCCTGTGGATGACGTCTTGCTCCACGCGTCGACCCGTTGTTACGTTCGGGGTCTCCGCGGTCCGTCCCGACCTCGGTCCGACCAGGGTCCAGCACGCCATGTGATCCGGGTCACAGACCAGCAGAACCGGTCTCTGACCTGCGGAAACGCTGGGAGGATCACCAGCCTGAGCGGCCGGGGAGCTCCGATCCGACGGATCGGGCCCGGCAGTTCACAGCTTGTGGACAACTCTGTGGAAGCCTCACCGGTCACATCGGTGGCGTGGTCCGTGCGAGGCCGGTTCCAGAGCAGCACACGCGCACGACGACATGGTGGAAGCGAAGGCGGTCCGGGTGGACGACCAGCAGGTAGATCTCGGGACGGCGTGGCAGCAGATCGTCGAGGACCTCCAGCCCAACCAGCGCGCCTGGCTGCGCCCGAGCGTGCCGATGACGCTCCACGAGAACACGGCGATCATCGCCGTGCCCAACGACTTCACCCGCAACCAGCTCGAGGGCCGGCTGCGCAACCACATCGAGGACGCGCTGACCGAGGGCTTCGGTCGCGAGATCCGGATGCTGGTGACCGTCAACCCGGCGCTCGAGTCCGAGGCACCGCCGCAGATCGACGAATCGACAGATGGATCTGTCTCTTTGTCGACAAACTTGCAGGCGCCCTACGAGCCGCCCGCGGCGGCGGTCGCGGTGGAGGCGCACGAGCCGGTCGGGGGCGGCGGCGAGCGCCGGCCGTCCGCGCTGGAGACGCGGCTCAACCCCAAGTACACCTTCGAGACCTTCGTCATCGGCTCGTCGAACCGCTTCCCCCACGCCGCCGCGGTCGCGGTCGCGGAGGCACCGGGCAAGGCGTACAACCCGCTCCTCGTCTACGGGGAGTCCGGCCTCGGCAAGACCCACCTCCTGCACGCGATCGGCCACTACGTCCGCAGCCTCTACAGCAACGCGAAGGTGCGCTACGTCTCCAGCGAGGAGTTCACGAACGAGTTCATCAACGCGATCCGCGACGACCGGCAGGACCGGTTCAAGCGGCGCTACCGCGATGTCGACGTCCTGCTGATCGACGACATCCAGTTCCTCGAGGGCAAGACGCAGACCCAGGAGGAGTTCTTCCACACGTTCAACACCCTCCACAACGCCAACAAGCAGATCGTGCTGACCTCCGACCGCGCGCCGAAGCGGCTCGAGGCGCTGGAGGACCGGCTGCGCAACCGGTTCGAGTGGGGGCTCATCACCGACGTGCAGCCGCCGGACCTCGAGACCCGCATCGCGATCCTGCGCAAGAAGGCCGCGATGGACCGGCTCACGGCGCCGCCGGACGTCCTCGAGTTCATCGCCTCCAAGATCCAGACCAACATCCGCGAGCTCGAGGGCGCGCTGATCCGGGTCACGGCGTTCGCGAACCTCAACCGCCAGGAGGTCGACATGACCCTGGCCGAGATCGTGCTGAAGGACCTGATCCCCGAGGGCGGTGAGCCCGAGATCACGCACGCGTTGATCATCGCCCAGACCGCCGCCTACTTCGGCGTCTCGCTCGAGGACCTCACCGGTCCCTCCCGCGGGCGGCACCTGGTGATGGCCCGCCAGATCGGCATGTACCTGTGCCGCGAGCTCACGTCGATGTCGCTGCCCCAGATCGGTCGCGAGTTCGGCGGCCGCGACCACACGACCGTGATGTACGCCGACCGCAAGATCCGCCAGCTCCTCGCCGAGCGCCGCGCGGTCTTCAACCAGGTCAGCGAGCTCACCAACCGCGTGAAGATGCAGGCCCGCCAGGCCTGACCCGCCGACTGGCACTGTCCGACGTCGGCGGCCGACCTTCTGGTCGTGCGGTCGTGCGTCCGGTGGTGCCTCCGGTGGTGCCTCCGGTCGGACGTCTCGTGTGGAGAACTTGTGGTTCGGTCCGCCGCGTCGTCCCCAGCCCCTGTGGACTCCTCGGGACGAACGACACGGAACCCGGCGCCGTCCACACCCACCGGCGGTGGCCCCCGAGGCCGTCCACACCCGTCATCCACAGGGTTTCAGACCGCTGACCTGCACAAACGCTCGCCGTCCACACTTTCCACGGACCCTATGACGACTATGAACCTCAAGACTGGTCCGATCTCCCACCAACATGTCACCGCCCTCGCTCTGGGGAGAACCCTGCCGCCGGCTCGACCGCGCGTGGCAGGATGCACTTCCCACGTGCACGCGTGTGGTTCCCGCCTGCGTGCAGCCGCTCGTTGCCCGCACCACCTCTCGTCGAGGAGACCCTTGTGAAGTTCCGCGTCGAACGCGACGTCTTCGCCGATGCCGTTGCCTGGGCTGCGCGCAGCCTGCCGGTCCGCCCCAGCTCGCCGGTCCTGGCCGGTCTGCTCATCGAGGCGAGCGACTCCGGGCTGGTGCTCTCGACGTTCGACTACGAGACCTCGGCCCGCGCCACCCTCTCCGCCGAGGTGAACGACGAGGGCAAGGCGCTGGTGAGCGGCCGCCTCCTCGCCGACATCTGCCGCAGCCTGCCCGCCAAGCCGGTCGAGCTCACCCTTGACGGCCCCCGCGTCTCGCTGACCTGCGGCTCCGCCCGCTTCAGCCTGCAGACGATGCCCGTCTCCGACTACCCCACGCTGCCCGAGATGCCGTCGGCCACCGGCACCGTCTCCAGCGCCGACTTCGCCCACGCCGTCGCGCAGGCCGTCACCGCGGCGGGTCGCGACGACATGCTGCCGGTGCTCACCGGCGTACGGATCGAGATCGACGGCTCCACGATGGCGCTGCTCGCCACCGACCGCTTCCGGCTCTCGCACCGCGAGCTGACCTGGAACCCGCAGTCCCCCGACGAGTCGGTGGCCGCGCTCGTGCCGGCAAAGGTGCTCGGCGACACCGCCAAGTCGCTCACCTCCGGTGCGGAGGTCACGATCGCCCTCAGCTCCAGCGGGACCGGCGAGGGCCTGATCGGCTTCGAGGGCACCGGCCTGGGTGGCGTACGCCGCACCACCACCCGGCTGCTCGACGGCGAGTTCCCCAAGGTCCGCTCGCTCTTCCCGGCCGAGCACCTCACGGTCGCCAAGGTCAGCAAGGCCGAGCTCATCGAGACCGTCAAGCGCGTGGCGCTCGTGGCCGAGCGCAACACCGCCGTGCAGATGAAGTTCGGCGACAACCAGATCGTGCTCGACGCCGGCTCCGGTGACGAGGCGATGGCCACCGAGGCCGTCGACGCCGACATCACCGGCGACGACCTGACCACCGGCTTCAACCCGCAGTTCCTCCTCGACGGCCTCACCGCCATCGACGGGGAGATGGTCGACCTGGCCTTCACCCAGGCGACGAAGCCCGTCGTGATCTCCGGCACCGACGCCGACGACACCACCGGTTCGTTCCGCTACCTGCTGATGCCGCGTCGGCTGCTGAGCTGAGGCCCTGACCACTGTGACGGCGGTTTCGACGCGCCTGTCGCGACCTCGTTCCTCGGTCGCGGGCTTGCTCAACCTGGCGACCCACGACGTTCACTCGTTCCTCGTGCACGGCTAGGGT
Source organism: Nocardioides pini (assembly GCF_026712185.1). Classification (GTDB taxonomy): domain Bacteria; phylum Actinomycetota; class Actinomycetes; order Propionibacteriales; family Nocardioidaceae; genus Nocardioides; species Nocardioides pini. The sequence continues at coordinate 189,663 of NZ_JAPPUX010000005.1, read as the reverse complement.
CGCTCACATGGACATCGGACTCGTCGGACTCGGCAAGATGGGCGGCAACATGCGCGAGCGCATGCGTCGCGCGGGACTCACGGTGGTGGGCTTCGACCGCAACCCCGACGTGAGCGACGTCGACTCGCTCGAGGCGCTCGTCGAGGCGCTGCCGAGCCCGAAGGTCGTGTGGGTCATGGTGCCGGCCGGCGAGGCGACCCGCGCGACCATCCAGGAGCTCGGCGCCCTGCTGGGCGAGGGTGACGTGGTCGTCGACGGCGGCAACTCCCGCTGGACCGACGACATCGCCAACGCCGAGATGCTCGCCGAGAAGCAGGTCGGCTACGTCGACTGCGGCGTCTCGGGCGGCGTGTGGGGCCTCGAGAACGGCTACGCCCTGATGTACGGCGGCGACCCCGACGACATCGCGAAGGTGCAGCCGGCCTTCGACGCGCTCAAGCCCGAGGGTGACTTCGGGTCGGTCCACGCCGGCTCGGTCGGCGCCGGCCACTTCTCCAAGATGGTCCACAACGGCATCGAGTACGCGATCATGCAGGCGTACGCCGAGGGGTGGGAGCTGCTCGAGGCGGCCGACCTCACCGACAACGTGACCGAGGTCTTCCGCTCCTGGCGCGAGGGCACGGTCATCCGCTCGTGGCTGCTCGACCTCATGGTCGCCGCGCTCGACGACGACCCCGGCCTGTCGAAGGTCGCCGGCTACGCCGAGGACTCCGGCGAGGGCCGCTGGACCGTCGAGGCCGGCATCGAGCACGCCGTGGCCACCCCGGCCATCACCGCCGCGCTCTACGCCCGCTTCGTCTCCCGCCAGGACGACTCGCCGACGATGAAGGCCGTCGCCGCGATGCGCAACCAGTTCGGGGGCCACGCCGTCCGCTCCGCCGCGCCCAAGGGTGGCGACGCCGAGGGCACCGCGGGGGCCGAGCAGTCCGAGACGTCGAAGAAGGCCGGTGCCGGCAGCGGCCAGGAGCCCGGCGAGAGCTGATGTCCCAGTGCACGTCGCGCACCTGACCCTGCACGACTTCCGCTCCTACGCCGACATCGACGTGGCGCTGGAGCCGGGGGCGACGGCGTTCATCGGGCGCAACGGCCAGGGCAAGACCAACCTGGTCGAGGCCATCGACTACCTCTCGCGGCTCTCGTCGCACCGCGTCGCGACGGACGCTCCGCTGGTCCGGGCCGGCGCCGACCAGGCGATCGTCCGGGCGTCGGTGGTCAAGGAGGGGCGACCGGCGCTGCTCGAGGTCGAGCTCAACCCCGGTCGCGCCAACCGCGCCCGGATCAACCGCTCTCCCCTGCCGCGACCCCGCGAGATCGTCGGGCTGGTGCGCACCGTGGTCTTCTCCCCCGACGACCTGACGCTCGTGAAGGGCGACCCCTCGGACCGCCGCAAGTTCCTCGACGACCTGCTGATCCTGCGCTCGCCGCGGCTGGCCGGCGTGCGCGCCGACTACGACCGGGTGCTCAAGCAGCGCAACAGCCTGCTCAAGACCGCCGGTGTCGCCCGCGGCTCCTCGCGCGACGCGGCGATGTCGACGCTCGAGATCTGGGACGACAACCTCGCCCGCGTCGGTGCGGAGATCCTGGGCGCGCGGCTGCGGCTGGTCGAGGACCTGCGCCCCTACCTCGGCAAGGCCTACGAGGCCGTGGCCCGCGGTGCCAGCCGCGACGAGGCCGACCTCGAGTACAAGGCCAGCGTCGAGCCGGGCGACGACCTCCAGCAGGCGTTGCTCGACGCCATCGCGGCCCGGCGCAAGGAGGAGCTCGACCGGGGCATCTCCCTCGTCGGCCCGCACCGCGACGAGCTCCTGCTCTCCCTCGGCGACCCGCAGCTGCGCCTGCCGGTGAAGGGCTACGCCTCCCACGGGGAGTCGTGGTCGTTCGCGCTGGCGCTGCGGCTGGCGTCGTACGACCTGCTGCGCGCCGACGGCGACGACCCGATCCTGGTGCTCGACGACGTCTTCGCCGAGCTCGACGCCGAGCGTCGCCAGCAGCTCGCGGAGCTCGTCGCCGGTGCCGAGCAGGTGCTCGTCACCGCGGCGGTCGCCGCCGACGTGCCCGAGTCCCTCCAGGGCGTCCGCTTCCTCGTCGCCGACGGGACCGTGACCCGTGACGAGTGACGACCAGCCCGCGGAGCAGCCCGCGGAGCAGCCCGCGGAGCAGGCGGCCGACGAGCCCACGCCGGTCGACGCCGCGGCGGAGCACCGGCCCGACGGGCTCGACCTCGCGCGCTCGGCCGCCCGGGCGGCGGCGGCCACACCGGGTGGCCGGCCGCGGAAGAAGTCGTCGAGCCACCGACGGCGGACGTTCACGAAGTCCTCCGGCGCCCGGCCCGACGACCGCGACCCGCAGCTGCTCGAGCAGGCGATGGGGCGGCTGATCGCGAACCACGGGTGGGAGCTCGACCTCAAGGTCCAGGGGGTCTTCGGGCGCTGGGCCGAGCTCGTCGGCGACGAGGTCGCCGCCCACTGCACCCCCGAGTCGTTCGACGACGGTCGGCTGGTGGTGCGCACCGACTCCACGGCCTGGGCGACCCAGCTCAAGCTGCTCGCGCCCACCGTCGTACGACGCCTCAACGAGGAGCTCGGGCACGGCACGGTCACCCTGATCGAGGTGCTGGGGCCGCACCTGCCGACCTGGACCAAGGGACGGCTGTCGAGCCGCGACGGCCGCGGCCCGCGCGACACGTACGGCTGAGCCGGACAGCGCCGCGCACCCCACGTCGGTCCACGTCGCCAGAGCCGCGTTCTGCCGATCTGGGAGCCCGCGGACCACATGGGGACCCATCAGTCCCCCTGTTCGACCGGCTGACAGGCCTCCGCGGGCCCGCTGGAGGCACTTTTTCCTGCGGATCCATCCCCAACCGGGGGCTGATGCTTCGGTTCAGGCGCTCTGACGGGTATTGTGAGTCTCACGAGTCGCACGTCGTGTTGCCACCGCAACCGCCGCGACTCGACTCATGTCGAGCGCCCCCGGACCGGGTCCGGGGCGATGATCAGAAGGCTGTGCCTTGAGCGAACAGAATCACGAGTCCGTCCCCGCTCCGACCACCGATTCTGCTCCCGACCCACAGCCCTCCGAGGTCGACCGCGCCGAGGAGATCGCCGAGGCGGTCACCACCACCGGCGAGAAGCGGTCCAACACGGCCGTCGCCGAGGGCACCGAGTACGACGCGTCCGCGATCCAGGTGCTGGAGGGCCTCGAGGCGGTGCGCAAGCGCCCCGGCATGTACATCGGCTCCACCGGCGAGCGCGGGCTGCACCACCTGATCTGGGAGATCGTGGACAACGGCGTCGACGAGGCGCTGGCCGGCTACGCGACCCGCATCGTGCTCACCCTCCAGGCCGACGGCGGCGTGCGCGTGGAGGACAACGGTCGCGGCATCCCGACCGACACCGCGCCCGGGCAGGAGATGCCGGCGCTCACGATGGCGCTGACCATGCTCCACGCCGGCGGCAAGTTCGGCGGGGGCGGCTACAAGGTCTCCGGCGGCCTGCACGGCGTGGGCGTCTCGGTCGTCAACGCACTGTCGAGCCGCCTCGTGGCCGAGGTGAAGAACCGCGGCCACCTCTGGCGCCAGACCTTCCAGCTCGGCGTCCCCGACGCCGACCTCGAGCAGGTCCGGCCGATGGAGGCCGGCGAGCAGACCGGCACCACCGTCACCTGGTACGCCTCGGAGGACATCTTCGAGCACACCCACTACAGCCTCGAGACCATCACCTCACGGCTGCGCGAGATGGCCTTCCTCAACAAGGGCGTCGAGTTCGTGGTGCGCGACGAGCGCCCCGACGCCGAGTCGCGTGTCGACGCCGTCCAGGACGACACCATCGACAACGAGGTGGACAACGCCGGCCACGACGCGATCAAGCGCGCCGAGAGCGGCGGCCTCGAGCAGGTCTTCAAGTACGACCGCGGCCTCGTCGACTACGTCGAGCACCTCAATCGCCGCAAGACCGCGGCCAACCCGACGGTCATCTCCTTCGAGGCCGAGACCGCCGAGGGCGCCTCCGGTCAGCACATGAGCCTCGAGGTCGCGATGCAGTGGAACACCTCCTACACCGAGTCGGTCCACACCTTCGCCAACAACATCAACACCCACGAGGGCGGCACCCACGAGGAGGGCTTCCGCGCCGCGCTCACCTCCCTGGTCAACAACTGGGGCGAGGAGTGGGGGCTGATCAAGAAGAAGGAGGACCGGGTCTCCGGCGACGACATCCGTGAGGGCCTCACCGCCATCATCTCGATCAAGCTCAGCGAGCCGCAGTTCGAGGGCCAGACCAAGACCAAGCTCGGCAACACCGAGGCCAAGGGTTTCACGCAGCGGATCATGAACGACCAGCTCGGCGCCTGGCTCGAGCAGAACCCCGCCGAGGGCAGGGAGATCGTCCGCAAGTCCCAGGCCGCGGCGAGCGCGCGCATCGCAGCACGCAAGGCCCGCGAGCTCGCCCGCAACCGCAAGGGCCTGCTCGGTGGCGGTGGCCTCCCCGGCAAGCTCAGCGACTGCCAGTCGACCAACCCCGCCGAGTGCGAGGTCTTCATCGTCGAGGGTGACTCGGCCGGCGGCTCGGCGCGTCAGGGCCGCGATCCGCGCATCCAGGCGATCCTCCCGATCCGCGGCAAGATCCTCAACGTCGAGAAGGCGCGCATCGACAAGGTCCTCGCCAACACCGAGGTCCAGGCCATCATCTCGGCCCTCGGCACCGGCATCCACGAGGAGTTCAGCCTCGAGAAGCTGCGCTACCACAAGGTCGTGATGATGGCCGACGCCGACGTCGACGGCCACCACATCAACACCCTGCTGCTGACGCTGCTGTTCCGCTTCATGAAGCCGCTGATCGAGCACGGCTACGTCTACATGGCCCAGCCCCCTCTCTACCGGCTGCGCTGGAACAAGCCGGCCGAGCACGAGTTCGTCTACTCCGACGCCGAGCGCGACGCGCTGCTCGCCGACGGCCAGGCCCAGGGCAAGAAGCTGCCCAAGGAGAACCCGGTCCAGCGCTACAAGGGTCTCGGCGAGATGAACGCCGACGAGCTGTGGGAGACCACGATGGACCCCGACGCCCGCCTGATGAAGCAGGTCACGCTCGAGGACGCGGCCCAGGCCGACGAGGTGTTCTCGATCCTGATGGGCGAGGACGTCGAGCAGCGTCGTTCCTTCATCCAGCGCAACGCCAAGGACGTCCGATTCCTCGATATCTAGGTCGCTAACGCCATCTACGACCAGCCCTAGACATCGATAGAACGCAGGAGAGAACACGAGATGACCGAGACTCCCACCGGCACCGGCGGCGACGGCCTGGGCTTCGGCGACGAGCGCATCCAGCCGATCGAGCTGCAGACGCTGATGCAGCAGTCCTACATCGACTACGCGATGACGGTCATCGTCGGTCGGGCGCTGCCCGACGTACGCGACGGCCTCAAGCCGGTGCACCGACGCATCCTCTACGCGATGTACGACGGTGGCTACCGCCCCGACCGCGGCTTCTCGAAGTGCTCGCGCGTCGTCGGCGACGTCATGGGTCAGTACCACCCCCACGGCGACTCCGCGATCTACGACACCATGGTCCGCCTCGCCCAGCCGTGGGTGCTGCGCGCGCCGCTCATCAACGGCCAGGGCAACTTCGGTTCGCCGGGCAACGACTCGGCCGCCGCCATGCGGTACACCGAGTGCCGGATGGCGCCGCTGGCGATGGAGATGGTGCGCGACATCGACGAGGACACCGTCGACTTCCAGCCCAACTACGACGGCCGCTCGCAGGAGCCGACCATCCTGCCGTCGCGTTTCCCCAACCTGCTGGTCAACGGCTCGGCCGGCATCGCGGTCGGCATGGCGACCAACATCCCGCCGCACAACCTCCGCGAGGTGGCCGAGGGCGCGGTCTGGGCGCTCGAGCACCCCGACGCCACCAAGGAGGAGCTGCAGGACGCGCTCCTCCAGCGGATCAAGGGCCCCGACTTCCCCAACGGTGCGCTGATCGTGGGCCGGCAGGGCATCGAGCAGGCCTACCGCACGGGTCGCGGCTCGATCACCCAGCGCGCGGTGGTGGAGATCGACGAGGACGCCAAGGGCCGCGTGATGCTGGTCATCAGCGAGCTCCCCTACATGGTCAACCCCGACAACCTCGCGCTCAAGATCGCCGAGCTCGCCGACTCCGGCAAGATCCAGGGCATCTCCGACGTCCGCGACGACACCAGCTCGCGCACGGGCCAGCGGCTCGTCATCGTCCTGAAGCGCGACGCGGTCGCCCGGGTCGTGCTCAACAACCTCTTCAAGCACACCGAGCTGCAGTCCAACTTCTCGGCCAACATGCTCGCGCTGGTCGACGGGGTGCCGCGCACCCTGCCGATCGACCAGTTCATCTCGCAGTGGGTGACCCACCAGATCGAGGTCATCCAGCGACGCACCCGCTTCCGCCTCGCCGAGGCCGAGCGCCAGGCCCACATCTACCGCGGCCTCGCCAAGGCCCTCGACGCGCTCGACGAGGTCATCGCGCTGATCCGGCGCAGCCCGGACGTGGAGGAGGCCCGCACCGGCCTGATCCAGCTGCTCGACATCGACGAGGTCCAGGCCAACGCCATCCTCGAGATGCAGCTGCGCCGGCTCGCCGCCCTCGAGCGCCAGAAGATCATGGACCGCCTCGCCGAGCTCGAGCGCGTGATCGCCGACCTCGAGGACATCCTCGCCAACGAGGCGCGCCAGCGGCAGATCGTCTCCGACGAGCTCACCGAGATCGTCGACAAGTACGGCGACGACCGCCGCACGCAGATCATCGCCGCCGACGGCGACCTCTCGATGGAGGACCTGATCCCCGACGAGGACCTGGTCGTCTCCATCACGCGCGGCGGCTACGCCAAGCGCACCCGGGCCGACCAGTACCGCCTGCAGAAGCGCGGCGGCAAGGGCGTGCGCGGTGCGACCCTGCGCGGCGACGACGTGGTCCAGCACTTCATCGCGACCACCAACCACCACTGGCTGCTGTTCTTCACCACGGCCGGGCGCGTCTACCGCACGAAGGCCTACAACCTCCCCGAGGCGGCCCGTGACGCGAAGGGCGGCCACGTCGCCGGCCTGCTGAGCTTCCAGCCCGACGAGGACATCGCCCAGGTGCTGGCGATCCGCGACTACGAGCAGGCTCCCTACCTCGTGCTCGCCACCCGCACCGGCCTGGTCAAGAAGACCAAGCTCGGCGACTACAACAGCCCGCGCCAGGCCGGCGTCATCGCGATCAACTTCCGCGAGGAGGACGACGAGCTCATCGGTGCCGAGCTGGTCAACGCCGACGACGAGATCCTGCTCGTCTCCCGCAAGGGCCAGGCGATCCGCTTCACCGCCGACGACGACCAGCTGCGCCCGATGGGCCGCGCGACGGGCGGCGTGCGGGGCATGAAGTTCAAGCACGACGACGACTCGGTGCTCTCCCTCTCGGTCATCCGCGCCGCGCAGGTCGCGGCGGAGGAGGCGGCCGAGGAGGCCGGCGAGTCCGTGGAGGACAGCGAGGTGAAGGAGCAGTACGTCTTCACCATCACCGACGGCGGTTACGCCAAGCGCTCCCGCATCACCGACTACCGCACCACCAACCGCGGTGGTGTCGGCATTCGCGCGGTCAAGCTCACCAACGAGGACCGCGGCGGCCTGGTCGGCGCGTTCATCGTGGAGGAGGGCGACGAGGTGCTCTCGATCACGAGCGGCGGGCAGGTCGTGCGGAGCCCGATCGACGCCAACTTCCGTCCGACCGGCCGCGACAGCCAGGGCGTGAAGTTCGTGACGCCCAAGAAGGGTGACACGGTCGCCGTCGTGGCCCGTTCGGTCGAGGCGCGCGAGGACGAGGAGATCGACGAGCAGGCCGCCGAGGCCGCCGCCGAGGTCGAGGCCGGCGCCCGCGAGGCAGCCGCCGAATCGCCCGACGTGGTCGACGATGCAACAATCGATGGTCAGGATGCTGTGGAAGCACCTGCCGATGCCCCCGCAGACGACACCGAGGAGTGAGTGACCCATGTCGGAGCGCACCGCGACTCCCCGCCGTACCTCCGGGGGCGAGCCCGCCAAGCGGTCCCTGACCGAGCGGCTCCAGGACACGCTCTCCAGCGCCGCTGAGGAGCACCGCGCCAACGCCGGACCGGCCTCCGAGCGCGGCAGCCGCGTGCGGCGTGCGTCCGGCCGCCAGCCGCGGCGGGCCCGACTGAGGCTGACCCGGGTCGACCCGTGGTCGGTCATGAAGACCTCGTTCCTGCTGTCCGTCGCCTTCGGTGTCGTCACCTTCGTCGCCATCTTCATGGTGTGGTCGGTGCTCGGCGCCGCCGGTGTGTGGGACTCGATCAACTCGGCCGTGGCGAGCATCGTCGAGGGCGACAGCGGCAACTCCACCTTCGATGTCACGGACTACGTCGGCATGTCGCGGGTGCTCGGCTTCACGCTCCTCGTCTCGGTGGTCGACGTCATCCTCATCACCGCGATCGCCACCCTGACGGCGTTCCTCTACAACCTCGCGGCCGCCCTGCTCGGCGGCATCGAGGTCACCCTCGCCGAGGACGAGAAGTGATCGCGGGGGCCACCGGCTCCCCGATTGGCACGGCCTGACCGCGGTCGGGTAATCTTCGGCGTCGCCGCTTGCGGCGTGCACGGGCCTATAGCTCAGACGGTTAGAGCGCTTCCCTGATAAGGAAGAGGTCACAGGTTCAAGTCCTGTTAGGCCCACTCCATCCCTTCGCACCACCCCTTCGCTCCGCTCCGAGGAGAGTCCATGAAGAAGCTCCTGCTGGTCGCCCTCGCCGCCGCCGGTGCGGTCGTGGCGAAGAAGAAGATGGACGAGGGCAAGAACGAGCAGGCCCTCTGGGCCGAGGCTACCGACACCGTCGAGAAGGCCTGACGCTCCACCTCCGGGCGCACCGCGCCCAACGGGGCCTTGGCGCAATTGGTAGCGCACCTGCTTTGCAAGCAGGGGGTTAGGGGTTCGAGTCCCCTAGGCTCCACCACCCACCGAGATCGTGGAACATCCGGGTCACCAGGTGACGCGAAACCTCCACGATCACGTGTGACGTCCGGCCCATCCCTCGGAATCGGTGACCCGCGTGCCGCGGGCGACCCCACACTGGACGCGTGCTGGGCATCACCGACCTCCCGACCTACCTCGTCGGCCTCGTCCTGATCATCCTGCTGCCGGGACCGAACTCGCTCTACGTCCTCTCCGTCGCCGCGCGGCGCGGGGTGCGGAGCGGGTACGCCGGCGCGGCGGGCGTATGGACCGGCGACGCCGTGCTGATGACGCTGTCCGCGGCCGGCGTCGCGTCGCTGCTGCAGGCCAACCCGGCCGCGTTCGCCGTCGTGAAGTGGGCGGGCGCGTCGTACCTGCTCTGGCTCGCCGTCGGCATGCTCCGCGCCGCGTGGGGCATGTGGCGCTCGCGGCTCCCGGTCGCCGAGCAGATCGCCGACGCCGCCGCCGAGGCCGGGGTCGAGCCGCAGGCCCGTGGCGAGCGGCCCTACCGTCGCGCGCTGGTGATCAGCCTGCTGAACCCGAAGGCGATCCTCTTCTTCGTCGCGTTCTTCGTGCAGTTCGTCGACCCGGCCTACGCCCACCCGGTCGTCTCGTTCCTGGTGCTGGGCACGCTCGCGACCCTCGCCAGCGCGGCGTACCTCAGCGTGCTGATCTTCGGCGGCACGCACCTCGCGGCCGCCTTCCGCCGGCGCAAGGCGCTGTCCGCGGGCGCGACCTCGGCCGTGGGCGCGGTGTTCGTCGGCTTCGCGGTGAAGCTCGCGCTCGCCTCGGCCTGAGGCCACCGCCGCCGGACTCTCGAGAAAAGACGGTCGTCTCGCGCTGTCGTATCCGCGTGGTCCCGTTCGTGGTAGGGGTGAGAGGCCGCCCGACCGGGGCCGCCGCCGACCACTGGAGATGATCGACATGCACTACCTCCTCACCGTCATCGGAGACACCGACAACCCGGCCGACGACTCCGCGCCCGGCGCGATCGACGCGTTCAACGACCGGCTCAAGACCGAGGGCCGCTGGGTCTTCGGTGGCGGCCTGACCGATCCCCGGGACGCCACCGTCGCCGACAGCCGCGGCGGCGAGCCGGTGTTCACCGACGGCCCCTTCGTGGAGTCCAAGGAGTACCTCGCCGGCTTCTGGGTGGTCACCGCCGACGACCTCGACGTGGCGCTCGCGCTGTCGGCCGACGCGTCGCGCGCCTGCCACCGCAAGGTCGAGGTCCGCCCCTTCGGTGGCGTGGCCTGACCGTGGCTGACCCCGTGGCCGACCCCACCGCGGGGCTCGACGAGGTCCTGACCCGGGTCCACCGCGAGGAGTGGGCCCGGGTCGTGGCCACCCTCGCCCGGCGCTTCGGCGACCTCGGTGTCGCCGAGGACGCCGCTGCCGAGGCCTTCGCCACCGCCGTCGAGCGGTGGCGCGCCGACGGCGTACCCCCCAACCCGGGCGCCTGGCTGACCACCACGGCCGGCAACAAGGCGCTCGACCGCGTACGCCGTGAGAGCCGGCGCGACGCCAAGCAGAGGCAGGCCCACATGCTCACCGACCAGCTCTCCGGACCACCGGAGCCCACCGGTGCCGTCGAGGACGAACGGCTCCGGCTGCTGTTCACCTGCGCCCACCCGGCGCTCGCCGTGGAGGCGCGGGTCGCCCTCACGCTGCGCATGGTCGGCGGTCTCACCGTCGCTGAGATCGCCCACGCCTTCCTGGTGCAGGAGACGACGATGGCGCAGCGGATCACCCGCGCCAAGACGAAGATCAAGGCCGCCGGCATCCCGTGGCGCGTGCCCGCCGAGGAGGACCTCCCCGCCCGGATCGACGGCGTCCTGACCGTGCTCTACCTCGTCTTCAACGAGGGCTACCTCGCCAGCGGCGCCGACAGCGACCCGGTGCGAGCGGAGCTGACGGGCGAGGCGATCCGGCTGACGCGCCTAGTGCGCGAGCTGCTGCCGGACGACGGGGAGGCGGCCGGGCTGCTCGCCCTGATGTTGCTCATCGAGGCCCGGCGCACGGCACGGGTGTCGGCGGACGGCGCGCTGGTCCCGCTCGACCAGCAGGACCGCGGCGCGTGGGACCGCGCGCTCGTCGCCGAGGGCCACGCCCTCGTCCGTGAGCGGCTCGCCTCGGGCCGGCCGCCCGGGCGCTACCAGGTGCTCGCCGCGATCAACGCCGTCCACACCGACGCCGCCGACGCCCGGGACACCGACTGGTCGCAGGTCGCGGCGCTGTACGACCAGCTCGCCCGCCTCGACCCGTCACCCGTCGTTGCCCTCAACCGGGCGATCGCCGTGGCCGAGCTCGACGGTCCCCAGGTCGCCCTCGCCCAGGTGGACGCGCTGGCGGCGCCCCTCGACGGCTACCACGCCTTCCACGCCACCCGGGCCGACCTGCTCCGCCGGCTGGGCCGCAGCCCGGAGGCGCGGGAGGCCTACGACCGGGCGCTCGGGCTGGCCCGCAACGCCGCCGAGACGGCGTACCTCACCCGCCGGCGCGACGAGCTGGCCGGACCTCAGTAGCCGCGCAGCCACTCGCTGAGGGCGTCGTTCGCCTCGTCCGACAGCGGCACCCGGGTCGTCGACGTCCTTCGCGCGTCGGGATAGGTGATGCCGAACCGACGCCAGAGGTCGAGCACGACCCAGCCGTCCAGGAGGTGGTGCTCGTCCGAGTCGTGGGCCCGGGGCGGCCGCCTCCAGCGTGACCGGGCGCGCTCCACGGACACCTGCTGGAAGTACGGCTCCACGTCCGCGGGCGGCACGCCGACGCTCGCCGCCACCAGCTCCGGGTCGCCCTCGTGGTCGTGGACGTAGTCGGCCGGTCCGAAGTAGCCCGGCAGGTTCACGTACCGGTCGCGCACCTCGCCCCGGTCGAGGAGGTGGTGGGTCCAGAAGACGTCCTCGTAGATGCTGACGGCGGACGCCACGGTGCCCAGGCGACGGGTCAGCTCCGCCCCGAGCCTGTCCGCCGGGATGATGTAGTGCGGCGCCAGGGTCACCCAGCCGGACGAGGCGGTGCACAGCACGTCGTACCGGTTCGCGTCGTCGTGCGGACCCGGCACCGGCTGCACGCGGTGACCGACGCCCCGCAGCAGCGACAGGAACACGTCGACCACCTCGTCCGCGTCGTCGCTGCGCACCGCGACCGCGCTCAGGAGCACCCCCACGTGGCGCATCGTGGCACGCGTCACCCGCCCGCGCAGCCGATTCGTGACGCTTCGGGCCGGCTGGGACAATCGAGGCCGTGACCGCCCCCCGCCGACCCGGCCTGCTGACCGACCTCGGCGCGGCGGCCCTGGCGCTCGTGCTGGTGGGGATCGCCGGCATGCTCGGGAAGTGGCAGTACGACGCCTGGCAGGCGCACCGCGACGCCGAGGCGCTCGACCTGACCGGCGTCGCGGCGGTGCCGCTGGACGAGGTGATGGGCGACGACGACCCGTTCCCGGCCCCCGACCTGGGTCGACCCGTCGAGGTGTCGGGCGAGTGGCTCGACGGCGGCTTCTGGGTCGCCGACCGGGCGCGCGACGGCGAGCCCGGCTACTGGGCGGTGACGCCGCTGCAGACCGGTGACGCCGCGGTGCTCGTCGTGCGCGGCTGGGCTCCCGAGCCCGACCCCGACCTGCTCGACGTCTCGGGCGAGGCCGAGGTCACCGGCTGGCTGCAGCCGCCGGAGGGCACCCTGGTCGTCGACGACGACCCGTCCGACGACGTCTTCCCCGAGATCCGGGTCGCCGACGCCGTGCAGCGCGTCGACGTGGACCTCTGGTCCGCCTACGTGATCAGCCAAGAACCGGGCCCCGGCCTGGAGGAGGCCGAGCTCGCCTCGCTGCCCACGCCGAGCCGGACGACGGGCATCCGCAACCTGCTCTACGCGGTCGAGTGGTGGATCTTCGGGGCGTTCGCGGCCTTCATCTGGTGGCGCTGGCGCCGCGACGCCACCGCACCCGAGACGACGCCCGACCTGACCTCACCGAGCGCCGGATAGGTTGACCGCCGTGTCCCGCAACCTCACCGCCTACCGCGTCATGGCCACCATCGTCGGTGTCCTGCTCGTGGTGCTCTGCCTGATCGGCGTCCCGCTGGCCAACTTCGACGGATCACCGATGTGGGGCGTCTTCGACAGCACCCCGACCTGGGTCACCCCCGGCTCCGACGCCCAGCAGCTCGGTGAGGCGATCACGACCTACCTCGGCGTCGCGCACGGCTGGCTCTACATGATCTTCCTCTTCAGCGCCTTCCTGCTCTCGCGACGGGCCCGGTGGGACTTCCCCTTCACCCTGGTGACCCTCGTCTGCGGCACGATCCCGCTGGTCTCCTTCTGGGCCGAGCACCGCGCCACCCGACGCGTCCGCGCGGAGCACCCCGAGCTCGCCTGATCCTCACTAGGGTCGACCCATGGTGACCGCGTTCGTGCTCGGTGGAGGCGGCGTGCTGGGCGCCGTCGAGGTCGGCATGCTGCGGGCGCTGCTCGAGCGCGACATCGTCCCCGACCTCGTCCTCGGCACCAGCGTCGGCGCCCTCAACGGCGCCTTGGTCGCCCGGCAGCCCGAGCTCGCGGTGGTCGAGCGGCTCACCGACCTCTGGGCGGCCACGGCGCAGGGACGCGACGTGTACGGCGACCGCCCGCTGCGGACGGTCCGGCGCGCCGTGTCGACGGGCACCCACATCTACTCCTCCCAGCCGTTGCGCACCCGGCTCGAGGAGGAGCTCGGGAGCGCGCGCTTCGAGGACCTGCCCGTGCGGCTCGAGGTGTGCGCGGCGAGCATCGAGCGCGCGGCCGAGCACTGGTTCTCCGAGGGACCGATCGTCCCGGCCATCCTCGCGAGCGCCGCCGTCCCGGGGCTCCTCCCGCCGGCCGAGGTCGACGGCGAGCACTTCCTCGACGGCGGCCTGGTGAACTCCATCCCGGTGGGCCGGGCGGTCGAGCTCGGCGCGACCCGCATCTTCGTGCTGCAGGTCGGCCGGATCGACCGGCCGCTGCGGGTGCCGACCCGACCGTGGGAGGTCGCCCGGGTGAGCTTCGAGGTCGCCCGCCGCCACCGGTTCACGCGCGACATGGCCACGATCCCCGACGGCGTCGAGGCCCACGTCCTGCCCGCCGCCGGCACGTCGTCGCGCGACGACTCGCTGCTCGCCCACCGCGACTTCTCCGGGGTGCAGGGCCGCATCGACGCGACGTACGCCGCCTCGCGGGACTACCTCGACGCGCAGCTCGGCCGCCCATGAGGCGCCCGCTCGTGTGGGCCCTCCGTCGGCTGGTGGTGGCCCCGGCGGTGATCGCCCTCACGGTGCTGATGTGGGTGACCCTCCCCGGCTGGCTGCTGGTGGCCGCGGCGCTCGCGCCGGTGCTGCCGGGCCGGTGGCGCGCGCTGCGCGTGCTGTGGCTGGTGCTGCTGTACGCCACCTTCGAGACGCTGATGCTGGCGGTGCTGCTCGGCCTGTGGCTGGCCAGCGGCTTCGGCTGGCGGATCCGCTCGCCGTACTTCGCGGGCATCCACTACGACCTGGTGCAGGGCACGCTGATCGTCTTCTTCCGCGAGGCCCGGCGCGTGCTGGCGCTGCGGATCCGCACCGACGGGCCGCACCCGTCCCGGGTGCCCGACGGGCCGGTGCTGGTGATGTGCCGCCACGCGGGGCCCGGCGACTCGTTCGTGCTGATGTACGCCCTGCTGCACTGGTACCACCGCGAGCCGCGCGTCGTCCTGAAGAACACCCTGGCCTGGGACCCGGCGATCGACGTGATCCTCAACCGGGTCCCGGCCCGCTTCATCTCGCCCAACCCGGCGGCCGGGGAGGACCTGGAGTCCCAGATCGCGTCGCTGGCGACGGGCCTGGACCGCAACGACGCGTTCGTGATCTTCCCGGAGGGCGGCAACTTCACCGCGGCGCGTCGTGACCGGGCGATCGCCCGCCTGCGCCGGCTCGGCCTGGAGCGGATGGCGGTGCGTGCGGAGGAGATGGTCCACGTCCTCGCCCCGCGACCCGGCGGCGTGCTCGCCGCGCTCGACGCCGCACCCGACGCCGACGTGCTGATGGTCGCCCACACCGGGCTCGACCACCTGCTCACCGTCGGCGACCTGTGGCGCGAGCTGCCGATGGACAAGCAGATCACCATGCGCTGGTGGCGGGTGGCCCGCGAGGAGATCCCCGCCGACCGCGAGCAGCGCATCGAGTGGCTCTTCGGCTGGTGGGAGCGGATCGACGACTGGATCGAGGTCAACCGGCCGGCCGACACGCTGGGCTGACGACTCGGGCGGTGCCCCACCCACGTCCGCGAGCCGCGGAACCTGGGTGGGACACCGCCCGGTGCGGTGCTGCGGGTGCTACTACTTCTTCTTGGGCACGTCGTCGATGTCGATGACGTCGGCGGGCGTGTCCGGGTCGGTCGGCCGGTGGGCCTCCTCGACCGAGTCGCTGATCGCCTCGCCCGG
>NZ_JAPPUX010000005.1:144464-174161 GCF_026712185.1 Nocardioides pini | reverse complement strand
GCGGTGCTGCGGGTGCTACTACTTCTTCTTGGGCACGTCGTCGATGTCGATGACGTCGGCGGGCGTGTCCGGGTCGGTCGGCCGGTGGGCCTCCTCGACCGAGTCGCTGATCGCCTCGCCCGGGGCGCCGCCGCCGGGGTCGTCGGTGGCCGGCGGGTCGGCGGTGACGACGTCGTCGGCCGTGACCTCGTCGGGCAGCGGGTCGGTGAGCGGGTCACCGCCGGGTGCGGCGGAGGTCGTCGCCGGGGAGGCGGGCGTGGGCGGCGGCGTGACCGAGGTGGTCGTGGCCGGCTTCGGCGGCGCTGGCGGCACGTAGGTGGACTGCCAGTTGGCCTCGGCGTCCTGCTTGCCCTTGAGCTTGGTGAACACGAAGCCGCCGATGGCGAGCAGCCCGGTGACCAGCAGGATCTTCTTCAGCTTGCCGCCCTTCGGCTCGGGTTCGATGCCGCGCAGCTCGTTGACCTTCGCTGCCGCGAGGTCGCGGCCCTCGGCGGCCCGCTCGGAGGCGAGCGCCGCGGCCACGGCCGCCTTGTCGGCGGCGTTGGCGCGGGCCTCGGCCAGCAGCGGGGCGGCCTTCTCGCGCGCCTCGGCGGTCTTGGTGGCCGCGAGCGCGGCTCCGGCCGCGGCCGCCTCGGTGGCGCGGGTGCGTCCCTCCTCGATCAGCGGCTGGGCCTTGTCACGCGCGTCGGTCAGCGCGGGCCCGGCCTTCTCCACCGCCTGCTCCCACGCCGACTCCAGCTGCGGGACGACGGTGTCGGTGACCGTGTCCGAGAGCTGCTCGACGTAGTCGTGCGCACGGTCCATCAGGGACTTCTTGCGGCCGAAAGGCATACGTGACCTCCTCTGTCAGTGTGGCTCCATCTCACCACGGCCACCCTGACGCGACCAGCCCCGCCCGGGTGGGCGAGACGCACGACGTCGCGCGGTGCGCCCTGCCTGGCTCGGGCGTGGGCGGGGCGTGGCAGGATCGAGGCGCACGGCAGCCGTGCCGCGCCACATCGACGTACGACAGACCCACAGCTGAGAGGCACATCCCATGGCCGACCCGAAGGCGACCTTCAAGACCAACCGGGGCGACATCGTCGTCAACCTGTTCCCCAACCACGCGCCCGAGACCGTCGACAACTTCGTCGGCCTCGCGGAGGGCACCAAGGACTACCGCGACGACGCCGGCCGCTCGGGCGAGAAGTACTACGACGGCCTCGGCTTCCACCGCGTCATCGACGGCTTCATGATCCAGGGCGGCTGCCCCCTCGGCACCGGCACCGGCGGCCCGGGCTACACGTTCAAGGACGAGATCCACCCCGAGCTCGTCTTCGACAAGCCCTACCTGCTCGCGATGGCCAACGCCGGCCCGGGCACCAACGGCTCGCAGTTCTTCATCACCGTCGGCGCCACCCCGTGGCTCAACCGCAAGCACACGATCTTCGGTGAGGTGGCCGACCAGGCCAGCCGCGACGTGGTCGACGCGATCGCCACCACCCCCACCGGTGCGATGGACCGCCCGCAGGAGCCGGTCGTCATCGAGTCCGTCACCATCGAGCGCTGACCCACCCGGCCCGCACCGACCCCGACGCGACGCGCCGTTGACCGAGCCCTGCCCCCACCATGACCCAGCCGCCTGACGGGCCGGCCGCGGACCGGACCGCGGCCGGGGTGCCCACCTGCTACCGGCACCCCGACCGCGAGACGTGGATCCGCTGCCAGCGGTGCGACAAGCCGATCTGTCCCGACTGCATGCGCGACGCCGCCGTGGGCTTCCAGTGCCCCGACTGCGTCAAGGAAGCGAGCAAGGGGTCGCGCCAGAACCGCGCCATGTACGGCGGGGAGCGCAGCGCCGACCCGCGCCTGACGACGTACGTCCTCATCGGCATCAACGCGGTGGTCTGGCTGGCGATCACCCTCACCGGCGGTCGCACCTCGTGGGTCACCCACCTGCTCGCGCTGCGTCCCGTCGGGGTGTGCGACCCCGCGAACGGCTCGCTGTACGACATCGAGGAGAAGGTCTGCGAGGCCTCGGGCGCGACCTTCCAGGCCGGCTTCTCCGACGGGGGCTGGTGGCAGCTGGTGACGGCGGCCTTCACCCACGTCGAGATCTGGCACCTGGCGATGAACATGTTCGCGCTGTTCATCTTCGGCCCGGTGCTCGAGGGCATCGTGGGCCGTGCGCGCTTCCTCGCCATCTACCTCATCAGCGCCATCGCCGGCTCGGTCATGGTGGTGTGGTTCAGCCCGGAGTTCACCTCCACCGTCGGCGCCTCCGGGGCGATCTTCGGCCTGCTGGGCGCGCTGCTCGTCGTGGCCCGCAAGGGACGGCTCCAGTCGCAGTGGCTCGTGCAGAACCTCGTCCTCGGTGTCGTCATCACCGTGGTCGGCTGGCGCTACATCTCCTGGCAGGGCCACCTCGGCGGCCTCCTCGGCGGAGCGCTGGCGGCGGCGATCATCGCCTACGCGCCGCAGTCGCGTCGCTCGGTCGTGCAGTGGGTCGGGCTCGGCCTCGTGGTGGCGGTCCTCCTCGGGCTCGCCCTCGTGCGCGACCTCGCCCTCTCCTGACGGCCGCCCGGCACGCCTGACCGGCCCCCGCCCCCTCGTCGTACGACGTGAGGGCGGGGGCCGTCGTCGTGCCGCGCCTCCTGCCCGGCGCCTGCGTGCTGCCCGCGGGCGTCATACGGATCGAGACCCATGGGTGCGGCTTCGTATGACGCGGGCCGGCCACCCCGGCGAGTTCCCACAGGTGTGCACACAGGTGTGGATAACTACAGGCGTGTAATTCTCCACAGGCGTTGTCCACAGTGGGGATATCTCCGCGCCCCGTTCAGGGTTCCCCGGTCGCCTGACAACGTGCCCCGAAATCGACTCGAGCGGTGAGAGAGACGCCTTCCCTTCCCCAGGAAGGCGCCTCACTCACCGCTCGAGGCGCGAGTGCCGTGTGGCCCGGGTCACCGGGCCGAGGGAGAACCTACTCCCACTTGGTCGCGAAGCTGAAGCCGACCGCCATGAAGGCGATGCCGACGACGAGGTTCCACTGGCCGAGGTCGTTGAAGATCGGCAGTTTGGACAGGTCGTCGGAGAAGACGTAGAACGTGCAGATCCACAGCAGGCCGATGAGGAAGCAGGCCAGCATCGCGACCACGACACCGCGGCCGCGGCCGAGGGGCGTGGACGGGTGGGCCGAGACCATCAGGCCGACCATGAGCAGGCCGAAGCCGATGAGGTAGTTCCAGTCACCGAGGTCAGCGACCGCCTTGGGCGTGCCCTCGACCGGCGGGAAGGCGAGCGGGTTGCCCCGGGCCTGGACGTAGTAGAAGACCAGCCAGCCGATGCCGGCGAGGATGAGGACCAGGGCGATCACGAACCTCGGGGTGAAGAGCGACGTCTTCTCCGCTGAGGTGATCGTTGTGGACTTCGACACTGCTGCTCCTGGGGCTGGTCCGTCAGGGTCCCGGCACGCTGGCGGCACCGGTCACGGGCAGTACGGTGCCCGACGGGGGGTTAGCGTAGTCGTCATGCGGTCACCGTCCCACTCGTCCCCCAGGCGTCGTCGTGCCTGGCGGGTGGCGACCCCCGCGGTCGTGCTGCTCATCGGGGCGCTCTTCGCGGTCAGCGCGGAGCAGAGCGACGGCTTCGACCTGCGGGGTGGGCGGCTGACCGACCTCGCGTCCGTGGTCCGCGCCGAGCGCGACGAGGCCGCCCAGCTCACCGCCGAGGCCGGCTCGCTCAACGCCGAGGTGGAAGCCCTCAGCACGCAGCTCGGCGACCGGTCGGTCAAGAGGGCGCAGGACGAGATCGCGACCCTCGTCGACCCGGCGGGGCTCACCGAGAAGACCGGCCCCGCCGTGCGCGTCACCCTCGACGACGCCTCGGAGGAGGCGCGGCTGGCCTACGAGGGCGACCCCAACGACCTGGTCGTGCACCAGCAGGACATCCAGGCCGTCGCCAACGCCATGTGGAACGCCGGCGCCGTCGCGGTGACGATCCAGGGGCAACGGCTGATCTCCACCACCGGCATCAAGTGCGAGGGCAACCAGGTCACCCTCCACGGCATCCCCTACTCGCCGCCCTACGAGATCGTCGGCATCGGCGACCCGGCCGCGCTGGAGGCGGAGCTGACCACCGACCCCATCCTCGCGACCTACCGCGACTACACCTACGTGCCCGGCGGCGGGGTCTCGTGGGACATGACCCGCCTCGACTCGGCGACGGCGCCGGCGTACGACGGGCTCCTCGACCTCACCTACGCGACGCCGATCGAGGGCTAGCGCCAGCCGGTCCCGGGGAGCTTCGCACCCGAGTTACGTGCTTCGCACCCGAGATCTCCACCTCGAAGCACGGCGGTCACCGGATATCCGGTGACTCGCGACGGCCTCGCTCACTGCGGGGTGGGTGGTGTCTCCGGGGTGGTGGGCGGCTCGGTGGGCGGAGCCGTCTCCGTGGGGAGCGGCTCGGTCGGGGTCTCGGTGGGCGTCTCGGTCGGCGTCTCGACCGGCTCCTCGTAGGCCGAGACGAAGATCGTCACCGTGCTGCCCTGGTCGGCGGTGCCGCCGGCCGGGATCTGGTCGACGACCGTGCCCTTCGGCTCGGTGGAGGCGGCGTCGGTGCGCACGTCGGGCGTGAAGCCCGCCTGGCGGATGGCCCGCTCGGCCGCACCCTGCTTGAGCCCGCGGACGTCGGGGACCTTCTCGGGCCCGTCGGAGAAGACGATCGTCACCGTGGTGCCCTCCTCGACCGCGGTGCCCGCGGGCGGGTCGGTGCTGAGCACCTGGAAGCGCGGCTCGTCGGAGTCCTCCTCCTGGAAGCGCACCTTGAGGTCCTGGGCGAGCATCGCGGCCCGCGCGTCCTTGCGGAGCGTGCCGACGACGAACGGCACCTCGACCTCGGGCTTGCCCAGCGAGAGGACGAAGTCGACCGAGGTGCCGGGGTCGGCGAAGACGTCGCGGTTGGGGTCCTGCGAGATGACGGTGTCGGGCTCGACCGTCTCCGAGGTCTCCCGGGTGATGCGGCCGACCCGGAAGCCGGCGTCGGCGATCTCGAGGCGCGCCTCGTCCTCGGTGAGCCCGACGACGTTGGGCACCGCCGTCCGCTCGGGGGAGTCCTCGAAGAGCATCCCGTTGAGCAGGTAGGCGCCGCCCGCGAGCAGGGCCACGAGCAGGATCCCCGCGAGGACCCACCACCCCGCGCGGCTGCGCGACGGCTCGTCGCGCTGTGGGGGCGGCGCGGCGGCCATGGTCGAGGTCGCCTCGCCCGGCGGCACCGGGGGGACGTACTGCGTCTCCGCCGGCGGCGGCACG
Source organism: Nocardioides pini (assembly GCF_026712185.1). Taxonomy (GTDB): domain Bacteria; phylum Actinomycetota; class Actinomycetes; order Propionibacteriales; family Nocardioidaceae; genus Nocardioides; species Nocardioides pini. The sequence goes on along the minus strand of NZ_JAPPUX010000005.1, from coordinate 168,873 downwards.
GCGGGCGCCTGGATCGGGTGCCCGGCGAGGTAGCGCTCGATGTCGGCCTTCATCGCGGCCGCGCTCTGGTAGCGGTCCTCGACCCGCTTGGCGAGCGACTTCATCACGATCGCGTCGATCTCGGGGTCGAGCTGGTCGTCGAGGTCGGACGGCGGCGACGCCGGCTCCCGCACGTGCTGGTAGGCGACCGCGACGGGGCTGTCGCCGACGAACGGCGGCCGGCCGGTGAGGAGCTCGTAGAGCAGGCAGCCGGTCGAGTAGACGTCGGAGCGGGAGTCCACCGTCTCGCCGCGCGCCTGCTCGGGGGAGAGGTACTGCGCGGTGCCGACCACGGCGGCGGTCTGCGTCATCGTGGAGGAGGCGTCGGAGATCGCGCGCGCGATGCCGAAGTCCATCACCTTCACGTCGCCCGTCGGCGTCAGCATCACGTTGCCGGGCTTGATGTCGCGGTGGATGATCCCGGCGCGGTGGCTGTAGTCGAGGGCCGACAGCACGCCGGCGGTGATCTCGAGCGCCCGCTCGGGGAGGATCTTGCGACCCTCGCGCAGGATGTCGCGCAGCGTGCGGCCCTCGACGCACTCCATGACGATGTAGGGCTGGGCCACGCCCGACCCGTCGGTCGCCATCTCCTCGCCCGTGTCGTAGGTCGAGACGATCGCGGGGTGGTTCAGGGACGCCGAGGACTGCGCCTCGCGACGGAACCGGGCCTGGAACGTGGCGTCGCTCGCGAGGTCGGTGCGCAGCCGCTTGACCGCGACCGTGCGCCCGAGGCGCTGGTCCTTGCCCTTGCGGACCTCGGCCATGCCACCCCGGCCCAGGAGCTCACCGAGCTCGTAGCGGCCGCCGATGAGCGTCGGCTCCGGCTGCGTCATCCCTCGTCGTTCCCTTCGTCGCTCTTCTGCTGACCGGGCGGAACCTTGCCCCAGTAGCTGACCGTCACCTGGTCGCCCTCCTGGAGCGTGCCGCTCGGCTCGACGGACTCCACGATGCCGTCCGGCTGGTCGCCCGGGTTCTCGAGCTCCACGGCGACCGGGTCGAGCCCGAGGTCGCGCAGCTCCTTCTCGACGTCCTTGCGGTCGCGCCCCACGTAGGCCGCCGGGTCGACCTCGACCGTGGCCGCCTCGGTCTCGCTGGGCGTCTCGGTGGGAGTCTCCGTCGGCGTCTCGGTCGGGGTCTCGGTCGGGGTCTCGCTCGGCGCGTCCGTGGGGGTCTCCGTGGGCGTCGGGCTCGGCGACTCGCTGGGCGCCTGGGACTGGCTCTGCGAGGGCGTGGTGCCGCCCGTCGAACCGGTGGGCTCGTCGTCACGGGTGCCCAGCCAGACGGCGAGCAGCACCGCGGCCAGCACGGCCGCGACCCCGACCAGCATCGGCCACGGCGTCGTACGACGACGGGCGGGCGCCGGGTCCGCGGCGGGCGTCCGTGCGGGGGCGGGGGCGGGCGCCGGGACCGGGGCGGCCGCCGGCATCACCTGGGTCGTGCCGCCCTCGGGTGCGACGGCCGGCGCCACGACGGTGGCGGCCCCTGCCCCGGCCACCGAGCCGGGGGAGCGCAGCGCCTGCGCGAACGCGGCACCGTCGGCGAAGCGGTCCTCGGGCGACTTGGCCATCGCCCGGCGCACGACCGCCGCGAGGTCGGCGGGCACCGTGTCGGGCAGGTCGGGCACCGGGTTGCGCAGGTGGGCGATCGCGGTGGCGACCGGGGTGTCGGCGACGAACGGCTTGCGACCGGCCAGGCACTCGAAGGCCACCACGGCGAGCGAGTAGACGTCGGACGCGGCGGTGGCGGTGGTGCCCTCGGCCTGCTCGGGGGAGATGTAGGCGGGCGTGCCCATGACCTCGCCGGTCTGCGTCAGCGCCATCCCCTCGGCCGCGCGGGCGATGCCGAAGTCGGTGACCTTGACCCGGCGGTCGGGGGTCACGAGGAGGTTGGCGGGCTTCACGTCGCGGTGCACGATCCCGGCGGCGTGGGCGACGCCGAGGGCGTCGGCCGCCTGGGCGAGCAGGTCCTGGGTGGCGGCCGGGTCGAGCGGCGCGCCCGGTCGCAGCAGGGCGGACAGCGGCTGGCCGTCGACGAGCTCCATGACCAGGTAGGGCCGGGGGGTCGTCGAGCCGTCGACGGGCCCGCCCTGGCCGTAGTCGAAGACCGAGGCGATGCCGGGGTGGTGGAGCGCGGCGGCGTGACGTGCCTCGGTCTCGAAGCGGGTGCGGAAGAGCGCGTCGTCGGCGTACTCGGGCTTGAGCACTTTGACCGCCACGGGCCGGTCCAGGACGGTGTCGCGCGCCGACCACACCTCGCCCATGCCGCCCGTCGCGATGCGGGACTCGAGGACGTAGCGGTGGGCGTCGTCGACGTGGCCGCCCGGAGTCAGCGCCGTCACTGGTTGATCACCGCCTCCATGACCGCCTTGGCGATCGGTCCGCCGAGGCGTCCGCCGCCGATCTCCGAGCGCGAGGTGTCGCTCGACTGCACCAGCACGGCGACGGCGACCTGGGGGTCGTCCGCCGGGGCGAAGGAGACGAACCACGCGTAGGGCGGCCGGTCGGCCGTGGACTGCGCGGTGCCGGTCTTGCCGGCGACCTGCACGCCCGGGATCTGCGCCGGGGTCGCGGTGCCGGAGTCGACGGTCGCGACCATCATCTTCGTCAGCTCCTCGGCGGTGGTGCTCGAGACCGCCTTGCTGATGTTCTGCGGGTCGGTGCGGTCGAGCACCGACAGGTTGGCGGCGCGCACCTCGTCGACGACGTAGGGGCGCATGACGTCACCGTCGTTGGCGATCGCGGCGGCGACCATCGCCATCTGGAGAGGCGTCGCGGTGACGCTCGACTGGCCGATGCCCGAGAGGGCCGTCTGCGGCGGGTCCATGTCGCGGGGGTAGAGCGACTCAGCCTGTCCGCCGAGGTCCTCCAGCGACGTGTCGTTGAAGCCGAACGCCTCGGCCTGGTCGGCCATGGCGTCCACGCCGAGCTCGTTGGCGAGGCTCATGAACGTGACGTTGCACGAGACCTGGAGCGCCTGGGTCAGGGTGATCCGACGACCGCCGCAGTTGCCGCCGTCGTAGTTGCCGACGCTCGTCGTGGACTGCGGCAGCTGGAAGCGGTAGCCGCCCGGGACCTGCGAGTCGGCGTCGTAGTTGCCCGACTCGATCGCGGCGGCCGCGGTGACGAGCTTGAACGTCGACCCCGGGGGCAGCGTGGTGCCGATCGCGCGGTTGATCAGCGGCTGGCTGGGGTCGGCGTTGAGCTCCTTGCTGAGGTCGGCGACGGCCCCGAAGTCGTGCGAGGCGAGCTTGTTCGGGTCGAAGGTGGGGGTCGAGGCCATCGCCAGCACCCGGCCGGTCGTCGGCTCGAGCGCCACCACAGCGCCCTGCGCGTTGCCCGGCAGGGCCTCGAGCCCGTCCCAGGCGGCGTCCTGCGCGGCGGCGTCGGCCGTCAGCTGGACGTTGCCGCCCTTCGGGTCGCTGTTGCTGAGCAGGTCGACGAGGCGCGTGACGAACAGGCGCGAGTCGTCGCCGGCGAGAACGGCGTTCTGCGAGCTCTCCACGCCGGTCTGGCCGTACCAGGAGAAGTAGCCGGTGATCGGGGCGTACTTGTAGGGCTGGGAGTAGGTGCGCTGGAACTTGTACTTGTCGTCCGACGGCACGCTGCGGGCGATCGCCTCCTTGCCGACGAGGATCGCGCCGCGCTCGCGGGAGAACGTCGCGGTGATGATCCGCCGGTTGCGGGGGTCGTCGGACAGGGAGTCCGCCCGGACGTACATCAGGTAGGTCGCGTTGACGAGCAGCGCCAGGAACAGGACCAGGCAGAAGACCGAGACGACGCGGATCGGCTTGTTCACCGCAGCTTCACCACCTGGGTGCTCTCGCTGTCGGCTCCGGCGTCGTCGCCGGGGTCGAGGCGCGGCGCGGGTCGGCGGGCCTGGTCGGACACGCGCAGCAGCAGCGCGACGATGACCCAGTTGGCCACCAGCGAGGAGCCGCCGTACGACAGGAAGGGCGTGGTCAGGCCGGTCAGCGGGATCAGCCCGGTGACGCCGCCGACGACGACGAAGACCTGGAGCGCGACGATGGCGCCGAGGCCGACGGCCAGCAGCTTGCCGAAACCGTCGCGCGAGATCAGCGCGATGCGCAGCGCCCGCTCCACGATCAGGCCGTAGCAGAGGATCACCGCCATGATCGCGGCCAGGCCGAGCTCCTCGCCGACGGTGGAGATGATGAAGTCGGAGTAGGCGAAAGGCACCCGCTCGGGGAAGCCGTTGCCGAAGCCGCGCCCGATCAGACCGCCCCAGCCCTGCCCGAACAGCGCCTCGACGAGCTGGTAGCTGCCCGGGGTGTCCTCGTAGTGGTCCATCGGGTGGAGCCAGAAGTTGAAGCGGTTCTGCACGTTGCCGACGAAGGTGTACGCCGCCAGCGCGCCGGCACCGAACAGGAGGCCGCCGACCACGAGCCAGCCGGGGCGCTCGGTGGCGACGTAGAGCATCGCCAGGAACAACCCGAAGAACAGCAGCGACGAGCCGAGGTCGTTCTGGAGGACCAGGATCATCATCGAGACGCCGAACATGGCCAGGATCGGGCCGAGGTCGCGACCGCGGGGCAGGTCGATGAACACGACCCGGCGCCCGGCCAGGGCGAGGGCGTCGCGGTGGAGCACGAGGTAGCCGGCGAACGCGATCACCAGCAGCACCTTGGCGACCTCGCCGGGCTGGAAGCTGAAGCCGGCCACGTTGATCCAGATGCGGGCGCCGTTGATCTCGCGTCCGACGAGGGGGAGGAAGGGCAGGATCAGCAGGAAGATGCCGATCAGGCCGGCGGTGTAGGTGAACCGCTGGAGCACCCGGTGGTCGCGCAGCAGGACCAGCGTGGCGATGAAGAGGATCACGCCGAGCGTCATCCAGATGAGCTGCTGGCGGGCGAAGGTGTGCTGGTCGAGCCCGATGGCCTCGTAGGTCAGGTCGAGCCGGCGGATGACCGCGAGCCCGAGCCCGTTGAGGGCGGCGACGAGCGGCAGCAGGACCGGGTCGGCGTACGGCGCGACGATCCGCACCGTGATGTGGGCGGCGACGATCAGCGCGGTGAGCCAGCCGCCGTAGCCGACGAGGTCGGCGGGGACGACTCCCTCGACGCCGAGGCCGACGGCGGCGTAGGCGCCGATGCCGACCATGAGCGCCAGCACGAGCAGGAACAGCTCCGCGCCCCGGCGGCGCCGGTGCACGAAGCCCATGAGGGTCCCGGTCTGACTCATCCTCGTCCGCCCGTCACCCTCAGCTGACGTCCTGGCGCGCGGCGTAGTTGTCCACCGTCAGCCGCGCGTCCTCCAGGTCGTCGGCCTCGATGCCCTCGCGGACCGCCTCGGCGTCGATGTCGCTGAGCCGGTCCAGCTCGACGTCGGTGACCTCGTAGGGGTGGGAGAGCGAGAGGCCGGGCAGGCGGGCGTCGATGCCGCGGTAGATGGTGACCTTGCCGTCGTCCTCGGCGACGTAGAACTGCTGCTGGCTCCACGACCAGCCGGCGGCCAGCACGATCCAGGCCACCCCGAGCAGCACGGCCGCGAGCAGCAGCCGGCGCAGCCAGGAGAAGCGACCGGGGTCGCGGGGCGCGTAGCGCGCGGCCTCCGGGTCGATCGGGTCGGCGACGTAGGCCCCCTCCGGCACGTCGTCCGGCACGGGCGGGATCTCGCCGGTGTCGCCGGAGCGGTGGCCGCGGAAGAGCCCGCCGACGGCGCCGCCGAGCGGCAGGCGCCGCGGCAGGTCGGCGGCCGCGCCCACGAGCAGGGGCGCCAGGTCTTCTGACGGCGCCTCCTCGGACACGTCGGCGACGATGCAGGTGACGTTGTCGGTGCTGCCGGCCTCGAGGCTGGCCCGGACGAGCTCGACGGCGGCGAAGTCGGGGGTGCCGGTGCCGAGGATCTCGGCCATCCGGTCGTGGCTGAGCGTGCCGCACGCGCCGTCGCTGCAGATGAAGATGCGGTCGCCGGGCTCGGCGGGGACCTCGAAGAGGTCGGGCTCCTCGTGGCGGATGCCGTCGAGCGCCTTGAGGATGAGGTTGCGGTGCGGGTGGGTCCGCGACTGCTCCTCGGTGATCCGGCCCTCGTCGATGAGCGACTGGACGAACGTGTGGTCGTGGGTGAGCTGGCGCAGCTCGCCGCCGCGGTAGAGGTAGGCGCGGCTGTCGCCGATGTGCCCGACCCCGAAGCGGGTGCCGTCGAACAGCGCGACGGTGGCGGTCGTGGAGGTGCCGTTGAGGGCGGGGTCCTCCTCGACCAGCTCGGCAATCCGGTCGTCGGCGCGGTGCACGGCACCGGCGACCTGGCCGAGGATGTCGTCGTCCGGCTCCTGGTCGAGCTTGCGCAGTGCCTGCACGGCGGTGCTGGAGGCGAGGTCGCCCCGCACCGCGCCGCCGACGCCGTCGCAGACGGTGAGCAGCCACGGACCGGCGTAGCCGCTGTCCTGGTTCTCGCGCCGCACCCGGCCGACGTCGGAGATCGCGGAGTAGTGGAGGTACATCACTTCCGGAGCTCCAGGATCGTCTTGCCGACGCGCACCTGGACGCCGAGACCGATCGTGGTGGGCTGGGTGATGCGGACGGGGCCGACGTAGGTGCCGTTGGTCGAGCCGAGGTCCTCGACGAACCACTCATCGCCGCTGGCAGCGACGCGCGCGTGCCGGGTCGAGACGTAGTCGTCGTCGAGCTTGATGGCCGCGTCGCTGCCGCGGCCGATGAGGAGGGGTGCGTCGGCGAGCTCGGCGCGGGTGCCGGGGTTCTCACCCTCGACCACGAGGAGGTGCGTGGGGGCACCGCGGCGCGGCTTCCGGGGGGCCTTCGCCGCGGCCTTGCCCTTGCGGCCCGGGGCGGGCGCGCCGTTGCGCGCCGTCTCGGGGACCCGCGCGCCGAACATGTCGGAGCGGATCACCGAGATCGCAGACAGCACGAAGATCCAGAGGATGGCCAGGAACGCCATGCGGATGAGGAAGAGGGTCAGCTCAGACATTCCAGCCCCCGGCCTCGTCGCGGCCACCGTCGATGCGGACCGTCATCTCGGTGTGCCCGATGCGGATGGTCGACCCGTCGCGCAGGCGGGCGCGACCCACCTTGGACCCGTCGACGAGGATCCCGTTGGTCGAGCCGAGGTCGACCGCCTCGACACCGTCGATGGTCACCTCGAGCTCGAGGTGGCGCCGGCTCACGCCCGGGTCGTTGATCCGCAGGTCGGCCTCCGTGCCGCGGCCGACGACGAGGCCGGGCGGGCGCAGCGGGTGGCGGGTGCCGTTGACCTCGAGCGTGGCGTGCGAGGAGCGGGTGCGGGTGCGCTGGTCGTTGTCGGTCACGCTCGCCTGCGCCTTGGACCGGATCCGGAACCGGCCGGTGGTCAGGTCGTCGGCGGACTCGAAGGCGATGCTGATCGGGCCGGTGAACACGTAGCCCTGCGCGTCGGCGTGGTCCTGGAGCTGGTCGACGAGGTCCTGCTCGAGCGCGCGGCCGAGGCCGACGATGCGGTCGAGGTCGGTGGCGGACAGCTCGACGTGGAAGTCGTTCGGCACCAGCCGGCGCTGGCGGCTGAGCACCTGGGCGTTGTTGTCGCACTCGCGCTGGAGCGCTGCGGCGATCTCGACGGGCTGCACGGCACTGCGGAAGGCCCGGGCGAAGACACCGGAGATCACGGTCTCGAGTCGCTGCTCGAAACGCTGCAACGGGTTCATCCTCAGGCCTCCTCTCGTCGAACCGTCGTGGTGGGCAGGCATCAACGACCGCCCGAACGGTGCGGCCGAGCGTACCGGCCGGGCGCGGCCGAGCCACGGTGGCGCCCCGGGGTCCGTCCGATTGGGAACGTCCGTCAGGGGTGGGGTAGCCTGAGCCCGCTTCTCGCGCGAGTGGCGGAATAGGCAGACGCGCACGGTTCAGGTCCGTGTGTCCGAAAGGACGTGGGGGTTCAACTCCCCCCTCGCGCACAGTAGTGACAGGGCCCCGACCGACCGGTCGGGGCCCTGTGCGTCTCCCGGACGACGGGGCGGCGCCGGCCGGGAGCCGGGACCATCGGCCCGTCGAGCCCGGGAGGACGGCCCTGTCCGCGTCGCGCCCGTCGGGGTGGGCTGGAGGCATGGAGGTCGACCAGGGCCGGATCGCGCGCGGGCTCTTCGCCGTCTCGACGCTGCTGCTGGGCGTCGGCGGTGCCACGTGGCTGCTCGGGTACGGCGGTGTCGCCGACGCGCTCTGGGCCGTCGGGACGGCAGCGGGCCTGGTCGTCGCCGTCGTGACGACCGTGCGGGCAGCACGCCGGCACCGCCCGACGGTCGACGTCATCGCGCTGCTCGCGCTGGGCGCGGCGCTCGCCGTCGACGAGTACTTCGCCGGCGCGATGATCACCGTGATGCTCGCGACCGGCCAGCTGCTCGAGGTTCGCGCCGAGGCCCGGGCGAGCCGCGAGCTGCGCCTGCTCCTCGAGCGGTCGCCGCGCACGGCCCGCCGCCGGGACGCCGGGGGGCTCACCGAGGTGCCGGTCGACCGGGTCCTGCCGGGCGACGCCGTCGTGGTCCGCACGGGTGAGGTCGTGCCGGTGGACGGCCGCCTCTTCACCGCGGCGACGATCGACGAGTCGGCCCTGACCGGGGAGCCCCTCCCCCGGGAGCAGCCGGCCGGCGTCATCGTGCGGAGCGGAGCGGTCAACGCCGGTGCCCCCTTCGACCTGCTCGCCACCGCGACAGCGGGCGAGTCCACGTACGCCGGTCTGGTCCGCCTCGTCGAGCAGGCCCAGGCGTCGTCCGCGCCCTTCATCCGCCTCGCCGACCGCCTCGCGGTCTTCTTCGTGCCGCTGACGCTCCTCCTCGCCGCCGGCGCCTGGGCCGTGAGCGGCGACCCGGTCCGGGCCGTGGCCGTGCTGGTCGTCGCCACCCCCTGTCCGTTGCTGCTCGCGGCACCCATCGCCTACATCTCCGGCCTCTCCCGGGCCACCCGCGTCGGCGTGGTCATCAAGGGGGGAGCGACCCTCGAACGCCTCGCGGCTGCCCGGGTGGTGCTGTTCGACAAGACCGGCACCCTGACCCGGGGCCGGCCGCAGCTCGTCGGCGTGGTCACGGCCCATGACGGCCTCCCCGCCGACGAGCTGCTGCGCCTGGCCGCGTCCCTCGACCAGATGTCCCCGCACGTCCTCGCCACCGCGATCGTCTCGGCCGCGACCGCGCGCGGACTGGAGCTGGAGCTGCCGACCGACGTCCTCGAGGAGCACGGCTACGGCCTGCGGGGCGTCGTGGGCGGACGCCGGGTCGCCCTGGGCAAGCGCTCGTGGATCGTCCCCGACCCCGCTCCGGACTGGGCGCAGCGGGTACGCCGGCGCGCCGGCCTCGACGGCGCACTGACCGTGTTCGCCTCCGTCGACGACCGGCCGGCCGGTGCGCTGCTCCTCGAGGACGTCATCCGGCCCGACGCTCCCCGTATGGTCCACGGCCTGCGCCGTGCCGGCATCAGGCGGGTCGTGCTCGTCACCGGCGACCGCGCGGACACGGCCGAGACGGTCGGCAGGATCGTCGGCACCGACGCCGTCCGGGCCGACTGCGACCCGGGGGAGAAGCTCACGGTGATCGAGGCGGAGCGTGGCGCCGACGTGGTGATCATGGTCGGTGACGGGGTCAACGACGCCCCCGCCCTCGCGGCCGCCGACGTCGGTGTCGCCCTCGCCGCCCGTGGTGCGACCGCCTCCTCGGAGGCGGCCGACGTGGTGCTCACCGTGGACCGGGTCGACGCCCTGGCCGACGCCATCCTGATCGCTCAGCGCTGTCGGAGGATCGCCCGCCAGGCGGTCGGCACGGGCATGGGCCTCTCGCTGGTCGCGATGGCCGCGGCCGCGGCCGGCCTCCTGGCGCCGGCCGTGGGCGCCGTGCTGCAGGAGGGCATCGATCTGCTGGCGATCGGGCTCGCCCTCCGCGCGGTCCTGCCCGGCCGCGCCCACACGGTGACGCTGCCCCCGTCCGACGTCACCGTGGGCCACGAGCTCTGGGCCCAGCACGAGGCCACCCTTCCCCTCGTCGAGGAGATCAGGACGGTCGCCGACCAGCTCAGCACCCGGGACGCCGACCTGGTCCCGGTGCGCCGGCTGGCGGCGCGGCTGCGGACCGAGCTGCTGGCCCACGAGCGTGCCGACCAGGCGCTGCTGGTGCCCCTGGTCGCACGAGCCCTCGGCGAGACGGCCACCCACGCCCTGACCCGGACCCACGCCGAGATCGAGCACCAGGTCGCGCGCCTGGGGCGCCTGCTCGACGACGTACCCGACGACACCGGCCAGCCCGAGGACGTCGTCGAGGTCCGACGGCTGCTCTACGGCCTCTACGGCGTGCTGCGCCTGCACAACGCGCAGGAGGACGAGACCGCCCACAGCCTGCTGCCCCCGCCGCCGGCGTGACGCGGCCCCATCTACTCCGCTCCGGGTGAGGCGCCGCCCACGTCCCGACGCCTACCTTCGGGCCACGGAGTCGGCGCGGCAAACGTCCGAACGGAGACGACAGGAGAGTCGCTGATGACGACGGAGCATGCAACGCCCGGTGCCGCGAGCCCGGCGATCGACCCCGTCAGCGCCGACGCGGCACAGGTCGCCCAGGCCTTCGGCGTGTCCCCGGACCGGGGTCTGTCCGCCGAGGAGGCCCGGTCGCGGCTCGCGTCCTTCGGTCCCAACCAGCTCGCCGAGTCGAGCAAGGAGTCCGGCCTGAAGGCCTTCCTGCGGCAGTACCAGGACTTCATGCAGGTCATCCTCCTGGTGGCGGCGGTCGTCAACCAGCTCGTGACGCAGGAGACCGGCACCACCGTGGTGCTCGCCGGCCTGACCGTGTTCAACGCCGTGATCGGCCTCCGCCAGGAGGCGAAGGCGGAGGAGAGCGTCAAGGCCCTGGCCCAGATGATGAAGACGATCGCGCGGGTACGACGCGACGGCCAGGCGGTCGAGATCGACGCGCAGGACCTGGTGCCGGGGGACGTGGTGCTGGTCGAGGCCGGCAACCTGATCCCGGCCGACGGTCGGGTCCACCTCGCCGCCACGCTGGAGATCGAGGAGGCCGCGCTCACCGGCGAGAGCCTGCCGGTCGGCAAGTCGGTCGAGCCCGTCCTGGGCGAGGACGTGCCGCTCGGCGACCGCACCTGCATGGCGTACATGAACACGTCCGTCACCCGCGGCCGCGGCGAGATGATCGTGACCGCGACCGGCATGAAGACCGAGATCGGCCACATCGCCACGATGCTGGCCAGCGCGGAGACCAGCAAGACCCCGCTGCAGAAGCAGCTCGACTCCCTGTCCAAGATCATCGCGGCCATCGCCGGTGTGGCCCTGATCCTGGTCCTCATGCTCGGGCTCGCCCGTGGCGAGTCGTTCGACACCCTCTTCGTCACCGGCGTCGCCCTCGCGGTGGCCGCCATCCCGACCGGGCTCCCGGCCGTGGTGACCGCCCTGCTGTCGATGGGCACGCGCGAGATCGCCGACCGCCACGCCATCGTCAAGCGGCTGCCCGCGGTGGAGACGCTGGGCTCGACGTCCGCCATCTGCTCGGACAAGACCGGCACCCTGACCCTCAACAAGATGACCGCGCGGCAGCTGCTCATCCCCGGCCAGAACCGCTACACGGTCTCGGGCGAGGGCTACAGCACGGTCGGCGAGCTCTCCCACGTGGGCGGGCAGAACCACGACCTCGACCCCTACCTCCTGCCGATGGTGCTGTGCGCGGACGCGGTGCTCGAGGGGGAGAACCTGATCGGCGACCCCACCGAGGGGGCCCTGATCGTGCTCGGCGCGAAGGGCGGGCTGGACATCACCGAGACCCGGGCGTCGCTGCCCCGGGTCGCCGAGGTGCCGTTCGACTCCGACTACAAGTTCATGGCGACGTTCCACGAGATGACGGCGGACGACGGCCGCCCCGTCGTCCGGTGCTACGTCAAGGGCGCGCCCGACGTGCTGATCGCCCGCGCCGCCACCTTCCGCAGCCCCGACGGGACGCTGGTGCCCATCACCCCGGACAACCAGCACCTGGCCCTCGAGGCCAACGACCAGATCGCCAACGCCGGCGAGCGCGTCATGGTCGTCGCGCAGCGCGACCTCGACCCGCAGGTCCTCCAGGCCGGCGGCGACCTGATCGACCACGTCCGCGACCTCACCCTGCTCGCGATGGTCGGCATCGTCGACCCGCCGCGCGCCGAGGCGAAGGCGGCCATCGCGGAGTGCCGCGACGCCGGCATCCGCGTGCGGATGATCACCGGCGACCACGCCAGCACGGCGGCCGCGATCGCCACCGAGCTGGGCATCCCCGGCCGGGCAGTGACCGGCAACGAGTTCGCCGCGATGACCGACGAGGAGCTGCTCGGGCAGCTCGACGACATCGGCGTCATCGCCCGGGTGGCTCCGGAGGACAAGGTCCGCCTCGTGACGCTGCTCAAGCGGATGGACAACGTCGTCGCGATGACCGGCGACGGGGTCAACGACGCACCGGCCCTGAAGACGGCGGACATCGGTGTCGCCATGGGCATCACCGGCACCGAGGTGTCCAAGCAGGCCGCGGTGATGATCCTGACCGACGACAACTTCGCCACCATCGTCGGTGCGGTGTCGTACGGGCGGACGCTGTACGACAACCTGCTCAAGTACCTGCGGTTCCAGATGTCGACCCTGGTGGCCTACATCGCCGTCTTCCTCGTCGCCGGCGTCCTCGACATCGCCGACGGCACGCCCCTGGACCCGCTGCAGATCCTGTGGCTCAACATGGTCGTGGACATCCCGCTCGCCATCGCCCTCGGCTTCGACCAGCCGGCGCGCGGCCTGATGGCCCGCCCGCCACGCCCGGTCGGGGCCCCGGTCCTCTCCCGGAGCAACTGGATCCGGCTCTGCGTGCAGGGCGCCGTGATGACCGTCGGGACGTTGGCGGCCTACCAGATCGGCGACGCCCAGGACGGCGGCCTGGTGGCGGCGACCATGCTGCTCACGACGCTGTCCCTGTTCCACCTGGCAGGAGCGCTCCTGAGCCGCGACCAGGTGAACACGATCTTCGACCGGGACGCGATCCCGGCCCTCGCGCAGCTGCGGCGCTACGGGATCGCCCTCCTGGCGATCATCCTCGTCACGAGCATCGACTTCCTGCAGCGCCTCTTCAGCACGACGGGCCTGAGCTTCGCCCAGTGGTGCATCTGCGCCGGTCTGGCGGCGTCGCTCGTCGTCGTCGACGAGCTGATCAAGCTGGTCCAACGGCGTCGCCAGCCGGCGTTCGACGTCCTCCCGATCCCGGCGGCCCCGGTCCACGCCTGAGGCGCGGCACGCCGGGTCCGGGGACCGTCCGCGTGCGACGCTTCTCCCGTGGCACCGGACGGGGCAGGCCAGGACGGCCACGACGACGAGCGGTGGCTCGTGGTCGACGGACGGCGCTGGCGTCGTACGGACCCGGCCGTCCCGGCCGACGCGCTCGCGCGCCTGAAGTCGCACCTCGGGCGCGGACGGTCGGGCGTGCGCACCGCCCGCGACGACGCCGAGCTCGCGGCCACGCGCCACCGCACCCAGCTCGCCAAGGTGGGTCTCGGCGAGCGCGGGACGCCGTGGTGGGAGCAGAGCGACGCCGAGCGACGCGAGCGCTGGGAGTCGGCGCTGGCTGAGCTCGACGCCCTCGACGACTGACGCGCCGGCCCGGGTCGGCATACTCGCCCGGGTGAGCGACCGAGCACCGCACCCCACCGCCGCCGGCCTGGCCGAGCCGCTGCGGTCGCGCTGGAGCCCGAGCGTGTACGACGACGCGCACCGGCTGAGCGGCACCGAGGTCGAGACCCTCCTGCGTGCGGCCCAGTGGGCACCTAGCAAGAGCAACACCCAGCCGTGGGCGTTCTTCGTGTGCGTCCCGGGCACCCCCCAGCACGACCGGCTCGTCGCGACCCTGAGTCGCGGCAACGCCGGCTGGGTGCCGCGCGCGTCGGTCGTCTTCGTCACCGCCGCGCGGGTGCGCGAGAGCGAGGAGCCGGACGCGCCGGCGTACAGCGACCACGCGCTCTACGACGTCGGCCAGGCCGCCGCCCACCTGACCCTGCAGGCCCGGGCCATGGGCCTGCACGCCCACCAGTTCGCCGGCTTCGACCACGAGGCGCTCGCCGAGGCGCTCGACGTGCCCGCCACCCACCGTGTCCTGACGGGCATCGCGGTGGGCGTGCCGGGCGACCCCGCGGAGGTCGACGAGCGCACCGCCGCCCGCGACCGACGCGACCGGGCGCGCAGGCCGATGGACGAGTGGGTGTTCGGTGAGCGGTTCGGCGAGCCGTTCGTGACAGCGCCGCTGGCAGACTCTGGGGCATGACCTCTCTCTCCGACTTCTCGGCCACGGCGATCGACGGCACCGACACCGACCTGGCGCAGTACGACGGCAAGGTCGTGCTGGTCGTCAACACCGCCTCGCAGTGCGGCTTCACCGGCCAGTACAAGGGCCTGCAGCACCTGCAGGACACCTACGCCGACCAGGGCCTCGTGGTGCTCGGCTTCCCCTGCGACCAGTTCGGCAACCAGGAGCCAGGCGACGAGGCGGAGATCTCCGAGTTCTGCGAGCGCAACTTCGGCGTGACGTTCCCGCTGTTCTCCAAGGTCGACGTCAACGGCGACGACGCGCACCCGCTCTTCCAGTGGCTGAAGGACTCCAAGGGCGGCGTGCTCGGCAGCAAGATCAAGTGGAACTTCACCAAGTTCCTCGTCGGCCGCGACGGCCAGGTCATCGACCGCTACGCCCCGCAGACCGAGCCGGAGAAGCTGTCCGGCGACATCGAGAAGGCGCTCCAGGGGTCGCGGTGACCCGGGCCGGCGTCCTCGCCGCGGCGATCGTCGTCGCGGTGGTGGCGTCGGCAGCGCCGGCGACGGCGACGCCGTCGCTGGTCGAGGAGGGCGCCCTCGCGCCCGTCACGAGACCCCTCGTCCGACCAGCGGACGCGACCGTCGGCACCGGCACCCCCGCGTCGTGCACCTCGCGCGCGGTCGTGCGCGCCGTGGCCCAGGGCGGCGTGATCCGATTCGACTGCGGGCCGTCCCCGGTGACCATCGCGATGAAGCGCACGGCGAAGGTCGTCAACACCTCGAGTCGCGTCGTCCTCGACGGCGGTGGCCTCGTCACCCTGAGCGGTGAGGGCCAGCGGCGGATCATCTACATGAACACCTGCGACCGCGCGCAGGTCTGGACGACGTCGCACTGCAACGACCAGGCCGAGCCGCGGCTCGTGCTGCGGCGGCTGCGCCTCGTCGGCGGCAACAGCACGGGTGAGGCGACCGACGGGGGCGGTGGTGGCGCGGTCTTCGTGCGCGGCGGCCGGCTGACGATCGTCGACTCGACCTTCGCCGACAACCGGTGCGACCGCACCGGCCCCGACGTGGGCGGAGCGGCGGTGCGCGTGCTCGACCAGCACCGTGACCGCCCCGTCGTCGTACGCCGGTCCACCTTCACCGGCGGCCGGTGCAGCAACGGCTCGGCGCTGAGCAGCATCGGCGTCTCGTGGCGGATCACCGGCTCGACGTTCACGGACAACCGTGCGATCGGGCGCGGCGCCAACCCCGCGCGCCCCGGCACGCCGGGCGGGGGCTCGGGCGGCGCGATCTACCTCGACGGTGACGACATCCACCTGAGCGTCGAGGACTCCACGATCACCGGCAACCGCGCCCGCGAGGGCGGTGGCGCGATCTTCTTCGTCTCCAACGACCGCACCGGCACGCTGACCATCGACGGCTCGCGGCTGACCGACAACCCGAGCGAGGGCTTCGAGACGATCCCGGGGATCTTCTTCCTCGGCGCGAGCCGGACGATCACCGACTCGGTGGTGCGCTAGCCGGAGCGTCGCCGACGCGACATCACTGCCACCCGAGCGACGCCACCGGCGGGGCGTCGCCGGCCTGCCGGAGCACCGCCGCGGCGGTCCGCGCGTGGGCGAGCGAGAGGAGCGGGTGGTCGCGGTCGCGGAGGTAGGTGTCGTACATCGCCCGGTAGTGGGCGGTCTTGCGGTCGACGCTGCCGTCGTGGCCGAGGTGCTCGACCGGCGAGCCACCGTCGAGCGCCAGCCCGGTCATGGCGGTGTGGTCGAGCAGGACCTCACGGCCGCCTTCCCACCGCATCGTCGTCTGCTTGCTGCTGTCGCCGGTGTGCCAGTTGGCGCACAGGACGCCGGCGCCGGTCGCGAAGCCGACCTCGGTGACCGACCGCGAGCCGTCGGGCGCCGCGCTGTGCGCGCGCACCTCGCACCCGGTCACGAACCGCTCGAGCATCCCGAGCTGGTTCGGCCCGGAGTCGACCCAGGTCGACACGTAGCTCGCACGCCGGGCCGGCGGCATCGCGACGTAGGGGTCGTTGAAGGTCGACAGGACGATGGCCGGTTCGCCCCAGCCGCGCGCCGCGACCAGCCCGACGCCCCACTCGACCTCGGGGGAGAACGCGAAGTGGTTCACCACCCGGACCCGTGCGGCGGCGTCGCTGCGCGACCCGAGCGCGTCGAGCGCCACCGGGTCCTCGGTCAGCGGCTTCTCCGAGAGCACGTCTGCGCCGGTCTCGTCGAGCAGCCGCTGCACGAGGTCGAGGTGGGTGCTGGTCGGGGTGGCGAGCACGAACAGGTCGGGCGCCTGGACGCGCCCGGTCCGCAGGTCGGCCAGGACGGCGTCGAGCCGGTCGTACGCCGGTACGCCGCACCTCTCGCGGGCAGAGGGCGAGGGGTCGGCGGCGAGGACGACGGACACGTCCGACCGGGCGGCGAGGGTGCGGAGGTGCACCTGCCCGATGACCCCCAGACCCAGCAGTCCCACGGTGAGCGGGCTGGTCTCGGCGGCAGGCACGTGCCGATCGTGGTGAACGGCGCGGCGGACCGCAACTAGCCGAGCGAGGGCGCGTCGGGGCCGACGCGCTCGGCCAGCCACTGGGCGACCTGCTCCTCCGAGGGCGCGAGCCCGTCGCTGATGACGTGGGGCGCGACGCGGGAGAAGTAGTCGGTGACGAGGTCGTCCGACTCCCGCACGAGCATGCCGGCGGCCTCGCCGTCGACGATCCACGAGCCGAGCACCACGCGGTTGCCCTCGAAGCTCGGCAGCTCGGTGTAGGCCTGGTAGACCCAGCCCTCGGCGCCGTACCCGCCCGGCATCACCACGTCGTCGAGCACGTCGTCGAGGTGGATGCGGATGTTGTCGCCCTCGCGGCCGTGCAGCGGCTTGGCGACCCAGCGCTCGAGGTCACGCGGCTCGTCGAAGTACGCCGGCAGCAGCAGGCGGTGGCGGGGGAAGAGCTCCCACAGCACCGGGAGCAGCGCCTTGGTGCTGAGGAGCGCCTTCCACGCCGGCTCGAGCCAGCGCGTCGGACGGGACTCCTGCTGCTCGATGACGTGCCGACCGAACGGCTCGGCCAGCATCTCCTCCCAGGCGTAGAGCTTGAAGGCGTTGCGCAGCGGCTCGTCGTGGACGTCGCGGTAGTCGCGGGTGTCGGGGTTCCAGCCGACCTCGGCCATCGGGTGCGCCATCGTGATCCAGCCGGCCTGCACGGCGGTGTCCATCAGGTAGTGGACGGTCATCTCCATCTCGCCGCCGTCGTAGGAGTCCTCCTCGCCGAGGTCGTAGAGGAAGTGCATCCGGTCGCCGTCGAAGTGCCCGGACCGCCGCAGCCTCCGCCACCCGGCGACCAGCCGGTCGTGGACGGAGTTCCACTGGTCCATCTCCGGCATCACGTCCTCCATCCAGTTCCACTGGACGATCCCGGTCTCCACGAGGCCGGTGGGGGTGTCGCCGTTGATCTCGAGCATCTTGACCGACCCGTCGGCGCCGTAGGCCAGGTCGAAGCGGGCGTAGAGCGCCGGGTCTCCGGCCTCGATCGAGCGTCGTACGACGCCCAACGAGCCGGGCGGGAGGCCGAGCCGCTCGTCGGTCATCGTGGTCGCCATGTGGGTGACCGCCTGCAGGCACATCGCCCACAGCTCCTCGGTGGCGGCCTCGAGGGCTTCCACCTCCTCCATGGTCACCTCGTACCAGGCGTCCTCGTTCCAGTAGGGCAGCTCGGAGCCGTCGGGCATCTTCGTGGTCGGGAAGACCAGCCCCTGCTCGACGACGGCGTCGTGCCAGCCCTCACGCGCCCGCGACCGGTGCCGCCACATCAGCCGAGCCCCATCACGTCGTCCTCGCCCCGCTCAGGCGATGCTGGCGCACACGATGGCGCCGACCGAGAGGGCGACGGCCGCGGCCACCTGGGCCAGGGGGCGCACGGGCCCGGGCGCGGTCACGATCTGGCGCAGGTCACCCGGCGTGATCGCCTCGACGGCGAAGAACATGACGGTGTTGAGCGCGATGCCCACCGCGCCGAAGGCGACGGTCCACACCAGCGCCGAGCCGAGCGACGTCTCGCCGTTGGTCCAGATGGCGGTGAAGAGCACCGCCGCGTTGGAGGCCAGCCACGCCGAGGTGACCAGGCCCGCGCCCTTGGAGTGGGCGTGCACCGACTCGTTGCCGTTCTCGTCGACGCCGCGCAGGTGGGTGCCGAGGTGGCCGGGCGTGGCGAGGTCGAGCACGTAGTAGGCCACCACGAGCATCACGCCGCCGACGAGGGCGTACGCGACGGCGTGGAGGAGGGCGTCGAGCAGGTCGGTCACGGGGAGTCTCCTGGGAGTCGTGCGGTGCGGGTTGGGTCGGGCTGACGGGTGGCCGGGGTCAGCCGAAGCCGCGCGAGCTGCCGCCGAAGCCGCCCTTGGTGGTCGCGGACTTCACGGTCGAGCCGCCGGTGGTGGGCAGGCCGCCGCGCTGCACCGTGCCGGTGAGGGTGCGGCCGTTGAAGGTGCCGCCGGTGGCGGTCTGGCCGACGGCCGGCACGACCGATCGCGCGGCGAGGTAGTACCAGAAGAAGCCGGTGCCGGTGCCGTTGTAGTCGGAGTCGTCGTCGCACTGGTCGTCGTCGACGCGCTCCTGGGTGTCCGGGTCGACGCACACGGCGGCGTAGTCGGCGCTCGAGGCGCACCCGGTCAGGCTGCTGGCCATCAGCGCGGTGATGCCCAGCGAGATGCTGGTCGAGCGCATGCGACGGCGCGTGGGCGTGGTCATCGGGGTCCTCCGGGACTTGTCCTGGGAGTCGGGTCGTCGGCCACGGGGCGGCTACGACGCGACGAGGTCGGCGTACTCGGGGTGCTTCTCGATGTACGACCTCACGTAGGGGCAGTCGGGCTTGACCCGCAGCCCGCGCGCGCGGGCGTCGTCGAGCGCGGAGCGCGCCAGCGTCGAGGCGTGGCCCTGGCCGCTGAAGGCCTCCGGCACCTCGGTGTGGATCAGCCGGATCACGTCGCCGTTGAGCCGGTAGACGATGGTGCCGACGAGCTGGTCGCCGGAGCGCAGCTCGTAGCGGTGGCGCTCCGGGGCATCGACGAACTCTGTGTCCACGACCCGAGCCTAGTCGGAGGTGACTTGCCCGTAACCCCGCGCGGGGGAGAGGGTTCGGGGCATGGCAGCAACCGCATCGTCGTACTCGATCACCATGCGGTTGTACACCGCGGCCGACCACAGCGTCGTCGGCGCCGTCGCGACCACCATCGCGCACAACGGGGGCGTCGTCACCGCGATCGACGTCGCCGAGTCGCGCCACGACCGGCTCACGGTCGACGTGACCTGCTCGGCCGCCGACGCCACCCACTCGCAGGAGCTCGTCGCGGCCGTCTCGGGCGTCGAGGGCGTGCAGGTCCACAAGGTCAGCGACCGCACGTTCCTGCTCCACCTCGGCGGCAAGATCGGCGTGCAGTCCAAGGTGCCGCTGCGCACCCGCGACGACCTCTCGATGGCCTACACGCCCGGCGTCGGCCGCGTGTCGATGGCGATCCACGACAACCCCGAGGACGTCCGCAAGCTCACCATCAAGGGCAACTCGGTCGCCGTCGTCACCGACGGCTCGGCCGTCCTGGGCCTCGGCAACATCGGCCCCGGCGCGGCGATGCCGGTGATGGAGGGCAAGGCCGCGCTGTTCAAGCGCTTCGCCGACATCGACGCCTGGCCGATCTGCCTGGCCAGCCAGGACACCGACGAGATCGTCAGGGCGGTCGAGATGATCGCCCCGGGCTTCGGTGGCATCAACCTCGAGGACATCGCCGCCCCGCGCTGCTTCGAGATCGAGGCCCGGCTGCGCGAGTCGCTCGACATCCCGGTCTTCCACGACGACCAGCACGGCACCGCGATCGTCGTGCTCGCCGCGCTCACCAACGCCCTGCGCTGCGTGGAGAAGCAGCTCGCCGACGTCCGGATCGTCGTGTCCGGCGCCGGCGCTGCCGGCACCGCCATCGTCACGCTGCTCCTCGCCGCCGGCGCCAAGGACGTCGTGGTCGTCGACCGCGAGGGAGCCCTCGCCGCGGGCGACGCGTCACTGCCCGCCGCCCACGCCGAGCTCGCCGCCGTGACCAACCCGCGCCGCGCCACCGGCTCGCTGCGCGAGGTGCTCGTCGACGCCGACGTGTTCGTCGGCGTCTCCGCCCCGGGCATCCTCGACCCCGAGTGGATCCCGACGATGGCGCCCAAGCCGGTCGTCTTCGCCCTCGCCAACCCCGACCCGGAGGTCGACCCGGCCGAGGCCGACAAGTACGCCGCCGTGGTGGCCTCGGGCCGCTCCGACTACCCGAACCAGATCAACAACGTGCTGGCCTTCCCCGGCGTCTTCCGCGGCCTCCTCGACGCCGGCGCCTCGGAGGTGACCGTCGACATGCTGCTCCGCGCGGCCCAGGCGATCGCCGACACCGTGAGCGCCGAGGAGCTGCACGCGGCCTTCATCATCCCCAGCGTGTTCCACCCCGACGTGACCAAGCGCGTGGCGTCGGCCATCAGCGGGCGCGAGGGCTGACGACTCTCGCGCTGCGTGCGGTCGGCGTACCCGCCGACATGACGCCGGACCTGTAGGGGCAAACATGCTCCTGTAGGCCTTTGCAAAGGTCTCCGGGTGTCAGGATCCCCGCTCGAGCGGGGACTCCGACACCACGACGGTTCGACACCACGACTGTTCGACGGTTTGACCGGCGACCGACGCCGAGCGGGCGTGCGCTACCCCGCCGGCACCTTGCGCGGCCACCAGAACTTCTCGCCGAGGGTGAGGGCGAGCGCGGGGACCAGGACCGTGCGGACGACGAGGGTGTCGAGGAGCACGCCGACGAAGATGATCGCGCCGAGCTGGGCGAGCACGACGAGCGGCAGGACACCGAGCACCGCGAAGACGGCGGCGAGCAGGATGCCGGCGCTCGTGATGACGCCGCCGGTGGCGGTCAGCGCCCGGAGCATGCCCGTGCGGGTGCCGTGGTCGCGCGCCTCCTCCCGGGCACGGGTGACCAGGAAGATGTTGTAGTCGACGCCGAGCGCGACCAGGAAGAGGAACGCCAGCAGCGGCACCCCGGTGTCCATCGCCTCGAAGCCGAACACCGTCTGGAAGAGCCACCACGAGGCGCCCATGCTGGCGGCGTACGTCGCCACGACGGTCGCGACGAGCAGCAGCGGCGCCACGACCGAGCGCAGCAGCACGAGCAGCGCACCGAGCACCAGCAGCAGGATGAGCGGCATGATCAGCTGCCGGTCGCTGGCGGCGTACTCCTCCGCGTCGAGCGCCTCGGCGTCACCACCGCCGACGTGGGTGTCGTCGAAGTCGGCGACGGCGTCACGGACGTCGAGCACCACCGCCTGGGCCTCGTCGCTGCCGGGGGCCGCGTCGGGCACGGCGTCGATCCGGGCGATGCCGTCGCCGGTGCTGGTGACGCGCGCCGAGTCGACGCCGTCCACCTCCTCCACCGCGCCGAGGACCGCCTGCGGGTCGTCCTTCGTGAGGACCTGCACGGGGTCGCTGGTGCCGGCCGGGAACGACTCGCCCAGCCGCTCGGCGGCCGAGATGGCCTCGGGGCGCTGCAGGAACTGGTCCGCCGGGTCGAGCCCGGTCGTGATGGAGAGCGTGCCGATCGACAGCACCGCCAGGCCGGCGACGGTGGCGGCGACGAAGGTGCGCGGGCGGCGGGACACGGCGTCGCCGACCCGGCGCCACACGCCGCGGGAGTCCACCAGGACGGGGTCGCCGACGTGGGGCACGCGCGGCCAGAACACCCAGCGGCCGAACAGCACCAGCGCAGCGGGCAGCACGACGAGGGCGAAGGTCGCCGCGATGAGGACGCCGACCGCGCACGCCAGGCCGAGGCCGCGGGTGGTCGGGATCGCCGAGAGCAGCAGGGTGAGCAGGCCCAGCACGACCGTGGTGGCGCTCGAGAGCACCGCCTCGAAGGTCCTGCCGAGGGCGTGCGCCATCGCCTCGTGGCGGGACTCCGTCGTCTTGAGCTCGTCGCGGTAGCGCGAGATCAGCAGCAGTGCGTAGTCGGTGCCGGCGCCGAAGACGAGCACGCTGAGGATGCCGACCGTCGACTCGTCCCACGCGACGCCGGCGACCTCGAGCACGTTGGTCGACACGATCGCGGCGAGGCGGTCGGCCACGCCGACGACCGTCAGCGGGATGAGCCAGAGCACCGGGCTCCGGTAGGTGATGATCAGCAGGATCGCCACGACGGCGGCGGTCGCGGCCAGCAGCCGGATGTCGGCGCCGTCGAAGACCTGCCCGATGTCGGCCTGGATGCCCGCGGGACCGGTGACCTGGACCTCGACGCCGTCGGGGGCGTCCTCGCGCAGCTGGGTGCGCAGCTCCTCGACCTTGTCGATGTTGTCGGTGGCGGAGGAGGAGGCGACCGGTACGGCGACGAACGCGGCGGTCTTGTCCTCCGACACCACGACGGGGGACTGCTGCCCCTCGCCACCTCCGGGTGGCCCGCCCTGCTGGCCGGACCCGCCGTCCGGTGCGCCGGACGCTACCTGGCCCTCCGCCTCGGCGCCGGACTGCGAGAGGAGGCCGATCCCCTGCTCGGTCAGCTCGGCCTGGGTCGCCTGGTCGAGCTCCCCGGACTCCGCGGTCCACAGCACGATGGCGACCTGGCCCTCGTCGTCGGGGAGCTGCTCCTCGAGCTCCACCGCGAGCGTGCTGTCGGCGCCGGCCGGCAGCGTGTCCAGGGGCGAGGTCTCGCGCTCGCCCTCGGGCACGAACGCGATCACGGCCAGCGCCAGGAGGATCGGCACGAGGGCGAAGAACCAGGCGAGCCGGCGGCCGGTGATCGCTCGAGCCGGCGCGGGGGTGGGGTGGGAAGGCACGACGTCTCCTCGAGGAGATAGCTAGCGGGCATGATTGCTAAGCAAGTTACTTATCAAGTTAGCGGTGATATCGTGGGCAGGCAAGTGGACGCGTACGACGACGGGGAGGGAGCGCCGTGACCGACGAGCAGCACGCCGCCGCACCCCCGTCGTGGGTCGAGCGCGGCAACGACCGGGCCCAGCCGCCGACGCTCCTCGCGCTGCGCGACCTCGTCACGGCCGGCAGCCGGGTCAACCACGTGGTGTCCCGCCGGGCGGGCCTCAGCGAGACGGAGCTGGTGACGCTCGAGCACCTCAGCCGCGAGCAGATCGGTCCGGCGGAGGTCGCCCGACGGCTCGAGGTGTCGACCGCCGCGGCGACGGGCATCGTCGACCGCCTGGTCGCCCGCGGTCACGTGGAGCGCCGTCCCCACGAGCTCGACCGCCGGCGCACCGACCTGCACATCACCGACTCCGGACGCGCGGAGATCATCGGCCACCTGATGCCGATGTTCGCCGCGCTCGACCGGCACGACGCGAGCTTCTCCGAGGAGGAGAAGGCCGTCGTGCAGCGCTACCTCCGCGGCGCGACCGAGGCGTTCGAGCGGGTGCTGGACGACTGACGGCCGGGCCGACGAGCGCCCGCCCGGTCGTCGTACGTGCTCAGTCCTCGATGCCGGCCATGCGGTGCGCCACCAGCGCGGCGCCGACGATGCCGGCGCGGTTCTGCAGGGTGGCGGGGACCATCTCGGTCTCGACCTTGATGAGGTGGCCGAACTTGTCCCACGACTTGCTGACGCCGCCACCGATCACGAACAGGTCGGGGGAGAAGAGCCGCTCGAGGTGGCGGAAGTATGCCGTGAGGCGCTCGGACCACGCCTCCCAGGTCAGGCCCTCGCGCTCGCGGGCGCTGGTGGCCGTGGTCGCCTCCGCGACGGCGCCGTCCAGCTCGAGGTGACCCATCTCGGAGTTGGGGACGAGCTGGCCGTCCCAGATCATCGCCGAGCCGATGCCGGTGCCGAGGGTGATGACCATGACGAGCCCGCCGCGGCCCTTCGCGGCGCCGTACTCCGCCTCCGCGAGCCCGGCGGCGTCGGCGTCGTTGACCACGTGCACCTCGCGCCCGAGGGCGGCGGTGAAGATGGCGTCGGCGTCCTCGCCGATCCAGGACTTGTCGATGTTGGCCGCCGAGTGCACCACGCCGTGGCGGACGATGCCGGGCACGGTCACGCCGACCGGTCGGGACGAGGCCGGGAAGCTGTCGATGATCTTGCCGAAGACCTCGGCGACCGCCTGCGGGG
>NZ_JAPPUX010000005.1:0-144364 GCF_026712185.1 Nocardioides pini | reverse complement strand
TGTTGGCCGCCGAGTGCACCACGCCGTGGCGGACGATGCCGGGCACGGTCACGCCGACCGGTCGGGACGAGGCCGGGAAGCTGTCGATGATCTTGCCGAAGACCTCGGCGACCGCCTGCGGGGGCGCGGGCCGCGGGGTGTCGATCCGGATCCGGTCGTGCGCGAAGTCGCCGACCTCGAGGTCGACAGGGGCACCCTTGATGCCGGTGCCGCCGAAGTCGATGCCGAAGGGGTGTTCCATGGCGCCCAACCTATCGCCAGCCGCTCGCGGATGTGACGGGGGCAACACCCGACGAGACGCCCCGGCGCAGCGGCTTGACAGAAGAGCGGGGGTTGTCAACGGGGTTTACAGATCCTATGGTCGTGTAAACCCATGCCAGGAGGTCCCGACGATGACCGGCTACCCCACCCGACTCGCCCCCAGCGGCACCGTGCCCGAGGGCACCACGGTGCTCTGGACCGACCGCAAGCGCTACCTGTGGCTCATCGGCCTGGTCGTGCCGAGCCTGGCGTTCGTCGCCTTCGGCGGCTACGTCGCGACCGGGTGGAGCGTGTGGTTCTGGGTGGGGCCGATCGTCATCCTCGGGATCGTCCCGGCGATCGACCTGGTCGCGGGCCTGGACCGCTCGAACCCGCCCGACGACGTCATCGAGGCACTCGAGCAGGATCGCTACTACCGGTGGATCACCTACCTGTTCCTGCCGATCCAGTACGCCGGCTTCGTGGGCGCGATGGCGATCGTCGGCGGCTGGGACGTCTTCGGCGTGCTCGCCGACCGGCCGCTGTCGACCCTCGACGAGGTCGGCCTGGCGATCTCGATCGGCTGCATCGGCGGGATCGGGATCAACACCGCCCACGAGCTCGGCCACAAGAAGGAGGCAAACGAGCGCTGGCTGTCGAAGATCGCTCTCGCCCAGGTCTGCTACGGCCACTTCTACATCGAGCACAACCGCGGCCACCACGTCCGCGTCGCGACTCCCGAGGACCCGGCGAGCGCCCGGCTCGGGGAGAGCTTCTACGCGTTCTGGCCGCGCACGGTCGGCGGGTCGCTGAGGTCGGCGTGGCGGCTGGAGAAGCGCCGCCTGGCGCGCCGCAGGCAGAGCCCCTGGCGCCTCGACAACGACGTGCTGAACGCGTGGCTGATGACGCTGGTCCTCTGGACGGCGGTGCTGCTCGCCTTCGGCGTCGAGGTGCTGCCGTACCTCCTCATCCAGGCGGTCGTCGGCTTCTCGCTGCTCGAGGTCGTCAACTACATGGAGCACTACGGGATGCTGCGCCAGAAGGTCGGCGAGGGCGACCGGCAGCGCTACGAGCGGGTCCTGCCCAGCCACAGCTGGAACTCCAACAACATCGCGACCAACGTGCTGCTCTACCACCTGCAGCGCCACAGCGACCACCACGCCAACCCCACCCGGCGCTACCAGACGCTGCGTGACTTCGAGGAGAGCCCGGTGCTGCCGACCGGCTACGCGGGCATGATCGTGCTCGCCGCCATCCCCCCGGTCTGGCGTCGGGTGATGGACCAGCGCGTCGTCGACCACTTCGGCGGCGACGTCTCGCTGGCGAACATCAGCCCGCGCAAGCGCGCGCAGTACCTCGCCCGCTACGGCTCCGGAGGTCGAGTGCGCGGCCCCGGGGAGACTGCTACCGCGTCCGCACTCGACCTGGCGCAGGACGTCCTCGCCGCGCGCTGCCCCGGCTGCGAGTACGTCTACGAGGTGGCGGCGGGCGACGAGCACGAGGGCTTCGCGGCCGGCACGGCGTGGGCGGACGTCCCCGAGGACTGGTGCTGCCCCGACTGCGGGGTGCGCGAGAAGGTCGACTTCGTGCCGTGCGAGCCCGAGCGGGCGGCGGGCTGAGGCGCGACCGGCTCAGCCGACGACCTCGCGCCGGTCGTCGGCCAGCCGGCGGGTGAGCCCGGCCCGGTCGAGCCGGTCGAGCAGCGGCAGGACCACCCGGCGCGAGGTGCCGAGCTCCTGACGGGCGGCGCTGGTCGTGAACGGCTGCTCGAGCCGGGCCAGGCGAGCGGCCGCTTCCTCGGCCGCCCCCGGCAGCAGGACGAGCCCCGGCGCGACCCGCCACAGCAGGCCCGCGCGCTCGGCGGCGCCGAGCGCACGCTCGTCGAGCCGGAGCTCGCGCAGCCGGTCGGCGGTGGGAGCGGCGTAGGGCGCGGCCTCCAGCTCACGACGTACGACGTCCACGGCCGACGCCACCGCCGGGGGCAGGCCCGACCCGGGCGCCCGCACGCGTCCGCCGACGACCTGCAGCGGCGGGCGCACCAGCGGCGCCACGAGGTCGGGGCTCGGCAGTCGGAGCCGGTCGGCCAGCACGGTCAGCGGCACGTCGGGGTCGAGCGGGTGGGAACGGGCGTGCTCCTCGACCAGGGGACCCAGCCGCTCCGCGAGCGCGTCGGCGAGGTCGCGGCTGACCAGCCAGGGGCCGGCCTCGAGGTGGTCGCCGGGCGTCACGGGCACGCCGATGCGGCGCAGCCGGTCGCGGTGCGCGAGCCCGCGTCGGGCGAGCTCGTCGGCCAGGCGCGGGACGCCGTCGGCGCCGGCGAGCTGTCCGGCACGCCGTCGAGCCGCACCCCGGCGACGCAGCCGTGGCGGGTCGGGGTCGAGGACGTCGACCCGCCAGAGCCGGCGGTCGCCCGGGTCGCGCAGCAGCATGCGATCGCCCACCCGCAGCGGCAGCGCGCGCTCGAGGGTGAGCCGGGCGATCCCGTGGCCCGGGTCGCCGAGGGGGCGGTGCCGCGCCGCGACGTCGGCCGCTCCCACGTGCAGCTGCGGCGCGAGCGGTGGAGGCGCGTCGCCGGCACCGGGGCCCGGCCGCAGGCGTACGTCGACCACCTCCGTGAGGTGCCACGCCTGGGGCGTGGTCAGCACCGTCTCGCGCCGGATCCCGTCGACGTCACCGGTGAGGTTGAGCGCGACGCGGGCGGTCCCGCTCACCGCGTCGGCGTCGCGCCCGAGCGCCTGCAGCCCGCGCACGCGCACCACCCGGTCGCCGTCGACGAGGGTGTCGCCGACCCGGACGGTGCCGGCGGGCAGGGTCGCGGTGACGACGGTCCCCGCGCCGCGCACGGTGAAGCGCCGGTCCACCCAGAGGCGTACGTCGGCGTCCGGGTCGGGCGGTGGCAGCGCGGCGAGCATGTCGGCGAGGGCGGCGCGGAGGTCGTCGAGCCCGGTGCCGGTGCGGCCGCTGACGGCGACGACCGGGGCGCCGGCCAGGCTGGTGCGCGCCACCTCGGCGGCTGCCCGCGCGACGGCCGGCCCGGGGTCGGCGAGGTCGCTGCGGGTGACCGCGACGACCCCGTGGCCGACGCCGAGGGAGTCCAGCGCGGCGAGGTGCTCGGCGGCCTGCGGCATCCACGGGTCGTCGGCCGCGACGACCAGCAGGGCGGCCGGCACCGGCCCGACGCCCGCGAGCATCGTGGTCAGGAACCGCTCGTGGCCGGGGACGTCGACGAACGCCACCTCGCCCGCGTCGGGCCATGACGTCCAGGCGTAGCCGAGCTCGATCGTCAGCCCGCGCCGCCGCTCTTCCTCGAGCCGGTCGGGGTCGGTGCCGGTGAGGGCCCGCACCAGGGTGGACTTGCCGTGGTCGACGTGACCGGCGGTCGCGACGACGTGCATCAGGCCGGGCCCGCCCCCGCGGCGCGGCGTACGGCGTCGGCGAGGGTGTCGTCCTCGTCGGGGTCGACCGCCAGCAGGTCGAGGAGCAGCCGGCCGCGCGCGGTGCGGCCCAGCACCGGCGGCTCGCCGGACCGCAGCGGCGCGGCGAGCCGCTCGGGCAGCGACACGGCCACGCTCGCCAGCTCCACTCCCGGCGCCCCGCCGCCGCCGACGGCGCCCACGGAGTCGACCACCTCGGTCCCGAGCGCCGCCACGAGGTCGGCGGGCCACGCGTCCACGATGGCTCGTGCCCGCGCGCGCAGGTCGTCGACCGGGCGACCGAGCGCGGCCCGCACCGGCGGCACCGGCCCGACGAGCGTCGCCTCGAGGGCGGCCAGCGTGAGCTTGTCCACGCGCAGGGCACGGGCGAAGGGGTCGCGCCGCAGCCGCTCGACCAGCCCGGCCTCGCCGAGCAGCAGCCCGGCCTGCGGCCCGCCCAGCAGCTTGTCGCCGGAGGCGGTGACGAGGTCGGCACCCTCCCGCAGGGCGTGCGTGGCGTCGGGCTCGTCGGGCAGGCGCGGGTGCGGCTCGAGCAGCCCGGAGCCGATGTCGACCACGAGCGGCACCCGGCGCCCGGCGTGCTCGAGGCCCGCCAGGTCACGGGCCGGCACCGAGGAGGTGAAGCCGGTGACGGCGAAGTTCGAGGGGTGGACCTTGAGCACGAACGCCGTCGAGTCGTCGAGCGCCGAGGCGTAGTCGGCGAGGTGCACCCGGTTGGTGGTGCCGACCTCGCGCAGCCGGGCGCCCACGGACTCCATCAGCTCCGGGATGCGGAAGCCGTCGCCGATCTCGACGAGCTCCCCGCGGGCGATGACCACGGTGTCGCGCCCGTCGTCGCCGCGCGCGAGCACCCGGGTGACGAGGGCGAGGGCTGCCGCACCGTTGTTGACGACGTGGACCCCCCCGGCGTCGGGCACGGCGGCGGCCAGGGCCTCCAGCGCCCCGCGCCCCCGTCGCCCACGCTGCCCGGTGGCCAGGTCCAGCTCGACGTCGGTCGCGCCGGCCGCCGTGCGCACGGCCTCCACCGCGGCGGCCGACAGGGGCGCACGCCCCAGGTTGGTGTGGACCACCACCCCCGTCGCGTTGACCACCCGCCGCAGCGTGGTGGCCGACGCCGGCAGCGCGGCGACCGCGGCGTCCGCCACCGACGCCGGGTCGAGCTCACCCGCCCGGCACCGCTCCAGCGCCCCGGTCACAGCGTGCTTGACCAGGACCGGGCCGAGCCGGGTCGTGGCCGCCCGCAGGCGCTCGTCGGCCAGGACGTGGTCGGTGCGGGGCGTGGCCCGGCGCGGATCTGGCACCCGCCCCTCCTCGTCCGACGCCCCGACTCGACTGCCTCACGACTGCCTCACGACTGGCGGAGGCGGACGGGAATCGAACCCGCCCGACCCAGCTGCTGGGTCGCAACGGTTTTGAGGACCGCGTCCGTCACCAGACGAGAACCGCCTCCGCGGGCCACCCTAGTGCGTGGCGGCACGCCGCTCGGCCGCGTTGGCGTCAGACCTCGTCTCCGCGACGTGGGCAGACCACGCGGTGAAACCGCCGGCCAGGTCGGTCGCTCCCGCCAGGCCGAGCTGCTGCAGCGTGCGGGCCGCGAGGCTCGAGCCGTAGCCGTCGTTGCAGACCAGCACGATCCGCCGGCCCGGGTCGTCGGCGAGTGCGAGGCGGTAGGGGCTCGTCGGGTCGAGGCGCCACTCGAGGACGTTCCGGTCGATCACGACCGCGCCCGGGAGCTCGCCGTCGCGGAGGCGCTGCTGCACCGGCCGCATGTCGACGACGAGCGCCCCCGCGGCAGCGGCCGCATCGAGGTCGGCCGGCTCGACCCGGTCGAGCGCCTGCTGGCACTCCTCCAGCAGTCGACCGATCGCACTGCCGTCGGTGTCCATCTTCCGACTGTAGGAGCCCGCCCCGGGTCCCGCCACGAGCAATGGGGTGAGGAAGGCATCTCGGCGCCCACCTAGATTGGCCGGGTGACCCAGGGCGCGAGCACCACCGACCCGACGACCGGCCAGGCGTTTCGCCTCACCCAGTACGCCGCCGGTGGCGGATGTGCCTGCAAGGTGCCGCCCGGTGAGCTCGAGCGCGTCCTGGGCGGGCTCGGCCGCGGACGCGCCTCGGGCGACCTGCTGGTCGGCCTGGACCACGGGGACGACGCGGCCGCCGTGCGCATCGAGCCCGCCCCCGACGGCACCGGCCGGGCCGTGATCGTCACGGCCGACTTCTTCACCCCGGTCGTCGACGACGCCTACGCCTTCGGTCGCATCGCCGCCACCAACGCGATGTCCGACGTGTGGGCGATGGGCGGCACCCCGCTGGTGGCGGTCAACCTGCTCGGGTGGCCGCGCGACCGGATCCCCTTCGACGTCGCGGCCGAGGTGCTGCGTGGTGGGGACGACGCGTGCACGGAGGCGGGTGCGTTCCTCGCCGGCGGGCACAGCATCGACGACCCCGAGCCGAAGTACGGCCTGGCCGTCACCGGCATCGCCGACCCGGAGCGGCTGCTGCGCAACGACGCCGCGCAACCGGGGATGCCGCTGACGCTGACCAAGCCGCTCGGCCTCGGCGTGCTCAACAACCGGCACAAGGCGACCGGCGAGTGGTTCGAGGAGGCCGTCGCCGTGATGACCGAGCTCAACCGCGACGCCAGCCGCGCGGCCGTCGACGCGGGCCTGCGCGCCGCCACGGACGTCACCGGCTTCGGGCTGCTCGGCCACCTCATGAAGATGATGCGTGCCAGCGGCACGACCGCGGTGCTCGACGCCGCCGCAGTGCCGTACGTCGACGGGGCGCGGGCCTCGCTCGCCGAGGGGTTCGTGCCGGGCGGGAGCCGCCGCAACCTCGACTGGGTGCGGCCGCACCTCGACGCCTCCGTCGACGAGGACGAGCTCGTGCTGCTCGCCGACGCCCAGACCTCGGGCGGCCTGCTCGTGGTCGGCGAGCTGCCCGGCCACCCGGTCGTCGGCGAGGTCGTCGCGGGCGGCGAGCACGCGATCGTCGTCCGCTGACACGCCCACCCCTCGGGCGGTGGACGGGCGTCGTACGGCCTCCTAGGGTCGTGACCACGCACACACCCGGAGGTGAGGCATGGCGGGATCGAGGTCGCTCCTTCCGTGGCCCGTGCTCCGCCAGCTCCTCGACGGCGACGTCCTCGGCCGCGGACGCTCGGTGCGGTCCCGGCGCACCGACGAGGTCGAGCCGCGCACCGCGACCGCCGACCGGGTCGCCCGCAGCGTGTGCCCCTACTGTGCCGTCGGCTGCGGGCAGAAGGTCTTCGTCAAGGACGAGGAGGTCGTGCAGATCGAGGGCGACCCGGACAGCCCGGTCAGCCGCGGGCGGCTGTGCCCCAAGGGCTCGGCCAGCAAGAACCTCGTGACCAGCTCGCTGCGCCAGACCGCGGTCAAGTACCGCGCCCCGTACGCCACCGAGTGGCAGGAGCTCGACCTCCACACCGCGATGGACATGGTGGCCGACCGCGTCGTGAGGTCCCGCCGCGACACCTGGCAGGACCTCGACGAGCACGGCCGCAAGGTCCGGCGCACGATGGGCATCGCCAGCCTCGGTGGCGCGACGCTGGACAACGAGGAGAACTACCTCATCAAGAAGCTCTTCACCGCGATGGGCGCCATCCAGATCGAGAACCAGGCGCGCATATGACACTCCGCCACCGTCCCCGGTCTGGGGACCAGCTTCGGGCGCGGCGGTGCCACCGGCTACACGGCCGACCTGGCCAACGCTGACTGCATCGTCATCCAGGGCTCCAACATGGCCGAGGCCCACCCGGTGGGCTTCCAGTGGGTCGTGGAGGCGAAGAAGCGCGGGGCGCGGATCATCCACGTCGACCCGCGGTTCACCCGCACCAGCGCGCTCGCGCACCAGCACGTGCCGATCCGCGTCGGCAGCGACATCGCGTTCCTCGGCGGGATCATCAACTACGTCCTCGAGAACGAGCTCGACTTCCGCGACTACGTCGTCAGCTACACCAACGCCGCGACGATCGTCAGCGACACGTTCGTCGACGTCGACGACCTCGACGGCCTGTTCTCCGGCTTCGACCCCGAGACCCGGACGTACGACCCCACCAGCTGGCAGTACGAGTCCGAGGACACCGACGCCGACCTGCACCGCTCGCAGGCCGACAGCTCCGGCGACCACGTCGAGCACCGCGAGACCGCCGCGGGCATGCAGCACGAGTCGCACGGCTCGTCGGTGAGCGCGCGCCCGATGCGCGACGAGACCCTGCAGCACCCACGCTGCGTCTACCAGGTGCTCAAGCGCCACTACGCCCGCTACACCCCCGAGGTCGTCGAGCAGGTCTGCGGCGTCTCGCAGGACGACTTCCTCGCCGTGTGCAGGGCGTGGACGGAGAACTCCGGGCGCGAGCGCACCACCGCGCTGGTCTACAGCGTCGGCTGGACCCAGCACAGCGTCGGTGTGCAGTACATCCGCGCCGGCGCGATCCTCCAGCTGCTGCTCGGCAACATGGGCCGCCCGGGCGGCGGCATCATGGCCCTGCGCGGGCACGCGAGCATCCAGGGCTCGACCGACATCCCCACGCTGTTCAACCTCCTCCCCGGCTACCTCCCGATGCCCAACGCGGCCAAGCACCACACGCTGACCGACTGGATCGAGAGCGTGCGCAACCCCGGCGCCAAGGGCTTCTGGGCCAACGCAGGCGCCTACGGCATCAACCTGCTCAAGGCCTACTGGGGCGACGCCGCGACCGCCGACAACGACTTCTGCTTCGACTACATGCCCCGCATCACCGGCGACCACGGCACCTACCGCACCGTCCTCGACATGATCGACGGCAAGGTGAAGGGCTACTTCCTGCTCGGCCAGAACCCCGCCGTCGGCTCGGCCCACGGCCGCGCGCAGCGGCTCGGCATGGCCAACCTCGACTGGCTGGTCGTGCGCGACCTGTTCGAGATCGAGAGCGCGACCTTCTGGAAGGACTCGCCCGAGGTGGAGACCGGCGAGATCGTGCCGGAGGAGTGCCGCACCGAGGTCTTCCTCTTCCCCGCCGCCTCCCACGTGGAGAAGGAGGGCACCTTCACCCAGACCCAGCGGATGCTCCAGTGGCGCGAGAAGGCCGTCGAGCCGCCGGGCGACGCGACCTCCGAGCTCTGGTTCTTCTACCACCTCGGCCGGATGGTGCGGGAGCGGCTGGCGGGCTCCGACGACGAGCGCGACCGGCCGGTCCTCGACCTCGCGTGGGACTACCCCCTGCACGGCGACCCCGAGCAGGTGGCCGCCGGCTGGGGCGAGCCGAGCGCGGAGGCGGTGCTCAAGGAGATCAACGGCTACGAGGTCGCGACCGGGCGCCCGCTGTCGACGTTCACCGAGATGAAGGCCGACGGCTCCACGCTGGGCGGCTGCTGGATCTACACCGGGGTCTACAAGGACGGGGTCAACCAGGCCGCTCGCCGCACGTCCCGCCACGACCAGTCACCCGTCGCGCCGGAGTGGGGCTGGGCGTGGCCACTCAACCGCCGCATCCTCTACAACCGCGCCTCCGCCGACCCCGAGGGCCGGCCGTGGAGCGAGCGCAAGGCCTACGTCTGGTGGGACCCGGAGAAGGGCGACGCCGGCGAGTGGGTAGGCGACGACGTGCCCGACTTCGAGAAGACCAAGCCGCCGTCCTACCGCGCCCCCGAGGGCTCCGAGGGTGTGGAGGCCATCGAGGGCATCGACCCGTTCATCATGCAGGGCGACGGGAAGGGTGCGCTCTACGTGCCGCAGGGCCTGGTCGACGGGCCGATGCCGACCCACTACGAGCCGGTCGAGTCGCCGTTCCGCAACCTCGTCCACGGCCAGCAGGGCAACCCGACGCGCAAGGAGTACCGCCGCGACGACAACCGGATGAACCCGGTGCCCGACGACGACCACGCCGACGTCTTCCCCTTCGTCTTCACCACCAGCCGGCTCACCGAGCACCACACCGCCGGCGGCATGAGCCGCTACCTCGAGCACCTCGCCGAGCTGCAGCCGGAGATGTTCGTCGAGGTGTCCCCGGCGCTCGCGCGGGAGCGCGGCCTCGAGCACATGGGCTGGTGCCACGTGATCACCGCCCGGTCGGCGATCGAGGGCCGGGTGATGGTCACCGAGCGGCTGCGGCCGCTGCGGGTCGAGGGCCGGATCGTCCACCAGGTCTGGATGCCCTACCACTGGGGGCAGAGCGGACTCGTCAGCGGCGACTCCGCCAACGACCTCTTCGGGATCTCCCTCGACCCGAACGTCCTCATCCAGGAGAGCAAGGTCGGCACCTGCGACGTCCGGCCGGGCAAGCGGCCCAGGGGCACGGCGCTGCGCGACTACGTCGACGGCTACGTCGCACGCTCGGGCGCCGTCGACCACGTGGTCCCGGTCGTCACCGCCTCCGCCGACGCCGTACGTCGCTCGCACGACGTGCAGGAGGACGGCAAGGACCAGCACGCACCCCACCAGGTGGAGGACCGATGATCGGCCGCAACAGTCTCTTCGGACCCCTCGACCCGGCGCCCGACGCCGGCTACGAGGCGCCGCCGCCGCGCAAGGGCTTCTTCACCGACACCTCGGTCTGCATCGGCTGCAAGGCGTGCGAGGTGGCGTGCAAGGAGTGGAACGACGTCCCCGAGAACCTGTTCCAGATGCTCGGCACGTCCTACGACAACAGCCACTCCCTCAACGCCAACCAGTGGCGCCACGTCGCGTTCATCGAACGGCCCGGCCGCTCGACGGCCCCCGACCAGCCCGACCGTCTCGCCGACCCCGCGACCCCGCCCGTCGACATCGGGATGCCCACCGTCGGCGCCCCGCCCAGCGGCGTACCGGACGAGGCGAAGCCGGACTTCCAGTGGCTGATGTCGTCCGACGTGTGCAAGCACTGCACGCACGCCGCGTGCCTCGACGTGTGCCCGACCGGGTCGTTGTTCCGCTCGGAGTTCGGCACGGTCGTGGTGCAGGACGACATCTGCAACGGCTGCGGCTACTGCGTCGCGGCCTGCCCGTACGGCGTCATCGACCGGCGCACGGGGCCCGAGGGCGACCCGAGCGTGGGCATCGCGCAGAAGTGCACGCTCTGCTACGACCGGCTCACCGACGGCCAGCGACCCGCGTGCGCGGCGGCGTGCCCGACCGAGTCCATCGTCTACGGCGACGTCGAGCAGCTGCGCCAGCAGGCCAACGAGCGGGTGGCGGCGCTGCACGAGCAGGGCGTCATGGACGCCCGCCTCTACGGCAACGACCCCGAGGACGGCGTGGGCGGCACCGGTGCCTTCTTCCTGCTGCTCGACGAGCCGGAGGTCTACGGCCTGCCGCCCGACCCCGTCGTGACGACCAAGGACCTGCCGCACATGTTCACCCGGGCCGGGATGGCGGGCACCGCGCTGCTGATCGGCGCGGCACTGTCCTTCGTGAGGCGGCGGTCGTGAGCGGGTCCGCGAGCGGGGGCCGCCCCGACACCCAGGTCCGGCACGGCGGCAGCCCCGGCCGCACCCGGGGCAGCTCCCGGGGCGGCGACCGGGTGATGGTGCCCGACGCCGACTTCACCTCCTACTACGGCCGGCCGATCGTCAAGCCCGCCCCGTGGGAGCACGACATCGCCTACTACCTGTTCACCGGCGGGGTCGCCGCCGGGTCCTCGCTCCTCGCCGCGGGTGCCGACCTGACGGACCGACCGGGCCTGCGGCGCTCGGGTCGGATCGGTTCGCTGATCGCGCTGCTGCTCAGCGTCGTGGCCCTCGTCCACGACCTCGGCAAGCCCAGCCGCTTCATCAACATGCTGCGGGTGGTCAAGCTGACCTCGCCGATGTCGGTCGGCACCTGGATCCTGACGCTGCACGGACCGTTCGCCGGCCTGGCGTCGGCCGCCGAGCTGGTCGGCATGCTGCCCACCCGCTGGCAGCGCGGACCGGTGCGGCTGCTCCTGCGCCTCGGGCGCCCGGCCGGGCTGGTGGGGGCCGTCACCGCCCCGCCGGTGGCGGCGTACACCGCGGTGCTGCTCGCCGACACCGCCACCCCGGCGTGGCACTCGGCCTACGAGGAGCTCCCCTTCGTCTTCTGCGGTTCGGCCGCCGCGGCGTCGGGCGGGTGGGCGATGGTCACCGCCCCGGTCGCCGAGGCCGGTCCCGCCCGCACCTTCGCGGTCGGCGGCGCGGCCGTCGAGCTGCTGATGGCCCACCGGATGGAGTCGTCGATGGGCCTGTCCGCCGAGACGCTGCACACCGGGAAGGCCGGCCGCTTGATGCGGGCCAGCAAGGTGCTCACCGCCGCCGGTGCGGCAGGCGCGCTCCTGGGCGGTCGGAGCCGTGTGGTCTCCGTCGTCTCGGGCACCGCCCTGATGGCCGGTTCGCTCTGCACCCGCCTGGGTGTCTACGAGGCCGGGATGGCCTCGGCCAGGGACCCGAAGTACACGGTGGTACCGCAGCGCGAACGGGTCGAGCGCGGAGAACAGGTGCGCTACCAGGGCTGAACGCAGGTCATCTCGGGCCCACGGACGGCCGAGCCGGACGAAGGAGACAGGCATGGACACGACACACGCGCGCGCGCACGACCGCGACACGACGGGCGGCGCCTCGCCGGGCGGCTTCCGCTGGCTGCTGGTCGCGGCCGGGTTGCTGCTCCAGTTCTCCATCGGCGCGGTCTACGCCTGGTCCGTCTTCGGCGGTGCGCTGGAGTCGGCTGAGCCGTGGCAGCTGAGCAAGGTGCAGGCGGCGCTGCCCTTCGAGGTGACGATCGGCATGATCTTCATCGGCAGCTACGTCGGCGGGCGCATCCAGGACGCGCGCGGCCCCCGGATCGTCGCCCTGGCTGGTGGCGTCCTCTACGCCGTCGGCATCCTGCTCGCGTCCTTCACCGACGGCAAGGACGACTACTGGCTGCTGATCCTCGGCTACGGCGTCATCTCCGGCTTCGGCCTCGGCGTCGCCTACATCGTGCCGATCGCGATGCTGCAGAAGTGGTTCCCCGACCGCAAGGGGCTCATCACAGGTCTGGCGGTCGGCGGCTTCGGCTTCGGTGCGGTGCTGACCTCGCCCGTCGCCCAGTGGCTCATCGACCAGGACCCCGACGACCCGACCAGCGCGTTCCTGCCGCTCGGCATCGCCTACCTGGTGATGTCGCTCGCGGGCGCGTCGGTGTTCCGCAACCCGCCGCAGGGCTACGCCGTGCCCGGCTACGAGCCGGTGACCGACGCCGGCGGTGGCTCGGGGGGCGGCAAGGACTACACGCAGGGCGAGGCGCTGCGCACGAAGCAGTGGTACCTCCTCACGGCGATCCTCACCCTCAGCGTCGCCGCCGGCATCTCCCTCATCTCCCAGGCCAAGACGAGCGCCACCGACATCTCCGGCTACAGCGTGGGCGGGGCGGCCGCCCTCGTCGGCGTGCTCGCGATCTTCAACGGCGGCGGCCGGATCGTATGGGCGGCGGTCTCCGACTACATCGGCCGGATGCGCACGTTCGCCGCGATCCTGCTGCTGCAGGGCGTCTGCCTGATCCTGCTGCCGCACGCCTCGAACATGGTGCTCTTCGCGGTGCTCGCCGCGGTCGTCTACCTCTGCTACGGAGGCACGTTCGGTACGATGCCGGCCACGGCGGGCGACTTCTTCGGGGTCCGCAACGCCGGTGCGATCTACGGCCTGATGCTCATCGGCTGGAGCCTCGGCGGTGTCATCGGGCCGCTCGTCGCCGCCGCGCTGATCGGCGAGGACAAGGCGTACACCGTCGCTTACACCACCATCGGCGTGATCGCCCTGCTCGCGGTGGTCCTCACCTTCGTGACCAAGGTGCCGGACGGACGGGACGTCGGCCGCACCTGACCTGCGAGAATTCCCGCATGCCGACCACGACCCGCGAGCGCATCGTCGCCGCGGCCGTGGAGATGACGACCTCCTCGGGCTGGGCCGCGGTGACGATGTCCCGGCTCGCCGAGGCGTCCGGGGTGAGCCGGCAGACCGTCTACAACGAGGTCGGCTCGAAGCCCGCGCTCGCCGAGACGATGGTCCTCGAGGAGCTCGCCCGGTTCCTGCAGGTCGTCGAGCGGGCGTTCGACGCCGAGCCCGACGACCTCGCCCGCGCGATCGAGCGCGCCGTCACCGACGTCCTCACCTACGCCCGCGCCAACCCGCTCCTGCACGCCGTCGTCAGCGCGACCCACGGCGCCGACACCGAGCTGCTTCCCCTCCTGACGACCAACGCGGGCTCCCTGCTCGGCACGGCCAAGGACGTGGTCAGCGCGCGCGTGGCGCCGTACGCCCCCGGGATCGACGCCGAGCACCTCGACCCGGCCATCGACATGGTCGTGCGCGTCGTGCTGAGCCACGTGATGCAGCCGTCCGGCTCGCCCGAGCAGACCGGCGCCGACATCGCCTGGCTGGCCAGCCAAGTATTAGCCGGCGGAGGTCGACGCGCGTGATCTTCCCGTCGGGGGGTCGGCGCGGACACGCGCCGAAGCGGAGCGGAGGCGCACGTTGAGCACAGTGAGCGGAGTCGCCTGGGGTACGCCGACCGCGCGGGGGATCGTGGCTGCCGCGACCCTCGGCTCGGGGCTGACCCTGCTCGACGGCACCGTCGTCAACGTGGCGCTGCGCTCGATCGGCGCCGACCTCGACGCCTCCCTCGCGCAGCTGCAGTGGATCACCAACGGCTACTTCCTCTCGCTGGCGTCGCTGATCCTGATCGGCGGGGCCCTCGGCGACCGGCTCGGCCGGCGGCGGGTCTTCGTCATCGGCACGGTCTGGTTCGCGCTGGCGTCCCTCATGTGCGGGCTGGCGCCCACCGCCGACGTGCTGATCGCGGCCCGGGTGCTGCAGGGCATCGGCGGCGCCCTCCTCACGCCCGGCAGCCTGGCGATGATCCAGGCGTCGTTCCGGGCCACCGACCGGGGTCGGGCGATCGGTGCGTGGTCCGGGCTCGGCGGGATCGCCGCAGCAATCGGCCCCCTGGTCGGTGGCCTGCTGATCGACCACGCGTCGTGGCGCTGGATCTTCCTGATCAACCTCCCGCTGGCGGCCCTCACCGTGTGGCTGGCCCTGCGGTGGGTGCCGGAGAGCCGCGACGAGCACGCCGGTGGGCGCTTCGACGTCGCGGGGGCGAGCCTCGCCGCGCTGGCCCTCGCCGGCATCACGTGGGCCCTGACCGACGCCGGCGGCACCGCGACGCCGTACGCCGTCGCCGTCGGCGTCCTCGCCGCGGTCGGCTTCCTCCTCGTGGAGCACCGGCTGCACGACCCGATGGTCCGGCTGGGGCTGTTCGCCGACCGGACGTTCAGCGCGGCCAACGCGATGACGCTGCTGGTCTACGCCGCCCTCGGCGCCATCCTGTTCTTCCTCGTGCTGCAGCTCCAGACGGTCAGCGGCTACTCCGCCCTCCAGGCGGGCCTCGCGACCTTGCCGATCACCGCCTGCATGCTGCTGTTCGCCTCGCGGGGCGGGGCGCTCGGTCAGCGGATCGGCCCGCGCATCCCGATGACCCTCGGCCCCCTCGTGATGGCGGCGGGCACGGTGCTGCTCCTGGGGGTCGGCGAGGACGTGACGTGGTGGCGCGACGTCGCTCCCGGGCTCACCGTCTTCGGTCTCGGCCTCTCCCTGATGGTGGCGCCGCTGACGGCGACCGTCCTCAACGCCGCGCCCGACGACAGCGCCGGCATCGCCAGCGGCATCAACAACGCCATCGCCCGCGCCGGCTCCCTGCTCGCGGTCGCGGCGCTGCCCACCGCGGTCGGTCTCTCCGGCGACGACTACCGCGACCCGGCGCTCTTCGACGCGGCGTACGACACCGCGATGCTCGCCTGCGCCGCCCTCCTCGTCCTGGGCGGGCTGGTCTCGTGGGTGACGATCCCGCGCCGCGTCCAGACAGCGACTGCCTAGGGTCGGGGCGTGGGCGTACGACGACGGGCGGGCGCGGCGGCGACAGCCGTCCTGCTCGTGCTGCTCGCGGCGTGCAGCGAGCCGGCCGCGCGCGAGGAGCCGGACCCGCCTGCGAGCTCGACCGCCGAGCCGACCGGGACGCCCACGACGGTGCCGGTGGCCGACCCCGCCCACGCGGTGGACCCGCCCGGCAAGCGCGACGGGCGGCTGTGGAGCGCCGACATCCTCGTGCAGTGGGACAAGGCCATCGACGACGAGCTGCTCGAGAAGGTCGAGGCCCTGGAGGGCGTGGCCCACACCGAGCGCATCGGCCTCGGCCAGGTCAGCCTCGAGAACCGGGTGCTCACCGTCGCCTCCGTCGACCCGGGCCGCTACCGCAACTTCACCCAGGCGCAGGTCGCCGACCTCCAGGAGGCCTGGGACCGCGTCGCCGGCGGCGAGCTGGCCATCGACCGCACAGTGGCCAAGCGGCTCGTCGACACGGAGACGGGGATGATCCGGCTGGGCGCCGAGGACGACGCGCCCGAGCTGCACGTGGGCGCCTACACCCCCCAGCTCCCGACCATCGACATGGTGGTCAACACCGCGTGGGCGGCGGACATCGAGATGGCCACCGACAACGGGCTGCTGATCTCAACCGACCGCAAGACGCCGGCGAGCATCCGCAAGCCGCTCGAGCGACTGGTCGGCAAGGACGCGTCGGTGCAGATGCTCGACGTCGCGTCGCGCATCGGCCTCGACCCCGACGCGAAGCTCACCGCCGTCCCCACCGGCGGCACGCTCGGCAGCGTCGTCGGGACCTTCCGATACCGCGTCCTCGGCGGCGGTCGCATCGCCCCCGACCCGGCCTGGGTGTCGGCCAACATCCGCACCGAGGTGGTGCCGATCCTCGGCGACGTCACGTGCCACAAGGACCTGTTCCCCCAGCTGCGCGCCGCGCTGCTCGAGGTCCAGCAGCGGGGGCTGGCCGACGCGATCCACCCCGGCCAGTACGCCGGCTGCTACTACCCGCGCTTCATCGCCGACACGACCACGCTGTCCAACCACTCCTTCGGCCTCGCCCTCGACCTCAACACCCCCGGCAACCAGCGCGGCACCGTCGGCGAGATCGACCGTGACGTGGTGGCGATCTTCAAGACCTGGGGCTTCGCCTGGGGCGGCGACTGGCGCTGGACCGATCCGATGCACTTCGAGCTGGCCGAGGTGAAGCGGGTCGGCTGACGCTCCGGGCGGACTGTGCACCCGAGTTTCGTGGTTCGCGGTCCAGATCTGTACCTGTAAGCAGGGCGGTCACCGGATATCCGGTGACTCCAGCGACGGCTAGGGTCGCCGCATGCAGGCAGTCCAGGTCGTCACGCTCACCGGTCCCGCCGACGTCGAGGTGCGCGAGGTCGACCCGCCGACCCAGGGACCTGACGACGTCCTGGTCGAGGTGCACAGCGTCGGTGTCGCCTTCCCCGACCTGCTGCTGAGCCGCGGCGAGTACCAGTTCAAGCCCGAGCCGCCCTTCACCCTCGGTGTCGACTTCGCCGGCGTCGTCCTCGACCCGGGCTCACCGGAGTCGAGCGCGTTCACCGTCGGCCAGCGGGTGGCGGGGGTCAACCTCAGCGGCGGGGCGGCCGAGCAGGTCGCCAACCCGGCGATCTTCACCTTCGCGCTGCCCGACGCGCTGTCGTACGACGAGGGGGCGGCGCTGCCGATGAACTACCTCACCGCCCTCTTCGCGCTCGAGGAGCGTGGCGGGCTGCGCGAGGGAGAGACGGTGCTGGTCCACGGCGCCGCGGGGGGCGTGGGCACCGCCACCCTGCAGGTCGCCAAGGGTCTCGGCG
Organism: Nocardioides pini; assembly: GCF_026712185.1. GTDB lineage: Bacteria > Actinomycetota > Actinomycetes > Propionibacteriales > Nocardioidaceae > Nocardioides > Nocardioides pini. The sequence goes on along the minus strand of NZ_JAPPUX010000005.1, from coordinate 127,018 downwards.
CCCGGACCATCGCGGTGGTGAGCACCGAGGAGAAGGCGGCCTTCGCGCGCGCCGCGGGCGCCGACGAGGCCGTGGTCGGCCACGACTTCAAGGACGCCGTCAAGGAGCTGACCGGCGGCCGTGGGGTCGACGTCGTGCTCGACGTGGTGGGCGGCGATGCCTTCACCGACTCCCTGCGCTGCCTCGCCGAGCAGGGCCGGGTCCTCGTCGTCGGCTTCGCCGCCGGGCAGGGCATCCCGGAGGTCAAGGTGAACCGGCTGCTGCTCGGCAACACCGACGTCCGCGGCGTGGGCTGGGGGGCGTACGCCATGACCCGGCCCGGCTACATGCAGCAGCAGTGGCACCGGCTGGTCCCGATGATCGAGTCGGGCGTGGTGAGGCCGCCCGTCGGGGCGACGTACGACCTGGCGGGCTTCGGCCAGGCGCTGGTCGACATGGACGAGCGCCGCACGCTCGGCAAGTCGGTCGTCCACGTGCGCTGACGCTGGGGCGTCGGGGTTATCGTCGGGCGCGTGACGATCCTCGACGCCGCCCGCGACGGCATGAACCCGGACATCCGACCGCAGGACGACCTCTTCGGGCACGTCAACGGCCGCTGGCTCGACGAGACGGAGATCCCGTCGGACAAGTCGAGCTGGGGAGCCTTCATCGCCCTCGCCGACGCGGCCGAGCAGCAGGTGCGCGACATCATCACCGAGCTGGCCGACCGTCCGGCCGACGAGCTCGACGAGGACCAGCGCAAGATCGGTGACCTCTACGCCTCCTTCATGGACACCGACACCATCGCCGCGAAGGGCCTGCAGCCGATCGAGGGCCTGCTCGACCGCGCGCGCCGGGTCGCCGACCTCACCGACCTCGCGGCGTTCCTCGGTGCGTTCGAGCGCATCGGCGGGCCCGGGCTGTTCGGCTCCTACATCACCCCCGACCGCGGCGACGCGTCCAAGAACATCGTCTACCTCGCGCAGGGCGGCCTCGGCCTGCCCGACGAGTCCTACTACCGCGAGGACAAGTTCGCCGAGATCCGCGAGAAGTACCTCGCCTACCTGACGACGCTGCTCACCCTAAGCGAGCACGAGGACCCCGAGGGCGCGGCGGCGCGGGTGCTGGCCTACGAGACCCGGCTGGCCGAGGGCCACTGGGAGGCCGCGGAGACCCGCGACGTCCAGAAGACGACCAACCACCGGAGCCTGGAGGAGCTGCGCGAGCTCTGCCCCGCCTTCGACTGGGTCACCTACGTCACCGGCCTGGGCGGCACCGAGGAGACGCTGCGCCGCTCGATCGTCATGCAGCCCGACTTCTTCTCCCACCTGTCGACCGTGCTGGAGGAGACGCCCATCGAGACGTGGCACGACATCCTGCACGTCCGTGTCGTGCGCAGCTCCGCGCCCTACCTGCCCGACGCGTTCGTCGAGGCCAACTTCGACTTCTACGGCCGCACCCTCAACGGCACCCCGGAGCTGCGGGCCCGCTGGAAGCGCGGCGTCGACTTCGTCGAGGGCGCGATCGGCGAGGCCGTCGGCAAGGTCTACGTCGACCGGCACTTCCCGCCGAGCTCCAAGCAGATGATGGACGAGCTGGTCGCCAACCTCGTCACCGCCTACCGGCGCTCGATCGAGGCGCTCGACTGGATGGGTGACGACACCAAGCAGAAGGCGTACGACAAGCTCGACCGCTTCTACCCCAAGATCGGCTACCCGACGGAGTTCCGCGACTACTCCTCGCTCACCGTCTCCGCCGACGACCTGATGGGCAACGTCGCCTCCGCGTCGGCGTTCGAGACCGACCGGCAGCTCGCGAAGGTCGGCCAGCCGGTCGACCGCGACGAGTGGCTGATGCTCCCGCAGACGGTCAACGCCTACTACCACCCGGGCACCAACGAGATCTGCTTCCCGGCCGCCATCCTCCAGCCGCCGTTCTTCAGCCCCGACGCCGAGGACGCCGAGAACTACGGCGGCATCGGCGCGGTCATCGGCCACGAGATCGGCCACGGCTTCGACGACCAGGGCGCCCAGTACGACGGCGACGGCAACCTCCAGGACTGGTGGACCGCCGACGACAAGTCCGCGTTCGAGGCGAAGTCGCAGGCACTCATCTCGCAGTACGACGCCTTCGAGCCGCGCAACCTGCCGGGCGAGCACGTCAACGGCAGCCTCACCGTCGGCGAGAACATCGGCGACCTCGGCGGGCTCACGATCGCCCACAAGGCGTTCGTCATCAGCCAGGGCGGCGAGGCCTCGGTCGAGGACCGCCGCACGCTGTTCCTCAACTGGAGCCACGTCTGGCGCACCAAGCGTCGCAAGGAGCAGGAGCTCCAGTACCTCACCATCGACCCGCACAGCCCGGCCGAGTTCCGCGCCAACATCGTGCGCAACCTCGACGAGTTCCACGAGGTCTTCGAGACGCAGCCGGGCGACGGCCTGTGGCTCGAGCCGGAGGGTCGCGTCCGGATCTGGTGACCGCGTCGGGCACGGGCGCCGGTCGGGACCTTCGACCCCTGTCGCCCGGCCCGGGGGCTTCCTACGATGGAGCATGGTCAGGAGAGAAGCCCACATCACCGGGGGGATCGTCGTCGGGCACGACGGCTCGCGTGCGTCGGGCGCGGTCGTGCGCCGGGCGGCCGACCTCGCCCAACGCCTCGGGGTGACCCTCCACGTGGTGCGCGTGTGGAACCTCGCCACCGCGCCCCGGCCCGACTCGATGGTCGGCGGCTACGTCCCGCCGTTCGCGGAGTTCGAGCAGGCGGTCATCGCCGACCTCAAGGCCGACTGCGCGTCGGCCGGGCTGGGTGACGACCTCGACCTCCAGCTCTACGCCCTGCGCGGTCAGACCACCGAATGCCTCATCGACGCCGCCGCGCACGCGGAGATGCTCGTCGTCGGCACCCGGGGGGCCGGTGGGTTCCGTGGCCTCCGCTTCGGCTCGACGGCCACCCAGGTCGTGCGCCACGCGGGCGTCCCGGTGCTCGTGGTGCCCAACGTCCCGGACTGACCGGCCACGGTTTGCCGGGGTTGTTGAATGGCTCGCGTGACGCTGCCCGGACACGACCAGTCGACCTACCGGCTCCGCATGGAGTGGGGGCCGACCGGTGCCGAGGCGGTGCCGGCCGACTACGCCGTCGTGGTCGACGTCCTGTCCTTCACCACGACGCTCACCGTCGCGCTGGAGCGCGGCATCGAGGTCTTCCCGTTCCGCTGGAAGGACTCCCGCGCCGCCGAGCACGCCCTGCGCCACGGCGCCACGCTCGCCGTCGGCCGGTTCGAGGCGATGTCGCGCGGCGACGCGCGCCACGTGTCCCTCTCGCCGGCCAGCCTCGCGGAGGTCGAGGGCGTCCAGCGCCTCGTCCTGCCCTCGCCCAACGGCTCGACGATCGCGTTCGCGCTCGCGGAGTCCGGCGCCCAGGTCGTCGGCGCGTGCCTGCGCAACGCCGGTGCGGTCGCCCGGTGGCTGGGCCCGCGGGTCGCCGACGGCGCCAGCGTGGTCGTCGTACCCGCGGGGGAGCGGTGGTACGACGACAGCCTGAGGCCGGCGGCCGAGGACCTCTGGGGTGCCGGTGCCGTCCTGGCCGCGATCGACGCGGAGGCCGAGGCCAGCGCCAGCCCCGAGGCGCGGATGGCGATCGCCGCCTGGCAGGCGGCGGTGCTGCCCCACGACCTGCTCCACTGCGCCGGCGGGCGCGAGCTGACCGAGGCCGGCTTCGTGGCCGACGTGGAGATCGCGGCCCAGCACGACGTCAGCGAGGTCGTGCCGGTGCTGGTGGGTGAGTCGTTCCGCGACGCCGCCTCGATCCCCCCGGCCGGCACCCGGCTGCGACGCGTGGGTGACTGACCCCCGCAGAAACCGACCGATCGGTCTGGTGGAGCGGGCCGCCCTGTCCCTAGTGTGATCGGGGCCACACTCGGGTGGCCCTTCTCGGACAGGACCGATCAGATGAACCGCACGTCCCGCCTCGCCGTGCTCGGCACCGCACTCGCCGGCCTGCTCACCCCGCTGCTGCTGCAGCCGGCCCAGGCCGCAGCCCCGGGCTACGTCGCCCTCGGCGACTCCTACTCCTCGGGCACCGGCACCCGGTCGTACCTCGCCGACGGCACCGGCTGCCAGCGCTCGACGGCCGCCTACCCGAGCCTCATCGCCGCGGCTCGTGGCTACGCGCTCAACTTCCGCGCCTGTTCCGGCGCGACCGTCGCCGACGTGACCACCACCCAGCTGTCCGCGCTGACCTCCGCGACCTCCTACGTCTCCGTCTCGGTCGGCGGCAACGACGCCGGGTTCGCCGACGTGCTGACCGAGTGCGCGCTGCCCGGCTGGATGAGCAGCTGCGACAGGGCGATCAACACCGCCCAGTCCTTCATCAACGCCACCCTGCCCTCGCGGCTCGCCACCCTCTACTCCGGCATCCGCGGCCGCGCGCCCTACGCCAAGGTCGTCGTCGTGGGCTACCCCCGCATCTTCAACGGCGAGGACTGCAACGCCTTCACGTGGTTCTCCCCCGCCGAGGAGTCGCGGCTCAACCAGACCGCCGACCTCCTCAACGCGCGGCTGGCCACCGCCGCCGCGGCCGCCGGCTTCTCCTTCGCCGACCCGACCAGCCGCTTCGTCGGCCACGCCGTCTGCGACGCCGACGAGTGGATCAACGGCCTCTCCAACCCGATCAGCGAGAGCTACCACCCCAAGGCCACCGGCCACGCGAACGGCTACACGCCGACCGTGAGCCCGCTGCTCACCGGGGCCACCGTGGCCGTCACCGCCGAGGTCACCGCCGCGTCGTCCGCCAGCGCCGACGAGCAGGCCGCGCTCCAGCAGCAGTACGCCGACGCCGACCGCACCATCGAGCAGGAGACCTTCGTCGCCCCCGACCTCACCACCCCCGAGGCCCGCAGGGCCGCGCGCAGGGCCGGCGTCGACATCGACCGCTTCCTCGCCCGCAGCAACCGCTGACGGGATCCGCTCGGCCGCCGGGTGCGGTAGTCCAGTGGGAAACGGTCGTGCGGCCGGCCCTTGGGCAGCGTTTGGCCACTGGACTACCGGGCGGGGGCTCGAGACGGGGTGCTTGTGGAGGCGGCGGTGCGGTCGTCGGTGGCGGTTGGTAGACAGGGGGGATGACGACTGCGACCGGCGCGACCGACGACGTACGCCTCTCCGCCCGGGAGGCCGCCGAGCGTCACCTGCGCGCGCTGGTCGGGCGCGACGACGCGCGGTTGCGCGAGGACCAGTGGGCGGCCATCGAGGCCCTGGCCGTCGACCACCGGCGCGCCCTGGTCGTCCAGCGCACCGGCTGGGGGAAGTCGGCCGTCTACTTCGTCGCCACCAAGCTGCTGCGCGAGGCCGGCGCCGGGCCGACGGTGATCGTCAGCCCGCTGCTCGCGCTGATGCGCAACCAGATCGCCGCTGCCGAGCGGGCCGGCATCCGCGCGGTGACGATCAACTCGACCAACATCGACCAGTGGCAGCCGATCCACGACCAGATCCACGCCGGTGAGGTCGACGTCCTGCTCGTCAGCCCCGAGCGGTTGAACAACCCCGGCTTCCGCGACGAGGTGCTCCCCCGGCTGGCGGCGACCTGCGGCCTGCTCGTGGTCGACGAGGCCCACTGCATCTCCGACTGGGGCCACGACTTCCGCCCCGACTACCGCCGGCTCCGCACCCTGCTGGCCGAGCTGCCCTCCGGCATCCCGGTCCTCGCGACCACCGCGACCGCCAACGCCCGCGTGACCGACGACGTCGCCGAGCAGCTGGGCGTGCACGCCGACGGGTCCGCCGACGCGCAGGTCCTCGTCCAGCGAGGCACGCTCGACCGCGAGTCGCTGCGGCTCGGCGTGGTGCAGCTGAAGACCCCCGAGCAGCGGTTGGCCTGGCTGGCCGACCACCTGGTCGAGCAGCCGGGCTCCGGCATCGTCTACTGCCTCACCGTCGCCGCCACGCAGGAGGTCGCCGGCTACCTCCGCGACCGCGGCCTCGAGGTCGCCGCCTACTCCGGCCAGACCGAGGCCGACGAGCGCCACGCCCTCGAGCAGGCGCTCGTCGACGGGCGGGTCAAGGCACTCATCGCCACGAGCGCGCTCGGCATGGGCTTCGACGCCAGCCTCGGCTTCGTCATCAACCTCGGTGCGCCGTCGTCTCCGGTCGCCTACTACCAGCAGGTCGGCCGTGCCGGCCGCGGTACCGACGACGCCACCGTGGTCCTGCTGCCCCAGATCGAGGACCGTGACATCTGGGCGTACTTCGCCTCGCTCGGGTTCCCCCGCGAGGAACAGGTGCGCGAGACCCTAGCGGCCCTGGCCGAGTCCGACCGGCCCCTCTCGACGGCGACCCTGGAGACGCGGGTCGAGCTCGGGCGCAACCGGCTCGAGTCGATGCTCAAGGTGCTCGACGTCGACGGGGCCGTGCAGCGCGTGCAGGGCGGCTGGGTGGCGACCGGACGTCCGTGGACCTACGACGCGGAGCGCTACGCCCGCGTCGCCGAGGCGCGCGAGCGCGAGCAGCAGGCGATGCTGGGCTACCTCCGCACCACCGAGTGCCGGATGCGCTACCTCCGCGAGCAGCTCGACGACCCCGAGGCGACCGACTGCGGTCGCTGCGACAACTGCGGCGGGCTCACGCTGTCGTCGTCGGTCAGCGAGGCGGCGGTGGCCGACGCCGGCCAGCGCCTGTCGCGCCCCGGCGTGGTGCTCGAGCCGCGCCGCATGTGGCCGACCGCGCTCGCCAACCTCGGTCTCGACCTCAAGGGCAAGATCGCCGCCGGCGCCGAGCCGGGTCGCACCGTCGCTCGCCTGACCGACCTCGGCCACGGACAGGCACTGCGCGCGCTGTTCCGCGAGGACACCCCCGACGGGCCCGTGCCTCCTGGGCTCGCGCAAGCGGTCATGGACGTGATGAAGGACTGGTCCTCGGAGTGGACCTCGCGCCCCGACGCCATCGTCGTCGTCGAGTCGGCCACCCGACCCACCCTCGTCCGCGACCTCGCCGACGGGCTATCCCGCGTCATGCAGGTCCCGGTCGTCGGCACCTGGGCGATCCGCGACTCCTCCGTCCCGCCGCGGGCCGGTCAGTCCAACTCCGCGCAGCGCGTCGCCGCCGTACGCCGCCGCGGCGGGCTCGACGCCGACGTACCCCCCGGTGCGACCGTCCTGCTCGTCGACGACCAGGTCGCGACCGGCTGGACGCTCACCGTCGCCGCCACCGCGATCCGCGCCGCTGGCGCCGCGGCCGTCCTGCCCCTCGCCCTCGCCGCCCAGGGCTGAGCGCCGACCCTCCCGCGCCCGGCCCCGGGTCTGGTCAGCGTCATATGAATCCGCACGTATAGGTCCCGGTTCGCATGACGCTCGGCCCCGGGTCTGGTCAGCGTCATACGAACCCGCACGTATAGGTCCCGGTTCGCATGACGCTCGGCCCCGGGTCTGGTCAGCGTCATGAACCCGCACGTATAACCCCCGGTTCGTATGACGCAGGGGCGGGCGCGTCAGGAGCCGTCGGACATCGGGCGCCGGTGGAGCCGCGTGGCCAGCAGCCGCCGCTCGGCGTCGTTCGCGGTCAGCTCGAGCGCCCGGCGGTTGGCCGCCGCGGCCTCGTCGTCGCGGCCGAGGGCGGCGAGCAGCTCGGCGCGGGTGGCGTGGAAGAGGTGGTAGTCCGCGAGCGGACCGGCGAGCGTCTCGAGCCACGCGAGGGCGTCGCCGGGTCCGGCGACCTGGGCGTGGGCCACGATGCGGTTGAGGCGTACGACGGGGGAGGGGTCGTGGCGGGCGAGCTCCTCGTAGAGCAGCGAGATCTGCAGCCAGTCGGTCTCCGCCCAGCTCGCGCCCGTCGCGTGCACGGCGGCGATCGCGGCCTGGAGCTGGTAGCGCCCGGGCCGCCGGAGAGTGGCAGCGCGCTCGATCAGCCGCTCGCCCTCGGCGATCGCGTCGTGGTCCCACAGGCTGCGGTCCTGGTCGCGCAGCAGCACCAGGTCGCCGTCGGCGAACCGGGCCCGGCTGCGGGCGTGCTGGATGGTGAGCAGCGCCGCGAGCCCCCACGCCTCCGCCTCCTGGGGCAGCGACGTGGCGATGACGCCCGCGAGCCACACGGCGTCGGCCGCGAGGTCCCGGTCCTGGGTGGGCCCGGTCGAGGAGACGAACCCCTCGTTGAACATGACGTAGACGACCGCCAGCACGTCGTCGAGCCGCGCCGTCAGGTCCGCCTCCGGAGGGACGGTCAGCGCGATGCCGGCGGAGACGATCTTGCGTTTCGCACGGACGATGCGCTGGGCGAGCGTCGACTCGTGGACGAGGAAGGCGCGCGCGATCTGCGGGGTGGTGAGGCCGACGACGGCGCGCAGCGTGAGCGCCAGCCGGGCGTCCGGGGCGAGTGCCGGGTGGCAGCAGGCGAAGAGAAGCGCGAGCCGGTCGTCGGTGCCGTCCGCCGGGTCGTACGTCCCTCCCGCCGCGCCGGCGCGCGCGGCAAGCGCCCGCTGGCGGTCGCGGTGCCGCATGCCGTCCATCGCGTTCCGGGTCGCGGCGACCTGGAGCCACGCTCCGGGACGGTCCGGCGGGCCGTCGCGCCGCCAGGACGTGAGCGCCTCGACGACGGCGCCCTGGACGGCTTCCTCGGCGAGGTCGAAGTCGCCGAACCGTCGGGACAGACGGGCGACCAGCGGGCCGGCCTCCTCGCGCAGGGTGCGCGCGAGGAGGTCGTCCGTGGTCGGCATCGCGTGGTCCGTCAGGTCCGGAGGGTCACTCGAACTGCGAGTAGTCCTCGACCATCGGCCGGATCTCCACCGCGACACCGGGCAGGTCGAGCATCGGCCAGCTCTTCACCACCGCGATCGCGGCATCCATGTCGGCCACGTCGATCACGCTGAACCCGCCGATGACCTCCTTGGCCTCGTTGAACGGGCCGTCGACGACGACCGCGCCGTCGCTGCCGTGCTTGACCGTGGTGGCGGTCTCGACACCGAGCAGCTCGGCGCCGGAGTCGGCCATCACGCCGGCGTTCTCCCCGAACCACTCGTAGACGCGCTTGTAGATCGCCTGCGCGGCCTCGGGGTCGGTCTGCTCGGCGAGGTCGGGGCGGGAGGTGTACATCAGGACGTACTTCATGGTCGTGCCTCTCTGTCTCGGCCCCGCCTCTCGGGGCTCGGTCACCACCTCGTCGCCGCTGCGGGCCCGGGATCGACAGCCCGCGCGGACTTTCTCGCATCTTCCTCCGCGATCGCCCCTGCGTCATCCGGATCCGCACCCATGGGTCCCGTTCCGGATGACGCCCGCGCGTGCACCCGGGCCGAGGGGAAGGGGCTGGGGCACGTACGACGGCGGCCCGCCCTCCGAGCTGGAGGACGGGCCGCGGACGACGTACTGGGGGGTGCCGGGTCAGTGACCCATCACCGCGGTCGGGTCGACGGGCGCGACCTTCGTGCGGGGCAGGAACGCCGCCGGGATGAGGCAGCAGGCCACCAGGATGGTCGCGACGATGAACACGGTCGCGAACGCGTCGGCCATGTCGTTGGTGACCAGCTGCTGGAGGATGCCGAGCTGGTCGGGCGAGATGCCGAAGCGCTCGAGGATGGCGGCGACCTGGGTCTGGTCGTCACCGGCCTCGGCCAGCGCGGTGCCGGCGGCCACGAAGCGCGAGTCCTTGAGCTCGTTGGTGAGGATCACCGAGAAGAGTGCGGTGCCGATGGAGGCCGCCACCTGCTGGGTGATGTTGAGCAGGGTCGAGCCCCGGGCCACGTTGTGCGCGGTCAGCGTGGCGAGCGCGGCGGTCATGATCGGCATCATCGTGCCGCCCATGCCGAGACCCATGATGAACAGCGCGCTGAGGATGTAGAGGTAGGACGTGTCGGCGCCGATCTGGGTGAACATCGCCATGCCGACGGTGATCACGGTGATGCCGACCAGGACGATCTTGCCGGGGCCGATCCGGTCGGCCAGGATCCCGGCGATCGGCATCGTGATCATCGCGCCGACGCCCTGCGGGGCCAGCAGCCAGCCGGTGGCGAGGGTGCCCTCGCCGCGGACCTGGATGAAGTAGAGCGGGAACAGCAGCGAGGCACCGAAGAACGCGATCGCGAAGAGCGTCATCGCGATCACCGCGACGGTCAGGTTGCGGTTGGCGAACAGGCGCAGGTCGACCAGCGGGTGGATGTTCTTGCGGTTGAGCGCCCACGGGACGAACGCGCAGATCAGCACGATGCCGAGGACCATCGGCACGAGGACGCGGGGCGCCATCGCGGTGCCCTCCTCGGGGATGGAGCTGACGCCGTAGAGGAACGCGGCGAGACCCGGCGACAGCAGCACCATGCCCAGCCAGTCGAAGGTCTCCGACGGCTCGACGTGGTCCTTGGGGAGCACGATCCAGGCGTAGACGATCGCGGCGACACCGATCGGCAGGTTGATCAGGAAGATCCAGTGCCACGAGGCGCTCTCGATCAGCGCACCACCGAGGATGGGGCCGAAGATCGGGCCGAGGAGCATCGGGATGCCGAGCACCGCCATCACGCGACCGACCCGCTCGGGACCGGCGGCGCGGGTCAGGATCGTCATGCCGAGCGGCATCAGCATGCCGCCGCCGAGGCCCTGCAGCACCCGGAAGAGGACCAGCATCTCCAGCGACGTCGCGGCCGCGCAGAGCACCGAGCCGAGCGTGAACAGCGCGACGGCCAGCAGGTAGAGGCGCTTGGTGCCGAAGCGGTCGGCGGCCCAGCCGGTCAGCGGGATCACGCTCGCGAGGGCGAGGGTGTAGCCGGTCATCGTCCACGCGACCTCGGCCGCCGTGGCGTCGAACTCCTCCTGGAACGTGTTGAGCGCGACGGAGACGACGGTGATGTCGAGGATCGACATGATCGCGCCCAGCACGACCACGCCGGCCACCATCAGGACGCCCTTGTCGAGCTTGTCGGAGTACTCCGGCGTGGCGCCGGTCTGGGTCTGGGTGTCGGTCACCCGACAACGGTATTGGTTGCGTCCGACAACGAGTAATCGTTTTCGCGGTGGGCTGCGTCACCCCCACGGGTGGGCCGGTGAGCGACGGGCGTACGACGGCCCGCTGCGGAGCCGGGAACTCCCTGTCGGTCCGAGGCGTTACCGTCCCTGTGCCCGCTGTCGAGCGGGGACAGAGAGGGTGTGCATGAGCTTCGTCCCGGTCACCGGTCCCGCCAGGTTGCTGGTGGGGGAGCCGCCCCGGGAGGGCTCGGTCGAGTTCACCGACGAGCGCCGCACGATCGTGATGCCGATCCGCGGGGCGCTGCCGGTGCTCGGCAAGGCCCGCGACCGGGCCGACGTGCACCCGTCGGTCGCGCTGCTCGCCGGCGCCGCGCTGCTGGGGCTCCAGCTCGTGGCGTCCGGCCGCTTCGCCCCCGACCCCGAGGGTCGGCACTGGCAGGTGGCCGGGCTCGATGCCGCCGACGAGCGGCGCATCGCCGAGCTGGCGCGCTCCCGGGCGTGGGACGGCTTCGACGAGGCGACCGCCGAGGGCATGGTCCGCGGCCTGCTCGACGCGGTGGTCGACACCATGCCGCGCACCACGCCCGGACGCTCGCGGCACCGCGGTCCCGCGCCCGGTCCCGCGGCCGGCCGTGCACCGGCGGAGCCGTCGAGCCCCGACGCGTTCAGCGACGAGCTGCAGCAGCGGATCGCGCGCATCCGTGCGCGGGGCCGTGACGACCGGCCCCACCTGGTGTCGATCTCGTTCCGCGTGGAGGCAGACGAGGAGGAGCTGGTCGCCGGTGCCGTACGCCTCGTGCTGCAGGTCCACGCCGTCGACAACCCCGCCCACCTCGCCGACGCCTCCGAGCTGTGGGCCGAGTCCGGACCGGAGGCCGCCCACGGCTTCGGCGACCGGGCCCGCACCCACGCCGCCATCGCGCTGCGCTCCGCTGCCGACGCCTGGCCGGTCCTCGACCGGCTGCTCGACCTGCGGGTCCCGGACGAGATCACCCTCGACTCCGACGAGATCCTCTCGCTCCTCGACGGCGGCGCCGCGGCGCTGACCGAGGCGGGCCACCCGGTCATGTGGCCGAAGTACCTCGACCGCGACGTGACGCAGCGCGTCGAGCTCGGTCGGCGCTCACCGGCCGGCACCCGCGAGGAGCCCCTGCAGGACGGCCTCTTCGGGCCGCAGGCGCTGTTCGGCTTCGAGTGGCAGCTGTCGCTGCACGGCGAGGAGCTGTCCGAGGACGAGATGGACGAGCTGGCCCGCACCACCAGCCCGATCATCAAGCTGCGCGACAACTGGGTCGCGGTCGACTCTGCCGTGATCAAGCGCGCCCGCAAGCGGCTGATCCGGACCGTCACCCCGGTCCAGGCGCTGGCGGCCACGCTGACCGGCGTCGTCGACATCGAGGACGCCCCCTACGAGGCGGTCGTCGGGGCGAGCCTGCTCGCGGTCCGCGACCGCGTGCGCGAGGCCGCGACAGGGGAGCTCGTCGACCCACCGGAGGCGCTGCAGGCCGAGCTCCGCGACTACCAGCGCCGCGGCCTGTCGTGGCTGGCGGAGATGACCGGGCTCGGCCTCGGGGCGTGCCTGGCCGACGACATGGGGCTCGGCAAGACGATCACACTCATCGCGCTGCACCTGCACCGCGGCGGCTCACCCACCCTCGTGGTCTGCCCGGCGTCGCTGCTCGGCAACTGGGAGGCTGAGATCCGGCGCTTCGCCCCGGGGGTCGCCGTACGACGCCACCACGGCAGCGCGCGCGACCTCGACGGCGTCACGGACGGGTTCGTGCTCACCACCTACGGCACGATGCGCAACGACGCCGCCCTCCTCGCCGAGGTCCCGTGGGAGCTCGTCGTCGCCGACGAGGCCCAGCACATCAAGAACTCGCGGTCGGCCGCCGCCCGGGCGATGCGCGCCATCCCGGGCTCCGCCCGCGTGGCGCTGACCGGCACCCCGGTCGAGAACGACCTCACCGAGCTGTGGTCGATCCTCGACTGGGCGGTCCCCGGCCTGCTCGGCAGCCGCAACGCCTTCCGCAAGGTCTGGGCCGGCCCCATCGAGTCGGGTCTCGAGCCCACCAAGGCCCGGCAGTTCGCCGACCTCATCGGCCCGTTCCTGCTGCGGCGGCGCAAGTCCGACCCCGGGGTCGCGCCCGAGCTGCCGCCCAAGACCGAGACCGACCACCTGCTCGGCCTGACCCGCGAGCAGGTCGTCCTCTACGAGACGCTGGTGCGCGAGTCGATGCGCCGCATCGAGGAGGCCGACGAGGAGACGCGGCGCGGCCTCGTGCTGAAGCTGCTCACCGGCCTCAAGCAGATCTGCAACCACCCCGCCCACTTCCTCCGCCAGCCCAACCCCAAGCTCCGCGGGCGCTCGGAGAAGATCGAGCTGCTCGACGAGCTCGTCGGCACGGTGATGGCCGAGGACGGCGCCGTGCTCGTCTTCACCCAGTACGTCGCCATGGCGCGGCTGCTCGAGCGCCACCTCGCCGCCGCCGGCGTGCCGCACCAGCTCCTCCACGGCGGTACGCCGGTGCGCGAGCGCGACGCGATGGTCGCCCGGTTCCAGGCGGGGGAGACGCCGGTGTTCCTGCTGTCGCTCAAGGCCGGGGGCACCGGCCTCAACCTCACGCGGGCCGACCACGTGATCCACCTCGACCGCTGGTGGAACCCCGCCGTGGAGGACCAGGCGACCGACCGCGCCTACCGGATCGGCCAGACCCGTCCGGTGCAGGTCCACCGGTTCATCACGCAGGGCACGATCGAGGAGAAGATCGCCGAGCTCCTCGCGCGCAAGCGGTCGCTGGCCGACTCCGTGCTCTCGCGCGGCGAGACGGCGCTCACCGAGCTGTCGGACGCCGAGCTCCGCGACCTCGTCGAATTGCGAACCACCCCACGACCTTCTCCCCACCCGCGTCACTCTCCCGAAGGACGCCGCGGGGACCCCGGAGACCGGCGATGAGCACTCCCGACGCGACGCCGACCACCCATCCTCGGCTCCCGCCGCGCCGGGGTGGCGGGTCCGGCACGTGGTGGAGCAAGGCCGTGCTCCGGGCGGTCGAGGAGGCGTCCTTCGGCGAGAAGGAGCTGCGGACCGGCCGCACGCTCGCCCGCTCGGGGGCCGTGGGCGCGATCACCGTCGCCGAGGGCGGAGCGGTGGCGGCGGTGTCCGACGGCGACGACGCCCACACGGTCGAGGTCACCGTGCCGGTGCTCGACCACTCCGACGCGGCGGCCTTCACCGAGCTCGTGGCCGCCGAGTCGGGGCGCATCGCGGCGCTCCTCGCCGGACAGCTGCCGCACGCCCTCGTCGAGGCGGTGGAGGAGGCCGGCGTCGAGCTCCTGCCGTACGGCGGCGAGCTGGGCTCGGCGTGCACCTGCGAGGCCTGGCTCGACCCGTGTCCGCACGCACTGGCCGTGCTGACCCAGCTCGCCTGGCTGATCCAGGCCGACCCGTTCGTGCTCACGCACCTGCGCGGGCTCTCCCGCGAGCGCGTGCTCCGCGACCTCCACCGGCTGGTCCGGCCGGCGACCGACCCCTCGCCGGACGACGGGTCGTCCGCGACCCCGGGCCCTCGTGCGGCCGACGACGTCGACGACCTGGTCGTGGCGGAGGACGCGGCCGTCTGCGCGGCGCGGCTCCTGCGCCTGGAGAGCCCCTTCGACGCCTGGTGACAGCCGGCCGAAGGTGCGGCGTCAGGCGAGGCCGAGGGCGCCGTGGGCCATGTCGCGCAGCACGTCGTGCATCTGCGGGTCGGGCAGCCGGCCGCTGTGCGGCGTGGAGTTGAGCAGCCCGAAGAGCACGTGCGCGCGGGTGCGCGAGGCCTCGGGGCTCACGGAGGGGTCGTGGCGGCGGATCTGTGCCGCCCACTCGTCGACGTACGCGCGCTGAAGGGCGCGCACCCGCTCGCGGGCCTCGTCAGGCAGGCTGCTCCAGTCGCGGTCCTGGACCACGATCAGCGCCCGGTGCTCGAGGGCGAACTCGATGTGCCACTCGACCAGCGCCTCGAGCGCCTCGCGCGGGCCGTCGGCGGACGCGACCCGCGATCGTCCTTCCGCCAGGAGCGTCTCGCTGATGGTCACGAGCATCTCGGCGAGCATCGCGTCCTTGGACGGGAAGTGCTTGTAGAGCGCTGGGCCGGACACGCCGCACGCCGCGCCGAGCTCGGCGACCGAGACGCCGTGGAAGCCCCGCGACGCGAACAGGTCGGCCGCGATGTCGAGGATCTGCTGGCGGCGGGGGGTCACGTCGCCGAGGTTAGTGCTTGCTAACCCCCACGGTGACCGTGGCGCGGGGAGTGGCATGAGGCGCTCGGGCGCCTCCGATGCTGCCAACGGAATCACACGCGCCTCCCCGACGATCCTGTGCTGCAGTGGGCCGCACCCCTGCAGCGGCCCACTGACCCCCGTCTGTGCACCTGTCCTGCATCGTAGATCGTAGGCGCTACATCCCTAGGGGTGTGAGGGGTTGATCCCCCGATTGGGTAAAGAATAGTTGGTCCGGGCCTGTCGCGACCGCGGATTCATCGGTCGATGGTGTAGGCGACCGCGGACCTCCACGGTCGATGGACACCGCAGGTTAATGATCGCTAACCTGACCGCGTGTCCGAGCACCAGACCCCGCCGGCAGGGGCGACCCCCACCATGCGCGAGCTCGTCGACGACCTCCGCTCCCGGTTGGACCGGGTCCGGCAGGGCGGGTCCGCGGCCGCGCGGAAGAAGCACACCGACCGCGGCAAGCTCCTGGTGCGTGACCGGGTGGACCGGCTGCTCGACCCGGGGAGCCCGTTCCTCGAG
Source organism: Nocardioides pini (assembly GCF_026712185.1). GTDB lineage: Bacteria > Actinomycetota > Actinomycetes > Propionibacteriales > Nocardioidaceae > Nocardioides > Nocardioides pini. The sequence continues at coordinate 111,317 of NZ_JAPPUX010000005.1, read as the reverse complement.
CTGGCGCCGCTGGCGGCCTACGGCATGTACGGCGGCAAGGACGGGGACGACCACGCGGTCCCGTCCGCCGGCGTCGTGGCCGGGATCGGACGCGTCTCGGGCCGCGAGTGCGTGGTGGTGGCCAACGACGCCACGGTCAAGGGCGGCACCTACTACCCGATGACGGTGAAGAAGCACCTGCGGGCGCAGACGATCGCCGCGGAGAACCACCTGCCGTGCATCTACCTCGTGGACTCGGGCGGCGCGTTCCTGCCGATGCAGGACGAGGTGTTCCCCGACCGCGAGCACTTCGGCCGGATCTTCTTCAACCAGGCGAACCTGTCCGCCGCCGGCATCCCGCAGATCGCGAGCGTCATGGGCTCGTGCACGGCGGGCGGGGCGTACGTGCCGGCGATGTCCGACGAGACGGTCATCGTGCGCAACCAGGGCACGATCTTCCTCGGCGGCCCGCCGCTGGTGAAGGCCGCCACGGGTGAGGTCGTCTCCGCCGAGGACCTCGGCGGTGGTGACGTGCACGCGCGCACCTCGGGGGTGGTGGACCACCTCGCCGAGGACGACGCCCACGCGCTGGCGATCGTCCGCTCGATCGTCGACACGCTGCCCGCCGCCACCCCGGCCCGTACGCCCCGTGCGGACGTCGAGGAGCCCCACGAGCCCGCGGAGTCGCTCTACGACGTCGTGCCGACCGACACCCGCACGCCCTACGACGTGCGCGAGGTCATCCGGCGGGTGGTCGACGGCAGCCGCTTCCACGAGTTCAAGAAGCTCTACGGCGACACGCTGGTGTGCGGGTTCGCGCGGATCGACGGCTACGAGGTCGGGATCGTCGCGAACAACGGGATCCTCTTCAGCGAGTCGGCGCTCAAGGGCGCGCACTTCATCGAGCTGTGCAACCAGCGCGGCATCCCGCTGGTGTTCCTGCAGAACATCACCGGCTTCATGGTCGGGCGGGAGTACGAGAACAAGGGCATCGCCCGCGACGGCGCGAAGCTGGTCACCGCCGTCGCCTGCTCGGTGGTGCCGAAGTTCACCGTTGTCATCGGTGGCTCCTTCGGCGCCGGCAACTACGGCATGTGCGGGCGGGCGTACGACCCGCGGTTCCTGTGGATGTGGCCCAACGCGCGGATCTCGGTGATGGGCGGCGAGCAGGCGGCGTCGGTGCTCGCCACCGTCCGCACCGACCTCGAGACCGACGAGCAGGTCGAGGCGTTCAAGGCCCCGATCCGCGAGCAGTACGAGACCCAGGGCTCGCCCTACTACGCCAGCGCCCGGCTGTGGGACGACGGCGTCATCGACCCCGCCGACACCCGCCGGGTGCTGGGCATGGCGCTGGCGGCGACGTCGTACACCCCGATCCCCGAGCCGTCCTACGGCATCTTCAGGATGTGACGACGTGAACACCCTCTTGATCGCCAACCGCGGCGAGATCGCCCTGCGGGTCATGCGCACCGCGCGCCGCCTGGGGTGGGAGACGGTCGCGATCCACACCGACCTCGACGCCGGGGCGCCGCACACGCGCGAGGCGGACCGGGTGGTGCGCGTGGAGTCCTACCTCGACATCGACGCCGTCGTCGCGGCCGCGCGGGAGTCGGGGGCCGGCTACGTGCACCCCGGCTACGGGTTCCTGTCCGAGCGGGCGCCGTTCGCGCGGGCGCTGGCCGAGGCCGGGATCACGCTGGTCGGCCCGTCGGCCGACGTGATGGACGCGATGGGCCGCAAGGACGCCGCCCGCGACGTCGCGGTGGCGGCCGGGGTGCCGGTCGTGCCGTCGTACGCCCTCGACGGTCCGGACGCAGCCGACCCGGCGGGCTTCTCCTACCCGGTGCTCGTCAAGGCCGCCGCCGGTGGTGGCGGCAAGGGCATGCGCGTCGTGCGCAGTGCGGGCGACTACGACGAGGCGTACGCCGCCGCGCAGCGTGAGGCGCGCTCGTCGTTCGGCGACGACACGATCCTGGTGGAGAAGTACGTCGAGTCCGGCCGCCACATCGAGGTGCAGGTCATGGGTGACACCCACGGCACCGTGCTGCACTTCTTCGAGCGCGACTGCTCCACCCAGCGCCGGCACCAGAAGGTGCTGGAGGAGGCCCCGGCCCCCACGATCAGCGAGGAGCAGCGCGCCGCGATCACCGGCTCGGCCGTGGCGCTGGCCCGGCAGTGCGGCTACACCGGCGCCGGCACGGTCGAGTTCCTCCTCGACAACGCCAGCGGCGAGTTCTACTTCCTCGAGATGAACACCCGCCTCCAGGTGGAGCACCCGGTCACCGAGGAGGTCGTCCGCCTGCGGACCGGACGGGGGAGCGAGCGCGTGGACCTCGTCGAGCTCCAGCTCCTCGTCGCCACCGGCGAGCCGCTCGGCATCGCGCAGGACGACATCACCCTCGAGGGCCACGCGATCGAGGCGCGGGTCTACGCCGAGGACTCCTTCAACGGCTTCCTCCCGCAGGCCGGCGTCGCCACCCATGTGGCGTGGCCGCGCGGTGAGGGCGTGCGGGTCGACCACGCCCTCGGGTCCGGTCAGGAGGTCTCGACCTCCTACGACCCGATGCTCGGCAAGGTGATCGCCGTCGGCGCCGATCGTGAGGAGGCGCGGCGTCGACTGGTCCGCGCGCTCCACCGCACGGAGATCGCCGGCCTGACCACCAACGCCGGGTTCCTGCGCGTGCTGGCCGAGTCCGACGAGTTCCGTGACGCCACGATTGACACCGCCTGGCTCGACCGCAACGAGGTCCAGGCGCCCGACGACGACGTGGCCGTGCAGCTGGCCGCGGCCGCGCTCGCCCCGCCCGCCGGGTCCGGGCCGTGGCGGTCCGACGGCTGGCGGCTGGGCGGCGAGCCCGCGCCGGTGCGGGTCGTCGTCGGGACCGAGCTGGTCGACGTACGACCCGCGTCGTCCGCGCCGGCCGCGTTCGTCCGCGTCACCTCGAGTGCCGTGGAGGTGATCGACCGCGGCCAGCGGTTCGTCTTCGACCGCCACGACCCGTTCGGCGACCACGCCGTCGCCGCCGGCGACGGCACCCTCCTCGCGCCGATGCCCGGCACGGTCCTGGCGGTCAACGTCGCCGAGGGCCAGGCGGTGGGCGAGGGTGAGACGCTGGGGGTGATGGAGGCGATGAAGATGGAGCTCGCGCTCAAGGCGCCCTTCGCCGGCACGGTCACCACCGTCGGCGCCGCCACCGGCGACCTCGTCAAGCTCGGCGCCCTGCTGTTCACCGTGGAGCCGGCGGAGGGGTCGTCGTGAGCGCCCTGCCGATGACCGTCCGCGCCGAGGGGATGCCCGAGCGCGTGACGATCTACGAGGTCGGTCCCCGCGACGGCCTGCAGAACGAGCAGGCGATCGTCCCGGTGGCGGTCAAGGCCGAGTTCGTACGACGCCTCGTGGCGGCCGGCCTGCCGATCGTGGAGGCGACCAGCTTCGTGCACCCGCGCTGGGTGCCGCAGCTCGCCGACGCCGCCGAGCTGATGACCGAGCTGGGCGACGAGGGGCGCGACCTCCCGGTGCTCGTGCCGAACGAGCGCGGGCTCGACCGGGCCCTCGAGCTCGGCCTGCGGCACGTGGCCATCTTCGGCAGCGCGACGGAGACCTTCGCGACCAAGAACCTCAACCGCACCTTCGACGAGCAGTTCGCCATGTTCGAGCCGACCGTGGCCCGGGCGCGCGAGGCGGGCCTCGACGTGCGGGCCTACGTCTCGATGTGCTTCGGCGATCCTTGGGAGGGTGCGGTCCCGGTCGAGCAGGTCGTCGCGGCCGGCACCCGGCTGCTCGACCTCGGCGCGAGCCAGCTCAGCCTCGGCGACACCATCGGCGTCGCGACCGCCGGCCACGTCACGGCGCTGGTCGCGGCGTTCGCCGACGCGGGCGTCGGCACCGACCGGCTCGCCATGCACTTCCACGACACCTACGGCCAGGCGCTCGCCAACACCTTCTCCGCCCTGCAGGCGGGCATCACCACCTTCGACGCGAGCGCGGGCGGCCTCGGCGGCTGCCCCTACGCGAAGTCGGCCACCGGCAACCTCGCCACGGAGGACCTGGTGTGGATGCTGACCGGCCTCGGGATCGAGCACGGGGTCGACCTCGACGCGGTCGTGTCCACCAGCACGTGGATGGCCGCCCAGCTCGGGCGGCCGAGCCCCAGCGCCGTCGTGCGCGCCCTCGGGACCCCCGGGTAGTCCACGGGATGCGGACCTGCGGCGGGTCGCGAGGCAGCCATTTCCCGGTGGACCACCCGGCTCGGGCACAATCAGCGCCATGAGCCGCGTCGTCCACCTCCACATCGGCGCCCCCAAGACCGGCACGACCTACCTGCAGGACCGGCTGCTGCTCAACACCGCCTCGCTCGCACGCCACGGCGTGACGATCCCCGGACCGCGCGGGGGCCGGTCCGACATGTTCCACTTCCGGGCCGCGCTCGACCTGCTCGACCAGGACTGGGGCGGGGCGCCCGGGCACGCCGAGGGCGCGTGGGCGGCGATGATGCGCAAGGTGCAGCGCGCCGACGGCAACGTCGTGATCAGCCACGAGATCCTCGCCGGCGCCAAGCCCGACAAGGTCGCCAAGGCGTTGAACGACCTCGCCGGCCACGAGGTGCACGTCGTCTACTCCGCGCGTGACCTCGGCCGCCAGCTGCCCGCGGCCTGGCAGGAGTCGATCAAGCAGGGGCGCAAGTGGCCCTTCAAGCGCTTCCTCACCAAGGTCGAGCGCGGCCAGACCTGGTTCTTCAACGCGATGGACCTCCCGACCGTGCTGGCGCGCTGGGGCGCCAAGCTGCCCCCGGAGCGGGTCCACGTCGTCACCGTCCCGCACGACCGCGGTCCCAACGGCGACGAGCTGTGGCTGCGGTTCTGCCGGGCGTTCGGCATCGACCCCGCGTGGGCGCCGCTCGACTCCGAGCGCGACAACCGCTCGCTCGGCATCGCCGAGACCTCCCTGCTGCGCAAGCTCAACCGTCGCCTCGAGCTCGGCGTGTGGCGCGACCCGGCCTACGACGCCCTCATCCGCGAGCTGCTCGCCCAGCAGGTGCTGGTGTCCCGCGAGGCGATCCCGGTCCGGCTGCCGCCCGACCGCTACGACTTCGCGGAGCAGCAGGCCGACGCCTGGATCGAGTGGATCAAGGGCAGCGGCGTCGACGTGGTCGGCGACGTGGAGGACCTGCGACCACGCCGTCCCGCCGAGGGCGAGAAGTGGAAGGACCCGGACCAGGTCCGCGCCAAGCTCGAGCTCGGTGCCGCCCTCGACGCCCTGACCGTGATGACGCAGGAGGCCGCGAACCGCGCCACCGCCGACACGGTCGGCGGCCGGCTCCGCGACGCCGCGCGCCGGTTGCGGGACCGGTGACCGCCAGCGCGACCCGACCGGCGGGGTCCGTGCACGGGTGGGTCGCCCACCTGCGCGCCGGCGGTACGACGCCGTGGCTGGCGTGGACCGGCCCCGATGACACCGACGCGACGACCCGCCGCGCCCTGCCAGGCGCCCAGCAGCTCGAGCTCCTGCGCCGGATCAACCTGGCCCGGGAGTCGAGTGCACGGCCCGGTGGCGACCACGACCGCGAGCGCTCTCGACTCGCCGACCGGGTGCTGGCCGCCCCCGCGGCCGGGCGCGGCAAGGCCGACCTGCCCCTGGTCGGTGCGGCGCCGACGGGCTTCGGTGCCCAGCCGGTCGACCCGGCGACCGTCAGCGCCCACGAGCTGCTGCGGGTGGCCAGCACGCTTCTCGCCGACGACCTCGTCGCCCTCGGCGCCGACCCGGTGCGGCGCGGTGTGCCGAGGCCGTGGCGCCGCCGCTTCCGGCTGGTGGGAGACCCGCTGGTCGTCGCCTCCGCCCGTGAGCACCTGCTCGGTCGCGGCCGGCCCGAGGGCGGACCGCGTGCGTTCGTCGTGGCGGTCGGCGGCCCCCTCGACGACCTGCTCGCCCACACCTGGACGCAGCGCTGCTTCGAGCACGGGAGCCGCCCGTGGGGCGACTGGCTGCGCTTCTGGCGCGAGCGCGACCAGCTGCCGGCCCGGGTGGACCTCGACGACTCCGTACGCCGCTGGGGAGGGCGCCGGCCCCTGGTCCGGGTCGTCACCGACCTCGACCAGCTCCCGGCGCACCTCGGCGTGCGCCGGCTGCCCGAGGTGCGGGTGCCCGGCGCCGACCAGGCCGAGCTGGCCCGCCGCATCTCGGCCGTCGTCGGCATCCGGGTGCCCGTCGCCGAGCGGCCCGCGCTGATGCGGACGCTGCAGCGGCGGATGCCCGACAGCGGCGTCGCGCCCGTCGTCGTACCCGCGGCGGAGCACGCGTGGGTCGCGTCGTCCGCGGCACGCATGACGCGCCGGCTGACGCGCGCTGGCTACCCTGTCGTCGGCGACCTCGCCGACCTCGCGCCGCGCGCCGCGGCGGACCGTCCCGGCCCGTCCGGGCCTGCCGGGGTGGACGGCCGGCAGGTGCTGGACCTGGCGATCAGGATGATCGTCGACCCGGGGTGGCGCACGAGCCGGGAGAGGAGCGTGGAGCGGTGAGCAGGCGGGTGCTGCTGCACGTGGGCTGCCCGAAGACCGGCACGTCCTACCTCCAGGACGTCCTCTTCCGCAACCAGCCGGTGCTGCGCGAGCACGACATCCTCTACCCCGCCGACCGCTTCGACGCCCACTTCCTCGCCGCCCTCGACCTGATGACCCTGCCGTGGGGCGGCATCGAGACCGAGGCCGTCGGCGCCTGGGACCGGCTCGCCGCCGAGGTCCGCGAGTGGCACGGCACCTCGATCATCAGCCACGAGATCTTCGCCCGCGCCACCCCGACCCAGGTGGAGCGCGCGCTCGCCTCCCTCGGCGACGCCGAGGTCCACCTCGTGCTCTCGGTGCGCGACCTGGTGCGCCAGGTCCCCGCCGAGTGGCAGGAGAACGTCAAGCACCGCAGCCACATCACGTACGCCAAGTTCCTGCGCACCATCCGCGACCCCGACCGCGACTCCCGCATCGGCTCGTGGTTCTGGGCGGTCCAGGAGATCCCCGACATCCTCGAGCGGTGGGGCTCCTCGCTGCCGCCCGAGCGCGTGCACCTGGTGACGCTGCCCCCGCCGGGCGCGGACCGCGGCGAGCTGTGGCGCCGGTTCTCCCGCACCTTCGGGCTCGACGGACTGCCGCTCGACCTCACCGCGGAGCGGGAGAACCCGTCCCTCGGCGTCCCGGAGACCTCGCTCCTGCGCACCATCAACGAGCGGGTCACCTCGATCATCGCGCCGCCCGACTACCGCCCGCTGGTGCGCGAGACGCTGGCCCACCAGACGCTCTCGCGCGGCGTGTCGTCGGCGCGCCTCGGCCTCTCCCCCGAGGACCACGCGTGGGCCCGCGGGCTGTCGGAGCGCTGGATCGCGGTGCTCGCCGAGCGGGGGTACGACGTCGTCGGCTCGCTCGACGACCTCCTCGGGCCCGACGCCGGCACCTTCGCCAACCCGGACGCCGTGACGGCCGACGAGCTGCTGCCGCCCGCGCTCGACGCGATCAGCGCCCTGCTGGTCGAGGGCGCGCGGCTGCGGGCGGTGGAGGAACGGCTGCACGGCGAGCTGCGCGAGGCCCGCGAGGACCTCGAGCGTGCCCGCGCGACCACCGCCTACCGCGCGCGGCGCAAGGTGGTCACCACGCTCGAGGGCAGCCCCGCCGGTCGTGGCTCGCTCGACGCCTACCGGAGGCTGCGCGGGCGCAAGGGCTGACGCGGGTCACCGCCGGCGCGGCAGCAGCTCGCGGTCGGCGTAGCGGCCGATGCGCCAGGTGGCGTAGCCGTCGGCGCCCATGCCGACGACGCCGCCGACCAGCGGGATCTTGCGGCCGAGGGTGGTCGCCAGCCGCTTGCCGGCGATCCGGGTGACGATGTCGGTCGCGACGACGGCCGAGATGGAGCCGTCGATGGTCGGGTCGTGGACCGGGGCCGTGGCGATCGCCACCGGCGTGCTGGGCAGCTTGCGCTTCGAGACCAGCTCGTGCACCTGCTCCTCGCCCAGCAGCAGCGTCAGGATGGCGTTGCGGACGCGGGGGTCGGCGAGGTCGTGTCCGCGCAGGTGGGCGATGCCGGCGACCATCCGGCACTGGAGGACCGCGAGCCCGGTGACGTTGGCGGGGATGGTGATCGCCATGGTGATCATGCCGCCGACGTTGGTGGCGAAGCCCTGCGCGCCCGCGAGCCGGACGTTGTTCTCGATGACCTCGTGGATCGCCCGCTCGACGTTGCCGCGCTGCTCGCGCAGCTGCTTGTCGGCCGCCACCGCGGCCGGGGCGAGCGGGCCGACGCCGTCGATCGCGCGGCTCAGCGCCTCGCGCACGAACGCGCCGGTCAGCCCCGGCGCCATCTCGTGGAGGCGGGGGGCGAGCTGCCGCTCGACGGTCTCCTTCAGGCCCATGCACCGATCGTACGGTCGCGCGCCCAGTGACGAGCACCCTCCGGGGTCGAGGTCGGGCGCCGAGGGCGTCCCCTTCGATGGGGTCGTTCGCTAGCGTGCGAAGTGTGCCCATCGCCCCCGCTCCGACACCGTGGGCGTTCCCGGCGTGCTCGTCGTGGGACCCCGACGACGACCTCGTCGCGCTGGGCGCCGACCTCGAGCCGGGCACGCTCGTCACGGCCTACGGCCTGGGCCTGTTCCCGATGCCGGTCACCCTGGACGGCGAGGAGCACCTCGGCTGGTTCTCGCCCGTCGAGCGGGGCGTGCTGCCGCTCGACGGCCTGCGTGTGTCCCGGTCGCTGCGCCGCTCGGCCCGCGACTTCGAGATCCGCATCGACACCGCCTTCGACGAGGTGGTGGGCGCGTGCGGGAGCCCGGACCGGGCGGACGGCTGGATCACGCCGGACTTCCGGCACGCCTACGGACGCCTGCACCGCCTCGGCTGGGCGCACTCCGTCGAGGCCTGGCGCGACGGCCGGCTGGCGGGTGGGCTCTACGGCGTGAGCGTCGGTGGCCTGTTCGCGGGGGAGTCGATGTTCCACCGCGAGCGCGACGCCTCGAAGGTGGCGCTGCTCGCCCTCGTCGAGCTGCTGCGCGACGAGTACGCCGACCGGCGGCTGTTGGACGTGCAGTGGCAGACCCCGCACCTCGCGTCGCTGGGTGTCGTACGACGTCCGCGCGCCGACTACCTCGCCGCGCTCGGGCGCAGCCTCGACGTGCCGCTGCCGGACCCGTTCCGGGTGGACGATCGGTGACGATCACGGGAGGGTAGGCCCGATCGTGACGTGATCCCGACGGGGGACGCGTGCCACCAGAGGGGGAATCCATGACCATCCGTGCCCGCCTGACCCTGACGAGCGCCGTGCTCCTGGTCGGCACCGTCACCTCGGCCTGCGGAGGCAGCAGCGGCGCCCCGAGCGATGCGAGCAGGGACGACTTCTGCGACGCGGCCAACAGCCTGATGTCCGACGTGGTGCCCGAGGACATGTCCACCATGGAGCTGCCCAGCGACGAGGACATGGCGCAGGCGGTCAAGGACTGGGCGGCGCGGATGGAGGAGGTCGGCACCCCGGAGGGCATCTCCGAGGACGCGCGCAAGGGGTTCGAGTCGGTCGTCGACCAGGCCGAGGAGATCGACGCGGAGGACTTCTCGATGGAGAACCTCGAGGACCTGGAGAAGGGCGGCGCCGACGCCTCGGCCGAGGAGGAGAAGCAGGCCGAGGCCTTCGGCAACTACCTCACCGACACGTGCGGCAGCCCCACCGACGACATCGAGCTGCCCGAGCTGCCCGAGGTCCCCGAGTCCACCGGGTGACGGCGCCTCGCGCGTCCCGGCGCGGTGACCGCGAGCCACGTACGATGGCGGGCGGCGGGGTAGAGGGAGGACGGGCCATGTCGATCACGCGCGAGGGCAGGATCTGCTCCTTCTGCGGTGAGCCCGGAGGACCGGGCACCGACCTGCGTCTCGTCGGGGGCCTCGGCGCCCAGGTGTGCGAGCGGTGCGTCGACGACTTCCACGGCATCCTCCACGACGAGGCGCAGTGGACCGCGGCCCGCGGGCCGTTCCCGTGGGAGCGGATGGACGACGGCGAGCTGCTGGCGACGCTGCCGCAGATCCTGGCCTCGGCCGAGCAGAACACCGCGTTCGCCCACGAGTGGGTCGACCTGCTCCGCAGCCGCAACATCTCGTGGGCGGAGATCGGCCGGGCGCTCGGCGTCTCGCGCCAGGCCGCGTGGGAGAGATTTTCGCGCCGGTCGGCCGACAAGGGCGCCACTGCGTGAAACCTGGGGCGTCGTCAGGGTAGGCTTGACGCGCGAGGTGTCGGCCGGGCTGTCACGGGGGTGAGCCCAGCCGGCACCTCTGCCGTTGTCCGGGGTGCCCGGGCTACTTCAGCAGCTTCGACATCCGCCGGTCGGCGAGAGGCTTCCCGCCCGTCTGGCAGGTCGCGCAGTACTGCAGGCTCGAGTCGGCGAACGACACCTCGCGCACCACGTCGCCGCAGACGGGGCACGCCTGGCCGGTGCGCCCGTGCACGGCGAGGTTGCTCTTCTTCTCGCCCTTGAGCTCGCTGGCGGCGAGCCCGCTCGAGCGCTGCACCGCGTCGCCAAGCGTCGTGCGGACGGCGTCGTACAGCGTCTGGAGCTCGGCCTCGTCGAGGCTGTTGGCCGGCTTGAACGGCGACATCCGCGCCGCGTGGAGGATCTCGTCGGAGTAGGCGTTGCCGATGCCCGCGACGATCGACTGCATCCGCAGGACGCCCTTGATCTGCTTGCGCCCCTCGCGCTCGAGGATCTGCCGGAGCACCTCGAGGGTGAAGTCGTCGGAGAGCGGGTCGGGACCGAGCCGGGCCACGCCCTCGACCTCCTGCGGGTCGCGGACGACATAGATCGCGAGGCCCTTGCGCGTGCCGGCCTCGGTGATGTCGAGGCCGGGCCGGGTCTCGAGGTCGGGGTCGTCGATGACGATGCGGGCGGCGAGCGGGTTCTTGGAGCTGGGCTTGGCCGGGAGGGCCGGCACCTCGTCGCGCCAGCGGATCCAACCTGCCCGCGCCAGGTGGATGACGAGGTGCACCCCGCTGGCGTCGATGTCGAGGAACTTCCCGTGCCGCGTGACGTCGTCGACGAGCGTGCCGTGCAACGCGTGCAGCGGCGGGTCGAAGGTCTTCAGCGCGCTGAACGCGGCGAGGTCGATGCGGCTGATGGCGCGGCCCACGAGGCGGCCACGCAGGTCCTGGACGAGGGCTTCGACCTCGGGCAGCTCGGGCACGGGGATGAGTCTAGGCAGGAACTTGTGGGCCGAGTCACAATGGGACATGGCCCGCCAGCAGCTTCCTCGCACCGGAGCGGTCTTCCTCGACCCTCGCGGTGAGGACCGCTCGCTGCGCGTGACGTGGCACCAGGAGCAGCAGCTCGTCGTGCTGTCGCTGTGGCGCGACAACGTCTGCGCCGGCACCTTCCGGCTGTCGGCGGACGAGGTGCCCGACCTGATCGCCCTGCTGCGCCAGGGCCTCGACGAGGCGTACGCCGCCGCCCGCAGGCGCGTCGAACGGCTCGACCAGCCCAGCGAGGCGGGCTGACTCGCCGACTATCCGGCAATCTACGGCGCGACCTAGATTGCTGAATAGGGTCTGATCGTGGACCCGATCCGGAACCCCTACGCCCCCGGCGCCGGGCAGCGCCCGCCCGAGCTCGCCGGGCGCGACGAGCAGCTCACCGCGTTCGGCGTCGTCCTCGAGCGCGTCGCCAACGGTCGCCCCGAGCGCAGCCTCGTGCTCACCGGGCTGCGGGGGGTGGGCAAGACCGTCCTCCTCAACGCGCTGCGGGGGGCGGCCGTGCGCAAGGGTTGGGGCACGGGCAAGCTCGAGGCCCGCCCCGGCCAGGGGCTGCGCCGCCCGCTGAGCAGCGCGCTGCACCAGGCGGTCCGCGAGCTCGGGCACCGCGACGAGGACTCGGTCGACCACGTGCTCGGCGTCATCAAGTCCTTCGCGCACCGCGACGCCGGCGCCAACGCCAAGCTCAAGGACCAGTGGAGTCCCGGCATCGACGTCGCCGCGGTGCGCGGCCGCGCCGACTCCGGCGACATCGAGATCGACCTCGTCGAGCTCTTCACCGACCTCGGCGGACTCGCGGCCGACGTGGGCAAGGGCATCGGGATCTTCATCGACGAGATGCAGGACCTCGGTCCCGACGACGTGTCCGCACTGTGCGCCGCCTGCCACGAGCTCAGCCAGTCGGGCCTGCCCGTCATCGTCGTCGGTGCCGGACTGCCGCACCTGGCCGCCGTGCTGAGCGCGAGCAAGTCCTACAGCGAGCGCCTCTTCCGCTACCAGCGCATCGACCGGCTCTCCCGCGAGGCCGCCGACCGCGCGCTGGAGGCGCCCGCTGCCGACGAGGACGCGGCCTACGAGCCCGACGCCCTCGCCGCGATGTACGACGCCACCGGGGGCTACCCCTACTTCATCCAGGCCTACGGCAAGGCCGTGTGGGACCTCGCGCCGCGCTCGCCGATCACCGCCGCCGACGTCGCCGTCGCCGCTCCCGAGGCCGAGTCCGAGCTCGCCGTCGGGTTCTTCGGCTCACGCTACGAGCGCGCGACGCCGGGCGAGCGGGACTACCTGATGGCGATGGCCGACGTCGCGCTGGGCCAGGCCGGCGCCGGTGGCGACGAGGACTCCGTCCCCAGCTCCGACGTCGCCGCGGCCCTCGGCAAGAAGCCGCAGTCCCTCTCCCCGGCCCGCGACTCGCTGCTCAAGAAGGGCCTTGTCTACTCCGGCGAGCGTGGCCGCATCGCCTTCACCGTCCCCCATTTCGGGAGGTACCTCCGCGAGCGCGGCTGATCCCGGAAGACGCGAAAGTCCGGCCGGTCAGGCGGGCGGGGGCGTGCGGAAGGCCGGGGGGAGCTCCTCGAGGAGGCGGAGCCAGAGCTCCGAGGCGGTGGGGTACGACGGCACGGCGTGGCGCAGCACGTGCACGGGCACGCCGCCGGTCATCGCCACGGTCGCCGCGTGGAGCATCTCGCCGGCCTCCGGGCCGACGAACGTGGCGCCGAGCAGCAGCCGGGAGTGGGCGTCGACGACGAGCTGGGAGTCGCCGGCGACGTGGTCGCGCTGCAGGCTGGTGCCGGCGGCCGACGAGGTCGGCACCTTGGTGACCACCACCTCGTGGCCGGCGTCGCGGGCCTGCGCCTCGGTCATCCCGACGGTGGCGACCTCGGGCTCGGTGAAGACGACCTGCGGCACCGGTGCCTCGCGGTCGGGCTCCCACGCGACCTCGCCCGCGGCGCGGGCCGCGATGCGGGCCCCGACCACCCGGCCCTGGTGCTTGCCCCAGTGGGTGAGGGGCGGGCCGCCCGTGGCGTCGCCGACGGCGTGGAGCCAGTCCGGCAGCCGGCCGCCGGTGACGTGGTCGGTCGTCAGGTCCACCGACGAGAGGCCGAGGTCGTCGAGGCGGGGGCTCCGGCCGATCGCGAGCAGCACCTCGTCGGCCTCGAGCTCGCCGCGGGTGGTGGCGAGGGTGACGGTGCCGCCGTGGACCCGCCCGGTGCCGGTGGCCTCGGGGTCCTCGCGGCGCACGGACTCGACGGAGGTGCCGAGCAGCACGGTCACGCCACGCTCGCGCAGGCCCGCGAGCACCGCCTCACCGGCGAACGGCTCGGTGCGGCCCAGCAGCCGGCGGCCGCGCACGACCAGCGTCACCGACGAGCCGAGCGCGGCCATCCAGGTCGCCGCCTCGCACGCCACCACCCCGCCACCGACGATCACGAGCCGCTCGGGCACCTCCACCACGCCGGTCGCGTCGCGCGAGTCCCACGGGAGCACGTCGGCGTACTCCTGCGGGACGTGCGCCGCGCTGCCGGTGGCGATCACCACCGCCTGCCGCGCCCGGAGGACGACGTCGCCGTCGGCCGAGGAGACCCGGACCGTCCGCTCACCGGTCAGCCGCGCGTCACCCCGCAGCACCGCGAGGCCGGCGCCCTTCGCCCAGTCGACCTGGCCCGAGTCGTCGTAGTGGGAGACCCACGTGTCGCGGCGCTCGAGCAGCGCCTTCGGGGCGACGTGGGCCGTCGAGACGCCCGGCAGGTCGGACGTCACGTCGGCCACCGCGACCGGACGCAGCAGCGCCTTGCTCGGGATGCACGCCCAGTAGCTGCACTCACCCCCGAGCAGCTCGCGCTCGACGAGGGCAGCGGTCATCCCGGTGCCCTCGACGGCGTACTGAGCGGCGTTCTCCCCGGCGGGGCCGGCGCCGATGACCACGACGTCGTACTCGACTGTCTCCATGCTGGGACCCTACGGGCGCCCCGCGCGGATTGGAGCCCCGCTTGCCCGTTCACCTACCATTTCCCGCGAGGGGAGTACCCCACCAACCTCCGTCGGTCACTACGGCGCCTCAGCAGGCGCCCCGGCGGGGACCGGCACCAGCACGACGAGCCGGCGGGGGAGACCTCAGGAACTGACACCTGAGGAGACCCATGTCGTCCATCGCGTCCCCCACCCTGTGGTTCGTCACCATCGGCGTGGTGCTCGCCCTGCTCGTCGTCGACTTCATCGCCACCCGCCGCCCGCACGAGGTCTCGATGAAGGAGGCCATCGGCTGGTCGGCGTTCTACGTCGCCCTGCCGCTGACCTTCGGCCTCTACGTCTGGAACGTGCACGGCGGCGAGCGCGGCCTGGAGTACTACACCGGCTACCTCGTCGAGAAGACGTTGAGCGTCGACAACCTGTTCGTCTTCATGCTGCTGCTCGCCGCCTTCGCCGTGCCCGAGGTGCTCAAGCAGCGGGTGCTGCTGTACGGCATCATCGGCGCGCTCGTGCTGCGCGGCATCTTCATCGCCCTGGGCGCGGCCGCGCTGTCCCGCTTCGACTGGGTGTTCCTGGTCTTCGGCGCGATCCTGGTGGTCACCGGCGCCAAGCTGCTCCGCGACGCGATCCGCGGCCAGGAGCACGAGGTCGACGTGGCGGAGATGCGCGTGGTCAAGGTGATGCGCCGCTTCATGCCGGTCTCCGACTCCTACGAGGGCACCCGGTTCACCGTCGTGCAGAAGGGTTCTCGCGCCCTGACGCCGTTGGCCCTCGTCACCGTCGCCGTGCTGGCGACCGACATCGTCTTCGCCGTCGACTCGGTGCCCGCGGTCTACGGCATCACCGGCGACCCCTACCTCGTCTTCGTGACCAACGCCTTCGCCCTGCTGGGCCTGCGCGCGCTCTACTTCGTGCTCGAGGGCGCCCTCGGCGCGCTGCGGCACCTCAGCTACGGCCTCGCCGCGATCCTGGGGTTCATCGGCGCCAAGCTGGTCCTCCACTGGGCCCACCTGGTCTGGCCGTCGGTCCCCGACGTGCCGACGCTGACGTCGCTGTTCGTCATCGTCGGCATCCTGGGCGTCACCATCGCCACGAGCCTGTGGGCCAACAAGCGTGACAGTGCCCCCGCCAGCGACGACGAGCAGGAGGCCGTCGGCACGCGCTAACGGGTCACTCGACCGCCAGCATCGTCGCCCCCAGGCCGATCATCATCGTGCCGCCGGTGGCGCTGAGGGTGTCGAGCCGTGTGGGACGGCGCGCGAACCACGTGCGCGCCGTCCCCGCGGCGATCGCCCAGGTGCTGTCGAGGCGGCCGCCAGGACACCGAAGACGAGGCCGAGCAGCACCGTCTGCAGCGCCACCGGACCGCCCGGGTCGGTGAACTGCGGGAGGAACGCCACGAAGAACACGATCGTCTTCGGGTTGGTCGCGCCGACAGTGAAGCCGATCCGCACGGGGTGACCGCGCCGGGTCGGCGTCGCGGCGCCCATCGCGAGGCGCGCGTCGCTGCGGTGCCGGATGGCCTGCACCCCGAGCCACACGACGTAGGCCGCGCCGAGGACCTTCACCACGGTGTACGCCGTCGCGCTCGCGGCGACGACCGCGCCGAGACCCACCGCGACGAGGACGACCTGGGCCACCAGGCCGAGGGCGTTGCCGACCACCTAGAGCAGCGCCTCGCGCCGGCCGACGGTGAGCGCGCGGCCGATGGTGAAGAGCAGGCTCGGGCCCGGCACCTGGATGAACAGGATGGAGGCGACGAGGAAGGCGACCCACTGGCTCGACGACGGCATGGCCACAGTGTGGGGCCGAGCCGGTGCGACGCGAAACCGCTTTGCCGTGCCGGCTGAGTCTCTGGGAGACTCAGCGCCCAGGGCGCCGTCCGCCGCCCAGCCCGACGCCCGGCCCCAGTCCGCGCACACGGCGAAGGGGAGCAGATCCTCGGACGCATCCGTGAGTCAGGTTCGTCGACGCCCGCTGCAGCGGCGTACTGGGGGCGCAGCGCAGTCGAAGGTGATCGACCATGACCAGGAACAGTGACTTCAAGCAGGTCGTC
The DNA here is from genome assembly GCF_026712185.1 of Nocardioides pini. Taxonomy (GTDB): domain Bacteria; phylum Actinomycetota; class Actinomycetes; order Propionibacteriales; family Nocardioidaceae; genus Nocardioides; species Nocardioides pini. Next base: position 95,052 of record NZ_JAPPUX010000005.1, on the reverse strand, counting down.
CGCGCCCGCATGGCCGCGACCGGCGAGAGCTACACCGCCGCGCGGGCGGCCCTCGGGCAGGAGGCGTACGACGCCGCGCGGGCCGAGCAGGAGCGGCTCGTCGGGCGGCTCTTCAGCGGCGGCCGCATCGAGCGCGTGCCGGCCAGGCGCAAGGTGCGGGCGGCGGTGCTGCTCGAGGTGCTCGGCCGCTTCGAGCCGGGCCGCGACTACTCCGAGCCCGAGGTCAACGAGGTGCTGCTCGGGGTGCACGAGGACTTCGCGTACCTCCGCCGCGAGCTGGTGAACTACCGCTACCTCGAGCGGGCGGACGGCCGGTACCGGACAGCCGCCCACGCGCCGACCCGCTCGGCGCTCGAGCGGCAGGAGGTCCCGGCGTGGGAGGCACACTGGCTGCCCGGCTTCCTGGCGGGGGCCTTCCCCCCCGAGCGGTGACGCGGCAGGCTGGGCGCATGACGGCAGGCATCGACCCGCAGGCAACCCCGTCGGGCACCGGGTGCAAGGAGTGCGAGGACGGCGGCGGTTGGTGGGTGCACCTGCGCCGCTGCGCCCAGTGCGGGCACGTCGGGTGCTGCGACTCCAGCCCCGCCCAGCACGCCACCGCGCACTACGAGGCGAGCGGGCACCCGGTCGTGCAGAGCTTCGAGCCCGGCGAGGACTGGTTCTGGGACTACAGCCGCTCCGAGGGCGTGTCCGGTCCCCGGCTGGCCGACCCGCAGAGCCGGCCCGACGACCAGACCGTCCCGGGCCCGGCCGAGCGGGTGCCGGACGACTGGCGCGACCACGTGCACTGAGCTCGTCCCACCTCCGCCGGGGTGCCGTGTCGCGCCGCTCGCGCGTGCCATGCTCGGCGCATGCGACGTACGCCTCGCACCCGCCGCGACCGCAGGGCCGTGGCACGACCGCAGGTCGTGGCCCACCGCGGCAGCAGCCACGAGAAGGCGGAGCACACGCTCGCTGCCTACGTGAAGGCGCTCGACGAGGGTGCCGACGCCCTCGAGTGCGACGTCCGGCTGACGGCCGACGGCCATCTCGTGTGCGTGCACGACCGCGACCTGCGTCGTACGGCGGCGACGCCGGGCCTCGTGTCGACGATGAACCTGGCCGAGCTCGACGAGCTCGACTTCGCCTCGTGGAAGAACCCGTGGGCCGACCTCGACGACGACTCCCCCGAGCGTGACCCGGACGCCGGCAAGGTGCTCACGCTGCGCAAGCTGCTCGAGATGGTGGCCGACTACGACCGCCACGTCGAGCTGGCCGTGGAGACCAAGCACCCCACCCGGTACGGCGGGCTCGTCGAGCGCCGCCTCGTCGAGGTGCTCGGCGACTTCGGGTGGGACCGGGACGGGTCGCCGGCGCGGGTGATGAGCTTCTCCCTCAACGCCGTCAACCGGGTGCGCCGGCTCGCGCCGGACCTCGACGTGGTGATGCTGGTCGACAAGGCGCACCACTGGCCCGTGCTCCGGCCGGTCGTCGGGGACGACTGGATCATCGGTCCCGGGATCAAGGAGCTGCGCGACCACCCCGGCCTCGGGCGCCACCTGCTCAAGGAGGGGCGCGAGATCCACGTCTGGACGGTCAACACCGCCGACGAGCTGGACGTGTGCCTCGACCTGGGGGTCACCGCGGTCATCACCGACCGCCCGGCCTACATGCTGGAGCTGCTGGGGAGCGCGGACTGAGGCGGATGCGCCCCGACTAGGGTTCGGGCATGGCCAAGAAGTCCCGCAACCGCACCCAGTCCGCCCCCGCCGCCGGCGAGGTCGGCCCCCGCCAGCCCTGCCCGTGCGGCTCCGGCAAGCGCTACAAGGCCTGCCACGGTGCGGCCGGCGGTGCCGCACCGACCTTCGTCGCCCGCCCGTTCGAGGGCATGCCGAGCGAGTGCGACGTCATCGCGCTGCGCGAGCTGGTCCCCGCCGCCACGGCGCCGCTGACGCTGAAGGACGGTGGCCGGAACGTGCGCCTCGCGACCCTGCTGCCCGGTGCGGCACCGGCCATGGTGCGCGAGTCGGGCGACATCTGGCTCGGCCTGCAGGTCCAGCACTCCTACGGCAACCCGGCCCGTGACCTCGGCGCCGTCCTCGAGGCCGCCCTGGCCACCGAGGAGCCCGGCATCGTCGGCCTGATGACCGCGCCCGGCGAGGGCCCGAGCATCCAGGACCTGATCAGCGACTCCAGCCTCGACATCACCGTGCACGACGGCTTCGAGTACTGGATCGACGACATCCCCGAGCGCGACGCGACGATGGAGGCCGCCCTCGAGCAGGCCAACGCCGGCGTGATGCCCACCAGCCGGCTGTCGTCGGTCGAGGCGGCGTACTGGACCAACGTCGGCACCAAGGAGCACCTGCGCTGGGTCATGCCGCACCCCGAGGACGAGCTCCTCGACGCGCTCGCCCGCCTCCACGCGGCGGGCAAGGATTCCGTGGCCGAGGACTCCCGGTTCGTGGGCATGTTCCGCGCGCACGGCCTGCTCGCACCGGTCTGGGACCTCCCCGTCGGCACGGGCGCCGAGGTGCTGGAGGAGCCGGCCGCGAGGTTCGCCGCGGACCTCGAGGAGGCGCTGAAGGGCGGGGAGCTGAGCGCATCCGAGCGGTCTGCGAGAGCAGGACTCGCCAACCGCCAGGTGACGATCCGGTAAGTCCCGGTCCACCATCCGACCACGGCTCGAACACAACGGATTCAACGGTTGTGCCCGCCCTTCGGGGCGGAGTAGATTCGTCTCTGCCCGGTCGTTGTTGTTTCCCCCGTCAACAACGACCGGGCTTCACATTTCCCGCTCACGGCTCCCACCGGAGAACCTCGGCGAGCAACGCCTCGGGGGTCGCCGCGCTGTCGAGCCGCAGCACCGGCTGGTGGCGATCGGCCAGCCACTTCTCGTGGAGGACGCGGCTGCGCCCGTCGAACGCCGGGTCGTCGTATCCGCGGGCCCATTCGAGGAACTCCGTCCATGCGTCCTTGTCGAAGGCCTTGCCGCCGCGACGGTGGACCTCGCGCGCGTCGAGGCGCCTCAGCCTCTCGGCGGGGTCGAGCGTGAGGAACACGATCGCGTCGCACCGGTCGACGATCTCCTCGCCCCACCCGACCATCGACCCCGAGAGCACCCAGGCCTCCCGCGGGACGAACACGTCCCGCATCAGCTCCAGCCGATCGGCATCCGGCCTCTTCTCGACGTAGGGCGGGTCGGTCGGAACCCAGAAGTAGTCGTCGGCGTCCGCGTGCGGTGCCGACCAGTGGTTCGCCAGGGCCCGCGCCAGGGTGGTGGTTCCCGATCCGCTGGCTCCGAGCACGTGGACCTTGCATCGTCGCATGAGGTCATTGTCGAGGGCCCGAGCCTCGGTCCTGGGGTCCGGTCCGGGGGTCGGTCCGCTGGGTCAGCCGGGGTCGGCCGTGCGCACGCGCCAGGCCTCGAGGTTTGAGAAACCCTTGGCCGGGATCCGGCGGGCGCGGCGGAAGCGCCAGGGCATCGTCTCGTCCTCGCCGGTGCTGCCCTCCCCGCCCGTGAGCGCCTCGTGGACGCCCGCGTCGACCAGCACGCTGCCGGGCCGGGCGGCCGAGGTCAGGCGGGCGGCGGCGTTGACCGTCGAGCCGAACACGTCGCCGAGGCGTCGTACGACGGACCCGTGGGCGACGCCGGCACGCACCGCCGGGAAGGGGTCGTCCTCGTCGGCCCCGCGCGCGGTCAGCCCGAGGGCGACGTGCACGGCGGCGGCCGGGTCGGCGACGGTGAACAGCACCTCGTCGCCGATCGTCTTGATGACCTGGCCCCCGTGGTCGACCACCAACGCGGTCGTCTCCTGCTCGAAGCCGTCGACCCACCTCACCAGCTCCGGCCCATCGAGGCTGCGGCTCTGCGTGGTGTAGCCGACGATGTCGACGAAGCAGACCGAGAGCCGTGACTCGGCGGCCGTGAGGGCGCTGCCGTCGTCGAGCAGGTGTTCGGCCGCGCTGGCGAGGTGGCGGCGCCAGACGTAGCTCTGCAGCGCCTCGACGCGGGGGAGCACGTCGCCGGCGAGCCCGGTGAGGCCGGTGGGTCCGGCCGGTCCGGTGGCCGGGCCGCCGCCCTCGGCCGCGAGTCCCGCCAGCAGGCTCGTCTGCCACTCCGCGAGGCGGGCGTAGCTGCGACCCCACGTGCGGACGAGCGCGGCCTGCGACTCCGGGGACAGGATGCCGATCCGGACGAGCTCGGTCGCGAGCCGCAGGGCCTCGACGTCGCCCTCGACGAACGCGACGTCGTCGTCGGCACGGTGCGGGAACCCGAGCTGGTGCCAGAGCGTGACCGCGAGGTCGAGCGGCACGCCCGCGCGCTCGGCGACCTCGACGCGCGTCAGGCTCGGCTCCTCGCCCAGGACCAGCGCGCCCAGGGCGCGGGCGGCGTCCGGCTCGTCGGACCCCACCCGGTCAGCTCCCCTCGAGGCGTCCCGCCGCGGCAGCACGGATCGCGGCGCCGAACGACGGGACCTGCTCGACGAGCTCCTCGATCGTGTCGCGGGTGAAGTGCACGACCTCGAGCGGCGTCAGGGCGACGACCGTGGCCGAGCGGAGGGTGCGGTTGACGATCGCGGCCTCGCCCACGACCGCGCCGGGGCCGAGGGTGGCGATCTCGACGCCACCCCTGCGGACCGAGACCTCGCCCTCGGTGATGAGGTACGCCTTGTCGGCGGGGGTGCGTTCGGCGATGGGCGACCAACCCTGCGGGAGCGTCAGCGTGCGACCCGCTGCGAGCACCCGCCGGGCGTCGGCGGGGTCGAGGGCGTCCAGGATCGATTCGGTCATGCCCCCTCAACGATCCGGGGCAGCGAACGTGACGCCCTCGACGGGACCCGGTCACCAGGTGGGCACCGAGCCGCCGAGGGCCACCGCGTCAGTCGGCGTGCAGCGGCTCCCGCGAGATCGGGCAGCTCATGCAGCGCGGGCCACCACGACCCGAGCCGAGCTCCGACCCGGCGATCCGGACGACCTCGATGCCGGCGTCCTCGAGCCGGTCGTTGGTCTCGTCGTTGCGCTCGTAGGCCACCGCGACCCGCGGCGCGAGGGCCAGGGTGTTGTTGCCGTCGTCCCACTGCTCGCGCTCGGCGGTGACCGGGTCGAGGCCGGTGTCGATCTGGTGGAGCGTGTCGATCTGCATCGCCTTGGCCGCGGCGACGAGGAAGGGCGCGGACTCGCTGACGCTCAGGGTGAGGTCGGACTCGCCCGAGCCCGGGTCGTCGAGCGTGACCGTGACGGCGCGCAGGTTGTCGGCGACGTTGGGGTACATGACGACCTTGTCGACGTCGACCATCGTGCAGACGGTGTCGAGGTGCATCGTCGCGCGCTCCTGCGCGATCGGCACCGCGAGCACGGTGTGCGCGAGGTCGGCGTGGAAGACCTGGCGCGCGAGCCGCTCCACGCCGGCGGGGGTCGTCCGCTCACCGACGCCCACGGCGATGACGCCGGGGGCCAGGAGCAGGACGTCGCCGCCCTCCACGTGCTCGTTGTGCCAGCCGTGGATCTTGCGGGTGCCGGCGAAGCGCGGGTGCTCGGTGTAGATCAGCTCGGTCAGCTGGGTCTCGCGCTTGCGGGCCGGCATCGCCAGGCTCGTGACGGCCACCCGGTCGCGCACCCACACGCTGGAGTCGCGGGTGAAGAGCAGGTTCGGCAGGGGGTCGATGAGGAAGTCGTGCGGGTCCAGCAGGCTGGTCACCAGGCCGTGCCCGCCCTTGACCTCGTCGTTGCGAATGCCGGCGGTCAGCACGTCGGTCAGCTCGGCGGGGGAGAGGTCGCGCAGCGCCTGCGCGAGGTAGCGCCGCATGGTGTCGCCGAGGTGGAGCCCCGACAGGGCGCTCGTGATCGCATGGTTGCGGGCCATCTCGCTGTCGAGCGTCTCGGTGAGCAGCTCGGTCAGGTAGAGGACCTCGACGCCGCGGTTGCGCAGCGTCTCGGCGAACGCGTCGTGCTCCTCCTGCGCCCGGCTCACCCACGGGATGCCGTCGAACAGCAGGCGGTCGTTGTTGCGGGGCGTGAGCCGCTTCAGCTCGTTGCCGGGGCGGTGGAGCATGACGGTGGCCAGGCGGCCGACCTCGCTGTCTGCTCCGTGCGGGGTGGTGACCATAGGCGGGACTCTAGCGCTGCCCCTGCGTGCGGCGCGCCGCCGTGGGGCGGGTCAGGACTGCGCGCGCCACTCCTCGCGGAGGAGGGCGTACTCGTAGGAGTCGGTCCACGTCCCCTTGGACCAGAAGTCGCCGCGCCGGTGCACCTCGCGGCGCATCCCGAGGCGCTCGCAGAGCGCGGCCGAGCGGTCGTTGCGGGCGTCGAGGTTGGCCACGATCCGGCGCAGGCCGTAGTGCTCGAAGCCGAGCCGCAGCACGGCCCGGGCGGCCTCGGTGGCGTACCCGCGGCCGGCGTGCCGGGGGAGGACCGTCCAGCCGATCTCACCCTCGCTGAGGCCGGTTCCCTGGAGGATCAGGACCGAGTCGCCGACGAGCTCGCCGTCGTGCTCGACGGCGAGCCCGAGGAAGAGCCCGTCGTGCTGACGGGAGCGGCGGCGCACCATCTCGGCGACCTCGGCCGCGTTCATCGTGCCGCTGAGGAGCAGGCTGGTCCAGCCCTCGTCCGCCCACGCGTCGGTGAGCGCGGCCTCGTCGCCGGGCCGGAAGGGTCGCAGCAGCAGCCGCTCGGTGCGCAGCGGCCAGACCGGCGGGACCGGGGTCAGGAACTCCGCGCGCGGCGCGTCGACCCAGGTCTCGCGGACGCTCGGACCCCCGAAGCGGAGCCGGTCGTACGCCGTCATCGGCAGCAGGAGGGAGTCGAGGCCGGGCACCGCGAGCACGCCGTCGACCGCCTGCCCGAGCATGCCGCGGCCGATCGGGTCGTGGGGGTCGCGCCGCAGGATCTCGACGGCGGCCGACGCCTCGGCGACGCGCGCGGTCTTCATCCGGATCCGGATCGGGGAGACCTCCCGGAGGCAGACGTACTGCCCCGAGAGGTAGTGGTCCCACTCGGCCTCGGCGGTCGCGGGGTCGTCGGGCCAGAAGGCCACGAACCAGTCGTGGAGCCGGTCCACGCCGCCGGCGACCTCGGCCAGCTCGCCGTGCGCGGCGGGCACCATCGGGGTCCCGTCGGAGAGGACGTACGACGGCAGCGGGAGGCGGCCGGCCAGCATCTGCTCCATCGCCGCTGGGGTGGCCTCGACGAAGTGCTCGCGGACGTAGGCGTCGTCCGCGTCGGTCATCGGGTGGTCGCCGTTGACGGCGACGAAGCGTTCCCGGACGGCAGCGACCGGGTCGCCGCTCAGCGCGTCATCTCCCACACCGTCAAGGCTGCCATGAAGACGCACACGGCCGCACCCACGTAGTGCAGCACGGAGAGCCGCACCCGCTGGAGCAGCAGCCGGCCGACGATGACCGCCAGCCCGGAGACCGCGAGCAGCGCGCCCCAGGCGCCGAGGAAGACCGACACCGGGTCGTCGTACTTGGCCACGAGCGAGATGGTCAGCAGCTGCGACAGGTCGCCCCACTCGGCCGCGAAGAGGACCAGGAACGAGGTCACCACGACCTTGAGCCCGTGGGCGGCGGAGTCGGACTTGGCGGCGTACTCGTCCTCCTGCGCGCCCTCGTCGGCGTCGGCGGTGCGCGCGGCGCGGAAGAGGATGACCGCCCCGATGACGAACATCAGCGCGGCCACGGTGTGGATCAGCTGCTCGGGCAGGAACGAGGCGGCCTTGCCGATGCCGACCGCGACGGCCGTCTGGACGAGGAAGGCCAGCGCGACGCCGATCCAGACGAAGAGCGGGCGCATCTTCGTGGACATCACCAGGGTGGCGATGAAGGTCTTGTCGGGGAGCTCGACGACGAAGATGGCGCCGAAGGCCAGGGCCACGACGAGGGGATCGATCACCGGGTGAGTGTCGCAGCCGTCGGGTGCGCCGGCTCAGTCGGCCCGGAAGGCGTCGGCGGGGTAGACGCCGAGGACCTTCACCTCGGTGGTGAAGAACGCGAGCTCCTCGAGCGCGTTGCGCACGCCCGGGTCGTCGGGGTGTCCGTCCACCTCGGCGAGGAACTGGGTCGCGGTGAAGTGCCCGCCGACCATGTAGCTCTCCAGCTTGGTCATGTTGACGCCGTTGGTCGCGAAGCCGCCGAGCGCCTTGTAGAGCGCGGCCGGGAGGTTGCGCACGTTGAAGATGAACGTCGTCACGACCGGCCCGTTGCCGGCCGGCGCCTGCTCGAAGTCGCGCGAGAGGACGACGAAGCGGGTGGTGTTGTGGTCCTCGTCCTCGATCTCCTCGCGCAGCACCTTCAGGCCGTAGATCTCGGCGGCGAGCGGAGGCGCGATCGCCGCCTGGGTCGGGTCACCGGACTCCGCGACCTCACGCGCGGCGCCCGCGGTGTCGCCCGCCACGACGGGCGTCAGGCCGAGCTCGCGGATCACGCCGCGGCACTGCCCGAGGGCGTGGACGTGGCTGTGCACCGTGCGCAGCGACTCGGTGCTCGCCTCCGGCAGCGCCATCAGGGAGAACTGGATGCGCAGGAACCGCTCGCCCACGATGTGCAGGTCGGAGGTCGGCAGGAAGTGGTGGATGTCGGCGACCCGGCCGGCGATCGAGTTGTCGATCGGGATCATCGCCAGGTCGGCCTCGCCGCTCTCGACGGCCGCGAAGGCGTCCTCGAACGACGCGCACGGCAGCGGCTCCCAGTCCGGGTAGGCCTGCTGGCAGACCAGGTGCGAGTTGGCGCCGGGCTCCCCCTGGTAGGCGATGCGTCGGGTCACGTCGGCGAGTGTGTCACCTCCGGCCGTGTCCGACCGGCCGTGACCAGTCGCCGAACATAGGGTTCGAGGGTGCTCGCCACCATCGCCGTCGTCCTCGCCGCCGTCGCCTGCGCGGTCGCCGCGCTCGCCCTCCGTCGTACGACGACACGCCCAGGCGGCGAGGGGGTCGACGCGCTGCCCGAGGACGTGCACGGCCTGCGGCAGGAGGTCGCGGCCCTCAAGGCGGAGAGCGTCGACGCGCTGCGGCACCTCTCGGTCGTGCGCTACGACGCGTTCGGCGACGTCGGGGGGCACCTCAGCTGGAGCCTGGCCGTCCTCGACGACTCCGGCCACGGCGTCGTCCTGACGTCGATCCACGGGCGGAGCGAGGCCCGCACCTACGCCAAGTCGATCTCCTCCTGGTCGTGCGAGCAGCAGCTCTCGCCCGAGGAGGAGGAGGCGATCGAGCACGCCCGTCCCTGACCCTCGGACCCGGTCGAGTGCGCTCGCGGTAGGAGTCGCCACGGGGCTCCGCACTCGACGCGATCAGCAGAACGCCTGACGGCTGCCGCGGGCCGTGCGACGCTGGCGCCCGCAGAGGACACGGGGGCACGGGCATGAGGTCGGTCGGGGTGGCGTACGTCGTCGCCTGCGCGGCGGCGCTCGCCGCGTGCGGAGGCGCAGGAGCGGACGCGCCCAGGGACGCCTCGGTCGAGGACTTCTGCGCGGCCAAGGGCTGGATGGTGGCCGAGGGGATGGACCGCTTCCTCGCCGCCGGACGGCCGTCCGAGACCGAGCTCGTCGGGCTCGTCCACGAGTGGGGGACCGAGCTCACGCGCGTCGGGACACCCGACAACATGTCCGCCGACGCGAGAGCGGGCTTCGAGGCGTTCATCGACCGGCTCGAGGGACTCGAGGCCGGTGACATCGAGTCGGGCTCCTTCAACTGGGAGGACGGGGCGTGGGAGGACGACGAGGAGACGTCGTTCGCGCACTACGTCACCAACACCTGCCCGTGACGCGGGTCAGCGGGGGACGCGGACCAGCAGGCGCCCGTGGATGCACTCCATCCAGAGCTCGCGACCCTCGCCGATGGAGTCGCCGTCGAGCTGGCGGGGGGTGTCGGCGGACGCCTTGATGCGCACGCGCGAGCCGGTGCGGCGATCGAGCGTCTCGTCGACGACGGGGCTCTTGCGCAGCACGCGCATCGCCACCGTGATCCACGACAGGAACTGGCGCGGGTGGATGATCACCACGTCGAGGATGCCGTCGTCGAGGGTGGCGTCGGGCAGCAGCGGCATGCCGGCCTGGAGGAAGCCGACGTTGCCGACGACGACCGTGCGCGCGCGGTGGAGGGTGGGCTCCTCGTCGTCGATCTGGATCTCGACCTTCACGGCCGGGAACATCAGCGACCGCAGCCCGGAGACGACGTAGGCCACCCAGCCGATCCTCTTCTTGATGTCCTCGTTGACGCCCTCCATGATCGCGGCGTCGAAGCCCATGCCGGCCATCACCATGAAGTGGGTGTCCTCGATGCCGTCGCCGCCGACCTCGACCATGTCGATGGCCCGGTCCTGGCCGTTGAGGGCGACGTCGATCGCGGAGCGGATGTAGAGCGGCACGCCGAGGTTGCGCGCGAGGAGGTTGCCCGTGCCCGCCGGGATGATGCCCACCGGGATGCCGGTGCCGGCGAGCTCGGCGCAGACCTCGCGCACCGTGCCGTCGCCACCGCAGACCATGACCAGGTCGGCCCCGGAGACGGCGGCGCGCTCGGCCATGCCGGTGCCGGGGTCCTCGACGGTGGTGTACTGCCAGGTCGGCTCGGACCAGCCGGACTCCGCGGCCATCGCCGAGACGAGCGAGCGGAACTGGCCGACGTCCTCGACCTTGATCGGGTTGAGGATGACGGCGAGCCGCTTCTCCGAGGCGTACACCTCCGGCAGCGGCTCGACCCTCGCCGCGGTCGAGCGGGGCCGCGGGTCGATGAAGGCGAGCGCGAGCAGGAAGACCGCCAGGGCCAGCAGCGAGCCCCCGATGACGTCGGTCGGGAAGTGCCGACCGAGCAGGACGCGGTCCAGGCAGACGAGCAGCCACCACGCGACGACGACCGCGATGCCGAGGCGGCGCAGGCTCGCGCGACGGACGAACAGCACGAGCAGCATCACCAGCAGTGCGGCGAAGGCCGCCGTCGACGAGGCGTGGCCCGAGGGGAAGCTGAAGTTGCTGTGCAGGCCGAGAGTGTCCTGCCAGTCCGGGCGGTCGCGGCCGAGGAAGCGCTTGAGGACGGTCGTGGCGATCGAGGTCACCGTCATCACGACCACCACCAGCAGGGCCGCCCGCCGGTGGCGGCGCAGCAGGAGCACGCCCGCGAGCACGATGGTGAGGACGGTCATCCCGACCGTCCCGAAGGCCGCCTCGATGACGCGCAGGCCGTCGACGAGCACGGCGTGGTCGTCGGCCCAGTCCTCGAGCTGCCGGCCCTCGACGTCGAACGCGTCGAGCGGGGCCCGGTCGCGGGTCACGAGGAAGGCGAGCACCGCGAAGAGGGCGGCCGCGAGGGCCGCCCCACCGAGAGCACGGTTGCGGGAGGCGGGAGTCACCCGCGAAGTATGCCCAAACCCGATCGTGTGCCCCACGCCCCTCCGGATAGCCTTCCCCTGTGACCCCACCCCACGACGAGCCTCGCTTCGCTCCCCTCGCCGCAGGGACCCCGGCATGATCGATCCGCGCCTGCTCCGTGACGACCCCGACCGCGTGCGCGCCGCCCAGGCCAAGCGCGGCCTGTCCGACGACGTGGTGGACCGGGCGCTGGCGGCGGACTCCGCGCGACGGCGGGCGATCGCCGACTTCGAGGCCAAGCGCTCGGAGCAGAAGGCCAGCGGCGCGCTCGTCGCCAAGGCGCAGGGCGAGGAGAAGCAGGCCCTGCTCGCGCAGGTCAAGGAGCTGGCCGCGAGCGTCAAGGAGGCCGAGGCCGCGCGCAACGCCGCCGAGGCCGAGTGGGACGAGGCCATCAAGGCCATCCCCAACGTCGCCGCCGACGAGGCGCCCGCGGGCGGCGAGGACGACTTCGTCACGCTCGAGCACGTCGGCACCCCGCGTGAGTTCGACTTCGAGCCGCGGGACCACATCGAGCTCGGCAGGATGCTCGGGGCCATCGACCTCGAGCGCGGCGCCAAGGTGAGCGGCTCGCGCTTCTACTTCCTCACCGGCGTCGGCGCGCAGCTCGAGCTCGCGCTGGTCAACATGGCGATGGACCAGGCCCGCCACGCCGGCTTCACGCAGGTGATCGCCCCCTCGCTGGTCAAGCCCCGCGCGATGGAGGGCACCGGCTTCCTGGGCCAGGCCGCCGACGACGTCTACCGCATCGAGGGCGAGGACCTCTACCTCGTCGGCACGAGCGAGGTCGCGATGGCGGCCTACCACTCCGACGAGATCCTCGACGCCGCCTCGCTGCCGCGCCGCTACGCCGCCTTCAGCCCGTGCTTCCGCAAGGAGGCCGGCTCGCACGGCAAGGACACGAAGGGGATCATCCGCGTCCACTGGTTCGACAAGGTCGAGATGTTCGTCCACACGACCGTCGAGGAGTCGTACGCCGAGCACCAGAGGCTGCTGGCGTGGGAGAAGGAGTTCCTCGACAAGCTCGAGCTCGCCTACCGCGTCATCGACGTCGCCGCGGGCGACCTGGGGCTCAGCGCGCAGCGCAAGTTCGACTGCGAGGCGTGGATCCCCACCCAGGGCAAGTACCGCGAGCTCACGTCGACCTCCAACTGCACCGACTTCCAGGCCCGCCGCCTCGACATCCGCACCCGCGACGCCCAGGGCCAGACCCTGCCGGTCGCGACCCTCAACGGCACGCTCACGGCCATCACGCGCGCCATCGTGGCGGTCCTCGAGACCCACCAGAACGAGGACGGCTCCGTCACGGTGCCGCAGGCGCTCCGCCCGTACCTCGGCGGCCTGGAAGTGCTGAAACCCCTTGGCTGACTGGACTCCTCGCGTCGTCGCGCTGGACATCGACGGCACCCTGCTCAAGTGGGTCGACGGGCAGAGCGAGGACTACGAGACCATCAGCGAGCCGGTGCACGACGCGGTCCACCGCGCCCTCGACGCCGGTGCCCACATCGTGCTGGCGAGCGGTCGCTCGCCCCACGGCATGACGACCATCGCCGACCTCCTCCACCTCCCGCGCGAGGAGTCCGACCGGCTCTGGGTCGTCGCGTCCAACGGCGCGGTGGTCTTCCGCTACCCGCCGATGGAGGTCGTCCACGAGGAGACCTTCGACGCCGCCCCGGCGGTCGCGGCGGTGCTGGAGCACCACCCGCGGGCGTTGGTCGCCGTCGAGGAGCGTGAGGTCGGCGGCTACCGCGTCAACCGCGTCTTCCCCGAGGGCGAGCTGTCCGGCGAGCAGCTGATCACCCACGTCGACGACATCGTCGGCGAGCCCGTCAGCCGTGTGATCGTCCGCGACCCCGAGGCGACCGCCGACGACTTCATCGAGCTCGCGGCCAAGCTCGGCCTGCACGGCACCGACTACGTCGTCGGCTGGACGGCCTGGCTCGACCTCTCCCCGGTGGGGGTGTCGAAGGCGTCGGGCCTCCAGCACGTCTGCGACCAGCTCGGCCTCGGCGCCGACGACGTGCTCGCGATCGGTGACGGCCGCAACGACATCGAGATGCTCCGCTGGGCCGGGCGCGGCGTGGCGATGGGCCAGGCCGTGGACGAGGTCATCGCCGCCGCCGACGACGTGACCGCCAGCGTCCACGACGAGGGCGCCGCGGTCGAGATCTCGCGCTGGTTCCCGCAGGACTCCTGACCGTGGACGAGGGCGTCACCTTCACCGCGGAGCTGTGGCGCTGGTCGGCGCGCGAGGGGTCGGCGGACACGGGCGCCTGGTGCTTCGTGACGCTGCCGCTCGACCTCGCCGACGAGGTGCGCGAGCGAGCGGGTGAGCCGCGCGGATTCGGGTCGGTCAGGGTGCGGGTGCGGGTCGGCACGACCACGTGGGACACCAGCGTCTTTCCCGATGCCGCCAGCGGCAGCTACGTCCTGCCGGTCAAGAAGTCGGTCCGCTCTGCGGCGGGCGTGACCGAGGGTGACCCGCTGACCGTCACCCTCCTCGTCCGGGATGACACGTGAGCGTGCACCGGCTGGTGGCCACGGACCTCGACGGCACGCTGCTCGACTCGCAGGGACGGGTCTCGGCGCGCACCCGTGCGGTGCTCGACGAGCTCGACGCCACCGGCGTGCCCGTCGTCTTCACCACCGGTCGCCCCATCCGCTGGATGGAGGAGCTGTGGGAGGCGGTCGGCGGGCACGGCCTCGCGATCTGCAGCAACGGCGGGATCGTGTACGACGTCGCGCGCCGCGAGGTGCGCACCGCCCGGACCATCCCGGCCGAGGTGCTCCTCGCGGTGGCCGAGCGGCTGCGCGCGGAGGTGCCGGGCACCGTGTTCGCGCTGGAGAGGACGACGGGCTTCGCCAAGGAGCCCGACTTCATGCCCCGCCTGGCGGTCAACCTCGCCCCCGACGTGCCGACGGGCCCGCTCGAGGAGCTGGTCGACGACGACGTCGTCAAGCTGCTGGCCCGCCACGAGGACCACGAGCCCGAGCCCTACTGGGAGCTCGTGGCCGGCGTCCTCGGCGAGCAGGTCGTCACGACGTGGTCGTCGGTCGGCACGCTCGTGGAGATCAGCGCGGCCGGCGTCACCAAGGCGTCGACCCTGGCCACGGTCGCCGCGGAGATGGGGCTCGGTCCCGACGAGGTGGTGGCGTTCGGCGACATGCCCAACGACCTGCCCATGCTGGAGTGGGCCGGCACGTCCTACGCCATGGCCAACGCCCACCCGACGGTGCGCGAGCTCGCCGACCACCTCGCGCCCCACCACGACGAGGACGGGGTCGCCACGGTGCTCGCCGACCTCTTCGACCTGTCTCGCTAGGCTTCCCGCCATGATCCGTGCCGTCCGACTCGCTGCCGCACTGCTCCTCGCGTGCCTCGGCCTCGCGTTGACGGTCCAGGCCCCGGCCTCCGCGGCCGACTGCACGTGCCAGCAGAGCGGCCGGCTCGAGAAGCAGGTGGAGCGCGCTGACGCGGTCTTCATCGGCACGGTCGACAACGTCGAGGTCGCCGCCAACGACCACACCTACGACGTGACCGCCTCGCGTGCCTACCAGGGCTCGCCCGAGCGCTCGACGCAGGTCTTCTCGGCCGGCGGCAAGAACGCCTGCGGCCTCGGCGAGCTGGCCGTCGGCACCTCCTACCTCTTCCTCGCCACCGGCACCGAGGCTCCCTTCGAGGCCGACAGCTGCGGCGGCACCAGCGTGGCCAACCCGACGAAGGTCGCCAAGGTCGAGGCGCTCCTCGGCGAGGGCACGTCCGTCGAGCCGCCCCCGCCGCCGACCGCCCAGCGCACGCTGGTCGAGGACTCCCCACCCGCCGGCTTCGCCCGCGCGGCGGCTCCGGGTGCGGCGGCCGTGGTCATCGGCCTGCTCGGCCTCGTCGTCGTACGCCGCCTCGCGCGCTGACGTGGTGCTGGCTCGCCTGCTCGCCGTCATGGCGGTGCTGGCGGGTGGCCTGGTCCTGGGACCGGTGGGGCCGGCCGCGGCGTGCAGCTGCGTGAGCGACGACCCCGCCGAGCTCGCGCACCGCGCCGAGGTGGCCTTCGTGGGGGTGCTGGACAGCCGGCGCGCGGACGACCGGGTCGTCGCCCACCTCTTCACGGTCGATGAGGTCCGCTCTGGCGACGTACGCCGCCGCCAGGACGTCGTGACCCCCCGCGGCGGCGAGGCCTCGTGCGGGGTCGAGTGGCCGACGGGGGTCAGGATGGTGGTGCTGGCGCACGTGGACGAGGACGGCAGGGTCGCCTCCGACCGGTGCAGCGGCTCGGTGCCCGACACGGCTGCGACGTACGACGCCACGGTGGAGGCGCTGGGCGAGCCGCACGACCCGCTGCCGGGACGGTCGATGGTCGCCCTCGACACCACCAGCGGTCAGGGACTGCTGTGGTCCGCCGCGCTCGTCGGTGTCGTCGGCGCGCTCGGGATGCTCGTCGTACGACGCCTCGCACGCCGAGCCGGGTGAGGCGTCAGAGGTACATCCCGCCGCGGCTGCCGGCGGAGTCGTCGTCGCCCCCGCCGGTGGGCATGGTGGGCATGCCGGTCGGCTGCTGGGCGGCGGGGCCGCCGTGGCCCGCCGGGAGCGCGCGGCGCATCTGCTCGAGCTGGGCGCGCGAGGCCATCTGCTGGGCGTAGATCGCGGTCTGGATGCCGTGGAACAGGCCCTCGAGCCAGCCCACGAGCTGGGCCTGGGCGATGCGGAGCTCACCCTCCGACGGCGTGCCGTCCTCGGTGAACGGCAGCGACAGCCGCTCGAGCTCCTCCACGAGCTCGGGCGCGAGACCGGTCTCGAGCTCCTTGATGGAGGCGGCGTGGATGTCCTTGAGGCGGTTGCGGCTCGCCTCGTCGAGCGGCGCGGCCTTCACCTCCTCGAGCAGCTGGCGGATCATGCTGCCGATCCGCATCACCTTCGCCGGCTGCTCGACCAGCTCGGTGATGTGGCGCTCGCCGTCGCCGTCCTCGTCGTCACCCGCGTCGGCGCCCTGCGTCATCGCCGGGAGCGCGCTCGCCGGGATCGTGCCGATGGGCTGGCCGTCGGGGCCGACGACCACGACCTGGTCCTCTTCCCCCTGGCCGGTGGGACCGCCGGTGGGCTCGGGCTGCTGCTGGTCGCTCATGGTCCAACCCTAGGGCCCGCCCGGTGGCGGCCCGTCCGGCCCGAGGGCTCAGAGGGTCAGGACGATCTTCCCGGCGCGCCCGCCGTCGTCCATCAGCTGGTGGGCGCGGGCGACCTCCTCGAGCGGGAGGGTGGTCTCGACGATGGGGCGCACCTGGCCGGACGCGACGAGCGGCCAGACGTCCTCGACCACCCCGCAGCAGATCTGCGCCTTCTCGGCGAGCGGGCGGGCGCGGAGCGAGGTGGCGGTCACGGACGAGCGCTTGCGCAGGAGGGCGTTGATGTCGAGCTCGCCCTTCGAGCCGCCCTGCATCCCGATGATGACCAGGCGGCCGCCGGTGGCGAGGGCGGAGACGTTGCGGCCGAGGTAGGACGCCCCCATGTTGTCGAGGATGACGTCGGCGCCGCCGGCCTCGGTGAGCACCTCGACGAAGTCCTCGTCGCGGTAGCTGATCGCCCGCTCCGCGCCGAGCGAGCGGCACAGCTCGAGGGTCTCCGGGGACCCGGCGGTCGTGTAGACCTCGGCGCCGCGGGCGGCCGCGAGCTGGATCGCCATCGTGCCGATGCCACCGCCGCCGCCGTGCACGAGGAAGCGCTCCCCCTTCGCGAGGTGGGCGGTCATGAAGACGTTGGACCAGACGGTCGCCGCGACCTCGGGCAGGCAGGCCGCCTCGACGAGGGAGACGCCGGACGGAACCGGCATGACCTGACCGACGGGCACGGCCACGCGGGCGGCGTACCCCCCGCCGGCGAGCAGCGCGCACACCTCGTCACCGACCTTCCAGCCCTCGACGCCCTCGCCGAGCTCGGCGATGCGGCCGCTGCACTCGAGCCCCAGGACGTCGGAGGCGCCGGGCGGCGGCGGGTAGAAGCCCTGCCGCTGCAGGGTGTCGGCCCGGTTGACGGCGGTGGCGACCACGTCGAGCAGCACCTCCCCGGCGGCCGGGCGCGGGTCGTCGACCTCGCCGACGGACAGGACGTCGGGCCCACCGGACCCGGTGGCGACGGCAGCACGCACGTGATCAGTCCTCGTAGAGGTCGCTGGAGTGGTCGACCGAGGAGTCGTCGGGCACCTCGTCGTCGATGTCGTCGGGGTCCTTCGCGTCGGCCGGCCGGTCCCAGCTCTCGGCGAGCTGCTGGGCGCGCGCGGCGAGCCGCTCGACCTGCTCGGGGTTCGCGTCGCCCGCCCCGACCGCCACCCCGAGGAGGTAGGCGGTGATCGGCGCCGCGGTCCTCTGCACGTTCTGCGCCGCCACGCGGGCGAGGTCGAGGACCAGGCCCTCGTCGACCTCGGTCTCGACGTCGAGCACGTCGGCGAGCTCGTCGATCCAGTCGTGGAGATTCACGAGGCCAATGTCTCGCACCCCACCCGCGTGCGGCAAGGGAGGCCGGTCAGCGCCGCAGGTCCCGCAGGTCGGCCCACGAGTCGACGTCGACCGCCTCCTCGCCGGTCGCCGGCACCTCGGCGAGGTCCAGCCGCGCGAGCAGCCGGTGCAGCGCCATCCCGTGCTGACCCTCGCGGTCGGGTCGTACGACGTCCAGGCGGGCCGCGTCGAGCACCCCGGCCAGCTGGCGCCGGCCGTCGCCGTCGACCAGGAACGCACCGTCCCGGCCGGCCGCCGCCTCGCGCAGGCGGCGCATCGTCGCCGCGGTGACCCGCGGCATGTCCACCGCGAGGACACCGACGAGGCGTGGCTCGCGCAGCAGCGCGTCCACCCCGGTGAGCAGCCCGGCCACCGGCCCGCCGCGGGGCGGGTCCTCGACCACGAAGGTCACCGGTCGCGCGGTCCGCACGGTGTCCGGTCCGACCACCACGACCTCGTCGGCGTCGAGGAACGCATCGACGGCGTACGCCAGGAGCGAGCGGCCGGCCAGCTCGACGGACGCCTTGTCGACGCCGTCCATCCGCGCGGCCGTGCCGCCCGCGAGCACCACGCCGCAGAAGCCGCCGGCGGTGAGGTCGAGGTCCATGCGGGCATCCTCGCAGCCGCGCGAGCGCCGGACGGCGGCCGCCGGGCGACCGCTCTACGCTGGGAGCATGGCCCCCACCCCACGGTTGAACGAGCAGCTGCGCGTGCGCGTCCACCAGTGGGCGAGCGGACTGGACCCGGACGCCAACCGCGCCCGCCTCGCCGAGGTGGAGCCGGGAGCCGACCTGGTCGTCCTGCCGGAGGCCTTCGCCCGCGACTTCGGCCAGGCCGGGTCCGACGTCAGTCCCTTCGCCGAGCGGGTCGACGGGCCGTTCGCCCGTGAGGTCGCGCGCGTCGCCGACGCCACCTCCGCCACCGTGGTGGCCGGGATGTTCGAGGTCGCGGACGACCCCGCCCGACCGTTCAACACGCTCGTCGCGGCCGGCCCCGACCCGGCGACGTACCGCAAGATCCACCTCTACGACTCCTTCGGCTACCGGGAGTCCGACCGCCTCACGGGCGGCGCCGTCGAGCCGGTGGTCGTCGACGTCGGCGGCTGGCAGGTCGGGCTGATGACCTGCTACGACCTGCGGTTCCCCGAGCTGGCGCGGCGCCTGGTCGACGCGGGCGCCGAGGTCCTCGTCGTGCCGGCGGCGTGGCTGCCCGGCGACCGCAAGGTCGCGCACTGGCGCACCCTGCTCGCCGCCCGGGCCATCGAGAACACCTGCTTCGTCGTCGGCGCCGGGCAGCCCGAGCCGCGCTACGTCGGGCACTCCGCGGTCATCGGCCCGCTGGGGGACGTCCTCGCCGAGGCCGACGGCTCCGAGCAGGTCGTCGACGCCGTCCTGGACCGCGCCGACCTCGACGAGGCCCGCCGCACCAATCCGTCGCTGGCCAACCGACGGCTGTAACCTGCTCCGTCGTGCCTTCCCCCTCCTCCGACAGCACCCGCGGGTCCTCCCGCGGCAAGCGGGCTGCCGAGCGCCCGCCCTCGCGGCTGCGGCTGAAGCGGAAGGCGCCGCCCGCGCCCGAGCCCGCCCCGGTGGTCCGGGACGAGGCCGCAGCACCGGCCGCCGAGCCGGCCGCCCCGGTCACGCCGGTCACCCCGCCGCCGCCGACCCCGACGCCCGCGCCCGTCGCGGAGCAGGCCCCTGCCCCGACCGCCGAGCCCACCGCCGGCACGCCGGACGAGACCGGAGCCGACGGACCCCGTCGGTCGCTGCTGGCCTTCTGGTTCGGCGTCCTCATCCTCGGCGCGGCAGCACTGGGCTGGTCGGCCCTCAGCGGCACGCTGAGCGACATCCCCGCCGTGGGCGACACGGGCACCGCACCCGCGTGGCTCGACGGCGTCGGCGCCACGGCCGTCGTCACCGCGCTCTCCTGGCTGCTCGCGACGCGCACCGCCGGCCGCGCGCTCGTGTCCGCCGGCCTGGCGCTGGTCCTCGCCGTGGCGAGCCTCCTCGTGGGTGGGCGCGTGCTCCCGACGGGCGCGGCGGTGATGACCTGCGTGGTCGGCAGCGTCTACGCCGTCATGGTGACGGTGCCGGCGATCACCGGCTGGAAGGCGATGCGCGAGGCGCTGGTCGCCGCCCTCGTCGCCGCGGTCACCGCCTTCGCCGCGGTCGGCTTCGAGCCCACCGTGGCGATCGAGCGCTTCGAGATCGTCTCGCTCCTCCTCGCGCTCGTCCTCGTGCTCGCGATCGTCTACCGCCTCGGCGCGGGCCTGCACGGCCTCGGGCGGCGCGGGATGATCGTCGTCGCCATCGGCCTCGGCGTCCTCTTCGCGACGCTGGCGTACGCCGAGCTGCTGCGGCGCTACGGCGCCCAGAGCTTCGTGTCGTCGGTCCTCGACTTCGCCGACTCGACCGCGGCCCGCATCGGGGCGTTCCCGCGGCCGCTCGTGGTCCTGCTCGGCATCCCCGCGCTGGTGTGGGGCACCCACGTCCGCGCCCGCCGGCGCCAAGGGTGGTGGTTCTGCGCCTTCGGCGTCGCCGCCACCGTGCCGCTGGCGACGGGGCTCGTCTCGCCGGACACCTCCTACCTCGAGGCCGGCCTGCGGGCGGCGTACTCCCTCGTCCTGGGCCTGCTCATCGGCTGGCTCGTGATCCGCGCGGACCTCGCCCTCACCGGGCCGAAGGGACGCGGCGGACGCCGCGCCGAGGAGGCGGGTCCGCACCGTCCCGAGCCGCGCCGCTTCGCCGAGCTCTGAGCCCTGCCAGGCAGGAGATCGGGGTGTACGCCCGGGTAACCGCTAGCGTCGGGCGCATGGCCCGCCCCACCTCCCTCGAGATCGTCTCCGAGCTGGTCGCCAACGTCCTCACCATCGAGGTCGCCGAGGGCGACCGCGTCGAGGCCGGCGACACCGTCGTGCTCCTGGAGTCGATGAAGATGGAGATCCCGATGCTGGCCGAGCGCGCCGGCACCGTCACCGCCATCAGGGTGACCGAGGGCGACGTCGTGCAGGACGGCGACGTCCTGGTCGTGCTCGACTGACCCGGCCCTCGCTAGTGTCGGAGAGATGGAATTCCGATACCTCGGCAACAGCGGACTGAAGATCTCCGAGATCACCTACGGCAACTGGCTCACCCACGGCTCCCAGGTCGAGAACGACGTCGCCACCCAGTGCGTGCGCGCGGCGCTCGACGAGGGGATCTCGACGTTCGACACGGCTGACGTCTACGCGAACACCGCAGCGGAGACCGTGCTCGGCGAGGCGCTGAAGGGCGAGCGGCGCGAGTCGCTGGAGATCTTCACGAAGGTCTACTGGCCGACCGGTCCGAAGGGCAAGAACGACACCGGCCTGTCACGCAAGCACATCATGGAGTCGATCAACGGCTCCCTGCAGCGGCTGCAGACCGACTACGTCGACCTCTACCAGGCCCACCGCTACGACGTGGAGACCCCGCTCGAGGAGACGATGCAGGCCTTCGCCGACATCGTGCGACAGGGCAAGGCGCTCTACATCGGCGTCAGCGAGTGGACCGCCGACCAGATCCGCGCCGGCGTGGAGCTGTCGAAGGAGCTCGGCTTCCAGCTGATCTCGAGCCAGCCGCAGTACTCCATGCTGTGGCGCGTCATCGAGGACGAGGTCGTGCCGACGTCGAAGGAGCTCGGCGTCTCGCAGATCGTCTGGAGCCCGATCGCGCAGGGCGTGCTGACGGGCAAGTACAAGCCCGGCCAGGCCCCGCCCGAGGGCTCGCGCGCCACCGACACCAAGGGCGGCGCCGACATGATCTCGCGCTTCATGCGCGACGACGTGCTGGCCGCGGTGCAGGACCTCGAGCCGGTCGCGAAGGACTGCGGCCTGACCATGGCCCAGCTCGCGATCGCCTGGGTGCTGCAGAACGACAACGTCGCCGCCGCCCTCGTCGGTGCCTCCCGCCCCGAGCAGGTCGCCGACAACGTCAAGGCCGCCGGTGTGACGCTCGACGCGGACGTGATGTCCCGCATCGACGACGCCCTCGGCTCCGTCGTCGTGCGCGACCCCGGCAAGACCGCCGAGGGGATGCCGAAGGCCCGCGTCGTCTGAGGTCTGCCTGCCCGGCGCGCCGCCTGGAGTCACCGGATATCCGGTGACTCCCGACAGATCGTGGAGTCCTCGAGCCACCAGGTGGCACCAGGACTCCACGATCTGTCAGGGGGCGTGACCGGCGGCCCAGCCCGCCCCGACCTCGCGCGTGCGGCGTACGTCGCCCGCGGTGACGTCGTGGGTCGTCCAGGTGTGCGGAGCCGGCACGTCCACGACCTCGCGCAGCCGGTGGTCGAGGTCGACGTGGGACTCGGGTGACGGGACGTCGGACAAGCCCGTGCGCGCGGCGATCCGGCGGCGGACCGTGTCGGGGTCGCTGAGCAGGGCGAGGAAGTGGACGGTCTCGTCCTCCACGGCCGCGAGCACCTGGTCGGGCAGGCAGATGCACGGCACGACGGGCACCAGGCCGTTGGTCCTGACCTCGCGGCAGACCGCGAGCGCGTGGCGCCAGAAGCCGACGTAGTCGCGCCGGCCGTACGACGTCGCTGCCGCGCCGCGGCCGAGGACGTCCCCGTCGATCACCACCAGCCCGCTGCGGCCCCGGAGGTGGTCACCGATCGTCGACTTCCCGGTCGCCGCCGCGCCGGTGACGACCAGCACCGACCTCGGTTCGTCCACGGGGCGACCGTAGACCACCGGCGTTCGCCGGGTCAGGCCGCGACCCGGGTCACCCGGTAGCGCACGAACGCCGGCACCGCGAGGGCGGCGAGGACCGTGCCGATGATCACGAGCACCCCGCCACCTGCGGCCGCGACGGCGGCGCCGGTCACCGCGGCGGTCGCGCCGTGCAGGACGTCGGCGACGCGCGGGCCGCCGGCGACCACGACGATGAAGATCCCCTGCAGCCGCCCGCGCACGGAGTCGTCGGCCGCGGCCTGCAGCATCGACGTACGGAAGGCGGCGGAGGCCATGTCGGCGGCGCCTCCGACCGCGAGCATCAGCACCGCGATGCCGAGGAACAGGGCGGGGGCGAGCGGCGCGAGCATGGCGGCGACGCCGAAGCCGACCATCGCCACGCCCCACACGAGGATCGACACGATCACGGCCAGGCCCTGCCGCTCCACGCGTGACACCCACCCGGACAGGACGCCGCCCACGACGGCGCCGGCGGGGATCGCCGCGAAGAGCAGCGCGAAGGCCACGCCGCCCTCGCTCGGACCGCCGAACGCGACGTCGGCCAGCTCGGGGAACAGCGCCCGCGGCATGCCGAAGACCATCGCGATGATGTCGACGACGAACGACATCATCAGCACCGGCTGGGTGCGCAGGTAGCGGAAGCCGTCGACGACCGCGCCGATCCCCGGCGTCACGGTCACGCCCATGACCGGCAGGGGCGGGAGGCGTACGACGGCCCCGAGGGTCGCGAGGAGCGTGATGCTGTCGAGCAGGTAGAGCCACGAGAAGCCGACGAGCGGGATGAGCGCCCCGCCCACCAGCGGCCCGGCGATCCCGCCGGCCTGCATGACGGTCATGTTGAGCGAGTTCGCCGCGGGCAGCAGCTCCGCGTCGAGGATGCGCGGCAGGAGCGCCGACCGGGTGGGCTGGTTGACCGCGAAGAACGCCTGCTGGATCGCGAAGAGGGACAGCAGCAGCCACACGTCGTCGCCCCCGAGCGCCGCCTGGAGCCAGAAGGCCGCGCTCGTCGCGATCAGGCCGGTCGTGGTGATCAGCAACAGGGTCCGCCGGTCGAAGACGTCGGCGAGCGCGCCGCCCCAGAGCCCGAAGACCACCAGCGGGACGAGGCCGAAGACGCCCGTCAGCCCGACGTACGCCGACGAGCCGGTCGTCGCGTAGATCTGGGCCGGCACCGCCACGACGGTCAGCTGCGCCCCCACCACCGTGATGATGTTGGCCCGCCAGAGCCGTCGGAAGTGCGGGTTGGCGAGGGGGCGGGTGTCCGCCAGCAGTCGCCTGTCCACCTGCGCAGGCTAGGTCAGGCGTGGTCGGCCCCTGTCGGGGTGGTGCCCGTCAGTCGGACGAGGAGCCGGACGAGGAGCTGGACGAGGAGCTGGACGAGGACACCTGGTCGCCCCACGCCGCCCGCGCTCCCGAGTCACCCACCCGGTAGACCTGCACCGTCGCGGCGAGCCCGGCGACGAGCTGCTCCCGCGCCGCTGACGGGCAGTCAGGTTGTCGGCAGGTCCGGTGACCCACGCTGGTGCGGAGCAGGTCCGCCTCCCCCCGTGGCGGACCTGCTCGCCAGACCGGGTCAGGTCGGGGCCGGGGGAAGGTACGGCGAGCGGCCCAGGAGCCGCGTGACGATGACGCCGGTGACGGTCATCGCGAGTGCGATGCCGGCGAGCACGACGAGCTGGAACTGCGCTGCGACGGCGGGACTGGCGCCACCGAACAGCGCGCCGACGAAGGCGCCGGGCAGGGTGACGAGGCCGGTGGAGCGGGTCTGGTCGAGGCTCGGGAGCAGCGACTCGCGCACCGCCTCCTGCCCGATCTCCAGGTGCGCGTGGGACGGTGTCGCGCCGAGCGACAGCCACGCCTCCACCTCGTCGCGACGGTGCCGGACGCCCCGCAGGAAGTTGCGCCCCGCCAGCGTCGCGGCGCTCATGGCGTTGCCGATGACGATGCCGGCGACAGCCACGAGGTAGCGGGGTTCGAGGTCGACCAGCTGCAGCAGGAACACGAGCGACAAGGCCACCCCTGCGCCCACCACCACTCCGGTGACCGCCGCCCGGCGGCCGTGCCACAGCTCGCTGAGCCGTCCGGACGCGGTGGCGGACGCCGTCGCGAGCATGAGGCCGAGGAAGGCGACGACCGTCCACGGAACGGCCAGGATCCCGCGCAGCAACAGCGCGACGATGCTGAGCTGGAGCACCGCGCGGGCCAACGACGTCAGAGGTGTCCACCCCAGCCCCACCCCGGACCGCCACGCGACGAAGACCGTCGCGAGGACGACGACCAGCAGGCCGGCGCCGAAGCGGGCGTAGTCGAGGACGTCGGTCACCACCCGGCCGACGGTAGCCGCCGGACGACCCCGGCCCGCTAGCATCGTCGCGTGGCGATGAGATCGGAGACGACCGGCCTGGCGGCCGAGGCGGCCCTGTTCCACGCCCTGTCCGACCCGTCGCGGCTGCTGATCGTGCGGCACCTCTCGCTCGGCGAGCACCGCGTCGTCGACCTCACCGCGCACCTCGGGCTGGCGCAGAGCACGGTGTCGAAGCACCTGGCCTGCCTCCGCGACTGCGGCCTGGTCACCTCGCGCCCCGAGGGCCGGGCGTCGGTGTGGTCGCTGACCCGCCGCGAGGAGCTGCTCGAGGTGGTCGCGACCGCCGAGCGCCTGCTCGCCCTGACCGGTGTCGGCCCGGAGCACCACTACGAGGAGCGCCACCCCTGACCGTGCCCCTGAGGCGCCGCCCTCAGAGCAGCGACGACCAGTAGGACCAGAAGCGCTCGAGGATGAGCAGCACGACCACCACGTAGGTGCCGAACACCAGCGGTGCCCGCCAGTCGCGCAGACCGTCCGCGAGCCGTCCGTCCGGGTCGTTGCCGAGTGCGCCGGCTGCCGCGTTGCGCGCCGTGACGTACCAGAAGAGCGGGATCACGACCGCCCACACGACCATGCAGTAGGGGCACAGCGCGCCGATGCGGTAGAGGCTCTGGAAGACGAGCCAGCAGATGAACGCGAAGGCCACCGTCACCCCGGCCTGGAGGCCGAGCCAGTACCAGCGCGCCAGCCGGGCGCCGGCGAGCAGGACCGCGGCCGTCGTGATGACCACCGGGAAGGTCGCGACACCGATGATCGGGTTGGGGAAGCCGAGCAGCGCCGCCTGCGCTGACTCCATGACGTTGCCGCAGCTGAGGACCGGGTTGATGCTGCAGGTCGGCACGTAGTCGCTGTCCTCGGCCAGCCGGATCCGCTCGACGAGCAGCACCGCGGAGGCGACGAAGCCGACCAGCCCGCCCACGAGCAGCCCGAAGGCGAGCGGCCGCTCCTGCGGCTCGTCGACGTCGGCGAGGTCGCCGACGGTGAGGGGGGTGCTCATGGCGCGCGGTCTCCTGAGGACGGCGGGGCGGGTCGGCACCATCCTCCGACATCGTCCAACAGGTCCGGCCGGCCGGGGTTTGACTCGGCATCGCCGGATGGCGATGATGTAGACAGACGACGATGGGGGTACGGCGATGGGCGCGGGTCACGGGCACGGCCACGCTGGTGCCCGCCACCGCTGGCGGCTCGCCGTGGCGTTCGGTCTCGTGGCGGGCTTCCTCGCCGTGGAGCTCGTCGTCGGGCTGACGACCGGGTCGCTCGCGCTCATCTCCGACGCGGGCCACATGGCCGCCGACGTGGTCGCCCTCGGCGCCGCGCTCGTCGCCACGAAGATCGCCTCCCGCCCCGACGGCACGGGCCGGCGCACCTACGGCTCCTACCGCGCCGAGGTGTTCGCCTCCGGCCTGACCGTCCTGATCATGCTGGGGGTGTCTGCCTACGTCGTCGTCGAGGCCGTGCGCCGCATCGGCGAGTCCGTGGAGGTGGCCTCCGGCCCGCTCCTGGTGGTCGGCGCCCTCGGGCTGGCGGTCAACCTCGTCTGCCTGGTCCTGCTGCGCGGCGGCGCCTCCGAGTCGATCAACGTCAAGGGTGCCTACCTCGAGGTGATGGCGGACGCGGCCGGCAGTGTCGGCGTCCTGGCCGCCGGCGTGCTGGTGCGGGTCACCGGCGACGGGTGGTGGGACACCGTCGTCGCCGTGGCGATCGGGGTCTTCGTCGCGGTGCGTGCCGTGCTGCTCGGTCGCGAGGTGCTGGCCGTGCTGGGCCAACACGCCCCGCACGACGTCGACCTCGAGGCCGTCGTCCGCGACCTGGAGGCGGTGTCCGGCGTCGCCGAGGTCCACGACCTGCACGCCTGGACGCTGACCTCGGGGATGAACGTCGCGACCGCCCACCTCGTCCTCCGGGTGGGCGCCGACGCGCAGGTGGTGCTGGCCGCCGCCGGTGCCACGCTGCGCGAGGACCACGGCATCGAGCACGCGACGCTCCAGGTGGAGGCGCACCCCGCGAAGGCGTGCCACGCAGCCACCTGGTGAGCGTGCCCGACGCTGCTGACACACTGGGGCCCGGCCGCCCGATCGTCGTGGCGCCGAGGACGGGGGACCGGGTGACCGAGGCGGCAGCGACGACGATCGAGCACCCGGTGACACCCACCCTGGCCAAGACGGCCAACGTCCTCGCGAAGGGCGCGCTGGTCCTGCTGCTGGCCTTCGCGGTCCTCTACCCCGACCAGGCCAACCTGCGCGACAAGGCCGCCGGCATGCGGGCCGTCGGCTACCCGCTGATCTCCTTCACCGTGCCGGTGCTGTGGTGGGCGCTGTGGCGCGACCGCATCTCGTTCCCGTGGCTGCCCGACCTGCTCATCACCCTCACCTGCTTCACCGACATCCTCGGCAACCGGATGGACCTCTACGACACCGTCGTGTGGTTCGACGACTGGATGCACCTCATGAACACCGGTCTCCTCGCGGCGGCGTTCATCCTCCTCACCCTGCCGCGCGACGTCGGGTTCGGCCGCGTCCTGGAGCGTGCGCTCGCCTTCGGCGCGACGGCGGCCATCGCGTGGGAGGTCGCGGAGTTCTTCGCCTTCATCAGCCGATCGACCGAGCGCGAGTTCGCGTACGCCGACACGCTGGGCGACCTGTCGCTCGGCACCGCCGGCGCCCTGGTCGCGGCCGTCGTGCTCCACCTGGCGTGGGGCCGCGGGTTCCTGCTGCACCCCCAGCCGCTCACCTGACCTCGTGGCACGGCAGGTGAGCGCGACTTTGTCGAGCGAGTCGCTTGACTTAGCGTTCGCGAGGCGGTGAGGTGCTGCCATGTCCGCCTCCACCGGGACCACGCGCGACGTGATCCCGCTCCGCGAGGCCGCCCGCGCCTGGTTCGCCATCTCGCTGCAGACCTTCGGCGGACCGGCGGGCCAGATCGCGGTCATGCAGCGCACCCTCGTCGAGGAGAAGCGCTGGATCGGCCAGCAGCGCTTCCTGTTCGCGCTGTCCTACTGCACCCTGCTGCCCGGACCGGAGGCGCAGCAGCTGGCGACGTACGTCGGCTGGCTGCTCAACGGCGTCAGGGGCGCGCTCGTCGCGGGCCTGCTCTTCATCCTGCCCGGCGTCGTCGCCCTCCTGGTCCTGTCCGCCGTCTACGTCGGCTACGGCGACACCACCCTCGTCGAGGCGCTGTTCCTCGGCCTCGCCCCTGCCGTCATCGCGATCGTGGTCCAGGCGGTGGTCCGGGTGGGGCGCAAGGGGCTCGGCCATCCCGCGCTGGTCGTCCTCGCGGTGGCGTCGTTCGTCGCCCTGACCTTCTTCGACGCATCGTTCCCGGCCGTCGTGCTCGTCGCGGCAGTCGTGGGGTGGGCGCTCGGTCGCCGGCTGCCGGGCCTCACGCGGCCACCGGGCTCGGTCCTCGACGACGGGCCGCCGCCCCTCGTCAGCGACGACCAGCTGCACACCGAACGACCGTCCGGCCGTCGGGCCGTGCTCACCCTCGTCGTCGGGCTGGTCGTGTGGTTCGCCCCGGTCGCGGGTGCGGCGCTGCTGTTCGGCCGGCAGAGCACGTTCGTGGACCAGGGCCTGTTCTTCTCGGGGGCGGCGATCGTGACCTTCGGCGGTGCCTACGCCGTGCTGGCCTACGTCGCCCAGCAGGCCGTGGAGGTCTACCACTGGCTGCTGCCGGGCGAGATGGTCCGTGGCCTGGCGCTCGCCGAGACGACCCCCGGGCCGCTGATCATGGTCGTCCAGTTCGTCGCCTTCGTCGGCGCCTACCGGGCCCCGGGGGACCTCGACCCGTGGGTCGCCGCCGTCGTCGCCTCGCTGCTGACGACGTGGGTGACGTTCGTCCCCTGCTTCCTCTTCATCCTGCTCGGGGCGCCGTACGTCGAGCGGCTGCGGGGCAACCGCGACCTCGCCGCCGCGCTGGCCGGGATCACCGCGGCGGTCGTCGGCGTCATCGCGAGCCTGGCGGTGTTCTTCGCCCTGCACACCCTCTTCGGCGAGACCGCGCGGTTCACGGCCGGGCCGCTCGACGTCGAGTACCCCGTTCCGGGGTCCCTCGAGGTGGCGGCACTCGGGATCACGGCGCTGGGCTTCGCCCTCGTCTTCTGGCGCCGGTGGTCGGTGCTCCGCACGCTGGGTGCCTGCGCGCTCGCGGGCGTGGTCGTCGGGCTCGCGACCTCGATCTGACCCGGCCTACGCGTCCTCGGGCAGGCACTTCTGGGCGACGTAGGGCACGACGTCGGCGATCGAGTCGACGACCTTCGTCGGCCGGTAGGGGAAGTCCTGCACCTGGTGGCGCTCGGTGGCGCCGGTGGCCACCAGCACGGTGCGCATGCCGGCCTCGAGACCGCTGATGATGTCGGTGTCCATCCGGTCGCCGATCATCACGGTGGTCTCGGAGTGGGCGTCGATGCGGTTGAGCGCGCTGCGCATCATCAGGGGGTTGGGCTTGCCGATGAAGTAGGGCTGACGTCCGGTCGCCGTGCTGATGAGGGCCGCGACCGACCCGGTCGCCGGGAGCATGCCCTGGGCGCTCGGTCCGCTCGGGTCGGGGTTGGTGGCGATGAAGCGCGCGCCGTCGTTGATCAGCCGGATCGCGCGCGTGATCGCCTCGAACGAGTAGGTGCGGGTCTCGCCGAGCACGACGTAGTCCGGGTCCTGGTCGGTCATGACGTAGCCGATGTCGTGGACCGCCGCGGTCAGCCCCGTCTCGCCCACGACGTACGGCGACCCGCCCGGGCGCTGGTCGTCGAGGAACTGCGCGGTCGCGAGCGCCGACGTCCAGATCGACTCCTCCGGCACGTCGATCCCGCTGCTGCGGAGCAGGCGCACGCGCAGGTCGCGCGGGGTGAAGATCGAGTTGTTGGTGAGCACCAGGAAGGGCACGCCCTGCTCGCGGAGCTCGCTGATGAACTCCTTGGCGCCCGGGATCGGGTCCTCCTCGCGCACGAGGACGCCGTCCATGTCGGTGAGCCAGGTGTGGACGGCGCGAGGTTCGGTCACCGGACCATTGTGGTGCACGAGCACGACGTCATGGGAACCTCCGGCCCGGACCGGGATCCCCATGACGTCCGTGGTCACCGCGCCACGTGGGCGCCCGGGCGCTCAGCGACGGGCCCGTCGACCGGCTCGTCGTGCGGCTCGTCGTGCGGCCCGTCGTGCACCGGGTGGCTGCGCTCGAGCTTCGCGCCCTCGACGTCCACGTCGGGCAGGATCCGGTCGAGCCAGCGCGGCAGCCACCACGCCGCCTCGCCGAGCAGGTGCATCGCGGCCGGGATGAGCAGCATCCGGACGACGAACGCGTCGAGGAGCACCCCGAAGGCCAGGCCGAAGCCGATCGGCTTGATCGTCGCGTCGTGGCTGAAGATGAAGCCCGCGAACACCGAGATCATGATGATCGCCGCGGCCGTCACGACCGAGCGCCCGGCGCGCAGGCCGTGCTGCACGGCGACCCTCGCCGGGGCGCCGTGGGCGTAGGCCTCGCGCATGCCCGACACCAGGAACAGCTGGTAGTCCATCGCCAGGCCGAAGAGGATGCCGGTGGCGATGATCGGCAGGAAGCTCAGCACCGGTCCCGGGGTGTGGACGCCGAACAGGTCGCCGAGGAAGCCGATCTGGAAGATCGCGGTGATGCCGCCGAAGGCCGCCAGCAGCGACAGCACGAACCCGAGCGTCGCGGTGATCGGCACCAGGATGGAGCGGAACACCAGCACCAGGATGAGCAGGGACAGCCCGACCACCAGGACCAGGTAGGTCGGCAGCACGTCGGCGAGCTTGTCGGAGATGTCGATCCCGGCGCTGGCGTTGCCGGCCACGCCGAGGGTGGCCTCGCCCCCGGAAGCGGTGGTCGGGGTCAGGGTCCTGAGGTTCTGGACCAGCTCCGCGGTGGACTCGCTGGACGGCGATCCCTCCGGGACCACCTGGAAGGCCAGCGCCGACCGGTCCTCGGACACCCCGATCGGCACGACGGCCTCGACGTTCCAGACGTCGCCGATCTGCTCGCCCACGGTGGCCTGCTCGGCGAGCACGTCGTCCTCGGCGATCGCCCCGGGCAGGTCGGCGACGACCAGCAGCGGTCCGTTGGACCCCTCACCGAGCTTCTCCGCCTGGACGTCGTACGCCTGGTAGGCAGCCGAGTCCGGCGGCTGGGTGGAGCCGTCGGGCAGGCCGAGCCGCATCTGCGTCGCGGGTGCGGCCACGACGAGCAGGGCGACGACGCCCAGCCCGAGGACCGTCCAGGCGCGGGTGTTGCTCATCGGGCGGTCGCGGTCGGTGATCGCCGCGTCGTGGGTGAGCTCGCCCGCGGCCAGCCGCTCCCGCTCGCGGCGGCGCAGGACGCGCGGGCCGACGAGCGAGAGGATCGCGGGGGTCAGGGTGACGGCCATCAGGATGGCGACCAGCACGGCGACGGCGCCGACCGTGCCCATCAGGCCGAGGAACCCGACGCCGGTGATGTTGAGCGCGAGCAGCGCGACGATGACGGTGACGCCGGCGAAGACGACGGCGTTGCCCGAGGTGCCGTTGGCCAGCCCGATGGACTCGTGCAGGTCGGCGCCCTGCTGCAGCTGCCGGCGGTGGCGGTTGATGATGAAGAGCGAGTAGTCGATGCCGACGGCGAGGCCGAGCATGACGCCGAGCACCGGCGTGACGGACACGAACTCGACCATGCCCGAGAACGACAGCGAGGCGAGCGACGCGACACCGACGCCCAGCAGGGCCGTGACGAGCGGCAGGGCCGCGCCGAGCACGGTCCCGAGCATGACGAACAGGACGATCGCGGCGATCACGACGCCGGCGACCTCGCCCGGGCCGAGGATGGACGGAACGGTCTGCGCGATGTCCTGCGAGGGGTAGAGATCGACCCCGTCGATGCCCGCGTCGGCCACGAGGTCCTCGATCTCGGTCTTCACCTCGGTGGTGACCTCGTTGGTGGAGACGTCGAAGGTGACGTTGGCGACCGCGGCGCTGCCGTCCTCCGACACGGTGCGGAAGCCGGACGAGAGCCGGGACAGGGTGGCGCCCTGCTCCAGCCGCGGCGCCTGCTCCTCGACCTTGGCCTGCTGGCGGTCGACCTCGGCCTGGCCGTCGTCGAGCTGCTGCTCGGCGTCCTCGAGCTGGGGGCGGATGGCGGCGAGGGTGCCGTCCCGGCGCGCCTGGGCACGCTGGTCCTCCAGCAGCTGGCGGCCGCCGTCGATCTGCGCCTGCGCGTCGCGGAGCTGTCCCAGGCCGTCGTTGAGCTGGCGGCGGCCGTCGGCCACCCGCTCGGCCGACGCGTCCAGGTCGTCCTGGGTGGCGAACGGGTCGGACACGTCCGACACGGAGTCGACCTCCTCGAGCCGGTCGAGGAGGGCGAGCACCTCGCGCTGCTGGGCGGCGGTGAAGGCGCTGCCGTCGGTGGTCTGGGCGACGATCGAGCCGTTGCCGCCGCCCGTGCCCTCGAAGTCGTCCTCCAGCTGCTGGGACACCCGCGTCGTGGGGGTGTCGGGGAGCGTGATGTTCGACGACAGCGCGCCGGCGAAGGACAGGTAGGTCACCACGGTGACGGCCAGGACCGCCAGCCAGGCGCCGATGACGGCCCAGTGGCGGCGGGCCGCGAAGCGACCGATGCGGTAGAGGAGCTCAGCCATGGTGGCGGCGTGCCTTTCGTTGCGGGAGGAAGTCAGGGGGAGTCAGGAAGTCAGGGGGAGTCAGGAAGTCAGGGGAGTCAGGGCGCGGTCGGGGAGCCGGGTGGCTCGGCTCGGTGTGCCCCGGGGCGGAGCCGCTCCAGGACGCGGTCGAGCAGGGCGTCCCAGTCGGTCCGGGCCCCGGCCGGCACGTCCGGTGCCAGGTCGGGGTGCTGCTCGAGCCACAGGCCGGCGATGGTCACGATCCCGCTGAAGAGCAGCGCGAGGTCGAGCTCCAGGTCGACGGGGTCCAGGCCGGGTGCGCGGTGGACGAGCTGCGCGCGCAGGCGACCGCCGACGTGGTCGAACGCGGTCCGCGAGATGCGTTGCGCCCGCTCGTCCCCGATCTCCGGGCAGCCGAGGAGGCGGTGGATGGTCGCGATGGCCGTGGGCAGGTCGACGACGCGGGTGGCCTCCGCCATCGCGTCGAGGGCGGCCCGGCCTCCCGCCGCGCCGGACGGCAGGTCGGCCGTACGACGCTCGACCTCGCCGAGCAGGGCCACCGTCGCCTCGGCGAGGATCTGCTCGCAGACCGCCACGAGGAGCTGGTCGAGGCCGGCGACGTGGTTGAAGACGGTTCGTCGGGACACCCCGGCGACCGCGGCGACCTGCTCGACGGTGAAGCCGTCGGGGCCGTGCTCGGTGGCCAGCGTGCGGGCGGCGTCGAGGATCGCGCGCCGCCGCTCGGCGCGCAGCGCGCTGCGGCCGTCGACGGGCGGGGTGGTGGTCACGTCCCCATTGTTGCACTCAGTGCAAATAGAGTCGCATCGGCGATCTCCGAGGGTGGACGGCCGGCCGGGAACGACCAACGGCACGGCCCCTGCGAGGGCCGTGCCGCAGTCGCGCTGGTGATGCGTGGTTCCACCGCCGCTGGGGGGACCGGATGTCGGCGGGAGGACGACGTCCGGGGACGGTGACGAGCGCGACGGAACGCGACCGTCGTGCCCAACCACGGGTGGGACGGGCCGGGTCGCGCGCCATGACGCGGGTCCGGCAGGAATTTTCCCGCCGGTCGCTCAGCCCGCCTCGGCGACCGTGGCGGGGCGGGTGGCGCTCCGGACGCGGTCCACCAGCTCGGCGAGCGCGAACGGCTTGCCGAGGACGTCGTCGGCACCGGCGCCCAGGCAGGCGGCGACGTGCTCGGGACCGGCGTGGCCGGACGTCACCACCACCGCGCCGGGGAACCCGTCCTCCCGCAGGGACGCGGTGGCCTCGAGGCCGTCCATGTCGGGCAGGCCGCGGTCCATCACGACGACGGCGACGTCGCTGCGACGGACGGCCGCACGCGCACCCGCGCCGGTGTCGACGGTGAGGACGTCGAAGCCGGCCCGTCCGATCGCGAGGGCCATCACCTGTGCGAGGTCGGGCTCGTCCTCGACGATCAGCACGGTGGTGGGCACGGCACCACGGTACAAGTGAAGTACACGGCACACCCACAGAACGGTGAACTTCGTCCACCCGTCGCGGGAGTGCGGCGGCGTCAGCCCGGCGCAGCCTCCGACTGGCAGGCCGGGCTGTAGAGGCGTTCCAGCATCAGGTGGGACGACACCGGCCCGTGCTTGCTGGGGGTGCGGTCGCTCGCCGCTGCCTCCACCAGCACGGCCGCGATGTCCCGCACCTTGCGGTTGGTGTCCTCGGAGAAGGCGCGCAGCAGTGCCCAGGCGGTGTCGGCATCGACGCTGTAGAGCTGCATCAGCACACCCTTCGCCTGCTCGATGGCAGCCCGGTGCGCCACGAAGTCCCCGACCGCGGAGTCGACCTCGGTCTGGACGGCGTCCTGTCGCACGTCGGTGATGTCGACGAGGTGGCCGTGCACGACCGGCGTACCGTCCTCGTCCTCGACGTGACCGGCCGCGAGGACCACGCGTTGGCCTCCCTGCGCGGTGCGGATGCGATGGAGGAAGGAGAACGGCTCACGGCGCTCCACCGCCGCCTCCCGCGACTCCCAGGCGGCCGGGACGTCCTCGGGGTGGACGTGTCGCATGACGAGCGCCGTCGTGGGCACCACGGCACCGGGCTCGAAGCCGTGGATGGAGAACATCGCGTCCGACCAGGTCCACTCGTCGCTGTCGGGACGGTAGGTGTAGCGACCGACGAGGGCAGCGCCGGAGGCCGTGAAGCCGTCTCCTGCCGACCGTTCCATAGGGGAATCCTGCACACCCGACGGCGGCTCGTTCAAGGAAAAGTTCCGACAGCTCAGGCGGGGTCGGTGACGTCCGCGACGCGAGCGTCGAGGTGGGCGACGACGTCGTCCCCGGCGAGCGTCGCGGCGACTCCGTGTGCCCCGCCGCCGATCGAGATCGTCCGCCCGAGGATGCGCTCGTCGGCGACGACGGGGAGCGTGGTCCGCGAGCCGAAGGGCGTGATGGTGCCGCGCTCGTAGCCGGTCACCTCGCGAGCGGCGTCGGCAGCGGGCATCGAGATGCGATTGACCCCGAGGAGAGCGCGGAGCCTGGGCCACGAGATCTCCCGGTCGCCCGGCACGAGGACGAAGAGGTGGTCGCCCTCCCCACGGCGCACGACGATCGTCTTCACGATCGCCGACGGCTCGACACCGCGCGCGGCGGCCGCCTCGGCGAGCGAGCCCACGCGCCCGTGACGGGTCACCTCGTGCGGGATGCCCGACGCGGCCAGGGCCCGGAGCGCGGGGTTGTCGTCGTCCACCCGACGAGCGTACGACGATGGCCACGGGCCGGAGACGACGATCGGGCCGGTCCGCGGAGGACCGGCCCGATCGGGTGGCGGTGACGGAGGGATTTGAACCCTCGGTGGACTTGCGCCCACAAACGCTTTCGAGGCGTTCTCCTTAGGCCGCTCGGACACGTCACCGCGCCGAACGTTACTAGAGGGCACGCGCGAGCCGGAAACCGGCGGCGGTCCAGCTCTGTGGCGCAGCCATGGCCAGCAGCGGCGTACAACGGTAACTTCGGCGCACGCCCGTGCTCGCGCCGAGCCGGGGCGGGAAGGAGGGACCGTGACCGCCGTCCGTCGCGTGCGGGACCTCGCCCGCGCAGCCCTGCCCCGCAGCGTGGGTGAGCGGCTGCCGGCCGCGCCTCCGCAGGAGGTCACCCAGCTCATCCACGACAAGCGCTTCCAACGCGCGGTCGCCGCTGCGGCCGACGAGCAGGGCCGCGACGAGGAGGAGGTCTGGTCGGAGGTCAAGGGCTACCTCCACGAGATGGCCGCGGCCCACGACGACCGCACGTCCCAGGGGTGGGCCCGTCTCGGCGACTGGTTCCTGAGGGCGTACGACGTCCTGGTCGACGAGGACGACATGCAGGAGCTGCGGCGCCTCGACCGGACGCACAGCCTCGCGCTGGCGTTCAGCCACCGGTCCTACCTCGACGGCATGGTCATCCCGAACGCCCTGTCGTCGCGTCGCTTCTCACCGACCTACACCTTCGGCGGCGCCAACCTGAACCTCCCGGTGATCGGCACGGTGGCCAGCCGCACCGGTCTCATCTTCATCCGGCGCTCGACCCAGGAGATCCCGGTCTACCGCCTCGCGCTGCGCTCCTACATCCGGCAGATGGTCACCAACAAGCGCAACCTCGCCTGGTCGATCGAGGGCGGCCGCACCCGCACCGGCAAGCTGCGCCCGCCGGTCCACGGCATCCTCAAGTACCTCACCGACGCCGTCGAGGACCACGACGCGGGCGACTCGCTCGACCACGACGCACCCGACGTCCGGGTGGTGCCCCTCTCGGTGGTCTACGACCAGCTCCACGAGGTGTCGCTGATGACCGAGGAGGCGCGCGGGGCCAACAAGACGCCGGAGGACTGGCGCTGGCTGGTGCGCTTCGCCCGGCTGCAGCGCAACCGGCTCGGCCGCGCCTACTTGACGGTCGGTGAGCCGTTCTCGCTGCGCGAGCGGATGGCCGAGCTCGCGGCCGAGGGCGTGACGGGCCACCAGGCGGTCGAGCGGGTGGCGCTCGACATCTCGCACCGGATCAACCGGGCGACCCCGGTCACCACCACTGCGATCGTCTCGCTCGCCCTCCTCGGTGCCGATCGGGCGCTGACGGTCGACGAGGTCCTCGACACGGTCGAGCCGCTCGCCGCGTACATCGACGCGCGGCAGTGGCCCGTCGCCGGTGCCGCCGACCTCCGCGACCGCGCGACGATCCGTCGGGCGCTGGCCGAGCTGACCCGCAGCGGCGTGCTGACGGCGTACGACCGGGGCACCGAGCCGGTCTGGAAGATCGGCGACGACCAGCACCTGGTCGCCGCGTTCTACCGCAACACCGTCATCCACATCCTCGTCGAGCGCGCCATCGGCGAGCTCGCCCTGCTCACCGTCAGCGAGCTCGAGCCGGGCGCGGAGCTGCCGGCGGGTGGCGAGCTGCAGGTCGGGTGGGAGGAGGCGAAGCGGATGCGCGACCTGCTCAAGTTCGAGTTCTTCTTCCCCTCCCGCGCTGGCTTCGAGGACGACCTGCGCACCGAGCTGCGGCTGCTCGTCGGCGAGGGCGTGAGCGAGATGACGCCGCAGAAGGCGCGCGAGCTGCTCGTCGGTGCCCGCCCGCACCTCGCCCACCTCGTGCTGCGGCCGTTCCTCGACGCCTACCTCGTGGTCGCCGACCGGCTGGCCGACCGCGGCGACGGCCCGGTCGACGAGGCCGACCTGCTCGCCGACTCGCTGGCCGTGGGCCAGCAGTGGGCGCTCCAGCGGCGGGTCGCGAGCGAGGAGTCGGTGTCGCTCGAGCTGTTCCGCACCGCCCTCGCCCTCGCCCGCCACAAGGGCCTCCTCGAGGGCGGTGAGGGCGTCGGGTCGGCGCGCGAGGCGTTCGCGGCCGAGCTGCGCGACTCCGTGCGGCGGGTCAACATCATCGGCGAGATCGCCGGTGAGCCGGTGCAGGTCGTCCAGCCGCCGGCACCGCAGCCCCAGCCGTCGAGGCGGGAGAACGCGTGAGCGGGCTCTCGACCGCGGTGACCGAGGCCATCGAGGCGATCGAGGCCGGACCGCAGGGGCCGTCGGTCGCGGCGTTCTTCGACCTCGACGGCACCCTCGTCGCCGGCTACACCGCCGCCACCTTCTACGGCGACCGGCTCAAGGGCCGCGACGTCTCGCCGGCGGAGTTCCTGCGCACCGTCGTGACGGCCGTCGACGGCGAGCTCGGCGGCGATCCGACCCGCATCGCCCACGTCGCCTTCTCGGCCATGCGCGGCGAGTCGGAGGAGGCCTTCGCCGACCTCGGCGAGCGGCTCTTCCGGTCCAAGATCGCCGGCACCATCCGTCGCGAGTCACGCGCGCTGGTCATGGCCCACCAGCGCGCCGGCCACACCGTCGCCGTCGCGTCGGCCGCCACGAAGTACCAGATCGCGCCCGTCGCCCGCGACCTCGGCGTCGAGCACCTCGTCTGCACCCGGCTGGTCGTCGAGGACGGCCAGTTCACCGGCGCCACCGACGGGCCGATGCTGTGGGGGCGGCACAAGGCGAGCGGGGTCCGGGCGTTTGCCCGCGAGCACGGGGTCGACCTCGCGCAGTCCTACGCCTACGGCAACGGCTACGAGGACGTCGCCTTCCTGTCCTCCGTGGGGCACCCCACCGCCCTCAACCCGCACCGCGACCTGCGTGCTGCCGCCGCCCGCCTCGGCTGGCCCGTGCTCGACCTCAGCGACCCGGTCGGCGGCTCGCTGCTCGCCGCGGGTCGTACGGCGGTCGCGCTCGCCGGCATGAACGCCGGTGTCGGCCTCGGCCTGGCCTACGGGCTCGCGCGCGGCGACCTGCACGAGGGCCGCAACGCCGCGATCCGCCTCGCCACCCACCTGCCCATGGCGCTGGCGGGCGTCTCGATGAACGTGCTCCACCAGGAGCGACTCTGGACCCACCGTCCGGCGATCTTCGTCGCCAACCACCAGAGCGCCCTCGACATCCCCGTCCTCGGCCGGCTGCTCGAGCGCGACTTCACCATCGTCGCGAAGAAGGAGGCGCGCTGGGACCCCCGTGCCGTGGTCGGCTCGGTCGTCATCGACCCGGCCTGGATCGACCGCTCCGACTCCCACTCCGCCCGCGCGACGCTCGACGGCGTCGTCGACCGCATCCGCTCCGGCACGTCGCTGATGATCTTCCCGGAGGGGACCCGCTCGGCGACGCCGGTGCTGGGCCCGTTCCGCAAGGGCGCGTTCCACCTCGCGGCACAGGCCGGCGTGCCGGTCGTACCGGTCGTGCTCCGCAACACCGGCGAGCTGATGCGGCGCAGCTCGCTGGTGCTCAACCCCGGCGTCGTGGACGTGTGCGTGCTGGAGCCCGAGACCGACTGGAGCGTGGACGACATGAGCGAGCGCATCGCGGCGCTGCGCACGAAGTTCGAGCAGACCCTCGCGAGGTGGCCGGCATGAACGACGTCGCCGACGAGGACGTCGAGCGCTGGGTGGCGGCGGCCGGGTGGTCGGCCGCGCCCGAGCTCACACCGATGCAGACGCTGCTGTGGCGCGCCGAGCGCCACCCGGTGCAGTCGTCGACGTCGACGGTCGTGATCGACCTCGACCGGGCGCCCGACTGGGACCGCTTCGTCGCCGCGACCGACTGGGGCACCCGGCTCGTACGCCGCCTGCGCCAGCGCGTCGTCGAGCCGGTCGTGCCGACGGCCGCACCGACCTGGGCCGACGACCCGACGTTCGACCTCGCCTACCACCTGCGCCGCGAGCGGGTCGCCGACCGCGAGGAGATGCTCGTCCACGCGGCCCAGATCGCGCTGCGCCCCTTCGACCGCACCCGACCGCTGTGGGAGGGCGTGCTCTACGAGGGCATGCCGGACGGGGCGGCCTACGTCCTCAAGATCCACCACGCGCTCGCCGACCCCCTCGGCACGGTCCAGCTGCTGTCGATGCTCCAGTCGGGCCGGCGCGCCCACACGCCGCGCAAGCCGCTCGGCGACGAGGCCGTGGCGCCGGTGGAGCCCCACCCGGTCGACCTCGCCGTCACCGGCCTGCGCACCGACGTCGCCTCGCTGCCCGAGACGGCGCTCGCGACCGCGCGCCGCCTCGGGCGTGCGGCGGCGCGGCCGCAGGTGGTCGTGGCCTCGACCCTGCGCTACGGCGCGTCCGTGCGCCGGCTGCTCACGCAGGCCGCGCCACCCTCGCCGGAGCTGTCCCCGCGCACCGGTCGCATGTGGACGTTCCTCACCCTCGACGCCCCCCTCGAGCCCCTCCGCTCGGTCGCCCGGCTCGGCGGAGGCACCCTCGACGACGCCGCGGTGGCGCTGGTGCTCGGCGGGCTGCGGCGCTACCACGCCCGCCGCGACAGCCCGGTCACGGAGATCCCCGTCGGGGTGCGCGTCTCGCTCGACCGCGCCGACGACCTCGGCAACCGCTTCGCCGGGGCGCTGATCTCCGGGCCGATGTCCATCGAGGACCCCGTCGACCGGGTCGCGGCCGTCCGGGGGGAGGTGCTGTCGCTCCACACCGAGCGCGCCCTCGAGGTGCTGGACGCGGCGGCCCCCCTGCTCAACCGGATGCCGTCCGTCGTCGCGGCGTCGGCCCTGCGCACGGCCGAGGCGCCCGACGCCTTCGTCCTCACCCTCCCCGGGCCACCGCGCCGGCGCTACATGGCCGGCGCCGAGGTGCAGGGGATGTACGTCCTCGGGCCGCTGCCGGGCGCCGCGCTCACCGTCTGCCTGGTCACCTGCGGCGACACCGCCTGCGTCGGCGTGAACGTCGACGCGAGCGCGGTCGCCGACCTGGCGGGTCTGGCCGAGTGCTTCGCCGAGGAGGTCGCGGCCTTCTCGGCCTGATCCCGCCCGGGTCGGCGTCAGTCGGTCGGGCCGATGTAGCAGAGCATCCGGTAGTCGACCCCGTCCTCGATGTTGACGAAGCCGTGCCGCTCGTAGAAGCGGCGGGTGTCGACGTCGACCTCGTCGACGTTGATGTGCATCTCCGGCGACCCGAGCTCGCGGGCGAGGCGACGGCACAGGTCGAGGACCTGGCTGCCGATCCCGCCGGAGCGGAGGGACGGCACGACGTAGAGCTCCTCGAGCTGGGCGACCGGGCCGTCGAACCAGATCGCCGGGCGGAGGCTCACCAGGGCGAACCCGACCGGGTCGCCGCCGTCCTCGGCGAGGACCGCGACGATCTCGGGCAGCGCCAGGAGGCGGGCGAACCGCTCGGCCAGCACGTCGGCGTCGTCGGTCTCGGTCTCGAACTCGGTGTTGAAGTCCCACAGCATCCGGCCCAGCACGGGCGCGTCCGCGGTGGTGGCGCGACGGACGGTGGTCACCGGAGGCCGG
This sequence comes from Nocardioides pini, assembly GCF_026712185.1. Taxonomy (GTDB): domain Bacteria; phylum Actinomycetota; class Actinomycetes; order Propionibacteriales; family Nocardioidaceae; genus Nocardioides; species Nocardioides pini. Next base: position 54,280 of record NZ_JAPPUX010000005.1, on the reverse strand, counting down.
CGGAGCGGTGAGCGGCGAAGAAGCCGTCGAGGAGGGCGGTGGACTCGGTGGCCAGCACCCCGGCGACGACCTCGGGACGATGGTTGAGCCGACGGTCGCGCACGACGTCCCACAGCGAGCCGACGGCGCCCAGCTTGTCGTCGTACGCCCCGAAGACGAGGCGGTCGACGCGGGACAGCACCACCGCGCCGGCGCACATCGTGCAGGGCTCGAGCGTGACCACGAGGGTGCAGCCCGAGAGCCGCCACTCGCCGCGGGCGGCGGCCGCGGCGCGGAGGGCGACGACCTCGGCGTGGCCCGTGGGGTCGTGGTGGGCCTCGCGGGTGTTGCGACCCGTGCCGATGACGGTGCCCGAGGCGTCGAGGACGACGGCGCCGACCGGTACGTCGTCCCCCTCCAGCGCAGCCTTCGCCTCGGTCAGGGCCAGGCGCATCGCGTCGTCCCAGGGTCCCGGGGTGGTCATGCCGAGGTGAGGCCGACCGCGTCGTCGAAGAGCTCGCCGAACCCGAGACGGCGGGCGATCTCGGAGAGCATCTCGTCAGGGTAGAGCTCGACGTCGTCGAGGAGGGCGCCGAGGTCGATGGCGTGGAGCCCGAGGTCCTCGAGCAGGCCGAGGTCGCCGGCCGGCACCTCGACGTCGTCGTCCTCCGGCGGCGGCAGTCCCAGGAAGTCGATGACGGACTGGGCGAGCTCCCACTCGTCGGCGGCCGTGACGTCGGAGAGCAGCACGCGCGTGCTGGGGCCGGCGACCCGGACGACCACGAAGAAGTCCTCGTCGACGGCGACCATGGCCACCGCACCGTCGTCGCGCGCGACCTGGCGGAGCGCGTGGCTGAGGGAGTCGACGGAGTCGAACGCGGGCGCGGCGATCTCCTGCACCTGCCACGTCCCGTCCACGCGGAACGCAGCCAGGGCGAAGTCGACCTCGCCGGTCTGCTCGGACATCCCCACACCTCCTCCTCCAATGTCGCAGAAAGGATGGTGAGCGCCAACCCTCTCCGGTGTCTCGATCGGCGAGCGGCATCCCCACTAGGGTGAGCGCCATGCGCCTGCACGTGGTGAACCACCCGCTCGTCTCCCACAAGCTCACCGTCCTGCGTGACGAGTACACGGACTCGCCGACGTTCCGTCGGCTGACCGACGAGCTGGTGACCCTCCTGGCCTACGAGGCCACGCGGGAGGTGCGCGTCGACCCGCGGCCGATCACCACGCCCGTCGGCCCGACGACCGGCGTCTACCTCGCCCAGCCGAAGCCGATGGTCGTCCCGATCCTCCGTGCCGGGCTCGGCATGCTCGACGGCATGATGCGGTTGCTGCCGACGGCCGAGGTCGGCTTCCTCGGCATGGTCCGCAACGAGGAGACCCTCGAGGCGTCGACCTACGCCGAGCGCCTGCCCGAGGACCTCTCCGGCCGCCAGTGCTACGTGCTCGACCCGATGCTCGCGACCGGCGGCACCCTCGCCGCGGCCGTCCGCTTCCTCACCGACCGGGGCGCCGACGACATCACCGCGATCTGCCTCCTCGCCGCCCCCGAGGGCGTCGACAACCTCGAGAAGGGCCTCGCGGGCCTCGACGTGCCGGTGACCGTCGTGACCGCGGCGCTCGACGAGAAGCTCAACGACAAGGGCTACATCGTCCCCGGCCTCGGCGACGCCGGCGACCGGCTCTACGGCGTCGCCCACTGATCCACCCGTGCGGGGGCGGGAGGCATCTCCGCCCGGCTCATCCACAGCCCGAGGTCGAGTGCGCAGCCCCGTGGCGACTGCCACCGCGAGCGCACTCGACTCGGGTCGGTGATGTGGTCCACGCCACATGAGACGGCGGTGTGGGCGACGCGATTTCGGTACGTTGTGCGCGGCCCGACGACGCGGCCCGACCAACCAGCCGCCCGTCCAGCCACGTCCCGCCACGTCCAGGAGGCAGCAGTGCGCATCGGCATCCCCCGCGAGTCCCGGCCCGGCGAGACACTGGTCGCCGCCACCGCGAAGACGGCCTCCCAGCTCGCCGCGCTGGGGTACGACGTCGTGGTGGAGCAGGGCGCGGGCGAGGCGGCCGACCAACCCGACGTCGCCTTCACCAGCGCCGGCGTGAAGGTCGTGCCGGCCGACGAGGTGTGGTCGAGCGACGTCGTGGTCAAGGTGAACGCCCCGACGGACGACGAGGTCGGCCGACTGCGGCGCGGTGCCACGGTCATCAGCCTGATGGCACCGGCCCGCAGCCCCGAGCTGGTCGAGCGGCTCGCCGCGGCCGGGGTCACCGCGCTCGCGATGGACGCCGTGCCGCGGATCTCGCGCGCCCAGTCGATGGACGTGCTGTCGTCGATGGCCAACGTCGCGGGCTACCGCGGGGTGATCGAGGCGGCCCATGAGTTCGGCCGGCTCTTCACCGGCCAGGTCACGGCCGCGGGCAAGGTGCCCCCCGCCCGCGTCTTCGTCGTCGGGGCCGGCGTCGCCGGCCTCGCCGCCATCGGCGCGGCGGGCTCGCTGGGCGCGATCGTGCGCGCCTTCGACGTACGCCCCGAGGTCGCCGAGCAGGTTGAGTCGATGGGCGCGGAGTTCGTCACGGTCGACATGGAGCAGGAGGTCTCCTCCGACGGCTACGCCAAGGAGATGACCGCCGAGCAGGAGGCCGCCACCGCCGCGATGTACGACGAGGAGGCGCGCGCCGCCGACATCGTCATCACCACCGCGCTCATCCCCGGCCGGCCCGCGCCGCTGCTCGTCACCGCCGAGACGGTCGCGGCGATGCGCCCGGGTTCGGTCGTGGTGGACATGGCCGCCGCCAACGGTGGCAACGTCGCGGCGACCGTCAAGGACGAAAAGGTGGTGACGGCCAACGGCGTCACCGTCCTCGGCTACACCGACCTCGCGGGGCGCCTCGCCGCACAGACCAGCCAGCTCTACGGCACCAACGTCGTGAACCTGCTCAAGCTCCTCACGCCCGCCAAGGACGGCGTCCTCACCCTCGACATGGACGACGTCGTCCAGCGAGGGATCACCGTGACCCGCGACGGGGCGACCATGTGGCCGCCGCCGCCCGTGCAGGTCTCGGCAGCACCGGCGGAGGCGACGCAGGTGCTGCCCGTCGAGAAGGAGCCGTCCGCACCTCCGGACCCGCGCCGCAGGCTGTACGCCGCCGGGCTGGCCGCCGTGGTGTTCCTCGCCCTCGCGACCCTGGCGCCGCCGAGCTTCCTGCCGAGCCTCACCGTCTTCGTGCTCGCGGTCGTGATCGGCTTCTACGTCATCGGAAACGTGCACCACGCGCTGCACACCCCGCTGATGAGCGTCACCAACGCCATCAGCGGGATCATCGTGGTCGGCGCGATCCTGCAGGCCCCGATCGACAACGTCGCGGTCCAGGTGATCGCCGGCGTGGCCATCCTGCTCGCCAGCATCAACGTCTTCGGTGGCTTCCTCGTCACCCGGCGGATGCTCAACATGTTCCAGAAGGGCTGAGCCAGTGGTCTCGTTCGTCGCCGGCGCCTACATCCTCTCGGCGCTCCTGTTCATCCTCGCGCTCGCCGGGCTGTCCAAGCACGAGACGGCCCGCCGTGGCAACGCGTTCGGCATGGCCGGCATGGGCCTCGCCCTCGTCGCCACCCTGCTGCTCGTCCTCGACTACCTCACCGACGACCTGGTCGTCGACAAGACGCCGGTCGTGGTGGGGCTCGTCATCATCCTGGTCGCCGGAACGGTCGGCGCGTCCATCGGCATCCGGTTGGCCCGCGGAGTCGAGATGACCGGGATGCCCGAGCTGATCGCGATGATGCACAGCTTCGTCGGCCTCGCGGCCGTGCTGGTCGGCTACAACACCTTCATCGAGGTCGCCGCCGCACACAGCGAGGTGGGGCTGGGGTCCGACGCGGTCCACAACGCGGAGGTCTTCCTCGGCGTCTTCATCGGTGCGGTGACCTTCACCGGGTCGGTGGTGGCCAACCTCAAGCTCAGCGCCCGGATGAAGTCAGCGCCGCTGGTGCTGCCAGGACGCCACCTGCTCAACCTGGCCATCCTGGTGGTGTCGGCGGTGCTGATGGTGTGGTTCATGCTCAGCGACGGCTGGGTCGGCATGGCCCCGCTCGCCGTCATGACCGTGCTCGCCCTCGTCCTCGGCTTCCACCTCGTCGCCGCCATCGGCGGCGGCGACATGCCTGTCGTCGTCTCGATGCTCAACAGCTACTCCGGGTGGGCGGCCGCCGCAGCGGGCTTCATGCTGGGCAACGACCTGCTGATCGTCACCGGCGCCCTCGTCGGCTCGTCGGGTGCGATCCTCAGCTACATCATGTGCCGGGCGATGAACCGCTCGTTCGTGAGCGTCATCGCCGGCGGCTTCGGCTCCGACGGCGCCGTCTCCGGCGAGGCGCGCGACTACGGCGAGCACCGCGAGATCCAGGCCGACGACGTGGCCGACCTGCTCGCCCACGCCTCCTCCGTGGTGATCACCCCCGGCTACGGCATGGCCGTCGCCCAGGCGCAGTACCCCGTCGCGGAGATGACGAAGAAGCTGCGTGAGAGGGGCGTGGACGTCCGCTTCGGCATCCACCCCGTCGCGGGGCGCCTGCCGGGCCACATGAACGTGCTGCTCGCCGAGGCCAAGGTGCCGTACGACATCGTGCTCGAGATGGACGAGATCAACGACGACTTCCCCGACACCGACGTCGTCCTCGTCATCGGCGCCAACGACACGGTCAACCCGGCCGCCCTCGAGGAACCGGGCTCGCCGATCGCCGGGATGCCCGTGCTCGAGGTCTGGAACGCGCGCGAGGTCATCGTCTTCAAGCGGTCGATGGCCACCGGCTACGCCGGCGTTCAGAACCCGCTCTTCTTCAAGGACAACACCCAGATGCTCTTCGGTGACGCCAAGGACAAGGTCAACGAGATCGTCGCCGCCCTCTCGGCCGACGAGCTCGCCCGCCGCTAGCCGGCCCCGGGCGCTCAGCCCTTGGTGCCGCCGGCGGTGAGCCCCGCGACCAGGTGGCGCTGGGCGAAGAAGAAGACGAGCGCCGCGGGGATGAGGATCAGGATCGCGGCCGGTGTCAGCAGCTCCCAGCGCTGGTTGAACTGCGGCACGAACTGCTGGAGACCGGCGCCGAGCGTCAGCTTGTTGTCGGTCTGGATGAAGGCGATCGCGTAGGCGACCTCGCCCCACGCCGTGAGGAAGGTGTAGAACGCCGTGACGGCGATGCCGGGCTTCGCCAGGGGGAGGATCACCCGGTAGAAGGTGGCGAAGGGTCCGAGCCCGTCCAGCGCGGCCGCCTCGTCGAGCTCCTTCGGGATGGTCTCGAAGTAGCCCTTCATCATCCACGCGCAGAACGGCACGGCGGTCGAGCAGTAGGCGATAATCAGGCTGAGCTTGGTGTCGATGAGACCGAGGTTCGCCATGATCGTGTAGATCGGCACGATGAGGATCGCCACCGGGAACATCTGCGTGATGAGGAAGACCCACATCAGCCCGCGCTTGCCCGCGAAGTTGAAGCGCGCGAGCGCGTAGCCGGCGCTGGCCGACATCGTGATGCCGATGACCATGGTGAAACCGGCCACGATCACCGAGTTCAGGAACCAGGTCGGGAAGTTGGTCTCGGTGAGCACCGCTCGGTAGTTGTCCAGCGTCGGGCTGTTGAACAGCTCGATGTTGGAGCGCACGATCTCGGTGCGCGGCTTCAACGAGCTCAGCAGGACCCAGATCACCGGGAAGAGCGCGATGAACACCGCGACGATCAGGGTGCCGTGGAGTGCGACGGAGGCCAGGATGCTGCGCTCGCGACGCCGCGTGACCGGCCCGCGTCGCTCGTCCCGTGGCAGCGCGCCCTCGACATGGGCCGCATCGATGGCCGCGACCGGCAGGATCTCACCCATCAGAACACCTCTCCCTGGGTCTTCATCACTCGGCGGTAGACAGAGGCGAACACGATCAGCAGCGACAGGATGATCACTCCGTAGCTAGCGGCGAGCGAGTAGTTCCGCAACCCCTCGAAGGCGGCCCGGAAGGCGCCGGTCACGAGGATCTCGGACTTGCCGGCCGGCTCGCCACCGGTGACGAAGAAGATGATCGGGAACATGTTGAACGTCCAGATCGTGCCCAGAAGGATGACGGTCGCGGACACCGGGCGCAGGCCCGGCATCGTGATGTGACGGAACCGCTGCCACGCGCTCGCCCCGTCCATCTCGGCGGCCTCGTAGACGTCGCCGTCGATGGACTGCAGGCCACCGAGGATCGCGACCATCATGAAGGGGACGCCGAGCCAGATGTTGGTCACGATCGCGGTGAACAGGGCCGTCCACCGGTGGGCGAACCACTCGACCGGGTCGAGGCCGACGCTGCGGATCACCGCGTTGATCAGGCCGAAGTTCTGGTTGAAGAGGAACCGCCACGCAAAGGCGGAGACGAAGGCAGGGACGGCCCACGGGACGATGAGCAGCACGCGGTAGAGCCCTCGTCCCTTGAACTTCCGGTTGAGCATCACCGCCAGGCCGAGACCGATCGTGTAGTGGAAGAACACGCACGAGACCGTCCACACGATGGTGTTGGTGAACTGCAGCCAGAACTTCCCGGTCTCCCCGGTGAGGATCCGCTTGTAGTTCTCGAGCCCGACGAACTTCTGCTGCTTCGGGTTGGGCCGGCACTCCTCGCCGCCGCCCAGCGTCTTGGTGCAGATCTCCGAGGACTGGTTGGCCTCGTTGAGGTTCGTGAACGACTGGTAGACGCCCTGGACGAGCGGGAACAGGACGAGCACGCCCAGCACCACCACGGTGGGGATGACCATCGCCCAGGCGAACCAGCTGCGGTCGTAGGTCCGTCGCAGTCGGCCGCGGGGCTTGTCGGGCGTCGGTCGCTTCTCGTCGGCCAGCGCGGGCGCGGTGGCGGTCATGGACGCTCCTCGTCGTACGGCGCGTGGCGCCTCACAGCAATGTGGCAGAAGATGAACGCGCCGGGGGCCTTGACCGGTGGTCCGGCCCCCGGCGCGTGGGTGGTGCGTGTGGGTGGTGCTAGTCGGTCGTCACTCGGAGTAGTCCGGGACGACGTCCGACTTGAGGGTGGCAGCCGCCTCGTCGAGCGCCTTCTGCGGGTCGACGCCCTCGACCATCACCTCGGTCGCCATGGTGTCGAGCGGTGCGAAGAACTGGCCACCCTCGGGGATCCACGGACGCGGCTTGGCGGCGTCGAGCGCGCCCTTCCACGCGGTGACCTTGGCGTTGTCACCGATGAGGTCGTAGGCGTCGGCGTTGCCCGGGAGCAGGCCGAGCTCGTCGGCGATGAAGGCCTCGGACTCGGCGGAGCTCATGAACTTCACGAAGGCGATCGCGGCCTCGGCCTTGGCGTCGTCCATGCCGGAGTAGACCACGTAGTTGTGGCCACCGACCGGAGCGCCGGCCTCGGCGGAGCCGGCGGGGACCGCCGAGATGCCGAGGTTCTCGAACCCGCCGAACTTCGGGTCGGACTCGATGTTGGCGACCTCCCACGGGCCGTTGACGATCATGCCGACCTTGCCCTCCTTGAAGAGGGTCATCATCGTGCCGTAGGAGTCCGCGGCGTCGGGCTTGGGAGCGGCGCCGCTCTTGACCAGGTCGACCGCGGTCTGGATGCCCGTGACCGCCTCAGGAGAGTTGATCAGGATCTGCTCGGCGTCGGCGTCGACGATGTCGCCACCCTCGCCGTAGATGAAGGGCAGCATGAAGTAGCCGGCGGCGTTGACGTAGATGCCGTCCACCTTCGCCTTCGACTTCAGCGCCTCGGCAGCGGTCTTGACCTCGTCCCACGTGGTCGGCGGGTTCTCCGGGTCGAGACCGGCCTTCTCGAAGAGGGCCTTGTTGTACATCAGGCCGAGGGTGTCGGTGACCTGCGGGACGCCGTAGGTCTTGCCCTCGTAGACGTTGCTCGAGAGCGGGGTCTCGAGGAAGTTGTTGTCGAGCAGCTCGGTGTCGTCCAGCGCGTACAGGTAGCCGAGCGAAGCGAACTCGGGCACCCAGGCGACCTCGGCGCGCAGGATGTCCGGGGCACCCTTCCCGGCCTTGGCCGCGGTCTTGAAGTCGTTCTGGGCACTACCGAAGTCGACCGACTGGTAGTTGATCTTGACGTCCGGGTACTCCTCGTTGAACTTCTCGATGAGCTGCTTGAACGCCGGCCCCTCGTTGGTCGGGTCGGAGGTGTCCCACCAGGTGAGCTCGGCGCTGAGGTCGCCCGAGCTGGTGCTGTCGCTCTCGCTGTCCGTGCTGCTGTCCGAGTCCCCGCCGTCGCTACCGCACGCTGCGAGCGTGAGGGCGAGGGCGGCGACGGCGATCCCGGCGGAGCCGGCCTTGAATCGGCGCATCGATGTACTCCCATGAAAAGCGCGCCCGGGGGAGGGCGCTTGTGATGACGGTCACCGGAGGCTAGCAAGAACATGCAGGATCTGAAAGACCTTGCAACGTAATTGAAAGGCTGCTTACATTCCGGCATGGCCACGCTGTCCCAGATCGCCCTCGAGGCAGGTGTCAGCGAGGCGACCGTGAGTCGCGTCCTCAACAGCAAGCCGGGCGTCAGCGAGGGCACCCGGCAGTCGGTCATCACCGCGCTCGACGTCCTGGGCTACGAGCGGCCGACGCACCTGCGGCAGCGCAGTGCGGGCCTCGTGGGCCTCGTGGTGCCGGAGCTGGAGAACCCGATCTTCCCGGCGTTCGCGCAGGTCATCGAGGACGCGCTGGCGCGCCGCAGGTTCACCCCGGTGCTGTGCACCCAGTCGCCCGGCAGCCTGTCGGAGGACGAGTACGTCGAGTCGCTCCTCGACCACGGCGTCGCGGGGATCATCTTCGTCTCCGGCAAGCACGCCGACACCCGGGCCGACCACGAGCGCTACCACATGCTGCTCGACCGCGGACTTCCCGTGGTCTTCGTCAACGGCTACGTCGCCGGCATCCCGGCGCCGTTCGTGTCGGCCGACGACCGGGTCGCGATGGACATCGCCGTGGCCCACCTCGCCCACCTCGGTCACCGGCGCATCGGCCTGGCGATCGGCCCGTCGCGGTTCATGCCCTCGGCCCGCAAGCACGAGGGCTTCGTCGCCGCGCTGGAGTCCCTCCTGGGCCTGCCCGCGAAGGAGGCTCGCTCGTGGATCGCCGAGACCATCTTCTCCGTCGAGGGGGGCGCAGCCGCCACGGAGCAGCTGCTCGAGCAGGGCGCCACGGCCGTCGTCTGTGGGTCCGACATGATGGCGATCGGCGCCATCCGGGCCGCGCGGGCCGCCGGCCTCGACGTCCCCCACGACGTCTCGGTCGTCGGCTTCGACGACTCCCCGCTCGTGGCCTTCCTGGACCCGCCGCTCACCACGGTCCGCCAGCCGGTCGCCCAGATGGGTGCCACGGCCGTCGCGGCGCTCGCGGACGCCATCTCTGGCGACCCCGTCGCGTCGCGCGAGTACCTCTTCGCCCCCGAACTGGTGCTGCGGGGCTCGACCGGGCCCGCCGTTTCGCGGGGTTGATTGCTGAGTGGGCCCCTGGCGCTTGGCGTGCTCGGAACCTTCGGTCACCCTGCGAGGTTGATCCCTCCAGGGGAATGTGGCCCTCTCCGCCCGGGTGGGCGTGTCGTGAAAGGCGCTGCGAACCGCCGCTACCGTCCGGGGAGCGACATCGCGCTGCGTAGCGTTGGAGGCGCGACGTTGCGCCGCTAGTAGGCCGTCCGGTCCTTCCGGAGCAGTCGCCCGTCACGGAAGGTCACCTCGCAGTACTGCACTGTTCCACTTGAGGTGGAGACCTTCCCGTATCGCCGAGACTCGAATCTCGAGTAGCGGTCAGTACGTCTGCCGCGCCCGTCGAGAATTTTGGCCACTCTGGCGAGCGTCATCCTCTTTTTCAGCGATTGAAATTCCTCGACGCTGCAATACGAAGGGTCTTTGGCGGCCATCGTTGGCGTGATGACCACGTCCACTGGCTCCCACGATCCCTTGTACCGTGCCTTGAACGGACCGATCTGCGTGGCGCCGGTCGCACTGTTGTAGCCGTAGTCGGTGTCGAACACGAAGAAGACGGACGAATCGGGCGACCGAACTCCGTTCGGGTCACACTGCGCGAAATTCGCGTCGAACTCCTGCGTGCCGTCGCTGTTGTAGGTGACCCCCGCCTGCTCAACCGGGGCGCCAGCGAAGCTAACGATCTGATCGTAGGTGGTGCCAGGACCGCCATACACGGGTGCTATCTGAGACCACTCTGCCAGCGACAAGCAGTCAGATGAGTTTGCGGCACTCGCTGAGCTGACCGTGAGGCCCGTCCCGAGCCCTCCGAGGGCGGTGGCAACCGCTATGGCGAGTAGGGACCTAACTCGTCGCATCTCGGAGTCCTTAAAGTCCTGGGCGGCTGGGCTATGACGCCGCACCCTCACAAGTATCAGGTACTCACCGGGGCCGCGAGCGGTTCAGCGCAATCGAGGCAAACTTGACCGGTTCCTGTTAGCCCTCCTGGCTCGGCATCTAATAACCGCGTTGCGGGCTGCGGTGGGTCGAGTCCCCGCTACTTCTGGACGATTGTGATCCTGGGGTCACCGGAGTGCCACTTATCCGACGGGTTCATCGAGAACCCCTCGATGTAGGTCGAGCCGCCCTCGACGCGACTTGCCTCGAAGACGTAGGCCACCGCCCTGGCCAGCGCCCGCGCATCAACAACGTTTCCGCCGAACTCAATCGCAATCTTCTTCATGGTGATTTTCTACCCGAGGCGACCTCGAAGTGCCTCGGGAAGAGCGGCACACCGCCGAAACGAACGTTCGAACACCCTTGCGAATAGACCACCGAAGCGGGTAACCTGATCGCACGCCTCAGACAGTCCATCGTTCTAGGGTCGGCGACCCGGACGGTGGCTGGGTGGGCGAGTTGCGAGGGACGTAAGTGTCCGGCTGGGCCGGCCTCCAGGAGCGACGACCGTCAATGAGTTGCGCGTGCGCAACGACGTCGTCGAGAGGAGGCCGCAGATGTCCCATCCGATCCTGGCTGCGGCCACGGCGATGGACGTCGTGCTGAAGGACGTCGCGGATGCCAACCCGCTCTTCATGTCGGCCGCTGAGAAGGCGGATGCGCTGCGCGAGCTGGCGCGCGTCGAGTCGCGGGTGGCCGAGCTGCGGATGCGCGTGCTCGTCGAGGCCGGTGACGTCGCGACCGAGGTCGGGGCGCGCGACGCGGCCGGCTGGTACGCCGACGCCACCCACACGCGGTTCGAGGACGCGCGCGCCGACCTCCGGCTCGCGACCGCGCTCGACCGGCGGTGGAGCGTTGTCGGGGCCGCCCTCCGCGAGGGCCGGGTCAACACCGCCCAGGCGCGTGTGATCGTCCGATCGCTCGAGGACCTGCCCGACTCCGTGCCGGGCGAGCTGCTGGAGCAGGCCGAGGCCCTGCTGGTCGAGCACGCTCGGCGGCTGGCCCCGAAGCAGCTGGCGCAGGTCGGGCGCCACGTCCTCGAAGTCGTGGCACCCGAGGTGGTGGACGAGGTCGAGAGCAAGCGCCTGGCCGCCTTGGAGGCAGAGGGTCGCCGCCGCACCAGGCTGGTGCTCCGTCGCCTCGGCGACGGCACCACGCGGGTCTCGGGCCGTCTGCCCGACGCGGTCGCCACGCGCTTTGCCACCTACCTCGAGGCCTACGCCAACCCGCGGCGCGACGCGGGCTCGACCGCCCTCGGCGAGCCGGCCGGGACGCTTCTCGACCCGGTTCCGCGGCTGCCCTACCCCCGCCGTCTCGGTGAGGCCTTCTGCCAGCTGCTCGAGTGCCTCGACCCGCGGCGCCTGCCCGTCCACGGCGGCGACGCGACCACCGTGGTGGTGACCATCTCGCTCGAGACGCTGGTGTCCGAGCTCGGTGCGGCGGACGTCCTCGGGGCGGGCACGGTGCCGGCCGACCCGCACGGCGACCCGTGCGCCGGCGAGCGGATCACCGCTGGGGAGGCGCGCCGGCTCGCGTGCAACGCACGGATCCTGCCCGCCGTGCTCGGCGGCAGGTCCGAGATCCTCGACCTCGGGCGCGCCCAGCGACTGTTCAGCGCTGCCCAGCGGCGGGCTCTCTTGCTGCGCGACAGGACCTGCCGTGGGGTGGGGTGTGACGTTCCGGGCACCTGGGCCGAGGCCCACCACTGGCTGCCGTGGCTCCAGGGCGGTCTGACCGACGTCGACAACGCCGTGCTGCTCTGCGCCCACCATCACCACCGGGCCCACGACGCCGACTACGTCGCCGAGCGCCTGCCGAGCGGCGACGTGAGGTTCCACCGACGCAGATAGGGCGCCGAGGCAGAGGGGGCTGTCAGAGCTGGGTGCCGGCGAGCGTGCCGATCAGGTAGGTGACGCTCATCGCCAGCAGGCCGCCGGACACGTTGCGCACGACTGCCGGCAGGCGCGGGCTGTAGCCGATGCGCGCGCTCACGAAGCCGGTCAGCGCCAGGGCGGCGACCACGCTGAGGACGGTCACCAGCACCCGGACGTCGGAGGGCACGAACGCCACGATCAGCAGCGGCAGCAGCGCGCCGATGGTGAAGGCGAGCATCGACGCCCACGCGGCGTGCCACGGGTTGGTCAGGTTGTCGGGGTCGATGCCGAACTCGATGTCGGCGTGCGCCCGCAGCGCGTCGTGCTCGGTGAGCTCGCGGGCGACCTTCTCGGCGGTCTCCGGCGACAATCCCTTCTCGACGTACATCGCGGCCAGCTCGCGCTCCTCGGTCTGCGGCATCTGCCTCAGCTCCGCGGCCTCGAGGTCGAGGATCGACTTCTCCGAGTCCCGCTGCGTGCTGACCGAGACGTACTCGCCGGCGCCCATGCTCAGGGCTCCCGCGGTCAGCGCCGCGATGCCGGCGATGACGATCGCGCTGCTGTCGTCGGTGGCACCGGCCACGCCCATCACGACGCCGGCGGTGGACACGATGCCGTCGTTGGCGCCGAGCACGGCCGCCCGCAGCCAGTTGAGCCGCGTGCCGACGTTGTCCCCGAGGTCGTCGTGGAAGTGCCTGGGGTCCTCGTCGGTCCCGATCTCCATGCTCACCCCCTGATCGTCGCTCGCAGCCGCGGGCCGTGCAACGAAGGTGAGCCTTGGCTGCGCGCCGTCGGAGGTCAGCCGAGCGCGTACGTCCCGACCACCTCGTGGCGCGGCCGGCGGCGAGGACCCTCGCCGAGGTACGACGCCACGAGCGCGACCTCGTCGAGCTCCCACTCCGGGCCCTCGTAGCCGTCGAGGAGGCGCACCCACGACGTCACGTTGTCGGGCTGTCCGAGCCGGGCGAGGGTGAGGTGCGCGCGGAAGCGCTGCCCGTCGACCCGCGCGCCGGCCTTCGCCAGCGCCGTACGACAACCGGTCGCGAGCCGGTCGAGCTCGGTGCGGCCGCCCTCGTCCGCGTCGAGCCGCGCGAAGAGCACCCGCGCCCGGTCGGGGTGCGGGAAGGCACCGCCGCCGGCCAGCCGCAGCCGGACGGGACGTCGCTTCCGCGCCGCCCGCTCGAGACGCGCCTCGAGGTCGTCGAGCGAGCGGTCGGGCACGTCCTCGGCGAAGGCGAGGGTGAGGTGCCACTGCTCCGGCACGGTCCAGCGGTACGACGCGGCGTCGCGGCGCACCGCCAGGAACTCGTCCAGGTGGGCGACGGCCTCCTCCGGCGGCACCGCCGCCACGAACATCCGGGTCACAGGCCCAGGTCGCGGCCGATCAGCATCTTCATGATCTCGTTGGAGCCCGCCCAGATCTTGGTGACGCGGGCGTCGCGCCAGGCGCGAGCGACGCGGTACTCGTTCATGTAGCCGTAGCCGCCGTGCACCTGCACGCAGTGGTCGAGCACGTCGTTCTGGACCTGCGAGGTCCACCACTTGGCCTTCGCCGCGTCGACCGGCGTCAGCTCCTTCCTGGTGTGCGCGACGACGCACTGGTCGACGAACGCCTGGGTGACGTCGACGCGGGTGACGAGGTCGGCGAGCAGGAACTGCGTGTTCTGGAACGACCCGATGGGCCGGCCGAAGGCCTGCCGGTCCTTGGCGTACTGGACCGTCTCCTCGAGGATCTGCTTGGCGTGCGCGAGGTTGGTGATCGCCGAACCGAGGCGCTCCTGCGGGAGGAACTGCATCATCGAGATGAAGCCCGTGTCGAGCGGGCCCACGAGGTCGTCGTTGCTGACCCGCACGTCCTCGAAGGACAGCTCGGCGGTGTCGGAGTCGTCCTGGCCGACCTTGTCGAGCACCCGGCCGACGCTGAAGCCCTCCAGCGTGGTGTCGACGGCGAACAGCGAGATGCCCTTGGCCTTCTTCTCCGGGCTGGTGCGGGCGGCGACGAGGACCAGGTCGGCCGAGCCGCCGTTGGTGATGAAGGTCTTCGAGCCGTTGATCACCCAGTCGTCACCGTCGCGGACGGCGGTGGTCCGGAGGTTGGCCAGGTCGGAGCCGCCGCCGGGCTCGGTCATGCCGATGGCGGTGACGAGCTCGCCGGTCGCGGCCCGCGGCAGCCAGCGTGCCTTCTGCGCGTCGTCGGTGAGGTGGACGAGGTAGGGGACCGTGATGTCGGCGTGGATGCCGACGCAGCTCGGGAGGGTCATGTTGACCTTGGCGAGCTCCTCGGTGAGGACGGCGTTGAAGCGGTAGTCGCCCGCATCCGAGCCGCCGTACTCCTCCGGGATCTCGAGGCCGAGGAAGCCCTGCTTGCCGGCGGCGAGCCAGAAGTCGCGGTCCAGGCCGTGGTTGCCGGCGTACGTCTCGAGGTGGGGGGTGACTTCTCGGTCCAGGAACTGCTTGACCGAGGCGCGGAACGCCTCGTGGTCCTCGTCGTAGATGTCGCGCTTCATGGGGCTATGTTACCCGCGAGTCACCAAGTCGTCCCCATCACCCGGAAGAGGGTCCGGGCCGCCCGGATCCGAAGTAACGTCGCGGTCGTCGGGCTCGGGACGGGGGAGGAGCGGTGATGGACGACGACGGGCTGTGGGTACGCCCGCGGGGACGCGCGTGGGGCAACGAGGCCCAACGCGCCGTGCTGCACGCCATCGCGGAGGACCTCGCGAAGCGCACGCACCACAAGGTGGTGGCGATCGAGGCGCTGCGACCCGACGGCTACCTCGAGTTCGTGGCGATCGCCGGCGACGACGCCGCGCGCGACAAGATGCTGGGCCAGGCCTCGCCGCTCGAGCTCGACCACATCCACCAGCTCGGCGTCGAGATGGCCGGGTGGCGGCACATCCCGAGCGAGCGGCTCGACGAGCAGACCCGCGCGTGGCTCGACGAGTTCGGCCACCGGCCCGACGTGCCGGCCTCGGGGCTCCCCAACGGCTGGGACCCCGACGACCAGATGGTGCGCCTGCTGCACAACGAGGACGGCGAGCTGCGCGGGCTGCTCTACCTCGACGAGCCGCTGTCGGGACTGCGTCCCACGACGGAGAGCGTGGCGGCGGTCAACGCCGAGGCGGGGGTGCTGTTCGACGCGGTGATCAGCATCGTCGAGCGCGAGCTCTACGGCGAGCAGGTGCGGATGGTCGCCCAGGCGCGGCGCGCGATCGAGAGCGTACGACCGGGGCTGGGGGTGCAGGAGCTGCTGAGCGAGCTGTCGACCGCGATGGTCGAGGCGATGGACGTGGCGACCGTCGACGTGATCGCGGTCGGGTCCGAGGTCGCCGGGATCGAGGAGGACCAGCCCCTCGTGACGGAGCTCATGCGCGCGCAGTGGGAGCGGCGCGGGCACGTCGTCGTCGAGCGCCAGCGGACCTGGAGCATGCAGGAGGAGTCCATCGCGACCCCGCCGTCGCTCACCCGCCTGCTCGACACGCACGATCTCGGATCGGGGCTGCTGGTGCCGATCGGCGCCGGGGAGGAGTACCTCGGCACGCTGTCGATGGGGCGGGCGCCGGACGCGCCGCGCTGGAACGCCTCCGAGATCAACGCGGCCACGACGGTCGCCTCCGACCTCGCCCGGCTGCTGCTCGAGGCGCGCCTGGTGGAGCGCGAGCGAACGCTCCACGCCGAACTCCGTGCCGTGAGCGACTACCGCCGCGACATGGTCCTCACGCTCGCCCACGAGCTGCGCAACCCCGTCAGCGTCCTGTTCTCGCACCTCGAGCTGCTGGGCCTCGAGACGCACTCGGAGGAGTCGACCCACTCGCTCGAGGCGCTCGACCGGGCGGCGCGCCGCATCGAGGACATGGTCGCGGACCTGATGACCCTGGCCTCGGTCAGCGACCCCGACGGAGCCGCCGCGACGGGCGAGGTGGACCTGTCGGCGCTGGTCCAGGAGACCAGCGACTTCCTCGCCCCCACCGCGTCGCGGGCCGGCGTCGAGATGACGACCGTCGTGGCGGACGGCCTGGTCGTGACCGGCGATCCGGCCGGGCTGCAGCGGATGGTGTCGAACCTGCTGGCCAACGGCGTGAAGTACACCCCCGAGGGAGGACGGGTCGCGATGGGCGTCGAGCAGGGGTCGGTGGACGGGGTTGCCGGCGTCCTGATCACGTGCACCGACACCGGCATCGGGATCGCTGCCGACGAGGTCGACAAGGTCTTCGCGCCCTTCTTCCGCTCGAGCAGCCCCGAGGCGCGCAAGCGCCCGGGGACCGGTCTGGGCCTGGCGATCATCGAGCGGGTCGTGACCGGGCACGACGGGACCGTCGAGGTCGAGTCGGTGCTCGGCGAGGGGACGACCTTCACCGTCTGGCTGCCCGTCGGGGGCACGCGCGCACCGCGCTGACACGTCGTCGGACGGGAACAGTTCGTCTACAGCGCGGGCCACAACCGGCGAAAACGGTCCGGCGCCCCCCGCTGCGCGCCTACGATCCAAGTGGCGGTGGGGAGGGCGAAACGCCATGGAGCAGGTGCGGACCGGGGAGCGCAGGACGCGCGACCTCAGCTGGGGCGACGCGCGGGCGCGCGCGCTGATGCACGCCCTGGCCCGTGACGCCGCCACCCGCGCGGGCTTCCGCGTCTGCGCCATCGAGGTGGTCCGTCCCAAGGGCCTGCTCGAGTTCGTCGCGATCCACGGCGACCCGTCCAGCGCCGAGGAGCGCCTCGGCACGGCGTCGCGACTGTCCGACATGCAGCTCGTCTTCGCCCAGGGCGAGGAGCACGGCCACTTCCTCTGGATCCCGAACGAGTCCCTGACCGAGGAGATCCGCGAGCGCATCGACGGCGTCGTCGTCGTCCCCGACGTCGCCGCTACCGGCGTGCCGGGCGACTGGCACCCGATGGACATGCTCGTCGCCCGGATCTCCGACGAGCGGGGCGACCTGCGAGCGCTGCTCTACCTCGACGTCCCGGACGACCTCGCCCGACCCGACGCCGCACGGATCCTCGAGATCAGCGACGAGCTCGCCACGATCCTGCGCTCGGTCCTCACGGTCGTGGAGCGCGAGGAGTACGCCGACCACATGCGGGTCATCCGGGCCACCCGCCGGCTCGCGCGCTCGAACCCCGCCCGCCACGACGTCAACCACCTGCTCCGCGAGGCGCGCTCGACCCTGCTCGGGGCGCTGTCCGTCGACGAGCTGGAGATCCGGGTCTTCCTCGACGAGGACGCCGACGCCACCGACAGCCTCGGCCTCCGGATCGCACCGGACGTCCGGCGAGCCCTCGACGAGGCGGCCGCGCGTGCGTGGGCCCACCAGCGGGTCCTCATCATCGAGCCCGGGCACGTGTGGGGCGACCCCGACCTCGCGGCGTACGCCGACTGGTTCACGACGGCCCTCGACAAGGTCGGCTTCGAGGCCGTCGTCGTCGCGCCGGTGGGCGTCGACGACGAGGTGCTCGGCATGCTCATGTGCGCGCGGCGCACCGGGTCGCGCCGCTGGACCGACGGCGAGGGCGTCGCGGCGCTGGAGCTCGGCCACGACCTGGGCCGTGCGATCGCCAACGCCCGGGCGACCCAGCGCGAGCGCCGCCTGCTGGAGGAGCTGCGCGAGCTCGAGGTCGCGCGGCACTGGTTCCTCCGCGAGCTGACCCACGAGATCAACAACCCGATGACGGTCATCGCCGCCAACGCCGAGTTCCTCGCGACGAGCAGGACCATCGAGGAGCGCGACCAGAGGCGCGCCCAGGCCATCCTGCGCGCGAGCGAGCGGCTGGGCGACCTGCTGCAGGGGCTGTCGATGCTGTCGCAGGTGAGCGACCCGCAGCAGCCCCCGGCCATGCAGCAGGTCGACCTCGTGCAGGTCGTCGAGGAGACGCTCGCGGCGATGGCCGCCGTGGCCGAGCGCTCGGGCATCACGCTGCACCTCGTCGGCGACCTCGACGAGGCCGTCGTCCTGGGCGACCCGCGGGAGATCGCCAGCGCCGTCTCCAACCTCGTGGACAACGCGGTGAAGTACTCCGACGCCGGTCACGAGGTGTGGATCGGCGTGGAGCGCCGGCCCGACGGCGGGCTGTCGTTCGCGTGCGACGACGAGGGGCTCGGCATCTCCGAGGCCGACCAGGCCAACCTCTTCGCCCCGCTGTTCCGCTCGACCAACGAGGCGGCGCTCATGCGGCCCGGGACGGGCCTCGGGCTCGGCATCGTGCGGGAGATCATGCACCGCCACGGCGGCAGCATCGAGGTCGAGTCGACCCTCGGTCGCGGCACCCGCGTCCGCCTGCACTTCCGGCCGTTCGTGCCCCGGGGCGACGCAGGGACCTGACGGCGTCAGGGACGCAGGACGTCCTTGCGGGCTGGGGCCTCCACCTCGACGTCCTGGTCGAACTCGGAGAACGCGAGGGTGCCGCCGTCCTGGGTGGCCGTGGACTCGATCCTCATCACGTGGTGGGGAGCCTCGCTGCGCACCCAGACCATCTCGTCGTGCGCTCCGCCCGGCGACGCGCTGAGCTGGACCACCGTCTGCCCGTCGACGCTGCTCTCCTCGCCGACGGTGGTGGGGACGTCCTCGCTGTCGCCCCCCGGCCCGTCGAAGTCGACGACCCGGAAGGTCTTCAGCAGCTTGTCGAAGTCGCAGAGGGACGCGGCAGCCTTGCCCTCGACCGGGAGCCACGAGCGGCTCAGTCGCTGGAGCGCCGTCCGGTGGAGCCGGCCGCCGCCCAGGCGGTTGAACGCGCCGGCCTCGCCCTTGACCCACGCGCGGTCACCGATGCGGCGTACGTCGAGGTGGCTGCCGCCGATCCGGAGGGTCCCGGTGCAGCGGTCGTCGCGGTCGAGGCTGAGGTCGACGAAGTACTGCTCGCCCTTGTCGCGGACCTGGCCGGTCATCCGCAGGCTCGACACGTCCTGCATCGCGTCGCCGGCGGCAGCGATGATCGCCTCGCCGTCCTGCTTGGCGAAGTCGCTGGTGGTCAGGTCGTCGTAGACGCTGCAGCCACTGAGTGCGGTCAGCGTGACGGCCGCCGCCACGGCGTGGATCGTTCGCATGGTGTCCCCTCGTCCTGAGCCGGACGATCACACCACGGCCCGCCCAGCGGCGCAGGCGAACGGGGAAGTCAGCCGAGCAGCTCCTCGACCCACGCGGGCACGAGGCGGGTGGCCGGCCCCTGCCGGGACTCGGCGAAGTCGGTGGCGCCGGCGCTGGGCTCGAGGTTGAGCTCGAGCGTCGCGCCGCGGGCCCAGTGGACGAACGCCGCAGCCGGGT
Organism: Nocardioides pini; assembly: GCF_026712185.1. GTDB lineage: Bacteria > Actinomycetota > Actinomycetes > Propionibacteriales > Nocardioidaceae > Nocardioides > Nocardioides pini. Next base: position 34,781 of record NZ_JAPPUX010000005.1, on the reverse strand, counting down.
AGACGACGCCCGAGGTGCCGATCGACACGAACAGGTCGCACTCCTCCAGCGCCTCCTCGACGAGGTCCATGCCGTAGGGGATCTCGCCGAACCACACGATGTCGGGCCGCAGTGCTGGCCTCCCGCACGCGGGGCAGGCCGGCGCCTCGGCGAGCGGGCCGTGCCACTCGTGCCGCTCGTCGCAGCCCGTGCACCAGGCGGACCGCAGCCGCCCGTGGATGTGGTGCACCCGCCGGGAGCCGGCGCGCTCGTGGAGGTCGTCGACGTTCTGGGTCACGACCAGCAGGTCGTCGCCGAGGGCGTCCTCGAGGCGTACGAGCGCGTGGTGCGCGGCGTTGGGCTCGACCCCGGACAGGCCCGCCCGCCGCGCGTCGTAGAACCGCTGCACGAGGCCCGGGTCGTCGGCGTACGCCTCCGGCGTGGCGACCTGCATCGGGTCGTGCCCCTCCCACAGCCCACCCGCGTCGCGGAACGTGGTGAGACCGCTCTCGGCGGAGATCCCGGCACCGGTCAGCACGACGATCCGCATGGCCCCAGTCCTACCAGCCGACCACCCGTAGGGGTGCGGGTCGGGTGGAGGTGAGGTGCCCACTCGGGTAGACAGGCCGCCATGACTGACGTGGGAGGGACGTCGGACGCTGTCGCGTTCGTCGGTGAGTGGGACGGTCCGGTCGTGGCGACCTCGGTGCACGCGGGTCACCAGCTGCGGCCCGAGATCGCCGAGGCGATGGTGCTCGACGAGGCCGAGCGCTTCCGCGAGGAGGACCCGTACACCGACCGGCTCGCCGCCGTCGTCCCCGACCGGGTGGTGACCAACCGATCCCGCTTCGAGGCCGACCTGAACCGGCCCCGGCGTGAGGCGGTCTACCGCAAGCCCGACGACTGCTGGGGGCTCGACGTGTGGCGCGACGGCGAGCTCTCCGACGAGCTCTTCCACGGCAGCCTGGAGACCTACGACGCGTTCTACGACGCCCTCGCGCCACGGCTCGACGCGCTGGCGGAGCGCGGCCCGTTCGTCCTGCTCGACGTCCACTCATACAACCACCGGCGCGACGGAGCCGACGAGCCGCCGGCGCCGGCGTCGGAGAACCCCGAGGTCAACGTCGGGACCGGCAGCGTCGACGACGACCTCTTCGGCCCGCTCGTGGAGCGGTTCGTCGGCGACCTGCGTGACACCTCGCTCGGCTGCGGGCCGATCGATGCGCGCGAGAACGTCGCCTTCGAGGGCCGCAACCTCGCCTGGTGGGTCCACGACCGCTACCCGCGGGTGGGATGCGTGCTGGCGCTCGAGTTCAAGAAGACCTTCATGGACGAGTGGACCGGCGAGCTGCACGCCGACCGCTTCCGCCGCGCGCAGGTCGGGCTCGCCGCGGCGCTGCCGGGCCTGCACATCGAGCTCGAGAAGCTGCGGTGACCGAGGGCGACGACCCAGCGCGGCCGGGCGACGGGCTCAGCGCCGCCGACCTGGCCGTCGACCACCGTCTGGCGCTGCTCGCCCAGAGCTTCCGCTTCCTGCTCGACATCACGCCCGTCGACGCCGACGACCTGCGCGAGGACTTCCTGGCGGGTCGCGAGCCGGAGCCGCCGTTCACCTACCGCGAGCTCGAGACCGACCCGGCCGTCGTGCGCGCCGAGCTCGACGACATCGACCTCGCCGCCGTCGAGGACCCGGTCCTCGGCCAGCTCCTGCGCGCCAAGCACCGCGAGATGGAGCTGCAGCTCGACATGCTGGAGGCGCGCGACACCGAGGACTTCCTGCCGTTGAGCGTGGAGCTGTACGGCGGGGTGTCGCCGTCGCTGCGCACGCAGGCCGAGGCGCTGCTCGCCGGCATCACCCGCACCGAGCCCACCGACGAGGCGCTCGACGCCGAGGCGTTCCTCGAGCTCGCCGAGGCCGAGATCGCGCGCTACCGCGACCAGGACCCCGACCTCGACATGCACGCCGAGATCCGGTCCGACGTCAACGGCGTGATGGTCTCGGGCGACGTGCTCCTGATCGGCCCGGAGACCAAGGTCCAGCAGGCGCGTGCGCAGGCGCTGCTGCACCACGAGGTCGGCACGCACCTGGTGACACAGGCCAACGGCAGCCGCCAGCCCATCAAGGTGATGGGCGTGGGTCTCGCCGGCTACGACGAGACGCAGGAGGGTCTCGCCGTCCTCGCCGAGATCGCCTGCGGCGGCCTCACCGCCTTCCGCCTGCGCCAGCTCGCGAGCCGGGTCGTCACCGTGCACCGCCTCGTCGCCGGGGCGACGTTCGCCGAGGCCCACGAAGCGCTCGTCGCCGACGACTTCCCCAGCGGCAGCGCGTGGACCACCGTGATGCGGGTCTACCGCTCCGGTGGGATGACCAAGGACGCGATCTACCTGCGCGGGCTCGTCGAGCTGCTCGAGCACCTCGGCTCGGGCGGCTCGCTCGACCGGCTGTGGCTCGGCAAGTTCTCGCTCCGCGACCTGCCGCTGATCGGCGACCTCGAGTCCCGCGGCCTGCTGCGACCGCCCCGCGTCCTGCCCCGATACCTGCACGACCCGGCCACGCACGACAACCTCGCCCGCGCGGCCGGCACCGAAGATCTCAGCACACTCCTGGAGGGACCCGCATGAAGATCGGATTCGTCGTCAACGACATCGAGACGGAGAAGGCGGAGTACACGACCAACCGCCTCGCGCTGGCCGCGAAGGAGATGGGCCACGAGGCCTGGTACATGGGCATCGGCGACTTCGCCTACGAGCCCGACGGGTCGTTGAGCACCAAGGCGCGCGCCGGCCACGCCAAGTCGTACCGCTCCCTCGAGCGCCACCTCGCCGACGTGCAGAAACCCGACGTGGAGCAGCTCATCGGGATGGACGAGTTCGACGTGGTGATGCTGCGCAACGACCCCGCCGACGACGCCGAGACCGACCCGTGGCGCAACAACGCGGGCGTGGCGTTCGGGCAGCTGATCGCCTCGAGCGGGGTGCTCGTGGTCAACGACCCGACGAGCCTCGCCAACGCGCTGTCGAAGGCGTACTTCCAGCACTTCCCCGAGATCGTCCGCCCCCGCACCCTGATCTCGCGCGACGAGGACATGATCGAGGAGTTCATCTCCGACCTCGGCGGCAAGGCGGTCCTCAAGCCGCTGCAGGGGTCCGGGGGCGCGGGCGTGTTCCTCGTCGACCGCAAGGAGGCGCCCAACCTCAAGCAGATCATCGAGGCCATCTCGCGCGACGGCTACGTCGTCGCCCAGGAGTACCTCCCCGAGGCGGCCAAGGGTGACGTCCGGATGTTCGTGATGAACGGCCAGCCGCTCATGGTCGACGGCGAGTACGCCGCCTTCCGGCGCACGCCGTCCACCAAGGACATCCGCTCCAACATGTCGGCCGGCGGCAAGGCCGAGAAGGTCAAGGTCACCGACGACATGCTCGAGATGGTCGAGGTGGTCCGCCCCAAGCTGGTCGCCGACGGGATGTTCCTCGTCGGCCTCGACATCGTCGGCGACAAGCTGATGGAGATCAACGTCTTCAGCCCGGGCGGCCTCGGCAGCGCCCACGGCCTCTACGAGGTGAACTTCGCGCCCGCGATCATCGCCGAGCTCGAGCGCAAGGTGAACATCCGCAAGCACTACCCGGAGATCGACAACACGAGCCTGGCGACGAGCTGAGGGACCTCGCTCAGTAGTACCAGGGGTAGGGCGACCAGTCGGGCTCGCGCTTCTCGAGGAACTGGTCGCGTCCCTCCTGGGCCTCGTCGGTCATGTATGCGAGGCGGGTCGTCTCCCCGGCGAAGAGCTGCTGGCCGACGAGCCCGTCGTCGAGCAGGTTGAAGGAGTACTTCAGCATCCGCTGGGCGGTCGGCGACTTGCCGTTGATCTTCCGGCCCCAGTCGAGGGCGACCTTCTCGAGGTCGGCGTGCTCGACGACCCGGTTGACCGCACCCATCCGGTGCATGTCCTCGGCGTCGTACTCGTCGGCGAGGAAGAAGATCTCGCGGGCGAACTTCTGCCCGACCTGGCGGGCGAGGTAGGCCGAGCCGTAGCCGCCGTCGAAGGAGCCGACGTCGGCGTCGGTCTGCTTGAAGCGGGCGTGCTCGCGGCTGGCGAGGGTCAGGTCGGCCACGACGTGCAGGCTGTGCCCGCCGCCGGCCGCCCAGCCGGGGACGACGCAGATGACGACCTTGGGCATGAAACGGATCAGCCGCTGGCACTCGAGGATGTGGAGGCGGGCGAGCCTCGCCTTGTCGATGGGGCTCGGCTCCTCCGCGCCGGTGTCGCCGGCGCCGGCGGAGGTGTCCTCGTACTGGTAGCCGGCCCGGCCGCGGATGCGCTGGTCACCGCCCGTGCAGAAGGCCCACTTGCCGTTCTTCGCGCTCGGTCCGTTGCCGGTCAGGATCACGCAGCCGACGTCGGCCGACGTGCGCGCGTGCTCGAGCGTGCGCAGCAGCTCGTCGACCGTGTGCGGCCGGAACGCGTTGAGCACGTCGGGCCGGTCGAAGGCGATCCGGACCGTGCCGTGCTCGCGGGCGCGGTGGTAGGTCAGGTCGGTGAGGTCGTCGAAGCCGGGCACGGCGTCCCAGGCCTCGGGGTCGAAGATCTCGCTCACACCCGCGATCGCACTCATGCGCGTACTCGCTTCGCTCCGTGCGCGCATGAGGCACTGGGCACGCTGCGTCTGATGTCTCGCTCGCTGCGCTCACTCATGTGGCGGAGGCTATCCGTGCGGGTGTGGAAGAGGCACAGCCGGCGTGGTGTTGTGGCGCGCATGGCACTGAATGGAACCTATGTCCCGAGCAAGGCCGAGTGGGTGCGCAAGCAGGTGGAGGAGTACGAGGCCACCGGCGGTGAGAGGGCCAACACGCTGCCCGGCACGAAGTACCCGATCGTCGTCATCACGTCCGTCGGCGCGAAGTCGGGAAACCTCCGCAAGAACCCGGTGATGCGGGTGGAGCGGGACGGCGCCTACCTGGCGGTCGCCTCCAAGGGCGGGGCCCCGGACAACCCCGAGTGGTACTACAACTTCGTCGCCCACCCCGAGGTCGAACTGCAGGACGGCGCGGAGCGGCACCTCTACAAGGCACGCATCCTGGAGGGCGACGAGCGCGCCGACTGGTGGGAGCACGCCGTCGCCACGTGGCCGACGTACGCCTCCTACCAGGAGAAGACCGACCGGCAGATCCCGCTCTTCCTCCTCGAGCGCGCCTGACTCAGCCCGGCTGCGGCGGGGCCGGGTCGGCCCCCGGCCGCGCACCGGTCCGGACCTGCTGTCGCGCACGACCGGTTGGCCCCACAATGACGCCGTGACGACCACCCTGCCGACGCGTTCGGCCTTCGACGAGCCCGTCGACAACCCGCCTGCGCGCTGGGTCGGCGCGCTGGTGCTGCTCAACCTCGGCGTGATGGCCGGGTGGTTCGGGCCCATCCAGGTGCTGCTCGCGCAGCAGGCCGAGCGGATCGCCGCCGCCGAGCCCGGCGGCATGAGCAAGGAGGCGCTGCTCGCGGTCGTCCTGTTCAGCGGCGCCGCGGTGTCGATGGTGGCCAACCCGGTGTGGGGCGCGTTCAGCGACCGTACGCGCTCGCGCCTGGGTCGCCGGGTGCCGTGGGTCCTCGGCGGGGTGGTGCTCGGCGCCGCGTCGCTGCTGCTGCTCTCGGTCGCCACGACCGCCGTGTGGATGGTCATCGCCTGGAGCCTCGTGCAGCTCGCGCTCAACGCCGCGTGGGCCGGGGGTGTCGCGGCCGTGCCCGACCAGGTGCCCGTCGAGCGCCGCGGCCTCATCGGCGGCCTCGTCGCCATCGCCGGCACCGTCGGCGTGCTCCTCGGCATCAAGATCGCGGAGGTCACCGGCTCGATCGCGCAGGGCTACCTGACGATCTCCGTCGTCATGCTGCTGCTCTCGGTGCCGTACCTCCTCGGCTCCCGCGACCTCGCGCTGCCGGCCGACCACCCGCTCGACCCGCTGGACTGGAGGCGGCTGGTCCGCTCGTTCTGGGTGTCGCCGCGCGAGCACCCCGACTTCGCCTGGGCGTGGCTGACCCGGCTGCTCGTCAACCTCGGCAACTGGATCGCGCTCAACTACCTCTACTACTTCCTCACCGACGGCCTCGGGTTCGGCGACGACGACGCCACCGCGAAGCTCGGCACGCTCGTGCTGATCTACGGCGTGTGCACGGTCGCCACCACGGTCGTCGTCGGTCACTGGAGCGACCGCGTGGGCCGTCGCAAGGTCTTCGTGATCGGGTCCGGGGTGCTGATCGGAGCGAGCTCGCTCGTGCTCGGCCTGTGGCAGGACTGGCCCGGCGCGCTGCTGGCCGCCGTCGTGCTGGGGGCGGGTTTCGGCGTCTACCAGGCGGTCGACTTCGCGCTCATCACCCAGGTCCTGCCCGGTGCCGGGGACCGGGCCAAGGACCTCGGCGTCATCAACATCGCCTCCGCGCTGCCGCAGGTGCTCGCTCCCGCGATCGCCGGCCTCATCCTGGTCGTCGTGCGCGAGCTCGGCGGCCCGGTCGCCACCCAGGGCGACGGCTGGTCGCTCGGCTACGGCGTCGTCTACCTCGTCGGCTTCGTCCTCTGCGTCCTCGGCTCGGTGTTCGTGACCCGCATCAAGTCCGTTGCCTGATCCCGCCGACCGGGCACTTCCTCGCGCTACGAGGCGCTGACCGGGCACTTCCTCGCGCTAAGACGCGCTGACCGGGCGCTTCCTCGCGCTCAGTGGCTGATGGTCATCGCGAGGCCGACGAGGTGCTCGAGGCGCGCGAGCTCGGAGTCGAGGAACTCCGGACCCCCGCGACGACCCATCAGGACGAGGTCGTCCCCGAAGGGTGCGGCGCACTCGACATAGACGTCGTCACCGGGCAGGCGGGTCGGCGCCTGCACCCGCTCGATGTCGTACGCCGACGGGGCGGCGTCGGTGGCGTGGACGACCGTGGCGCCCACGCCGTCGGTGCCGGGCGTGACGCGGGCGGCCCAGTCGACGCGGAAGGCGACGGGCAGCAGGTCGACCAGGCGGTCGCGGGCGGACCTCGGGTCCTCGGTGAGGGCCTCGACCACCTCGAGGTCGAGGAAGAGGTTGCCCCCGGCGGCGTAGCGGTTGATCCAGAGCACGCTCACGCCGTCGAGCACGCTGCAGGCCGAGACGACGGAGTCGGGCATGGTGCCGGGTGCCATCTCGAGGAGCACGTCGTCGACGGCGAAGCCGTCGCGCTTCTCGACGATCTCGATGGCGTCGATGTCGCCGCCGGCCTCACCGATGGCGCTCGCGACGCGACCCAGCGACCCGGGGACGTCCGGGAGCTCGACGCGCATCAGGTAGGGCATGCAAGGAGGCTAGCGGTGATCTGTGTCGTCGGCGTTTCAGGTGCGCGTCGGCGGGACGGTGCCGGCGCCCGGCCGGGGAGCCGCGGCGAGGCGTACGGCGAGCCCGCTCGCGCGCTGCGCACGACGGCCGATCGCCGCCCGGATCGCCGCCTCGGACCCCACCACCCGCACCTGCGAGCGCGCCCGCGTGACCGCGGTGTAGAAGAGCTCGCGCGACAGCAGCCGGGAGTCCTCGTCGGGCAGTAGCACGGTGACGACGTCGGCCTGCGACCCCTGGGACTTGTGGATCGTCATCGCGTGCATCGTCTCGACGTCGCCGAGCCGCGAGGTGGCGAGGTCGCGGGGGCCGTCGCTGGCGGCGATCACCGCGCGCGGTCCGGCCGGCGTCAGCACGACCACGCCGCTGTCGCCGTTGTAGACGCCGAGCTGGTGGTCGTTGGCGGTGACCAGCAGCGGCCGGCCGACGTAGGCCCGCTCGTGGAGCGGGTCGCCGGTGACGGCGGTGAGCCAGTGCTCGATGCGACGGTTCCAGTGGCGTACGCCGAAGGGGCCGTCGCGGTGGGCGCAGATCAGGCGGTGGCGGTCGAGGGCGGCGAGGGCGCCGGCGACGTCGCCCCGCTCGGCGGCGTCACGGACGGCGAGGGCGGCGTCGAGCGCGGTCGTGCGGATGCGGGGCGCGGGGTCGGCGTCGTCGACCCACTCCACCTCGTCGTGCCCCGCCGACAGGACCGCCATGGCGCCGTCGGCGTCGCCGGTGCGCAACGCCTCTGCCAAGGCGCGGATCTCCGGCCCGAAGCGGTGCGTCGACCGGAGGGCCGCGACCGGGGAGTCGGCGCGGCCGTGGAACCCGCGGACCACGTCGCTCAGCACGGCGCCGGCCTCGACGGATGAGAGCTGGTGGGGGTCGCCCACCAGCACGAGCCGGGCGTCGGGGCGCACGGCCTCGAGCAGCCGCGCCATCTGGGTGAGCGACACCATCGACGACTCGTCCACGACGACCACGTCGTGGGGGAGCCGGTTGCCGCGGTGGTGGCGGAAGCGGGTGGAGTTGCCCGGGTCGGGTCGCAGCAGCCGGTGCAGGGTCGAGGCCGTCACACCGGCGAGGCGGACGCGGTCGGCCTCCTCGAACGCCTCCGCCTCCTGGTGCACCGCCTGCTGCAGGCGGGCCGCCGCCTTGCCGGTCGGGGCGGCCAGCGCGATCCGGAGCCCGTCCGGGTGCTGGTCGAGCAGCCCGACGAGCAGGGACGCGACGGCGGTGGTCTTGCCGGTGCCCGGGCCGCCGGTGAGCACCGTGGTCCACTGCCCGGCCGCGGCGAGGCAGGCCGCGACCTGCTCGTCGTAGGACGGGCGCGGGCGGCCGGCGGCGACGGCGGCCGCCTGCATCGCGGTCACGACGCGCTCGAGCGAGGCGCGCATCAGCGCGGGGTCGTGGTCGGGCGTGGTGGCGGCGCGCGACAGCAGGTCGTCGACGACCTGGGTCTCCTGCTCGTGGTAGCGGTCGAGGTAGAGGAGGTCGTTGTCCCAGCGGACCATGCCCGTCGCCACCAGCGTGCTGGCGGCGACGGCGACCGACCACTCCTCGGCCTCGGGCCAGGGCAGGTCGGGCGGGTCGGCCACGGTCGCGAGGTCGACGCAGACCGACCCGCCGCGCACCGCGCGCACGGCCAGGGCGACCGCGAGCAGCACCCGCTCGTCGCTCTCGCGCCCCAGTCGGCCGAGGGCGCTCGCGACGTGTACGTCGGCGCTCGTCAGCACGCCCGCGGCGTTGAACGCCCCGAGCAGCCCGGTGGCGCCGAGCGCGAGGCGCGCGTCGGTGGCGTCGACCGGCTCGAAGAGGTCTGTCATTTGCGGGGTCCCCGCGGCGTTGTTTGGGGGAGCGAAGCGGAGGAGAAGAACGTTGTGGGGTGCTCAGTCATGGCGCCACCCCGTCCAGGAGGTCGGAGAGCGCGGTCACCAGGGCGACCGGCGGCTCCCACGAGAACACCCCGCACGGCCGGCCGTCCACGAGCGGCGTCGCGGGCCCGCACATGCCGCGCAGGTAGAGGTAGAGCACCCCGCCGAGGTGCTGACGGGGGTCGTAGCCCGGCAGCCGCCAGCGCAGGTAGCGGTGCAGGACGACGGTGTAGAGCAGTGCCTGGAGCGGGTAGTCGGAGTGGCCCATCGCCTCGTCGAGGACGGCCGGTCGGTAGTCCCAGGCCGTTGCCGGTGCGGCGCGGTCACCGAGCCAGTTGGTCTTGTAGTCGATGGTGAGGTAGCGGGTGCGGCCGTCGACCGGCACCCTCACGACGACGTCGATGGACCCGGTGAGGTAGCCGAGCAGCCGCTGGCCGGCGAGGTCGGCGTCGCCCTCGAGCGTGGCGGCGAACGCCAGCAGCGGGTCGCCGTCGGGGAGGTGCTCGCGCAGCAGCGGTGCGAGGTCGCCCAGCACGACGGAGGCCGCGTCGCGCGCCGCCGCGAGGTCGCCACCGGACAGGGGCACCTCGAAGTCGAGCTCGCGCAGCCGGTCGGGGATCCGGATGTCGCGCAGGGTCAGGCCGCCCGCGAGCGGGCCCAGGGGGGAGTCGCAGACCGCGACGAGGGCGTCGGCCAGCTCCTCGGCGTCGACCTCGACCGCCCACCAGGCGCGGTGCTCCTCGACCTGCGCCAGCAGCTCGGCGCGGAGGTCGGGCGCGGACGGGTCGGCATGCTCGAGGACCTCGTGCACGAGGGAGCCGAACTCCGCACCGACGGGCAGGTCGGCCATGGGTGACGGCACCGCGGCGAGCTCGAGGTCGGGATCGGGCGCGGGCGCGTCGTCGATCGGCTCGAGGTCGGCGTCGTCGAGGTCGGGCGGGTCGTCGGGCTCGGAGAGCACCCGGTCGGGCGCACCGGCATGGGGCGCACCGGCGGCGGCGAGCGCGGAGTAGGAGGTGCGGCGCCAGTCGGTGTCGACCTCGCGGTCGAAGGTCCGCACGGCCAGGGTGGGCAGGTCGCGCTGGATGGGTGTCGTGTCGACCGGGACGAGCGCCGCCACCTCGGGCTGCGGACCCCCGGCCGCCTTCCAGCGACCGAGGATGTCGACGAGCTCGTCGTCGCCGACGACCGGCTGCTCGTCGTTCACGCGGGCGTGACCCGGTGCGCGGCCGAACAGCATGCGGTGGAGCGGCGCGGACGCGGTGTTGTTGGCGGTCGGGCAGTACCAGGCGACCACCTGCGACTGCGCCCGGGTGAGGGCGACGTAGAGCAGCCGGAGCGACTCGCCCGCGTCCTCGTGGCGGCTGGCGGCGACAGCCGCGTCGCGCCACCGGCTCGTCCCGCCGACGTCGCGGCAGCGCTCGCCGTCGGAGTCGTGGAAGAGGGGGACGTCGTCGTCGCGCACCCACCGGTCCCACAGCGTCGGGAGGTAGACGACGGGATACTCCAGGCCCTTGCTGCCGTGGATCGTCACCAGCTGCACCGCGGCGGCGTCGGAGTCGAGCCGCCGGGTGCGCTCGGAGGCGACCTCGATCTTGTCGTCGGCCACCTGCGTGCGGAGCCAGCCGAGCAGCCCGACCACGCCGAGGCGCTCGCTCACGGTCACCTTGTGCAGGGCCTCGCCCACGTGGCGGAGGTCGGTCAGGGTGCGCTCTCCGCCGACCCGCCCGAGCACCCGGGCGGTGAGGCCGTCGAGCACGGCGCTCTCGAGCACCGCGGCGACGCCGCGGGCGGCGAAGACGTCGGCGAGCCGGCGCACGTGCTCGCTCAGCGCGTCGGTCGGGTCGGGCTCCGCCTGGAGGTCGTCGGCGGTGCGCCCGAAGAAGTCGGTGAGCGCGGCCGCGCGCACCCGGTCGGCGCGGTGGGGCTGCTCGAGCGCCTCGAGCAGGGTGAGCCACTGGGTGGCCGCTGCGGTCTTGAAGACCGACCCGCCGGCGTTGAGCACCGCAGGTACGCCGACGGCGGCGAGGGCCTCCTGCGCGGCGAGCAGGTCGGCACGGCGGGCGGCGAGGACCGCGACGTCCTTGGGCTCGACTAGCCGCGCGTCGTCGCCCGCGCCGACCGTCGCGCCACTGGTCAGCAGCCGCTTGACGTCGGCGGCGAGGTCGGTGAGGACGTGCTCGCGCCAGTCGCCGATGCGCGGCCGCCGCCGGCCGAGCTCCTCGTGGCGCACCACCCGCAGCCGGAAGGGGGGCCCGGCGCCCTGCAGGCGGGACGCGGCGTGGTGGGCGCTCACCGGGTGGACGGCAATGCGCTCGTCGCCGAGGGCGGCGCCCTCGACCAGCACCTGGAGGGAGTCGAGCAGCGGCTGGTCGGCACGCCAGTTGACGCCGAGCGTCTGCCGGGTCGTCGCCTGCTCGGCCGCGTCGAGGTAGGTGACGATGTCACCGCCGCGGAAGGCGTAGATCGCCTGCTTGGGGTCGCCGATGAGCACGAGCGTGGCGACGCCGTGGAAGGCCCGCTCGAAGACCTGCCACTGCACGGGGTCGGTGTCCTGGAACTCGTCGATCAGCGCGACCTTCCACCGCTGGCGCATCCGGGCGCGGGCGGGCGCGTCGTCGTCGGCCAGCGCGTCGGCGAGCTGGCCGAGGAGGTCGTCGTAGGAGAGCACGCCGAGCCGGCGCTTGCGTCGGTCGATCTCGTCGAGCACGTCGCACGCGAACCGGACGCGCGCGGCGGCCTGGCCGTCGGGGTCCTCGGCGAGCGCCTCCTGCGGCGCCACCCGGGCGCGCGGGTCGCCCACCACGGCCCGGGCGATGCCGAGGGCGTCCTCGCGGGTCCACGCGGCCTGCTGCTCGTGGGCGAAGAGGCGGAGGTAGCGGTCGTCGGTGACCTCGGTGGTCAGCTGCTCGAGGTCCTCCACCAGGACGGCGCCGGTGTCGGTGTCGCCGGCGACGCCGAGGCTGCGCAGGACGAGCTGGCAGAACTGGTGGATGGTGGCGATCGTGGCGGCGTCGAACGACGTCAGCGCATCGGTGAGGCGTCCGAGACGCACGGCCCGCTCGGCGTCGTCGGCGTCGAGGAGCCAGTCGTGCAGCCGGTTGGCCGGGTCGGCGGACGTCGGGTCGGCGAGCACGGCCGCGGCGTCGTCGAGCTGGCGGCGTACGCGGTCGCGCAGCTCCTGGCTGGCCGCCCGGGTGAAGGTGACGACGAGCATCTCCTCCAGCGTGGCGACGCCCTCGACGAGGTAGCGCGTGACCAGCGCGGCGATCGTCCAGGTCTTGCCGGTGCCGGCGCTGGCCTCGAGCAGCGTCGTCCCCGTGGGCAGCGGTCCGCAGATGTCGAAGGTGTCCATGACGGTCAGCTCGGTCACGTCAGATCCCCCGCACCAGCTCGGTGGCCAGCAGCGGCGACCAGACGCGCAGCGCGTAGTGGCCCAGGCGGTGCGGCGCACGGCCGTCGTCGTCCTCGTCGGCGAGCAGCGGCGCCGCGAGCAGGTCGTAGGGGGCGTGCTCGCCCCAGGCCCGCACGTGCCACTGGTCGCCGTCCTCCTTGGGGAAGCCGGTCTCGTTGAACCGCGGCGTCACCCACTCGGCGCGTGCCTTGGCGTCGGGGTCGGCCTGGCTCCCCCCGCCGGAGCGCTCGGCGATCGCGAACTCCTCGGCGAAGGCCAGGCTGGTCCGCACCGGCAGCGGCAGCGGCTCGCGCTGCCCGCGCTCCATCACGGCGACGAGGTCGCGCAGGTGGGTGCGGGCCGCGTCGTCGGGCATCGGCGAGACCAGCGCGCGTCGACCGGAGCGGCCCCAGCGACCGATGGTGTGGGCGGTCCAGTTCTCGTCGGGGTGGCCGGCCGCGAGGGCGAGTGCGTCGAGCCACGCCGCCAGCCGGTGCTTCGCGCCGAGGCTGGAGTAGCTCACCGAGACGAGGTTGTTGCCGAAGACGCTGCCGACCGTGCCGGTCAGCCGACGGTCCCCGAGGTCGATGTCGACGTCGAGCGTGCGCGCGGGCCCGGTGCGCAGGGGGACCGCGGCCTCCACGAGCGGGCGGACCCGCTGCACGATCTCGGTGAGCATGGCGGACCCGAGGTCCTCGGGGGGCAGCAGCCCGCGCAGCTGCTCGGCCAGCATCGCGGACTGCGGGTCGCCGCCGCTGAGGACGTCGCGCACCAGCCGGTCGCCGACGTCCCACTTCTCCAGTCCGTCGAGGGTGATCGGGATGGCGTCCTTGGTCTCGTCGACGTCGTAGGGCGTGGTGATGCGCAGCCGCTGGCGCAGGAAGCTGCGCACCGGGTGGGCGAAGAAGTCGTGGAGGTCGGCGAGGGTCACCTCCCGCACGGGCTCGGGCGCCGGCAGGGGACCGGGCACGAGCGCCCGGGGTGCGGGCCGAGGTGCGCGCGCCGCCCGGGCACCGGCGAGGGCCGTGCGGTCGAAGGAGAACGGCCGGTCGAGGGCCCCGACCAGGGCGCCGGCGGTCAGGTTGGCCTCGTCGAAGGGCTGGAGCGGGTGGTGCACGAGCACGTCGTCGCGCACGGGCGCGCTGCTGGTGCGGTCGAGCGCGTCGAGGAGCTCGCCGAGCGGCACGGCGGGCGGCTTGTCGTCGTTGGTGTGCTCACCGCGCCCCGCGTAGGTCACGACGAGGGTCTCGGTGGCTGCCCCGATCGCGTCGAGGAGCAGCTGCCGGTCCTCCGAGCGGATGTCGCGCTCGCCGGTCATGGGCCGACGGGCCAGGACGTCGTCCCCGTCGACCGCCTCGAGGCGGGGGAAGACGCCGTCGTCGAGCCCGACCAGGCACACGACCCGGTGCGGCACCGAGCGCATCGGGACCATCGTGCAGACGGTCAGGGTGCCGGTGCGGAAGTTGCTCCGCGTCGGCCGTCCGCGCAGCCGGTGGCGCAGCAGCGCGCGTACGTCGGCGTGGCGCAGGCGGGTCTCGTGGTCGCCGACGCCGGCCGAGATGCGGGCCAGCTCGCGGTCGAACTGCGCCACGCGCCACGCGTCGTCGGACCCGCTGAGGGTGAGCCCGTGCACCGCGCGGCCGAGGGCGGTCGTCCAGTCGGCCACGGACGCCGCGTCCGCGGCCGCCCGCACGAAGGTGTGCAGCCGGTCGACCATCTCGGCGAAGCTGCCGACGAGGTCGAGGTGGCCGTCGCCGACGTCGTCGAGGGGGAGCGTGTCGCGCACGAACCGGTGCCCCTCGCCCGACATCGCCGCGCCCAGGAGCACGCGCTGCAGGCCCGTGAGCCAGGTGTTGGCGTCGAGGTCGAGCCCGAACGCGGCGCGGTGCTCGCGGTCGTAGCCCCAGCGGATGGCCGCCTGGTCGACCCACCGGGCCATCCGCTCGAGGTGGTCGTCGGTGAAGCCGAACCGGGCCCGCACCGGCTCTGTCGCGGCGAGGTCGAGGACGGCGGTGGCCGTCATCCGCCCGGCCGCCAGCTCGACGAGGTCGGCAGCGACGCCGAGGAGCGGGTTGGTCGCCCCCGGCGACCGGTCGGCGAGGCGGACGCGCAGGCGGTGGGCCGGGTGCCCGACGTCCTCGCGTGCGACGTCGGCCAGGCCGAAGCCGGCCGAGATCAGCGGGGCATAGGTCTCGATGTCGGGGCACATCACGAGGATGTCGCGCGGCTCGAGCGTCGGGTCGTCCTCGAGGAGCCCGACCAGCACCTCGCGCAGCACGTCGACCTGGCGCGCCGTCCCGTGGCACGCGTGCACCTGCACCGACAGGTCGGCCGGCGCGCGCACGCGGCTGGCGAGCTCGGCCGCGGCAGGCACCCGGTTGGCGCGGAGGTCGGCCTGCAGCCAGCCGAGCAGGGTGGACGGGTCGGCGGGGTCGGCGGGGTGCTGCTCGGCGGGGAGGTCGCCGAGGGTGCGGCGCAGCTCGCGGGAGTCGCGGCCGAGGGAGGCGAGGAGGGGGTGCCCGACGAGGTCGGCCGACCGGTCGTCGCCGCGCGGCACCGGCCCCGCCTCGGCCGTCGGCGCCAGCCTCTCCCAGAGCGCGGGGGAGGGCTGTGGCAGCCACAGGTGGACCTCACGGTGCTCACCGAGGGCGCGCAGCAGCTCGACCTCGGTCACGGGCAGGCGGGTGTGGCCGAACAGGGAGAGCCGGCCGGGCAGGTCGAGGCCGTCGGCGCCGTCGCGCAGCTGCGCCATCGTCGTGGCGTGGCGCAGGTCGGGGGCGGGCGCCTCGACGCGGGCCACGAGACGGCGCCAGAGCTCGGCCTGCCAGCGCAGGTCGGGGTCGAGCGGACCGCCGGCTCCGTCGGTGTCGTCGCCGGCGCGCCAGTCGCGGACGAGCTGCGGACGCTGGACGGCGTAGGAGGAGAACAGGCCGGCGAGCCGCCGCGCGACGGCGTAGCGGCGGGCTGATCGGTCGTCGGCGGGGTCGCCGCCCCCGAGGTGGCGGGTGAGGTCGTCGAAGCCGGGGGCGTGCATCGCCTCGTCGACCACCTCCAGCAGGGGCCACGCCAGCCGGTCGGGGCTCCAGGGGTCCTCGGCGTCGCGGTCGAGCAGCATCGACACCAGCGAGTGGGGCGTCACGAAGTCGACGCCGGCGCACACCCCGTCGCCGCCGCGAGGCCCCACGCCGAGCCGGTGCGAGAGCCGCTGGGTCAGCCACCGTTCGACGCCCCGAGCCGGCACGACGACGACCTCCCGGGCGAACGGGTCGGGGAGCGGGGTGACCAGCAGGTCCGCGAGGCCGTCGGCGAGCGCGTCGGTGCGCTCGGCGGTGTGGAGGTGCAGGGTCACGGCGCCACCCTATGAGCGGCGACCGACACCCGCGCGGGTGACGCGGGCCGCTGTGGACGGACCGGTCAGCGGGAGAGCAGGTGGACGACCAGCACCAGCAGCGGCGATGAGCCATGATCGGGGGGTGCGCAGCCTGTCCCTCGTCGCGGTGGCGCTGGTGGGCGCCCTCGCCCTTGCGGCCTGCGAGGAGGACCAGGCCCCGCCCGAGCGCCTGGAGATGACCTGGGCCCAGCACACGCTGCCCCCGCACCCCGGCGCGCCCGGTCGTACGGTCGTGCGCGACGCCGTCGAGTGCGGGGACGGCTGGTGGGTCGCCGGGGCGGTGTTCCTCGACCGGCCGACCGAGACGCGCGACACCCGGCCGGCGCTCTGGTTCTCCGCCGACCGGGAGCAGTGGGAGCCGGTGCCGATCGACACGCACACCTACTGGGGCCGTCGGGCCATCCTCAACTCGATCGCCTGCTCACGCGGCCGGATCGCCGTCGTGGGCGCCCGGTCCGGCGGGGCGCACGGCAACCCGCGCGTCACGACCTTCTGGCTGGACGGCGACACGCTGGTCGACGTCCGCACCGTGTTCACCCAGTACGGCGGCGTCAGCGCGACGAACGTCGGTCCGATCGCGGGAGGCCCGACCGGCTGGCTGATCACGGGCAACCGGACCTCGGGCCCGGGCGTGTGGTTCACCGACGACCCGCGCGGGTTCACCCTCGTCGAGGCCGAGCCGGGCCTGACCGACGACGGTGACCTGGAGTCGCTCGCGCAGGGCGCGGGGTGGACCGGTGAGGAGTGGCTGGTGGTGGGCGCCGGGGCCCGTACCGGCCGGCACCTCGAGCCGGACCCGCTCGCGTGGACCTCGCCCGACGGACTGACCTGGACGCCGGAGGAGATGCCCTCGACCGAGGGTGCGCAGGACGCGCACCGGGTGACGCGGCTCGACGACGGGACGGTGGTCGCCGTGGGCCGCAGCAACGACGCGTACGCCGCCTGGGTGCGCGACGACGACGGCAGCTGGCAGGACCCGGTGACGTTCGGCTCGATCGCGGACGCGTGGCGCGGCGCGCCCTACGTCGCCTCGCTCGCCACCACGACGGTCGGGGTGCTCGCGAGCGTCAGCACCGGAGACCACTACGAGCTGTGGCACACCAGCGACGGCCGGGAGTGGCAGCAGGTCGACGTGCCCGTCGAACCACAGACCGCCGGCGACCACACGCTGATGGTGGCCGCCGGCGGCGAGGTGCTGGTCGTCGCCGACGCGGGCGACGGCGGGCACGTGTGGGCAGGATCGCCCGTCAGCTCTTGAAGGCGTCCTTGATCTTCTCGCCGGCCTGCTTGATGTTGGCGCCGGCCTGGTCGCCACGGCCCTCGGCCTCGAGCTGCTCGTCGTCGGTCGCCTTGCCGGTGGCTTCCTTGGCCTTGCCCTTGAGCTCGTCGGTCTTGTTGTCGAACTTGTCGTCCAGACCCATCGTCGTTCCTCCTGTGGTGAGGTGGTGTGAGGTCGGTGCGGACCAGGTGGTCCCCGACCTCCAACCTGCCACGGGGGTGGTGGCTCACCACACCCGTTCGGGTGGACCGGGCCGGAGGTGTGCGCCGGCCCACCCGGGGTCGTCGGCCGCGATCGCGGAAGGGTCAGGACGATCGCAGCGACGCGGGGGAGGAGCCGTTCGTGCCCCCGATCTGGGGACGCGGGCTCGCGGGAGGCGGGGTGTGCTCGATCTCGTCCGCTCGGAGCATGTCCATCCGCCAGATGACGGCACAGCCGACGATCGCGACGAGGATGGCGGCGGTGCTGATGAGGATCACGCTGACCATGGGAGTCTCCTGACGTCCGGGGTGGGTGGTGCGACAAAACCTCTACATACCTGTATAAGTTATCTGAGCAGGTCTGACAAGACCGTCAGGCCGACTTTCCGAGGGAGAATCACGTGGCGAACGAAGTCGCGGAGGGGTTCAGCATCGGCGTGCTGGCGGCGCGCACGGGGGTGACCCCCGGGGTGCTGCGCACCTGGGAGAACCGGTTCGGCTTCCCCCGCGGCGAGCGCGCGACCTCGGGCCACCGTCGCTTCAGCGACGCCGACGTGGCGCTCGTGCGCCAGGTCCTGGAGGTGCGCGACTCCGGGCTCCCGCTGCAGGTGGCGATCGACTCCGTCGTCCGGGCGCAGGAGGCGGGCGAGGAGCGGTCGGCGTTCGCCGCGGCCGCGGAGGTCGTCGCCGGCGTACGACCGCTCCGCCTGCACCGTCGCGCACTGATCGCCGCGTCCCACGCCGTCGAGGACGAGTGCCTGGCCCGGGGCGACCGGTCGGTCGTGCTCGGCGCGTTCCAGCTCGGCCATCGCTACGCCTCGTCGCGGCACCGCTGGGAGGAGCTCGGCCGCACCGCGGCGTGGGCGGCGGTCGTCGCGGACTTCACCGGTGACGCCGACCTCGACGCCGACCTCGCGGCCTCGCCCGTGCGCTGCCAGCTCCCGGGCGACTCGCCGCTGCGACGGGAGTGGGCGGTGGTCTGCCTGGGTGAGTCGTACGCCGCCGTGGTCGCCGCGTGGGAGGTGCCGTCGGCGCAGGGTCCGCCGACCTACGAGGCCGTCATCAGCACCCACCGCGGCGCCGCCACGGCCGCGGGTCGCGTCCTCGCCGGCGTGGTGCGTGCGGCCGGCGCGGAGGTGCCCCCCGCGGCGGCGCGACTGCTCGACGCGGCGGCCCCGATGCCGGCGACCTCGGCCGTCGACGCCGACCGCACCTGGCTCCGCGCGCTCGCCGAGCTCGATCCCCGCTGACGAGCGTCAGTGGTTGCGGAGGGCGTCGATCAGCTCGTCCTTCGTCATCGACGAGCGTCCCTCGATGTCGAGCTCGGCCGCGCGCTCGCGCAGCTCGTCGACGGTGCGGTCCTCGTAGTCCTCGGCGTGGCCGCCGCGGCTGCCCACCTTCGACCGGCCCTGCGCTGCCGAGGCGTTGGCGATGCGGGCGGCCTTCTCCTTGCTGGCGCCCTCGTCGCGCAGCGCCTCGTAGACCTCCGCGTCCTTCACCGACGGGCCCGGGTCCTTCTTCTTCTCGGCCATGTCCCCCACAGTGCCACCGCCGCCGAGGGGCCTGCTCACCCGTGAGGGGGTGGGCGCGCGCCGCGCGCTGAGTAGCGTCGCTGGGATGGCGGATGACGCACGCGACGAGACCCCGCAGGAGCGGGCGGACCGCAACTGGAACGACCTGCTCCAGGAGCTCCGGGTGAGCCAGACGGGCGTGCAGGTGCTCGCCGGCTTCCTCGTCACGCTCCCGTTCCAGTCCCGTTTCGGGGAGCTCGACTCCTTCCAGCGCGGGTGGTACGTCGGCCTGCTGGCGCTCGCGTTCGCCACCGTCGCCGTGATGCTCTCCCCGGTGGCCATCCACCGTCGCGTCTTCCAGGACGACGCCAAGCCCGAGCTGGTGCAGGCGGGGCACCGCCTCACCAGCGTGGCGCTCGGGATGATCGCGGTGCTGATGGGCGGGATCTTCTTCCTCGTCGTGGACATGGTCTTCGACCGTGCTGCGGCCGCGGCGGGTGCCGCGGGCGCAGCGGTCGTGCTCGCGGGCCTGCTGCTCGTGCTGCCGAAGCGGGTGGCCGGCGCCAGCTGACGAGGTGGGTGCGGCACGGAGGGCCGCCCGCGAGCGCTCGTGACCGCGCGGTCCCCGCCGGGGTTGAGACATGGTTGTCTCAAATGAGACACTGATGTCTCACCCGGAGGAGGACCCATGGCAGACCGCGATGACGTGCTGGGCGCCGCCCAGCGCCTGCTCAACGCCGACCCCACGGCCTCGATGGCCGCCGTCGCCGAGGCGGTCGGCATCAGCCGCGCCACGCTGCACCGGCACTTCGACTCCCGCGAGGCGTTGCTGGTCGAGCTCGGCACGCGGTCGCTCGACCGGTGGGAGCAGCGCCTCGACGAGGCCGAGGAGCAGGCGCTCGAGGCCGGGGAGGACCCGGGGCGCCTGCGCGCGGTGCTCGAGGAGCTGGTGCTGGCCTACGTCGACGACTCGGACGCCTTCGCCTTCGCGCTGACCGACCACGTGATCCTCGCCAACGCGGCGCTGGTGGAGCGGACCCAGGTGCTCGCCGACCGCGAGGCCGCGCTGGTGGCCGCGGCCCAGGAGGCCGGTGTGCTCCGGCGCGACCTGCCGCTGCGCTGGTTCGGCCACGTCACGTACGGCCTCCTGGTCGCGGCGCGGGAGGCCGTGCGCATCGGCGACATCGCCCCGCGCGACGCCGGGCGGCTCGTGCTCTCGTCCCTGCTCGCCGGCGTGGGTGCGCCGTGACCGCGCGTCGGCAGCGGTCCCTCACCCCGCCGCGGGCCACGCTCGAC
This sequence comes from Nocardioides pini, assembly GCF_026712185.1. GTDB lineage: Bacteria > Actinomycetota > Actinomycetes > Propionibacteriales > Nocardioidaceae > Nocardioides > Nocardioides pini. The sequence continues at coordinate 14,533 of NZ_JAPPUX010000005.1, read as the reverse complement.
CCCCGCCGCTGGTGGGCGCTCGCCGTCCTGGCCGCCAGCCTGCTGGTGGTCGTGATGGACATGACCATCCTCAACGTCGCCCTGCCCGAGATGGCCGCCGAGCTGCACCTCACCTCGGTGTCGCAGCTGTGGGTGGTGGACGCGTACGCCCTCGCGCTGGCCGGCCTGCTGATCCCGGTCACCGCGCTGGGTGACCGCTGGGGGCGCAAGCGGCTGCTCCTGACCGGCTACGCCGCCTTCGCCGTCGGCTCCGTCGCGATCCTGTGGGCCGACAGCGCCGCCGCCGTCATCGCAATCCGCGCGCTCCTCGGAGTCGGCGGCGCGATGGTGATGCCGTCGACCCTGTCGCTGATCCGCGCCGTCTTCACGGACGCCCGCGAGCGCACGCTCGCGCTCAGCGTCTGGGGCGCCACGGCCGCGCTCGGTGCGGCCGTGGGGCCGGTGGTGGGGGGTGCGCTGCTGGAGCGGTTCAGCTGGCACTCCGCCTTCCTCGTCAACGTGCCGCTGATGGTGGTCGCGATCGTCGCGGCCGCGTGGCTGCTGCGGGAGAACCGCTCGGCGCGCCCGGGCCGCATCGACCTCGTCGGGGTCGTCCTCTCGGCCGGCGGGATGACGGCCTCCGTCTACGCCGCCAAGCAGCTGGGCAAGCACGGCCCGGAGCTCGCGACCCTCGCGCTGCTCGTGCTCGGCGTGGCCATGCTCGCCGCCTTCGCCCGACAGGCGCTCACCTCCGACCGCCCCATGCTCGACGTGCGCCTCTTCGGTCGGCCGGTGCTCCGCGCCGGCGTCGTGGCCGCGCTCGCCAGCAGCGCCGCGATGGCCGCGGTGCTGTTCGTGGGCAGCCAGTGGCTGCAGCTCGTTGAAGGGTGGAGCCCTCTCGAGGCCGGCCTCGCGCTGCTGCCCCTCGCGGTCGGGGCGATGGTCGCCTCGCCCTTCGCGCCGGCGCTGGCGGAGCGCACCAGCCCGCGCCTGGTGCTGTCCGGCGGCCTGCTCGTGCTCGCGGTGGGGCTCGGGCTGCTCGCCGTGGGCCCGATGACGTACGCCTGGGTCGCGGTGGCCTTCGCCGTCGTCGGGCTGGGCACCGCCTCGCTCGGCCTCGGCTCGGCCCTCATCATGGGCGCGGCCACCGACGACCAGGCCGGGTCCGCCGCGGCGGTCGAGGAGATCACCTACGAGCTCGGGGCCGTCCTGGGCATCACGTTCCTGGGCAGCCTGGTGGGCGTGGTCTACCGGGCCGGGCTCCCGGCCGGCGCCGACGGCGACGTGCGCGAGTCCGTCGCGGGCGCGGTCGGCGGTCCGTGGTTCGCGCAGGCGGCCGACGCGTTCGTCACCGGGTTCGCCGCGGTCGGGGCGGTCGGGGCCGTGCTCGCCGGGCTGGCGGCGTACGCCGTCTGGCGCCTGGTGCCGGGTGACCTCTCCCTCGACGACGTCCAACACTGACGACGGGCAGCACGGCGACTTGGTGATGCCGATCCTCATGGCCTAAGGTTTTGTCCTCAGGTCATCAGGAAAGGAGGCACGTGTGCCACGCGCAGGACTGACGAGTGCCCGGGTCGCGGAGGCGGCCGCCGACCTCGCCGACGAGGTCGGGCTCGAGCAGGTGACGCTGACCGCGCTCGCCAAGCACTTCGGCGTCGCCACGCCGAGCCTCTACACGCACGTGCGCAGCGGCGCCGACGTCCGCACCCGGGTCGCGCTCCTCGCCCTCGACGAGACGGCCGACCTCGTGGCCGACGCACTCGCCGGGGTCAGCGGGCGGGCAGCGCTGGCAGCCGTCGGTGGGGTCTGGCGCGCCTACGCCACGCAGCACCCCGGTCGATACGCCGCCACCCGGCAGCCGCTCGACGCCCCGACGGCGGCCGCCAGCGCCGGCCCGCGCCACGCCGAGCTCTCCCGCGCGGCCCTGCGGGGCTACGCGCTGTCCGCCGACGACGAGACCCACGCGGTGCGCCTGCTCGGCGCGACCTTCCACGGCTACGCCGCCCTCGACGCGGCAGGCGCCTTCAGCCACGGCGGGCCGTCGTTGCCCGCGTCCGACGACACGTGGGAGCGCGTGGTCGACGGCCTCGACACCCTGCTCCGCTCCTGGGAGACCCGATGAACGACCTGTCCCTCGACGCCGTCGCCGCCCTCGTGCGAGGCGCCCTCGACCTCGAGCGCACCGCACGCGGTGGCCTGCTGCCCCACCGGCTGCCCGCGTGGGCGCGACGCCAGTCCGACGACCCGCAGCTCCACCTCGTGGAGGCCCAGCCCGCCGGCGTACGCCTCGCCCTGCGCACCGCGGCCACCCGCCTCGAGCTCGACGTGCTGCCCACCAAGCGGCGCTACGTCGGCGCGCCGGCGCGGCCCGACGGCTGGTACGACGTGCTCGTCGGCGGCGAGCTCGCCGATCGGCATCAGGCGCCGGGTGGCAACGTGCTCGACGCCGACATGATGACGGGTGCCAGCACCTTCACCGCCGGCGAGCCGACGACCCTCACCATCGCGCTGCCCGGGGGCGAGGTCGACGTGGAGGTCTGGCTGCCCCACGACGAGCAGACCGAGCTCGTCGCGCTCCGGGCCGACGCACCCGTGACGCCGGTCGCGGACGGCCGCCGGCGCTGGGTGCACCACGGCAGCTCCATCAGCCACGGCTCGGTCGCGGTCCACCCCACCGAGCCCTGGCCGGTCGTCGCCGCCGGCCTCGCCGGGCTCGACCTCGTCAACCTCGGCCTGGGTGGCAGCGCACTGCTCGACCCGTTCGTCGCCCGCACGATCCGCGACACCCCAGCCGACGTGATCAGCCTCAAGATCGGGATCAACCTGGTCAACCAGGACCTGCTGCGACGGCGCGCCCTGGGGCCGGCCGTCCACGGCTGGCTCGACACGATCCGCGACGGCCACCCCGCGACCCCGATCCGTCTCGTCTCGCCCGTCTTCTGCGGGATCCACGAGGACGTGCCCGGCCCGACCGGACCCGACATGCAGGCGCTCGCCGAGGGTCGGGTCGCCTTCGTCGCCACCGGCGACCCGGGGGCGGTGGCGCGCGGCGCGCTGACGCTCGAGGTGGTCCGCGAGGGCCTCGCCGAGGTGGTCGAGCGGCGCGACGATCCCCACCTGTCCTACGTCGACGGGCTCACCCTCTACGGCCCCGCGGACGCCGAGCGGCTGCCGCTGCCCGACAACCTGCACCCCGACTCCGCCACCCACCGGCTCATCGGCGAGCGCTTCGCCGCGCTCGGCGGCTGGTAGGCGGGCCCGGGCCGCCGGGACGGTCGCCGGGTCAGGCGTCGTTTGCGCAGCGGAAGCCGATGTTGCCCGAGGAGGACTCGGCGGTGTTCGAGGAGCGCGCCGCGACGCGGTAGCGGTTGCAGTAGCTGTCGTGGCACAGGTAGGACCCGCCGCGCATGACCCGGCTGACGAGGCCGTCGGGGGTGTCGCCGGGCTCCGCCGCGACCGGGTCGGGCACCGGCTCGGCGCCGGCGCGGTCGGCGTACTCCGTCGGGCGGAACGCGTCCTGGCACCACTCCCACACGTTGCCGACGGTGTTGTGCAGGCCGTAGCCGTTGGGGTGGAACGCGGTGGCGGGCGCGGTGGTGAGGTGGCCGTCCTCGAGCGTGTTGTGCCGGGGGAAGTCGCCCTGCCAGATGTTGCAGCGCCACCGGCCGTGGTGGGTCAGCTCGTCGCCCCACGGGTAGCGGGCACGGTCGAGGCCACCGCGGGCGGCGTGCTCCCACTCGGCCTCGGTCGGCAGCCGCTTGCCGGCCCAGCGGCAGTACGCCTGCGCGTCGCGCCAGGAGACGTGCACGACCGGGTGGTTCTGCAGGTCGGTGATGTCCGAGAGCGGCCCGGCCGGGTGGCGCCAGTCGGCACCGCGCACGGCGAGCCACCACGGCACGCCGGCAGCGCGTTGCAGGACGTCGGCCGGGGCGGCGCGGACGGCGAGGTGGAACACTGCGGATACGCCGTCGCGCTCCGCCTCGGTCACGTGGCCCGTGGCCTTCACGAAGGTGGCGAACTGCGCGTTGGTCACGGCCTTGGTGTCGATGAGGTACGGCGACACGCGGACCTGGTGCACGGGACCTTCGCCGTCGGCGGCGTACCCGTCGCCGTGGCTGTCGCCCATCCAGAACGTCGCCCCCGGGATCCGCACCTGGCCACGGGTGCTGCGCTCGCCGGCCGGGAAGGTGGCGGCCGACGGCTCGACCTCCGGCCGGCCGGCCGTGGGGGCGCAGCAGGACTCGCCGGCCCCGGTCGACCGGTGGTCGTGCCCGCCCCCGGCGAGGGGGAGGAGCGGACGGCGCGGGTCGGCGCCCTTCGGTGTGGTCACGAAACCACAGTAGGTCAGTCGAGTTGCACCGACGGAGGGCTCCGCTCCACGACTCACCCCTCGGACAGGATCGTCGGACAGCTCGTAAGGTATTAAGTTGACCGAGAAACACTTATTAAGTCCATGTCGACAGAAGGAACCTCCCGATGCCCTCTCGGAAGCTGCTCACGGCCATCGCCGCGCCAGCCATCCTGACCCTGGCCAGCGTCGCCCCCGTCCTCGGCGGCACGCAGGTCGGTGCGACCGCCGCCCCCGGCAGCCCTGGTCCGTCCCAGGCCCCGCGCCCCAACCTCGTCTTCGTCATGGCCGACGACCTCGGCTGGTCCGACCTGGGCACCGGGCTGGTCAACGGTGGCTACGGCAACGACTACAACGAGACCCCGCGCCTGGACCAGCTGGCCCAGGAGGGCCAGGTCTTCACCGAGGCCTACGCCTCCGTCCAGTGCAGCCCGACCCGGACGGCCCTCCACACCGGTCAGTACGCCACGCGGCCCACCAACAACGTCTACGCCGTCGGCTCACCGGCGGGCCCCGCGACCGCCCCGCTCCGTGGCGTGACCCAGGGGCGGCTCGCCGAGGACGGCCGCACGGCCGTCCCGGTCGGGTACACCACCATCGGTGAGACCCTGCAGCGCGCCGGCTACGCCACCGGGTACTCCGGCAAGTTCCACGTCGCCGGCTCCGCCGAGGAGATCGTCAGCAGCCACGGGTTCGACGAGAACTGGGGCGGCAGCCAGAACTCCCACGCCACCTACTACTTCGCGACCAACGACCAGTTCAACGACTCGGTGTCCCCGTCGCTGGACCAGTTCGCCGCCGACTACACGCAGGAGTACGTCGACGAGAACATCGCGCCCTACAGCGTGGGGGTCAGCGAGGCCCAGCTCGACGCGCTCGTCGGCACCGACAAGCACGTCACCGACGCGCAGACCGACGCCGCGCTCGACTTCATCGACCGCAGCAAGGACGAGCCGTTCCTCGCCTGGGTCAGCGAGTTCGCACCGCACTTCCCGGTCAACGACGCCCAGGCGCGGCCCGACCTGCTCGCCAAGTACCGGGCCAAGGCGCCCGGCGCGGCGCCGGCCAAGCCGTCGTACGGGGCGCTGACCGAGGGAGTGGACCAGTCCGTCGCGCGGATCGTCGACTACCTCGAGGAGACCCCGGACCCCCGCAACGGAGGCAGGCCGCTCGCCGAGAACACGCTCGTCATCTTCACCTCCGACAACGGCGGCGAGGAGGACCCGGTCAACTCGGGCGCGTACAACGGGCCGCTCCGCGCCGACAAGGGGCAGATGTACGAGGGCGGCGTGCGCGTCCCGTGGATCGTGTGGAGCCGGAACCCCGACCTCGTGCGTGGCGGCGGGCGCAGCAACGAGACGATCGTCAACAGCACCGACCTCTACACGACGCTCGCGTCCTACGCGCAGGCCGAGCTGCCGGCGGGCGTCCCGCTCGACGGCGTCGACCTGAAGCCGGCCTTCAGCAAGGGCACGAAGATCAACCGCGACCACTTCCACCACCTGCCCGGCTACGTCGGTGTGCAGGGTCCGGCGTCGAGCGTCCGCGACGGGCGCTGGAAGCTCTACTACCAGTACACGAGCAACAGCTTCGAGCTCTACGACCTCGCCGCCGACCTCGGTGAGACCACCGACCTCGCCGCCGACAAGCCGGGCGTGGTGCACCGCCTCGGGCAGGAGCTGATCGCCTGGCTCGACGAGACCGACGCTCCGCTCGCGACGCTGCGGGAGGGCCAGCCTCCCCGCGTCATCGAGGACGTCACCGGCGAGACCTACGCCAACGGCACGGTGACCGCACGCCGCGGCGAGACGATCACGGTCACTGCGGGCCAGCAGGTCCCGTTCGTGCTGCCGAGGCCGTAGCAGCCGCACGACCAGCGGCGGGCCCGGACGCGATGCGTCCGGGCCCGCCGTGCGCGTCAGCCCGCCACCGCTCCCGCGATCGCCCGCTCGAGCCGGTCGACGCCGTCGTGCAGCTCGGTCTCCGAGATCGTGAGCGGGGGCGCCATCCGGATCACCCCGCCGAGCCCTGGCAGCTGGACGATGTTGACGTGCAGTCCCAGCTCGAGGGCGGCCGCGGTGACGGCCCGCCCCAGCGCGTCCGCCGGTCTCCTGCTCTCCTTGTCGGTCACCAGCTCGACGCCCTGCAGCAGGCCGCGGCCGCGGACGTCGCCGACCACCTCGTAGCGCTCGCGCAGGTCGAGCAGCCGGTCGCCGAGCTCCTTGCCGAGCACCAACGCCTGGTGCGCGAGCCCGTCGCGCTCGACCACGTCGAGCACGGTCAGCGCGACGGCGGCGGCGAGCGGGTCGGAGGAGTGGGTGGTGAAGAAGAGGTGCCCGCGCTCGTGGCAGCGCTCCTCGATCTCCGGGGAGGTCACCACCACCGCGACCGGCAGCCCGGCGCCGAGGGTCTTCGAGAGCGTGATGATGTCGGGCACGACACCGTCGCGCTCGATGGCGTACATCGTGCCGGTGCGGCCCAGCCCGGTCTGCGCCTCGTCGACGACCAGCAGCATCCCGCGCTCGCGGCACCGCTCGTGCAGTCGGGCGAGGTAGCCCTCGGGCAGCTCGAGGATCCCGCCCGAGGACAGGATCGGCTCGACGAGGCAGGCGGCGAGGCTGCCGGTCGACTGCCGGTCGAGCGTCGCGAAGCCGTAGTCCAGCTCGGTCTCCCAGTCGTGGCTGCCGTCCGGGTGCCGGAATGGCGAGCGGTAGGCGTCGGGCGCGGGCAGGGTGAGGTTGCCGACCGGCGGCGGGCCGTAACCGTGGCGCCCTGCGGAGAACGTCGCGCCGGCGGCGCCGGTCGTCATCCCGTGCCAGGACCGGTCCAGGGCGACGACCTCGTAGCGGCCCGTGGACAGCTTGGCCATCTTGATCGCCGCCTCGTTGGCCTCGCCGCCGGTGCTCAGCAGCTGCATCCGGCTCAGCGGCTCCGGCAGGCTCGCGGCCAGGCGACGCGCCAGGTCGACCACCGGGCGACTCAGCATCCCGGAGTAGAGGTGGTCCAGCGTCGAGATCGACTCGGTGACGGTGCGCACCACCTCGGGGTGCGAGTGACCGAGCACGGCGCTCATCTGGCCCGAGGTGAAGTCGAGGATCGCGCGGTCCTGCTCGTCGTAGACGTAGCAGCCGGCCGCCCGCGCGATCACCCGCGGCGTGAACCCGCCGCCGTACCGGATCAGGTGCTGCTCCGCGTCCTGCCAGAAGGTGTCGGCTCCCATGTCGGCCTCCCGCTCTCGCTGCGTGCGCACAGACTGGCAAAGGACGCGGCCGTGCGCGAGACCCTAGAGTCGGCACATGCCACGCTACGGCGCGCAGTTCGGTCCGGACATCACCTTCCTCGGCGTCCCCGCGTGCGGCCTCGACGACGAGACGACGTACGCCGACGCGGACGTCGTGGTCGTCGGCGCACCCTTCGACGGGGGTACGTCGCACCGGCCGGGCACGCGCTTCGGTCCGCAGGCCATCCGGATGACCGACTACCTGCCCCATGACGGGTCGCGGCCCTCGCTGGCGCTGCGCACCGACGCCCTGCAGGACCTCAGGGTCGTCGACGCCGGCGACGTCGAGCTGCCGCCCGGCGACATCGAGACCACCCTCGGCCGGCTCGAGGCGGCCGTCGAGAAGGTCGCCCGCGCCGGCGCGATCCCGGTCGTGCTCGGCGGCGACCACTCGATCGCCTACCCGGACGCCAAAGGGGTGGCCAACGTGCTCGGCCACGGCCGCGTGTCGATGATCCACTTCGACGCGCACGCCGACACCGGCGACATCGAGTTCGGCTCGCTGTGGGGGCACGGCCAGCCGATGCGCCGGCTCATCGAGTCAGGAGCGCTGCGCGGCGACCGCTTCCTCCAGGTCGGCCTGCGCGGCTACTGGCCCGGTCCGGAGACCCTCGACTGGATGGCCGCCGAGCGCATGCGCTCCTACGAGATGACCGAGATCGTGCACCGCGGCCTCCCCGAATGCCTGACCGAGGCCTTCGGCATCGCCACCGACGAGTGCGAGGGGGTCTTCCTCTCCGTCGACATCGACGTCTGCGACCCCGGCCACGCGCCCGGGACCGGCACCCCGGAGCCCGGCGGGCTGTCCGCGCGCGAGCTGCTCGACTCGGTGCGCCGCATCTGCCTCGAGCTGCCCGTGGTCGGGATCGACGTGGTGGAGGTCAGCCCGCCCTACGACCACGCCGACATCACGGCGGCCCTCGCCAACCGGGTGGTCCTCGAGGCGCTCTCGGCGATCGCCCGCAAGCGGCGCGACGAGCGCGACGGCACGACGTGGGACCCGAGCCGCCCGCTGCTCGACCGCTAGGGAGGCCCGGGTCGTCCGGTCCGGGGTGTGGGGGTCCTTCGGTCCTGACGACGAGAGGTCGCGAGGAGCACGCTGGAGGTTCCGACGAGCCCGGAGGTCCCGATGCACACCCACCAGTACGCCCAGCACGACTGGTCGCCCACGACGGCCGCGCTCCTGTTCCTGGCCCTGGCCGTCCTGTTCGTGATCGGCATGGGCCTGTTCCTGCTTGCCGCCAACCGCGAGCAGCGCGGCTTCTCCGCCCGCCACGCTCATGGCGGCAAGGGGCACCACCCGCTGCCGCACTGACCGACGTAGGCAGTTCGACGTCTGCGCCCGGGGGGCTGAGCGGGGAGGGCGGGGTCGTCCCGGCGAACTGCCTGCGTCAGGACGCCGGGAGCGCCTCGGCGTACGTCACGCCGCGGCCGAGTAGGCGTGGCTGGCGGCCACGATGTCGACGACCGTGGAAAGCTCGTCCTCGTCGCGGGGTCCGAAGACCATCACGAAGCCGGGGGAGAGGCGCGATCCTGCCCACATGTGGGGCACGCCCCAGTCCTTGGTCACCAGGTCGGCCGCGAGGTCGGGCGGCAGGACGAGGTGCATCGACCCGTCGTGCTCCGGATGCAGGTGGGCGAACTCGCCGACCTGCGGCACGAGCCACGCCCGCGGGTCCGGAGAACCGGCAGTGAGGGTGAGGCCCCGTGCGCCGGGCACGGAGATGCGGGAGGGCCCGACCTCGACGCCGGCCAGGGTGCAGAGGTCGTCGAAGAGCCGCTCCTGCAGGTGGGCGGGGGCGTTCTGGGACTCCTGCTGCTGCGGGATGGTCCAGCTCACCTCGGGACGCGGGCCCTCCCGGTGCGGCAGCTCGCCACCGGGCAACGCGGGCCACCTCACGCCGGACCGAGGGCCGGCAGGGGTGGCGCCGAGCTGGTCGACGTGGGCCAGGCGGTGGCTGATCCAGTCGCCAAGCCGGTGGGCCGCGTCGGCCGTGAGCTGGTGGCCACCGGGACCCCGGTGGGCGACGGTCGGGGCGCCCGACTCGGAGAGCAGGTAGCGCCACGTGCGGTCGAGCAGCTCGCGCGGGATGACGTGGTCGGCCTCCCCCTGGGCGACGAAGGCCGGGAGGTGGGCGAGACGGCCGGGGTCGGTGGCGAGGCCTGCGTCGAAGGGGAGGGTGCCGTAGAGGATCGCGGCGCCGGCGAACCGGGCCGGGTCGTCGAGCACGAGGCCGCCCGCGAACGCGGCGCCGCCGCTGAAGCCGACGAGGACCACCGGACGCCCGGCAGGCGCGACCTCGTCGAGCCAGGTGCGGAACCACTCCATCGTGCTGCGCAGCGACTCCTCGACGGGGCGCCCGATGCCGCGGTTGGCGAACCACGCGTACCCGCCGCCCTCCGCGATCGGTGCCCGCACGGCGGCGTACGCCGGCCCCGCGGGCAGGTGTGCGGCGAGGCCGAGGATCTGCGTCTCGTCGGACCCGCGGCCGTGCAGCAGCACGACCAGCGGCGCCGCGGGGTCGGCGGAGCCGTGGGTCGCGACCACCGGTGGGGCGAAGACCGGCGACGGGGTGCTCATCGGACGTCCTCGGCGGCCAGCGGGACTAGCTCGCCGGCCGTGCGGACGCCGCCCCAGCGACGTACGTCACCGGCGAGGTCGAGGCGCTCGACGGGCGCGGAGTCGGCGTAGGCGCCCCACTCGGCCTTCGGCAGCATCCACATGACCTCGAACTCGTTGCCGTCGGGGTCCTTGCCGTAGACGCTCTTGGTGGCGCCGTGGCTCGACTCGCCGGTGTAGGCGTCGAGCTCGGCCAGGGTCAGGCGCGCCTGCTCCAGCTCCTCGATCGTGTCGACCTGCCAGGCGAGGTGGTACAGCCCCAGGCCACCGAGGGGACGTGGCGGCTGCGGGCCGACGCCGAACAGGCCGAGGTCGTGGTGGTTGCCCGAGCGGGGGAGCCGCAGGAACGCGGCGTTCGCCCGGGGCTCGCGTGCCATGACCGTCATGCCGAACGCCCGGGAGTAGAACGAGATGCTCTGCTCCAGGTCCGACACGTAGAGGACGGCGTGGTTGAGGCGGACGGCGTTGACGGTCATGGGTGCTCCTCGTGTCTGGTGCGCGGACGGTCGTGCAGGTCAGGCGATGACGCCGAAGCCGCCGGTCCAGGAGACCTTCTCGTTGGCGGCGAGGGTGAGCTGCAGGAAGCCGAGGGCCTCGAGCTCGCGGGCACGCTTGAGCGAGCCGGCGTCGAGCGCCTTCAGGCCGCCGGAGGTGACGACCGCAGCCAGGGTCGACTTGGCGTCGGCGTCGTCGCCGGCGATGAGGACCGTGGTGGTCAGCGGGCCGACGGTGCCGGCGGCCAGGGTGCCGGCGAAGGTGGTGTTGAAGGCCTTGAGGACCGTCGAGTCGGGGAGCGCAGCGGCGATCTCGGCCGCGGCGGAGCCGTCGGCCGGGACGACGAGGGAGTCGAAGGTCGCGAAGTCGAGCGGGTTGGTGATGTCGACGACGACCTTCCCGGCGAGCTGCGAGCCGCGCGTGGCGATGACGTCGGCCACGGCGGGGTAGGGGACGGCGAGGACCACGATGTCGCCGGAGATGGCGGTGTCGACGTCGCTCTGGCCGAGCTGCTGGACGCTGTGCCCGCCCCTTGCTGCGATCGAGGCGATGGCCTGGCTCATGTTTCCGGTGCCGATGATGGACAGGTTCGTCATGGAGTGCTCCTGGGAGGTGGGGGTCGACGACCATTTGGTTGTCACTACAACTAACAGCGTACACGTCTTGGTTGTTCCGTCAAGCAATCGGTAGTCTCGGCCCATGGAGACCCAGTGGCTCGACCAGACCGAGCGCGAGGCCTGGCTACGCCTGACCGCGGTCGTCGAGCTGCTCCCCGGTGTGCTCGACACCCAGCTGCGCAGCGCGTCGGACATGACCCACTTCGAGTACCTCGTGCTCGCGATGCTCTCCGAGGCGCCCGACCGGACGTTGCGGATGACGGGTCTCGCCCAGCGCACCAACGCCACGCTGCCGCGGCTCTCCCACGTCGTACGACGCCTCGAGGACCGTCGGCTCGTCGAGCGGTTCCCCTGCCCGGAGGACGGGCGCGCGACCAACGCCCGCCTGACCGATGCCGGCTGGGACGCGGTGGTGGCCGCGGCGCCGGGGCACGTCGACACCGTGCGGCAGCACGTCCTCGACCCGCTCACCCGCGAGCAGCTCGGGCAGCTCAAGGAGATCGGCGACGCGCTCCTGTCCCGGCTCGACCCGGACGGGCGGATGACCGTCCTCTACGACCCGGAGCGCGCCGGCTAGATGCCGAGCCCGAGGAGCCCCAGCGGTTCGGTCATCTCGGTCTCCTCGTAGGCGAAGTGCGACTCGAGGTCGGCCCGGAGCTCGGCGACCGCCACCACCAGCTCGGGGACCCGACCCGGGTCGGCCCGCACCGCGACCGCCAGGTCGTCGACCCGCTCGAGGTGGGCGTGGACGACCAGGTGCTCCTCGGCGAGGCGGGCCGCGACCGGCGCGTACCGGTCCATCGTCGCGACGGCGGGGAACAGGTTCTGGTCCTCGATCGAGTGGTGCATCGTGAGGAACCGGCACACCTGACCGCACAGCCCGGCCACCTGCTGCGCCGTCAGCGACGGGGCCAGCTCGTGCACGCCGGCGCGGACGGCCTCCACGCCGCCCGCGCCTTCCTGCAGGTCCTCGACAGCCCGCGTCAGGGTCTCGAGCTGGTGGCGGAAGTGGTCGTGGACCATCCGCAGGTGGGCGCCGGCGGCGCGCTGGCGCGGCTCCAGCTCGACCGAGCCCGCGACGCGAGGTCGGGTGGCGTCATCGATGGGCGGCATGCTGCCGAGCCTACGGCGACGAGGTTGCCCCGTGTTGCCAGCGGTTGCCCCAAGTTGCCTCATCGAGGGGATACCGCCCGTCCTCGGCGCGTCACTAGATTCGAAGGCTGGCAGCCGACCGCCTCGGCATCGGGTCGAACGTGTGCGCCGGCCGCCCGAGAGGGAGCGATGAACACTGCGTCCAAGCTGTTGATCGCGAGCACGACCTCCGTCGTGCTCGCCACCGCGGCCGCCTCGTCCGGATCAGGCGCCGTCCAGACTGCCACCAAGGCACATCCCGGCCACTCGGCCCACGGTGTCACCCCGGACAGCCCCCAGGCGAAGAAGTTCGTCAGGGGCGTCTCCGTCCCCGAGATCACCCAGCACCAGGTCGCCCTGCAGCGCATCGCGTCCCTCAACGGCAACACGCGCGAGGTGTTCTCGCCCGGCTACCAGGAGTCGCTCGACTACGTCGTGTCGACGCTCGAGGACGCCGGCTACCGCCCGCAGGTCACCCAGTTCAACTACCCCGTCTGGGCCGAGACGCAGCCGCCGGTCCTGAACCGCGTCTCGCCGCCCAAGACGTACGTCCCGGGCGACGCCGAGGACAGCGACCAGCCGACCGCGGACTTCATCACCATGGCCAACTCGCCGACCGTGGAGCTGACCAACGCTCCCGTGTTCCCGGTCGGCGGCATCGTCGACCCGCCGACGGGCGGCTCGGACAGCGGCTGCGAGGCGGCCGACTACACCGGCGTGTCCGGCAAGGTCGCGCTGGTGCAGCGCGGGACGTGCGCCTTCGTCACGAAGTGGTCGCTGGCGCAGGCGGCCGGGGCCACGGGCGTGATCATCTACAACGAGGGCAACACCCCGGCCCGGCAGAACCCGATCTTCGTCGACAACCAGCCCGACCCGCCGGCGACGATCGCCGCCGTCATCTCCAGCTACACCCTCGGCAACGAGCTGCTGCAGGCCTACAAGCAGGGCCAGAACCCGACGGTCGACTTCAAGGTCTACGGGACGTTCACCGACCGCTTCCTGCCGCAGGTGATCGCCGAGACCCGCGGTGGCGACCCGGACCACGTCGTCGTGGTCGGCGCGCACCTCGACTCGGTGGAGGCGGGCCCGGGCATCAACGACGACGGCTCGGGAACGGCGACGCTGCTCGCCCAGGCCGAGGAGCTGGCCTCGGGCCACTACAAGCTGCGCAACAAGATCCGGTTCGCGTGGTGGGGCGCCGAGGAGAACGGGCTGGTCGGCTCGACCTACTACGCCCACAACCTCAGCCAGGCCGAGGTCGACAAGATCGACGTGATGCTCGACTACGACATGCTCGCCTCGCCGAACTACGTCCGCTTCGTCTACGACGGTGACGGCAACGCCGCCCCGGACAACCCCGCCGGACCCGCCGGGTCGGGCAAGGTCGAGCAGGTCTTCGACGACTGGTTCAGCGCCCAGGGGCTCGAGAGTGCCCGGGTGCCGTTCGACGGACGGTCCGACTACGTCGGCTTCACCGACCGCGGCATCCCCGCGGGTGGCGTCTTCGCCGGCGCCGAGGGCGTGAAGACCGCCGCGGAGGCTGCGGTGTACGGCGGTGCCGCGGGCTCGTGGTACGACCCGTGCTACCACCAGCTCTGCGACGACCTCATCACCGTGCTGACCGGGGTGCCGCCGCTCGACGCGGACGGTCTCGCCCCCGGTGGGACGGACGCCGCGAAGGCCGCCGCCCAGCGGGCGATGGCCGGCGGCGCCATCAAGGGCCTCACCGAGCTCTCGGGCGCGGCCAGCTACGCGGTCTACTACTTCGCGGCCTCGAAGGACCCCTTCGCCGCGAAGGTCCACTCGGCCCGCAAGGCCGGGAAGACCGGCCCCGACTACAAGTGGCACGGGCACGGGAAGCCCGTCCGTCGCTAGCGGAGACGGCAGGAGCCCCAGGTCAGCGGTGCTGGCCTGGGGCTCCTGGGTGCTGCGCGCCTGTAGGTGTGTTCCTTCAGGACATCCCGGACTGATCTCTCAAGACATCCCGGACCGACTCCGCCGGGTGCATGACACCTGACCCGATGCTGCGGTGGTGTCGAGAGCCCGCCTGGTCATCACCGCCA
>NZ_JAPPUX010000004.1 GCF_026712185.1 Nocardioides pini | reverse complement strand
GCGGGGCATTAGCGTGAGTCACGAGGACCTCCAGTAGGTGGGTTGGTGTGGTAACCCCCTCCGTACTGGAGGTCCTCGCTACTCGTCTACGACTTCTCGTTCACAACCTCTGTGGGAACTACAACTAGGTCTCGCGTTAGTCTTGCCCATCATGAGCACCATCGGATTCTCGCCGGGCACCCAGACGGTCGAAGAGCGTCAGACCGTCCCGACGGACGAGGGTGACCACGAGCGGTTCTCGCACTACGTGCCCAAGGACAAGCTCACCGAGGCGATGGTGATGGGCACGCCCGTGATCGCGTTGTGCGGCAAGGTGTGGGTGCCCTCGCGTGCCCCCGAGAAGTACCCGGTGTGCCCGGAGTGCAAGGAGATCTGGGAGTCGATGAACCCCGGCAAGTCCGGTGGCGACGGCTCCGACGGTTCGGGTCCCGAGGCGTGACGGGGCGGCCTGACGCGCCGCTGCCCCCCGCGTGGCCCGACCGGGCCGCCTGGGGCACCGCGCCCTCCCTCCGCGCCTGGCAGCAGGCGGCGATGGACAAGTACCAGGCCGGGCAGCCGCGCGACTTCCTCGCGGTGGCGACCCCCGGCGCCGGCAAGACGACGTTCGCCCTGACCGTCGCCGCCGACCTGCTCAGCCGCCGCGTCGTCGACCGCATCACCGTCGTCGCGCCCACGGAGCACCTCAAGACCCAGTGGGCGGAGGCCGCCGCGCGCGCCGGCATCCCCATCGACCCCGCCTACTCCGCCGGCAAGGGACGGACGTCCGACGACTACGTCGGGATCGCGGTGACGTACGCCGGTGTCGCCGTCAACCCGCTCGCCATGCGGATCCGCACCGAGCGCTTCAAGACGCTGGTGATCCTCGACGAGATCCACCACGCCGGTGACGCGCTGTCGTGGGGCGAGGGCGTGCGCGAGGCGTTCGACCCCGCCACCCGTCGCCTGGCGCTGACCGGCACGCCGTTCCGCTCCGACATCAACCCCATCCCGTTCGTCACCTACGCCCCCGGTGACGACGGCATCCCGACCTCGGCGGCCGACTTCACCTACGGCTACGCCCACGCGCTCGCCGACCACGTCGTCCGGCCGGTGCTCTTCATGGCCTACTCCGGCGAGATGCAGTGGCGCACCCGCGCCGGCGACGAGGTCGTCGCCCGGCTGGGGGAGCCGCTCACCAAGGACATGCACGCGCAGGCGCTGCGCACGGCCCTCGACCCCCGCGGGTCGTGGATCCCGGCGGTGCTCGCGGCGGCCGACCGGCGCCTCTCGGAGGTACGCCGCCACGTGCCCGACGCGGGCGGACTCGTCATCGCCGGTGACCAGGAGTCCGCGCGCGCCTACGCCGCGCTGCTGAAGAAGATCAGCGGCGAGTCGCCCACGGTGGTGCTCTCGGACGAGAAGGGCTCCTCGAGGAAGATCGAGAAGTTCACCGCGTCCGAGGACCGCTGGATGGTCGCGGTGCGGATGGTCTCGGAGGGCGTCGACGTGCCACGCCTCGCCGTCGGGGTCTGGGCCACCACGGTGTCCACCCCGCTGTTCTTCGCCCAGGCCGTGGGCCGCTTCGTGCGCGCCCGGTCGCGCGGCGAGACCGCGTCGGTGTTCCTGCCGTCGGTGCCGCACCTGCTCGGGTTCGCCTCCGACATGGAGGCGCAGCGCGACCACGTGCTCGGCCGCCGCGTCACCGACGAGGACGACATCTTCGCCGCCGAGGAGGACCTCCTCGCCGCGGCCAACGCCGAGGACGGGGCCTCAGACGACCTCGAGATGTCGTGGGAGGCGCTCGGGTCCACCGCGTCGTTCGACCACGTGCTCTACGAGGGCGCCCAGTTCGGCCACTCGGGCGAGGTGCACGTCGGCTCGGAGGAGGAGATGGACTTCCTCGGCATCCCCGGCCTGCTCGAGCCCGACCAGGTGCGCGAGCTGCTGCACTCGCGGCAGAGCGAGCGCGCCCGCAAGCAGAAGTCCGACGGGGTCGTCGACCGCGTGGTCGACTCGGTGCAGGAGCTCAGCACCCACCAGCAGCTCGGTGTGCTGCGGCGCGAGCTCAACGGACTCGTCGCGGCGTGGCACCACCGGACCGGTCAGGCCCACGGCATCACCCACAACGCGCTCCGCAAGGAGTGCGGCGGGCCGCCGGCGGCCGTCGCCAACGCCGAGCAGCTGCACGAGCGGATCAACCGGATCCGCGAGTGGGCCGTGCGCAAGACCTCCTGAGCGGCCTCGCCGGCGCCCGACTGCCATAGTGGCGTCGTGCCCACCGAGACCTCGCAGACGCTCGACCGCGGCCTGCGGGTCCTCCGCGTGCTCGCCGAGAGCCCGGAGGGCCTGACGGTCACCGAGGTCTCCCACCGGCTCGAGGTGAACCGCACCGTCGTCCACCGGCTCATCAGCACCCTCGAGCAGCACGGCCTGGTCCGCCGCGACGCGCGCTCCCGGCTCTTCGTCGGCCTCGGCGTGCTGCACCTGGCGAGCGGCGTGCAACCGCTGCTCCGCGACCTCGCCATGCCGGTGCTGCGCGGGCTCGCGGAGTCGCTGGGCTCGACCGCGCACCTCACGGTGGCCGACGGCGAGGAGGCGCTCGCGCTGGCCGTCGTGGAGCCGTCGTGGACCGACTTCCACGTCTCCTACCGCGTCGGCGCCCGCCACCCGCTCACGCAGGGCGCGGCCGGCAAGGCCATCGGGCTCGTCGACGAGGACGAGACGTCGTACGCCGTCACGAGCGGCGAGCTGCAGACCGGCGCCCGCGGCCTGGCCGCCCCCGTCAGGGGCGTCGAGGGGCTCCGCGCCAGCGTCGGCATCGTGACGCTCGACGGCGCGATCGACGAGGACGTCGTGGCGCCCCAGGTGATCGCGGCCGCGGCGGCCGTCGCCGAGCGGCTGCGCTGACGGTGTCCCCGCCGCGTCAGACCGGGCTCAGGCGAACGGCTTGATGCCCGGTCCGGGCCGCGTGGCGACGTCGCGGCGGCCGGTGACCTCGTGGCCCTCGGCGCAGCGCAGCACCACCTCGACCTCGGCGCCGCAGCCGACGTGCTCGAACTCGACCGGCGAGCCCTCCGGGTCGGCGAGGTAGCGGTCGCCCCACGCCCGCACGGCGACGAGCACGGGGTAGAGGTCGAAGCCCTTCTCGGTCGGGCGGTACTCGTGGCGCTCGCGCTGGCCCGGCTCGCGGTAGGGCTCGCGTCGCAGGATCCCCGCGTCCACGAGCAGCGCGAGCCGGTTGGTGAGCACCTGGCGGGGGATGCCGGAGTGACGTCGCATGTCGTCGAAGCGGCGTACGCCGTTGAAGACCTCGCGCAGCACGACCATGGTCCAGCGCTCGCCGAGCACCTCCATCGTCCGGCCGACCGTGCAGTTGTCGGTGGACCACTGGAGGGCGGCGGGTGAGGTGCTCATGACCCCCACCCTAGGTCTCGTTGACAGACTCAGCAACTGGTGCGAGGCTGGATCCATGACGCAGACCCAGCAGTTCAGGACCGAGAGCCGCACCGTCACCTGGGCCTCGCCCGGCCAGGCCGACCTCGACCGGCTGCTCGGGCTCGACGGGCTGCAGCAGCTGCAGGCGATGCGGGACGGCGAGCTGCCGCGTCCGCCGATCATGGACACGCTCGGCTTCACCGACATGCGTCCCGAGCCCGGGCGGGTCGTGGTGGAGATGCCCGCGGCCGACTTCCACTACAACCCGCTCGGCACCGTGCACGGCGGCGTGATCTCCACGTTGCTCGACACCGCGGCGGCCTGCGCCGTGCACACCACGCTCGCCGTCGGCGAGCTCTACACCTCCGTCGACCTGACCGTGAAGTTCCTGCGCCCGGTCACCGTCGACTCGGGGCTGTTGACCTGCGAGGGCACGGTCATCCAGCGCGGTCGTCGTACGGCGCTGGCCCAGGCGCAGCTGACGGACGAGGCCGGCCGACTGGTCGCGCACGCGACGTCGACCTGCATGATCATGCGGGCGGGGGACTGACGGCCGCACGGGCCAGCGGCACCACCCGGTAGGGGATCTGCGTGGCCAGCGCGATGACGGTGGTCGACCGGTCGATGCCCGGCTCGGTGAGGACGAGGTCGATCACCCGCTGGAGGTCGGCGTTCGAGCGGGCGACGACGCGCGCCCACATGTCGCCGGCTCCGGTGATCGTGTAGGCCTCGAGCACCTCCGGGATGCCGGCCAGGTGGGCGGCGACGGCGTCGTGGCCACCGCGGTCGGCCGAGCCCTGGCGGATCTCGAGGGTGAGGAAGGCCGTGACGGGGAAGCCGATCGCCTCGGGTGAGAGGTCGGGTCCCCACCCGGTGATCACGCCGGCCGCCACGAGCTTGTCCAGCCGCGCCTGGACCGTGCCGCGGGCGATGCCGAGCCGTCGGCTCGCCTCGAGGACGCCCAGCCGCGGCTCGCTGGCGAAGAGGTCGATCACCTTGCCGTCGATCTCGTCCATCCGGGCTCCTCGGCTGTGCAATGTGTCCGACGTTTCGACGTACTGTTGCACACGTTGCCGCAACTGGGCAGGGTTCGGCCCATGACGACTGACATCGCCTCGACCGGTGGCGCCCTGACCGTGGACGAGATGAAGGCCGACCTCTCCCTCGAGCAGCTGCGCCAGCTCGTCGGCCTCGTGGAGTACGACGCCGACGCGGACCCGTTCCCCGTGACCGGGTGGGACGCGATCTGCTTCGTGGTCGGCAACGCCACGCAGGCGGCCCACTACTACGCCTCGGCGTGGGGGATGGACCTCATCGCCTACTCCGGCCCGGAGAACGGCAACCGCGACCACAAGTCGTACGTGCTCAAGTCCGGCTCCATCAAGTTCGTCCTCAGTGGTGCCGTCGCGCCCGACAGCGACCTCATCGCCCACCACGCCAAGCACGGTGACGGCGTCGTCGACATCGCCCTCGAGGTCCCCGACGTCGACCAGTGCATCGCGCAGGCCCGCAAGGCCGGCGCGACGGTCCTCGTCGAGCCGGAGACCGTGGCCGACGAGCACGGGAAGGTCCGCGTCGCTGCGATCGCGACCTACGGCGAGACCCGCCACACCCTCGTGCAGCGCACCGTCGACGGCGAGACGTACGCCGGGCCGTACCTCCCCGGCTACGTGGCCGTCGAGCCGCGCTGGGAGAAGAAGGCCGACCAGCCCAAGCGCCTGTTCCAGGCCCTCGACCACATCGTCGGCAACGTCGAGCTCGGCCGGATGGACGAGTGGGTCACCTTCTACAACAAGGTGATGGGCTTCGTGAACATGGCCGAGTTCATCGGTGACGACATCGCCACCGACTACTCCGCGCTCATGTCCAAGGTCGTCGCCAACGGCAACCACCGCGTGAAGTTCCCGCTCAACGAGCCGGCGGTCGCGAAGAAGAAGTCGCAGATCGACGAGTACCTCGAGTTCTACAACGGCCCCGGCGCCCAGCACCTCGCCCTGGCCACGGGTGACATCCTCGCCACCGTCGATGCCCTGCGTGCCAACGGCGTGGAGTTCCTCAACACCCCCGACTCCTACTACGAGGACCCCGAGCTGCGCGCCCGCATCGGCGAGGTGCGCGTGCCGATCGAGGAGCTGCAGAAGCGCGGCATCCTCGTCGACCGCGACGAGGACGGCTACCTGCTGCAGATCTTCACCAAGCCCCTCGGCGACCGGCCCACGGTGTTCTTCGAGCTCATCGAGCGCCACGGCTCCCTCGGCTTCGGCAAGGGCAACTTCAAGGCGCTGTTCGAGGCCATCGAGCGCGAGCAGGACGCCCGCGGCAACCTCTGACCGTCGCCTCCCTCACCCGAGCGGTGGCCCGCCCACATTCCATACGCGCCGAATGTGGGTGGGCCACCGCTCGGGCCGTCTGTGTGGCGTGTCGTCGTCCGAGCGGTGCCTGGGCCACCTCCGACGCGCGCGAAATGTGGCTGGGGCA
Source organism: Nocardioides pini (assembly GCF_026712185.1). Lineage (GTDB taxonomy): Bacteria > Actinomycetota > Actinomycetes > Propionibacteriales > Nocardioidaceae > Nocardioides > Nocardioides pini. Next base: position 721,202 of record NZ_JAPPUX010000004.1, on the reverse strand, counting down.
CCGCTCCGGCCGGGCCCTAGGCTGAGGCGCATGATGATCCGACCGGCCGAGCTGGCCGCGATCAAGGCGGGCACGATCGACCTGGCGTTCCGCCGGTGGGCGAAGCCGCGGGTGGTCGTCGGCACCCGCATGCGCACGGCCGTCGGGGTGGTCGAGGTGACCAGCCTCGAGCAGGTCAGCGTCTCGGCCCTGCGGGCGGAGGATGCCCGCCGGGCCGGCGCGCCGTCACTGGCGGCGCTCAAGCAGGGGCTCGCGGCCCGCTCGGAGGACCCCGCCTGGCGGATCGGGCTGGCGTACGCCGGTCCCGACCCCCGCGAGGCCTTGCGGGCCACGGTCCCGGACGCCGACGAGCTCGCGGCGATCAACGCCCGGCTCGACCGTCTCGACGCGGCGTCGTCCCACGGCGCGTGGACGCGGGCGACGCTCGACCTCATCGACCGCAACCCCACCGTTCGCGCGCCCGACCTGGCGGCGCAGGTGGGCCGGGAGACGCAGGACTTCAAGAAGGACGTCCGCAAGCTCAAGGAGCTCGGCCTCACCGAGTCGCTGGCGATCGGCTACCTGCTCTCACCGCGCGGCGAGGCCGTGGTCGACGCCGGCCTCCCGGCCCCCCGGGTGCGCGCGCCGCGCGAGCAGGGGACGCCCCTGCCGCGCAACATCGGCGCACCCGCCACCCGCGCCCTGCGCGAGGCCGGGGTGACGACGCTCGAGCAGGTGGCGTCGTACTCCGCGGAGCAGCTGGCCGCGATGCACGGCGTCGGGCCGATCGCGATCGTCCGGCTCGGCGAGGCGCTGGCCGAACAGGGGAGCGGGCTCGCCGACGACGGCTAGAGCGGCGCTCCGTCGCAGCAGTTGGCCTTCATGTGGCAGTGCGGGCACAGCCAGCGGGTCGAGATGGGGTCGAACTCTTCCCCGCAGTAGTCGCACGGCATGGGCGCGACGCTAGTACGCCGCGCCCGCGCCGTGGGGGAGACGCGCTCGCGCCGCCTCAGGCGAGGTCGCCGACGAGCTCGCTCTCCGCCTCGACGACCCCGTGGTGCGTCGGCTCGGACCCGAGGGCCGCGGCGATGGTGCGCGAGCCGGCAGCCACCACGACCACCCCGACGGCGACGGCGGCGGCGCCGAACCAGAACGGTGCGTGCAGGTCGACCCGCTCCGCGAGCTTGAGCGCGACGAAGGGCCCGACGGCGCCGCCGGTGAACCGGACGAAGGAGTAGGCGGCGGAGGCCACCGGCCGCTCGACGGGAGCGGCTCCCATGACGGCCTCGGTCACCAGGGTGTTGGTCACGCCGAGGAAGGCCCCGGCGACCACGATGCCGGCGGTCACCACCGTCTCGTTGCCCGCACCGAGGGCCATCGCGGCCAGGTCGAGCGAGAAGAGCGCGAGGACGGCGGTGAGCGTGGGCAGGGTGCCGAAGCGTCGCTGCAGCACCGGGGCGAGCCACACCGACGTGACCGCCAGCAGCAGGCCCCACCCGAAGAAGGTCCAGCCGATGCCCATGATCGAGTACGTCGGCAGCGCGAACGGGCCCGCGGCCATGAGGGTGAAGAAGCCGAGGTTGTACAAGATCGCGACGAGGGCGAGCAGGAGGAGCGCCCGGTGCCGCAGCGCCCGGAACGGGTCGAGCAGCGACGTGCGCCGTCCGGCCGGGGGAGTGGAGGGGAGGAAGAACGCGGTCGCGACGAGCGCGACCGTCATGAGGGCGGAGACGCCGAAGAAGGGCCCGCGCCACGACACCTCGCCGAGGAGCCCGCCGATGAGCGGGCCGGACGCGATGCCCAGCCCCAGCGCGGCCTCGAACAGGATGATGGCCTGGCCGACCGGGCCGGCGGACGCGCTGACGATGGTCGCCAGGGCGGTGGCGACGAAGAGAGCGTTGCCCAGGCCCCACCCCGCCCGGAAGCCGATCACCGCGCCGACGCTGTCGGAGAGGCCGGCCAGGGCGGCGGAGACGATGATGAGGGCGAGGCCGGCGAGGAGGGTGCGCTTGGGCCCGATCCGGCTGGAGACCACGCCGGTGACCAGCATGGAGACGCCCATGACGGCCATGTAGCTGGTGAAGAGCAGCGAGACCTGGCTGGGCGTGGCCTCGAGCTGCGCGGCGATCTCCTTGAGGATCGGGTCGACGAGGCCGATGCCCATGAAGGCGATGACGCACGCGAAGGCCACGGCCCACACGGCGCGCGGCTGGCGAAGGATCGAGGGGCTGCTCACAGGGTGTCCTCCTGGGGGTTCGGGCGGAGGATGTCGCGCATGACCGCGACTGCGGTGGCGACCTCCTCGGCGGTGTGGTCGGTGTCGGCGAGCCGGGCGGTGACCAGCTCGGCGTTGAGCCGGCGGATGCGCGCGAGCTCGGCGTGGCCGGCGTCGGTGAGGTCGACGACCTGCGCCCGGCCGTCGGTCGGGTGGGGGCGCCGGCTCACCAGACCCTGCTCCTCCAGGCCCTTGACCGTCGCGGTCATGGTCGGCTGGCTGCACCGGTCGGCCACGGCGAGCGCGGTGACGCCGGCGGGCCCGAGCTCGTCGAGGATCGACAGCGCGCGGGCTCCCGCGGGGTGCTCGACCTCGCGACGCACCGCGCGCGTCAGCCGCGCCGAGAGCACCACGAGGTCGCTCGCGAGGTTGTGGAAGGTGGGGTCGGGGCTCACTCCTCGATGGTTACATAGGAAGGCTATGTAAATCCACGCCGGGGCCTGAGGGACGCGTCACACCCCGCAGCACGCGCGAGCGGAGCGAGCGCCATCGATCAGTGCGCGATGAGCCCCACGCCGAGCGTGCCCATGACGACCGCGATGCCCGTGTCCAGGACGCGCCAGGCGCCGGGACGGGCGAAGAGGCCGCGCAGCAGGCGGGCGCCGTAGCCGAGGCCGAAGAACCAGAGGAGGCTGGCGACGAGGGTGCCGGCGAGGAACCACCAGCGGTCGGTGCCGAAGCTGTTGGCCACGGTGCCGAGCATGAGCACGGCGTCGAGGTAGAAGTGCGGGTTGAGCCAGGTGAGGGCCAGCGTCAGCAGCACCGCGCGACCGGCGGTGAGCGAGGTCGACTCGCCCGCCTCGAGCGCAGCCGGACGCCACGCCCGCATCGCGGCGTGCACGCCGAAGGCGATCAGGTAGAGGCCGCCGAGCAGCTGGGCGACCGGCAGGACCGCAGGCCATCGCTCCAGCACGACCCCGAGGCCGGCCACTCCGGCGGTGATCGCGACGACGTCCGAGACCAGGCAGGTCAGCACGATCGGCAGCACGTGCTCGCCGCGGATGCCCTGGCGCAGGAGGAATGCGTTCTGCGCGCCGATGGCGACGATGAGGGCGAGTCCGGTGAGCAGACCGGTGAGAGCAACCTGGAACATGAGGACAACGCTAGGTCGCGGAGGGCATTCAATCCAGCGAAGGATTTTGAGGAATCATTAGGATGTCTTGGTATGAAAGACATCACCCAGCTCGACCCTGTGGCCCTGCGCACACTGGCCGTCGCGGTGCGGCTCGGCACGTTCGAGGCGGCCGCCCGCGAGCTGCACGTGACGCCCTCGGCGGTGAGCCAGCGCATCAAGGCGCTCGAGACCCGGATCGGCCGCGTGCTGCTGCACCGGGTCAAGCCGTTGGAGCCCACCGAGGCCGGCCTCGTGCTCGTGCGCCTGGCCACGCAGACCGAGCTCCTCGAGCGGGAGGCCGTCGCCGAGCTCGTCGAGGAGGCCGACGCGAGCGGGACGGCGTACGCCTCCCTCCCGATCGCGGTCAACGCGGACGCGCTCTACGGGTGGTTCGTCGACGCCCTGGCCGAGGTGCAGTCGCGGCACCGCGTGGTCTTCGAGGTGGTGCGTGAGGACCACACCCGCACCGCGGAGCGGCTCCGGCGCGGGGAGGTGGTGGCAGCCATCACCGGCGAGCCCAAGCCCGTGCCCGGCTGCCGGGTGGTGCGCCTCGGGCGGCTCCGGTACGCCGCGGTCGCCACGCGCGACTTCCACGCCACCCACTTCGCCGACGGCGTCGGGTCGGCCACGCTGGCGGAGGCGCCGATCGTGGCGTTCGACCGCAGCGACTCGCTCCAGCACGACTTCGTCCGACGCGTGACGCGGCGCCACCTGGCGCCGCCGGTGACCTACCTGCCGTCGGTGCGCGAGTTCGACCGGGCGATCCGGGTGGGCATGGGGTGGGGTCTCCTCCCGGAGTCCGACGTCGTCCTCGAGCTCGACCGTGGCGACCTCGTCGAGCTGGTGCCGGGGCGCCGGCCCGAGGTGCCGCTCTTCTGGCAGCACTGGCGGCTCGGGTCCGCGCTGGTGGACGACCTCACCGACGCGGTCGTGGGCGCCGCACGCGGGTGGATGGCCGGCTGAGCCGGCGGATGGCCCGCTCGGACAAGATCTCGTGATTCCCCTGACAGCCCCCGGACCCGGTCCTAGGCTCCGAGCGAGATCGAGCACGGAGCTCGTCACGACCTGATCGGGGAGACCCAGTGGCACGTCGTCGAAACGCAGCGTGGGCCTCCGCCCTCGGCGTCGGGCTCGTGCTCACCCTCGGCGCCTGCGGCGGGTCCGGCGAGGCCGCCGCCACCAAGGGCGACGACTTCATGCTCGAGGGCGAGAAGCTCGACGCCATCAACGGCCAGGTCGACGCGATGGGCATCGTGGAGTGGCACGGCCAGCTGCTCACCAAGAACCCCGACAACGGGGGCAAGCGCATCTTCGACCTCGACGGTCGCTACAGCCCCTCCACCGGCTACAGCGAGCTGTCCATGGACTCCGCGATCGGTGGCGACGTCCAGCAGGTCGACTACCTCGTCGTCGCGGGCCGCACCTACTTCAACAGCGAGGTCTGGGGCCCCAACGCCGCGGACTGCTGGGCCGACATCACCGACGACGAGGAGGGGCGCAGCTGGGCGCTGCCCACCGACCTCGACCCGACGTGGCCCGTCACCTCGGCGCGGGCGGTCAAGCTCGCCGGGGACGGCGTCGCCGTGGGCGTGCCCGCCACGGCGGTGCTGACCGGCATGCCCCGCGGGCTGTTCCCGTCGGTGCCGGCGGCGCTCGAGGACACCGAGGCCAGGGCCGTGGTCACCCCGCACGGCCACCTGATCGAGGTGGGCGTCGACGTCCAGAACATGTGGAACGCGCTCCCCGAGGAGGAGCTCGCCGCGATCGACACCCGCAAGGCGGGCTGGTGGGCGATGACGATGAAGGAGTCGCCGGACGGCACGAGCATCACGCCGCCGAAGTACGTCTTCGACCCGGCCACCACCCCGCCCAGCCAGTGCAAGCGGGCCTAGCCCGGGGACACCGGCCTAGAGCACCTTCGACAGGAACGACCGCGTCCGCTCGTGGCGCGGGTCGGCGAGCACCTCGCGCGGGTCACCCTCTTCCATGATGACGCCGTCGTCCATGAAGACGAGGTTGTCGCCGACCTCGCGGGCGAAGCCCATCTCGTGGGTGACCACCATCATCGTCATGCCCTCGGAGGCCAGGTCCTTCATGACCGCGAGCACGTCGCCGACCAGCTCCGGGTCGAGCGCGGACGTCGGCTCGTCGAACAGCATCATGTCGGGGTCCATCGAGAGCGCGCGGGCGATGGCCACGCGTTGTGCCTGGCCGCCGGAGAGGTGCGCGGGGTAGGCCGACTCCTTCTCCGAGAGGCCGACCTTGGCCAGGTTGGCACGTGCGATCTCGACGGCCTGGTCCTTCTTGCGCCCCTTGACCTTCTCCTGCGCGATGGTGAGGTTGCGCAGCACGGTCATGTGCGGGAACAGGTTGAACTGCTGGAAGACCATGCCGATCCGGGCGCGCAGCTTGTCGACGTCGGCGTCGGGGTCGGTGATCTCCGCGCCCTCGACGAAGATCCTGCCGCTGGTGGGCGTCTCGAGCATGTTGACGCAGCGCAGCAGCGTGGACTTGCCCGACCCGGACGGGCCGATCACGCAGACGACCTGACCGTGGGCGACGTGGAAGTCGATGCCCTTGAGCACCTCGTTGTCGCCGAAGTACTTGTGCAGGTCCTGGACGTCGATCGCCGCGGTGGAGCGGTCGGGATCGGTGGACGGGGTGGTCTCGGTCATCAGCGGGCCCTCTCCGCGCGGCTCTCCATGCGGCGTACGACGATCGACAGCGGCACCGTGATCAGCAGGTAGCACAGGCCGATGACGATGATCGGGGTCAGGTTGGCGGAGGTGTTCATCCCCTCGCGACCGAACTTGGTCAGCTCGTACTCGTTGTACGAAAGACCCAGGATGTAGACCAGCGAGGAGTCCTTGGTCAGGAGGATCAGCTCGTTGGTCAGCGGCGGCAGGATGATCCGGAACGCCTGCGGGATGACGACGCTGATCATCGCCCGCGAGTGCGACATGCCGAGCGTGCGCGCCGCCTCCATCTGGCCCTTCGGCACGGCCTGGATGCCGGCGCGGATCGTCTCGGCCATGTAGGCGCCGCCGACGAGGCCGAGCGCCAGCGTGACGGTGCCGAGGTTGCCGAACGGGATCTCGCGGTCGGGGAACGCCAGCGGCACGCCGACCGAGAGGGCGAGGAAGACCACGAGCGCGGGCAGGCCGCGGAAGAGCTCGATGATGCCTGTGGCGATCCACCGGTACGGCCCCACGCTCGACAGGCGCATGAGCGCCAGGACGAGGCCGAGCGCCAGGCCGAACGTGAAGCCGCACGCGGTGTAGATCAGGGTGTTCTTGAGGGCGATCGTGATGACGTCGGGGAACTGCTCACGGACGATGTCCGGGTCGAACATCGCCCTCTTGAGCTCGCCCCAGTCCGCCAGCAGCAGCACTGCGAGCAGCAGCGCCACCAGCACGACGTACTGGACGACGCGCATCCGCGCGGCACGCTGTCGGGGACTCGCCATCTCAGGTCAACCCTTCTCTCGGTCGCAGGTCAGCTGGTGGGTGCGTCGCCGAACCACTTCTTGTAGACCTCGTCGTACTCCGGGCTCGCGATGCCCTCGTTGATCGCGTCGAGGAGGGCCTGGTTGCCGCCCTTCTTGACCGAGAAGCCGTACTCCTCACCGGTCTTGAACTCGGTGGTGATCTCCACGTCGTCGTTCTGGCTGACGTAGTAGGCGAGCAGGCCGTTGTCGTTGACGCCGGCGTCGGCCTTGCCGGTCTTGACGGCTGCCTCCATCAGGGCCGAGTCCTCGAAGGAGACGATCTTGGCGTCCTCGGGTGCGTTCTCCTTGACGTAGTCGGCGCCGGTCGTGGCGTCCTGCACGGCGATGGTCTTGCCGGACAGCTGGTCGAGCGAGGTGATGCCCGAACCGGTCTTGGTCATGAGGGCCTGGGTCGCCTCGAAGTAGGGGTCGCTGAAGTCCATGACGGCCGCGCGCTCGTCGGTGATCGTCATGGCGCCGGCTGCGACGTCGCACTTGCCGGTGTTGAGCGCCTCGCCCGAGACGATGGTCTCCCACGAGATGTCGATGACAGAGGTCTGCAGGTCGTTGGCGTCGGCCGCGATCTTGAGCACGTCGGGGTCGAAGCCCACGGTCTTGCCGCCGTCCGTGTACTCGAACGGCTCGTAGGGCAGGTGGGTGCAGATCGTCAGGGTGCCGTCCTTGACGAGCGTGATGCCCGACTCCGTGGTCGTGCTGGTGTCGTCCTTGGCGCACCCCGCAGCAGCGAGGGTCAAGGCGACGGCGATACCGGTCGCGAGGGCTCGAGTCTTCATGCGGGCCAGCCTAGACCGGGTGTGACCTGGGACTCGCGTGGGCATACTCCGGGTGTGCCCACCTACGTCGCCTTCCTCCGCGCCATCAACCTCGGTGCGACGCGGAAGTTCCCCAAGGACGCCATCAAGGCTGCGACCGAGGCCGCGGGCGGCCGGGACGTGGAGACCTACATCAACACCGGCAACGTCCGGCTGACCCACTCGGCACGCTCGGTGGCCAAGGTGCGGGCAGCGCTGGAGGAGGCGTACGCCGCGGCGGCCGGCTTCGAGGTCCCCACGGTCGTCTTCACCACGAAGGACCTCGCCGCGCTGACCGCCCGGGCCGAGGAGCTGCACGCCCAGCACGACCCGTCGGGCCAGCACTACGTCACCCTCTACTCCGCCGCCCCGACCGCGTCGGCCGTCGCGGCCGCCCACGCGCTCGAGCACGAGGGGGAGACCATCGTGGTCGACGGCCGTGCCGCCTACGTCCTGCTCGAGGGCAACATCCACACCTCGAAGCTCTTGGCGTCGAAGGAGGTCGCGGCGCTCGGGAAGGGCACCGCGCGCACGGTGAAGGTGCTGCGCACCGTCACCGAGAAGTGGTGCTGAGCACCAGCGGGCGGCTCAGGCGATCTCGACGCCGGCCCCGGCCAGCTCGGTGATCGCCGCGGCCGTGGACTCCTCGGCCACGCCGGCGCACAGCGCGGTCAGCACCCGGGTGGTGAAGCCCCCCCGCGCGCTGTCGAGCGCGGTCGCGCGGACGCAGTGGTCCGTGGCGATGCCGCACACGTCGACCTCCTCCACCCGACGCGAGCGCAGCCAGTCGGCGAGCGGGTCGCCCGACGACGTACGCCCCTCGAAGCCGCTGTAGGCGGCCTCGTGCTCGCCCTTGTAGAACACCTCGTCGAAGGGCTGCGGGTCGAGGTTGGGGTGGAACGCCGCACCCTCGGTGCCGACCTTGCAGTGCACCGGCCACGAGTCGACGAAGTCCGGCTTCACCGACCAGTGCGCCCCCGGGTCGACGTGGTGGTCCTTGGTGGCGACCACGACGTCGTACGACGGCGCGTCGTCGGCCCGTGAGTGCCATCGGTGCAGCAGGTCGTTGATGCCCGCCGCCACCAGGGCGCCGCCCTGGACGGGCAGCGAGCCGCCCTCGCAGAAGTCGTTCTGGACGTCGACGACGATCAGGGCACGAGCCATTCCCCGAGGCTAGCGGGACCGCGGACGCGTGAGCAGCCCTCCCGTCACCCGCAGGGGGTGAGGGGAGGGCTGCTGCCGGGGAACCCCGGGCCCCGGCGTCAGCGACGGGTCGCGGTCACGATCCGGTACTCCCAGTCGCAGACCAGGCCGTCACCCTCGCCACGGTCGTGCGACTCGGCGAGCGCGATGAGGTCGGCCCGGAGCGCGGCGCGCCCCTGGTCGTCCAGCCGGCTCGCCGCCGCGAACGTGGGTCCGTAGTAGGTGAGGAACAGGTCGGCGAACCCGGCGCCGTCGGTGAAGCGCTGCGTCACCGTCGAAGTCACCGACCGGACGTCGGTGACGCCGTCGCCGAGCAGTCCGGCGACGACCTCCTCCGTGCCCCACCTCGTGGCGGGCTGCGCACCCGGAGGGGGCGAGACGTGCGCGCCCACCGTGCGGAGGATGCCGCCCACGAACCCCTCCGGCGTCCAGCTCGCGAGCCCGATGCGCCCGCCCGGGCGGGTCACCCGGACCAGCTCGCGCGCGGCCGCGTCGTGGTCGGCGGCGAACATGACGCCGATCGCGGAGAGCACGACGTCGAAGGAGGCGTCCTCGTGGGGGAGGTGCTCGGCGTCGGCCTCGGTGAGCTCGACGACCAGGTCCTCCGCCTCCGCGCGGCGGCGGGCGATCTCGAGGAGCCCGGGCACGTAGTCGATGCCGACCGACTCGGCCGATCGGCGCGCGGCGGCGAGGGCGACGTGGCCCGTGCCGGTCGCGACGTCGAGCACGCGGTCGGTCGGACTGACCCCTACGTGGTCGACCAGGTGCTCGGACACCGGGACCGTGAGGGCGGCGATCTTGTTGTAGTCGCCGCTGCTCCACACCTTCTGCTGCTTGTCGCGCAGCTCGGAGAGGTCGGGACCGGTGGTGGTGCTGGTGGTGGTGCTGGTCATGCTGGTTCCTTTCGTGGTGCCGTCCGGCGACTCCTGTGCGCCGGCGACGGACGTGGTGGCCGCCGAGACGTGCTCGAGCCGGAGTCCGGCCCGCCCCACCGCCTCGGTGACCAGGTCGGCCGAGTCGGCCTCGTAGAGCAGGAAGCACGTCTCGTCCTCGGGGACGAAGAACGACTGCAGGTAGCGCACCGCCCGGCCCTCGCGGGTCAGGTCGGCGCCGGCCCGCTCCGCCACCGCGACGTGGTGCTGCGCGACGGTGGGGTCGCCCTGTGCGACGTAGAGCTCGACGAGGTACTCGGCCATGTCTCCACGGTGCTCGCCCGGGTGGGGGCGCCGAAACTGCGGATCACCCGAGGAAATGACCCCGGGAACAACCCCAGTTGACAGCCCGGGTCCGCCGCCGGTGGTGGCTCAGGGGGTCGAGCCGTCGAGCTCCTCGAGGCGTGGGGCGAGCTCCATCCGCGAGCGGATCCCGAGCTTGGTGTAGGCGTTGCGGAGGTGGAACTCCACCGTGCTGACGGTGACCACGAGCGTCCGCGCGATCTCCTTGTTGGCCAGTCCCTGCACCGCGAGGTCGGCCACGCGCCGCTCGGTGGTGGTGAGGCGCCCGGGGGTGCCCGGGCGCCGCGCGCCCACCCGCTCGAGGTCGGCGCGGGCGGTGGACGCCCAGCCGGGCGCGCCCTGCTCCTCGAAGAGGCGCACCGCTCGCTCGAGGGAGTCACGCGCGCCGCCCCACTTGCGCGCGCGCCGCTGCGCGCGACCCAGCGCGAGCCAGGTCCTGGCCGCCTCGGCCGCGAGCCCGCGCTCGTCGTACGCGCTGGCGACGCCGGCCAGCGCCTGTGCCTCGTGGTCGGACCACGCGCCCGCGAGCGAGACGGTCGAGGCGCCGCGACCGGCGGAGAGCCGGGCCCACGCGTGGTCCTGCAGGTCGGCGGCCTCGCGCAGCGCGTCGACCACCGCGCAGGCGTCGTCGAGGTCGTCCGGCGCCCCGGTGTCGACCAGGGCCTCGACGAGGTCGGGTGCAGCGGGGAAGGCCCCGGGGTCGAGCACCCCCTGCTCCCTCGTGTGCGCCCACACGGCGCGCAGGTGACCGACCGCCTCCTCGGGGTGGTGGTCGAGGAGCTCGGCGACGCCGAGCGCGCGGGTCGCCTCGAGCCAGTCCCAGCGGATCCCGGTCTCCTCGGCCTGCGCGACGGCGCGCTCGCCCCACTCGCGGGCGCCGGTCGCGTCCCCGCGGCCGGCGGCGAGGAGGCTGCGGCACCGCTCGTACATCGGCCAGTGCAGCAGGCTGCTGTCGATCGAGGTCGCCCACTCGTCGAGCAGCGCCTCGGCGTCGTCCCACCGGCCCAGGCGCAGCTCGAGCTCGCACAGGTGGAGCCGGGCGAGCGCGTAGGGGTTCGGCTCGCCCCGGTCGGCGGCGAGCGAGCGGTACGCCTCGAACCGCTCGCGCGCGGGTCCCGGCTCCCCGCGCCACACGTGCTGCTGGCCCACGACGCGTCCGGGCGTGCGGGCCAGGTAGGTCGAGTCGCACGCGATGGCGTCGTAGCGCTCGAGGAGGTCGTCGAGGGGCCGGCCGCGCAACGCCGAGGTCCAGACCCGGGTGTACAGCGCCAGCCGCTGGCCGCCCGCCGACCCGGAGGCCGACGCGACCACCGCCTCGGCGGCTCGGGCGTCGGCGACGGCCACGTTGCGGACCTCGATCACCGCCTCGTTCTCGGCGAGGTGGCACAGCACCCGCAGGCGCAGGGCGTGGTCGTCGCCGGCCTCGTCGAGGGCGCGCTGCAGGAGCGCGAGGATGTCGTCGTTGCCGTGCACGACGCCGCCGGTGAGGAGCACGTGGGCGCGCACCCGGTCGGCCCGGTCGGGGAGGCTCGCGGCGCGGGGCGTGAGCAGGTCGGTGAGGCGTTGCTTCTCACCGGCCATCTGCAGCAGCTTGGCCAGCAGCATCACCCGCCCCGCGTCGGCGTCGCCGGGCGGGGTGAGGCGCAGGGCATGGCCGGCGAGGTCGGCGGCCAGCCGGATCGCACCCCGGGCCGTGGCCCGCGCGACCGCCCCGTCGAGACGGGCGGCGAGGCCGCGGTCGGGCTCGGTCGCGGCCAGGGCCAGGTGCAGCACCCGGCGCTGGGCGTCGGTGACCACGTCGGCGATGTCGGCGTGCAGGCGTCGTACGTCGTCCGGCGACGCCGCGCGCCGGGCGGCCTCGGCCAGCAGCGGGTGGGCCGGCCGCACCCGCTCCCCGTCCAGGTCGACGACACCGGTGGCGGTCGCGTGGTCCAGCGCCTCCTGCCCGGCGAGCTCGCGCAGCTGCGGGGCTCGCAGGTCGGCGTCGAGCGCCAGCGCGAGGAGCAGCCGGCGGGCGGTCGGGTCGAGGTCGGCCACCCGGAGGCCGAGCAGGTCCTCGACGGCATCCGGGACGGGCAGCTCGTCGCCCACCGTCGCCAGGTCCGTGCTCACCAGCATCCGGCCGACCTCGAGGGCGAAGAGCGGGTTGCCCAGCGTCGTGTCGTAGACGCGGCGGAGCAGGTGGTGGGGGAGTCGGAGGCCGAGCCGGCTCGCGAGGATCTGCCGCGTGCCGCCGAGGGTGGTCGAGCGCACCACGAGACGGTCGACCCGCTCGTCGCCGAAGGCGCCCTCCAGGGCGCTGCGGGGGCCGGGGCGACGGGCGAGGAGCACCGTCACCCGGTCCTGCAGCCGGCGTGCGGCATAGGCGAGGGCGGCCTGCGACGACGGGTCCAGCCACTGCAGGTCGTCGACGGCGACGAGGAGGTGCCGCTCGCGGGAGAGGGAGCGCAGCGCCGAGAGCAGCGCGAGCGACACCACCTGCTCGGTGGGCGGCTGCTCGCCCGGCTCCGCGCGGTAGAGCGCGACCTCCAGCGCGTGGAGCTGCGGCGGCGGCACCGACGCGAGCTCGTCGACAGCGACCTCGTCGAGCAGGTCGATCAGCCCCGCGAAGGGGAGCCCCGTCTCGGACGCGCTGGCCCGCGACACCAGCACCCGCATCCCACGGTCACGACCACCGGCCAGGCCCTGCTCCCACAGGCTGGTCTTCCCGACGCCGGGCTCACCCTCGAGCACCAGGGCGCGCACCGAGGTCGGCTCGCGGTCGAGCACCTCGGCGATCATCGCGAGCTCGGCGTCGCGCGCGACGAGACCCATGTCGGCATGATGGCAGCCGCGGGGCCCGTCGGGCACCGGGAAAAAGTACCCCCCGCCGGTCAGGGGCCCAGGTGCACCGTCGGGATCACCGGCTCACCCGCCGACATCATCGTGATCGCGCGGGGCAGCTCGGCGATCGACGCACGGTGGCGGGCACGGGCCTCCTCGAGGGTCGCGCGGCCCACGACCTCGCCGTCCCGCACGAGGGGCGCGAGCAGCGGACGGTCGTCGCCGTCGTCCTCCGGCGGCGCGCCGATCCCGACCACCTCGGCCTCGGCGACACCCCTGGGGCCTCGCCGGCGCAGGGCGTACTTCCGCCCGCCGATGGACTGCTTGTCCGTCGACCTCTTCGCCACCGACACCAGCTCGCCGGCGTCGTCCTCGCGGGCCACCAGCTTGTAGACGAAGCCGCACGTCGGGTGGCCCGAGCCGGTGACCAGCTGCGTCCCCACGCCGTAGGCGTCGACCGGCGCCGCCGCGAGGGCAGCGATGGCGTGCTCGTCGAGGTCGCTGGTCACGACGATGCGGGTGCTGCTCGCGCCGAGGCCGTCGAGCTGGGCCCGCACCTCGCGGGCGACCTCGCCGAGGTCGCCGGAGTCCAGGCGGACCGCCCCGAGGCCGGTGCCGGCCACCTCGACCGCGAGGCGTACGGCCTCGGCGACGTCGTAGGTGTCCACCAGCAGCGTCGTGCCCACCCCGAGGGTCTGGACCTGGGCGCGGAAGGCGTCGGCCTCGGCGTCGTGGAGGAGGGTGAACGAGTGGGCAGCGGTGCCGGTGGACGGCACGCCGTACCGGGCCCGGGCGGCCAGGTTGCTGCTGGCGTCGAAGCCGGCGACGTAGGCCGCCCGCGCCGCCGCGACCGCGGCCTGCTCGTGCGTGCGGCGCGAGCCCATCTCGATGCACGGGCGGTCACCGGCCGCCAGCGTCATCCGGGACGCCGCGGAGGCGATCGCGGAGTCGTGGTTGTAGACGGAGAGCAGGACGGTCTCGAGGAGCACGGCCTCGGCGAAGGTGCCCTCCACCACCAGCAGCGGGGAGTAGGGGAAGTAGGCCTCGCCCTCGGCGTAGCCCCACACGTCGCCGGAGAAGCGGTAGGAGCCGAGCCACTCGAGCATGTCGGGGTCGACGACGCCCTCGAGCGCGGTCAGCGCGGCGGGGTCGAAGCGGAAGTCCTCGATCGCGTCCAGCGCGCGCCCGACGCCGGCCACGACGCCGTACCGACGACCCGGCGGGAGCCTGCGCGGGAACAACTCGAAGACCGCCCTGCGATCCGCCGTTCCGGACTGCCGTGCCGCCTGGACCATCGTCAGCTCGTAGTGGTCGGTCAGGAGCGCGGATGACGCAAGGGGTGAGCTCGTCACGACCCACACTGTGCCACGATGGGCCTCGTGTCAGCCGCCAGTCCCGTAGAGGTCGAGCCGACCCTCACGCCCGACGAGATCACCTTCCTGGCCAAGCCGTGGGTGACCCTCGTGTGGGACGACCCGGTCAACCTGATGTCCTACGTCTCCTACGTGTTCCAGAAGTACTTCGGCTACGACAAGGCCAAGGCCGAGAAGCTCATGCTCGAGGTGCACACCGAGGGAAAGTCGGTGGTCTCGACCGGCACGCGCGAGGAGATGGAGCGCGACGTGCAGGCCATGCACGAGTACGGACTCTGGGCGACGATGGAGAAGGCATCCTGAGGTGAGCGGCTTCGAACGACACCGCAGGTCCGGCCGGGTGATCGCCACCTTCAGCGGCTTCGAGGCCGACCTGCTGCGCTCGCTCGCCTCGCAGATGGTCGAGCTCCTCCGCAACGAGCGCGCCGAGCCGGCGGCGCCCACCGGCGACACGTTCGACGCGATGATGGCCGAGTTCTCCGGCGCCACCACGATCCCCGAGGACCCCGTGCTCGCACGGCTCTTCCCGACCGCCTACCCCGACGACGAGGAGTCGGCCGCCGACTTCCGCCGCTTCACCGAGGGCGGGCTGCGCGACGGCAAGGCCGCAGCCGCCGGGGCGATCATCGACACCCTCGAGGACGCCGGCCTCCCGCCCGAGCTGACCGAGGACGGCCTCGTCATCGACGTCGAGCTCACCCGGGGCGAGGCGGAGACCTGGATGCGGGCGTTCACCGACATCCGGCTCGCGCTCGCGACGCGTCTCGGCGTGGAGGCCGGGGACGAGCACTACTGGCACTCGCTGCCCGACGACGACCCCCGCGCGCAGGCGCACGACATCTACGAGTGGGTGGGCTACCTGCAGGAGACCGTGGTCGAGGCGCTGACCGCCGGATGACCCCGGTCCCCGACTTCGTCCTGGCCCTGCGGGACAGGATCGGCCACGACCCGCTGTGGCTGCCGGGCGTCACGGCGGTCGTACGACGCGCCGACCAGGTGCTGCTCGTGCGGCGCGCGGACGACGGCAGCTGGACGCCGGTCACGGGGATCCCCGACCCGGGCGAGGAGCCGGCGGTCGCCGCGGCTCGCGAGACGCTGGAGGAGACCGGCGTGCGGATCCGGGTCGACCGCCTGGCCTCGACGGGGGTCCACGGCGAGGTCGTCCACGCCAACGGCGACCGGGCGACGTACCTCGACCTGACCTTCGCCTGCACCTGGGTCGAGGGCGAGGCCCACGTGGCCGACGACGAGTCGAGCGAGGTGCGGTGGTGGCCGCTGTCGGCGCTGCCGCCGATGAGCGAGGTCATGACCGCGCGCATCGCAGCCGCGACCAGCGGTGAGGCCGCGGCACGGTTCGTCGCCCCGGCGGGAGCCGACGACGACGAGCCCCCGCCGGTCCTCGCGCCCCCGGCGCCCGTGCTCGGGGTGGACGCCTGCCCGGCGGGATGGGTCGGCGTGGTGATCGACCCGCAGCGCCGCACCTCGGTCTTCGTGGCACCCGACATCACCGGCCTCGTCGAGCTCGTCCGCGAGCGCCACGACGTGGCCGTCGTCGCGGTCGACATCCCGATCGGGCTGCCCGACACCACCGGGCGGCGCGCCGACGCCGAGGCCCGCAGTGCGCTCGTCGGGAAGACCTCCTCGGTGTTCTCCACCCCCGTGCGCGCCGCAGTCGAGGCCGGCACCTACGAGGCGGCCCGGGCGGCCAACCTCGCCGCGACCGGTGGTCGCACCAGCGTCAGCGCCCAGGCGTACGCCCTGCGCGAGAAGGTCCTGCAGGTCGACGCGTGGGTGCGGGGACGGCCCGGCACCCGCGTGATCGAGGTGCACCCGGAGGTGAGCTTCGCCCGGATGGCCGGCGCGCCCGTGCTGGCGCGCAAGAAGGACGCGGAGGGGGTCCACGCCCGCCGCGAGGCGCTCGCCGCCCACGGCGTGGTGGCGCCGGCGTGGTTCCGCGGGGCCGGGTTCGGCGAGGACGACCTGCTCGACGCGTGCGCGGTGGCGTGGACGGCCGTGCGCCACGCGCTGGGGGTCTCGGAGTCGTTCCCCGAGGTGCCGGAGGTCTTCTCCGACGGGATCCCGGCGGCGATCTGGGTCTGAGGGCCGCTCCTCGGACACGTGTCCCGGCGGCCTTCGGACGGTCAGCCGGAGTGGGTGAGCACCCCGTAGCGCTCGCGCGAGGCGAGCGCCCACCGCGCCGCGGGCACCGAGACGAGGGCCACCGCGAGCATCAGGGCGGCGAGCACGAGCCAGCCGGTCTCGCCCATCTCGACGCAGAACAGCGTCACCACGGGCGGTCCGACGACGGCGATCACGCTGAAGCCCAGGCCGGCGAAGCCCTGGTACTGGCCCTGGCGCTCGTGCGGGGCGAGGCCCATCTGGAGGCCCCACTGGCCGCCGGAGCCGATCATCTCCCCGACCACGTGGACGAGCGACCCGACGACCAGGACCGCGACGGCGAAGGTGGCGTCGCCGCGGTCGGCGAGCGCGACGATGGCGAAGCCGCAGGCGATCCACACCGCGCCGCGCACCAGTGCCCGGGCGCCCGCCTCCACCGAGTCGGCGCGGCGCGAGAGGCGTACCTGGAAGAGCGCCACGCACGCGGTGTTGAGGATCAGCAGCACGGCCACCATCACCGGCGGTGCGGCGGTGCGCTCGGAGATGTAGAGCGCCAGGCCGAGCTCCATGACGAAGAAGTGGAGCGAGAACAGACCGGTGATGGCCACGATGACGACGTAGGGCCAGTCGCGCAGCACCGCGAGCCGCGGCTCGCCCTCGACGCGGACGTAGGCCGGCAGCTCGGGGAGGCGGGTGGAGTTCCAGGCGGCGAAGCCGGTGAAGACGGCGTTGAGGAGGAAGACCGAGACGTAGGCCCAGGTCTGGTCGACGACCAGGGCGGCGCCGCCGAAGACCGAGCCCATGCCGAGCGCGGTGTTGGTGACGGCGCGGAGGTACGCCTTGAACTGCACGCCGCGCCCGCCCGTGGCCAGCTGCGCGATGACCCCCTGCTGGACCGACCCCGCCGAGCGCTCGAAGAGGGCGAGCAGGCCGAGGAGCAGCGCGAGCTGCCACGGCGTACGCGCGAGCACGGGCAGCGCGCTCGTCAGCGCGGCGCCGACCATGCACCACGTGAGCACCCGGCGCGGGCCGTGGCTGTCGCCGAGGTGGCCGGCCGGGACCTGCACGACGATGCCGACAACCGCCGCGACCGCGAGGGCGAAGGCCACCTCGGCGGCCGAGAAGCCCACCTGGCGGGTGAAGTAGAGGGCGCTGGTCGTCATCACCGCGCCGGCGCCGAACCGGTTCGCGAACGAGCCGAGGGCCAGGACGCGCAGGTCGCGCTCGAGGGGGATGCCGCGACGGGTCAGTGGTGCCTGCGCCTGCGACGTCGACATGTGTCTCCCCTCCAAAGTCTCTCGACGTCAAGACTATGTGGTGAGACGTGTCCGGGTCGCATCGAGGGTCTGCCTACCCTTGACGGGTGCTGACCATCGCCCAGGAGATCTTCCACGCCATCGTGGCGCACGCCAAGCGCGACCACCCCGACGAGGCGTGCGGCGTCGTCGCGGGCCCCGAGGGCAGCGATCGTCCCGAGCGCTTCATCCCGATGGTGAACGCCGCCGGCAGCCCGACGTTCTACGAGTTCGACTCGACCGAGCTGCTGCGGCTCTACAAGGAGATGGACGCGCGCGACGAGGAGCCGGTGGTCGTCTACCACTCCCACACGGCCACCGAGGCCTACCCGAGCCGCACCGACATCGGCCTCGCGAGCGAGCCCAACGCCCACTACGTGCTGGTGAGCACACGGGAGCACGGGAATAGCGAGGGCCCGGTGGAGTTCAGGTCATACAGAATCATCGACGGAGTCGTGACCGAGGAAGAGGTCACGATCGTCCCCCTGACGAACCCCCAGCAGACCGAGGAAGCGAGCACCCCCTGATGGCCATCGAGGTCCGGATCCCCACCATCCTGCGCACCTACACCGACGGCGCCAAGGCCGTCGAGGGCGCGGGCGGCACCCTGTCCGCCCTGATCGACGACCTCGAGGGCAACCACCCCGGGATCAAGGACCGCCTCGTCGAGGACAAGTCCGGGTCGATCGACCTGCGCCGATTCGTCAACGTCTACATCAACGACGAGGACGTCCGCTTCATCGGCGGCCTCGACGCCGAGCTCGCCGACGGCGACCAGGTCGTCGTCCTCCCCGCCGTCGCCGGCGGGTGAGCCCCGGCCTGATCCCGTGACGCGCTACGACGACCTGCTCGCCTCCGTCGGCACCACCCCGCTGGTCGGGCTGCCGCGACTATCGCCGAGCCCGGACGTACGCCTCTGGGCCAAGCTCGAGGACCGCAACCCGACGGGCTCCATCAAGGACCGCCCGGCCCTGCGGATGATCGAGCAGGCCGAGAAGGACGGCGTCCTCCGGCCGGGGTGCACCATCCTCGAGCCGACCAGCGGCAACACCGGCATCTCGCTGGCGATGGCCGCCAAGCTCAAGGGCTACCGCATCGTCTGCGTGATGCCGGAGAACACCTCCGAGGAACGCCGCCAGCTGCTGCGGATGTGGGGCGCCGAGATCCTCTCCTCGCCCGCCGCCGGCGGCTCCAACGAGGCGGTGCGCGTCGCCAAGCAGGTCGCGGGGGAGCACCCCGACTGGGTGATGCTCTACCAGTACGGCAACGAGGCCAACGCCCTCGCGCACGAGGAGGGCACCGGCCCGGAGATCCTCGCCGACCTCCCCGGCATCACCCACTTCGTCGCCGGGCTCGGCACGACCGGCACGCTGATGGGCGTCTCGCGCTTCTTCCGCGGCGCGAAGCCCGACGTGCGGATCGTGGCCGCGGAGCCGCGCTACGGCGAGCTGGTCTACGGCCTGCGCAACCTCGACGAGGGCTTCGTGCCCGAGCTCTACGACGCCTCGCTCATCGACTCGCGCTTCAGCGTCGGCCCGCGTGACGCCGTCCGCCGGGTGCGTGAGCTGCTCGAGCTCGAGGGGATCTTCGCCGGCATCTCGACCGGCGCGATCCTGCACGCCGCGCTCGGGCAGGCCGCCAAGGCGGTCAAGGCGGGCGAGCGCGCCGACATCGCGTTCGTCGTGTGCGACGGCGGGTGGAAGTACCTCTCGACCGGAGCCTACGAAGGCACGATCGACGAGGCGGAGGACAGGCTCGACGGGCAGCTCTGGGCCTAGGGGCCGCCCTTCGTCCTAGGCTGGTGCGGTGGACCGAGCGCCCCGCCCCGTGCGACTCCTCGTGCGACTCCTCCTGCGACTCCTGGTCGCACTGGTCGCGCTCGTCGTGACACTGGCGGCCGCCCCGTCGCACGCGACGGGGGAGGACGCCGGCGACCACCGGCGCGCGACCCCCACGCCGACGCAGCCGACCGTGGAGGCGTACGCCGTCCCGGTGACCCGGCGCGTCACCTACTCCGTCACCACCCGGGGGCGGGTGACGGCGTCGATGAAGGTGTTCCGGCGCCAGGCCCAGCAGACCTTCGACCACCCGCGCGGCTGGCGCGCGGCCGGCGTGCAGTTCCGCCGGGTGCGGCGGGGCGGCGACTTCACTCTCGTGCTCGCCGCGGCCGGCACCCTGCCGTCGTTCTCGTCCGGGTGCTCGGTGCAGTGGTCGTGCCGCGTCGGGCGGCACGTCGTGATCAACCAGCTGCGGTGGACGAGGGCGTCGCCGGCCTGGAACCGGGCCGGGCGGTCGCTGCGGGACTACCGGCACCTGGTCGTCAACCACGAGACCGGCCACTGGCTGGGGCGTGGTCACGCCTCGTGCCACGGACGCGGCCGGGCGCCGGTGATGATGCAGCAGTCCAAGGGCACCGGCGGGTGCCGGTTCAACCCGTGGCCGCTGCCCCGCGAGGCCGCGGCCGTCAGGCGACGCTGACCGTCACCGCTTGTTGGCGGCGATGGCCACGGTGGTGGTCGACGGGGAGCCGACGACGACGTTGCTCGACGCGCCGGTGATGCTGACCAGGACCGTCTCGCGTCCCTCGGTCACCCGGTCGTCGAGGACCTGGACCGGGACGTAGCGCTCGGCCTGCCCGGCGGCGAAGGTCACCTGGCCGGTGCCGGCGACGAAGTCCTCGCCCGCGGTGGCGGTGCCGCCCTGCACGGTCCAGGACACGTCGACGGCCGCGCTCGCGGGCGACTGCAGCCGGACGGGCACCCACACCGTGCGGGCGCGCTCCTCGGTGCGCTGACGGAGGCCACCGAGCCGCACCTCGTTGCTGCTCAGCCACTGGATCCGCTGGGTGAGCCAGTCCGCGAGGAAGTCCACCTCGCCCTGGCGGTCGCGGCCGTGGTGCGTCCACTCGAGGTCGCCCGACGCGTGCCACTGCGCCCAGTCGGCCTCGGCGAGGGGCGCCAGCGTCGCCGCCGCGGACGGGATCTCGGAGACCACCTGCCGCGCGATCGGCTTCAGCCGCGCCCAGCGGCTCTTCACCCGCGCGGAGAAGGCCGGGTCCTCCAGCATCCGGGCGACCCAGTGGCGCCCCACGCGGGTGAGCCAGGTGTCCGGTCGCGAGGAGGCCTTCCACCGGCTGCCGGCGCTGAGGTCGAAGTCCCAGACGGGCCCGAAGACGAACCGCTTGCCTGGCACCCAGCTTAGATGCACGCTCGACTGGAAGTTGGAGTCCTGGTTGGCGAACAGCTCCTCGACGAGGTACCAGTCGATGAGCTTGCGGACGTCGACGTACGCCGCGTAGCCGGTCTCGGGGTCGTCGAAGCCGGGGCCGTAGAGCACGTTCTCGAAGCGCGTCACCGCGCGCTTGACCTCGCGTCGCTGCTTCTTGGTGACCTCGTCGGGGTCCTTGAAGGCCACGGGCGTCCCGCGACGCGTGCGGAAGCCGGGCTCGTCGTCGCGGAGGTAGCGCTGGTTGACCTCCAGGAGGTAGCCGTCGTCGGGGAGGTCGACGCGTCCCTCGCCCTCCTCGACCTGCTCGGTGAGCAGGTAGAGGCCCTGCGACTGGCCGTTGAGGACCACCTCGACGAAGCGGAAGTGCGGCGTCCACCGGAGCCGGGTCTGGGCTGCGACGGCGAACGCCGCGGCGGTCCGCAGCGAGCTGCGGTCGGCGTAGCCGGCGAGGAGGACCCACTCGTCGTACGCCCCGGGGCCGACGAGGGCGGCGTCCTCCTCCAGCTTGAGCTTGTAGGGCTTCTTCGCCCAGCCCCACGTCGAGTTGCCGCGCCCGCGCACCTCGGTCACCCGGGTGACCCCGTCGAGGGTGACGGTGCCGGGGACGTAGTCGTCGCGCCCGATCGCCGCGCCGGCCGTGTCGATGACCAGCTGGGTCGGCGGGGCCGGCGGCCAGCCGACGTCTGCGGTGGCCCGCTCGGCCGGCGCGGGCGCCCGCCCGGCTGCGGGGGAGAGCACCACGGTCGACGCCGCGACGGCGAGGGCGGTCGCGACGGAGATCTTCTTCAACAGCGGCATGTGTCTCCTCGGCAGGGCGTCCGGGCGTCCGGGCGGTGGGTCAGGCAGGCGGAGGTGAGACGTCGAGGTCGAGGCCGGAGTTGTGCTCACTTCCCGGGACGGCAGCGAGGTCGAGGAGGTCGAGGGCGAGGTTGGCCAGGTCGCCGTTGCGGACCGGCTGCGGGGACTGGCCGTAGGTCGTGCGCCGCGTGCCCGGGTCGCGGTAGTCGTCGGCGTTGAGGGCGTAGAGGTCCGCACCGGCCGGGATGCCGGGTCCGGCCACCATGAAGGCGACGCGGTAGTTGGCCAGGCGCCGCGCGTCCGAGTGGTCCGCGCCGAGGCCGCCGTGGTCGCTGGTGAGGATGATCGCGGTCCGGCCGACGAGCCCGGGGTCGTTGCGGACCGCGTCGACGATCGACCCGACGAGGGTGTCGACCTGCTGGACCGCCTTCAGGTAGCGCGGCGACATGAAGCCGTACTCGTGCCCGGCGGCGTCGGGGAGCGACAGGTGGACGAACCGGAACGCGCGCTCCTGGTCGCGGAGGTCGCGGCGCACCGAGCGGGCCAGGCGCGCGTTGTCGAGCTGGATGCGGGTGGTGTCGATCGAGAGGGGCCAGCTGCGCTTCCAGAGGGAGAACTTGGTCTTGCTGGCGAAGAGGGCGGTCGACCCGCCGGCGGCGCTGACCTGCGTGAAGACCGACTCGACGCGCTGCCCGGCCGCCGCCTGGACGGTCGCCGGGCGGCGCCGGTCGTCGTTCCAGGTCACGCCGTGGCCACCCGTCGCGGCCTCGATGCGCCGACCGGTCACCATCCCGGTGTGGTTGGGCAGGGTGATCGTCAGCTCGTGCTCGGTGCGCGCGTTGAGGGTCGACGCGCCCGACTCCATGAGGTCGTGCAGGTGGGGGGTGCGCGCGGCGCCGAGCCTGGCGAGGGCGTCGGTGTTGAGCCCGTCGACGGAGATGGCCACGACGGAGTCGATGGGGTTGTCGGCCGAGACGCGCGAGGCGCCCGGCAGCGGGTCGCCGGACGGCACCTGGGCCGGCGCGGAGGCGGGGCACAGTCCGATCGCGGAGCAGGCGAGCAGGGAGGCGAGCGCGGTACGCATGGTCACGCGGCGACCCTAACCCGGCGAGGGCGGTGTGACGGGGCCGACGCACGCGACCGCGTGACCCGCGACCACCCGACCGCCTAGCCTGCTGCCTGTGCCGACGTCCATGCCGAGAGAGACCGCCGACGCCCCGATCGGCATCTTCGACTCCGGCTTCGGTGGGCTGACCGTCGCGCGCTCCGTCATCGACCAGCTCCCGCACGAGTCGGTCGTCTACCTCGGCGACACCGCACGCCAGCCCTACGGCCAGAAGCCGATCGGCGAGGTCCGCGAGTACGCCCTCGAGTGCCTCGACCACCTCTACGAGCGCGGCGTGAAGGCGCTCGTCATCGCCTGCAACTCCGCCAGCGCCGCGATGCTTCGCGACGCCCGCGAGCGCTACGACGTCCCCGTCGTCGAGGTGATCCTCCCCGCAGCCCGGCGTGCCGCCGCGGCGACGCGCAACCAGCGGGTCGGGGTGATCTGCACGCGCGCCACCGCCAGCTCGATGGCGTACGACGACGCCTTCGCCGCCGCGCCGCACCTCGACCTGCACATCCGGGCCTGCCCGCGCTTCGTCGACTTCGTCGAGCAGGGCGTCACCGGGGGCGAGGAGCTGCTGGCCGCCGCCCACGAGTACCTCGACCCGCTGGCCGAGGCCGGGGTCGACACCCTGATCCTCGGGTGCACCCACTACCCGCTGCTCACCGGCGTCATCTCCTACGTGATGGGCGACCAGGTCACCCTGGTCAGCTCGGCCGAGGAGTGCGCGAAGGACGTCTACAAGATGCTGGCCGGCACCGGCCTGATGCGCCCCGACGGCGAGCCCACCTACACCTTCTCCACCACCGGCAGCCCCGACGACTTCGCCACGATCGGGCGCCGCTTCCTCGGCTCGGAGCTGCTCGGGGCGACGCAGTTCGCCGGGGGCCGCGCATGAGCCACCCGATGCGGATGACGGTCGTCGGGTGCTCGGGGTCCTACCCCGGCCCCGAGTCGCCCGCGAGCTGCTACCTCCTCGAGGCCGAGGAGCATGGCCGCACGTGGCGGATCCTGCTCGACCTCGGCAACGGCGCGCTCGGTCAGCTGCACCACTACGCCGACCCCCTCGGGATCGACGCAGTCCTCCTCAGCCACCTCCACGCCGACCACTGCCTCGACCTCTGCGGCTACTACGTCATGCGCAAGTACCACCCCACGGGTGCCCAGCCGCGGATCCCAGTCTGGGGGCCGGCCGGCACCGCCGAGCGGATGGCGCGGGCCTACGACCTGCCGCTCGAGCCCGGCATGACCGAGGAGTTCGACTTCCGCAGCTACGGCGACGACGGCGGGGTCGTGCAGGTCGGCCCGTTCCACGTCGAGGCGCGGCGGGTGGTCCACCCGGTCGCCGCCTACGCGCTGCGGGTCACGGCCGGAGGCCGGACGCTCGTCTACTCCGGGGACACGGGTCCGTGCCCGCAGCTCGACGAGGTGGCCGTCGGGGCCGACCTGCTGCTGGCGGAGGCGTCGTTCCGCAGCGGCGACGACAACCCCCCCGAGCTCCACATGACCGGCGCCGACTGCGGGCGCACGGCGTCGCGGGCCGGAGCCGGGCGCCTGGTCCTGACCCACGTCCCGCCGTGGCACGAGCCGGCCGACGCGGAGGCCGAGGCCCGTGCGGAGTGGTCGGGTCCGGTCGAGCTGGCCCGCGCCGGCGCGACGTACGACGTCTAGGCGGGCCGCTCCGGCCGGCGCAGGGCCGGTCAGACCAGGCCCGCGTCGTGCACGACCATCGCCACCTGCACGCGGTTGCTGGCGTCGAGCTTGGTCAGCAGCCGGGAGACGTGCGACTTCACGGTGGGGATCGAGAGGTAGAGCTCCGAGGCGATCTCGGAGTTGCTGAGCCCGCGCCCGACGCACACCGCGACCTCGAGCTCGCGCTCGGTGAGGACGGTCAGCCGGTCGGCCGCGGTCGTGCTGCGGTCGGTCGGCGAGGTGTTGCGCAGCCGCGAGACCAGGCTGCGGGTCGCCGACGGCGACAGCATCGCGTCGCCCGCCGCGACGGTGCGGATCGCGCTGACGATGTCCCCGGGCGGGGTGTCCTTGAGGAGGAACCCGTCGGCGCCCGACGCCACCGCCCGCAGCACGTGGTCGTCGGCGTCGAACGTGGTGAGCACCACGACGGCCGGCGGGGACGGGCGCGAGTGCAGGACGCGCGTGGCCTCGAGACCGTCCATCACCGGCATCCGGATGTCCATCAGCACGACGTCGGGCCGGTGCTCCGCGACCTGGGCGAGGCCGGCCTCGCCGTTGGGGGCCTCGCCCACCACCTCGATGTCGGGCTGCCCGCCGAGCATCAGGGTCAGCGCGGAACGGACCAGCGGGTCGTCGTCGACGAGCAGCACGCGGATCACGCGGTCCACGGTAGCCAAGCCTCCAGCACGAACCTCGACCCCTCCGTGCGCTGGCGCAGCCGGCCGCCCCGCAGCTCGGTGCGCTCGCGCAGCCCGACCAGACCGAGCCCGGCCCCGGGAGCGGCGCTCGGCCGGTCGCGCAGCGGGTTGCTGATCACGACGGTGATGCCGCCGTGCTCGTCGCCCGAGGACCGGATCTGCATCCCGGCGCCGGGCGCGTGCTTGCGGACGTTGGTGATGGCCTCCTGCACGATCCGGTAGACCGTGCGACCCGTCGCGGGCGGCACCGACGCCTCACCGTCGACGTGGTCGGTCCAGTCGATGTCGAGGCCGAGCGACCGCGCCTCGTCGACCAGCGCCGAGATGTCGTCGTACGTCGGCTGCGGTCGCGCCGTGGGCGGGCTCGGGTCGTCCTCGCGCAGCACCCCGAGCACGCCGCGCAGCTCGTGGAGGGCGTCGTTGGCCTGGCGCTGGATCTGTCCGAGCCCCTCGCGGAGGCGGTCGCCGTCGAGGTCCTCGCGGAACGCCAGCGCCCCCGCCTGCATGGACACCTGCGTGATGCGGTGGGCGACGACGTCGTGCATCTCCCCGGCGATGCGGGCGCGCTCGGTCGAGCGGGCCTGGGTCAGCCGCAGCTCCTGCTCGAGCTCGGCGCGCTCGGCGCGGTTGCGGAGGTTCCAGAGCAGCTCGCGCCGCGAGCCGATGTAGAGGCCCCAGCCCATCATCCCGGCGTTGACGACGAGGTTGACCAGCGTGGTGACCAGGAAGTCGCTGTCCTCGATCGGCGCGATCGACGTCCAGGTCATGGCGGCCGCGAAGTTGGCGGTGCCGACCAGCACCACCTCGCTCCAGCGTCGCCGGGTCGCGACGGAGACCGCGGCGAGGGTCGCCGGACCGGCCGCGATCCCGGAGAAGGCGCTCATCGCGGCGATCACCAGGGCCACCCGCTTGGGCGCCCGGCGCCGGAAGTGCACCAGCACGAACGCGGCGACGCCCAGCACGACCTCGACGACGAAGAGCAGGCGGTGGTCGCGCCACTCCGCCGCCGCGGCGGTCTGCCAGACCACCGCCGAGAACAGGACGCACAGCGCGTAGCGCCACGCGTGCGAGACCCACGTCAGCTCCGGCTGGGTGTCGGGTCGCGGGTCCACGGCGCTCAGGGTAACGAGGCGAATTCCTACTTTGGTCGCACGGCCATGGCCCGAGGACTGATGCGCAAGGCCTGCCAGCAGGCGCACGGTGGTGTCACCAACCGCGTGGAGGGAGCTGCGCGGCGTGGGGCCGCGCACGAGTGGACGGTCCCGCTGGGGAAGGGGCTTCGAGGCGGGTCCGGTGACACACGGGGGTGACCGGACCCGCCTCAGCCACGTCTAGGGTCGTGCCCATGACTTCTGCCCCGACTCCGGCTCCTCGGGCCGACGGCCGCGCCGACGACGAGCTCCGCCCGATCACGATCACCCGCAACTGGCTCGACCACGCCGCCGGGTCGGTGCTCGTCGAGTTCGGTGGGACCCGCGTGCTCTGCGCCGCCTCCGCCTCGGAGGGCGTGCCGCGCTGGCGCAAGGGCTCGGGCCTGGGGTGGGTCACCGCGGAGTACGCCATGCTCCCGGCGGCGACCAACACCCGCTCGGACCGCGAGTCGGTCAAGGGCCGCATCGGTGGCCGGACCCACGAGATCTCGCGGTTGATCGGCCGCTCGCTGCGCGCCGTCATCGACTACAAGGCGCTCGGGGAGAACACGATCGTCCTGGACTGCGACGTCCTGCAGGCCGACGGCGGCACCCGCACTGCCGCCATCACCGGGGCGTACGTCGCCCTGGCCGACGCCGTCGCGCACCTGCGCTCGAGCGGGGCGCTCACGGGCGAGCCGCTGACGGGCTCGGTCGCGGCGGTGAGCGTCGGCATCATCGACGGCGCGCCGCGCCTCGACCTGCCCTACGTCGAGGACGTGCGGGCCGAGACGGACATGAACGTCGTGATGACGGGTGACGGGAAGTTCGTCGAGGTGCAGGGAACGGCCGAGGGCGCCGCGTTCGACCGCACCGAGCTCGACGCGCTGCTGTCCCTGGCCGAGAAGGGCTGCGCCGACCTGACGCGCCTGCAGCAGGAGGCGCTGGCGCGGTGAAGATCCTCCTCGCCTCGGGCAACACCAAGAAGGTCCTCGAGATGCAACGCATCCTCGCCGAGCACGTGCCGGGCATCGAGGTGCTCGGCATCGCCGACGTGGAGGGCTACGTCGAGCCGGTCGAGGACCAGCCGACCTTCGAGGGCAACGCCCTGCTCAAGGCGCGCGCCGGCGTCGCGGCCACGGGGCTGCCGTCGGTGGCGGACGACAGCGGGCTGTGCGTCGACGCGCTCAACGGGATGCCGGGGGTGCTGTCGGCCCGGTGGTCGGGGCAGCCGAAGAGCGACCAGCGCAACAACGAGCTCCTGCTCGACCAGCTGCACGACGTGCCGGACGAGCGCCGCGGCGCGCACTTCGCCTGCGCCGTGGCGTGGGTGATGCCCGACGGGCGCGAGCACGTCGTCGAGGGGCGGATGGACGGGCGCATCATCCGCGAGGTGCGCGGCAGCGGCGGGTTCGGGTACGACGTGGTGTTCGTCGCGGTCGAGCACGACGCCGAGGACCTGACCTCCGCCGAGCTCGAGCCGGGGGAGAAGGACCGGATCTCGCACCGCGGCCGAGCGCTGCGCGCCCTGGCGCCGCAGGTCGCGGCGGACCTGTCAGCCGACTGACACGTCCTCGCGGGCGCCGACCTGCCTGCTGACCCACGCACCCCACAGCGCGGCGAAGAGGAACATCACGAGCGAGTAGACCGCCGCCGGCACCGAGATCTCGACCTCGTCGAGCACCTCGACCGCCACGAAGATCGCCAGGGTCGCGTTGTGGACCCCGACCTCCATCGAGGAGGCGATCGCCTGCGGGCCGGTGACCCCGGCCGCCTTGGGCACGTAGTAGCCGACGACGAGGCTGATCGCGCAGAAGAGAGCCGTGATGAGGCCGACGTCGGCGAGGTAGTCGGCGACGTTCTCGCGCTGGTCGAGGAGGATGCCCAGCACCAGCACGGCGAGGATCACCGCCGAGCCGATCCGGACCGGCTTGTCCATCCGCCGGGCGAAGCCGGGGGCCCGGGCGTTGACCAGCATGCCGATGCCGACGGGCAGCAGGATCAGGGCGAACACCTTGACGATCTCCACGAGCGGCATCGACACGTCGTCCTGCCGGTCGTACCAGGCGATGGCGAGCCCGGTGATGAGCGGCAGCGTGACGACGGCGATGACGGTGTTGATCGCCGTGAGCGTGATGTTGAGGGCGACGTCGCCGCGGAAGAGGTGGCTGAACAGGTTGGCGGTCGTGCCGCCCGGCGAGGCGGCGAGCAGCAGCATGCCGATGCCGAGCAGGGCGGGGAGGTCGAAGAGCACCACCAGCCCGAAGCAGATCGCCGGCAGCAGCAGGATCTGGCAGGCGAGCGCGACGACCACGGCCTTCGGCGCCGTGCCCACGCGCCTGAAGTCGCCCACCGTCAGGTCCAGCCCGAGGCCGAACATGATGATGGCGAGGGCGAGCGGCAGTCCGACGGTGGTCAGCGCGGAATCCATGCGCGGACCCTAGTGGTGACGGGCGTCACAGGGGGAGGGATGGGCGGCAGACGTGTACTTAGGTCGAAGTCCGCTCGTAGGTGCTGCGAGCAACTTCTCAGTGGGTGCCGAAGGCGGGATTCGAACCCGCACGCCCTGAGGCACGGCGTCCTAAGCGCCGCGTGTCTGCCGTTCCACCACTTCGGCGGTGAGGTCGAGAGTCTACGAAGTGGCCTTCCTGGCCCTCGCAGCAGTGACGTGCCCGGAGTACTTGCCCTTGCTCCGGCCGGCGAAGTTGTCCGTCTGCCGGTGACAGTTGGGGCAGAGGAAGCGAAGGTTCGACTGCAAGTTGTTCAGGTAGTCACCATCGATGTGGTCCACCTCCAGGGTCAGCGGCATGCCCAGCCACGTGCCGTCACACCCACAGGCGGCGCACGCGTACGGAACTCCGGACTCGATGAGGGCTCGGGTCAGCAATGGAGGCCGGGTGCGCTGGCGGGCAGCCGGAAGGCGCACGAGGACCTGCTCTGGGAGCAATCGACGGTTGGAGTGAGATGCCGGTGAATACAGACGGAAGTGCGAGGTGTCGATTCCGAACGCCTTGACCGTCCGGCTGATGTGGGCGTGCGCGCCGCCAGTCGGTCTCAGTCCGAGGTGCCTCAACACGCCCGCGATCGAGGT
Organism: Nocardioides pini; assembly: GCF_026712185.1. Classification (GTDB taxonomy): domain Bacteria; phylum Actinomycetota; class Actinomycetes; order Propionibacteriales; family Nocardioidaceae; genus Nocardioides; species Nocardioides pini. The sequence continues at coordinate 691,743 of NZ_JAPPUX010000004.1, read as the reverse complement.
CGACTCGCGCACCGCCGCGGTGAGGATCTCCTCGGTGTACTTGCGTCGCGTGCCCATGGCGGGACGCTAGGCAAGGGGTACGACAGTCAGTCGAGGCCCAGGTCCCGACGCAGCTTGGCGACGTGGCCGGTGGCCTTGACGTTGTACTGCGCGAGCTCGACGGTGCCGTCCTCGCCGATCACGAAGGTCGAGCGGATCACGCCCTCGACCTCCTTGCCGTAGAGCTTCTTGGTGCCGTACGCGCCGTAGGCCCGGTGCACGGCGAGGTCCTCGTCGGACAACAGGGTGAGGGTGAGCGCGTCGCGCTCACGGAACTTCGCGAGCTTGGCCGGCTTGTCCTTGGAGACGCCGAGCACCTCGTAGCCCGCGCCGCGCAGCGAGTCCAGGGACTCGGAGAAGTCGCAGGCCTGCGTGGTGCACCCCGGTGTCATCGCGGCGGGGTAGAAGTAGACGATCACCTTCTTGCCGCGCAGGTCCGCGAGGGAGACCTGCTCCTCGGTGTCGCTGGTCAGGGTGAAGTCGGGGGCGGTGTCGCCGGCGGCGAGGCGGTCGGACATGGGGACTCCTGTGCGCGGTTGGTCCGGACGGCGGTCCGGTTGGTTGTTGCAAGAGGTTTGCAATAAGGTCGAAGGCGTGCCGGCACGGCATCGGGGGATCCGCGCCGGCCACCAGACATCCAACCAGCCCACCCGCGAGCAGGAGCGACCACGTGCACGTGCCCGACGGCTTCCTCGACGCCCCCACCTCGGCGGCCACGGGGGCAGTGGCGGTGGCCGCGGTGGCCCTGTCGTTGCGCGGCGCGCGTCGCGAGCTCGACGACCGTACGGCGCCCGCGGCCGGCCTGGTGGCGACCTTCGTCTTCGCCGCGCAGATGATCAACTTCCCCGTGGGTGCGGGCACGAGCGGACACCTGATGGGCGGAGCGCTCGCCGCCGTCCTCGTCGGTCCGTGGACTGCGGTCCTCTGCGTGTCCGTCGTGCTCGTCGTGCAGGCCCTGCTGATGGCCGACGGCGGGATCACCGCGCTCGGCACCAACATCACCCTGATCGGCATCGTCACCGTCGCCGTGGGCTGGACCGTCTTCGTCGCCCTGCGCCGGGTGCTGCCCAGGCGATTGAGCATGGTGGCTCCCGCTGCCGCGGTCGGCGCCCTGATCAGCGTCCCCGTCGCTGCCCTCGTCTTCACCGCGCTCTTCTCGGTCGGCGGCAACGTCTCGGTCGACCTCGGCGCCGTCCTGACCGCGATGCTCGGGTGGCACACCGTGATCGGCATCGGTGAGGCGGTCGTCACGGGCCTGGTCGTCGCCACCGTGGTGGCCACGCGGCCCGACCTCGTCCACGGCGCCCGGCCCCTCCTCTTCGAGCGCGAGCTCGAGGTGCGCACGGGAGCGGTCCGTTGAGCACCCGACGCCTCTTCGCCGTCGCCCTCGTCGTCAGCCTGCTCGTCGCAGGCGTCGCCAGCTACTACGCCAGCTCGCACCCCGACGGCCTCGAGTACGTCGCCGAGCAGACCGGCTTCATCGACGCCGCCGAGGACTCCGCGACGGCCGACAGCCCGCTGGCCGACTACGAGACCTCCGGCGTCGACGACGCCCGCATCAGCGGCGGCCTCGCCGGGGTGATCGGCGTCGTCGTGATGCTCGTGCTCAGCACCGGCCTGTTCTGGGTCGTACGACGCCGCCAGCCGCACGACGCCCGCGCGGAGCACTCCCAGCCCGAGCACTCCCAGCCCGAGCACTCCCAGCCCGAGCACGTCCACCAGTCGGAGGCCTGATGGGGGCCGGCCATGGGCACCGGCTCCACTTCCACGGCCACAGCCCGGTGCACCGCGCGCCCGCGCACCTCAAGGTCCTGGCCCTTGTGGGGTTCATGCTGGTGGTCGTCGCGACGCCACGCCAGGCGTACCCGCTCCTCGCCCTCGAGGCCGCCGTCCTGCTGGGCGTCGTCGCGCTCTCGCGTGTGCCGCTGCGCTACCTGCTGCCGCGCATGGTCGTGGAGGTGCCGTTCGTCGTCTTCGCGGTGCTGATGCCGTTCATCGCCCACGGACCTCGCACCGAGGTGCTGGGGGTGAGCGTGTCCGAGCCCGGCCTGGTCGCGGGCGTCGCCCTGCTCGTCAAGGGCACCATCGGCGTCCTCGCCTCGCTCACGCTGGCCGCCACCACCGAGCCGCAGGACCTCCTGCGCGGGCTCCAGCGGCTGCGCACGCCCGACCTGGTCGTGCAGATCATGGGCTTCATGATCCGCTACCTCGACGTGGTCACGGCCGAGCTCGGCCGGATGTTGACGGCGCTGCGCTCGCGCGGCTGCGACCCGCGCTCGCCGCGGCACTGGCCGGTGCTGGCCCGCTCGCTCGGCGCCCTGTTCATCCGGTCCTACGAGCGCGGCGAGCGCGTCCACCTCGCCATGCTGTCGCGGGGCTACGACGGCCGCCTGCCGCAGACGGGGGAGACCCGATGAGCACACCCGTGCTGGACGTGCGCGGCCTCGCGTTCGCCTACCCCGACGGGCACCAGGCGCTGTTCGGGGTCGACCTCCACGTGCACCGAGGCGAGCGGGTGGCGCTGCTCGGGCCCAACGGGGCCGGCAAGACCACGCTGGTGCTCCACCTCAACGGCATCCTCACCGCGGGCCGCGGATCCGTCGCGGTCAGTGGCCTCCCGGTCGCCAAGGAGCACCTCCGCGAGATCCGCCGCCGCGTCGGCATCGTCTTCCAGGACCCCGACGACCAGCTGTTCCTCGGCACCGTCCGCCAGGACGTCGCCTTCGGTCCCGCCAACCTGGGGCTCAGGGGGCCGGCGCTGGAGCGCCGCGTGATGGATGCGCTCGAGCGGGTCGGGATGGCCGACTACGTCGACCGCCCGCCGCACCACCTCTCCTACGGCCAGCGCCGCCGGGTGGCGGTCGCCACCGTGCTGGCGATGGAGCCGGAGGTCCTGGTGCTCGACGAGCCGTCGTCCAACCTCGACCCCGCTTCGCGACGCGAGCTCGCCGAGATCCTCCGCAGCCTCGACGTCACGGTGCTGATGGTCACCCACGACCTGCCCTACGCGCTGGAGCTCTGCCCGCGCAGCGTCGTGCTCAGCGAGGGGGTCCTCGTCGCCGACCGGCCGACCTTCGACGTCCTCACCGACGACGAGCTGATGGCCGCCCACAGGCTCGAGCTGCCCTGGGGTTTCGACCCACGGCGCATTGATAGCCTTCCCGGGTGACCCAGGACATGAGCGCGCTCGAGCGCGAGATCGAGGAGACGCGCGAGCGGCTCGCCTCGACGATCGACCAGCTCGCCTACCGCGCCCACCCCAAGACGATCGTCGGCCGGCAGGTGACGGTCGTGAAGTCCCGCTTCGTCGACCTCGACACGGGTGCCCCCCGCACGGACAACATCCTCAAGGCGGCCGGTGCCGTCGTCGGAGCCGTCGTCCTGTTCGCCCTCGTCCGCAAGGTCGCGGGCTGAGCGTGTCCGCCAGCAGCAGGGCGACCGGGGGTGCTGACCCCGGGTCTGCCCCGATCAAGATGCTGCACGACCGCCTTCTCGTCGAGGTCGACCAGGAGGCGGGCGAGCGCCGTTCGAGCGGGGGCATCGTCATCCCCGCCACCGCGGCCATGGGCGCCCGCCGCCTCGCCTGGTCGCGGGTGATCGCGGTCGGCCCGCACGCCCGCGCGGTCGAGGTGGGCGACCGGGTCCTCTTCGACCCCGAGGACAAGGCCGAGGTCGAGGTCCAGGGCGAGGTCTACGTCGTCATGCGGGAGCGCGACGTGCACGCCGTCGCCGCCGAGCGTCTCGAGGGCGGATCCACCGGCCTCTACCTCTGAGACCGGCCGCGGAGGTCGGTGCTGGGGGTCGGTCCTAGGCTTCGCCCATGGCCTACCTCGTCAAGCAGTCGGACCGCGCGCCGGCGGTGACCTCACCGGTGCCCGTCGACGAGTCGTTGCCCCGCGCCTGCGTGATCGGCGCCGGGTCCTCGGGCATCGCGGCCGCCAAGCAGCTCTACCTCGCCGGCATCGGTTTCGACTGCTTCGAGAAGGGCAGCGACATCGGGGGGACGTGGGTCCTCGACAACTCCAACGGCCAGTCCGCCTGCTACGACACCCTCGAGATCAACACGTCCTGCCCGCGGATGGCCTACTCCGACTTCCCGATGCCCGCGGACTACCCTCCCTACGCCCGGCACGACCAGGTGCGCGCCTACTTCGAGCAGTACGTCGACCACTTCGGCTTCCGCCACACCATCACCTTCGACACCACGGTGGAGGACGTCTCCCGTGCCGCGGACGGCCGCTGGGACGTGCGGATCACCGGTCCCGACGGCACCGAGACCCGCACCTACGACGCGGTGCTCGTCGCCAACGGCCACCACTGGGACCCGCGCTGGCCCGAGCCGGCCTACCCGGGCACCTTCGACGGCGAGCAGATCCACGCCCACGACTACCGCTCCGGTGACCAGCTCGCCGGTCGCGACGTCGTCGTGGTCGGCGCCGGCAACTCGGCGATGGACATCGCGGTCGAGTCGTCCCGCGTGGCGCGCACGACGACGTGGTCCGTGCGCCGCACCGAGTGGGTGCTGCGGAAGTTCCTCCTCGGCAAGCCCAGCGACCAGGTCGCCCTGCCGGGCTGGCTGCCCTGGTGGGTGACCGCCGCCCGGCTGCGCATCGGGGCGACGTACGCCGGCAGCATGACGAAGTACGGCCTGCCGGCGCCGGCGCACAAGCCCGGTCAGTCGCACCCCGTGCAGTCCGACCAGATCCGCGAGCGCCTCGACGCCGGCGCGGTGACAGCACGGCCGGGGATCGAGCGGCTCGACGGTGACCGGGTCGTCTTCGTCGACGGCACCACGGCGCCGGCGGACCTCATCGTCTGGGCCACCGGCTACCGCGTGACGTTCCCGTTCTTCAAGCCCGAGCTCGTGTCGGCGCAGGACAACGACCTGCCGCTGTGGAAGCGCACGGTCCACCCCGACCTCCCCGGCCTCTACTTCATCGGCCTCGTGCAGGCCATCGGTGCGGTGATGCCGATCGCCGAGGCGCAGTCGGCGTGGGTCGCCGAGACGCTGGCCGGTCGCTACGTGCCGCCCGCGGGCGACGTCGTACGACGCCAGATGGCGGCTGAGCACCGGCGGGACACGAAGCAGTTCTACGCCTCCCCGCGGCACACCATGGAGGTCGACTTCGACCACTACCTGTGGGACCTCGACCGCGAGCTGAAGGCCGGCCGCGAGCGGGCGGCGACCCGGGCCCCCGCGCCCGCGGCCGAGCCGGCACCGGCGCCGCGCGGCGGGGGAGTGCGGCGCACACTCGCCCGCGTCCTCCTCGGGGCAGCGCGGTGGCGGGCCGTCGGCGAGGTGCCCCAGCGCGGCGTCCTGGTCGGCGCGCCCCACACGTCCAACTGGGACTGGGTCCTCACCATGCTCCTGGCCTGGCGCTACGGCATCACGATCCGGCTGCTGGTCAAGAAGGAGCTCTTCGTCGGACCGCTGGGCTGGCTGCTGCGCCGCACGGGCGCCGTCGAGCTGGACCGAAAGAACCCGGCGGCGACCATCAAGGAGCTGCTGGCCGAGGCCGACGGCGGCGATCCGTGGCTGATCGGCATCGCGGCCGAGGGCACGCGTTCGCGCGGTGACTACTGGAAGTCGGGCTTCTACCGCATCGCCCGCCAGACCGGTCTCCCGATCACCCTGGCCTTCCTCGACGTGCCGTCGCGGACCGTCGGCTGGGGCCCGACCTTCCACCCGACGGGCGACGTGGGCGCGGCCATGGACGTGCTGCGCGACTTCTACGCCGACAAGACCGGCTTCAACCCCGAGGGGTTCACGCCGCCGCGGCTGCGGGAGGAGGACCGGACCTGAGGGCTCGCGACACGCCCATGCGGGTGTGTGTGGCTACCGCTCCCGCAACCGTGAAGGCTAGGTTGAGGGTTCAACCGAAGGGAGCATGCAATGGCGTTACTGCTGTGGATCCTCGCCGTCATCCTCGTGGTGTCCGGCATCGTCTCGTTGATCAGGGGTCAGGTGCTCTGGGGCATCGTGCTCATCATCGTCGGGCTGCTCGTCGGCCCCGGCGGAGTCAGCCTGTTCACGTAGCAGACCCTGCGGGAGAACGACGAAGGGCCGGTCCGTGAGGACCGGCCCTTCTCTTCTGTACGCCATCAGGGACTCGAACCCCGAACCCGCTGATTAAGAGTCAGCTGCTCTGCCAATTGAGCTAATGGCGCGTGCGGTGAAGCGAGTAGAACTCTACCGCTTCGTGATCGGCAGGCGAAATCGAGGTGCCGCCGGCGCGGCTGCTAGACCTCGGCCAGCACGGCCTGCGCCGCGTTGTGGCCGCCGAGACCTGAGACCGCGCCGCCGCGCCGCGCCCCGGAGCCGCACAGCAGCACCGCGTCGTGGTCGGTCTGGACCCCCCACTGCTGGGCCGGGGTCTCGAGGCGCGACCGGTTGGGCGCCCACGGCCAGTCGAGGTCGCCGTGGAAGATGTGGCCGCCCGGCATCGCCAGGTCCTTCTCGACGTCCTGCGGGATCTTCGCCTCGATGCAGGGCCGGCCGTCGGCGTCGGTGGCGAGGCAGTCGGCGAGCGGCTCGGCGAGGACCGCGTCGAGCGAGGCCAGCGCGCGCTGGACCGCGACGTCCTTCGCGCCGGGGTCGGCGTCGAAGAGCCCGGCCGGCGTGTGGAGGCCGAAGTAGGTCAGCGTGTGGGCCGAACCGGCACGGTCGCCGAGGATCGAGGGGTCGGTGAGGCTGTGGCAGTAGACCTCGCCCGGCACCGGGTCGGGCACCGCACCGCCGGCCGCGGCGGCGTACGCCCGCTCGATGGTCGAGTAGTCCTCGGCGAGGTGGAGGGTGCCGGCGAAGGCGACGGCGGGGTCGGCGCCCGAGCGCAGCGCGGGGAGCCGGTCGAGCAGGAAGTTGATCTTGAGCTGCGAGCCGGCCGGCTTGGTGTCCGGGTCCTCGCCCTCGCCGAGCAGGATCCGGAGCACCCAGGGCGCGACGCCCGACAGCACGCGGCGGCCGGTCACCGAGTGCTCGCGCTCGCCGTCGTGCCAGACGACCTCGGCACCGTCCGGCCCCGGCCTGATGGCGCCGACCCCGGCCCCCGTGACGATCTCCGCCCCCGCGTCGACTGCTGCCCGGGCGAGTGCGTCGGTGACCGCTCCCATGCCCCCGATCGGCACCCGCCACTCCCCGGTGCCGTTGCCGATCAGGTGGTAGAGGAAGCACCGGTTCTGCACGAGCGAGGGGTCGTCCATCGAGGCGAAGGTGCCGATGAGGGCGTCGGTCGCGACGACGCCGCGCACGGTGTCGTCGGCGAAGCGACGGGTGATCGCGCGGCCGAGCGGCTCCTCGACGACGTCGGTCCAGGTGCGCTCGTCGACCAGGGCGCGCACGTCGCGCTCGAGGGGGAGCGGCCGCATCAGCGTCGGCGCCACGGCCTCCGCGAGCCGGCCGACCTCGCCGTAGAACGCCTCCCAGGCGGCGTACTCGTCATCGCTGCCGGTGAGGTCGTGGAACGACGCCCGCGTCGCCTCACCCTCCGGCCTCTCCACCAGCAGCCCGCCGAGGCGACCGCCGCGCGTCCAGGGCGTGTACGACGCGGTGGTGCGCGACGCGAGCCGGACGTCGAGGTCCAGGTCGGCCATCAGCTGCTCGGGCATCAGGCTGACGAGGTAGGAGTAGCGGGACAGCCGGGCGGGCTGCCCGGCGAAGGGCTCGACCGACACCGCGGCACCGCCGGTGTGGGGGAGGCGCTCGAGGACCACCACGGAGAGCCCGGCACGGGCGAGGTAGGCGGCGCTCACGAGGGCGTTGTGGCCGCCGCCGACGACCACCACGTCATAGCTGTTCCTGGCCGGGTTCACCGAGCCAACGTAGACCCTCGCGGCCGTCGGCCCCGGTGCGACACCGGCGTCACGGGGTGAACGTGTCGTTGGGCACGACCACCGCCCGCCCGGTGACCTCGCCGTGGGCCAGGTCCTGGTAGGCGGAGACGGCGTCCTCGAGCGGGTAGATCGTCGTCGCGGCGTGGAGGAGGCCGCGGCTCGCGAGGTCGAGCACCTCGACGAGCTCGCGCCGATTGCCCCAGTAGGTCGTCTGGACGCTGGCCTCGTAGGGGACGCCGAAGAACGAGACCGGCAGGGTGCCGCCGGCGATCCCCACGATGGTGATGTCGCCGACCTGCCGCACGCTGGCGGCCGCAGTGGCCAGGGTCTCGTCGGAGCCGACGAAGTCCAGCACCACGTCGGCGCCACGGCCCCCGGTGGCCTCCCGGATGCGCTCCACCGTGTCGGGTCCGGGGTCGAGGACCAGGTCGGCACCGAGGTCCGAGGCCTGGTCCCGGGCGCTCTCGCGTCCGTCGACCGCGATGACCCGCGCCGCGGTCAGCGCCCGGAGGACCTGCAGGCCGAGGTGGCCCAGGCCGCCGACGCCGATCACGACCGCGGTCGTGCCGGGACCCAGCTTGCCCAGCGAGCGGCGTACGGCGTGGTAGGGCGTGAGCGCCGCGTCGGTCAGCGGGGCCGCGTCGACGACCTCGAGGCCGTCGGGGAGGGGCACCAGGTGGCGTACGGACGGCACGAGCATGAAGTCGGCCATGCCGCCATCGAGGCCCAGCCCGCCACCGCCACCGGGCACCGGGGCGAGGTCGGGGCGTTCGCAGTACGTCTCGAGGCCGTCGAGGCAGTGGTCACAGGTGCCGCAGCCCCACGCGCCGACGACGGCCACCGGCTGACCGACGTCGAGACCGGTGACCCCCTGGCCCAGGGTGTGCACCCAGCCGGCGTTCTCGTGCCCGAGGGTGAACGGCGGGTCGTAGGGCAGGGTGCCCGGCTCGAACTCGTGCATCAGGTGCAGGTCGGAGTGGCACGCCCCCGCGGCGCCCACCTGCACCAGGACCTCTCCCGGCCCGGGCTCGGGGACCGGGACCTCCTCGAGCACGGGCTCGCTCTTCCACTGGTTCAGGCGCAGTGCGCGCATCTCGACCTCCTCGGGCTCACCTCCAGCCTGCCCCGGACGACGGCGCCGGAGCAGGGCCCTTTGCCGTCCCTCGCGGGGTCCAACGACCCTTCGTACGACGTCTCCCCAGGCGAAGAGTGGAGGTGCAGGTCCAGCCGAGGAGGACGTCATGAGCGAGCAGCGCACCACCGCACACGGACCCCGGATCGTGGTCGGGGTCGGACCAGAAGAGGTGGAGTCGGCGCTCGCCTTCGCGGCGGCCGAGGCCGTCCGTGCCGGGTGCGGGCTGCACCTGGTGCACGCCGTCGACCTGACCCCGATGGCGGCCGACCACGTCCTGCTGCCGTCGGTCGACATGGAGGCCTGGGGCGCCGGCCGGATCGCCGAGGCGGTCAAGATCGCCGACGAGCTGGTCGACGGCGCGGTCCCCGTCACCCACGACCTCGTCCGGGGCACCCCGGTGGGCGCGCTCGTCGAGGTCGGCCGGTCCGCGCGGATGGTGGTGCTGGAGCACCGGCACCTGACCCGCCTGTCACGGATCGTGAACCGCACCGTCGCCGGCGGGGTGGCCGCGCACCTGCGGGTGCCGGTGGTCGCCGTGCCGAGCGGGTGGCGGCCGGACGGGCGGCAGCACGTGGTCGTCGCCGGCATCGACGTGCCGGACCGCTCCGACGAGGTGCTGCGTGCCGCGCTCGCCGAGGCCCACGGCCGCGGCGCCGGGCTGCGGCTCGTCCACTCGTGGCAGCTCCCGCAGGCCTACGAGGGCACGTTCGCCGCCGAGGACGTCCGACGGTGGTCGAACAGCGCCCGGGCCGATGTCTGCGCCGCTCTCGACCGGGTCGGCGACCTCTCCGCCGCCACCGAGGCCGAGGTGGTGGTCGAGCAGGGCCGGGCCGCCGACGTGCTGGTGCAGGCATCTGCCGAGGCCGAGCTGCTCGTGATCGGTCGCCACGACCCGCTGGTGCCCATCGGGTCGCACATCGGCCCGGTCGCCCGCGGCGTGCTCAGGGAGGCCGTGTGCCCGGTGCTGCTCGCGACGCCGCGACCGCACCGGGCGGCGTACCACCCGTGAGCGTCAGCGGCCGAACAGCCGGGACAGGAGGCCGCCGCTGGAGCCGCTGGCCTCCTTCTCGGCCGCGCTGTGCTGGCCGTTGCACCACTGCTGGGCGGGCACGCCGGCCTTGACCTGGGCGACGTGCTGGCCGCAGCCGGCCCAGGTGGTCTTGCCGCAGGTCTTGCAGGTGGTCGGTCGGCACATGGAGGGCTCCTTCTGTTGCAGTGGGTGGTGGGAGGGAATCAGACGAGGGCGGGCAACGCCTGCACCGCGACGTACGCCGCCACGGCGAGGACCAGCCCGGTGAACGCGGCGGACAGGCGCGCGGTGTCGGCCCGCGCCGCGACCCGCGCGCCGACGACGGAGCCGACGATGGAGGTCAGCGTGAGGGCGACGACGAGGCCCCAGTCCGGGGCGATGCCCGCTCCGGCCCGGGTGGCGAGAGCGGCCGCGCTGGTGATGGTGATGACGACCAGCGAGGTGCCGGCGGCGTAGCGCATCGGCAGGGCCAGAGCGAGGACCAACGCGGGCACGACGAGGAAGCCGCCACCGACGCCGAGGAAGCCGGTCAGCAGGCCCACGACGGTCGCGGTCACCACGACCTTGAGCGCGCGCGGGCACTGGCACATGAAGGTGGGGCTGAAGGTGATGATCGGGTCGTCGAGCCCGGGACGCTCGACGGCCGGGTCCAAGGGACCGGCCGCGCGTCGGCTCCGCAGCTGCCGCGCCGCCATCAGGCCGGCGACGAGGAGCATCAGGGCGGAGAAGGCGGCCAGCAGGACCGGTTCGGGCACCGTCGCGGACAGGTGCGCACCGGCGACGGCACCGCCGATGGCGACGGCGCCGAAGGCGGCCCCTCGCGCCAGCAGCACGGTGCCCGCACGCCGCGCGGTGACGGCCCCGGCGAGCGAGGTGACCCCGACGACGACCAGCGAGCCGGTCGTGGCCTGGGTGGCTGACTGGCCGAGGGCGAGCAGCACCGGGACGGCCAGGATCGAGCCACCGCCACCGAGCGCCCCGAGGCTGAGCCCGATGAGCGCGCCGGCCACGACGGCGAGGACGATCTCGATCACGCCGCCGGCCCCACGAGGTGGAGACCCACCGGCTCGGCGTTGTCGAAGGAGTCGTCGATGGCGACGAGGGAGCGACCGGCCGCGTCGAGCACGGAGGCGGCGACGGACGCGCGGTAGCCACCGGCGCAGTGCACCCAGACCTCGCCGGCCGGCACCTCGGCCAGGCGGTCCCACAGCTCGTGGAGCGGGATGTTGACGGCACCGGCGATGCGAGCGGCGTCGTGCTCGTCGGCGCGTCGTACGTCGAGGACGACGACCTCGCGGTGGTGCCGCACCTGGGCGAGGTCGGCGAAGGTCGCGGTGGCGAAGGAGCTGAGCGGGCGGTCGCTCCAGTCCTCGGGCCCGCCGGTGGCGTGTGCTGCGGGGCGGTCGATGCCGATGCGGACCAGCTCGCGCTGGGCTTCGGCGACGTCATCGGCGGTCTCGCCGAGCAGCGTCAGCGGGGTGCCCCAGGAGATGAGCCAGCCCAGGTAGGTGGCGAAGCCGCCGTCGAGTCCGAAGTTGAGCGTCCCCGGGGCGTGCCCGGCGGCGAAGGCCGTGCGGTTGCGCAGGTCGACGACCCACTCGCCGGCCTCGATGCGGCGCCGCAGCTCGGTCGCGTCGGCGACGGCGGGAGGTGACAGGTCGGGCTCGGAGGGGCCGGCGGCGTTGGCCGGGGCCATGTGGGCGTAGTAGGCCGGCCAGGGGCCGAGCCCGGCCAGCAGCTCCTCGACGTAGGTCTGCTCGTCCTGGGTGAGGACGGGGTTGGACTGCTTCTCGCGGCCGATCGTCGACGACGACGCGTCGGACTGGGTCGCGGAGCAGAAGGAGCCGAAGCCGTGGGTGGGATAGACCTCCGCCTCGTCGGGGAGGAGGTCGGCGAGCCGGTGTGCCGACGCGTGCTGGTGGTGCACGAGGTCGTGGGTGTGCTCGGGCCCGAGCAGGTCCGGGCGACCGGTCGCCCCGTAGAGCAGTGATCCGCCCGAGAAGACGCCGACCTGCTGGTCGCCGTCGGCCGCGGCGTCGGTGATCACGTAGGAGAGGTGGGTGAACGTGTGGCCGGGGGTCGCCAGCGCAGTGACGCGCATACGTCCACCCACCTCGACGACGTCTCCGTTCGCTACGGGGGTGCGGGAGAAGGAGACGTCGTCCTCGCCGTTGACGAGGTACTGGGCACCGGTGCGCTCGGCGAGGGCGAGGCCGCCGGTGACGTAGTCGTTGTGGATGTGGGTCTCGAAGACGTGCGTGAGTCGCACGCCGTGCTCGTCGAGGAGGGCCAGGACGCGGTCGATGTCGCGCTGGGGGTCGACCACGAACGCGACCTCGCCGTCGTGCACGAGGTAGCTGCGGTCGCCGAGCGTCGGGGTGTCGATCACGAGGACCGTCAGGTCGGTCGTCGGGTGGGTCATGGCGATCCTCTCGTGCTCGCTGTGCTGGCGTCTGTGAATACCCTAGGGGGTATCCGGGGAGAACGCAAAACACCCCGGGGGGTATGCTGGTGATCGCGGTGCCCGCCGCCCCGGACCGGCCCCGAGGAGGACTGGATGCAGCTCGATCCCGACCAGATGACGCCCGTCGTCAACCGCATCAAGCGCGCGCAGGGTCAGCTCGCCGGTGTGCTCCGCCTGCTGGAGGAGGGCCGCGACTGCGAGGACGTCGTCACCCAGCTGGCCGCGGTGTCCAAGGCGCTGGACCGCGCCGGCTTCGCGATCGTGGCGTCCGGGCTCCAGCAGTGCCTCGTCGCGGGCGACGGCGACATCGACAGCATCGACGTGAAGAAGATGGAGAAGCTCTTCCTCTCCCTCGCGTGAGGTCGTCCCGCCCGGAGGGGTCGTCCCGACTTGCACCTCCCCCGCGCGTCCGTAGTGTCGGTCGGTGAGGGAGAGGAGCACGTCGTGAGGGAGAGCCCGTGGGAGAGGTGGAGGCAGCGCGTCGACGACCGGCTCGGTGACCCGATCTGGTGGAACGACGTCCTGCAGCTGGCCAAGACGGTGCTGGCGGCCGTGGCGGCGTGGGTGCTCGCAGCGAGCGTCCTCGACCTGCCGCAGCCCTTCCTGGCGCCGTGGGCAGCGCTGCTCGTGGTGCACGCGACCGTCTACCGCACCTTCTCCAAGGGCATGCAGCAGGTCGCCGCGACCGTCGTCGCCGTGCTGCTCGCCACCGTGGTGGGGGAGGCCCTCGGCCTGAGCACGGGGGCGATCGCCCTGCTCCTGGTGGTGGCGCTGGTGCTGGGCACCGTGCCCTGGCTGGGTGCGGAGGCGACGACCATCGCGACCACCGGTCTGGTGGTGCTGACCACGGGCTTCGACGACGACGTCATGCTCATCGCCCGGCTGCTCGACACCGCGATCGGCGTCGCGGTCGGCCTGCTGGTCAACGTCATCGTGTGGCCGCCCCTGCGTCGGCACACCGCGGCGAAGGCCCTCGACCGCGTCGACGACGGCATCGGTGAGCTCCTCACGGACATGGCCGGAGGGCTCGGTGAGGGGTGTCAGGACGAGGACGTCGACGGGTGGATCGACCGCAGCCGCGACCTCGACGGCGACCTCGACCAGGCCTGGTCCCTCGTGCGGCAGGCCGAGGAGAGCGCTCGGATGAACCCCCGACGCTCGGCGAAGGTGATGAAGAACCCCCGCGAGTGGCACGAGCTGCTCCGCCGCATGGAGCAGGCCATCGCCGAGACCCGCAGCCTCGCGCGCACCCTCGGTGGGCAGCAGGCGCACCGCGAGGCGTGGGGCGAGGCGTTCGCCGAGCCGTGGATCTCGATGCTCGGCGACACGGGGCGGGCGACCAGCGCCGCCGACCCCGAGGCCCTGCTCGACGTACGCCGCCGGCTGGAGGTCTTCACCGAGGAGCTCCGGTCCACCGAGCGCTCCCCGGAGTGGCCGATCTACGGCGCGCTGATCATCAACCTGCGCAACATCATCGACGCCATGGACCGGGTCGCCGCAGCCAACCCGATCGGGCGCTCGCGCGTGCCGATCCGGCTTCCGATGGGCCGCGTCGCCGACGCCTGACGCTGCTGCGCCGTGAACGCGACGGAGCCCCCGGCTGCTGCCGGGGGCTCCATCGGTTGGGGTGAGTAACGGGACTTGAACCCGCGACATCCGCCACCACAAGGCGGCGCTCTACCAGCTGAGCTATACCCACCATGTCCCGCAGCGTTGCCGCTGTGGACGACGAGAAGTGTAGGGCACTCAGTCCGTGGAGCCGGAATCGGCGTCCGTGTCCGGGCCGAGGCCGGTCAGCTGGCCGCCGTGGCGCGCGGCGATCTCCTTGGCGCGGACGCTGTCGGGGCCGGGCTGCGGGACGAAGACGGCCTCGCGGTAGTAGCGCAGCTCCTCGATGCTCTCCTGGATGTCGGCGAGCGCCCGGTGGTTGCCCCGCTTCGTGGGCGCCGCGAAGTAGGCGCGGGGGTACCACCGGCGCGAGAGCTCCTTGATCGAGGAGACGTCGACGATCCGGTAGTGCAGGAAGGACTCGAGCTCCTGCATGTCGCGCGCGAGGAACGAGCGGTCGGTGGCGACGGTGTTGCCGGCGAGCGGCGGACGGCTCCCGTCGGGGCAGTGCTCCCTGATGTAGGCGAGCACCTGCTGCTCGGCGTCGGCGAGCGTCGTACCGCTGGCGAGCTCGTCGAGCAGGCCCGACTTCTCGTGCATGCTCCGCACGAACTCCACCATCTGGTCGAGCGCCTCCTGCGACGGCTTGATGATCACGTCGATGCCCTCGCCGAGGACGTTGAGCTCGAAGTCGGTGACGAGCGCCGCCACCTCGACGAGCGCGTCGGCTCCCAGGTCGAGGCCGGTCATCTCGCAGTCGATCCACACCAGTCTGTCGCTCACGACGGGCCACCCTACTTGGCCCTGCCGGACGCTCTCAGGCTCGACTCAGCCTCGCCTCATAAGGTCGGGGGCGTGAAGGACTGGTTCGGTCTCGTCGCCCGCCTGGTGACGGGCGGCGTGTGGATCGCGGCAGGGGCGCTCAAGCTGCCCCACCCCGCGGACAGCGTGCGAGCCGTGCGGGCGTACGACCTCTTGCCGGAGGCGGTCGTCCCGACGATCGGGCACCTCCTGCCCGTCGTCGAGATCGTCGTGGGCCTGTGCCTGGTCCTGGGCGTGCTGGTGCGGGGGGCCTCCCTGGTGTCGGCGCTGCTCTTCCTGGCCTTCATCGTCGGCATCTCGACCGCCTGGGCGCGCGGGCTGTCGATCGAGTGCGGCTGCTTCGGCGGCGGCGGGGAGATCCCCGACGCGGCGGCCGCCTATCCCGGTGAGATCGCGCGCGACGTCGGCCTGCTGGCACTGAGCCTGTGGCTCGTCGTGCGCCCGTCGTCGCGCCTCGCGCTCGACAACGTGCTGTTCCGCTCCGACCACGACCAGTCCACCGATGACACGACCGATCACGAAGGAAGAAGCCGCGATGGCGCAGAAGAAGAGCTCGCACAGGACCGCTGAGGAGAAGGCGGCGACCGCGGCCAAGCGCGAGGCCCGGCGGGCGCGCACCGAGCGCGCGCGGGTCGAGGCCGAGGAGCGCCGCAAGAAGGCCAAGCGCAAGGAGCAGCTCACCCGCTTCGGCCTCGTCGGTGCCCTGCTGGTCCTCGTCGTCGGCGGCTACTTCCTCGTCACCAACCTCGGCTCCGACAAGCCCGACACCGCGCCTGCCGGCGCCTCGGGCGACTACGGCATGGTCGTCGGCGACGCCGACGCAGCCAAGTCGATCGTCATCTACGAGGACTTCCTGTGCCCCTTCTGCGGCCAGCTCGAGCAGACGGTTGGCGACAAGCTCGACGCCGCTGTCGAGGCGGGTGAGGTCAAGGTCGAGTACCGCCCGCTCCCGTTCCTGGAGCGGATCAGCGACTACTCGCCGCAGGCCGCAAACGCCTTCGCCGTCGTGCTCGAGGAGTCCGGCCCGGAGGTCGCGAAGGAGTTCCACGACCTGCTCTTCGACAACCAGCCGGCGGAGTCGGGACCGTTCCCCGACAGCGACCAGCTGGTCGAGTGGGCCGTCGAGGCCGGGGCTGACGAGGACGCGGTCCGGCCCGGCATCGAGGACATGACCTTCGAGGGCTGGGTCGAGGCCGCCGGTGAGGCCGCGTCCAAGGCCGGCGTGAACGCCACCCCGACGGTGCTCGTCGACGGCAAGAAGGTCGAGGGCCAGACGATGGACCAGATCGCCACCGAGATGCTCGCCGGCACCAGCGGGGCGGACGCGTCCTGACACACTGCGGGGCGTGAGCCTCCAGTCCTTCATCGCCGGCCTGCCCAAGGCCGAGCTGCACGTCCACCACGTCGGGTCGGCGTCGCCGCGGATCGTCTCCGAGCTCGCGGCGCGCCACCCGGCGGCCGGCGTCCCGTCCGACCTCGAGGCGCTGCGCGAGTTCTTCACGTTCCGCGACTTCGCCCACTTCATCGAGGTCTACCTGGCGGTGGTGGACCTGGTCCGCACCCCGGAGGACGTCCGGCTGCTGACCTACGAGGTCGCCCGCGAGATGGCGGAGGGCCAGAACCTGCGCTACGCCGAGCTCACCTGCACGCCGTACACCTCCGTGGTCCGCGGCATCCCGATCCAGGCCTACACCGAGGCGATCGAGGACGCGCGGGTCGCGGCGGAGCGCGACTTCGGCCTGGTGCTGCAGTGGATCTACGACATCCCGGGCGAGTCGGGCGTCCCGGCCGCCGACGCGACGCTGGAGTACGCCCTCGAGCACCGCACCGACGCACTGGTGGGCTTCGGCCTGGGCGGTCCGGAGATCGGGGTGCCGCGTGCGCAGTTCGGCCGGCACTTCGACACCGCCCGCGCCGCCGGGCTGCGGTCGGTGCCGCACGCGGGGGAGACCACGGGGCCGGAGACGATCTGGGAGTCGCTGCGGCTGCTCGGTGCCGAGCGGATCGGGCACGGCGTCTCGGCCGCGCAGGACCCCGAGCTCCTGGCGCACCTGGCGGACAGCGGCGTCGTGCTGGAGGTCTGCCCGACCTCCAACATCGCGACGCGGGCCGTGGACCGCATCGAGGACCACCCGCTGCGGACGTTCGTCGAGGCGGGCGTGGCGGTGACGATCAACTCCGACGACCCGCCGATGTTCGCCACCTCGCTCAACCACGACTACGCGGTCGCAGCGAGCCTCCTCGACCTCGACGAGCGGGGCGTGGCCGACCTGGCGCGGGCAGCCGTGGACGCGTCGTTCGCCCCCGTCGACGTCAAGGAGCGGATCACCGCCGAGATCGAGGCCTACGCCACGCGCTGAGGGGCCCGCCTCAGGTGTCCGTGCGCCCCCGCGCCGCCCGGTGGGCCGGCAGCTGCCGTGCTGCGCGGACGTTGGTCGGGTCGAGCGCGGTCATCACGTAGAGCAGGGCTCCGATGCCGGCGAGCACGCCGAGCACCGTCAGGAGGCTCAGGCCCAAGTCCTGGTACATCGGGGGTCCGATCTGGTTGGGGGGAGGGGGACGACAGGCCCGTACCCCCGACCGGCGGTGGCATGAGCACAGCCCCACCCGCAGGGCGGTGATGCAGGGGGTAACTGCGAGTTGGCACACCTGTCTTACCCGTTGGGGTATGACCGTCGGTGGTCAGCGTGCCTAGCGTCCGACGGAGGGGCGGCGCCTGCTGCCCTGCGGGAGGGATCCACCACTCGGAGGGGAACCATGAACCAGTTCACGCACGTGGCACGACGGCTTGTTGCAGGAGCCATTGTCGCCTTGGCCATGACGGTCGGGCTGACGACGTTCACCGTGGCCGGATCGTCGGCGGCCGCGACATCGGGCAAGTCGGTCGTCGGCAAGTCCGACCTCGGCAAGATCACCAGCAAGGTCGTCGGCAAGACGTCCACCGGCGACAAGGTCGGGGGCACGTTCACGCCGATCGAGGTCGTCGAGCAGGACGGCGTCCTGTACATGACCGGCTTCCTGAAGGGCGTGATCAAGGACGCCGGCCCCAACACCAAGTTCTCGGGCGTCCAGACCATCCCGATCAAGAAGATCAACGGAAGCCCGCTCGTCAACGGGCGCGTCGCCGCCAACGCGGCCGCCTGCGACATCCTCAACCTGGTGCTCGGTCCGCTGGACCTCAACATCCTCGGGCTGCGGGTCCAGCTGAACCAGGTGGTGCTCGACATCACGGCCGTGCCGGGTGCCGGCAACCTGCTCGGCAACCTGCTGTGCTCGGTGGCCGGGCTCCTCGACGGCACCCCGCTCGCCGGGCTCCTGGGCCAGCTCGGGACCCTGCTGAACCAGATCCTGGCCGCCCTCAACCTGGGCGTCTGAGGACGTCACGGACAGCTGACAGGCGACGGCCCGGGCCGGGAGGTCGAGGCCTCCCGCTCCGGGCCGTCGTACGTGTCGCACCGCAGGCAAGCATTCGGCCCCGCTACCTCATACGTGGCGGGGCCTGACCACATCCTGATGGGGCGTCGCCGCCTCGTCGGGGAGGCACGCCGGGCGTGTCGCGCAACGCAGCCTCTTTGCGCCCCCGGCAGGACTCGAACCTGCAACCCACGGATTAGAAGGCCGTTGCGCTATCCATTGCGCCACGGGGGCCAGCGGGGAGCAGTATCCCAGCCCGCGCGCAGGAGCACCCCGGGTGGTGCCCGGGGCGCTCCAGAGGGTTGGGCTGGTTCGCCAGGTCAGTTGCTGCTGACGGTGCCCCCGTTCGCGATCGTCAGGGCCGAGGTCTCGTGACAGCTCGCCCCGATGTCGCGCTGGGCCGGGTTGGTGCTGTCGTAGCTCACCTTCCACGAGAACGAGCCGGAGGCCGTCTGCGCGGTCGTGTTCGACGTCGACACGGTCCTCGGGGAGGCCCCGGAGACGCTCTCGGTGGTCGAGTAGACGGCGTTGCCGGTGCAGTCGCTGCTGGCGTACAGGTCGAAGGACACAGTGCCGGCCAGGTTGCCGCTGCCGGCCGGGGCCGAGACGGTCACCGAGTCGTTCGGGACCCAGCGCTGGGCACTCGTCAGTGACGAGGGAACGGTGGAGACGACGACGTCCTCGTTGGTGTCGGCGCAGCTGGCGTTGTGCGTCGTCCCGTTGGTGTTCGGGGCGTTGCCGCTGTACTCGGCGACCCAGTGGTAGGTACCGGGTGCGGTCGGGGTGAAGGACACCGGCCCGTAGGTCCCGTTGCCGCTGACCGGGGTCGCCGGCGTCACGGTGTGGACGAGGGGGCCGCAGCCCGTGTCACTCGGGCCGTACAGCTTGAACGTGATCGTCCCGCCCGCGGCGGCACCACCCGTGCCGGTCAGGTTGATGACCGGGTTCGCCGGCTGGGTGGCGAGACCGCTGAGGGTCGCCGTGTCGGTCACGGGGCTGCCGAGGTTCACGTCGGCGCCGGCAGTCGTTGCCAGCGTCGGTGTCACCGGGTCGACGGTGAAGCACTCCGACGCGCTGGCGTCGCTCGAGCCGGGGATGCCGTTGGCCGAGTCACCGCTGAAGACCGCCCGCCAGCAGTAGCGGCCGGCCGAGGTGACGTACGCCGTCGGGGACACGACCGTGACGGGGTACGTCGTGGCCGCGGCCGGCAGGTTCGTCGATCCGACCGACGTGCCCGCTGGGCTGGTGCACAGTCCCGGAGCGTCGACCTTGCAGAGGGAGAAGGCGACCGAGCCGGCCGGGTCCGCCGTGCCGCCGACGACGTCCACGACGGCCTGGTCGCGGACTGCCACGACCCCGGAGCCGATCGAGAGGCCTCCGGCCGTGCTGCCGCCCGTGCTGGTCTGCGGCGTGGTCACGGTGGTCGAGGTGCAGTTGGTGATGGGCGGTGCGTTCTTGAGGATGGTGTCCTTGTAGTCGGCGGTGTCGGAGTTGCCCGTCACCGTGCTGGGGATGGTGTTGGCGAAGGTCTTGCATGCGGTGGAGCCGCCGAAGATGGTCGCCGTCAGGTCGACCGCTGCCTCACCGCGGAAGCCGTCGGCGCTGTACTGCGCCTGGGAGACCGTGCTGTCGAGGAGCGCCGGCGCACCGAGGGTCAGGTTCGGTGCGGTGCCGGACCAGGTGCGGAGGTAGAGGTCCCTGCTCCCGCCCTGCTGGTCCCACAGGATCATGAAGTCGCCCGCCCTGCGGTTCGCCCAGGGGTTGCAGCCGGCAATCAGCTGGGCATCGGTCGCGGTGTCGTAGGCGCAGGCCGCGGGCGCCGGATCCTGCATGAACTCGTAGGCGATGAAGCCGCTGCCGCTGTTGGAGTCGCGCTCCCAGCCGAAGTAGAGCCAGTCGTGGTTGGGGGCGGCGGTGTCCCGTTCGGTGTCCAGCCAGGCTCGCCGGAGATCCACCTGGGCGTTCGGGTTCGTGCTGTCGAGCATCGGGACGGCAGCCGAGTTGATGACGCCGATCTTCGTCGTGTTCGAGTTCTTCGGTCCGAGCTCCTTGACGCTCCCGAACGGGTCGGGCAGCTCGGTGGCGCCGGCGTCGGGGATGTTGCCGTCGATGGTGTACGGCCCGTCGGCTGCGAACGCCGCCAGCGGCGTGACGACCGCTGCGGCCACCAGTGCGCCGACGGCGGCCAGGCGGGGGCTGAGTCGGCGCCAGGGACGACGCCGTGGGTTGCTACCGGAGGCAGATGTGCTTCGTGGCATGGCGAACTCTTCTCTTCCGGGGGGACCGGCCCGGAACAGGGCCGGCGGAAGGCATCGCGCCGGCCGGACAGACCCCGGCCGGACGTGTCCGCCGCCAGCGACGCGGCTGCAGGGGTGCGTGGAGCCGGATGTGAAGGGTCGTCGTGCGCCTCGTCCGATCGTGTCGCCCCACCCGAAAGGGTGCCTTCTGGCGAGCGTCATGTTTCCCGTGCACTTCACCGGAAGTCGTGGCACTTCGGTCAAGGATCCGGACAGGGTCGGTATGGGTCCAGACCAGTCCAGACCGGTTCTGGTGCCACCTCCCGAACGCGCCGACGCCGGCCTCGGTCACGGGGACCGGGGCCGGCGTCGAGGGATGTCCGCCCTCAGGCGACGGCGGGTGCTGCCTCGCGGGTGCTGTCCGCGTCCTCGCGCCAGGCGTCGCGCCCGCGCGGGGCGTCGTACGCCGCCTGGTCGAGGATGCCCTCGCGCTTGGCGACGATGGTCGGGACCAGCGCCTGACCCGCGACGTTGACCGCGGTGCGGCCCATGTCGAGGATCGGGTCGATCGCCAGCAGCAGGCCCACGCCCTCGAGCGGCAGGCCGAGCGTCGAGAGCGTCAGCGTCAGCATGACGGTCGCGCCGGTGACGCCGGCCGTGGCGGCCGAGCCGATCACCGAGACGAACGCGATGAGCAGGTAGTCGGTGACCGACAGGTCGAGGCCGAAGAACTGCGCGACGAAGATCGCCGAGATCGCCGGGTAGATCGAGGCGCAGCCGTCCATCTTGGTGGTGGCGCCCAGCGGCACGGCGAACGAGGCGTACGACCGGGGCACGCCGAGGTTGCGCTCCGTCACCGACTCGGTGACCGGCATGGTGCCGATCGACGACCGCGAGACGAAGGCCAGCGAGATCGCCGGCCACGCGCCGGAGAAGAACTGGCGCACCGAGAGGCCGTGCAGGCGGAGCAGGGTCGGGTAGACGCCGGCGACGACCAGGGCGAGACCGGCGTAGATCGCGACGGTGAACATGCCCAGCGAGCCGAGGGCGTCCCAGCCGTAGCTCGCGACGGCGTTGCCGAGGAGGCCGACGGTGGCGATCGGGGCGAGCAGGATGATCCACCAGAGGACCTTCTGCACCACGGCCAGGGCGGAGCGGACGAACGCGAGGAAGGGCTCGGCCGCCTCGCCGACCTTGAGCGTCGCGATGCCGACGGCGATCGAGATGACCAGGATCTGGAGCACGTTGAAGGAGAAGCCGACGGAGCCGTCGCCGTTGTCGTACCCCTCGAGGCCGAGGACGTTGGCCGGCACCAGTCCGGTGAGGAAGTCGAGCCACGAGCCGGTCGTCGACGGCGCCGAGGCCGCGTCGGCGGTGACGCTCGTGTGGTCACCCGGCTGCAGCACGAGGCCGAGGACGATGCCGATGCTGACCGCGATGAGCGCGGTGATGGCGAACCACGCCAGCGTCCGCCACGCGAGGCGGGCAGCGCCGGTGACGTCGCGCAGGTTGGCGATCGAGGCGACGATCGCGAGGAAGACCAGCGGCGGCACGACGGCACGCAGCAGCGTCACGAAGGTGCTGCCGATGGTGCCGAGCGTCTCGGTGAGCCAGTTGGGGTCCACCTCGCCGGTCGTGGCGTCCACGCCGTCCGCACCCATGCTGCGGGCGACGAGACCGAGGACGACACCGAGGGCCAGGCCGATCAGGACCTGGACGGCGAACGAGGGCGTTCGGAAGCGGGTGTGCTTCTTCTCCGCCGTAACAGATGTATTCATACTGAAAAGGTAACCTTTCCGAGTGGCGCCGCGTCACGCGGGGCGCCGGGACCGGGGGTGCAGGACGTACGGTCGGGGCGCGCCGTCAGCGACAGAGGGCGCTCTGGGTGCGCGCGAGGTCCACGGCGCGACGCTGCGTCAGCAGCTCGCCGACGGTCGCGGGGACGGGGGAGGAAGGGCGCACGCCTGGCACAACCGGGGGTCCGTCCGGTCGATTCCGTGGTTCGCCTCACACCGGACGCGGTTCACCCCTAGGTTTCGCCGGGTGACCCGACTTGCCACCTCTCTCCTTGCGGTCCTGCTGCCGACCGCCCTCCTCCTCCCGGCTGCCGCCCACGCGGAGGAGGTCGTGACCGAGGACCCGGCCGCCGACGTGGTGGCCCTCGGCCCGACGGAGCAGGGCGGTGGCGACCTGGACAACCTCCTGCCTGCGCCCGAGAACCTCACCGCGGACGTCGTGCGCACGACCGTCGACCACCGCGCGTCGCGCCTCCGGGTGCGCCTCGACCTGCGCGACCTGGGCCGCTCGCGGACCTACTTCGCGGTGCTCGAGGTGCGCACTCCCGACGGCAGGTTCGAGGTCGAGACCGAGAACCTCGGTCGTCGACCCGAGGTCGACATGACGCGCCGGAGCCGCGCGATCGAGTGCCGGCGGCTGCGCGCCGTCGGGGACCAGGCATCGTCGCGAGTCACCGTCACGATCCCGACGTCGTGCCTCGGCGACCCGCGGTGGGTGCAGGTCGGCGCGGGCGTCGCCACGGTCGAGACCGTGACGTCGGTCGACGGCGCCGAGGAGATGGTGGTGCTCGCCGACGACGCCCACCGGTCCGGGGAGGTCCGCGAGAGGATCGCCCTCGGCCCGAAGGTCCGCCGGGGCTGAGGGCGCCGGCGGCCGCCCGGCCCTACGCTGCGTCACATGTCGTCACGTCTCGGGCCGCGCCTGGTCGCGCTCGTCGTGCCCCTCGCCCTCCTCGCGCCGACCGGAGCGCACGCCGAGAAGGTCGTCACGCACGACCCGGCCGGCGACGCCGGGGTCGTGGGCTTCGTCGCCGAGGAGGACGCCGAGCTCCCGCCGACTCCCGACCCGTCGCCTGCGGACATCGTGCGCACGGTGGCGGCGCACGGGGACCGGCGGCTGAGCATCACGGTCCACTTCACCGAGCTCGCCGGCGTGCGGGAGCACTCGATCCAGGTGCTCATCCGGACTCCGTCGGGTGCCTACCGCGTCGAGGTCGAGAAGGACGAAGGACGGCGGGCGCGGACGACGATCACCCGCAGGCGCGAGCCCGTCGGCTGCCCTGCCCTCCGCGCGCGGTACGACACCGGCGCCGACACTGCCGCGGTGTCCGTGCCCACCGCGTGCCTCTCCTCGCCCCGCTGGGTCCGGCTGGGCCTCAAGGCGTTCGCCCCGCTCCCCGCGGACGACCCCGCCGTCCTCGCGTCCACCGTCGACGACGGCCACAGCGACACGTACCGCGTGTTCCGGGTGGCCGTGGGCCCCAGGATCCGCCGCGGCTGAGCCTCACCGCGCGAGCAGCACCATCACCTCGTAGTGCGTGGTGTGCGGGAACATGTCGAGCACCCGTGCCTCGACCGGGCGGAGCGACGGCATCAGCGCGAGGTCGCGTGCCAGCGACTCGGCGTTGCACGAGGAGTAGACGACATGACGCACGCCTGACCTCTCGAGCCAGCCGGCGAGGTCGGGGCCGATGCCGCGGCGGGGCGGGTTGACCACGACGAGGTCCGGGACGACGTCGGAAGCGAGGGCGTACGCCGTCGCGTCGGCGGCGACGAACTCCGCCGAGACGCCGAGCTCGGACGCCGTGGCGCCGGCGGCCGCGACGGCGTCAGCGGAGACCTCGACGCCGCGCACGTCCCGCCCCGGCCCGGCGAGGTGCAGCGCGAACCCCCCGACGCCGCAGTAGAGGTCCCAGACGGTGCGTACCTCCGGCAGGTCGCGCACCCACGTCCACGCCTGGTCGTAGAGGGCCTCGGCGACCGCGGTGTTGGTCTGGAAGAACGACCGTGGGCCCAGCCGGAGCGTGACCCCGGTGGCCAGCCGCATCGGCAGCGTCGCGGCCTCGGTCAGCACGATCTCGCGCTCCCCCTCCAGCACGGCCTTGTGCTCGGGCTGGACGTTGATCGTCACCACCCGCAGCGCCGGCACCGCCTCGAGCAGCGCGGGCAGGCGGGACCGGACGCGCGCCTCCAGGGCCGTCGACCTCAGCACGAGCCGGAGCATCATCTCGCCGTCGGGCGACTCGGTGAGCAGGACGTGCTTGAGCTCGCCGGCGCGCGCCGCGACGTCGTACGGCACCAGGCCGGCGTCGCGGATCCAGCCGGCCAGGCGGTCGAGGGTCGCCCGCAGGCCGTCGGAGTGCAGGCCGCAGTCGTGCAGGTCGATCCCCGCCAGGTCGCGGTCGAGGATCCCCAGGGTCGGCGCGTCGACGGTGCCGCCGACCACCATCTTGGCCTTGTTGCGGAACCGCGCGTCCGCGCCCGCGACGGTGGGCAGCCACACCGGCGAGCCGACCAGCGAGCGCGCGTGCGCCTCCTTGTCGGAGAGCTGCCGGTCGCGCGGGGTGCCGAGGAGGGTGCAGGAACGGCAGCGGAACGCGTCGAAGTGGTGGCAGCGCGGCACCCCGTCGACGATGGTGAGGCTGGGCGCCGGCGCCCGGTCAGCCACCGAGGCGGGAGCCCATCCACTCCTCGACGTCGGCCGAGGTGCGGGGGAGCGAGGCCGAGAGGTTCCGGTTGCCGTCGGCGGTGACCAGGATGTCGTCCTCGATGCGGATGCCGATGCCGCGCAGCTCCTCGGGGACGAGCAGGTCGTCCTCCTGGAAGTAGAGGCCGGGCTCGACGGTGAGCACCATGCCCTCGGCGAGGTCGCCCTTGGGGTAGATGTCGACCGACGAGCGACCGCAGTCGTGGACGTCCATGCCGAGCATGTGCGAGGTGCCGTGGAGGGTCCAGCGGGCGTAGACCTTGGACTCCGGGTCGAGGGCCTCCTCCGCCGACACGGGCAGCAGCTGCATGTCCTCGAGGCCGTGGGCGAGGACCTTCATCGCGGCGTTGTGCGCGGCAAGGAACGGCGCCCCGGGACGTACGGCGTCGATGCCGGCCTGCTGCGCCTGCTGCACCAGGTCGTAGAGCTCGCGCTGCAGCGGGGTGAACCTGCCGTCGACCGGCAGCGTGCGCGTGACGTCGGCGGTGTAGAGGTTGTGGCCCTCGACGCCCATGTCGAGCAGGACGAGCTTGCCGGGCTCGATGGCACCGGTGTTGTCGATCCAGTGCAGCGTCGTGGCGTGCGAGCCGCCGGCGCAGATCGAGTCGTAGCCGATGTCGTTGCCCATCGCCCGGGCGCGCCGGAAGAAGGTGCCCTCGATCCACCGCTCGCCGAACTCGCGCACGCGGTCCCACTCGCGCACCGAGTCCTCGAAGCCGAGGGTGGTGATGTCGCACGCCTCCTGGAGCTCGGCGACCTCCCACTCGTCCTTGACGAGCCGCAGCTCGTCGGCGACGCGGCCGAGGTCCTCGTCGCGGGTGACGTCGCGGGTCTTGCGGTCGTCGTCGAAGGACGGGAGGTCCTTGACGTGCCGCACCTCGATCCCGAGCGAGTCCGAGATCTCCTGCGCCGACGGGCGGCGGCCGGCCCACAGCTCGCCGTACTGGCGGTCGCGGAAGAACTCGTCGGTGTCGCGCTCGGAGCGGGGGCGCGCGTAGAGGACGGACTCGCCGTCCTCGATCACCAGCACGGCGTCGGAGGTCTGGTTGCCCGAGAAGTAGGCGTGCGCGGTGTCGGGACGGAAGCGGTAGTCGGTGTCGTTGGCGCGCACCTTGTAGGTGCCAGCCGGCAGCACGAGCCGGTCGTCGGGGAACGCCGCGGCGAGCCTGGCCCGGCGCTCGGCAGCCCGGTCGGCGACCGGGTGCCGCGGCATGTCGAGCCCACGGTCGCCCCAGCCCTCGCGCATGAAGGCGGCGTACGCAGCCGGCACCGCCGGGTCGTGCGACTCGGTCCTGGGCTGCTCGCCCGCCTGGTCGGCGGTCTGGGCGGTCTCGGCGGGGTTCTCGGCAGTCGGCTCGCTCACGCGGTCACTGTACGCCGGGGCACCGGCCCGTACGGAGCCGATCGGGCGTCCCCCGAAGGGGTGCGGCGGGGCCGGTCGGAAGTGGCCGCTCCGTTAGGGTCGGAGCATGAGACGAGGCCGCCGCGACAGTGTCGCGTTCACCGTCGTGGTGGCCGCACTGGTGCTGCTCGGTGGGGTCGTCATGGCGGTCGTCGTCGCGCTGTCCGGCGCCCCCGGCTCCCTCGCGCTGGCCGCCCTCCTCGCCGCGGTCCCGGTCGGTCCGCTCGTCGGCTGCTTCATGTGGCTCGACCGCTACGAGCCCGAGCCGCGCAACCTCCTCGTCGCCGGCCTGCTCTGGGGCGCGTTCGCCGCCACCGGTGCCGCCATCGTGTTCCAGGGCATCGGCTTCGCCGGCGGCGCCACCGAGCGTGACGTCCTCGGCGTCGTCGCCCCCGTCAGCGAGGAGGTCACCAAGGGGGCCTTCCTCTTCCTGCTCCTGTGGTGGCGCCGCCACGAGCTCGACGGCGTGCTCGACGGCATCGTCTACGCCGGGATGGTGGGCATCGGGTTCGCCTACACCGAGAACATCCTCTACCTCGCGGCCGCCTACGACGGCACCGACGGGCTGGGTCCGGGCGGCACCACCGCACTGACCTCGACCTTCGTCGTGCGCTGCCTGATCAGCCCGTTCGCCCACCCGTTCTTCACCGCGTTCATCGGCATCGGGGTGGGTCTCGCGATCGCCTCGCGACGCCTGTGGGTGCGACTCCTCGCGCCCGTCGTCGGGCTGGCGCTGGCCGCCCTCCTCCACGGCGTCTGGAACTCCTCGACGGTGTCCGGCACCGGCCACTTCCTGGTCGTCTACGGCACGCTGATGTTCCCCGTCTTCCTCGGCGTCGTGGCCTTCGCGGTCTACCGGCGCCGGTCCGAGGGCCCCCTGCTCGCCGAGGCACTGCAGGACGCCGCGGACCGCGGCCTGCTGCCGGCCACGGACATCCCGTGGCTCGTCGACCTGCGCGCGCGCCGGCACGCCCGCCGCTGGGCCCGCCAGCGGGGAGGCCCGCTCGCCGAGCGGGCCATGCGCGAGTACCAGGCCGCCGCCATCGAGCTCGGCTACCTCCACCACCGCTACCTGCGCGGCACGGCGCCGCCCGACTTCTCCCTGCGCGGCCAGGAGCACGTCGAGGACCTGCGTCGGATCCGCCCCTACATCTCCTTCCCCGGACAGGTGGTGCCCACGCGATGAGCCCCGACGACGACGCGACCTCCGGCCGGGCCCCGGGCCCGGCGCCCGAACCGGCTTCCGGTCCGGCTCCCGACCAGCGCCGCGAGTCCGACGCCACGACCGCGATGGTCACCGCGCTGGTGCGCCTGCGAGGTGCCCTGCAGGAGGCGCGGCTGCCGCTCGAGCTGCCGGGCGCCGAGGAGCAGCGGGCCGCGCGTGCCGAGATGGTCGACCAGCTCGAGGACTACGTCATCCCGCGACTGATGACCCTCGAGGCCCCGCTGCTCGCGGTCGTCGGCGGCTCCACGGGGGCCGGCAAGTCGACCCTGGTCAACTCCCTCGTCGGCACCCGCGTCACCACGCCCGGGGTGCTGCGCCCCACCACCCGCTCGCCCGTCCTCGTGCACCACCCCGACGACGCGAAGTGGTTCGGCCAGGACCGCCTGCTGCCCGAGCTCGAGCGGGTCAGCCGCCAGACCAACGACCCCGGCGCCCTGCAGCTCGTGCCGTCGCCCGTCATGGCGCCGGGCCTCGCCGTCCTCGACGCCCCCGACATCGACTCGGTGGAGGAGCAGAACCGGGTCCTGGCGGCGCAGCTGCTCGCCGCCGCCGACCTGTGGCTCTTCGTCACCTCGGCCGCGCGCTACGCCGACCAGGTGCCGTGGGACTTCCTCCGCAAGGCCGCGGACCGCTCGGCGGCCGTCGCCATCGTCCTCGACCGCACCCCGCCCGAGGCCGTCGACACCATCACCACCCACCTGGCCCGCATGCTCGCCAGCCGTGGTCTCAAGGACTCCCCGCTCTTCGTCGTCGAGGAGGGCGAGGTGTCCGACATGGGACTGCTCCCTTCGTCGTCGGTGATGGAGATCCGACAGTGGCTCCGCGCGCTGGCCGACGACCAGGAGGCACGCCAGTCGGTGGTGCAGCAGACCCTCGACGGCGCGATCCGCACGCTCGCCCGTCGTACGCACTCGGTGGCGGATGCCGCGACCGAGCAGGTCGACTCCGTGCGCCGCCTGCGCGAGGACGCCAACGACGCCTACGACCGGGCCGTGACGGCCGTGGGCGAGGCGTCCGCCGACGGCACCCTGCTGCGCGGCGAGGTGCTCGCGCGCTGGCAGGAGTTCGTCGGCACCGGCGAGCTGCTGCGCTCTCTGGAGACCCGCGTCGGCTGGATCAGGGACCGCGTCGTCAACGCCGTGAAGGGCAAGCCGCAACAGGCCGAGCGGGTCACCGTGGCGGTCGAGTCGGGTCTCGAGACGCTCATCCTCGAGCACGCCGAGGCCGCCGCCGAGCGCGCCGAGGCCTCGTGGCGCAGCACCGCCGCGGGGCAGATCCTGCTGCGCGACGCCGGGGAGGACCTCGGGCGGGCGTCGCGCGACTTCCGCCGCCGCGCCGAGCGCGCGGTCCGCGACTGGCAGTCCGACGTGCTCGACATGGTCCGCACCGAGGGCGCCGAGAAGCGCTCGACCGCACGGTTCCTCGCCTTCGGCGTCAACGGCCTGTCCGTGGCCCTCATGGTCGTCGTGTTCGCCCACACCGCGGGGGTGACGGGCGCGGAGGCCGGCATCGCCGGCGGGTCCGCGATCCTCGGCCAGAAGCTGCTCGAGGCCGTCTTCGGTGACCAGGCCGTGCGCTCGCTGGCCGAGCGCGCCCGCCAGCGGCTCGAGGCGTCCATGCGCGACCTGCTCGACGCCGAGCGCCGCCGCTACACCGACCTGCTCGACACTCTCGAGGTCTCGCCCGAGACGCCGGAGCGCATGCGCGCCGCCGCGCGCAAGGTCGACGACCTGCGCTTCGCCTCGGCACGCCGGGCCCCGGACGTGGCAGCGGCCGCGACGGACGAGCCTCCCCGGGTGTCGGGCGGCGAGGGTGACGCCCCCTAGGGTTGGGGCACAGCACCACCACGCGGAGAGACGATGGGGAACACATGACGTCGTTGCTCGAAGGGGCCAAGAAGCTGGTCACCAGGAGCTCTGACATCGGCGCGCGCGTCGAGGGACTCGAGCGCGCCGCCGAGGCGGCCCGTGGCCGGGTCGACGACGCCGTGGTCGACGACGCCACCGCCGTGGCCGCCCGCGCCTCCAGCCGCCTCAAGCTGTCCGCCGAGCACACGGTGGTCGCCCTCGGCGGCGCCACCGGCTCCGGCAAGTCCTCCACCTTCAACGCGCTGAGCGGCCTCGAGCTGGCCGCGGTCGGCGTACGCCGTCCCACCACCTCGTGGGCCACCGCAGTCGTGTGGGGCAAGCAGGGCGCCGAGGAGCTGCTGGAGTGGCTCGGCATCCCCGCCCGCCACCAGGTGACGCGCGACTCGATGCTGTCGAAGGCCGACGAGGACGTCGAGATGCGCGGCGTGGTGCTGCTCGACCTGCCCGACCACGACTCCACGGAGGTGTCGCACCACCTCGAGGTCGAGCGGCTCGTGCAGCTCGCCGACATGATGGTGTGGGTCCTCGACCCGCAGAAGTACGCCGACGCCGCCATCCACGACCGGTTCCTCAAGCCCCTCGCCGGGCACGAGGACGTGATGCTGGTGGTGCTCAACCACATCGACACGGTGCCCGAGGACCGTCGCGCCGGCATGGTCGACGACGTGCGCCGCCTGCTCGAGGCCGACGGCCTCCACGGGGTCCCGGTGCTGCCGGTCAGCGCCCGCCAGGGCTGGGGCATCCAGGAGCTCCGCGCGATGATCGCCAAGCGCGTGGCGGAGAAGAAGGTCACCCGCTCCAGGCTCGAGGCCGACGTGCGGTCCGCGGCCCAGCGCCTCGAGGCCGCGACCGGCACGGGCAAGGTGCCGACCCTGTCCAAGGAGCGCGTCGCCGCGCTCGACGACGCCTTCGCCGAGGCGGCCGGCGTCCCGACGGTCGTGAAGGCGGTGGCCGACTCGACCCGGATGCGTGCCAACCGCGCGACCGGCTGGCCCGTCACGGCGTGGTTCTCGCGCCTCAAGCCCGACCCGCTCAAACGTCTCCACCTCGACCTCGGTGCGGCCGGCAAGGAGCTCACCGGCACCGCCCGCACGTCCGTGCCGCACGCGACCGGCGTGCAGCGCGCTCGCGTCGACACCGAGGTGCGGGCGCTGGCCGACCAGGTGGGGGAGGGGATGGCGCCGTCCTGGGCCAGCGCCGTGCGCGCGGCCTCGGTGTCCCGGCTGCCGGACCTCGGTGACCGCCTCGACCGCGCCGTCGCCTCCACCGACCTCGGCGCGACGAAGATCCCCGCCTGGGCCGGCCTGGTGCGCGTCCTGCAGTACCTCCTCGTCCTCGCCGCGCTCGTCGGTGCGGGATGGCTCGCGCTCCTCGCCCTGGGGTCCTACGCCCGGCTGCCCGAGCCCCCGACGCCGGAGGTCGGCGCCTTCCCGCTGCCCACGCTGCTGCTGCTCGGCGGGATCGTCCTCGGCGTGCTCCTCGCCCTGGTCTGCCGCTGGCTGGTCGCGCTCACGGCCAGGTCGCGCGCCCGCGCGGCCGACAAGCGGCTGCGCGACGCGATCTCCGAGGTCTCCGAGGAGATGGTCGTGCAGCCGATCCAGGCCGAGCTCGCCTCCTACGCCACGGTCCGCGAGGGACTGGCGACCGCCCTGCGCTGAGCGCCTGCCGAGCCCGCGCACGTGCGGCGGTCGTGACCGGCACGGGTGGTCGGGGGCCACCAGGCATCCACACCCTGCTGCGCCGGCGGGTTCTCCACAGGCCGGTCGTCCGATCGGCGTGTGCTGTCGGCCCGGCCGCCGAACCTTGGAGCAGCGCGGCGGGCCCGCTGCCGCGGACACCAGGAGGCACCTCGATGAACGACACCCAGATCACCCTCGCCGGCTGGATCGGCGGCGAGGTCACGCTGCGCGAGCTCACCGACGGGCGAGCCGTCGCGACCTTCCGGGTGGCCTGCACCCCGACGCGCTATCGCGACGGCGAGTGGGTCAAGGGCACCACGTCGTGGCACACCGTCAAGGCGTGGAACCGCCTCGGCCGCCACGTCGCGAGCTCGCTCGCCAGCGGCGAGCCCGTCGTCGTGCACGGCAGGCTGGTCGCCGACGTCTGGGAGCGTGACGGCAAGCCCCAGACGTCCCTCGAGGTCGTGGCGAGCGCGGTGGGTCACGACCTCGCCCACGGCACGACGGTCCTCACCCGCGCGGTCCCGGTGACGTCGCCCGCGACCCCGTCGGAGGCCACCCCGGCCACCGCGTCCGCGGCCGGGGCGGAGGCCGTGGTGGAGGCCGTGGTGGAGCAGCCGGTCCGGGCGGCGTGAGCCGGGCGGTCGCGTGCGACCACTGCGATTGTCGGGGCACGGGCGCTTCACCGTAGGCTCGCCCGCATGGCTGAGTACGTCTTCACACTGCGCAACGTGCGCAAGGCCCACGGTGACAAGGTCGTCCTCGACAACGTCACCCTCTCGTTCCTCCACGGCGCCAAGATCGGCGTCGTCGGACCCAACGGCACGGGCAAGTCCTCGCTCCTCAAGATCATGGCGCAGCTCGACCACGCCAACAACGGCGACGCGATCCTCGACCCCGACGCCACGGTCGGCATGCTCCAGCAGGAGCCGCCGCTGACCGAGGGCAAGACCGTCCTGGAGAACGTCGAGGAGGCCGTCGGCGACCTCAAGGCCAAGATGAAGCGCCTCGAGGACGCCTACATGGAGATGGGCGACCCCGACGCCGACCAGGACGCGCTCATGCAGGAGACGGGCGACCTCCAGACCGAGCTCGACAACGCGGGCGCGTGGGACCTCGACAGCCGGCTCGACCAGGCCATGGACGCGCTGCGCTGCCCGCCGCCGGACGTGCTGGTCGACAACCTCTCCGGTGGCGAGCGCCGCCGCGTGGCCCTGTGCAAGCTGCTGCTTCAGCAGCCCGACCTGCTGCTCCTCGACGAGCCCACCAACCACCTCGACGCCGAGTCCGTCCAGTGGCTCGAGGGCCACCTGGCGTCCTACCCCGGCGCCGTCCTGGCCGTGACCCACGACCGCTACTTCCTCGACAACGTCGCCCAGTGGATCCTGGAGCTCGACCGCGGCAAGGCGCACCCCTACGAGGGCAACTACTCCACCTACCTCGAGACCAAGAAGGACCGCCTCAAGGTCGAGGGGCAGAAGGACGCCAAGCGCGCCAAGATGCTGGAGAAGGAGCTGGAGTGGGTCCGCTCCAACCCCAAGGCCCGCCAGGCGAAGAGCAAGTCCCGTCTCGCGCGCTACGAGGAGATGGCGGCGGAGGCCGACCGCATGCGCAAGATCGACACCTCCGAGATCAACATCCCCGCGGGTCCGCGCCTCGGTGACATCGTGCTCGAGGCGGAGAAGCTCGGGAAGGGCTTCGAGGGCCGCACCCTCATGCACGACCTGTCCTTCAAGCTGCCGCGCGCCGGCATCGTCGGCGTCATCGGTCCCAATGGTGTCGGCAAGACCACGCTGTTCCGGATGATCACCGGCTCGGAGGAGCCGGACGAGGGCAGCCTCACCGTCGGCCAGACCGTCAAGCTGTCCTACGTCGACCAGAGCCGCGGGGGCATCGACCCGCAGAAGAACGTCTGGGAGGTCGTCTCCGACGGCCTCGACTTCATCAAGGTCGCCAACTTCGAGATGAACAGCCGCGCCTACGTCGCGTCGTTCGGCTTCAAGGGCCCGGACCAGCAGAAGAAGGCCGGCGTGCTCTCCGGTGGTGAGCGCAACCGCCTCAACCTCGCCCTGACCCTGAAGATGGGCGGCAACCTGCTGCTCCTCGACGAGCCCACCAACGACCTCGACGTGGAGACCCTGTCGTCGCTCGAGGACGCGCTGCTCGACTTCCCCGGCTGTGCCGTGGTCACCTCCCACGACCGGTGGTTCCTCGACCGCGTGGCGACCCACATCCTGGCGTGGGAGGGCGACGAGGACGACCCCGCCAAGTGGTTCTGGTTCGAGGGCAACTTCGCCGCCTACGAGGAGAACAAGATCGAGCGGCTCGGCATCGACGCCGCCCGCCCGCACCGGGTCACCCACCGGCGCCTCACCCGCGACTGAGGTGACGCGCAGCCGGCCGCGGGAACCAGCGGCCGGCTGGACTCGGCCGGGCCGGCATCGAGACCCGGCGCGCGCTCAGGACTGGCGGATCTCCGACTCCGGGTGCCGGTTGACGAGGTGGTCGGCCACCCGGTCGAAGACCCGGCCGACGGCGGCGAAGTCCTCGGCCGGGACGAGGTCGACGATGTTGCGCCGCACGCTCTCCACGTGGCACGGCGCCGCTCGCACGAGCAGGTCGTAGCCCTGGTCGGTCATGGTCGCCACGACGCCGCGCCCGTCCTCGGGCGTCGTGCCGCGGGTGACATAGCCGACCGCCTCCATCCGGGCGACGGTGTGGGTCACCCGGCTGCGCGAGTGCGCCATCGCGTCGGCGAGCTGCGCCATCCGCATCGCCCGGCCCGGGCGCTCGGACAGGCGGACCAGGACCTCGTACTCGGTCAGGGACATGTTGAACTCACGCCGCAGGTCGTCGTCGAGGCGCTCCTCGAGCAGGGTGAACCCCATCATCAGGGCGCGCCAGGAGTGCTGCTGGTCGTCGTCGAGCCATCGCGGCTCCGCCGTCCCCGTCATGGGGCAAGCGTAGTGCTGCCGGAGCCGCGAACGCGTCAGGAGAGCCGCTCGAGGATCATCGCCATGCCCTGGCCGCCGCCGACGCACATCGTGATGAGACCGGTCGACTTGTCGTGCCAGTCGAGGCTGTTGAGCATCGTGTTCTGCAGCCGGGCGCCGGTCATGCCGAAGGGGTGCCCGACGGCGATCGCGCCGCCGTTGACGTTGAGCCGGTCGAGGTCGATGCCGAGGTCCTGGTAGGACGGGACCACCTGGGCGGCGAAGGCCTCGTTGATCTCCACCAGGTCGATGTCGCCGATGCTCATGCCGGCGTGCGCCAGCGCCTTCTTGGTGGCCTCGACGGGGCCGAGGCCCATGATCTCGGGGGAGAGGGCGGAGACGCCGGTGGACACGATCCGCGCCAGCGGGGTCAGGCCGAGCTCGGCCGCCTTGGTGTCGGACATGACCACGACCGCCGCGGCACCGTCGTTGAGCGCGCAGCAGTTGCCGGCGGTGACGACGCCGTCGGGACGGAAGACCGGGTCGAGGCCCGCGATGGCGTCGTACGTCACCCCGGCGCGGGGGCCGTCGTCCTTCGTCACGACCGTGCCGTCGGGCGTGGTCACCGGGGTGATCTCGCGCTCCCAGAAGCCGTCGGCGATCGCCTTCTCGGCGAGGTTCTGCGAGCGGACGGCGAACTCGTCGAGCTCCTTGCGGTCCAGCCCGCGCAGCCGGGCGACGTTCTCGGCGGTCTGGCCCATCGCGATGTAGATGTCGGGGAGTCGGCCGTCCTCGCGCGGGTCGTGCCAGTCCTGGCCGCCCTGGGCCATCTCGTCGGTGCGGGCTCCCGCCTCGGCGAAGAGCGGGTTGCGGGTGTCGGGGATGTGGTCGGACGTGCCCTTGGCGAAGCGGGACACGGTCTCGACGCCCGCCGAGACGAAGATGTCGCCCTCGCCCGCCTTGATCGCGTGGAACGCCATCCGGGTCGTCTGCACCGACGAGGAGCAGTAGCGGGTGATGGTCGCGCCGGGGACCTCGAGGCCGAGCAGGGTGGTGACGACCCGCGCCATGTTGTTGCCGGACTCGCCCCCGGGCAGGCCGCAGCCGAGGAGCAGGTCCTCGATCGTGGTGGGGTCGAGGTCGGGGATCTTGTCCAGCGCGGCCTGCACGGCGAGGACGGTCAGGTCGTCTGGACGGACGTCCTTGAGCGAGCCCTTGTTGGCGCGCCCGATGGGGGTGCGCGCTGCGGAAACGATCACTGCCTCGGGCATGGGGAACTCCGGGTCACTGGGCGGTTGCACGGTCTCCGCGCACCCTAGTCCGGCCGCCCGGTCAGGTCTGCGCAGGGTTGGGGCCGAGCCCGGAGAGCAGCTGCTCGACGCTCGCGCTGACGAAGGCGCGCCGACGCCGCGGGGGCAGCAGGAGCGAGGCGAGCAGGACGCCGTCGAGCGCCGCGACGAGGGTCTCGGCCGAGTCGCCGCCGTCCTGGTCCGCCGCCTCCAGCACCCCGCGCACGGTGCGGACGAGGTCGTCACGCCACTGGGTGAAGCGCTCGGCGAGGGCCGCGTCGCGGGTCGCGGCCACCGTCAGCTCGAGCCGGGCGGCCAGCAGGTCCGGCTCGCCGAGCCAGCGCGAGAACAGCCGGGACACCTCCGCCACGGCGCGCTCGTGGTCGCCGGGACACGACGCCAGGCGCGTGCCCAGCGCGGCCACGTCCGCGGCCAGCCGGTCCGCGACCACGTCGCCGAGGGCGCGGAGCAGCGCGTCGCGGGTGCGGAAGTACGCCGACGAGCTGCCCTCGGACAGTCCGGCCTCGCGGTCGACAGCACGGTGGGTGAGCCCGCGGTTGCCCTGCTGCGCCAGCACGGTCGTCGCCGCCGCCAGGATCTGCCGGCGGCGCGGCGACAGCTCCTCGCGTGCTGGGCTCACGGACTCCTCCTCGGGCGCCGCCCGGATCGCTGTACGGCGGTGACGCAGAACACTACCGGCCCGACTTGCGATCTCCCGAGCGCGGCGTATTCTTCTACATACGTAGAAGTTCTACACCTGTAGAAAGGAACCGATCATGCAGCTCATCGACCCCGCCGCCGCCATCGCCCTCATGGTCCTCGTCGGCATCGCCGCCCTGACCGCCGTCGCCCTGGCTGCGGTCGTCCTCCCCGCCACGCTCCGCGAGACCCGCCACGACCGTGTCGCCCGCCGCGAGTCCATCCCCACCTACTACGGCCGCCTGCACTTCGCCGCCTGACCACCGTCCCCGTGGGCCGGTGACGGACGCCGCCACGCCCCGATCGACCGCTTCTGCGACGATCGGGGCGTGCGCCACTTGTACCGCTGCCCCCTCCGGTGGGCCGACCT
The DNA here is from genome assembly GCF_026712185.1 of Nocardioides pini. Classification (GTDB taxonomy): domain Bacteria; phylum Actinomycetota; class Actinomycetes; order Propionibacteriales; family Nocardioidaceae; genus Nocardioides; species Nocardioides pini. Next base: position 655,196 of record NZ_JAPPUX010000004.1, on the reverse strand, counting down.
CGACCTGCTCGGCCACGTCAACAACGTCACCTACGTCGACTACCTCCAGGAGGCGCGGGTGGACATGTTCCGCACCCACGCCCCCGACAGCCGTGCCGAGGACCTCGCCGAGGGCGTCGTCGTGGTGCGGCACGAGGTCACCTATGTCTCCTCGCTGACCTTCGGGTTCGAGCCGGTGTCGATCGAGTGCTGGGTCACCGAGATCCGCGCCGCCAGCTTCACGATGGCCTACGAGGTCTTCGAGGAGGACGAGTCGGGTGAGCGCACCGTGTTCCTCCGGGCGCGCACGGTGCTCACCCCCTACGTCTTCGCCACCGAGCGGCCTCGCCGCCTCCACGCCGAGGAGCGCGAGTCGCTCGGCCGGCTCCTCGAGCCCGACGAGCCGGTGCGGCCGCCGGCCGCACCCGAGGTCGTCGACGTGCCGGGCGGTCACTACCCGGTCCACGTGCGCTTCAGCGACGTGGACGTCTACGGGCACGTGAACAACGTGAAGTACTTCGAGTACTTCCAGGAGGCGCGCATCCAGCTGATGGTCGCCAGCGGTCGCGAGCTCGGCCAGGGCCACCACCTCGTCGTCGCGCAGACCGACGTCGACTACCGGCGCCCGATCCTCTTCCGCCCCGAGCCGTACGACTGCTCCACCTGGGTCTCGCACATCGGCAGCACGTCGGTCGTCTTCGAGTCCGTGGTCCGTGACGGCGACGAGGTGCTCGCCCGGGCGAGGGTGGTCGGCGTGTGCATCGACAGCGCCACCGGGCGGCCCGCGCCCGTGCCCGAGGAGTTCCGCGACATCGCCGGCGTGGTCACTCCATCGAGTTGACCATGAACTGGGCCGCGTGGGTCACGTAGTCCCAGAACCTGGCGTCCTGCTCCTCGGTGAGGTCGGCCTCGTCGAGCCCGGCCCGGAAGTGCACCAGCCACCGCTGGGCGGCGTCGGGGGTGACGCGGAACGGGGCGTGACGCATCCGCAGCCGCGGGTGCCCCCGCGTATCGCCGTACGTCGTCGGGCCGCCCCAGTACTGCATGAGGAACAGCGTGAACCGCTCCTCGGCGGGACCGAGGTCCTCCTCGGGGTACATCGGGCGCAGCAGCTCGTCGCCGGCCACGCCGGCGTAGAAGCGGTGCACGATCGTGCGGATCGTCGCCTCGCCGCCGATGTCCTCGTAGAAGGTGGTGGTCACGTCCCGATTGTCCCGTGCGGTGCCGACTCGTCCCCGACCGGGGTCAGGCGTCGTCGGAAGGATCCGCGGAGGCCGCCGATGGGGCGCTCTCCTGCCACATCACGCGCTGCGCGACCGCGAGCTCGATGCCCTCGTGCTGGAAGCGCGCCTTGACCCGCTCGCGCATCGCCCGCGCCACGCCCCACTGCTCCAGGGGAGCGGTCTTCAGCGTCACGCGCACCACGATGCCGTCGACCCCCAGCGACTCCACGCCCCAGACCTCGGGCTCCTCGATGACGAGGCCCTTGAAGTCCTCGTCCTCCCACAGGTCGTGGGCCACCTCCTCGAGCACGCGTCGCACCTTCACCAGGTCCTCGGCGTAGCCGACCGTCACGTCGAGCACGGTGCGCGCCCAGTTCTGGCTCATGTTCCCCACGCGGAGGATCTCGCCGTTGCGGACGTACCAGACGGTGCCGTTGACGTCGCGCAGCCGGGTGACGCGCAGGCTGACGGCCTCGACGGTGCCGGACGCCTCACCGAGGTCGACGACGTCGCCCACGCCGTACTGGTCCTCGAAGATCATGAAGATGCCGGAGAGGAAGTCCTTCACGAGCGCCTGCGAGCCGAAGCCGATCGCGACGCCGATGATGCCGGCGCTGGCGATGAGGGGCGCGATGTCGTAGCCGAGCTCGGCGATGAACATCAGCGTGACGACCGTCAGCACGACACCGGTGACGATGCTCTTGAGCAGGGAGCCCATCGTCGCCGCGCGCTGCACCCGTCGCGTGTAGCCGGGGTCGTCGCGCAGGTTGAGGGCCGCTCCCATCCGCCCGCCCGAGATGGCGCGGCTGACCCGGTTGGGCAGCATCCCGTTCTCGGCCTTGCGGACGATGCGGTCGATGAGCCGGTGGAGCAGCCACCGGACCACGAGTCCGATCAGGACCAGTCCCAGCAGGGCGGACGGCTTGCCGACGACCCAGTCGACGGCCGTCGACAAGGTGGCGTCGCCGGTCTGGTCCCAGGTCAGGTTGCAGAGGTTCTCGCTGGTGTCGCAGGGGTTGGTCTCGCTCCCGGAGACCTCGGTCATGGCGATGATCGGGGTGGTGAGGGGGTGAGGCATGCCGGCCAGTATGGGCGATACCCTGTTGCCCGTGACCACGCACGTCAGCGCCTCCCGTCCGTCCCGCAGCACGCGCGTCCGCCGGGCGGGCCGTGCCTCGGCCCTCGCCACCGGCGCCGTCCTCGCCCTGCTCGCCGCGCCGGCCCACGCCGACGTCCCGGAGGGCTGGGGCGACCAGACCCAGCCCTACCAGACCGAACCGCTGCACGTGCTGGGGCTCTACCTGGGCCTCCCCCTGCTGCTGTTCGTGCTGATCGCGGTGGCCGTCTACCTGCCGGCCATGGTCCGCGGTGAGAAGCTGCTGCCCGACCACTCGGCGGGTGAGGTGCAGTGGATCGGTGGACCCCGCCAGGGCGTCGCCGAGCTCCCCGCACCCGACGGCACCGACTCCCGAGCGGGTGGCGCAAGTGGCCGCTGGTGACACCCTGAGCGAGACCGACCGGCTCGCGCTCGACAAGACGATCCGTCTCGCCGAGCAGACCTGCCGCTTCGAGTTCTCCGTCTACGTCGGGCCCGTCGAGGGCGACGACACCCGTGCCTGGGCCACCCGGCTGCACAACCGCCTGGTGGTCCCGGCCCGGAGCGTGCTGGTGCTGGTCGACCCGCGCCGCCGCGTCATCGAGGTCGTCACCGGGGGAGAGGTGCGCCGCCACCTCAGCGACGCCGAGGTCGAGCTGGCCGTGCTGGAGATGGCGTCGGAGTTCGCCGCCGGCAACATGCTGGTCGGGCTGCAGCGGGGCATCGCCATGCTCGCCGAGCACGCGCGCCCGCAGAACACCCTCCACGCCTGACGCGTCGGGCCGGCGTATCCGGTGCCGAGACCACGACGAGCCGGCGCATCCTGGCCTCGAGGGTCAGGACGCGCCGGCTCGACCACCGCTGAGCGGCAGGTGGCGCCTGCTCGTCAGCGGGCGTCGTACTGCTGGGCCGCCAGCGCGCGGGCGATCTCGGCGCGGGCCTCGCCGACGTAGCGCTTCGCCTGCTTGGGCGCCGAGCCCTCCGCGAGCCACTCGTCGAGCCGGCCGAGGGTGGCCTCGGAGCCGAGGGGCTTGGGGAAGCCGTACTCGAGGATGGTCGAGGCCTTGTGGAAGCCCAGCTCGTCGACGAGCGTCTCCGACGCGGCGAGGAACTTCTCGAGGTAGGGCGCGAGCACGTCCTCCTGGCCGAAGCGGAAGATCGAGAACGCGATCTCGCGCGACGTCTCGTTGGGCGTCGACGGGTCCAGGAGCGCGTCCCACGCGGCGGCCTTGGCCTCCGCGGTCGGCTGCGCGGCGCGGGCCGCGGCGGCCTGCTCCTTGCCCGAGATGGTCTTGTCGACCTCGAGCTCCGCGTCGATCTCCGCGTCGCCGAAGCGACCCTGCTTGGCGAGCGCCGTGATCAGCACCCAGCGCATGTCCTGGTCGACGGCCAGCCCGTCGACCTCGAACGAGCCGTCGAGGAGGCCGATGAGGTCGTCGAGCGCCGCGTCGCTCTGGGCCGCGCCGGCGTAGGAGCGGGCGAAGGTGAGCTGGTGGTCGCTGCCGGGCTCGGCGGCGAGCAGCAGCTCGCGCAGCCCCTTCTCCCACGTCGCCTTGAGCTCGGGGCGGTGCGCGGGGTCGGAGTAGAAGTTGATCGCCAGCGCGGTCGACGCCGGGATCCGGGTCACCGCCCACGCGTCGGTCTCCCGGCCGATGTTGGCCAGCACCAGGTCGGCCCAGTCGCGGGTGCGCATCTCGCCGTCACGGGTCATGTCCCACGCGGCACCCCAGACGAGGGCGCGCGGGAGCGAGTCCTCGAAGGTGGACAGCGACGCGACGGCGGTCGCCAGCGACCGCTCGTCGAGGCGGATCTTGGCGTAGGCGTGGTCCTCGTCGTTGAGCAGCAGCAGCGCGGGCTGCTTCACGCCGACGAGCTCGGGCACCTCGGTGCTGGCACCCTCCACGTCGATCTCGACGTAGTCGCGGCGCACCAGGCGGCCGTCGACCTCGTCGTAGAGGCCGATGCCGAGACGGTGGCGACGCAGCGTCGGCCAGTCCTCGTGGGCGGTCTGGCTGACCGCGAACGCCGTGTAGGCGCCGTCGGCGTCGACCTCGAAGGACGGGGCGAGCGTGTTGACGCCCGCGGTCTGGAGCCACTCCTGGGCCCAGCCCTGCAGCTCGCGGCCCGACGACTTCTCGAGCGTGGCGAGCAGGTCCTTGAACTCCGGGTTGCCGTACTCCCACTCCTTGAAGTACTCGCGCAGGCCCTCGAGGAACGGCTCGATGCCCACCCACGCGACGAGCTGCTTGAGCACCGAGGCGCCCTTGGCGTAGGTGATCATGTCGAAGTTGACCTCGACCGCGTGCAGGTCGACGTTGTCGGCCGCGATCGGGTGCGTCGAGGGCAGCTGGTCGGCGCGGTAGCCCGTCTGCTTGCGGGCGTTGGCGAAGCCGGTCCACGCGTCGGTGAACTCGGTGGCGTTGGCCTCGCACCAGTAGCAGGCCCACTCGGCGAACGACTCGTTGAGCCACAGGTCGTCCCACCACTTCATGGTGACGAGGTCGCCGAACCACATGTGGGCCATCTCGTGGGTGATGACCGACGCGCGGAACTCGAAGAACGAGCGCGGCTGGCGGCTGCGGGGGAGGTACTCGTCGCGCAGCGTCACGCAGCCGGCGTTCTCCATCGCCCCGGCGTTGTACTCGGGCACGTAGAGCTGGTCGTACTTCCCGAACGGGTAGGGGTAGTCGAACTGCTCCTCGAACCACTCGAAGCTCTGCTTGGTGAGCTTGACCAGCTCGGCCGTGTCCATGTGCTCCTTGAGCGACTGGCGGCAGTAGTGGCCGAGCGGGATGGTGCCGAACTTGCCCTCGTAGGTGTCGTGCTCGCCGTGGTACTCACCGGCCACGATCGCGGTGATGTAGGTCGACATCCGCTTGGTGGTGGGGAAGCTCCACAGCGACGCACCGTCGCCGGCGTCGGTCGGCTCCGGGGTGGCGGCGTTCGAGACCACGACCCAGTGTGACGGCGCGGTGACGTTGAAGGTGAAGACGGCCTTGAGGTCGGGCTGCTCGAAGGTGGTGAACACGCGCCGGGCGTCCGGCACCTCGAACTGGCTGTAGAGGTAGACCCGGTCGTCGGCCGGGTCGACGAAGCGGTGCAGGCCCTCGCCGGTGTTGGAGTAGGCGCAGTCGGCGGTGACGACGAGCGTGTTGGTCGCCTCGAGGTCGTCGAGCACGATGCGGCTGTCGGCGTACGCCGTGGCGGGGTCGAGGCTGCGACCGTTGAGGGTGATCTCGCGGACGCTGGGGGCGACCAGGTCGGCGAACGTGCCCGCGCCCGGCTCACGGCACGTGAACTCGAGCGTGGTGGTGGAGACGAAGGTGGTCTCCTCGGGCTGGGTGGCTGACGTCAGGTCCAGGTCGACGGTGTACGCCGTGACGTCCAGGAGGGCGGCGCGGGTGGCGGCCTCGTCCCGGGTGAGGTTGGTTCCAGGCATGCGGGCATCCTGCCACCGGCGTGTGGCGGCGCCCACATCGGTGGGAGCGGGTGAGGGGGCGAGGGGAATAGGTGGCCCGGCCGGTCGATTGTGGTGGACATGGCTACCGCTGACCTCTGGTTCGACCCCCTCTGCCCGTTCGCCTGGATCACCTCGCGCTGGATCCGCGAGGTCGAGCAGGTCCGCGACATCGAGGTGCAGTGGCACGTGATGTCGCTGGCCTACCTCAACAAGGACAAGGACATCCCGCAGGACTACCGCGACATGCTGGCCGGCAAGGAGAAGCCGGTGCGGGTCGCGATCAAGATCGCCCAGGAGCACGACAACGCCACCCTCGGCGACTGGTACACCGCCATCGGCACGCGTCGCCACAACAACGGTGAGGAGCTCGACCGCGAGACCGTGGCCAAGTCCCTCGCCGACGTGGGCCTGCCTGCCGACCTGATCGAGGCCTGGGACGACGAGTCCCTCGACGAGGCCGTCGCCACGAGCCACCACGAGGGCATGGACGCCGTCGGCGACGACGTGGGCACGCCGACCATCCACATCAACGGCTCCGCGTTCTTCGGCCCCGTCCTGTCCAAGATCCCGCGCGGCGAGGAGGCCGGCGAGCTGTGGGACGGCGCGGTCGCCGTCGCGAAGTTCCCGTACTTCTACGAGCTCAAGCGCTCCCGCACGGGCGACCTCGACTTCAGCTGACCCGGGAGATCCGGGTGGCGTCCGGTCACTAGGCTTGCGCCCATGACTCGTGTCCTGTCCGCCGTCGCCTGGCCGTACACCAACGGCCCGCGCCACATCGGCCACGTCGCCGGTTTCGGCGTGCCCTCCGACGTCTTCAGCCGGTTCATGCGGATGGCGGGCCACGACGTCCTGATGGTCAGCGGCACCGACGAGCACGGCACGCCGATCCTCGTGCTGGCCGACAACGAGGGGCTGCCCGCCCGCGAGCTGGTCGACAAGTACAACCAGGTGATCGTCGACGACCTGTGCGGACTCGGCCTGTCGTACGACCTCTTCACCCGCACCACCACCGGCTACCACTACGCCGTGGTGCAGGAGATGTTCGAGACGTGCCGCCGCAACGGCTACATGGTCGAGGAGACCACGAAGACCGCGATCAGCCCCTCGACCGGGCGTACCCTGCCCGACCGCTACATCGAGGGCACCTGCCCCATCTGCGGCTACAAGGAGGCGCGCGGGGACCAGTGCGACAACTGCGGCAACCAGCTCGACCCGACCGACCTGATCGACCCGCGGTCGAAGATCAACGGCGAGACGCCGGAGTTCAAGGACACCCAGCACTGGTTCCTCGACCTGCCCGCCCTCGCCGAGGCGCTGGGGGAGTGGCTCGACCAGCGCGAGGCCACCGGCCTGTGGCGCCCCAACGTCATCAAGTTCAGCCAGAACATCCTCAAGGAGATCCGGCCGCGCGCGATGACCCGCGACATCGACTGGGGCATCCCGGTCCCGGGCTGGGAGGACCAGCCGACCAAGCGGCTCTACGTGTGGTTCGACGCCGTGATCGGCTACCTGTCCGCCTCGATCGAGTGGGCGCGCCGGCTGGGGGAGCCCGAGAAGTGGCGCGAGTGGTGGAACGACGCCGAGGCGGAGTCCTACTACTTCATGGGCAAGGACAACATCGTCTTCCACTCCCAGATCTGGCCCGCCGAGCTGCTGGCCTACAACGGCAAGGGCGACAAGGGCGGCGAGCCCGGCCCCTACGGCACGCTCAACCTGCCCACCGAGGTGGTCTCCAGCGAGTTCCTCACCTTCGGTGACTCGCAGTTCTCCACCAGCCGCGGCAACGTCATCTATGTCGGCGACTTCCTCGCCCGCTACGGCCCCGACCCGCTGCGCTACTACATCTGCGCCGCCGGCCCGGAGACCTCCGACGCCGCCTTCACCTGGGCCGACTTCGTCACCCGCAACAACTCCGAGCTCGTCGCCGGCTGGGGCAACCTGGTCAATCGCACCGCCACGATGATCGCCAAGAACTTCGGGGAGATCCCGGCCGCCGGCCCGCTCGAGGAGGTCGACGAGCAGGTGCTGGCGACGGTCCGCGACGGCTTCACGGGCGTCGGCGACCTGATCGGGAAGCACCGGCTCCGGGCGGCGATCGCCGAGGCGATGCGCGTGGTGGGCGAGGTGAACAAGTACCTCACCGTCACCGAGCCCTACAAGATGAAGGACGAGTCGCAGCGCGAGCGTCTCGCCACCGTCCTCCACGTGGCCGCGCAGTGCGTGAGCGATTGCAACACGCTGCTCTCGCCGTTCCTCCCGCACGCGGCCAACAAGGTCCACGCGGTGCTCGGCGGGGAGGGTGAGCTCATGCCGATGCCGCGCATCGAGCAGGTCGACGAGCTCGAGCCCGACAACGGCGCCGGCCACACGTCGTACGCCGTCATCACCGGCGAGTACACCTCGACGCCCGCGTGGGAGTCGCGACCGGTCGTGGTCGGCGCGAGGGTCGACAAGCCGACGCCGGTCTTCACCAAGCTCGACCCGTCGGTCGTCGAGGAGGAGCTGGCGCGGGCGGCCGGTGAGCCGGCATGACGACGCCCGGCGACCCTCCGCACGAGCCGGCCCGCGCGGCCGAGATGTACCTGCCCCACTTCGTGGTGAAGCAGAAGCTCACCATGATGATCAATCGCTACGAGGTGTCGGAGACCGACGGGTCCGGCAACCCCACCCGGCTGATGGCGCTGGCCGAGCAGAAGCGGATGGCGTTCAAGGAGCAGGTCACCTTCTACTCCGACGCGGGCAAGTCGCGCCCGGTGTTCGGCTTCAAGGCGCGCAAGAAGCTCGACCTCAACGCCGGGTACGACGTCACCGACGAGTCCGGCGCGCAGATCGGCTACTTCAGGAAGGACTTCGGCGCATCGCTGCTCCGCTCGACGTTCCACGTCGAGGGCCCCGGCTACGCCGGCACCGGCCAGGAGCGCAGCCAGGTCGTCGGCCTGATGCGTCGCTTCACCGACCTCGACTTCATGCCGGTCCACTTCGACTTCGTCGACGCCGGCGGTGCTCCGCTCCTCTCGGTCGAGCGCAAGATGTCGCTCGGTGACCGCTACACCGTCACCGTTCCCGACCAGCGGGTCGACTTCCGGGTCGCGGCCGCCGTCGCGGTCGCCCTCGACGCCCTCATGTCCCGCTGACGACCGTGATGTACCCAGAGGTGCGGGCGGCCCTCGAGGCCGACGACAGCCCCACGCTCAGCGCTCCCGGCTTCGACCTCGCTGCCCACCGCGAGGAGGCCCGCCTCGCCAGCCTGCGCCTGCCGCGCGAGGAGGTCGCGTCGGTCGAGGACGTCGACGCCGACGGGGTGCGCTGCCGGCTCTACGTCCCGGCCGACCCCGCGCCGGGGCTCGTCGTGCACGCGCACGGCGGGGGCTTCGTGCTCAACGACATCGACGTCCACGACGGCATCGCCCGGCGGATGGCCAACCGTGGTCGGCGGGCGGTCCTGAACGTGGACTACCGCCGACCGCCCGAGGACCCGTTCCCGGCCGCGCCCGACGACCTCGACACGGTGGTGGGCTGGCTCCGTCGCGAGGGCCCGCCCGGGCCGTACGCCGCCCACGGCGACTCGGCAGGCGCCAACCTCGCCCTCGTCGCTGCCTTGCGCAACCCCGGCTTCTTCGCCGCGGTCGCGCTGGTCTACCCGTTCCTCGACCCGCGAGGGGCCTTCCCGTCGTGGCGGCACGGGGAGGAGTCGGGCTTCGACCCGGCCGAGGCGCGCTGGTACTGGGAGCAGTACGCCCGCACCGAGGCCGACTACGACGACCCCGACCTCGCGCCGCTGCTCTCCGAGCACCTGCACACGCTCCCGCCCACCTTCGTCGCCACCGCGGAGGCCGACCCGCTGCGCGACGAGGGTGAGGAGCTCGCCCGACGGGTCGCGGAGGCCGGCGTCGAGGTCGTCGGCATCCGCTGCCTGGGCCAGACCCACGGCTTCTGGCGGCACGCGGCCTTCACGGCGTCGGAGCCGCTCGTGCGCCAGGTGGCCGGCTGGCTCGACCAGCACCTCACGACTGCCTGAACCGCCGCGTCGGAGTCGGCCCGCTCTCGGTGAGGATGACGAGCTGCACGAATGAGGTGGACCGAGACACCCGGATCTGCCGCGACGTGCATCCGCTCATGCTTGGTCGGCGCACCTTCGCATTGCCGACTGTGAGGCGTGCACACCACCTCCCCTACGGCAACCGCGTTTCACGACGTCAGGGCCTTCACTGAGTCTGGCTGACTTTGTGTTCGTCGGGCGGGTCGACCCATCCCCCGGGGCGGCCCAGTCTCCGTCAGCGGGTCGTGACAACCTTTCGATCCGTTGCGTAGTCATACGGGTTCGTCAACGATCAGGGGAATCATGGGGACGATCAGTCTGAGCGCCGTCGCGTTGCTGGGCGCTGCTCTGCTCGCGCCAGTGGGCACGGCCGCCGCAGCGGGCGAGACATGTCAGGGGCAGGCGGCAACCATCGTCGGGACGCCCGGGGGTCAGATCACCGGAACGGAGGACGCGGACGTCATCGTCACGAACGATGCGACGCGAGTCGACGCGCTCGGCGGCGATGACCTCGTGTGCGCGACCGGCGAGCGCAGCAGCTACGACTCCGTCACCGGCACCTCCACTTTCGTCGTCGTCATCCTCGGCGCGGGGGCCGACACGTTCATCCCCTCCGAGCGCAGCGGATCCACGATCCACGCGGGCACCGTCGACGGCACCGACACCGAGGCTGACGTCATCCGCCTCAGCTGGACCGCCGGCCTCGTCATCTCCGGCATGCCTGGCCAGCCGAACGCCGACATCATCGACCTCGGCGACAGCGGCGACGTCAGGTGGAGCGGCATCCAAACCGCCCCGGGCGCGGTGTCTGCGGTCGGCTACAGCATCGGCACCGGCCTCTTGAGCGTTCGATCCGCCAACGGCGACGTCACCATGGACGCCAGCGGCACGGTGACGGGGGGCGACACGAAACTCACCTGGACGGGCCGGTTCGCCCGGCTCGGTTTCACTACGTCGGCCAAGTACGGACGGTTCACGTTCCGCGGAACCGACCGCATTGAACACATCAAGGTCAACGCCGAGGACGTATGACCGCGACATCGCGCTCGGCAGCGGCAACGACCTTTACGAGTCGAACAGCCTGGGCGGAAAGGCGACGCGGATCAAGGGCGACATCGGGCGCAACACACTGCTGCTCGACCTCAAGAGCCACGACCGGGTGCGCGCCGACCTGAGCCGTTCCCGGGTGACGGCCACCAAGGCGGGCGTCACGGACTCGATCCGCGTCAGCGACTTCAATGGCCTCGCCGTGGCCGCGAAGCGTGCCGTCGTCATCGGCACCGACCGCACGGACTTCATCAGGGTCGCCGCGTGCCGGACGACGCTCAAGGGAATGAAGGGCGGGGACGGACTCTACGTTGACTACAAGCTCAAGAGTTATCTCGCAGACTCTTTGACCCCGCCTCGGTGCTCCGACTACGAGGCCACGATCGACGGCGGCCCTGGCAACGACTACATCACCGGGAACTACGGCGATGACCGCCTCATCGGCGGCCCTGGCAACGACAGCGTGCGGGGTCAAAAGGGGCGCGACGTGTGCCAGGGCGAGACGATTCGGGGATGCGAGAAGCGCATCTGACCCAGCGATAGGCGCGTCTCGTGTGCCCCGCAGCGGGTGAGGTAGCAGCCGGGCCGTAGCCCTCCCCGGGACGGCCCGGCGGCCCGTCCGCGGTCTGACAGCGCAGAGCAAGCAGCGACCTCGATAGAAGACGGAGGACGGCTTCTCCAAAGCGTCCGCTCATCAGCGTAAGGCGGTTTGCGTCAAGCATCTGTTCGGTGCCGCGTCCGTCGTCTGTCCCTGCATAGCGGTGAATCGGGCTGTGCCCGGCAGCGTGTAATCGGGTTGAGGAGACGACGGACGGGGCTGCCCGCGATGAGCGACGAGGTACTCGTGGTCCTCAATGCCGCGTAGGGCTTGCCCCGACCGTCAACTTGATGCCCCGCCTACTGATCAGGCCGCGATCGTGACCGCCTCCCTGCGCCGGGTGCCGTGAGCGGCGATGACCGGGTCCCAGGCTTGGCCGGTGGTGATCACCGCGTGCAGGTGCCGCAGGATCGCCGCGGCGATGACGCTTTGGGCTTGGGTGGCGGTGAGCTTGTTGGTCTCGCGGGTGGTGAGGTGTCGGTAGCGGGCGGCGTAGACGGTGTTGGTCTGCAACGCTCCCCAGACCGCGCGCCAGGCCGCCAACCGGAGCTTTGGCCGGCCCTGGCCGGTGAGCTTGCTCTTGCCGGTGAAGGTGCCGGACTTCTTCTCCCGCGGGGCCAGACCGGCGTGCTTGACCAACGCCCGGGCGGTGGCGAACCGGGTCGGGTCACCGGTCTCGGCGAGGATCGCCGCAGCACCCACCGGCGACAGCCCATGGATGCTGGTGGCGAGTTCGGTGAGGCCGAGCTCGTCGAGGACCGTGGTCATCCGGGTTTCGGTGTCGGCGAGCTTGCGCTGGGTCTCGGCCCAGTCCTCCAGCAGCAGCTGCACCCGCTCCAACGCGCCGCGTCGGTGCGCTGTGACGCCGGTCGGGTCGGCCAGCGCGGTGTAGAGCTTGCGGACGATCCGCAGGCACGGCCTCTGCCCGCCACGCTTGAGGACCTCGCGGCGCGCGGCGCTCTCGAACCGGGCCAGGCCGAGGCGTCGGGTGCGGGCCAGGTCGCCGCCGTCACGGTCCAAGATCACCCACAGCGCAGCCGGCCAGGTCTTGGACCGGAACGGGTAGTTCGCGGTCTCCAGCGCCGCCGGCCACACGCACTCGAGCAGGTCGCGGATCTGGCGGACCTGAGCGCCCGCGTCGACGATCAGCCGTTCCCGCCGGGCACCAAGATGACGGAGCCGGCCCGTCTCATCGACTGGTTCGGGGTCGTAGCAGCGGAGCTGGGCGGTGAGCCTGGCGATCAGGATGGCGTCCTTGTCGTCGGTCTTGTCGAAGGTCAGGTCCTCGCTGCGCCGAGCCCAGGACGTCTGGATCGGCTGCACACAAACGAACGACATGTCACGGTCCGCGGCGAGCTGCCCGAGCACTCGCCACCGGTGACCGGTCGGCTCGCACGCCACCGTCGCTCCAGCAAAGCCGCTGGCTGCAGCACGCTGCGCTGCCCAGTCCAACGCGACACCGAGATCCCAGGCCCGGCACCGGAATGTCTTGCGGGCCAGCACCTTGGAGTCGTGGTCGCACACCACGACCATCTGCTTGCGATCGGCCAGGTCGATCCCGACGATCGCGTTGCTCACCGGCACCAGCTCACGGAGCCGAGCGAGCCGAGCATTCCGGTTCCGATCACCCCGGCTCACGCCATTACCGTTGGTCATGAACGTCCTCCTGTCTGCGATGGGACACCAAGCCCGACAAGCGCAGCAGGGGGACGTTCCTCCGTCCAGAGCCAGCGCTCAGAACGTGTTTCTATGCCGCGTTGAGGGCGGCCAGGCTCGCCCGGATCTGCCGCGACCCGTGCGTCCGCTCATGCCGATGTGCGCGCGGGTACCGTCTCGACGAACTGAAAGTAGCCGTGCTCCCCGACGAACCAGGATGCGCCGATGACAGATGACCCCGGCGCTGAAGCGCGACCCTCGTCGAGGGTCTACGTCGACATGGTCGGAGACCTGTTCCACCTGGCCACGTCGCGTTCCTTCGAGAGGCTCGCAGTCATGGCGACTGGCTGGTGGTCGGCGTCTTGTCCGACGAGACGGTTGCCTCGTACAAACGGCGTCCGATCATGACGCTCGCGGAGCGCGTCGCGGTCATCGAGGCGTGCAGGTACGTCGACGAGGTGATCGCCGACTCCCCGGACCGAGTGACAGCGGAGTTCTTGGAGGAACACGCGATCTCGACGGTGGTGCATGGCGATGACCTGTCACTCGAGGCAGCGTCGGCTGTCTACGGCCCCGCCGTCGCCGATGGACGTTTCGTGCACGTCGCACGTACCTCCACGATCTCCACGACGTCGCTCATCCAGCGCGTGCTGGACGCTGCCGTTCCCGGCGAATGACCGGATCTGTCGCGATGAGCGCACGGATCTGCCGCGTGGGAGCGACCGGTGACCTCCGGTGCCTCCGGGCAGGATGATCCGAACCGAATGAACAGTGCCGCGAAAGCCCGGGACTACGACGCCAGGGTGTAGTTGCTGGCAAGCCGGAGCTCGTAGGGGGAGTAGTCGACGGTTCCGGCGGGTCCGCCGGGGAGTGGTGGTGCCGTGGATCTGAGGATGCGGAGGTGCTCGGTGACGCCGTGGACCTCGTGGAGCCTGGTGTCGCCGGGCTCGGCGACCCAGGAGGCCCACCCGGGCGATTCCTTCACGTAGTTGCAGCGCTCGCACAGCCCCTGGCCGTTGCTTGTGGCAGTCGGTCCGCCGTCGTCCACCCCGGTCACGTGGTCGTGGTGGCGGATGGGGGCGTTGCAGCCTGGGGTGCGGCAGGTCCCGGCGTCTCGGAGGTCGATCAGCTCGGCGAGCTGGCCGTCGAAGCGGCGGTTGGTGGACTCCATCGCGACGAGCGCGCGGTCGTCGGGGCTGGCGAAGAGCCGGCGCAGGGTGGTCTTCGCCGAGTCGCTGGCGCGGCGCACCCACGCCGTGCACAGGGCTGCGGGCAGGAAGCCCTCGCCTTGGACGAAGCCGGGCTCGGTGCCCGTGCCGAGGAGGGACTCGACCCCGATGACCAGGTTGACCCGCACCGGCACGGCGTCGGTGACGCTCTGGTTGCCGGTGACCCGGGCGGCGAGGGTGTCGGCGCGGACCTGCCCGGACGTGCGCTCGTCGCCCGCGGCCCGGGCGGTGGTGGCGGCGGTGTCGAGGGCTGAGCGGACGGCGGCAAGGACCTCGATGGGAAGGGTGGCGATGAGCTGGCCGGTGCCGTCGTCGAGACGACGCGAGGTGACCCGGCGATCGGCACGGGCGCGCCGACAGCGTCGGGTCTCGGACTCGGCGGCGTGGGTCAGGCACGAGCGGCGCACGGCGGCGCGGAGCCGGGCGTCACCGAGACCGGTCAACCGGGGCGCCACGTCTTCGTCGACGCGCCTGCGCTGCTCGGGTGTCAGGTGGGCGACCTCGCGGGCCACCGCGAAGGCTCGCTCCTCGGTGAGCTCGCCGCGAGCGAGCGCGGCCAGCGTCAGTGGGAGGTGGTCGCGCAGTCGGCGAGAGAGCAGCACCCGCTGCTCACCGGCGTACGGACTGGCCAGCGTCGCGAGCGCGACCTCGGCGCCGATCGACATCGCCCGCGGCGGCGTGCGCCGGCCGGACGCCGGCAGGTCCTCGCTGTCGGCGGCGTCAGCGAAGGTGGCCGAGATGACGGCCTGCGCGGCAGCGGCCGCGGACTTGATCCGTTCGAGGGCCTCGAGCTGGTCGAGCAGGTCGGTTCCCGTCGTGGCGGGCGCGAGGACGGCAACGAGGTCGGCAAGCGCGTGCAGGTCGTCGGGCTCCCACACGTTACCCTCCGCTCGGCCTGCCATCCGTCCTCCTCATTGATCGAACATGTGTTCGATTATCTCATGATCAAGCGACACGAGTCAAGAGCGCGAGCTCCACCGCAGGTGCCCGGGTGTTCGCACGCGACCCGCCTCCTCGGGCGTGTCCACAGCCTCGGGCATCCGCCTCGGTCCGCGTGGTCCGGCTCTGCCAAACTCCTCCCATGCGCGTACACCTGGGCTCCGACCACGCCGGCCTCGAGCTGAAGGACCACCTGTTGACCTGGCTGGTCGACCACGGCTACGAGGCCGTCGACCACGGTCCGTTCGTCTACGACGCCCTCGACGACTACCCCTGCTTCTGCCTGCGCGCGGCCGAGGGGGTCGCCGCCGACCGGGCCGAGGGCCTCGACAGCCTGGGCGTGGTGATCGGCGGCTCGGGCAACGGCGAGCAGATCGCGGCCAACAAGGTGGAGGGCATCCGGTGCGCGCTCGCCTGGTCGGACGAGACGGCCGCGCTGGCCCGCGAGCACAACGACGCCAACGTCGTCTCCGTCGGCGGCCGCATGCACCCGGTGGACGACATGACCCGTTTCGTGGAGATCTTCCTCTCCACGGACTTCTCGGGCGACGAGCGCCACGTGCGTCGCATCGGTCAGCTCTCCACCTACGACGAGACGGGCGAGCTGCCGCCGCTCCCGGAGTCCGCGCTCCGCGGTCCCGACACCGGCGCAGAGACCAACACCGACGCCGACCGCGCGGATGCCTGAGGGACACACCCTCCGCAAGCTGGCCGACGACCTCACCGCTGCCTTCGCGGGCCGCCGGGTCCGGGTCACCTCGCCCCAGGGGCGGTTCGCCGCCGACGCCGAGCAGCTCGACGGGTCCCGGGTCGTCGGGGCCGACTCCGCCGGCAAGCACCTCTTCGTGGAGCACGAGGGCGAGCGGTTCGTGCACGTGCACCTGGGGCTCATCGGCCAGCTCGACGTCCACACGGGCATCGAGGGCGGCGCGGCCGCCGTGCCCGACCCGGTCGGGGCGGTGCGGCTGCGCCTGGTCACGCTCGACGACCCCACCGACCCGCGCCCGGCGGCGTACGCCGACCTGCGGGGCGCGATCATCTGCGACCTGGTCGGCGCCGCCCGGCGCGCCGAGATCCTCGGCCGGCTCGGCCCGGACCCGCTGCGGCCCGACGCCGATCCCGACCTGGCCTGGCGGCGGATCTCGACCAGCCCGCGCGCCATCGGCGACCTCCTGATGGACCAGAAGGTCCTCGCCGGCGTCGGCAACGTCTACCGCGCCGAGGTGCTGTTCCGGCACCGCATCCACCCGCTGCGCCCCGGCAACACGCTGCGCAGCGGCCAGTGGCGGGCGATGTGGGCCGACCTCGTCGAGCTCATGGCCGAAGGCGTCCGCACCGGACGCATCGACACCGTGCGTCCCGAGCACACCCCCGAGGCGATGGGGCGGGCGCCCCGCAAGGACGACCACGGGGGAGAGGTCTACGTCTACCGGCGCACGTCGCAGCCGTGCCTGGTGTGCGGCACCCCGGTCCGGACGGGTGAGCTCGCCGGGCGCAGCTCGTTCTGGTGCCCCAAATGTCAGCCGAAGTTCCGGTCGCGGGCCCTACGATCTCCCACCAAGGGGACTGGGAGAGCAGGAGGAGCTCGAGCATGAGTTCTCCATCGCTCCGCGCAGCCGCGAGCCGAGTGGTGCCGCGGGGCTCGCGCACCCTGGCGCTGCTGGTCGTCGCGACCCTGCTCATCGGCGTCGCCATCTGGCTGTTCTCCGACGACTTCCCCCTGGTCACCCTGCTGGTGCCGATGGTGCTCTCGAGCCTGGTGCTCGGTCCGCGGCAGCTGCCGTGGTTCGTGCTGTTCGTGCTCCTCGTCCTGGCCCTGGTCGTGCCGAGCCAGAACCCGATCACCCTGCGGATCGCCCTCACCGTGGTCATCATCTTCGGCCTCGGCTTCGTGGTCCTCCTGTCGTCGTTCCGCCGCTCGCGCCTCGGGGTGGCCGGCATCCAGGGCGAGATGATGTTCGTCGACCTGCGCGACCGGATCCTGCGCCAGGGTGGGATCCCCGACCTCCCCGCGGAGTGGTACGCCGCCAGCGAGCTGAGGTCGGCCGGGGGCACACCCTTCGCCGGCGACTTCGTCGTCGCCTCGCGCGTCGAGGGCCGGCTCGAGGTGGCCGTCGTCGACGTCTCGGGCAAGGGGCAGGGCGCCGGCACCCGGGCCCTGCTGCTCTGCGGTGCCCTGGGTGGCCTGCTGAGCGCGCTGCCGCCCAGTGACTTCCTCGACGCCGCCAACCGGTTCCTGCTCCAGCAGGACTGGGACGAGGGCTTCGCGACCGCCATCCACCTCTCGCTCGACCTCGCGACCGGCACGTACGACATCCGCAGCGCCGGCCACCCGCCGGCCGCCCTGCGCCACGCCGGGTCGGGCCGGTGGGAGGTGCTCGAGTCGGAGGGCCCCATCCTCGGCCTCGTCGACGGGGCCGTCTTCCCCGCCGTCTCGGGGGAGATGCGCCGCGGCGACGCGCTGCTGCTCTACACCGACGGCATGGTCGAGACCCGCAACCGCGACATCGCCCTCGGCATCGACCGGATGCTCGGCCAGGCCGAGCGGCTGCTGCGCGGGGAGTTCGAGGGCGGGGCCACGCGGCTCGTCGAGGCGCTCGGCTCGCGCAACGACGACCGGGCGCTGCTCCTCGTGCACCGACGCTGAGCCGGGTTGCGGCGCGCGCTCGCGCGTGTGGCACCATGACACCCGCACCGGCGAGACGACGTCGCCGGGACGCGCGCGGATGTAGCTCAATGGTAGAGCCCCAGTCTTCCAAACTGGCTACGCGGGTTCGATTCCCGTCATCCGCTCCAAGCAGGCTGCGAGCGCCCTCCGGGGAGCGCCCGGGGCCCGTTTGGCGGGGCGTAGCGTAGTGGCTAGCGCGCCTGCTTTGGGAGCAGGAGATCGCAGGTTCGAGTCCTGTCGCCCCGACCCTCCGGTCCCACCCGTCACGCGCTCCCCGCGCCTCGCGGCGGCCGCCCGGGCGTGATTCGGTCTGCGCCCCCGCCCTCGATAGACTGGCGAGGTTTGCGGTCGCCGGGCCCGTGCCCTGGCAGCGCCGCACCTTTCCCCGTGTGGTCCACCCACAGACCTTCAGCATCAGGAGACATTTGTGAAGAGCGCCGTCGAGACCTTGAGCCCCACCCGGGCCAAGCTGACCGTCGAGGTGCCCTTCGAGGAGCTCAAGCCGAGCCTCGACGCGGCGTACCAGAAGATCGCGAAGCAGATCAACGTCCCGGGCTTCCGCCGCGGCAAGGTCCCGCCGGCGGTCATCGACCGCCAGGTCGGGCGCGGCCCGGTCCTCGACGAGGCGATCAACGCCGTCGTCCCGCAGCAGTACATGGCTGCGCTGCAGGAGCACGACCTCGAGCCGCTGGCCCAGCCGGAGATCGAGGTGACGAAGTTCGAGGACAACGAGTCCCTCGAGTTCACCGCCGAGGTCGACGTCAAGCCCGACTTCGAGCTGCCGGCCTACGACGGCCTCGAGGCGAGCGTCGAAGACATCGAGATCACCGACGCCGACGTCGACGAGCAGGTCGAGGCGCTGCGTGAGCGCTTCGGCACCTTGGTCCCGGTCGAGCGCGCCGCCGCCGACGGCGACTTCGTCACCATCGACCTGGTCGCTGCCAAGGACGGCGAGACCGTCGAGGGCGGCGAGGTCACCGGCATGTCCTACAAGGTCGGCCGCGGCGGCATGATCGACGGCCTCGACGAGGCCCTCGTCGGCCTCTCCGCCGGCGACGACACGACGTTCGACTCCGAGCTCGTCGGCGGCGACCTGGTGGGCGAGCCCGTCCAGGTGACCGTCAAGGTGACGGCCGTGCAGGAGCAGCAGCTCCCCGAGTACGACGACGAGTTCGCCCAGCTCGCCTCCGAGTTCGACACCGTCGACGAGCTGACCGCCGACGTGCGCGAGCGTCTTGGTCGCGGCAAGCGCCTCGAGCAGGCCGCCGCCGCCCGCGACGCGGTCCTCGAGGCCCTGCTGGAGAAGGTCTCCATCCCGCTCCCCGAGGTGATGGTCACCGACGAGCTCAACGCCCGCCGCCAGAACGTCGAGCAGCAGCTCGGCTTCGCCGGCATCACGATGGAGAAGTACCTCGAGGACGAGGGCCAGACCCAGGAGGAGTTCGAGGCCGACCTCGAGCGCCGGGTCCGCGACGCGGTCGCCGCGCAGTTCATCCTCGACAAGATCGCCAAGAAGGAGGAGTTCGGCATCGACCAGGCCGAGCTCTCCGAGCACCTCGTGCGCCGCGCCCAGCAGTCCGGCCAGGACCCGCAGGAGTTCGCGAACCACATGTTCGAGCACAACCACATCCCCGAGCTCGTGCAGGAGATCCTGCGCGGCAAGGCCCTCGCGACGATCGTCGAGGCGGCGACCGTCAAGGACGCCTCGGGCAACGTGGTCGAGCTGAAGAACCTGCGCCCCGACGGCACCATCGGCGAGCCGGTCGACGAGACCGCCCCCGAGACCGCCCCCGAGGCGAGCGACGAGACCGCTGCGGAGGACGAGGCCTGAGCCTCGCCCAGCCCGTGACACTGACCGGCGTCCGCCCCTCGGGGCGGGCGCCGGTCCGTCTTCCCGGTCTTCCCGGTCGTCCCGGTCAGTCCGTCGCGGCGAGGACGTCGAAGGCGTAGCGCGCCACCTGGGCGCGCTGCGCGACGTGGTGGGCGACCGCTTCCTGGTCGTCCTCGCCGAGCGCCTCGACCGGGATGCTCGGCAGCCCGTTGAACAGCATCAGGCTCACGGCGTGGCAGCGACGCAGGACGTCGGGCTCGACGGCGCTGCCCTCCGCCGCCAGCCCCTCGGCGTACGCCTCCAGGCAGGTCGCGGCGCGCTCGGGCAGGTCGTCGGCGTCGAGCCGTCGCACCTGGATCTCGCCGACCAGGAGCTGTGAGAGGTCGAACCCGACGGGCTGGGGGCGCCAGAACCCGTAGTCGATGAGCGTGTAGCCCGTCCCGTCGAGGTGTCGCATGAGGTTGTTCGGGCAGGCGTCGCCGTGCGACGCGCGGTGCGGCAGCGCGGCGTACTCCTGGGCGAGGCGGTCGAGGCGTGCGGCGACGGCCCGCAGGTCGGGGCGCAGGTCGCCGAAGTGCTCGGCCACCGCCGGGTGCGCCCACACGGCGTCGTCGGCGAGCACCGGGAAGACGGTGTGGGCGAGCCGGCCCTCGACGAAGTAGCTGATGTGCCACGGTTGCGGGTCGATGTCGGCGAGCCCGGCCACGCGCGGGCTCCCGGACAGGCGGCCCAGGAGGTACGCCGCGCGGGCGTCGTCGTCCGCCACCCAGGGCGCGGGATCGTGCTCGACCGACTCGAGCCACAGCACGGCGGTGTCGTCGGGCCGGTCCTCGACGCGCAGCGCGCGCGGCATGGTGAGCCCGTCGGGCAACCGCGCGGCGAGGTCGGAGCCGTAGAGGAGGACCTCCGAGCGCCACGGCACGGTGGTCGCGGCCCAGGCGGCGAGCTCCGGTGGGACGAAGGCGAACATGGGGGAGTGGCGCCAGTGCTGCACGCGCTTGACGAAGAACTCGAACGGCCGGGCGCCCGTCCCCGGGTCGGCGTGTCCCCGGACCCACGTGCGGGCCCCGGTGAGCATCGACGGCACGTCGTAGGCGACGCGCTCGGCCGTGGAGGCGAGCAGCCGCACGGCCGGCTCCCCCCACAGGTCGGCGACCATCGCCTCGAGCTCGGCGTCGGTGACGTCGTCGGCGCCGAGCACCTCACGCCGGTCGATGCCGGGCGTCGGCGTGAAAGTTGCTTTCATGGTCAAAGAAGGTAAGTTGCTTTCATGACTGGCGTCAAGAGGCTCCCGGCCGCCCGGCCGCACCTGCCGATGCTGATGGGCCTGGTGTTCGGCCGGCTGCGCGAGCGCCTCGCCGCGGAGGTGCCGGACCTGCGGCCCTCCCAGCTGCGCGTCCTGGAGTGGCTCCCCGTCGAGGGGCTCACCATCAGCGAGCTCGCCGAGTGTGCCGACATGACCACGCAGGGATGCGGCCAGTTCGTCCGCCAGCTCGAGGCGCTCGGCATGGTGGAGGTCTCCGTGGCCGAGCACGACGCCCGCGCGCGCGTCGTACGCCTCACCGACGCCGGTCGCGACGCCCTCGCCCGCTCCGCGGCCGTGCTGGCGGCCTGCGACGAGGAGTGGGCGGCGCGAGTCGGTCCCGAGCGGTGGCGGGTGTTCCGCGAGGTGCTCGAGGAGGTCGCGCTCGGCTGAAGGGGTGGGCGGACGTGCCCCCGAATCCGCTGTGGGCGAACAGGGAGGGTCAGCGCGTGGAAGTGTCCGTCCTTCCGGCTAGTGTCGCCAGCGTGAACCAGAACTCCAGCCCAGCCCTCTCGCCCGAGATGAACGGCGCCGGTGGGATGTATGGCCTCGACGACCACATCTACCAGCGCCTCCTCCGTGAGCGCATCGTCTTCCTCGGCTCGGAGGTGCGCGACCAGAACGCCAACGCGATCTGCGCGCAGCTCCTCCTGCTGTCCGCGGAGGACCCGGAGGCCGACATCTTCCTCCACATCAACAGCCCCGGCGGCTCGGTGGACGCCGGCATGGCGATCTACGACACGATGAACTACATCCCCAACGACGTGGCGACCGTGGGGATGGGCCTCGCGGCCTCGATGGGCCAGTTCCTGCTCTGCGCAGGCACCAAGGGCAAGCGCTACGCCCTGCCCCACGCCCGCATCATGATGCACCAGCCGTCCTCCGGCATGGGTGGCTCTGCCTCCGACATCAAGATCCAGGCCCAGCAGTCGCTGCACATCAAGAAGGTGCTGCTCGACCTGATCGCCGAGCACACCGGCCAGACCGTCGAGCAGGTCGTCGCCGACGCCGACCGTGACCGGTGGTTCACCGCCGACCAGGCCGTCGAGTACGGCCTCGTCGACCAGGTCATCACCAGCGCCCGCGAAGCCGCCGACGAGGGCCGCCCGGCCCGGAAGCAGGACTGAACATGAACTACTACATCCCGCAGTGGGAAGAGCGGACCTCCTACGGTTTCCGCCGCATCGACCCCTACGCCAAGCTGTTCGAGGAGCGCATCATCTACCTCGGCACGCCGATCAGCGACGACGTGGCCAACGCGGTCATCGCCCAGCTGATGTGCCTGGAGACGATGAACCCCGACACCGACATCAGCATCTACATCAACAGCCCCGGCGGCTCCTTCACGGCGCTCACGGCGATCTACGACACGATGCGGTTCATCAAACCCGACGTGCAGACCGTGTGCCTGGGCCAGGCGGCCTCGGCGGCGGCGATCCTGCTCGGCGCCGGCGCCAAGGGCAAGCGGATGGCGCTGCCCAACAGCCGCATCCTGATCCACCAGCCCTACACCGAGGGCACGTTCGGCCAGACCTCGGACATCGAGATCCAGGCCAACGAGATCCTCCGCATGCGCGAGCTGCTCGAGCGGATGATCGCCGACTCCAGCGGCAAGGACATCGACCAGGTCAGCCGCGACATCGAGCGCGACAAGATCCTGACCGCCGAGCAGGCCGTCGAGTACGGCCTCATCGACGCGGTCATCGAGTCCCGCAAGGGCGCCCCGGTCCTCGCCTGAGGGCGAGCCGAGGCCCGAAATGACGGCCGACGACATCTCGTGTCCGGCCCCCGTCGGGGGCCGGGACGGGGTACCGTCGTACGGCCCACTGCAAGACAGCACAGCGCAAGGTGTGGAGTGCCGGAACCCCCATCCGGCGAGACTGGAGGACACGACTCGTGGCACGTATCGGTGACGGCGGCGACCTGCTGAAGTGCAATTTCTGCGGAAAGAGCCAGAAGCAGGTCAAGAAGCTCATCGCTGGCCCCAACGTCTACATCTGCGATGAGTGCATCGAGCTGTGCAACGAGATCATCGAGGAGGAGCTGGCCGAGGGCGCCGAGGTCAGCCTCGAGGAGCTGCCCAAGCCCCGCGAGATCTTCGAGTTCCTCAACTCCTACGTGATCGGCCAGGAGCACGCCAAGAAGTCGCTCGCCGTCGCGGTCTACAACCACTACAAGCGCGTCCAGGCCGGCCTGCAGCCCGTCGCCGGCAAGGCCAAGGACGACGTCGTCGAGGTCGCCAAGTCCAACATCCTGGTCATCGGGCCGACCGGCTGCGGCAAGACCTACCTCGCGCAGACCCTCGCCCGGATGCTCAACGTGCCCTTCGCGATCGCCGACGCGACCGCGCTGACCGAGGCCGGCTACGTCGGCGAGGACGTGGAGAACATCCTCCTCAAGCTCATCCAGGCCGCCGACTACGACGTCAAGAAGGCCGAGACGGGCATCATCTACATCGACGAGATCGACAAGGTCGCCCGCAAGGCGGAGAACCCCTCGATCACCCGTGACGTGTCGGGCGAGGGCGTGCAGCAGGCGCTCCTGAAGATGCTGGAGGGCACCACCGCGTCGGTGCCCCCGCAGGGCGGGCGCAAGCACCCGCACCAGGAGTTCATCCAGATCGACACCACCAACATCCTCTTCATCGTCGGCGGTGCGTTCGCCGGCCTCGAGCAGATCATCGAGCAGCGCGTCGGCAAGAAGTCGCTCGGCTTCACCGCCGAGGTGCGCGGCGCGGCCGAGCGCGAGGCCGACGACCTGCTGGCCCAGGTCCGTCCCGAGGACCTCACCAAGTTCGGCCTGATCCCCGAGTTCATCGGTCGCCTGCCGCTGATCGCCAGCGTGAGCAAGCTCGACCGCGAGGCGCTCGTCCAGATCCTCACCGAGCCGCGCAACGCGCTCGTCAAGCAGTACCAGAAGCTCTTCGACCTCGACGGGGTCGAGCTCGAGTTCACCGACGACGCCATCGACTCCATCGCCGAGGCGGCCCTCGAGCGCGGCACCGGCGCCCGCGGCCTGCGCGCGATCATCGAGGAGGTCCTCCTCTACGTGATGTACGACGTCCCGTCGCGGGGCGACGTCGCGAAGGTGATCGTCACCCGGGAGGTCGTGGAGGACGACGTCGCCCCGACGCTCATCCCGCGCGAGGCCGAGGGCCGTAAGAAGAAGTCAGCCTGACCCCTGGCCCGCGATGACTACTCCGGTCTAGTCATTTCGGGCTATTCCGGGCCATCGACGCTGGACGTGCGTCATGGTCCGGAGAGACTGGCGTCTCGTCAGCATGTGGGAAGGGGACCCCGTGGGGGTTGACCAGAAGCGGCCGCTCGTCGGCTTCGCTCTCGTGGCAGTGCTCTGTGCCGTCCTGATGGCGGTCTCCGTCGACCGTGGGTTCGGGTTCAGCGACCTCGTCCACCCCGGCAAGCCCATCGCCGCGCCGGTCGAGCGCACCCACGACGCGCCCCCGGCGGCCCAGGCCACCCGACAGGTCGCTCCCGCCCAGATCCCCGCCGAGCTGAGCGCCCAGCCGCTCGCCGCCGTCGTCGCCGCCGCGAAGGCCACCGGCACGGCCGCCCGGACGTCGGGCGCACCCACCCCCGGCAAGGGACCCGGCTCGTCGACCACGGGCGACACGGCGACCGGCACTGCCACGTCCCAGGGCGCCGACCAGGCGGACGACCAGGCGGACGACCAGGCAGACGACCAGGCAGACGACTCCGACGACGCCACGACCGCCGATCGCGACGCCGCCAAGGCCGCGCGCGACGCCGCCAAGGCGCAGCGGGCTGCTCAGCGGGAGGCTGAGAAGGCGCAGCGGGCTGCTGAGCGGGAAGCGGCGAAGGCGCAGCGGGCTGCTGAGCGGGAAGCGGCGAAGGCGCAGCGGGCTGCTGAGCGGGAGGCCGCGAAGGCGCAGCGGGCTGCTGAGCGGGAGGCCGCGAAGGCCCAGCAGGCGGCCGAGCGCGAGGCCGCGAAGGCCCAGCGTCAGGCTGAGCGCGAGGCCGCGAAGGCCCAGCAGGCGGCCGAGCGGGAGGCCGCGAAGGCCCAGAAGGCGGCCGAGCGGGAGGCCGAGAAGGCCCAGCGGGCCGCCGAGCAGGCGGCCGCCCAGGCCGCCCAGCAGGCAGCCACGGTCCCGGGCAACAACGGCAACGGGCACGGCAACGGCAACAGCAACGGCAACGGCAAGGGCTGAGCCCCCGGCGCGTCGGACGACCACATGTCCGTCCGCGCGGTCGTAGGCACGCTGCGCGCGCACGTCTCATAGGACTTCTTGTCGTCCGACGCGCCGTCGTGGTGGCGCGACCGCCCCACGCGAGGCGACCCGGGCCGGACGCACGGATCCCCCTCACACACCGCCGGCGGCGCGTGAGGGGGATCCGGCCGTCTCAGTCCTCGGTGGGCGCCAGCTCGGCGGAGGTGACCTTCAGCTCGGTGGCGGACTCGTCGGTGACGAAGTCCAGGTCGCCGACGATGGTGCCGACGGCGCGCAGGTCGTCCTGCGCCTGCTGCGCGGCCTCGACGAGGGACGCCGGGCCGGTGATCTCGACGCGGGCGAGCGGGGCGCGCATCTTGGCCTTGGCCTGCGACTTGGCGCCACGGATGCCGGTCAGCGCCGCCGCGACCGCGTCGAGGACCAGCGGCTGGGAGGCGGCGGCGGAGCCGAGGTCGGCGGCGGTGGGCCACGACGCGTGGTGGATGGAGCCGTCCTGCCACCACGACCAGACCTCCTCGGTGGCGTACGGCAGGAACGGCGCGAGCAGCCGCAGCTGGACGTGCAGCGCGATGGCCAGCGTCGCCCGCGCGGACTCCGTGCCGGCGCCGCCCTCGGTGTCGTACGCGCGCTCCTTGACCAGCTCGAGGTAGTCGTCGCAGAACTCCCAGAAGAACTTCTCGGTGACCTCGAGCGCGGTGGTGTAGTCGTAGGCGTCGAAGGCCTCGGTCGCCCGGCGGACGACGATCTCGAGCCGGCCCAGCAGGGCGCAGTCGACCGGGGCGCTGACGGCGGCCGGGCTGAGCTCGGTGGCACCGACGTTGCCGAGGACGAACTTCGAGGCGTTGAGGACCTTCATCGCCAGCCGGCGGCCGACCTTCATCTGCGACTCGTCGAACGGCGAGTCGAGGCCCGGACGGCCGATGGCGGCGCGCCAGCGGACGGCGTCGGCGCCGTACTTGTCGAGGATGTCGGTCGGGACCACGACGTTGCCCTTGGACTTCGACATCTTCTTGCGGTCCGGGTCGACGATGAAGCCGGAGATCATCGCGTGCGACCACGGCACGACCTGGTGCTCGTAGTCGGCGCGGACGACGCGGGAGAACAGCCAGGTGCGGATGATGTCGTGCGCCTGCGTGGCGAGGTCGTAGGGGAAGACCCGGGAGAACAGGTCGTCGTCGACCTCCCACATGCCCGCGATCTGCGGGGTCAGCGAGGAGGTGGCCCACGTGTCCATCACGTCGGGGTCGCCGATGAAGCCCCCGGGCTTGCCCCGCTGGTCCTCGGTGTAGCCCTCGGGCGCTTGGGTCGACGGGTCGACCGGGAGCTGGGCCTCGCTGGGCATCAGCGGGTGGTCGTGCTCGGGCTCGCCGTCGGCGTCGAGGGGGTACCAGACCGGGAACGGGATGCCGAAGAACCGCTGGCGCGAGATCAGCCAGTCGCCGTTGAGGCCGCCGACCCAGTTGTCGTAGCGGTGCTTCATGTGGGCGGGGATCCAGGTGATCTCCTCACCCCGGGCCAGCATCTCCTTGCGGAGCGCCGCGTCCTTGCCGCCGTTCTTGATGTACCACTGGCGGGTGGCGACGATCTCGAGCGGCTTGTCGCCCTTCTCGTAGAAGTTCGCCATGCGCTGGGTCGCCGTCGGCTCCCCGTCGAGGTCGCCCGACTCGCGCAGCAGCGCGACCATCGCCTCGCGGGCGCTGAACGTGGTCTTGCCGGCCATCTCGGCGTACGCCGTCGCGGCGGGCTCGGCGGCCAGCCACTCGGGGGTCTCGCGGACCAGGCGGCCGTCGCGGCCGACGACCGTGCGGATCGGCAGGCTCAGCTCGCGCCACCACATCACGTCGGTGAGGTCACCGAAGGTGCAGCACATCGCGATGCCGGCGCCCTTGTCGGGCTCGGCGGCCGGGTGGGGGAGGACCGGGATCTCGACGCCGAAGACCGGCGACGTGACGGTCGTGCCGAAGACGTCCTGGTAGCGCTCGTCGTCGGGGTGGGCGATCAGCGCAACGACGCTCGGGATGAGCTCCGGGCGCGTGGTCTCGATGTGGATCGGGCTGCCGTCCGGCTTGTGGAAGGCGACGCGGTGGTAGGCGCCCGGGTAGTCGCGCGCCTCGAGCTCGGCCTGCGCGACGGCGGTCTGGAAGGTGACGTCCCACAGCGTCGGCGCCTCGGACAGGTAGGCCTCGCCACGCGCGTAGTTGCGCAGGAACGCCCGCTGGCTGACCGTGCGCGAGTGGTCGCCGATGGTGGTGTAGGTCGGGTTCCACTGGACCGACAGGCCGAGCTGGCGCCACAGCGCCTCGAAGGCCTTCTCGTCCTCGACCACCAGCTGCTCGCACAGCTCGATGAAGTTGGGCCGGCTGATCGCGACCTGCCGCTTGGGGTCCGGCTTCTCGGGCGGCGTGAAGTCGGCGTCGTAGGGCAGCGACGGGTCGCAGCGCACGCCGAAGTAGTTCTGGACGCGGCGCTCGGTCGGCAGGCCGTTGTCGTCCCAGCCGATCGGGTAGAACACGGCCTTGCCCTGCATGCGCTGGTAGCGCGCGATCAGGTCGGTGTGGCTGTAGGAGTAGACGTGGCCGACGTGCAGCGAGCCGCTGACCGTGGGCGGGGGCGTGTCGATCGAGTAGACGTTCTCCCGCGGCTGGGTGCGGTCGAAGGCGTAGGTGTCGTTCTCGGCCCACGCCCGGGACCACTTGTCCTCCAGACCCTCGAGCGCCGGACGCTCCGGTACGACGACGGCACGCTGGTCGGTGCTCGCTGTCGTCGGACCGCTGTCCGGGGCCTGGGTGCTGGGGTTCTCAGTCATGCACCGATTCTATTGACGGGCCTCCGGCCTGCGAAAACGAGTATCGACGCGGCGGTCGCGGGCCCTAGCGTGCGGCCATGGACGACGCCTTCACCCTCGAGTTCTTCGACGCCCCGCAGCCCTTCCTCGACGCGGCCGGTGACCTGCTCGCCGCCGACCCGGTCCTGGGCAGCGTGATCGCCAGCGTGAGCATGCGGACCGCCCGCGAGCTGGCCGACGGCATCGACTCCTGGGCAGACGTGGACGCCGGGTTCGAGCGGTGGTGGCTGGCCGTCCGGGACGGCGACGGCGAGGTCGTCAGCGCGGTGATGCGGACGGCACCGTTCAAGCCGCACCCCACCTTCGGGATGCCGATGCCGGACGGGGCGGCCCGTGCCCTGGCGACTGCGCTGCACGAGCGGGGCGAGCACCTCGGTGGCGCCAACGGCGCGCTGCCGGGGGCCGAGGTGCTGGCCAGGACGACCGCTGCGCTCTCCGGGGGCGAGCTCGTCGTCGACAAGGCCACCCGGCTGTGGGAGTGCCGGGCCGTCGAGGTGCCGCCCGCACCCGAGGGCCGGCTCCGGCAGGCCACGGAGGACGACGCCGAGCTCGTGCTCGCGTGGTTCGAGGCCTTCCACGCCGAGGCCGACGAGCAGGCGGGCCGCGAGCCCGACCCGACCGCCGGCGAGCACAACACCCTCGACAGCGTGCTGGTCCGGGTCCGCGAGGGCGTCGAGTGGCTGTGGGAGCTCCCCGACGGCACCGTCGCCCACCTGACCGGCTCGGGGCTGCCGGCCTACGGCGTCGGCCGCATCGGTCCGGTCTACACGCCCAAGGAGTTGCGTGGCCGCGGCATCGCGTCGTACGTCGTCGGGGAGCTCACCCGGCGCGGCCTCGAGGCCGGGCACCGGATGTGCCTGTTCACCGACCGCGCCAACCCGACGTCCAACAAGATCTACGCCGGCCTCGGCTACGAGCCCGTCGTGGACATGGCCGAGCACCTCGTCACGCTCCCCACGACCCCCTAGCCTCGTCGGATGCGGCGGCTCCTCCGGTCCAGCGTGGTCCTCGTCCTGTCCCTCGTCGTCACGGCTGCGGCCCTGCCTGCGCGGGCTGCGCCGGAGGAGGACCGGGTCGAGGGCCGCCGGGCGCCCGTGCACAGAGTCGGCGGCTGCGAGCTGTTCCCGGGCGACAACCCGTGGAACCGCCGCATCGACGGCCGGCCGGTCTGGAGGTGGTCCTCGGCGATCGTGGCCAGGCAGGCAGCCGGCCACGACCTGCACCTCGACCTCGGCACGACGGAGGAGTACTACGGCATCCCGGTCAACGTCGTCGACGCCGACCAGCCGCTGCTGCCGCTCCGGTTCGGCACCGACGGCGAGGACTACCGCGACGAGAGCGACCGCGGTCCGGTCTTCGTGCCGGCCGACGCGGCGATCGAGGGCGGCAGCACCCGCGACCCCGACCCGGGCGAGGGCGACCGCCACGTGGTCACCCTCCGCCGCGGCACCTGCGACCTCGTGGAGCTGTACGCCGCCGAGCGGGTGCGCGACGCCTCGGGCCGGGTCGTCGCGTGGCGCGCCGCGTCCGCCGCCCGCTGGGACCTGTCGTCCAACCGGCTCCGCCCCGCGGGCTGGACCTCGGCCGACGCCGCGGGCCTGCCGATCCTGCCCGGGCTGCTGTCCTACGAGGAGGCGGCCTCGGGGCGGATCACGCACGCACTGCGCTTCACGCTGCCGTCGGCCCGGCACGCCTACACCTGGCCCGCCCGCCACTGCGGCCCGAGCGGGAACACCGCGCGGGACCTGCCGGCGTACGGCCTCCGGTTCCGGCTGAGGGAGTCGTTCCCCGCGCGCCGCTACACCGGCGTGGCCCGGACCATCGTCGTGGCGATGAAGCGCTACGGCCTGGTCTACGCCGACCAGGGCTCGTCGATGTACGTCACCGGCGCCGCCGACCCGCGCTGGGAGGACGCGCTCGACCAGTTCCGCGCCCGCCCGCTGGACGGCAGGGCGCTGGAGGTCGTCGAGCCGTGGCGTCGGGTCGTGTCCTGCTGACCCGGGTCAATAGACTCGAGGCAACATGACTGACGCCCCCGACGCCCCCCGCCTCGCCGAGACCTTCGACGAGGTCGAGGACGCCCTGCTCTCCCGCTGGCCGGAGACCCGGCTCGAGCCCAGCCTCGACCGGATCCAGGCCTTCACCGAGCTGCTCGGCGAGCCCCAGCACTCCTTCCGATCGATCCACCTCACCGGCACCAACGGCAAGACCAGCACCAGCCGGATGATCGAGACGCTGCTGCGCGCGCTCGACCTCCGCACGGGCCGCTTCACCTCGCCGCACCTGGAGCGGATGAGCGAGCGGATCAGCATCGACGGCGAGCCGCTGGACGACGAGGCGTTCGTCCGCGCCTTCAACGACGTCGCCCCCTACACCCACCTCGTCGACGCCGAGCAGGAGCACCCCCTCAGCTTCTTCGAGACGATCGTCGCGATGGCCTACGCTGCCTTCGCGGACGCCCCGGTCGACGTGGCCGTGGTCGAGGTCGGGATGGGCGGCACCTGGGACGCCACCAACGTCATCGACGCGGACGTCGCCGTCGTGCTCCCGATCGCGATCGACCACGCCAAGTACCTCGGCGAGGACGCGGTGACCATCGCAGGGGAGAAGGCCGGGATCATCAAGCCCGGCTCCGTCGCCGTGCTGGCGGAGCAGACGCCCGAGGTGGCGGCGGTGCTGCTCGAGCGCGCGGCCGAGTCCGGCGCCACCATCGCCCGCGAGGGCATGGAGTTCGGGGTCGTCGCGCGCACCCCCGCCGTCGGCGGGCAGGTCGTCTCGCTGCAGGGCCTGCGGGCGAGGTACGACGACGTGTTCCTGCCGCTCTACGGCGCCCACCAGGCGCAGAACGCCGCCGTGGCGCTCGCCGCGGTCGAGGCGTTCGCCGGGTCGGGCGTCCTCGACGACGACGTGGTCCGCGCCGCGTTCGCCGAGGTCACCTCGCCCGGGCGCCTCGAGATCGTCCGGCGCAGCCCGACGATCCTGCTCGACGCCGCGCACAACCCGCACGGGGCCGAGGCCGTGGCTGCCGCGCTGGAGGACTCGTTCTCCTTCAGCCCGCTGGTCGGGGTGATGGGCGTGATGGAGGACAAGGACCACGAGGGCCTGCTCGCGGCCTTCGAGCCGCACCTCACCCACGTCGTGTGCACCCAGAACTCCACGCCGCGCTCGATGTCCGCCGCGGCCCTCGGTCGCACCGCCGCCGAGGTCTTCGGCGAGGACCGCGTCAGCGTCGTGCCCGACCTGGCCGACGCCATCGACCGGGCCGCGACGCTGGCCGAGGCGGGGGAGGCCATCGACGTCTCGATCGGCGCTGGAGCGGTGCTGGTCACCGGCTCCGTCGTCACCGTGGGCGAGGCCCGCTCCCTGCTGATGGGCCGACGATGAGCGAGCAGCCCACCGGCCCCGCCGACGACCCGGTGCCGACCAACACCGAGCGCTCGCCCCGGCGCGGGATGGCCGCCGCTGTCCTGAGCCTCGAGGCGATCACGCTCGGCCTGACCACCCCGGTGATGATCACGATCGCCGACGTCCCGGCCGGCACCGCGGTCGCCGTCGGCCTCGGCCTCGCCGTCGTGTGCCTGCTGCTGGCCGGGATGCTGCGGGCCGAGTGGGCCTACGTCGCCGGCTACGTGGTGCAGGTCGCCGCGGTCGCCCTCGGCTTCGTGGTGCCCGTGATGTTCGCCCTCGGCCTCGTCTTCGCCGGGCTGTGGACGGCGGCGGACCTGCTGGGTCGCAAGATCGAGCGCGAGCGGGCCGCCGCGTGGGCGGCGTACCGCGCGGAGCAGGACTGAGCGTCCTCGCTAGGCTGCGCCCATGACCGACGTCCAGCGCTCCCTCGTCCTCGTCAAGCCCGACGGCGTGCGCCGCGGCCTCTCGGGTGAGGTCCTCCGCCGGATCGAGGGCAAGGGCTACACGCTCGCGGCCGTCGAGCTGCGCACCGCGACCCCCGAGATCCTCGCCGAGCACTACGCCGAGCACGAGGGCAAGCCGTTCTACGGTCCCCTCGTCGAGTTCATGCTGTCGGGCCCCGTGCTCGCGGTCGTGGTCGAGGGCGAGCGCTGCATCGAGGGCTTCCGCTCCCTCGCCGGCGCCACCGACCCGACCGTCGCCGCGCCGGGCACGATCCGCGGCGACCTCGGCCGCGACTGGGGCCTCGCCGTCCAGCAGAACCTCGTCCACGGCTCCGACTCCGAGGAGTCCGCCGCGCGCGAGATCGGCATCTGGTTCCCCGACCTCGCGGACTGACGCGAGCTTGCTCGCGGTCAGTCCGCGAGCGAGGCATCTCTTGCCTCAGCCCGCGTCGGGGGTGGCGGCAGATTGCGTGCCAGCCCGCCAATCCCGTGCGATGTGCCGCCACCCTGGCGGCGTACGACACCGGGAGCGCGCCGGGAGATGTCGTCCGCCGCCACCTTCGGAAGGCCGCCAGCCGGATGAGTGTGCCCCACATGCCCCACACACCCCGCGCGTGTCCTCCCGGGAAGACCTGCTCCGGCTCCTTAACCTGAGCGTGGGTCGGCAGCCTCGCTGACCCTCCTTCCCCGAACGACCCGACCTGCGAGGGCAGCAGCGGCATGGCAAACAGCTTCATCGGCCGAGACATGGCCGTCGACCTCGGCACCGCCAACACGCTGGTCTATGTCCGCGGCCGGGGCGTCGTCCTCGACGAGCCGTCGGTCGTCGCGATGAACACCACGACCGGCGAGGTGCTCGCGGTCGGCCACGAGGCCAAGCGCATGATCGGGCGCACGCCCGACAGCATCGCCGCCATCCGGCCGCTCAAGGACGGCGTGATCGCCGACTTCGAGGCGACCGAGCAGATGCTGCGCTACTTCATCCACCAGGTGCACCGCCGGCGCTACTTCGCCAAGCCCCGGATGGTCATCTGCGTCCCGAGCGGCATCACCGCCGTCGAGCAGCGCGCGGTCAAGGAGGCCGGCTACCAGGCCGGGGCCCGCCGGGTCTACATCGTCGAGGAGCCGATGGCGGCCGCGATCGGTGCCGGGCTGCCGGTCCACGAGGCCACCGGCAACATGGTCGTCGACGTCGGCGGTGGCACCACCGAGGTGGCGGTCATCAGCCTCGGCGGCATCGTCACCAGCCTGTCGGTGCGCACCGCGGGCGACGACCTCGACCAGGCGATCATCGCGTGGATGAAGAAGGAGTACTCCCTGATGCTGGGGGAGCGCACCGCCGAGGAGATGAAGATGACCCTCGGCTCGGCCTTCCCCCTGCCCAGCGAGCCCGACGCGGAGATCCGCGGCCGCGACATGGTCTCCGGCCTGCCCCGCACCGTCGTCGTCTCCAGCTCCGAGCTGCGCCAGGCGCTCGAGGAGCCGCTGCACAACATCATCGACGCCGTCCGCACCACGCTCGACCAGACGCCGCCCGAGCTCGCCGGCGACATCATGGACCGCGGCATCGTCCTCACCGGCGGCGGCGCGATGCTGCGCGGCCTCGACGAGCGGCTGCGCCACGAGACGGGCATGCCCGTCCACGTCGCCGAGGACCCGCTGTCGTCGGTGGCCTACGGCGCCGGCAAGTGCGTCGAGGAGTTCGAGGCGCTCCAGCAGGTCCTCGTCTCCGACCCGAGGCGCTTCTGATGGGGGCCTTCGGGGGGCACGACGGCCGGGAACGACGCTGGACCGGTCTCGACAAGCTCGAGTCGCGCAACCGCCCGCCGCGGTCGCTGCTGGTGGCGCTCGTCCTCGCCAGCGTCACGCTCATCACGCTCGACGTCTCGGGCGGTGGCAGCTCGCCGCTCGAGCCGGCGCGGCGCGCGGTCGGCGAGGCCTTCGGTCCGGCCGAGGCCGGGGTCGCCGCAGCCGTCCGCCCGTTCACCGCCGTGCCCGCCTGGTTCCGCAGCAAGGGTGACCTGGCCGACCAGGTCCGCGACCTCGAGGCCAGCAACGCCGAGCTGAAGGGCCAGGTCGAGCTGGCCGGCTTCGACCGCAACCGCCTCGAGCAGTACGACGGCCTCACCACGGCCGCGGAGGACCTCGGTTCGGCCCTCGTGCCCGCCCGCGTGGTCGCGATGGGCTCGCGGCAGTCTCAGAGCTTCACCGTCACCATCGACGCCGGCTCCGAGTCGGGGGTCGGCCCCGACATGACGGTCGTCAACAACGACGGCCTGGTCGGCCGCGTCCTCCGCGTCACCCGCAGCACCGCGACCGTGCTGCTGGTCATCGACCCCGACTCGACCGTCGGCGGCCGCGTGGGGTCGAGCATGGAGATCGGGTTCGTCACCGGCAGCGGGTCCCTCGACCAGAAGTCGGGTCTGGACCTCCGCCTGGTCGACGACGCCTCGGTCCCGGCCCGCGACGACACGGTCGTGACCTGGGGCAGCTCGACGGGGCCGTACGCCCCGGGCGTGCCGATCGGCACGATCACCGAGGTCTACAGCTCGCTGCGGGAGGCCTCGCAGCGCGCGGTCGTGAAGCCCTTCGTCGACTTCTCGGCCCTCGACGTCGTGGGGGTGATGGTCCCCAGCGGCTCACGCAGCGACCGCGCCGTCATCGAGGCGGACGGGAGCCTCCGGTGAAGGGGCTGAGGCTGCTGCTGGCCGTCACCGCCGTCGTCGTCGCGCTCGTCGTGCAGGTGACGCTCTTCCCGCACGTCGCGTGGCACGGCATCGTGCCCAACCTCTGCCTGCTGGTGGTGGTCGCGGCCGCGCTGACCGTGGAGGCGCCGTTCGCCCTCGTGCTCGGCTTCGCCGCCGGCCTCACGCTCGACCTCGCGCCGCCGGCCGACCACGTCGCCGGCCGCTGGGCGCTGGCCATGACGATCGCGGCGTTCCTCGCCGCTCGGGTGCGCCAGGACCAGAAGCCCACCGCCCTCGCGGTGGTCGGCACCGTCGCGGCCGCGTCGTTCGTGGCCACCTCCGTCTTCGCCCTCTCGGGCGTGCTGCTCCAGGACCCCGACATGTCCGTGGCGGGCCTCCTCGAGGTCGTCCTGGTCGCCGTGGTGTGGGACGTGCTCCTGACGCCGTTCGTGCTTCCTCCGCTGATGAAGCTGTTCGCGCGGCTCAGCCCGCAGTGGGCCGCGTCGTGAGGGGTGCCACCGCCCGGAGCGACAAGAGCCGTCTGCGCCTGGTGGTCGTGCAGGCGCTGGTCTTCTCGCTGTTCGCGACGCTGTTCGTCCGGCTCTACTACCTCCAGGTCATCGGCGGCGAGTCCTACCAGGCGCAGGCCGCCGACCAGTCCGTGCGCGACATCGTGGTCCAGCCCCAGCGGGGCCTGATCGTCGACAGCCAGGGCCGCCCGCTCGTGGCCAACCGCACGTCGTGGGTCATCTCGATGGACCGCACCCTCCTCGGCAAGCTCGAGGAGGGGCAGCGCACCGAGCTGGTCCGCCGCGTCGCGGTCGTCGTCGACGCGAAGCCGAAGGACGTGGAGGCTCGCCTCGTGACCTGCGGTGACCCCGGCAGCGTGCGCGACGTCTGCTGGAACGGCTCGCCCTACCAGCCCGTGCCGGTCGCCACCGACGTGCCCAAGAGCGTCGCCCTCCAGGTGCTCGAGCAGCCCGAGGACTACCCGGGCGTGCTCGCCGAGCAGCAGAACGTCCGCTCCTACCCGCGGCCCTTCGGCATCAACCTCGCCCACGTGCTGGGCTACCTCAGCCCCGTCACCGAGGACGAGTACGACCTCGCGGCCGAGCGCGACGACCGCTCCCTCAACGGTGCGTCGGTCGTCGGCCGCGCCGGCGTGGAGAAGCAGTACGACGAGTGGCTGCGCGGCCTGCCCGGCTACCGGCGCGTGGCGGTCGACTCGATGGGCCGGGTGCTGGGCGACGACTCCCTCGTCGAGAGCACGCCCGGCGACACCCTCGTCACCTCGATCGACGCGAAGGTCCAGTCGGTCGTCGAGCGCCAGCTCGCCCAGCGGATCGCCTTCCAGCGCACGCAGGTCGACCCGGTGACCGGCCGCAGGTTCGCCGCCGACTCCGGCGCCGCCGTCGTCCTCGACGCGAAGACCGGCCGGGTGATCGCGATGGCCAGCCAGCCGACGTACGACCCCGACGTGTGGACCGGCGGCATCAGCGAGCAGCAGCTGACGCGGCTCTACTCCGAGAAGGCCGGCACGCCGCTCCTCTCGCGCGCCACCCAGGGCCAGTTCGCTCCCGGGTCGACGTGGAAGCCCTTCATGACCGCCGGCGCCCTGACCAACGGCTACTCGATGGACACCACGCTGCCGTGCTCGTCGGGGTTCCAGGTCGGCAACCGCGTCTTCAAGAACTACGAGTCCGGCGCCTACGGCAACATCGGCTTCGCCAAGGCGCTCGAGGTCTCCTGCAACACGTTCTTCTACCGCGTCGGCTACGACTTCTGGCAGCGCTTCGGGAGCGACCCGGCCGACATCGACGCCAAGGACCCGCTGGTCGAGGAGGCCAAGGAGTTCGGCTTCGGCTCCCGCACCGGGATCGACCTGCCCGGCGAGGCGCCCGGCCGGATCGCCGATCGTCACTGGAAGCAGGCCTACTACGAGTCGCAGAAGGACTACTACTGCGAGCTCAGCCGCAAGCCGCAGACCCCGGACACGAGCGACTTCGTCTACAAGTTCGCCCGGGAGTTCTGCCTCGAGGGCAATCTCTACCGCGCCGGTGACGCCGTGAACTTCTCCATCGGCCAGGGCGACACCATCGTCACGCCGCTCCAGCTCGCCCGCGGCTACGCCGCGCTGAGCAACGGCGGCACGCTCTGGGCGCCGACCGTCGCCAAGGCGATCGTCAGCCCCGAGGGCACGGTGCTGCGCCGCATCGCCCCGCGGAAGGTCGGGCAGGTCGACGTGCCGAAGAAGTACCTCGACTACATCGACGACGCCCTCCAGAACGTCTCCCGCGTCGGCACCATGGCCTGGAAGCTGGTCGGGTTCCCGATCGACGACGTCACCATCCGTGCCAAGACGGGTTCCGCCGAGGTCTACGGCAAGCAGTCGACCGGCTGGGTCGCGTCGTACTCCAAGGACTACGTCGTGGTGATGATGATCAGCCAAGGCGGCACCGGCTCGGGGTCGACCGGTGAGGGCATCCGGGCGATCTGGGAGGCGCTCTACGGCATCGACGGCGAGACCGTGCGACCCGCGCGAGCAGCGATCCCGGGCACCGTGCCGCCCGCCCGGTTGCCGCAGTTCCTCGAGGACGGGTCGATCATGCCGCCCGTCCCCGACAAGGCAGGGGAGTGAGCGATGACCGTCCTGTCCACCCGACCGTCCAGTCGACCGTCCAGCCGGCCCTCGTCCCGGCCCCTGCGCGCGGGCACGAGCCTGCGCGCCCCGGGTCTCGACTGGCTGCTGATGCTGGCCGCCCTCGCGCTCGTCACCCTCGGCACCCTGCTGGTCTGGTCGGCCACCTCCACCCGTGCCGATCTCACCGGCGGTGACCCCAACGCCTACCTCCGCAAGCAGCTCGTCAACGTCGCCATCGGCCTGGTGCTGATGGTCGCGGTCCTCGCCACCGACCACCGGTGGGTCCGCATCCTCGCCCCGCTGGCCTACCTCGCCAGCGTCGGCGGCCTCGTCATGGTGCTCGTGGCCGGCAGCACGATCAACGGGTCCCGCTCGTGGATCCAGCTCGGTGGCATGTCCATCCAGCCCGCCGAGTTCGCCAAGCTCGCCGTGGTGATCGGCATGGCCCTCGTCGTGGCCGAGCGCACCGAGCGACGGTGGGGCCGCGGGGTCCGCAGCGTCGAGGTCGTCGCCATGCTCGCGATCGCCGGGATCCCGGCCGCGCTCATCCTCCTCCAGCCCGACCTGGGCACGATGCTCGTGCTCTCCGCGACGGTCTTCGGTGTCCTCGCCGTGGCGGGCGCCGGCCGCCTGTGGCTGGCGGGCCTGACGTTCGGGGCGGTCGGCGGCGCGGTCGCGGCCGTGTCGATGGGGGTGCTCAAGCCCTACCAGGTCGACCGCTTCCTCGCGTTCACGAACCCCGGGCTCGACCCGCGGGGCGCGGGCTACAACACCGAGCAGGCGCGCATCGCCGTCGGCAACGGCGGTCTCTTCGGCCAGGGCCTCTTCGACGGCTCGCAGACCCGTTCCGGCTTCGTGCCCGAGCAGCACACCGACTTCATCTTCACCGTCGCAGGCGAGGAGCTCGGCCTCGTGGGAGCGGGCGTGCTCATCCTCCTGGTCGCCCTCCTGATCTGGCGCGCGCTGGCGATCTCCGCCCAGGCCGGCGACCTGTTCGGCCGCGTGGCGGCCGCCGGCATCGCCTGCTGGTGGGGCTTTCAGGCCTTCCAGAACATCGGCATGTGCCTCGGGATCATGCCGGTCACCGGCGTGCCGCTGCCGTTCGTGTCCTACGGCGGCAGCTCGCTGTTCGCCGGCATGCTGGCGCTCGGCCTGCTCCAGAACATCCACCTCCGGTCGGCGGGCCCGGTCCGGCGCTGAGGTCGGCCGGCCTCGTCCGGCTCCTCGCTGAGTAGGACGCACCACCGACCGGCGCGTAACCTTGAGGGTCGGCGCTGTCGCTGCGCCCGCCCTTCCCTGCTCCCGATCCCCGTTCGAGGTGGTTGCTGTCATGTCCGTCGCGTCGGTGTTCCCGCGCCTGGAGGCAAGGCTTCCGTCGGTGCAGAAGCCCATCCAGTACGTCGGCGGCGAGCTCAACTCGGTCGTCAAGGACTGGGACTGCGCCGAGGCGTCCGACACCGGTGGGCCGACGGTCCGCTGGGCGCTGATGTACCCCGACGCCTACGAGGTGGGCCTGCCCAACCAGGGCGTCCAGATCCTCTACGAGGTGCTCAACGAGCGCGACTGGATCCTCGCCGAGCGCACCTACTCGGTGTGGCCCGACATGGAGCAGGTGATGCGCGACGGCGACGAGCACGGCCCCATCCCGCAGTTCACCGTCGACAGCCACCGCCCGGTCGGTGCGTTCGACCTCTTCGGCCTGAGCTTCTCCACCGAGCTCGGCTACACCAACATGCTCAACGCCCTCGACCTCGCCGGGATCCCGCTCCACGCGGTCGACCGCGGCGAGGACGACCCCGTCGTGATCGCCGGCGGCCATGCCGCGTTCAACCCCGAGCCGATCGCCGACTTCGTCGACGCCGCGGTCCTCGGTGACGGCGAGGAGGTCGTGCTGGCGATCTCCGAGGTGGTGCGCGAGTGGAAGGCCGAGGGCCGACCGGGCGGTCGCGACGAGCTGCTGCGCCGCCTCGCGGTCACCGGCAACATCTACGTCCCGCGGTTCTACGACGTCGCCTACGCCGCCGACGGCTCGATCGAGGCCGTCGTGCCCAACCGCCCGGGCATCCCGTTCCGGGTGCGCAAGCACACGCTGATGGACCTCGACCAGTGGCCCTACCCGGCCAACCCGCTGGTCCCGCTGGCCGAGACCGTGCACGAGCGCTTCTCGGTCGAGATCTTCCGCGGGTGCACGCGCGGCTGTCGCTTCTGCCAGGCCGGCATGATCACCCGACCCGTGCGCGAGCGGTCCATCGAGACCATCGGCGCCATGGTCGAGAACGGCATCCGCAAGTCCGGCTTCGAGGAGGTCGGCCTGCTGTCGCTCTCGAGCGCCGACCACACCGAGATCGGTGACCTCGCCAAGGGCCTGGCCGACCGCTACGAGGGCTCCAACGTGTCGCTGTCGCTGCCCAGCACGCGCGTCGACGCCTTCAACATCACCCTGGCCAACGAGTTCTCCCGCAACGGCCGTCGCTCGGGGCTCACCTTCGCCCCGGAGGGCGGCTCGGAGCGGATGCGCAAGGTGATCAACAAGATGGTGAGCGAGGACGACCTCATCCGCACCGTCGCGGCGGCGTACTCCCACGGCTGGCGGCAGGTGAAGCTCTACTTCATGTGCGGCCTCCCGCAGGAGACCGACGAGGACGTGCTGGCCATCGCCGACCTCGCCAAGCGGGTCATCAAGACCGGCCGCGAGGTCTCCGGCCGCAACGACATCCGCTGCACCGTCTCCATCGGCGGCTTCGTGCCCAAGCCGCACACCCCGTTCCAGTGGGCCCCCCAGCTCGACCACGAGGCCACCGACGAGCGGCTCCGGCTGCTGCGCGAGGTGGTCCGCGAGGACAAGAAGTACGCCCGCGCGATCGGCTTCCGCTACCACGACGGCAAGCCCGGCATCGTCGAGGGCCTGCTGTCCCGCGGCGACCGCCGCGTCGGGCGGGTCATCGAGGAGGTCTGGCGCGACGGCGGCCGCTTCGACGGCTGGAGCGAGCACTTCTCCTACGACCGCTGGATGGCGTCGGCCGAGAAGGCGCTCGCCGGCACCGGCGTCGACGTCGACTGGTACACCACCCGCGAGCGCGACTACGACGAGGTCCTCCCGTGGGAGCACCTCGACTCCGGCCTCGACAAGGACTGGCTGTGGGGTGACTGGGAGGACGCGCTCGCGGCCGCCGACGGCGCCGACATCGAGATCGAGGACTGCCGATGGACGCCGTGCTACGACTGCGGCGTCTGCCCGGAGATGGGCACCGAGATCCAGGTCGGCCCGACAGGCCAGAAGCTGTTGCCGCTCAGCGTCGTCTGACACTGGCACGATCCGGCTCGTGCCCCACGTGCTGGACCTCGGTTCCCGGAAGTTCTGGCAGGTCACGGGTCGTCGGGTCGACCTCGCGGGCCGCGAGCGGTGGCTGCACTCGCCCGTGAGCCGGTCGCCCCCCGTGGGCGACGAGTGGCTCGCAGCCGAGGCCGCCCGCCACGGAGGCGGGCTCGGCGGCGACGAGCCCGGGGCGGGGCTCCTGTCGTCGATGGCCGTGCTCGACGGCCCGGGCTTCGACTCCCGGCGCCTGCACCCGGACGTCCGTGACTTCTACGAGCGCACGGCGCAGTGGCAGGTGGAGGTGTGGCCCGGCTGGTCGCCCGTGTTCTGGCCCGCGGGGGAGCTGGTCTCGCGGCTCTGGGGGAGGCGCGTCGAGCAGCTCGCCCTGCCGATGCGTCCGCTCGACGTCGCCCGCGGCATGGACAGCCGGGTCACCCCGATCCGCGACCGGCACGGCGACCAGGTGGCGGCCGCGTGGACCCGCACCCTGCGCGGCAGCGGCCGGCCGGTGTTTCAGCGGCGCCTACTCGGCACGCACGCTCCCCGGCGCCGACCGGCCGAGCGTCCACGTCGCGTTCCCGCTCGAGTCGGGCAACGTGCAGGTGTTCCTCCGGCCGACCGTGACCGACGGCGGCGGCCTCCTCCTGGAGTCGCCCCGCGGCGGGTTCGGCCAGGACGGGGCGTACGTCGTCGTGAGCGACCGTCGCGCCCACGCCGCGCGCGTCCCCCTGCACGAGACCTTCCACGTGCACGTCGACGCGGACGGCGTGCTGCGCACCGACCACGAGCTGCGGCTCTGGAGGGCGTCGGCCGTCCGACTG
Source organism: Nocardioides pini (assembly GCF_026712185.1). Taxonomy (GTDB): domain Bacteria; phylum Actinomycetota; class Actinomycetes; order Propionibacteriales; family Nocardioidaceae; genus Nocardioides; species Nocardioides pini. The sequence goes on along the minus strand of NZ_JAPPUX010000004.1, from coordinate 613,760 downwards.
CACTACAAGCTCGAGCGGGCCCGGTGACGCTGCACTCCTTCCACCTCGCCGAGGTGCCGCGCCGGGTCGGCGCGCGGGCACTCCTCCGCCCCCCGGCCGCCATGACTCCGGGCCTCGACCACGCCGAGTGCCTCTCGCTCATGCGGCTCGGGGCACCCACGGTGTCACCCGACCGGCTCCAGGTCGGCCGACTCGCCGTCTTCGCGCAGTGGCGCGACGAGGCAGCGCTGGACGGCTTCCTTGCCCACGACCCGCTGGGGCAGCGGCTGGCCGGCGGCTGGCACGTCCGGCTCCAGCTCCTGCGCCGATGGTCCTCCATCGCGGCGCTCCCCGGACTGCCCGCTCGCGCGGGCACGTGGCGGCAGGACGAGCCGGTCGTGGCGGTCACGCTGGCCCGGATGCGCCTGGGGGAGGTGCCCCGGTTCCTGCGCAGCGGCAAGCCGGTCGAGCGGCTCGTGCGCGACCACCCTGGCGTGACGCTCGCGGCCGCCGCCCTGCGCCCCCCACACACCGTCTCCACCTTCTCGGTCTGGCGCACCGTGCAGGAGATGGAGGACATGGTGCACGGGCGCTCCGCCGTGCCGGACCCCTCGCGGCACGCCTCGGCGATGGCTGAGCGCGAGCGGCGCGACTTCCACCACGAGTTCGCGACGTTCCGGTTCCGGGCGGTCTCCGAGCACGGCGCGTCGCAGGGCCGGAGCGGCATCGTCCCGACCGGTCACAGGTGAGAGAAGCTTCAGGCGGGCTTCTGCGCCAGCACGGCGAGCTGCCGGTATCTCGGGATGTTGATCCTCGCTGCACGGAGTCCGTTCGGACGCCCGGTGCGCTGTGGGCGCTTCAGCAGGCGCAGCAGCACGTCCTCTGCCGCTACGAGCGGGTAGGAGATGCGCGTGACGTCCTCGGCGAGCAGCTTGAGGCCCGCCCGGTCGAGTAGCCGATGCACCTCATCGGACGATCGGTACTCGCGCAGGTGAGTGGGGTCGAGCACCCATCCGCCCTCGTGGTTGTGTCGGAAGTACCAGGCTCCCTTCAGCTTCAACGGAGTCTCGATGTAGACGACCCCGCCGGGGCGGGTCAGGCGCGCCATCTCACGCACGTAGCCGGCGTCATCCGGCACGTGCTCCACTACGTGTGTCGACGTCACGACGTCCATGGAGCAATCGGGCAGCGGTACGACACCGTCTTCGGACACGAACACATTGTGACCACGCTCGCGAGCTCGGTGGCCTCGCTGCGCCGAGATCTCGAACCCCGTGAGGTCCCACGCGTCACCGAGCTCGTCTCGCACGGCGTCCAGCAGGCCGCCCTCGCCGCAGCCGACGTCGACCAACCGACGGCCCGGCACGAGGGAGAGTGCCGTGCGTAGGAGCACAGGCACCTCGAGCTCATTGTCGATCTGGGGATAGATGGTGGCGTAGTCGTCCCACTCGTTCGATGGTGCCACTTTGCAACGTCTCCTGGTGTAGAGGGCGTGGACTCAGATGACGGAACCCCAATGCGCGCGGGCGTGCGGCACCTTATCGGGCTCGCCTACTCGCGTCTGAGAAGGCAGTCGTGACGACGTGGGCGCCGTCGGAGCACACCCGCGCTCCCCGCAAGCCCCGGAAGCCCAGTGGGATAGCCTGACGCGCGCAATCGGAGCAGCGGGAGGTCGCAGGGTGAGCCAGGACGGCACGACGTCGGTCGACTACGGCCATGACTATTACAACGAGACGCACTTGGGCGGACACGGCGACTACTCGTGGGACAACCAGCACTGGCGCGACTTCTTCATGTCCGTGGCCGACCGGCTCATCGGTGCTTTCGCTCCCGCCACGGTGCTCGACGTCGGTTGCGCCCGGGGGCTCTTGGTCCAGGCTTTCGCGCTTCAGGGCGTCGACGCGCGGGGACTGGACATCTCCGAGCACGCCGTCGCCAGCGCCCACCCGGATGTCCGCGACCGGCTGTCAGTGGCTTCCGCGACCGAGCCGATCGAGGGCCGCTACGACCTCGTCACCTGTATCGAGGTGCTCGAGCACATGTCAGAGGCGGACGCCCAGCTCGCCATCGACCACCTCACCGAGGTCTCGGACCGGGTGTTGTTCTCCTCCAGCCCGGAGGACCACGACGAGCCGACCCACATCAACACCAATCCCGGCGAGGCGTGGGCCGCGTGGTTCGCCGAGCGCGGCTTCTTCCGTCGCACCGATGTCGACGTCAGCATGATCGCCCCGTGGGCCGTCGTGTTCGAACGTGGAGCGCTCACCCCCCACGAGATCGTCAAGCGCTACGAGCAGCAGTACGCCCGCGTCCGCACGGAACTGCTGGAGAAGCGCCGGGCGCTGCTCGATGCGGATCGAGCGGTGAACAGCATGCGCGCGCAGCTGGACCACCGCCCCGTGGACACCGACGAGGTGGACCGGCTCCGTGCCGAGGTGGCCCAACACCGCCACACGGCGCTGGTCAGCCGCGACCACGTCATCGGGCTCGAGGCCGAGAACGGTCGCCTCGAGCGTGACCTCAGCCTGGTGATGCTCGAGCTCAGGAAGCTGCAGCGTCGGGTCAAGGGACTCACCAAGCGGCGCGCGGAGCTCACCGCAAAGCTGCAGGAAACCCGACGGCGGCTCGATCGCAACCGCAAGCGGGTGGCGCAGCTCGAGGCAGCGTCCGCCCCCCCGGCTTCGTTGCCCCGACGTGCTGCCCGCCGCGTCCGGAGGACATTGGCATGAGCCCTCGTCGCGAGGCGCCGTTGTTCAGCATCGTCACGCCCGTCTACGACCCGCCGATCGACGTGCTGAAGGAGTGCCTCGAGTCGGTGCTCGCCCAGGACTTCAGCGCCTGGGAGCTCATCGTGGTCGACGACTTCTCGCCCACTGCCGCCGTGCCGATCGTGATCGCGCAGTACGCCCAGCAGGACGGCCGGATACGGCTCGTCGAGCGTGACACCAACGGCCACATCGTGGCCGCGTCCAACGACGGGCTGGAGCTCGCCCTGGGAGAGTTCATCGTGCTGCTGGACCATGACGACCTCCTCGCGCCCACCGCGCTCTCGCGCGTGGCCGAGGCGCTCCTCGAGCACGAGGACGTCGACTACCTCTACACCGACGAGGACAAGGTCGGGTCGGACGGCCGGTTCTACGGCGCGTTCCACAAGCCCGACTGGTCGCCCGAGCGGCTTCGCGGGCAGATGTACACCTCCCACCTGTCCGTCCTGCGCACCGAGCTGGTGCGTGACGTGGGCGGGTTCCGGGAGGGCTTCGAGGGATCGCAGGACCACGACCTCGTCCTCCGCGTGACGGAGCAGGCACGCCGCGTGGTCCACGTGCCCGAGGTGCTCTACCACTGGCGCGCGGTGGAGGGCTCGACGGCGGTGGACATCGAGGCCAAGCCGTACGCCACCGAGGCGGGCCTGCGGGCCGTCCAGGAGCACCTCGACCGCGTCGGCATCCGTGCGCGGGCCGTCACCAGCGCCGAGCCGGGTCGCTACACCGTCGAGCGCGTGCTCGACCCGGCGCGCAGGGTCTCGCTCGTCATCCCCACGATGGGCCAGTCCGCCGTGGTCCACGGGGCCTCGCGGTTCCTCGTCGTCGACGCAGTTCGTTCGGCGTTGGCCGGCACCGACCACGAGGACGTGGAGGTCGTGGTTGTGCACGACACCCCGACCCCTGCGGTGGTCCTCGACGCATTGCGCGAGGTGGCGGAGGACCGGCTGGTCCTCGTGCCGTTCGACGCCCCGTTCAACTTCAGCACGAAGATGAACCTCGGCGTCAGCCACGCCTCGGGCGACCGCGTCGTGTTCCTGAACGACGACATCGAGGTGATCTCGCACGGGTGGCTCGAGCAGCTCGTCGCTCCGCTCGACGAGCCCGACGTGGGCCTGACAGGAGCGAAGCTCTACTACGCCGACCAGACCGTCCAGCACGCCGGCCACGCCTACTTCAACGCCGGCTACCACCACCCCTTCCGGTTCCGCACCCGCGACGAGGCCGGGCCGTTCGGCGAGCTGTTCGTCAACCGGGAGGTCACGGGCGTGACCGCCGCATGTGCCGCGATGCGCACCGAGACCTACTTCCAGGTCGGGGGGTTCACCGAGTCGCTTCCGGCGAACTTCAACGACGTGGACCTCTGCTACAAGGTCGCCCGGGCAGGGCTCCGCACGCTCTTCGTCGCCAACAGCGAGCTCTACCACTACGAGTCGCAGACCCGCGTGCCCGAGGTGGCCGAGCGCGAGCGCCTCGCGGTGGTGTCCCGCTGGGGCACGCCGACCGAGGACGCCTACCTGCGCAGCGAGCTCGCGATGCCCAACCTGCGCCGCGTCAAGGAGATCCCAGCCGACCTGCGCGGCGGCGCCTGACCGGTCGTCAGCGCGCCCGCAGGTAGGGCTCGAGAGCCCGCGTCAGCGGCTCGGCCACCGAGTCCCACGCCCAACGAGCGTGGGCCTTCTCGGCCGCCGGCGTCGCCCGGGCGGCGTACGCCTGAGCGTCCCGGGCGAGCTCGACGGCCTCCCGCAGCGCTCCGTCCCACTCGTGGGCCTTGGCCAGCCGCCCGGTGACGCCGTCGTCGATGGCGTCGTCGAGGGAGGGCGTGTGCGACGCGACGGTCCACGTGCCGACGGCAGCGGCCTCGAAGAACTTCAGGTCGGACTTGCAGATGTTGAAGGCCGTGTGCGACAGCGGAGCGATGTTGACCTCGACCTCGGCGATCGAGCGCTGCAGCGCGACGTAGTGCATGAAGCTCTGGAACTCCACGCGCTCGCGGTGCGGCTCCAGGGCACCGAGGTCGTCGAGGTAGCCGACGATGCGGATCGACACGTCGTCGTCCTCGTCGAGCAGTCGGGCGAGCGCGGTGCTGGCGACCGCGAAGTCGCGCACGTGCGATGGCGTACCACTGAAGTATCCGATGGTCACCGGTCCTTCGCAGCGGAAGCCGGACGCGACCTTGGCGTCGAGCAGGTCACGTGAGTAGGCCTGCTGCGTCCGGTTCAACACGTTGGGTACGACCGCCGCGCCGTCCTCGACGTACGCCGCGAGGCGCTTGGCGAGCAGCGAGTTGGTGGTCAGCGCACCACGGCATGCGGCGAGCGCGGCGTTGAGGCGGCCCATGTAGGCGAACCAGACGTCCCACTCGGCGTTGACCTCCGGGTCCTTGCCGAGCGAGCTCATCACCAGCTCGGCGAAGCCGACATCGAAGACGAGGTCGTCGCAGTCGAAGAGCAGCGGCACGTCGTGCGCCTCGGCCTTCTGGATCAGCTCGCGCAGGGCGGCGTTGTAGGGATAGCGCGCCACGACGATGGCGTCGAGCTGCGGCACGAGCCGGGTCAGTGCTCGCAGCTCGTCGTCGCAGAACCATCCAGCGCGGAGCGTGGACCCGGGTGCGTGGTTGAGGGCGTCGACGGTGTTGGAGACGCGGTAGCGGAACGTGCTGGTGTCGGGCGAGCGGTAGACGAAGGCCACGCGGTGTGTGCCGTCGAGCATCGTCCCGACCCGTTCGGCCATCGAGCTGTCCCAGAGGTCGGCGACCTCGACGGGAGCGTCGGGGAGGTCAGTGAACATCCGGGACGATGCTCTCTTCGGTGGACCCGGCGCCCGACTCATCGGGAGCCAAGGTGGAGCGGAAGCGGTCCATCACCCAGTCGACGACCGGAACGAGGGTGGTCTCCCAGTCGCGGTTGATGTGGTCGGCCGCGACGTTGGCTGCGCGCCGCTCGGGGTCGCGGGCCAGGTCGACCAGCTCGCGGAACCCGTCGAGCAGCCCGTCGACGCTCGAGGGCGCCACGATGATGTTGTCGGAGATGTCGGACAGGTCGGTCTTGATGCCATGCGAGTTGGTGAGCACGGCCGCACCGACCGACGCGAGGTCGTAGGGCGGGTAGGACGGGTGAGGGGTGTCCATCAGCACCAGCGCGGCGTCCATCGATGCCACAAGGTCCTGGTAGTCGGTCCAGCCCAGGCCCTCGATGATGTTGACCTTGACATCGCGGGGGAGCGTGAGCTCAGGCGTGCCACGACCCACGAAGTGGAACTCCCACTCATCGGGGTCGAGGACCCGGCTCTCGACGGCTCGGGCGATGACCTGCGCGCCCCGCCAGAAGAGGTTTCGGGCGTTGAGGGGTCGCGAATAGTAGAAGAGGTTGCGCTTCGCCGCGCCCGACCCGGCCGGCACGACCGAGGCGTCGCGAGTCGGGAAGGCCGGCTCGAGTGCGATCGCGCTGGTGGCCAGGTGTGGGAGCCCGCCCGGGCCGGACAGGTGCTCCAGCAGTCGGGACGTGTTCACCACGACGGCGAGGTCGGGCTCGGCCAGCGTCTCGGCGCACAGCAGGCGCTCGTCGCCGTAGGCGTAGAACATGCGCTCGTCCTCCTGGAGGAGGTAGAGCACCTGCTCGCGCGGGATGTCGCTGTCCAGGACGGCCCGAGTGGTCCACCAAGAGGTGGTCATCACGACGTCCCGATCGGTGAACTGCAGCCGTTGGCTGCCGTCGGTGGAGACCTGTTCGAGCTCGAGGATCCCGTCGAGGTGGATCCCGGTCGCGTCCTCGAGCAGGCCGATCACCTGCCCGTCCGGGGCGTCGGTCCGGGTGACCAGGCGCAGGGTGCCGTTGCCGAGGCGGTTTGCGAGCTGGACCCCGAGGATGATCGCCGTGCCGACCCCGCCGAAGAGGCTGTGGGGTGCGACACTGTCGGTGACGATGCTGATGCGGTGCTCGCCGCCGGGCAGCCTCGTCACCGGCATCGGCTGGATCGACTGCCAACGCTCGGCGTACAGCGCGTCGACGTAGGGCTCTCGAAGGGCGCCGCGCGGGGCGATGCGGCCTTCGGCGCGGCCGTGCCTGAGGTAGTGGACGAGCGGGTTCCAGTGCGTCTTGGCGACGTCGGCGTTCTGCCGCAGGTAGCCCGAGGTGGAGAACTTCTCGCTCGGGTCGAGCCCGTCACGGGCACCGAAGCGGAGGAAGTGCTTCACCACGTCGCGGTCCGCGGGGAGGTCCGGGCGGAAGTGTCGGTAGTACTCCTCGTCGAAGAAGCCGGACTCGCGCACGAGTCGCGCGTCGTCCTCCGCGGGGTTGAGCACGCGGCCCTCCGCCTTGCCCGTGCGCAGGTAGTGCACCAGAGGATTCATGCCAGACGCTGCCACGTCGCCGTTGCGACGCAGGTAGGCGTTGGTCGAGAACTCCTTGGAGGGGTTGCGGCCGTCGCGAGCGCCCTGCCGCAGGTAGTGGAGGACCGGGTCGACTCCGGAGCTGCGCACGTCAGGGTTCTTCCGCAGGTAGAACTCCGTGTCGAAGAGCTCGGACTCGCGCAGCAGCTCTGCGTCGGTCTTGGCCTTGTCCGTCACCGTGTTCCCCTCGTCGCCGACCACCTCACAACGAGCGCGAGCATAACCGCAGTGTCGCCTTGCCGCCGCGCCCGGGGAGGAGTCAGAGCAGCTCTAGCAGCCGCACCGACGACATCGCGAAGGCGACGGCGGCGACCGTCGCGGCTAGGCCGATCGACGTCCGGGTCCGCAGGCAGGAGGCGGTGACGACTGCCATCGGGGCAACGAGGGCGAGTCCGTAGCGGGGCGGCAGCGGGAAGTAGGAGTGCGAGGTCACGTATCCCATCACCACGAGCGCGAGAGCGCCCGCGACCGCCGCCAGCAGCACGCCCCGCGCCAGTGCCGTCGAGCGCGTCGGGCCGGGGAGGAAGACAGCGGCGGCGACGGTGCCCGAGACGAGCACGAGCGACACCAGTGAGGTGGCCACGGTCGAGTAGGTGAGAGTGCCCACGGGCACCGGACCGGCGAGGGGTTGCACGAGGACCAGTGCGTTGTCCAGGAGGCCCATCCAGGGGAACGCTGGGGCCTGGAAGCGGGTGACCATGTCGGGGAGGTCGTCGGGATCCATCTGCGGACGCGAGGTCACCAGGGCCATCCAGGCGCCCGCGGCCAGCACCGCCGTCCCTCCGGTGGCGAGACCTGTGAGGATCCACCGTGCGGGTGGAGGAGCCTCGCCTCCATCGGGCTCCTCGGCCGCCTGCGCGCCGTCGCACCCGCGCTGCAGCAGGTAGAACGCGATGGCCGCCACACCGACCAGGTTGGTCAGCTTCACGAGCGACACGAGGACCGCGACCAGGACGAGCCCAGCGGCTCGTGCCGCCGAGGGCCGTTCCTCCCACCACGTGACTGCAAGCACGAGCGCGGCTCCCACCATCAGGCCCCAGGCATCGGGGGTGATGGTGCCGCCGGGGAACTGCAGGCCCGGAGCCGCGGCCAGCATCAGTCCGAGGACCGCGAGTGGTGCACGTGCCACACCGCGGCGCCGGCCTGCGACGTAGGTGAGGGCGATGCCCAGTCCCAACCACAGCCCGCCGGCGAGTCGTCCGGCGGTGACCAGGTCGTCGGCCGGCGTCGTAACCCGGACGAGCTCGGCCACGCCGCGCGTCGCCGTGTAGTAGATGGGTGTGTTGGCGGCGGCGGTGTTGTAGCCCTTCTCCTGGTAGGTGGCGGGATCGAAGCTGCCGAGTGGCCTGCAGGGTCCTGGTTCGAAACCGGGGGCGTCCACGCCGCGGCAGTCCTGCTGGCGCATCGCCTCCTGTCCCACCCGGTCAGCCGGCGCCGGCGCCGCCGGCGCGCGGTAGAGGGAATCGATGTGCTGGAGCTCGTCGATGGGGCTCAGCCGCGTGTACGCGTGCACCTGTAAAGCGACGAACACGATGGCGACGAACGCCAGGACGGCCGGCAGCAGGACGTCCACGGCCCGTGCCGCTCGCAGTTGTCGGACCATTCCCCCAGCGCCTCTCCCGTGCTCATTGCCGTCACGTATGGGCCGGCGGGGGATCAATATAGGCAGTGAGCGTCGTTGTCCCCTGCCTCGGCTCGCAGGCGGTCACCTAGGCTGCGGGTGGCCACGACGGCAGGACCCAGGAGGAAGCGTGTCGAAGACGTGCCGTGTGTGCGACCGGCCGGTACGGCGGTTCGCCGAGGGCCGCGTGCTGGGCGACACCGATGTCACCTACCTGCAGTGCGGGTCGTGCGGGCTGGTGATGGCGGACGATCCCACCTGGCTGGACCGGGCGTATGCCGAGGCCATCGCCGACCTCGACGTGGGCCTGCTCGACCGGTGCCAGATCCTCGCCAACGTGACGTCGAGCGTGCTGCGCGCCGAACATCTGCGCGGGGGACGCTTTCTCGACTGGGCCGGTGGCTACGGCGTCCTCACGCGGCTCATGCGCGACCGTGGGTACGACTTCGCCCACGTCGACGCCTACGCAGCCAACATCTTCGCGGCCGGCTTCACCGGCGACCCCGCCGGACAGAGGTTTGACCTCGTCACGGCGTTCGAGGTGCTCGAGCACCTCACCGACCCGGTCGGCGAGCTCGCCTCGGTCGCGTCGGCGACCGACCGCCTCCTCGTCACCACGCAGGTCCTCCCGACGCCGGCCCCGCGGCCAGGGGGATGGGACTACTACGCGCCCGAGTCGGGGCAGCACATCACCTTCTACACCCACCGCTCGCTCGAGGTGCTGGCCCAGCGGCTGGGATACGACGGCGTCGTCACCAGCTCGCTCGTGCACCTCCTTCACCGTGGGCCGGTCTCCCGCGCCGCCCGGATGCTCGTGCGCAGGCCCGCGCTCGGGTACGGCCTCGGCCACCTCGCGGCCATCGCGGACCGACGGCACTCGTTGATGATGCGCGACCACGACGCCGTGCGCGACCGCCTGGCGCAGGGGCGCTAGGCGCGGTCCTGTGGCCCTCCGGGTGTGGGCCGCGGCTTGTGCCGCAGAGCCGGGCGCTCGACGAGCCGCCACGAGGCGAGCGCGAGCAGCCACACGAGCGGGGTCGCGACGCCGGTCACCAGCCACGGGTCGGAGTCGTTGCCCGCGACCTGGACCACGACCTGCTGCACGGGGAAGGCCCAGATGTAGAGGCCGTAGGACGTGTCCCCGAACCGGGTCAGGACACGTCCGACGCGCGGCAGGCAGTAGGCGAACCAGTAGGAGAGGTAGAGCGCCGAGACGGTCCAGGTGACCACACGCAGGGACTCCGGACCCAGCGCGGTGGCCGCGCAGACGGCGACGATTACCATGGCCACCGGGGTGCTGAGGACGATCCGGTCGCGCCAGGTGAAGGCCGCGGCGCCCACGGCGAAGGCCGACACGACGTAGGCCGACCCCACCGCGTCCGACATGGCCGGCTCCCACCAGGCGGCCCAGACGAGGCTCGCGAGCGCGAGCGACGTGACGACCCACCGTCGGGCGAGCAGCCCGAGCGCCCCGAGCCCGGCCACCATCGCGTAGGCGAGCACCTCCAGGGGGAGGCTCCAGAGTGATCCGTTGACGGCCCCCGCGTAGACGTTGTCGTCGAAGACCCCGGGCAGCTTGGCGCCGAACGGCACCATCAGCACGAGCCGCACCGGGTAGAGCCACGTCTCCCAGGAGGTGAAGTACGTCCCGAGGCGGGCGCTGGTCACGGCCGGCCCCAGCACGAACGCGGTCAGCATCGCGGTCACCGCGAGCGCGGGGAGCAGGCGCAGTGCCCGCTTGGCCCAGAAGTCGCGGGCCCGTGGGTCGTGGTCCCAGCTGCGCCTGATGAGGAGCCCGCTGACCGCGAAGAAGACGAGCACCCCCAGGTTGCCGAGCGAGGTGCCGAACTGGTGCAGGGGCTGCTCGCACCCGACGAGCGCGTAGGAGTGCGAGACGAGGACGGCCCAGGCCGCCAGCAGCCGGAGCAGGTCGAAGTTGTTGTCCCTGCTGCCGAGCCGGTCTCCCAGACGGACCCCGAGCCACCGGTGGACCCTCGGTGCCTCCACAGCTCCGGCGCGGGAAGCAGGCATGGCCGCACGTTAGCAACGGCCGGGCGCCGAACGGGCATCGCGCACACCTAGGATCACGAGTCGTGGCGACTGACGAGGCATCCGGCAGGCGGGCGGGCGTCGCCCACGTCGTCCTCGCCGCGGCCGCGGTCAGCGGGATCGCCGGCTACGTCGTCCTGGTGCTGGTGGCGCGCTACCTCACGCCCGCGGCGAACGCCGAGTTCCTGGTGTTCTGGGGCGCCCTGTTCGGGGTGTTCGGCGTCCTGATCGGCATCGCCACTGAGACCACGCGCTCCGTGCACGCGGCACCACACACCTCCGGCACGGGCGCCCGCGTGCTGCCCCAGGTCGTCCTGCTCGCCGCCTGCGCCGGCGTGGTGCTGGGGGTGAGCGGGCTGGCCTGGGCGCCCGAGGTCCTGGGGCCGCAATGGCCGCAGCTGCTCGCCGCCCTGCTCGTGGGGGCGATGCTCTTCGTCAGTCACTGCTTCGTCGCCGGGACGGCCGCCGGCCGCGGGGACTGGTCGACGTACGCGCTGCTCGTCGGGACGGAGTCCGTCAGCCGACTCGCGCTCGTGGTGGCTGCCACGCTCGCGGGCGCGCTCGTCGGCGGGCTCACGTGGGCGGTGTCGCTGGCCTGCGGCTCGTGGCTCCTGGTCTCCCTCCTGCCGGCCACCCGACTCCGGGGGACCGCGGCGGTCAGGGGTGACGTGCCTGGCGCCGGGCTGAGGCGCCGCCTGGTCGCCGCCTGCGCGGCCTCCGGCGCGTCCGCGCTGCTCCTCGTGGGGTTCCCCGTCCTGCTCCGGCTGACGACCCCGGACGACGTCTTCGCGGGGGCGGCGCCGGTGATCCTGGCCGTGTCACTGTCCCGGGCGCCTCTGCTCATCCCCCTCAACGCCTACCAGAACGTCCTCGTGACCCGGGTCGCCTCGCACGGGGTCGGGGCGATGCGGACTCCGACGGCCCTGCTCGCCGGCGCGACCGTGCTGGGTGCGGCCGCGGCGGTCGTCCTCGGCCCCCCGTTGCTCCGCGTCATCAACGCCGAGTACGTCGTCGCCGGGCCCGTCTTCGGGTGGCTGGTGCTGGCGGCCGGCCTCGTCGGCCTGCTGACCCTCACCGGCGCAGCAAGCATCGCCCTCGACCACCACGCGGTCTACGTGGTCGGCTACGTCGTCGCCACCTCGGTCGCGACGCTGCTCCTGCTCCTGCCCCTCGCGCTGGAGACCCGAGTGGTCGTCGCCTTGCTCCTCGGCCCGCTGGCCGGGATCGGCATCCATCTCGCCTTCGGCGCCCACCGGGTGCCGGCCGCCTCGCAACCACGCATCAGGGAAGGCTCCCCATGACCCGTCCACTGGTCTTCGTCGACATGCTCTCCTACACAGGCACCAAGGGCGGCATGGAGACCTACACGCGCGAGCTCTACCGGGAGCTGGGGCGGATGGACACCGGCCTCGACTTCGTGGCGCTGGCGAGCCGCGAAGGCTCGCGGATGGACCTCGACTGGTTCCCCGGCGAGGTGATCCGCTCGCGGATCAGCGGTGAGAACCGATTCGTGTGGGCCTTCGGCGAGCTGGTCGCCTCGAGCCTGCACGCCCGACGCCGGCGGGCCGACCTGGTGCACTGCCCCGCCACCCTGGGGCCGGCACACACGTCGATGCCCACGGTAATCACGCTCCACGACATGCTCTACTGGAGCCACCCCGAAGTCATGGTCACCCCGTTCTTCACCCGCCCCGTGATGTGGATGGAGCGTCGGGCCGTCGCCAACGCCGCCCGGGTGATCACCGTCAGCGAGGTCTCGGCTGGCGAGATCCGCAAATACCTGGACGTCTCGGCCGAGCGACTCCACGTCGTGCCGCTCGCGGGCCGTCAGCCGGAGGTCGTCGCGCCTTACCGCGGCGAGGAGAACCTGGTGATCGCGGGCGGGCAGCGGAGGCCGTACAAGAACTGGGACGGGCTCATCCGCGCCCTCGCCCTGGTCGAGGAGCCGATCCGCCCTCGGCTGGTGATCACCGGGGCCGGGCCGGGCGAGGACCCGCTGCAACCGGTCGTCGACGAGTGTGGCCTGGGGGACTGGGTGGATCTCCGCGGCTGGGTCGACGCCGACGAGCTCGCCGACCTGCGCGCCCGGGCTCGGGCATTGGCCTTCCCGACCCTGGCCGAGGGCTTCGGACTCCCCGTGCTGGAGGCGATGTCGATCGGGTTGCCCGTGATCGCCTCGGACCTGCCTGTCCTGCGCGAGGTGGGTGGCGACGCAGGAATGTGGTTCGACCCGCTGAACACTGCCTCGATGGCCGCCGCGCTGCGGACCGTCGCCACGGACCCGGAAGCGATGCTGCGGGCATCACGGGCGGGGCTCGCGCAGGCGGAGGGATTCAGCTGGCGTCGGGTGGCCGAGGAGACCCTCACGGTCTTCCGGTCGGCCCTGGACCGCCGCTGACGGATCCGCTCAGCCGGTGCGCACGGCGTGGGCCGCGAGGGTCCGGATGCTGTCCCACGACCGCTGCCGGACCGCGACCGGCAGCTGGCTGACGGCGTACAGCCGGGAGGCCGGGTGGGTCCGGGCGGCCCGGGCGGCCGCGTGCCACCCGTGCGCCTCGCAGGCCGCTGCGGCCAGCTCGAAGTAGGCGCGCTCGCCGGCGAACCGGCCGCCGTCGACGACGGTGAGCGACGACGCGCTGGCGGAGTGGCGCCGGTAGGCGAAGACCTCGTCGGGCAGGACCAGCATCTGCGAGCCCGCGAGCGCCATGTCGACGAGGAGGGCGAGGTCCTGCACCAGGGGGAAGCCGTCGAGGAAGCGGTGCGCCCGGACGGCCTCGGTCCGCAGGGCCAGCGAGGGCCAGTAGGTCCAGTTGCCGCGAAGCAGCGAGACCGCGAGAGGCTCCCCTGACAGCACGGTCGGCCCGGTGATCCGGGGCGCGAAGAGTCGGCGCTTGACCCGGTCGACGAGGGGGTCGACCGCACCGCCGTGCTCGTCGACCACGCGCACACCCGGCTGGATCACGTCGACCGGCGAGGGCGCCGAGGCGATGGCGGCCGTCAGGGTGGCCACGTAGCCGGGGAGCATCAGGTCGTCGCACCCGAGCAGGACCACCCAAGGTTGCGTGGCCAGCTCGAGGCAGCGCCGGTAGTTGTCGGTGATGCCGAGGTTGGTCTCGTTGCGGACGTAGGTGACCCTCGGGTCGTCGAGCCCGGCGAAGAACTGCGGCACCGTCGGATCGGGGTAGCAGTCGTCCACGACCACCAACCGCCAGTCGGGGTCGGTCTGCGCCTGGACGCTGCGCACCGCCTCGCGCAGGTACCCGGGGTCTCCCCAGAAGGGGATGAACACCTCAAGCATCGTCCCGGTCCCCGTCGGTGGTCCCGTGCGGGTCCGGCACCTCGTCGACGACCTCGCTGTCACGTTCGTGACTGGCGGCGATGCCGTAGCGCTCGAGCGCCTCTAGGACGGCTATGCGCCGCGCGAGCTTGTGCAGCTGGGCGCGCGAGTCCTGGGCACGGAGGTAGTCGTTGACGACGTAGAAGCAGACCACCACGGCCAGGAGGTAGAGCACGAGATCGGTGCCGCGGCCCACGCCGACGAGGTTGGCGACGTCGCTGACCAGGGCCGGGGAGAGCACGGCGACCACGACGAGGAGCATGAAGAGGAGGAAGCCGAGCTTCTTCGAGGCAGAGACTCCGTGAGCGGTGCGGCTGCGCAGCGCGAGGAAGAACAGCCCGAGGAAAGCCCCTACGAGGAGCAGCTGGACGGCGATCACGAGCGGCCGACCTTGCGCAGGAGGGTGTCGACCGCGATGTTGACGGCGTTCATGCCGGCCTGTCCCTTCGACACCGAGTAGGCGGTGTAGTGGATGGTGACCGGGACCTCGCGGTAGCGGTAGCCGTTGCGGGCGATCAGCTCGATGATCTCGCTGGCGTGGGTCATGTCGGGCGCAGTGATCTCGATCGTGTCAGCGACGTGCCGGTTGAAGGCCCGCAGCCCGTTGTGGGCGTCGGTGAGCCGGATCCCCGAGGTCACGTTGCTGAAGCGGACGGCCAGCCGAAGCAGGGCCTTGCGGAGACGAGGGGCGCCGACCGAGGCCCCGAGGAACCGCGAGCCGAGCACGATGTCGAGGTCGCCGACCTCCAGCGTGGTCAGCATCCGAATGGCGTCGTCGATGACGTGCTGGCCGTCGGCGTCGAAGGTCACGAAGCGCTCGACCCCGGGCAGCAGGCGGGCGAACTCGATCCCGGTCTGGAGAGCGGCACCCTGACCCATGTTGATCGGGTGGTCCACGAGGTAGGCGCCCGCCTTGAGGATCTCGGCGGCCGACGCGTCGGTGCTCCCGTCGTTGACGCACACGACGTGCGGGGTCACGGCCTGGATCGCCTTGATGACGGTGCCGATCACCTGCGCCTCGTTGTACACGGGGACGACGAACGCCACGTCCTTCACGGGGCCAGACCTTACCCGTCGCCCTGCCCGCAGGTCGCCACGCCTCGGCCCGTCGCCGCACACGCGGCCCCCCGTGCGGTCAGGCCGGGCAGAGCCCTTCGTCCGAGCCGCCGAGCCTGAAGGTGCCCTGGCTGCTCCGCGAGAGCACGCACACGCCGGCCTCGCGGGGGAGGTCTCCCTCGATGGTCACAGTGAATCCGGCCCACTGGTTCGCGTCGTCGGACGTCGCCGCTGCAACGTCCGGCCGCTCCACGCTTCGCACGTCCACGACGCTCGCCTCCACGTCGGGTGGCAGGACGACCCGCAGGACGCCACGCGGCTTCTTCCTGGCGAGCAGTGCCCAGCCGGAGATCTCGAACACGTCCTTCTGCCGCACCACGGAGTCGATCGCGCCTGCCGCGGCGGCGCTCGTACGTGGTCGGTCGGACAGCAGCTCGACGCGGGGAGGAGCCGGCGATCTCGGCGCGGGACGGTAGGAGAAGCCCGGCGCGTTCGGACCGGCCTCTGGCACCAGGACCGGCTCCGAGCACGCCGACAGGAGCAGGGCGGCGACGGCCGCGACGACGAAGCGGATCACCACGCCACCAGATGGGACAGGAGGGCCCCGCAGGCTGACAGCACCAGGCCCAGCACGACGACGCGGTGCCTGAGGCACATGAGTGGTACAGCGAACAGAGGCAGTAGAGCGATCCCATAGCGCGGTGTGCCGATGAGGAATCCACCGGTCGCCACCAGGACGATCAGGCTCATGACGATGCTGCCCAGTGCCATCCCGGTCACCGCGCTCCAGCACACGGGCAGCAGCGGGTCCTTCGTGCCACGTACCAAGGTCCCACCAAGAGCGGCGGTCAGGAGCAGCCAGGAAAACGGCAGGATCGCTACGTAGAGAAGGCCCGGCAGGGGGATCGGGGCGTCGCTGGTCGCAGGAATGGTCTCGAGGTAGTAGCCGAAGTACTTCGCGAAGCTCGCGAAGGCGACCGGGTCCTGGGCGTCCGCGTGCAGCACCGGGTCCGCGACCGCGAGGGCACCGCGCACCAGCTGCCACGACAAGGCACCCGCGCCGGCCCCGCCGACGAGGATCGCGGCACCGGTCATCACCCGCCGCCATGGGAGCTGTCCGCACACGCCCGCGACGAGCACAAGGAACGCTCCGATCAGTGGAGCGAGCACGAATGTCACCTTGAAGTACGCCGGTGCTACCGCTGCCACCAGGAGCAGCCACGTCGGCAACCGGCCCTTCTGCCACCAGCTCACGGCGAGCAGGACGCTGGCACCGACCAGGAGCCCGAGCGCGTCTGGGCTCAGATAGCCCGACGTCGAGACCAGGAGAGGGCTGGTGCCTGCGCACACGGCCGCGAGGGCAGGTACGACCCAACCGGCGCCCCACGCTCGTCCCAGCATCACCATCGCAAGCAGGCCGAGGGTGAGCCAGAGGACGCCAGCCAGCCGTGCGCCGATGAGCAGGTCGTCGGTGACGCCCGTCAGGCGGATCACCTTGCCCGCGACCGCGGCGAGGAAGAAGTAGGTCGGCGGGTGGATGTCGGCCGCCGAGACGGCGGTCAGGGCGATGGAGTCGTCCGGCTGCGGCTCGCCGCAGGTCGGGAGCGGCGCCTGATAGCCGATGACTCCTCGACAGGCCTGGACCTGGCGGGCGTAGGAGTCGATCTTGTCGCCGGTGTTGACAAGCTCGCCTCGGCTTGCCTTGTCGACTGCGTCGACGTACCAGAGCTCATCGACGGGCGACAATCCTCCGTCACCGGAGGCGGCGGGCACGACCACGACCATGGCGACGGCAGCGAAGAGGACGCTGAGTGCCGTCCAGGCCAACACCCGGCGCTCGTCGAACCACGCATCGATCCGAGCAGTGCGGACGGAGGGAAGGAGACCGGGTGCGCGGATGGCGGCTTCCGGGGCCTTGTCCGCGTTGACAGCGATGCTCAAGCCCTGCCCTTCGACGTTCGGTCAGTCATCCCACGGCGGTGCGAAGTGGGCGCTCGCGGCCACCACGGGGTTCGAGGGGACTCTATCGGAGCGGTCGGTCCTACCTACCCGCGGTGGGCGTTAGTCTGGGCCGCCCTCGTCGCCGGAGGGGGAACCCTGCAGTGAGAGGTGGAGAGGTTTGGACGCCGTCAGGATGCGTCGCGTCGGACGTCCGCACCGGCAGCACACACCCCTGCTACGCGCGCTGTTCCTTGTGCTCTGCACGCTCGGGGCGGTCCTGGCGGGTGTGGGATGGGCGCTCTCGTCCCCGGTGGGGTCCTCCCCGGACGACGACTACCACTTGCCCAGCATCTGGTGCCCGAGCTCCTACGACAGCCCGCAGTGCACGCAGGTGGGTGTCACACAGGCGGGTGACCCGGTCGTGCGGGTCCCGGCCCTGCTCGCCGCAGCCGCGTGCTTCGCAGGAGACGCCGGAGTGTCCGGCGACTGCCAGGACGAGGTCGTCGCACGGGGCACGATCGACACCGCCCGGGTCAACACGGGCGACTACCCCGGTGGCTTCTACCGCGTGATGCACGTGTTCGCGGGCGAGGACATTCAGACCTCTGTCCTGAGGATGCGGGTGGTCAACGTGCTGATCGCGGTCGGTGTCTTCGCCTCCCTGGCCGTCAGCGGCACCAGGGCGACCCGACGCATCCAGCTCTACACGTTGACGGCGGTCATGGTCCCGCTGGGATGGTTCTTCGTCGCCTCGACCAACCCGAGCGGGTGGGCCGTCACGGGCGTCACGGCGTTCGGCTTCGGCCTGCACTCGGCCTTCCTCGTGCGCGGCCGCACACGGCTCGCCGCCAACCTGCTCCTTGCCGGAACCGGTGCGGTCCTCGCCGCCGGCGCGCGCGGTGACGCCGCCGCCTACATCGTCCTCGTCGCTGTGGCCGTCTGCCTGCTCCACTGGCGCACGCTGCGCCACCGCCCGAGGCTCCTCGTCGTCCCCCTCGCGGTAGCCGCGGGCTGCACGGCCGTCGCGCTGTCCGCGGGCCAAGTGGTGGGGGCTGCAGCCGCGGAGCCGGAGACGGCCCGCTCGGCTGCGGAGGTGTTGGTCCAGCTGACGGTCAACTTCCCACTACTCGTCAGCGGTCTCTTCGGCTACAGCTCGGCCCTCGGCTGGCTCGACACGGGCATGCCCGCGGCAACGGTGTGCTCAGTGATGACCGTGATTGGCTTCCTGGGTCTCACGGGCGCGAGACGCTTCAACGTCGGAAAGACCCTCGCGGTCGCGCTGGTCGCCGCGGCGGTCCTGCTCATCCCGTTCGTGACGCTCTACCGGGCGCGACTCTTCGCCGGCGAGTCCGTGCAGCCCCGCTACGTCTTGCCGCTGGCCCCGATGCTCCTGCTCCTACTCCTCACCGGCCAACGGGTGGGTCGGGGGATCCGCATCGGCCGCTGGCAGGCGCTCACCATCTGGATTCTGTTGTCGTTGGCCAACGCGGCCGCCCTCTACACCAACCTGTGGCGCTACGTCACAGCCGTTGACGACCCGACGCTGTGGGCGGGCGTGGAATGGTGGTGGTGGTCCGGCTGGCCGGGCCCAATCACGTCATGGGTGATCGGATCGGTGGGCTTCGTCTGCTTCGCGGCGGCGATGGTCGCGGTCTCTTGGCGTCGACCGGACGCCGATCGTGGTGTCGGCGGTCGCGACAACTAGGCTCTCGGGGGCCGCACGCGGGCCCGCGCGCCCGCGCGGGACGAGGGTCCCGGCCATAAACACCCACGACGAAAGGCGCTGCATGTCCTACCGAGCGGTGGAGTCGGCAGAGATCTCTCCCGAGGCGACGATCGGCGACGGCTCCAGCCTGTGGCACCTGTGCCAGGTGCGCGAGGACGCGGTGCTCGGCCAGAACTGCGTCATCGGCCGCGGCGCCTACATCGGGTCGGGCGTGCAGATGGGCGACAACTGCAAGGTGCAGAACCACGCCCTGGTCTACGAGCCCGCTGTGCTCGGGGACGGCGTCTTCATCGGCCCCGCCGTGGTGCTGACCAACGACACCTACCCTCGCGCGGTCAACCCCGACGGCTCGCTTAAGTCCGCCTCGGACTGGGAGGCGGTCGGTGTGACCATCGGCGACGGTGCCGCCATCGGGGCCCGTTCGGTCTGCGTCGCGCCCGTGCGCATCGGCGCCTGGGCGCTGGTGGCCGCCGGTTCGGTCGTGACCCGCGACGTGCCGGCGCACGCCCTCGTGGCCGGCGTCCCCGCCCGTCAGATCGGCTGGGTGTCCCGCACGGGGACCCGGCTCGAGGAGCAGCCCGACGGCTCGCTGGTCGACACCGGCACCGGCGCCGTCCACGACGTCATCGACGGACAACTCAAGGAGAGAGAAGAGTGACGCAGCCAGAGTTCATCCCCCCGGCCAAGCCGATCATCGGCGAGGAGGAGCGCAATGCGGTCGACTCCGTGCTGGCCTCCGGCATGGTGGCGCAGGGGCCGGAGGTGGCTGCCTTCGAGCAGGAGTTCGGCGACCAGCTGGTCGACGGTCGCACCTGCGTGGCCGTCAACTCCGGCACGTCCGGCCTGCACCTGGGCCTGCTCGCCGCCGGCATCGGTCCGGGGGACGAGGTCATCGTCCCGTCGTTCACGTTCGCCGCGACCGCCAACTCCGTCGCGCTCACGGGCGCTACCCCGGTGTTCGTCGACATCGAGCCGACGTACTTCTGCCTCGACCCGCGCGCGGTGGAGGCCGCGATCACCGAGCGCACCCGGGCGATCATGCCCGTCCACCTCTTCGGCCACCCCGCCGACATGACCGCGCTCGGCGAGATCGCGGAGCGGCGCGGCGTGATGCTCTTCGAGGACGCGGCCCAGGCCCACGGCGCGACCTGGAACGGCGCCTCGGTCGGCACCTTCGGCACCTTCGCGATGTTCTCGCTCTACCCGACCAAGAACATGACCTCCGGCGAGGGCGGCATGGTCTCGTGCGTCGACGACGAGATCGTCCGACGCGTCAAGCTGCTGCGCAACCAGGGCATGGAGCGTCAGTACGCCAACGAGCTCGTCGGCCTCAACAACCGCATGACCGACATCCACGCGGCCATCGGTCGGGTGCAGCTGACCAAGATCGGCGCCTGGACCGCGACCCGCCAGCACAACGCCGCCTTCCTCGACGCCCACCTCGAGAACGTCGTGGTCCCCCCGGTCGCAGAGACGGCCACCCACGTCTACCACCAGTACACGATCCGCGTCGCACAGGACCGCGACGAGGTCGTCCGCCGTCTCCGCGAGGAGTTCCAGGTCGGCTCGGGCGTCTACTACCCGATCCCGAACCACCGGCTGGAGTCGCTGCAGCAGTACGCCCCGGGGCTGGACCTGCCTGAGACCGAGCGGGCCGCCGCCGAGGTGATCTCGCTGCCGGTGCACCCCTCGCTCGACCAGTCGCACCTCGACCGCATCGTCGAGGCCGTCAACACCGTCGTGAAGGCGGGTGCGTGATGACGGAGACGACCGCACCGACCAGGACGCTGCGCACGGGTGTGATCGGGCTCGGCTCGATGGGACGTCACCACGCCCGCGTGATCCGGGCGACGCCCGGCATGGAGCTCGTCGCCGTCGCGGATCCCGTCGGTGACAAGTTCGGCGTGGCGGGGGACCTCCCCGTCCTGCCCGACGTCGACGCCCTCATCGGCGCCGGTCTCGACGCGGCCGTGGTGGCCGTGCCGACCGTGAACCACGAGGACGTCGCGCTCGCCCTGGCCGCGGCCGGTGTCGCGACGATGGTCGAGAAGCCGATCGCCCACTCCGTGGAGGCGGGGGAGCGGGTCGGCGCCGCCTTCGAGGAGGCCGGCGTCGTCGGGTGCGTGGGCTACGTCGAGCGCTGCAACCCGGCCGTGATCGCGATGCGCGAGCGGATCCAGCAGGGGTTGCTGGGGGAGATCTTCCAGATCACCACCTCGCGGCAGGGTCCGTTCCCGCCGCGCATCACCGACGTCGGTGTGGTGCAGGACCTCGCCACCCACGACTTCGACCTGACCCCGTGGATCGCTGGCGCGCCCTACGTCCGCCTGACCGCCCACACCCAGCACCGGTCCGGCCGTGACAAGGAGGACATGGTGGTCGCCACCGGCCGCCTCGCCAACGGCGTCATCGTCAACCACCTGGTCAACTGGCTGTCGCCGCGCAAGGAGCGCCAGTGCATCGCCACCGGTGAGCGTGGTGCGCTCGTCGCCGACACGCTCACCGGCGACCTGACGTTCTACGCCAACGGCACGTTCGAGAACGACTGGGACGCGGTGGCGACCTTCCGCGGGGTCAACGAGGGCGACGTGACGCGCTTCGCGATCCAGAAGCGGGAGCCGCTCGCCGTCGAGCAGGCACACTTCCGCGCGGCCGTCCTGGGCGAGGACTCCGCGGGCATCGTGCCGATGAGCGAGGGCGTGCAGACGCTCCGCGTCGTCGACGCGTGCCTGCGCTCGGCCGCCGAGGGGCGCGAGATCACGCTTTGAGGTGACCGGCGCGTCCCAGCTCCGCGACGATCGCCTCGGTGGGGTGGAACTCGTCGAGGAGCGAGGGGCGCGCCCGGTCACGCCACGCGCGCAGGAAGTCCCGCAGCACCTGCATGTCGAGCCCGGTCAGCACCAGGTTGTCACCGATGCCCTGCTGCGACTCGACCGCCTCGCGGTGGATGGCGGCGGGCTTGCCGAGGATCCCGCACTCCTGCTGGAGACCGCCGGAGTCGGTGACGACGAAGCTCGCGCGCGCCAGGAGCGGCATGAAGCGGGCGTAGGGCTGCTTGTCCACGAGACGGAAGCGGTCACCGAACAGGTGGCCCAGGCCGAGCTCCTCGATCCGGTTGCGCTCGGTGTTGCCGGCCGGCATGACGAGCGGCATGGAGGCGCTGGCCTCGTGCAGCACCTCGAGGGTCCGGGTGAAGACCGGGCCGTTGCGCAGCATCTCGAACCGGTGCAGGGTCACGAGCCCGAACTCCTCGGGCAGGTCGATGGCCGGGGCGTCGCCGTCGATGGCGAGGCGGAGCGCGTCGATGACCGTGTTGGCGCCGGTGTCGACGATCGATCCCCGCGCCCGCTCGCGGAGCAGGTGGTCGACCTCGTGCTGGGTGGGCGCGAAGTGCACGGTGGCGATCTTCGCCACGATGCGGCGGTTGAACTCCTCGGGCATGGGGTGCCAGATGTTGCCGGTGCGCATGCCGGCCTCGACGTGCGCCACCTGCGCCCCGAGGAAGCGCCCGATCAGGGCCCCGAGGACGGTGCTGAAGGTGTCGCCGTGCACGACGATGAGCGGTCGAGGCGTGCCCCGGCGCAACCTCCGGCGCAGCTCGCCGCGACGGCGTACGACGGACACGAGGATGCGAAGCGCCCACCCCGGCACCTGCGCCACGCGCACCACGTCGCGCTGACTGCGCGACGGCACGAGGTCGACGGCCGGCTGGGGGAGGCCGAGGTCGGCCAGCGTGGCCGGCAGGCCGCCGACGTGGAACGCAGTGTTCCACAGTTCGACCTCGTCACCGCGCGCCTCGAGGGCGCGGATCACCGGGGCCAGCTTGATGATTTCGGCCGTGGTCCCGGCGATGAAGGCGATCGTCACTGGCTCTCCTGTGCTGGTCCCGTGCGTGTCCGGGGATGGTCTCGGCGTTGCAGTATCGTCTGCACGCGGATCAGGCGAGCCGACGAAAGGGTGGTCCACCACCGTGCAGGACACCCCGCCACTGCCCACCGCAGAGGCCCGTGCAGCATCATCCGCACCGTCGCACGCGCGGCTCGGCGTGGTCATGCCAGCCTACAACGAGGGACGCTGGGTCCGGCGCGCGCTCGACGCACTCGAGGTCGCCGCCGCTCGGGCCGACTGGCCCCTCGAGGTGGTGGTGGTCGACGACGGCGCCACCGACGCCGAGAGCGTGGCCGTCCTGGCCGAGGTCAGCGGTCGACCCCACGTCCGGGTCGTGCACCAGGCCAACGCCGGCCGGTTCGCGGCGCGCCGGGTTGGCCTCGAGGCCGTCAAGGCCGACCTGGTGCTGCTCCTCGACGCGCGCGTCGAGGTGGCCCCCGAGTCCCTCGAGCGGCTCCGGTCCGCCGTCAGTCGCGGCGAGACGGTGTGGAACTACGACGTCGTGCCCGGCTCCCGCGACCTCCGCGCCCTCTTCTGGACCGGCATCACCAAGGTGTGGTGGCGCGACTACTTCCGCACCCGCCGGCCGGTCGCCTTCGACCTCGACGACTTCGACCGCTACCCCAAGGGCACCGGCGCCTTCCTGGCGCCTCGCAGCCTACTGCTCGAGGCTGCCGGCGAGTTCGCGTCGCACTTCGCCGACGCCAGCCTCGCCTCCGACGACACCCGCCTGCTGCGCACGGTCGCTGCGGCCGAGGACATCCACCTCTCGCCCGACGTGCTGTGCACCCACCACGCCAAGAGCGGCCGTGGGTCGTGGTCGCGCCAGTGCTTCTACCGCGGCACCACCTTCGTCGACGGCTACCTCACCGACCCGTCGCGAGCGCGCGGCCTGCTCGCCGGGGTGCTCGCCGTCACCGCGGCGGGGGGAGTGGCGGCCGCCACGCTCCCGCGCGCCAGCGCGGCCGCGGCCGCCCTCGGCTGCCTGACGGCCGGCGTCGGTGCGCGCTGGTGCGGTGCGACGCCGCGCGAGTCGGTTGCGGTGGGAGCGCTCAGCCCGGCCTTTGGCGTGCTCTTCGGCGCGGGCGTGGTCCGTGGGCTGCGCCTCGCCGCGAGCTCCCCGTGAGCCGGGCCCGGCGCCAGCTCGGCCTGCTCTCGGTCTCGTTCTTCACCGCCAGCGGCCTGGGCCTGCTGCTCCTCGTCGTGGTGGCCCGGTGGCTGACACCGACCGAGAACCTCCAGTTCCAGGCAATCTGGGCGGTGGTCTTCACGTTCGGGAGCGTGCTCGGGTCGCTGGAGCAGGAGGTCGCGCGTCAGTCGACCAATGCCACGCTGGAGCGACGTCGTACGCCGGTCGGTGCCGTCCAGGCGGTCGGGCTCGCCGCGACGGCCTGCCTGGTGGTGATGGCGGCCTTCCTGGCGACTCCGTCGGGCCGCGAGGTCGTTCACGGGTCGCTGCCGGTCCTGCTCCTCTGCCTGCTGTCCGTGGTCAACTTCACGATGCTCATCCTGGCGCGCGGCGTCCTGCTGGGCGCCCACGCGCTGCGGGGCTACTCGGCGCTCCTCGTGGGGGAGGCGGCCGCCCGCGTGGTGATCATCGCGGTCATCGTCGCGACCGGCGTCGAGGCGGCCGTCGGGTGGGCGGTCCTCGCGACCGTCGCGGGTTCGCTGGTCTGGGTGGGTGCCCTCGGCCGGATCGCGCGCGGCGTCGACTGGTCCGGCCGTCTCACCCCGTGGTCGACCGTGGCGGAGACGGTGACCGCGCTCGGCATCGCCAACGGACTGTCCGCGCTGGTGCTCACCGGCTTCCCGGCCGTGGTCGTCGCGATCCTGGGCAAGTCCTCGGACCTCGCCGTGCTGATCGCGGTGATCACGCTCTCGCGCGCGCCGCTCGCGCTGATGGCCCCGGTGCAGGCGTTGACCGTGCCCACCGTGGTCCGGTGGAGCCGCAGCGGTGATACCCGCCGGCTCACCCGGGCACTCGAGCTCATCGCGGGAGGCAGTGCCGTCGCGGCCCTCATCGGAGCGGCGGTCGGCTACGTCGTCGGACCATGGGCCGTGGCGGTCGTGCTCGGCGCCGACTACCGCCCAACGCCGGTGACGGCCGCGCTGGTGGCCGCGGCGACCTGCGTGATGGCCGGAGCCCTCCTGCAGGCAGCGGCCCTGGTGGCGCTCCAGCGATACTGGCTCGTCACGGCCTGCTGGGCCGCGGCCATCGCCTCCGCCGCGCTGCTGATGCTGGCCGCTCCGTGGAGTGCCGAGGACCGGGCGCTCGGCGGCTTCGCGCTCGCCTCCCTCGCGGCGTTCGTCGCGACGGCCGTCGCGGTCCAGTCGAGCGTGGCGGCATCCGCCAGCAGTGGCGGGACGGCTGCCCATTAGGGTTCCCCCCATGCCTGCACGCCCAGACGATCGCGTCCTCGTGGTCATCCCCGCCTGGAACGAGGCGGGCGCGATCGCCGGCACGATCCGTGAGGTGCGGGGCTCCGAGCTCGACCTCGACATCCTCGTCGTGGACGACGGCTCGGGCGACGGGACGGCCGCAGTCGCGCGCGACGCGGGAGCTGAGGTGGTGCGGCTCCCCTTCAACCTCGGCGTCGGCGGGGCCATGCGCACCGGCTACCGCTACGCCATGCGGGAGGGCTACGACGTCGTCGTGCAGATCGACGCGGACGGTCAGCACGACCCCACCTACCTCCCGCAGCTCCTCGCCGGGCTCGAGCACTCCGACGTGGTCATCGGCGCCCGGTTCGCCGGCGAAGGCACCTACGCCGCTCGTGGCCCGCGCCGCTGGGCGATGCGCCTGCTGGCCGCGGTGCTGTCCTGGCTCGCGGGCACGCGCCTCACCGACGTCACCAGCGGCTTCCGGGTCGCGAACCGGCGCGCGGTCCGGGTGTTCGCCGACCACTACCCCGCCGAGTACCTCGGCGACACGGTCGAGTCGCTGGTGATCGCGCTGCGTGTGGGGTGCACCGTGACGCAGCAGCCCGTCCACATGCGTCCGCGCACGATCGGCACGGCCAGCCAGTCGCCGCTGCGAGCGGCGACCTACCTGGTGCGCGCCGTCGTCGCACTCGCGCTCGCCCTTGTGCGGCGTTGGCCCGCGGCGACCGAGACGTTGGGGCAGGAGAAGTCATGAGTCCGGTCCTCACCCTGGGCGTCGTCGGCGCGGTCGCCACCCTCGTGGTTCTCTTCGAGATGCTGCGACGCCAGCGCCTGCGCGAGAAGTACGCCGTGATCTGGGTCGTGGTGGCGATGAGCACGGTGCTGCTGGTGGTGTTCCCGAGCCTGCTCGACCGGGCGTCCGACCTCCTGGGCGTCCAGGTCCCCTCGAACCTGCTCTTCTTCGCCGCCAGCATGCTCTTGCTGCTGCTGAGCATCCAGTTCAGCTATGAGATCGGTCGCCTCGAGGACCGCACTCGCACCCTCGCCGAGGAGGTCGCGCTGCTCAACCTCCGGCTCGACCAGCTCACCGCCTCCGTCGACATGGGACCGGTCGAAGCCACCGCGGACGACGATCTCGGCGGTGATGACGAGGCGGGCGAGGGCCTGCGGGACGGCTCGCGCGGATGACCCGACGAGTGGAAGCAGGACGGACCTGATGGCCAAGCAGCAGCCCGAGCAGCAGGCTCCGCCCGTCCAGCGACTGCGCGTGCGCTATGCCAAGCGCGGGCGCATGCGCTTCACCAGCCACCGCGACTTCAGCCGCGCCTTCGAGCGCGCCGTCTTCCGGGCACGGGTGCCGATGGCGTACTCCTCTGGGTTCAACCCGCACCCGCGGATCTCGTACGCCGGCGCTGCCCCGACCGGGTCGGCGAGCGAGGCGGAGTACCTCGAGCTGGCCCTCGCCCAGGTCGTCGTGGCGGCCGACGTCCACGCGATGCTCGACGAGGCGCTCCCACCCGGCCTGGACGTCCTCGAGGTCGTCGAGTCGCCCGGCGGGTCGCTGGCCGACCTGCTCGAGGCCAGCCGGTGGCGGATCGGGCTGGGCGCCGACCACGCGACGGTCATCGACGCGGTGGCGCGCTTCCTCGCGGCCGACGAGGTGCTCGTGGAGCGGATGACCAAGAAGGGCATGCGCGAGTTCGACGCGCGCGGCGCGGTCCTCTCGCTGGTGGTCGACGAGGCCGACGACGCCGCGGCCGGGCGTACGTCGATCGACGTGGTGCTGCGGCACGGCACCCCCGCCGTGCGTCCCGACGACGTCCTGCGCGGCCTCGAGGCCGTGACCGGCGTGTCGGTGGGTGAGGCGCCGCTGATGACGCGGCTGGCGCAGGGGCCGCTGATCGGGTCGGACCAGGTCGGCGACCCGCTGGCGGATCGGGCATAGGGCCACTCGGGGCCCGGTGTGCGATACTCGCCACGTTCGACGCCCTGACCACCGTCGGGATCCGTCGAGCCGACGACGTTCTCGCCGGCCGCACCAGCGGTCGGCACCCCGGGTGGGTGGACGCCACCGGACCGCGACGCGGCCACAGGAGTCGGTGACAGCGACTCGACGTGGCCCGGCGACCGCGGCGGGTGGCGCACCGGCCGTCCGGAGACGCACCCGCGGAGGGGGTCGCCGCCACAGAAGCTTTGCGTTCCCGCCACTCGCCGTGCGAGAGGGGGCGGACGCCGAATCGGCACCGTCACGGTGCCCGAGGAGCACCACATGCTCAGTGATGACCAGAACGACCAGCCCGAGCGCACCGAGTCGGGCACGCCGACGCCGGAGGCCGCGAGCCCGCCCACCGAGGGTGCCGCGCCTGCCGCGCCCGTGGTGACGCGGCGCACGCGCAAGGCACCCGCCAAGAAGGCGGCCGCCGTGCCGCCCGCCGGGGACGCTCCGGCCGAGGCGACCACCGACGCGTCGCCGGACGCTGCCTCAGCAGCAGGGGAGGCCGACGCCCCCGTCGTGCGGAAGACCGCCTCGCGCAGGGCGCCCGCCAAGAAGGCGCCGGCGCGCAAGAGCGCCGCGAAGAAGGCCGCCACCACCCCCGAGCCCGACACCGCTGTCGAGACCGACGCCGCGCCGGCGGCCGAGCCGGTCGACGAGGCCCCCGCCCCGGCCCGGAAGACGTCCGCCAGGAAGTCCGCCGCCAAGGCGCCCGCCAAGAAGACCGCGGCCAAGCGCGCGGCCAAGAAGACCGCGGCCACCCCCGAGGCGACGGCCCCCGAGGCCGATGCCGACGCTCCCGCGGCCGAGACCGCAGCGGAGGCACCGGCCGCCGACGCGCCCACCGGCCCCGCGGTGCTGTTCCAGGCGCCCGTCGTCACCACGACGACCCGACGCACGCGCACGAAGGCGGCGCCCGCCCCGGTCGAGACGGCCCCGGTCGACGACGAGGCCGCCGAGGCTGTCGAGGCTGTCGACGAGGCTCCCGCGCCGGCGAAGAAGGCCACCGCGAGGAAGTCGGCCGCGAAGAAGTCCGCGGACCGGCCGGCCAGGAAGAAGGCCGCCAAGAAGACAGCCGCTGCCGAGCCCGCGCCCGACCTCGACGAGGACGACGAGGACGCCGCGGCGGCCCTCGCGGGGGCCCAGGCGGACGACACCTCCGCCGACGTGGCCGAGGGTGCCGACACCGGCGGGTCCGCTGACTCCGGCGACTTCACCGAGTCCGGCGAGTCCGCCGACGACACCGACGGCGACGGCGGTTCTGGCCGCCGGCGCCGCCGCCGCGGCGGCCGCCGCCGCCGCAAGTCCGGCGAGGGCAACGGCGAGGGCAGCGGTGAGGGCGACGCGCCCGACGCCGGCTCCACCGACGCGGCCGACGACTCCACCGACAGCGCCGCCGCCACCTCGGCGGAGGGCGACTCCGACGCGACCGACGGCAACGGCGAGGGCTCCTCGCGCCGCCGCCGCCGCCGTCGCCGCGCCGGCGAGGAGGGCTCCTCCGACGACGGCGACGCGAACACCGTGACCCGGGTCCGCAAGGGTCGCTCGGCCGAGGACCAGATCACCTCGGTCCAGGGCTCGACCCGCCTCGAGGCCAAGAAGCAGCGCCGCCGCGAGGGCCGCGAGGCCGGCCGGCGCCGGGCGCCGATCGTGAGCGAGGCCGAGTTCCTGGCCCGCCGCGAGTCGGTCGAGCGCGTCATGGTGATCCGCCAGCGTCGCGACCTCACCCAGATCGCCGTGCTCGAGGACAAGGTCCTCGTCGAGCACTACGTCGCCCGCGAGTCCCAGACCTCGCTCATCGGCAACGTCTACCTCGGGCGGGTCCAGAACGTGCTCCCGTCGATGGAGGCCGCCTTCATCGACATCGGCAAGGGCCGCAACGCCGTCCTCTACGCCGGCGAGGTCAACTGGCAGTCGCTCGGCCACAAGGAGGGCCAGCCCCGCAAGATCGAGTCCGTGCTGTCCAGCGGCCAGATGGTCCTGGTCCAGGTCACCAAGGACCCGGTCGGCCACAAGGGCGCGCGCCTGACCAGCCAGGTCAGCCTCGCCGGTCGCTTCCTCGTCTACGTCCCCGACGGGACCACGTCCGGGATCTCGCGCAAGCTGCCCGACACCGAGCGCAGCCGCCTCAAGACCCTCCTGAAGGAGATCGTCCCCGACACCGCGGGCGTCATCGTGCGCACCGCGGCCGAGGGGGCCAGCGAGGAGGAGCTGACGCGCGACGTCGAGCGCCTCAAGGCCCGCTGGGAGGACATCGAGAAGAAGGCGACCCACAAGGGGTCCGGCCCGCAGCTGCTCTACGGCGAGCCCGACCTGACCCTCAAGGTCGTGCGCGACCTGTTCACCGAGGACTTCGCCAAGCTCGTCATCGAGGGCGACGAGGCCTGGGACACCGTCCACGGCTACGTGGAGTCGGTTGCCCCGGACCTCGCCGAGCGCCTCGAGAGGTTCGAGCGTGGCGCGACCGGTGGTGACGTGTTCTCGACCTACCGGATCGACGAGCAGATCCACAAGGGGCTGGACCGCAAGGTCTGGCTGCCGTCGGGCGGCTCGCTGATCATCGACCGCACCGAGGCGATGACCGTCGTCGACGTCAACACCGGCAAGTTCACCGGGTCCGGCGGCAACCTCGAGGAGACGGTCACCAAGAACAACCTCGAGGCCGCCGAGGAGATCGTCCGCCAGCTCCGGCTGCGCGACATCGGCGGCATCATCGTCGTCGACTTCATCGACATGGTGCTCGAGTCCAACCGTGACCTCGTGGTGCGACGCCTCGTCGAGTGCCTCGGCCGCGACCGCACCCGCCACCAGGTCGCCGAGGTGACCTCCCTCGGCCTGGTGCAGATGACCCGCAAGCGGATCGGCACCGGCCTGCTCGAGGCGTTCAGCGAGAACTGCGAGCACTGCCACGGCCGCGGAGTGGTCATCAAGGACCAGCCGGTCGACCCGGACGCCCGCCCTGACGAGGGCGAGGGTCGCCGCAGCAGCCGGCGCCGCGGCCGTCGCGGCGGCAACGACGACGCCGGCAACGGCGCCGGCAACGGCGGCGGCAACGCCGACGCGAAGGCCACCGAGGCGCACCACGCGCCGTCGCCCAAGGACGTCGCCGCCATGGCGCGCCACGAGCGTCAGGTCGAGGAGTCGCGGGCCGACGAGGCGAGCGCCTCCGACACCTCTGCCGACGCTCCGGCCGTCGAGGATGCCCAGGCCGTGGCCACGCAGGACGACGTTCCGCGGGACGACGTTCCGCAGGGCGAGGCTGCCCAGGACGAAGCTCCGCAGGACGAAGCTCCGCAGGCCGAAACTCCGCAGGCCGAAGCTCCGCAGGGCGAGGTCGCCCCGGACGAGGCTCCGCAGGACGACGCTCCGCAGGTCGAGGCCGTCGCCCCGGTGGACACCAGCCGCGAGCAGGCCCACGAGGCCCTGCCGGCGGAGCCGGAGAAGCCGAAGGTGGTCACGCGCACGCGTCGACGCTCCGCCAGCCGCCCCGCCGGTCCGCCATCGGGCGTGGGCACCGTCCTGCAGACGGGCGCCGTCGAACCCGGCACCGCAGGCATCGAGCCCGGCTCGGCTGCGCCGTTCGGTGGGCCGGCCGCTCCCGTCTCCGTGGACGGCGTCGAGGCTCGTGCGGACGCGCGTGCGGACACCGCCTCCGGCGGGTCGGGCGAGACGCCGGTCGTCGAGCACGTCCCGATCAAGAAGAAGGGCTCGCGCAAGCGATGAGCGGTCGGTCGTCAGCCGGAATTGGGACCGGTGAGGTGCTCGACGACACAGAGGGGGCGGCGCCGCGGCGTCGCGCGCCCTGGAGCGTGCGTGACGGGGACCGGCCGTGGCCGCCTGCGACTCAACGGCTCCTGCTGGCGACCGGAGCACTGTTGGCCCTGGGCACGGTGTGGGCGGTGCTCACGATGCCGGATCTGCCCTATCACCCCGCGCGGGACCTCGAGCTGCGCGCGACATACGACACCTACGTCCAGACCGGGGTGCCGTTGGTCAAGCAGAACGGCACCGGCTCGTGGTACGGCGAGCTGCCCGGTGAGGGGCTGACCAAGGCTGCGGGCGACGACGACCCGGGCAGCTACCTGGTGGCCTCCTGGATGAGCCACCTGACTGGGTCCGACTCGCCGTATACCGGGCTCCGCTGGGTGATGGCGTTGCTGTGCGCGCTGCCGATGCTCATCCTGCCCCTCACCGTGGCTCGCATCTACGGACGGACTCGCGCCGGCATGGCGATGCTGGCGCTCCCGGTGCTCACCTGGCTGACCAACGGCACGTTGCTGGTGGGCACCGAGTACGGCTTGTCAGACAAGGTCGCGGTCACGGCCGTGTACGCGCTGTACGGCCTTCCGGCCTCCTTGATCTTCCTGTCCCTGGTGCTCGTCGCCTATGCCGTCACGCGGCGTCCGGGCGTCCGGGCGGCCATCGCTTGGACGATCGTCCTGGTCCTCCTCGCCACCTTCGGCAACCTCCTACGATCGTTGTCCGGCGCCGGCATCGCCATGGCGGCCGGTGTGGTGTGGTGGGTTGCCTGGCGCGGTCGGCTGAGGTGGGCCGTCGCGTGCGCCGCCGCGGGAGTCAGCGTCGTGGCCGCATTCTGGCTCCCCGGCGTCGTGATGGACCGTATCGACGCCCAGCGGGACCCCGTCGTGCTCACGGAGACGTCCAAGCTCCTGGACGCGCACGGGACCTGGCACCCCCTCTACCTCGGGCTGTCCTACCCCCAGCCGCTCACGGGGGAGCCGTCCACCTTCGGCATCGAGTGGTCCGACGAGTTCGGTTGGATGAAGGCACGTGAGGTGGACCCGGACGTCGTGGTCTCCAGTGCCGAGTACGACGCCATCATCAAGGACCTCTTCCTCGACGAGGTCAGGTCGGCCCCGATCGCCACGCTGAACCTCTACCTGGCGAAGACGCTCTACACGGCCAAGCACTTCGCGGGCATGATCGTGGTGATCCTGGCTGCCATCGTGGTGGTCTGGCGGCGTGCCGGCCCGCACCGCGAGCGGCTGCGGCAGGTGTCGGCGGCTGCCGTGCCGATCCTGCTCCTGGGTCTGGTCCCGCCGGTGCTCGTCATGCCGATGCTCTACTACTACACCGAGCTGGTCGCCGCCCTCGCCTTCCTCACCGCCCTCGCGCTCGGTGGACTCGTGTGGGCGATCTCGACGCTGCCGTCCGTGGTGCGGGTGGACGAACGTGCCCGGACGCCGCAGCGACTGCGGCTCGACGACTCCATGCCAGGGATCGGGCTGGCGGTGGTGGTGCCGACACGCGACGGTGGCGGGGACCTCCGGCAGCGGCTCGAAGCGCTGGCCAATCGGATGACGACCCATGACGAGATCGTCCTGGTCCAGCACGGGGCGAGCCACGCCACGTCGCGTGACCTCGAGCTGATGGTGGCCGGCTGGGACCTCCCGGCCCGGGTCGTCGTAGTGGTCAGTGAGCCCGGGCTCGGCAACGCCTTGCGGACGGGAGTCCTCGCGAGCAGCGGTGCTCGCGTCCTGATGGGCGTCGACGAGGCTTCCCCGGACGGCGGGGACATCGATTCGTTCGCGACCCTCGATGCCTCGGTGGTCCTCGCGGTCGGCTCGCAGCGCCGCCCGGGACGGTCCCGCGCGCTCGCGTGGTGGCGAGAGGCCCTGCTGCACACGGACGTGGACGACAGCCAGGGCACCTACTGGGTCGAGGGCGGCTGGGTGCGTTCGTTCGCGGCAGTGTCACGTGAGGACGGTCCTCTCTGGACCACCGAGATGCTAGTGGCCGCCCAGCGGCAGGGCATCGAGGTGCGGGAGGTGCCGGCGCCCCCGCGCGACGCGCCCTCCGCACGCGACGGTGGACGCCGTCGGCGCGATGCAGCCGTCGCCACGTGGGCCCTGTGGAGGCTCGCGGTCCGCCGCGACGATTACGCGGGCCAGACGTGGGTCGACCGCGGTCCCTCCGGATCGCTCCCGCCGGCACCTGCTTGAGCCTCGTTTTGCCCGGTCGGCACCCGATCCCGTAGTCTTGACCCTCGGTGTTCGACACACCATCCCTGCGCGCCCGCCACGCGGCGTACTCGCCCGAAGTTCCAGGCGGTGTCGTGCGCAGACCCCCAGTTCTGAGACCAGTAGTTCGTATCGAGGAGAGTGACTCGCCGTGTACGCAGTCGTGCGCAGTGGCAGCAAGCAGCAGAAGGTTGCCGTGGGCGACGTCATCGAGATCGACGCGATGGGCGCTGCCGGTGACACCCTCACCCTTCCCGTGGTGATGGTCGTCGACGGCGACAAGGTGACCGCGACCGGCCTCGACAAGGCGTCCGTGACCGTCGAGGTCACCGGCCGCACCAAGGGCCCGAAGATCATCATCCAGAAGTACAAGAACAAGACCGGCTACAAGAAGCGCCAGGGTCACCGCCAGAAGTACACCCAGGTCAAGGTCACCGACATCTCCCTCTGAGCGCTCGCTCGAGGTCGACACGTCTCTCCAGAAGGACTGAACAATGGCTCACAAGAAGGGTGCCGCGAGCACCAAGAACGGTCGTGACTCCAACGCCCAGCGCCTCGGCGTGAAGCGCTTCGGCGGCCAGGTCGTCGGCGCCGGCGAGATCATCGTCCGCCAGCGTGGCACGCACTTCCACCCGGGCACCGGCGTGGGTCGCGGCGGCGACGACACCCTCTTCGCCCTGCAGGCCGGCGCCGTCGAGTTCGGCACCCGCCGCGGTCGCAAGGTCGTCAACGTCGTCCCCGGCGAGTGACGTCACCGCGACACTGATCACTTCTGCGAAGGGCGTCCCCGAGTCGGGGGCGCCCTTCGTGGTTTCGAGGCTCCGTGCCTCGACCATCGAGAACACCTGAGAAGGAACACCATGGCCATCCCCACGTTCGTCGACCAGGCCACGCTGCACCTCGCGGCCGGACGGGGCGGCAACGGCGTGGCCTCGGTGAAGCGGGAGAAGTTCAAGCCGCTCGGCGGCCCCGACGGCGGCAACGGCGGCCAGGGCGGGTCGATCATCCTGCAGGTCGACACGAGCGTCACGACGCTCGTCGACTACCACCACAGCCCCAAGCGCCGCGCCGACAACGGCGGCCAGGGCGCCGGTGACCACAAGAACGGCGGCAACGGCAAGGACCTCGTCCTGCCCGTCCCGGACGGCACCCTGGTCAAGGACGCCGACGGCCAGGTGCTGGCCGACCTCGTCGGCCACGGGACGACGCTCGTCGTCGCCCAGGGCGGCCGCGGGGGCCTCGGCAACGCCGCCCTCGCCTCCTCCAAGCGCAAGGCGCCCGGGTTCGCGCTGCTGGGCGAGCCCGGGGACGAGCTCGTCGTACGCCTCGAGCTTAAGGTCGTGGCCGACATCGGCCTGGTCGGCTTCCCGAGCGCCGGCAAGTCGTCGCTGATCGCCGCGATCTCGCGTGCCCGCCCGAAGATCGCCGACTACCCGTTCACCACGCTCATCCCCAACCTCGGCGTGGTCACCGCCGGCGAGACCACCTTCGTGGTCGCCGACGTCCCCGGCCTGATCGAGGGTGCCGCGGAGGGTCGGGGACTCGGCCACGACTTCCTGCGCCACATCGAGCGCTGCGCCGCGCTGGTCCACGTGGTCGACACGGCCTCGATCGAGCCCGGCCGCAACCCGCTCGACGACCTCGACGTGATCGAGGGCGAGCTCGCGCGCTACGGCGGCCTGGAGGACCGGCCGCGGCTGGTCGCCCTCAACAAGGTCGACGTCCCGGACGGCCAGGACATCGCTGACATGGTCGTCGAGGAGCTCCGCGGCCGCGGGCTCCGGGTCTTCGAGGTCAGCGCCGCCTCCGGTGCCGGCCTGCGCGAGCTCACCTTCGCCATGGCCGAGATCGTCGAGGCGTCCCGCGAGACAGCGACGGAGGCCGAGGCCCAGCGGATCGTGCTCCGGCCCCGAGCGGTCGACGGCGGCGACGACTTCGACGTCGTCGCCACCGACGAGGGCTGGCGGGTGCGCGGCACCAAGCCGGAGCGCTGGGTGCGGCAGACCGACTTCAGCAACGAGGAGGCCGTGGGCTTCCTCGCCGACCGCCTCAACCGGCTCGGCGTCGAGCTCAAGCTCGCGCAGATGGGCGCCCAGGAGGGCGACGCGGTCCTCATCGGCAGCGACGCGAACTCGGTCGTCTTCGACTTCAAGCCCAGCATCGAGGCGGGCGCGGAGATGCTCGGTCGCCGTGGCGAGGACGAGCGGCTCCGGGAGGACCGCCCGGCGCGCGCCCGTCGCCGCGACATCGACGAGGCGATGGAGTCGAAGGCGGAGGAGGAGGCCCGCGCCGACGTGGCCCGCCGCCTCGACGAGAGCCGGAGGAAGAAGGGACCCGACCGCAGCTCCGGCAGCTCCGGTGTGGGACCGATGGCCTACGAGATCGGCAGCAAGGACGACCCCGACTGGGACGGCAGTGACGACTGACCGCACGGCCCTCCTCGCCGGTGCCCGGCGCATCGTCGTCAAGGTCGGGTCGTCGTCGCTCACCACGGCCGCCGGTGGTATCGACCCCGCGCGCGTCCGGCAGCTGGTCGAGGTGCTCGCCGCGGTGCGCGGGGGAGGCGCCGAGGTGGTGCTCGTCTCGTCGGGGGCCATCGCTGCGGGTCTGGCACCGCTCGGCCTGACGAGGCGCCCGCGCGGCCTCGCGGCCCAGCAGGCGGCCGCGTCCGTGGGTCAGGGGCTGCTGGCGCACCGCTACCAGGAGGAGTTCGCCCGCCACGGGATCGTGACGGGCCAGGTGCTCCTCACCGTCGACGACGTCACCCGACGCGCCCACTACCGCAACGCCCACCAGACCTTCGCCAAGCTGCTCGAGCTCGGCGTCGTCCCGATCGTCAACGAGAACGACACGGTCGCCACCTCCGAGATCCGCTTCGGCGACAACGACCGGCTGGCCGCGCTGGTGGCCCACCTCGTGCACGCCGACCTGCTGGTCCTGCTCTCCGACGTCGACGGCCTCTACGACGGGCCGCCGTCGCGCCCCGGGGCACGGCTGGTCCCCGTGGTGCGGTCCGAGGAGGACCTCGCCGCGGTGACCGTCGGGTCGGCTGGGTCGGCCGGCGTCGGCACGGGCGGCATGACCACCAAGGTCGACGCCGCCCGGATCGCGACGGGTGCCGGCATCGCCGTCCTGCTGACCTCGGCGGAGCAGGCCGCGGCCGCGCTCGCCGGCGCCGACGTCGGGACCCACTTCGAGGCGACCGGCAGGCGCCGCCCCACCCGGTTGCTGTGGCTGGCCCACGCCACGTCCGGGCAGGGCACCCTGTCCCTGGACCCCGGTGCCGTGCGTGCGGTGGTCGAGCGTCGTGCCTCGCTGCTCGCGGCCGGCGTGACCGCCGTGGACGGCAGCTTCGTCGCCGGCGACGCCGTCGACCTGCTCGACCCGGACGGTGCCGTGGTGGGCCGCGGGCTCGTCAACTTCGACGCCGACGAGCTGCCGGCGCTCCTCGGCCGCTCGACGAGCGAGCTCAAGGAGGCCCTCGGGTCGGCGTACGAGCGCGAGGTCATCCACCGCGACGACCTCGTCCTGCTCTAGGGATCAGTCCCCGGCGAGCACCTCGTCCAGCTCGTCCATGGTGCTCGTGAAGGCGCCGGCGAGGTCGACGTCATAGGCGTCGGCGAGGGTGAGGATGCTCCAGAGGCAGTCGGCGAGCTCGTGGGCGAGTGCCTCGTCGAGGTCCTCGCGCGGACGCACGCCGGCCTTGCCCTGCACCAGCTTGGCGAGGTCGCCGACGTCGCCGAGGAAGCCGAGCATGACCTCCTCCGTCGTCCACGACCGGCCGTAGGTCGAGGCCTCCACCTCGGCATACCTGCTCCGCACCGTTCGGGCGCGCTCCTGCATCTGCTGGAAGTCCATGGCGCGATCCTGCCTCAGCCGAAGGTGCGCGGGAGGTCCAGCGCGGCGGCGAGCCGGTCGGCGTACGGCCGGCGCTCCTCGGGCGAGGGCCACCGGGTGGTCAGGTGCTGCTCGTAGAGCCGGTCGCCGTCCCACCGCGGGAAGACGTGGACGTGGAGGTGCCAGACGTCCTGGCCGCCGGCGGGCTCGTTGTGCTGGCGCGTCGAGATCCCGTCGCAGTCGTACGCCGTCCGCATCGCGACCGCGACGCGCTGGGTCAGGTCCCAGACGGCGTGGCCGACGTCGGCGGGCAGGTCGTAGAGGTTCTCGTGGTGCGAGCGCGGGACCACCAGGACGGCGCCGTCGTTGGCCGACCACCACTTCGGCGAGATCCGGGCGAACGCGAGACCGGTGACCGCGACGACGTCCTCCGGGCGGTTGCGCTCGTCGTGGACGAGCCGCTGCAGGCGGCAGAACGGGCAGTCGTAGGCCTCGGGCTCGTGGGTGTGCACGGGCGCGACGCTAGCCTGCGGGGATGCACTGGAGCCCGTCGGCGGAGGACCTCGCCGAGGAGGACGCGTTCCGCCGGCTCTACGGCGACTGGCAGGCGCTCGACCCGGCCGGCCTGACCGCCTTCATGGCGACCTACGACGCCGAGTGGTGGGTCGTCGGCGGGTGGGCGATCGACGCCTTCACCGGGCAGGCGCGGCGGCACGAGGACATCGACGCGGTGATCTGGCTGAGGGACCTGCCGCTCCTGCGGGCGATGGTGGGCGACCGGCACCACGTCTGGAGCGCGGGGGCGGGTGCACTCCGTCCGGTGAACGACGACTTCCCCGCACCCCACGAGGGCTCGGGGCAGGTCTGGCTGCGCGACCACGCGCAGGCGCCGTGGTTCCTGGACTGCCTGCTCGCCGAGGACCGCGACGGGCTGTGGGTCTCGCGCCGCGACCCCGACCACGTGGCGCCGCTGGCGGACGTGACGTGGGTGGCCGAGGACGGGATCCGCTACATGCGCCCCGAGGTGGTGCTGCACCACAAGGCGCGGCTCGACCGGCCGAAGGACCGGGCCGACCTCGCGATCGCGTGGCCGCGGCTCGGCGCGGCGGAGCAGGACTGGCTGCGGGAGGCCGTCCGCAGGGAGCGCGCCGACCACCCGTGGCTCGAACGGATGGGCTGAGAGCCCTATGTCAAGCAGCCTCTCGTTGGAGGGTGTTGAGCCGGCCGTGTAGGTCGGGGTTGTAGGGCTGGTGGTCGTGCCAGCAGCGCCACAGGATCCTGGTCCAGCTCTGGGCCAGGATCCTTGCTGCGTGGGGGTGGCGGCAGCCGCGTGCGCGGGCGCGGTCGTAGGTGTCGCGGGCGCAGGCGTTGGCGCGTGGGGTGTCTTGGGCCCAGTCGACGAGCGCCGCTCTGAGTTGCTTGTTGCAGCCGCGACGGTAGGCGACGTTGAGGTGCTTCCCGGACTGCCTGGTTGATGGCGCGACGCCGGCAGCCGCGGCCAGTGACTCCGGGTCGGGGAACCGGGCACGACAGTCGCCGATCTCTGCCAGGAGGGTGGCGGCGCGTACGACGCCGGCGCGAGGCGGGGACTGGAAGATCGGCCCGTCGGGGTGGGCCAGCAGTGCTTCCTTCATCCGGGTCTCGAGCTGCGCTTGTTGGTGTCGCAGGGTGGTGAGCAGGTCGACGAGGGTCAGCACGATGACCTCGCTGGCGTCGGCTGCTGCTCCGTTGACCCGGCCGGCGGCGGCTTCGCGTAGATGGGCGACCAGGCGGGTCGGGGTGTGGCGCCCGCCGTAGTGGTTGGCCTTGAGCCAGTGCGCCATCCGGAGCTCGCTGAGCCATGCGGCCTTGGCTTCGGTGGGGAACCTGCGCAGGAACGCCAGACTGATCGGGATGTCGAGCTGGCTGAACAAGCCGATCGCACCGGGGAAGTTGTGCTGCAGCGTCGCCAGCAGCTGATTGTGGACCGCGATGCGGTGATCGATCAGGTCGTGCCGGGTACGGACCAGCATCCGCAACGCGACCGTCTCGTCGCTGTCGGGCTGCACCACTGTCCAGCGGCCGGCGTCGGTCCGTAGGGCCTCGGCGAGGACGAAGGCGTCGAACCGGTCATCCTTGTTGCCCGCCGAGCCGTATCGGGCGCGCAGCGACTTCACCTGCCGGGCGGAGATGACCACAACCTCAAACCCGTCGCGGAGCAGCTGCTCGACGACGGGTCCGTCGCCGCGTTCGATCCCGACCCGGCTCACGCCGTGTCGGCGCAGCAAGATGGTCATCCTTGCCAACCCGCGCCGCGAGTGCGTCACGGTGGCTTCCTCGACGCGCTGTCCCTCGTCGTCGACGATGCACAACGCGTGGTGCTGCCAGGACCAGTCGATCCCAGCGAAAGTGGGCGTAGCCTGCATGAGAGTGCTCTTTCCGTCAGCCCACGGACAAGCACTCCGGTCCGGGACGTGACGGTCGGTCGCTCACTGAGGCGCTCCGGGACCTGGCAGGGTCCTTGGCGCATAGCCCTATGGCCGATCTGCACGTCCCGGGCCACCAAGCCCTGCAACTCTCAGCCAGGTCGTCCCCGAAGGGCGACTCGCTCAGCCTGGCAGTGACCCAGTGGACCCGGGGTGCAGACAAGAGGCCTACTCCTGTCTGCACCTAACGTCCACCAGTGAGGCCTCAGGCGGACCGCGCCCAGGCGAGCGCCTGCGCGCTCAGCTCCCTGGTCGAGAGCCCGAGCTCGCGGCGCACGACGCCCTCGGTCTGGGCCGCCGAGAAGACCCGGGCCGTGCGGAACGAGCGGACGAGGTCCCACAGCGCCGCCACGCCCCTCGTGGTGGCGACGTAGTCGCACACCACCGCCGCCAGGTTGTAGCTGAGGGTCGGGTCCCGGTAGAAGCTCCTGGTCGGCTCGAGCGTGCGCGCGGAGGCGCCACCGAGCTGGTAGGCGGCGATCCGACGGCGCTCGTCGACGGGCATCGTCGAGCGGGCGACGTACTCCGCGGCGCCCTCCACCAGCCAGACGGGGGAGCGGTCGTCGGTGGGTCCGAGGGCGACGTGCGCCAGCTCGTGGCGGAACACCAGGCCTCGGGCGAGGACGTCACCGACGACGGTCGGGTTGACCGCGAACCGGTAGGCGGCCACCGGGCCGTCCGGGCGCGCGAGCACCGGGAACGCCACGCCGGCGGTCTGGTCGACCGTCATGCCGCTCATCTCGGCGATGCCGGTGGTGTCGGACGTGCCGTAGGCGACGTAGCGGCCCGACCACTCGGGGAAGTGGCGCCGGACGACCGCCGTGGCGTCGGCGAGGTCCGACATGACGTACGTGGCGTGCTGGCTGGTGTCCTCGTCGAAGACCGCGAGGATGCCGCCGGAGCGGCGGACCTCGATGTGGGCGAGGTCCCATGGGGCCGGGATCCACCCGTTCACCAGGTCGACCTCCTCGTCGCGGTCGCCGACGAGGAGGACGTCGCCGTCGCGGTGCACGAACGTCCACACCATCTTGTCGGTGACGGGGCGGCTGTCGAAGCCGCGCAGCCGCATCGTGAAGTCGACGGGGAGCCGCAGCTCGCCGTCGTCGAAGTCGTCGGCGAGGGCCTCCTCGTCGCCGAGCTCGAACGACACGTCCCCCACGGGGAGCCTCGCGAGGTTGTCGAACCAGCGCGCCTGCGTCGCGGAGAAGCCGAGCTCGTCGGGGTCGACGGTGGCGAGGAACGCCTCGCGGTCACCCTCCACGAGCGCCCGCTCGCGCTCGTCGAGGAGTGAGAGGGCCTCCGCGCGGAGCGACTCGTCGCCCCCGGCCGCTGCGGCAGACCCCGCGGCGCGGTCCCGCGCGGGGGTGTCGGCAGGCGGCTGGCCGCCGGCCTCGCACGCGAGGGTCGGCACCAGCAGGAGGCAGGCGAGCCAGACCCGGGAAGCGCGCACGGTGGGAGCCTAGGTGTGAACGTGGCCACGCGGGGCAGGTTGGCGCAGGTCGGCCCCGTAGGCTTGGCAGGTCATGACCCAGCCGCTCGTCTACCTCGACCACGCCGCGACCACGCCGATGCTGCCGGCGGCCGTCGAGGCGATGACGCGCCAGCTGACCGGCGTGGGCAACGCGAGCTCGCTGCACGCCTCCGGTCGCGGCGCGCGCCGGGTCGTGGAGGAGTCGCGCG
The DNA here is from genome assembly GCF_026712185.1 of Nocardioides pini. Classification (GTDB taxonomy): domain Bacteria; phylum Actinomycetota; class Actinomycetes; order Propionibacteriales; family Nocardioidaceae; genus Nocardioides; species Nocardioides pini. The sequence goes on along the minus strand of NZ_JAPPUX010000004.1, from coordinate 572,673 downwards.
AGACCATCGCCGGGGTGATCGGGGCCCGGCCGGGCGACGTCGTCTTCACCTCCGGCGGCACCGAGTCCGACAACCTCGCGCTCAAGGGGATCTTCTGGGCCCGCCGCGCCGAGGACCCCCGTCGCACGCGCATCCTCTCGACCGCCATCGAGCACCACGCCGTCCTCGACCCGCTGCACTGGCTGGCGGAGAGCGACGGCGCCGAGGTCGAGCTGCTCCCGGTCTCGACCCAGGGGGTGCTCGACGTCGGGTCCCTGCGGGACGCGGTGTCCCGCGACCCGGGGTCGGTCGCGCTGATCTCGGTGATGTGGGCCAACAACGAGGTCGGCTCGCTGCAGCCCGTCGACGAGGTCGTCGCGATCGCCGCCGAGCACGGCATCCCCGTCCACACCGACGCGGTCCAGGCGCTCGGGCAGGTGCCCGTCGACTTCGCCGCCTCCGGCGTCGACGCGCTGACCTTCACCGGCCACAAGGTGGGTGGCCCCTACGGCGTGGGTGCGCTCGTCGTACGCCGTGACCTGTCCGTCAGCGCGCTGGTGCACGGTGGTGGCCAGGAGCGCGACATCCGCAGCGGCACCCTCGACGTGCCCGCCATCGCCAGCCTCGCGGCCGCCGTCGAGGAGTCGGTGAAGCACCAGCACGAGCACGCCGCGCGCGTCGCCGCCCTGCGCGACGACCTCGTGCGCCGGGTCATCGAGGTCGTGCCCGACGCCCATCTGCACGGCGCTCCGGCCGGCCCCCAGCGGCTCCCGGGCAACGCCCACCTCGGCTTCCCCGGCTGCGAGGGCGACTCCCTGCTGATGCTCCTCGACGCACGTGGCATCGAGTGCTCCACCGGCTCCGCGTGCTCCGCCGGCGTGCCCCAGCCCTCCCACGTGCTGCTCGCGATGGGCTGCGACGCGGACCAGGCGCGGCACTCGCTCCGCTTCTCGCTCGGCCACACCACCACGCCCGCCGACATCGACGCCCTCGTGGAGGCGATCGGCCCGGTGGTCGAGCGCGCCCGGGCCGCCAAGGCACGCTGAGGGCGGCTGAGGTCAGCATGAAGGTCGTCGCCGCCATGTCGGGCGGGGTGGACTCCGCCGTCGCCGCCGCCCGCGCCGTCGAGGCCGGGCACGAGGTGACCGGCGTGCACCTCGCCCTGAGCCGCAACCCGGCGTCGTACCGCTCCGGGGCGCGCGGCTGCTGCACCATCGAGGACAGCAACGACGCGCGCCGCGCGGCCGACGTGATCGGCATCCCGTTCTACGTCTGGGACCTCTCCGACCGCTTCCACGAGGACGTCGTGGAGGACTTCATGGACGAGTACGCCGCCGGGCGCACGCCCAACCCGTGCCTGCGGTGCAACGAGAAGATCAAGTTCGCCGCCGTCCTCGACCGGGCGCTCGCCCTGGGCTTCGACGCGGTAGCGACCGGGCACTACGCGCAGCTGCGCACCGGGTCCGACGGGCTGATCGAGATGCACCGGGCCACCGACCACGCCAAGGACCAGTCCTACGTCCTCGGCGTGCTCGACCAGGACCAGCTGCGGCACTCGCTCTTCCCGCTCGGCGACACCGACAAGCCCGCCGTGCGCCGCGAGGCCGAGGCCCGCGGCCTGCTCGTCGCGGACAAGCCCGACTCCCACGACATCTGCTTCGTGGCCGACGGCGACAACGCCGGCTGGCTGCGCGAGAAGCTCGGCGACCGCGCGCCCAACCACGGGGGCGACATCGTCGACGCGACGACGGGGGAGACCGTCGGCAGCCACAGCGGCACCTACGGCTTCACCATCGGTCAGCGGCGCGGCCTCCGGCTCGGCGTGCCGGCCGCGGACGGCAAGCCGCGGTTCGTGCTCGACATCGAGCCGGTCAGCGGCACCGTCACGGTCGGTCCGCGCGAGCGCCTCGCGGTCGACCACGTCGCCGGCGTGCGCCCGCGCTGGTGCGGCACGGTCCCCGCACGGGTCGAGGGCACCGTGCAGCTGCGCGCCCACGGCGCCGAGCACCGGGCGGTCGTGGTGGTCTCGGGCGACCGCGTGGAGATCGACCTCCTCGACCCGGCCGAGGGGATCGCGCCGGGCCAGGCGGCCGTGATCTACGACGGCACCCGGGTCGTCGGCTCGGCCACCATCGAGTCGACCCGACGCGTCGGATCCCCCGCGTGACGCGCGCGACCGGGGTGGGCTCGATGCCGGGGACCACCGATGCCGACCACGCCGAGGCGACCCGTGTCGTCCTCGGCGAGCTGCCCGAGCTCCCGCACGTGCCCGAGGTGCCCGGCCGCGGCGTCACCGCCGCGATGACCGGCCGCGGGCTCGCGGTCGTGGAGGGCCTCGGCGCGGACCTCCAGCCGGCCGGCTGGCGGCTGACCGACGCCAGCGGGATCGACCACCGTCGCGCCCGCTCGTTGCTCGCCCAGGACCTCGACACCGTGGAGGAGCTGGCGCAGGACCACCAGGGTGCGTTCAAGACGCAGGTCTGCGGTCCGTGGACCCTGGCCGCCACGGTCGAGAGGCCGCGCGGCGACAAGGTGCTGGCCGACCACGGGGCTCGACGCGAGCTCGCGCAGGCGCTCGCCGAGGGCACCCGCACCCACCTCGCCGACCTCGGCCGGCGCCTGCCCGGTGTCGACCGCTGGATCGTCCAGGTCGACGAACCCGCGCTGGCCTCGGTCGTGGCCGGCCAGGTGCCGACCGCCAGCGGCTTCGGCCGGCATCGCAGCGTCGACCTGCCGGAGGCCTCGGCCCACCTCGAGTGGCTCGTCGCCGCGATCGCCGACGCCGGCGGCGAGGCATGGGTGCACTCGTGCGCCCCCCGGACCCCGTGGTCGCTCGTCGCGGGCACCGGGGCGCACGGCCTGTCCGCCGACCTCGACATGCTCGGCCCCGCGGACCTCGACACCTTCGCGGAGGCGCTGGAGTCGGGCCGCACCGCGGCCCTCGGGGTCGTACCGTCCACGGAGCCGGCCACCGAGCCGTCGGAGGCGCGCACCACCGAGCGCGTGCAGCGGTGGCTCGACATGCTCGGCCTGGACCCCGACGGCGTCGGCGAGCACCTGGTCGTCACGCCGACCTGCGGCCTCGCCGGGGCGTCGGCGTCGTGGGCCGGCCGGGCCGTGCGGCTCTCCGCGACGGTCGCCAGGAACCTCTGACCGGCGGCGGGCGGCCGGCCCGCTCTGCACCCGGGTCAGCGACCCGCGCGCGGCACCTGCGTGGCCAGCACGTCGAGCACCGAGGTGAGCGCCACGTCGTGCCACCGGCCCGAGCCCGCCAGCATGTAGTGGCCGAGCGGCCCCATGTCGAGGAGCTCGGCACTGCTCGCGACCGTGCGCGCCCGGTCGACGTAGCGGCTGGTCTCGCGGAAGGACGTGATGCGGTCTCGCCGTCCGTGGGCGGCCCGGAGGGCGCGCCCCGCGAGGGTGGCGACGGGATCGTCCGCCGACCACCACGGGGCGAGCCCGACCACGCCGACGACCGAGGGGTCGTCGGCGGCGTGGACCGCCACCCGGGCGCCCATCGAGTGGCCGAGGAGCACCACGGGCACGTCGCCGTGGGCGGCCCGCATCTCGTCGAGGGCCCACCGGGCGTCGGCCACGGGGCCGGAGCCGCCGTTCCACCCGCGCACGCGGTAGCGAGCGAGCCAGATGCCGAGGCCGGCCGCGTGGGCCTGCGGCACGATCGCCCGCCGCAGCCACGCGGCCCGGCGCCACGAGGCACTGGTCGAGCCGATGGCCCGGTCCGACCGCGGCTTGCCGCCGTGGAGGACCAGGACCATCGCCCGTGGGTCGCCCGGGACGCTGTCGGTCGTCAGGAGGGGATGGCTCACGTGTGTGCTTCGGGGCCGCGACGACGTCGGATGGGCGGATGCATCAGTGGACGCCGACCCCCTCCGGCGCGGCCTCGGTGGCCAGCTCCTCGTGCTTGACGTCGAGGAAGAGCCACACGATCGCGGAGGCCGCGAGCATCATCAGCGAGCCCACCAGGAACGCCATCGTGGCGCCCTCGGTGAACGAGCCCAGCGACGCGAGCTGGCCCAGCGCCGACTCGTCGAGCTGCGGTGCGGCGGCCGCGATGGCCGGCGCGATCTCGTCGGCCCGGGTCTGGGCGAAGTGCAGCGACACGGTGCTGAGCGTGGCCAGGCCGAGCGCGCCACCCACCTGCTGCATCGTGTTGAGCACGCCGGAGCCGATGCCGGTGTCCTGCGCACGGAGGTGGTGCACCGCGACGAGGGTGAGGGGCACGAAGTTGAGTCCCATGCCGAAGGCCATCAGGACCACGAAGGGCAGCACCTGGGTCCAGTAGCTGACGTCGGCGCCGAGCGCGGCACCCTGACCGCCCATGGAGGCCGGGAGCGAGGCGAGGATGGACGTCGGGTCCTCGGGGACGGTGATGCGGCTGAAGCCGTAGAGTGCGGCAGCCGAGAGCAGCGTGCCGACACCCGACAGGTAGCGCGGGTCGACGAAGGCGATCAGCTTGGAGGCCGCCGTCGCGGAGATGATCATCGCGATGGAGAACGGCAGGAAGGCCACGCCGGTGTGGAGCGGGGAGTAGCCCACCACGAGCTGGATGAAGAGCGAGAGGAAGAAGAACATCGCGAACATCGCAGCGGGGACGATCATCATCACGGCGAAGGCGGCGGCGCGGTTCTTGCTCCTGAAGATCCGGAAGGGCATCAGGGGGTGCTCGACCCTCGACTCGACCAGCAGGAAGATGCCGAGCAGCGCCACGCCGACGACCAGGCTGACCACGGTGCTGGTGGCGTCCCAGCCGTACTCCTGCTGGCCGGCCCGGGAGAGACCGAACACGATCGCCAGCAGTGCGCCCGTGCCGGTGATGGCGCCGGGGACGTCGAGCCAGCCGCTGTGGCGCTCGGACTCGTCGAAGAAGCGCGGCGCGAACACTGCGGCGCCGAGGCCGATGGGGACGACGATCAGGAAGGTGTAGCGCCATCCCTCGAGACCGAGGATCGGGTCGAGGCCGGTGAGCCAGCCACCGAGGATCAGGCCCACGGCCGCGCCCACACCGGCCATCGCGGCGTACACGGCGAAGGCGCGGTTGCGCTCCTTGCCGGCGGGGAACGTGGTCGTGATCAGGGCGAGGGCCGCGGGCGAGGCCATGGCGGCACCGAGCCCCTGGAAGGCGCGGGCTGACAGCAGCATGGCCTCGTTCTGGGCGAAGCCGCCGATGAGGGAGGCGGTCGCGAAGACCAGCACGCCGACCATGAAGATCAGCCGGCGACCGTAGAGGTCGGCGAGACGACCTCCGAGCAGCAGGAAGCCGCCGAAGGTGAGGGCGTAGCCGGTGACGATCCACTGCAGGTTGGCCTGGTCGATGGACAGGTCGGTGCCGATGTAGGGGAGGGCGATGTTGGCGATGGTGCTGTCGAGCACCACCATCAGCTGCGCGAGCGAGATGAGCACGAGTGCCCAGCGCAGCCGCTTGTGCTGCTCCGGGGTCACCTCGTCGGCAACCAGGGTGCTGTCGGTCATGGAACGTCCTTCGTGATGGTGGTGCAGGTCGAGTCGAGCAGAGGGGTCCGACAACGGGTGCGGACGTGGTGGATCGTTCGGGGTGGTCGGTCGGGTGGTCAGTCGGTGGTGGGCGCGGGACCGTGGAGCGCGGCGGGGAGGATCACCTCGTCGAGCACGCGGCCGACGAGCTCCGGCGTGACGGCGTCGCCGAGCAGGAACGCCCGGTGCAGGACGATGCCGGCGAGGGAGGGAGCGAGGATCGCGAGGTCCACGTCGGGGTGGACCTCACCCCGCTCCCGGGCCCTCTCGTAGATGGCGCGCGAGGTGGCGACCTTGGGCGCGATGAAGTCGCGACGGTAGACCTCCGCGAACTCCGGGTCCCGACCCATCGCGGTGACGACGGCCGTCAGGACGGTCTGCGCCATCGGGTCGTTGAGGCCGCCGGCTCCGCAGTAGGCCGCGAGCAGGTCGCCTCGCAGGGTGCCGGTGTCGGGCACGACGGCCTCGCCCTTGTGCGCCATGATCGCGGCGACCACGAGCTCGGGCTTGCCCTTCCAGCGGCGGTAGAGCGTGGCCTTGGACGCCTTGGCGCGGCTCGCCACGGCGTCCATCGTCAACAGGTCGTAACCCACCTCGTCGAGCACCTCGAGCGTCGCGTCGAGGATCTCCAGCTCCCGCTCGCCCGCCACGCGGGGACGGGTGCCGGTCTCGGTCGGGGTCACGGATGCTCCTCGGGCTGCCAGTGATGAAACGGAACGGTTTCGTTCTACAACACGACGATAGGCGGATCCATTCCGATGGAACAAATGAGTTTCATCCGGTCCAGACCGGTGGTCGCGCGCCGTGCCGAGCAGGTGTCGGACCCGACCGGCAGACTGGGCCCATGAGCACGTCCGAGCAGCCCCGCCTCGCGGCCACCGACGCCACGGTGGCGTCCGCCCCACCCGAGGCGCGCGAGCGTCACCGTGAGCTCAGCGAGCAGGTGGACGACGCGCGCTGGCGCTACTACGTCCTCGACGACCCGACGCTGTCGGACGCCGACTTCGACGTGCGCCTGCGCGAGCTCCAGTCGCTGGAGGACCGGTTCCCCGAGCTCCGCACGCCCGACTCGCCGACCCAGAAGGTGGGCGGCGCGGTGTCGACGGAGTTCACGGCGGTCGACCACCTGCAGCGCATGGAGAGCCTCGACAACGCATTCAGCTACGACGAGCTCGAGGGATGGTACGCCCGGCTGCAGCGTGAGGGACTCGAGTCACCCGACCTCCTGTGCGAGCTCAAGGTCGACGGCCTCGCGATCAACCTCCTCTACGAGGACGGCCGGCTCGTGCGCGCCCTCACCCGCGGTGACGGTCGCACCGGCGAGGACGTCACGCCCAACGTCAAGACGATCGGCTCCGTGCCCCACCGGCTGACGGCCGCGGACGGGTTCGAGGTGCCCGGGCTGCTCGAGGTGCGCGGCGAGGTGTTCTTGCCGGTCGAGGCCTTCGAGCGGCTCAACGTGTCGATGACCGAGGCGGGTCGTCCCGCCTTCGCCAACCCGCGCAACGCCGCGGCGGGCTCGCTGCGGCAGAAGGACCCGCGCGTGACGGCGAGCCGGGCCCTCGGCATGGTGTGCCACGGCATCGGCGAGCGCCGCGGCTTCGAGCCGGTGGCGCAGTCGCACGCCTACGAGGCGCTCGCGGCCTGGGGCCTGCCGACGTCCGACCAGGTGCGGGTCGTGCCGACGCTCACCGACGTCGAGGCCTACATCGAGCACGCGGGCGAGCACCGGCACTCGATCGTGCCCTACGAGATCGACGGCGTCGTGGTGAAGGTCGACGAGGTGTCGCTCCAGCGACGGATGGGCTCGACGTCGCGCGCGCCCCGGTGGGCCATCGCCTTCAAGTACCCGCCCGAGGAGGTCAACGCCAAGCTCCTCGACATCCGCGTCAACATCGGCCGCACCGGGCGAGCCACCCCCTACGGCATCATGGAGCCGACCAAGGTGGCCGGGTCCACGGTCGAGAACGCCACCCTCCACAACCGCTACGAGGTCGAGCGCAAGGACGTCCGACCGGGCGACACCGTGGTGCTGCGCAAGGCGGGCGACGTGATCCCCGAGATCGTCGGCCCGGTGCTCGGCCTGCGCCCCGAGGGCCTCGAGAAGTGGGTGATGCCGGAGGACTGCCCGTCCTGCGGGACGCGACTCGCCGAGCAGAAGGAGGGCGACAAGGACCTGCGGTGCCCCAACCACCAGCACTGCCCCGCGCAGGTCCGCGAGCGGGTCTTCCACGTGGCCGGTCGCGGCGCCTTCGACATCGAGGGCCTCGGCTACGAAGCGGCCTCGGCCCTCATCGACGCCGGGGTCATCGCCGACGAGGGCGACCTGTTCTCCCTGACGCGTGAGCAGCTGGTGACGGCGCCGCTGTTCACCCGCGCCCCGAAGAAGGGGGAGGAGGGGCCGCAGCTCTCCGCCAACGGCGAGCGCCTGGCCGCCAACCTCGACCGGGCCAAGCAGGTGCCGCTGTGGCGTGTGCTGGTCGCGCTGTCCATCCGCCACGTCGGCCCCACGGCGGCCCGGGCGCTCGCGCAGGAGTTCGAGTCGATGGCTGCCATCCGCGCCGCCAGCGAGGAGGAGCTCGCGGCGGCCGAGGGCGTGGGCCCGACGATCGCCGAGGCCGTGATCGCCTGGTTCGAGGTCGACTGGCACCGCGCGATCGTCGACTCCTGGGAGGCCGACGGCGTGTCGATGGCCGACGAGCGCGACGCCTCGATCGCCCGCACCCTCGAGGGCCTGACCATCGTGGCCACCGGCTCCCTGCAGCACTACACCCGCGACTCCGTGAAGGAGGCGATCATCAGCCGCGGGGGCAAGGCGGCGGGCTCGGTGTCCAAGAAGACCGACTACGTCGTCGTCGGGGAGAACGCCGGCTCCAAGGCCGACAAGGCCGAGCAGCTCGGCGTACCAGTGCTCGACGAGGACCGGTTCACGCTGCTGCTGGAGAAGGGTCCCGACGCCCTGGACTGACCGTCGAGGGGCCCGCGAGGTTTGAGGTGGCCCGATCGCGGTCATCAGCACAGGAACGAATCCATCCTCGGGAGACTGCATGCGCCTCGTCCGTCACCTCGTGCCCGCCGTCGTCGCGACGCTCGGCCTCGCCGCGCCCCTCGCGATCGCGCCGACCGCCCACGCGGCACCGACCTGCGCCGGCCTGAAGGCGACGATCGTGGGCAACGACCGGGCCAACACGATCACGGGCACGCCGAGGCGAGACGTGGTGGTCGCCCGTGGCGGCAACGACACGATCCGCGGTCTCGGCGGCAACGACGTGGTCTGCGGGGGCGACGGCGCCGACACGATCCTCGGCGGCGAGGGCAACGACCGCCTCTACGGCGAGACCGACCTGGTGCGCCTCGACCAGTTCGGCCGGGTGGTCAAGAAGGTCGACACCGTCTCCGGCGGCACCGGTGACGACGCGATCGACCTCGGTTACGACCCGCGGCCGGCCAGCGACGGCACCAGCGTGGTGCTCGACGGCGTGACCTACGTCAACGCCCCCGCGCCGGTGGTCGTCGACTTCCGCGCCTCGGGCACCGTCCCGATCGCCGCCGACGGCAACGACACGGTGACCGGGTTCGACGGAGGCGTCCGGCTCGTCGGTTCGGCCCTCGGCGACACCGTCAAGGGCACCAACTCCGCCGACGTCATCGCCGCGCGGGGTGGCGACGACACGATCTTCGGGCGCGGCGGCGACGACACCCTCTCCGCCGACGCCGCGGGCACGGTCGGCAACGACCGGCTCTACGGCGATGCCGGGGACGACCAGCTCCTGGGCGCCGTCGGCGTCGACACCTTCGTCGGAGGCAGTGGGAGCGACGCCCTGTCCACGACGTCCGAGAGCCACCAGGTCTGGCGCGGTGGCAGCGGGAGCGACACGATGATCCTCCCGATCCCGGCGGAGTCCGGCTTCGTCGCCAAGGGCTACGGCGGGCAGGACAAGCTGCGCCTCCTTCCCAGCTCGAACCCCGCCCTCAAGCCGACCCTGCGCATCGACCAGCTGAGGCGCACGACGGTCCGCGGCCTGCAGCCCTTCACCCTCGAGGGCAAGATCACCGGGTTCAGCGACGTGGTCCTGCCGGCCCGCGCGATGTCGATCTTCAAGGGCAGCAACGACAGCGAGATCGTCACCGCCCACCCCGAATTCCGCGTGATGCTCTACGGCCGCGGCGGCGCCGATGTGTTGACCGGGTCCGACGAGCCCGACCGCCTCGACGGCGGCAAGGGCTTCGACATCGCCCGGGGACGTGGCGGCAACGACACCTGCAAGGCAGCGGAGAAGCGCTCCAGCTGCTGACCACTGCCGCCGCTCCCGGACCGCGCGGCTGCTTCCCCACGGCCGCACGCGGGGGCACGATGCCCTCATGGCGCGCACCAGCAGGCTGCTCGTGCTCGCAGTGGCCTGGGCGGTGCCGGTCTGCTGGACCGTCCTCGCGCTGCTGGCCGGGCCGTCCGACGGCACCAGCCTCTCCTCGAGGCTGCTGCCCTCGGCCGACGCGCGCTACGGCGACACGGTGCGTGTCCGGGCCACCTATGGCGAGACGGCGCTGCGGGTGGGTGACGAGGTCCAGGCCGTCGACGGGCGCACGCTCGCCGACTGGGCGGACGGCACCGGCGACCTCGACGTCGTACGCCGCGAGGTGGGCGACGTGGTCCGCTACGAGGTGCGCCGCCCCGGGTCGGGCCTCGACCTGATCCAGCAGGTCGACGTCACGCTGCACCGCTACCCCCTCGCCGCCGCCGTGCAGGCCGCGCCGCACGTCGTGCTCCTCCCGCTGCTGCTGCTCGTGGTCGGCTCGCTCGTCTTCTGGACGAGCCCGTCGACGGCGTCGGCGTGGGCGTTCCTCGCGGCTGCCGCGCTGCTGCCGGCGACGATGACCTCCACCCCGGTGGGCCTGGGCGTCGTCGACCTCGCCGGCGCGCGCGGCCCCTGGCCCGCGGTCGTCGGCGAGACGATGGCCGCGGTCGGCCTCGTGCTGCTGATGCTCGCGGTCGCCCTGCTCACGCGGCCCGAGGGTCGCGGCCGGTGGGTCACGGCCGCGTTGCTCGGCGCGCCCGCGGTGGGGTACGCCGTCTGGGTGGCCGCGTTCGCCGACGGGACCGACTCGGTGCTGGAGCGGCAGTCGGTGCTGGCGACCGTCTGGCCCCCTGCCCTGTGGGCCGCCGTCCCGGCCCTGCTGGTGCTCGCGACGCTCGCCCACCTGAGGGCCCGCGGGCGCTCCGACGTGCTGGCCACCCGGCTCGCCCTCCTCGGGGTCGGCGCCGGTGTCGGCGCGTGGCTGGTGCTCGGCCCCGTCCCCGACCTCCTCACCGGTGCCCCGCTGCTGCGCGACGACGTGCTCGTCCTGCTCGGCGGTGGGCTCGCCGTCGCCTGTGTGGCGGTGGCCGCCGCGCGCTACCACCTCGGCGAGATCGAGCCGCGGGTCCGCCGCGGCCTCGTCCAGGCGCTCGTGCTGGTCGTGGTGGGAGCCGTCTTCGCCGGAGCCGTGCGGGCGGTGGACGCGGCGGCCGACATCTCCGCCGGCTCGATGCTCGCCGGCGGGCTGCTGGCGCTGCTGCTCCTGCCCGCGGGCGTCGCGGTCCAGCGGACCGTGCGACGGGTGGTCTACGGCGACCGGGAGTTCCCGCACCGGGTCGTGTCGGACCTGCGCCGCCTCGACGCGATGACCGCGCCCGAGGACGCACTGCGCGAGGCCCTCGAGCTGCTGGCCCGCCGCCTGCACCTCTCGTTCGCGGCCGTCGACGTGCTGGCCACGCCCACCTCCGGCCCGATCGCCGCCGCGATCGGCGCCCCGACGGGCACGCCCGCGACCGTCGACCTGTCCGTCGGTGGCACCACCGTGGGGCACCTGCGGGTCGAGGTAGACGCCGGCCACGACCCGTTCGGGCCGGGCGACCGGCGGCTGCTGGAGGACGTGGGGATCCAGGTCGGTGCCCTCGTGCAGGCGGTCACCGCCAACCGCGAGCTCCAGGTCTCGCGGCAACGGCTGGTGGCGGCCCGCGAGGAGGAGCGGCGGCGGCTCAGGCGCGACCTGCACGACGGTCTCGGCCCCTCGCTCGCCTCGCTCGCGATGCGCCTCGAGGCGGCCTCCGACCTCATCGACGACGACCCCGAGCAGGCGGCGAGCCTGGTGTCGCGGCTCTCCGACCAGGCCCGCGAGGGCATCGGCGAGGTGCGTCGGCTGGTGGAGGGGCTGCGCCCGCCAGCGCTGGACCAGCTCGGGCTGGTGTCGGCGCTGCGCCACCGCGCCGCCGAGCACGGCACGTCCGGCGCCGGGGTGCCGTGGACGGTCGTGGCCGCCGACGACATCGAGCCGCTGCCCGCCGCGGTCGAGGTCGCTGCCTACCGCATCGTCACCGAGGCGGTGACCAACGTGCAGCGCCACAGCGGCGCCGACCGGTGCGTCGTACGCCTGGCGCGGGAGGACGGCGAGCTGCACATCGACGTCACCGACACGGGGTCGGGGCTGGCTCCCGACCGCCGCCCGGGTGTAGGCCTGTCCTCGATGCGGGAGCGCGCCGAGGAGCTCGGCGGGTCGTTCGAGGCGGGGGACCGTCCCGGCGGTGGCACGGTGGTCCAGGTGCGGCTGCCGCTCGACCAGGGACCACCGGCATGAGCAGTGCGGGACCGAGCAGGGCACGAGAGCAGTCGAGGAGGAGCCGATGGACGGTCACCGGGTGTTGATCGCAGACGACCACGACGAGTTCCGCCGCGGCCTGGAGGCGCTGCTGGCCGCGACCCCGGACGTCGAGGTGGTGGGCACCGCCTCCGACGGCGCGATGGCGATCGCGCTGGCCCTCGACCTCCAGCCCGACGTGGTGCTGATGGACCTCCACATGCCGCGGGTCAACGGCATCGACGCGACCGCGCAGATCGTCGCCTCCTCCCCGCACATCGGGGTGCTGGTGCTGACGATGATGGAGGACGAGGAGTCGGTCTTCGCCGCGATGCGGGCCGGCGCCCGCGGCTACCTCCTCAAGGGCGCGCGCCGCGGCGAGATCGTGCGGGCCGTCGAGGCCGTGGGCGCAGGCGAGGTGATCTTCGCGCCCGGCGTCGCCGACCGGGTGATGGACTACTTCCTGGGGGTGCGCAACCGGCCGGTCGCCGACGCCTTCCCCGACCTGACCGAGCGCGAGCGCGTCGTGCTCGGGCTCATCGCCGAGGGCAAGGAGAACGGCGAGATCGCGCGGCAGCTCGGGCTGTCGGTCAAGACGGTCCGCAACCACGCCAGCAACATCTTCGCCAAGCTGCAGGTGGCGCACCGCGCGCAGGCGATCGTCAAGGCGCGGGAGGCGGGGCTCGGCTGACGGACGTCCGGTCAGCCGGACCCGTCGCGGCAGCCGCCCTGCAGCCGTGCGTCGTCCCGGGCGTCGAGCCCGACGGCTCGCGCCTGCTCCACGTCCGGGTAGACCACCGAGGCGCCGCTCTCCACCCCGAACGTGCCGACGATGATGCAGGCGTCGGTGCGGCGCGGGTCGACCGTCGTCAGCGCCTGCACGAGCCGGTAGACCTGGGCGGGCGACATGTCGGTCTGCAGCCCGCCGAGCGCGGACAGCGTGACCGCCTCCATGAAGCCCGCCTCGTCCTCGGCCTCGCGCAGCCGGTCGAGCACGCCGAGGAGCAGCCGCTGGTGGTTGGCCGCGCGCTCGAAGTCGCTGCCGCCGGGGAGCGTCTCGCGGGTGCGGGCGTAGTAGAGCGCCTCCTCGGCGTCGAACGTGTTGCGACCACGCCGCACCCGGACGTCGCCGTCCTCGGTCGTGAAGGCCTGCGGCGAGTCCACCTCGACGTCGCCCACGGCGCCCATCATCGACAGGAACCCCTCGAACCCGGTCACCACGACCACGTCCGGCTCGATGCCCATCAGGTCGTCCACCTCGCGGGCGACCCCGTCGGGCCCCTCGTCGCGCAGGGCGGTGTTGAGGCGGGCGCGGCCGTCGCTCATCTCGACGTAGAGGTCACGGGGGAGGCCGATGGCGACGGCCCGGCCGGTGTCGAGGTGCACGCCGATGAGCTGGATGGCGTCGGTCAGGCCCGTCGACACGTCGTCACCGGGGGAGGCCTCGGAGCCGAGGGCGAGGACCCAGACGATGCCGTCGCCCGCGTCGACCGCCTTGGCCGTGCCGACGGTCGTCAGGCTGATGCGCGTCGGGTGCACGGAGGCGGCCGGTACGACGAGCGCGGCGCCGGCGAGCAGCGCCGCCAGCGTCGCGGTGCGGCGTACCCAGGCCGTGCGCCACCCCATGCTCCGGCTCATGCCCCGCCTCCCTCCGCCTCGGCGGGCGTCTCGTCGCCGTCGTCGAAGCTGACGTCGTAGCCGAACACGGACCAGGTGCCGTCGTCGTCGGCCTCGAGCATGAAGCGTCCGTCGAGCACCAGCGGTCGCGTCGTGCCGTCCTCCATGGTCGCTTCGAAGGCGAAGTGCACCGCGGCCGTCCCGCCGATCACCTCGCCCTCCCCGGTCAGGAACGAGAGCCTGGCGTCGAGGTCGGTCGCACGCACGGCGGTGGCGTCGCGCGCCGTGGCCGCGGTGAGCCGGTCGATGTCGCGGGTCGCCTTGCGTGCGGCCACGCTGGTGAAGGGCTCGAACGCCCGGACGAACTCCTGGCGGGGGAAGTCCCCGAGGAAGGCGGCGACCACGTAGTCGGAGAGGACGTCACCGACGGCCCCCTCGACCTCGGTGCGGGTCTGCTCGTCGAGGCGCTCGGCGCCGCTGACCGTCTGGACCCGGAGCGCGGCCGACTCCGGCGTCGGGTCCCGCTCGTCGTCGGGCGGGCTGTTGTCCGAGCAGCCGACCGCGAGCGCCGCGACCGCGACCGCGACGCCGACGCGCGCGGTCCACCCGGCGCGGCGGCGAGAGGGGCCCATGGCGATCATCATGACCGACTCGACCCGACCTGTCTCAGCTCGCCGGGACCGTGTTCGCCGTGGAGAGGTCGAACGCGTCCACGTTGTCCCGGGCCGGGTGCCGCGCGCCGACCGGACCACGGGCGAACTCCGTGACCAGGGTGCCGGTCACCGTCCGGGTGAACTCGCGGGTCGCGGCGCCCAGCGGGCGCTCGCACCGGTCGACCATCGCGCAGCCCCAGCGCAGCGTGCCGGCGTTGAACACCCCGGCCCCCGAGGTGGTCGTGTAGTAGACCGACTGCGTCGTGGTGGCGACGCCCCGGCAGGAGTACGGCGAGTGGCTGAGCACCTGCAGGGGGCGCGGCAGCCGGCCGTCCGGGTAGACGCGGTCGGCCTCGGGACCCACCAGGCCGGGCACGTGGTCGCCGCGACGCACGCCGGTGCCGCGGAAGCCCCACCAGTCCGGGCTGGCGACGACGTAGTCGGTGTCGACGGGGTAGCACTCGTACTGCATCCCCAGCAGGTCGTGCTCGGGGCGCGGCACGGGCGGCTCGCGGAACATCGCCGTGGCGTCGACCGAGCCCTGCGCGTAGAGCGGGTCGAGGTGCGCAGAGTGCCGGTAGCCGACGACGACGCGGGCCGGACCCTCGGTGCCGGGCTCGAGCCGGATCCGCCAGTACATGGTGTTCGCGCCCAGGAAGGCCAGGTTGGTCCCGGCGTCGCGGGCCGCCAGGACGACGTCGCGCATGGTGTTGGTCCAGTACTCGTCGTGGCCCATCGAGACGTAGCCGCGGGCACCGGCCAGCGCGTCCGGCGTGGTGTGCAGGTCGACGTTGGTGAAGTACGACAGGGGCACGCCGGTGCTCTCGGCCCGCACGACGACCGGGATCGCCGCCGTGCGGTAGTCGTTGGCGCCGGTCGCGCCGTTGTAGGGCCGGTCGAAGCTCACCGCGTGGCTGGGGCTGTCGCCGTTGGCGCCGGCGTACAGGCTGTATCCGCCCCACTCGTTGTAGGCCTGCCACGTCGTGACGGGCGCCACCAGCGCGACGGTGCCCCTCGCCGACCCCGACGTCACGACGTACGGCACCTGGGTCTCCCACCCGGTGTCGGTGCGCAGCCGGAAGACGTAGAAGCCGGGCTCCCACGTCGAGGTGTCGACGGTGAGGTCGCGCTCCCAGGGGGCGACCACCGTGCGCCGCTCGTACGACGAGTAGCGCGGCGCCGGCTGCTGCCGACCCTTCCGGAAGCCGGACTCCCAGACGAACGCCCCGGTGCCCCCCTCGTAGGACCCGATCCGGAAGGCCGCCGCCTCCCAGCCGCCCTCGGTGGTGGACACCTTCAGCCCCACCCGCGTGCCCGGCAGGCCGCTGGCGTGCGTGGTGTAGGCCGCGAGCTCGCCGTGCAGCGACGTCCTGGTCACGCGCCAGTCCTCCGACCCGCGCGGTTCGGGGGTGGGCTCCGGCTCCACCGGCTCGGTCGCCCCCTCGGTCGCCCCCTCGTCCACCTCCGTGTCCGCCTGCGCCAGGGGGATGCCGATCGCCGCCCCGCCGTCCGCGCCCGCCTCGGTCGCCGAGTCCCCGCCCGTGCGCCCGCCGGCCGCGCACCCCGTCGCCACCGCCAGCACCGCCGCCACCGTCACCGCCGCTGTCGTCCACCGTGCCCGCATCGCCATCTCCTCGGCCGTGGCGTCGGGGGGTCCCGTCGCCGTGGTGACGACGCTCGTCCGGTGGCACTTCCCGGCGCATGGGGCGGTGATCCCGGCCGGGCGGGACGATCAGGACCACGGTCCCGACCGGGCGCGGGCGCGGGCCGGGCGGGGACCTAGGATCAACCCATGCCTGAGATCTCCCGGGACGAGGTGGCCCACCTGGCCATGCTCGCCCGCATCGACCTCTCCGACGCCGAGCTCGACCACCTGGCGCCCCAGCTGAGCGTCATCCTCGAGTCGGTGGCCTCGATCAACGGGGTCGCCGGGGACGACGTGCCGCCCACCTCGCACGCCCTCCCGCTGACGAACGTCTTCCGCGAGGACGTCGTGGTGCCGGGCCTGACGGCCGAGGAGGCGCTGTCCGGCGCGCCCGCCGTCGAGGACCAGCGGTTCTCCGTCCCGCGGATCCTCGGCGAGGAGGCGTGATGAGCGACCTGACCCGCAGCACGGCTGCCGCGCTCGCCGAGGGTCTCGCCGCCGGCGAGGTCACCTCCGTCGCGCTCACCGAGGCCCACCTCGACCGCATCGACGCCGTGGACGGTGCCGTGCACGCCTTCCTGCACGTCGACCGTGACGGCGCCCTCGCCGACGCGGCCGACTCCGACGCCCGCCGCGCCCGCGGCGAGGCACGCGGCCCGCTCGACGGCGTACCGATCGCGGTCAAGGACGTCCTGACCACCCGCGGGCTCCCGACCACCTGTGGCTCGAAGATCCTCGAGGGCTGGGTCCCGCCCTACGACGCCACCGTCGTCGCGCGGCTGCGCGAGGCCGGCCTGCCGATCCTGGGCAAGACCAACATGGACGAGTTCGCGATGGGCTCCTCCACCGAGCACTCCGCCTACGGGCCCACCCGCAACCCGTGGGACCTCGACCGCATCCCCGGCGGCTCGGGCGGCGGCTCGGCCGCCGCCGTCGCCGCCTTCGAGGCACCGCTGGCCATCGGCACCGACACCGGTGGCTCCATCCGCCAGCCCGGCGCCGTCACCGGCACCGTCGGCGTGAAGCCGACCTACGGCGGCGTGTCCCGCTACGGCCTCGTGGCGCTCGCCAACAGCCTCGACCAGGCCGGCCCCGTCACCCGCACCGTGCTCGACGCGGCGATGCTCCACGACGTGATCGGCGGCCACGACCCGCGTGACTCCACCTCCATCCAGCAGGACTGGCCCTCGTTCACCGAGGCGGCACGGGCCGGCGCCACCGCGGACATGAGCGGGGTGAAGGTCGGCGTGATCACCGAGCTCGCCGGCGAGGGCTGGCAGGGCGGTGTGATGGCACGCTTCCAGGAGTCGGTCGACCTGCTGGTCGCGGCGGGCGCCGAGGTCGTCGAGGTGTCGTGCCCGTCGTTCGTGCACGCCCTCGCCACCTACTACCTGATCCTGCCGGCCGAGGCGTCCAGCAACCTCGCGAAGTTCGACGCGATGCGCTACGGCCTGCGGGTGACCCCCGAGGGCGACCCGAGCGCCGAGGAGGTCATGCGCGCGACGCGCGACGCCGGCTTCGGTGACGAGGTCAAGCGCCGCATCATCCTCGGCACCTACGCGCTCTCGAGCGGCTACTACGACGCCTACTACGGCCAGGCCCAGAAGATCCGCACGCTCATCAGCCGCGACTTCGACGCCGCCTTCGCCGACGTCGACGTGCTGGTCTCGCCGACCGCCCCCACGACGGCGTTCAAGCTGGGGGAGAAGCTCGACGACCCGATGGCGATGTACCTCAACGACCTCGCCACCATCCCGGCCAACCTCGCCGGCGTCCCGGGGATCTCCGTCCCCAACGGCCTCGCCGACGAGGACGGCCTGCCCAGCGGCTTCCAGGTGCTCGCGCCGGCCCTGGCCGACGACCGCGTCTACCGCGTCGGTGCCGCCCTCGAGGCATTGCACGCCGACCAGTGGGGCGGTCCGCTCCTCGACAAGGCCCCCGTCCTGGCAGGAGCAGCCCGATGACCGCGACCCGCACCGAGGACCTCATGCCCTTCGACGACGTGCTGGAGGCCTACGACCCGGCCCTCGGCCTCGAGGTCCACGTCGAGCTCAACACCGCGTCCAAGATGTTCTGCGGCTGCCCGGCCGTCTTCGGCGGCGAGCCCAACGCGGGCGTGTGCCCGACCTGCCTGGGCCTGCCCGGCGCGATGCCGGTGGTCAACGGCAAGGCGGTGGAGTCGGCCATCCGCATCGGCCTCGCGCTCAACTGCGACATCGCCGAGTGGTGCCGGTTCGCCCGGAAGAACTACTTCTACCCGGACATGCCGAAGAACTTCCAGACGTCGCAGTACGACGAGCCGATCTGCTTCGACGGCTACATGGACGTCGACGTGGACGGGGAGACCTACCGCGTCGAGATCGAGCGCGCCCACATGGAGGAGGACACCGGCAAGTCGCTGCACGTCGGTGGCTCGACCGGTCGCATCCACGGCGCCGACTACTCGCTGGTCGACTACAACCGCGCCGGCATCCCCCTCATCGAGATCGTGACCCGTCCGATCCTCGGCGCGGGCGAGAAGGCGCCCGCGGTCGCCCGGGCCTACGTCGCCCAGCTGCGCGAGCTCATCGTGGCGCTCGGCGTCTCCGAGGCCCGGATGGACCAGGGCAACCTGCGCGCCGACGTCAACCTGTCGCTCTCGCCCAAGGGCAGCGGCACCCTCGGCACCCGCACGGAGACGAAGAACGTCAACTCGTTCCGCTCGGTCGAGCGGGCGGTGCGCTACGAGATGCAGCGGCACGCCGCGATCCTCAGCGGCGGCGGCTCGATCCTCCAGGAGACCCGTCACTGGCACGAGGACACCGGCATCACCACCAGCGGGCGGGAGAAGTCCGACGCGGAGGACTACCGCTACTTCCCCGAGCCCGACCTCGTGCCCGTCGCGCCGAGTCGCGAGTGGGTCGAGGAGCTGCGCGGGACGCTGCCGGAGAACCCGACCGTGCGCCGCGCGCGCCTGCAGGCCGAGTGGGGCTTCAGCGACATGGAGATGCGCGACACGATCGGCGCCGGTGCGCTCGGGCTCGTGGAGCAGACCATCGCGGAGGGGGCGGCTCCGCAGGCCGCCCGCAAGTGGTGGCTCGGCGAGCTCGCCCGCCGCAGCAACGAGGACGGCGTCGACCTCGTCGACCTGCCGATCACCCCGGCCGACGTGGCCCGCATCCAGGCGCTGGTGGACGAGAAGGTCGTCAACGACAAGCTCGCCCGCCAGGTCTTCGAGGGTGTCCTCGCGGGAGAGGGCACGCCCGACGAGGTCGTGGACAAGCGCGGCTTGGCGGTGGTGTCCGACGACGGCGCGCTCGGTGCGGCCGTGGACAACGCGATCGCCGCCAACCCCGACGTCGCCGACAAGATCCGCGACGGCAAGGTGGCGGCCGCGGGTGCCCTCATCGGCGCGGTGATGAAGGAGATGCGCGGCCAGGCCGACGCCGGACGGGTGCGCGAGCTGATCCTGGAGAAGCTCTCCTGACGAATTGCATGGTCTAGACAACTTGTTACGGTGGTGACGCGTCACATTGGTCACATCACCAACGAAACGCTCGTGCCACAAGGGGGCTGGCGGCTGCGTGCCGTCGTGGGACCCCGCGCGAGCGGGAAGGAAGTCATGCACCATCGCATTCGACCCATCCGAACCGCGGCCGTCGCCCTGTCGACGGTCGCCCTCGGGGCAGGAGTGCTCGCCGCTCCGCCCGCCACCGCCGACACCTCGTCGGCCCTGCGCAGTGCCAAGGCGGGCATCAATACCGACAGCACCCCGTCCACCGTCGCGGCCGACTGGATCACCGACGAGCTCGCCAACGGGCTGATGGTCGGCAGCAACGGCCCCGACTTCGGCCTGACCCTCGACACCGGTCTGGCCCTGCACAGCGTCCCGGGCCACGAGTCCGGGGTCGCGGCGATCAACGCCGCGTTCAAGCCGCGCGTCGACGAGTACGTCGGTGACGGGACGAAGGAGTCCTACGCGGGAGCGCTCGGCAAGGCCGCGGCCTTCGCCCGCGCAGCCGGTGAGAGCCCGATCGACTACGGCGGGAAGAACCTCGTCGCCCGCCTCGAGGAGCGCACGGCCAACGTGCCCGCAGACCCGGCCGCTGAGCCGCAGGCTGCTGCCATCGCCGGTCGGATCTTCGACAAGTCGGCGGACGGCAACTACGCCAACGTCGTCGGCCAGTCCTACGCCGTACGCGAGCTGTCGCTCGCCCGGTCGACCGAGGCGGCTGCGGCTCGCGACTTCCTGCTCAAGCAGCAGTGCGCGTCGGGCTACTTCCGGCTCAACTTCGAGAAGGCCAACGTCCCCAACCAGTCGTGCACCGAGGGCGCGCCCGGCAGCTCGTCCGACACGGACGCCACCGCGCTCGCGATGATCAACCTGATCGAGTCGCACGACAACTCCCCGGCGGTCAAGGCCGCCCTGGACAAGGCCAGCGCCTGGATGATCGACAAGCAGCGCAACAGCGGTGCCCTGCGCAGCTCCGGTGACGGTGCGCAGATCAACACCAACACCACCGCCCTCGGTGGGTACGCGCTCGGCCTGATGCGTCAGTCCGACGCCGCGCAGAAGGCTGCGCTCTGGGTTCGCAAGAACCAGCCGGTCGACAAGTACAAGTGCCGCACGGCGCTGACCAAGGACACCGGTGCCGTCGCCTTCCGCAAGGACCGGTCCAAGGCAGCGAAGGCCACCGGCATCCCCGCAGAGGCCCGTGACGAGTGGCGCCGCGCCACGGCCCAGGCGATCCTCGGCCTGCAGTTCGCCCCGGCGAGCAAGGACAGGTTCCGCATCGAGTCCGTGCGCAAGCAGGCCCGGGCCGGCGAGCGCGTCCAGTTCCGCGTCTACGGGCTGGCGCCCGGCGAGAGCGCCTGCATGCAGGTCAAGGGCGACTTCCGCCGCGTCAAGGGCAAGACGAAGGGCACCAAGATCGTGCGCAAGCTCCAGCTGCCGACGGGCAACCAGCGTCGCGTCGGTCTGGTCAAGACCTCGGACGACGAGGCCCGTACGACCATCCTGGTGCGCAACTGAGTCACACCCGCTCCACCAGCTGAACACGATCGGCCCGGCGTCCCTCCCATCTCAGGGACGCCGGGCCGACGTGCGCTCCGGGCCGAGGCGGGGCTAGGCTGCGCTCGCCGCACCCGACCGGGTCGGCACCACACACGCCCGAGGTGGGGAAAGTCGGTCCGAAACCGACGCTGACCCGCAACCGTGGGCACGGGAGCGATCCCGTGCGAGCCGGAACACCCGCCTCGACGCGTCTTATCACCATCGCTGTCGAGGAATGCAGCGGGGCGAGCCGGTGCATTCCGCCTCCCTCGTTGTTGCAGCGAGGGAAGGAACCATGAAGTTCTCCCTGTCGAGGACGGCCCTGTCGGGTCTCGCCCTCTCGGTCGCCGCCACCGCGGTGGCGCAACCCCTGCTCGCCCCGGCCCAGGCCGCGACGGACGCCCCGGCCACCAGCGCCGCGCGCGCCGGCACCGGGTGGCTCGCCACCCAGCTCACCGACGGTGTCATCCACAACGACACCTACGACTTCGACGACCTCGGCATGACGATGGACATCGGGCTCAGCATGGACGAGGTCGGCGGCGACCAGGCCCTGGTCCGCCAGATCCGCTCGGCGCTCTCCACGCGCATCCAGGAGTACGCCGCCCCGGCGCCCACGGAGCGCTACTCGGGCTCCCTCGCCAAGTCGCTCGTCTTCGCCCAGGTGTCCGGCGCCGACCCGCGGGCCTATGGCGGGCTCGACCTGGTCGCCGAGACCGAGGCACGGGTGACCGAGGGTGGTCCCAGCGCGGGCCGTCTCGCGGACCTGTCCGCCTACGGCGACTACGCCAACAGCTTCGGCCAGGCGCTCGCCGTGCGCGGGCTCTCGGCGGCCGGCTCCGGCAAGGCCGCCGCGGCGACCGACTTCCTGCTGAAGCAGCAGTGCTCCTCCGGCTTCTTCCGGGTCTTCTTCACCACCGACGCGTCGGCGGCCGACCAGTCGTGCGTCGAGGGCACCGACCCCACCGACACCGACACCACCGCGTTCGTCGTCAGCCAGCTGGCCGCCACCTCGCCGCGGCCCGCCGCCGTGGACGCCGCGATCGCCAAGGCGGTCGCCTGGCTCGCCGCCACGCAGAAGGCCGACGGATCCTTCGTCGGCAGCGCGTTCACGCCCGACCCCAACACCAACAGCACCGGGCTCGCAGCCAGCGCCCTCGCGGCCGCCGGGACCTGCGAGCAGGCCGGCCGCGCGGCCGAGTGGGTGAGCGCGCTCCAGGTCGGTCCGCAGCCCGCGAGCTCGCCGCTCGCCGGCGAGGAGGGCGCCCTGGCCTACGACAGGACCGCGATGGACAGCGCCTCCGCGAGCGGCATCGGCGCGGCTCGTGACCAGTGGTGGCGCGCCACGGTCCAGGCCGTGGCCGGACTGACGCACGCGCGCGGCTCCGCGAAGGCGCTGACGGTGACCTCGACCGGCACCGCGACGAGCGGCACCGCCACCCTCACCGCCACCGGTGGCGCCGTGGGCGACCGGTTCTGCCTCACCGGCCCCGGCATCCAGGGCAGCCGCACGGTCGTCGTCGGCTCGGACCGCACGCTGAGCAGCAAGGTCACCCTCCCCGCCACGGCCGGCGGGGCGACGTACACCCTCACCGGTCGCGACGGCGCGACCTCGCACACCGTCGCGGTGGTGCAGCCTGACGCCCGCGGCTCGGTCGCCGGGGTCCGTCTCGCCGCCCCCGCCGGGTTCCGCAAGGCCGGCAGCAAGGTCGCCCTCGACGTCCTCGGCGCCGCCGCGGGCGCGCGCTTCGTGCTCCGCGGCCCCGGCCTGTCGGACACCACGGTCGTCGCGGCATCGGACGGTGCGCTGACCCGGTCGGTCACCCTCCCGACGACCACCACGACCGCTGCCTACGTGCTCGTCGGCTCCGCCGGCCAGGTCGGTGCCGAGGTCCGCGTCCTCGGCAAGCGCCGGCTCAAGGTCTCGACCCTCGCCGGTGACGGTCCACGCACCCGCGTGCTGGTCCGTCGACTCGCTGCCCGGGAGAAGGTGAAGGTCATCGTCGCCGGTCGGACGCTCGCGAAGGGTCGCGCCAACGCCAAGGGTCGCTTCGTCGCCCGCGTGGCCCTGCCGGACGGCCGGGCCAGGGTGCGCGTGCGCGCGGTGGGCCAGTTCCCCGCCCTGCGCTCCGGCTCGAGGGGCGTGACGCTGCGATGACGACGTACGCCGTGCGCCGCGTGCTCACCGCGCTCCTGCTGGTGGCCGCCCCGGGGCTCGCCCTCGGGTCGGCCCCGGCGGCGAGCGCCGCCACGTGTGCCTCCTCGGGCGGCGTCAGCGTCGTGGTCGACTACCGCGAGCTCGGGGGCGGCATGGTCACCGCCTGCTCGGCCGACGGTGGCGGCAAGAGCGCCGCGGCGATCTTCGCCTCGGTCGGGGTCGGGATCACCTATGCGACCCGCCAGCCCGGGTTCGTGTGCCGCGTCAACGGGGTCCCCGCCAGCGACCCGTGCGTCAACGCCTCGCCGGCCAACGCCTACTGGGGCCTGTGGTGGGCCGACGGGTCCACGGCGTCGTGGACGTACTCGTCCTACGGCGTGGGGTCGCTGACCGTCCCGGCCGGGGGCTCGGTCGCCTGGTCGTGGCAGCAGGACCGCGCCGCCGGGTCCAGCGTTCCACCGGGGGTCGCTCCTCCGGTGACGAAGACGTCGACCCCCAGCTCGACCCCTTCGCCCTCGCCCACGTCCTTCCCGTCGCAGACGTCGTCCCCGACCTCCTCGCCCAGCCCGGGCGGCGGCTCGGGTGGCGGGTCGGGTGGCGGCGGCGGCGGTTCGGGGTCGGGCTCCGGCGCGGGCGGTGGGTCCCAGCCCAGCAGCCCGTCCTCGCCGTCCGGTGGCTCGGGTGGTTCCGGCGGCTCGGGCTCCAGCCCCTCGTCGAGCCCCTCGTCCAGCCCGTCGACGTCCTCGTCGGCGTCTCCGTCCGCGTCCGGGACGCCCTCCCAGGCGCCCCTTGCCAGTGAGTCTCCAGGAGACTCACAGCGCAGCGCCGGCCCGGGAGGGGCCGGGGAGACCGGCGACGGCAAGGGTGACAAGGGGGCCGACGAGGGAGCCGACAAGGCGTCCGACAAGGCGTCCGACAAGGGCTCCGACCGCGGTGAGTCTCCCAGCGACTCACCGTCCAGCTCCGGGGGCGACGCCTCCGGTTCCGCCGCTGAGTCTCCGGGGGACTCAGTGCCGAGCGCGTCCTCCGAGGCGACCGACCCGCAGGCGGGCACTCCTGCCCGGGTGCCGGCGGCCCTCACCTGGGGCGTGCTCGGGCTCCTCGTGGTCGCCATCGCGGGGAGCGCGGTCGTGGCGCGTCGTAGACGGGGGGTCTGACGCGCCGTGACCGGACCGACGGCACTGCCGCGTGACCTGCATCCGCTCGCCTGGTGGGCCTGGGCGATCGGGCTGGCCACGGCGGCCTCCCTCACCACCAACCCGTTGCTGCTGCTCCTCATCATGGGGTCGGCGACGGTGGTGGTGATGGCGCGTCGGTCCGGTCACCCCTTCGGCCGGTCGTTCCGGCTCTACGTGCTGCTCGCGCTGTTCACCGTCGTGATGCGTGTGGTCTTCCGGATCGTCTTCGGAGGCCAGGAGATCGGCCACGTGCTCCTCGACCTGCCCGAGATCCCGCTGCCGGACTGGGCGGCGGGCATCCGGCTGCTCGGCCCGGTCACCAGCGAGGCCGCGCTGGCCGGCCTGTACGACGGGCTCCGGCTCGCCGCGATCATCATCTGCGTGGGCGCCGCCAACTCGCTGGCCAACCCCAAGCGCGTGCTCGCCTCCGTGCCGCCGGCGCTCTACGAGATCGGCACGGCCCTCGTCGTCGCGGTGACGATCTTCCCCCAGCTCGCGGAGAGTGCGCGCCGGGTCCGGGCGGCGCAGGCGCTGCGCGGCGGCGCCACCAGCGGCGTCGGACGGCTCCGGCGCTTCCTGGTGCCGGTCCTCGAGGACGCGCTCGAGCGCTCGCTGTCCCTGGCGGCCGGCATGGACACCCGCGGCTACGGCCGCTCCGGGGGCGCGAGCGTGCGGGAGCGGTGGGTGACCGGGTCCCTGCTGCTGCTCGCCCTGACCGGCATCTGCGTCGGGACGTACGCCTGGCTGGACCCCACCGCCCCGCAGGTCCTCGCGCTGCCGATGCTCGCCGCGGGTGTGGCGGTCGCGGTCGTCGGACTCGCGAGCGCCGGGCGGCGGGTGCAGCGCACCCGCTACCGGCCCGACGCGTGGCGGGGGGCCGAGCTCCTGACCGTGGGTGTCGGCGTCGCCGTCGCCGTGCTCGGCTGGTACGTCAGCCACACGCAGGTCGTCGTGGCCTACCCCGGCGTGGACGTCGTCCCGTACCTCTCGCCGCTCGCCCTCGCGCTGGGCGTCCTCGGCGCCCTTCCCGCGGTCGCGACCCCCGTCCCGGCCACCGCCCCGGTCCGACGCGAGGTGATGGCGTGAACGGCCACGGTGTGATCGAGCTGCGCGACATCGGCTTCCGCTACGACCAGCACCAGGTGCTGGCCGGCGTCGACCTCTCGCTCGAGGAGGGCGAGCTGGTCCTCGTGTCCGGCCGGACCGGCGTCGGCAAGTCCACGCTCCTCGGCATCGTCACCGGCCTCGTGCCGCGCTTCACCGGCGGCGTGCTCACCGGCGACGTCCTCCTCGACGGGCAGAGCATCGTCGACCAGCCGCCACGGGAGCGGGCGCACCTCGTCGGCTACGTCGGCCAGGACCCGCTCGCCGGGTTCGTCGCCGACACGGTCGAGGAGGAGCTGGCGTACGGCATGGAGCAGCTCGGGACCGCCCCGGAGACCATGCGTCGCCGGGTCGAGGAGACGCTCGACCTGCTGGGCATCGCCGACCTGCGCTCGCGCGACCTGCGCACGCTCTCGGGCGGGCAGCAGCAGCGCGTCGCCATCGGGGCCGTGCTGACCACCCACCCGCGCGTGCTGGTCCTCGACGAGCCCACCTCCGCCCTCGACCCGACCGCGGCCGAGGAGGTCCTGGCGACCATCACCCGCCTGGTCCACGACCTCGGCCTGACCGTCCTCCTCGCCGAGCACCGGCTCGAGCGCGTGGTCCCGTTCGCCGACCGCATCTGCCTCGTCACCGGTGACGGTGGCATCCGGGTCGACGAGCCGCACCGGATCCTCGTCGACTCGCCGGTCGCGCCGCCGCTCGTCCACCTCGGCCGCCTCGTCGGCTGGGACCCGCTGCCCCTGACCGTGCGCGACGCACGTCGCCTGGCCCGGTCGCTGCCCGACGTGGCACCGCCCGAGCCGACGTCGGCGTCGGCAGCCGAGCCGCTGCTCGCCGCACGGGGCGTCACCGTGGTCCACGGCTCGCACGTCGCCGTCCGCGGGGTCGACCTCACGCTGGCGTCGGGGCAGGTCACGGTCCTCATGGGTCGCAACGGCTCCGGCAAGTCCAGCCTGATCTGGGCGCTGCAGGGCACCGGCAGGCGACGCTCGGGGACGGTCGACGTCGCCGGCGACGACCCGTCCGAGCTGGCGCCCTCCGAACGGCGTCCGCGCGTCGGGCTCGTGCCGCAGACCGCCGCCGACCTGCTCTACCTCGAGACGGTCGCCGAGGAGTGCGCCGCCGCCGACGCGGGGGCCGAGGCCGAGCCCGGGACCTGCCGGGGGCTCCTCGACCGGCTCGCCCCGGGGATCGACGAGACGGTCCACCCGCGTGACCTCTCGGAGGGGCAGCGGCTCGCGCTCGCGCTGTCCATCATCCTCACCGCCCGTCCCCCGGTCGTGCTGCTCGACGAACCGACCCGCGGCCTCGACTACGCCGGCAAGGCGGAGCTGGCGCGCATCGTCGCCGACCTCGCCGCCGACGACCACGCGGTCCTCCTCGCCACGCACGACGTCGAGTTCGCCGCTCACGTCGCGGACGAGGTCGTCGTGATGGCCGAGGGCGAGATCGTCTCGCAGGGCACGCCGCGACGCGTGCTCGCCGAGTCGCCGTCATTCGCGCCGCAGGTCACCAAGGTCCTCGGACCGCCGTGGCTGGTGGTCGAGGAGGTCGCCGCGGCACTGGCGCGCACGGGAGCGGGACGCCCATGAGCATCCTCGAGCGCACCCGGACGTCGACCCCGCCGGCGGTCGCCCTCCCGATCGGCCCGCGGACGGCCGCGGTGCTGGTCCTCGCCTCGCTCGGCGGCCTGATGATGCTGTGCTGGCCGCTGCTGCTGGTGGCCCAGCCCGGTGACCGGGTCGAGCCACCGTTCATCTTCCTGGCCCTGCTCCCGCTCGTGATGGTCGTCGTGCTCGCCGAGATGGGGGAGGGCGGCATGGACTCCCGGGTGCTGGCCGTCCTCGGGGTCCTCTCCGCGATCAACGCGGTGATGCGTGGCCTCGGCGCCGGGACCGCCGGCATCGAGCTGGTCTTCTTCCTCCTCGTGCTGGGCGGTCGCGTCTTCGGGGCCGGGTTCGGTTTCGTGCTCGGCTGCACGTCGCTGTTCGCCTCGGCGCTGCTGACCGCGGGCGTCGGGCCGTGGCTGCCGTTCCAGATGATGTGCGCGGCCTGGGTCGGCATGGGCGCGGGCCTGCTGCCGCGGCGGGTGACCGGCCGCGCGGAGATCGTGATGCTGATCGCCTACGCGGTGGTCGCGTCCTACCTCTACGGCATGCTGATGAACCTGAGCTTCTGGCCGTTCACCCTGGGCATCGTGGTTCCCGGGCACGAGGGGGCGCTGGCCTACGTCGCCGGTGCGCCGGTGCTGGAGAACGCGCACCGGTTCCTCGTCTACACGCTCCTGACGTCGACCGGCGGCTGGGACACCGGGCGGGCGATCACCACCGGCATCGCGATCGCCGTGCTCGGACCGGCGATCCTCACCACGCTGCGCCGCGCCGCCCGCCGCGCCGTCGTACGTCCGGGCTGAGGCCGCCGACGCGGGTCAGGGCCGGACGAGGAGGATCCGGTCGTCGGCCTGCGTGGGCTCACCGCGCCCGTCGCGGTTGGAGGTCGTCAGCCACAGCAGGCCGTCGGGTGCGGCGGCCACGGTGCGCAGCCGTCCGTACTCCTCGGTGAGGAACGCCCGGGGCTTCGCCGCCTGTCCGCCGGCGGACACCGGGATGCGCCACAGGCGCTGGCCCCGCAGGCCGGCCATCCACAGGTGGCCGTCCGCGAAGGCGAGCCCGCTCGGCGAGGCCTGGTCGACCGGCCACACGAGCTGCGGGTCGATGTACGACGACCCGCCGCCGGCCCCCTCCACACGCGGCCAGCCGTAGTTGCCGCCCTTCTCGACGAGGTTGAGCTCGTCCCACGTCGAGTCGCCGAACTCGGAGGCCCACAGGCGTCCCTCGTCGTCCCACGCGAGGCCCTGCACGTTGCGGTGGCCCAGCGACCAGACCGGGGAGTCGGGGTCGGGGTTGCCGGGGGCGGGCTCGCCGTCGGGGGTGATGCGGAGGATCTTGCCGGCCAGGCTCCGCGGGTCCTGGGCGAGCTCGGGGTCACCGGTCTCGCCGGTCGTCACGTAGAGGTCGCCGTCGGGGCCGAAGGCGATCCGGCCGCCGTCGTGGATGAAGCCGGCGGGGATGCCGTCGAGGACGACCGTCGTCCTTCCTAGCCGCGAGCCGTCGAGCCGCGTGCGGACGACGCGGTTGTCGGTGCCGGTCGTCAGGTAGAAGAACAGCGTCTGGTCGGTGACGAAGTCCGGGGACACCGCGACGCCGAGGAGGCCGGCCTCGCCCTGGGGGACGGCGTCCGGGAGCGTGCCGAGGGGCGTCACCTCGCCGTCCGCCGAGACGCGGTCCACCCGACCGGAGATCCGCTCCGTGACGACGGCGTCGCCGTCCGGCAGGAAGTCCACGCCCCACGGGACCTCGAGCCCCCGGACGAGCGTGTCGACGACCTCCGGCGGCCCGCCGCGGGTCCCCGGCGGCGCGCCGGGCGCGGACTCGCCGTCGGTCTGGCCGTCCGTGGGAGTCGGCTGGCTCGGCAGGTCGGTGGGCTGGGTGACACGGGGGATCGGCTCGGCGTCGGTGCCGTCGGAGGAGCATCCGGACGCGGCTCCGAGCGTGAGGACCAGCGCGCCGACGGCCAGACGCGATCGTGTGCGGCCGCTCGTCATGTCGCCCCCGTCATGTGGCCAGTGTGCCGGGTGCGGCCGAATGCTCCTCGCCGCGATGGCCGGGGGGCTCACCGGGGGCCGACCCGGAGCGGGTGGCCCCGATCGACGCGGCGACGACGCAGCCGATGGCCAGCCACTGGAGGGGCGACAGGTGCTCCTGCAGCACCACGATCGCGGCGAGCGCCGCAGCGGCCGGCTCGAGGCTCATCAGGATGCCGAACACCGCAGGCCGCAGGCTGCGCAGCGCGACGAGCTCGCAGCTGTAGGGGATGACCGAGCTGAGCACCCCCACGAGCGCACCGATCAGGAGCACGCGCCCGTCCCACAGCGACGTACCCGCGCTCAGCAGCGCCGGCAGCGTCATCGCGACCGCCGCGACGATGCTCGCCACGGCGAGCCCGTCGAACCCGGCCCACCGCCGCCCGGTGCTCGCGCTGAGCAGGATGTACGCCGCCCACGCGGCGCCGGCGAGCAGGGCGTACCCGACGCCGGCCAGGTCGAGCCCGGTCCGCTGGAAGCCGAGCAGGGCGACCCCGATGCCGGCCAGCAGCACCCACACCAGGTCACGCGCCCGCCGCGAGCCGAGGAGGGCCAGGGACAGCGGGCCGATGAACTCGATCGTCACCGCGATGCCGAGCGGGATCCGGGAGAACGACTGGTAGATCGCCCAGTTCATCGTCGCGAGGCTGCCCCCGAAGGCGAGCACGACGAGCCAGTCGTGCCGCGTGCGGCCGGAGAACCGCGGCCGGGCGACCACGGCGAGCACGAGCGCGCTCGTCACCAGGCGCAGCCACACCATCGCGGTCGGGGAGATCTCCCCGAACAGGCCCTTGGCGATCGCCGCGCCGACCTGGACCGAGAGGATCCCGACCAGGACGAGGCCGACCGGTCCGAGCAGGGTCGAGCTCGGTCGCTGGGTCACCCGGCAAGACTATTCAGCGAGGCTCGCCGTCCTCGAGGCTGTCCAGCGCGCGGCGTGCGTGACGGCCCTCGGCGGCGAAGTAGTCGAGGCCCCAGTCCGCGACCAGCGAGGGGAACCGGAACGGCTCGCCCGGCCGGTCCGCCCCCCGCAGGGCTTCCCGCACCTCCGTGAGGTCGGTCGTGGCCCGCTCCAGCTCGGCCAGGTAGTCCAGGAGCATGCGCCGGGTCTGCCCGGGCTCGCTCGCGTGCCCGATCAGCAGCCGCAGCAGCACCGTGTGCTTGAGGACGGGGAAGCCGGCGGGCGTCCGGTCCATCCACTCCTTCAGCGCCCGCTCGCCGGCGTCGGTGATGGCGTACGTCGTCACCTCGCGGCCGCCGTCCGCTCGCGCGTCGGCCCGCACCAGCCCGAGCCCGGTGAGGCGTCGCAGCTCGGTGTAGATCTGGCTCATCGCGGGGGAGACCCAGTAGAAGCGGAGGGTGATGTCGGCGCGCTGCTTGATCTCGTACCCCGTCAGCTCGTCGCCGAACGTGAGGAGGCCGAGGATCGCGTAGCCCGTCACCGGGACGTCTTGACTCATCGCTCCTCGAGAGTAGTGTTCCTAATCGGAATAGTCATCCAACCCGCCGCCGTGGAGGCCCGATGTCGCGCACGCTGCTCATGGTCGGAACCCGCAAGGGCATGTGGCTCGGGACGTCGGACGAGGCCCGCACGTCGTGGGACTGGACGGGGCCGCACTTCCCGATGGAGCAGGTCTACTCCGTCATGATCGACACCCGCGGCAGCACGCCGCGGCTGCTCGCGGGCGCCTCGTCGAGCTGGCTCGGCCCGCAGGTCTGGCGCTCCGACGACCTCGGGGCCACCTGGGACGAGACGCCGAACGGCGCCGCCCGCTTCCCCGAGGACACGGGCGCCACCCTGGCCCGCGTGTGGCAGCTGACGCCCGGCCCGTCGGCGGACGGCGACGACAACGTGGTCTGGGCCGGCACCGAGCCCGGCGCGGTCTTCCGCTCGGAGGACCGGGGCGAGACCTTCTCGCTCGTCCGCGGCCTGTGGGACCACCCGCACCGCCCCGAGTGGAACGCGGGCTTCGGCGGCCAGGCGTTCCACACGATCCTCCCGCACCCGTCGGACCCCTCACGCGTGCTGGCGGCGCTGTCCACGGGCGGGGTGTACGTCACCGATGACGGCGGTTCGTCGTGGGCGCCGTCGAACACCGGCGTGAAGGCGGAGTTCTTCCCCGGTGAGCGCAACTACCCCGAGTTCGGCCAGTGCGTGCACAAGGTCGCGCGGGACGCCGTGGACCCCGAGCGGCTCTACCTGCAGAACCACGGTGGCGTCTACCGCTCCGACGACGGGGGCGCGTCCTGGCAGGACATCGCCCCGGGGCTGCCGACCGAGTTCGGCTTCGCGATGGTCGCCCACCCCCACCGCGCCGGCACGGCCTACAACTTCCCGATCACCGGGGCCGAGGCCCGCTGGCCGGTGGACGGCAAGGCGCGGGTCTACCGCACCACCGACGCCGGCTCGACCTGGGAGCCGCTCGGGGAGGGGATCCTGCCCGACGGCTACTACACGGCCGTCATGCGCGACGCCCTCTGCGCCGACGACCACGACCAGCACGGCCTCTACTTCGGCGGCCGCAACGGCGGCGTCTGGGCCTCGCCCGACGAGGGAGCGTCGTGGCAGGAGATCCACAAGGACCTCCCTGACGTCCTCGTGGTCCGTGCCGCGCGGATCTGACGTGACGCCCACGCCGCGCCCCCGCTGAGGTCTACCCTCGCGCCATGGCCGACTTCTCCCTCTCGCGGAGCACCCGCATCCAGGCGTCCCCGGACCGGATCCACGCCCTCCTCGACGACTTCCGCGAATGGCAGAAGTGGTCGCCCTGGGAGGGGCTCGACCCCGGCCTCGACCGGCAGTACTCGGGCCCGGACCACGGTGTCGGCTCGACGTACCGCTGGGCCGGCAACAGGAAGGCCGGCGAGGGCGAGATGACCATGACCGGGTCCACCGCGACCTCGGTCGTCGTCGACCTGGTCTTCCTCAAGCCCTTCAAGGCCACCAACGTCACCCGCTTCGACCTCGCACCGGTCGGCGAGGCGACCGACGTCACCTGGACGATGACCGGCACCCGCAGCGCGATCATGTCGGTGGGCGGCAAGCTCTTCTTCGACAAGGCGATCGCCAAGGACTTCGACCGCGGACTCGCCGACCTCAAGGCCCAGGCCGAGCGGGGCGCCTGACCGCCCCGTCGCCCGCACTGGCCGGTGAGTCTCCCAGCGACTCAAGGCCCCGTTGCCCCGCTCGCACTCGTACGCCTCGCCTCTTGCCGGTGAGTCCCTGAGCGACTCATGGGCAAGCACGGGCGGGAAGGGCGGGCCAGCGGGGGTGACCTCGTGAACCGGTGCTGCCCGGATCGGGCCACACAGCATCCACAGCCCGGTTCCTCGCGGGCACGGGAACGGCGTCTGTGGACGACGGCTGACCGTTGTGGGTGCTGACCGCTGGGCTGGGAGTACGGGGCGCCCGACCGCGGGTGCCGGTACGGAGAGGCGGGGCCATGGAACGGGTGGGTCAGCAGGACGAGGAGCAGCAGGCTGGTACGGCGCAGGACGACGCGGCGACCTGGGACTGCCTGGCCAACCGGTCGCAGGCCGAGCGCGACTACTGGTTCATGGGTCCGTTCGACGGCGGGATCCCCGGCATGGTCCGCCGGGTCAGGCGCATCCTCAACGTCTCCCAGCGTGGCCTGGCCGCGATCCTGAAGGTGTCGCAGTCGGTGGTGGCGCGGTGGGAGACAGGTCGTACGAGCCCGCGTGCGTGTGTGGTCGAGCGGCTGCTGCAGCTCGCCAGGCTGCGCGCGACCGTCCTCGACGAGGACGGGCAGGAGGTCGGGCCGATGCGTGCCGACGGCGCTCGCACCCACGGGGGCAGCCGCTACCCGGCGCACGTCGACCTGCGGGCGACGGGATGGTGGGTCCCGCGGCGCCTGCGGGCCATGACGTCCGTCGAGGCCTTCGCCTGTCGTGACAGGTCGAGGCGGACGGGGGACCCGGCGGTGCGCTACCGCCTCTCGTCGTTCTGGAAGCGGGTCGAGCGCGAGCTGCACGGCACTCCGGACGACCATCCGGCGCTGGGGCAGCTGGCCGCCGAGGTGCGCTTCCTGGACGAGCGACGGGAGGCACGGTTCCAGCGGCCGGCGGCCTGACCCACCCTCCGCGACCGCGATGAGACACCGGCCGAGGAAGCAGGACGCGACCACTAGCCTGCAGGCATGACTCACGCAGCCGACGGACCCGACATCAAGCCCCGCAGCCGCGACGTCACCGACGGGCTCGAGAAGGCTGCGGCCCGGGGCATGCTGCGCGCCGTGGGCATGGGCGACGACGACTGGGAGAAGCCCCAGATCGGTGTGGCGTCGAGCTGGAACGAGATCACCCCCTGCAACCTGTCCCTCGACCGGCTCGCCAAGGCCGTGAAGAACGGGGTGCACGCGGGCGGCGGGTTCCCGCTGGAGTTCGGCACGATCTCGGTCTCCGACGGCATCTCGATGGGCCACGAGGGCATGCACTTCTCGCTCGTCAGCCGCGAGGTCATCGCCGACTCGGTCGAGACGGTGATGATGGCCGAGCGCCTCGACGGCTCCGTGCTCCTCGCCGGCTGCGACAAGTCGCTGCCGGGGATGCTCATGGCCGCCGCGCGGCTCGACCTGGCCAGCGTCTTCCTCTACGCCGGCACGATCATGCCGGGCCAGGTGGACGGCAAGGACGTCACCATCATCGACGCATTCGAGGCCGTCGGTGCCTGCCTGGCCGGCAAGATCACCCGCGAGAAGGTCGACGAGATCGAGCGCGCGATCTGTCCGGGCGAGGGCGCCTGCGGCGGGGCGTACACCGCCAACACGATGGCCAGCGTCGCCGAGGCGCTCGGCATGTCCCTGCCCGGCAGCTCGAGCCCGCCAGCGGTGGACCGCCGGCGTGACGGCTTCGCGCACAAGTCGGGCGAGGCGGTCGTCAACATGCTGCGCCAGGGCATCACCGCCCGCCAGATCATGACCCGCCCCGCCTTCGAGAACGCGATCGCGATGGCGATGGCGCTCGGCGGCTCGACGAACGCCGTCCTCCACCTGCTGGCCATCGCCCGCGAGGCCGAGGTCGACCTGACGCTCGACGACTTCACCCGCATCGGCCGCACG
Organism: Nocardioides pini; assembly: GCF_026712185.1. Classification (GTDB taxonomy): domain Bacteria; phylum Actinomycetota; class Actinomycetes; order Propionibacteriales; family Nocardioidaceae; genus Nocardioides; species Nocardioides pini. Next base: position 538,457 of record NZ_JAPPUX010000004.1, on the reverse strand, counting down.
GTCCCGCACCTGGCCGACATGAAGCCGTTCGGCCGCTTCGTGTGGACCGACTTCGACCGCGTCGGCGGCATCCCGGTGCTGCTGCGCGCCCTGCTCGACGGCGGCCACCTCCACGGCGACGTGCTCACCTGCACCGGCAAGACGATGGCCGAGAACCTCGCCGACCTCGACCCGAAGCCGCTCGACGGCGAGATCCTGCGCCAGCTCGACCGGCCGATCCACGCGACGGGCGGACTCACCATCCTCAAGGGCACGCTCGCTCCCGAGGGGGCGGTCGTGAAGAGCGCAGGCTTCGACGACTCGACGTTCACCGGCACGGCTCGGGTCTTCGACGGCGAGCGCAAGGCGCTCGACGCGCTCGCCGAGGGCGCCATCACCGCCGGCGACGTCGTCGTCATCCGCTACGAGGGCCCCAAGGGCGGTCCCGGGATGCGCGAGATGCTCGCCATCACGGGGGCGATCAAGGGGGCCGGCCTCGGCAAGGACGTCCTGCTGATCACCGACGGTCGCTTCTCCGGCGGCACCACCGGCCTCTGCGTCGGCCACATCGCCCCCGAGGCGAGCGACGGCGGTCCCATCGCGTTCCTGCGCGACGGCGACCAGATCACCCTCGACGTCGCCAACATGACCCTCGACGTCCACGTCGACGAGGCCGAGCTGGCCGCGCGGGCCGAGGGCTGGGAGCCGCTGCCGCCGAAGTACACCCGTGGCGTCCTCGGCAAGTACCGCAAGGTCGTCCAGAGCGCCGCCCACGGCGCGGTCTGCTACTGACGCCCGGCCGGACCCACCGCACGGAACGGGCGGCCGATAGGTTGCCGTGGTGACCACTCCGATCCATCCCGGCGCAGCCGAGCTCGACGCCGCCGACCCGCTCGCCCGTTTCCGCGACCGCTTCGTCGGTGCCGCGAGCGACCTCGTCTACTTCGACGGCAACTCCCTCGGCCGACCCGTCGCCGCGACGGCCGAACGGCTCGGAGCGTTCGTCGAGAACGACTGGGGCGGCCGCCTGATCCGTGGCTGGGACGAGCAGTGGATGGAGCTGCCGACGACGCTCGGCGACGACCTGGCCCGGATATGCCTCGGTGCCGCGGCGGGGCAGACAGCGGTCGGTGACTCGACCACGGTGTGGCTCTACAAGCTGATGCGTGCCGCCGTCGACCACGCGGTGCGCACCGATCCCGGCCGCACCGAGATCGTCATCGACACCGACAACTTCCCGACGGACCGCTACGTCGCCGAGGGCATCGCTGCCGAGCGCGGGCTCACGCTGCGGTGGATCGAGGTCGACACGGCCGAGGGCGTCACCGCCGACCAGCTCCGCGAGGCGGTAGGCGAGCGCACCGCCCTCGTCGTGCTCAACCACGTCGCCTACCGCTCGGCCTGGCTCGCCGACGCGCCGGAGCTCACGCGCATCAGCCACGACGCCGGCGCGCTGGTGCTGTGGGACCTGTGCCACTCCGCCGGCGCCGTGCCCGTCGCCCTCGACGAGTGGGGCGCCGACCTGGCCGTCGGCTGCACCTACAAGTACCTCAACGGCGGACCGGGCTCCCCGGCCTTCGGGTACGTCAACGCACGCCTCCAGGACGTGCTCACCCAGCCGATCCAGGGCTGGATGGGCCACGCCGACCCGTTCCTGATGGGACCGGGCTACACCCCGGCGCCCGGCATCCGCAGGTTCATCTCCGGCACCCCGCCGATCCTCGGGATGGTGGCGATGCGCGACATGCTCGAGCTGGTCGAGGAGGCCGGCATCGAGGCGATCCGCGCCAAGTCCGTCGCCCTGACGTCGTACGCCGTCGAGCTCGCCGATGCGACCCTGCCCGAGGTCACCCTCGCCTCGCCACGCGACCCCGACCGGCGCGGCGGTCACGTCACGCTGCACCACGAACGGATGCGTGAGGTCACCGCGGTGCTGTGGGAGCGCGACGTGATCCCCGACTACCGCGACCCCGGCGGCCTGCGGATCGGCCTGTCCCCGCTGTCCACCTCCTTCGACGAGGTCGAGCGCGGCATCGCCGCGGTGGCGGAGGCGCTGCGATGACCGGTCCGGTGGGGGTGCGGCTCTCGGCGACCCGGACCCGGTCGACCAACGACCACGGCCAGCCGCTGGGGCGACCCGTCGAGTGGACGGGGGCGACCGCGCCGGCGAAGGACGTGGTGCTCGAGGGCCGGGGGGTCCGGCTCGAGCCGATCGGGCTGCAGCACGTCGACGACCTGTTCACCGCACTGTGCCGCGAGGCGGACGACCCGCTGTGGACCTACTCCGTCTGGGAGCGGCCACGCACGCGCGAGGAGCTGGCCGCGATCGTCGAGAACATGGTCGACGCGCCGGCGGTGGTGTCCTTCGCGATCGTGGCACGCGAGGTCGACGCGGCCGTCGGATTATGCTCGCTGATGCGCATCGATCCGGCGACGGGCTCGATCGAGGTCGGCGGGATCATCTTCGGGCGGCAGCTGCAGCGCAGCCGGGCCGCGACCGAGGCGATGGCGCTGCTCATGCGCCACGTCTTCGACGACCTCGGCTTCCGCCGTCTCGAGTGGAAGTGCGACAGCCTCAACGCCCCGTCGCGCCGGGCCGCGATCCGGCTCGGCTTCATCTGGGAGGGCCGGTTCCGCAACGCCCTGGTCTACAAGGGCCGCAACCGCGACACCGACTGGTTCTCGATCACCGACCTCGAGTGGCCGCGCGTGCGCGCGGCGCTCGACGCGTGGCTCGATGACGACAACTTCGACGACACGGGCCGCCAGCGCACGCGCCTGGCAGCCCGACCGCCGGCGCCCGACCAGCAGCAGGAGGCATGAGATGGACCAGCGCGTCAGCTTCATCACCCTCGTCGTGACCGATCTCGAGGCCTCCCGGAAGTTCTACGTCGACGGCCTCGGCTGGGAGCCCGAGCTGCACGAGGCCGGGGAGGTGCTCATGTTCCGGGTCGCGGAGAAGGTGGTGCTGAGCCTCTGGGCCGAGTCCTTCTTCGTCGACGAGGTCGGCCACCACCCCGCGCGCGGCGGCGTACCCCCCATCACCCTCGCCCACAACGTCGCCACCAAGCGGGGCGTCGACACCGTCCTGGAGCAGGCGGCCGCCGCCGGCGCCAAGGAGATCGGCGAGCCGGTCGAGCGGGACTGGGGCGGCTACACCGGCTACTTCGCCGATCCCGACAGCTTCCGCTGGGAAGTCGCCTACAACCCCGGCGAGATCGGGCAGTCTGTGCTCCCGTGAGCAGCGACCTGCAGACCGTCCCCGGCTGGGACGACTACTTCCTCGGCATCGCCGACGCCGTCGCCGCCCGGGCCAAGTGCACGCGTCGCCGCGTGGGCGCGGTCCTCACCATCGACCACCGCATCATCGCGACCGGCTACAACGGGGCGGCGCCGGGTGAGGACGACTGCCTGGCCGGGGCGTGCCCGCGCGGGCAGCTCAGGTACGACGTCGTGCCCGGGCTGGGCGACTACGACCGGCCGGGCACGGAGGGCTTCTGCATCGCCATCCACGCCGAGGTCAACGCCCTGTTGTTCGCGACGCGCGACACGAAGGGCGCGACCGCCTACATCACCGACCCGCCGTGCCCGGGCTGCCGCAAGGCGCTCGCGGCGGCGGGCGTGGTGCGCGCGGTGTGGCCGGGCGGCGAGCACGACCGCGAGGGCCTCACGACCTGGGCATGACCCAGACCAGCTCCCCGCTCTCCCACAGGCCCAGCGCCACGGGCACCAGGCTGGTCATCGCCTCCGACGGCGTCAGCCCAGCGAGGTCCGAGGCGTGCTCGGACCCGTAGGCCTGCCCGGCCGCGTTGTTGTGCTCGTCGACCCGGGAGTCACGCCGGTTCGGGGTGCCGGCCTCCTGCGCGGCGGCGATCGACCGGGCGGTCTCCAGCCCGAAGCGCGCGGTGAGGACCGCCTGCCACATGAAGTGCCGCATCGCGTTGGTGCGACCGGGGATCCCGCGCCCGTGCCTCGCGGCCGCCTGCAGGGCGGCCTGCGAGATGCGCAGCACCTCGAACGCGTCCGAGGGGCCGAGGCCCGCCCTGGTCGCCGCGACGTAGAGCCGCGGGACGCCGGTCCCTGCGTGGATGGCCTGCTGCACGGCGTCACCGAAACCCATGGACACACAGTGACAGACTCGGGTCATGGCCCGACCACTCCGCTTCCCGGCCCCGCTCCGCCCCGGCGACCGCGTCGCGGTGACCGCGCCGTCCGCCGGCGTCGAGGGGCCCTCGGCGGCGCGGATCGACTTCTGCCTCGACTGGCTGCGCGGACGTGGGTACGACGTCGTGGTGGGGGAGTGCCTCTACGGCGACGGCCTCACCTCGGCCCCGGCGGAGCAGCGCGCGGCCGAGCTGACCCGGATGCTCGCCGACCCCGCGATCCACTGCGTCGTGCCCCCGTGGGGCGGCGAGACCGCGATCGACATGGTCGACCTGCTCGACTGGGACGCCCTCGCCGACGCCGAGCCCACCTGGCTCGTCGGCTACTCGGACATGTCCACCGTCCTCGTGCCCCTCACCACGCGCCTCGGCTGGGCGACCCTCCACGGCGACAACCTCGCGGACACGCCGTACGCCGTCCCCGACGGCCTGCTGCACTGGCTCGACCTCGCCGGTGGACCCGGCCCGTTCGTGCAGCGCGACTCCGGCCTCGTCGCCGAGTGGGTGAGGTTCGAGGAGGACGTGCGCGCCACCGAGTGGAGACACGTCGGCGAGGGCGGCTGGGAGGTGGAGGGCGGCGGTCGCCTGGACGTCACCGGCCGGCTGGTCGGCGGCTGCGCGGAGACGATCGCGAACCTCGCGGGCACGCCGTACGGCGACGTGCGGGCGTGGGCCGAGGGCCTGGACGAGCCCACGATCGTCTACGTCGAGGCGTGCGAGGAGCACGCGGTCAACATCTGCCGCTACCTCCACTCCCTGCGGCTGGCGGGGTGGTTCGACCGGGCGGCCGCCGTGCTGGTCGGTCGCACCAACGCGCCCGACCACGCCGACCTGACCCAGCGGGAGGCGGTGCTCGACGCCCTCGGCCGCCTCGACCTGCCGATCGTGTGGGACCTCGAGATCGGGCACGTGCCGCCGCACCTGCCGCTGGTCAACGGGGCGCTCGCCCGGGTCGCGGTCGACGGCGACACCCGGGAGATCACCCAGACCCTCGCCTGAGGGGTGGCCCGCTGTCGGTGCGGCGTGGCAGGGTCGACCGCATGGCCGACCCGAAGCAGAAGCTCACCGCGCAGCAGGTCCGCGAGACGGACGGTCTCGACGACTGGCGCCTGCTCCTCACCGGCATCCGCGCCCGGTTCCGCACCGGCGACTTCGCCACGGGGCTGGCGCTGGTCGACCGCATCGGTGCGGCGGCCGAGGAGGCCGACCACCACCCGGACGTCTCGCTGACCTACCCGGAGGTCGTCGTCACCCTCTCGAGCCACGACGTCGGCGGCGTCACCAGCCGCGACGTCGACCTCGCCCGCCGGATCAGCGGGTTCGCGGCCGAGGCGGGGGTCGAGGCCGACGTGGCCGGGCTGACCCAGATCGAGCCGGGCCTCGACACCGCGGCGGGGGAGCGGCTGGCGCCGTTCTACGCTGCGCTGCTCGGCGGCGAGGTGGGCGAGCACGGTGAGCCGGTCGACCCGAGCGGCCAGGTGCCGGGCCTGTGGTTCCAGGGGCCCACCGAGCCCAGCGAGGACGACCCCGCCCTGCCCGAGCAGGACCACGAGCAGCGGTGGCACTTCGACGTGTGGGTCCCCGAGGACGACGGCGAGCGGCGCGTGCAGGCGGCGATCGCGGCCGGCGGACGCCTCGTGAGCGACCGCTTCGCGCCGTCCTACTGGGTGCTCGAGGACGCCGACGGCAACCGGCACTGCGTCTGCACGCGCTCCGGCCGCTCCTGACCCGGAGTCGACCGGCCTCGGCCACATCGCGAGACTCGCGTTCCAGATACTGGGACGCCTGTCACACTTGCTTGACGCCGGACCGCCCCGGCGACGACGGTTGTCGCATGCGCACCGAGATTCTTGTACGCACGCGACGCGTGAGCTGAGGCCAGTCGGCCAACGCACGCGCGTCACCCCTCGTCGCCCACCGGGCCGAGGGGTTTTTTCATGGGCTCATCGCCGGACACCGCACACTTGGGAGAGAAGGACATGACGGAGCAGGGCGCACAGGGAAGCGGATCGGTGACGGGCGCGCAGAGCCTCGTGACGTCCCTCGAGGCGGCCGGTGTCACCGACATCTTCGGCATCCCGGGGGGCGCGATCCTCCCGGCCTACGACCCCCTCATGGACTCCACGCGGATCCGGCACATCCTGGTCCGCCACGAGCAGGGTGCCGGGCACGCCGCCCAGGGGTACGCCGCCGCGACCGGCCGGGTGGGCGTCTGCATGGCGACCTCGGGCCCCGGCGCGACCAACCTCGTCACGCCGCTCGCCGATGCCCACATGGACTCGGTGCCGATGGTGGCCGTGACCGGCCAGGTCGGCGCCTCGATGATCGGCACCGACGCCTTCCAGGAGGCCGACATCCGCGGCATCACGATGCCGATCACCAAGCACAACTTCCTCGTCACCGACCCGGCCGACATCCCGCACACGATCGCCGAGGCGTTCCACATCGCCTCGACCGGCCGCCCCGGCCCGGTGCTGGTCGACGTGGCCAAGTCGGCGCTGCAGGCGCAGACGACGTTCACCTGGCCCGCCGAGCTGCACCTGCCCGGCTACCGGCCGGTGACCACGCCGCACTCCAAGCAGATCAAGGAGGCCGTCCGGCTGATCCGCGAGGCCCGGCGGCCCGTGCTCTACGTCGGCGGCGGCGTCATCCGGGCCCGCGCGTCGCGCGAGCTCGCCCAGCTGGCAGCGCTCACCGGCATCCCGGTCGTCACCACGTTGATGGCCCGTGGCGCGTTCCCCGACAGCAACCCGCAGCACCTCGGCATGCCGGGCATGCACGGCACGGTCGCCGCGGTCGCCGGGCTGCAGAAGAGCGACCTGATCATCAGCCTGGGTGCCCGCTTCGACGACCGCGTCACGGGCAACCTCGACTCCTTCGCCCCCAACGCGCTGGTCGTCCACGCCGACATCGACCCGGCCGAGATCGGCAAGAACCGGCACGCCGACGTGCCGATCGTGGGGGACTGCAAGGAGGTCATCTCCCAGCTCGTCGCGCTGCTCACGGCCGAGGGCGCCGACGGCGACTACGAGGCGTGGGTGGCCTTCCTCGCCGGGCTCAAGCAGAGGTACCCGCTGGGCTACGACACGCCGGCTGACGGATCGCTCGCCCCGCAGTACGTCATCGAGCGGCTCGGCGCGATCGCCGGCCCCGAGGCGGTCTACGCCTCCGGCGTCGGGCAGCACCAGATGTGGGCGGCCCACTACGTCGGCTACGAGAACCCCAACACCTGGATCAACTCCGGTGGCCTCGGCACGATGGGCTATGCCGTCCCGGCCGCGATGGGCGCCAAGGTCGGCATGCCCGACACGACCGTGTGGGCGATCGACGGCGACGGCTGCTTCCAGATGACCAACCAGGAGCTCGCCACCTGCGCGATCAACGACATCCCGATCAAGGTCGCGATCATCAACAACGAGTCACTCGGCATGGTCCGCCAGTGGCAGACGCTCTTCTACAACGAGCGCTACTCCAACACAGACCTGCACTCCAAACGGATCCCCGACTTCGTCAAGCTCGCCGACGCCTACGGCTGCGTGGGCCTGGCGTGCGAGTCGCCCGACGAGGTCGACGCGACGATCGAGAAGGCGATGGCGATCGACGACCAGCCGGTGGTCGTGGACTTCCGGGTGCACCGCGACGCGATGGTGTGGCCGATGGTCGCCGCCGGCACCAGCAACGACGAGATCAAGTACGCGCGCGACCTGGCGCCCCAGTTCGACGAGGACGACATCTGATGAGCACCACCAGCCACAAGCACACCCTGTCCGTCCTGGTCGAGAACAAGCCCGGCGTGCTCGCCCGCATCGCCGGCCTCTTCTCGCGCCGCGGCTTCAACATCGACAGCCTCGCGGTGGGACCGACCGAGCACCCCGAGGTGTCGCGGATGACCATCGTGGTCAACGTCGACGAGTCCCCGCTCGAGCAGGTGACCAAGCAGCTCAACAAGCTCGTCGAGGTCATCAAGATCGTCGAGCTCGACGGCCCGGGGTCGGTCAACCGCGAGCTGCTGCTCGTCAAGGTCCGCGCCGACGCCGCCACCCGCGGCGCGGTGCTCGACGCCGTCCAGCTGTTCCGCGCGAAGGTCGTCGACGTCGCACCCGACGCGGTGACCGTCCAGGCGGTCGGCAACGCCGACAAGCTCGCCGACCTGCTCCGCGTGCTCGAGCCGTTCGGCATCCGCGAGCTCGTGCAGTCGGGGATGGTCGCGATCGGGCGCGGCTCGCGCTCGATCAGCGAGCGCACCCACCGCCCCGTCGCCGTACCCGCCCCGGTCTCCGCGATCGCCAACTGACCCCCCACATTTCCGCAGCACCAAACGATGAAGGAGAGCCCCCAGTGGCTGAGATGTTCTACGACGACGACGCCGACCTGAGCCTGATCCAGGGCAAGAACGTCGCGGTGATCGGCTACGGCAGCCAGGGCCACGCCCACGCGCTGTCCCTGCGCGACTCCGGCGTCGACGTCCGGATCGGGCTGCAGCCCGGCTCGAAGAGCCGCGACAAGGCGGAGGCCGAGGGCCTGCGCGTGCTCACCCCGCGCGAGGCGGCCGAGGAGTCCGACCTGATCGTGATCCTCGCCCCCGACCAGCACCAGCGCAAGCTCTACGCCGAGGAGATCGAGCCGGCGCTGACCCCGGGCGACACCCTCGTCTTCGGCCACGGCTTCAACATCCGCTTCGGCTACATCACCCCGCCCGACGGCGTCGACGTCTTCATGGTCGCCCCCAAGGGCCCCGGCCACCTCGTGCGTCGCGAGTACGTCGACGGGCGAGGCGTGCCCGTCCTCGTGGCGGTCGAGAAGGACGAGTCCGGCAAGGCCTGGGACCTCGCGCTGTCCTACGCCAAGGCGATCGGCGGCCTGCGCGCCGGGGGCATCAAGACCACCTTCACCGAGGAGACCGAGACCGACCTGTTCGGCGAGCAGGCCGTGCTCTGCGGTGGCGCGTCCCAGCTGGTGCAGTACGGCTTCGAGGTGCTGACCGAGGCCGGCTACCAGCCCGAGGTCGCCTACTTCGAGTGCCTCCACGAGCTCAAGCTCATCGTCGACCTGATGTACGAGGGCGGCATCGCCAAGCAGCGCTGGTCGGTCTCCGACACCGCCGAGTTCGGTGACTACGTCTCCGGCCCGCGGGTGATCACGCCCGAGGTGAAGAAGAACATGGAGGACGTGCTCGCCGACATCAAGAACGGCGCGTTCGCCGACCGCTTCATCACCGACATGGACAACGGGTCGCCGGAGTTCACCGAGTTCCGCAAGAAGGCCGAGAGCCACCCGATCGAGCAGACCGGTCGCGAGCTCCGCAAGCTCATGGCCTGGGTCAAGTCGCACGACTCCGACTACGTCGAGGGCACCTCCGCTCGCTGACGAGCGACGAGCCGCTGGTCGAGGAGGTCGCGCCAGGGCGCCTTCCTCGACCAGCAGCACCTCGAACGGCCCTACGATGCCGTCATGAGCAACACGACCACGCCCGCGTCGGGGCTGGAGCAGACCCGTCGCCTCGGTGTCGAGACGACCGGCATCGAGATCATCGAGGAGTCCGAGCGCACGGCGCGCCCTCGTGACCTGTTCTGGCCGTGGTTCGCGGCCAACGTGTCGGTCTTCGGGATCAGCTACGGCTCGTTCGTGCTGGGCTTCGGCATCTCGTTCGTCCAGGCCTTCGTCGTCACCGTGGTCGGCATCGTCGTGTCGTTCGCGCTCTGCGGCATCATCGCGATCGCCGGCAAGCGCGGCTCCGCCCCCACGATGGTGCTGAGCCGGGCGGCCTTCGGGGTCAACGGCCAGAAGCTGCCCGGGGTCGTGTCGTGGCTCGTCTCCATCGGCTGGGAGACGTTCCTCGCGATCCTCGCCGTCCTCGCCACGGCCACGATCTTCGACCAGCTCGGCTGGTCGGGAGGCACCACGACGCAGGTGGTCGCCACCATCGTCGTCGCGCTCCTGATCGTCTCGGCGAGCGTCGCCGGCTACCACGTGATCATGCGGATGCAGTCGGTGCTGACGTGGATCACCGGCATCGCCACGATTGTCTACGTGGTCCTCACCCTCGACGAGATCGACTGGTCGGCCGTCAGCGCGATCCCCAGCGGCAGCGCGCAGCAGATGGTCGGGGCGCTCGTCATGGTGATGACCGGCTTCGGGCTCGGCTGGATCAACATCGCCGCCGACTGGTCGCGCTACCAGCACCGCGACGCCCCGGGCGCCGCCATCGTCGGCTGGAACACCTTCGGCGGAGCGATCGCCCCGGTCCTGCTGGTGGTCTTCGGGCTGCTGCTGGCGGGCTCCTCCGAGGAGCTGTCCGCCGGGATCGTCGCCGACCCGATCGGCACGCTCGGCACCCTGCTGCCCACGTGGTTCCTCGTGCCGTTCCTCATCGCCGCCATCCTCGCCCTCGTCAGCGGCGCGGTGCTCGGCATCTACTCCTCGGGCCTGACGCTGCTGTCGCTGGGCGTCCGCATCCCGCGACCGGCGGCGGCGTTCGTCGACGGCGTGATCCTCACCCTCGGCACGATCTGGGTGGTCTTCTTCGCGGAGGACTTCCTGGGCCCGTTCCAGAGCTTCCTCATCACCCTCGGCGTCCCGCTGGCGGCGTGGGCCGGGATCATGATCGCCGACATCGCGCTGCGCAAGCGCGACTACGACGACGAGGCGCTGTTCGACGCGGCAGGGCGCTACGGCTCGGTCGACGTCACCTCGGTCCTGACGATGGTCGGAGCCTCGGTCATCGGCTGGGGCCTGGTCGTGAACAACTTCGCGACCGACGCCGAGTGGAACAACTGGCAGGGCTTCCTCCTCGAGCCCCTCGGCCTCGGCACCTACGTCGACGACCCGGCCGGTCCCTACTGGGAGGGCCCCTGGGCCTACGCCAACCTCGGCGTCCTCCTCGCCCTCGTCCTGGGCTTCGCCGTGAGCTACGTCGCCCGCCGGGCGAAGGTGCGCCACCAGGAGGCCTGAGCCGCGCGGGGAACACGCAGCTCGGGGCGCGTGTTGGTGCCGACGTGAAGATCGAGATCTGGTCCGACGTCGTCTGCCCGTGGTGCTACATCGGCAAGCGGCGCATCGAGAACGCCCTGGCCGAGTTCGAGCACGCCGACGAGGTGGAGGTGCACTGGCGCTCCTTCCAGCTCGACCCGGGTGCGCCGACCCGGCCGACGGAGAGCACGACGGTGATGCTGGCCCGCAAGTACGGCCAGTCGCCCGAGGGCGCCCAGCAGATGCAGGACCGGGTCGAGGCGGTCGCGGCCGAGGAGGGCCTGGCCTACCGGCTCTCGCAGACGCTGCACCTCAACACCGTCGATGCCCACCGGCTGATCCACCTCGCACACGAGCAGGGGGGCAACGAGCTGCAGGGCCGGGTCAAGGAGGCCCTGCTCGCGGCGTACTTCACCGAGGGACGCAACGTCGCCGACCACGCCGTGCTGCGCGAGGTCGCGCAGGCGGAGGGACTCGACGCGGTGCGGGTCGAGGAGGTCCTCGGCTCCCGGGAGTTCGAGTCCGACGTGCACGCCGACGTGGCGCAGGCACAGGCCTACGGCGCCAGCGGCGTCCCGTTCTTCGTCGTCGACGAGAAGTACGGCGTCTCCGGGGCGCAGCCGACCGAGGTCTTCACGCAGGTGCTGGAGCGGGCGTGGTCGGAGTCGCACCCCAGGATCGAGGTCTTGGCGACCGGCGACGAGTGCGGCCCGGACGGCTGCGCCGTCTGAGCGTCACTGCGACTTGACCCCCTGAGCCGCCTTCTCGGCGGTGGTCCGCACCCTCGTCGCCCTTGTCTCGGGTCGCTTGGCCAGCACGATCCACGTGAGGATCAGCTTCTGCGCGGACGGCGACCAGGAGTCCCAGTGCTCGCGCGAGCCCGGGTGGTCGTCGAACGCGGCGGCGAGGTCGTCGGGGACGACGCCGTCCTCGACGTCGTCCATCAAGGTCCACATGCCCGTCTCCTTGGCGACGGCGACCGCGGCAGCGCCGGCGGGCTCGAGCAGGCCCGCCTCCTCGAGCCGGGCGATGCGTCCCTTGTTGATGCGCGTCCACATGCTGCCCCTGCGGCGCGGGGCGAACCACTGCTTCGAGCGGTGCTCGTCGACCGGACGGACCGTCGAGTCGACCCACCCGTAGCGCAGGGCCTCCATGACGGCGTCCTCGTAGGAGAACGGGCGGTCGGCAGCCCGGCGCGGGCTCACCAGCCACACGCCCAGCGGCTGCTCGTGATGGTCGCGCAGCCACGTGCGCCACGCCTCGACCGTCGTGGCCTCGAGAAGCTCCGCGTCGTCCATCGCGCCCATGCCGGGATCGTAGGCGCCTGGTACGACGTCCGGATGCTGGGGCGGTGCGACGCGGGTCCCTCCCGCGAGTAGGGTGGGCCGGGCACAGCGTCGTGCAGTCCCCGCACACACCCTTGATCACCCGAGGACCCCGCTGTGAACGCACCTGCTCCCGCGCCCGCCGTCCGGCCCGTCGTGCTCATCGCCGAGGAGCTGAGCCCTGCCACGATCGAGGCGCTCGGCCCGGACTTCGAGATCCGGAGCTGCAACGGTGCCGATCGCGCCGAGCTCATCCCGGCGATCGCCGACGTCGACGCGATCCTGGTCCGCTCGGCCACCAAGGTCGACGCCGAGGCCCTCGCCGCGGCCAAGCGGCTCAAGGTCGTCGCCCGCGCGGGCGTCGGTCTCGACAACGTCGACGTCCGGGCCGCCACCCAGGCCGGCGTCATGGTCGTCAACGCGCCGACCTCCAACATCGTCAGCGCCGCCGAGCTCGCCGTCGCGCTCATGCTCGCCGCGGCCCGCCACATCAGCCCGGCCCACTCCGCGCTCCGCGGCGGGGAGTGGAAGCGCTCGAAGTACACCGGCATCGAGCTCTACGAGAAGACCGTCGGCATCGTCGGCCTCGGCCGCATCGGCGTCCTGGTCGCGCAGCGCCTCAGCGCCTTCGGCATGAAGGTGATCGCCTACGATCCCTACGTCCAGGCCGGGCGCGCCGCGCAGATGGGCGTCCGCCTCGTCGACCTCGACACCCTGCTGGCCGAGTCCGACTTCATGAGCGTCCACCTGCCCAAGACGCCGGAGACGGTCGGCCTGATCGGGGCCGACCAGCTCGCCCGCGCGAGGTCGAGCCTGGTGCTCGTCAACGCCGCCCGCGGCGGGATCGTGGACGAGGCTGCGCTCTACGACGCCCTCAAGACCGGCCAGATCGCCGCCGCCGGCCTCGACGTCTTCGCGAGCGAGCCCTGCACCGACAGCCCGCTCTTCGAGCTGGAGAACGTCGTCGCCACGCCCCACCTCGGCGCGTCGACCGACGAGGCCCAGGAGAAGGCCGGCGTCGCCGTCGCCCGCTCGGTCCGGCTCGCCCTGAGCGGCGAGCTGGTGCCCGACGCCGTCAACGTGCAGGGCGGCGTCATCGCCGAGGACGTCCGTCCCGGCATCCCGCTCACCGAGAAGCTCGGCCGGGTGTTCACCTCCCTCGCCGGCGAGGTGGCCCAGCAGCTCGACGTCGAGGTGCGCGGCGAGATCACGGAGTACGACGTCAAGGTCCTCGAGCTCGCCGCCCTCAAGGGGGTGTTCGCCGACATCGTCGAGGAACAGGTCTCCTACGTGAACGCGCCGCTGCTCGCCGCCGAGCGTGGCACGGAGGTGCGCCTGGTCACCGAGGCGGAGAGCCCCGACCACCGCAACCTGATCACCCTGCGGGGCACCCTCGCCGACGGCACCCAGGTGTCGGTGAGCGGCACGCTCGTGGGGATCGCGCAGAAGGAGCGGCTGGTCGAGGTCAACGGCTTCGACGTCGACATCGAGCCGACGACCCACCTCGCCTTCTTCACCTACGAGGACCGTCCCGGCATGGTCGGGGTCATCGGCGGCATCCTGGGCGACGCCGCCGTCAACATCGCGGGGATGCAGGTCTCCCGCCAGGACAAGGGCGGCGCCGCCCTCGTCGCGCTCAGCGTCGACTCCGCGATCCCGGCCGAGACGCTGGCCGAGATCGAGGCCGCCATGCAGGCGGCCTCGGCGCGCGCGGTCGACCTCTCCTGAGCCGACGGGTGCCGGCCGGGCCACCGGCCCTCGCCCACCCGTAGGGGATCCCGCAGGTCACAGTTCGGTAACGAGACCGTCTTTTTGCCGTGGAGGATCTTCCCTGTGAGCCACCTCACGACGGACGATCCGCGTCGGATCGCCGCATCGGGCGGCGGTCGTTGAGTTCAGGGAAGTCTCGGGCGACGAACTCTGTCCCGGGGCCTCCCTGCCTCCCAGGAGGGATCCCCCCAGTTGACACACCTCGCACGCCGCACCACCCGGGCGGCAGCACTCGCGACGACAGCCGGCCTCGTGGCCGCCGGGCTGCTCATGGGCGCACCCACGAACGCCGAACCCGGCACCGCCGCTGACCCGGCCTCGGAGGCCGCCCTCGAGGCGCCTGCCGACGAGCGGGCGCAGGAGGGCCACGAGCCCCGGCACCCGCTGAAGATCAAGGAGAAGCGCGACGAGCAGCGCAAGGCTGCCCTCGAGCGCGTGATGCGCGGCAAGAGCCCCTTCCCCAAGGGCACGCCCAAGGGCCAGCAGATCCCGCTCGAGCGGGAGGGCACGGACAAGATCTTCGTCGTGCTCGCCGAGTTCGGGAACCAGCGCTACCCGGGCGCCGGCAGCACCGCGTGCGGTGCCGGCTGCTTCACCGACACCCCGCCGTTCAAGCTCCCGTCGCCGCAGCCGACGACCTACGACGGCCCGCTGCACAACCAGATCCCCGAGCCCGACCGGACGAAGGACAACTCCACCATCTGGCAGGAGGACTTCAACCGCGAGCACTACGAGGACATGTACTTCAACCGCATGAAGGAGTACTACGAGACCCAGTCCTCGGGTCGCTACAGCATCGAGGGCGACGTGACCGAGTGGGTCAAGGTGCCCTACAACCAGGCGCTCTACGGTCGTGGCTACTGCGGCACGCCGCTCGGAGCCGCGGTCACCTCGTGCGCGTCGACCAAGGCGCTCGTGCGTGACGCGATGGCCGTGTGGGTCGACAACCAGCTCAAGAGCGGTCAGACGATGGACCAGGTCCGGGCCTACCTGAAGACCTTCGACCAGCAGGACCGCTACGACGTCGACGGTGACGGCAACTACGACGAGCCCGACGGCTTCATCGACCACTTCCAGATCGTCCACGCCGGCGGCGACGAGGCTGCCAGCGACCCGATCTACGGCAGCGACGCGATCTGGAGCCACCGCTGGTACTCCAACCTGCAGGCGGGTGGCCCCGGTGGCCAGACCGGCGTCAACATCGGCTCCAACGGCGGCGCGTTCGGCCTCGGCAACACTGCGGCCAACCCGGTGCCCAACAACCCGACCGGCGTCTGGGTGGGCGACTACACCATCCAGCCGGAGAACGGTGGCCTCGGCGTGTTCGCGCACGAGTACGCCCACGACCTCGGCCTGCCCGACCTCTACGACACCTCGGGCAACACCGGCGGTGGCGAGAACAGCACCGCTTTCTGGACGCTGATGTCGTCCGGCTCCAACATCGGCGACGGTGGCGACACCACCGGTGACGCGCCCGTCGACATGGGCGTGTGGGAGCTGCTGCAGCTCGGCTGGCTCGACGAGCAGGGCGGCAACGGTCCGTTCTACGACCTGGTCCAGCCCGGCGAGCGCAAGGAGGTGCGACTCGGCAAGAACGTGCCGGCGTCGACCGGGGGTGCGCAGGCACTCGTCTCCGTGCTGCCCGACCTCACGCGTGATCGCGCCCTCGGCAAGCCGTTCGCCGGTCAGCAGATGTTCTGGTCCGGTGAGGGCGACAACCTCCGGACGACCATGACGAAGACCGGCGTCACCGGGTCGAGCTTCACCGCGAAGGTCGACTACGTCATCGAGACCGACTGGGACTACGCCTACCTCGAGGCCTCCACGGACGGCGGCACCACCTGGAAGACCGTGCCGACCAACCGGTCGACGAACACCAACCCGAACACCCAGAACGAGGGCAACGGCATCACCGGCACCTCGGGTGGCTGGGTCGACCTGACCGCCACGCTGCCGGCCGGCACCAACGCCGTGCGGCTGCGCTACTGGACCGACGTCGCCGCCGTGGAGCGCGGGCTGTTCGTCGACGACATCGCGATCGACGGCAAGCCCATCGGCACCGCCGAGACCGACGAGGGCTGGGTCCTCGACGGGTTCAAGCGGACGACCGGCACCGAGGTGGAGAAGTTCTTCAACGCCTACATCGCCGAGAACCGCCAGTACGACGGCTACGACACCTCGCTGAAGACGGCGTACAACTTCGGCTGGCTCCAGACGCAGCCGGACCGCGTCCAGCTCTTCCCGTACCAGAACGGCGTGCTCATCAACTACTGGAACACGATGTACGGGGACAACAACGTGAGCACCCACCCGGGTGCGGGGGAGATCCTGCCGATCGACGCCCACCCCGAGCTCACGCACTGGAGCGACGGCACGCTGCTGCGTCCTCGCTTCCTGTCCTACGACTCCACCTTCGGCCCGGAGGCGACCGACGCCATCTCGCTCCAGGAGGAGTACCTCGTCAACGGCACGGTGCAGACCCGCACCGGCACCGTCGCGTCGAAGCCGGCCGTCCCGCTCTTCGACGACATGAAGACGTGGTGGTACGGCAGCGACGAGCACGGCGGCGCCACCCACCCGGGTCGCTACAAGCCGGGCTGGTACAGCGTCAACCCGCCCAAGACCGGCACCACGATGCGGGTCGAGGGATTCCAGGGCAACGGCACCGTCAAGGTGCGCGTCAACTGGTGACGCTCGTCTGACAGGCCGCCGCTAGGCGACCATCACCCGGCCGGCAGCGCGACGCGCTGCCGGCCGGGCTGCGTCGGTGGACACGTGCTCCCACGCGGCTGCGAGGCGTCGTACGGCCTCGGTGAGGTCGTCGGGGGAGGCGGTCCACGGGATGCGCACGAAGCGGTCGAGGCCGCCCTCCACCGCGAAGACCGGACCCGGGGCGACCACGACGCCCCGGCGCTCCGCCTCGGCGGTCGTCGCGGTGCCGAGGGCATCGGGCAGCTCGCACCACAGCGCGAGCCCGCCGTCGGGCACGCGGAAGCGCCACGACGGGAGGTGCTCGCGGACGGCGGCGACGAGGGCGTCGCGTCCGGTGAGCAGCCGCTCGCGGTGGAGCGGGAGCACCTCGTCGGCGCGGTCGAGCAGGTCGGCCAGCACGAGCTGCTCGAAGACCGGCGCGCCCAGGTCGAGGCCGATGCGGGCTTGCAGCAGCCGGTCCATGTCGGCGAGCGGGGCGCGCACCCAGCCCAGGCGCAATCCGCCCCAGAACGACTTGCTGGCACTGCCGATGGTGATCGCGTCGTGCGCGTGGGCCGCGAGCGGGCTCGGCATGTCGTCGGCCAGGCCCGGCGCGAGGGCGAGCGCCTGGTGGGCCTCGTCGGCGACGACGGTCGTGCGGGTGCGGGCCAGGGCCCGGGCGAGCTCCTCGCGCTGGGTGTCGCTCATCAGCTGGCCGGTGGGGTTCTGGAAGTCCGGGATCAGGTAGGCGAGGCGCGGCGAGGTCTGGCGCAGCGTGGCGGCCAGCGCGTCGAGGTCCCAGCCGTCGGGGTCGACGGTCGCCGCCACCAGGCGCGCCCCCGCGTGCCGGACCGCCTGGGTCGCGTTGGGGTACGTCGGCGACTCGACGACGACCCGCTCGCCTGGCGCGGTGAACGCCTGCGCCACCACCGACGCTGCCGCCAGCGCGCCGGCGGTGACCATCACCTGCTCGGGAAGCGTCGGGAGCCCGCGGGCCTCGTAGGACGCCGCGATCCGGGCCTGCAGCGCGGGCACCCCGAGCGGGAAGTAGCCGGGCCCGCTGAGGTACGCCGGCAGCTGTTCGGTGGCGCGCTGGTAGGACTCGACGAGGCCGGGGGGCGCCGAGTGCGCCGCACAGTTGAGGTCGATGACGTCCTCCCCGCCGGTGCCCGGCATCAGCGAGCGGTCGTGCGCGCGGCGCTGCCCGCCCGGCACGGTGGTGTAGGTGCCCGACCCGCGCCGCGCCTCGGCGTACCCCGACTCGCGCAGGACCTCGTAGGCGCGGGTGACGGTGGTGCGCGAGACGTCGAGCGACGTGGTGAGGTCGCGCTCGCTGGGCAGCCGCACGTCGATGCCGATGCGGCCGTCACCGATCAGCACGCGCAGGCTCTCGGCGAGGCCGAGGTAGGCGGGGGAGCGGGGGAAGTCCCCGACGAGGGTGGCCACGCGCTGGGCGCTGACGATGCGGCTCATGCAGGCCACTGTTCCACGATTGGCTATGTCGGACAAGGCCACTTGGGGTCAGGATGGGGTCCATGCCGAGCACCGCCCCTGCCCCCGCCAGAACCGTCCCCGCGCCTCGCGGCGTCCTCGTCGACCTGGGCCCGGTCGCCCAGCTGCGCGCCGGACGGCTCGCGCGCCGCCTGCCCCAGCTCTACGTCGGGCTCTTCCTGTACGGCGTCTCGCTGGCGCTGATGGTGCGCGGTGCGCTGGGCCTCGCGCCGTGGGACGTGCTGCACTCCGGCTTCATCCGCCACGTGCCGATGACGCTGGGCCAGGCGGTCGTGCTCTTCAGCTTCGTCGTGCTCGTGCTGTGGATCCCGCTGCGGGAGATGCCCGGGCTCGGCACGATCAGCAACGCGGTCGTCGTGGGCCTCTCGGCCGACGCGACCCTCGCGGTCCTCGACCGCCCGGACGCGATGGCGGCGCGGCTCGGCCTGATGGTGGGCGGCGTCCTGCTCTGCGGCCTGGCCAGCGCGCTCTACATCGGCGCGCAGCTCGGCCGCGGGCCGCGCGACGGCCTGATGACCGGCCTGTCGCGGCGCACCGGTCTCTCGCTGCGGCTGGTGCGCACCGGTCTCGAGGTGTCCGTCGTCGTGATCGGCCTGCTGCTCGGCGGCGTCCTCGGTGTGGGCACCGTGGTCTACGCGCTGGCGATCGGCCCGCTCACGCAGCTGATGCTGCCGTGGTTCACCGTGGACGTGATGGCTCCGAGCGAGGGCTGAGCCCGACCACCCGGGCCTCGCCCTCGCGGCGCGGGTCGGCCACGGCCTCGAGGGTCCCGTCGGCGCGGGCCAGCGCCGCACCGACGCCACCGAAGTACATCGTCGGCTCGCCCTCGCGGCGCACGTCCTCGTCCGGCAGCCCCGCGCGGTGGACGTGCACCCGGGGGTGGGCGACGGCGGCCGCGAGGTCGAGCCCGCCGTTGACGAACCCGGCGACGGCGCAGACGACCGCCGTCGTGATGCGGTCTGCGCCCGGGGAGCCGATCGCCAGGGTCGACCCGTCGTCGTGGCGCCCGACCACCGGCGCCATGTTCGACAGCAGGCGCGCCCCCGGGGCCACGTCGCGCGCCGGCGGGTTGAGCTCCTGCTCACCGAGGCAGTTGTTGAGCCAGATCCCGGTGCCGGCGGCGACCATGCCGGCGCCGTAGCCCGACGACACCGTGAGCGAGCACGCAGCGCCGTCGGCGTCGGTGACCGAGACGTGCGCCGTCGAGCCCGACTCGAGCACCGCACGGTGGTCGCGGTCGACCCGGTCCAGCCACGCGCGGGACGCGGCGGGGAGGTCGGCGGCGACCTCGAGCACCTCGCGCCGGTGGCCCAGGACCGCCCGCTGCACCCGGACGAGGTGCTCGACGTCGTCGGCGTCCCACGGCCCCCGCGGCCGGTCCTCGAGCAGCCGCAGCATGGACGCGAGGACCACCCCGCCGACGGACGGGGGCGTCGTGGTCGCGAGGGTCCACCCGGCGACGCGCGTGGTCAGCGGGTCGCGGACGACCGGCGCGTACGCCGCGAGGTCGGCGCGCCCCAGCAGGCCGCCGCGGCCGACGACGTCGTCGGCGATGGCCTCGGCGAGGTCGCCCTCGTGGAGGGCGCGCGGACCGTCGGCGGCGATCTGCTCCAGCGTGGCCGCGAGGTCGGCCACGACGACGAGGTCCTCGGTGAGCCGACCCGTCGCGTCGTGCAGGGCGGCGTGGCTCGCCGGGTCCCACCCGAAGATCGACTCGTGGACGTGGCGCAGGTAGTAGCGCGAGGCCGAGCCGAGGGCGAAGCCGCTCCGCGCGACGTCGATCGCCGGGCCGACGAGCTCGGCCCACGGCAGCCGGCCGTCGCGCGCGTGCGCCTCGCCGAAGGCGGCCAGGGAGCCGTGCGTCGCCACCGACCCCGCGCCGATCGTGATCTCGACCCCGCCGCCGTACTCCGTCGCGACGTCCCACGTCTCGGCCGCCGGCGCACCTGCGGCGCGACCGATGCCGGGCCGGTCCATCCACCCGTCGACGGTGTACGCCGACCCGCTGGCCGGCTGGACGGTGACGAAGCCGCCGGAGCTCAGCGAGACGAGCCCGACCTCGGTGACCATCGCCACCAGGGCGGCCGCGATCGCGGCGTCCACGGCAGAGCCTCCGTCGCGGGCGACCGACGTGGCCGCGTCGGCGGCCTGGTGGCTCGGCGCCGCCACGGCAAGGGGTCTCACTGGGGGCCGCCGCCGGTGGTCAGCGCCGGGTGGCGATCACGGCGGACGCGTCGGCGGCCACCATCACCTCGACGGCCGTGAAGCGGTCGTCGGTGAGCCACTGCTCCCGCAGGGTGTCGACCCGCCCGTAGGTGATCGGCGGCCACGACTCGCACGGCGCGAAGTCGTCGAGCACCACGATGCCACCGGGCTCGACGAGGTCGATGACGGCGTCGACCCCCACCTCGGACGGGCTGCCGGAGTCGAGGAACAGCAGGGAGAAGGGGCCGTGCTCGCGCAGCACGCTCCAGTCGGCGGCGAGCACCTCGACCTCGGCGTCGTCGTCGAAGATCTTGGACGCGGCCCCGGCCAGCGACTCGTCGAGCTCGGCGGTGAGGATCCGGGCCCCGTTGCGAACGCCGCTGCGCAGCCAGGCGGTGCCGACCCCGCAGCCGGTGCCGAACTCCGCCATGGTGCCGCCCCGTGTCGCGGCGAGGGTCGCGAGCAGGCGACCGGTCTCGTTGCGGCAGAACGCCACGTAGCCGGCCTGCCGGCACACGTCGAACGCGCGCTGGACGATGTCGGGGAGTTCCGGAGGAGCAGACATGAGGAGCCGAGTGTGTCACCACTGGCGAGCGATCCCAGTGGACGGGCGGACATCTCACGATCTGACACGTTCGGGGAAACCGCGTGCGGCGGCCCGTCCGGCAGTCGTACAGTCGCTGCACCATGCGGAGCGTCTTCGTACTCATCGATCGCCGCGGCGAGGCCTGACAGAGAGGCCACCTCGTCGCGGTGTTCGGCGTCGACGAGGTTCCGCCACCCGGCCTTTCGCCCCTCCGCCGAGCGCCAGCTCGGCAGAGCTCGAAGCCGCCGCCTTCGCGGCGGGTCCGCCGCAGTCCTGCGCGACCCGCACGCTCGTCGGCCGGCAGCCGGGCCCGGGCGATCCCCGCCGTCCTGCTGCCCCCACCCGCCGCGGTGTCGGCGGCTTCGCGCTCACCCACACCGTCACGTAGGAGTGAGACCGATGTACCAGATGTACCCCGACACCTGGGGCCCCGCGGCCCACGACCCGGAGAACCCCCGCAGCGCGGAGAACACGGCGGTCGCCGTCCAGACCGCGCTTGACCTGCGAGACGGCGGCGGCCAGCGTCCGGACGACAACTAACGTTCGCCGCATGCCTGAGACCGACCAGACCGCAGCAGCCCGCGACACCGGGAGCCCCACCCTCGCCGTCATCCCCGGCGACGGCATCGGCCCCGAGGTGACCGCCGAGGCCCTCAAGGTCCTCGAGGTCGCCTCGCCGGTGAAGTTCGAGTCGACGCGCTACGACCTCGGCGCCGAGCGCTACCTCGCGACCGGCGAGGTGCTGCCCGACTCGGTGCTCGCGGAGATCCGCGGGCACGACGCGATCCTGCTCGGTGCCGTCGGCGGCAGGCCCAACGACCCGAACCTGCCGCCCGGCATCCTCGAGCGCGGCCTGCTCCTCAAGCTGCGCTTCGAGCTCGACCACTACGTCAACCTGCGTCCGTCGCGACTCCTCCCGGGCTCCGTCTCACCCCTCGCCGGGCACGTCCTGGACAAGGGCGAGATCGACTTCGTGGTCGTGCGCGAGGGCACCGAGGGCCCCTACACGGGCAACGGCGGTGCGCTGCGGGTCGGCACGCCGGCCGAGGTCGCGACCGAGGTCTCGGTCAACACGGCGTACGGCGTCGAGCGGGTGGTGCGCGACGCGTTCGCCCGCGCGCAGAAGCGACCGCGCAAGAAGCTGACGCTGGTCCACAAGACCAACGTGCTGACGAACGCCGGGTCCCTCTGGTGGCGGCTCTTCGAGTCGGTCGGGGCCGAGCACCCCGACGTGACGACCGACTACATCCACATCGACGCGGCCATGATCTTCCTGGCCACCGACCCCGCCCGCTTCGACGTGATCGTCACCGACAACCTCTTCGGCGACATCATCACCGACCTCGCCGCCGCCATCACCGGCGGCATCGGGCTGGCCGCCTCCGGCAACGTCAACCCCGACCGGACGGCCCCCTCCATGTTCGAGCCCGTCCACGGCTCCGCCCCCGACATCGCCGGGCAGCAGAAGGCCGACCCGACCGCCGCGATCCTCTCCGCCGCGCTCCTGCTCGACCACCTCGGCCACGCCGAGGCGGCCGCCGCGATCGAGGCGGCCGTGCTGGCCGACCTCACCGAGCGCGACCCGGGCACGAGCCGTCGTACGAGCGAGGTCGGGGACGCCATCGCAGCCCGCCTCTGAGGTGGGCCCGAGCCAGACTTGAGTAGGTTGACCCCATGCAGATCAGCACCACCGCCAACCCCCGTCCGGTCGACGACACCCGGCTCGCGGAGATCCTCGCGAACCCCGGGTTCGGGCAGCACTTCACCGACCACATGCTCACGGTCGAGTGGACGCCCCAGGAGGGCTGGCACGCCGCGCGCATCGAGCCCTACGGCCCGCTGACGCTGGACCCGGCGACCGCGGTGCTGCACTACGCGCAGGAGACCTTCGAGGGGATGAAGGCCTACCGGCACGCCGACGGGTCGATCTGGACGTTTAGGCCCGAGCAGAACGCCGCCCGGATGGTCCGCTCGTCGCAGCGGCTCGCCTTCCCCGAGCTGCCGGTCGACGACTTCGTCGCGTGCGTCGACGCGCTCGTCGAGGCCGACCAGCGCTGGGTGCCCGGCAGCGAGGGCGAGAAGTCGCTCTACCTGCGGCCGTTCATGTTCGCCTCCGAGGTCTTCCTCGGCGTCCGCCCGGCCCAGCACGTCACCTTCATGGTGATCGCCTCGCCCGCCGGCGCCTACTTCAAGGGCGGCGTGAAGCCGGTCAACCTCTGGCTCTCGGAGTCCTTCACCCGCGCCGGCCGGGGTGGCATGGGCGCGGCCAAGACCGGCGGCAACTACGCCGCGTCCCTCGCCGCCCAGCGCGAGGCGATCGAGCAGGGCTGCGACCAGGTCGTGTTCCTCGACGACCAGGAGTTCCGCTACATCGAGGAGCTCGGTGGGATGAACCTCTTCTTCGTCCACGCCGACGGCCGGGTGGTCACCCCGGAGACCGGCACGATCCTCGAGGGCATCACCCGCGCCTCGATCATCGAGCTCGCCGGCAAGCTCGGCCACGCCGTCGAGGAGCGCAAGTTCTCCATCGACGAGTGGCGCGACGGCGTCGCCTCCGGCGAGATCACCGAGGTCTTCGCCTGCGGCACCGCGGCGGTCGTCACCCCGGTCGGCGAGCTCCGCTCTCCCGAGGGCGTCACTCCCGCGCCGTCCAGCACCGAGCTCACCATGCAGATCCGCGAGGCGTTGGTCGGCATGCAGTTCGGGCGCGCCGAGGACACCTTCGGCTGGATGCACCGGGTCGTGTGAGCACGTCCGAGCCCCACCCGGACCCCGACCAGTCCTCCTGCTCGGGGTCCGTGGCGTTCGAGGCCCAGAGCTCGCGCTCGC
This sequence comes from Nocardioides pini, assembly GCF_026712185.1. Classification (GTDB taxonomy): domain Bacteria; phylum Actinomycetota; class Actinomycetes; order Propionibacteriales; family Nocardioidaceae; genus Nocardioides; species Nocardioides pini. The sequence continues at coordinate 514,428 of NZ_JAPPUX010000004.1, read as the reverse complement.
TGCGCGACTTCATCCGGACCGAGTCCGGCTCCGCGGGCATGCTGGTGGTGGCCGCGCTGATCGCCCTGGTCTGGGCGAACTCGCCGTGGTCGCAGTCCTACGTCGACCTGTGGCACACCGAGCTGTCGATCACGCTCGGTGACGGCGGCCTGACGATGGACCTGCACCACTGGATCAACGACGGCCTGATGGTCGTGTTCTTCTTCGTCATCGGCCTCGAGGTCCGCAAGGAGTTCGCCATCGGCGAGCTCGTCGACCGCAGCCGCGTGGTCGTGCCGCTGGTCGCGGGCGTGATGGGCATGCTCGTGCCGGCGGCCATCTTCCTGGCCCTCAACCCCTCCGGGGAGGCCGCAGCCGGGTGGGGTGCGGTGATCGGCACCGACACCGCCTTCCTGCTCGGGGTGATGGCGCTCGTGGGGCCGGCGGTCTCCACCCAGCTGCGGATCTTCCTGCTCACGCTGACCGTGATCGACGACATCGTCGCCGTGAGCGTGATCGGCGTCGTCTACTCCGACGAGCTCGCCCTCGGCGCGCTGGCCGTCGCCGCCGCGTGCCTCCTCGTTCTGGTCGGCCTCGACCGCGCTGGGGTCTGGCAGGCGGCGCCCTACGTGCTCGTCGTGCTGGTGCTGTGGTTCGCCACCCTGGAGTCCGGCGTGCACGCCTCGATCGCCGGCATGCTGAGCGGCCTGCTGGTGCCCGCCCTCGACCCGCGGCGGTCCGACGTCGAGGACGCGGCGCGGAGCTTCCGCGCCTTCCGGCAGTCGCCGATGCCGGGCGTGCAGCGCGCCGCCCGGCGGTCGCTGACCCGGGCCATCTCCGTCAACGAGCGCCTGCAGGAGGCGCTGCACACCCCGACCAGCCACGTCGTCGTACCCCTCTTCGCGCTGGCCAACGCCGGTGTCGACCTGCGCGACGGCGTCCTCGGCGACGCCCTCGGGTCGCGGCTCATGTGGGGCATCGTGCTCGGCCTCGTCGTCGGCAAGGCCCTCGGCATCTTCGCGGGCGCGTGGACGAGCGTGCGGCTGGGCTGGGGGCGGCTGCCGCAGGGCGTGGGCCTGGGCCACACGCTGGCGGGTGGCGCGCTGTCCGGCATCGGCTTCACGGTGTCGCTGCTCATCATCAGCCTCGCCTTCGAGTCGTCGCGCCTGCAGGACGAGGCCCGGGTGGGCGTCCTGCTGGCCGCCGCCCTGGCGAGCCTCGCCGGGTGGCTGGCGTTCCGCTTCGCCGCGCGCTTCCTCGGCCAGCGCGACGCGGCGCTCCCGACGCACCTCAGCCGGCCGGTCGACCCGGCGCGTGACCACATCACCGGTCCGGTCGACGCACCGCTGACGCTGGTGGAGTACCTCGACTTCGAGTGCCCCTTCTGCGCCCGGGTCAGCGGGGTCGGCAAGGAGCTGCGGGCGCACTTCGGCGACCGGTTGCGCTACGTGACCCGGCACCTGCCGTTGCCGGTCCACCCGCACGCCGAGCTCGCCGCGCTGGGCGCCGAGGCGGCGGCGCGGCAGGGGCGCTACTGGGACATGCACGACGTGCTCTTCGCCCACCAGGACGAGCTCGAGCTCGAGGACCTCCTCGGCTACGCCGCCGGGCTGGACCTCGACGTGGAGCAGTTCCTGCGCGACCTCGACGACGACGACCTCGCCCGGCACGTCGCCCACGACGTCGCCTCGGCGGAGGAGAGCGGCGTGCGGGGCACCCCCACCTTCTTCATCGGCGAGACCCGCCACATCGGGCCCCACGACGCGCGGACCCTCATCGAGGCGCTCGAGTCGTCGCAGGGCGTGCCTCGGCCGATCGGCTGACCCGGTCCGGCCCGCGGGCCGATGCGTCGTACGCCCGGCGCGACGAGGCTCCTCGCATGACCACGACTGCCTCCCGAGCGGGCCGCACCGACGCTCCGCCACGCTCCCGCCGCGAGTGGTGGATCCCCGCGAGCCTGCTCGCGCTGACCTTCGTGCCGTCGGTCGCGGGCGCCGCCCGGCTGGTCGACCTCTCGTCGGGCCGGACGGCCGAGAACGCCCGCTTCTTCGACCTCCCCGTCCCGGTCGTGGTGCACATCGTCGGGGCGACGACCTACTGCGTGCTGGGGGCCTTCCAGCTCATGCCGTCGTTCCGTGCCCGCCGTCCGCGCTGGCACCGGTGGAGCGGTCGCGTCCTCGTCCCGGCCGGCCTCGCGGCGGCGGTGAGCGGGCTGGTGATGGCGGTGTCCGACCGCCTGCCGGCACACGACAACACGGCCCTGATGTGGCTGCGGCTCTTCTTCGGCACGCTCATGGCGGTGGGGCTCGTGCTCGGCCTCGCCGCGATCCGCGCTCGCGACGTGCGCACGCACCAGCGGTGGATGGCGAGGTCGTACGCCATCGCGCTGGGCGCCGGCACGCAGGCGCTCGTGCTCGGCCCGATGGTGCTCGTCGTCGACCAGCCGGGCGGTGACCTCAAGGCCGCCGGGATGGGCTTCGCGTGGGTCCTCAACCTCGCCGTGGCCGAGTGGCTGGTCCGGCGGTCGCAGGCGCGTCAGTCGAGCCGGCGGGTCTGGTAGGCCCAGAGCGCGAGCTCGACGCGGTTGCGGACGCCGAGCTTGGCCATGAGGGAGCCGAGGTGCGTCTTCACCGTGCTGAGCGAGATGTAGAGCTCGGCGGCGACCTCGTGGTTGGTCAGCCCGCGGGCCACCGCGACCAGCACCTGCTCCTCGCGCTCGGTCAGGGGCGAGACGGGCTGCGGGGGAGTGTCGCGGTGGGCGAAGCTGCGGAGCAGCCGAGTGGTCACGGTCGGGGCGATCAGCGAACCGCCGTCAGCCGCGGCGCGCACGGCGTGGGTGAGCAGCTGGGGCCCGCAGTCCTTGAGCAGGAAGCCGCGCGCACCGGCGAGGAGCGCCCCGTAGACGTAGTCGTCGAGGTCGAACGTCGTCACCACCACCACGGCCATCGGGTCCGCGACGTCCGGCCCCGCGAGCGCGCGGGTCGCCTCGATGCCGTTGAGCCGGGGCATGCGGATGTCGAGGAGGCACACGTCGGGGCGCAGGGCACGGGCCTGCTCGACCGCGTCCTGGCCGTCGACGGCCGTGGCGACCACCTCGATGCCCTCCTGGGCGTTCAGGATCATCGCCAGTCCGGTGCGGACGATCTCCTGGTCGTCGGCGACCAGCACGCGCAGCGTCATCGGGCCTCCTCCAGTGGCAGTGTGGCAGTGACCCGCCAGCCGACGAGCGGCGCCAGCGAGCCGGCCTCCAGGTGACCGCCGAGGAGCGTCGCCCGCTCGGTCATCCCGACGATGCCGAAGCCGTCGCCGCTGCCGGCCGAGCCCCGCCCGTCGTCCGTCACGACGAGCCGGACGCGGTCGTCCTCGCGGGTGACCCGGACCTGCACGAAGGTGGCGTCACGGGCGTGACGGCGCGCGTTGGCCACCGCCTCCTGCGCGATGCGCTGCAGGGCGGCCGCGATCGTGGGGGGCAGGTCGTCGAGGTCGTCGTCGAGCGCGACGGTCACCATCGGCCCGGGTCCGCCGCTGGCCAGGCCGAGCAGGTCGGCCAGCGGACGCCCGGGCGCCTCGTCGTCGGTCCGGAGGACGCGCAGCACCTTGCGCGTCTCCGCGAGGGTGCGCGTCGCCTCCTCGTCGATGCGGCGCAGCGCATCGGTCGCGGCCGCCGGCTCGTGCTCCGCGACCGCGAGCCCCGCCTGGGCGCTGATCGCGATGGCCGTGAGGTGGTGGGCGACCGTGTCGTGCAGGTCCCGCGCGAGCCGTTCCCGCTCGTCACGGCGTACGTCGTCGAGCTGGCGCGCGCGCAGCATCGACCGGGCGCGGACCGCGGCGCCGAGCGCGACCGCCGCCACGACGACCGAGGTGCCGCCGATCCGGTCCGCGGCGGGCAGGTCCTGCGACAGCAGGGAGCTGCCCGCGACGAAGAAGAAGAGGAAGAGGCCCGTGACGGCGTCCTTGCCCCCGGCCCACCGGGTGAGCGAGTAGGGGATGAGGAGCGCGACGACGGCAGTCCCGAGGTCGCCGGGAACCTCACCGGTCGTCCACTCGACCACGCGCAGAGCCGCCGCCACGACGACGAACGCCCCCGCCGGCACCAGCGGCGCTGTGCGTCGGACCAGCAGTGACGGCAGCCAGGCCAGGAACGACGTGAGCGCGAGCCAGCGACCCTCCAGGTCGGGGTTGACCAGCGTGACCTCGATGACGGCCACCACCGCGGCGACCACGACGAACGCGTAGTCGAGGCGTCCCGCTGGACGGGCGTCCAGCGGCGCGGGGAGGCGCCAGACGGACAGCGCGGCGGATCGGACCTGGGCGAGCACGGGTGCACGCTAGTGCGCCGTGCCTGCCGCCGGGATCGGCCGGACGGCCGAGTGCTCGGCCTGCCCGCGCACGTGGGTGGCGGCACACGACATCGATCGGGTCGTCGGGGATGTCGTGCGCCGCCACCCTCGGCGAGGGTCAGGCATGCGGCGATGAGCCGGACCCCGAGGAGCTACGCCCGGCGGGACGCACACCCGATGCACGTGCGCGCCGCCGGCAGGGCCTCGAGCCGCGCCGCGCCGATGTCGCCCCCGCAGGACTCGCACACGCCGTAGGACCCGTCCTCGACGCGGTCGAGCGCCGCGTCGACCTCGGCCACGTGGTGCCGCACCTGGCGCACGAGGGCGCCGATCTGCGAGCGCTCGAAGGCGATCGTCGCGCCCTCGGGGTCGTGCTCGTCGTCGGCGTTGGTGTCGAGGGAGGCCGCCACGATGGACTCGTGGTCGCCGGTCAGGCTGGCCAGCCGCGCGAGCGCCTGCTCGCGCTCGTGCGCCAGGCGCCGTCGTACGTCCTCCACCCCTCCATCGTCGCCCACGGGTGCGACAGCGGCGCGCGACGCGGGGTCCGGGACCGGGGGAACGCCCGGCTCCCGCCGTATCCTCGTGCCGTGACGACGTCCCCGAAGGCGCCGCCGCCCGGGTTGACCGTCGGCGGCTACGCGTTGCGTGCCCGCCTCGGTGAGGGCGGGATGGGTGTGGTCCACCTGGGGCAGAAGCCGGGGGAGCGACCGGTGGCGATCAAGGTCCTGCGCCCGCACGTCGTCGGCGACGACGAGGCCCGGCGCCGCCTGGCACGCGAGGTCAGCTCGCTGAGCCGCATCCGCAGCCGTCGCATCGCCGAGATCGTCGACGCCGACCCGTTCGGCGAGATCCCCTTCGTCGCCACGCGTTACGTGCCCGGTCTGTCGCTGCACGACCACGTGCAGGAGGAGGGCGCCCTCGAGGGCGGCGACCTGCTGTGGTTCGCCGACTGCCTCGCCGAGGCGCTCGAGGCGGTCCACTCGGTCGGCGTGCTGCACCGCGACGTCAAGCCGTCCAACGTCATCATGGAGGGCCGCACGCCCATCCTCATCGACTTCGGCCTGGCTCGCGTCGCCGAGGACTCGCGCATCACGATGAACGGCTGGCTGCTCGGCACGCCGGGCTACCTCGCCCCGGAGATCCTCTACGGCGACGACGCCACCGTCGCGTCCGACGTCCACGCGTGGGCGGCCACGGTGGCGTACGCCGGCACCGGCCGCGCACCCTACGGCCGCGGTCCGTCGGTGGCGGTCATGGACCGCGTCCGCCGCGGTGAGCACGACCTCGCGGGCCTGGACCCCGGGGTGATGGAGCTCGTCGAGGAGGCGCTCGCGCCGGAGCCCGCGGACCGCCCGACGCTGGAGGAGGTCCGCGACTGGCTCGAGGACCTGGGCTCGCCCGAGCCCGACGCGCGTGAGGCTCGCACGCCCGCCCCGGTCACGCTTCCCTACGTCGCGGGTGTCCGCCAGGACCTCGAGGCGCCGACCCGCGTCGGCAGCGCCGCGGCCGTGGCCCAGCCGGCCGCGCCCTTCACCGCACCGTCCTACGCACGGCCCGAGGCCGAGCCCGTCCACTGGTCCCACGACTGGGACCGGCCGGGTGACGACGGTCCTGACCACGACGAGACGACCGGGTGGGGCGACGCCGGCACGCTGCCGCACCGGCAGACCCGCGTGCTGCCCGACGGCTCGACGGAGCACGTCGCCGACTACGGGCCGCCCGCGCGCCCGCACGTCCCGGCCGGTCAGCGGCTCCGACGCACGCTGACGCTCCTCGCCGTCGGCGGTGTGGTCGCGGGCGCCATCACGTTCGCGCCCTACGTCGCGCTCGCCGTCCTCTTCGTCGCCGTCTGGCTGCTGCGCAGCGGCTCGCTCGCGGCGTCCTCCGCGGGCAGCCGGCGCGACCGTCGCGGGGCGAAGTGGTACGACGGCATCCAGGTGCTGCTCGCCGCGCCCTGGCACGCGGTCGCCGGGCTCAGCGGCGCGCTGCTGCTGTTCCTCTGGAGCGCGGGCATCGCCTGCGCGGTGGCCCTGCTCTGCTTCGCGGCCTCGCTGTCGCTCCCCACGTCGCTCGCCGTGATCGGCGGCATGTTCGCCCTGTCCACCTGGTGGGGCCCGGGCTCGGAGCGGCTGCGCTCGCCCGTCCACCGTCTCGTCGACCCGCTCGCCCGCCGTGCGGTGCCGTGGCTGCTCGTCACGCCGCTCGTCGCGGCCGCCGGGTCCGGGCTCGCCGCCGCCGCGTCGGCGCAGGGCACCAGCTGGGCGCCGTACGACTCGGCGCCGTTCTCCGACGTGCGGCTGCCCGGCTGGTTGTGACGGACCTCGCCGTTCAGGCAGGCCCGACCGGGGTACCTAGCGGGTCAACGCACCCGACAGCAGGAGGACCGATGAGCCCGGACCAGCCCGACATCAGCAGCGAGATCGGCACCGATCCCGCGGTCGACGTCACCGGGGACACCACCGACGGCGAGAGCTACCACGGCTACAGCGTCGACGACGAGGACCAGCCGCAGGGCGAGGGCGACAGCCTCGTCGACGACCGCGGTCTCGCGGAGCCGCTCGACGAGGGCTACTCGCCGCCCGAGAAGTGGTCGGCGGCGCAGGGCTACGGCAACACCCCGCTCGAGGAGAGCCTGGGCGAGTCGCTCGACCAGCGGGTCGAGCAGGAGGTCGCCGAGCCCGACCCCTACGAGGTCGCCGACGAGGAGGCCGCGCGTGGCGACCTCGCCGCGATGGTGGCAGAGGACTCCACCGAGGGCGAGGCCGTCCAGGCCGACGTCGAGGGCGCCGAGGGCGAGCGCGCGGGACGGCTCGTGGCCGCCGACGAGGGCGTGCGGACCGACACCGAGAAGGACCTCGTCGCCGAGGACGTCGGCATCGACGGTGCCGCGGCCGGAGCCGAGGAGGCGGCCGTGCACGTGGTCGACGACCCGCAGGACGAGGACCCCCTGCTCCTCGACGGCGAGGTCGTGGACGAGGAGCCCGACGGGCTGGACTGAGCCCCCGACGAGCGCCCCCGACGAGGGCCCCCGACCACCCGGTCGGGGGCCCTCGCGTCGTCGAGGCGCCGGACCCACCCCAAGGTGGGTCTTCTCCGAAGCGCCTCGACGGGCTTACGGTCCCTCCAACCGACCACGTGAGGGGACCCCATGCACCTGCGCAGCACCCTTGCCGTACGCCGACTCGGCGTCGCCGTCACTGCACTGGCCCTCGGGCTGGGCATGTCGACGCCGTCGTCCGGCGCGCCGGCCAAGGACAAGCCCACCGACTGCATCGACTACGGCGACGTCGCCGCCGCACCCGCCGGCACGATCCCGCGCGACGACCTCCACGTCGTGCACAAGGACCCCCTGGCCGGGGCGATGAGGTCCGCACGGGCGGCGCGCACGTCCGCGCGGGGCAAGCCCGGTGCCGCGGCCGCACCGGCCGCGTTCGCGCCCGTGACCATCCCCGTGCGCTTCCACGTGATCGCCAAGGACCGCGGGCAGGAGGGCGGCGACCTCTCCGACGCCCGCATCGCCGAGCAGATCCGGGTGCTCAACGAGGCCTACGCCCCGCACGGCTTCTCCTTCGTGCTCGAGCGGGTCACCCGCACCTACGAGCCCCAGTGGTTCAACATGATCTATCCCAACGGGGCCGAGCCGCAGCGGTTCCGAGGGAGCAGCAAGGAGATGAAGATGAAGCAGGCTCTCTACGGCGACAGCACGACGGAGACCCTCAACATCTACTCGGCGTCGCTGGGCCAGTCGCTCCTCGGCTGGGCGACCTTCCCGTCCGACTTCGACCCCGCTGCCACGGGTGGCAACCCGCTCCCGAGGTACCGCGACGGCGTGGTCATCGACTTCCGCACGCTGCCCTCGGTACCCAACGACACCGGCGACAGCCGGGCCTACGCGACCTACGGCGAGGGCGACACGGCGACGCACGAGGTCGGCCACTGGCTCGAGCTCTACCACACGTTCCAGGGTGGGTGCTCCGAGCCGGGCGACTACGTCGCCGACACCGCGCCCGAGGCCTCGCCGGCCTTCCAGTGCCCGGTCGGGCGCGACACGTGCGCCGGTGGCGGAGTCGACCCGATCACCAACTTCATGGACTACACCTACGACTCCTGCATGACGCAGTTCACCGCCGGGCAGGCCGCCCGGATGCAGCTGGCCTGGACGGAGTACCGCGCAATCGGCTGAGTCGCGCTGGCCGGACCGGGCCGCGCGGAGCCGGCGAACTGTACGAGAAGTGTGCGGGTCGCTGTTCGTGGTCGCTGTCCGGCGGAGGCGGTGGACTTGGCCCACCACTGGGGGGAATGGCGTGCCCCGGGTGTCACTCGTGGGGGGTGGCACCCGGGGCGTCGTCGCGGGTGGCGAGCGGACGCCGACCGGATGCCGAGACGTCCGTCTCAAGAGCGCCGGATCGGTGGCACGATGAGGTCGTGACCATCAGCACCATCATCATTGCCTAGCGCGACGGGACTCCCCGCCGCGCCTACCTCCTGCACCCCAGGAGGTTTTTTTCTGCCCCGACATCCGCCCCGATCCGCGACCGAGAGACCTCCGATGGACCTGCACGGCTCGTTCCACGTCTACGACACCACCCTGCGCGACGGCGCCCAGCAGGAGGGCCTGAACCTCTCGGTCGCCGACAAGCTGAGCATCGCCAAGCAGCTCGACGGCCTCGGCGTGGGCTACATCGAGGGCGGCTGGCCGGGTGCGAACCCCAAGGACACCGAGTTCTTCCGCCGTGCCCGCGAGGAGCTCGACCTGCGCCACGCACGGCTCGCGGCCTTCGGCGCCACCCGCCGGGCCGGCGTACGGGCCGCCGACGACCCGCTCGTGGCCGCCCTCCGCGACTCCGGCGCGGGCGTCGTCACGCTCGTCGCCAAGTCCCACGACCGCCACGTCGAGCTCGCGCTGCGCACGACGCTCGAGGAGAACCTCGCCATGGTCCGCGACACGGTCACGCACCTGCGCGAGGAGGGGCAGACCGTCTTCCTCGACGCCGAGCACTTCTTCGACGGCTACCGCGCCAACCGGGCGTACGCCCTCGAGGTGCTGCGCACGGCGGCCGAGGCCGGCGCGGAGGTGGTCGCCCTGTGCGACACCAACGGCGGCATGCTGCCCGACTGGGTGTCCGACGTCGTGCTCGACGTGCTCGAGACCACGGGCGCCCGCGTCGGCATCCACGCCCACAACGACAGCGGCTGCGCGGTCGCCAACTCGCTGGCCGCCGTCGCCGCGGGCGCGACGCACGTGCAGGGCTGCATCAACGGCTACGGCGAGCGCACCGGCAACGCCGACCTCGTCACCGTCGTCGCCAACCTGGAGCTCAAGCTCGACCGCACGGTCCTGCCCCAGGGCCTCCTGCGCGAGGCGACCCGCATCGCGCACGCCGTGGCCGAGGTCACCAACGTGCCGCCGGCGTCGCGCCAGCCGTACGTCGGCACGTCGGCGTTCGCCCACAAGGCCGGCCTCCACGCCAGCGCCATCAAGGTCGACCCCGACCTCTACCAGCACCTCGACCCGCTCGTCGTCGGCAACGACATGCGCCTGCTCGTCTCCGACATGGCCGGGCGCGCCTCGATCGAGCTGAAGGGCCGTGAGCTCGGCTACGACCTGTCCGACGACCGCGACCTCGTCACGCGGGTGACCGACCGGGTCAAGGAGCTCGAGCAGCGGGGCTACACCTTCGAGGCCGCCGACGCCTCGTTCGAGCTGCTGCTCGCCGAGGAGGTGGAGGGCGCGCGCCCGTCGTACTTCGACGTCGAGTCCTGGCGCGTCATCACCGAGACCCGCACCGACGGCGAGGCCGTCTCCGAGGCGACCGTGAAGCTGCGGTCGGAGGGCGTGCGCTACGTCGTCACCGGCGAGGGCAACGGCCCGGTCAACGCCCTCGACGCGGCGCTGCGCGAGGCGATCGGGCAGGCCTTCCCCGAGGTCGCGAAGTTCGAGCTGATCGACTACAAGGTCCGCATCCTCGACCAGGGCCACGGCACCGACGCCATCACCCGCGTGCTCATCGAGACCACCGACGGGGAGTCGTCCTGGGTCACCGTCGGCGTCGGCGCCAACGTCATCGAGGCGTCGTGGGGTGCGCTCGTCGACGGCCTGGCCTTCGGCCTGCGCCGGCAGCACCGCTGAGGAGCGGCTCGGCGTCGAGCCCGGCGGCGTCCGGGCTCAGCCGACCACGCGTGCCACGAGGTCGTCCCAGGCCCGCTCGATCTGCTCGAGGCTGATCCCGTCGACCCGCTGCTGCTCGAGCGCCATCGCCTCCAGCGGGGCGAGCAGCGCGAACGCCAGGAAGCGCAGGTCGCCCGTGACCTCGAGCTGGCCGAGCAGGTGGCGGACGTGCATGAGGGCGAAGCCCGCGGCCGCCCGCGAGCGCACCGGGTCATGGCCGGTCGCGGCCCGGATGAGGTCGCCGTGGGTGACGTTGACGCGCATCCGCGAGTGACCGAACGCCAGGAGTCGCTCCAGGGGCGGAGCCCCCGGCCCGAGCGGCGGGGGACCCGAGATCACACGGGCCTGCCAAGCCGTCTCGGACTCGTTGAGGACCGCGGCCATCAGGCCCTCGCGGCTCTCGAAGCGCCGGAACAGCGTGCCCTTGCCGACGCCCGCCTCCGCCGCGACGGTGTCCATCGTCACGCAGCCGACGCCCCGGGTCTCCACGAGGCGCAGCGCCGCTGTGAGGATCGCCTCGCGGTTGCGTGCCGCGTCGGCCCGCTCCGGCGCAGGCTCGTCGGCCAGCGGCAGGAGACGGGTCACGCCCCCAGCCTAGGTCGGAGGAATGTCGGGCCGCACGGAATAGAAACGGACCACGGTCCGTTTCGAGGAGCATGACCACTCAGAAGCAGACCCGTGTCGCCGTCCTCCTCGGTTCCTACCGCGCCGGTTCGCTCAACCGTCGCATCGCCGAGCACCTCCGCGACCACGCCCCCGCGGGCGTCACCGTCGACGTCGTCGAGGGCATCGACGCCGTCCCGTTCTACAACGAGGAGATCGACGGCGAGTCGGCTCCCGCCGCCGCGACCGCCCTCCGCGAGGCCGTCGCCAGTGCCGACCGCGTGCTCGCCGTGACGCCGGAGTACAACGGCACCATGCCGGCCGTGCTCAACAACGCGATCGACTGGCTGTCGCGGCCCTACGGCCAGGGCGCCATCGTCGGCAAGCCCTTCGCGGCCATCGGTGCCACCCCCACGCCGTACGGCGGCAAGTGGTCGCACGAGCACGCCCGCCACTCGGCCACCATCGCCGGAGCCGTCGTGGTGGAGGGCATCGTCGTCGACGAGCCCGCCCTCGACGGTGACCCGCTGGAGAACGAGGAGGCCGTGCAGCGCTTCCTCGGCGCCCTCGACGCCCTCGTCGCGCACGAGGTCGAGATCGCGGCCTGACCTGCCGCCCATCGGGGACGGCCCACGTCGTGGGCGCCGACGTGACGCTGTAACGCCGGGTTAGTGCTTGTACCCACTGGGATATATCCAGGTGGGTAGACGACCTAACCCGGCGTTACAGGCGGATCGGCGGCGCTGTGACAGGCCGCTGGGCGACCTCCTCGCCATCGCCGGCGGTAGGTTCGCCGGTGTGCTCCACGACCTGACCGCGCTCGAGCAGGGTGACGCCGTACGCCGCCGCGAGGTGTCGCCGCTCGAGCTGGTCGAGCACTACGCCGACCGAGCCGACACGGTGGGCGCGTTCATCACGACCACCCACGAGCAGGCGCGCGACCACGCGCGCCGGCTGGCCGAGGAGGGGCGCCCCACGGACGCGGGTCCGCTCTGGGGCGTCCCGACGGGCATCAAGGACCTCCACCCGACGGCCGGGGTCCGCACCACCTTCGGCTCCGCGGCCTACGACGACTTCGTGCCCGAGGAGTCCGACGACCTCGTCCTGACCGTCGAGGCGGCCGGCCTGCCGAGCTTGGGCAAGACGAGCACGCCCGAGTTCGGCTCGCCCTGCTACACCGAGCCCGACGTCGCCCCGCCGGCGGTCACGCCGTGGGACACCACCCGCACCGCCGGCGGCTCGTCCGGCGGCGCCGCCGCGGCCGTCGCGGCGGGGCTGCTGCCCGTCGCGCCCGGCTCCGACGGCGGCGGCTCGATCCGGATCCCGGCGTCGTGCTGCGGCCTCGTCGGCCTCAAGCCCTCGCGCGGCCGGATCAGCGGTGCGCCGCGCTACGGCGACCCGGTCGGGCTCGCGACGGCGGGCACCCTCGCCCGCAGCGTGCGCGACGCCGCGGCGCTCCTCGACGTGCTCGCCGGGCGGCGCGTCGGTGACCCGTTCTGGGCGCCCGAGTCGTCGGGCACGTTCCTCGACGCCTGCGACCGCGAGCCGGGCCGGCTGCGGGTCGCGCGCTTCCTCACGCCTGTCATCGCCGACGTCGACGTCCACCCGTCGTCGGTGACCGCGTGGGACGACGCCTCACGCCTGCTCGAGGACCTCGGCCACGACGTCGAGGACGTGCCGGTCCCGATCCCGCGCGAGGCCGTCGCCGACTTCGAGACCTGCTGGGCGGTGCTGACCGCCCTCTCGCCCGCACCGCCCGGCCGCGAGGACCGCCTCCGCCCGCTCACCCGGTGGCTCAGCGGGCTCGGCCACGCCGTCAGCGGACCCGAGTTCGGGCTCGCCATCGGCCGGCTCCGGCAGCACGCCGCCGCGGCTCTCACCGCGCTGGCGCCCTACGACGTCGTCCTCACGCCGACCCTCGCGAGCCCGCCGGTCGAGGTCGGTGCGCTGCGCGACGACGCCGACCCGGCGAGCGACTTCGCGGCCCAGAAGGCGTTCACGCCGTGGACGAGCGCCTGGAACGTCACCGGCATGCCCGCGGTGTCGCTGCCGCTGCACTGGACCGGCGACGGCCTCCCGGTCGGCGTGATGCTCGCTGCCCGCCCGGCCGAGGAGGAGCTGCTCCTCTCGCTGGCGGCGCAGGTCGAGGCGGCCGCGCCATGGGTGGACAGGCGCCCGCCCGGCTGGTGAGGTGACGCCATGGGCGAGCTGACGCCGTACCTCTGCGTCTCGGACGCGCGGGCCGCGATCCAGTGGTACGTCGACGTGCTGGGCGCCGAGGTCGTGCTCGAGCCGATCGTGATGGACGACGGCCGGGTCGGCCACGTCGAGCTCGCGGTCGGCGACGGCCGCTGGATGATGTCGGACGAGTTCGACTCCGCCGGGGTGGCGGCGCCCGACCCCTCGCGGGGCGCCGACGTCTCGCTCCACCTGCGGGTCGACGACGTCGACGCGACCTGCGACCGGGTGGTCGCCTCGGGCGTGACGCTCGACCGCGGGCCGGAGGACAGCCCGCCCGCGGGCCGGGTGGCGGTGTTCCGCGACCCGTTCGGGCACCGGTGGTTCCTCGCCCAGCCCCTCGACTGATCAGTCGCCGATCCCGCGTGCGTGGAGCGCGTCGCCCGACTCGTGGGCGCGGGCGACGACACGGATGACGAAGGGGGAGAGGTAGGCCCGGGGGTCGCGGTCGAGGCCGCGGGCCCGGGCCGCGTCGCGGGTCTCGCGCGCGATCGCGATGGTCCCCGGCAGCGCGCCGATCGTGAGCGCGACGGTGAGTGCCACCCGGTCCGGGTCGACCCCCACGAAGCGGAGCGGTCGCGCCCAGCGGGCCAGGGCGTCCACCATCTCGTTGACGGACGTGGTCGCGGTCAGCGACAGCGCCGCCAGGCCGAGGCTGAGCAGGTCGAGGAAGGTCTCGACGGCCTTCTCGGCGCCGTACCACCACCACTGGAACGCGCTCGCGACGACCGCGACGACGAGCACGCCGCGCGTGGCCCGCCAGACCGAGCGCAGCGGGACCCGGGCGAGCGCGGCGAGCAGCAGGGTCACGGCGAGGAACACCACGGCGGCCCGCACGTCGCGCACGGTCACGATGGCCAGGCTCAGGACAGCCAGGCCGAGCACCTTGGCGCCGACGGGCAGCCGGTGCAGCAGCGTGTCGCCCGGCTGGTGCAGCCCCGCCATGAGGTCGCTCATCGGCTCACCCGCCTCACGCGTCGACCAGGTCGGTGTAGTGCACGATCGCCTCGTCCGGGCGGCCGTCGGCGACGACCCGGGCGGCATCGACGACGATGACGCGGTCGCAGCGCGCGGCGAGGTCGAGGTCGTGGGTGACGAGCACGAGCTGCTGCTCGAGCCCGAGCAGCCGGTCCGCGACGCGGCGGGTGTTGGCCCGGTCGAGCAGGGTGGTCGGCTCGTCGGCGACGACCACCACCGGGTCGGTCGCGAGCACGCCCGCGAGCGCGAGCAGCTGCCGCTGCCCGCCCGACAGCGAGTGCACCGAGTCGTGGGCGTGGTCGGCGAGCCCGTGGGCGGACAGCACCTCCATGGCGCGCCGGCGGCGCTCGTCGGCGTCCGCGACGGTGCGCCGCAGTGACAGCTCGACGTCCTCCACGCAGGTCGGCATGACGAGCTGGGCCGCGGGGTCGGTGAAGCAGAACCCGACCTTGCGGCGTACGGCGGCCCCGTCCCGCGCCACGTCGAGGCCGTCCACCAGCACCCGTCCGGACGAGGGCCGGACCAGGCCGTTGACGAGCCGCGCGAGGGTCGACTTGCCTGAGCCGTTGGCGCCGATCACGGCCACCCGCCACTCCGTGAGCGTGAGGGTGGTGGGGGCGAGGATCTCGCGCTCGCCCCGTCCGGGGAGGGGGACGCGGACCGCGGCCTCATCGAGCTGGATCGACGTCACCTCAGTCGCGGTGCAGCAGCTGCGGGAACGCGCGGTGCACCTCGGCGGCGATCATCGCCACCAGCGACGTCTTCACCAGGTCGCCGATCCAGAACGGCGCGTCGTAGGTGGCGGCCTCCGCGAAGGAGATGTCGAAGAAGCGCATCATGCCGAGGATCCCGAGCAGGTGGATGACCAGGACGCTCGCGGTGAACGAGCAGGCGAAGATCACGATCGCGCGGGTGCGCCGCTCGCGGGCGACGTACTTCACGAGGAAGCCGCCGAGGGCCGCGGCGAGCGGGAACGCGATGAGGTAGCCGCCGCTCGGACCGCTGAACACGCCGATGCCCGACGAGTGCTCGGCGAAGACCGGCAGGCCGACGGCACCGAGCGCGAGGTAGAGCGTCACCGCCGCGAAGCCGCGCAGCGGGCCCAGGATGCAGCCAGCCAGCATCACGGTGAGGGTCTGCAGCGTGATGGGCACGCCTGCGCTGCCGACCGGGATGGCGCCGACGTAGGCGCTCGCGCTGATGAGGGCGGCGAAGGCCGCGACGAGCGCGATGTCGCGCGCGGGGGACGCGGAGCCCGAGGAGGTGGGGGTGGTCTCGGGCCGGGTGATGGCAGACATCGGGGGGTCCTTGCTGACGGAGCTGCGATTGACCTGAACGGTGTTCAGGTTAGGGTGGCGGCGAAGAAGCCGTCAACGCCGTCCAGCCACCGGGAGGGTGCGTGCGCCACCGCCGCAGCGACGTGCTCGCCCACGCCGTGACCCTGCTCGACACCCACGGCCTCTCAGCCTTGACCATGCGCCGGCTGGGGGCCGAGCTCGAGGTCCAGCCGAGCGCGATCTACCACCACTTCCCGAGCAAGCAGGCCCTCCTCGCGGCGGTCGCCGACGAGGTTCTCGCGCGGGGTGCGCGACCGCGCACGGCCTCGGAGTGGCCCGACCAGCTCCGCGAGGTGTGCTCGGAGCTGCGGCACGCGATGCTCGCCTGCACCGACGGTGCCGACGTCGTCGCGACGGTGTGGGCCTTCGGGCTCGGCGCCGCGGCACCGGTCGCGGAGATGGAGAAGATCCTCACCGACGCCGACGTGCCCGACGAGCTGGTCGCCGTCGCGTCCCGCACCCTCGTGCACTACGTGTTCGGTCACGCCTTCGACGAGCAGACCGCCCGCCAGGCGGTCGGCCTCGGCGCCGTGGAGCGCTCGCTCGACTCGCTGCCCGACTTCGACCTCGGCCTCGACCTGGTCATCGACGGTCTGCGCGCCCGGCTCGCCTGACCGCCCCCTCCAACCCACTCCTCCGCCTCGGGTCAGGGGCCGGGCCGGGCACCGGGTCAGGGGCCGGGTCCTGTGTACGTGGCGGGAGCGCGCCGCGCGGCTGGCTCAGGCCGAGGTGTCGATGTCCGCCCCGTGGAGCTCCGCGAGCAGCACGGCGCCGGCGAGGTCGAGCCGGGTCCGCCGGAGCTCGGCCGCCGACAGGTCGACGCCGTCGAGGCTCGCGCCCCGCAGGTCGGTGCGGTCGAGCCTCGCCTGTCGCAGCACGGCCCGGTCGAGGCGGGCGTGGGCGAGCGTCGTCAGGGTGAGGTCCGACATCGACAGGTCGGCCTCGCGCAGGTCGACGCCCGTGAGGTCGAGGCGCGAGAGGTTGGAGCCACGGATCGTGACGCCCAGCCAGGACCCGCCCACGACCGTGAGGGGCCGCAGGGTGCACTCCGCGAAGACCGACCCGACCAGCTTGCAGCCCTCCAGCGTCGCGTCGAAGAACGACGTGCGCCGGAAGTCGCACCCGACGAAGGCCGTCGCGGTGTGGGTCGAGGCGTTGAAGCGGCCGCCGTGGAAGGTGCACCGCTCGAAGGTCGCACCGGACGACGTGCTCTCGGACAGGTCGACGTCGGTGAAGGTGCACGCGACGAAGCGCGCGGCGCCGAGGTCGTCGCCGTACCAGTCGTCGCCGCGGAAGTGCTCGTCGCTGGCTGCCGGGGCCTCTGTCACGGCGCCCACCGTAGCCGTGCCGCCCGGCAGGGTGGGACGGATAGGGTCGTGCCCGTGATCGCGTCCCACCAGCACCGCTTCATCTTCCTCAAGACCCGCAAGACGGCGGGCACGAGCGTGGAGATCGCGTTGTCCAAGGTGTGCGGACCCGACGACATCATCACCGAGATCAGTCCCGAGGACGAGAGGCTGCGGCAGGCCGCCGGCGGTCGCGGGCCGCAGAACTTCGAGTCCCCGCCGCTGCCCCGCAAGGCCTACAACCACATGGGCGCCAAGGCCACCCGCGACCTGGTCGGCGCGGAGCCGTGGAACGACTACTTCACCTTCGCCATCGAGCGGAACCCGTGGGACGCGGTCGTCTCCCTCTACTACTGGAAGTACAAGGACCGGCCCGAGCTGCCCGACTTCGAGGCCTACGTCCAGGAGATCTGGATCGAGCAGCTCGCCAACAACCGGCGCCTCTACCGCATCCGCGGCAAGATGGCGCTCGACCGGGTGCTGCGCTACGAGAACCTGGACACCGAGCTCCGCGAGGTCTGGGACCACCTCGGCCTGCCGGGCGAGCCCGACCTGCCGCGCGCGAAGGGCAACGCCCGCCCCGCCGGCCACTACCGCGAGCTCTACACGCCCGCGTCCAAGCAGCGGGTCGCGACGGTCTTCGCCGACACCATCGAGGCCTTCGGCTACGAGTTCTGAGGCTCGCCGGCTGCGAGCAGGCGCTCGCACTCCTCGACCAGCCGCCGCCGCAGGGGAGCCCCGCGCTCGGCGAACACGCGCTGCGCCTCGGCGTACTCCCGCTTGCCCTCGGCGGTCTCGATCCGCACCGGCTCGAACCCGAGGTCGGCGAGGTCGTAGGGCGCCGCGCGCATGTCGAGGACCCGGATGTCGCGGGCCAGCTCGAAGCAGTCGGCGACCAGGTCGCTGGGCACCATCGGCGTGAGCCGGAAGGCGTGCTTGTAGAGGTCCATCCCTGCGTGCAGGCAGCCGGGCTGCTCGAAGGCGGGCCGGTCGTCGCGGCCCGGCTGGAGCGTGTTGAGCGGGCGGGCGGTGGGGGTGAAGAAGCGGAAGGCGTCGAAGTGCGAGCAGGCGATCCGGTGGGACTCGACGACCGCGTCGGTGCCCTCGGCGCCGAGCCGGAGGGGCCGGTCGTGGCGGGTGCCGTGCTCCGCCGACCGGTGCACCATCGCCCACTCGTGCAGGCCGAAGCAGCCGAGCTGCGGCGCTCGGGCGGCCGTCGCCGTCAGCAGGGTGTGCAGCTGGGTGAGCAGCGGGCGCTGCGAGACGACGTACGCCGTGGTGACGGAGACCGGGTCGCCGGCGTAGCCCTTGAGGCCGGCGTGCTCCTCCGCGTCCTCGAGGCCGACCCCGAAGCCGGGGTGCCAGCGACGCAGCTGCGCGGGGCGCTGCGAGTAGTAGGTGAAGAGGAAGTCGTGCACCGGGTGCGTGACCTGGTCGGCGCGGCGGGAGAGGTGCGGCTGCACGAAGGCGTCGACGCGGGCGGCGTGGGCCTCGGCGAGGGGACGCCACTCGGAGGTCGACAGCACGCGCACTGCACCAAGGCTAGTGCGGGGGAGCGGCCCGGCCTGATTCGACGACGTACGACGGCACTCGACGTGGGGTCGCGTCGGGAGGACACTTCCCGCATGGAACGCACCGCCGGCCTCGACCGGGCGCACGAGCACGCCCTCGGCTGGCTCGACTCGCTCGCCGCGCGGCCGGTCCCGCCGGCACTGACGGCGGAGCAGATGCTGGAGCGGCTCGACCGTCGCCTGCAGGACGGCCCCACCGATCCCGTCGCGGTGGTGGACGAGCTGGCCGAGGCGTGCGAGCCCGGGCTCACCGCGATGCCGGGGGGACGGTTCTTCGGCTTCGTGATCGGCGGCACCCACCCGGCGGCGCTCGCCGTCGACTGGCTGGTCAGCGCGTGGGACCAGAACTCCGGGCTGCGGATGCTGACGCCCGCGCACTCCGCCGTCGAGGACGTGACGGAGGCATGGGTGGTCGACCTCCTCGGCCTCCCCGCGGGCAGTGCCGTCGGTTTCGTCACCGGCGGCACCATGGCGAACTTCACCTGCCTGGCCGCCGGCCGCGACGAGGTGCTGCGCCGGGCCGGCTGGGACGTCGCCGAGTCCGGGCTGGTGGGCTCGCCGGGCGTACGCGTCCTGGTCGGTGCGGAGCGCCACGACACCATCGACCTCAGCCTGCGCTACCTCGGTCTCGGTGCGCCCGAGCCGGTGGCGGTCGACGACCAGGGGCGCATCGAGCCCGCCGCGCTCGCCGCGGCCCTCGACGCCGGCGACGGCCGGCCCACGATGGTCTGCCTCCAGGCCGGCAACGTGCACTCCGGCGCCTTCGACCCGTTCGACGCGACGATCGCGGCCGCGCACGACGCGGGTGCGTGGGTGCACGTCGACGGCGCGTTCGGGCTCTTCGCGGGCGCCTCGCCGCGCCGGCGGCACCTCCTGGCGGGCGCGGACCGCGCGGACTCCTGGGCGACCGACGCCCACAAGACCCTCAACGTGCCCTACGACTGCGGGCTGGCGATCGTGCGCGACCGGGCGGCGCTGCGGGCCGCGATGGGCATGCACGGCGACTACCTCATCCACGACGCGGCCGGCGAGCCCTTCGACAAGGTCCCCGAGATCAGCCGCCGCGGCCGCGCGTTCCCCGTGTGGGCGGTGCTCCGCGCGCTGGGGCGCGACGGCGTGGCCGAGCTCGTCGACGGGTTCTGCGACCACGCGGCGGCGTTCGCGGAGGGGATCGCGGCGATCGAGGGTGCGCAGGTGCTCAACGACGTCGACTTCACCCAGGTGTGCGCCACCTTCGGCGACGACAACCGCACCCGGGCCGTCGTCGACGCGATGCTCGGCGAGGGGACCGCCTGGACGACCGGTTCCCGCTGGCACGGACGTGCCGTGCTGCGGGTCAGCGTGAGCAACTGGTCGACGACCGTCGACGACGTGGCCTCGAGCCTCGCCGCGCTGCACCGAGCCGCCGGTCACTGACCGCTCCCGGCGTCGTCGCGGCTCCGCCCGGTTGGATAGCCTCGGCGCATGCGCATCTGTCGGTTCAGCACGGGCGAGGAACCCCGGTTCGGCGTCGTCACCGGTGAGGTCGACGAGTTCGGCCAGCCCGCCGACGACTCGGTCGTGGTTGCCCTCGCCGGCGACCCGCTCTACGCCGGGATCAAGATCCTCGAGGAGGAGCACCGGCTCGGCGACGTACGCCTCCTCGCGCCGATCATCCCGCGCAGCAAGGTCGTCGGGATCGGCAAGAACTACGTCGCGCACGCCGCCGAGATGGGCGGCGAGGTCCCGGCCGAGCCGCTGATGTTCCTCAAGCCCAACACCTCGGTGGTGGGGCCCGGCGACCCGATCTTCTACCCGTCGCAGACCAGCAACCTCCACTACGAGGGCGAGCTGGCCGTGGTGATCGGCCGGATCTGCCGCGACGTGCCCGTCGAGCAGGCCACGGACGTGATCTTCGGCTACACCATCGCCAACGACGTGACCGCGCGCGACCTGCAGCGCTCCGACGTGCAGTTCACCCGGGCCAAGGGGTTCGACTCCTTCTGCCCGGTCGGGCCGTGGATCGAGACCGACCTCGACCCGCAGGACTTCGCCGACGGCCGCCAGGTGCAGACCTTCCTCAACGGCGACGTCGTCCAGGACGGCTCGACCGCCGACATGGTCTTCGACGTCCCGACCCTCGTCGCGCACGTCTCGTCGGTGATGACGCTGCTGCCCGGCGACCTGATCCTGACCGGCACCCCCGAGGGTGTCGGGCCGATGGAGGTGGGCGACGAGGTGGAGATCTCGATCGCCGGCATCGGCTCCCTGACCAACCCCGTCGCCCAGAGAGCGTGAGCACCAGCATGAGCACCCCCGTACGCGTCCGCATGGCCCCGTCCCCGACGGGCTCGCCGCACGTCGGCCTCGCCCGCACCGCCCTCTACAACTGGGCGTTCGCGCGCCACCACGGCGGCACGTTCGTCTTCCGCATCGAGGACACCGACAAGGCCCGCAACACCGAGGAGTCGTACGACTCGCTCATCGACCTCATGCAGTGGCTCGGCCTCAGCTGGGACGAAGGCGTCGTGGTCGGCGGGGCGTACGGCCCCTACCGCCAGTCCGAGCGCACCGAGATCTACGCCGACGTGCTCACCCGGCTGCGCGAGTCGTCGTACACCTACGACTGCTTCTGCACCAACGACGAGGTCGAGGCACGCCGCAAGGCGAGCGGCTCGAAGGTGATGGGCTACGACGGCTTCTGCCGCGAGCTCAGCGACGAGCAGCGGGCGGCCTTCGAGGCGGAAGGTCGCACGTCGATCGTCCGGTTCCGCATGCCCGACGGCTCGATCACGTGGGACGACCTGGTCCGCGGCGACATCACCTTCGAGACCGAGCACGTGCCCGACTTCGCGCTGTGCCGCGCCAACGGCGACCCGCTCTACACCCTGACCGCACCGGTGGACGACGCCACGATGGAGATCACCCACGTGCTGCGCGGCGAGGACCTGCTCTCGAGCACCCCGCGCCAGATCGCCCTCTTCGACGCGCTCAAGGAGCTCGGCGTCGCGAGGACCACGCCGGAGTTCGGTCACCTGCCCTACGTCATGGGCGAGGGCAACAAGAAGCTCTCGAAGCGTGACCCGCAGGCGCACATGGCGCTCTACCGGGAGCAGGGCTTCCTGCCCGAGGGGCTGCTCAACTACCTCGCCCTCCTGGGCTGGTCCATCGCGGCCGACCGCGACGTCTTCACGCTGGGGGAGATGGTCGAGAAGTTCGACATCAAGGACGTGAACCCCAACCCCGCGCGGTTCGACCTCAAGAAGGCCGAGGCCATCAACACCGCGCAGATGCGGCTGCTCTCCATCGACGAGATCACCCACCGGGTGCTGCCCTTCCTCAAGGAGGCCGGCGTCGTGGGCGACCCGGTCACCGATGCCGACGCGCAGATGCTCGAGCTGGCGATGCCGCTGGTGGCCGAGCGCATCAACAAGCTCACCGAGGCCGCGCCCATGCTGGGCTTCCTCTTCGTCGACGAGGCCGACTTCCGGCGCGAGGAGGAGCTCGACGACGCCGCCAGGGACGTCGTCAAGGCGGCGTACGACGCCCTCGCCGGGCTCGACACGTGGAGCACCGCCAACATCGACGAGGCCCTGCGCGCGACGCTGATCGACGGCCTCGGCCTCAAGCCGCGGGTCGCCTTCGGGCCCGTCCGCATCGCGGTGAGCGGCAAGAAGGTCAGCCCGCCCCTCTTCGAGTCGATGGAGCTGCTGGGCCGCGAGCGGTCGCTGGCGCGTCTCCACGACGCGATGTCCGGCTGACCATGGCCAGACCGCTCCCGCCCGACTTCCGGCCGCGCTACCACGAGCTGCACCGCGTGGGCCGGCCCGGCTGGTGGCGCTCGCTCGTCGGCGCCGTGCTGCTGCTCGTGCTCGTCTTCGGCGTGGTGCCCCTCGTGGCGGGAGGTGTCGCGTTCGTCACCCTGCTGGCCACGGGCAGCACCACCCAGGAGGCGTCCGACGTCCTCGACGTGACGGGAGAGGCCACGCCGGCCGGGCTCGCGCTGCTCAACGTCATCATCGCCGCGGCCATCCCGCTGACCTTCCTGGTGACGTGGTGGCTGCACCGCCTCAAGCCCCGCTGGGTGTCCTCGGTGGCGCCGCGCCTGCGGTGGCGCTACCTCCTGGTGTGCCTGGGCCTCTCGGTCGTCGCCCTCGTCGCCTCGCTGGGCGTCGCCATGCTGCTGCCGGTGCAGGCCGGTGACATGCCGGCCGGCACGGTGAACGACTTCACCACCCAGACACGCGACTTCTTGGTCGTCATCCTCCTTCTCACGCCCCTGCAGGCCGCGGGCGAGGAGTACCTGTTCCGGGGTTACCTCACCCAGGCGTTCGGCTCGCTGGTCTGGCCCCGGTGGGCCTCGCAGGCGCTGGCCGTGCTGGGGCCGGCGCTGATCTTCGCCCTGTTCCACGGCCTCTCCCAGGACTGGCCCGTCTTCTTCGACCGGTTCGCCTTCGGCGTCGTCGCCGGCATCCTCGTCATCCGCACGGGCGGCCTCGAGGCACCCATCGCGATGCACGTGCTCAACAACTTCCTCGCATTCGGACTGGCGCTGGCCTTCGGCGACCTGACCACCGCACTCAACGCCGAGGGAGGCAGCAGCTGGTGGATGATCCTCTCCACGCTGACGCAGTCGCTGGTCTACCTCGGACTGGCGAGCTGGGTGGCCCGGGCCATGGGCCTGGTCGACACCGGGCCCCCGGTCGGGGGAGCACCGCTGCCGCCCCCGGCGGGGGACCCCGTTTTGGCCGCGCCGCCTCCCCGCGTGTAACGTTCGGGGTCGGTTCGGAAGAGATCCACGGCCGGACCGCGCGGGTTCATCGGAGCGATCCGATACCCCCATGGGGTATGGTGTAATTGGCAACACGGCTGATTCTGGTTCAGTTGTTCTAGGTTCGAGTCCTAGTACCCCAGCGAGATCCAGGCCCTCGGGCCCGGATTTGGAGCGTCACTCCGGCACCGCTAGAGTTCAGCTCCGTTGCTCCTCGGAGCAACACCTGCAAGCCCCCGTTGTGTAGCGGCCTAGCACGCCGCCCTCTCAAGGCGGTAGCGCCGGTTCGAATCCGGTCGGGGGTACGGCATTCGAAGGGCCCGGTCGAGAGACCGGGCCCTTCGTCGTTCCCACGCGACGCAGCGGAGGGCGCCGGTCTCACCGCAGGACCCTTCGTCGACGCGGGTCGCGGGGGCCGTGGGCTAGCATCCGCGCCCATGACTGACGGGCCCCGGCTGGTCGCCGGCATCGACTCCTCCACCCAGTCCTGCAAGGTCGTCGTCCGCGACGCCGGGACGGGCGCGCTCGTGCGACAGGGTCGGGCCTCGCACCCGGACGGCACCGAGGTGCACCCGGACCACTGGTGGGCCGCCCTGCAGGAGGCGGTCGCCGAGGCCGGAGGACTGGACGACGTCTCGGCCGTCAGCGTCGGCGGCCAGCAGCACGGGATGGTCTGCCTCGACGAGGACGGCAGCGTCGTACGCCCCGCGCTGCTGTGGAACGACACGCGATCGGCAGGCGCCGCGCGCGACCTCGTCGACGAGCTCGGCGGCCCCGAGGAGGGCGGCCGGGCCTGGGCCGAGGCGGTCGGCGTGGTCCCCGTGGCGTCCTTCACCGTGACCAAGCTGCGCTGGCTCGCCGAGCACGAGCCCGACAACGCCCGGCGCACGGCGGCGGTGTGCCTGCCCCACGACTGGCTCACCTGGAAGCTGTCCGGGAGCACCGACCTGCGCGACCTCACGACGGACCGCAGCGACGCCAGCGGGACGGGCTACTGGTCCGCCGCGACCGGGGACTACCGCACCGACCTGCTCGAGCGCGCCTTCGGTGCCGTGCCGTACCTACCGCGCGTCGTCGCGCCCGGTGCCGTGGCGGCCGGCATGAACGGCGCCGTCCTCGGCGCGGGCGCGGGCGACAACGCCGCCGCCGCGCTCGGCCTCGGGGCGGGGGAGGGGGACGTGGTCGTCTCGATCGGCACCTCCGGAGTCGTCACGGCCGTCACCGGCACGCCCTCGATCGACCCGACCGGGTCCGTCGCCGGCTTCGCCGACGCGACCGGGTTGTTCCTGCCGCTCGTCGCGACGCTCAACGGCGCGCGCGTCCTCGATGCCGCGGCCCGGCTCCTCGACGTCGACCACGAGACCTTGTCGCGCCTCGCCCTCGAGGCGCCCTCGGGCGCCGGCGGCCTGGTGCTGGTGCCCTACCTCGAGGGCGAGCGGACGCCCAACCTCCCCGACGCGACCGGCTCGCTGCACGGCCTGACCCTCGCCACCGCCACCCGGCCGGCGCTCGCCCGTGCCTTCGTGGAAGGGCTGGTCTGCAGCCTCGCGGACGGACTCGACGCGGTGGTCGCGACCGGGGTGACCCCGTCCCGCGTGCTGCTCGTGGGGGGCGCCGCGGCGTCGGAGGCGGTGCGCACGGTGGCCGCCGAGGTGCTCGGTGTGCCGGTCGACGTCCCGCCGCCGGGGGAGTACGTTGCGGACGGCGCTGCCCGTCAGGCGGCCTGGGCGCTGTCGGGGGCGGACGCGCCGCCCGAGTGGGTGCGCGAGGGCACCCGGCGCTACGCCGTGGACCCCGTCCCGAGCGTGCGCGCGCGCTACGCCGAGGGCCGGTCGCGCCACCTGGACAAGACCACCTGAGAATTCTGTGAGGCGACCTTGACGTGACCCCTGTCACGGATTTAGTTTGATGGTCCGTCAAACTAACTGGTGACCGAGGTCACACGCAGGATCGAGGACACGGATGTCGCAGGTGCGGGACGGCTGGTCGGCGACCGGCTCCGGTGGTGCCGACCAGGGCACCGTGCGCCGCGCGAACCTGTCGCTCGTCCTCCGCAGCCTCCGCGAGGGCGGTGCCCGCTCCCGGGCGCGGCTCGCCGCCGACCTCGGGCTCAACAAGGCCACCGTCTCCAGCCTCGTCACCGAGCTGCGCGAGCGCGGCCTGGTCCGCGAGGGCAGCGCCGAGCGCGGTGCCGTCGGGCGCCCCGGGACGATCGTCGAGATCGACGGAGCCGGCGCCTACGGGCTCGGTGCCGAGATCAACGTCCACCACGTCTCGACCCGGGCGGTCGACCTGACGGGCGCCGTCGTCAGCGAGCGGCGTACGTCGGTCGACACGCGCGGCCTCGAGCCCGACGAGGTGGTCGACCGGCTCGTGGAGCTGGTCCAGGGCACGCTTGCCGACCTGACGGCCCTCGGCGCGGCCCCCGTCTCGGCGGTCGTGGGCGTGGCCGGCCTCGTCGACCACGACCGCGGCACCGTCGCGGTCGCGGCCAACCTCGGGTGGCAGGACGTCAACCTCTCGACGCTGCTGCGCGGCAGGCTGGGTGACCCCGACTACGTCGTCGAGGTGGACAACGAGGCCAACCTCGCCGCCGTCGCCGAGGCGATCCCCGGCGACCCCGAGCGCCGCGACATCCTCGTCATCCACGGCGAGGTCGGCATCGGCGGCGGCATCGTCGCCGACGGCCGGCCGTACCCCGGACGGCGCGGCTACGCCGGCGAGTTCGGCCACATGGTCGTCGACCGCGACGGCAACCGCTGCGGCTGCGGCCGCACCGGCTGCTGGGAGACCGTCATCGGGCTCAGCCACCTCATCGACCTGGCCGCGGCCGACGACGGCGACCTGCTCCACTCGCCGGTGCTCGACCTCGAGGCCAAGGTCGAGGAGATCAGCCGCCGGGCCGCCGCGGGCGACGAGCGCACGCTGGCCGCGCTGGGCGAGGTCGGCCGCTGGGTCGGCATCGGTGCCGCCATCCTCACCAACGTGCTCAACCCGGGGATGATCGTCCTCTCGGGCTACCTCGGCGAGATCGGGGAGTGGATCCGCCCCGAGGTCGAGTCGGGGCTCGCCGCCGGTGTGCTCGCCCCCGACGCGGGCGGCACGCGCATCGCCCTCTCGACCCTCGGCTTCTCGGCAGCGGTGCACGGCGCCGCCGCCGTGGCCATCGACCACGTCTACGACGACCCGACGCTCGTGCCCCGGGTCGTTCCCACGCTGGAGGTGATGTCATGAACGACGCCCCGCTGCTCACCATGCGCGGCATCGTCAAGCGGTTCCCCGGAGTGCTCGCGCTCGGAGGAGTCGAGCTCGAGGTGCGCGCGGGGGAGGTGCACTGCCTGCTCGGCCAGAACGGCGCCGGCAAGTCGACGCTGATCAAGATCCTGTCCGCGAGCTACCAGCCCGACGAGGGCGAGATCCTGTGGGAGGGCAAGCCGGTCACCCTGTCGACGCCGCAGGCCGCGATGGAGCTCGGCATCTCCACGATCTACCAGGAGCTCGATCTCGTCCCGGACCTCAGCGTCGCCGAGAACATCTTCCTCGGCCACGAGCTCAGCACCGCCGGCTTCAGCCAGCGCTCGGAGACGCTGCGTCGTACGCGCGATCTGCTCGCCCGGCTCGGACACTCCGAGATCCAGGCCACCCGCTCGGTCGGCCGCCTCTCGCCCGCGGCGCAGCAGATCGTCAGCATGGCGCGCGCCCTGTCCCAGGACACCCGGCTCCTCGTCCTCGACGAGCCGTCCGCCGTCCTCGACCAGGGGGAGGTCGACAACCTCTTCCGCGTCATCCGCGACCTCACGGCCGAGGGCGTCGCCGTCGTCTACATCTCCCACCGGCTCGAGGAGATCCGCAAGATCGGCGACCGGATCACCGTCCTCAAGGACGGCAGCACGGTCGCCACCGGCCTTGCCGTCGACCAGACGCCCACCAGCGAGCTGATCAAGCTGATGACGGGCCGCTCGATCGAGTACGTCTTCCCGCCCCGCAGCGACGCTCCGCCCATGACCGGCGACCCGATCCTCGAGGTCATCGGCCTCGAGCTCGCGGGTGTCTTCACGGGCGTCGACCTGAGCGTGCGGCCGGGGGAGATCGTCGGCCTCGCCGGGCTCGTCGGAGCCGGACGCTCCGAGATCCTCGAGACCCTCTACGGCGCGCGGCGCCCCTCGGCGGGCACCGTCCGCGTCGCCGGCAAGGAGCTGCGACGTGGCTCCGTGCCTGCCGCCGTCAAGGCCGGCGTCGGGCTCGCCCCGGAGGAGCGCAAGAGCCAGGGCCTCCTGCTCGACCAGGCCATCTACAGCAACATCACCGTGTCCACGCTGGGGCGCTTCAGCCGGTTCGGCCTGCTCGACAGCCGGGCCGAGCGCAAGCGCTCCACGGAGCTCACGGAGTCCCTCGACGTCCGTCCGGCAGGGGTCGATCGCCTCGTGCGCCTCCTGTCGGGCGGCAACCAGCAGAAGGTCGTCCTCGCCAGGTGGCTGCTGCGCGACTGCCGCGTGCTGCTCCTGGACGAGCCCACCCGAGGGGTGGACGTCGGCGCTCGCGCCGAGATCTACGCCCTCGTCCGCTCGCTGGCCGACTCCGGCGTCGCCGTCGTCGTCGTGTCGAGCGAGGTAGAGGAGGTGCTCGGGCTCGCGGACCGGGTCCTCGTGGTCCGTGAGGGCCGTGTCGTGCACGAAGGTCCCGCGGGTGAGATCGACGAGTCCCGCGTCCTGGACCTGGTCATGGAAGGAAAGGTCGCATGAGCGAGCAGAGCACGAGCCGGGACACGGGAGCGGTGGAGAACACCGTCACGCCCGCGAAGGACACGGTCACGGTGGAGCGCGCCGCCGCGGAGTCGGGAGGAGGCGGGGGAGGCCTGATGAGCGGCTCGTTCGGTCGCAACCTCGGCCTCGTCGTCGCGCTGCTGCTGATCTGCGCCGCCGGTGTCATCACCGCTGGTGACCGGTTCGCCAGCGTCGACAACCTCCTCACCGTGCTGCGCTTCGCCTCCGCGCTCGGCGTGGTGGCCATCGGGATGACCTTCGTCATC
The DNA here is from genome assembly GCF_026712185.1 of Nocardioides pini. Classification (GTDB taxonomy): domain Bacteria; phylum Actinomycetota; class Actinomycetes; order Propionibacteriales; family Nocardioidaceae; genus Nocardioides; species Nocardioides pini. Next base: position 486,088 of record NZ_JAPPUX010000004.1, on the reverse strand, counting down.
ACCGGTGGGGGCATCGACCTCTCGGTCGGCGCCATCGTCGCGCTCTGCTCGGTGTGGGCCACGACGTTCGCCACCCAGTCGATGGCCACCGACTTCCACTGGATCGTCATGGTCTTCGCCGCCCTCGCCGTGGGAGCCGGCTGCGGACTCGTCAACGGGGTGCTGATCGCCTACGGCAAGGTGGTTCCCTTCATCACGACGCTCGCGATGCTCGCCGCCGCCCGTGGCCTCGCCGAGATCATCTCGGAGCGTCGCACGCAGATCGTGACCGTCGACGGCTTCAAGGTGTTCTTCTCCGCGGACGTCTTCGGGGTCCCGCTCCTCGTCATCATCTTCGCGCTCGTCGCGATCGCCGGCTGGGTCCTGCTCAACCGCACGACGTTCGGCCGGCGCACGCTCGCCGTCGGCGGCAACCCCGAGGCCGCGCGCCTGGCCGGCATCAACGTCAACCGCCACACCGTGATGCTCTACGTCCTCGTCGGCCTCTGCTGCGGTCTCGCCGCCCTGATGCTGGTCAGCCGCACCACCACCGGCAGCTCCACCCACGGCACGCTGTGGGAGCTCGACGCCATCGCCGCGGTGGTCATCGGCGGCACCCTGCTGACGGGCGGGCGCGGCACGATCGTCGGCACCGTCGTCGGCGTCCTGATCTTCGCCACGCTCGGCAACGTCTTCACGCTCAACAACCAGGACACCTCGACCCAGGCGGTCGCCAAGGGCCTGATCATCGTCGTCGCCGTGCTGCTCCAGCAGCGCCTGGCCCGCAACGCGAACTCGACGTAGCGGACGGCCCCTCGGCCGCTCGCACCCTGAACTCGGAACCACCGCACCACCATGCCGGCGCACCTCGGCGCACCGGCCGCACCACAACCATCGAGATGAACAAGGAGCACGACACATGCGACTGCGCACCCCCCTTCGACGGCACCAGAGCCGCCGCTACACCGGCATCGTGGTCGGCGCGGTCGCCGTCCTGTCCCTGGCCGCCTGCACCGGCAGCGCCGAAGACGCTGCCGAAGACGACAACGGCGGCTCCGACTCCGCGCCGGCCGCTGCCGCTGGCAGCAACGACGAGGAGGGTGACCAGGTCACCATCGGCTTCTCGGCCCCCGCGGCGGACCACGGCTGGATGGCCGCCATCACCAACAACGTCCGCGACCTCGCCGAGGAGTACCCCGACATCGACCTGCAGGTCGCGGAGGGCACCAACGACGTCAACCTGCAGATCAGCCAGGTGGAGACCTTCATCAACGACAAGGTCGACGCCATCGTCCTGCTGCCCTTCGACGGCGCCGCGATGACGCCCGTCGCGCTCAAGGCGATGGAGGCCGGCATCCCGGTCATCAACGTCGACCGCGAGTTCGACGACCCCAACGCCGCGCGCATCACCGTGCTGGGCGACAACTACGGCATGGGCGTCTCCGCAGGTCAGTACGTCTGCGAGCAGGCCGACGGCAACAAGGACGCCATCGTCGCCGAGATCGCCGGCATCGACTCCCTGCCGCTGACGCAGGACCGCAGCCAGGGCTTCGAGGACGCGCTCTCCGAGTGCGGCCTCGACGTCGACGCCCGCCAGGCGGCGGAGTTCACCGTCGAGAGCGGTGAGGAGGTCGCGGCGAACCTGCTCCAGGCCGAGCCGAAGATCGACTTCCTCTGGAACCACGACGACGACCAGGGTGTCGGCGTCCTCGCCGCCATCGAGAACGCCGGCCGCGACGAGTTCACCATGATCGGTGGCGCCGGCTCGGCCAACGCGATGCGCGCGATCCAGGACGACAGCGGCGTGCTCAAGGCGACGGTCATCTACCCGTCCACCCAGGGCGCCGACGGCGTCAAGCTCGCCCGCCTGCTCGTGCAGGAGAAGGCGATGAGCGACCTCGTCGAGGTCGAGGTGCCCCGCACCGTGCAGCTCTACGCCCCGGTCGTCACCGCCGACAACGTCGACCAGTACATCGACTCGGCCTTCGAGTCCTGATGGGTCCCGCGGCGGCTCCCCACCGGGAGCCGCCGCGGCACCACCGCCCCGCAGGGGCACCCAGCACCACCCACACAGCACGCCAGCCGCCGCCCGGCCGACCCGACCGGGGGTCTCCCGGCTGTGCCCTTCCCCTCTCCACCCGGTCCTGCACGAGGAGGTCAGATGACCACCACTCCCGACGCCCCTGACGGCCGGCGCGACCTGTCGGTCGGCATGGTGGGGTACGCCTTCATGGGCGCTGCCCACTCCCACGCGTGGCGCACCGCCCCCCGCTTCTTCGACCTCCCGCTCCGCCCCCGCATGACCGCCGTGGCCGGTCGCGACGCCGACGGCGTCCGCGCCGCGGCCGAGCGCCTCGGCTGGGAGTCCACGGAGACCTCGTGGCGCGCCCTCGTCGACCGCGACGACATCGACCTCGTCGACGTGTGCACCCCCGGCCACACCCACGCCGAGATCGTCATCGCCGCCCTCGAGGCCGGCAAGCACGTACTGTGCGAGAAGCCGCTCGCCAACAGCGTCGAGGAGGCCGAGGCGATGACCGCCGCCGCCGAGCGCGCGGCAGCCGACGGCGTACGCGCCATGGTCGGCTTCACCTACCGGCGGGTGCCGGCCATCTCGCTCGCGCGGCAGCTCGTCGCCGAGGGGCGCCTCGGCACCCTGCACCACGTGCGCGCCCAGTACCTCCAGGACTGGATCGTCGACCCGCAGGCGCCGCTGTCGTGGCGCCTGGAGAAGGACAAGGCGGGCTCCGGGGCGCTCGGCGACATCGGCGCCCACATCATCGACATCACCCAGTTCATCACCGGCGACACGATCAGCCGGGTGTCGGGCCGGCTGCGTACCTTCGTCGACGAGAGGCCGCTGCCCGCCGAGCACTCCGGCCTGTCCGGAACCGCCGGCACCGGCACCGGCAAGGTCACCGTGGACGACGCGGCGACCTTCCTCGCGGACTTCCGCGGGGGAGCCATGGGCGTCTTCGAGGCGACCCGCTTCGCGTCCGGTCGCAAGAACGCGATCCGCATCGAGGTCAACGGCTCGCGCGGCAGCATCGCGTTCGACTTCGAGGACATGAACGTCCTCCACTTCTTCGACGGGACCGAGGACGCCGCCACCGCCGGCTTCCGCCGAATCCTCGTCACCGAGGCCGTGCACCCCTACGTGGGCGCCTGGTGGCCGCCCGGCCACGTCATCGGCTACGAGCACGGCTTCATCCACCAGGCCGTCGACCTCGTCCGCGCGATCGCGGACGGCACCGACCCCACCCCATCCTTTGCCGACGGACTCCAGGTGCAACGCGTCCTGGCCGCGGTCGAGACCAGCTCTGACAACGATTCGTGGCAGGAGATCCCCGCATGACCGACTACACCCCGACCCCCGAGGACAAGTTCTCGTTCGGCCTCTGGACCGTGGGCTGGCAGGGCACCGACGTGTTCGGGCCCAGCTCCCGCGACCTGCTCGACCCGGTCGACGCGACCTACAAGCTCGCCGAGCTCGGCGCCGCCGCCGTCACCTTCCACGACGACGACCTCGTGCCCGACGACGACAAGCGCGACGCCGTGCTCGAGCGCTTCGAGAAGGCCCTGGCCGACACCGGCCTCGCCGTCGAGATGGTGACCACCAACCTGTTCGGGCACCCGGTGTTCAAGGAGGGCGCGCTCACCGCCAACAACCGCGAGGTGCGGCGCTACGCCCTGTCCAAGGCGCTGCGCAACGTAGATCTCGCCGCCTCACTGGGCGCGAAGACGTTCGTGCTGTGGGGCGGCCGCGAGGGCGCCGAGCACGGTGCCGCCAAGGACGTGCAGGCCGCGCTCGACCGCTACAGCGAGTCGCTGAACCTGCTCTGCGCCTACGTCAAGGAGCAGGGCTACGACATGCGCTTCGCCCTCGAGCCGAAGCCCAACGAGCCGCGCGGCGACATCCTGCTGCCCACCATCGGCCACGCCCTGGCTCTCATCGCCGAGCTCGACGAGCCCGACATGGTCGGCCTCAACCCCGAGGTGGGCCACGAGGAGATGGCGGGCCTCAACTTCGCCCACGGCATCAGCCAGGCGCTGTGGCACGACAAGCTCTTCCACGTCGACCTCAACGGCCAGCACGGTCCCCGCTTCGACCAGGACCTGCGCTTCGGCGCGGGCAACGTGCGCGGCGCGTTCTGGACCGTCGACGCGCTCCTCGGCGCCGGCACGGGCAAGGCCTACGACGGCTACGTCCACTTCGACTTCAAGCCCCCGCGGGCCGAGGCGATGGACGGCGTCTGGGAGTCCGCGCGCGGCTGCATGCGCAACTACCTGATCCTGCGCGACAAGGTCCGGGCGTTCCGCGCGGACCCCGACGTCGTCGCGGCGCTCGAGGCCGCCGAGGTCGGCACGCTGCGCACCCCGACCCTCGGCGAGGGCGAGTCGCTCGCCGACCTCCGCGCGGCGTCGTACGACGTCGAGGGCCTCGCCACCCGCAGCGTCGGCCTGGAGGCGCTGGACCAGCTCGCCATGGAGCACCTCCTGGGCGTCCGCTGACACGTCACCGTGGGCCCGGCGGGCGCCGAACCCGCCGGGCACACCCCACCCGACCCACCCGATCCGAACGATCCACCCGCAGCACCGCTTGACCGCACCACGAGGGCCGAACGCCCGGGGACCCGCCCCGGAACTGATGGAGCGCACATCCGTCACCAGAGAAGGGATCGTGATGAACAGACTCATCACGCGGCTGCAGAGGCGCTCTCGCGTCGCAGTCGGCTCCACCATGGCCTTGATCGTGTCGTTGCCACTCGGCGCGACCATCGGGCTGGCCTCCACGGCAGCCGCAGCACCCAGCCCGCAGCCTGCCGCTGCCTCCGCCCCCGACGACTCCGCGAAGACCTCCCCGACGTCCGCGAAGTCCGCCCCCACCAAGGCCGAGAGCACCCTCGGCGACGCCGTCCCGTGGACCGCCGACCCGAAGGCCTCCGCCGCTGCCGCGGCCGAGGAGTCGTTCGACGCGCTCCTCTTCTCCAAGACCGCCGCGTTCCGCCACGACAACATCGGCGCCGCGACCACCGCGATCCAGCAGCTCGCGACCCAGAACAACTTCAACGTCACCGTGACAGAGGACGCCAACGCGTTCACCGACGCGAACCTCGAGCAGTACGAGGTCGTCATCTTCCTCTCGACCACCGGTGACGTGCTCAACGCCTCGCAGCAGGCGGCGTTCGAGCGCTACATCCAGGCGGGCGGCGGCTACGCCGGCATCCACGCGGCCTCCGACACCGAGTACGACTGGCCCTGGTACGGCCAGCTCGTCGGCGCCTACTTCAACAACCACCCCAACGGCACCCCGACCGCGACCGTCAAGGTCGAGGACCCGGCACACCCTTCCACCGCGGGCATCGCCAAGCGGTGGGAGCGCACCGACGAGTGGTACAACTTCCGCTCCAACCCGGCGACCGCGCGCAACAAGATCCACGTCCTCGCCTCGCTGGACGAGACCACGTACGCCCCGGGCACGGGCGCGATGGGTGCCGAGCACCCGATCGCCTGGTGCCAGGACTACGACGGCGGCCGCAGCTGGTACACCGGCATGGGCCACACCGCTGCGTCCTTCTCCGACCAGAAGTTCCTCGGCCACATCCTCGGCGGCATCCAGACCGCCGCCGGCGTGCTCCCGTCGGACTGCAAGGCCACCCTGCAGCCCAGCTTCGAGAAGGTCGCGCTGGACGAGAACACCACCAACCCGATGGAGCTCGCCATCGCGGACGACGGTCGCGTGTTCTACATCGACCGTGCGGGCGCGGTGAAGATCATCCTGCCCAACGGCAGCGTCGTGACCGCGGGCACCATCCCCGTCTACACCGGCCAGGAGTTCGGACTGCTGGGCATCGCCCTCGACCCGGCCTTCGCGACGAACAATCACGTGTTCCTCTACTACGCGCCCTCTGGGACCGCGTCGATCGACCGCATCTCGCGGTTCACGATGAACGGCAACACGCTCGACCTGTCGTCCGCGGTGACCATCCTCGACGTCCCGGTCCAGCGCAACGAGTGCTGCCACGCAGGCGGCTCGATGGAGTTCGACAACGACGGCAACCTCTACCTCGCCACCGGTGACAACACCAACCCCTTCGACTCGGGCGGCTACACGCCGATCGACGAGCGTGACGGTCGCAGCGCCTGGGACGCCCAGCGCACGTCGGCCAACACCAACGACCTCAACGGCAAGGTGCTCCGCATCCGCCCGAAGGCCGACGGCGGCTACACCATCCCGACCGGCAACCTCTTCGACGAGGCCGCCGACACCCAGCAGAAGACCCGCCCCGAGATCTACGCGATGGGCTTCCGCAACCCGTTCCGCATCGGCCTCGACGTGCAGAACAACAACATCCTCGTCGCCGACTACGGCCCGGACGCCGGCTCCGTGAGCGCGACGCGCGGACCCAACGGCCGGGTGGAGTGGAACGTCCTCGACGAGCCGGGCAACTACGGCTGGCCCTACTGCGTGGGCGCCAACACCCCCTACAACGACTACAACTTCGCCAGCAGCACGGCCGGTGCGACGTTCAACTGCGCCGCCCCGGTCAACGACTCGCCCAACAACACGGGCCTGACCAACCTGCCGCCGGCCAAGGCCGCGACGATGTGGCAGAGCAACAGTGCCTCCATCACCGGGACCCCGGAGATCGGGGCCAGCGGTGCGCCGATGACCTCGGGCACCTACGACTACGACCCGGACCTCGAGTCGGACCGCAAGTGGCCCGCCTACTTCGACGAGAAGGCGATCTGGGCGGACTGGAACAACAGCCGGCTCTTCACCGTCCAGATGAACGACGGCGGCACCGGCTACACCGACATCAACCGGTTCCTGCCCAACCTGCAGATGCGCCGTCCCCACGCCCTGCAGTTCGGACCCGACGGTGCGCTCTACATGATCGAGTGGGGCAGCGGCTTCAACGGCGACAACGCCGACTCCGGTGTCTACCGCATCGACTACGTCGAGGGGGCGCGCGCTCCCACCGCCCGCGCCACGGCGAACAGGACGTCGGGCCCCGCGCCGCTCACGGTCGACTTCGACGGCAGCACGTCATTCGACGGCGACACCGGCACCAACGCCGGTCTGTCGTACGCCTGGGACTTCACCAGCGACGGCACGGTCGACGCGACCACGCCGACCGCGTCCTTCACCTACGCGGCTGCGGGCAACTACACCGCGCGGCTCACGGTGACTGCCGCGAACGGCAAGACCGGGTCGACCAACATCGACATCGTCGCGGGCAACACCGCGCCGACGGTCGAGTTGACGCTGCCTCGCGACGGCGGGTTCTTCGAGTTCGGCGACACCGTGAAGTACTCCGTCACGGTCACCGACCCCGAGGACGGTGCCATCGACTGCAGCAAGGTCGTCGTGCAGCCCGGCCTGGGCCACGACCAGCACTCGCACGGCTACGAGCAGTACACGGGCTGCAGCGGCAGCTTCGTGCTGCCGGGCGACACCGGTCACTCGGGCGCCAACATCTTCGGCACCGTCACCGCCACCTACAAGGACAACGGTGCCGGCGCAGCAGGCCCGCTGACCGGCATCGACGGTGCGGTGCTGCACACCAAGAAGAAGGAGGCCGAGTTCTTCGACCAGACCGGTCGCACGGGCTCGGAGACCGCCGGCAGCCCCGGCGTGATCACGCAGACGACCACGGACACCAACGGTGGTCTCAACGTGACCGGTGTCGAGACCGGTGACTGGTTCCGGTGGGACGTCATGAACCTCACCAACATCACCGGTGTCGCCATGCGCGTCGCCTCCACCACGGCGGGTTCCGCCTTCGCCATCCGGCAGGGCTCGCCCACCGGCACCACGATCGGCACGATCGACGTGCCCAACACCGGTGGCGCCCAGACGTGGCAGAACGTGTCGACCACCTTCAACGGGGCCTCGACGAACAGCGAGCCGCTGTACGTCGTCGCCACCGCCGGTGGCGCCAACGTCAACTGGCTCGAGTTCGCCGGCAGGGGAGTCACGGACAACACGCCCCCCGCGGTCACGATCAACGCGAGCACGCTGTCCGGATCCGCCCCGCTGCCCGTGGACTTCACGAGCACGGTCAACGATCCCGACGGCGACAACCCGGTCAGCTACGCGTGGAGCTTCGGCGACACGACCACCTCGACCGCTGCCAACCCGAGCAAGACCTACGCGACCCCGGGCCGCTACACCGTCTCCCTGACGGTCACCGACTCGCGGGGCGCCAAGACCACCAGGACGCTGGAGATCAACGTCACCGCCGCGCAGAACATCTGCTTCAGCGGACGCTCCGACGACTTCGTGGGCACCGAGCTCGACACGACCAGGTGGAACCGCAGCGTGCGGGTCAACCAGGCGCTGACCGTGGCCGATGGGACGCTCAACATCCCGCTGACCAACTCCGACCTCTACCAGACCACCAACAACACGCCCAACATCGTCCTCCAGGACCTGCCGGGCGGGCAGTTCGAGGTCACCACGAAGGTCACGCTGAACGCCACCAAGGGCTACCAGCAGGGCGGTCTGATCGTCTACGGCGATGACAACAACTACCTGAAGCTCGTCTACTCCGGCCGTTCCACGGCGGCGGCGGGCAGCAAGGCAGCCAACGTCATCCAGTTCGCCAAGGAGGTCAACGGCACCGCGTCGGAGACCAACTCGGCCAACCTCGGCGCGAGCTTCCCCGACACCGTGTGGCTGCGACTCAAGAGCACCGACGGCAACTCCGTCACCGCGTCCTACAGCAGCGACGGCGCCACCTGGTCGCCCGTCACGGCTGCGAACGCTGCTCGCGACCTCACCGGCATCGCTGCCCCCAAGGTCGGCCTGCTGGCCCTGGGTGCGACTGCGGCCGGGGCGGCGGACAACCTCGTCGCGAAGTTCGACTACTTCACCATCACGCCGGACAGCACGGCCACCCCGTGCTCCCCGCCGTGCGTCGTGGAGGACTTCAACGGGAGCACGCTGAGCTCCGACTGGAGCGTGGTGCGGCCGAGCGGGAACCTCACGGTCTCCGGCGGCTCGGTGAAGATCCCGATGGAGGGCACCGACCTCTACCAGACCACGAACACCGCTCGTGACCTGGTGCTGACGGACCTCCCGGACGGCCCCTTCGTGGCGACCACCAAGGTCACTGCGCCGGTCAACCGGCAGTACCAGTCGGCGGGCCTGCTGATCTACGGGGACGACGACAACTACCTGAAGCACGTCTTCCAGGGACGCAGCTCGGACCCGAACGCGGCGTCCAACATCATCCAGACGGCGCGGGAGACCGCAGCAACGGCCGTCGAGACCAACACGGCCGGGCTGGGAGCCACGTTCCCGAGCACGGTCTGGCTGAGGCTGACCAGCGAGGACGGCGAGCAGGTCCTCGGCAGCTACAGCACCGACGGCGAGGCGTGGACGAACATGTCCGCGGGCTACAGCATCGCCGACATCGCCAACCCGCGTATCGGCCTGCTGTCCGCCGCCAACCAGGCAGCCGGGGCCGGCATCACCGCCAGCTTCGACTTCTTCACCCTTGGTGAGGACGGGACCTGCGAGCCGGGTGGCGGTCCGACGGACACGACGGCGCCGACGACGACCATCTCCATCCCGGGTGCCACCGGCCAGGCCGGCTGGTACACCACGCGGCCGTCGTTCACCCTGGCCGCCACCGACGACGCGGGCGGGTCGGGCATCGCCTCGACCGAGTACCGCATCGCCGGCGGTGCCTGGACGCCCTACACCGAGGCGGTCCAGGTGACGGGTGAGGGCTCGCGCCTGGTCGAGTACCGCTCGACCGACAAGGCGGGCAACGCCGAGGCGGTCACGTCCCTGACGGTGAAGATCGACACGGTCGCCCCGACCGCGACGATCACCGTCCCGTCGGCCACGGGCACGGACGGGTGGCACACCACCCGGCCGACGTTCACCCTGGCCGGCGCCGACACGGGTTCGGGCATCGCCAAGCTCGAGTACCGGCTCCCCGGCGAGGACTGGACGACGTACACCGTGGCGGTCCCCGTCACCGGTGAGGGCGAGCGCCTGGTCGAGTACCGCTCGACCGACACGGCAGGCAACGTGGAGACCACGCGGTCGCAGACCGTGAAGGTCGACACGGCCGATCCGACCGTGACGGCCAAGATCGACGGCGACCGGACCAAGAAGGTGACCCTGACCGCCACGGACACCACCTCGGGCATGGCAGGCGTCGAGTACCGGATCGGCGACGCAGCGGAGTGGAGCACGTACGACGCGCCGCTGGCGTTCGACGAGCCGGGCACCTACCTGGTGCGGTACCGGGCGGCCGACAGGGCGGGCAACACTGCGGCTGGCCAGCTCGAGGTCGTCGTCTCCGAGCCCGGCGGGCCGGTCGTGATCCCGAAGCCGACCGTCGTCATCACCACCTCACCCGGGGCGGCGAACGGTCGAGCGAACTGGTACACCTCGCCGGTGACGGTCACCCTCGCGGGTTCCGGAGGTGAAGGCCAGCTGACGCTGGAGTACCGCATCGGCAACGGCGCGTGGACGGCGTACACCTCGCCGTTCCAGGTGTCCGCCGACGGCGTCAACCTCGTTCAGGCGAGAGCAACCGACGCCGCTGGCAGGGCTTCTGCAGTCGAGACCACCACCATCAAGATGGACCGCACCGCGCCGACGGTGACCATCAACGGCGTCGCCGACAACGCCAAGCTGGAGATCGGCTCCGGTCGCACCGCCCTGATCATGGTCACGCTGGCCGATGCGACGTCCGGCGCCGCCGAGCGCGTCATCCGACTCGACGGGGAGGTGATCAGCTCCCCGACGCGCATCGACGCCTTGGAGCTGCGCGGCGGGAAGCACCGGCTCGAGGTCACCGCGCTGGACGCCGCGGGCAACCACGTGTCCCGAACGGTCGAGTTCAAGGTGGTCGCCAGCTTCGGCGGGGGCAAGCAGCTCGTCGAACGATTCGCCGACGACCGCGTGATCGGCGCCAAGCTCGGCGAGAAGCTCGTCGGTGAGCTGCGGGCCGCCAAGCGCGCCAACGCCGATGGCAACAGGAAAGAGGCCAGACGCGCGCTCAAGAAGTTCGAGCGGCTCGCGTCGCGGGTCAAGGACAAGGAGGTGAAGCTCGCTCTCAAGCGCCTGTCGCGGACGCTGAAGTCCCAGCTGTAGGCGCCGGTCCGAGCACCAGGACGTCCGAAGGCGGGAGGCACGGCCACCACGTCACCCTCGAGTGAGGTGAACCCGGCGCGCATGCAGGATCGGCCCTGCGTGCGCCCGGCGGCCGGGCCCCCGTCCGGGCGGGGGGTGGTGCCGCAAGGCGCCGCCCCCAGCGGCCGGTGCCGGGACACGGCGCTCCGTCCCGGCACCGGTCCGCGCGGCCACCCAGGCCCACCCGACCACCACCCTGATCCACCCGACCAGCACCACCCAGAACCAGCCGAAACCAGCCGAACGCACCAACCACACCCTGAGGAGCACACACATGCCACGCCCCGTCACCCTGTTCACCGGCCAGTGGGCCGACCTGCCGTTCGAGGAGATGTGCAAGCTCGCGTCGGGCTGGGGCTACGACGGCCTCGAGCTCGCCTGCTGGGGCGACCACTTCGACCCGTGGGCGGCGGTGGAGGACGAGTCCTACGTCCCGGCCAAGCTCGAGATGCTCAAGAAGTACGACCTCCAGGTGTTCGCCATCAGCAACCACCTCAAGGGCCAGGCGGTCTGCGACGACCCGATCGACGCACGCCACCGCGACATCCTCCCCGACCGCATCTGGGGTGACGGCGACGCCGAGGGCGTGCGCCAGCGTGCCGCCGAGGAGATGAAGATGACCGCCCGGGCGGCGCGCAAGCTCGGCGTCGACGTCGTGGTCGGCTTCACCGGCTCCTCCATCTGGAAGTACGTCGCGATGTTCCCGCCGGCCTCCCAGGCCCTCGTCGACGCGGGTTACCAGGACTTCGCCGACCGCTGGAACCCGATCCTCGACGTCTTCGACGACGAGGGCGTCCGCTTCGCCCACGAGGTGCACCCGTCCGAGATCGCCTACGACTACTGGACCACCGTCGCGGCGCTCGAGGCCATCGACCACCGCGAGGCCTTCGGCCTCAACTGGGACCCGTCCCACTTCGTCTGGCAGGACCTCGACCCGGTCGGCTTCCTGTGGGACTTCAAGGACCGCATCTACCACGTCGACTGCAAGGACGCGAAGCGCCAGGTCGGCAACGGCCGCAACGGCCGGATGGGCTCGCACCTCGCCTGGGCCGACCCCCGCCGCGGCTGGGACTTCGTGTCCACCGGCCACGGCGACGTGCCGTGGGAGGCGTCGTTCCGGATGCTCAACACCATCGGCTACGACGGTCCGATCTCCGTGGAGTGGGAGGACGCCGGGATGGACCGTCTCGTCGGTGCTCCCGAGGCGCTCGAGTTCGTGCGGCGGCTCGCCTTCGACGCGCCCACCGCGGCGTTCGACGCGGCGTTCTCCACCTCGTCCTGACCGCCCCTGATGTCCGCCCTGCCCCCGCCCATCCGTCCGAGGAGGACGACATGACCCACACGCCCGAGGTGACGGCCAGGACAGGCGTGTGGTTCGTGGGTGCGCGGGGCTCGGTGGCCACCACAGCGGTGGTCGGTGCGTACGCCGTGGCGCACGGCCTCGCACCGACCACCGCTCTCGTGACCGAGCTGCCCGAGCTTCAGCCCGACGGCCTGCCGTCCCTCGCCGGGCTGGTCTTCGGTGGCCACGACGTCAGCTCCCACTCGCTGCCGAAGCGGGCCGAGGAGCTGGCCGCGGGCGGCGTCCTGCCGCCCGCCCTCGTCGACGCCGCCCGCGCCCACCTCGAGACCGTCGACACCGAGGTGCGCCCCGGCCACGCCGCAGGATCGGCCACCGCCGCCGCGGCGGTCGAGCGGCTCGCCACCGACATCGCGGACTTCCGTGAACGGCACCGCCTCGAGCGGGTGGTCGTCGTCGACGTCGCCAGCACCCAGCCCCCCGTGCCCGACCCCGACTCGATGACCGACGTCGACGACGCGCTGCCGATCGGGGCGGTCTACGCGCTGGCGGCCTTCCGCGCCGGTGCCTCCTTCGTGTCGTTCACGCCCAGCCCGTGCCTGCGCCTGCCGGTCGTGGTGGACGCCGCCCGACGCAGCCGGCTGCCGTGGGCAGGGTGCGACGGCAAGACCGGCGAGACCCTGCTCAAGTCGGCGCTCGCCCCCATGTTCGTGATGCGTGCCCTCGAGCTGAGGTCCTGGACCTCGGTCAACCTCCTGGGCGGCGGTGACGGCGCGACCCTCGCCGACCCCGAGGCCGCGCGCAGCAAGACGGTCGCCAAGCGCAGCGGACTCGACGCCATCGCCGGCCGACCCGTCCCCGGCCCGATGCACATCGACCAGGTCGAGGACCTGGGGGAGTGGAAGACCGCCTGGGACCACGTCCGCTTCGACGGCTTCCTCGGCACCCGCATGACCCTGCAGCTCACCTGGGAGGGGTGCGACTCCGCCCTCGCCGCCCCGCTCGTCCTCGACCTGGCGCGCCTCGTGTCGGCGGCGCACGCGGCCGGCAGGACGGGCCCGCTGCTCGAGCTGGCCTTCTTCTTCAAGGACCCGATCGGGGCGACGGAGCACCGCCTGGCCCAGCAGTGGGACGACCTGGTCTCCTGGCGCGCGGGGCTCGGCGCATGACGCGCACCCCGCCCGCACGACGAGGCGCCGCGCGGCTCGCGGTCGCGGTCCTCGCAGCGTCCCTCGGCTGGGCCGCCGTGCCCCCGGCAGCCGCCCACGACGAGCTGCTGTCCTCCGACCCGTCGGAGGCGGGCGTCCTCACCGCCCTGCCGTCGCGTGCCATCCTCACCTTCACCGGACCTGTGGCCGAGGTCCACGAGGTCACCGTCACCGGTCCGGACGGGAGCGTCACCAACGGTGCCGCCACCTCGACCGGGCCGGAGGTGCGCCAGAACCTCTGGGCCGGCCCGGACGGGACCTACACGATGACCTACGACGTCGTGTCCTCCGACGGCCACGAGATCGCCGGCGAGGTCCGCTTCGAGGTCGGTGAGGCCGCCGCGGTGGGCGTCGGGGACGACGGCGCCGGTGCGTCCTCGGCGCGGGACGCGGACGGGAGCGATGGTGCGCTCCGCGACGCCGTCGTACCTGCCTCCGTCGTGCTGCTCTCCGGTGCGTGCGCGCTGGTCCTCTGGCAGCGGCGCCGCGCGGCCCGCGCGACCTGAGGCCGACGGGCAGCAGTGCGGGGGGTGGTGGTGCACCGCGTGCACCACCACCCCCGCACCGTCCGTGTGGAGCGCGCCCCGCCGTGGCGGGGACGGGGCCTGGTCAGGCCGCGGGGAAGACCCCGAACGTGGCCAGCCAGTCCTGGACGACCTCGATGTCGACGCGCTGGTAGCCGCCGAGGTAGCGGCAGTTGTTGGTGTAGGAGTAGCTGGTGACGGTGACGACGTAGCCGTCGAGGAACGTCGGACCACCCGAGTCACCGAAGCACGTGCCACCCGTGCCTCGCGTGTCGTTGATGTTGCCGTTGAGCTGGAGGACCTGGTCGGTGAGCTTCTGACCCGGCTGGACGGCGTAGCGCCGGATCAGCGGGTAGGTCTCGGGGGTCGGCTTCTGCGGGCCGGACTCGGGCTTGCGCACCTCGGTGCCGTAGCCGACCGACGTGAAGAGCGTCTTGTTGAGCCGCGGCTGGGCATAGGCGTCGAGGTAGTCCTGCGGTGCCAGCGCGGCCGGCGCGATGCCGGTCACCGGCCGGTCGAGGACGATCACCCCGACGTCGTTCCAGTTGTCCAGGTCGGTGAAGTCGGAGTACGCCGGGTGGGCGTAGGCCGTGCCCGACCGGAAGCCGGCGGCCTCGATCTCGGCCTGCGTGTAGCCGGTCGTGACGTTCTTCGCCACGGGGTAGCCGGTGGGCGGGTTCTCCGCCACGACGGAGCGGAAGTCGACCAGGGTCTTGCCGACCGTGTCGGCGGTGCAGTGGGCCGCCGTCAGGAGCACCGTCGGGGTGACCAGGGCCGCCGAGCAGCGGAAGCGACCGTCAGGGCTGTAGAACAGGATCAGCCCCACGTTGGGGTGCCGGTTGCCGTCGGGCTCGCCGCCGGTGACGGCCGCAGCCGGGGCGGCGGTCATCGCCCCCACGGTCAGGGTGATGAGCAGCGTCGCGAGCGCCGCCTTGAGTCGAGATCGCATGGGCAACATCCTTCGGGCAGGTGGTGTCACGGGCCTTTCGGAGGCTAGGGCCCGCAACGTCTGCGGCGGAAGGGCTGGTATCCCACAGATTTCCCGGATTCGGGTCTCCTAGCCGGCAGGCTTCACCGCCAGCACGGCGCAGTCGGCACCGAGCAGGATGCGCTGCGCGACGCTTCCCATGAGCAGCTTGCCCACGGGAGAGCGCCGGCGCAGGCCGATCACGACGAGGTCGGCGGAGACGTCCTCGGCGACGGCGAGCACCTGGTCCCCGACGTCGGCACCCATCGAGCGCCGGACGTCGACCTCGACGCCGCTGGACGACAGCTCCGTGGTCAGGCGGGCCAGCTGGTCCTCGTCGGCGTAGCGCTCGTCCACGAGGGCGTCGCCACGGGTGGCGTTGACCACCACGACGCGACCCCCGCGGAGCCTGGCCTCCTCGACGCCGCGGTGCAGCGCTGCCTCGCCGAACTCGTCGGGCGTCCAGCCCACCACGATCACGCTCGCAGCGTCGTTCATCGCACCTTCTCCTCTGTGTGGGTGTCGTCGGACGTCAGGCCCTGGTCCTCGGCCACCGCGGCAGGAGCCGGGCGCAGCCGGCGCACCGCGAACGGCGCGACGACGGCGATCGACACCACGACGTAGATCACGATGGCGAGCGGCTCGCTCCACAGTGCCGAGACGTCACCGCCGGAGATGGCCATCGCCTCGCGGAGGCGGAACTCCATCAGCGGCCCGAGGATGACCCCGAGGATCAGCGGCAGGACCGGGAGCGCGAAGCGTCGCATCATCAGGCCGAGGAGACCCAGCAGGAGCAGCAGGAACAGGTCGAACGCCTGCAGGTTGGCGGCGTACGCCCCCAGCGCGGCGAAGAACAGGATCCCTGCGTAGAGCTGGGGCCGCGGGATGCGCAGCAGCTTGGCCCACAGCGGGGCGAGCGGCAGGTTGAGCACGAGCAGCAGCACGTTGCCGATGAGCAGGCTGGCCAGCAGGGCCCACACCAGCTCGGGCTGGTCGGTCATCAGCCCGGGGCCGGGCTCGATGCCGTAGCCCTGGAGGGCGGCCAGCATGACCGCGGAGGTGGCGGTCACGGGGAGGCCCAGCGCCAGCAGCGGGACGAAGGTGCCGGCGGCCGAGGCGTTGTTGGCGGCCTCCGGACCCGCCACGCCCTCGATCGCACCCTGGCCGAACTCGTCGTGCCCCTTGCGGGCGGCGATGCGCTTCTCGGTGATGTAGGACAGGAACGTCGGGATCTCGGCGCCGCCGGCCGGCAGCGCACCGAACGGGAAGCCGTACGCCGTGCCGCGCAGCCACGGCCCCCACGACCGCTTCAGGTCGGTGCGGCTCATCCACGGCCGCCCGACCGGGATGACGTGGGCGGGGTTGCGGCGCAGGTGTGCGGCGACCCAGAGCGCCTCGCCCAGGGCGAAGATGCCGACCGCGACGACGACCACGTCGATCCGGTCCGCCAGCAGCGGCTGGTCGAAGCTCAGCCGCGACTGTCCGGTGTTGAGGTCCAGGCCGACCAGGCCGATGGTGAGGCCGAGGAAGAGCGCGATGAACCCGCGCAGCGGCGATCCGCCGAGCACGCTGGTGACCATGACCATCGCCAGCACCATGAGCGCGAAGTAGGTCGGAGCGCCGATCTCCACGGCCACCGACGCCAGCGCCGGGGCGAAGAAGACGACGAGGAGCGTGCCGATCGTGCCGGCGATGAAGGAGCCGATGGCCGCGGTGGCGAGCGCCTGTGCGGCCCGTCCGGCCCGCGCCATGAGGTTGCCCTCGAGCGCCGTCATCACCGACGCGGACTCGCCCGGCGTGTTGAGCAGGATCGCGGTGGTCGAGCCGCCGTACATGCCGCCGTAGTAGATGCCGGCGAACATGATGAAGGCCGAGATCGGCTCGAGGCCGTAGGTCACCGGCAGCAGCAACGCCACGGCCATGGCCGGGCCGATGCCGGGCAGGACCCCGACGAAGGTGCCGAGCAGCACGCCGATGACGGCGTAGAGCAGGTTCTCCGGGGTGAGCACGGCCCCGAAGCCGTCCAGGAGCAGTCCGAGGTTGTCCATCAGAGCACCCCGTCCAGGATCCCGGCCGGGAGGATCACGCCGAGGCCCTCGTGGAAGAAGTACCAGCTCGCCACCGACAGCACGAAGCCGACGATGACGTCACGCAGCAGCGTGCGGCTGCCGAGCGACCATGCCGACCCGACGAACAGCAGCGCGCCGCTCACGGCCCAGCCGAGGAACGAGATCGTCAGGACGGTGAAGAGCAGGACGCCGACCAGCTTGAGGACGGTCGTCCAGTCCGCGGGGTGGCGCAGGTCGATGTCCTCACCGCCCTCGGCCTCGGGCACGTCGCCGCGCAGGGTGGCGATGGCCAGGAGCACGCCGAGCAGCACGGTGACGGCGCCGATGACGTACGGGAAGACGCGCGGGCCGACCGGGTCGCCGAAGCCGACGCGCAGCGTGGTGGCCTCCCAGAAGGTGTAGGCGCCGACGACTACCAGGAGCGCGGCGAGGCCGAGCTGGGCGAGGTCGCGGTCGGGACCGGGTGTCGACCGCGAGGACGCGGCGGACCCCGGGTCGGTGGGGGTGTCGAGTGGTGTGCTCACAGCAGGTCCAGCTCCTCGAGGGTGGTGGCGACGCGCTCGTCCTGCTCCTGCAGGAAAGTCGTGAAGTCGTCGCCGGTCTTGAACTCGTCGATCCAGCCGTTGTCCTCGAGCGCTTGCTTCCACTCGGGGGTGTCGTGCATCTCCTCGAGCATCGCGATCAGCTCGTCGCGCCGCTGGTCGCTGATGCCGGGGGGCGCGAAGACGCCGCGCCAGTTGGTGAAGACCAGGTCGATGCCGGCCTCGGTCAGGGTGGGCGACTCGCTGATGCCCTCGCCCTCGAGCCGGTCCTCGCCGGAGACGGCCAGCAGCCGCAGCTCACCGGACGACAGCGGCCCCTCGAACTCGCCGACCCCGGAGAAGCCGACGTCGATCTTGTTGCCGAGCAGGGCCGTGGTCAGCGGGCCGCCGCCGTCGTACACGACGTAGCGCAGCTCGCGGGGGTCGACGCCGACCGCGGTGGCCAGCTGCATCGGGAAGAGGTGGTCCGGGCCGCCCGGCGACGAGCCGCCGCCGATGACGACCGAGTCGGGGTCCTTCTTCCAGGCGGCGACGAGGTCGTCGATCGACTCGAACGGCGAGTCGGCCGGGACCAGCACGCCCTCCTGGTCCTCGATGAGCTGGGCGAGCGGCGTCGCGTCGTCGAGCTTGTAGGGGGCGCCGAAGGAGTAGAGCGACCCGACGACGCCGAGCCCGGCGGTCATCATGGTGCGCTCGTCGCCCTCGGCGTTCATCAGTCGCGTCATGGCGACCGAGCCGCCGGCGCCGATCACGTTGGTGACCTCGAACGAGCCGGGGCTGATGTCGGCGTTCTCCATGACCGCGATCGCGGTGCGACCGGTCTGGTCGTAGCCGCCGCCCGGGCTGTTGGGGATCAGCATGGTGAGGTCGTCGGCGGTCTGGGGCCCGCGGGTCACCCCGCAGCCGGTCGCGAGCAGCACGACGGCGGTGAGCGCCGTCAGCGCGGCCGCGGCCCGTGTGGCCCGTCTGGTCCGCGTGGTCCGCCTCGTCCGGTGGCGCAGCATCTGGTCTCCATCTCTCTGCGGCTCTCGGCGGTCCGTGTCGTCGGACCGACGTGACGATGGTGGGAGACTCCTGTGGCGGTCGTCACGGTTGGGTAAGCAATGGAGGTTGTGGAACTTGTGGTCACGCTCGCGCTGGTGGCCGGCGACGCTCGCCGGCCAGTTCCTGGTGCTGCAGCTGACGGTGCTCCTCGCGGTCGTGGCGCTGGCGAGCATCGTCTCGGTCCAGCAGAGCGACGCCGACTTCCGCGACACCCGCGGTGCGCGGATGCGGTCCGCGGCGGAGTCGATGGCCAACACCGCCGTCGTCCGCGACGCCTTCGTCAAGGACCGGGTCGAGAGCAGGCGCGGGACGCTGACGTCGTACACCCAGCGCAAGCGGAACGACGTGCAGGCCAGCGGCGTCTACCTCACCGACCCGGAGGGGCGGGTGCTCGTCAGCAGCGACTTCGGCGGTCGCGGGCAGCACATCGACCTCGGCTCGAGCACCGTCCAGCAGCTGCGCACCTGGACCGGTGACGTCGACGACTTCGGTACGCCGTCGATCGCGGCCCAGGTGCCGATCATCGACGACGGGGGCGACCTCGTCGGCATCTCGATGGTCGCGGAGGAGTACCCCACGTGGCGCGAGCGGGCCCGCAGCGTGCTGCCCGACCTGTTGACCTTCGCCGGGTTCGCCCTGGGGCTCGGCGTGGCGGGCTCGTTCCTGCTCTCGCGGCTGATCCGTCGTCGCACCCGGGGGCTCGAGCCTGCCGCCATCGCGGCCCTGGCCGACCAGCGTGAAGCGCTCCTGCACTCGATCCGCGAGGGGGTCGTCGCCGTCGCCGACGACGGGACCGTCACCGTGCTGAGCGACAGCGCGCGCGAGCTGATCGGCCTCGACGGCGACGTCGAGGGCCGCCGGATCGACGATCTCGACCTCGACCCGGCCGTGCGGGACCTGTTGTCCGACGACGCGGAGATCCGCGACCGGGTCGTGGTGCTGGGCGAGCGGGTCCTGGTGGTCAACCGCAACCCGGTGGTGGAGGGCGGACGCCGCGTCGCGGCGGTGACCACGCTGCGCGACCGCACCGAGCTGCTGGCCCTGCAGAGCGAGCTCAGCGCACGCGAGTCCATCACCAACACGCTGCGGGCCCAGACCCACGAGTTCCACAACCAGCTCCACACCATCTCCGGGCTCGTCCAGCTCGGTGAGTACGACGAGGTCTCTCGCCTGGTCGGCACCCTGAGCCGGCGCCGCCGCGAGATCTCCGACGCGGTGCTGGCGCACGTGGACGACCCGGCCGTCGCCGCACTCCTCATCGCGAAGACGAGCCTTGCCGTCGAGCGGGGCGTGGAGCTCCGGATCGCCGACGACAGCAGCCTGCCGCGGCTCGACCCCGAGGCCTCCACCGACGTCGGCACGGTGCTGGGCAACCTGGTCGACAACGCCGTGGACGCCTCGGTGTCGGTCGGCGGGACCTCGGTCGAGGTCGCGCTGTGCCTCGAGGGCGACGTCGTCCGGATGACCGTGACCGACACCGGCCCCGGCGTCCCGCCCGACGAGGTGGGCCGGATCTTCCGCCGCGGCTGGAGCTCCAAGGCGCCGACGGTCGAGGGGCGGGGTGTCGGACTGGCGCTCGTGCAGGTCGTCTGCGAGCGTCGGGGAGGCGCGGTCGGGGTCCGTGCGGGCCAGGACGGCACCGGTGCGGTGTTCGAGGTGCGGTTGCCGGGAGCGGAGGTCGGGTGAGCGGGACGGACGACCTCACGGTGCTGGTGGTCGACGACGACTTCATGGTGGCGCGCATCCACACCCAGTTCGTGGAGCGCACCGAGGGCTTCGCCGTCGTCGGCGTCGCCACCAACGGACAGGCCGCCCTTGACGACATCGCCCGGCTGCGTCCCGACCTGGTCCTGCTCGACGTGCACCTGCCCGACATGACCGGCATCGACGTGCTGCGACGGCTCCGGGCCGGCGGCGACGACGTCGGCGTGCTGGTGGTGACGGCCGCGCGCGAGGCCGACACGGTCCGCGCCGCGGCGTCCGGGGGAGCGGTCCACTACCTCGTGAAACCGTTCGACTACGAGGACCTGCGCGCACGGCTCGAGACGTTCCGCGCCGCGCAGCTCGCGCTGTCGGGCTCGGGCGCGCCCGGCCAGGACGACATCGACGCGGTCTTCGGTGCCGCGGCCGCCGCGCCCGCACCGGCGGCGAGCCTGCCCAAGGGGCTCAGCCCCGAGACCGCCGAGGCGGTGCTGGACGCGCTGCGCGGCGCCGCCGAGCTCTCGGCGGGGGAGTGCGCCGACCTCGTCGGGATCTCCCGGGTCTCCGCGCGCCGATACCTCGAGCACTTCGTCGCCCGCGGCACCGCGGTGGTGCGCCTGCAGTACGGCGGAGCCGGACGGCCCGAGCGCCGCTACCGCCCGGTCGGGTAGTCCTGTCCGGCGAGGCGCGCACACACCCGCGACCGGCACCCCGCGGCAGTGTCCGATTTCCGCTGGTGCGACGTGTCGTCGGGTGACAGGCTCGGGTCATGACACCGACCGGGCACCTCGACACCGAGGCCTGCTACCGCGCCGTCCGGAGCAGGGACCGCCGCTTCGACGGGGTGTTCTACACCGCGGTCCGCACCACCGGCATCTACTGCCGGCCGTCGTGCCCGGCACGGACGCCCGCGCCGGCCAACGTCACGTTCCACCCCACGGCTGCGAGTGCCCACGCCGCCGGCTACCGCGCCTGCAAGCGCTGCCTGCCGGACGCGACGCCCGGCAGTCCGGAGTGGGACGTCGCCGCCGACGTCGCCGGGCGGGCAATGCGCCTGATCGCGGACGGGCTCGTCGACCGCGAGGGGGTCGACGGCCTGGCCCGACGGATCGGCTACACCCCGCGTCACCTCGGGCGGCTGCTGACCCAGCAGCTGGGCGCGGGCCCGCTGGCACTGGCCCGGGCGCGGCGCGCGCAGAGCGCGCGTGTGCTCATCGAGACGACCGACCTGCCGCTGACCGACGTGGCCTTCGCGGCCGGCTTCGCCAGCGTCCGGCAGTTCAACGAGACCCTGCGCGAGATCTACGCCTCCTCGCCCAGCGAGCTGCGTGGTCGCCGCGCGGGCGCCCGCACGGCAGGCGCCGTGACCATGCGCCTGCCCGTCCGCACCCCGTTCGCCGGGCGGCGGATGCTCGACTTCCTCGCCTACCACCTCGTGCCGGGCGTGGAGGTTGCTGCACCCGGCTGGTACGCCCGCACCCTCGACCTGCCCCACGGCAGCGGCACCGTGCGCGTCGAGCTGGACGACCTGCCCGACACGTCCGACCGCGCCGGCGGGGGCACCGCCTTCGTCACCGCCGAGTTCCGGCTCGAGGACCTGCGCGACACGGCGGCCGCGAGCGAGCGCGTACGTCGCCTGCTCGACGCCGACTGCGACCCGCGGGCGGTGGACGACCACCTCGCGGCCGACCCCGCGATCGGCGACCTCGTCCGCGCCACCCCCGGCCTCCGCGTCCCCGGCCAGGTCGACGGCGACGAGACCGCGATCCGCACGGTCATCGGCCAGCAGGTCAGCGTCACCGGCGCCCGCACGGTCGCCGGCCGGCTCGTCGCCGAGTACGGACGTCCCGTCGAGACCGACGTCCCCGGCCTGACCCACCTCTTCCCCGACGCCGCGACGCTCGCGGCCGCCGACCCGGCCACGCTGCCGATGCCCCGCGCGCGCGGCCGTGCGCTCGTCGGGCTGGCCACGGCGCTCGCCGACGGCACGGTGCTGCTCGACCGCGGCCCCGACCGCGACGACGTACGACGCGCGCTGCTGGACCTGCCCGGCATCGGCCCGTGGACGGCCGACTACGTCGCGATGCGGGCCCTCGGGCACCCCGACGTCTTCCTGCCCACCGACCTCGCGGTGCGCCGGCTGCTGGCCGACCTCGCGACGTCCGGGGGCGGCGACCCCGACCCCGAGCGGTGGAGGCCGTGGCGCTCCTACGCCCTGATGCACCTCTGGAACACCCTGATGCCCGACACCCCCGCACCGCCCCGCGCCGATGAGGAGAACTGACATGTGGACCGTGATGCCCTCACCCGTGGGCGACCTGCGCATCGTCGAGCGCGACGGCTCGATCGTGGCGATCGAGTTCTCACCATTCCGCCAGCCCACCGACGGCCGGCCCCTGGGCGCGCGCTCCGACGACGCGCCCGTGCTCGTCGAGGCCGTGCGCCAGCTGACGGCGTACTTCCGGCGCGACCTCACCGACTTCGACCTGCCGCTCGCACCTGTCGGCACCGACTTCCAGCAGCGCGTGTGGACCCAGGTCGGGCTCATCGGCTACGGCGAGACCGCGTCCTACGGCGAGATCGCCGGACGGCTGGGCATGACCAACGCCGCCTCGCGCGCCGTCGGGCTGGCCAACGGTCGCAACCCGATCCCGATCGTGGTGCCCTGCCACCGCGTCATCGGCGCCAACGGCACGCTGACCGGCTACGCCGGCGGGATCGAGCGCAAGCAGCAGCTGCTCGAGCTCGAGCAGGACGCGCTGTTCTGAGCCACGCAGCGGCGAGCGCGACGGGGCCTACGGCGGCGGTCCGTCGCTCATCGCCACGAGGGTCCGGAGGTCCGCCTTCTCCGAGTCGTCGAGCCAGCTCGCCTCGATGCCGTCGAGGGCGATCTCGACCATCTGGTTCCAGCCCCAGCCGAAGGCCTCCGCCACGGCGGCGTACTCCCGGCCGAGGTCGAGGTCGCTCAGCGCCGGATCGTCGGTGTTGACGGTCGCGAGCAGGCCGGCCGCGCGCATCCGGGGCAGGACGTGGTCCTCGAGGCGGTCGAAGCAGCGGGCGATTACCACGTTGGACGTCGGACAGACGGTGATGGGGATGCGTTCGTCGACCATCCGTGCGGTCAGGACCGCGCTGTCGAGGACCGGCACGCCGTGGTCCACCCGCTCGAGCCCGAGGGCGTCGAGGCACTTCGCGACCTGCCGCGCCGTGGCGTTCTCCCCCTGGTGGCCGGTGCGCCGGAGCCCGGCCGCTCGCGCGACGTCGTACGCCGGGGCGTAAGTCGTGGAGTCGACGCCCAGCTCGGTCGAGTCCATGCCGACGCCGATCACCCGCTCCGCGCCCGGCGAGCCGGCCGACCTGAGGTCGACGAGCTCCTCGACGAGCTGGCGACCCGCCTCGGGGCCGAACGCGCGGTCCATGTCGACGACGAGCCGACACGTCGTGCCGGTCTCCGTCTCCGCCGCGGAGAGACCCTCGTCGAGCCCCGCGACGATGCCCGCGAGCCTCTGGCCGCTCGCCAGGTGGCGCGTCGGGGTGAAGAAGCACTCCTGGTGCACGACACCGTGCCGGGCGCTCGCGGTCACCGCCTCGTGGGCCAGGCGCGCCCAGTCGTCGCGGTCGACGAGGGTCGACTGGACGAGCCAGAAGACGGTGAGGAACTCGTCGAGCGAGGAGTAGGAGTACAGCTCGGCCGGATCGTCGGTGGGGAGGGCGACACCGTTCTTGTGGGCCAGCTCGACCACGGTCGCCGGCTGCATCGTGCCTTCGAGGTGGCAGTGCAGGTCGACCTTGGGCAACGCGTCGAGTGCACGAGCGAGCGCCTCCATGCGCGCATCGTCCCACCGGCTCGCCGCCTCGTCATCGCTGCGGCGGAGCGGTCTGGACCCGTCGCCCGGGTCCGGTCCGGTCCGGCCTGGCCCGGTCCCGTTCAGCCGGGCCAGCGCGGGTCGCGGCCCGAGCGGGCGAGCACCTGCTCGAACGCCGACGCGCCGGCGCCGACCTCGACCGCGGGGCCGAAGAGCCCGGGCGTGCCGCCCGCGTCGAAACCGCCGACGAACGCCATGCACGCCTCGGCGGTCGCGTCGTCGCAGTCGTACTGCTGACCGGTGGCCCGCGCCAGGTCCCAGCCGTGCAGGACGATCTCGTCGAGCGCGACGAGACCGCCGACCTGGCCGGGCAGGTCGACGCCACCGGCACGGGTCATGCCGTCCCAAGCCGCGGGCTCGCGCCAGGCCGCGGCGAGCGCCGACACCTGCTCGGCCAGTGCCTCGCGCCAGCCGGGCCGGACGTCGGGCCAGCCGGCCGCGTCGGGGCTCGTGTCGGTGAGGGGGCCGAGGTCCTTGTCGGCCGCGGCACGGAAGGCGAGCGTCAGCCCGACGAGGTGCTGGACGAGCTGACCGACGGTCCGCCCCTCGCACGGGGTCGGGTCGTCGAGCTGGTCGTCGGTGACGTTGGCGGCGACGGCGACCAGCCGCTCGCCGGCCGGGCCGAGGTCCACGAGGTCTGCCATGCACCCACCCTGCCCGAGTTCGCCGGGGGCCGGAAGGTGGCGGCAGATCGCCGTCGGACGCCGTGGTGGCGTGTGCCGCCACCATCCGGAGGTCGGCCGGAAGGTGGCGGCAGATCGCCGTCGGACGCCGTGGTGGCGTGCCATGTGCCGCCACCATCCGGAGGTCGGCCGGAAGGTGGCGGCAGATCGCCGTCGGACGCCGTGGTGGCGTGCCATGTGCCGCCACCTTCGCAGACGAGCGGCGGCCTACTCCGAAGCGGCGCGGCGCAGCGACTCCGAGAGCCGGTCGGCGGCCGCGAGAACGGCGGGCGCGTGCATCCGGCCGGGCTGGCGGGAGAGCCGCTCGAGGGGACCGGAGACCGACACCGCGGCGATGACCTTGCCGCCGGGGGAGCGGACCGGGGCGGACACCGAGGCCACCCCCTGCTCGCGCTCGCCGACGGACTGCGCCCAGCCGCGGCGGCGGATGCCGGACAGCGCGGTCGCGGAGAACGCGGCGTTCTGCAGGCCGCGGTGCATCCGCTCGGGGTCCTCCCACGCGAGGAGGATCTGCGCGGCCGAGCCGGCGTTCATGGTGAGCTGCGAGCCGACCGGGATCGTGTCCCGCAGGCCGGAGGGGCGCTCGGCCGCGGCGACGCACACGCGGTGCTCGCCCTGGCGGCGCCACAGCTGGGCGGACTCGCCGGTGATGTCACGCAGCCTGGCCAGGACGGGGCCGGCCGCGGCGAGCAGCCGGTCCTCGCCGGCGGCGGCGGACAGCTCGGCCAGTCGCGGGCCGAGCACGAAGCGGCCCTGCATGTCGCGCGCCACGAGGCGGTGGTGCTCGAGCGCGACCGCGAGCCGGTGGGCGGTGGGTCGGGCGAGCCCGGTGCCGGCCACGAGGCCGGCCAGGGTGGCCGGTCCGGCCTCGAGCGCCGCGAGCACGAGCGCTGCCTTGTCGAGTACGCCGACGCCAGATCCGTTGTCCATATGCCGATATTCTCATCTCAGAGAGTGGGATGCAAGATGTAGCGTCGGTGCACCGCTTCAACCGAGAAGGAGATTCGTCGTGGGCAAGACCCTGTCCGAGAAAGTGTGGGACGAGCACGTCGTCCGCAGCGCCGACGGAGAGCCCGACCTCCTCTTCATCGACCTCCACCTGCTCCACGAGGTGACCTCGCCGCAGGCCTTCGACGGCCTCCGCCTGGCCAACCGCACCGTGCGCCGCCCCGACCTCACCCTCGCGACCGAGGACCACAACGTCCCCACCCTCGACTGGGACAAGCCGATCGCCGACCCGGTGAGCCGCACGCAGGTCGAGACGCTGCGCAAGAACGCTGCCGACTTCGGGGTCCGGCTCCACCCGCTCGGTGACGTCGAGCAGGGGATCGTCCACGTCGTCGGCCCGCAGCTCGGCCTGACCCAGCCGGGCATGACGATCGTGTGCGGCGACTCGCACACCTCCACGCACGGGGCCTTCGGTGCGATCGCGTTCGGCATCGGCACGTCCGAGGTCGAGCACGTGCTCGCGACGCAGACGCTGACGCAGGCCCGGCCGAAGACGATGGCCGTCACCGTCAACGGCAGCCTGCCCGAGGGTGTCACAGCCAAGGACCTCGTCCTCACCCTCATCACGCACACCGGCACCGGCGGTGGGCAGGGCTACATCGTCGAGTACCGCGGCCCGGCCATCGAGGAGCTCTCGATGGAGGGCCGGATGACCGTGTGCAACATGTCGATCGAGTGGGGTGCGAAGGCCGGCCTGATCGCGCCCGACCAGACGACCTTCGACTACATCCAGGGCAAGCCGGAGGCCCCGAAGGGCGCCGACTGGGACGCCGCGGTCGCGCACTGGAAGACGCTGCGCACCGACGACGACGCGGTCTTCGACAAGGAGATCGAGCTCGACGCCTCCACCATGACGCCCTTCGTCACGTGGGGCACCAACCCCGGCCAGGGCGCGCCCCTCGGCGCCACCGTCCCCAGCCCCGACGACTTCGACGAGCCCAACGACAAGGTCGCGACCGAGAAGGCCCTGCAGTACATGGGTCTCGAGGCCGGCACCCCGCTGCGCGACGTCAAGGTCGACACGGTCTTCGTCGGCTCCTGCACCAACGGCCGCATCGAGGACCTGCGGCTGGCGGCCTCGATCCTCGAGGGACGGACCGTCGCCGCCGACACCCGGTTGCTCGTCGTGCCTGGCTCGGTGCGCGTACGCCTCCAGGCCGAGGCCGAGGGGCTCGACAAGATCTTCATCGCCGCCGGCGCGGAGTGGCGCGGCGCCGGCTGCTCGATGTGCCTCGGCATGAACCCCGACCAGCTCGCCCCGGGGGAGCGGAGCGCGTCGACGTCCAACCGCAACTTCGAAGGACGGCAGGGCAAGGGCGGTCGTACGCACCTGGTCTCCGTTCCCGTCGCCGCCGCCACCGCCGTGCGCGGCACCCTCTCCTCACCTGCGGACCTCGAGCCCGTCGCGACCCTCCAGGAGGCCTGAGCCATGGACAAGTTCACCACCCACACCGGCGTCGGCGTCCCGCTCAAGCGCAGCAACGTCGACACCGACCAGATCATCCCGGCGGTCTACCTCAAGCGCGTGACCCGCACGGGCTTCGAGGACGGCCTCTTCGCGGCCTGGCGTGGCGACCCCGACTTCGTGCTCAACGACCCGACGTACGCCGGTGGCTCGGTGCTCGTCGCGGGTCCGGACTTCGGCACCGGCAGCTCGCGCGAGCACGCCGTGTGGGCCCTGCAGAACTACGGCTTCAAGGTCGTCATCTCCTCACGCTTCGCCGACATCTTCCGCGGCAACTCCGGCAAGGCCGGGCTGCTGGCGGCGCAGGTCGACGAGAAGGTCGTGCAGCGGCTGTGGGACTGGCTGGAGGACCACCCGGGCGGCGAGATCACCGTCGACCTGGAGAGCCGCACGGTCCGCGCGGGTGCCGGGGACGACGCCGTGGAGGACTCCTTCGACATCGACGACTACACCCGGTGGCGGCTCCTCGAGGGCCTCGACGACATCGGCATCACGCTCTCGCACGACGCCGACATCGCCGCCTTCGAGGCCGGCCGTCCGAGCTGGAAGCCCGTCACTGCTTGAAAAACCCCTACAAACAGGGCCTTTGGTGATTGTCCTCACCCCTGCATGTGCTTAGCGTGCCTTGCAGAGGGTCGAGCACGAGCTCGGCGTCCGAGGTTCATTGGGAAGGGAAGCTAGTGAACAAGTCAGAGCTCATCGACGCGCTCGCCGCGCGTTACGAGGGGAACCGCAAGCAGGCGGCCCACGCACTGGAGTCCGTGCTCGACACCATCACCCGCGAGGTCGCCAAGGGTGAGAAGGTCGCCATCACCGGCTTCGGCTCGTTCGAGAAGGCAGTCCGCAACGCGCGCTGGGTCCGCAACCCGCAGACCGGCGAGCGGATGAAGTCGAAGAAGAAGGCCGTGCCGAAGTTCTCCGCCGGCAAGGAGCTCAAGGACGTCATCTCGGGTGCGAAGAAGCTGCCCAAGCTGACCGCCGCCACGATGCCGAAGCCGCCCGGGGTCCGGGCCGCGGCGGCCGCGGTGACCGGAGCCGCGACCAAGAAGTCCGCACCGGCGAAGACGGCCTCCAAGTCCACGGCCTCCAAGTCCACGGCCTCCAAGTCCGCGCCGGCGAAGAAGGCGTCGACGTCGACGGCCAAGAAGGCCACCGCCAAGAAGACGACCACCAAGAAGACCACGAGCGCGAGCACCGCCAAGAAGGCGCCCGCCAAGAAGACCGCGACCAAGGCGGCCAGCACGTCCACCGCGAGCAAGTCCACGGCCAGCAAGTCGACGGCCAGCAAGTCGGCGGCCAAGAAGGCGCCTGCGAAGAAGAGCACCGCCAAGAAGAGCACGGCGAAGAAGACCGCGAAGAAGTCCTGACGCAGCAGCCACCTCGCTGCCGCTCCGAGACACGGGCGGGTCACCCCGAGCGGGTGGCCCGCCCTTCGCTTGCCCGGGTCGTGTGCGGACCGACGCCCGCCAGCAGCGCGGCGTCCAGGTCGTCCGGGTCGTCGACGTCCGTGCGCACGCTGGTCGCGGTCCGGCCCACCTCGACGGCCCCGGCGCCCTCGTGCCGCGAGGCGGACGCGACACCGAACGACGGGTCGAACGACGCAGCAGGTGCGGCGTACAGCGTCGTGCCCGTGCCCGCGTCGTCGCGCACGAAGGCGGCGCGTCCGGCCTCGACCTGCTCGCGCACCTCACCGAGCACGCCGGCCAGCTCGACGGGACGCAGCCCCGGCAGGTCGGCGCACAGCACCACGGGCACCGCTCCCGGCCAGCGTCGCGCGACCTCCGCGGCCGCCTGCACGAGCGTCGCGTTGAGGTCGTCGCTGACGCCGTCGGGGATCACCGCGCACCCGAGGGTGCGCACGGACGCGGCGAGGCGGTGGTCGTCGGTGACGACGAGGACGGCGTCGACGCCCGGTGTCGCCGCGGCCGCCTGGACGGTGTCGAGCGCGAACGCCTCGGCCAGGTCACGTCGGTGCTCGTCGGCGAGCCCGGTGAGGCGGGACTTGCCGTAGGTGGGCGGCTTGACGGGTACGACGACGACGCAGCGCGCGGTTCGGGCATCGGCGGACATCTCGACCATCCTCCCATCCCGGACCAGCGTGCCGGTGCGCCACCCGCGCCCTGCCGACCGAGTAGCCTGCTCGCGACGCAGGCTGCGTCCGGGCGCGGCCCGTGAGGAGAGCACGACCGGGAGGGATGGCGGTGCGCGTCAGGAAGCTCGAGCAGAAGCGGGGCTGGGCGATCGGCGTGGCCGCCTCGATCCTCAAGCCGACGCTGCTCAGCGCGACCTCGCGCACGTGGATCGACGGCGAGAAGATCCCGGCCACCGGCGGGTGCATCGTGGTGATCAACCACATCTCCCACGTCGACCCGCTGCTGTCGGCCCACTTCGTCTACGACCACGGCCGGCTGCCGCGCTACCTCGCGAAGTCCGGACTCTTCACGAACAAGTACCTCGGGGGATTCCTGACCTCGGCCGGCCAGATCCCCGTCGAGCGGCTGAGCCGCAACGCGATCGGTGCCTACGACGCCGCGGTGAAGGCGATCGGCGAGGGCGAGTGCATCATCATCTACCCCGAGGGGACGTTGACGCGCGACCCCGACCTCTGGCCGATGAAGGGCAAGACGGGTGCGGCCCGCATCGCCCTGGCCACCGGCTGCCCGGTGATCCCGGTGGGACAGTGGGGTGCACAGGAGGTGCTCCCGCCCTACACGAAGCGCCTGCACCTCGTGCCGCGCAAGAACATCGTCATGAAGGCCGGCGACCCCGTGGACCTCGCCGACCTGGTCGCGCTCCCGCCGTCCCCCGAGACGACGGCGCGCGCGACGGACCGCATCATGGCCGCGATCACGGCGATCGTCGCCGACATCCGCGACGAGCCCGCACCCGAGCAGCGCTACGACCCCCGCACCAGCGGCGTACGCGAGATCGGCAACCCGCACGACACCGCCCACCGCACGAAGAGGAAGCGCACCCGATGACGAAGATCGCCGTGTTCAGTGCCGGGTCGTGGGGCACCGCCTTCTCGCTCGTGCTGGCCGATGCCGGCAACGAGGTGTCCCTGTGGGCCCGGCGCGAGGAGGTCGTGGAGGCCGTCAACGAGCGCCGCGAGAACACCGACTACCTGCCCGGCATCGAGCTGCCGCCGTCGATCTCGGCGTCGACCGACGCCGAGAAGGTCGCGGCCGACGCGGACGTCGTCGTGCTCACCGTCCCGTCGCAGAGCCTGCGCGAGA
The DNA here is from genome assembly GCF_026712185.1 of Nocardioides pini. Classification (GTDB taxonomy): domain Bacteria; phylum Actinomycetota; class Actinomycetes; order Propionibacteriales; family Nocardioidaceae; genus Nocardioides; species Nocardioides pini. The sequence continues at coordinate 455,335 of NZ_JAPPUX010000004.1, read as the reverse complement.
ACCTCACGGCCTGGGCGCCGATCCTGCCCGCGAAGGCGACGCTCGTATCGCTGATGAAGGGCGTCGAGCTGGGCACCCTCATGCGGATGAGCGAGGTGATCCACGAGGTCACCGACGCCTCGGCCGACCGGATCGCCGTCGTCAGCGGACCCAACCTCGCGCGCGAGATCGCCCGCCGCGAGCCCGCCGCGTCGGTCGTCGCCTGCGTCGACGAGGAGCGCGCCAAGCACATCCAGGCCATCACGCACGGGCCGTCGTGGCGGCCCTACACCTCCGTCGACGTGCTCGGCTGCGAGATCGGTGGCGCCTACAAGAACGTCGTCGGCCTCGCCGTCGGGATGGCTGTCGGGCTGGGCTTCGGCGACAACACCACCGCCTCCGTCATCACCCGCGGCCTCGCCGAGACCGCCCGCCTGGCGACCGCTCAGGGCGCCAACCCGCTGACCCTCATGGGCCTGGCCGGCCTCGGCGACCTCGTGGCCACCTGCTCGTCGCCGCTCTCGCGCAACCGCACCTTCGGCGAGCGCCTCGGGCAGGGCATGACGACCGAGGAGATCTACGCCTCCACCCGTCAGGTCGCCGAGGGCGCGAAGTCCTGCAAGTCGTTGCTCGAGCTCGCCCGCCGCACCGGGGTCGACGCCCCGATCGCCGAGGCGGTCGACGCCGTGGTCGACGGCAAGATGACCGCGCTCGACATGATGAACTCCTTCATCGCGCGCGACACCAAGCCCGAGCTGCACTGAGCGACGAAGGAGCTCAGGGCCGCTCATCGGTGGTCGAGTGGCGACCGAGGCTGAGGTACGAAGCCTCGACGGAGCCGTATCGAGACCGGTTCAGCGAGATGCAACCCGGGCCGAGGTCTCCTGACGGCCGCTGCGCGACCTCGGGTCCTGGGCGTCACTGACCTCGCGCCCGACTTGTCGGGCGAGTCGGACACTCGGAGGGGGTTACAACGGCCTCCAGGTGACGGAGTCCCCGCGCGGGCGGGGACTCCGACAAGGGCGAGCCGTCCGCCGACACGCCGCAGACGCTCAGCCCACGCAGCCGTCGAGCGCCGCGCGCAGGTCGTCCCAGAGGTCCTCGACGTCCTCGATCCCGACGGAGAGCCTGACGAGCCCGTCGGGGATGGTGGCGGCCTCGGCCTTCCAGCGGCGGCGGCGCTCGAGGCTCGACTCGACGCCGCCGAGCGAGGTGGCGTGGATCCAGAGCCGGGTCTTGCGGCTGAGGAGGTCGGCCGCCATCTCGCCCTGGGCGAGGACGATGCTGACGATCGCGCCGAAGCCGGGGTAGCGCACCTCCGACAGCGCGGGGTGCTCGCCGAGGCGGCGCACGAGCTCCTGGGCGTTGGCCTGGGCGCGCTCGACGCGCAGGTGGAGGGTGCGCAGGCCACGCAGCGTCAGCCACGCCTCGAAGGGGCCGGGGATCGCGCCGACCAGGTCGCGGCGGCCCTTGAGCACGCCGTACAGCTCGTCGTCGCGGGTGACGATCGCGCCCATCTGCACGTCGGAGTGGCCCGCGAGGTACTTGGTCGCTGAGTGGACGACGAGGTCGACGTCGTCCTCGAGGGGGCGCTGGAGCAGGGGAGTGGCGAACGTGTTGTCGACGACGACGTAGGCCCCCGCCTCGTGGGCGGCCTTCGTGATCGTCGGGATGTCGGCGACCTCGAGGGCAGGGTTGGTGGGCGACTCCAGCCACACGAGGGAGGCGCCGTCGCAGGCCGCGACGACCGCGTCGGTGTCGGTGATGTCGACCATCTCGGCGGTGAGCCGACCGCGGGCCTCGAGGTCGGCGAGCTGCATGATCGTGCCGGTGTAGCCGTGCCGGGGCACGACCACCTTGCCCTCCTTGCCCACCAGGTCGAGCACCGTGGCGACCGCCGCCAGGCCGGACGCGAACGTCAGGCACCGACCGCCCTCGAGCGCACCGAGGGCGTCCTCCAGCGCCGTCCAGGTGGGGTTGCCGTAGCGGCCGTACTCCACCTCGCCACCGGCGACGTAGGTGGCCGCCATGGTGATCGGGGTGTTGAGCGGGGCGTCGGGGACCTTGTCGGGCCTGCCGGCCGTGACGGCGATCGTGCCGGGCCTGAGCGGTGAGTCTGCAGCCATGCGCGCCAGCGTAGGTGGATAGGGTCGAGGCGATGAACGACACCTCCTCCGACAAGACGACCGACCCCCTTGCCGACCCGGGCGCCCGCAAGCCGCGCGTCGCCGTCGTCTTCGGAGGCCGCTCCTCCGAGCACGGCATCTCGTGCGTGACGGCCGGCAGCGTGCTCGCCGCGATCGACCGCGAGGCGTACGACGTCGTGCCGGTCGGGATCGCCCCCGACGGGCGGTGGGTCCTCGAGAGCGACGAGCCCGCCCGGCTCGCGATCCGCGGCAGCGACCTGCCGCGGGTCGACGCCGGCCGGTCCCCGGTGGCGCTCATGGGCGCGGCCACCGGCACCGACCTCGTGGTCGCCGAGCCGGCCAGCGTCCCGTCGGTCATCGGGGAGGTCGACGTCGTCTTCCCGCTGCTGCACGGGCCGTGGGGCGAGGACGGCACCCTGCAGGGGATGCTCGAGATGGCCGGTGTCCGCTACGTCGGCTCGGGCGTGCTCGCGTCCGCGATCGGCATGGACAAGGCCTACATGAAGGTCGTCCTGCAGGCCGCCGGCCTCCCGGTCACCCCCGGCATCGTGGTCACCCGCACCGAGCTCGAGCAGGACCCGATCGGCGTGCGCGCGCGGGTCGAGGAGCTCGGCTTCCCGTCCTTCGCCAAGCCCGCCCGCGCCGGGTCCAGCATGGGCATCAGCAAGGTGCACGACGCCTCCGAGGTCGATGCGGCGCTGGAGGAGGCATTCCGCCACGACCCGAAGGTGCTCGTGGAGCAGTCGATGGAGGGCGCGCGCGAGGTCGAGTGCGGGGTGCTCGGCACGCTCGAGGGCCCGCCGGAGACGTCGCGGCCGGGCGAGGTGCGCACCGGCGGCGACCACGAGTTCTACGACTTCGAGGCGAAGTACCTCGCCGACCAGCACACCGAGATCGACATCCCCGCAGACCTGCCGGCCGAGGTCGAGCAGGAGCTGCGCGCGATGGCCGTGCGGGCCTTCGAGGCGCTGTCGTGCGAAGGTCTGGCGCGCGTCGACTTCTTCGTGATGCCCGACGGCTCGGTGGTGATCAACGAGCTCAACACGATGCCGGGCTTCACACCGACCTCGATGTACCCGCAGCTGTGGGCCGCCACCGGGATGTCCTACCCGGACCTCGTCGACCGGCTCGTCCAGCTGGCGCTGCGCCGCGACACCGGCCTCCGCTGAGGCCGCCCGCGGCTACAGGCAGGGCAGGCCGTCGCCGAGGTGCCCCTTCAGCGCCGGTGCCAGCTCGGCCAGGGCGCGGTCGATGCCCTCGGTGCGGTAGTCGGCCGGCACGAGCACCTCGACGTACGGCTCGAGGCTGAGCGCGATGGGCGTCGCGTCCTCGCCCTGGTCGGTGAGCTGGTCGTCGGGGACGTACCAGCCGACGCCGTCGATGACGTTGCACTCGGCGGTCGGCTCGTAGTCGTCCGGCTCGGGCACGCCGCACGTGAGGACGTACGCCGGATCGCCCCACGCCGCGCCCAGCGCGTCGTCCGGCTCGACGTCGCGCCGCTCGGCGCCGGCGAGGGTGTCGGGGAGGTCGGCGACCAGCGACTCGCACGCGGCCCGGTCGGCCGGTGACAGGTCGGCGTCGTCGATCGTCGGGGTGCTGCTGCAGCCCGCGAGGGCGAGCGCGAGGGCGGCCACCCCGGACGCGACGACGCCCCGGTCCGCGGGCGGACCGAGGCGTCGGCGAAGGTGCACGTGGGCCGGACGGCTCAGATGTGGACGACCGGACAGGTGAGCGTGCGGGTGATGCCGTCGAGGTTCTGCACCTTCGAGACGACGAGCTTGCCGAGCTCGTCGACGTTCTTCGCCTCGGCACGGACGATCACGTCGTAGGGACCGGTGACGTCCTCGGCGAGCGTGACGCCGTTGACCTGGGCGATCTCGCGGGCGACCTCCGCGGCCTTGCCGACGTCGGTCTGGATCAGGATGTAGGCCTGGACGACCATCGTGGACTCCTCGGTCTCGTTCATCGGGTGTGACCGGCACAACCTACCGCGCCGCGCGCCGGCCCCGACAGGGGATGGGTGACAGTGGTCACCACCTCGGTCTGGTGGGATGGGCGCATGGCACCGGCACCTGACGCAACCCTCGGCGACGCGGGCGAGTTCGGCCTGATCTCCGAGCTCGTGGAGATCTTCGAGGGCGACGAGCACGTGCTCGTCGGACCCGGCGACGACGCCGCCGTGCTGCGCATCAAGCACGGCCACGTGGTGGTCTCGACCGACCTGATGGTCGAGGGGCGGCACTTCCGGCGCGACTGGGCCGGCGCCGACGACGTGGGCCACCGCGCCGCGGCCCAGAACCTCTCCGACGTCAACGCGATGGGCGGGACCGCGCGCCACCTCACCATCGGCCTCGCGGCTCCCGCCGACCTCCCGCTCGCGTGGGCGCTGGACTTCGCCCGCGGCTTCGCCGACGAGTGCGCGAGCGTCGGCGCGACGGTCGTCGGCGGCGACGTCACCCGGGCCGACCAGGTGATGATCGCCGTGACGGTGCTCGGCCAGTGCACCCAGGCGCCCGTCCTCCGCTCGGGCGCCCGGCCCGGTGACGTCCTCGCGCTCACCGGCCGGCAGGGGTGGGCCGCAGGCGGCCTCGCGGTCCTCGGCCGCGGCTTCCGCTCCCCGCGGGTGCTCGTCGACGCCTACCGCCGTCCGGAGCCGCCGTACGCCGCGGGCAAGCAGGCCGCCGAGGCCGGGGCAACCGCCCTCATCGACGTCTCCGACGGCCTCCTCGCCGAGGCCGGGCACCTCGCCGACGCGAGCGGCGTCGCCATCGACGTACGCACCGGCGCGTTCGAGGTCCCCGAGCCGCTCCAGGCCGTCGGCGCCGCCCTCGGCGCCGACCCGATGCAGTTCATCCTCGGCGGCGGCGACGACCACTCGCTGCTGGCGACCTTCCCCGACGCCTCCTCGGTGCCGGCCGGCTGGCAGGTGGTCGGCGAGGTCACCGAGGGAGAGGGCGTCACCGTCGACGGCGCGGCGTACGACGGCCCCACCGGCTGGACCCACTTCTGACGCTCCTCGCCGCTGAGTCCCTCGGAGACTCAAGCGCACTCGGAGGGGGAGTCCGACACCTGGGGGCCTTTGCACGGGCCTCCAGGTGTCGGACTCCCCGCTCGCGCGGGGACTCCGACAGCGGCGGCCCGCGCGAGCGGAGACCCACAGGAACGACGAAGCCCCCGCCGCAGAGCGACGGGGGCCTCGACGAAGAAGACGTCAGGTCAGCGCGAGACCTTGCCGGCCTTGAGGCAACCGGTGCAGACGTTCATGCGCTTGGGCGTGCCGTTGACGGTCGCCCGGACGCGCTGGATGTTGGGGTTGAAACGACGCTTGGTGATCTTGCGCGACCAGGGACGGTTGTTTCCGAAGCCCGGCTTCTTGGCGCAGATGTCGCAGACGGCAGCCACCGTGCACTCCGATCCGTTCGAGGTTGATAGATGTTCATCAGGCCCGCACCCCGCCGGAAGCGGCAGCAGGCAACCGCGCAAGAGTAGCCGAGGACCTGCAGGGACAGGAAATCGCAGGGGCCGTGGGCGCCGGGCACTACCCTGTGGCGCGCACCACATCGTACGACGAGGCGGCCGCACGTCCGGCCACCGAGCCAGCCACGTCCCAGCAGGCACCGACCGACATCCAGCAGACACCCGGGAGCAGACCGACGCGATGGAGCACGTCACCCACGGCATCACGCTGGACGGCGTGGCGCGGTTCGTCGACATCGCGACCGACGCGCTGTCCTCGGCCCGCGAGGAGATCGACGCGCTCAACGTCTACCCCGTGCCCGACGGTGACACCGGCACCAACATGTTCCTCACCGTCTCCGCGGCCCGCGACGCGCTCCGCGAGGCGATCGCCGGCGATCCACAGCTGTCGCTCGGCGACGGCATGGCCGTGCTCGCGCGCGCCGCGTTGATGGGCGCGCGGGGCAACTCCGGGGTGATCCTCAGCCAGATGCTCCGCGCCTACGTGCACCACCTGGCCGGCGCCGCCATCGCCGACCGGCCGGCGGAGACGATCGCGGCCGCGATGGCGGAGGCGACCGAGGCCAGCTACGCCGCCGTCGGCATCCCGGTCGAGGGCACGATCCTCACCGTCTCGCGGGCGGCGTCCGACGCGGCGCTGGAGACGGCGGCACGCGGCGCGCGCACCCGTGACGTCTTCACGGCGGCCGCCGCGGCCGCGCGCGAGGCCCTCGCCCGTACGCCGGAGCAGCTCGACGTGCTCGCCCAGGCCGGGGTGGTCGACGCGGGCGGGCGCGGGCTGTGCGTGGTGCTCGACGCGGTGGAGACCACGGCCACCGGGCGCCGTCCCCCGCCGTGGTCGGCGCCGATCGGCACCCACCTCATCCCGGTCGCTGCGGCGCCCCGTGGCGACGACCTCACCGAGGACGGTCCGGGCTACGAGGTGATGTACCTCCTCGATGCCGACGACCAGCACGTCGCCGACCTCCGCACGACGCTGGCGACCCTCGGCGACAGCCTCGTCGTGGTCGGTGGCGACGGCCTGTGGAACGTCCACGTCCACGTCGACGACGTGGGTGCCGCCATCGAGGCCGGGATCGCCGCCGGACGGCCCCACCGCATCCGGGTCACCCACTTCGCCGACCAGGGCGCCACGGGCCGCCATCCCGGCTCGACCCGCGCCTCGACCCGCTCCGGGCGCAGGGTCGTCGCGGTCGCCGCAGGCCCCGGGCTGGCGGCGCTGTTCGAGTCGGCGGGCGCGGTCGTGGTGACCGGCGGTCCGGGACGGCGTCCGTCCACCGGCCAGCTGCTCGAGGCCATCACCGGCTGCGGTGCGGCCGAGGTCGTGGTGCTCCCCAACGACGGCGACACCGTGCGAGCCGCCGAGATCGCGGCCCACACGGCCGAGGCCGAGCACGACGTCTCGGTCGAGGTGATCCCGACCCAGGCCCAGGTGCAGGGCCTGGCCGCCGTCTCGGTCCACGAGCCGGGCCGGGCCTTCGACGCCGACGTCCGCGAGATGACCGCGACCGCCCGCCACGCCCGCCACGGTGCCGTCACCGTCGCCGCCCGCCGAGCGATCACGATGGCGGGCCCGTGCGAGCCCGGTGACGCGCTCGGTGTCATCGCCGGCGACTTCGCCGTCGTCGGGACCAACCTCGAGGAGGTGGCCACCGACGTGCTCGAACGGCTGCTGGCCGGCGGCGGCGAGCTGGTGACGATCGTGTCGGGCGAGGACGGCGAGGCGCTCGCCGAGCGGGTCGCCGCCCACGTCGAGGCGCGCCACCCCCACGTCGACGTCGCCGTCCACGACGGCGGCCAGCCGCGCTACCCGCTGCTCGTCAGCGTCGAGTGACCGGCAGGATCGACCCATGGTCGCGATCACCCCGGACAGCCCGATCGGCGCGGTGTTCGGCAACAGCCACAAGAAGCGCAAGCTCGCCGAGGAGGGCCTCGGGCTGAGGACGGTCGGCGACCTCCTGCGCCACTTCCCGCGCCGCTACGTCGCCGCCACCGAGCTCACCGAGGCCGCGACGCCCGTCGTGGGGGAGCAGCTGACGATCGTCGGCGAGGTGCGCTCGTGCGAGAGCGCCCCGTTCTTCAGCGGCAACCGCCGCCAGTTCCGTACGACGGTCCGGGTCCGCACCGAGGGCCCCGACTTCTCCATCACGCTGTTCAGCCCCTACGCCAACCTGGCCGAGCGCCACGAGGCGGAGTTCCGCCCGGGCACCCGGGCGATCTTCACCGGCAAGGTCAAGCAGTTCCGGGGGAGCTGGCAGCTCGAGCAGCCCCACGGCTTCGCGCTCGACGGCGACGAGGCGGTGTCGATGAGCAAGCTCATCCCGATCTACCCCCTCACCGCCAAGCTCTACTCCTGGGACCTGCAGAAGGTCGTCTCCGCCGCGCTCGACCTCGTGACAGGCGTGCCCGACGTGCTCACCCCGGAGCTGCGCGAGCGGTTCGAGGTGCTCGACGTGATGCGCGCCCTGCGCTGGATCCATGCACCGGACGACTGGGCCCAGGTCGGCGCCGCCCAGAAGCGCTTCCGGTTCGAGGAGGCGCTGGTCCTGCAGCTGGTCCTCGCCCGGCGCCGGGCGGCGCACCGCGCGCAGGGCGCCCGCGCCCGCGCCCGCCGCGACGACGGGCTGCTGGCCGCCTTCGACGCGCGGCTGCCGTTCGAGCTGACCGGGGGACAGCGTGAGATCGGTGACCTGGTCGCCGAGGAGCTCGGCCGCGACCACCCGATGAACCGGCTGCTGCAGGGCGAGGTCGGCTCCGGCAAGACCCTCGTCGCGCTCCGCGCGATGCTGCAGGTGGTCGACGCCGGAGGGCAGGCCGCGCTGCTCGCCCCGACCGAGGTGCTCGCCCAGCAGCACCACCGCTCGATCTCCGCGATGCTCGGCGACCTCGCCCAGGGCGGGATGCTCGGCGGCGACCCCGACGCCACCCAGGTCGTCCTGCTGACCGGGTCGATGGGCAGGGCGGCGCGGCAGGAGGCGCTGCTGCGCACCGTCACCGGCGAGGCCGGCATCGTCATCGGCACCCATGCGCTCCTCCAGGACACGGTCGAGTTCGCCGACCTCGGCCTGGTCGTCGTCGACGAGCAGCACCGCTTCGGCGTGGAGCAGCGGGCCGCGCTGACCGACAAGGCGGGCACGCCACCCCACGTGCTCGTCATGACCGCCACCCCGATCCCGCGCACCGTCGCGATGACCGTCTTCGGCGACCTCGAGACCTCCGTGCTGGCCGAGCTGCCCGCCGGGCGCGCGCCCATCCAGACCAACGTCGTCCCGCTGGCCGACCAGCCCTCGTGGATCGACCGCGTGTGGCAGCGCGTGCGCGAGGAGGTCGAGCAGGACCACCAGGCCTACGTCGTGTGCCCGCGGATCTCCGGCGACGCGGGGGAGGAGGGCGAGACCGACCAGCTCGACTTCGACGAGGACGGCGCCGACATCACCCCGCGCCGCCAGCTCGCGGCCGTCGAGGACGTGCACGCCCAGCTCGCGGCCGGGCCCCTCGCCGGGCTCCGCACGGCCGTCCTGCACGGACGCATGGCACCCGACGACAAGGACCGCATGATGCGCGCCTTCGCCGCCGGCGAGGTCGACGTGCTCGTGTCGACCACGGTCATCGAGGTCGGCGTCGACGTCCACAACGCCACCACGATGGTGCTCCTCGACGCCGACCGGTTCGGCGTCTCGCAGCTCCACCAGCTCCGCGGCCGCGTCGGACGCGGGGGACTGCCCGGGCTCTGCCTGCTGGTCTCCCACGCCGAGGTCGGCACGCCCGCCCGCGACCGGCTCGACGCCGTGGCGGCGACCACGGACGGCTTCGAGCTCAGCCGCGTCGACCTCGAGCAGCGGCGCGAGGGCGACGTGCTGGGTGCCAACCAGTCAGGTTTCCGGTCCGGTCTCGTCACACTTCGGGTATTGCGCGACGAGAAGACGATCGTCCGCGCCCGGAACGCCGCAGAGGCGCTACTCTCCGAGGATCCTGCGCTCGCACACGCGCCCGCCCTGGCCGACGCCGTCGCCGAGGTGGAGCGCTCCGCGGCGTCGGAGTTCATGGAGAAGGGCTGACCACGGGGACATGACTCGCATCATCGGGGGCACGGCGGGGGGCCGCCGGCTGGAGACGCCGCGCGGCCAGACCACCCGCCCCACGAGCGACCGCGTGCGCGAGGCGCTGTTCTCGGCGATCGAGTCCCGCACCGGCTCCCTCGACGGGCTGCGCTTCCTCGACCTCTACGCCGGGTCCGGCGCCGTGGGCCTCGAGGCGTGGTCGCGCGGGGCCGGCGTGGTGACGATGGTCGAGCACGACCGGCGCACCGCGGCACTGATCACCCGCAACGCCGCCACCCTCGGCTTCTCCCGGGCCCGGGTGGTCGCGACCTCCGTGGCCTCGTTCCTCGCCTCGCCGCCCGCGGCGCCCTACGACGTGGTGTTCTCCGACCCGCCCTACCCGATGTCCGACGCGGACGTCGACGCCGACCTCGCCGCGCTGACGAACCACGGGTGGCTCGTGCCGGGCGCCCTGGTGGTCGTCGAGCGGGCGGCCAAGCGGACGGTCGTCACCTGGCCGCCCGGCATCGAGGAGGACCGCACGAGGCGCTACGGCGAGACCGCGCTTTGGTACGGTCACGCCACCCCGGCCCCCTGATCCCGAGACGGGACCAGAGCCCCCGCCCAGCCCCATGGAAGGACGCCCGTGCGTCGCGCTGTCTGCCCCGGGTCGTTCGACCCGGTGACCAACGGCCACCTCGACATCGTCGGTCGTGCGGCCAGGCTCTTCGACGAGGTCGTCGTCGCCGTCGGCGTCAACATGAGCAAGAACCGGCTCTTCACGCCCGACGAGCGCATCGCGATGCTCCGCGACGCCACCTCCGGCCTCGCCAACGTGCGTGTGTCGGGCTTCGACGGGCTCATCGTCGACTTCTGCCGCGAGATCGAGGCCGTGGCGATCGTCAAGGGCCTGCGCGGGGCCGGCGACTACGAGTACGAGCTGCCGATGGCCCAGATGAACTCCCACCTGACCCAGGTCGAGACCGTCTTCCTCCCCGGTGCCGTCGGCAACGCGTTCGTCTCCTCGAGCCTGATCAAGGAGGTCGCCGCGCTCGGTGGCGACATACGCGGCCTGGTGCCCGAGCCCGTGCGCGAGCAGCTCGTGGCGAGGCTCGCCGAGCGCCGGGCCTGAGGACCCATCCGTCACTCGTTTTGCCCCGCCGGTGGGGCGACCGATACGATTCCGAGGTTGTGTTGGTGTCCAGATGTGGGAGTTCGACGTGAGCAGCCTGGACCCGAGGGCGCCGCTCGTGCTCGATACTCGCGAACTCGGCCGCCGCCCGGGGTCCCAGCGTGAGCTCGAGCTCTCCGTTCCGGCACCAGCAGAACTTGGCATCGAAGTCCTCTCTGTCCCCGAAGGATCGCCGGTCGAGCTCGACCTGCGGCTGGAAGCGGTCATGGAGGGCGTGCTGCTCACGGGCACGGCCACGGCCGCGCTCGAGGGGGAGTGCGTACGCTGCCTGGAGCCGATCGAGGACGAGATCCACGTGACGCTGCAGGAGCTCTACGTCTACCCCGACCAGCACGACAAGGCCGCGGAGCACGACGACCGCGACCTCGACGACGAGACCAGCCAGCTCGAGGACGACCTGCTCGACCTCGAGCCCCTGCTGCGGGACGCGGTGGTGCTCGCACTACCGTTCCAGCCGCTGTGCATGGACGATTGCCCGGGATTGTGCACCGAGTGTGGTGCGCGACTCGCGGACGACCCGGACCACGCGCACGACGCGCCGATCGACCCGCGCTGGGCAGGGCTGCAGCAGCTCAAGCAGGACACCCAGGACTGACTCCACCGGAAATCCCCGGCGGAGAAGCAAACCGAGCCACACGTTAAGTAGGAGACCACCATGGCTGTTCCGAAGCGGAAGATGTCGCGCAGCAACACGCGTCACCGCCGTTCGCAGTGGAAGGCCGTTGCGCCGACCCTCGTGACGTGCGCCAACCCCGCCTGCGGCGCCAAGCACCTCCCGCACCGCGCGTGCGGCCAGTGCGGCCAGTACGGCGCCCGGGCCGACCGTCGCCAAGTTCTCTGACGGTCCCCTGACCACCGACGAGCTCCGCGCGGCGCTCGGTGATCCGGTCCTGGATCCCGAGCTGCTGCAGCGTGCCCTGACCCATCGCTCGTTCGCCTACGAGAACGGGCAGATCCCGACCAACGAGCGCCTGGAGTTCCTCGGGGACTCCGTGCTCGGGGTCGTGGTCACGGAGACGCTCTACCGCGCCCACCCGGACTTCAGCGAGGGCCGTCTGGCCAAGCTGAGGGCCGCGGTCGTCAACGCGCGCGCCCTCGCCGACGTCGCCCGCCAGATCGGGCTCGGCCAGCACATCATGCTCGGCCGCGGCGAGGAGACCACCGGTGGTCGCGAGAAGGCCTCGATCCTGTCGGACACCGTCGAGGCGGTCATCGGCGCGATCCACCTCAGCGGCGGCATCGACGAGGCCGCCAAGGTCGTCCACCTCCTCTTCGACCCGGTGATGGAGGCCGCGGCGTCCATGGGCGCCGGCCTCGACTGGAAGACCTCCCTGCAGGAGCTGTCCGCCGACCTCGGGCTGGGCGTCCCCGAGTACCTCATCGAGGACGACGGCCCCGACCACATGAAGACCTTCGTCGCGCGCGTCCGCGTCGGCGAGCAGGTCCTGGGCAACGGCACCGGCCGCTCCAAGAAGGAGGCCGAGCAGGGCGCCGCCGAGACCGCCTACCGCGAGATCAAGGACGCCCACCCCGACGGCCGGCCCGTGCCGGGCGCCGCGTCCGCGCCCGCCGCAGCTCCCGTCGCCGCCAGCGGCACCGACGCCTGAGACGTGCCCGAGCTCCCCGAGGTCGAGGTCGTCCGCGCCGGCCTCGAGCGACACGTCGTCGGCGCGACCATCGAGGCCGTCGAGGTGCTCCACCCGCGGCCGGTCCGCCGCGACCACCGCGGGTCGACCGGTTTCGCCGCCGCGCTCGTCGGCCAGCGCATCGAGGCCGTCCGCCGTCGCGGCAAGTACTTCTGGCTCGCCCTCGCCAACGGTGACGCGCTGCTGGGCCACCTCGGAATGAGCGGGCAGATGCTCCTCCACGAGCCCGGCGGCCTCGACGAGCGCCACCTGCGGGTCCGGTTCGCCCTGCGCACCGCGGACGGGCGCGCGCTCGAGATGCGCTTCGTCGACCAGCGCATGTTCGGAGGCCTCGTCGTCTCCGCCGGTGGCGCAGGGCTCCCGACCGAGATCGTCCACATCGCCCGCGACCCCGTCGACCCGGAGTTCGACGACGACGAGTTCGTCCGCCGCGCGCGTCGTCGTACGTCCGCCGTCAAGCGGCTGCTGCTCGACCAGGGCCTGGTGTCCGGGGTGGGCAACATCTACGCCGACGAGGCGCTGTGGCGCGCGAAGCTGCACGGCGAGCGCCCGGGGGACCGGCTCACCGGGCCGGTGCTGCGCGGGCTGCTCGGCCACGTTCGCGACGTGATGGGCGAGGCGCTCGCGCAGGGGGGCACGTCCTTCGACGCCCTCTACGTCAACGTCAACGGCGAGTCCGGCTACTTCGACCGCTCCCTCGACGCCTACGGCCAGGAGGGACAGCCGTGCCGGCGCTGCGGCACCCCGATCCGCCGCGTGGCCTTCATGAACCGCTCCTCGTTCTTCTGCCCGACCTGCCAGCGGCCGCCGCGCGCGACGCGCCGGTAGGCGTTGACCGTCCGCCACCTCGGTGGGACTCTTGGAGACGGCCGCCACGCGGTCCTGTACCCCCTTCTGGAAAGGCACCCGATGGCGAAAGCGCTGATGGGTCATGTGAACAACGACGTACGGACCGCCTCGGTCCTGGCAGTCGAGAACAGCCGGCTCCGTCGCCGGGTCGGGGACCTCGAGGCACTGGTCCTCCGGCTCCAGGCCGACAACGACCGCCTGGCCGCGGCTGCCCGCGACGGGCTCAAGGTCGAGGACCTCCAACCCGCCTGACGCGCCCGCCTCGCGTCGGCCGAAAAACCCGCTGCACCCCGCCGACCCCCGGCGTAGGGTCTGGCGCTTGTGAGCCGACTCGTCGAGACCGTCATCCCAGCACGTCTCGGACAGCGGTTCCGGTGGCTCCTTCTCTCGTCGTGGACGACCAACATCGGCGACGGTGTCGCCATGGCGGCAGGGCCGCTGCTCGTCGCCTCGCAGACCGACGACGCGCGCCTGGTGGCGCTGGCCGGGCTGCTGCGGGGGCTGCCGTGGCTGCTCATCGGGTTGTACGCCGGTGCGATGGCCGACCGCCTCGACCGGCGTACGGTCGTGGTGACCGCGAACCTCGTGCGCAGCGTCGTCCTGGTGCTGCTCTGCACCTCGATCGCCACCGGGCACGTGTCGATCGCGGTCGTCCTGGTCGCGGTGTTCGCGCTGGGCGTGGCCGAGGTGTTCGCCGACTCGACCTCGAGCACCCTCACCCCGATGTTCGTCGACAAGGCCGACCTGGGCATCGCGAACGCCCGCATGCAGGCCGGCTTCCTCACCGCCAACCAGCTGGTCGGGCCTCCGGTCGGCGCGTTCCTCTTCGCCGCCGGGATGGCGTGGCCGTTCGTGAGCCAGCTGGTGTGCGTCCTGCTCGGGGTGGTCCTGGTGTCGCGCATCGGCTCGACGCGCGAGCAGGTGCGCGACTCGGTGGACACCCACGTGCGCCAGGACATCGTGGACGGCATCCGGTGGCTCTGGGGCCACGCGGCGATCCGCACCCTGGCGATCGTCATCCTGACCTTCAACATCACGTGGGGCGCCGCCTGGTCGATCCTCGTGCTGTGGTCGCTCGACCGGGTGCACATGGGGGAGGTGGGCTTCGGCCTGCTCACCACCGCCTCGGCCCTCGGCGGCATCGTCGGCACGTCCCTCTACGGTCGCCTGGAGCGGCGCTTCGACCTCGCGACCCTGATGAAGACCTGCCTGCTGCTCGAGGTGCTGATGCACCTGGCGCTGGCGCTCACCACGGTGCCGTGGGTCGCCCTGCTGATCATGTTCGGCTTCGGCGCCTATGCCTTCGTGTGGCTCAACGTGTCGCAGGTCGTGCGGCAGCGGGCCGTGCCGATGGAGTTCCAGGGCCGGGTGGGCTCGGTCTACCTGATCTTCGTCTTCGGTGGGATGGTCGTCGGGCAGGCGATCGGTGGCGTGATCGCCGAGCGCTGGGGCCTGGCCGCGCCGTTCTGGTTCGCGTTCGTCGGCTCCGGCGTCACCCTCGCGATCGTGTGGTCGCGGCTCACGAGCATCGCGCACGCCGACGAGCCGGCGACGGCGTCCGCCTGACGGGGTGCGGCACCCACGTCAGCGACGGAGCCGACGGCCCAGGCGTCCGACGAGACCTGCGCCGTCGGCTGCCTCGGCGGCGGTCGCCGCGGCGCGCGCCTCGTCGCGCTCGCGGCGCGCGCGGTCGCGGGCCGACCGCACCTTCATCAGCCGCTCGCGCGTCTCGGCCAGCTGCTGCTCGAGGTCGGCCACGACGTGGGCCGGCACCAGCTCCGTGTCGCCGGACCGCGGTGACGGCGACTCGTCGGGGAGCGCGGAGCGGATCCGGGCGAGCGCAGACCTGGCCTCCGCTGCTGCCGCGGCCGGCTCGCGTCGCCGGTCGAGGCGTCGCAGCGTCGCGTAGAACTCCTGGTCGCCCACGCGCGTGGCGGTGATCCGCTCCACCGCGAAGCCCACCTCGCCGAGTGCGAGCAGGTCGTCCATCAGCCCGGCGAAGACCTGCGGCGTCAGCGGCCACACGTGGCAGTCGACGTACTCGCCGGCTCGCTGCCGGGCGAGGAGCCGGCGTACGTCGTCGAGCGGGTGCGACCCCTCCGTCGGCGGCTGCTCCCCGGCCCAGGCCTGCTCGGCGGAGTAGTCGACGGCTCGCATGAAGTGGTCGAGCACCGCCCGGGCCGAGGGCGTGCGGTCCCCGTCGAGGTGCGCCTGCACCACCTGGCCGACCGTCGCCGGGGCGCGGTGCACGTCGAAGCAGTAACGGCGGTCCGGGACGGCCAGGAGCAGCGCGCCGTCGTGGGTGAGCACCTCGGCCACGTCGCGCAGCCAGCCGAGCACGTCGGGCACGTGCTCGATGACGTGACTGGCCACCACGTGCTGGTAGGGCGCGTCGGCCGCGACCGCCTCGGCGAGCGTCGAGACGGTGCCGTCGGGCCTGGTGAGCCAGAAGTGCTGCTCGGGGATCTCGTCGGGGTCGACGGCCGGGTCGCCGTCGTAGTGGGCGACCAGGCCGGCCCGGTCGACGACGTCGACGTAGCGGACGTCGGCCACCTCGGGGCTCACCACGGGGTTGGCCAGCGGACCGATCTCGAGGCAACGCCCCTGTCGCAGGTCGGCGTCTCCGACGATCCGGGCACGACGTGCGGCTCTCATGCCTGCCGACCCTAGGCCGTCGCCCGGGCGCTGCTCAGCACCCGTGCCACGATGGGCGCGTGGATGCCCTCGCCGAGCTCGTGGAGTCCTTGCCCGCCGGTGTCGTCGCGACGGACCCCGCCACCCTCGACACCTGCCGCCACGACTGGTCGCGCGACGTCGGCGCCGGCACGCCGGTCGCGGTGGTGCGCGCCGAGGACGCCGCACAGGTGCAGGCCGCGATGCGCTGGGCGGCCAGGCACGGCATACCGGTCGTGCCGCGCGGTGCCGGGTCCGGCCTCTCCGGCGGGGCCAGTGCCGTCGACGGCGGCATCGTGCTCAGCCTCGAGCGGATGCGGGCGATCGAGATCGACACCAGCTGCCAGGTCGCGGTCGTCGAGCCGGGCGCCTTGAACGCCGAGGTGAAGGCAGCGTCGCGCGAGCACGGCCTCTGGTACCCGCCCGACCCGTCGTCGTACGAGATCTGCTCGATCGGCGGCAACGTGGCCACGAACGCCGGCGGCCTGTGCTGCGTGAAGTACGGCGTCACCACCGACTACGTCCTCGGCCTCGACGTCGTCCTGGCCGACGGCACCCTCGTCACCCTGGGCGGCAAGCGGATCAAGGACGTCGCCGGGCTCTCGCTGCTGAAGCTCTTCGTCGGCTCCGAGGGCACCCTCGGCATCGTCACCCGGGCGATCCTGCGGCTCGTGCCGCTCCCGCTCCCGCCCGCGACGCTGGTGGCGTCGTTCGCGTCGGTGGTGGCCGCGGCCGACGCGGTCGTCGCCGTGCGGCGCACGCTGCGGCCCTCGATGATGGAGCTGATGGACCGGGCCACGATCAACGCCGTCGAGGACTTCTCCCCGCGCGGCCTCGACCGTACGGCCGGCGCGCTGCTGGTCGCGCAGTCCGACGCGCCGGGCGACGCCCGGGTCGCGGAGATCGCCGCCGTCGAGGCCGCCTGCCTCGCCGCCGGGGCCACCGAGGTGGTCGTCACCGACGACCCGGCCGAGGGGGAGATGTTCGTCGAGGCCCGACGGATGGCCTTCCCGGCCGTCGAGGCCCGCGGCAGCCTCCTGCTGGAGGACGTCGGTGCGGCGGTGCCGCTGCTCCCCGACCTCCTGGCCGCCGTCACGGAGATCGCGGAGCGCCACGACGTCGAGATCCCCACGGTCGCCCACGCGGGCGACGGCAACACCCACCCGATCATCGTCTACGACGCGGCCGACCCGGACTCCGAGCGGCGGGCCCGCGCCGCGTTCGACGACATCCTGCAGGCCGCGATCCGCCTCGGCGGGACCATCACCGGCGAGCACGGGGTGGGGCGCACCAAGAAGGCCGCGCTCCCCGACCAGCTCGGCGAGGACGTGATGGCGCTCTCGCGGCGGATCAAGGACGCGCTCGACCCCGCCGGCATCCTCAACCCCGGTGCTGTCCTGTGAAGCGCAGAGGTTCGTTACCGTCGGTGCCATGATCCGTGAGCGCCACCTCTTCGGTCCCGGTCCCTCCAACCCCTACCCGGAGGCCACGCGCGCGCTGGCCGAGCCGCTGCTCGGGCACCTCGACCCGGAGTTCCTCCGGATCATGGACGAGACCTGCGACATGCTCCGCACCGTCTGGGGCACCGACAACGCCCGCACGCTGCCGCTCAGCGCGACCGGCTCGGCCGGCATGGAGGCGGCGTTCGTCAACACCGTCCACCCCGGCGACGTCGTCGTCGTCGCGGTCAACGGGCTCTTCGGCCAGCGCATGACGGACGTCGCGGCCCGCTGCGGTGCCGAGGTCGTCGCCGTCGAGCACGACTGGGGCCACCCGGTCGACGTCGACCGCGTGCTCTCCGCGCACCCCTCGCCGGCGATCATCGCCGCCGTCCACGCCGAGACGTCGACGGGCGTGCGCTCCGACATCGCGGCGCTGGGCGCCGGCAAGGGCGACGCCCTGCTCCTCACCGACGCGGTGACCTCCATCGGCGGCATCGAGCTGCGCGCCGACGCCTGGGGAGTCGACATCGGCTATGCGGGCACCCAGAAGTGCCTCGGCGTGGCCCCCGGGCTCGCGCCCTTCACGATCAACGACCGTGCGTTCGAGCGCCGGGTGGAGAAGCCGCGGTCGTGGTACCTCGATCTCGGCATGCTCGGCGGCTACGTGGGGGAGGCCGGCGTCAAGGGTGGGCAGCGGACCTACCACCACACCGCGCCCACGGCGATGGTCGCCAGCCTCCACGGCGGCCTCACCCGGATCCTCGACGAGGGCCTCGAGGCCGTCTGGGCCCGCCACCAGGAGGCGGGCGACACCCTGCAGGCGGGCCTGCAGGAGATGGGCCTCGAGCTCTTCGCCGCCGAGGGCAGCCGCCTGCCGGAGCTGACCACGGTCAAGGTGCCCGAGGGCGTCGACTCCGCGGCCGTCCGCACGCAGCTCCTCGACCGGCACGGCATCGAGATCGGCGCCGGCGCGGGGGCCTACGCCGCCAGCGTGTGGCGCATCGGCCTGATGGGACGCAACGCCCGCCCCGACGCGGTGCTGCTCGTGCTCGCCGCGCTGCAGGACGTCCTCGACCGTGCCTGAGGTGTCGTTGCGTCCGATGACGCAGGAGGAGTACGACGCCTGGCGCGAGCAGTCGGTGCGCGACTACGCCGCCGACATCGCGACGTCGCGCGACCTCGACCCCGAGTCGGCCATGGCGCAGTCGGCGGGGGAGTTCGCCCAGCTGCTCCCCGACGGCCTGGCGAGCACGAACATGCACCTGTGGACCGCGGTGGTGGACGACGAGGCGGTGGGCATGGGGTGGATCGAGCTGCGGCAGCGCGCCTCCGGGGTCTCGGCCTGGATCTACGACATCAGCGTCGACGCCGACCACCGCGGCTGCGGCCTGGGTCGCGGGCTGCTCGACGCCCTGCACGCCGCCGCCCGGGACCTCGGTGCCACGTCGATGGCGCTCAACGTGTTCGGCGACAACACCACCGCGATCCGGCTCTACGAGACGTCCGGCTACGCGGTCACGGCCCAGCAGATGAGGCGCGAGCTCTAGCTCGGTCAGCGCAGGCGCGCGACCGCCAGCCGGCCGAGCGCCAGCACGCCGCGCCTGGGCGGACGTACGTCGGTGAAGTCGACGTCGAGGACGGACACGGTGCGGCCGACCCGGACCACCAGCACCCGGCGCCAGTCGGCCGCGCCCCGGGAGAACCAGCCGATGAGCATGCCCGCGGACTCGTCGCCGACCCGCGGCGGGAACCACGCGCGGTTCTTCAGGCGGACGGCGCTGCCCTCGCCGTCGTCGGTGTCGACGTCGCCGACGCAGCGCTTGCTGAAGTCGCGGTAGCGCGTCACCAGGGCGCGGGCCTGTCGCACCGAGTCGAAGCGGACGACGTTCTGGTCGATCAGCGCCACCGAGCGACGCCGGACCTCGGGGGAGACGCTGCCCTGGATCCTGCTGCTGCCGCGCACCGCGACGCCCTGGTCCCGGCACCCCCGCGGGGCGAAGACGGGGGACCGCATCACCGTGCGCAGCGGGTCGCGCATGTCGGGGTAGACCGCCAGGTAGTCCTCGGAGGTGAGCAGGTGCTGCCGCGTCAGCGGCGCGGGCGGTGCCGGCGCGGCGACGACCGAGGCGGGCGCGAGGATCGCGACGACGACGGCCAGGGCCGCGGCGAGGGGCGTGAGAGGGCTCCGCATCGGCCCAGCATGGCGCCGTGCCACGCGGCGTGCAACGGCGTCCGCGCGGCGGCAGGTGTCGTAGGGTGAGCCGCGCTGAGCTTCCCCAGTTGTCAGTGGCCGTCTCTCGACCCGGTGAGGAGCCCGCGTTGTACCTGAAGAGCCTGACCCTGAAGGGGTTCAAGTCCTTCGCGTCCTCGACGACCATGCAGCTCGAGCCGGGCATCACCTGCATCGTCGGGCCCAACGGGTCGGGCAAGTCCAACGTCGTCGACGCGCTGGCGTGGGTGATGGGCGAGCAGGGCGCCAAGAGCCTGCGCGGCGGCAAGATGGAGGACGTCATCTTCGCCGGCACCTCCGGTCGCCCGCCGCTGGGCCGCGCCGAGGTGCAGCTGACCATCGACAACTCCGACGGTGCGCTGCCGATCGACTACGCCGAGGTCACGATCAGCCGCACGATGTTCCGCAACGGCGGTTCGGAGTACGCCATCAACGGCAACGGGTGCCGCCTGCTCGACGTGCAGGAGCTGCTCAGCGACTCCGGCATCGGCCGCGAGATGCACGTCATCGTCGGGCAGGGCCAGCTCGACTCGATCCTCCACGCCACCCCGGAGGACCGCCGCGGCTTCATCGAGGAGGCCGCCGGCGTCCTCAAGCACCGCAAGCGCAAGGAGAAGGCGCTCCGCAAGCTCGACGCCACCGACGGCAACCTCACCCGCCTCGCCGACCTGCTCTCCGAGATCCGCCGCCAGCTCAAGCCGCTGGGCCGGCAGGCCGAGGTCGCGCGGCAGGCGCAGACGGTGCAGGCCGACGTGCGCGACGCCCGCGCCCGCCTGCTCGCCGACGACCTGGTCACCGCGCGCACGGCCCTCGAGTCCGAGATGGCCGACGAGTCGCTGCTGCTGCAGCGGCGCGAGGAGGTCGAGGCCGCGATCGCCGCCGGTCGCGAGAAGGAGGCCAAGCTCGAGGCCGCCCTGCGCGACGACCTGCCGCGCCTGGCCGCGGCGCAGGAGACGTGGTTCGCCCTCTCCGGCCTCAAGGAGCGGCTGCGCGGCACCGCGTCGCTGGCCGACGAGCGCATCCGCAACGCGGCGGGGGCCGCCGAGGGCGACACCGTCGACTCCGGCCGCGACCCCGACGACCTGGAGGCGCAGGCCGAGCGCGTACGCCGCCAGGAGGCGGAGATCGCCGCGGAGGTGGAGCAGCAGCGCTCGGCCCTCGACGCCGCGGTCGTCGCCAAGCGCGCGGCCGAGGAGGCAGCCGCCGAGGAGGACAGGCGCATCGCCGGGCTCCAGCGGGCGGCGGCCGACCGGCGGGAGGGACTGGCGCGCCTCACCGGCCAGGTCAACGCCCTGAAGTCCCGCTCCGAGGCGGCGGACGCCGAGATCCAGCGGCTCACCGACGCCCGCGAGGAGGCGGTGGCCCGTGCCGAGCGGGCGCAGCGCGACTTCACCGCGCTCGAGACCCGGGTCGCCGGCCTCGACGCCGGCGAGGAGGGCCTCGACTCCGAGCACGAGGAGGCCGTGTCCGCCCTCGACGAGGTCGAGGAACAGCTCGCCAGGGCTCGCGAGGACGCCCAGAAGGCCGAGCGCGAGCGTGCCGGACTGGTCGCGCGGCGCGACGCGCTCGAGATCGGCCTCAACCGCAAGGACGGCGCCGGCGCGCTGCTCGCGGCGACCGACGAGGTCGGCGGCCTGCTCGGGTCGGTGGCCGCGCTCCTCGACGTCGACCACGGCTACGAGGCAGCCGTCGCCGCCGCGCTCGGCGCGGCTGCCGACGCGGTCGTCGTCTCCGACGCCACCTCCGCGGTCGACGCGATCGCCCACCTCAAGCACGACGACCTCGGCCGCGCCGGGATGCTGCTGGGCGGCGCGCCCGCTGCCGAGCGCGACTGGCCGGCGCTCCCGGAGGGGGCGACGTACGCCGTCGACGTCGTGTCCGCGCCCGACGACGTACGACCTGCGCTGACCGAGCTGCTCCGCCGGGTCGCCGTCGTCGACGACCTGCCCGCCGCCCGACGGCTGGTGACCGAGCGGCCCGACGTCGTCGCCGTGACCCGCGAGGGCGACCTGCTGGGCACGCACTTCGCGGCCGGCGGATCCGCCAGCCAGCCGAGCCTGATCGAGGTCCAGGCGGCCGTCGACGAGGCGGGCGCCCAGCTGGCCGAGGCCACCGCGTCCGCGGAGCGGCTGGGCTTCGAGATCTCCCGCCTCGAGGCCGCCCGCCACGACGCCCTCAAGCGGGTCGACGTCGCCCTCGCCAAGCTGCACGAGTCCGACGCCACCCTCGCCGCCGTGTCCGAGGAGCTCGGCCACTACGGCTCGCAGGCCCGCGCCGCCAAGGGGGAGGCCGACCGGCTGGAGCGCGCCATCACCACCGCGCGTGAGGCCCGCGAGAAGGACCTGGCGGGGCTGGTCGACCTCGAGGCCCGCCTGGCCGCGGCCCAGGACGTCACCGACGAGGAGCCCGACACCGCCGAGCGCGAGCGCCTGGCCGAGGCGGCCCGCGAGGCGCGGCAGGGCGAGATGGACGCCCGTCTCGCGCTGCGCACCGCCGAGGAGCGGGCCCGCGCGCTCCACGGCCGCGCCGACTCCCTCCTCCGCGCCGCGCGGGCCGAGCGCGAGTCGCGCGCCCGCGCGGCCGAGCGGCGTGAGCGGCTCATCCGCGAGGGCGCCGCGGCGCAGGCTGTGGCCTCCGCCGTCCGCGTCGTCCTCCATCAGCTCGAGCGCTCGGTCATGCTGGCCGCCGACGACCGCGCCGCGGTGGAGGAGTCCCGCCGGGGCAGCGAGCAGGAGCTCATGGCCGTCCGCACCCACCTGCGCGACCTCGGCCGCGAGCACGACGAGCTCGTCAGCTCCGTCCACCGCGACGAGATGGCCCGCACCCAGCAGAAGATGCGCATCGAGCAGCTGGAGGAGCGCGCGCTCGACGAGCTCGGGCTCGACCCCGACGGCCTGGTCGCCGACTACGGGCCGGCGACGCCGATCCCCTTCACGGGTGAGGTGCCCGAGGGGGAGGAGCCGCCGGAGCCGACCGCGTTCGTGCGCGAGGAGCAGGTCAAGCGCCTGCGCACCGCGGAGCGGGCCCTGTCGATGCTCGGCCGGGTCAACCCGCTCGCCCTCGAGGAGTTCTCCGCGATGGAGGAGCGGCACAAGTTCCTCACCGAGCAGCTCGAGGACCTCAAGCGCACCCGCAAGGACCTCCTCGACATCGTCCGCGAGGTCGACACCCGCGTGGAGCAGGTCTTCACCGAGGCCTACGCCGACGTGGAGAAGGCCTTCGACCAGACCTTCGCCCGGCTGTTCCCCGGCGGCGAGGGGCGGCTCGTGCTCACCAACCCCGGCGACATGCTCACCACCGGCGTCGAGGTCGAGGCCCGGCCCCCGGGCAAGAAGGTCAAGCGGCTCTCGCTGCTGTCCGGTGGCGAGCGGTCCCTCGTCGCGGTCGCCTTCCTCGTCGCGCTCTTCAAGGCCCGGCCGTCGCCGTTCTACATCCTCGACGAGGTGGAGGCGGCGCTCGACGACACCAACCTCGGCCGCCTGCTGGAGATCTACGAGGAGCTGCGCGAGAACTCCCAGCTGCTGGTCATCACCCACCAGAAGCGGACCATGGAGGTCGGCGACGCGCTCTACGGCGTCACCATGCGCGGCGACGGCGTCTCCGCGGTGATCAGCCAGCGCCTGCGCGACGCCGAGTCGGCGTGAGCGAGCGTCCCACCCGGCCCACCCGGGCCGACTACGTCGCCTGGCGCACCGCGACGACGCGCTGGCGCGACGACGACGCCTACGGCCACCTCAACAACGCGACCTACTACGAGCTGTTCGACACCGCGGTCAACGCCTACCTCTACGAGGCGACCGGCGTCGACGTACGCGCCCTTCCGCAGATCGGCGTCGTCGCCGAGACCGGCTGCCGCTACTTCCGCGAGATCGGCTTCCCCGAGCCGATCGAGATGGGGCTGGTGGTCGACAAGGTGGGCACGAGCTCGATCGTCTACCGCATCGGCCTGTTCCAGGGCCCCTCGGACGAGGCGGCGGCCGAGGGGCGCTTCGTCCACGTGTACGTCGACAACGCGGGCGGCGCCGGTGACCGGCCGGTCACCCCCATGCCCGACGTCGTGCGCGCCGCCGTCGTACCCCTCCTCCGCCCGGAGGGGTGAGGGTCCTCACCCCGACGCGCCGGTGGGGGTGGGCGATGCGGCGCCGCCACCGGTCCTGTGCCACGGTGGAGGAGACCCGACCGGCCCACCTCGGAGGAACCCCGTGCTCGCGATCGTCCTGATGATGTCCCTCGGCGTGCTCGTCGCCGCGGCCGTGGCCGTCTACGTCGCCTACCCCCACCGCGGCGAGGAGATGCCCGTCGCACCCCAGCTCGGTGACGCCATGCGCAAGGGCGTCGACGCTCTCCCGACCCTCGAGGACTCCGAGTCCCGCGTCTGACCCACCTGCGAGAGGCTCCCGGCGTGGCGCCCGGCGTGGAGCCGCGCGCGGACTAGCGTGCGAGAGGTGACCGGCTCCCGGCATGACGTCGTGAAGGGCTACTGCGCCGCCTGCGGCGCGATGGTGTCACGCCGGTTCAGGCCCGGACCCAACGGTCGCCCCGAGGCGACCTGTCCCCGCTGCGGCAGCCTGGAGCGCCACCGGTTCCTCTCGCTGCTGCTCGGCAGCCTCTCGCCCGAGCTGCGCGACCTCGACACGGTGGTCGAGATCGCGCCGTCGCGCCAGTCGAAGGTGCTGCTCGACCGGCTCGACGCACGGCGCCGGATCAGCCTCGACGTCGGCCACGACTCCCGCGACGTCGACGCGCTGGCGTGCCTGACCAACCTGCCGCTGCGTGACGGCTCGGTCGACCTCCTCGTCTGCTACCACGTGCTCGAGCACGTGCCGGACGACGGCGCGGCGATGCGTGAGATCGCCCGAGTCCTCAGCCCACGTGGCATCGCCCTCCTCGAGGTGCCGATCAAGGTGGGCGTCGCGACCGAGGAGGACCCGTCGGCGTCCCCGGAGGAGCGCCTGCGCCGCTTCGGGCAGGTCGACCACGTGCGCTGGTACGGCGACGACTTCGACACGCGGCTCGCTGACGCGGGCCTCGCGTCGGTGCGGGTCACGCCACCGGCGCTGGTGGGGGAGTCCGCGGTGCGGTGGTTCCGGCTGATGCCGCACGAGGTCGTGTGGGTCGTGCACCCTGGGCAGGGCTCGCCCTCACCGCTGCTGCCGGGTGACACCGGCGCGGGGCTCGGCGCCGCGTTCGACGCGGTGCTGGCCGACCTGGCGACGGCGCAGGGACGCCTGGCGCGCGAGCGCGATCGGGCCGCGCGGCTCGTCGCCCAGCGCGACCGCCTGCGTGCTCGCCTGGCGGCGGAGCAGGCCCGCCGTGCGGCCGGGGTGCTCACCCGGCTTCGGCGCGTCGTGCCCCTCTGATTGGATTGGCCCATGGGTGACTGGCTGTATCTGATCATCGCCATCGCGGTCGTCGGCGTCCTGACGCTCGCCGGGCTGCTGACCTCCGGACGCCGGCGGAAGCAGGTGCCGCCGCCGGGCGGTGGCACCGACGTCATCGCGCCGCCCCCGACGGAGGCCGAGGTCGCGACCGGGGCGCCACCGGAGCCCGCGGTCGACACCGCGGAGCCGGTCGTCGAGGCCCCCACCGTCGAGAAGCCGGAGAGCACGGCGTCACGCCTCGTGCGCCTGCGGCAGCGGCTCTCCCGCTCGCAGGGCGGCCTCGGCAAGGGCCTGCTCGCCCTGCTCAGCCGTGACCGCCTCGACGAGGACACCTGGGAGGAGATCGAGGACACCCTCCTGACCGCCGACATCGGCGTTGCCCCGACCCAGGCGCTCGTGGAGCGCCTGCGCACCCGCCTGCGGGTCGAGGGCGGCCAGACGCCCGACGTGCGCACGGTGCTGCGCGAGGAGCTGATCGAGCTCGTCGGCACCGACCTCGACCGCCGCGTGCAGGTGACCGGCACCGACGGCAAGCCGGGCGTGGTGCTCGTGGTCGGCGTCAACGGCGCCGGCAAGACCACCACCGTCGGCAAGATCGCCCGGATCCTCGTCGCCGAGGACCTGACGGTCACGCTGGGCGCCGCCGACACCTTCCGCGCCGCCGCCGTCGACCAGCTCGCCACGTGGGGCGAGCGGGTGGGCGTCGAGGTCGTGCGCGGCCCCGAGGGCGGCGACCCGGCCAGCGTCGCGTTCGAGGCCGTCCGGCACGGCGTCGACAACGGCGTCGACACGGTGCTCGTCGACACCGCCGGGCGCCTGCAGAACAAGGCCGGGCTGATGGACGAGCTCGGCAAGATCAAGCGCGTCATCGAGAAGCAGGCCGACGTCACCGAGGTGCTGCTCGTGCTCGACGCCACGACCGGCCAGAACGGCCTCATCCAGGCCCGCGTCTTCAGCGAGATCGTCGACGTCACCGGCATCGTGCTCACCAAGCTCGACGGCTCCGCCAAGGGCGGCATCGTGGTGCAGGTGCAGCGCGAGCTCGGCGTGCCGGTCAAGCTCGTCGGCCTCGGCGAGGGACCCGACGACATGGCGCCGTTCGACGCCGCGGCCTTCGTCGACGCCCTGCTCGGCTGAGGAGCGCGTCGCGGCCTCGGGCCGGCGCGTCCCCCCGACTTCTGCACCGAGAGCCTGACAACCCCTGCGTGCGGGGCGTGAGCCACCGCGGTCGTACGCCGGTCAGCGGCGGGCGAGCAGCGTGCGGACGGCGTCGTCGATGAGGGTCTCGGCCCGCTTGTCGAAGCTGTGCTCGGCGATGATGCGGGTCGCGATCTCCCGGCGGGTGGCGTTGTCCGGGAAGGCGTCGTACGGCGGCCTGACCAGGCGCTCCAGCTCGTGCTCGTTGTCGAAGGGGAGCACCAGGCCCGAGAAGATCTCGTCCAGGCCGTCGATGCGGTCGCTGAGGATCCGGGCCCCGCAGGCCGCCGCGTCGAAGAGGCGGTTCGAGGCGAAGCTGTCGCGGCGCATGTCGAGGTGGTGGTCGTTGAGCACGATGCCCGCCGAGGCGTAGAGCACGCCGACCTCGCGGTTGTCGACGCCGTTGGAGGCGATCTGGTCTCGCTCGACGAAGTCGGTCCAGTCGTTGCCGTGCAGCGTGAGGTCGGCACCGATGGCGAGGGCGCTGCGGACGGCGTAGCGGTAGATGCCGCGCGAGTTGCCCACGAACAGCAGCGCCGGCCCGGTGTCGGGCTCGGCCCGGTCGGGGTGGAACCAGCGCGCGTCGGTGCACTGCAGGAGCTGGGTGACGGGCGTGCCCCACTCGCGGCTCACCCGCTCCGACCAGCTGGTGCTGGCGGCGTACACGAGGTCGAAGCCCGCCACCTCGTCGGGCGTGATCATGTCGGGGTGGCTGATGATCCACTCCACGTTGAGCAGGCCGGGCCGCGGCGTGACGCGGTCGAGCCCGCGGAGCACCAGCAGGACGTCGTCGTGGTCGCGCGAGTCGCGGTGGCGGGCGTCGCGACGGTCGATGGCGACGTGCTGCCCGCGTCGTTCGAGGGCGTCGGCCAGCGACCGGGCGAAGTAGGTGTCACCCCACCGGTCGCCGCGCTGCGCGGCGGGGGCGGCGATGTCGACGGCCCACCGCAGCCGCGGGGGCGACTCGCGGATGCCCTCGACGGCCCGCACGACGAGCTCCGGCACCAGCACCGACGGCGCGGTCCGGTCGTCGGGGTCGACGCTGACCCTGCGGCTGCGCTCGTCGGTCACCTCGAGCCCGGCGGCGCCGAGCTGCTCGCGGGCGTGGTCGACGGGCGGCCGCGGGCCGGCGAGGACGGTCGTGCGCAGGGACGACATCGCGCCGATGAGCTCCTCGGGCCCGGCGTAGGCGGTGCGGGAGGTGATCACCGCGTCGGGCACGAGCACCGAGACGCCAAGGCCCGCCCGTTGCACCCTCAGGCCGAGGTCGGTCTCGGCGAGGACCGAGTGGTAGCGCGCGTCGAGGCCGTGCAGCGCGACCGCCGCCTCGGCGCGCAGCGCCACCAGCGGCGAGGCGGGCGCGGCGAGCTCGCACTGGCCGATCCGCAGGGCGTCGCTGGTGGGCAGGCCGGCGAGGAAGAGCTCGGGGTGGGGGTTGTCGGTCGTGAAGCGGGCGCCCGCGCTCAGGACCACGCCGTCCGGGTCCACGACCAGCGGCTGGGCCAGGCCCACGCCGGGCTCCCGGAGCACCCCGGCGAGCCGTTCGGCGATGGGCTGGCGCGGCGGCATCGCCTCGGGCCGGACCAGCACCACCGTGCTGCCGGCGGCCTCGACGACGCCGACGTTGGTGGCGACCGACATGGAGACCGGCGCCGGGACAGAGACGAAGCGGGCTCCCGCGATGACCGAGGCGATCGAGGCAGCCAGGACGTGGTGCGCGCGCCGCATGCGTACGCCGACGAGCACGAGCTCCGAGCCCTCGCGTGGCACGGAGCCGAGCCACTCGACCGTCCGGCGCGGCTCGGGCCCCAGCGGCATGACGTGGCTGACCAGGTCCTCGTCGGTCTCCCGGTGCGCGGCCGCCTCCCAGTCGACGAGCTGGCGTTCGAGGACGACGGAGTCCCAGTCGTCGGCGAAGCCGGGCTGAGGAGCCTCGGGGCGGCGCAGGACGGGTACGTCGACGGCGAGCGGCTCGTGGTCGCGGGTGATCCGTAGCAGCAGGTCGCGCTCCTCCGCGCCGTCGAGGGCCTCGTCGAAGCCTCCGACGTCCTTGACGGCGTCACGCCGCAGCAGCGCCGTGGCGAGGTCGACCGGACGCCCACTGAGCAGCTCGTGGCGGGACCGGCCGACTGCGCCGGCGCCGGCCAGCACCGCGGCCGCCCCGGAGTGGTGGGCGTGGGCCAGCAGGTCGCCGAGCATCTCGGGCAGCCACTCGCGCCCGAGGGGCAGGAAGGCCACGTGCTCGGCGGTGCCGTGCTCGAGGGCGACGTTGAGCGCGCGGGCGAGCCCGCACCGCGACTCGCGCACGACGGTGACCCGGTCGTCGAAGGCCGCCACGCCCTGGAGCACGGCGGCGGTGTCGTCGACCGACCCGCGGTCCACGGCGACGAGGTGCCAGTCGGTGAAGGTCTGGGCCTGCAGCGAGGCGACCGTCTGGTGGACGAGCGGCCCGGCGTCCTGCGCGGCCATCACGACGGTCACGGCCGGGGAGGTGCCCAGCGTGGCGGGCAGCGCGGGCGTGGGACCGACCAGCTGCGGGCGCTCACGGACGACCTCCTCGCGCCACTGGGTCGCGGCGGCGATGGCGGCAGCGCGGTAGGTGCCCCAGGAGACCTTGCGGGGCAGGATCCGCGTCGGCAGCGGGGTGCCTGGCCCGGACGCGCCGAGCCAGTAGGAGAGTGCGCCGTAGGGATGGTGCCGGGCCTCGGGGTAGGCCGCGAAGACGACCCGCGGGTCGACGAGCGGGTGCGGTGCGATCCGGTTGCGCCGCCGGCGCTCGGAGACGTACCAGAGCACGGGGTGCTGGCCGGCGCGCTGCCACGAGCGACGTCGCCCGATCCACTGGGCCTCGAAGAGCGGGTGCGGGGAGACGTCGCCGGCGTCGACGACGGCGCGTGCCGCCTCGAGGGGGGACTCGAAGGTGGTGCCGAGCTGCGCGGCGACGTAGTCGGCGTCGACGAGGCCGGAGGCAACCATCACCTCGGCGGCGTCGTCGAGCCGCACCTGGCCCGGCCGGCGACGCTCACCGCGCATCGGAGTACCTCACCCGCGGGAAGAGGGGCTCGAGGGCCAGCGGCGTCGGCAGCAGCCGCTCGGTGTCGCGGAGCGGGTAGTACTGCGCGGTCTCCTCGAGGAACTCGCGCACCCCGTCGAAGCGCTGGGGAAAGCGACGCTCGCACAGCTCGAGCAGTCGCTTGGCGTCGAGGT
This sequence comes from Nocardioides pini, assembly GCF_026712185.1. GTDB lineage: Bacteria > Actinomycetota > Actinomycetes > Propionibacteriales > Nocardioidaceae > Nocardioides > Nocardioides pini. Next base: position 425,875 of record NZ_JAPPUX010000004.1, on the reverse strand, counting down.
TGTAGGGGTCGTAGCGCAGGGTGTCGATCTTGACGTAGGGCAGCCGGGCGTTGTCGAGCACCCGGTCGGCCAGGCTCCGGGCGGGGTTCCAGGGCTCGTTGGCGCGCTCGCGCCACTCGCGCACCTCGGCGCGGGTGCGCGGGAAGTGGGAGCGGTGGGCTGCCCACCAGCGCATCCGCTCGCGGGCGATGCGCCGGTCCTCGGGGGTCTCGACGAAGTAGGTGTCCGACAGGAAGCCCGCCTCGTAGAGCCGGCGCGACATGCCCACCTCGTAGCGGCGGATGACCTGGCGACGCTTGGAGATCGGCTCCATCTCCTCCCAGAACGTCGTGAACGCCCGTGACCCGACCACCCACGGGCGGAAGGCGATGAAGAACGACTGGATGTGGGGGGCGACGCGCTCGGCGCCCGTGAGGCCCCAGAAGTCGCAGGGCCGCGTGGCCATCTCCGCGAAGACCGGCTCGTAGGAGTCGAGGGCGAAGACGTAGGTGTCGTTGCAGACCACCACCTCGTCGTACGCCGTGAGGTCGCCGGCGGCGTCGAGGCCCACCTTGTAGCTGAAGAAGTCGTAGCCGTAGTTGGCGCGCTCGACGAGGACCGCGCGCTCCGACAGCCACTGGCGGGCGGAGTCCTGCAGGCTGGCCGTCGTGCAGACGAGCAGCGTGTCGACCGACGCGGCCAGCGCCTCCACCTGACCACGCACGTGGGGCCGCAGCTCCCCGGCGACGTCGTAGTGCGCCATCACGGCCAGTCTGGACACGGCCGAACACTAACAAGGGGGCTCCGGGGCCGATCCGTTCACACACCCGTAACACGAGCGCGCATTCCGTTGCCTGCGTGCAACATCCGCCGCGGCCCGGTGAAACCTCGCCCGCACAGGCTGCGGGTCATCACGTGGGCACCGCCAGGACAGCGACGTCACGGCCCCGGTGACCACCCGTTTCGTTCGTGCTCGAAATCCTGGAGGTCCTGTGGACGGCTATTACGCCTTCATGCTGGTGGCGACTGCCTTCGTCCTGATGATGACGGTGCCCGCGCTGGCCCTGTTCTACGGCGGCATGTCGCGGTCGAAGTCCGTGCTCAACATGATGATGATGTCCTACATCGCGGCCGCCATCGTCGGCATCCTGTACGTCGCCATCGGCTGGTCGATGGGCTTCGGCGGCAACGGCACCTTCTTCGCCAACCCCTTCGAGCTGCTGTGGCTCGACGGTGTCTCGACCAGCGACTACATCTACGTGATGTTCCAGATGACCTTCGCGATCATCACCGCGGCGCTGATCAGCGGCGCGGTCGCCGACCGGATGAAGTTCTCCGCGTGGGTGGTCTTCGTGCCCCTGTGGGCGGTCGTCGTCTACTTCCCGATGGCCCACATGGTCTTCAGCTGCACCGACGACTCGCTCATCTGCGGCCGCATCGGCGCCCAGGACTACGCCGGCGGCACCGCGGTCCACATCAACGCCGGTGTCGCGGCCCTGGTGCTCGTGCTGCTGCTCGGCAAGCGGATCGGCTGGCCCCGCGAGCAGATGCGCCCGCACAACCTGACGCTCACCATGCTCGGCGCCGGTCTGCTCTGGATGGGCTGGTACGGCTTCAACGTCGGCTCGATCGTCTTCGCCGGCGAGGAGGGCGACGCGTTCGTGGGCCGCTTCATGTCGGAGACCGGCCGCACCTTCGCCAACACCACGCTCGCCACGATGGCGGCCATCATCGGCTGGCTCCTCGTCGAGCGGCTGATCCACAAGAAGGCCACCTCCCTCGGCGCCGCCTCCGGCATCGTCGCCGGCCTGGTCGCGATCACGCCGGCCGCCGGCGCCGTCAACCTCTCCGGCGCGGTGGCGATCGGCCTCATCGCCGGCGGCGTCTGCGCCTGGGCCGTCGGCCTGAAGTACCGCTTCGGCTACGACGACTCGCTCGACGTGGTCGGCGTGCACCTCGTCGGCGGCATCATCGGCACCGTGCTGATCGGCGTCTTCTCGACCGCGGAGGGCGCGGGCGGGGTCAACGGGCTCCTGTACGGCGGCGGCTTCGGCTCGCTGGCCGACCAGTCCCTCGGTGTGCTCGTGGCCGTCCTCTTCTCCGGCATCCTCACCACTGTCATCGCCGTGGCTATCAAGTACACGATGGGCCTGCGCCTCGACGCGGAGGACGAGGTCAACGGCATCGACCTCGCTGCCCACGGCGAGACGGCGTACGACCTGCACAGCGGCACCAGCGGCGGCAGCAGCAGCGTCCTCGCTGCGTCCACCGCCCCCGCCGCCACCGCCACCACCACCAAGACCGAAGGAGCCAGCGCATGAAGCTCGTGACCGCGGTGATCAAGCCGCACAAGTGGGAGGACGTCCGCGAGGCGCTCGAGACCTTCGGGGTCGCCGGGATGACCGTCTCCGAGGTCAGCGGCTACGGCCGCCAGAAGGGCCACACCGAGGTCTACCGCGGGGCGGAGTACGACATCGCCCTCGTGCCCAAGATCCGCATCGAGATCGTCGTCGACGACGCCGACGCCGACGACATCGTCGGGATCGTCGTCAAGACCGCGCAGACCGGTCGGATCGGCGACGGCAAGGTCTGGGTCAGCCCCGTCGAGACCGTCGTCCGCGTCCGCACCGGCGAGCAGGATGCGTCCGCACTCTGATGGGAGTGCGTCTCGGGGCCGCTCGCACGGCCCTCCGCGTGGGGGAGGGTCAGTGAGCGCTGCAGATCGACAGACCAGGGCCACCTCGGCCGACGAGCTCTGCCGGGAGGCGTACGCCGCCTCCGGCGGGCCCGCCGCCGGGGTGGCCCTGGTCGCGGTCGGGGGGTACGGGCGCGGCGAGCTCGCGCCGCACTCCGACCTCGATGTCGTCCTGGTCCACGAGGACGGCCTGGACCTCGGTGACCTCGGGGCCACCCTCTGGTACCCGCTGTGGGACTCCGGGCGGCGGCTCGACCACTCCGTCCGCTCGATGGGCGAGGTGCTGGAAGCCGCTGCCGACCTCCGCGTCGCGCTCGGGCTTCTCGACGCACGCCACCTCGCCGGCGACCCGGGCCTCAGCCTCCGGCTGCGCACCACGATGCTGGCCGACTGGCGCCGCCAGGCCCGGACCCGGCTGCCCGAGCTCAAGGCGATGACCCACAAGCGCCACGACGTCGCCGGCGAGCTGGCGAACGCGTCGGTGCCCGACGTCAAGGAGGCCGAGGGCGGGCTGCGCGACGCCAGCGTGCTCAAGGCGATCGAGGCCAGCTGGCTCGTCGACGCCTCCACCCCGGCGCTCGAGGCGGCGCGGCAGCTGCTCCTCGACGTCCGCGACGAGGTGCAGGACCTCGCGGGTCGGCCGGCCGACCGCATCGCCCCCGAGATGTGGGAGCCACTGGCCGAGCGGCTCGGCCTCCCCGACGCGGAGGCGGCCCAGCGCCACGTCCGCTCGCTGGGCCGCCGGATCGGCCACCTGTCGCGCCTCGCCTGGCGTCGTACGGACGCCGTGATGGCCCGGTCGACGGGGGAGCGGGGCCGCCGCACGCCCGCGCTCGAGCGGATCGCCCCCGGCATCGCGCTCTCCCGCGGCGAGGTCGTCCTCGACGCCGGCACCCGGCCCGGTGACGACCCCACGCTCCTGCTCCGCGCTGCGGCCGAGGCCGCGAGCCGTGACGCGGTGCTCGCCCCCACCACGGCGGCCCGTCTGGTGCGGGAGGGTGCGCCGCTGCCCGTGCCGTGGCCCGCACCCGCTCGCGACGCCCTGGTCCGCCTGCTCGCGAGCGGGCCGGCCCTCCTCCCGGTGTGGGAGACCCTCGACGAGGTCGAGGGCATCGAGACGTTCCTGCCGGAGTGGGAGCAGATCCGGCTGCTGCCCCACGCCTCGGCCATCCACCGCTTCACCGTGGACCGCCACGTCGTGGAGACCTGCGCGGAGGCGGGCGCCCTCATCCGCGGCGTCCGACGGCCCGACCTGCTGCTCGTGACCGCACTGCTCCACGACATCGGCAAGGGCTCGCTGCACGACCACTCGGTGGCCGGCGAGCCCCTCGCCCGCAAGGTGGTGGCCCGGATGGGCTTCACCGACCTCGACGCCGAGGTGGTCGCCTCCCTCGTGCGCTGGCACCTGCTGCTCGCGGACCTCGCGACCACCCGCGACCCCGACGACCCCGCCACCACCGCCGAGCTGCTCACCCACGTCCCCGACGCCGCGAGCCTGGAGCTGCTGCGCGCGCTCACCGAGGCCGACGCCCGGGCCGCCTCACCGGCCGCGTGGACGACGTGGCGGGCCTCCCTGGTCGACCGCCTCGTCTCCCGGGCCGGCCAGGCGCTCGGCGCGGAGATCACGCACGTCGCCCCGGTCGGGTCGCTGCCCGTCCCCGACGTCGTACGACGTGACCCGACCGCCGTGTCGGTCGAGGTCGCCCCCCACGAGGTCGGCGCCACGGTCACCGTGGTGGCGGCCGACCGTGTCGGGCTGCTCGCCGACGTCGCCGGCGGCCTCGCCGCGCTCCGGGTGCCGGTGCACGCCGCCCGCGCCTGGTCGCAGGTCGACGGGGACGGCGAGTGGGGCGTCAGCGCGTGGGAGGTCCCCGACGCCTACCTCGACGCCAGCGTCGTGCGCGAGCGCATCCGCCGCGTCGTCGAGGGCACCCAGCGCCTCCCCGACCTGCCCGCGCGCCCGGACGGCGAGCTGCCGCCGATCGTGGAGGTCCGCCCCGACGCCTCCCGCGCCTCGCTGGTGCTGGAGATCCGCACCAGCGACCGGCCCGGCGTCGTCCACCGCGTGCTCACCACCCTCGCCCGGCTGGGGCTCACGGTCGCCTCGGCGCACGTCTCCACGCTCGGCCCGCAGGCGGTCGACGTGTTCTACGTCCAGGAGGTCGGCGGGGTGCGCCCCACGGAGGAGCGGGCCGCCGCGGCCGCCCACGCCGTGCGCACGGCGCTCGGCGGCTGACGGTGAAGGGCGGCGGCAGCGCCCCGGCTGGCTCGTCGGCTGAGCCCGGGCGGGGTGTGGCCGTTAGTCTTGGTCGTCGTACCAGACTCTGACGCACCCTGATCCACCACCGATGCGAGGGACAGACCCACACCGTGTTCGCCACACTCTCCGACCGCCTTGCCGACACCTTCAAGAACCTGCGGGGCAAGGGCCGGCTCTCCGAGGCCGACATCGACGCCACCGCGCGTGAGATCCGCATCGCGCTGCTCGAGGCCGACGTCGCGCTGCCGGTGGTGAAGGAGTTCGTCGGCGCGGTGAAGGAGCGGGCCCGCTCCGAGGAGGTCAGCGGCGCCCTCAACCCGGCGCAGCAGATCATCAAGATCGTCCACGAGGAGCTCGTCACGATCCTCGGCGGCGAGACGCGCCGCCTGCGCTACGCCAAGAGCGGCCCGACCGTCATCATGCTCGCCGGCCTCCAGGGCGCGGGCAAGACGACGCTCGCGGCCAAGCTCGCGCTGTGGCTCAAGGACCAGGACAAGACGCCGATGCTGGTCGCGGCCGACCTCCAGCGCCCCAACGCGGTCCAGCAGCTGCAGGTCAACGGCGAGCGCGTGGGCGTGCCCGTCTTCGCGCCCGAGCCGGGCAACGCCCAGGGGGTCGAGCACGGTGGCGACCCGGTCGACGTGGCGCGCAGGTCGATCGAGGAGGCGAAGCGCAAGCTCCACGACGTCGTCATCATCGACACCGCCGGTCGCCTCGGCGTCGACGCCGAGCTGATGAAGCAGGCCGCCGACATCCGCGACGCGGTGCAGCCCGACGAGGTGCTCTTCGTCGTCGACGCGATGATCGGCCAGGACGCCGTCACCACCGCGCAGGCGTTCCTCGACGGCGTCGGCTACGACGGCGTGGTGCTCACCAAGCTCGACGGTGACGCCCGCGGTGGTGCGGCGCTGTCGATCCGCTCGATCACCGGCAAGCCGGTCATGTTCGCCTCCAGCGGCGAGAAGATGACCGACTTCGACCTGTTCCACCCCGACCGGATGGCCTCGCGCATCCTCGACATGGGCGACATGCTCACCCTGATCGAGCAGGCCGAGAAGGCGTTCGACTCCGAGCAGTCCCTGAAGGCGGCCGAGAAGCTCGCGACCAAGGGCGGCTTCACGCTGGAGGACTTCCTCCAGCAGATGATGCAGATCCGCAAGCTCGGCTCGATGACCAAGATCATGGGGATGCTCCCCGGGATGGGCCAGTTCCGCGACCAGCTCGAGAACTTCGACGAGCGCGAGATCGACCGCATCCAGGCGATCATCCAGTCGATGACGCCGGCCGAGCGGGCCAATCCGAAGATCATCGACGGCTCGCGTCGCGCCCGCATCGCCGCCGGCTCCGGCCGCCAGGTGTCCGACGTCAACCAGCTCGTCGACCGGTTCTTCGAGGCCCGCAAGATGATGGAGTCGATGGCCCGTGGCGGCGGCGTCCCGGGCATGCCCGGCATGCCCGGCATGCCGGGTCTGGGCGGCGGCAAGCGCGCCGGCGCGCGCCAGGCCCCGCAGGGCAAGGGCAAGAAGGGCAAGAAGCGCGTCTCCGGCAACCCGGCCAAGGCCGCCCAGCAGAAGGCCGCGCAGAAGGCCGCGTCGGCCGAGAAGTCCGCGAACCCGTTCGGCAACCCCGACGGCGCCGAGGTCGACTACGAGAAGGCCGCCGAGCAGCTCAACCTGCCCAAGGACTTCTCCCAGTTCCTGAAGTGAGACGAGCAGCCGCGATCGAGGAACGAGATCGTGGCGTGGGCTCGGCCAGATCGAGCAAGCGACGCGACTGAGGAACGACGTCGCGCGAGCGCGTCGAGATCAGAGGGGTGCAGGTGGACACGAGGTCCTTCCTGGTCGTCGACGGCGCCAACGTGGTCGGCTCGGTGCCGGACGGCTGGTGGAAGGACCGCGCGGGCGCGGCGCGCCGCCTGCACGAGCGGCTCCTCGTCGCCGACACGTCGTACGACGAGATCGTGCTGGTGCTGGAGGGCCAGGCCAAGGCCGGCGTGAGGGCCGGCAGGGACGGCCACGTGCGCACGGTCCACGCGGCGCGCGACGGCGACGCGGAGATCCGGGAGCAGGCGCGTCGCGCGGGCGAGGCCGGCGGCCACGTGGTCGTCGTGACCGCCGACCGGGCGCTCGCCGCCAACGTCTCGCCGGCGCAGGTGCTGAGCCCGTCCTGGCTCCTCGACCGGCTCTGACCCCGCAGCCGCTCGTCAGCTCCCGGCGTGTCGAGTGAGGCCCCCGCTGCGCGTCAGGCCGATGGCCCGCACGCTCGGCAGCCCACCCTGCGCCGCCGCGAGCGTCACGTCGTACTGCACGAAGCGCCCGGACACGTCGGCGCGGCTGCCGGGCTTGGTGACGACCTTCCAGTCCGACCAGGTGGCGTCGGGCGTCGCCCGGTCACCGGCTCGAACTCGCACGACGACCTGCGAGCCCGCGGGCAGGTGTGCGTCGAGCACCAGTTCTCGCCACGTCGCCTTGCGCCCGGAGTCGACCACCCGCGAGGTGTAGCGGCCCCAGCCGCGGGCGGAGAGAGCGAGGCCACCGAGTCCTTCTCCGGTCACCCGGGCGTCCCCGCTGAGCGTGCCGGTGCGGAAGTCCTCGGCTGTCATCATCGCGATGCCAGCGCCCGTGGTGCGGAACCGGGTCGAGCGTGGCGGTGCGGCGTTGCCGGAGCCGTCGCGCGAGGAAACGCCGACGGCGTACGCCCGACGGGGGAGCAGACCGGTGACGACGATCGTGTGGCTCCTTGTCAGGCTGGCGTCGAAACCGCGCTTCCTGAGCGTGGCACCTGTGCGTCCGAGCCGCACGACAGAGGTCGCGGGCTCGTTGGTCCGCCAGGTGAGCCGAGCCGAACCGTCAGGCATCGACAGGACGCGCAGCCCGCTGATGCGGGGGGCGGTCACGTCGGCAGCGGACGTCGTGAACGTCGCCGGCGCGGCATGGGCCGCAGGCCACACGGTGCGACGTCCACCCGGGCCGCGCGACTCGACCCGGTAGTAGTAGCGCGTTGCAGGCCGCAGACCTCCGAGCTCGGCCAGGTGGTCGGTGGTCCGGCTCGCGAGCGAGACCCGGGTGGTGAGCTCGGTGGGTGCTGTGCCCAGCAGCACCTCGCTCGTCCCTGGGTCCTCCGTCGTCCATGTGGCCGTCGTGTCGCCGGTCGCGGACGTGGTGACCGTCGCGTCGGAGACTCGGTTCGCGCCGCCACCACCACCCGAGGTGTACGTGGCCTGGTGGGCGCCACCGACGGCCGGGAACACGGCGTACTGCTGGCCCTTGACCGTCATCGTCGTGAAGGGCACAGATGCCCCGCCGCGGGTGACGGCCGTCAGCGTGCTGCCGCCCGGGCCGGTGGTGGGCAGCATCGCCGTCAGCCCGGTCGCGCCGACACCGATGCCGACGGTGAAGGACAGGGTGCCGCCAGTCCAGGAGATCCCGCTGAACGACGAGCCGTTGCGTCCGTCCGTCCACGTCAACAGCTGGCGCGCCGCGATGACCGGCACGCCGCGAGACTGGGCCGAGGCCAGGACTTGGGTGTCCTCGAAGGTCGAGGCGGCGTCAGTGTGCAGGTTGGCGGTGAAGGCGCCGTAGTAACCCTGGCTCCCCAGCGCCCGGTCCAGCAGGGTGTTCGGGGTGAACGGGTAGGTCTGGCCCGACTCGTCCGTCATGTTGGTGTTGGCCTGGAAGACGTCGATCATCGACCCGTCGGTGTCGGTGAATCGCATCGGCATGCCGGAGCCGTTCATGAACCCGGGGCGATCGGCGACCCAGGAGCCCGGGTAGTAGTAGTAGTTGGTGTCGAGCCGGATCCCTGAGGCGAGCTCGGCCCTGGCCTGCGAGGCCCAGTCGCTCCACACGATGCAGTGGAAGCGGCTGGTGGTCGGTGAGGGCAGCGAGGAGTACGCCGAACGCCACTGGCCGAGCTGGGTGGTGTACATGTCCTGGAGGGACTGGTACGACGAGAAGTTCGCGCAGCCGCTCGTCGGGTGCAGGCCGACCTCGAAGCCCTGACCGTTGAACGCCGCCGCCTGCGTGTTGGTCATCGGGGTGCTCGGGTAGACGTACGACGAGAAGCGCGGGCACTCCCATCTCGCGACCGAGCAGCCCGAGGGGCTGGCCGCCGCATATGTGCTGAACCGCCCGGGCGTGCCGCCGGTGCCGTGGTCGTCGCCGGTGGCCACCACGACCGCCTTGTGGGTGCCCGGGAAGTACCAGAACCTCGGCACCGGGAACCGGTCGCGGGCGGCGACTGTCACCAGGTTGGCAAGCAGTCGCTGCTGCTCGTCGGCCTGGGGGATGTGTGCCTTCGACAGGTTGACCCAGTCGGACGCCGAGCTGCCTCCGAAGAAGAGGTCGTTCGACCGGTTCGGCGTGGCTCCGTCGCGGTCCTGACCGGCCCATGCGAGGTTGCCCTGTCGGGTGGCGATCACCGAGCGCGCGAGGTCATAGGCGAAGGTCGCGACCTGGCCGCCGTTGCTGCCGACGCTGCGGAGCGTCACCGCTGGTAGGCCGGTGCTCGCGGTAGCACTCGAGTAGAGGGTCGCCACGGACGTGGCGCCGTTGAGGCTGTAGCGGTTGGCTGTGCCGTGGAACTGCATGGTGTCGGTCGTGATGCCGGCACCGGGCTCGACGGCGGCGTTGACGCCGATGTAGCCCTCGGCGACCGTCCCCGTCTGTGCGGTGATCCCCGCAAGGCTGTAGAGGCGGCTGTCCGGGCGCATCGCCACCAGGTTGCCGCCGGCGTTCACCCAGTCGGTCAGGGCCGTCACCTGGTCGTCCGTGATCGCGACGTCGCCGAGGACGACCACGGCGTACGGCGCGAGAGTGGTCGCGTTGAGCGTGGACACGCGCATGTTGGCGAACTCGTTGAGCCCCTCGGCCCGCATGATCTCCGACAGGTAGGACGACGACGGGTTCCCGGTGCTCGTGACCACCGCGAGCGGCCCGCCCGGCCCGTCCTCGATCCCGGGTGGCGGTGGCGCGGAGGTCTGGAAGCTCCAGGACACGGGCGACATCGTGTTGTTCGCCCCGTCCCTCGCTCCGCTGATCTCCACGGTGTACGACGTGGAGTAGCCCAGGTCGATGGTCGGGGTCAGGGTCGCGGTGCGGGTGCCGGCGTCGTACGACGTGGCAGACGGCACGACCTGGTTGGCCGGGCCGCGCAGCACCATCGAGATGGTGGAGCCCGTGACGGACTCACTGAAGGTGGCCTGCGGCCGGACGCCGACCGGCACACCGGTGGCGTCCGGGGTCGGCACCCGGCCGTTGATCGTCGGCGGGGTGGTGTCGGTGGAGTCCTCCTGGAAGACGACGTCGACCCAGTAGTTCTCCGACCCGTAGCTCAGGTTCGGGAACGTGCTGGCCGTCGAGGTGTAGCGGTAGAGGCCGTTGCCGCCGTCAGTGCCGTTCTGCAGCGCTGTCAACGGACCGCGGGTGGTGGCTGCGGAGCTGAAGTAGCCGCCGTTCACGACGTACCTGCTCGGTGTGAAGTAGGACGCGACGTACGTCGTGTTGGCCGACACCGCGATCGGCGCGCTGAAGGTCGCCTCCTGCCAACCGCTGGCCGTGCCGCCGGTGAAGGTGACCTGGCCGAGCCGGGTGCCCGTCGAGGTCCACAGGCTGCCGACGTGGGTGCCCGTGGCCTGGCTGGGCCGGTAGTAGCGGATCCCGGTGACGAAGCCGGGAGTGTCGGTCCGGAACTTCACACCCAGCTCGACCGAGCTGGTGTCCGGGTCGGTGCCGGCCGGTGCCGTGGTCGACGGCCAGATCGTGCACGGGCAGCTGGAGGTGGTGGCGGCCGTGGTGAAGGTCCAGCTCACCGGGTCCATCTGGTTGCCGGCCGTGTCGCGTGCCCCGCTGACCGTTGCGGTGTACGTCGTGCTGGGCGCGAGGCTGGCGGTCGGGTCCAGCGTCGCCGTGCGGCTCGCCGCGTCGTACGACGTCGTGCCGGACACGAGCGCGTTGGCTGGTGTGCGCAGCTCGAAGGCAAGCGTGCCCGCCTGGACCGGCTCGCTGAAGGTCGCAGTCGCATTCACCGCCGTCGACACGCCACCCGCTCCGGGCGCGGGCGTGCGGCCGCTCAGGGTGGGCTTGGTCGTGTCGGGCGTGTCGGTGGTGAACGTCCACGAGACCGGGTCGACGAGGTTGCCAGCGGTGTCGCGGACGCCCGTCACGGTGGCGGTGTACTGCGTCGTCGCTGCGAGATTCGCCGTCGGGTCGAGGGTCGCGGTGCGGGTTGCGGCGTCGTAGGCGGTGGAACCGGAGATGACGGTGTTGCCCGGTCCGCGGAGCTCGAGGCCGAGCGTCGACTGCTGGACCGGCTCCGAGAACGTCGCGGTCACGTTGGCGCCCACGCTGACACCGGTGGCACCGGGAGCGGGCGTGCGCGCGGTGACGGTCGGCTTGGTGGTGTCGGGGCCGTCCTCGAAGACGACGTCGACCCAGTAGTTCTCGCCGTTGTAGCTCTGGTCGGGGAACGTGCTGGGCGTGGAGGTGTAGCGGTACAGGCCGTTGCCGCCGTCGGTGCCGCTCTGCAGGGCCGTCAGCGGCCCGCGAGTGGTGGCGCTCGTGGTGAAGTAGGCGCCGTTGGCGACGTAGCGACTGGGCGTGTAGTAGGACGCGACGTACGTCGTGCCCGCTGTGACGGGAATCGGCGTGCTGAAGCTCGCCTGCTGCCATCCGCTGGCCGTGCCGCCGGTGAAGGTGACCTGGCCGAGGCGCGTGCCGGTCGAGGTCCAGAGGCTGCCGACGTGGGTCCCAGTGGCCTGGCTGGGCCGGTAGTAGCGGATCCCGGTGACGAAGCCGTCGGTGTTCGACCGGAACTTCACGCCCAGCTCGACCGAGCTGGTGTCGCCGTCGGTGCCTGCAGGCGTCGCCGTCGACGGCCAGATCGTGCATGGGCAGTCCGACGCGACGGCGGTCGTGGTGAACGACCACGACACAGGGTCCATCTGATTGCCCGAGGCGTCGCGCGCACCACTGAGGTTGACGGTGTACGACGTGTTGGCCGCGAGGTTCGCGTTCGGGTCCACGGTGGCTGTCCGGGTGGTGGCGTCGTACGTCGTCGTGGCCGGGACGAGCGTGTTGCCCGGGCCGCGAACTTCGAGGGCGATGCTCGCCTGCTGGACGGGCTCGCTGAACGTCGCCGTCGGCGAGACCCCGAGAGCCACGCCTGTCGCGGCGGTCGCCGGTGTGCGCCCGGTCACGGTGGGCTTGGTGGTGTCCGGGGTGTCGGTGGTGAACGTCCATGTCACCGGGTCCATCTGGTTCCCGGCGGCGTCTCGGGCGCCGGAGAGCGCGACGGTGTAGGTCGTCGTTGCGGCGAGCGCGGCGTTGGGGTCGAGCGTCACCGTGCGGCTCGTGGCGTCGTAGGACGTCGCAGCCGGCACCACAGCACCCCCAGGTGCACGCAGCTCCATCGTGACCGTGGACTGCTGCACCGGCTCGGAGAACGTGGCAGTGACGTCCGTTCCCAGCCCGACCGCGGTCGCCCCCTGTGCCGGAGTTCGCGCCGTGACGGTCGGCTTCGTCGTGTCATTCGCCTCGCTGAAGACGACATCGACCCAGTAGTTCTCGGAGCCGTAGGTCGAGTTGGGAAAGGCGCCGGCGCTCGAGGTGTAACGGTAGACGCCGTTGCCACCGCTCACGCCGTCCTGCAGCGCCGTCAGCGGCCCGCGGGTGGTGCCGCTGGTCGCGAAGTAGCCCGAGCTGACGGCGTACTTGCCTGGAGTGAAGTAAGAGGCCACATAGGTGGTGCCGGCGGTCACGGGGATGGGTGTCGGGAAGGTGGCCTGCTGCCACCCGCTCGCCGACTCGTTGGTGAAGCTCACCTGCCCGAGCCTCGTGCCGGTGCTCGTCCAGAGCGATCCGACGTGCGTGCCGGAGGTCTGCTGCGGTTTGTAGTAGCGGATCCCGGTGATGGTGCCGTCCGTGCTGGCGCGGAACTTCACGCCGAGCTCGACGGCGCTGTTGTCGGGGTCGGTGGCTGCGGGCGTGGCCGTACCCGGCCAGATCGTGCAGGGGCATGCGGTCGGTGCGGTCCCGACGGTGACGTTGGTGGTCGCCGCCGTGCCGAGGTTGGCGCTGTCGTCCACCGTGCGTGCCCGCAGGGTCACTGCTCCCGAGGCAGCTGGTGTGAACGTGTAGGTCCACGAACCGCGGCCGGTGGCGCGTCGCCACGTCGCGCCGTTGTCGGTCGAGACCTCGACACCGGCCACCCGGCCGCCTCCTGTGTCGGTGGCGGTTCCGCTGACCGTGACGGGCGTGCCGACCGGAAGGGTCGCACCAGCTGTCGGCGAGGTGATGCTGGTCGTCGGCGCTGCCGTGTCGGTGGACGCGGTGGCAGCGGTGAGCCCGCTGCGCAGGGTGTCCGGCTGGACGGTCATGTCGGCGAAGAGGTTGACCGTCGCCTGCTGAGCCGCGGTGTCGGGAGCGGCCGAGCCGCGGTCGTGGTTGCCGTCGAGCGCCCATGCCCACTGGATCGTGCCTGCGCTGAAGACCAGCGCCCCGCTCGCTGCACGATAGGTCGTCATGGCGTGGGTCGCCTGCCCTTGCGCGTACGAGCTGCCGTAGTCCTGCAACCGGTCACCGGAACCGGCAGTCTGGGACACCCGGAACGTGCCCGGCGGGCGGAACCCGTTGTCGGGGTCCTCGTCCCACTCGTAGCCGATGACGTTGGTGCCGATGGTGGTGGTTGCGTTGGTGCCAAGCGTGGCGACGCGGGTGTTGCGCCAGAACCTCATCTGGCCGTCCGCCTGTCCCACCACCATGTTGATGGCACAGCAGTTGATCGCGAACATGGTGCCCGTCAGCCCGTTCTCCGGCCGCCCCCCGTCGGCCGGGGGGCTGAACCGCGGGTCCCGCCAGGTGCCGGTCCAGGTGTTGGCGAGCGGGTCGATCTTGGCGTTGGCGTGCGTCTCCTTGTACGACACCAAGGTGCGGTGCGAGGTGCCGGAGCCGTCGATGCTGTTCTCCCACCGGGTCTTCCAGAAGACCTCGTTGCCGGAGAAGAAGGCGAGGTGCACCCCGGCATCACGTGCTGCCTCGACATTGGCACGTTGGGACCCGGACCAGTACTCGTCGTGGCCGACGCTCATGAACACCTTGTGCTCGCGGAGCTCGGCACCTCGCCGGTCCGTGTCGACTCCGGAGCTGTAGCTCACGTCGTACCCGTTGGACTCGAGGAAGCGAACCATCGGGTACTCGGCGTTGAACACCCAGTCCTCCGGCGCGTTCCCCCGTGTGGTGAACGGACGGTTGTAGCTGACCTTGTACGCCCGCCCCGCGGGAGCGCCGGTGTACAGGCTGTTGCCGCCGTAGGTGTTGTAGGCCTGCCAGGTGGTGTCGGAGGTCTGGAACAGCATGTCCGACCCGCCGTCATCGTCGCGCACCACGAAGAACACGTGACTTGCGCCGGCGGTGCCGTCGGTGCGGACGAGCCTCGCGAAGTAGATCCCCGACACCGCGCTCGCCGGCACGGCCCATGACGCGTTCTGGGTCCAGTTGCCGCAGTCGACGAGGCCGGTCGAGACATCGTTGAGGCAGTTGGGCTGGTTGTTCAGCACCGTGGGGTTGACGGTCGCGACCCGGCGGGCGCCGTCGCCTCCGTAGTAGCCCATCCGGTAGATGTCGAGCCGATACGACGAGGCGCTGGTGTCGACCTTGAACCCGATCGTCTGTCCCTGGTCCACGCTCATGTCCGTCGCGAAGCCCTGGATCGAGGCGGACCCGGCGCCGGAGACGCCCCATTCGCTCTCGGGATTGCCAGGAAGGGTGTTCTCGCACGCCACGGGGTTGGACACGGGTGGGTCACAAGGTGCGGCGACCGCAGGTGTCGCTGCAGTGACGATGGCGAGGGTGGCTGCGGCGAGCACCAGCGTCAGGAGCGCAGCAAGTCGTCTTCGCACGGGCATGTCACTGCTCCTTCTTCCCGGCCCACGGGACCTGCCCCCGGATGCGGCGACAGCGCGGACACCGTGCCCTCCATCGTCGTTTTGGCGCTCGCCCAGCGTCATGCCCAGAAGTGGGCATCGGGGCGCGCCGAGAGCTCCTGCTGAGCCCGTCCTGGCTCCTCGACCGGCTCTGACCCCGGCCGCTGACGGCTACCCGAGCGGGATCCGGATGACCGACCCGCCGCCGGGGCACACCGAGCAGGTGGTCACGTAGGCCGCGTCGTCGTCGACGGCGATGCCGTACGGCGCGTCGAGCCCGCCCGCGACGACCTGGGGAGCCGCCCCCGGTCGGACCCTCACCACGGACCCGGGACCGCCCTGGAGGATGCCGATCTGCACGGCGTAGAGGTCACCGTCGTGCCAGGCCAGGTCGGTGACGTTGGTCAGGCCGGTGGCCCAGACCGTGGGCGCCCGCCCCGGCACGACCCGGAGGATCCGCGAGTAGCCGGGGACGAACGGGTAGCCGGTCAGCTCGCTGACGTAGTAGGCCCCGTCAGGCCCCACGACGACGCCGGTGGGCACGGAGTCGACCGGGATCTGGAACGGCGGGAACGGCACGGCGGCGAGACCTGGAGTGTCGAAGACCGCGAGGGTCGACACGTGCCCGCCCTGCACGGACAGGAGCGCGTTGCCCCCGGCGTCGGCGACCACGTGGCCACCGCCGTTGCGCAGCAGGCCGGTCGGGTTGGTGTCGGGGCCCTGCCCGTCGGGGTCGGCGGCCGTCTCGAACGCGCCGATGTCGGCGGCGATGCGCGGCCCGGCACTGGGGAAGGCTCCCGAGACGAGCGTGCCGAAGTAGCCGCCGGCGGCACCGAGGTCGGCCCGCACCGCGGGGTCGTTGCCCAGGCCCATCGTGACGACGTACTTGTTCTGCCCGGTCACGACCACGTCCGCGGGTCCGATGGCGCCGCCACCGCCCTCGCCGGCCAGGGAGGGGAGGCCGGTCAGGACCCGCGCCTGCTGCCCGCCGCGCACCCGGGTGATGGCTCCGGTCATGCCCAGGCAGGCCGGTCCCTCCGCACCGTCGACGCAGGGACCGGAGCCGCCCCTGCCCGCCTCGGCGACGTAGAGGGTGTCGCCGGTGAACGACAGCTGACGGGGGTTGTCGAGCCCACTGGCGACGGTCGTCCACGGGGGATCGGCCGCGACTGCGGGAGTGGGCAGCAGCGGGACGGCCAGGGCCAGGCCGCAGGCAACGGCAGCAGCGGAGCGGGAGGAACGGGACATGGGGGGACTCGCCTTCGATGGGGGACTCGGCTGACCCGGCGGGCGGCGACGGTGGACAGCGACCGGGGCCCCGATCGGCACGCCGATCGGGGCGCGTCGCCCAGGGCTGGTCCCCACGCTGGCACCGGGCGTACACGGACGGCATCCACCGATGTGGGTAAAGAACGTTGCCACGCCGTCCGCGTGGGCGGAGGGCGGAGGTCCTAGGGTCGGGCCATGACTGCCCAGCGCTTCCGCGGACCGGTCCTGCCCGACGGCGAGCCGCGCGACCTCTACGTCGTCGACGGCCGCATCACCTTCGAGCCCCAGGCGGGCTCCGACACCGTCGCCGAGGGGTGGATCGTCCCCGGGCTGGTCGACGCGCACTGCCACCTCGGGCTCGACGACTTCGGGGCCACCGACGACGCGGCCACCGAGCAGCAGGCGATCGCCGACCGCGACGGCGGCGCCCTGCTCATCCGCGACGCGGGCTCGGCTGCGGACACGCGGTGGATCCACGACCGCGACGACCTGCCGCGCCTGATCCGCTGCGGCCGGCACATCGCCGCGACCAGGCGCTACATCCGTGGCTACGCCCACGAGGTCGAGCCCGCCGACCTGGCGACGTACGCCGCCCGGGAGGCCCGCAACGGCGACGGCTGGATCAAGCTGGTCGGCGACTGGATCTCGCGGGAGGAGGGGGACCTCGCGCCGTCGTTCCCGGCCGAGGCCTTCGCCGACGCCATCGCCGCAGCGCACGCGGAGGGGGCGAAGGTGACGGCCCACTGCTTCGGGCACGGGGTGCTGCCCGGGCTGATCGAGGCGGGCATCGACTGCATCGAGCACGGCACGGGGCTGACCGAGGACCTCATCGACGCGATGGTCCAGCACGGCACGCGGCTGGTGCCGACCGTCATGCAGCTCGACAAGTTCCCCGAGCACGCCGCGGCCGGGCAGGAGAGGTTCCCGGCCTACGCCGAGACGATGACCGACCTCTACGACCGCATGCCCGCCACGATCATGGCCGCCTACGAGGCCGGGGTGCCGATCTACGCCGGCTCCGACGGCGGTGGCATCAGCCGCCACGGCAACATCGCGGGGGAGATCGAGGCGCTCGTGCGGATCGGGATCCCCGCCCACGACGCGCTGGGCGCCGCCAGCTGGCGGGCCCGGGAGTGGCTCGGGGTGGACGGCCTCGTCGAGGGTGCGTCCGCCGACTTCGTCGTCTACGACCGGGACCCGCGCGCCGACCTGTCCGTGCTGCGTACGCCGAGTCGCGTCGTGCTGCGCGGCCACGCCGTGGCCGGTTGACCCCGGCGACGACGAAGGGCGGCCACCCGGCCGGGTGACCGCCCCTCGGAGGACGCGACGTCGATCAGGCGGTCGTGGTCTCGCCCTCGAGCTCGGCCCGGGCAGCCTGGAGGTGCTCGCGGGCGTCGCGCAGGTCCGCCTTGGTGCTGGTGGCGGTGATCAGCAGCGCGGCGGCCTCGGCGGCGTCGAGGTGGGCGACGGCCTCCGGGTCGGCGGCGGCGGCCTCCTCGAGGCCCTCCACCTGCTTGACCAGGTTGACGACGATGCGGAAGTTCTCCACGCGGAACGAGCGCAGCTCCTTGCGGGCGGCCCGGGTGTCGACGGTGCTGTCGGCCGCCTCGACGCTGGTCCGCAGCTCGGCGAGGGCGGTCCGCGCGTCGGTCACGTTGGCGACGAGCTCGGCCTCGGTGTCGTCGGCGAGGTTCTCGACCGCGGTGCTGGTGGAGAGACGGTCGAGGCGCTTGTCCTTGCCCGCGATGTCCTTGAGCAGCTGCTTGGTCTGCGCCTTGACGGTCTTCGCCGGCTTGACCGGCTTGCCCGGCTTGTCCGGGGCGGCCACGGCGGTCGCAGCGAGGGCGGACGGCACGACGAGCGCGGCGGTCGCGAGGGCGGTGGCGGTGATGCGCCGGGTGGTGTTCATCTGGGAGTGCTCCTGTGGTGGGGGGATGGAGTACTGACGGCGCCCCACCCTGCTGCACACCGGTGGTCCAGACAATTCGGGGAACGGTCATCCCGCATGGTCACTTCGGGCCATGGCCCGTCGCTCCGACGCGGGCCGCTGGCGGGGGGGTGGAGTCCGGTCGGGACCCTGACGAAAGCGATTTGGCTCGCGGCGGTGCAGGCGGTGGGATGGGAGCATGAGCACCCTCGTCGACCTGTTCCCGCCCTTCGGCCTGCACGTGAGGGCCGGCTCGCTCGAGATGCGTGGACTGACCGACGAGCTCATCCTCGAGCTGTGCGACCTCGCCGAGAAGGGGATCCACGACCCGGCTGAGATGCCGTTCTACTTCCCGTGGACGGCCGCCCCGGCAGGAGAGCTCGCCCGCAACACCGCGGCGTACCACTGGGGCAAGCGGTCGACGTTCTCACCGGACGACTTCTGCCTCGACCTCGCCGTCATCCTCGACGGCCGCGTGATCGGCGCCCAGGGGGTCGCGGCGAAGCACTTCCCGGTGACCCGGACGGGGGAGACCGGATCGTGGCTCGGACGCGAGTTCCAGGGCCGCGGGCTCGGCACCGCCATGCGGCGGGCGATGTGCGAGCTGCTCTTCGACCACCTCGGCTTCGAGGAGATCACCTCGGCGGCCTTCCTCGACAACCCGGCGTCGCTCGGCGTCTCGCGCAAGGTCGGCTACCGGCCGACAGCCGTGAGCCGGATCAAGCGCCGCGAGGGCGAGATGGCCCTCAACCAGGGCCTCGTGCTGACCCCCGAGACCTTCGTCCGGGACACGGAGCCGATCCGGGTCACCGGAGCCGAGGCGGTGCGCTCCTTCATCGGTCTCGACGCGGTGGCCTAGCCCGCGAGAAACTATCCGGGACGGGTCAACCGCCCGATCGCCTCGTGGCTGTGACCTGTCATGGAGGCGTTCCGTGCGAGCCGCTGAGCAGCGTGAGTACGACTGGTACTTCCGCGCGTCCTTCGGGCCGGTGTCCCGGACGGTGTTCCTGATGGTGCACGACCGCGAGCTGGCCGAGGACATCACCCAGGAGGCGCTCTACCGGATGCTGCGCCACTGGCGGACGGTGTCGGGCTACGAGCGCCCCGAGGCCTGGGTGCGCCGGGTCGCGATCCGCATCGCCGTGCGCGAGCTGCAGCGCCGCGCCGCCCGAGCGGACAAGGAGCGCCTGGCCCAGCCGGTGGCGTACGACGACCTGCCCGACCCCGACGTCGCCCGCGCCGTCGCGGAGCTGGCGCCGATGCAGCGCGCCGCCGTGGTGCTCTTCTACTGGGAGGACCGCCCCGTGCACGAGATCGCCGAGGTGCTCTCGGTGTCCGAGTCGACCGTCAAGCAGCACCTCTACAGGGCCCGGCACCGCTTGGCCACGCTGCTGGGAGAAGGAGTGAGCGACCATGCCCGTTGAGGACAGGCTCCGGCAGGGCCTCGAGGCCAACGCCACGTCCTTCTCGCCCCACGGTGAGTCGCGCCTCGCGCAGGTGCACCACCGGCGACGCCGTCGCACCGGGGCCGTGACGGCCTCGCTCGGCGTGGCCGCTGCCCTGCTCGCCGCGGTGGTGGTGCAGGCCGTCCCCGGCTGGTCGCCGAGGTCAACCCCGCCGGCCGCTGGCGACTGTTCTCCGGTGAGGGGGCACACCGCCCCGGAGGAGGACTCCATGGACAAGCGCACCATCGTCGCGGCCGCCACGGTCGCCGCCCTCGCCTCGGCCTGCGACCCCGCAGGTGGGACGAGCCGCAACCTCACGGGGGATCCGGAGCAGGGCTCCTCCTCGACCACCGTTCCGACGCTTCCCGAGCGCGGGGGCTGGGAGCGGGAGGTCACCGCGAAGCAGGGACGCGAGCTCGGGGTCCCGGCGCGCACCGTGCGCCGGCTGGCCGGCGACGACGGGGTGCTGGCGCTCGGCTTCAAGCTCCAGCAGGGCACCTTCACGATCTGGACCAACGACGACGCCGGGCGACCGACGGCCTGGGACTACGGCGGCTACACCTTCGAGCGCGGGCACGGCCTGGAGCTCACGACCGTGTCGGACAGGTGCCCGAGCTGCACCACCACGCTCACCTGGCACACGATCGGGGGCGACGTCGTCTTCGACTCCGTCCACCGCACGAGGTACGACGCCCTCGCCGACTGGCTCTGGCAGGGGCGCTGGGACTACCAGGCCCCGAGCTGAACGATGCGGGTCCATCGCACCGGATTGGTCGCGCGTGGCCACCGTCTGGCAGAATCTTCCCTCGTGTCCTGCGCGCCCGGACCCTCTCATCCGAGCGACGCAGTGCCCTTCGAAGGACCAGCACCGGTGGCCCCACCTGGGAACGGTTCCTCACCCACGACAATTTCTGAGGAGACACCACAAACGTGGCCGTCAAGATTCGCTTGAAGCGCCTGGGCAAGATCCGGGTGCCGCAGTACCGCATCGTCGTCGTCGACTCCCGCAAGAAGCGCGACGGCAAGGTCCTCGAGGAGATCGGCAAGTACCACCCGAAGGAGGACCCGTCCTACATCGACGTCGTCTCCGACCGGGCGCAGTACTGGCTCGGCGTGGGCGCCCAGCCCTCCGAGGCCGTCGAGGCGATCCTCAAGGTCACCGGTGACTGGCAGAAGTTCAAGGGCCTCCCCGGTGCCGAGGGCACCCTGAAGGTCAAGGAGCCCAAGCGCTCCAAGCTCGACATCTTCAACGAGGCCCTCAAGGAGGTGTCCGCCGAGTCGAAGGGCTCCGCGACCACCACCAAGAAGAAGGCCGAGAAGAAGGCCGAGGAGCCGGCCGCCGAGAAGAAGGCCGAGGAGCCGGCCGCCGAGACGCCCGCCGAGGTCCCGGCCTCCGAGACGCCCGAGGGTGCTGCGGATGCCGCGGAGGCCACCGAGACGGTGACCGCCGAGGACGCCGGCAAGAGCGAGGCCTGATCGTGCTCGCCGAGGCACTCGAGCACCTGGTGCGCGGCATCGTCGACCACCCCGACGACGTCTCGGTCCGCGACAAGAAGATGCGTCGCGGCTCGATCCTCGAGGTCCGCGTGCACCCCGACGACCTCGGCAAGGTGATCGGACGCAACGGCCGCACCGCGACCGCCTTCCGCACCGTCGTGTCGGCCCTCGCCGGCCGCGGCGGTGCGCGGGTCGACTTCGTCGACACCGACCGGCGCCGCTGAGCCCAGCAACGCTCCACGACGGGCGTCACCCCACCGGGGTGGCGCCCGTCGCCGCATTTCGGGGGCGCGCGCCGCGAGGGTGGCGGCGGACGACATCGCTGCGGCCCTCCGACGTGTCGTCCGCCGCCACCTTGGGCGCTGAGTCGCTGGGAGACTCAGCGCCCAGCCCCTCTACGCTGGGCGGCGTGAGCGATGAGGAACGCGCCGACATCGAGGTCGTGGTCGGCCGGATCGGCAAGCCGCACGGCATCCGTGGCGAGGTCACCCTCGACGTACGCACCGACGAGCCGGAGCGGCGCTTCGCACCCGGTACGACGCTGCGAGCGGAGGCGCCGGCCGGCGCGGACCGCCGCCCCACCAGCCTGACGGTCGCCCGCGCCCGCTGGCACCAGAGCACGCTCCTGGTCACCTTCGAGGAGCTGGCCGACCGCAACGCCGCGGAGGCGGCGCGCGGCACCGTCCTGCACGCCACGATCGGCCACGACGAGACGCCCGAGGACCCCGAGGAGTTCTACGACCACCAGCTCGTCGGCCTCGACGTGGTCGACACCGACGGCTCGCACCTCGGCACCGTGAAGGCGCTGGTCCACGGCTCCGCCCAGGACCTGCTGACGGTCCGCACCCCCGACGGTCGTGACGCCCTGGTGCCGTTCGTGTCCGCGCTCGTGCCCGAGGTGGACCTCACGGCCGGCCGCATCGTGGTCGCCGACCGCCCCGGCCTGGTGTCGCCGTTCCCCGACGACGCCGGCGACGCCGACGACGCCGACGACGCCGCCGGCGAGGCGCGACCGTGAGGATCGACGTCGTCACGATCTTCCCCGACTACCTCGCGCCCCTCGGGCTGAGCCTGCCCGGCAAGGCGCGCGACAAGGGGCTGCTCGACCTCGAGGTGCACGACCTGCGCCGGTGGACGAGCGACCGGCACCGGACCGTCGACGACACGCCGTACGGCGGTGGCGCCGGCATGGTCATGAAGCCGGAGCCCTGGGGCCAGGCGCTCGAGGCGGTGGCCCGGGGGGCCACGATCGTCTTCACCACCCCCAGCGGCGAGCCCTTCACGCAGGCCCTCGCCCACGAGCTGAGCGAGCAGGAGCACCTCGTCTTCGCCTGCGGGCGCTACGAGGGCATCGACCAGCGGGTCATCGAGCACGCCGCCACGCTCGGAACGGTGCGGGAGGTGTCGCTGGGCGACTACGTCCTCAACGGTGGCGAGGTGGCCGCGATGGCCATCACCGAGTCGGTCGTGCGGCTGCTGCCCGGGTTCATGGGCAACGCCGAGTCGCTCGTCGAGGAGTCGCACGCCGACGGGCTGCTCGAGTACCCCGTCTACACCAAGCCGGCCTCGTGGAAGGGCCGCGACGTGCCCGAGGTGCTGCTGTCGGGCGACCACGCGCGGATCGCCGCCTGGCGTCGCGCGCAGGCCGAGCGCCGCACGGCCGCGCGCCGTCCCGACCTGCTGCCGCCGACCGGGGTCGTCGGCGCCCTCGCCGACCTCGACGTACGCCCTGCTGTCCCCGCCGACGCCGGCGAGCTCTACACGCTGCAGCGCGCCTGCTGGCTGCAGGAGCTGGAGGCCAACCCCGGGGTGGACATCCCGGCGCTGCGCGAGTCGCTCGACGACGTGCGCCGCGGGCTGGGGGAGTGGACCGTGCGGGTCGCCCGTGAGCCGTCGTCCGGGCGCCTCGTGGGAGCCGTCCGCGGACGTCTCGACCGGCACGGCGAGTGGGACATCGGCCGGATCATGGTCGCCCCGGACCTGCAGGGCCGCGGCCTCGGCCGGGCGCTCCTGGAGCTGGTCGAGGACCTCGCACCCGCGGGCGTCACGACGTACGTCCTGTTCACCGGCGCCGGGTCCTCGGACAACCAGCGGATGTACAAGAAGGCAGGGTTCCGGTTGCGGCCAGACCGGCCGGCGCCGCCCGGTGCCGTCGTGATGACCAAGCGGGCCCGTCGTCGGATTTCACGCTGACGGCACGCTCTGGCAGACTTCACCCTTGGTCCGCTCGAGGCCAGGGTCGCCCGGATGCATCAGTCGATGCACCGCGCCGGGGTCCCGCCGCACCGCACCTGCCACAGGGGGCGCGCACGGCCGGCCGCACCGAGCACCAGCCAAGTCCATCACCACCACCACCGCGGCTGACCTGTGGCACTCGCGAGGAGCAACGTCATGACCAACGTCATCGCCGACCTCGGCACCGCTATCAAGCGTGACGACGTCCCGGACTTCCGCGCCGGCGACACCGTCAAGGTCCACGTCAAGGTCATCGAGGGCAGCCGCTCGCGTGTCCAGGTCTTCCAGGGCGTCGTGATCCGCGTCCACGGCTCGGGCATCGGCCGCACCTTCACCGTCCGCAAGGTCTCCTTCGGCGTCGGCGTCGAGCGCACCTTCCCGGTGAACTCCCCGATCTTCGAGAAGATCGAGGTCGTGACCCGCGGTGACGTGCGTCGCGCCAAGCTCTACTACCTGCGCAACCTGCGCGGCAAGGCCGCCAAGATCAAGGAGCGCCGCGAGGCGTGATCCGTCGCACCGCGCCGTGAGGCGTGCGTTCGACCAGGGACTGGTTAGTCTCTGCGGGTGACTTCAGATGGCCGCGGTTCCTCGTCCCTCTCAGCGGGTGAGGAACCGCGGTCGTCGCGTCTTGAGCAGCAGTCGGAGGATGACGCGATGAGTGGTCGCACCACGAAGGAGCCGGGGCAGAAGACCGGCCGGAGCAAGCGCAAGCAGCTGCCGCTGTGGCAGGAGACGATCCTGCTGCTGGGCGTCGCGCTGGTGCTCGCGATCGTCATCAAGACGTTCTTCGTGCAGGCCTTCTACATCCCCTCCGAGTCCATGGAGCCGGGGCTGATCCTCAACGACCGGATCCTCATCCAGAAGGTCTCCTACTGGGGCGACGGCGAGCCGGAGCGCGGTGACGTCGTGGTCTTCAAGGACCCGGGTGGCTGGCTGCCGCCGATCGACTCCGCCGGCCCCACCAACCCCGTGGCGAAGGCGATGGCCAAGATCGGGCTCTACCCGACCGGCGGCCACCTCGTGAAGCGCGTGATCGGCGTCGCCGGCGACACCATCGAGTGCTGCGACGACAAGGGCCGCCTCCTCGTCAACGGACACCCGCTCGACGAGTCCGACTACGTCAAGCGCGGCGGCGCGACCTGCAACGGTCCGATGCCCACCAACGGCGCCTGCGACGAGAAGTGGTCCGTCGGCCCGATCCCCGGCGGCCACATCTTCGTGATGGGCGACAACCGCTCGCGCTCCGCCGACAGCTCGCAGAAGATGTGCCAGTCCGACGAGACCGAGTGCGTCCCGGGTGATGAGTTCGTCCCCGTCGACCTGGTCGTCGGCAAGGTCTTCGTCCTCCTGTGGCCCGCCGACCGCTTCCGCTGGAACACCCGTCCGGCCACGTTCGAGGACGTGCCGGCCCCGTCCTCGTGACCGTGTCCACCGAGCTGCCGCCCCAGCCTCTCCCGGGAGGCATGACCGTACGTCGCGACGCCGGGATCTACGGCTACGAGCGGGCCCTGCGCCGCGCCGGGCTGGACCCGATCGCGGGCGTCGACGAGGCCGGCCGGGGTGCGTGCGCCGGGCCGTTGGTCGCGGGCGCAGTGATCCTCCCGCCGGGCAAGGCGGGCATCGTGCCGGGGCTGGCCGACAGCAAGCTCCTCACCGAGGCGGCGCGCGAGCGCGTCTACGCCCAGGTCGTGCGCCGGGCGCTGGCGTGGTCGGTCGTGGTCATCGACAACGAGGAGTGCGACCGGCTCGGCATGCACGTCGCCAACGTCGAGGCGCTGCGGCGCGCGGTCGCCCGCCTCGGGACGCGTCCGTCGTACGTCCTCACCGACGGGTTCCCCGTCGACGGCCTCGGCGTCCCCGGGCTCGCGGTCTGGAAGGGCGACCGGGTCGCTGCCTGCATCGCCGCCGCCTCGGTCGTCGCGAAGGTGACCCGCGACCGGCTGATGGTGGGCCTGCACGACGAGTGGCCCGACTACGACTTCCGCACCCACAAGGGCTACATCACCGCCGACCACGAGGCGGCGCTCGCGCAGCACGGCCCGTGCCCGGCCCACCGGATGCGGTTCGTCAACGTGCGTCGCGCGGCGGGTCTCGAGCCGGTCGTCGGCCAGGAGGTGGCTAGTCTCGGCCCTGGGCCGGGCAGCACCACGGAGGAGGACGGATGAGCGCCGAGGATCTCGAGAAGTACGAGACCGAGATGGAGCTCACCCTCTATCGCGAGTACCGCGACGTGGTGGGCATCTTCAAGTACGTCGTGGAGACCGACCGCCGCTTCTACCTCTGCAACCAGGTCGACGTGAAGGCCCGCTCGGAGAGCGGTGACGTCTTCTTCGAGGTCTCGATGAGCGACGCCTGGGTCTGGGACATGTACCGGCCCGCCCGCTTCGCCAAGAACGTGAAGGTGCTGACGTTCAAGGACGTCAACGTCGAGGAGCTCGCGCCGCAGGACATCGACCCGCCCAAGGACTGACCCCGCGGCGGTTGCCCCGCCGGTGGGGAGACGCTGAGCTGGCCACCAACCGTCCACAGGTGACACCCACCGGACGTTCTCCACAGGCCGGCGGTCGCGCAGTCGATGGACGTCGGAGCGCCGCGGTGTGCTGGTTCCTCCCGAACCTGCCCACCGGAAGGCGCCCCCATGGCCCGACGAGCTGCCGCTTCACCGTTCGCCCTCGACCCAGCAGCCGAGCACCGCCGCCGGCTGGGCGAGCGGGGCGAGGCGATCGCCGCGCGTCACCTGACGCGGCTCGGACTGGTCCTCGTCGACCGCAACTGGCGGTGCGACGCGGGCGAGATCGACCTGGTCCTGCGCGACGGCAACGTCCTGGTGATCTGCGAGGTCAAGACCCGGACGTCGACCGACTACGGCGACCCGCTGGAGGCGATCGACCAGCGCAAGGCCGACCGGCTGCGGCGGCTCGGGGCGAGGTGGCTGCTCGCGCACGACTGCCACCCCGACGACGTCCGCATCGACCTGGTGGGCGTCCTGGCACCACGGGGCCGCCCGGTCGAGGTCGAGCACGTCGTGGGGGTCGGCTGATGGCCTTCGCGACCGCTCGCTCGCTGGCGCTCAAGGGCGCCGACGGCCACGTCATCGACGTCCAGGTCGACGTCTCCCCGGGTCTGGTCAACACCACGATCGTCGGGCGGGTGGACAAGACCCTGTCCGAGGCGCGCGACCGGGTGCGGATGGCGATCAACAACGACTGCGGCCGGTGGCCGGCCACCAAGCGGGTCACGATCCTGCTCGCCCCGGCCGACCTCCCCAAGAGCGGCACCCACTACGACCTCGCGATCGCGATGGCGGTCATGGCCGCCGACAAGAAGCACGAGGAGCTCACGCCCGACTTGCTGGAGGGGTGGGCGTTCATCGGCGAGCTCTCCGTCGCCGGTGCCCTGCGCCCGGTGCCCGGGGTGCTGCCGATGGTGATCGCTGCCGCCGCCCACGGGATCACGCGCGTCTTCGTGCCCGAGCCGCAGGCGGGTGAGGCCGGACTCGTGCCGGGAATGACGGTCTTCGGCGTCCGGTCGTTGGCGCAGGTGTCGGCCGTGCTGCGTGGCGCAGAGGTTCCCGAGGCCGAGCCCGTGGTGGGGCCGTCGTCCAGCCCCCTGGCCACGTGGCGCGGCGAGGACCGCCTCGCGGACCTCGACCTCCGCGACCTCGACGGGCTCGAGGACGTCCGCTACGCCGTCGAGGTCGCCGCGGCCGGCGGTCACCCCACGATGCTGATCGGCCCCCGAGGCACCGGCAAGACGTCGATCGCCGAGCGCATCCCGACGATCCTGCCCGACCTGACGACCGAGCAGGCGCTCGAGGTGACGGCGCTGCACTCGGTCGCGGGCGTCCTCCCGCAGGGGAGCGGGCTGGTGCGCCGTCCGCCGTGGTTCGCGCCCCACCACTCGGCCACCGCCGCGAGCGTCCTGGGAGGCGGCACCGGCCGGGTGCGGCCGGGGCAGGTCAGCCTCGCGCACCACGGCGTGCTCTTCCTCGACGAGTTCCCGCACTTCCGTGCCGATGTCGTCGAGGCGATGCGTCAGCCCCTCGAGTCCGGGGAGGTGACGATCGCCCGCGGCGAGGAGTCGGCCACCTACCCGGCGCGTTCGCTGGTGGTCCTCGCCGCCAACCCGTGCCCCTGCGGCAACTTCCACGGACTCTCCAGCAGCAGCTGTGAGTGCAGCGAGGTGCAGCGCTCCCACTACCGCCGCAAGCTCACCGGTCCGATCCTCGACCGGGTCGACATCTGGATGGACGTACGACCCCAGCGCCGGCGGAGCGAGTCGTCCTTCCGGCCGGAGCCGGAGTCGTCCGCTGACGTGCGGGCCCGGGTGGTCGAGGCCAGGCAGCGCCAGGCCCGCCGCTACCGCGACTGCTCCTGGCTGCTGAACGCCTCGTGTCCCGGCCCCGCCCTGGTGGAGAGGTGGCCGTTGGAGCCCGGCGCCCAGCGCCTGGTCGACAAGGAGCTGTCCGACGGGAGGCTCACCCGGCGCGGGCTGACCCGCGTCCAGCGCCTGGCCTGGACGGTGGCCGACTGTGCGGGCGTGGCGAGGCCGGGTGAGCGCGAGGCCGAGATCGCGCTGACGCTGCGGTCCGACGACAGTGCGCGCTCGCTGCCGGCACGCGTCGTCGGGGTGGCGTCATGAGTGAGGCACACCAGGCGGGGGCGCCGGCCGTGGAGCCGGTGAGTCGCGTGCCGGAGGCCGAGCGCCTCGCCCGGGTGAGCCTGAGCTGTGCAGTGGAACCCGGTGACGGCACCACGTCCTCACTCGTCCGGCAGATGGGTGCGGAGCGCGCGCTGGAGAAGGCGCGGTCAGCGGGGGAGGGCGAGCCCGGTGAGATGCTGGCTCTGCGGCTGGCCGAGGTCGACGCGGCCCGCCAGCTCGACCAGGCCGCGCGGTGCGGCATCCGGTTCCTCGTCCCGGGCGACCCCGAGTGGCCCACCGGCCTCGACCAGCTCGACGACGCCATCACCCTCGAGGGGTTCGGGGGCATGCCTCCGGGCCTCTGGGTGAAGGGTCCGATGCCGCTCACCGAGCTCGCCACGTCGGTCGCCGTGGTCGGCTCGCGAGCCGCCTCGGTCTACGGCGTGGAGATGACCCGCGCGGTCTGCGCGCACCTCGCGCTCTCCGGGGTGCCCGTGGTCTCGGGCGGGGCGCTCGGCATCGACTTCGAGGCGCACGACGCAACGCTGACCGCCGACGGCGTCACGGCCGCGGTCCTGGCCTGCGGGGTGGACCGGGTCTACCCCGCGCAGAACCGGCTCCTGCTCCAGCACCTCGCCGCCGAGTTCGCCGTCGTGTCCGAGCAGCCGCCCGGGTCGGCGCCGACGCGGCCGCGGTTCCTGGCCCGCAACCGGCTGATCGCCGCCATGACCAGCGGCACAGTGGTGGTCGAGGCGGCCCTGCGAAGCGGCGCCCTCAACACCGCCGGGTGGGCCGAGAGCCTGAACCGCCACGTGATGTGCGTGCCCGGGCCGGTCACCAGCTACACCTCCCGGGGAGTCAACAACTTCCTCCGCGAGGGCCGCGGCACCGTCGTCACCCACGGCGCCGAGGTGCTCGAGCTGATCGGTGCCGCGGGGGAGCACCTGCTCGACCCACCGCGGGGAGACACGCGTCCGCGCGACGCGCTGACCCGGACCGAGCGGAGCGTCGTGGAGTGGGTGCCGGTCAGCGAGCCGGCGCCGGTCGAGTCGATCTCACGCCTCTGCGGGCTCTCCCTCCGCACCACCGAGGGCGCGCTGCGCCGGCTGAGGTCCAAACGGCTCGTCCAGCTCGGCGATGACGGGTGGCGGCTCGTGCCTGACGCGTGAGGCGCCTCCGCCCGCCTACGCTGCGGGGGTGAGCAAGCCTGAGGCGTCCCACCAGGACGAGCGGGAGGGGCTTCCCGAGTCCTTCGTCCGCCTCCTCGGTGACTACGAGCGCCACCTCGTCTCCGAGCGCGACCTCACCCCGCACACCGTGCGCGCCTACCTCGGCGACGTCTCCGGGCTGCTCGACCACTGCCAGCGCCTCGGCATCCACGACGTGACGGACCTCGACCTGCGGACGCTGCGCAGCTGGCTGGCACGGCTGCAGACCACGGGTCGCAGCCGAACGACGATCGCGCGCCGGGCCACGGCCGCGCGCGTCTTCACCGCCTGGTTGCACCGGACCGGTCGGCTGCCCACCGACCCGGGTGCCGCCCTCGGCTCGCCCAAGAAGCACAAGACCCTCCCGCCCGTGCTGCGAGCCGACGAGGCCGAGGCACTCATCCGGTCCGCCGCCGACCTCGCCGACGACGGCACGCCGGTGGGGGTCCGCGACGTCGCGATGCTGGAGCTGCTCTACGCGACCGGCATCCGCGTCGGCGAGCTCGTCGGCCTCGACATCGACGACGTCGACGACGAGCGCCGGGTCGTCCGGGTCCTCGGCAAGGGCCGCAAGGAACGTTCCGTGCCCTACGGCACGCCGGCGAGCCGGGCGATCGACCGCTGGCTGGGCGCCGGCCGGCCACACCTGCGCGTCGAGGGCTCCGGTCCGGCGCTGTTCCTGGGGGTGCGCGGACGGCGGATCGACCAGCGGGCGGTCCGCGACCTCGTGCACCGACGCATCGCCGACGTACCGGGTGCCCCCGACATCGGGCCGCACGGTCTCCGCCACACCGCTGCGACCCACTTGCTCGAGGGCGGCGCCGACCTCCGGTCGGTGCAGGAGCTGCTCGGCCACGCCTCGCTCGCCACGACCCAGCTCTACACCCACGTCACGACCGACCGGCTGCGTCGGGCGTACCAGCAGGCCCACCCCCGCGCCTGACCGGGCAGGCACCACGGGTCGCCCCGACTGCGTCATACGAAGGGGCACCTATAGGCAGCTCTTCGTATGACGCAACGGTCACGGGGGCTGCAGCGGGACCGGGGAGGCAGGCGCGAGCGCGGGTCAGGCGACCCAGTCCACCGGTCGCCGCCAGCGCGACAGCGGCGGGCTCCAGGGCAGCCGGAGCGTGACCGGGTCGTCGCGCCACAGCGGCAGCAGCCGCACCGGGCCGCCGCCGACGAGGGAGAGCGGGTCGAGGTAGGTCCGGGCGTCGCCCTCGCCGTCGACGAGGCCCCAGTGCAGGCAGGCCGCGGGGAAGCAGTGGCTGTCGGCGACCACCAGGTGCCCGAGCACGTCGCCGGCGGCCACCGCTTGGCCGCGCTCGACGGAGGCGACGACCGGCTCGTAGGTCGTACGTCGACCGCCGTGCAGCACGGTGACGACCGGCTTGCCGCCGATCGAGCCGGCGAACCCGACGGTCCCCGACAGCGCCGCGCGCACCGATTGGCCGGGGGAGCCGGCGAGGTCGACGCCCCGGTGGCCGGCTGCGTAGGGGTTCGGTGGCGGCTCGAAGTGACGGACGACGTCCGGCTCGGGGTCCAGCGGCCAGACGCCCTCGGGCTCGTCGGGGGCCGCCCCGGCCGGGGCACGGACCCCCAGCAGGACCGTCAGGAGCACGGCCAGCATCACGGTCGGGAGCAGTCGCATCCGGCGACCCTCGCACCGGAGCTTCCGACCCGCGACCCGCGCCGACCGGGCCTGTGGATGACGACCCCTCGACGCCCGCTGTGGACGGCTCCGGGACGATCGATCCACGCTCGGGCCGAGCGTGCACAGCGATTCGCGCTCTTGTGAATCCGTGACCTACGATGTGCGGAGCAGTCCACCCGGACTGACTTCGCACGCTCGCCGACCGTGCCCGGGACGCTCCTTGGTCCCGGACCACCCGCGGGCGTCGGTCCTCAGTTCCCACCAGCCCCACCGGTGCGGATCGGACCGGCGTGTGAGCGTCAGGGCTCCCGGCTCCCGCCGGGCGCAGCAACTGAAAACAACAGGAGACCGCTCCCCGGTCCGACCTGCCACAAGGTCGGGCGCATCGGTGAGTGCCTCCGTCACCACAGGAGAACCCATGGCAGTCGTCACCATGCGCCAGCTGCTCGAGAGCGGCGTCCACTTCGGTCACCAGACCCGTCGCTGGAACCCCAAGATGAAGCGCTTCATCATGACCGAGCGCAACGGCATCTACATCATCGACCTGCAGCAGTCGCTCGCCTACATCGACCGCTCGTACGCCTTCGTCAAGGAGACCGTCGCCAAGGGCGGCGTCATCATGTTCGTCGGCACCAAGAAGCAGGCCCAGGAGGCCATCGCCGAGCAGGCGACGCGCGTCGGGATGCCCTACGTCAACCAGCGCTGGCTGGGCGGCATGCTCACCAACTTCTCGACCGTGCACCAGCGGATCAACCGCCTCAAGGAGCTCGACGAGGTCGACTTCGACAACGTCGCCGGCTCGGGTCGCACCAAGAAGGAGCTCCTGCAGATGAAGCGGGAGCGCGACAAGCTCGACAAGACCCTCGGCGGCATCCGCGAGATGTCCAAGGTCCCCTCCGCGGTGTGGATCGTCGACACCAACAAGGAGCACCTGGCCGTCGAGGAGGCGCGCAAGCTGCGGATCCCGATCATCGGCATCCTCGACTCCAACTGCGACCCCGACGTGGTCGACTTCCCGATCCCGGGCAACGACGACGCCATCCGCGCGGTCGGCCTGCTGACCCGCGTGGTCGCCGACGCCGTCGCCGAGGGCCTCATCGCCCGCTCCGGTGCCAAGCCCGCCGACGCCGACGAGACCGTCGGTGCCGAGGAGCCCCTCGCCGAGTGGGAGCGCGAGCTCCTCCAGGGTGACGCCGAGAAGGCCGCCACGGCCGCCACCGGCGACGCCGCTGCCGAGACCCCGGCGTCCGAGGCCACCGGTGCCGCGTCCGAGGCCCCCCAGGCCGACGCCGCCGCCGAGGCCGCCACCGAGGCGCCCGCCGAGACCGAGGCCGCCACCGAGGCGCCCGCCGAGACCGAGGCCGCCGCCACCGAGGCGCCCGCCGAGGCCGACAAGAAGGACTGAGCAGGTCACGCCGGCCGCGGGCTCACGTCCGCGGCCGGCGCCCCGCGTCGTCCCGCCCACCGCAGGGCCGGCCCGATCCGGCCCGCGAACCTCCCCCTGGACCAAAGGAAGAAGGACCATGGCCAACTTCACCGCCGCCGACGTCAAGAAGCTCCGTGAGCTGACCCAGGCCGGGATGATGGACTGCAAGAAGGCGCTGACCGAGACGGACGGCGACTTCGACAAGGCCGTCGAGCTGCTCCGCGTCAAGGGCGCCGCCAAGGCCGCCGCCCGCGGTGCCGAGCGCGAGACCGCCGCAGGCCTCGTCGCCACCTCCGGCAACGCCCTCGTCGAGCTCAAGAGCGAGACCGACTTCGTCGCGAAGAACGAGGAGTTCATCGCCAAGGCGCAGCAGATCGCCGACGTCGCCGACTCCGTCAAGGCCACCGACACCGAGGCCCTCAAGGCCGCCGAGCTCGACGGCAAGACCGTCGGTGAGGTCGTCGAGGACCTCGCCATCACCATCGGCGAGAAGATCGAGCTGGGCGACGTCGCCTACTTCGACGGCACCACCGTCACCTACATGCACAAGCGTGCCGCCGACCTCCCGCCCGCCGTCGGCGTGCTCGTGGAGTTCGAGGGTGACGAGACCGCCGCCCGCGCCGCCGCGATGCAGATCGCCGCGATGAAGGCCCAGTACCTCACCCGTGACGAGGTCCCCGCCGACGTCGTGGAGTCCGAGCGCTCCATCGCCGAGCAGAAGACCCGCGAGGAGGGCAAGCCCGAGCAGGCGATCGCCAAGATCGTCGAGGGTCGCCTCGGTGGCTTCTTCAAGGAGATCGTCCTGCTCGAGCAGGAGTCGGTCACCGAGTCCAAGAAGTCGGTCAAGGCCGTCCTGGACGAGGCCGGCACCACCGTGAAGCGGTTCGCCCGCTTCGAGGTCGGCGCCTGAGCCACGCCTCACCGATCACCGACGAGGGGTCGTACGCCGTCCGGCGTACGACCCCTCGTCGCGTCGTCCGCCTCCGGTTCGACCGCCGACCCCGCGGGCCGGTAGGTTTCGGATGACCCACCCAGTTTGGCTGTGAAGGGATGCACGTGGCCTACAAGCGAGTCCTGCTCAAGCTCTCCGGTGAAGTGTTCGGCGGAGGTGAGGTGGGGTTGGACCTCGACGTCATCAACGCCCTGGCCGGCGAGGTGGCCGAGGTGGCCAAGTCGGGCGTCCAGATCGCGATCGTCGTCGGCGGAGGCAACTTCTTCCGCGGCGCCGAGCTGCAGCAGCGCGGCATGGAGCGGGCCCGCGCCGACTACATGGGCATGCTCGGCACGGTGATGAACTGCCTCGCGCTCCAGGACTTCATCGAGAAGCACGGTGTCGAGACACGCGTGCAGACGGCCATCACGATGGGCCAGGTCGCCGAGCCCTACATCCCGCGCCGCGCGATCCGGCACATGGAGAAGGGCCGCGTCGTGATCTTCGGCGCCGGTGCCGGCATGCCGTTCTTCTCCACCGACACCGTGGCCGCCCAGCGTGCGCTGGAGACGCGCTGCGAGGTGATCCTGATGGGCAAGCAGGGCGTCGACGGTGTCTACGACTCCGACCCCAAGACCAACCCGGACGCGGTGAAGTTCGACCAGCTGAGCTACGACGAGTACCTCGCGCGCGACCTCAAGGTCGCCGACGCGACCGGCATCGCCATGGCCCGTGACAACCGGATGGACATCGTCTTCTTCAACCTCTCCACGCCCGGCACGATCGGGCGCGCGGTGCGGGGTGAGAAGATTGGCACGCTGGTGAGCAGCACGGCCTGACCGGGCCGCCGCACCTGCCTGCGCCCCCAGCACCACGACGTACGAGGAGAGAGAGCAACCGTGATCAACGACGTCATGAAGGATGCCGACGCCAAGATGGGCAAGTCGGTCGAGGCGACGCGTGAGGAGTTCGCCGCCATCCGGGCCGGCCGTGCCAACCCGGCGATGTTCGCCAAGATCACGGCCGACTACTACGGCACCCAGACCCCGCTCCAGCAGCTCGCCAGCTTCACCTCGCAGGACGCCCGCACCATCCTCATCCAGCCCTTCGACATCGGCGCGATGGGCAACATCGAGCGGGCCATCCGCGACTCCGACCTCGGGGTCAACCCGGCCAACGACGGCAAGGTGCTGCGCTGTGTCTTCCCGGAGCTGACCGAGGAGCGCCGCAAGGAGTACATCAAGCTCGCCAAGGCGAAGGCCGAGGACGGCCGCGTGTCGGTGCGCAACGTGCGCCGCACCGCCAAGCAGGCGCTGGAGAAGCTCGAGAAGGACGGCGAGGTCGGCAAGGACGACGTCACGGGTGCCGAGAAGCGCCTCGACGCGGTCACCAAGACCCACACCGACAAGATCGACGAGCTGCTCAAGCACAAGGAAGCCGAGCTGCTCGAGGTCTGAGCCACCCGTCGATGACCACTCCTGACCCTCCGGCGCCGGCGCCGCAACCGAAGGCGCCCAAGGACCACGGCCGCGCCGGTCGCGACCTGCGGGCCGCCGTCCTCTCCGCGGTCATCCTCGTCGCGGCGATCCTGCTGTCGCTGCTGTTCTGGAAGCCCGCGTTCATGGGCATCGTGGCGATCGCGGTCGTCGTCGCGGTCTGGGAGCTGCA
This sequence comes from Nocardioides pini, assembly GCF_026712185.1. GTDB lineage: Bacteria > Actinomycetota > Actinomycetes > Propionibacteriales > Nocardioidaceae > Nocardioides > Nocardioides pini. The sequence goes on along the minus strand of NZ_JAPPUX010000004.1, from coordinate 391,121 downwards.
CCAGGGGCTGTCGGCCAAGGGCGTCGACATCCCGGAGCAGCCGCTCATGCTCGGCGGGGTCGTGATGGTCGTCGTGGCCTACGTCTGGGGGGCGCCGGCCCTGGTCACCGCGACCGCGGTCACCGCGCTGGTCATCATGCTGTGGCTGCTGCGACGCGGGGTCGACGGCTACGTCATGAACGCGACCGCGTCGGTCTTCACGCTCGTCTACGTGCCGTTCCTGGGGTCCTTCGTGGCGCTGCTGCTCGGCGAGGGTGGCACCGCCCCCGCGTTCGGCCTCGACCTCGACGACCCCGGCGTGCGCGGCGTCATCACCTTCATCGCGATCACGGTCGCCTCCGACACCGGCGGCTACATCGCCGGCGTCCTCTTCGGCAAGCACCCGATGGCACGCGTCATCTCGCCCAAGAAGTCGTGGGAGGGCTTCGCCGGGTCGATGGTCGCCACCATCGCGGTCGGCGTCTGGCTGGTGACCACGTTCCTGGGTGGCGACTGGTGGGTCGGCGTCCTCCTCGGGGTGATCGCCGCGGTCATGGCCACGTTGGGCGACCTCTGCGAGTCGGTCATCAAGCGCGACCTCGGCATCAAGGACATGAGCCAGGTCATCCCCGGTCACGGCGGGCTGATGGACCGGCTCGACTCGCTGCTGGCCACGGTCGCGCCGATCTGGCTGGTCCTGTACTACCTGGTGTTCTGATGCGTCTGCTCGTCACGGGGGGCCGCACCGGCTACCTCGGGCGGCACGTGGTGGCCGCGGCCGCGGGCCACGACGTCGTCGCGGTCGGCTCGGCGGACGCCGACGTACGCGACCGTGCGGCCGTCGTCGCGCTCCTCGAGCGGCACCGCCCCGACGTCGTCGTCCACACGGCCTACGTCCAGTCCGACGACGAGGTCACGGCCGCCGGCGCGGCCCACGTGGCGGAGGCGTCCGCGTCGGTCGGGGCGCGGATGGTCCTGGTGTCCTCCGACGTCGTGTTCGGCGGCTCGGACCGGCCCTACGACGAGACCGCGGTTCCGGACCCGGTGTCGGCCTACGGCGCCGCGAAGGTCGCGGCCGAGACCGCCGCCCTCGCGTCCGGTCCGGACGTCGTCGTGGCCCGGACTTCGCTGATCCTCGGCGACGGGTCGTCGAAGCACGAGGAGCTGTTCCACCGGCTGGCCGGAGGTGCCGACGGAGCGCTGTTCGAGGACGAACGCCGCTGCCCGGTCCACGTCGCCGACCTGGCGCGCGCGCTCGTCGAGCTCGCCGCCCACGACGTCCGCGGCCTCCTGCACGTGGGCGGGGCCGACGCGGTGAGCAGGCTCGAGCTCGGTCGGCTCGTCGCCCTGCGCGACGGCCTCGACCCCGACGCCCTGCGCGCAGGTCGGCGGTCCGACCTCGCCGACCCCGGCCCCATCGACGTACGCCTCGACTCCACGCGTGCCGCGGCGCTGCTCGCCACCCGGCTGCGGGGCGCCCGGGAGTTCCTCGCGAGATGATGCGCGGATGACGCTCCACCTCGTCCGGCACGGTCGCCCTCTGGTCAGGCGCGGTGTCCCCGCCGCCCAGTGGGACCTCGACCCGGAGTCGTACGACGACGTGTGGGCGCTGCGGGCCTCGGGACGGCTGCCCACGGCGGCGGCCTGGTTCACCTCGCCCGAGCCCAAGGCGGTGCAGACCGCCCAGCTGCTGACGGACGGGGAGGTCGGCGTGCTCGACGAGGTCCGCGAGCACGAGCGGTCGGGGGAGTGGCTCGACGACTTCACGGGTGTCGTCCGCCGGGCGTTCGAACACCCGGAGGAGCCGGCGGCGCCCGGGTGGGAGCCCCTGGCCGTGTGCCGTGACCGGGTCGTCCCGGCCGTGCGGCGGGTGCTCGACGTGCACGGTGACGACGACGTGGTGCTGGTCGGCCACGGCACGGCCTGGACCGTCCTGGTCGCCGACCTCACCGGCCGACCACCCGACCTGCAGCGCTGGGAGTCGCTCGCGATGCCGGACGTGCTGACCGTCGAGCCCTGACCTGCCACCTGCACGGACCTCCCTGCCACCGCGTGCCCCGCGCGTCGTCCGGCACCGGAGCGCCTAGGCTGGTCGCGTGGAGACGCAAGAGCAGCAGGCGCAGGCGGTGCCGCAGGACCGGCACTTCGAGTGGTGGCACCACAGCCACCCCACCTTCGCGGGCATCACCGGGTTCTTCGCCGGGATGCTCTTCGTCACCGCCCTCCCGGGTGCCTTCGCCGGCCTGCTCCGGCTGCTGTTCGACCATGAGACGTCCGAGCAGCTGTTCCCGTTCGTGGTCCTCGCCCTGGCCCTGCCGATCGCGATGCTCGTCAAGCGCAAGACCCGGCGGTTCGCCCAGTTCATGTTCGTGGGCATGGTCGTCACCGCCCTCGTCGTCGGCGGCGTCGCCTCGCTGGTCCTCTACTTCATGGCCGACGCCTGATCCGCTGAATGGCCCCGCCGGGTGTCGGGGTGGGAGAATCGGCGGGATGTCCGAATCCACGCACGAGCCCATCAAGACGCTGCCCCTCGTCATGGAGGAGCCGCGCGGCCGCAAGAAGCCGCCGCGGCACCTCGCCGACCTCGACGAGGCCGGCCGCAAGGGGCTCCTCGAGGAGATGGGCCTGCCGGGCTTCCGCGCCAAGCAGCTCAGCAACCACTACTTCACCCGCCTGGTCGACGACCCGGAGGAGATGACGGACCTGCCGGCCGGCCAGCGCGACGACCTCGTCGCGGCGTTGCTGCCCGACCTGATGACGCCGCTGCGCACCATGGAGGCCGACCGCGGCACCACGCGCAAGACGCTCTGGAAGCTCTTCGACGGCGCCCTCGTCGAGTCGGTGCTGATGCGCTACCCCGACCGCGCCACGATGTGCGTCTCGAGCCAGGCCGGCTGCGGCATGGCGTGCCCGTTCTGCGCCACCGGGATGGGCGGCCTGCAGCGCAACATGTCGACGGCCGAGATCGTCGAGCAGGTCGTGGCCGGTGCCCGGTCCCTCGCGCGGGGCGAGGTGCCCGGCGGGCCGGGTCGTGTCTCGAACGTCGTGTTCATGGGCATGGGCGAGCCCCTCGCCAACTACAAGGCCGTCGTCGGCGCCGTACGTCGGCTCACCGACCCGTCGCCGGCAGGCCTCGGGATGAGCGCTCGCGGCGTCACCGTGTCGACGGTCGGCCTGGTCCCGCGGATCAACCAGCTCGCCGACGAGGGCATCCCCGTCACGCTCGCGCTCAGCCTGCACGCCCCCGACGACGAGCTCCGCAACGAGCTGGTGCCGATCAACACCCGCTTCTCGGTGGCCGAGACCGTCGAGGCCGCCTGGAACTACGCCGCGAAGACCAAGCGCCGGGTCTCCATCGAGTACGCCATGATGCGCGGCATCAACGACCAGGCCCATCGCGCCGACCTGCTCGCCGACGTGCTCAACTCATACGGCGACTGGGGCTGGGTCCACGTCAACCTGATCCCGCTGAACCCGATCGAGGGCTCGAAGTGGACGGCGTCCGACCCGGCCGACGAGCGGGAGTTCGTGCGCCGCCTGGAGGCCAAGGGCATCCCGACGACCGTCCGCGACACGCGCGGGCGGGAGATCGACGGCGCCTGCGGCCAGCTCGCCGCCAAGGAGTAGCGCCGGGGGTCCTCGCCCGCCTGCCCGCGGGAGTCACCGGATATCCGGTGACCGACCTGCTTACAGGTGGAGATCTGGGCCGACAAGCACGAAACCCGGGTGCACAGCTCGCAGCCGAGACGTCGCGGACCGTTCACGTGACGTCCGTCCGCGTCCGGGCGTTCGTTGCGGTGGCCTTCCTAGCGTCCGGGGCATGGACCTGCTCGAGAGGCGGCGTCGCAGCCGCACCGTCCCGGCCGTCGTCGTCCCCCTCTCGCCCGACCAGCCCCCGCCGGCCCGTGCCGGGCGGCTCCGCGTCCTGGTCGTCACCGAGTCGTTCCTGCCGCAGGTCAACGGCGTCACCAACTCCGTGCGCCGGGTGCTGGAGCACCTCGCGGCCGAGGGGCACGAGGCCGAGCTCGTCGCGCCGACCGGCCCGGCGGCCTACGCCGGCTTCCCGGTCACCCGGGCGCGCGGCGCCAGCCTGCCGTTCTACGCCGACTTCCGGATCGGTCTGGAGACCCGGCGCCGGCTGCGCGCCACCATGGAGCGCTTCCGCCCCGACGTCGTGCACCTCGCCTCACCCGCCGCGCTGGGCCTGCAGGCGGCGCGGGCCGCGCGATCGCTCGGCATCCCGACCGTGGCCATCTACCAGACCGACCTCGTGGGCTTCGCCGAGCAGTACGGCGTGCCGGGAGGAGCGCGGGCGATGGGGGCGCTGACCCGCCGGATCCACCTGGGGGTCGACCGGACGCTGGCGCCCTCCTCCGCGAGCATCGCGCAGCTCGCCGGGCTGGGCGTGGGCGCCGTCGCCCGCTGGCCGCGCGGCGTGGACCAGGTCCTGTTCGCGCCGGGTCGGCGCGACGAGGCCCTCCACGCCGAGCTGGCGCCGGACGGCAGGCTCCTGGTCGGGTACGTCGGCCGGCTGGCCGCGGAGAAGGAGCTGGAGCTGCTGGCCCACGTCGACCGGATCCCGGGCGTGCGCCTGGTGCTCGTCGGCGGCGGACCCGAGGAGGCTCGGCTGCGGGCGCTGCTCCCGGACGCGGCCTTCCTCGGCGTCCTGCACGGCGAGGAGCTCGCCCGCGCGCACGCGACGCTCGACGTCTTCGTGCACACCGGCCGCCACGAGACCTACTGCCAGTCGGCCCAGGAGGCGCTCGCGAGCGGGGTGCCGGTCGTCGCACCCCGCTCCGGCGGGCCGATCGACGTCGTGGCGGACGGGGTCGCGGGCCACCTCTACGAGCCGGGCGACGCCGACGAGCTGGTGGCTCACGTCGAGCGCCTGGCCGCGCACCCCGTGCTGCGGCGCCGGATGGCGCTCGCCGCCCGCCAGAGCGTGCAGGGGCGCACGTGGCAGGCGGTCAACGAGCTCCTCGTCGACCACTACCGCGACGTCAGCCGTCCCTCGGTCAGCCGTCGTCGCGCCGGCTGAGCGTCGTCCGCACGACCTCCACGGCCTCCTCGACGGTGTCGACGAGGTGGACGTGCGGCTCCATCACCCGCCCGTCAGCCAGCGCCCGGAGCAGCGGCCACACCGGCAGCTCCTTGGTCCAGTAGCGCCGGCCGAGCAGCACCATCGGCGCCACGGCGCTCCGGCCCGCGTAGTAGTTCTCGCAGGCGTCCTGGAAGATCTCCTGCACGGTGCCCCCCGCCCCCGGGAGGAAGACGATTCCACCGTTGCACACCTCGAGGAGCATCGCCTCGCGCTGCGCGTTGGCGAAGAACTTCGCGATCGCCGTGGCGAAGACGTTGGGCGGCTCGTGGCCGTAGTGCCACGTCGGGATGCCCAGCGACTCCCGGCCACCCGCGGTCGAGCCCACGACGTCGAGGGCGACGCGCGCCCACGCACCCACGTCGGGCTGGAAGGACGGGACCGACGCGATCCGCGCCAGCGCGTCGTCGAGGCCGTCGGGCAGGAACGCGCCGAGGTTGGCCGCCTCCATGGCGCCCGGACCGCCGCCGGTGGCCACGGTCAGGTGGTCGCCGAGCGCGTGCCCGAGACGGGCCGCGACGGCGTACGCCGGGCTGCCGCGGTCGAGGGCGTGGCCGCCCATCACGCCCACCAGCTCGCGCCCGGCCACCCAGGCGGCGAGGGCCTCGTCGACGTGGTGGTCGTGCAGCGCCATCGCGAGCGTGTCCTCGTGGCTGGTCCCGAGCCGCGACCATGCGTAGGCGCGCGCGTCGAGGGTCTCCTCGTAGCGAGGGGCGTCGTAGAGGTCGCCGGGGGAGTACAGCGTGGCGCGGTAGGTGTCGACCGGGATGCCGGGGATCTCGGGCAGCACGACCGCACCCGCACGGCGTACGGCGTCGTCGTCGCCGTCGGCGAAGTCGCACCCGAGGAACAGCGACTGACCCAGCGATAGCTCGAGCAGCTGGGGTCCACGCTCGGTCAGGTCGACCCCGACCACGCGCCACCCCGCCAGCGAGCGGGTTCCGGCGGCCAGCCTGCGGTCGAGGTCGGGGAGGGTCGTCACGTCGATGACGCGTCCGAGGGAGTGCTTCACGGTCGCCAACCTAGGGCCCCGGGCCCCGAGTCGCTGGAGGACTCGGGGCCCGGGGCCGGCTGGGCGGCTCGCTCAGAACGCGTGTGCCATGAGCTCGCCGAAGAGCTCCTGCTCGTCCACCTCGAGCCCGCGCGAGCGGAACCAGGCGCACATGTTGGCGCAGTCGCGCAGCAGGAAGTCCATCCCGCGCGGGTTGCCGACGAGGTCCACCATCTGCGGCAGGTCGATGATGACGAGCCGGTCGCCCGCCGCGAGGGTGTTGTAGGGCGAGAGGTCGCCGTGGACCAGGCCCGCCTGGACGAGCGTGGTGAGCGCGTCGCGCAGCTGGTCGTAGTACGCCTCGACCACCGCTCGCTCCGGCCGCACCTGGGCCACCCGCGGGGCGGTCTCGGTGTCGCCGTCGACGGTCACGGTGATCCACTCCATCAGGATCTCGGTCTCGTCGATCTGCACCGGGTAGGGAACGGGCAGGCCGAGCTGCCAGCAGCGGCACAGCGCGCTCCACTCCGAGATCGCCCACTCCCCGGCGGCGACCTGCTTCCCCCAGGTCGACTTGCGCTTGAGGGCGCGGTTGTCGCGGGACCGCTTCATCGAACGGCCCTCCGTGTAGGACGCGGCACGGTGGAAGGTGCGGTGGTCGGTGTCGCGGTAGCGCTTGGCGGCCATTACGACCGCCTCGTCCGGACGGTGCGGGTCCTCGCGCTCGAGCAGGTAGACGTCGGCCTCCTTGCCGGTCTTGAGGATGCCGAGCTCGGTGTCGATGGCGCCGCTGGAGGTCACGACCCAGTCGGGGCGCGGCTCGGGCCCCTTCATCAGGGCTTCGAGGTCCTGCCAGCGGGACCAGCGTTGACCCTCGCCGAGCTCGTCGGCGTAGGCGTCGTAGGTGAAGACGAACGACTCGTCGATGCCCTCGAGGGGCGAACGGTCGTCAGGCCGGAAGAAGTCCTCCGGCAGGGCTCGTGGGTACGAGTTGGTCAAGGTAGGTGCTCCGTGCGTGAGAGAGGTGGTCGGCGGGCAGGCCGAGGACAGCGATGGACATGTCACGGCTCCTCTCGTCTTCACGGCACCGGCGTGCGTCGGCACGTGGTGTGGGCGCGCGTGGTGCGCCGCGACCATGGTGGCGCGCCCGGACCGGCACCGCAACGCAATTAGGCGCGCTAGGTTCTGACGATGACCACGCGCGCGACCCGTCGCCCCCTCCTGTCCGCTGCGCTCGCGACGGCGCTGGCCGCCGGGCTGGCCGTCGGGGCCGGTGCCGTCACCGCCACCGCGGAGGCCCCGGCCGTCGACGGGGCGTCCGGCATCGGCGACCCCTACTGGCCGCTCGACGGCAACGGCGGCATCGACGTGGCCACCTACCGGATCGCCAACCGCTACGCGCTCGCGACCAAGCGGCTGAGCGGTCGCACGACGATCGAGCTGACCGCCACCCAGGACCTCGCCAGCTTCTCCCTCGACTTCCTCCTCGACGTCTCGCGGGTGACGGTCGACGGGGTGAAGGCGCGCTCCGACAAGACCGACGGCGGCCACGAGCTGCGGATCACCCCGGCCCGGACGCTCGCCGCGGGCAGCGAGCACACCGTCGTGGTGGCGTACGCCGACCACCCGGCGCGGTACTCCTACGCCGGGGAGCGCAACTGGCTGGCCTCCCGCGACGAGGTCGTCGCGATGAACGAGCCGCACATGGCACCGTGGTGGTTCCCCGCCAACGACCACCCGCTCGACAAGGCCGTCGTCGACGTCCGGATCCGCGTGCCCCACGGCCGGGAGGTCATCTCCAACGGCGAGCTGCTCGGCCGCGAGGTCGGCAGGCACTCGACCCAGTGGCACTGGCGCGCCGACGAGCCGATGGTCCCCTACCTCGCCTTCTTCGCCGCGGGTGACTTCGCCATCGAGAAGGGGAAGCACCACGGGCTGCCGTGGCTCGTCGCGGTCTCGGAGCGCCTCGGCGAGCGCGACCAGGCCGCCAGCATGCGACTGATGAGGAAGACCCCGGCGGTCGTCGCGGGCCTCGAGAAGGACCTCGGTGACTACCCGTTCTCGGTCGTCGGCGGCCTCACCACCGGCCTCGACCCGGGCTTCGCGCTGGAGAACCAGACGCGGCCCACCTACCCGGCCGTCGGCGGCAGCGCCACGAGCCTGGTCGTCCACGAGCTCGCCCACCAGTGGTTCGGCGACGACATCGCGGTCGAGCAGTGGTCCGACATCTGGCTCAACGAGGGCTTCGCCACGTTCATGGAGTGGCGCTGGGCCGAGTCGCACGGTCGCCGGTCCGCCGATGACGTGTTCCGCAGCTACTACGCCAACGTCGATGCGACGTCCGGCTTCTGGAAGGTCCCCGTGGCCGACCCCGGGGCCGACAAGGTGTTCGACGCGGCGGTCTACGGTCGCGGCGCGATGGCGCTGCAGGCGCTGCGCAACCGGGTCGGCGACGAGGCCTTCTGGCGGGTGGTCCGCACCTGGATCCGCGAGCAGCGCGGCGGCAACGGCTCGACCGCGGAGTTCGAGGAGGTCGCGGCCCGGGAGAGCGGGCAGGACCTCGCCTCGTTCTTCGACGCCTGGCTCCGCACGCCGACGAAGCCCGCCGCCACGGCCACCAACGGGCTGGGCTGATGACGAGCCGGACCGCGGGGGTGACGTGGTTCCGGGCGCCGGCCGACGGCCACCCCGGCACCCTCAACGCCTGCTACCACGCACTCGACATCCACGTCGTCCGCGGCCACGCCGACGACGTCGCGGCCCACCTCGGCGGGTCGGGCCGCACCTTCGCATCGCTCCTCACGGAGGTCGCGGCGTGCGCCGGGGTGCTGCGTGCCTTCGGCGTGGACGTCGGTGACCAGGTCGCCCTCGGCGCCGTGCCGCACGAGATCGGCGTCGTCACGGTGCTCGCCGCCGCCAGGGTCGGCGCCGTGGTGCAGTACGACGACTCGCCCGGTGCCACCGGGAAGGTGGTGGTCCGCAGCGCCACCGACGGCGTGGTCCTGTCGGCCGACGGCCAGGACCTCCCGTGGGACGTGGCGATGCGCGCCGGTCGCACCGACCCGGCCGGGTGCGCCGACGTACCCGGCGACGCCGTCCTCGCCCGGCACGGGGCGGACACCCTCACGGTCCTCGCCGCCCTCGGCGCGTCGGACGACCAGAACCTGCCGGTGCCCGACGGAGCCACGCTCGTCGAGGTCGGTGGCGTGCGCTTCTGGTCGTTCGGCGCGCCGCAGGGCTGAGCCCGGAGCGGCGCGGGCCTGCGGGCGCCGCCTGACACACTGGCGCGGTGACTGCGCGCGACATCGTGATCCTCGGCTCGACGGGGTCCATCGGCACCCAGGCGCTCGACCTCGTCCGGGCCCACCCCGACCGGTTCCGCGTGGTCGGCCTGACCGCCGGCGGGTCGAACCCCGAGCTGTTCGAGGCGCAGGTCGCCGAGTTCGCGCCGGCGTACTCCGGGCTGGGGGAGGAGGCCTCCACCGAGGCGGCCGGCCGTCCGTGCGACGTCGTGCTCAACGGCATCACCGGAGCCGTCGGCCTGCGGCCCACCCTCGCGGCCCTCGACGCAGGCACCACGCTGGCCCTCGCGAACAAGGAGTCGCTCATCATCGGCGGCCCCCTCGTGAAGGAGCGCGCTCGACCGGGGCAGATCGTGCCGGTGGACTCCGAGCACAGCGCCATCGCCCAGAGCCTCCGGGCCGGCTCGGCCGAGGAGGTGCGACGCCTCGTCCTCACCGCGTCCGGCGGCCCGTTCCGCGGCCGCACGGCCGACGAGCTCGCCGACGTCACCCCCGACCAGGCGCTCGCACACCCGAACTTCGCGATGGGCCGTGTGATCACCACCAACTCCGCGACGCTGGTCAACAAGGGCCTCGAGGTCATCGAGGCGCACCTGCTCTTCGACATCCCCTTCGACCGCATCGACGTCGTCGTCCACCCGCAGCAGCTCATCCACTCGATGGTCGAGTTCGTCGACGGCGCGGTGGTGGCCCAGCTCGGCCTGCCCACCATGCTGGTCCCGATCTCCCTCGGGATGGGCTGGCCCGACCGCGTCCCCGACGCCGAGACGCCGATCGACTGGACCAGGGCGGCCGACTGGCGCTTCGAGCCGCTCGACGACGCGGTCTTCCCGGCCGTCACCCTCGCCCGGGCGGCGGGGGAGCGCGGCGGCACCGCACCCGCCGTCTACAACGCCGCGAACGAGGTCGCGGTCGACGCCTTCCACGAGGGCCGGATCCGGTTCCCCGACATCGTCGCGGCGGTGGCACACGTCCTGGACCGCCACGACGTACCATCGAAGGAGCACCTCACCGTCGACGACGTCCTCGCCGCGGACGCCTGGGCACGAGCCGAGGCCGCAGCCCTCATCTGACGTCCCAGCCCCGAGAAGGACCTCCACGCACATGTCCGCCCTGCTCTACACCCTGGGTGTCGTCGCCTTCGTCCTGGCGATCCTCCTCTCGATCGGGCTGCACGAGTTCGGCCACCTCGTGCCGGCGAAGAAGTTCGGCTGCAAGGTGCCGCAGTGGTTCATCGGCTTCGGGCCGACCGTGTGGAGCAAGCAGATCGGTGACACCGAGTACGGCGTCAAGGCGATCCCGCTCGGCGGCTACGTCAAGATCGTCGGGATGCTGCCCCCGGGCGCGGAGGACCTCGTCGAGGAGACGACGTACGACGAGGACGGCGAGCCGGTGCACCGGGTGCGGCGCTCGAACACCGGGCTCTTCACCCAGCTGATCTCCGACGCGCGCGCCGCGGAGTGGGAGTACGTCAAGCAGCACGACACCGACCGGCTCTTCTACCGCCTGGCGTGGTGGAAGAAGGTGATCGTCATGGCCGGCGGGCCGATGGTCAACATCGCCATCGCGTTCGGCCTCTTCGCCGTGCTCTTCGCGACCTACGGCAACCCGCGCGACGAGGTCGTCGAGCCGGTCGTCGCCGCCGTGCCCGCGTGCGTGGTGCCCGTCGAGGAGCAGGGACGCGCCTGCACGGCCGACGACCCGCCGACCCCGGCGAAGGAGGCCGGGATCCGGGCCGGCGACGAGATCCTCAGCTTCAACGGCACGCCGTTCCGCGACTGGGACAGCTTCCAGTCGCAGATCCGCGCCAACGCCGACGGCGACGCCGTCATCGAGGTGCAGCGCGGCGACGAGCGGCTCACCCTGACCACCAACACCACCGTCACCCTGCGCCAGACCTCGATCGAGGACCGGACCCTCACCGAGGTCGGCTTCCTCGGCGTGCAGCCGGAGACCCGCTTCGAGACCGGCGGGCTGCTCTACACCGCGGAGCAGATGGAGACGATGACCGTCGAGACGGTCCAGGCCCTCGGCCAGCTGCCGGTCAAGGTCTACGAGGTCGGCCGTGCCATCGTCGGGCTGCAGGAGCGCGACCCCGAGAGCCCGGTGTCGATCGTGGGCGGCGGGCGCTTCGCCGGCGAGGCGGCGGCCAGCGAGGCCTTCCCCCTGACAGAGAAGGTCGTCACGCTGCTGTTCCTCATCGCGAGCTTCAACTTCTTCATCGGCATGTTCAACTTCGTGCCGCTGCTGCCTCTCGACGGCGGCCACATCGCCGGTGCCCTCTACGAGGGGCTCAAGCGCGGCATCGCCCGGCTCCTCGGCCGCCCGGACCCCGGGCACGTCGACGTCGCCAAGCTCCTGCCGGTGGCGTACGTCGTGGGGCTCGCCATGCTGGTGATGGGCGTGGTCCTCATCGTCGCCGACATTGTCGTGCCCCTCCGCCTGAGCTGACCCACCGCACCCGGCCGGGTGGGGCGCGGGCAAAGTTTCCGCAACCTCCTGAGCGGTCGCGCTCGCCGTGCGATCCTGCGGGAGGCGTCGCTGCCCGGGCGTGCGCGGGAGGCGTGCCCGAGCAGCGGTGCCCTGCTGCCCGGCCCGTACGATGAGCCCATGACTTCCGTCGGCCTGGGCATGCCCGCCCTCCCGCCCCCCGTCCTGGCCCCCCGCCGCAAGACCCGCCAGATCAAGGTGGGCTCGGTGGGCGTCGGCAGCGACTCGCCGATCTCGGTCCAGTCGATGACGACCACGCTGACCTCCGACGTCAACGCGACCCTCCAGCAGATCGCCGAGCTGACGGCCACCGGCTGCGACATCGTGCGGGTGGCCTGCCCGAGCCAGGACGACGCCGACGCGCTCCCGCAGATCGCCCAGCACTCGCAGATCCCGGTGATCGCCGACATCCACTTCCAGCCGAAGTACGTCTTCGCGGCCATCGACGCCGGCTGTGCCGCCGTCCGGGTCAACCCCGGCAACATCCGCAAGTTCGACGACCAGGTCAAGGAGATCGCGAGGGCTGCCAAGGACCGCGGCACCTCGATCCGGATCGGCGTCAACGCCGGGTCGCTCGACAAGCGGATCCTCGACAAGTACGGCAAGGCCACGCCCGAGGCGCTCGTCGAGTCCGCGGTGTGGGAGGCCAGCCTCTTCGAGGAGCACGACTTCCACGACTTCAAGATCTCGGTCAAGCACAACGACCCGGTCGTCATGGTCCGCGCCTACGAGCTGCTCGCCGAGGCCGGTGACTGGCCCCTGCACCTCGGCGTCACCGAGGCGGGCCCCGCCTTCCAGGGCACCATCAAGTCGGCCGTCGCGTTCGGCCACCTGCTGGGCCAGGGGATCGGTGACACGATCCGCGTCTCGCTGTCCGCGCCCCCGGTGGAGGAGGTCAAGGTCGGCCTGCAGATCCTCGAGTCGCTCAACCTCAAGCCGCGCCGCCTCGAGATCGTCTCCTGCCCGTCCTGCGGCCGCGCCCAGGTCGACGTCTACAAGCTCGCCGAGGAGGTCACGGCCGGGCTCGACGGACTCGAGGTGCCCCTGCGCGTCGCCGTCATGGGCTGCGTGGTCAACGGGCCGGGCGAGGCGCGCGAGGCCGACCTCGGTGTCGCCTCCGGCAACGGCAAGGGCCAGATCTTCGTCAAGGGCGAGGTCATCAAGACCGTCCCCGAGTCGCAGATCGTGGAGACCCTGATCGAGGAGGCCATGCGCATCGCCGAGGGCATGGAGCCGATCGAGGGTGCCGAGGCCAGCGTCAGCGTCAGCTGACCACAGGGCGACCGCGACGCGACAGCGCGACCGGCGCACCCCTAGGCTCACGAAGGTGCTGAGGACCCGCGAGCAGGTGCGCGTGCTGGGCCCGGGTGACCGGGACGCCTTCATCGCGCTCGCGGAGCAGGACCCCGTCGTCAACGTCTTCGCCGACTACCGCGCCCGGCTGACGAACCTCGACGAGCGGTGGCTCGGCGGTCAGGTGTGGGGACGCTTCGAGGGGGACCGGCTGGTCGCGGGTTGCCACCTGGGCGCCAACCTGGTCCCGGTGCAGTGCACGCCCGACGACGTGGGCGCGTTCGCCGACGTGGCGCTGCGCCGGCGCAGCACGGTCGGCACCATCGTGGGTCCGGCCGAGGTGGTGGTGGCGCTGTGGGAGCTCATCGAGCCGCGCTGGGCCACGCCGCGCGAGATCCGTCGCGAACAGCCGCACCTCGAGATGCGCCGGCTCCCGACCGTCCCCGCGGACCCGTGCGTGCGGGTCACCACCCCGCAGGACCTCGACGTGCTCTACCCCGCGTGCGTGGCGATGTACACCGAGGAGGTCGGCGTCTCCCCGGAGAACGACGCCGGCGGCGGAGACCTCTACCGCGCGCGCATCCAGCAGCTGATCGGTCGCGGCTGGTCGATGGCGAGCTTCGACGACGCGGGCGTGGTCTTCAAGGCCGAGGTCGCCTGCGTGACGCCGTACGCCGCCCAGGTGCAGGGCGTGTGGGTCCGTCCCGACCGCAGGGGCGAGGGCCTCTCGACCAGCGGCATGGCCGCCGTGGTCTCCTACGTCATCTCGTCCGGGCTGGCACCGGTCGTCTCGCTCTACGTCAACTCGTGGAACACCGCCGCACGAGCGGCCTACGCGCGCGTCGGTTTCGAGCAGACGGCGACCTTCGCGACGCTGATGTTCTAGGCCGCTGAGGCCCGCGAGGAAATAAATCGCCCGAGGTGTATCACGCAGGGGTGTGCGCGCACCTGTGCTGACATGGGGACAATGGTCACCATGTCAGAGGACCGAAGGGCTGAGGGGCAGTCCGAGCAGTCACCGTGGGACATGGCGAGTGGGGCGTTCATCGCCTGGCGTTCGGGGGATGCCGGGGCGATGGACGAGCTGGTCGCCACGATGACGCCGATCCTGTGGCACGTGGTGCGGGCCTACGGGCACGACCGCCAGGCCGCCGAGGACGTGATCCAGGCGACCTGGCTCGGTTTCGTACGCCTCCACCGGACCATCGAGGACCCACAGGCGGTCGCGTCCTGGCTGATCACCTCGGCCAGGCGCGGCGCCGCCGCCCATGCCCGGGCCGCGCGACGTGCGACCCCGGTGCAGGACGAGACGCTGCACGCCGTGCTCCCTGATGCGGAGTCGGCCGAGGCGTCGGCGGTGCGAGACGACGAGGCGGCGCGGCTGTGGGGAGCCGTGGCGTCCGTCGACGAGCGCTGTCGCAAGCTGCTGAGGGTCGTGGCGTTCATGGACCGCCCCGACTACCAGTCGATCAGCCAGGACCTCGACATGCCGGTCGGGAGCATCGGCCCCACACGGGCCCGGTGCCTGGCGAAGGTCCGGACCGCCCTGATGAAAGGAGGCGAGCGATGACCGATGAGGACGCCGCCCTCCTCGAGGAACTGCGTGACATGTGGATGACCTACGACCCGCCGCCGCCCGGCCTCGTCGCGACGATGATCGCCGCCGTCGCCGCCGCCGACCTCGACGCCGAGTGGGAGATGCTGACGCTCGTCCGCGACTCGCGCGACGAGCCCGCCGCCCAGGTACGGGGGCTCGCCACGTCGCGGATCCTCTACTTCACCGCCGCCGAGGGCTGGTCGCTCGACGCCGAGCTCGACGAGGGCCAGGTGCGTGGACAGCTGCTCGACTTCGACGGTGACCTGGGGGCCGTCGAGGTGGTCGTCGAGACGACCGACGGGCAGAGCTGGACGACACGCCTCGACGAGGTGGGCTTCTTCGCCCTCGTCGCCGAGCCGACCGGGTCGGTGCGCTTCACGGTGCGCGACGGCGACCGGTCGGTGACCAGCCGCTGGATCGACCTCTGAGCCGCCGGCCCTCCCGCTCCGTCAGGGCTGCGGGTAGGGCTGGCGCAGCTCCTGGTGGGGTCCGATCGTCGGGTCGGAGTCGTAGACCGCCCGGGCCAGGACGGCGTCGCGGGCGTCGCGTGCCGACACCCCCGTCTCGCTGATCTCCCGGGCGATGAGGCCGGCCACGACCGGCGCGGAGAACGACGTGCCGCTCCATCGCGCCAGGCCGGTGCTGAACACCCGGACGTCGCCCTTGTCCGGCGTCTCGTGGCACTCGAAGGTGCCGTCGGGGAAGGCGTTGACCAGGTTGCGCCCGAGCGCGTAGACGTCGGCGGAGACCCCGTAGTTGGAGTACGACGACACGCGTCCGTCGCGGTCGAGCGACCCCACGCCGACGGCCCAGCGGAACGCCGCCGGCCAGAAGGGAGCCGCCCACGAGTCGTTGCCGGCAGCCGCGACGAGCACGCAGTCCCTGTCCTCGAGGTGCTTGTGGTGGAACTTCCGCAACGCGATCGAGGGCAGGTCGTAGCGCGTGCGGCAGCCCGCTGACAGGTTGATGACCTGTGGTTCGTGCCGCAGGGCCTCCTCGAGCTGCACCACGAGGTCGGACTCCAGGATCCCGCCACCGCCGACGCCGCCGATCGCGAAGCCCTCGACGTAGATCCTCGTCTGCGGCGCCACGCACCGGACGACGCCCGCGATGAACGTGCCGTGGCCGGCGTACGGGCGCAGGTCGGGGCCGTTGAGCTCGTCATCGCCGTCGACGCCCTTCAGCCACGGGGTGCGGGGGTCGGACGCGGCAGGCGGGTGCCATCCGGTGTCCACCACGACGACGCTGACCTCGCGTCCCTTCTCCTGGGGCGCGACCGGGGGCCACGGCTCGGTGAGCCCGGTCTCCTGGGGCTCCACCGCGGGGCACGCACTGCCGCCGGGCCCGCCGGGGCTGACGTGGACCCAGTGGTCGGGCGTGGCAGCGCCGCGGCGCAGCCCGGACTCCTCGAGCAGGTCGAGCACCTCCGGCACGGTCTCGCCGCCCTGACGAGCCGCCAGGACGTACCTGACGAGCTCGCCGTCGAGCAGGCGCACGTCGTCGCGGCGCGGCGGCTCGCCGAGCACGCCCTTGTCGAGGCGAGCGACCGCGGACTCGAACTCCTCCACGTCCTCGACGCCCACGAGCACCCGGTCGGGGTGGAACAGGTAGGTGAAGTCCGCTGGTGCCTCGGTGTTCCAGTCGACCTGCCCGTCGTTGGCCCTCCGCAGGTCACGGAGCTGGTCGGTGCTGCGTCGTCGTCGGTCGTCGCCGATCATCCAGTCGTCCATGTCCGCCGACGCTAGCGCCGGACGGTCGTCGCGTGGAGAGGTTTCGGCCGCCTTTCCGCCTGGGATCGGCAAGGATGGCCGGGTGGACAGGGGAGAGGCGGAGGAGCTGCTGCGCACGCTCTTCGCCGACCCCGAGGGCGCGAGGACGAGGGCGCTGGCCGAGCTCGTGCCCGACCCCCACCCGGCCCTCGCCTCCATCGGGCACCAGGTCGTCGGCATCGTGCTCCGCGACAGCGGCCGGACGGACGAGGCGCTCGCGCACCTGCGCCGGGCCCTGGCCCTCGCCCGACGGGTCGACGGGGACCGCGCGGCCGACGTCCGTGCGACGCTGGGCGGCACGCTCGTCTACGCCGGGCGCACGCGCGAGGGCCTCGCCCAGCTGGACCGCGCCGCCGCCGAGCTCGACGGGCTGCCGCTGGCCCGCGTGCTCGTGCGGAGGGCGCGCGTCCTGAGCTTCACCCTGGAGGACTTCGAGGCAGGCGCCGACGACCTGTCTCGTGCGCTCGAGATCCTGGACGGTTCCGACGACGACGTGTGGAGGGCTCGAGCCCTCCACCTGGAGGGACTCACCCGGACCGGGCTCGGTGACCTCGAGGCCGCGCGGCGCGCGTTCGACGAGTCCATGCGGATCCACGCGGCGCTGGGCGAGCGGGCGGCGATCGCCGTCGGCGTCCACACAGTGGGGTGGCTCGCCTTCCTCGAAGGCGACCTGCCCCGCGCGCTCGAGGCCTACGCGGATGCCAGCGACCGTTTCGACGCCCTCGACATGACG
Organism: Nocardioides pini; assembly: GCF_026712185.1. Classification (GTDB taxonomy): domain Bacteria; phylum Actinomycetota; class Actinomycetes; order Propionibacteriales; family Nocardioidaceae; genus Nocardioides; species Nocardioides pini. The sequence goes on along the minus strand of NZ_JAPPUX010000004.1, from coordinate 373,869 downwards.
AGCGTGGACCTCGTCTACGACCGGTGCAGCGTCTACCTCGCCGCCGGCATGCCGGCAGACGCGCTGGAGGTGGTGGAGCGCGCTCTCGACGCGCGTCCCCTCATCGAGGTCGAGCAGGCAGACCTGCGGCTGGCACTCGCCGGCGCTGCCGTGGCTGCGGGTGACCGGGCGCGCGCGAGGTCGGCAGCGGACGCGGCGTGCCGCCTGTTCCGGAGGCAGGGCCGAGAGCGGCACTGGATCAGGGCCGAGCTGTTCGCGATCTCGGCACGTGCCGAAGAGACCGCTCGCCCTTCCCGGCTGCTGCACCGGGTCGAGGCGCTGGTGGCAGCAGCTCGGGAAGCAGCGGCTCCCGAGCTGCCGCAGGCGCTGCTCCTGGGTGCTCGTGTCGGCACCCGCGTGCGGGGTGCCCGGGCGGGATCGCTGGTGGACCAGTGGCTCGAGGAGGCGAGCTCCTTCAGGAACGCGGACATCGGCACCACCCGGGCTCTCGGCTGGCTCGCGGCGGCCAGGAGGAGAGACGCCGCCGGCGACGTGGGTGGGGTGCTCCGCGCCTGCGAGCGCGGCCTCCAGGCGCTCGATGCACACCAGGCGACCCTCGGGAGCCTGGAGCTGCGAGCCGGATCAGCCGGTCACGGTTCCGACCTCGCTGAGCTCGGTACCCGGGCCGCGATGACCAGCGGTGATCCCCGGCAGCTGCTGCGGTGGTCGGAACGGTGGCGGGCGACCGCGCTCGCCACGCCCGTGGGCACGACCGGTCACGACCCAGGGACCCGCGCCGACCTGGTCGCGCTCCGGGCGCAACGCCAACGCCTCGACGAGGCGCGGGCGACGGGAGCCCTCACGGACGCCCTCGAGGCGCGCGCAGTCCGGCTCGAGCAACAGGTACGACGTCGGCTGCTGCACGAGCGCGGAACAGGGGAGACGGCGCAGGTGCTCGGCGTCGGGGCCCTCCTCGAGGCTGTCACCGAGGACGACACCGTGCTCGTGGAGCTGACCGAGCTCGACGGGGTCCTGCACGCGCTCGTGGCGGGACGCGGGCGCGTACGCCACCGGGTGGTCGGCGGGTCAGCGGCCGCTGCCGCCGCGGTGGACTTCGCCCTCTTCAGCCTGCGCCAGGCCGCGCGAGGGCGCCGGGCGCAGCTCGAGGTCGCGGGCGCCCGGCTGGAGCGTGCGTTGCTCGGCGACGCGCTCACCAGCCTGGGGGAGCAGCGTGTCGTGGTCTGCGCACCCGCTGCGCTGCAGGGCGTTCCGTGGGGCCTCCTTCCGTCTCTGGCGAGGCGGCCGGTGACGGGCACCCCGTCGGCGCGGCTGTGGCTGCGCGCCCGCTCATCGGTCCCTGTCGACGAGCGACGGGTCATGCTGGTCGGACCTGGCCTGGGCAGCGGCGGCGCCGAGGTGCCGGCGGTGGCCTCCCAGGACCCTGACGCCGAGGTGCTCGACGGCGACGAGGCCACGGTCTCCGCAGCGCTCCGGGCGCTCGACGGCGCGGCGCTGGCGCACGTCGCCGCCCACGGTCACTTCCGCGAGGACAGCCCGCTGTTCTCGTCGCTCACCCTCGCCGACGGACCCCTCCTCGTCCACGACCTGCAGGGCCTCGAGCGCCCGCCTCACCGGGTCGTGCTGTCGGCCTGCGAGTCCGGTGTCATGCAGCCGGTCGGCGACCAGGAGCTCCTCGGCCTCGCGGCGGCGCTGCTGTCGATGGGCACCGCCGGCGTGGTCTCCAGCCTCGCCGAGGTCGACGACGCCGCGACCGTCGACGTGATGGTCGCGCTGCACGCCCGGCTCCGCGGGGGCGGTGGCCTGGGCGACGCGATGCTCGCGGCTCGCGAGGCCGCGGCCGGCGACGCCGTGCTCGCCGCGACCGCGGCGTCGTTCACCGTCCTGGGGATCTGAAGGCGCTGTCGCTGCGCGGTGGCGGCACACCGCACAGGGACGGGCCTGTCGGTTGCGATCTGCCGCCACCCCCAGGACTGACCGCCGTTGGGGTGGCGGCACATCGGAGGTGGAGGAGTCCGTCGGTTGCGATCTGCCGCCACACCCGGGCCGTGCGCCGGGAGCGCGGCGAGCGGGGGATCGACCCCGGGTCGTGTGATCAGGGCGGCGTGACCTTGACCGGGTCGGTGGCGTTCTCGCACTGCGAGAGCGTGCAGCGCACGGTCGAGGCCCTGCGCGTGCCGTTCACCTCGAGCAGCACCGTCCCGGGCGACTCCCACTGCCAGCCGTTGAACCACCCGGTCGTCCAGGTGGCCAGCCGCTTCCCGCGGAGGGTGCGCAGGGTGATCCTGCCCGGGCCCACGCCGTCGGTGAGGATGTGGAAGGTCAGCAGCTGTGTGCCGTCGGGCGAGATGGCGGCGACGCGCTCCTTGCAGGACCGCCACACCGTCGTGCCCGGGTCGCTCAACCGGACCAGACGCGTGCACCCCCCGACGTAGGGGTCGTCGGTGGAGGTGGCGAGCAGGTCGTGCTCGATGCTGACGGCGCCGGCGGCATCGCGCGTCACGGTCCGGACGCGGTCCGGCCCGACGCGCCACAGCACGGTGCGTCGCATCGTCTGCACCACGACCTTGCGTCCGTCGGCCGTGACGGCCTGGGGCCAGCCGTCGAAGACCCGGCTGCGGACCTCGGAGCCGTCGGTCGCTGACCGCACCGTGACCGCCGTCCTGCGAAAGCCGGACTCCGCCGTCGTCACCAGTCGCGAGCCGTCCTCGCTGAGCAGCGCCCAGCGCGACTCGAAGCCGACGAAGACCGTGCGCACCGCCCCGTCGGGCTCGACCCGCACGATCCGGGCGCGCCGCTGCTCGCCGACCCGGTTGTTCGTCCAGGTCGCGGCGACCCAGGCGACCCCCGACGCGCCGAGGACCTTCCCGTCCGTGCCCGGCAGCTCGATGCGGCGCTCCCCGTCGACGAGGACACCGTCCTCCACGTGCGGGACGGCGATGTCGGCGCCGCGGGCCAACGCCTGCGGCTGCAGGTCGACGGTCGGAGCGGCGGCCGCGGCCGGTACGACGAGTGCGGCGGTCGCCACGACACCGGCGGCGAGTGCGGTGGTGATGGTGCTGCGCATGGCGGTCCCCCTGTGGTCACCCTGAGACGTGCTCCTCCTGGAGGAGACGTCGTGCCCCGCGCGCAGGTTGCCCGTGACCACGGACGAATCTGGTTCGCGGTGCCGCGAGGCCCACCCCTATCGTTGCGCACATGACTGGCCGCCTCCTCCGCATGTCGACCCTGTTCGTGCGCACGCTGCGCGACGACCCGAACGACGCCGAGGTGCCGAGCCACAAGCTTCTCGTCCGCGCGGGCTACATCCGCCGCGCCGCACCCGGCATCTACACCTGGCTGCCGCTGGGCCTGCGCGTCCTGCGCCGGATCGAGGCGATCATCCGCGAGGAGATGGACGAGATCGGCGCCCAGGAGCTGTCGTTCCCCGCGCTGCTGCCCAAGGAGCCCTACGAGGCGACCGGGCGGTGGGCCGACTACGGCCCCAACATCTTCCGGCTGCAGGACCGCAAGGGCGCCGACTACCTGCTCGGCCCCACCCACGAGGAGATGTTCACCCTGGTGGTGAAGGACCTCTACTCGTCCTACAAGGACCTGCCGCTCTCGATCTACCAGATCCAGAACAAGTACCGCGACGAGGCGCGTCCGCGCGCCGGCCTGCTGCGCGGTCGCGAGTTCGTCATGAAGGACTCCTACTCCTTCGACGTCGACGACGCCGGGCTCGAGGAGTCCTACCAGCAGCACCGCAACGCCTACATCCGCATCTTCGACCGGCTCGGCTTCGAGTACGTCATCGTCAAGGCCACCTCGGGAGCGATGGGCGGCTCGGCGAGCGAGGAGTTCCTCGCCAAGGCCGAGGTGGGCGAGGACACCTACGTGCGCTGCACGCACTGCGACTACGCCGCCAACGTCGAGGCCGTCACCGTGCCCGCGCCGCCCGCGCTGCCGTACGACGACGCGCCCGCCGCCCACGCCGAGGACACCCCCGACACCCCGACCATCGACACGCTGGTCTCGCACCTCAACGAGGCCCACCCCCGCGCCGACCGCCCGTGGGCCGCGGGCGACACCCTCAAGAACGTCCTCGTCGTCCTCAAGCACCCCGACGGCACCCGCGAGCCGCTCGCGATCGGCGTGCCCGGTGACCGCGAGGTCGACCAGAAGCGCCTCGAGGGCCAGCTCGAGCCGATCGAGGTCGAGGCCATGGACGAGGCCGAGATGGCGAGGTACCCCGCCCTGGTCAAGGGCTACATCGGTCCCGAGGTGCTGGGGGAGGAGTCCAAGTCCGGCATCCGCTACCTCGTCGACCCCCGGGTCGTGGAGGGCACCCGCTGGGTCACCGGCGCCAACGTGCCGGGCTCCCACGTCCTCGACCTCGTCGTGGGCCGGGACTTCACACCCGACGGCACCATCGAGGCCGCCGACGTGCGCGACGGGGACGCCTGCCCGCAGTGCTCGCTCAGGGGCGACGACGGTGTCCTCGAGTCCGCCCGCGGTGTCGAGATGGGCCACATCTTCCAGCTCGGCCGCAAGTACGCCGACGCGCTCGGCCTCAAGGTGCTCGACGAGAACGGCAAGCTCGTGACGGTCACCATGGGCTCCTACGGCATCGGTCCGTCCCGCGCCGTGGCTGCCATCGCCGAGGGCACGCTCGACGACCTCGGGCTGTGCTGGCCGCGCAACGTCGCCCCCGCAGACGTCCACGTCGTCGCCGCGGGCAAGGACGAGGCGATCTTCTCGGCCGCCGAGCAGCTCGCCCAGGACCTCAAGGCCGCCGGCGTCGAGGTGATCCTCGACGACCGCGCCGGCAAGGTCAGCCCCGGCGTGAAGTTCAAGGACGCCGAGCTCATCGGCGTGCCGACGATCGTCACCGTGGGACGCGGCCTGGCCGACGGCAACGTCGAGGTCCGCGACCGCCGCAGCGGCGAGCGCGAGGACGTGGCGGTCGGCTCCGCGGTCGCGCGGATCACCGAGATCGTCCGCAGCTGACGCACATGACTCGCGTGCGCATCGAGGCGGTCATCTTCGACTGGGGCGGCACCCTGACGCGCTGGCACGACGTGGACTTCCACGCCGAGTCGGTGGCGCTCGCCCAGGCCGTACGTCGTACGCCCTCGCCGGACGACGACCACCATGCCCACGCGGAGCGCCTGCACCGCGCCGGTGACGTCATCTGGGGGCGCAGCCGCGACCACCAGCAGAGCGCCACCATCGCCGACCTCTTCCTCGAGGCCGGTCTCGACCACGACCCCGACCTGCTGGCCGCCTACTACGAGTTCTGGGAGCCGCACACGCTGACCGACCCGGAGGTGCGGCCCATGTGGGAGGAGCTGCGCGCGTCGGGGGTGAAGGTGGGCGTGCTGTCCAACACCATCTGGCCGCGGGAGTGGCACGTCGGCTTCTTCGAGCGCGACGGGGTGTACGACCTGGTGGACGGCGACGTCTACACCAGCGAGGTCCCGTGGACGAAGCCCTCGCCGCTGGCCTTCCGGGCGGCGATGGAGGCCGTCGGGGTGAGCGACCCGGCCGCGTGCGTCTACGTGGGGGACCGGCTCTTCGACGACGTGTGGGGCGCCCACCACGCCGGGATGCGGGCGATCCACGTCCCGCACTCCTCGATCCCCGCAAGCCAGGTCGGCCACACCGAGGGAGAGCCGGACGCGACGATCACGTCCCTGCGCGAGGTCCCCGCGGTCGTACGACGGCTCGGCGCCTCCTGAGCACGGGCCCGGCGTCGTCCTGAGCGTGGGACTTCTGCAACTTCGTGCGTTGCAGGAACATGCAAGTGGATCCTACTTTCCCGCGGCCCGGATCGAATGCATGATTGTGCATGTCGCTCCACCACCCCCACAGGTTGGGCGACACAGGGTGATGCTGACCAACCCCAACTGGCGGTCCGCGTCCTCGGCCTTTGGGAGAGATCTCGGGACTTTCCCAAGGGCTGAGGCCGCGGGCCGCCTTCCCTGTCTCGGGGCACGGGGCGGCACGCGGCCGTCGGGGAGGATCCTCGGCGTGGCCCTCAGGCCCGGTCGAGCTCGGGAGCGCCCGGCCACGTCTCGGCGACCTCGCCGAGCCGGAGGCGGTGCACCGCCGACCAGGTCGCCTCGGTGAGCGCCCACTCCCGCACGGCGCCCGTCGACTGCGCGACGAGGGCGAGCAGCATCTCGACACTCGAGGCCTCGAGGTCGGCCGCGGCTCGCTCGAGCTGCGGCGGACGGAGCAGCGAGCCGTCGAGGTCGTAGGCCGGCTCGGCCGCGACCGGGTCGCCGCCCGCGTCGCGCACCATGAGCTGCAGCTGGTCGCGCCGTGCCCGGTGGCGGCGGTAGCCGGCCGTCAGCGTCTCGAAGAGCGCGGGCGAGCTGGCCTGCGAGGTCCGCGCGCCGAGGACGCCGTAGGTGTAGAGGGCAGCGTGCTCGTCGGCGAGGGTCGCCTGCAGGGCGTCGAGGACGCTCATGTCACGTCGCCTCCGGCCGGCGGGTCGGCGAGCGCGGCGCCGTGCTGGGCGGTGGACGCAGCCACGCTCGCCAGCACGCGCGCGAGGTCGCCGCTGGCCGCGGCGACGCACCGGGCGCGCACCTCGCGCAGCAGGCGCTGCTCCGAGCGCCGCACCGCAGCCAGGGCCCGGGCCCGGTCGGCGGGGACCCGGGGCGGCGCCGTGGTCGGCACGTCCGCGTCGGGGACCGCACCCGCCAGCACCTCGAGGTGTGCGGCGTGCGCGGTCGCCACCGGCTCCAGCACGGGCGTCAGCCCGGGGACCGAGAGGGTGGCGGCCTCCACGACCGAGCGGGCGCGGACCAGCGCCACGACGACCGCGGTCACGTGCTCCGAGTCCTCCGGCGGGGGCGGCTCGGAGTCGGTGGAACCGTCGCTGCGAGCCGGCGGGTCGATGTCGCAGGCGGTCACCGCCCAGGGTGCGAGGAGCGCCATGCCCACCGTCGTACGACGGGTCAGCGGGCGTCCGGGCACCCCCTGACCCTAGCCGCCCCCTGGTCCGGTCCGGACCGGTCACCGGTGGTTGTCGCGGCTCGGGCGAGGGCCGCTATCGTGGTCCTCGGACAACTACACAAGGAGGTCGCAACCCGATGAGCACTCCCCACCAGGACGCCACCCGGGACCGCATCGAGGCGGAGCTGGTCGACCCCTTGCGAGCCATGGGGCTCGATGTCGAGGCCGTCGAGGTCACCCCGGCCGGCAAGCGCCGGGTCCTGCGCGTCGCCGTCGACAAGGACGGCGGGGTCACCCTCGACGACGTCGCCGACGCGACGCGCGAGGTCTCGCGGGTGCTCGACGAGTCCGACGTGATGGGCGAGATGCCGTACACCCTCGAGGTCACCTCCCGCGGTGTCGACCGGCCCCTCACCCTGCCGCGCCACTGGCGGCGCAACGAGGACCGCCTCGTCAAGGCCACGCTCACCGACGGGTCGAGCCTGACCGGCCGCATCCTGACCTCGTCGGAGGAGTCGGTGACCCTCGACGTGTCCGGCACGCAGCACGAGCTCGCCTACGCCGACGTGGCCAAGGCGCTCGTGCAGATCGAGTTCAACCGCAAGACCGAGAAGAAGGACGACTGATGGACATCGACCTGAGCATCCTGCGCATGCTGGAGCGGGAGAAGGAGATCTCCTTCGAGGTGCTGGCCGAGGCCATCGAGCAGGCCCTGCTCACCGCCTACCAGCGCGCCACCGAGTCGTCGCACCCCGCGCGGGTGGAGCTGGACCGCAAGACCGGTCACGTCACCGTGTGGGCGCGCGAGCTCGACGAGGACGGCACGGCCGGCCCGGAGTACGACGACACGCCCCAGGGGTTCGGCCGGATCGCCGCGACGACCGCCAAGCAGGTCATGCTCCAGCGGCTGCGCGACGCCGAGGACGAGATCAAGTTCGGCGAGTTCTCCGGCAAGGAGGGCGACATCATCTCCGGCATCATCCAGCAGGGGCGCAACCCCGACGACGTGATGGTCGACCTCGGCAAGATCGAGGCGGTCCTGCCGGTCAGCGAGCGCGTGCCGGGGGAGAAGTACGTCCACGGAGAGCGCATCAAGTGCCTGGTCACGTCGGTCCGCAAGGGCATGCGCGGCCCCCAGATCACCCTGTCGCGGTCCCACCCCACCCTGGTGAAGAAGCTCTTCGCGCTCGAGGTGCCCGAGATCGCCGACGGCACCGTCGAGGTCGCCGCGATCGCCCGCGAGGCCGGACACCGCACCAAGATCGCGGTCCACTCGACCGTCGCGGGCGTCAACGCCAAGGGCGCCTGCATCGGTCCGATGGGCCAGCGCGTGCGCAACGTGATGAGCGAGCTGCACGGCGAGAAGATCGACATCGTCGACTGGGCCGAGGACCCTGCCGAGCTGGTCGCGCACGCGCTGTCGCCGGCCCGGGTGAACGCGGTGGAGATCGTCGACCTGGCGGCGCGCTCGTGCCGGGTGGTCGTGCCGGACTACCAGCTCTCCCTGGCCATCGGCAAGGAGGGGCAGAACGCCCGCCTCGCCGCCCGGCTCACCGGCTGGCGCATCGACATCAGGTCCGACGAGGCCCCGACCCCCGAGTGACGGGGCGACCGACGGCTGTCAGTTGGTGTACCTCTGGCCACACCGGCTAGAGTGGAGGTCAGTGGCCACCACGTCTGACACCCCTGCGCCCGGACCCGTCCGGACCTGTGTGGGTTGCCGGACCAGGGCTGCTGCGAGCGAGTTGCTGCGCGTGGTCGCAGGCTCGGACGCCGGGGGCAGACCCGCCCTGGTGCCCGATCCGGATCGCAGGGCACCCGGCCGCGGGGCGCACGTCCACCCCACGCCCGAGTGCTGGCAGCTCGCGGTGCGACGCCGAGCGTTTCCCCGGGCCCTCCGCTCGGGCGAGGGGCTCAGCACGGCGCCGGTGGCTGACCACCTCGACCGCCTCGCCGAGATCCACCAGTCCGATTCACCGCAGCACCGACCAGAAACTGGAGCACGCAGCTCATGAGCACTCGATGAGTAACTCGCGATGAGTTTGCACACCCACTAGCTGTTCCGTTTCCCCTCTCCTTCTGGGGTCACGGACCAGAAGGAGCAGAAACAACCGTGGCAAAGACCCGAGTCCACGAACTCGCCAAGGAGTTCGGAGTCGAGAGCAAGTTCGTTCTCGAGAAGCTCAAGGAGATGGGGGAGTTCGTCAAGTCGGCATCGTCGACTGTCGAGCCTCCCGTCGAGATGCGCTTCAAGAAGCAGTACGGCGACGAGCTGAAGGCCGCAGCGGCCGCAGCCCCCGCCGAGACCGCGGCGCCGGCCGAGAAGCCCGCCGCCAAGAAGGCCGCGCCCAAGCCCGGCCCCAAGCCCGCACCGGCACCGGCGGCGACCGAGGCCCCGGAGGCCCCCGCCGCCCCGGAGGCCCCGCAGGCCCCCGAGGCCCCCGCTGCGGCTCCCGTCGAGGCGCCCGCCCCGGCGGCCGAGCCGGCGGCGCCCGCTGCCCGGCCCGGTCCGAAGCCCGGCCCGAAGGCGCCCGCCGCCGAGCCCAAGGCCCCGCCGGCCGAGCCCGAGGCACCTGCTGCCCCGGCCGCGAAGGCCCCGAGCCCGGCTCCGCGCCCTGTCGGTCGTCCCGGCGCTCCGCGCCCGGGCAACAACCCGTTCGCCCCGAGCCAGGGCATGGGCCAGCGTCCCGCCCCGCGCACCGGTGGCGACGACAACCGTCCGCCGCGCCCGCCGGCCGGCGGCGAGGGACGTCCCGGCATGCCGCGCCCCAACCCGGCGATGATGCCCAAGTCCCCGGCGGCGTTCGGCAACGGTCCGGGCGCGCGTCCGGCCCGCGGTGGCCCCGGTGGCGGCCCCGGCCGTCCGGGTGCTCCCGGTCGCGGCGGTGCCCCGGGTCGTCCCGGCGCCGGTGCCCCCGGTGGCGCTCCCGGTCGTCCCGGCGGCTTCGGGCCGTCCGGTGGCGGCCGTCCCGGTGGCGGTCGCCCCGGCCAGCGTGGCCAGACCCAGGGTGCCTTCGGTCGCCCCGGTGGCCCGTCGCGCCGCGGTCGCAAGTCGAAGCGGGCGCGTCGCCAGGAGTTCGAGGCCATGGAGGCCCCGACCATCGGCGGCGTGCGCGTCCGCAAGGGCAACGGCGAGACCGTTCGCCTGCCGCGTGGTGCGTCGCTGACCGACTTCGCCGAGAAGATCAACGTCGACGCGGCCGCCCTGGTCCAGATGCTGTTCTCGCTCGGCGAGATGGTCACCTCGACCCAGTCCGTCGGTGACGAGACGTTCGAGCTGCTCGCCGACGAGCTCAACTACGTCGTCCAGATCGTGTCCCCGGAGGACGAGGACCGCGAGCTGCTCGAGACGTTCGACCTCGAGTTCGGCGCCGACGAGGGCGACGAGGCCGACCTGGTCGTCCGTCCGCCGGTCGTCACGGTCATGGGTCACGTCGACCACGGAAAGACCAAGCTCCTCGACGCGCTGCGTGACGCCAACGTGGTCGACAAGGAGGCCGGTGGCATCACCCAGCACATCGGTGCCTACCAGGTCCACACCGAGGTCGACGGCGAGGACCGTCGCATCACCCTCATCGACACCCCGGGTCACGAGGCGTTCACCGCCATGCGTGCCCGTGGTGCGCAGGCCACCGACATCGCGATCCTCGTGGTCGCGGCCGACGACGGCGTGATGCCGCAGACGGTCGAGGCGCTCAACCACGCCAAGGCCGCCGAGGTCCCGATCGTGGTCGCGGTCAACAAGATCGACAAGCCGGAGGCCGACTCGACGAAGGTCCGTGGCCAGCTCACCGAGTACGGCCTGATCCCCGAGGAGTACGGCGGCGACGCGATGTTCGTCGACGTCTCGGCCAAGGCGGGCCTCAACCTCGACAAGCTGCTCGAGGCCGTCGTGCTCACCGCCGACGCGTCGCTCGACCTGCGTGCCAACCCCGACCAGGACGCCCAGGGCCTCGTGGTCGAGGCGCACCTCGACCGCGGTCGCGGTCCGGTCGCCACGGTGCTCGTCCAGCGCGGAACGCTCCGCGTCGGCGACTCGATCGTGGCCGGTCCGGCCCACGGTCGCGTGCGCGCCATGCTCGACGAGCACGGCCAGGAGATCACCGAGGCCGACCCGTCGCGGCCGGCGATGGTGCTGGGCCTCTCGGCGGTGCCGGGCGCGGGCCAGAACTTCATCGTGGTCGAGGACGACCGCATGGCCCGCCAGATCGCCGAGAAGCGTGAGGCGCGCGAGCGGGCGGCCATGCAGGCCAAGCGTCGCGTGCGCCGCAGCCTCGAGGACTTCATGGCCTCCATGGAGAAGGGCGAGAGCCAGGAGCTCAACCTCATCCTCAAGGGCGACGTGTCCGGTTCGGTCGAGGCGCTCGAGGACGCGCTGTCGCAGATCGACGTGGGCGACGAGGTCTCCCTCCGCGTGATCGACCGCGGTGTCGGTGCCATCACCGAGACCAACGTCGACCTCGCCGCCGCCTCCGACGCCATCATCATCGGCTTCAACGTCCGCCCGCAGGGCAAGGCGAGCCAGATGGCCGACAAGGAAGGTGTCGAGATCCGCTACTACTCGGTCATCTACCAGGCGATCGAGGAGATCGAGGCGGCGCTCAAGGGCATGCTGAAGCCCGTCTACGAGGAGTCGACCCTCGGCCAGGCGGAGATCCGCGAGATCTTCCGCTCGTCCAAGGCCGGCAACATCGCGGGCTGCATGGTCACCTCGGGCCTCATCCGCCGCAACGCCAAGGTGCGGGTCCTGCGCGACGGTGCGGTCGTGGCCGACAACCTCGACCTCGCCTCGCTGCGCCGCGAGAAGGACGACGCGTCCGAGGTCCGCGAGGGCTTCGAGTGCGGTCTGGTGCTCCGGAACTTCCAGGACATCAAGATCGGCGACATCGTCGAGGCCTTCGAGATGCGCGAGATCCCGCGCAGCTGATCACCGCGCACCACCCAGCGCGGGGCTCCGGCTCCGTTCGGTGATCCCCGGTCAGCCGGGGATCACCGAACATGTCGGCCCGTGCAAAGCCTGACGACTTCAGCGATCCCCGGTCAGCCGGGGATCGCTGAAGACGCTTCTGAGAGAGTGAGCACCATGAGCAACCCCCGCGTGCGCAAGATCGCCGACCGCATCCAGGTGGTCGTCGCCGAGATGCTCGAGCGCCGGATCAAGGACCCGCGCCTGGGCTTCGTCACCATCACCGACGTCCGGGTGACCGGCGACTCCCAGCAGGCCTCGATCTTCTACACGGTGCTCGGCGCCGAGGAGGAGCTGGCCAGCACGGCCGCCGCCCTCGAGTCCGCCAAGGGCGTGATCCGCTCCGAGGTCGCCAAGCAGCTCGGGATGCGCATCGTGCCGTCGCTGACGTTCATCCCCGATGCCCTGCCCGAGAGCGCACGCGCCCTCGACGAGGTCCTGGCGCGCGCCCGGCAGCAGGACGAGGAGGTCGCCGCCCGTCGCGTCGAGGCGTACGCCGGCGACGCCGACCCCTACAAGAAGCCCCGGGTGGCCGGCGACGAGGACGACCTCGACGAGCTCGACGACCTCGACGACGAGGACGACCGCGCCTGATGGTCGACCCCGGTCTGGTCGTCGTCGACAAGGCCCCGGGCATGACCTCGCACGACGTGGTGGCCCGGGTCCGCCGGCTCGCCGGCACCCGCAAGGTCGGCCATGCCGGCACGCTCGACCCGATGGCCACGGGCGTCCTCGTCCTGGGCGTCGACCGCGCCACCCGGCTCCTCGGCCACCTCGTGCTCACCGAGAAGGCGTACGACGCCACGGTGCGGCTCGGCGTGTCGACGACCACCGACGACGCGGAGGGCGAGGTCACCGCGTCGACCCCCGCCGCCCACCTCCAGCCCGGGCTGGTGGAGGCCGAGCTCGGCGAGCTCGTGGGCGACATCCTGCAGGTCCCGACGGCCGTCTCCGCGATCAAGGTCGACGGCAAGCGGGCCTACCAGCGCGTCCGCGACGGCGAGCAGGTCGAGCTGAAGGCGCGCCCGGTCACGATCCACTCGCTGGAGGTGCGCGACCAGCGCGTCGCCGGCGACCACCTCGACGTGGACATCTCGGTCCGGTGCTCGTCCGGCACCTACGTCCGCGCCATCGCGCGCGACGTCGGGGCCGCGCTCGGCGTGGGTGGCCACCTCACGGCGCTGCGGCGGACGGCCGTCGGGCCCTTCGACCTCGCCGTCGCGCGCACCCTCGAGGAGCTGGCCGACGACTTCGCGGTCCTGCCGATCGCCGACGCCGCGCGCACGACGTTCGCCTCCGTCGACCTCGACGAGGAGCAGGCCGGCCACGTGCGGGTCGGTCGCGGGCTCGACCTCACCCTGCCCGGCGACGGCCCGCACGCGGTCTTCGCCCCCGGCGGGGAGTTCCTCGCGCTCTACGAGCAGCGCGGGCAGCAGGCCAGGCCGGTCGCGGTCTTCGTCTAGCGCGAGGGTGGGGGAGGCCGGGCGCGAGGTGTCGCGCCAGTAGGCTTCCCGGGTGCAGATCTGGCGAGACGTCGACGACGTGCCGGCCGACCTCGGCCGCACCGTGGTGAGCATCGGCAACTTCGACGGCGTGCACCTCGGGCACGCCCACGTGCTCCGCGAGGCGCGGGCGAGCGCGGAGCGCCTGGGCATCGACACGGTGGTGGCGGTGACGTTCGACCCGCACCCCATGGCGGTGCTGCGGCCCGAGCACGCCCCGCCCACCCTGACCTCGATCCGGACGCGCGCGCGGCTGCTGGAGGCCGCCGGCGTCGACGCGATCCTGGTGATCGGCTTCGACCGCGAGATCGCGTCGTGGTCGCCGCTGGAGTTCATCGACCGGGTCCTCGTCGGCACGCTGCACGCCCGCGCGGTCGTCGTCGGGTCCAACTTCCGCTTCGGTGCCAAGGCCGCCGGCGAGGTCGCGACGCTGGTGGGGGCCGGGGCCACCCGCGACTTCGAGACCGTCGGCGTGCCGCTCGACGGCGGCCCGCAGGTGTGGAGCTCGACCTACGTCCGCCAGTGCCTGGCCACCGGCGACGTCGCCGGGGCGGCGGAGGCGCTGGGTCGCCCGTTCACCGTCCGCGGCACCGTCGTCGAGGGCGACAAGCGGGGCCGCGAGATGGGCTACCCGACGGCCAACGTCCCGATCCCGCCGGTCGACGCCGCCCCCGCCGACGGCGTGTACGCCGGGCGGCTGACCCGGCTCGACACGGGGGAGACCTACCCCGCGGCGATCTCCGTCGGCACCAACCCGACCTTCGACGGCGAGCGCGACCGCCGGGTGGAGTCCTACGTCCTCGACCGCGACGACCTCGAGCTCTACGGCGTCGAGGTGGAGGTGGCCTTCGTCGACCGGTTGCGCGGGATGGTGAAGTTCGAGGGCATGGAGGCCCTCATCGAGACCATGCACGACGACGTCCGGCGCGCGCGGGACCTGCTCGCGTGACGACGGGCCACACGGCCGTCGAGGCCTGGTTCCTCGCCCACGGCCTGCCCTACTTCGTCGCCGAGGAGCGCGCCGCCGCGCGCGACGGGCTGCGTGCGCGCCGGCTCGTGTCCCTCGCCGTGGTGCTGCTGCTGATGGCGGCGGGGGTCGGCCTGCTGGCGTGGGCCACCGAGACGCCGTACGAGGCCGGGCCGGCGGTCTGGCTCTCCGTCGCCGGCCTCGCCCTCCTCTGGTACGCCGCCACGGCGCTGCACGCGCGCCCGATCCTGGGCTTCGCGCTGTCCCGCACGCTGGGCAGCGTGCGCTTCCTCGTGCCGATGGCCTCGCGCGCGCTGCCGCTGCTGCTCGTGTTCGTCACGTTCCTCTTCGTCAACGCCGAGGCCTGGCAGATGACCACCAACCTGCCGTTCGGGCTGCTGTGGCTGACCGTGCTGCTGATGTTCGGCCTGGCCGTGCTGTTCCTGCTCGTGCGGCTGCCCGAGGAGGTCGACCGGGTCGACGACAAGGTCGACGACGACTTCGTCGTGCGGGCCTGCGCCGGCACGCCGCTGGAGCAGGCCAGCCGGGAGGTCGCGGCCGACCCGCTGGTCGACCCGCAGGAGCACGCCCAGGTCTCGGGCTTCGAGCGCTGGAACCTCATCCTCGTGCTGCTGGTGATCCAGTCGGTGCAGGTGCTGCTGCTGTCGGTGACCGTCTTCGTGTTCTTCATGCTGTTCGGGTCATTGGTGATGGAGACCGAGACGCAGCTCGCGTGGACCGGTGCCGACACCGTGGGTCAGGCGCCGCTGCTGTCGAACGTGTCGCTCTCGCTGGTCAAGGTGTCGTTGTTCCTCGCGTCCTTCAGCGGCTTCTACTTCACCGTCTCGGCCGTCACCGACGAGACCTACCGGCGGCAGTTCTTCTCCGTCGTGGAGAGCCAGCTCGAGCGGGCGGTCGGGATGCGCGCGGTCTACCTGGTCACCCGCGAGCGCCGCTGACGCCGACCCGGGCGGTGCCCCAGCCACGTGGCTGCGGCTCCGGAGGTGGCTGGGCCACCGCTCATGCGCGTGTCGGGCCCGGAAACGCACGCGGGCGGTGCGTCAGCCACCTGTCCGACGTACGGAACGTGGCTGGCGCACCGCCCACGACGGCAGTGCCTGCGATCAGGCGTCGAGGTCCTGCTCGACCAGCGCGGCGATCGTGTCGACCGCGGACTGGTCGTCACCGGCGACCTCGACGGTGTCACCGTTGCCGGCACCCAGGGTCATGATCATCAGCGAGGAGCTGGCGTCGACACCGTTGATGGTGACGTCCGAGCCGAGCTCGGCGGCCTTCTCGGCGATGATCGCGGCGGGACGGGCGTGGAGGCCGACGGCGGAGCCGACGACGACGGACTTGCTGGGCATGGTGCTCCTTGGTGGTGGTCGTTGCTGCGGGCGTTGGGTGTGCTCAGACGGTAGCGACGTCGGCGTCGCTGGTGCCCATCGACTTGAGGGCGATGACGGCGACGGCACCGACGACCACGCCGGCGACCAGCGCGATCAGGAAGCCGAGGACGTTCTCGACGGCGAACAGCACGAAGATGCCTCCGTGCGGTG
This sequence comes from Nocardioides pini, assembly GCF_026712185.1. Lineage (GTDB taxonomy): Bacteria > Actinomycetota > Actinomycetes > Propionibacteriales > Nocardioidaceae > Nocardioides > Nocardioides pini. The sequence goes on along the minus strand of NZ_JAPPUX010000004.1, from coordinate 357,933 downwards.
CGCGCACGCCGACCTCCATCGCCATCGACAGTCCGCCGGTGACGGCGCTGCCGAGCATGATGCCCGGGATCACGCGCAGCGGGTCGGCCGCGGCGAAGGGGATGGCCCCCTCGGTGATGAACGACAGCCCCAGCAGCCAGCCGGCCTTCCCGTTCTCCCGCTCCGGCACGTTGAACAGCTTGGGTCGCAGGACCGTGGCGAGCGCCAGCGCGATCGGCGGCACCATGCCGGCCAGCATGACCGCGGCCATGATCTGGAGCTCGGGTGCGTCGCTGGCCAACGACGCGCCTCCGACGCCGACGGCGGCGAAGGTGTAGGCGACCTTGTTGAGCGGACCACCCATGTCGAACGCCATCATCAGGCCCAGGACGATCCCCAGGAGGATCGCGCTGCTGCCGGACATCGAGTTGAGCCCCTCGGTCAGCTGGTCCATCAGCCAGGAGATCGGCCTGCCGAGCACGATGAGCATCGCCAGACCGGCCAGCACCGACGCGAACAGCGGGATGACGAGGACCGGCATCAGGCCACGGGCCCAGGACGGCACCTTCCAGCTCGCGATCCAGTGGGCCGCGATGCCCGCGAGCGCGCCGCCGATCATCGCGCCGATGAACCCGGTGGCCGGGTAGGCGACCCCGTCGGAGGTCTGCACGTTGAACAGGTTGGCGGACAGCCCGCCCAGGACGAAGCCCGGCGCGATGCCGGGCCGGTCGGCGATGGCGTAGGCGATGTAGCCGGCGAGGGCAGGCAGGAACAGCGCGAAGGCCGTCTTGCCGATGATGAAGAAGAGCGCGCCCAGGTAGGCCATCAGCCCCGAGTCGAACAGCGCGTGGTCGAGGCCGAGGGCCTGGGGGTCGGGGAGGTTGAAGATCCCGTAGTTCACCGCGATGTCGCCGTAGGGGCCGACGATCTCGTAGCCGCCGAGCAGGAAGCTCAGGGCGATCAGCAGACCGCCCGCCGCGACGAACGGGATCATGTAGGAGACGCCGGTCATCAGGATCCGCCGGATGCGTCCGCCCCATGACTCCTCGGCGACGTCATCGCCCCCGCCGGAGGCATCGCCCTCCACGCGCGGCGCGCTCGCAGGGTCGGCCGCGTAGCGCAGCGCCTCCGCGATCATGGCGTCGGCGTCGTCGATCGGTCGCTTCACGCTCGAGCTGACCATCGGCTTCCCGGCGAACCGGGAGCGGTCCCGCACGCCGACGTCGACGGCGAAGATCACGGCTCCGGCGCGGGCGATCGTGTCGTGCGGCAGCGGCTTCGCACCCACCGATCCCTGCGTCTCGACCGCCAGGTCGACCCCGGCGCGCGCGGCGGCCGCCTCGAGGGCCTCGGCGGCCATGTAGGTGTGGGCGATGCCGGTGGGGCAGGCGGTGACCGCGACGAGGGACGTCGTGGCCGCGGGGGCCGCCGTGGCCGTCGCCGCGGGCGCCGCGGTGCTCGCGGCGTGCGCGGGAGCGGTGGTCTCCCCACCGCCGGGGACGGCGGTGCCGGACGGTGCTCCCGACGCGGGGGCGGCGTGCCTGGGCGCGGGTGCGGGCTCGCCGAGCTCGTGGGTGACCAGGTCGACGACGTCCTCGTCGCTCTCGGCCGCCCGGAGCGCGTCGGTGAAGGCGGGCTTGACGAGGGCACGCGCGAGCTTGGTGAGGATGGTGAGGTGGTCGGCGTCGCCGCCGGCGGGCGCCGCGATGAGGAATGCCAGGTCGGCCGGGCCGTCCTTGGCGCCGAAGTCGACGGGCGGATCGAGCCGCGCGAAGGCCAGGGTCGGGACCTCGACGCCGGTCGTACGGCAGTGCGGGATGGCGATGCCGCCGGGCAGCCCGGTCGCGGAGGTGGACTCGCGTGCGAACGCGTCCTCGACGAGCTGGTCCCTGCTGGTGGCTCGGCCCGCGTCGTCCACGACGCCGGCGAGGGCGCGGATGACGTCGTGCTTGTCCGAGCCCCAGTCGGCACCGAGCCGCACGAGGTCGGTGGTGATCAGTGGGGTCATGCTGTGCCTCCCGTAGAGGGGGTGAGGGCGGTGACGCCGACCAGCTCCGTGCGGAGCTGTGAGGGCTGGGGGATGGTGGTTCCGGGGAGTCCTGCGGCGGCGCTGCCGTAGGCGACGGCCAGTGCCAGGCGCTCCGGGGCGGGTAGCCCCCGGATGTCGCCGAGCAGGTAGCCGAAGAGGCTGGAGTCGCCCGCACCGACGGTGCTCACGACTGTGGTGGGGGGCGGGGTGGCGTGCCAGGCGCCGTCGGGCGTCACCAGCACGGCGCCGTTGCCGCCGAGGGTGGCGAGCACGGCACCGACGCCGCGGTCGATGAGCTGGCGGGCGGCCGCGGCCGCCGCGTGGGGGTCGCTCTCCAGCTCGTCGGTGTCGCCGCCGGTGAAGGAGGCGAGCTCCTCGCCGTTGGGCTTCATCAGGTCGGGCGCGGAGGCCGGCAGCGCGTCGACGAGCGCCTGCAGGGGCGCGTCGCTGGTGTCGACGGCCACGCGGCCGCCCACCTCGCGCAGTCGTCGTACGAGCTCGGCGTAGTAGTCCGGCGGGGCACCCGCGGGCAACGACCCGGCGAGGACCGTCCAGTCGGCGCTCGAGGCCCGGACCAGCACGGCCTGCGCCATCAGCTCGAGGTGGAGGGGGAGCACCTCGGCGCCGGGCGAGTTGAGCTTGGTGGTCGTGCCGTCGGGCTCGGTGATGGTGAGGTTCACGCGCACGTCACCGGCGGGGCGGACCGGCCGGCAGTCGATGCCGGCGCCGAGCAGCTCGAGGACGAAGGGGTCCTCCTTGGCGGCGGGCACCACGGCGATGCTGGGGATGTCGGCGGTGACGGCGGCGCGGGAGATGTTGACGCCCTTGCCGCCCGCCTGCGAGGTCACCGACGCCACCCGGTGGACCTGGCCGCGGGACAGCTCGCCGTCGAGGGCGACCGTGCGGTCGATGCTGGGGTTGGGGGTCAGGGTGAGGATCATGCGACCACCACCTCGATGCCGGCGCTCTCGAGCGCCCGTCGGTCGGCGGGCTCGACGTCGCTGTCGGTGACGAGCACGTCGAGGCTGTCGAGGGTCGCGAACCGGACGGCGGTCTCGACGCCGAGCTTGGTGGAGTCGGCCAGCACGACGGTCTTGCGCGCGCAGGCGATCATCGCCCGCTTCGTCGCCGCCTCGTCGCTGTCGGGGGTGGTCAGCCCGTGCCCGACGGTGAGGCCGTTGGTGGCGATGAACGCGACGTCGGCGCGCAGGTCGGACAGCGCGGCGACCGTCTCGGCACCGACGGCGGCGTGGGTCGTGGGACGCACCTTGCCCGGCAGCAGGTGGAGCTCGATCTGGGGCAGCCCGGCCAGGCGGGTCGCGACCGGCACGGCGTGGGTGATGACGGTCAGGCGGTGGTCGCGGGGGAGCGCGGCGGCGAAGCGCGCGGTGGTGCTGCCCGCGTCGATCACGACCACCGAGTCCGGGGGCGGCAGCTGGGAGACGGCGGCATTGGCGATGGCCTCCTTGGCCTGCGTGTTGGACTGGTCGCGCTCGCCGATGCCCGACTCGATGACGGTGAGCGAGCCGGCCGGGACGGCGCCGCCGTGGACGCGTCGGACCAGGCCCATCCGGTCGAGCGTGGACAGGTCGCGGCGCACCGTCTCGGTGGTGACCTCGAACTGCTCGGCCAGCTGGACCACCGAGAGCCGGCCGCGCCGACTGATCAGGTGGGCCATCGCCTGCTGGCGCTCCTCCGCGTACATCGGTCCACCTTCCACGTGCCTCGACCCGGCGATCTGTGTATGTGTTGTTTTAGTCCCGAATGTGTTGCTTGTCAACAACCGGGTGTTCTACGGTGTGTCCATGACCACATCCGCCGAGTCATCCGCGACCACGCTCAGCGGGACCCCGGTCGTCCCGGGAGTCGCCGCCGGACCTGTCCTCCACGTGCGCGGCGAGGTCTCGCCGGACGCGATCGCACGCTTCGGGGACGGCGACTTCCCCGACGCCGACGCCGCGCTGGGGGCGTACGACGAGGCGGTCGCCGCCGTGGCCGACACGTTCACCAGCAAGGCGGCCTCCGCCCAGGGCGCGGCGGCCGAGGTGCTGACCGCGAGCGCCGGGCTGGCCCGGGACAAGGGCCTGCGCTCCGGCGTGGCGAAGAACCTCCAGGCCGGGCAGGGTCCGGTCGCCGCGGTGCAGGGTGCGGTCGAGCAGTTCGTCACCATCTTCACCAACATGGGCGGCCTGATGGCCGAGCGCGTCACCGACCTCCGCGACATCGAGCGACGCGTGGTGGCGCACCTCGTGGGCGAGCCCGCTCCCGGGGTGCCGACCCCGAGCGAGCCGTCGATCCTGGTGGCCGAGGACCTGGCCCCGAGCGACACCTCCGGCCTCGACCCCGAGCTGGTCACGGCGCTCGTCACCGAGCGCGGCGGCGCCACCAGCCACACGGCGATCATCGCCCGCCAGCTCGGCATCCCGTGCGTGGTCGGGGCAGCCGGCGTCATGGAGCTCCCGGCCGGGACGTTCGTGGTCGTGGACGGCGAGACCGGCACCATCGAGCAGGGCACCGATCCCGACGAGGCGCGCTCGCGGGTCGAGGAGAGCCACCGGCTGCGCGAGGAGCTCGCGAGCTGGAGCGGTCCGGCGTCGACGTCGGACGGGATGCCGGTCAAGCTGCTCGCCAACGTCGCCGACGGTGCCAGCGCGGAGTCCGCAGGCGGCGAGCCCGTGCAGGGCGTCGGCCTGTTCCGCACCGAGCTGTGCTTCCTCGACCGCAAGGAGGAGCCCAGCGTCGAGGAGCAGGCCGACATCTACGCCAGGGTCCTCGCGCCCTACTCCGACGGGCGCTACGTCGTCGTCCGCACCCTCGACGCCGGGTCCGACAAGCCCATCGCCTTCGCCACCCACCAGGGCGAGGAGAACCCCGCCCTGGGCGTCCGCGGCCTCCGGCTGAGCTTCGACAACCCCGGCCTGATGGAGCGCCAGCTCGACGGCATCGCCGCGGCGGCCGAGCGCACCGGCACCGAGACGTGGGTGATGGCGCCCATGGTCGCGACCGTCGCCGAGGCCGCGGACTTCTCCGCCAAGGTCCGCGCCCGCGGGCTCAAGGCCGGCGTGATGGTCGAGATCCCCAGCGCGGCCCTGCTCGCGCACCGGATGCTCGAGGTCGTCGACTTCCTCTCCATCGGCACCAACGACCTCACCCAGTACGCCATGGCCGCCGACCGGATGGCCACCGACCTCGCCCACCTCACCGACCCCTGGCAGCCGGCGGTGCTGCAGCTGATCGCGATCACCGCCCACGCCGGCACCGAGGCCGGCAAGCCGGTGGGGGTCTGCGGCGAGGCGGCCGCCGACCCGCTGCTCGCGACGGCGCTGATCGGGATGGGCATCACCTCGCTCTCCATGGCCGCACGCGCCGTACGGCCGGTGGGCGCCCAGCTCGGCAGGGTCACCTTCGAGACGTGCGAGGCGGCGGCCGAGGCCGCGCTCGGCGCCCCCGACCCGATGGCCGCCCGTGCCGCTGTCCGCGAGCTGCTCGGGCACTGAGCCGACGAACTCCTCGCCCCTGTCGGGCGGGACCGGCCCCGGGAGACCTGTCTCCGGCCCGCGGCGCTGGTGATGTCCTCGGAGGCTCCATCCAACCCGAGACGGAGGAAGCATGACATCAGCGTATGACCGCTACCGGGCGGCCGACCTCGACCTGCCGGACGAGGCGTGGGCCTGGCACCTGTGGGGCGCGGGCGAGGAGAACATGGGCCGGGACGGCCAGCCCGAGCTGGTCCCGGTCCCCAGGCCCGACGCCGACCACATGCTGGTCCGCATCGACAGCGTGGGCCTCTGCTTCTCCGACGTGAAGATCATGCGCCAGGGCGGCAGCCACCCGAAGCTCTACAACCGTGACCTGGCCAAGGAGCCCACCCGGCTGGGGCACGAGGTGAGCCTCACCGTCATCGAGGTCGGCGACCACCTCAAGGACCGCTACCACCCCGGCCAGCGGTTGGCCGTGCAGCCCGACATCTACCAGGACGGCAAGAGCACGGCGTACGGCTACACCATCCCCGGCGGGCTGATCCAGTACCACCTGATGGGCACCGAGATGCTCGACACCGACGACGGTGCCTGCCTGCTGCCCCTCCCCGACACGATGGGGTACGCCGAGGCCTCGACGCTGGAGCCGTGGGGGTGCGTGATGGCTGCCTACACGCAGCGTCGCCGCCTCGAGCCCAGGTCCGGCGGGACGATGTGGATCGTCGGCCGGCCCGGCGACGAGCGGGAGTACGCCTTCTCCGCCGGCCTGGACGCGCCGGCCACCATCGTCCTGACCGACGTCCCCGACTCCGTGGCGAGGCTGGTGGAGGCCACGTCCGCCACGACGGTCGTGCGCGACGGCCTCGGCACCGATGACCACCAGGCGCTGGTGGACGAGCTGACCGGGGGCGCCGGCTTCGACGACATCGTCATGCTCGACCCCCGCTCCGCGGCGACGGTGGGCGCCGTGGCCACCCGCATCGCCCGGCGTGGCACCCTCAACCTGGTCGGCGAGACCGAGCTGGACGGCCTGGTGGACACCGACGTGGGCCGGCTGCACTACGACTACACCGCCTACATCGGCGGCCGGGGACCGGACATCGCCGCCTCCTACGGCGAGGCGCGCAACCGCTGCGACCTGCGCTCCGGGGGCACGACCGTCTTCGTGGGCGCCGGCGGCCCCATGGGGCTGATGCACGTGCAGCGCGCCATCCAGCAGCCGGACGGCCCCCGCAGGATCGTCGCCACGGAGGTGAGCGACGAACGCCTGAAGGCTCTCGAGGACCGGCTGGCCCACCTGGCGGAGAGCAACGGCTGCGAGCTGATCACCTTCAACTCCCAGACCGCCGACCGGTCCCTCCGCGACTTCGTCATGGAGCTCACCGACGGCCGGGGGGCCGACGACGTGGTGGTCAGCGTCCCCATCGCCGCGGTGATGGCCGAGGCCGACACCCTGATGCGGTCCGACGGCATGCTGGTCTTCTTCGCCGGTGTCCCCAACGGCACGATGGCGCCGATGAACCTGAGCGCGGTCTACCTGGACAACGCGCAGTACACCGGGACGTCGGGACTGACCATCCACGACCAGCAGCAGGTCGTGGACCTGGCCGACCAGGGTGCGCTCTCGCCGGGATCCATCGTGGGTGCCGTCGGCGGCATGCGGGCGGCCAAGGACGGCCTCCAGGCACTGGTCGACGGGAGCTACTCCGGGAAGGTGCTGATCTTCCCCCAGATCCACGACCTGCCCCTCATGGGGCTCGACGAGCTGGGGGAGAGCCTCCCGGAGGTCGCCGCGAAGCTGGGCCCCGGAGGCACGTGGAACGGCGACGTCGAGCGGGCTCTCTTCGACAGCCAGCTGGGCGGCTAGCAGACAAAGCCACAAGGTCGGGCACAAATCATGCCCGAATGCTTGGCAACATGCCCGAACGTGAGGTTTAATCGCGACATCATGTGACGGGGCTCACCCCCGCGTTCGACTGGAGGACATCAGCATGGCCATTGAATTCCAGGCCCCCACCGGCTCCGGTGCTCGGGTGCGCGTGCAGAAGTTCGGCACGTTCCTCTCCAACATGATCATGCCCAACATCCCGGCACTGATCGCGTGGGGACTGCTCACTGCCCTGGTCATCGACGTCGGCTGGCTGCCGAACGCTGACCTCGCCACGATGGTCGGCCCGATCATCCACTACGCCCTGCCCATCCTCATCGCCGCGACGGGCGGCCGCATGGTCTACGGCGACCGCGGTGCCGTGGTCGGTGGCTTCGCGGTGATGGGTGCGATCGCGGGGTCCGACCTGCTGGTGGCCAACTTCAACGCCGACCTCCCGGCCGGCGACCCGCCGCTCGGCCAGGTGCACATGTTCATCGGCGCGATGATCCTCGGCCCCCTGTCGGCCTACGTCATGAAGCGGCTCGACGCCATCTGGGACGGCAAGGTCAAGGCCGGCTTCGAGATGCTCGTCAACATGTTCTCGGCCGGGATCCTGGCCTTCGTGATGGCGCTCCTGGGGTTCTACGTCGTCGCCCCCGTGGTCAACGAGGTCATGGAGGTCCTGGGCAACGCGGTCGAGTGGCTGGTGGACAACAGCCTCCTGCCGCTCACCTCGATCGTCATCGAGCCCGCCAAGGTCTTCTTCCTCAACAACGCCATCAACCACGGCGTGCTGACCCCGCTGGGTCTCGCCGAGGCCGCGGACACCGGCAAGTCGGTGCTGTTCCTGCTGGAGGCGAACCCCGGACCGGGCCTCGGCCTGCTGCTGGCGTACTCGTTCTTCGGCCGGGGAGTGCCGAAGGCGACCGCCCCGGGTGCCGCGATCATCCAGTTCTTCGGCGGCATCCACGAGATCTACTTCCCCTACGTGCTGATGAAGCCGCGCCTGATCCTCGCCATGATCGCCGGCGGCATGACCGGCGTCGCGATCAACGTGGGGTTCGACGTCGGCCTCCGGGCGCCCGCCGCCCCCGGCTCGATCTTCGCCGTGTACGCCCAGACGGCCAGGGGTGACTACCTGGGTGTCACCCTCGGTGTCTTCGGCGCCGCGGCCGTCACGCTCCTCGTGGCGTCGGTGCTGCTGAAGATGGACAAGTCCGACGACGAGGGCGACCTCACCGCGGCGACCGCCCAGATGGAGGCCAACAAGGGCAAGAAGTCGTCGGTCGCCAGTGCCCTGACCGGTGGTGCCGCCACGGCCACGGCGACCGCGACCCGCGAGATCCGCAACATCGTGTTCGCCTGCGACGCCGGCATGGGGTCCTCGGCCATGGGGGCCTCGGTGCTCCGCAAGAAGATCCAGGACGCCGGACACCCGGAGGTGACGGTCGTCAACAAGGCGATCGCGAACCTCGACGACAGCTACGACCTCGTGGTGAGCCACCAGGACCTCACCGACCGGGCCCGCCAGAAGACACCGTCCGCCGAGCACGTCTCGGTCGACAACTTCATGGCCAGCCCGCGCTACGACGAGATCGTGGAGCTGGTCCGCGAGAACAACGGCACCTGACGCCCGGCGTCAGGACTCTCCGGGCGGTCGAGCCCGGCCCTCCCCCCGTGGGGGCCGGGCCCGACCTTCGGTGACCACCCGCCGACGCGGGCGTGTGGTCTCATGGCTCCACCCCTGATTTCCCACCCACCGACACTGCGAGGAAGAGAGACGCCAGATGAGCGACGTACTGAGCAGGGAGGCCATCGTCCTCGGCGGCCGGGCCACGGACAGGGACGCAGCGATCACCGAGGCCGGCCGGCTGCTGGTCGCGAGCGGTGCGGTCGACGAGGCCTACGTCGACGCCATGCACGAGCGCGAGACCTCGGTCTCGACGTTCATGGGCAACGGCCTCGCCATCCCGCACGGCACCAACGAGGCGAAGGCGCTGATCCGCCACACCGCGATCTCGTTCGTCCGCTACGACGAGCCGATCGACTGGAAGGGCAGCCCGGCCCGCTACGTCGTCGGCATCGCCGGCGCGGGCGACGACCACCTGACCGTGCTGCAGGCGCTCGCCGGTGCCTTCACCGACGACGCCAGCATCGCGGCGCTCGACGCGGCGCAGACCCCGGACGACGTGCTCGCCGTCCTGGGCGACGTCAGCGCCTGACGCCCCCGGCCGACCTCAGCAGGCGGTGACCGCGACGGGTACGCCGTTGAGCGCGGCGTTGCCCGACACGTCGAGCAGCTCGGGGTCCGTCAGGTCGTTGACCGAGACGCCCGGCACCTCGCGGCTGCGGGACATCAGGACGCCGTCACCGGCGTGCCCGTAGCCGTGGGGAAGCGAGACCACCCCCGGCATCAGGTCGTCGGAGGCGGCCACCTCGACCTCGACCGACCCGACGCGTGAGGTGACCCGGACTCGCGAGCCGTCCTCGATCGCACGCTGTGCCAGGTCGTCGGGGTTCATCAGCAGCTGGTGGCGCGGCCGGCCGCGGGTGAGCCGCTCGGAGTTGTGCATCCAGGAGTTGCAGTCGCGCTGGTGGCGCCGGCCGATGAGGACCAGCTCGTCGCCCGCCGGGGCCCCGACGGCGGCGAGCCGGGCCACGTCCTCGACCACGAGGGCGGGCGCCAGGTCGACGCGCTTGCTGCGGGCCGGGAGCCGCGCCGGCAGCTGGCCGCCGCGGAGCGGACCCAGGTCGATGCCCGCCGGTCGCTTGCGGAGCTTGGCCAGGGTGACGCCGCTCGACCCGCGGCGCAGCAGCTGCCCGACGAGGAAGGTCGGGCTCGCGGTCAGCCGGGCCCGTCGGACCAGCCGCTTCTTGAGCGGCGGCTTGCGGTCCAGGCGCGCGGCCGTCCGCAGCGTGACCTCGCGGAAGATCTGCCAGTCGTGGCGCTGGTCGGCCTCCTTGTCGAACACCGCGGGGGTGAACCGGGCCGTGTTGCGCACCGCGAGCAGGTGGAACACCACGTCGTAGTGGTCGCGCTCGAGGGCCGTGGTGGGCGGCAGGATCACGTCGGCGTGCCGCGTGGTCTCGTTGACGTAGATGTCCACGGCAGCCATGAAGTCGAGGGCGCGCAGCGCCCCGTCGAGCCGCGCCCCGTCGGGCGTCGACAGCACCGGGTTGCCGGCGACGGTGAGCAGCGCCCGGACCTGGCCCTCCCCGGGCGTCTCGATCTCCTCGCGCAGGGCCGCCACGGGCAGCTCGCCCGCGGTCTCCGGCAGCCCGCGGACGCGCGAGCGCCAGGCGTCGTGGTGCCCGCGCCCGATCAGCCCGGTGCCCACCGCGTCGATCGCCGGGGTGGTGAACATCGCCCCGCCCGGGCGGTCGAGGTTCCCAGTGAGCACGTTCAGGCAGGTGACGGCCCACTGGCAGACCGTCCCCCACGGGCCGGCCGAGACGCCGATCCGGCTGTAGACGACGCCGGCGTCGGCCGCCGCCAGCTCGCGCGCGAGCCGACGGATCTCCGCCGCCGGCAGCCCGCTGAAGGCCTCCGCCCGCTCGGGGGTGAAGTCGGCCACCAGCTCGACCACGGTGTCGAGCCCGTCGACGTACGACGCCACGGTGGGCGCGGTCTCGGGGGAGGCCTCGGCCGTGAGGACGTGCAGCATGGCGAGCAGCACCCACGCGTCGGTGCCCGGCCGGACGAAGTGGTGCTCGTCGGCCACCTTGGCGGTCTCGGTGCGACGCGGGTCGAGGACGACCATCCTCCCGCCGCGCGCGTGGAGGTCGCGCAGGCGCTGGGGGAAGTCGGGCACCGTCATCAACGAGCCGTTCGAGGCCATCGGGTTGCCCCCGACCACGAGGAACCACGACGTCCGGTCGATGTCGGGGATCGGCAGGAAGAGCTGGTGGCCGAAGACGAGGTGGGCGACGAGCTGGTGGGGGAGCTGGTCGACCGAGGTGGCGGAGAAGCGGTTCCTCGTGCGGAACGACTTGAACATCGCGGTGCCGTGGGTCATCGACCCGAGGCTGTGGGCGTTGGGGTTGCCGAGGTAGACGCCGAGCGCGTCGTCGCCGTGCTCGTTGATCACGCGGGCGAGGTTGTCGGCGACCAGGTCGAACGCCTCGTCCCAGCCGATCTCCTGCCACCGCGCGTCGGCACCCTCGCCGACGCGCCGCACCGGGCGCCGCAGCCGGTCGGGATCGGCGTACACGTCGGCGATCGCCACCCCCTTGGGGCAGACGTGCCCGCGGGACAGGGGGTCGGCCCGGTTGCCGCGCACGCCGACGACGTCACGTCCCTCGATCGTCAGCTCGAGGCCGCAGATCGCCTCGCACAGGTTGCAGACGCCGATCCGCTTCTCCATGCGATCGATCGTCGCACGTCGCACCCCCCGCAGGGGGATGACACCGGAGCGACCCGCGCGCCAGACTCTGCCGGGCCCGGTCCTGGCCATACGGTCGCCGGGCAGCATCCACCAACAGAAACGGAGCACGTCATGGGTTTCGGAGGGCCGATCGGCCTGATCGTCGTGGGACTGATCCTCGCGCTGGCGTTCAACCAGCAGCAGGTGGGTCCCCTCGAGGTCACCACCCTGGGATGGATCCTCGTCCTGGCCGGAGTGCTGTGGCTGGTGCTCACGGTGATCCAGCAGAACACCAAGCGGCGCCACACCACGACCGCCACCACCACCGACGCGCAGGGCCGCCAGGCGTCGACGCAGCGGACCACTGAGTCCGACCCGCCGCCCCCGCCGGCCGTCTGAGCCGCTCGAGGTCCGCGTGACCGGGGCCCCCGCCGACGCACGGCGGGGGCCCCTGCGCGTCCGCGCGCGGATTGGAGGAGCCGACCGCCTCGTTGGTACGCTCAGCCGGTTGCCCAGCAGGGCGACACGCCGTCATGACGGCCGCGGAACCAGAGTGCCCCGGTGAACAGGCCCGGGCGCGCCGCGCAACGAGAACCGAAGGAGCCCCCATGTCGATTGGTACCGACGCGGAGACCAAGAAGAAGATCATCGCCGAGTACGCCCTGACCGAGGGTGACACCGGTTCCCCCGAGGTCCAGATCGCGCTGCTCAGCCACCGCATCTCGCACCTCACCGAGCACCTCAAGGAGCACAAGCACGACCACCACAGCCGTCGTGGCCTGCTGCTCCTGGTCGGCCAGCGCCGCCGCCTGCTCAACTACCTGCAGAAGACGGAGATCGAGCGCTACCGCTCCATCGTCGAGCGCCTCGGCCTCCGCCGCTGAGCGAAGGAGCGGCTCCCCGCCACGGGGAGCCGCTCCTCTCACATCCGGGCCGCGCCGCGCTAGTGTCGACCCGGCACAACTGAAACAACACCCAACAGGAGCGACCCGCCTCGTCGCCCGGTCCTCGGTAGTGGCCTTCAGATCCGCAGCCCCACGGCTGCCCGATCTGCGGGCCTCGATCGAAGACCGGCCCCGCGGGACCTTCGATGGTCCATCACATGAGGGGTGGACGCCGCGGATCGCTCCGCGAAGAGAAAGCAGGATCCTGCTTCCATGAGTGAACCCATCATCTCCGCTGTCGAGACCGTCCTCGACAACGGCAAGTTCGGCAAGCGCACCGTCAAGTTCGAGACCGGCCTGCTGGCCCGTCAGGCCGCCGGCTCCGTCACGGCCTACCTCGACGACGAGACCATGCTGCTGTCGGCGACGACCGCCGGCAAGACGCCCAAGGACCACTTCGACTTCTTCCCCCTGACGATCGACGTCGAGGAGCGGATGTACGCCGTGGGCCAGATCCCCGGTTCCTTCTTCCGCTCCGAGGGTCGCCCGGGCGAGGACGCGATCCTCACCTGCCGCCTCATCGACCGCCCGCTGCGCCCGACCTTCAAGAAGGGCCTGCGCAACGAGGTCCAGGTCGTCATCACCGTCATGGCGCTCGACCCCGACCAGCCCTACGACGTGCTGGCCATCAACGCCGCGTCGCTGTCGACCCAGCTCTCCGGCCTCCCCTTCTCCGGCCCCGTCGGCGGCGTCCGCGTCGCCCTCATCGACGGCCAGTGGGTCGCCTTCCCGTCCCACTCCCAGCTCGAGTCGGCCGTCTTCGACATGGTCGTCGCGGGTCGGGTCACCGAGTCCGGCGACGTCGCCATCATGATGGTCGAGGCCGAGGCGCCCGAGGACACCATCGCGCTCGTCCAGGGCGGCGCCCAGGCGCCGACGGAGGAGGTCGTGGCCGGTGGCCTCGACGCCGCCAAGCCCTTCATCAAGCAGCTGTGCGAGGCGCAGTCGCAGCTCGCGGCCGAGGCCGCCAAGCCGGTCCAGGACTTCCCGGTCTTCCTCGACTACGAGGACGACGTCTACGCCGCCGTCGAGTCGGCCGCCAAGGACGACACCGCCGCCGCGATGACCATCGGCGACAAGCAGGAGCGCGAGCTCAAGGTCGACGAGATCAAGACCGGCCTCCTCGAGAAGCTCTCCGGCCAGTTCGAGGGTCGCGAGAAGGAGATCGGTGCCGCGTTCCGCTCGCTCACCAAGCAGCTGGTCCGCCAGCGGGTGCTGCGCGACAAGGTCCGCATCGACGGCCGCGGCCTCGCCGACATCCGCCCGCTGCACGCCGAGGTCAACGTGATCCCGCGCGTGCACGGCTCCGCACTGTTCGAGCGCGGCGAGACCCAGATCCTCGGTGTCACCACGCTCAACATGCTCAAGCTCGAGCAGCAGCTCGACACGCTGTCCCCGGAGAAGTACCGCCGCTACATGCACAAGTACGTCTTCCCGCCGTTCTCCACCGGCGAGACCGGCCGCGTGGGCTCGCCCAAGCGTCGCGAGGTCGGCCACGGCGCACTGGCGCGTCGCGCCCTCCTGCCGGTCCTGCCCTCCCGCGAGGAGTTCCCCTACGCGATCCGCCAGCTCTCCGAGGCCATGGGCTCCAACGGCTCCACCTCGATGGGCTCGGTCTGCGCCTCGACCCTGTCGCTGCTGCAGGCCGGTGTGCCGCTCAAGGCCTCCGTCGCCGGCATCGCGATGGGCCTGATCTCCGACGAGGTCGACGGCGAGACGCAGTACGTCGCGCTGACCGACATCCTCGGTGCCGAGGACGCGTTCGGCGACATGGACTTCAAGGTCGCCGGCACCCGTGAGTTCGTCACCGCGCTGCAGCTCGACACCAAGCTCGACGGCATCCCTGCCGAGGTGCTGGCGGCGGCGCTGACCCAGGCCCGCGACGCGCGCCTGGCGATCCTCGACGTGATGGCCGAGGCCATCGACGCTCCTGAGGAGATGTCGGTCCACGCGCCGCGCATCATCACCGTCCGCGTGCCGGTCGACAAGATCGGCGAGGTGATCGGTCCCAAGGGCAAGGTCATCAACCAGATCCAGGACGACACGGGCGCGACGCTGTCCATCGAGGACGACGGCACGGTCTACATCGGCGCGACCAACGGCGAGGCGGCCGAGGCCGCCAAGGCCGCGGTCAACGCGATCGCCAACCCGACGATGCCCGAGGTCGGCGAGCGCTACCTCGGCACCGTCGTGAAGACGACCAACTTCGGTGCGTTCGTCTCGCTGATGCCCGGCAAGGACGGCCTGCTGCACATCAGCAAGCTCCGCGCCCTGGCCGGCGGCAAGCGCGTCGAGGCCGTCGAGGACGTCCTGGCCGTCGGCCAGAAGGTCCAGGTCAAGATCGCCGAGATCGACGACCGCGGCAAGCTGTCGCTCGTCCCCGTCGTCGAGGAGGACGAGGCCGGCTCCGAGGAGTCCGCCGACGCCCCCGAGGCCGTCGACGCCGAGTGACCTGACGGCTCCTGCTCCACCCACGACCGGTCGGCCGTCTGGCCGGCCGGTCGTGGCGCTTCACCCCTGCTCCGCCCCGCTCCGCCCCGGAAGGACCCCCGTGCAGAAGAACGGCACCACCCGCACCCTCCACACCGTGAAGGACGCCGACGGCGCGGTCACCTCGCGCGTACGGCGCACGGTCCTGCCCAGCGGCATGCGCATCGTCACCGAGCAGATGGCCGGCACCCGCTCGGCGAGCATCGGCGTGTGGGTCGCGGTGGGCTCCCGCGACGAGACGCCCACCCTGCACGGTTGCTCGCACTTCCTCGAGCACCTGCTCTTCAAGGGCACCCCCGAGCGCACCGCGATGGACATCTCCGTGGCGCTCGACGCGGTCGGTGGCGAGTTCAACGCCTTCACCACCAAGGAGTACACCGTCTACCACGCGCGGGTCCTCGACGAGGACCTCGGCACGGCGGTCGACGTGCTCGGTGACATGGTCACCGCCTCCACCCTCACCGAGGCCGACGTCGAGGCCGAGCGCGACGTCATCCTCGACGAGATCGCGATGCACGACGACGACCCGGACGACGTGGTGCACAACCTCTTCGCCCTGCAGGCATGGGGCGAGACCCCGCTCGGTCGTCCGATCGCGGGCACGGAGGCCTCGATCACCGCGATGACCCGCGCCCAGATCCAGCGCTTCTACCGGCGCCACTACCGCCCCGCCAACATGGTCGTGTCCGTCGCCGGCAACGTCGACCACGCCACCGTCGTCCGCCAGGTGCGGCAGGCCTTCGGCCGCGGCGGCTTCCTCGAGGGCGAGGCCGAGCCGACCCCGTTGTCCCAGTCCGAGCGCGCCCGCAAGGTGAACCCCGGCGAGGCGCGCACCATCCGCCCGCAGGAGCAGGTCAACCTCGTCCTCGGGGTCAAGGGACTGACCCGCACCGACCCCCGCCGCTACACCCTCGGCGTGCTCAACACCGCCCTGGGCGGCGGCACCTCGTCGCGGATGTTCCAGGAGGTGCGCGAGCTGCGCGGCCTGGCGTACTCCGTCTACTCCTTCGCCACCCACCACGCCGACGCCGGTGTCGTGGGCGTCTCCGTCGGCTGCCTGCCCGGCAAGTACGACGCCGTGCTCGAGACCGTGCGTGCCGAGCTCGCCAAGGTCGCGGCCGAGGGCCTGACCGACGAGGAGGTCGAGCGTGGCAAGGGCCAGCTCAAGGGCGGGCTCGTGCTCGGCCTCGAGGACTCCGGCTCGCGGATGTCGCGCATCGGCAAGGCCGAGCTGGTCCACGACGACCTGCTCACGATCGACGAGGTCGTCGAGCGCATCGAGGCCGTCACCACCGAGGACGTGGCCACCCTCGCCAAGGAGCTCTTCACCCAGCCCGAGCTGCTCGCGGTCGTGGGCCCGGCGAAGTAGCGCTCAGCGCTTGGCGATGATGCCGATGACCGGGGGAGCCTTCTGCTCCACCACGCTGACCCGGAACCCGCCGCGGAGGAGGTTCTCGGAGGCCTTCTTCACGATGTTGGGCACCAGCTCGGGGCGGGCGGCCTCGTAGAAGAGGTAGACAGCGCCGCCGGGGACGACCCGCTCGTGGAGGAGGGCGATCTCGTCGTCGCAGGCCCGCACCCAGAACAGGTTGACGTTGAAGGCGAAGACCTTGTTGAGGCGCTTGACCGGGACGCGGAGCGTGGCGAGGTCGATCTGGCGTACGACGAGCCGGCCGGCGTCGACGTACTTCTGGTTGCGGCGCTTGGTGCGGTCGACGCCCGACTCGGAGCGGTCGATCGCGAAGAGCTTGCCGGTCTCCAGCTTGGCGCAGATCGCCTCGGCGCCGGCGCCGGGGCCGCACCCGATCTCGAGGACCTGGTCGGCCGGCTGGACGTCCATGAGGTCGACGGCCCACTTGATGCGCGGCGGGATGGTCGGGGCAGGCATGGCCCACAGCCTGCCAGACGGGTGTTCGCGAGTCAGCCACCGCCACTCGCCGAGCGTCTCGGCCGATACGGTGGGGCCCGTGAGCACAGGAGACGAGGCACAGGTCCGGGAACGGTTCCGGGTGGGTGTGCTGGGCGCCCGCGGCAAGGTCGGGTCGGAGGTCTGTCGTGCCGTGGAGGCCGCCGACGACACCGACCTGGTGGCCTCGGTCGACGCCGGCGACGACGTCGAGGAGCTCGCGCGCGCCGGTGCCGAGGTGGTCGTGGACTTCACCCACCCCGACGTGGTGATGGACAACCTGCGCTACTGCATCGAGCACGGCATCCACGCGGTCGTGGGCACGACCGGGTTCGACCAGCCCCGCCTCGACCAGCTCGACGCCTGGCTCGCCGACGCGCCCGGTGTGGGCGTCCTCATCGCCCCCAACTTCTCGATCGGCGCGATCTTGATGATGCGCTTCGCCGCGCAGGCCGCCCCGTTCTTCGAGTCGGTCGAGGTGGTCGAGCTGCACCACCCCGACAAGGCCGACGCGCCGTCCGGCACCGCCCGTCGCACGGCGGAGATGATCGCCGCGGCGCGCCGCGAGGCCGGCAGCGCACCGATGCCCGACGCGACCTCCACCGGCCTCGAGGGTGCGCGCGGCGCGGACGTCGACGGCGTGCGGGTGCACGGCCTGCGCGTGCGCGGCCTGGTGGCGCACCAGGAGGTCGTCCTCGGCACGGCGGGGGAGACGCTGACGATCCGCCACGACTCCCTCGACCGGGTCTCCTTCACGCCCGGCGTGCTCGCCGGCATCCGCGCGATCGGCGACCACCCCGGCCTCACCATCGGGCTCGACGCCTTCCTCGACATCTGAGTCCGGCCCGCGGGGGTCTCCGGCACCCGGGCGGGGCGTAACCCGGCGTCGCGACCTCTCGTTGGCGTGGTGTCGGGACCGCTCGGGTGCCCGGCTCACCTCTCGGAAGGCTCCACCATGCGCAGAACTGCAGGACTCGCCGCGCTCGCCATCGCCGCCACCGCGGCGGCGCTGCCGCTGACCACCGCCTCGACGGCCCAGGGAGCGCCCGCCGCGGGCAGGGCCGACGTCGTCCAGGGCGCCCTCGCCGCCCTCCAGCGGCACCCGGGTGCGGCGCGCAGCGCGGACGGCCAGGCCTTCGTCGCCGGCTCCACGCTCGTCGACCCCGACGGCAGCACGCACGTGCGGTTCGACCGCACCCTGGACGGCCTCCGGGTCGTCGGCGGCGACCTCGTCGTCCACCGTGACGCAGCGGGCGGCTGGGACGGCGTCAGCCAGACGCTGGACGCCCCCCTGACGGTCGACACGGACGCCACGCTCGCGAAGGCGACCGCCACCCGCACCGTCCTCGCGCGCAACGCCCGCACCGCAGCGGTCCGCGGGGACGACCGCGCCGAGGCCCGCGAGCTCGTCGTCGACGCCACCGGGGCGACGCCGCGGCTCGCGTGGGAGGTCGTCACCGGCGGCACCCAGGCCGACGGCACTCCCTCACGCCTGGCGACCTACGTCGACGCCCGCACCGGCGAGGTCATCCGCAGCGAGCAGCAGGTGGTCAACGTCGACGGCCAGGGCCAGACGCTCTACAGCGGCACGGTCCCGCTGCAGGTCAGCGGGTCGGGCTCGTCGTACAGGCTCGAGGACGCGACGCGCGGCGGGACCTACACCACTGACATGAAGAACGCCGAGGACTCGATCTTCTGCCAGATCTTCGGTGCCGGGTGCTCGGCGGGGACGACCTTCACCTCGACGTCGACGACCTTCGGCAACGGCCAGGCGAGCAACCGGTCGAGCGCCGGCGCCGACGCCCAGTACGGCTCCAACGTCACCTGGGACTACTTCAAGGCCGTGCACGGGCGCAACGGCATCTGGGACGACGGGCGCGGCTCCTTCAACCGGGTCCACTACGGCAACGGCTACGTCAACGCGTTCTGGGACGGCAGCAAGATGACCTACGGCGACGGCGACGGCGTCGACTTCGGCCCGCTGGTCTCCCTCGACGTCGCCGGCCACGAGATGACCCACGGCGTCACCGAGAACTCCGCGAACCTCACCTACTCCGGTGAGTCGGGCGGCCTCAACGAGGCGACCTCGGACATCTTCGGGACCCTCGTCGAGTTCCACGCCGCCAACGCCAACGACCCGGCGGACTACCTCATCGGCGAGGAGTTCGACCTCAAGCAGCACGCCGGGTTCCGCCGGATGGACCGCCCGTCGGCCGACGGCAGCTCGCTCGACTGCTGGAGCAGCAGCGCCAAGGACGTCGACGTGCACTACTCCTCCGGCATCGGCAACCACTTCTTCTACCTGCTCGCCGAGGGCAGCGGCGCGAAGACGATCGGCGGCGTGACGCACAGCTCGACGACCTGCAACGGCTCGTCGGTCACCGGCATCGGCCGCGACGCCGCGGCGAGGATCTGGTACCGCGCGCTGACGGTCTACATGACGTCCGGCACGACGTACGCCGGCGCGCGCACCGCCACGCTGGACGCGGCGCGCGACCTGTACGGCGCCGGCTCGGCGCAGCACGGTGCCGTGGCCGCCGCGTGGAGCGCCGTCTCGGTCGGCTGAGTCCTGCGCGTGCCGGGGTCAGACGAGACGGGCCCCGGCCGCCACGACGGCCGCCCCGACGACCACGACGAGGAACGGCATGCGGAGCAGCAGGGCGACGACCGCGAAGCCGAGGCCGAGGACGCGGGCGTCGACGCGCAGCTCCGGGCCGGACGAGAACACCTGCACGGCGACCAGCGCCGCCAGCAGTGCGACGGGGATCAGGTCGGCGACCCGCTCGACCGTGGGGTGCGCGAGCACCCGCTCCGGCAGCGAGAGGCCGGCCAGCTTGAGCAGGTAGCAGCCGACGCCGGCGAGCAGCACGGCGGTCCACATCAGGGGTGCCTCCCTGCCACGTCGTCGCGCCCGGGGATCTCGGTGGGGTCGTGCCGCTTGCCGAGGATCCCGACGAGCAGGGCCACGCCGCCGGCCGCCAGGACGGGTACGCCGGCGGGGGTGACCGGCACCGCCGCGAGCGCGACGGCCGCTGCGAGGACCGCGACGAGGACGTTGCGCCGGTCGCGCAGCCGCGGCCACAGCAGGGCGAGGAACGCGGCGCCGACGGCGGCATCGAGGCCGAACGTGCGGGGGTCCCCGACGGCGTCGCCGGCGACCGCGCCGACGGCGGTGGCGAGGTTCCACAGGACGAAGACCGAGACGCCGGTCGTCAGGAAGCCGAGGCGGGTGCCCTCGGTGGTCTCGCGGGTGACTCCCATCGCCGTCGACTCGTCGATCAGCACGTGGGCGGCCGCCACCCGTCGCCAGCCACGCCAGCGCAGCAGCGGCGCCATCCGCAGGCCGTAGAGGGTGTTGCGGGTGCCGAGGAGCAGGGCCGTCGCCGCGCCGGACACGGGGGCACCGCCCGCGGCCACGACCCCGACCAGGGCGAACTGGCTGGCGCCGGTGAACATCAGCAGCGACAGGACGCACGTCTGGGCGATGCTCAGGCCGGAGGCGACCGACACGGCGCCGAACCCGAAGCCGTACGCCCCGGTGGCCACGCCCACGGCCAGGCTGTCGCGGACGATCGCCGAGCGCTCAGCGGGACTGAGGGCAGCATCGGACACGACCCGAGGCTAGGTCATCGCGCGGACCGACCCGTCGTTCCGTCCAGGGGCCGACGCCCAGGGCCCGACGCCCAAGGGCCGACGCTCAAGGTCCGACGCTCAGGGCCGAGCTCAGGGCCGACGGCGTGCGCGCGCGGCGCGTCCCTGCTGCTGGTGGTGGAAGTCGTGGACGAGCACGAACGCCGCACCGACCCCGGCCGCGGCACCCGCGACGAGGCCGAGGCGCAGGTTGAGCGGGAGCTCCGGCACGGCACCGAACCACAGGCCGATGCCGACGCAGACGACGAGTGCGGCGAGGACGAGCAGGTACCTGTGCAGAGCGGGAAGCGGACCTAGCATCTGGACCCCCGTGGTGTGCCGGCCGGGCGGCCGGTCACTCCATGGTGACGTGCGTCACACGAAAAACAAGTGCCGCTAGGGGTGAGTTACCCCGATCGGGTCACGCGACCGCGGCGGCGTCAGGCGATCGCGGTGTGGAGGCGTACCTGCTTGACCGTGGTCGCGCCGGTGCCGTCGAGGTCGAGCTCGCGGTGGGCCGTGTCGGGTGCCCAGCCGGCCTCGGTGAGGAAGGTCCGCAGCGCGTCGTCGCCGGCGTTGACCCAGGTCACGGCCCGCGTGAAGCGGTCCGCCGCCAGGGTGTCCACCGCCGCCTGCAGCAGGCGGGATCCGTGGCCCTTCGCGCGCTCCTTGGGGTCGAGGGTGACCTCGGCCAGCTCGCCGTCGGAGACCGGGTCGCAGTCGGGATCGGCGGCGGGGGAGGTCAGCGCGAAGCCCACCACCCGGTTGCGCTCGAGGGCGACGAGCACCCGGTTGCGGGCGTCGGCGGGGCGGGTGAGCGCCTGCCGCCACTGGTCGGCGACGGCGTCGACGTCGGTCGGCAGCACCTCGGCCGGCAGCAGGCCGGCGTAGAGCTCGGGCCACGCGCGGACCTGGACGGCGGCGATCGCGGACGCGTCGTCGGCCCACGCGACCCGTACGGACACGTCGGCGCTCGGGCCCCCGCCCGACGGGGAGTGGCTGTGCGACATCAGCGCGGGCTCATCGATAGGTCTCGGGGAGCTTCTCGCCGATCTTGACCCGCGCCTTGGGCAGGCGCAGGAACTTCATCTGCAGGGAGCGCATCGCGGCGTAGAGGGTGGTGCCCTTCGTCGGCTCGCCGGGGAACCGGCGGGCGAGCTCACGACGCAGGCGGAAGCGGAGCATCACGATGTCGAAGACGATCACCACCAAGGTGGTGAACAGGACCGTGTTGCCGAGCTGGACCATCCTCTGGCTGCCGGAGTAGCCCAGCACCATCGACACGATCAGCAGCGGGACCATCAGCTCGATGAACGAGAAGCGCGAGTCCACGAAGTCGCGGATGAAGCGGCGCACGGGACCGCGGTCGCGGGCCGGCAGGTACTTCTCGTCGCCGGTCTTCATCGCCTCGCGCATCTTGCGGGACGTGTCGCCGCGTGCGGCGCGCTGGGCGGCGGCCTGCTCCTTGCGCGTGCGGGGCACCTTGGCCCGGGCGCGGGCCGCGGCCTCGGCCTCCTTGCGCGTCGGCGTGGGCCGGCCCTTGCCGCCCGCCTTCGTCTCGGTGGTGGGGGTCTCCGGCTCGGAGTTGGTACGACGGAACACGCGTGCTGCCTTCACATGGCTTCGGGAGGGACGGACGGGGGCGGAACGGATGGTGGGACCAGCCTATCGCCGCGACCCGCCGGGGACGGCGTCGCGGGATGCCCTACCTCCGCCTTGGGTTTGGTTCTAGGGTGAGGAGGTCAGTCCAGTCGTCCCAGCCACCACCCCCGCATGACCAAGAGAGGGTCTCCACCCCGATGAGTCTCATGAAGCGCATCAGCCTGATCTTCCGCTCCAAGGCCAACAAGGCCCTGGACAAGGCGGAGGACCCCCGCGAGACCCTCGACTACAGCTACCAGCGGCAGCTCGAGCTCCTCTCCAAGGTCCGGCGCGGTGTCGCCGACGTGGCCACCAGCCGCAAGCGCGTCGAGCTCCAGGTCAACCAGCTCGAGCAGCAGGCGGCCAAGCTCCAGGGACAGGCCGAGAAGGCCATCGGTGCCGGCCGCGAGGACCTCGCCCGCGAGGCCCTCACCCGCAAGTCCGGCCTCACGTCGCAGATCACCGCCCTCAAGGAGCAGCAGGCCACGCTCCAGGGCGAGGAGGAGAAGCTCGTCCTGGCGCAGCAGCGCCTCCAGGCCAAAGTCGAGGCGTTCCGCACCCGCAAGGAGACCATCAAGGCCACCTACACCGCCGCCGAGGCGCAGACGCGCATCGGTGAGGCGATGTCGGGCATCGGCGAGGAGATGGGCGACGTCGGCCTCGCGATCCAGCGTGCCGAGGACAAGACCGCCCAGATGCAGGCACGCGGGCAGGCCATCGACGAGCTGATCGCCTCCGGCGCCCTCGACGACGCCTCCCAGCTCAACGCCGGTGACGACATCTCCCGTGAGCTCGACGCCCTCAGCTCCAGCTCCGACGTCGAGGCCGAGCTCGCGCGGCTCAAGGCCGGCTCCACCCCGCAGGCCATCGAGTCCGGCGACGAGGGCGGCGACATCCTCGCCGAGCAGCCCGAGACCGTGCGCGCCGAGGGCGAGAGCAACGAGGGCGGACGCGCATGATCGTCCGCATCCTCGGCGAGGGTCAGTACGACCTCGACGACCATGCGCTCGACGCCCTGAACGGCCTCGACAACCAGATCGAGCAGGCCGTCGACTCGGGCGACGAGGCGATGTTCCGCACCGCCCTGCACGGACTGCTGTCCGCCGTGCGGGCGAACGGATCGCACCACCAGCTCGACTCGCTCGACGAGTCCGACCTGATCCTGCCGCCGCCGGACGCGACGATCGACGAGGTCCGTGAGCTCCTGGGCGACGACGGCCTCATCCCTGGCTGAGCCGGCCAGACCTTCCCCATGGCCACCTCACGCTTCATCAAGGACTCCGGGCTGACCGCCCGGATGACCCTCACCATGTTCCTGCTCGGGGCGCTCTTCGTGGGCCTCGTCGCGCTGGTCATCTCCTACGTCAACAGCGCCGGCGGGGCCGTCATGGTCACGGTCATCGCGATCGGCATCGCCTTCTGGCAGTGGTGGAGCTCCGACAAGGTCGCGATGCGTGCGATGCGCGCCCGCGAGGTGACTCCGGAGGAGGCGCCCGAGCTGCACGGCATGATCGACCGGCTCTGCGCCCTCGCCGACATGCCGAAGCCGCGGGTCGGTGTGTCGGACCTGCCCGTGTCCAACGCCTTCGCGACCGGACGCTCGCCCGACCGCTCGGTCGTCTGCGTGACGACGGGGATCCTGCAGACCCTCGATGCCGAGGAGCTCGAGGCCGTGCTGGCCCACGAGCTGAGCCACGTCGCCCACCGCGACGTGCTCGTGATGACGATCGCCTCCTCGGCCGGCATCGCGGCCGGGCTGCTGATGCGCTTCACCCAGTTCGGCGGCATGGGCCGCTCCCGCAGCAACAACAACAGCGGTCTCCCGGTGGCCCTGGTGGTGCTCCTCGTCAGCCTGTTCGTCTACGCCGTGAGCTTCGTGATGCTGCGCGTGCTCTCGCGCTACCGCGAGCTGTGCGCCGACCGGTCCGGGGCCTACCTGACGATGAAGCCGGCCGCCCTCGCCTCGGCGCTGCAGAAGATCAGCGGCGAGTCCGCCGCCGCCATCCCGACGAAGGACCTGCGGACGGCCAACGCGGCCAGCGCGCTGTGCATCGTCCCGGCGTTCGCCGGCGGGATCAGCGGCCTGATGGCCACCCACCCGCCCCTCGAGCGGCGGCTCGAGCAGCTCGCCCGCATCCAGGCCGAGCTCGGCCGGCCGACCGGCTGAGGGGGACGCGATGGGACTCTGGGAGGCGATGCGCGCGCGGACGCAGCCCAAGCGCAACAACCTCGACGCGCTCTTCCTCGTGCCGAGCGCGGCCATCACGCTCCAGACCTCGCTGGGGTTCGAGCCCACCGGCACCGGGTCGGTCTGCTACCGCGCGGCGGCCGGGGCGGCCTTCGCCCAGGCCCAGGCCGACGTGCTGGCGCTCATCCGGGACGACGCCGAGGCGCCCGACGTCGAGGTGACCCAGGACGACTTCGGCTTCTCATGGCTCGTCGTCAGCGGTGACAAGGAGGACGTGTCGGGGCTGTGCACCGACCTCCACGCCGTCAACACCACGCTCGAGCTCAACGGTTTCGACGCCGGGCTGCTGTGCTCGCTGGTCCCGTTCGCGAACGCCGCGGGGCAGCGCTTCGGGCTCACCTACCTCTACAAGCAGGGCACGTTCTACCCGTTCGCGCCCACCGGTGAGCAGACCCGCGACACGCTGCTCGAGCTGTCCGTGCGTGACCTGCTGACGAAGGAGCTGCCCATGGAGCCGGACCTGCAGCGCTGGCTGGCGGTCTGGAAGGCCCCGGGCCTGTGAAGGACGGCGAGGCCCGCGACCGCTCGATCGCGGCGTACGACGTCCTCGGTGCGGCGCCGCGCCGCGAGCTCGACTCCCTCGTGCAGCTCGCCGCCCAGGTCGCGGGCGTGCCCTTCGCCGCGATCAACCTGCTGGGCTCGCACTCCCAGCACCAGGTCGCGACGACCGGCTTCCAGGGCGAGGACTCGCCGATCGACCACGCGATGTGCCGGCTCGTGGTGGAGAGCGGCGCGCCGATCATGCTGGAGGACGCCGGCGACGACCTGCGGTTCGCGGACAACCCGTGGACCACGGGCGAGATCGCCAACGTGAGGTACTACGGCTCCCACCCGCTCACGACGCCCTCCGGCGTCACCATCGGCACCCTCTGCGTCTTCGACGAGCGGTCCCACGTGGTGACCCCCGAGGCGGCCCGCGGCCTGGCCCAGCTCGCCGACCGCGTCGTGGACGTCCTCGAGCTCGAGCTCGCCTCGCGCCGCCTCAGCGAGGCCAACGCCCGGCTCAGCACGTCCAACGAACGCCTCGCCCACTTCGCCGGCCAGGTCAGCCACGACCTCAAGAACCCGCTGACGTCCATCTCGCTGTCGCTCGAGACGCTCGAGCTGGACATCGAGGAGCCCGACCTGCTCGACACCCTGGCCCGCGCGCGCCGCGGCGTGGACCGGATGACCGACCTCATCAACAACCTCCTGGAGTTCGCGCAGCAGGGCCAGGCCCCGGGGGACGACGTCGTCGACCTCGCCGCGGAGATGCGGTCGGCGCTCGACGACCTCGCCGGGCGGATCGCCCGCGAGCAGGTGGACGTGGGAGAGCTGCCGCTCGTGCGCGGCGACGCCGGACAGCTGCGTTCGGTGCTGATGAACCTGGTCGACAACGCGGCGAAGTTCACCGTCCCGGGGGAGCAGCCCGACGTCGAGGTCGACTCCGTGCCGATCGACGGCCACCACCGCGTCGAGGTCCGCGACCGGGGCCGCGGGATCCCGGACGACAAGCGCGAGCGGGTGTTCGCGCCGCTGGCACGCCTCGACAAGACGGTCGAGGGCTCCGGCATCGGGCTGGCGACCTGTCGGCGGATCGTCGAGGCCCACGGCGGCCGGATGGGCGTCGAGGACCGCGAGGGCGGCGGGACCCTGTTCTGGTTCGAGCTGCCCCGCGCCGATCCCTGAGCGACCCCCGAGCCGGTCCCGAGGTTGACGGCCGGGCGTCAGGGCAGCCGGGCGTGCTTCATCTGCCGCGAGGCGTAGACGTTGCCGATGACCGTGCCGTCGAGCCAGGCGGTGAGCCGTCGTGCCTCGTTCTCCAGCGCGGCGAGCCCGTCCGGCCCGACGTCCTCGAGGAGCGACAGTCGCACGACTCCCTCGTCGTCCTGGACCCAGCACCCCACGATGCGGCCGTCCCACCAGGCCGTGGTCCCGGCGTTGCCGTTGGTGTCGAAGAGGTACGGCACGTGGGCCGGGTCGAGGTAGAAGTCGCGCGACTTCCAGCCCATGACCGTGGGGTCGAGCGCCGGCAGCAGCGCCGCCCACGGCTCGACCGGTCCGGTGTCCTCGTCGGACGCGTGGACCCAGCCCGTCGACCCGTCGTCGAGCTCCACCTCGACGGCGCCGAGGTCGGCCAGGGCGCGCGTGACGGCGGTCTTGGTCGACCCCAGCCACCACTGGATGTCGGCCGCGGTGCCGGGACCGAAGGTCCCGAGCCACCGCTGCACCAGCTCGGCGTAGCCGGCGTCCTCCTCGAGGGGCTCGGGCACGACGCCCAACCAGTCCTCGGAGGTCGTCCAGGTCGGCTTGTTGAGTCGCCAGTGCCCGGCGTTGCGGCCTCGGAGCACCTTCCCCTCGAGCCCGAGGTGGGTGAGCACCCACGGGGCGACCGGCACCGGTCGGTCCCACGGCTTGTCGGAGGTGCCGCCGACCGACCCGGCCAGCTCCGGGACCTCCGCGCGCAGCTCGGCGGTGGTCGCCGGCCCCGCGGCCAGACGCGCGAGGGTCGCGTCACGGGCGGCGTCGAGCCAGGCCTCGCCGTCGGGCGCGATGCCGGCGGCCGCGATCGCCTTGGCGACACGCTTGCGCTCCGACGTCGCGACCCGCGCCGAGGCGCTGCCCCAGGCCGCGGGCAGCAGGTCGCGCGGGAAGACGAACAGGGTCCGTCGCATCGCGAGCTGCTTCACCACCGACCGGGCGTCGTACAGCTCGGTGTCGACGTCCTCGGGCTCGAGGCCCTCCGCGCGGGCGGCGACCGCGAGGTGCACGGTGGCCGCCTCGGTCGCGTGCAGGACCGTCATCGCACGCGTCACCGCGGCGACGTCGGCAAGCCGGTGCGCCGGCGCCAGCGCGTGGCGTACGGCGATCCGGCTGCGTCGCTCGGAGTCGGAGATCCGCCGCCGTGCCATGGTCGTCCCCACCCGGTCGCTCAGTCGCGGTGCGACTTGCCGGGCAGGTCGAGCATCCGCTGCAGCGCCACGAGCGCGTCTGCCTCGGTGTCGGGGTCGACCGTGACCCGGTTGACCGCGGTGCCGGCGACGAGGCTCTCGAGCGCCCAGACGAGGTGCGGGAGGTCGATGCGGTTCATCGTCGAGCAGTAGCAGACGTTGCGGTCGAGGAAGACGATCGTCTTGTCGGGGTGGGCGTCGGCGAGGCGCTTGACCAGGTTGAGCTCCGTGCCGATGGCCCACACCGTGCCGGGCTCGGCGGCCTCGATGGTCTTGATGATGAACTCAGTGGAGCCGACGAGGTCGGCCTTGAGCACCACCTCGTGCTTGCACTCGGGGTGGACCAGCACGTGGATGCCGGGGTGCTGGGCGCGCAGCTCGTCGACGACGTCCTCGGAGAAGCGGCCGTGCACGGAGCAGTGGCCCTTCCAGAGGATCATCCGCGCCCGCTGCAGCTCGTCCGCCGTCAGGCCGCCCCCGGGCTGCAGGGGGTCCCACACGACGCACTCGTCGAGGCCGATGCCCATCTGGAGCACCGCGGTGTTGCGGCCGAGGTGCTGGTCGGGCAGGAAGAGGACCTTGGCCCCGCCCTCGAGGTGCGCCTTCTGCTGGAACGCCCAGTCCAGCGCGACGTCGGCGTTGGACGAGGTGCAGACGACGCCGCCGTTGCGCCCGCAGAACGCCTTGATGTCCGCGCTGGAGTTCATGTAGGTCACCGGGACCACGGCGTCCTGGATGCCCGCGTCGGCCATCGCGTCCCACGCGTCCTCGACCTGGCGCAGGCGGGCCATGTCGGCCATCGAGCAGCCGGCGGCGAGGTCGGGGAGGACGACCTGCTGGGCGGGGGAGGTGAGGATGTCGGCGGACTCGGCCATGAAGTGGACACCGCAGAAGACGATGAACTCGGCGTCGGGACGAGCGGCCGCGTCGCGGGCCAGCTTGAAGGAGTCCCCGGTGACGTCGGCGAACTGGATGACCTCGTCGCGCTGGTAGTGGTGGCCGAGGACGAAGACCCGCTCACCGAGCGCCTCCTTGGCCGCACGCGCCCGGGCGACGAGATCGGGGTCGGACGCCGCTGGCAGGTCGCCGGGACACTCCACGCCTCGCTCGGCGTCGAGGTCGCGGCCCTTGCCGAGGGGGAGGAGCGGCAGGTCGACGAGGCTCATGGGGCGATCCTAGAGCGGTGGGTCGGAGTGCCCGGCGGGTGCTCGCCGCACGCGGACCGGGACGCGTCGGTGGTCGAGCCGGGACCCCTCGGCACGACCGACCCGCCGGGGTGGGCGCGTCGTTCCCCTGGGGGTGCCATGCTTCGCCCATGCCACGACGCGGTGAGGTGCTCGCCCTGGTCCAGGCCGGCGGCCAGGGGTCTCGGATGGACGTGCTGACGCGGGAGCGCGCCAAGCCCGCGTTGCCGTACGGCGGGGTGCACCGCCTGATCGACTTCGCCCTCTCGGGCCTGGTGCACGCCGACCTGGCCGACGTCTGGGTCTCGCTGGAGTACCAGGTGACCTCGATCGACGACTACCTCTCCGGCGGTCGGCCCTGGAGCCTGGACCGCAACCGAGGAGGCTTTCGCCGGATCGTCCCGCAGACGGGCACCGGCCCGGCGACCGAGAGCGGTTTCGCCCACGGCAACGGCGACCTGTTGCTGCGGATGTCGGCCGACATCGAGGCCTTCGGGGCACGCACGCTCGCGGTCTGCAGCGCGGACCACGTCTTCAACATGGACCTCGCCCCCGTCGTCGAGGAGCACCTGGCCGCCGGTCGCGTGGCCACCGTGCTGACGAGCGAGGTGACCAAGAAGGACGCCTCGGACAACGTGGTGGTCCTCGCCGGCCGCGACGGCATCATCACCGGCGTCGAGAACAAGCCGTCACGGCCCTCGGCCGGCACGGTCGCGACCGAGATCTTCCTCTACGACACCGAAGCGCTGCTCGAGACGCTGCGTGACCTGCGCCGCGAGCTCTCGGCGGAGGCGGACGACGACGACAGCGGCATCGGCGACTTCGGCGAGCACCTCCTCCCGCGCCTCGTGGACACCGGCAGGGCCGTCGCCGTCCCCCTGACCGGCTACTGGCGCGACGTCGGCCAGCCGAGCCTCTACCTCCAGTCCCACCGTGACCTGCTCGCAGGGCGGGTGGACGTCTTCGACCACCCCGGCCGGCCGGTCATCTCGCACTGGCCCGACCGGCCCGCCGCCCGCGTGCGGGCGACGGGGGAGTGCCGCGACTCGCTGCTGTCGCCCGGGTCCGACGTCGCCGGCCTCGTGACGGGCAGCGTCCTCGGTCCCGGCGTCGTGGTGGAGAAGGGCGCCGAGGTGCACGACAGCGTCGTGATGCAGGACTGCGTCATCCGCGCTGGCGCCGTGGTGCGCACCGCGGTGCTCGACGAGCGCTCCGAGGTGCTCGCGAAGGCGCGGGTCGGCGCGGAGCCGTCGCGACGCGTGGCCCACGACGACGACCTCGTCCTCGTGGGGCGCGACTCGATCGTCTCCGGCACCGTGGCCGCCGGGGCGCGCCTGGAGCCGGGCTCCGCGAGCTGAACCCGCCCCCCGGGGCACCGGGCCCGCGCTAGAGCAGAGAGCCGTGGTGGAGGTACGGCGCCGGCGGCTTCATCCCGCGCAGGCACAGGTAGCCGTTGGTGTAGATCGCCATCCGGGCCGCGAGCCCGACGTCGAGCGCCCACGCGTTGGCCGCCGTGACGTGGTGGACCGCGACCTGCGCGCCGGGCTCCGAGGACGCCAGCGCCTCCCACATGAGCCCCGACGCCGTACGCCGATTGGTGGCGGCCACGAGCACCGGCGCTCCGTCGTCGTCGACGTAGGCGTAGCCGGACCCGGTGGAGTGGTCGGTGACGACCAGCCTGAACTGGGCGAGCAGCAGGTCGTGGTCGCCGAGGTGGGCCGCGCCCCGGGTGCGGCGGTCGACCGAGTTCATCAGGTCGACGTCACCGGCCGTGCCCTCGCGGACGCGGTCCACCACCGGGATCGCGCTGCGGTCGACCACGCCGGTGAGCATCATCTGCGGGTGGAGGTCGAAGCCGGCGAGCCGGTAGCGACGTACGGCACCGGGGTCGGCGCTGGCGGCGAACATCCCGCGCAGGCACCCCCGGCCGTGGTGCAGGGCCGCCGCCATCAGCTCGGAGCCGATGCCGTGGCCCTGGTGCTCCGGCCGGACGGCGAACGACGCCAGGATCCACATCAGCTCGCGCACCCGCGACACCGCGCCCCCGACGACCTCACCGTCGACCTCGGCCACCCAGCAGCCGCCCGGGTCGGTGACCAGCGCCTGCTGCGTCCGCCGGATCCAGTGGCCGTTGCGGGCGGCGGGACGTCGTACGGGATCGGGCCAGGCGCGCTGGTGGGTGCGGGTGTCGACCTCGTGGTAGGAGGTCGCGGTGATCTCGGCGAACGCCTCGAGGTCCTCCTCGCGCATCGGCCGGACGACCGGCACGGTCACGACACGTGCGAGGCGTAGCGGCGCAGCAGGTCTTCCCAGTGGGTGTACGTGGCGCGGACCTCGTCGCTGCCGTCGGCCCAGCCGCCGTGCTCGAGGTGCACCAGGGTGCCGCCGCCGTCCGCGTCGGTGAAGCTCACGTCGAGGGTGGTCGGCTCCGCCTCGGCGTGGCCGAGCCAGAACTCCTGGGTGTAGTGGCCGATCGGGTCCCACTTCGTGACCTTGCCCCAGACGTACTGCTCGTCGCCGTGCACCGAGGCCACCGGGCCGTTGGGGTCGATGGCGATGCCGGTGAAGGTGGCCGGTTCGGGGCTGAGGAGGGGGTCCCACCACTCGCCCATCTGGGCCGTGAAGCCGACGAAGGCCTCGGTCGGGGTCACCGGGACCGTGATCTCGGCGACGATGGGGTCCAGGCTCATGCGACAAGCATGCCCGACGCCCCCGCTGCAAGGATGCACCCATGCGCGTGCTGATCGCTCCCGACAAGTTCGCCGGCACCCTCACCGCGGTGCAGGCCGCGGAAGCGGTCGCGGCCGGCTGGCGCCGGCACGCACCGGACGACGAGCTCGACCTCGCCCCGATGGCCGACGGCGGCCCCGGCTTCGTCGACGTCCTCCACGCGGCCCTCGGCGGGTCGCTCGACGCGGTGACGGTCCGCGGGCCGCACGGTGACCCGGTGCCCGCGGTGGTGCTGCGGGTGGGCACGACGGCGTACGTCGAGAGCGCGCAGGCCGCCGGCCTGCACCTGGTCTCGGGGCCGGTCGAGACCGCCTCGAGCGCGGGCGTGGGGGAGCTGCTGCTGGCCGCGGTCGACGGCGGCGCCACGACCGTCGTGGTCGGCCTGGGCGGCACCGGCACCAACGACGGAGGTGCGGGCGTCCTGGCCGCCCTCGGGGCGCGGGCCGACGGCGTGCTCGACGGCGGGGCCGGCCCGCTGGCGTCCGTGACGACGGTCGACCTGTCCGCGGCACGCTCGCGCCTGGCGAGCGTCACGCTCGTCGCGGCGAGCGACGTGGACAACCCCCTGACCGGGCTCTTCGGGGCCACCAAGACCTTCGGCCCGCAGAAGGGCGTCGCCGAGGACCGGATCGCCGAGGTGGACGGGTGGCTGGAGACCTTGGCTGCGGCCACCGACCGCCGTACGTCCCTCGAGAAGGGCGCCGGCGCCGCCGGCGGCATCGGCTACGCCCTCCTCGTCCTCGGCGCCCGCCGGGAGCCGGGCATCGGGCTCGTTGCGTCCGCCGTGTCGTTGGCCGACCGGGCCCGCGCGGCCGACCTGGTCGTGACGGGTGAGGGCGCCTTCGACTTCTCGAGCCGGGCAGGCAAGGTGCCCTACGGCGTGGCCGCCGTCGCCTCGGAGGCCCTGCGCCCCTGCATCGCCCTCGCCGGGCAGGTGCTGGTCGGCTCGCGCGAGATGCGCGCCCTCGGCATCGAGTCGGCGTACTCCCTCGTCGACCTCGTGGGGGAGGAGCGCGCCTTCGGTGCCCCCGCCGACGCCCTCGCCGACCTCGCCGCCCGCGTCGCCCGCACCTGGTCGCGCTGACGCGGCTCCGCTTCCGACGCCGCCGAGGGTGGCGGCTTGCGACATCGGATGCCCCGGCTGGTTGTCGTACGCCGCCAGGGTGCGGCGGGCGGTGGTGTGAGGGTGGCGGCACATTGCGTGGTCGACGGGCCAGATCGCGCAATGTGCCGCCACCCAAGGGCGGCACCGGAGCCAACACTGGTCCACAGCGCGGCCCTCCGGACCGATGTCCACAGGCTCGGTTGCGTCCGCGCGACGGCCGGGCGGCCAGCCGTGACCCTCGGGACATGGGAGAGGTCGAGGCAGTCAGAGGGCACCGTCGAGGAGCGGCGTGGGCGGGTGTGACGTACGGCGTCCACCGGCCGGCGAGCGAGCCGGCGCCGGCTGAGCATCCGCCGGCCTGGGCGGAGGACGACCTGTCCGGGTGGCAGCTGCTGATGACGGACATCGGCTGCTTCACCGGGCTGACGGCGCTCGAGGTCCACGGCGTGCCGCTACCTGCGTTGCCCGACGAATGTCCTGTCTTCTTCGCGCTGGCGAAGGATGATCCACGGCCGATGCGAAGTGGAGTGCACACGAGCCGCCACATCCGACCGGTCGAGCACGTCGTCGTACGTGGACTCCGTCTGGCAACGCTGCCCGAGGCGTTCGTCGCAGCCGCACGCTGGGTGGGATTCGTGGACCTGGTCGCGCTGATCGACGCCGCGATACACCTCGAGCTGGTCTCGCTGAAGGAGCTGGAGGCGATCGCGACCACTCGGCGCCCAGGGAGCCGGCGGCTGCGAGCGGCCCTGCCATGGGTGGATGGTCGAGCCGAGTCGCTGTGGGAGTCCCTGCTCCGACTCCTGCACGTCGTGTGCGACATCGAGGTGGAGCCGCAGTGGGCGCTGGTCGACGCCGACGGGTTCGTCGTGGCCGAGGCAGATCTGTGGGTCGTCGGGACGAACGCCCTCCACGAGTACGACGGAGACGAGCACGAGAAGGCGTCCCGGCGGGTCCGGGACCGGCGACGCGACCGCCGAGTCGATCGGCAGGGGTTCGTGCGGCGCGGCTACACGGGCGGCGACGTCCTCCTCCGGGCGGTGACGATCCTCGAGGACGCGGATCGATCGCTGGGGCGGGAGCACGATCCTGCACGGATACGGGAGTGGCACCGACTACTCCGGGACTCACTGTTCACCCCAGCAGGGAGGGTCGCGTTCCTCGGTCGGATCCCCGCGGCGCCACCCCGTCGACGTACCCCGTGAAGGTGGCGGCAGATCGCGCCCCGCGAGTCGGTCCGCGAGCAATCTGCCGCCACCCGCGCCGGCGCCCGTGTGGAAGGTGGCGGCAGATGGGCCTCGACGCGCACCCGGAGGCGCAATGTGCCGCCACCCTCGCCGGGCGGTTCCCAGCACCGAGCGTCCGCGACCCCGGGGAATAACCCTCGGTGTGCGACCATTGAGGCAAGCAGTACCCGAGACTTCTGGAGTGATGAGATGACCGAGCAGGTCGAGACCACTGAGCGCCGCACCGACCAGATCAACCTCTCCGCTGTCGCCGCCGGCAAGGTGAAGAGCCTCCTTGAGCAGGAGGGTCGTGACGACCTCGCCCTGCGGATCTCCGTGCAGCCGGGTGGCTGCTCGGGCCTCCGCTACCAGCTCTTCTTCGACGAGCGCACCCTCGACGGCGACGTGACCACCGACTTCGACGGCGTGACCGTGGTCGTCGACCGGATGAGCGTCCCCTATCTCAACGGTGCCGAGATCGACTTCGTCGACACCATCGAGAAGCAGGGGTTCACGATCGACAACCCCAACGCCACGGGCTCTTGCGCCTGCGGCGACAGCTTCCACTGATCCACGCACGAAGGGCCCCAGCCGACAGGCTGGGGCCCTTCGTCGTGCTCGGGTGCGGTCAGTCGAGGTGCAGGTGGAGCGCGTTGGCGATGCGGGCCGCGGCGTCGGAGACCCGGATCTCGCGCTTGCCGACCTCGGCCGGGTAGTCGTCGAAGCGGAGGCTCGGTGCCGGCGTGACAGCGGCACGGGCGGCGCGCTCGAGGCGGCTCTGGAGACCGAGGTTGCGGCTCGTCGCGCGGCCGTCGGCGGCCATCTCGGCTGGGGTGCCCAGCTCGTCGCTGAAGAGGGGCGCGGGGCGTCGGGGCGTCGTCATGGAGTCGACGCTATTGGCTACTGATGCGTATCCCGAGCCGTACCGCGGGGTAGTGTCCGCGGCGTGTCCCTCCTCGTTGCCGGATCCATCGCGACCGACCACCTGATGTCCTTCCCGGGCAAGTTCGCCGACAGCCTGGTGGTGGACCAGCTCGACAAGCTCTCGGTGTCCTTCCTCGTCGAGGACCTGGAGGTACGACGCGGTGGCTGCGCCGCCAACATCTGCTTCGGCCTGGGCAACCTGGGCCTGCGCCCGGTGCTCGTCGGGGCGGTCGGCGAGGACTTCGCCGAGTACCGCTCGTGGCTGGAGCGCCACAACGTCGACTGCGACTCGGTGCACGTCTCCGAGACGCGCCACACCGCTCGCTTCGTGTGCACCAACGACACCGCGCACGCGCAGATCGCGAGCTTCTACGCCGGCGCGATGAGCGAGTCGCGCGAGATCGAGCTCAAGCCCATCGTGGACCGCGTCGGTGAGCCCGACTACGTGATCATCGGCCCGGACGACCCCGACGGGATGCTGCGCCACACCGACGAGTGCCGTCAGCGCGGCTACCGCTTCCTCGCCGACCCCTCGCAGCAGCTGGCGTTCGGTGACGGTGACCTGATCCGGCCCCTCATCGACGGCGCGGACATCCTGTTCTCCAACGAGTACGAGGCCAGCCTGATCACGCAGAAGACGGGCTGGGACCGCGACGAGATCCTCTCCCGTGTCGGCACGTGGGTGGTCACCCTCGGCCCGGACGGCGTCCGGATCGACCGCAAGGGCGAGGAGTCCGTCGTCGTCGGCGCCGTCCCTGAGATCGAGAAGGTCGAGCCGACCGGTGTCGGCGACGCCTTCCGCGCCGGCTTCCTCGCCGCCCTCACCTGGGGCCTCGGCCACGAGCGCGCCGCCCAGCTGGGCTGCCTCCTGGCCGTCCACGTGGTCGAGAAGGTCGGCACCCAGGAGTACGAGATCTCCCGCGCTGCCTTCCTCGAGCGCTGCGCGTCGACCTACGGCGCCGAGGCGGCGGCCGACTTCGAGCCGCACCTGCGCACCATCCGCCCCTGACCGGCCCTGACCGGCCCTGATCCGGCCCTGACCGGCCCTGACCGGCCCTGACCGGCGGGCGTCACGACGTCAGCCGAGGCGTCGCACGACGTAGCGCGCCACGCCGTCGTCGGCGGCGTCCGCGCCGACGAAGTCCTGTTCCTTCATCCGGCACCACGCCGGTACGTCGACGGCCGCGGCCGGGTCGCGGGCGACCACCGCCAGCAGCTCGCCGACCTCGACGTCGCCGAGGTGGCGGGCGAGCTCGATGACCGGCATCGGGCACGGCAGCTCGCGGCAGTCGAGCTCGAGGGCGACGTCGTACGCCGTCACAGGCCCACCCGCGAGCGGATCTCGGCGACGACGCCGCGCAGGGCGTCGCAGAAGGCGTCCACCTCGGCGCGCGTGGCGTCACGCTGCAGCGAGAGCCGCACGTTGCCGTGGGTCAGGACGCCCATCGCCTCGAGGACGTGGCTCGGGGTCAGGGTCGAGGCCGTGCACGCCGAGCCGCTGGCGATGCCGAAGCCACGCCGGTCCAGCTCGGTGACCAGCGCCTCGCCGTCGACGTAGAGGCAGGAGAAGGTCACGAGGTGCGGCAGGCGGCGGTCGGGGTCGCCGACGACCTCCACGTCGGGCACCTCCGCGGCCACCCGGCGGCGTACGACGTCCACGAGCCCGTGCTGGCGCGTGCCGACCTCGTCGCGCTCGGCCACCACCGCCTGCAGCGAGGCCGCCGCCGCGAGGACGGCGGGAACGTTCTCGAAGCCGGTCGAGCGCTCGTCGACGCGGTCGTCGCCGGGGAACGGGTTGCGCCACCGGGCCCGCTTGCGGACGAGCAGCACCCCGACCCCGGCGGGCCCGCCCCACTTGTGGGCGGACCCCGCGGCTGCTGCCCACCCGTCGGGCAGGGGCAGCCGGCCCATCGAGGCGCACGCGTCGGTGAAGAGCGGGACGTCGTCGGGCAGCTGGAGCCCGTCGACCGGCTGGAGGGTGCCGACCTCGTGGTTGGCGGTCTGCAGGGCGACGAGCGCGACGTCCGCGGAGCGGGCGCCCTCGACGAGGCCGGCTGCGTCGACGCGCCCGGACCGGTCGACGCGCACCTCGGTGCCGCCGTCGGCACCCCACGCCACCGCGTG
This sequence comes from Nocardioides pini, assembly GCF_026712185.1. Classification (GTDB taxonomy): domain Bacteria; phylum Actinomycetota; class Actinomycetes; order Propionibacteriales; family Nocardioidaceae; genus Nocardioides; species Nocardioides pini. Next base: position 321,130 of record NZ_JAPPUX010000004.1, on the reverse strand, counting down.
GCGCACGGCCGAGTGCTCGACGGGGGAGTCCACGACGCGGCTCCCGCGTCGCGAGCCGCGCAGCAGCCCGAGCAGCCCCAGGTGGACGGCGTGCGTGCCGCTCGGGGTGAAGGTGACCTCGTCGGGGCGCACGCCGAGCGCGTCGGCCGTGGCCTCGCGCGCGTTGTCGAGCAGCAGCCGTGCCTCGCGACCGGCGCGGTGCAGCCGGCGCGGGTCGGCGTACCCGCGGTCGAGGGCGGCGAGGAGCACCTCGCGCGCCGCGGGGTGCAGCGGCGCCGAGGACGCGCTGTCGAGGTCCGCGGACCGGGCCGGAGGGGCAGTCACAAGGGCAACTTATGCCACGCCCGGACCCCCGGACGCCGCCGGACGGACCCTGACCTGCGCAGATCCGCCGACACCCGACCCTGCCCCGCACGGCGCGGCCAGATGGGGATACCCTCTGTGGTGTCGAGAAGGACCGAGAGAGAGGCTCGTCAGTGGGTCTGCAAGTCCCCAACCTTCCAGGCGCGCCCGTGAGGCGCACCCTGAAGGTCGCGCTGCTGGGCGCGGCGATGCTGGTGCTGGCCGGATGTTCCGAGGCCGACACGCACCAGATCCGCAACCTCGCGATGCCCGACCGGGCCAGCGCCCAAGGTCCCTACACCTACGAGCTCTGGAAGTGGGCCTGGGTCGCCGCCATGGTGACCGGCGTCATCGTCTGGGGCCTGATCTTCTACGTCGTGGTGAGGTTCCGCCGGCGCAGCGACGACGAGGTGCCGCGGCAGACGCGCTACAACCTGCCGCTCGAGGTCTTCTACACGATCGCCCCGGTCCTCATGTGCGTCGTGTTCTTCTTCCACACCGTGCGGGTGCAGGACGAGGTGCTCAACCTCGACGCCAACCCCGACATGACCGTCGAGGTGCTCGGTCAGCAGTGGTCGTGGACGTTCAACTACGGCGTCGGTGAGCAGAACCCCGGCGCCTCGGGCGACCAGGACGACTTCGCCTACGACTCCTACGTCTACACGTCCGGCACCGGTGCCGACATCCCGACGCTCGTGCTGCCGGTCGACCAGAACATCCAGTTCAACCTCCACTCGCCTGACGTGATCCACGACTTCGGCGTCCCGTCGTTCCTCGTGAAGATGGACGTGATCCCCGGCCGGGTCAACAAGCTCCAGATCACCCCGACCGTCGAGGGCACCTACGCAGGCAAGTGCTACGAGCTCTGCGGTGTCTCCCACTCGCGGATGCTCTTCAACGTCGAGGTCGTCAGCCAGGACGAGTACGACGCCTACCTCCTCGAGCTGGCCGACGCCGGCAACACCTCCGAGCAGCCCGTGCTCGGCGGCAGCTTCGTCCGGGAGCAGGCGGGTCTCGACAACGACTCGGAAGGACACAGCGAGTGAGCGCTGCAACCACGGCCACCCCGCACGCCGCGGCACCGCCGCCGGAGCGCAAGAAGCAGCTCGGCGAGCAGGCGGTCCGCCTGCTGACCACGACCGACCACAAGCTGATCGGCAAGATGTACCTGATCACCTCGTTCGGGTGGTTCCTGGTCGCCGGCCTGATGGCCATGCTGATCCGCTCCGAGCTGGCCTACCCCGGCCAGCAGATCGTCAACGACCAGCTCTACAACCAGCTGTTCACCATGCACGGCACGATCATGCTGCTGCTGTTCGCGACGCCGCTGTTCTTCGGCTTCGCCAACGTGATCATGCCGCTGCAGATCGGCGCTCCCGACGTCGCGTTCCCGCGCCTCAACATGTTCAGCTACTGGCTGTTCCTGTTCGGCGGCCTGATCGCCGCGTCCGGCTTCTTGACGCCCTCCGGTGCCGCCGACTTCGGCTGGTTCGCCTACACGCCGCTCTCCGACGCCGTACGCAGTCCCGGCGTGGGTGGCGACCTCTGGATCATGGGCCTCTGGATGGCCGGTCTCGGCTCGATCCTCGGTGGCGTCAACTTCATCACCACCATCATCTGCATGCGCGCGCCCGGCATGACGATGTTCCGGATGCCGATCTTCGTGTGGAACACGCTGATCACCAGCATGCTCGTGATCATGGTGTTCCCGATCCTCGCGGGGGCGCTGCTCTCGCTCGAGGCCGACCGGATCCTCGGCGCCCACGTGTTCGACCCGTCGCACGGCGGCCCGATCCTGTGGCAGCACCTGTTCTGGTTCTTCGGCCACCCGGAGGTCTACATCATCGCGCTGCCGTTCTTCGGCATCGTGTCGGAGATCCTGCCGGTCTTCAGCCGAAAGCCAATCTTCGGCTACGTCGGCCTGGTCGCCGCGACCCTCGGCATCGCGATGCTGTCGGTGGCCGTGTGGGCCCACCACATGTTCGTCACCGGTGCGGTCGACCTGCCGTTCTTCTCCGGCATGACCTTCCTCATCGCCGTGCCGACAGGCGTGAAGTTCTTCAACTGGATCGGCACGATGTGGGGCGGATCGTTGTCGTTCGACACCCCCATGCTGTGGTCGATCGGCTTCCTCGTGACGTTCCTCTTCGGCGGCCTCACCGGCGTCATCCTGGCCAGCCCGCCGCTGGACTTCCACGTGTCCGACTCCTACTTCGTCGTGGCGCACTTCCACTACGTCGTCTTCGGCACCGTGGTGTTCGCGATGTTCGCCGGGTTCTACTTCTGGTGGCCCAAGATGACCGGCCGGATGCTCGACGAGCGCCTCGGCAAGCTGCACTTCTGGATCCTGTTCGTGGGCTTCCACACCACCTTCCTCGTCCAGCACTGGCTGGGTGTCGAGGGCATGCCGCGTCGCTACGCCGACTACCTCCCGGATGACGGCTTCACCACGCTCAACCAGATCTCGACCGTGGGCTCGTTCCTGCTGGCCGCCTCGACGCTGCCCTTCCTGCTCAACGTCTACCTCTCGATGAAGGCGCCCAAGGTGCTGGTGGACGACCCGTGGGGCTGGGGCCGCTCGCTCGAGTGGGCGACCAGCTGCCCGCCCCCGCGCCACAACTTCCACACGCTGCCGCGCATCCGCTCGGAGTCGCCGGCCTTCGACCTGCACCACCCTGAGGTGGCGCTCCTCGAGCTGGCCGACAACCCGGCCGAGGGCGACGGCAACGTGGCCGACGCACCCGAGGTGCACGGCCGCGAGGAGATGCTGCGCGACCGCGCCGACATGCCGGTGGACGGCACCGACGAGGAGAGGGACCGATGAAGGCCGAGGCATGGATCTTCGGGATCACGACCGTGTTCGTCGCGGTGGTGGCCCCGGGCTACTGGTTCCTCTCCGGGGACTGGACCGGCACCTCCGCGCTGGTGATGACCGCCCTCCTGACGGCGATGATCACGCTCTACCTCGGTTTCCACGCCTCGCGCATGGACCCGCGGCCGGAGGACCGCAAGGAGGGCGAGATCGCCGACGGCGCCGGTGAGCTGGGCTTCTTCCCGCCCTACTCCTGGTGGCCGCTGTGGTGCGCCCTCGCCCTGGGCCTGATCGTCTACGGCACGGCGATGTCGGCCTGGTGGCTGGTCATCATCGGATTCACCGCCGGTGCGATCGTGACCTGCGGCTTCGTCTTCGAGTACTACCGGGGCGAGCACGCCCACTGAGCCGCGCCACCCCTGGTGGGAATTCTGGAAGAACCCGTCCGCGACGTACGCTGGACGGGTTCTTCCGTTCCACGCCCGCTCGGGCGGCTCTTCCATGGGGGTCACGTCGCATGCGCACTCGCGCGCCCAGGTCCACGCGTCCCGCGCACCGTCGTACGGCGGCCGCGGCCGCGCTGCTGATGCTCTCCGCCGGCCTCGCCGCGTGCACCAGCAGCGGCACCACGTCCGGTGACGCCCAGGACGCTGCCCAGGACGCTCCGGGCGCCTCGCAGGCCGTCGAGGTGGACCCCGTCCGCCTGACCACGAGCTTCACCGACCCGCAGGCCGTGCCGATCGACGCGCCGGTGACCGTGACGGCCGACGGCGGCGACCTGTCCGACGTACGCGTGACGTCCCCCGCCGGGCCGGTCGAGGGCCGCGTCGAGGGAGGCACCTGGACCTCGACCTCCCTGCTCGAGCCCGGCACCGACTACCGGATCACGGCCGCAGCGACCCGGTCCGACGGCCAGGCGGTCGAGCGCACCCGCGCCTTCCACACCGTCGACCTGACGCTCGACGAGCAGACCTTCGCCTCGATCGCACCCCTCCAGGGCGAGACCGTGGGCGTCGGCATGCCCGTCGTGGTCACGTTCGACGTCCCGGTCACCGACCGGGCCCTGTTCGAGAAGCACATGCATGTCACCAGCACCCCCGCCCAGACGGGCTCGTGGTACTGGCTGAGCGACCAGGAGGCGCACTTCCGCCCCGCGCGCTACTGGAAGGCCGGCACCGACGTGTCGGTCGACCTCGAGCTCAACAGCCTGCCCGCCGGCAACGGCATCTACGGCCAGGAGGACCGGCAGCTGTCCTTCCACGTCGGCGACGCCCACGTCTACAAGGTCAACGCGCAGACCCACCAGATGCAGGTCTTCAGCAACGGCGAGCTGCTCCGCACGCTGCCCATCACCACCGGCAAGCCGGGCTTCACCACCCGCTCCGGCGTGAAGGTCATCATGGAGAAGTTCGAGAGCCGCCGGATGAACTCCGAGACGGTGGGCATCAACCGCAACAGCCCCGAGGCCTACGACATCGACGACGTGCGCTGGGCGATGCGGGTCACCTACTCCGGTGAGTTCATCCACGCCGCACCCTGGTCGGTGGGCTCCCAGGGCTACGCCAACGTCTCCCACGGCTGCACGGGCATGTCGACCGCCGACGCCGGCTGGCTCTTCGCCATGAGCCGGCGCGGTGACGTCGTGGAGTACACCGGCACCGACCGCCCGATGACCCTCGAGAACGGCTACGGCGACTGGAACCTCCCGCCCGCCGCGTGGAAGCAGGGCTCGGCGCTCAGCTGACCTCCTCGCCACCCTCGCCCTACGACACCGGAAATGGGCGGTGCAAGCCGTTTCCGCGAACGTAGGGTCCTGGGTCGGCCCGCAACCCAGCGGGCCCTCCCAGAGAAGGAAGGACGATGGAGAACCTGACCCCGACGCTCGTCAGCTGGGCGTCGATCCTCGAGGACAACACGCGCGCGCAGGCGGAGCAGACGGCCACGATGCCGTTTATCCACCCGCACGTCGCGCTGATGCCCGACGCACACCTCGGACTGGGCGCCACCGTCGGATCGGTCATCCCGACCCTCGGCGCGGTCATCCCGGCCGCCGTGGGCGTGGACATCGGTTGCGGCATGATCGCCGTGCGGACCCAGTACGCCGTGGGCGACCTGCCTGCCGAGCGCCGGCCGCTGCGGCAAGCGATCGAGCGGGCCGTCCCGCTTAACGCCGGCGCCGCGAACCGCACGGTCAGCCGTGAGCACACCGAGCGACGGCTCGTGCGGCTGCGCGAGCTGGCGGCCGAGGCGGGCTTCGACCCGGCGTCGTACGCCCAGCGGTGGGAGCTCCAGCTGGGCACCCTCGGGTCGGGCAACCACTTCATCGAGGTCACGGCCGACGAGACCGGGGGAGTGTGGCTGTTCCTCCACTCGGGGTCGCGGGGCGTCGGCAACCGGATCGCGCAGAAGCACATCGCGGTCGCCCGCGAGCTGTGCGCCGGCGAGGACCTGCCGGACCGCGACCTGGCCTACCTCACCGAGGGCACGGACGAGTTCGACGCCTACATCCGCGAGATGCGGTGGGCGCAGACCTACGCGCTGCTCAACCGCGAGGAGATGATGGACCGGGTCGAGCGCGAGTTCGCCGCGTGGGTGGACGGTGACGTGGAGCGGGTGGAGGAGATCAACTGCCACCACAACTACACCGAGCGCGAGCACCACTTCGGGCGCGACGTGTGGCTGTCCCGGAAGGGGGCCATCAACGCCGAGGTGGGCCGCGCGGGCCTGATCCCGGGATCGATGGGGACGGCGTCCTATGTCGTCGTCGGCAAGGGCGACCCGGTCTCGCTCAGCTCCGCGCCCCACGGGGCCGGCCGCGAGTACTCCCGGACCCGGGCGCGGAAGACCTTCACTGCCGACGACCTGCGGGCCGCGATGGCGGGGATCGAGTACCGCGACACCGACGCGTTCATCGACGAGATCCCAGCCGCCTACAAGGACATCGACCAGGTGATGGCCGACGCGGCCGGGCTGGTCGAGGTGCGCCACGTGCTGCGGCAGCTCGTCAACGTCAAGGGCGACTGAGCGACCGGCTCGTCGTGGACGAACAGAGGGCCCGCCGGGAGACTCCCGGCGGGCCCTCGTGCGGTGTCCTACGACGATCAGTGGTCGCGCAGCGGCACGTCGTCGGTGTCCCGCAGGCGGTGGTCGTCGAACTGGTGACCGTCGACCGGGTGGTCGAGCCCCGCCTGGAGCTCGGCCTCGTGCTCGGCGTGGTGGTGCGCCTCCTCGAGCTCGGCCCGCGTGGGCTTCTGCACGTTGTGGCTGTACATCCACGACGAGAGCCTGGCCCGCAGCCTCTCCGAGCGCGAGTTGGGGGCGGCCACGCCGGAGGCGTCGGTGTCGCTCCCAACCGTGAACACCTCGTCGCGCTCGCGCGCGGTGAGGGTGTAGGCCTTCGTCTCCGTGATCGGCAGGTGCCGCTCGGCGTACTGGCCCTCGGGCGAGCGGGTGATGATGCCGGTCTCGTAGCCGTGCAGCAGCTTCTCGTTGTCGGCACGCTGCAGGGAGATGCACCAGCGGCGCGTGATCCAGAACGCCAGGGCCGGGCCGAGGAAGATCGCGACCCGCATGAAGTAGGTGATCTGGTTGATGCTGAGGTGCAGCTTGATGGCGATGATGTCGTTGCCGCCCGCGGCCCACGCGAGGCCGTAGAAGGTCATCAGCGACACCATGACCGCCGTGCGCGTCGGCGCGTTGCGCGGACGCTGGAGGAGGTGGTGGTCGCGCTTGTCGCCGGTGATCCAGCCCTCGATGAAGGGCAGGAGCATCAGGACGACGAGCATCATCGGCGGGACGATGAGGATCGGCAGCATCACGTTCCAGGAGATCGTGTAGCCGAAGATCACCGTCTCCCAGCCGGTCGGGATGATGCGCAGGAGGCCGTCGGGCCATCCCATGTACCAGTCGGGCTGCGAACCGGCCGTCACCTTGGTCGGGTCGTAGGGTCCGAACTTCCACACCGGGTTGATCGACAGCAGGCCACCCATGATGGCGATGACGCCGAAGACCATGAAGAAGAAGCCACCGGCCTTGGCGGCGTACACCGGCAGCATCGGGAAGCCCACGACGTTCTGCTCGGTGCGGCCGGGGCCGGGCCACTGCGTGTGCTTGTGGTAGACGAGCAGCAGCATGTGGGCGGCGATCAGCGCGAGCAGGATGCCCGGGATGAGCAGCACGTGGACGATGTAGAGACGCGGGATGATCGACTCGCCGGGGAACTCGCCGCCGAAGAGCAGGAACGACATGTAGCTGCCGGCGACCGGGGTCGCCTTGAGGAAGCCGTCGGCCGCGCGGACGCCGGTGCCCGAGAGCAGGTCGTCGGGGAGCGAGTAGCCGGTGAAGCCCTCGAGGGTGCCGAGCAGCAGCAGGAGGCAGCCGATGACCCAGTTGAGCTCACGCGGCTTGCGGTAGGCGCCCGTGAAGGCGACGCGGAGCAGGTGCACCATCATCGAGGCGATGAAGATCGCCGCGGCCCAGTGGTGCATCTGGCGCATCAGGAGCCCGCCGCGCACGTCGAAGGAGATGTGCAGCGTCGAGGCCATCGACTCCGACATCCCGACGCCGCGCAGCTGGTCGTAGGAGCCCTCGTAGGTGACGTGACCCATCGAGGGGTTGAACCACAGGGTCAGGAAGACGCCCGTGAGCAGCAGGACCACGAAGCTCCACAGGGCGATCTCGCCCAGCATGAACGACCAGTGGTCGGGGAAGACCTTGCGCAGGTTCTTCTTCATCGCCGTCGCCAGCCCGAGGCGGTCGTCGGCCCAGGAGGCCAGCGAGCCGGCGCGACCGGGCTTCGACGCGGTTGCGGCGTTCGTGCGGTTGCTCGTCGCGACCTTGCTGGTGTCGACGCTCACAGCTTCTCACGCTCCCAAAAACTCGCCCCGATGGGCTCGGTGAAGTCGCTCTGCGCGACCAGGTAGCCCTCGTCGTCCACCGCGATGGGCAGCTGGGGGAGAGGGCGGGCAGCCGGACCGAAGACGACCTTGGCGTGGTCGGCGAGGTCGAAGGTCGACTGGTGGCACGGGCACAGCACGTGGTGCGTGGTGCGCTCGTAGAGGGAGATCGGGCAACCGACGTGGGTGCAGATCTTCGAGTAGACGAGGATGCCGTCGACGGTCCACTTCTCGCGGCCCGCCAGCGGGGTGATCTCCTCGGGGTCCATCCGGACGATGATGATCGCGCCCTTGGCCTTCTCGGCCTGCTCCTCGGCGCCCTCGAGCTCGGGGTAGCCGTTCTCCTCGGTCGGGAACATCGCCTCGGGGGCGGCGTTGACAAGGTCGCCCATCTCGATCTCGTCAGCGCGGATCGGGGTGCCGACGACGTCACGCACCAGGCGCATGCCCGGCTCCCAGATCGTGTTGCCGAGCTTCTTGACGTCGAGGGCGTTGCCGGGGGCGAGGTCGCGCAGCAGCACGACCGCGGGCAGGCCGAGCACGGCGACGGCGCCGAGCATCGTGTTGCGCACCAGCGGGCGGCGGCCGATGCCGGCCTCGTCGAGGCCGTCGTTGAGGGCCTTGACGGTCAGGTCGCGGTCCTCCTGCGGCGACGACGCCGGGTGGCGCATCTCGACGATCTCGTGGTCGGCCATCAGCTTGCGGGCCAGGTGGATGATCCCGGTGCCGATGAGCAGCAGGCTGAGGCCGAGGGTCAGGCCGAGGCTGATCGTCGAGGCGCCGAGACCGGCGAAGGTGTCCCAGTTGTCGCCGACCTCGAAGGTGAAGTAGGCGACCACGAAGAGGACGGCGAAGACCATCGCAGCGATGAACATGGCCGCGATCTGGCGCTCGGCACGCTTCTCGGCCTTGGGGTCGACGTCGGTGGGACGCCACGTGTGGGCCGGCAGGCCCGGGTCGGCGATCGGCTCGGCCTCGCGGTGCGTGGGCACGTGCGTGTCGTACGGCACCGGGGTGCCGTCGGGCGCGTTGACGGGGTGCTCCGGGGTCGAGGAGTTGTCGTTGCTCACGCGTTCACCTTGCTCTTCTTGCTGCGGGTCGTGTGCGAGGCGATCCAGACCGCTGCGCCCACCAGTCCGCCGATGCCGACCACCCAGGCGAAGAGGCCCTCGGACACCGGGCCCAGTCCGCCCAGGGTGAAGCCGGCGTACTCGGGGGTCTCCTCGAGACTACCGAGGTAGGCAATGACGTCCCGCTTCTCGTCGGGGGAGAGGTTGCCGTTGCTGAAGTTGGGCATCTGCTGGGGGCCGGTGAGCATGGCCTCGAAGATGTACTTGGGCTCGACGCCGTGGAGCGACGGGGCGTAGCCACCGCGCGGCATCGCGCCGCCGGCGCCGTTGAAGTTGTGGCAGGCGGTGCAGTTGGTCAGGAAGATCTGGCCGCCGCGGGAGATCGCCTCCTGGCGCTCCTCCTCGGACAGGTCGTCGATCGAGTAGTCCGACTCGTTGGGGATGGCCGGGCCGGGGCCGAGGGAGGCGACGTAGGCCGCGAGCGCGGCGACCTCCTCGTCGTTGAACACCGGTGGCTTGCGCTGCACCTGCTGGCCCGGCTGCGCCATGGGCATGCGACCGGTGCCGACCTGGAAGTCGACCGCAGCGGCGCCCACGCCCACGAGGGAGGGGCCGAGCTGGTAGCCGTCGCGGACGGTGGGCACGCCCTCGCCGTTCTGACCGTGGCAGAACGAGCAGCTGGCGAGGAAGAGCTCCTTGCCCTTCGCGACCTGCTCGGTCTCGCTCGGCTGCGAGTCAGCCTGGGCGGGGGAGAAGACCGTGTAGAGGGAGCCGCTGATGACCAGTCCGAGCAGCAGCACGGCGAGACCCGCAAGCGGTCCCCGACGATGCCGGGAGAGGCGTCCAGCGGTTCGGTTGAGCAAACGCACGATGAGTCCTTGCCGGTTGCGGTTCGGTGCTTACTGGATGACGTAGATCGTGAAGAACAGGCCGATCCAGACCACGTCGACGAAGTGCCAGTAGTAGGACACGACGATCGCGGTCACGGCTTGCTCATGGGTGAAGCGTCGGGCCAGGTAGGTGCGGCCCAGGACGAACAGGAAGGCGATCAGCCCGCCGGCCACGTGGAGGCCGTGGAAGCCGGTGGTCAGGTAGAACATCGAGCCGTAGGCGGAGCTCGGGATCGTCACGCCGTGCTCGATCAGCTCGGCGTACTCCAGGGCCTGGCCGCCGATGAAGACGGCGCCCATGACGTAGGTGAGGATGAACCACTCGCGCAGGCCCCACCTGGTGAAGTTGAGCAGGCCGCCGGTGCGCGCGACCTGGCCGCGCTCGGCGGCGAAGACGCCCCACTGGCAGGCGAAGGACGAGGCGACCAGGATCGCGGTGTTGGCCGTGGAGAACGGGACGTTGAGCTTGGCCGTCTCCTGCGCCCACAGCTCCGGGCTCACCGCTCGGATGGTGAAGTAGGACGCGAACAGCGCCGCGAAGAACATCAGCTCGCTCGAGAGCCAGATGATCGTGCCCACGCTGACCATGCTGGGTCGGTCGCTGTGCCCGTGCAGGCGGGAGGCCGGAATCGTCGCAGTTGCTGTCGCCACGGAAGTCATTATGGCCGTTGGTGGGGACAAGGGGCACCCCGACCCCCTGTGTTGTCCCGTCATAAAGTTCACACTGTGCTCGACCCCCTCCTCGCCCTCTCCGCGGACGCCACCGAGGTGCTCCCCGAATTCACGCTCGGACGCGTCCTGACCGACTGGGGCATCGACCCGATCCCGTTCGTGGTGACGGTCTGGGCGGTCGGGCTGTACGCCCTCGGGGTGGCCGCGCTGCGCCGCCGCGGCGACCGCTGGCCGATCGGCCGGACGCTCTCCTTCGTGGGGCTCGGGATGGGCTCGTTCGCCTTCGCCACCATGTCCGGGCTGGGCATCTACGACACCACGCTCCTGAGCGTCCACATGGTCCAGCACATGATCCTGTCGATGGTCGTGCCCCTCGCCCTCGCCCTGGGCGCACCGGTCACGCTCGCGCTGCGCACGCTGCCGGCCACGCCCCGGCGGTGGCTGCTCGCCGTGCTGCACTCCCGGGTGGCCACGGTGCTCGCCTTCGCGCCCCTGGCCTTCGTGCTCTACGTGGCCTCGCCGTGGGCGCTCTACTTCAGCCCCTGGTACGACGCCAGCCTCGCTTCGCCCTTCGTCCACCAGATGATGCACATCCACCTCGTGCTGGTCGGCACGCTGTTCTTCTGGCCGCTCATGGGCATCGACCCGGTGCCCGGCCGGGTGAGCCACCCGTTCCGCGTGCTCCTGGTCCTCATGACGCTGCCGTTCCACGCGTTCCTGGGCGTCACGATCATGGGACAGACCACGCTGATCGGCGAGCAGCACTACAGCGAGCTGCGAGAGGGGCCGATGGGCGCCTGGCTGCCGCCCATGCTCGAGGACCAGCACCTGGCCGGCGGCATCCTCTGGGCCAGCGGCGACCTCATCGGGCTGCTGTTCTTCGGCGTGCTCTTCACCCAGTGGGTGCGCTCGTCGATGAAGGAGGCAGCGCGGGAGGACCGGCGGCTCGACCTCGCCGAGCGGCGCGCGCGACCGGCCGGTGCTGTGACGCATGCCTCGGCCCGCGGTGCCGGTGACGACGGTTACGATGCCTCTCGTGACTGATGCCGCCGCAGACCGCACCCTGAAGGTCCTCGTCTACAGCGACGACGTGAACACCCGCCAGCAGGTCATCCTCGCGCTGGGCCGCCGTCCGCACCCCGACCTCCCCGAGCTGGAGTACGTCGAGGTCGCCACCGAGCCGGTCGTGCTGCAGAACATGGACCGCGGCGACATCGCCCTCGCGATCCTGGACGGCGAGGCCGTCCCCGCCGGCGGCATGGGCATCGCCAAGCAGCTGAAGGACGAGATCTACCAGTGCCCGCCCGTCGTGGTGCTGACCGGCCGCCCCCAGGACGCCTGGCTCGCCACCTGGTCGCGCGCCGAGGCTGCTGTCCCGCACCCCCTCGACCCGATCCAGCTCGCCGAGGCCGTCATCGGCCTGCTGCGGCCCTCGGTCCCGGCCACCTCCTGACCCTTCTCGCTGGTCGAGGAGGTCGCGCCGCGACCGTCTCGAAACCCGGCCATGCGGGCGTCCCGACCCTTCAACGGTCTGAAACACTCGGCCCCATGTCCCACACCTGGCCCGACGTCCTCTCCACGCTGGTCGCCGGTGGCGACCTGACGACCGAGCAGGCGCGATGGGCCATGGCCGAGGTCTTCGCCGGCGCGGCGACGCCGGTCCAGCTGACCGGGCTCGTCGTGGCGCTGCGGGCCAAGGGCGAGACGGTGGACGAGGTCACCGGCATCGCCGACGCGATGCTCGCGGCGGCCAACCCGATCTCGGTGCCCGGTCGGCTGCTCGACATCGTCGGCACCGGTGGCGACCGGTCGATGTCGGTCAACATCTCGACCATGTCCGCGATCGTCGCGGCCGGCGCGGGTGCGCGCGTGGTCAAGCACGGCAACCGCTCCGCGTCGTCGAAGTCCGGCTCGGCCGACGTGCTCGAAGCCCTCGGCATCCGGCTCGACCTCCCGCCCGCGCGGGTCGCGGAGGTGGCGGAGGAGGCCGGCATCACCTTCTGCTTCTCGGCCGCCTTCCACCCCGCGATGCGGCACGCGGCCGTGCCGCGCCGCGAGCTCGGCATCGCCACCACCTTCAACATCCTCGGTCCGCTGACGAACCCGGCCCGCCCGCAGGCGCAGGCGATCGGCTGCGCCGACGCCCGGATGGCCCCCGTGATGGCCGGCGTGCTCGCGGGCCGGGGCGTCGACGCCTGGGTCTTCCGCGGTGACGACGGGCTCGACGAGCTGACCACCACGACCACCTCGACCCTCTGGCGCGTGCACGACGGCCAGGTCACCGAGAGCTCGGTCGACCCCGCCTCCCTCGGCCTCGCCCCGGCGACGACCGCGGACCTCCGCGGGGGCGACGCCGCGCACAACGCCGATGTCGTACGCCGCCTCCTGGCGGGGGAGCAGGGGCCCGTCCGCGACGCCGTCGTCCTCAACGCCGGTGCGGCTCTCGCGGTCTACGACTCCCCGGGCTCCGAGGTCGACGCGGCCCTGGCTGCCGGCGTGGCCAAGGCCGCCGAGGCGATCGACTCGGGGGCCGCGCAGTCGACCCTCGAGCGGTGGGTGGCGGCGACGTCAGCCTGACTCAGAGCTCGAGGACGTACGACTCACCCTCGCGCCGGAAGCCGAGCCGGTCGTAGTAGGCGCCGACCATTCCCGGCGGTGTCACGACCCGTCTGATGCCGCGTTCTGCGAGCAGTCCGCTCTTCCGCCAGACGAACTCGCCGGGGGAGAAGTCCCGGAAGCGTGGAGTGACGTAGTCGAGCAGCACGTCGGCTGTCTCGCCCGTCTCTCGCAGCAGGACGACTCCGACTGTCTCGTCGCCCTTCTGCACGAGGAAGGCGTCCTGGTCGTCCGAGGGGTCGTGGACGAACGTCGGGTTGAACTTCAGGATGTCAGCCCCGTGCACGCGGAGCGTGTGGCGCAGGTACTCGTCGGCGGGCCCGACCTCGAGCACCTCGAATGCGGACTCATCGTGACGGTCTCGAAGCAGGCGGACGATGAACCAGGTGTTGATCGAGACGAGCACGGCGTTCATGGCGACCATGGGCCAGACCTCGAGCACCGCGTTGAACACGATGAGGATCACGCACGCGATCGCGTTGAGAACGCGCAGCCTGAGGACGCTTGCCTGGAGGAGGGAGTAGACGAGCAGCGCGCTGCCGCCCCACCCGAGGATGTCGAGCAAGTGGTCAGCAAGCCAGGTCACGGCGGGAGACTAGCCCCCGCCGTGACCTTGGACCCCTACTTCACGACGTAGAGGATGATCCGCTTGGACTTCGACCCGAAGGTCTGGGCGTTGCCGAGGTAGACCACCTGGAGCTTGTGCTTGCCCTTGGGCAGCTTCTTCAGCTTGAGGGTCTTCTTGCCCTTGTGCACCGGCGCCATGGTGAACTGAGCGATCTTCTTGCCCTTGTCGAGCACCTGGACAACCCCGATCGGGGTGCTGAGCCCGCTGACCGCGACCGTGATGTTCAGCTTGGCGCGCGATCCCACCTTGATGCGGGATGCCTTGAGAGCACCGGCAGTGGTCGACTTCAGTCGGGCGACCGCCACCGCAGCGGCGTTCGCCGAGCCGTCGCTGAAGCCTGTCTTGGACGCGAGGACTGTGACGCCCACGTTCGTCCCGGCGTCGTCTGTCGTTAGCCGGTAAGTCGAACTGGTGGCGCTCGGGATCGGGACCCCGTTGCGCAGCCACTGATACTTGAAGGTCGGCGACGGCTGCGACCACGTGCCCGGCTCAACCCTCACGCTGCTGCCGGAGGCGGCGGTGCCTGTGATCGTGGGTTGGACGGTGGCTTGCAGCGCGCCTCCTGCTGTTGCGACGACTGCGTTGCTGACCGTGATGCTGTCCTGGAAGCCGGACTTCTGACCTGACGCCCGGAGGCTGATCTCCTTGCCCAGGTCGGTGACGGTCAGGTTGTAGGCCAAGGTCGTCGCCCCGGTAATCGCCGAGCCGTTGCGCAACCACTGATAGGTGGTCGTGACGTCGGGCTGGTTCCAGACCGGGCTCTGGCCGACGAGCCCAGCGCCGATACCGGTGCCAGACGGAGCGGATACCTGCGGTCCCGTCACCGCGGAGAGAGTCTCCACTCGAACGGGGTTGGACTGCGCCACGCCATTCGTGTAGCCCGATGCGGAAGCCGTGACGCGGAAAATGATGTCGGTCCCCACGTCTGCAGCCGTTGGCGTGTAGGTCGTCGTCGTCTGGTCCGGGATCGGCGCACCATCCCTCAGCCATGCATAGGTGTAGGACAGCGTGCCGTACGACGTGGGCCACGTCCCGCGGTTGCCAGTCAGGCGGCTGCCGACGGCGACCGGGCTGCCCGTGATGGTGGGTGCCGTCACGTTCGCGATGGCGTCTCCGGATGTCGGTGAGATCGGCAGGCTCGTGCTGATGCCGTCGATGTAGCCAGGTGCCTTGCCAGTCGCCTTGACGGTGATGGACTTCCCGAAGTCAGCGTTGACCAACGTGTAGGAGGTGCCGGTCGCTCCACTGATCGAGGATCCGTCGCGCAGCCACTGGTAGGTCGTGGTGACGCTCACGCCGCCGGGCGACCAGGCCGGCGCGGCCACGCGCAGAGTTTTGCCGAGACCGGTGCCCTCCGGAGTCTCGATGACGGGCTTGAGCGACGCCTGCAGCTGGTTGTTCACAACGAACGACGAGGAGGCGCTTCCGATGGGGTTGCCGCTAGCGTCCTTCGCAGTAATCGTCCACTGGTACGTGCCGCTGACTAAGTTGGTGAGTGGAGCGTACGCGCTGGCGGAGGTTGAGAAGCTCTGGCTCGACCCGCTCGGCGGTGTGAGCATGACGGAGTAGCTCGCGGCACCGCTGACGCGGCCCCACTGGAGCACGGCGCCATTCGGTGGTGTCGAGCCTCCGGGCGCAGGAGCGAGCAGGTTCAGGGCGCCAGCGGCCACGCGGAAGCGGCCGGCCACTGACCACGGACCCTTGTTGCCGTCAGAGTCGGTCCTGCGGATACGCCACAGGTAGTACTGGTCGGACACAGGCAGCGTCTGTGTTGGCACGAACGCGGCGTTGCGCAGGCCGGTAGCAGAAGCAAAGCTCAGCTTGTTCGCCGACGAGAACGTTGCGTCGTCGTTCGCGTACAACTCAATGTCGTACGACTTGGCGAATGCCTGGGGTGCCCATCGGAACGGGGTAGTTCCGGCAACCTGTGCGTTGCTGATTGGCGACGTGAGATTGACCTGCGGACTCTGCTTGGTGAAGGAGTGATACGCGCCCGGCGTTCCCGTGCTGGACCACGCGAGTCCGTTGTCGTCAGAGTCGACTGCTTGCACCCGCCAGTAGAGCGTGCCCTCCGGGTAGAGCTTCTTGGAGGCCGTGTAGGTGGTCTGATCCACCAGCGCACTGTCGACCAGCGTGCCGGCGAACGAGGCGTCGTCGTCCACTTCGATGCGGTACTGCTTCGCAGACTGGTTGGGGACCTCGCCGGTCTGGGCCCACGGCTGCTCCTGGTTGGAGGACCAGTAGTCGGTCCAGGAAAAGGTGATCTCTGTGCCTGAGCCGGTCGTGTTCTGGAGGCCTTGAACGTCCGGCGACCGCTTCTTGAATGTGCCGTGGGCGACGTCGGTCTGTGACACCGGGTCAGGGCCGCAATTCAGGGCGGTGCGGCACGGACGAATGTGCCAGTAGTAGGACTGACCGGCTTGGCTGTCCGGATATGTGTGCGCGCGATTGTCGAGCGCCGGCGCGTACATCGTGTTCCGAGTCGCCGGCACAGCGTTGCTCGGCTCCAGCAGGTTGGTGAAGCTCGGGTCGCTCGCGACGTAGACCATGTAGTACGAGGCGCGAGGGTCGGGCGCCCAACGGAGGACCGGCGTGCTCGGCACGACACAGCTACCCGTGGTGGGAGTGCACGGGTTCCGCGTGCCGGAGTAGTTGACGTCGAGCTGCTGACCGTCCTGGGCCAGGGCATGCCCGGTGGTCGACCTGATCTCCTCCACCGTGAACCTACCCTCGGTACCAGTCCCAATTGCTACGTTGTCCTTGTCGTAGGCAGTCACCTGCCAGTCGTAGGACCCCGGCAGGAGCAGCCGCTTCGAGGTGTCAGTCATCGCCGGGTACGGCACTGACTGCCCGAAGAGGTCGTCGGACCCGTGCCCGAACCAGACTTGAGATCCGTCGGTTGCGTTGCCCACGCGAACGGCGTAGTGGTGCGCGCCCGCAAGCGGCGCCCAGGTCAAGGACGGAGCGGTCATGATGCCGGTCGTCGAAGACGTCGGCGTCAGTGGCGTCAGGGGTGCCTGAGCACTCGAGGGGTCGTTACCCGAAACGTTGAACGTGTTGCTGTAGGTCACCGACCGACTTCGGTCTGCGCCCAGCGCAGTGATGCGCCACGTGAACGGACCATCCGCCGGGTCCAAGCGAGAAACGCCGTCGAGCGTGTAGCTGGTCGCCGAAGTCTCTGTCTTCACGACCTGCGAACCGTTCGCCTTGAGGATGGACACCTCGTACGCCTCGGCGCCGACGGCGGTGTCCCACCGCAGAGTCGGCACGTCGACGGTGGCACCAAGCCGGGGCGACATGTTGGTCACGCTGAGCGGCATGTAGGTGAACGACTCCGTCTCGGAGAAGAGGCCCTGGATGCCCGGGATGTCTCCAGACTTCGTGAAGGGTCGGTCGAGGCCGCGGACACGCCAGTAGTTGATCTCCCCCGCCTGCGGGATGCAGTCCTCGTTGTTGCGCGGCGGAGCGAGGATTCCCGTCGTGTTGACAGCGAACATGCCCGGCGTGAAAGTCGTTCCGGCGATCCGGCAGCTCTCGAACGTTCCGACGGTGAAGTTGGCCTGGGTCCCCAGCTGGAACTCGTACTCCGAAGCGTGCTTGATCGGCGTCCACTGGAAGTACAGCGGCGCCGGCACCTCCTCGGCCCCGGCGGCAGCTGGGTAGACCGCCGTCGGACGGTCCGGCCAGTTGCGAGTGAAGCTGAACCGCGCGGCCGTCCACGGGGTGGCCTGACCCGACATGTCGGTCGCCCGCACACGCCAGAAGTAGCTCTTGTTGTCGTAGGTGACGTTCGGGGAGTAGCGCGTGCCGAGTATCCCGGTCTGGCTGTCGGTGAGGGCAGCTCCCTGGCTGAAGTCCGCCTCGGTGGAGACCTGCACGTCGTAGGAGACGGCACCCGCAACCGGGGTCCAGTCGAGCACCACGTCCTGAAGGGTCTGCGTGGAGTCGTCGGGCGGCGAGACGATCGCGGGCGCCGAGAGCGGGGAGACCACGAAGCGGCGCTCCTCGCTGAGCGGGGAGTTCAGGCCACTGCCCTTGCTGGCCGTCACGCGCCAGTACCAGTCCCCGTCACCCAGTGACACAGGCACGACAAGACTGGTGTTCTCGGTGGTGTACGTAGACGCACCGACGAAGTCCGAGTCGCCGTCCACCTCGACCTTGTAGGAGGTCGCGCCAGCCGAGGGAGCCCAGCTCAGGAGCGGTGGGTTGGTGGGTTGGGCCAACACCGCGTTCGAGGCGGGACTTGCCAGCACGGGCGCCGCCAGGCGCGTGCTTGAGAACGAGTTCGTGGCCGTGCCACCCGCTTCGGTGCCGGTGTAGGCAGTGACCGACCAGTCGATCGTGCCCTCCGGAATTGCCTGCGGAGGCACGTAGGAGTTGTTCACGGTGCTGGCCGTCGCGCCGTTGACCGTGACGGAGTAACGAGTCGCGTTCGGGACGTGCTCCCACGACAGAATGGTGGTGGTGCTGTCCGGCTGGTTGACCGCCAGCCCCGTCGGGATCTCCGGGGGCACGGAGGACGCCGGAGCCTGCACCCCGAACGTGGTGGCTACCAGGCCCAAGGTCAGTGCGGCAGCAATGCGCAGTCGTAGTGCGGTGCGGTGCGTGGTGCGAGACATCCCGAAGTTCCCCTCGTCGGGCAGTGGCAGACCGCCACACGCTAGGACCGCGCTCGCCACCTTGGACGAGAAATGGCCTGCCGGTAGTCACAAAGGACTAGTGGGTCCGACCGATCGGTGAAACGTCCGGTTGGGCAGCGATACCGTGACCCCATGATCACCGCCATCGTCTTCGTGAAGGCCGACGTCGCCCGCATCCCCGAGGTCGCGGAGGAGATCGCGTCGCTCGACGGCGTCAGCGAGGTCTACTCGGTGACCGGCACCATCGACCTCATCGCGCTCGTGCGGGTGCGGGAGCACGAGGACGTCGCGTCCGTCGTCGCGGACCGGCTCAACAAGGTCGAGGGGGTCACCGAGACCGAGACCCACATCGCCTTCCGCACCTACTCCAGGCACGACCTCGAGTCGGCGTTCAGCATCGGCCTCGACTGAGATCAGCGCACCGGCTGGTGCACCGGCGACGGAAGGCGCTGCTCGTCGAACGGGACCAGCGACAACCGCGACTGGTTGGCGGCGTCGTAGATCGCGAGGTGACGCGCCGCGCCACCGAGCGGACACACCCACTCGCCGTCGACGTCGACGAGGCGCACGCCCGGTGACTCGAGCCAGCGCAGGATCTTCTCGGTCTCCTCGGCCGTCGCGGCCGGCACCGGTCCGGGGGCGTCGCTGACGGTCTCGGCGCTGGCTGTCAGCTCGCGGACGTACTGGTGGGCGTCGGCGCCCGGCGGGATCAGTCCGGCCGCAGCGAGCCGCCCGTGGCGTACGACGTGCACCGACCAGCGGCCGGTGTCCTCCCGGCGTGCGGCGACGACCTCGGGGCAGCGGGTCAGGGCCGACAGGCGCTGGGTGCGAGCGGCGGCGCGGACGAACGTGGCGAGCCGGTCGCGGTGGATGCCGGCCTCCTCGAACCGCTCCCGCTCGGCCAGCGCGCTCATGCGCCGGTTGATCGCCTCGACCACCTCGTGGGGGCTTCGCACCAGCGTGTCGCGCAGCTGACGGACGATCGCGGCATAGGTCGAGGCATCGGTGGAGCCGTCGCAGGGGGACAGGCACCGTCCCATCTCGGCCAGGACGCACGCCGAACGCGAGGGGGCCAGCGGCAGCCGCCCGCTGCACTGCCGGACCGGGAACGTCTCGTGCAGGGCGGCCAGGCACTTCTCGGCCGTCTTCTTCGAGGAGAACGGGCCGAGGTAGTCGGCGTCGTCGTCGAGGACCTTCCGCACCAGGGACAGCCGTGGCCAGGCCTCACGGGTGAGCTTGAGGAAGTGGACCTTCTCAGGGAACCGCGACCGGCGGTTGTACTTCGGCTTGTGCTCGGCGATCAGCCGCAGCTCGCGCACCTCGGCCTCGAGCGCGGTGGCGCACTCGATGCCCGTGACCGACTCGGCGAGGCCGACCATCTCGCCGATCCTGGTGCGGGTCTCCGACGACGTGAAGTAGGTGCGGACCCGGGTGCGGAGGTCCTTGGACGTCCCGACGTATAGGACGCGCGAGCGGTCGTCGCGGAAGAGGTAGACGCCGGGGGAGTGGGGCAGACCCTCGGCCAGGTGGCGCTTGCGGCGCTGGGCCGTGCTGACCCGGGACGAGAAGGTCTGGAGCTCCTCAAGGGTGTGTACCCCGAGCCCGCCGAGCCGTTCCATCAGGCCGTGCAGCACGTCGACCGTGGCCCGCGCGTCGGAGAGCGCACGGTGGTTGGGCGTCGTCGTCGAGCCGAACAGCTTGGCCAGCGACGACAGCTTGCAGTTGGGGGCGTCGTCGCGGGTGATCACGCGTCGGGCGAGCTTGGCCGTGTCGAGCACCTCGAACTTCGGCCAGGGGCGTCCCTGCCGGCGCGCGAAGTGCTGAAGGAACCCGACGTCGAACGGCGCGTTGTGCGCGACGAGGACGCACCCGGCCGCGAAGTCCAGGAACGCCGGCAGCGCGGCCTCGATGGGGGGTGCGTCGTGGACCATCGAGTTGCTGATGCCGGTCAGCACGGCGATGAACGCGGGGATCTCGGTGTGGGGGTTGACCAGTGTCTGAAACTCGCCGAGCACCTCGCCGCCCCGCACCTTGACCGCGCCGATCTCCGTGATCATCGACCCGGCCTCGGCCGAGCCGCCCGTGGTCTCGAGGTCGACCACGCAGAAGGTGAGGTCCCGCAACGGCCGCCCCAGCTCGTCGAAGCTGCGCTGGGCCTCCCAGCGGGACCTCTCGCGAGTCGGACGGTGGGCGGTGGTGCTCATGTCGACGACGCTAGACGTGGGATCCGACATCGGGGCCGCGGCGCGCGGACTACGCTGACCGCGCCCGACCCACCGAAGCGATCGACGACCCGAGGAGATCCCGTGCCCGACCAGACCAGCGACCTCCGCGTTCCCGGCGACGGTGCGCGGCGCCTGCGCTGCGGCGGCTGCGGCAACCTCACCCGCTTCGACGTCACCCGCACCCGTCGCACCACGGAGTACTGGCACTTCGACCTCGCCGGCGACCACCAGGTCGAGGAGGAGACGGTCCGCTCCGAGGAGATCGAGTCGGTCGCCTGCCGCTGGTGCGGCCGCAGCGACGCCATCGAGGTCGTCGACCGCGCGTCGGCCGACACCTCCGCCGACCCGGCTGCCGGATGACGGGACGTCCGTGACCGACCCGGCTCCACTCCCGGAGCGGCTGCGCCTGCGGGTGGTCGCCCTGGTCTCGGCGGTCCTCCCGTCGATCACCCCGGTGCCACCGGCGTTGCGCAAGGTCGCAGCCTTCGCGCCGGCCCGCCGCGCCCGGCTCGGTGGTGCTGCCATCTGGACGGCGCTCGAGCACGATGAGTTCCGCGAGCACGCGGCGGTCCAGGTCTCGGCCGTGCCCGGCGCTGCCGACGACCCCCTCGACACCGCCGCCCGCGCCTGGCTGGTCAGGGCCGACGGGTGGGAGCGCGTCGTGTCCGAGGTCGCCGGGTCGCTCGAGCAGGACCAGGCGCGCGACGAGCAGTCGCACGCCGAGCAGGCGCGCCTGACCGCGCAGGTCGCCGCCCTCCAGGCCGAGCTCAGCGCCGTGCGCGCCCAGCACAGGGAGGAGCTCGAACGCGCGAGGGCCGACCACAAGGTGCTGCGCCAGCGGCTCGGCGAGGCGCGGGGCGTGCTGCGTGCGGCCGAGGAGGCGCGCGATGCCGCCGACGCCGCCCGGGACGAGGCCGTCGCGGCGGCCGAGGTCGCCACCCGCACCGCGGAGGCGGACGTACGGCGCCTGCGCGCCCAGCTCGAGGAGGCCGAGGCCGGCCTCGCGGCCAGCCGCCGGGAGGTGAGGTCCGACCGCGACGCCGCGAGCATCCGCGCGCGGCTCCTGCTCGACGCCGTCGTCGACGCCGCGACGGGGCTGCGCCGCGAGCTCGCGCTGCCGGCCGTCAGCGGCGCTCCCGGAGACGCCGTCGAGGCATCCCTGGCCGGCGTCGACGCCGCCCCTTCCTCCAGCGCACCGGCCACACCGGCGTTGCTCGAGCAGACCCTGGCGCTGCCACGCGCGCGGCTCGTCATCGACGGCTACAACGTCACCAAGCAGCGGTGGCCGACCGCGAGCCTCGAGGCCCAGCGGAGCCGCCTGGTCGCTGCGCTCGGCCCGCTGGTCGCCCGGACCGGGGCGGAGACGACCGTGGTGTTCGACGCGGCGGAGTCCACGGTGCGTACGGCGATGCCGGCGCCTCGCGGGGTCCGGGTGGTGTTCAGCCCCGCGGGCGTCATCGCCGACGACGTCATCCGCCAGCTGGTGGACGCCGAGCCCCGGGGTCGCGTGGTGGTCGTGGTCTCGGACGACCAGGCGGTGGTGCGAGATGTCGCACGCGGGGGAGCGAGGGGCGTTCCTGTCGCGGCGCTGCTCGGTGTGATCGCTGGTTAGTCGGGCACGCCGGTGGGCGACACGCCGCGGAAGCCGTTGTCGGTGGTCCCTGTCACCGTTCGGGACATGACGACACGGATCGACTGCGACACCTGCGTGGTGCGCGGGCTGCACTGCCACGACTGCGTGGTGACGGTGCTCCTCGGCCCACCACCCGAGCTGACCATCGACGACGACGAGATGGCGGCCCTCGACGTCCTGGCCTCGGGCGGCCTGGTGCCGCCGTTGAGGCTGGTCGAGCCCGTCTCCGGGCCGGTGATCGAGTCCGCCTGACCGGTTCGCGACACGAGTCCCCACAAGTTACTGCCGAAGATTGGCGACGGGCCGATCGTCGGTCTAGGGTGTGGGCTGACGTCCGTGGCAGTGGGTCACCCGGCCCGCGCGGGCGTCGCGCCGAGTCGTGGACCACACCCCCGCATCACCCGTGGTCGACGAGCCGGGGAACCACACTTCCCCCTGGGGTGAATCGCCTGCAAGGCGTGCCGCGCGAGCGGCACGAGGAGCAGGAGTAGGCCTGTCGTGGCCGAACCCGTCAGCTCACCTGGTAGGCGTACGACACCCCGAGGAGTTCCCCCGCTCGTGGCTCACACCCGCAAGCGAGTTGGCGCGACCGTTCTTGGTCTCTCCGCAATCGCCGCCATCGCATTCGTGCCCGCTACCCCCGCCCAGGCCGACCCCGACATCAAGGACGTCAAGGTCCGTGTCGACCGCCTCTACCACGAGGCCGAGGCGGCGCAGGAGCGCCTCCACGACGCGAAGCTCGACCTCGCCGACCTCCGGAGCGACCTCAACGGCCTCAAGGCCGACCAGGAGCGCCAGGACGAGCGGCTCGACGCCGTCCGTGACCAGGTCTCCGACGCGGTCGTCCGGCAGCTCGAGGGAGAAGGCATCGCGACCGTCGGCCAGATCGTCGTCTCCGACGACCCGGGAGCCTTCCTCGACTCCCTCTCGACCATGTCGTCGTTCAACGACCTGCAGGCCTCCCTGCTGTCCGACTACGACACCGAGCTGCAGGCTCTCGACATCCGACGTGAGGCCACCGCGGCCCGCACGAAGGAGATCGCCGAGATCACCGAGCAGCTGAGCGCCGAGAAGGACACGGTCGACGAGAAGCTCGCCGAGGCCAAGGACCTGCTCGCCGACCTCGAGGCCGAGGAGCGCGAGCGGGTGCTCGCCTCGCGTGGCACCACGACTCGCGCGCCCAGCTCGGTCTCCGTCCCCGCGTCCGGTCGCGCCGCCGCCGCTGTGCAGTACGCCATGGCGCAGGTCGGCGACGCCTACGTCTACGGCGCCATGGGTGAGAACGCCTTCGACTGCAGTGGTCTCACCATGCGCGCCTGGGCCCAGGCCGGCGTGTCGCTCCCGCACTCGTCCAGCGCCCAGTTCAGCTCCGGTCCGCGCATCGCCGCCAGCGACCTGCAGCCCGGTGACCTGGTGTTCTACTACAGCCCGATCAGCCACGTCGGCATGTACATCGGCAACGGCATGATCGTCCACGCCGCCAACCCCGGCACCGGCGTCGCCGTCTCGGGGCTCTACTCGATGCCCTACGTCGGCGCGGTCCGCCCTGGCTGACCAGCAGACCTCGAAGGCCGGTCGTCCACTCCTGTGGGCGGCCGGCCTTTCGCTGTTTCTCGTGGTCGGGCTCGTCCTGGTGCTCCTGACGCGCGACGGCAGGCAGGACGTCACGCCCGCCACGCCCTCCGACGCACCGCGTGCAAGCCCCGCGGAGGCTGCCTCGGCACTCGCCGCCTTCGTCGAGGCGGTGGAGCGACGTGACGCACGTGCGCTGGAGCAGCTGGCTCCTCCGTCGCCTCCGGCCGCCCGTGACCTGCTCTCGGACATCGCGGCGAACGTCGACTCGCTCGACCTCGACGGGGTCAGCGCGCGGTACGTCGACCAGGCGGGTGCTGTTGCGCCTGACGGCTCCTGGAGCGGTGTCGCGGAGCTCGGCTGGCGGCTCCGTGGCTTCGACCAGGAGGCCGCGCGAAGCGAGGTGGTGGTGAGGTTCGCCCCCAGCGGGGAGGGCCTGGGCATCGTGGGGTTCGAAGCACGGGGAGACGGGACCCGTCTGCCCCTGTGGCTCCGGGCCCCGCTGTCGGTGACGCGATCGGACAGGGTCCTCGTCATGGTCGACGGACCGCAGGACGAGGCTGACAGCGTGGCCGCTCGCGCCACGCGGGGGATCGGCGTCGTGCGGCGGGTCCTCCCGGACTGGAGCGGACCGGTCGTGGTGGAGGTCCCTGCGACCGCCGCCGACCTCGACGAGGCGCTCGGGGTGGCACCCGGGACCTACGCCGGCATCGCCGCCGTCACGGCGCCGGCCGGGTCCGACGACGACGGTCGCGGCCCCGTCCACGTGTTCGTGAACCCCGACGTGACGGACGGTCTTCGTCGCGCGGGCGCCCAGGTGGTGATGAGCCACGAGCTCGTCCACGTGGCGACGGACGCCGTACGGCGACCGGTGGAGTCGTGGTTGCTCGAAGGCTTTGCAGACTACGTCGCGCTGCGCGACTCGCCGCTGCCGGACGACGTGACGCTGGGCCGTGCGATTGCGGCGGCGAGGAGGGACGGTGTGCCGCGGTCGTTGCCGCGGGCCACCGACTTCGACACGCGTGGGCAGGACCTGCAGGCGCGCTACGAAGAGGCGTGGCTCGCGTGCCGGATCATTGCCGAGCGCGGGGGGGAGAACGGGCTGAAGGACCTCTACCTCCGTGCATCCGGGGGTGGCTCGACAAAGCGGCTGCTTCGGCACTCGTCGCTGCCGCTCAATGCACTGGTAAAGACCTGGCGCGACCGACTGAGGCTGCTCAGTCGGTCGTCGTGAGAACAAATGCACGGAAGGCGGCCGGAGAACCAACCGCCTTCTGATCGCCCTGCTCGAACCGCCTACGCGGCCGGGCCTGCCATCACGTGTCCCACCAGTTCGCCCTTTCGTACAGACCCATCACAGGGCCACCGAGCGCGGCCACTGCGCCGACGATGACCGCTGCGATGAGCGCGATCAGGAGTCCGTACTCCACGGCCGTGGCTCCGATTTCGCTCCGTGGTGCCTTCGCACGGACGAGTAGCTTCGTCATCAGGACCTCCGGGCTGTAAGTGACTGAACCGGCGCCGCAAGGTGCTGCGGCGCCGGTTCCGTTCGAGACATGGATCAGGCGCCGCCGCCGCCGATGGTGTCGCTGACGTCCTGGAACCCACCGAGGATCTGCTGGCCGAGGGTCGCGACGACGGTCACGATAACGGCGGCGATGAGGGCGACGAGCAGCCCGTACTCCACCGCGGTGGCGCCCTTCTCCTCGTCGTTGCGGTCGGCGATCATGAAGAGCTGGAAGGCGATGAACTTCTCGAGCATTGGATTTCCCCTTGTGTCTGTTTGGTGTGAGTCTCTGGATTCGAGCCCACGAGGACCCGTCGAAGAGAACTCTGCCAAGATCGGGAAGCTGTCGAATCAGGTGATCGGTCCGCGATGCATAGTCCCTTGTGACCATTCGTGACCCACCCCCTCAGGCTCCCGCATAACACGGATCGGCGCGGGTCAGAACCGTTGGGGGAAGGTGTGGTCGAGCAGGCCGAGCCGCATGGCAGCCACCAGAGCCTGGGCGCGGTTGGCGGCGCCGAGCTTCTGGTAGATGTGGGTAATGTGCGTCTTGGCCGTCGATTCGCTCAGGTAGAGGCGACCGGCAATCTCGCTCGTGCCGAGCCCGTCCGCCAAGAGTGTCAGCACTTCATCCTCGCGCGCGGAGAGCTTCGGAGGTGCAGGGTTGGTCGCCCGGCGCATCATCGCTGCGCTCAGGCCAGCGCAGAGGAAGGTGCGTGGTGCCACGGCAGCGTGTTTCGCTGCGCTGACGACCTCTGTCGCCTTGGTGTCCTTACCGACGAATGCGGAGGCTCCAGCCTCCATCGCCGCGAAGATCTGGTCGTCTCCGGCGTGCATCGTCAGGACCACGACGCCCGTCGTGTCGCTGATGCGCCGAATGGCTCGGGCGACGTCGAGGCCGTGCCCGTCGGGTAGTTGGAGGTCGGTCACCACGACGTCAGGCTGCAAGGTCTCCCACGCCGCCACGCCCTGCGCCACGGTGGCGGCCTGGCCTACGACCGACATGTCGTCGTCGCGCTCGAACGCGCGGGCAAGTCCCTGGCGGATGAGTTCGTGGTCGTCAACCAGTAGCACGGTGGTGCTCATGGGTGGCCTCTCTCTTGGAGGTGGTGGGAGTGGGTGACCGCAGGCTGACGACGGTGCCGCCGTCACGGCGAGCGTCGATCTCGAGCAGGGCGCCCACGCCATGCGCCCGCTCCCTCATCGTCTGGATACCCCAGTGGTGCTCGCGGGGGTTGGCATTCCCGACTCCGTCGTCCGCGATCTCCAGATTGAGCATTGCGCCGTCGGTGTCCAACGACACCCATAGGTTGCGGGCCTTGGCGTGCTTGCGCACGTTGCCGATGGCCTCTTGCGCGACACGCAGCACCTCGGTGGCCGTCCGTGGCGGGAGTGGAGGACCGGACTCAGCCAGCGACAGGTGGACCCGGATGCCGGAGGCATGGCCCACCTCACGTGCGTAGTCGGCCAGCGAGCTCGAGAGTCCGCCGTCCGTCACCTGGTGTCGGAGGTCGAATATCGAGAAGCGGATCTCGGACACGAGCCGGGTGATCTCGACACGCAGCACGGAGGCCAGCTCGCGGGTCTGCGGGTCGTCGCTAGTCGACTCGATCTCATCGACGAGGTACCCCAGGCCGACAATCTCCTGGGCGACGCCATCGTGCATCTCACGAGCGATCCGGTTGCGCTCCTCGGACGTCGCGAGGACGCGAACGTGGTCGAAGAGGACGGCGGTATCGAGACGGACTGCGAAGTCGTCGGCCACCTCTCGCGCCAGCTCGTCGAGCTGCTCGGTCCAGCGCGGAACTCCGACCAGGACGCAGTATCCAAGGACCTGTTGCGCGCCTCGAAGGGGGACGACAGCAGCACCCGGCGTGCGCTCGGCGTTGCCTGCGCCGATCTCGCGCGCCAAGCGCTCGACGTCGTCACCCCCGTTGAGGGGCCGAAGGCTCTGGTCTGGGGTGACCACGAAGACCGTCGTCCGGGCGGCACCCGTCGCTTGGCGCATCGCCGACTCCAGGTCGGTGGCGAGAGATGCGCTGTCGAGGCCGAGGTGACCAGATGTCGCGAGCTGGTAAATACGGGCCATCAGGTGGTGCGCGGCGGCGTAGGGCGCTTGTCGGGCGGCGAGGTCACGCCTGGACCGGGACTGCCAGCTGGCAAGCAGCCCCACTCCCAGGCCGATCATGAGCCACAGCACCATGGAGGTGGCGCGCTTGTCGGCGTCGCCATATGGGTTGGCTGCCAAGGTCAATGCGCTTGCCAGTCCGGCCACCATTGTGACGTTGAGTGTGGTGATGAGTCCGTGACGGACACCCGCCACGATCGCGGGGAACGCCAGACACGCCCCGAGAACGGCCCCGGAGTCGGTCGCTACCACGATTGTCGGGACGACGACGGACTCGCCCATTACGAACCAGTGGGTGCGTAGATCGCGCGTGCGCCACTCGAGCAGTGCCAGGACGGCCGCCACCAGCGTGATCACGACCACGATGGGAGCTGTCTCGACGACGACTCCGTCGCTGATCGCGATGCCGGCGCCCAAAGCGAGCGCGAAGACGCGTACAGCCGTGGTGGTGCGCCACGTCTGTAGCTGGGGCCCGTCAGGTGATCCCGTGGGGAACGTCTGCACAGAGACCTCTACCCGCCGAACGCGTCCATGATGCCGATCGCGGCCGGACCCATTACCACGAGGAAGAGGCACGGGAGGATGAAGAGGACGAGTGGCACCATGATCTTGACGGGCACCTGCTGCGCCTTCTCCTCGGCGCGCTGCCGCCGCTTGGTCCGCATCTCCTGGCTCTGGATGCGGAGGACGCGGCCGATGGGGATGCCGAGGCTGTCGGCCTGCACCATCGAGGTGCAGAACGATCGCAGGTCCTCTAAGGACGACCGCTCGGCCATGGCGCGCATGGACTCCACCCTGCCACGTCCAATCTGCATCTCCTGGAGCAGGCGTTGGAACTCCTGCGAGAGCGGACCCTCGGTGTTCTGCGCGACGCGGCCCACAGCGGCATCGAAACCGAGTCCAGCCTCCACGGAGACCGTCAGCAGGTCGAGAGCGTCCGGTAGCGCCTTGCGCATCAGCGTTTCGCGCTTGCTGCCGGCGTTGTAGAGAAGGATGTTGGGCAGGAGATAGCCGAAGGCGGCGATGGCCGCGCCAACTATGATGACACGGTAGAAGGGCCACGACGTGCTCGAGACGTAGAGGAAGCCGATGGCCCCGAAGACTCCCAAGCCAAGTACCTTGAGGCCGAGGATGCGGTTGACGTCCCAACCGGTGGGGTTCCCGGCGATGTCCAGCCGGTGCTGGATCTTCTTCGCGGTGTCCGCGCGCACGAGCTTGCGGCCGAGGCCGACAAATCTGTCACCCAGCGGCGCCAGCACGCGCTCGGCGAAAGGCAGCTCGAGCTCGGCCCGGATGGCATCGGGGGCGGCGTCGAGAGCCTTGATGGACGCGACTGAACGCGCCACGCCTCGTCGTTCTGCGGTTGCCACTCCGATGAGCGAAAGGGCGAGCGTGCTGGCCAGGAACAGAAGGATGGCGCCTAGCATCAGGGTCGGGGACATGTCAGACCTCCACCTTGGCAAGCTTGGCCATCGCAAAACTGCCTAGGGCGAGCAGGAACCCGGCAGCGCCCAGAATCGCGAAACCAATACCGGTCGTGTAAAGCGGGCGTACGTAGTCCGGGTTGCCCACCAGCAGATAAAAGAACATCCCCACGGGAAGCGCCCCCAACAGCCAGGCCGACATTCGACCTTCCGCGCTCAATGACCTGACCTGTCGACGGAGATACTCCCGCTCGCGCAGAGTGTCGGACACCGTGTGCAGAATCTCTGCGAGGTTGCCGCCCACTTCACGCTGGATCCGGATGGCCATGACGACC
This sequence comes from Nocardioides pini, assembly GCF_026712185.1. Lineage (GTDB taxonomy): Bacteria > Actinomycetota > Actinomycetes > Propionibacteriales > Nocardioidaceae > Nocardioides > Nocardioides pini. The sequence continues at coordinate 291,741 of NZ_JAPPUX010000004.1, read as the reverse complement.
CACTTGAAATCCTCGCTCTCCATGCGCTCGCTCACGCCGTCAAGTGCGTCGGTGATGTCGATGCCGAGACGCTGCTCGACCAGCGCTCGCCGAAACTCGCCGGAGATCGGCTCGCTTCCCTCGCGCACCACTGTGTCAACCGCCTGCGGAAGGGAGAGCCCCGCCTGAAGCCCGCCAGCCATCAGGCCGAGAGACGTCGCCAAGTTGGCATTGAACATGTTGAGTCGTCGCCGGTGGCGGAACTTGAGGTACACCCATGGCAAGACGATGCCGAGCGCGAGTCCCACCAAGGACAGAATTGCTCCGCCCATAACGAACCCTCCAAGAGCGGCCAGCACCGCTATGCCGGCATGGAGCAATAGCCACTCGGCTGCGGTCAAGGCCGAGCCGGCGCCAGTGAGGCGCTGGGAGATCCGGGTCTCGAGGTCCGCCGAAACCACCTTGTCCGCGACTGCGACAGCTGAGCCCTTGAGGTCAGTCTTCGCGGCCATGCGCCGCCGGCCCCCCGACTTGTCGTCACCGAAGTAGGTGTCCAGACGCCGCTCTGTACCGGATCGGGTGTCGGTGGCCCCGACGAGGATCGTGGCCAGAAGCCCGCCGAGACCTACGGCAAGGGCGAGGGCGCCCAGCAGCATGACCGGCTTGCTGACGAGGGCCTTCCCCGAGTCGACGACGTCGAGCTGCGCCCCCGTGCCCTTGAAAGCGACCAGGGCGGAGTCGTGGTAGGTCTGACCGCCGGACTCTAGGGTCACGTCGACCGGTGCGTCGGACGTCAGGTCGCCCGGCGGCTGAAACGAGATGAGCAGCTGCTGGGACAGCGCGTCCGCCTGCTCGCCGAAGACGGTGGATAGGGCGGCCGGATCCGCCGGGATGACGCTGCCGCCGGTGGCGTCCACGAGGCCGGCGAGCTCCTCGGCGCGTTCGGCCTCGGCAAGCGACACGACGTCCACGACCACTTCGGCGTCCGCCGCCTCGCGTGACAGGACCTCGAGGGTCGTCGTGCTGGCGGTGTCGGCGCCGTCGGACAGAACGAGGATCGAGCGCGAACCCTCGTCGCCGAGCGCGGACATGCCTGCCGCGATGCCGTCGTAGACACTCGTCCCGCGCTTCAGCGTGATGCCGTCGAGTGCCGCCTCGACCGCGCCGTGGTCGATCGTCGGGTCGATGGTCGTCGAGACCTTACCCGCGAAGGCGACGAGACCGATCTTCACGTCGTCCGGCGCGGCAGAGAGGAACGCGTCGACGGCCTGCTTGGCGGCGTCGAACCTGCCGTCCCGCTGCATGCTGTTGCTCGCGTCGAGGACCAGCACCGTCGACCGCTCGATGTCTCCTGCGCTGACCGACTTGACCGTCGAATCCACCGCCCGGCCGTCAACTGCCACCTGGACGGAGTCCGGCTTGGCACCCGCCCCGTCCGGCAGGTGGTCGACCGAGAGCAGGAGGTCGACCTCGGTGGTCGTCGCCTCGACGTGGTCGATCGTGATCTCGTCCGCAGCGGATGATGCGGTCGCTGTCGACATCAGGAGGCCCGCCACGACGGCCGAGACGGCTGACAACCGGTGGACGAGCCTGCTCATCGTCGACCGCCGGACGCGAAGATCGCGGGGTCCATGTGCACGCCGTGGTCCTGCAGCCGCTCGATGAACCGCGGCCGGAGGCCGGTGGAGACCAGGCCGCCCTTGAACTTGCCCATCTCGTCCAGGCCGGCGGCGTAGTCGAAGAGGAAGACGTCCTGGGTGGTGATGATGTCACCCTCCATGCCCACGATCTCCGTGATGGCGGTGATGCGTCGGGTGCCGTCCTTGAGACGGCTCTGCTGGATGATCAGGTCGACGGCGCTGGCGACCTGCTCACGGATGGCTCGGACGGGGAGGTCCATGCCCGCCATGAGGACCATGGTCTCGAGTCGCGCGAGAGCGTCTCGCGGGGTGTTGGCGTGAAGGGTCGAGATCGACCCGTCGTGACCCGTGTTCATCGCCTGGAGCATGTCGAGCGCTGCCGCGTCGCGGATCTCGCCGACCACCACGCGGTCAGGTCTCATGCGCAGGGAGTTCTTGACGAGGTCGCGGATGGTGACCGCGCCCTTGCCCTCGATGTTGGGCGGTCTTGACTCCAGACGCAGCACGTGGTCCTGCACGAGACGCAACTCCGCGGCGTCCTCGATGGTGACGATGCGCTCGTCGTCGGGGATGAAGGACGAGAGGACGTTGAGTGTGGTCGTCTTTCCCGCGCCGGTGCCGCCGGAGACGAGGATGTTGAGGCGGCCCTTCACGCAGCCGGCCAGCAGGTCGGCGGACTGACGTGTCAGCGTGCCGAAGCCGATGAGGTCCTCGACGGTGTACGGGTCCTCGGAGAACTTGCGGATGGTGAGCTTTGAGCCGTCGAGCGCGAGCGGCGGGATGATTGCGTTCACGCGGCTGCCGTCGGGCAGGCGGGCGTCTACCATGGGGCTTGTCTCGTCGACGCGTCGGCCGATCTTGCCGACGATCTTGTCGATGGTGCGGCGCAGGTGCGCCTCGTCGGAGAACGACGTACCGGTCTTGACGAGCTTGCCGCTGCGCTCGATGTAGATGCTGTCGTAGGCGTTGACCATGACCTCGGACAGGTCGGGGTCGCGCAGCAACGGCTCGATCGGCCCGTAGCCGAGGATGTCGTCCGCGATCTCCTGGGCGATACGCGTCCGGTCGGCCGAGGTCATCGGCATGTCCGTGTCGGCCAGCGTCGTCTGCAGCGCCACCCGCACCTGCTGCTCGAGCTCTGACTGTGTCATGTTGGCGTCGTACAACTTCGGTCCGATGGACTCGACGAGCCGCGCGTGCACGATCCGCTTGAGGTCGCGGAAGGCGTCCGTCCCGGCCGACCCCTTCTGCTGACGACGGGCGGCCAGGCTCGATGCGGAGGTGACAGCCATCCCGGGCTCGTTGCCCGGGCTTGCAGGTGCGGTCGTGGGAGCCGCCGCCTGCGCGGCGGGTGCACTGGACGTGCGAGTTGCAGCGGCGAGACGGTCGCTGAGGCCCATGGTCAGCCCTTCCTGCGGCGAAGTCGGCTGGCTTTGCGCCCGCCGGTGTCGGATGTGTGAGCGGCGCTGGTCGAAGAGCCGGCAAGGTTGGTTGCGAAGCGCGCCAACGCCTTGCTGTTCTGGTGGCCGGAGTAGGCGCGGACCAGCGGTTCACCGCGGTTGACCGCGTTGAGCACCTCGTTGGCCGAGACCAGGGTGATGTCCGCCTTGAGGCTCAGCGTCGACTCGTACTCGTCCACCGACAGACCGACACGGCCGTCCGCACGATTCAGCACGAACCGCCACGTGTCCTTGGCGAAGTTGAGGAGCTCGAGCGTGTTGGTCGCCAGCCGGAGACCCTTCAGCGCGGGGATGTCGAGGGTGCCGACCAGCACGATGCTGTCGCTGCGGTCGAGAGCGGTGAGTGCGTGGTCGTCGAAGACGCCGGACGTGTCGACCACCACGACCTCGAACCGGTACTTGAGCGCGTCGAGGAGCTTGCCGACGTCCTCCGCGGTCGCCTGCTCGGGACCATCCAAGCGAATCGGTGCAGCGACGATCGACAGGTTGTCCGAGTACTTCGTCAGGACGGAGTCGATGGCCCCCTCGTCGATGACACCGCGGAATCCGGCCAGGTCGTTGATCGTCCGAGTGGGATTCAGCTGCAGCATGATGGCGACGTCTCCGCTGTTGACGTCCAGGTCGACCAGGCACACGCGACGTCCGGCGTCTGCCAGGGCGACCGCCACGTTCGTCGCTACCAGGCTCTTGCCGACGCCGCCTTTCGTGGAGAAGACCGTGTGAAGTGTGCCGGTCGGCGCCGCAGCCGCTGCCTGCGCGGCGGCCGCCTCTGCCTCGAGTTCTGCCTTGGCCGCGTCAGCCGCCGCCTGGGCCTCGCCCATCAGCGTTTGGCCGATCGCGCTGGCGACGCTCCGCGCACGCTGTACGGCCGTGGTGACACCGGCCAGGTCCCGCGCGCCGACGACCTCGCGCATGCCACTGCGCAATGCGAGGGCGAGCGCGTCACTGTTGACAGTGTCGCGGAGCAAGATGACACCAAGGTCGGGACGCTGGACCCGGGCCCACTGGGCGAACTCGGCGGCGACGTCCGCCGGGACCGAAGGGCCGACGACGACGGCGAACTCGTGTGGTGTGACTTCTAGGTGTCTGCGAAGCTCATCCATGTCGCGGAACGACGCGGACCCGTGCAGCATCGCTTGTAGAATGCCGGCCTGCGACGTGTCCGGCTCGAGGATCGCGGTCACGGTGCTGCCTTGAAGAGCTCTGGCATCACACCGCCGAGCCCGACGCCGGGCTCATCCTGTGCAGCGCTGTCATCAGTCAGCAGGGCAAAAGTGAGCTCGGTCGTACGGTCCGCGTGGATCAGTTTCTCGGCCTCAGCCTGACTCACCGCGAGCGTGAGGATGGTCTTGGGGACCTCCTCGACGACCTGCTCTCCGTCATCGCTGCGGGTGGTGCGCGAGGTGACGCTGGTCGTGCCTACACCGACGACCTGCACCCGTCCCAGGACTACACGCGTCCAGTCGCCGAGCTTGGTCTCGTCGCCGTTCGGCGCCAGTCGAACCGGGGAAATGGCTGTGCCGAATATCGCGACCTCGTTGCCCGGATTGACGAAGCCCGCGACGCGCTCCCAGTCGGTCAGCTCGACTGAGACCGCCATCTTCTCGTCGGGGATGACGAGTGACGCGGTGTCGCCGAGGGTGCCGAACTTCTTCGCGATGAGTTGCTCACCGGGATAGATCGCGCCGGTCGCGACAAGGTCCGAGATGGAGCTCGTCGAGGACAGCGCACCTTCGACCACGTCGTCGCGCCGGACCTCCTTGGTGTCGAACTTGCCGGCCTCCTGTGCAGCGGAGACGGACTCGCCGGACTCAAGCGTCTCGGTCGCCACCAGGACCTCGACGAGTTCCTGGCCCTCGGCCGCGCGGGCGTCGATGCCCTGGACATAGACAACGATCAACGCAGTGCCGATCAGCGCGATCAGCACGGCCACCATGAGAAGAATAGAACGACGAGCCATGGGGCAGTCCTTCGGTTCAGGGAACCGAGGCGTTGGGGCTCGGTTCACACAACAGGGCGCCGGGAACAAGCCTTGGGAGGACCCGATGCCCAACCCAGCGGCCCGAATCTAAAGGCGCATCCGATGGGCCGCGGGCTAAACCTGACAAACCACCCGATCATGGTTCTGAGCTAGTCCGTTGTGACTAGGTCGACCTAGTCGAGGTCTAGCCAGTCGTGTCGGTCCCGGTCGACCCGAGAAGGTCAGTCACCCGAGGTAGAGGGCCTCGATCTCGTCGCGCGACTCCCGCATCACGACGCGACGCTTCAGCTTCAGGCTGGGCGTGAGCTGGCCACCCTCCTCGGTCCACTCGCCGGTCAGGATCGTGAACTTGCGGATGGACTCGGCCTTGGAGACGGCCTTGTTCGCGTCGTCGACGGCCTCCTGGATGGCGGCGACCAGGTCGGGGTCGTCGACCGCCGCGGCGGGGTCGGCGGGCTTGCTGTGCTGCTCGGCCCACGCGGGGAAGGTCTCGCGGTCGATGGTGACGAGCGCTCCGATGAACGGCTGTCCGTCGCCGACGACGAGGCACTGGTCGACGAGGGCGTGGGCGCGGAGGCGGTCCTCGAGTACGGCGGGCGCGACGTTCTTGCCGCCGGCGGTCACGAGGATCTCCTTCTTGCGTCCGGTGATGCGGACGAAACCCTCGTCGTCGACCTCGCCGACGTCGCCGGTGTGGAACCACCCGTCGTAGTCGACGGCCTCGGCCGTGGCCTCGGCGTTGCCCCAGTAGCCGGCGAAGACCTGGCCGCCGCGGAAGAGCAGCTCGCCGTCGTCCGCGACGCGCACGCTGGTGCCGGGCAGCGGGCGACCGACGGTGCCGATCTTCGTGGCGTCGGGGAGGTTGGCCGACAGCGCCGCGGTCGTCTCGGTCAGGCCGTAGCCCTCGAGCACGGTGAGGCCGATGCCGCGGTAGAAGTGGCCGAGGCGGTCGCCCAGGGGCGCGCCGCCGGAGATGGCGTACGCACAGCTCCCGCCCAGCGCCTGGCGCAGCTTGCCGTAGACGAGGCGGTCGAAGAGCGCGTGCTGCGCGCGCAGGCGCACCGGCACCCGCTTGCCGTCCGAGGCGCGCGACCAGGCGATGGCGACATCGGCAGCGCGGTCGAAGATCCTGCCGCGACCGTCGGCGGTGGCGCGCTGGGATGCGCTGTTGAAGACCTTCTCGAAGACCCGCGGGACGGCCAGGATGAAGGTCGGCTTGAACTCGCCGAGGTCGGCCACCAGGTTCTTGATGTCGGCGCTGTGGCCCAGCTTGGCGCGGCTCTTCACCGCGCCGATCTGGATGATGCGCGCGAAGACGTGGGCGAGGGGCAGGAAGAGGAGCGTCGAGGCGTTGTGGGCGTCGAACAGCTCATGGAGCTCGTCGACGGCCACCCCCAGCTCGAACATGAAGTTGCCGTGGGTGAGCATGCAGCCCTTGGGCTTGCCGGTCGTGCCGCTGGTGTAGATCAGCGTCGCGACGTCCTGCGGGGTCGCGGTTGTACGCCGCTGCTCGAGCGTGTCGTCGGAGATGTCGGAGCCGAGACGCCGGAGCACGTCGACCGCGTTGTCCTGCAGCGACCACACGTGCTGGAGCTCGGTGAGGTCGCCGGCCTGGCGGGCATCGCGGACCCGGGCGAGATGGTCCGGGCCCTCCGCCACGATCGCGCGTGCACCCGAGTCCTGGAGGATCCACCCGATCTGCTCGGCGGAGGACGTCTCGTAGATCGGCACGGTGACCGCGCCGGCGAACCAGATGGCGTAGTCGAGGAGCGTCCATTCGTAGCGGGTCTTCGACAGCAGCGCGACGCGGTCACCGGCCTCGACGCCGGCAGCGACCAGCCCCTTGGCGACGGAGCGGACCTCGTCGAGGAAGGTCGCGGCCGTGACGTCGGCCCACCCGCCGCCGACGCGACGGCTGAACACCACCGTGTCCGCGAAGTCGCGGCCGTTGGTGACCACGTCGTCGGTGAGGTTCCCGGTGGACGGGATCGTGATGCTGAGCGGCGTCGAGAACTCCCGCACGGTGGGACCTCCTGGAGGGTCGTGGACTGCGGTCCGCAGGCTATCGCCTGAGGGATCCCGCCCGGCTTGCCGGGCGAGCAGCCCGAGCCTCGCAGCCGCTTGCGGCAGGAGCATGTCGTAGGCTCCGGCCATGGCCGAACAGACCTCCTCGTCGATCGTCGTCGACGCTCCTCCGGCCGACGTGATGGCCGTCATCGCCGACTTCGAGTCCTACCCCGAGTGGGCCAAGGGCGTCCAGACGGCCCAGGTCACGGTCCCCGGGTCGGGCGACCGCGCCGAGCAGGTCTACTTCGCCCTCGACGTCTCGCCCATCAAGGACGAGTACACCCTGGCCTACGACTGGAACGGCGACCGGGAGGTGACCTGGACCCTCGTCGAGGGCAACATGCTGCGCGCGCTCGACGGGGCGTACACGCTCGTCGACCGCGGCGACGGCAGCACCGAGGTCACCTACCGGCTCGCGCTCGACGTCAGCATCCCGCTCATCGGCATGCTCAAGCGCAAGGGCGAGAAGATCCTCATCGACGCGGCGCTGAAGGGCCTCAAGAAGCGCGTCGAGTCGCGCTGACCAGCGGTCCGGAGATGCGGATCCTGCTATTCACCGGCAAGGGCGGTGTGGGCAAGTCGACCCTCGCCGCCGCCACCGCGTGCGCGAGCGCCGCGGCCGGGCGCCGGACGCTCGTGCTGTCGACGGACGCCGCCCACTCCCTGGCGGACGCGTTGGACGTGCCTGCGACGGCGGAGCCCTCCGAGGCCGCAGCGAACCTGTGGGTCCAGCACGTCGACCCGCGGGAGCGCTTCGAGCGGTCCTGGGCCGACATCCAGGGATACCTGCTCAGCGTGCTCGACGTGGCCGGCGTCGATCCGGTCGCTGCCGAGGAGCTGACGGTGATCCCGGGCGCAGAGGAGGTCCTCGCGCTCCTCGAGGTCCGGGCGCAGGCGAGGTCGGGGGAGTGGGACGTGCTGGTCGTCGACTGCGCGCCGACCGCCGAGACCCTGCGACTCCTCGCCCTGCCGGAGGCGCTGGGCTGGTACATGACCCGCGTCCTGCCGGTCGAGCGGCGCGTCGTCAAAGCGCTGAAGCCCGTCCTCACCCGGGCTGCGGGCGTGCCGATGCCCGAGGACTCGGTCTTCGACGCCATCGAGCGGCTGCACGCCGACCTCGACGACGTACGCGCCGTGCTGACCGGGCCGGAGACCTCGGTGCGCCTCGTGCTCACGCCCGAGTCGGTGGTGCTGGCCGAGGCACGGCGCGCCTACACGTTCCTGACGCTCTTCGGCTACCGCGTCGACACCGCGATCGTGAACCGGGTGTTCCCCACGGAGGGCGCCGACGCGTGGCGCCGGAGCTGGGTCGCTGCGCAGGAACGGCACCTGGAGGACGCGGCCGACTCCTTCGCCGGCCTCGACCTCCGCACGTCCGTCTACCGGGCGAGCGAGCCCGTGGGGCGCGACGAGCTGCTCGACCTCGCGGCGTCGGTGTACGACGACGCGGACCCGGTCGCGCCCGGCACCTCGGTCCCGCCTCTGTCGGTCCGCACCACGTCGGTCGGCGCGGTGCTCTCGCTCCCCCTACCACTGGCCCACCAGGACGACGTGGGGCTCGTCCGGAAGGGCGACGAGCTCATCGTGTCCGTGGCGTCCTACCGGCGCCTGCTGACGTTGCCCTCCGGGCTGGCGCGGCAGCGGGTGGCCGGGGCGCGCGTGCGGGACGGCCGGCTGCAGGTCCGGTTCACCGAGGCGGCCGCACCGTCCGACCTGGTCGAGGAGGCCCTGTGACCGACCCCGAACCCGATGAGGTCGGGTCGCTGGGAGAGGAGGCCGCCAAGCTCCTCGGCGCCCTCTCCGGGTGGGCCCGCGAGCACGCAGCTGAGGCGGGCGACGGGCTGTCCGGACTCGCCTCGCAGGCTGCTGCGGCGGCGCACGAGGTGGACGACCACCTCGCGACGGGCGCGCCCGAGTGCACGGTGTGCCCCCTCTGCCGCACCGTCACGGCGGTGCGACAGGTCAGTCCGGAGGTGTCGGCGCACCTGTCGGCGGCGATGGGCTCCCTCGCCCAGGCTGCTGCGGCGCTCCTGGCAACGACCCAACGCACTACCGACGGCAATGGCAACGTCGAGCACATAGACCTCGACGACGACTGGACCAGCTAGTGCGGACAACGCTCGTGGTGTGGACGCATGAACGTCCCAACCGTCAGCGAACCAGACGGAGGTTGCCCCCGCCGCCATCGGTTCCGTCATCGCCGCCGGAAATGACGCCCTTAATAGCGAGATACAAGACGTTTGCCTCACCGTGCGGAGTCGGACTTGAGACTGTGTAGTTCTTCGGATTGTCCGTGTGGCACGGACCAGTAGAGGGCCATCGGACCGATGAGTAGCTTTCAAACTTGAACCCACACAATGTGACGACTCCGATGGCGGAGATCGGAAGCACGTACCCATCCTTGCCTGAGACCGCGTCCTTGCTGCACTGCCCTGGTGTACTGACGCCCTCGATAGTGGTAGTGGCAGTACAGAGGATGGGGAGCTCGAACGTCAGGCCGTCATCGATAACTGACTGCCACGAGCTCCGCATTTTGTCGTTGAACGAACTGCCAGTGTCTCGAATCAGGCAGAATTCAGAGGACGCCGAGTTCTTGTCCTTGGCCTTGCACTCAGCCCAGTTGGCGAGCTGGTTGTACCGGTCGGTCGGGTCTAAAGGTTGGTCGGGGACTGGACTGGCGGGGTTTGGGCATCCGTGCCTGATCCAGTAGAGCGTCGAGGCCGGCTTGTCCTCTCCGGACATGTCACCCTTCTTGTAGCCGGGGCACGCATAGCGCCCCCAAGTCCCCGAGACCTCCATTCCCGGGCAGTTCTCGTTCGTCTTGTTGCCCGCGACAATCTGAACGACGCGATCCAGCACCTGCGCCTGGGTCGAGCAGATCGGCCACGGGCGCATTCCGCTCTCGCCGCGGATGGAGCGATCGAATGTCGCCGATGCTGGCGTCTCCACTGTCACGTGGTCCGAGTCGCTCGCGATGCGTCCAAGGGTGAGTGGTGAGTCATAGGTGGCAGTGTAGGAGACACGAAGCTCGGAATCCGGATTGTCGCAAGAGACGTCCCAATCCACTCCAGTCGCCCCGGGCAGATTCTTCTCCAGCATATCGTCGGCAAGTTTCTTCGCTTGGGCATTCAGCCCAACGTTGTCGTCAAGGCTGCCGCACGTCACCTTTGACTTGACGTACAGGGTTGCAGCCGCAAGAACTGCGGAGTCTGCCGCCGTCTGTGCCTGACGTTTGTACGTGTAGGCAAGTCCGATGTCGACGGTAAGGGATGCAAGAACGAGTATGAACGTGCTCAGGACCCCGACGATGACCGCAATTGCGCCTTGCTCGTCAGAGCGCCGGTCGCTGTGATGTTTCAGGAGAACTCGCATCGGAAGACCCCCTTGCTGGAGAGCGTGCGTGTCGAACCGAGTCCCGGTACGGGCAGAATGACATCGGCCTCGTAGGTGATGTCCACCGCGACGCTGGCACCGTCCTCGGACTCACGGCACGGCTCTGCGGTCGAACTGCCACACCCTGCGGAGATACCGTCGTCCATGGACACCGTGATGTCGTCGGCGCCTAAGTCGTCCACCAGCGGTGCGGCCGCTATCGCTTCGGCTTTGACGTCGTCGCACGTGTGACCGGCGACTGCTGCAAAGCGCGCTGCCTGCCGCGCGGCGTTGGACAGGGCAAGGTCCTGTGCGAAGAGGAAGCCGAACGTCGCGATACCGAACAGCACCAAGATGAGGAGGGGCGCTACCAGCGCGAACTCGACTGCAGACGCACCCCGTTCGGTGCGGTCGTTGAGGCGTTGTCGCCAGCGCATGAGATCCCCTTTCCCCGAGTAGCTCGCCCGCCACCGTAGGAGGTGCCGGTCTCGGGTGTCGCTGGTTTGACGACACTCTTGACCGTCCGTGACGCAAGATGGCTCGAAGTGACTAGGCCGATGCTCCGATCGGGCCATGCGCTGCTCGGTGCGCCAAGATGTGGCTCGTGGATGAAGGCGTGGTGGTCGGGGTCGACATCGGCGGCACCAAGGTGCTTGCGGGCGTCGTCGACGGCGAGGGACGCGTCGCCCGCACCGCGCTTCGTACTACGCCCGGGCGTCGCGTCGCGACCAACCTCGTCGAGGACGCTGTGGTGGCAGCGGTCCTCGAGGCTGCTGACGGCAGGTCGCTCGTCGGGGTCGGGGTGGCCGCGGCCGGCTTCGTCGACGCGGCAGGGGAACGTGTCATGTTCGCGCCGCACCTGCCATGGATGGGCGAGCCGGTGAGGAACCTTCTCGCCGACCGACTTGGCTGCCCGGTCGGCCTGGACAACGACGCCAACTGCGCGGCCCGCGCAGAGGCCCGCTATGGCGCGGCCAAGGACGCGTCCTCGGCGCTGGTAATCACCATGGGCACGGGGATCGGCGGGGCGGTGCTGCTGCATGGGAAGGTGATGCGCGGCGCCAATGGAATGACGGGCGAGTTCGGGCACATGCGCGTTGTCCCCGAGGGGGTGGAATGCGAGTGCGGTCGTCGTGGCTGCTGGGAACAGTACTCATCAGGGAACGCTCTGGTTCGGAACGCGCGTGCGCTTATGGCCGACCAGCCTTCAGTGCTCATGGAGATGAGCGGCGGGTCGCCGGCGCATGTGACCGGTCCGATGGTCACCTCCGCGGCCGAGAAGGGCGACCTCGTGGCTCGCCAAGCGTTCGCTTCGGTGGGTGATTGGCTGGGTGTTGGCACCGCCAACCTCGTAGCGGCCCTCGATCCCGAGATCGTTGTTGTCGGGGGCGGCGTGTCGGCGGCAGGCGACCGCCTTCTCGATCCGGCACGCGCTGCCCTGCGTCAGGCCGTGGTGGGAGCAGAGCACCGCAAGATCCCGCAGATCGTAGCCGCTCGGCTCGGCCCTCTCGCGGGGATGGTGGGTGCCGCACTTGCCGCTCGGCCACCCCTCAACTGATCGAGCAGAACGGCTTGTCGCCGATGGGGATCGGCCTGAAGTGCAGAAGCTTGTACTGCCAGTACGGCAACGGCTCCAGATGCACCTGCCCCTCGTTCGGCCCGAAGTCGACGGGTCGGCCGCGAAGAGTGCCGGTGACGGTGAGGCCGGGATCGTCCTGAGCCATGCGTCGCAGGGCTAGAAGGGGGATGGCCAGGTCGTACCTCCTCGACCCCTCCAACACAGGGTCGTTCGATCCTTCGACCGTCATCAGGTCGTCCTGCCACGAGGTGAGGTGGGCGGTCGGCAGCACGAGGTGGTTGGCGCGGCCGGCCTCGGTCTGCACGCCGGAGAACATGGTGAAGACCCCGGTCGTCCGCAGGCCGAGATACGGATTCAGTGCCCAGAGCACGGCGAGAACCAGAACCGGGATATGCACCAGCATCGGACGACCGAACGATCGACGGCCGGCCGGTCGCCGCCACGTCCAGAGCGCAGCCAGGAAGAGTGCCAGTAGGTAGAGTTGCGCAGCGACGAACACGAGAGCCGTCGCTGCACCTGGGCTCGCATGGCCGATGAAGCCGAACAGGGCGAACGCAAGGAGAGCGGTGACCGCTGGCTTGCGCCGGGCGTCACGCGCGATGGCGGACTTGGCAGCCACCCCGCGGAAGACGCCGATCACCCGGTCCACCTCCTCGTCCGAGAGGAAGAGGACGAAGACAGCGAACAGGGCGCTCGTGAAGTCGACGACCGAGAACGCCGGGCTCATGCTGAGCGTGAAGTGGAAGAGCATCGCCACTCGGACCCAGTGCCGGCGGGTGAAGGGAAGGGCCAGGAGCAACGGGACGGACGTCTCCATGAGCAGGCTGGCGACCGGAAGCAGCAGGGTGTCCTGGAGGGGGGCGCTCAGGCCGTAGCTCGCCCGGCCAGCGATGGCGTTGGCACAGCTCGTGATCGGGTCGAGAAAGTGCGTGTTGTATTTCGAGAGCGCCGCGAACCCGTACACGACAAGGGTGACCATCCGCACGCCCGGGAAGGCCGCGGCCACGGCCGCAGGGGCGACAGTCCGCTTGACAAGCATCGTCAGGAGGATGGTGATGTTGACCAAGAGGATGAACGCCCAGTGGTCCGGGCTGCCAGGCATCTCAGCGACGTAGTCGGCCCCCTGCGCCAGCATCATGGCAACGAAAAGCCGACCGCTGGGACGTAGCACCACGGCCACCGCGAGGGCGACGGTGGCGATGCTCCACGGCGTGTGCAGAGCAGAGACGTTGGCCGCCACGAGGTGAACGACATGCGCGATGGCCCACATCCGCATGAAGAGCAGGGTCGTCGCACTCTTGGCCGTTGTGTCAACGTCCGCCGGAGCGGCTTCCTCGAGCTTGCTGGTCATAGTGCTCTGATCCTGTCCGCGCGCGAGTCCCGTACGGCGCGCCAGCGAGCGTAGGTCAATCCGGGCAGCCGGCGGGGCCGAATCGTCAACCGCGGCGGTAGTCGGCGACCAGCTCGAGCGCGAGCTGCTCCAGGAACAGGCCCACGTCCGTGACGATGCCGCGCCCCTGGCCGGTGCCTCGGTCGGCGAGCCGGGTGACCGTGGCCGGGTTGATGTCGACGCAGACGAGCGGCACGGACGCCGGCAGCAGGCTGCCGGTCGCGACGGCGTACAGCTGCGTCGCCATCATCAGGCAGTAGCCGATGTCGTGGATCTCGGCCCGCATCGCCCGCTGGCCCTCGACCACGTCGGTGTGGACCTCGGGGAGCGGCCCGTCGTCGCGGACGGAGCCGACGAGGACGAATCGCTTCCCAGCGGTGACGAGCGCGTGCATCATGCCGCTGCGCAGCACCCCGTCTCGCACCGCGCCCGCGATCGACCCGGCCCCGCGGATGGTGTTGACCGCCCGCACCCGGTGCTCGTGGCCGTGCTCGTGGCCGGGCCGGGTGTCGGTCTCGGGGGTGGGGCCGTAGAGGGCGGTCGCGATGTCGAGCGCGGCCACGGCATTGCCCGCGAACAGGACGTCGACCCACCCGGCCCGGACCAGGGCCGTCATGGCGGGCACGCCGCCCGCGTGGACCAGGCCGGGTCCGGCCACCCACAGCAGGCGCTTGCCGTCCTTCCGTGACTGCCGCATCCCGTCTGCCACCTGTCGGACGAGCACCGTCTGCGGTCGCTCCGGTCCGTGGTCGGCGTCGAACGACATGGCCGCCTCGACCGCGGGTGCCGGGCCCGGCACGCTCACCTGGATCCCCGCGGCACCCACCACGATCCGCATGCCCCGAGCGACGTCCGACATGGGGACGGTCCGCACGCGCCGGTCGCCGGAGCCCGACTCCTCGACGACCAGTCCGCAGTCCATCTCGGGGTTCTGGACGTCGTACCACCGACCTCCGAGGCGTACCCGCGTGTCGAGGTTGGTCGTCGCGTAGAACCCGTCGGGAAGGACGCCGTCCCGGTCGGCGGTCGTGACGCCGGCGTCGTCGTGGGAGAGCTGGTTGACCCCGCGGGTCTGCAGGCGCATGAGGAGGCGCTGGAGCGACTCCTCGTCGGGAGCCTCGACGGTGATGCGGGCGCTGCTCGGGTCGTGCGCCTCGTGGCCGACGTCGAACTCCTCGATGACGAAGTCCCCGCCGTACTCGCGGATGTCGTCGAGGACGCGCGACAGGATGCCGCTGTCCATGAGGTGCCCCGTGACCTCGACCGTCTCCCGCGCCCCCACGCTGACGACCCTACGCCTGCGCGAGGTCGACGGCGGGCTCAGATGCGGGAGCCGTCGTCCCAGGGGTCGCGGGGCGACTTCGGCATGACGAGGACGAGGTAGGCGAACCCGCCCACGAACCACCCGACCAGCACCCAGCCGACCAACGGGTTGACGTAGATCGAGAACAGCCCGATGACGAGCGCGATGAGGGGGGCAACGAAGATGCCGGCCCAGGCCAGGCCGCGCTGCCAGGTGCGAGGGACGGGGAAGGGAGGCGCCGGCGGGGGTCGGAAGCGCTCGGCCTCGGCGATCGCCTGCTCGCGCCGCTCGACCTCGTCGTCGTCCTGCAGGTGCTCCGGCAGGTCGGCGGCAGCGAGGGGTGCCGGGTCGTCCGGGGCAGGATCCACGGGAGCCGGTGCGGCCTCGTCCGTCGCGGTCGCCGGGTCGTCCAGGACAGCGCGCTCGCCGTAGTTCTCGACGATCTCGCGCCAGGCGAGCTCGGCGCGGCTCTCGTCCTCCGGGCGACTCACGAGATCTACGGTAGCGGGGTCCTGGTCCCGTGGCGCGTCGCACGGGCCTCGACCCGTCCCGGCTGGTGCACACTGTGCCCGTGAGGATCCCGTTCCGCGGCGCGCATGCCGCACCCCTCGACCCCACGCTGGTCGCCCCGATGTCCGTCCCCGCGAAGCCCGAGCTCACCGGCGGCCGACGCGTCGGCGTCCTCGTCCTGCACGGCTTCACCGGCAGCACCGCCTCCATGAGGCCGTGGGCCGAGGACCTCGCGGCGCGCGGGTACGCCGTGGAGATGCCGCTGCTGCCCGGCCACGGGACCCGCTGGCAGGACTGCAACAAGGTCACGTGGTCCGACTGGGTCGCGACGGCCGAGGATGCGTTCGACAGGCTCGCTGCCGAGAACGACGTCGTCCTCGCCGTCGGCCTGTCCATGGGCGCCTCGCTGTGCCTCCGGCTGGCCGCGGACCGCGGCGAGGACCTCGCCGGTCTGGTCCTGGTCAACGTCGCTGTGGACACGATGCGCAAGGACGCCGTCCTGCTGCCGGTGCTGCAGCGGTTCGTGCCCGCGTTCCCCGGCATCCGCAACGACATCAAGAAGCCCGGCATGGACGAGGTCGCCTATCCCGTCATGCCCCTGAAGGCCGCCCACTCCATGTCCCGCGGATGGGCGGAGCTGCGGCGCGACCTCCCGAGGATCACCGTCCCGGTGCTCTACTTCCACTCGGCGGAGGACCACGTCGCCGACGTGTCGTCGTCCAGGGCCCTGCACGCCAGCCTGTCGTCCAAGGACTTCGAGGAGCGCGTGCTCGAGGACAGCTACCACGTGGCCACCCTCGACCACGACGCACCGCGGATCTTCGCCGAGTCCGCGGATTTCATCGACCGGGTCGCCGCCCAGCAGCAGGGATAGTCTCGACCCGTGCTCTATTGGTTCCTGAAGTGGATCGCCCTCGGGCCGGTGCTGCGACTCGTTTTCCGGCCCAAGGCCTACGGCACCGACCACGTGCCGGAGGTGGGGCCCGCGATCCTCGCCAGCAACCACCTGTCGTACGCCGACTGGCTGTTCATGCCGCTCACGCTCACCCGTCGGGTCACTTTCGTTGCCAAGGCCGAGTACTTCACCAGCCCGGGCATCAAGGGCTGGTTCCAGAAGAAGTTCTTCACCGGTGCCGGCCAGGTGCCGATCGACCGGTCCGGCGCCAACGCCGCAGAGGGCGCGATGAAGTCGGCGATGAAGATCCTCGCTGAGGGCGAGCTGTTCGGGATCTACCCCGAGGGCACCCGGTCGCACGACGGCAAGCTCTACCGCGGCAAGACCGGGGTGGCCCGGCTGGCCCTGGAGAGCGGTGCCCCGGTGATCCCGTGCGCTGTCGTCGGCACCGACGTGGTGGCCCCGACCGGCAAGGTCTACGGCACCTGGACCCGCCCGGTCGTGCGCTTCGGCAAGCCGCTCGACTTCTCCCGCTACGCCGGCATGGAGAACGACCGCTACATCCTGCGCTCGATCACCGACGAGATCATGTACGAGATCATGCGGCTCTCCGGCCAGGAGTACGTCGACCTCTACGCCAGCAAGGCGAAGGAGCTCGACAAGGAGAAGGCCAAGCAGGCCGAGCGCGAGAAGGCCGAGCAGGAGAAGGCGGCGCGCGAGCAGGCCGCGGACGGGCCTGAGCAGAAGGCGTCCTGAACGCCGGCCCGCGCCCGCAGGTGGACCACCCGCGGGCCGACTCAGCCCTCGCCGTCGAGGACCGGCTCTACTCCGCGCTCGCCCTCGTGCGGGTCGTGGTCACCATCAACATGGTCGCCCTCAACGCCTACCGTCGTGAGAGCTTCTCGCACCCCACCCTCGCGCTCGTCGTCGTGGTGGCACTGGTGGTGTGGACCGGGTTCGCGATCTGGCTCTACGGCCGGCGCTCCACGCGCACGCCCGCGCTGCTCGTCGCCGACCTGGCGATCGCGGTGGCGGCGATCGCCGTGACCCCGTGGCTGAAGTCGGAGGACTTCAACGCGACCATCCCCGGCTTCTGGGTGATGGGGGCCCTGCTGGCGTGGGCGATCCACTGGCACTGGAAGGGCGGCCTGGTCGCGGCCGCCGCGTTGTCCGTGGCCGACCTGCTGCCGCGGCAGGAGATCGACCAGGGCAACTACGGCAACGTCTTCCTCGTGCTCATCGGCGGACCGATCGTGGGCTACATGTGCGAGTCGCTCCAGCGGATGGCGCACGAGCGTGACGCCGCAGAGCACGCGGCCGCGGCCGCCGAGGAACGGACCCGGCTCGCTCGCGCCGTGCACGACGGCGTGCTGCAGGTGCTCGCCATGGTCCAGCGGCAGGGCGCGGCGGCCGGCGGCCAGTGGGCCGAGCTCGGCCGGATGGCGGGGGAGCAGGAGCGGGGGCTGCGCTCGCTGATCCGGCAGCAGGACACGGTGCCGACCGGCTCCGGTGGACGGGTCGACCTCGCCGGTGCGCTCGAGGCGATGGCCACGGCCCACCCGGTGCGGGTCGAGGTGGCGACCCCGGGCGGGGCCGTGCTCGTGGACGAGCACGTCGCCACGGAGACCGTGGCCGCGGTGAAGGCCTGCCTCGACAACGTCCTGGCCCACGTGGGCGCCGAGGGGGCGGCCTGGGTCCTGGCCGAGTCGGCGCCCGACGCGATCACCGTCTCGGTGCGCGACGACGGTCCCGGCATGGCGCCGGGGCGGGTGGACGAGGCAGCGGCCGAGGGGCGTCTCGGCGTCGCGTCCTCGATCCGTGGCCGCATCGAGGGCCTCGGTGGGACCGCGACGCTCCGCAGCGGCGAGTGGGGCACCGAGTGGGAGCTGTCGGTGCCGCTAGCGTGACCGGGTGACCATCCACGCCGGCCACCCGTTCCCGACGCCCGACGACCCCGTACGACGACTGCGCGGACGCCTCGGCGGCACGGTGTCCCTCTGGACGGCGGGGGACGACACCGAGCGAGCGGGCCTGACCGTCACGTCGTGGCTGGTGGCGGCCGGCGATCCCGGGCGGGTGCTCGCGCTGCTCGACCCCGACGCCGACCTCACGGAGGTGCTGCTCGAGACGGGGCGCGGCGTCGTGCAGCTGCTCTCGTGGGACGACCGCGACCTGGCCGACGCCTTCGCGGGCACCACTCCGGCACCCGGCGGCCCGTGGCGGATGGCCGACTGGGACGACAGCGGGTACGGCCCACGGCTCAGCAGTGCCGTGACCTGGGCCCTGGTGGGCGTGGAGACGTCGACCGAGGTCGGGTGGTCACGCCTGGTGACGTGCACGATCGACGAGCTCGTCGTCGGTGACGATCCCGCTCCTCTCGTCCACCGCCGGGGGCGTTACGTCCCACCGGGTGGCTGAGCGGTCTACGCTGCGGTCCAACCGGGAGGGGGACCCATGGTCAGGGTGATGGTGGTCGACGACCACCCGATGTGGCGTGACGCGGTCGAACGCGACCTGCAGGCGGCCGGGCACGAGGTCGTGGCGGTGGCGTCGAA
Organism: Nocardioides pini; assembly: GCF_026712185.1. GTDB lineage: Bacteria > Actinomycetota > Actinomycetes > Propionibacteriales > Nocardioidaceae > Nocardioides > Nocardioides pini. Next base: position 273,010 of record NZ_JAPPUX010000004.1, on the reverse strand, counting down.
CGGGCGTGAGGCGATGGCGCGGTTCCCGGCGGCGGCGCCGCAGGTGGTGGTGCTGGACCTCCAGCTGCCGGACAGCACGGGTGTGCAGGTCACGAGCATGATGCTCGAGCACGACCCGACGGCGCGGGTGCTGATCCTGTCGGCCAGCGGCGAGCAGGACGACGTGCTCGAGGCGATCAAGGCGGGTGCCACCGGCTACCTGGTCAAGTCGGCCTCGAGCGCCGAGCTCGTCGACGCGGTCACCCGGGTCGCCGACGGCGACACGGTCTTCACCCCCGGTCTCGCCGGCCTGGTGCTGGGGGAGTTCCGTCGCATCGCCGACGGCCCGGCGGACGACCCGCGCGACCAGCTCACCGAGCGGGAGACCGAGATCCTCAAGATGGTCGCCACGGGCATGAGCTACAAGCAGATCGCCGCCCGCCTGGTGCTCTCGCACCGCACCGTGCAGAACCACGTGCAGAACACCCTGCGCAAGCTGCAGATGAACAACCGCGTGCAGCTGACCCGCTGGGCCATCGAGCACGGGCTCGACGACCGGCCCTGAGCCGGGCGACGGCTCAGGACGGGACCGTCACCACGGCCAGCACGCGGCTCCGGGCGTCGTCTCCGATGAGCTCCACCCGCCACTGGTCGTCGGCCTCCGCATGCCCGCACGGGACCGGTTGCTCTTGCGGCTGCGCGCACGCGAGCGACAGCACCTCCTGCGACCGGACGACCCTGACGTCGCGCGCCTGCGCCGCGGTGACCTCGAGCGAGGTCGTGGTCGCGAGCCCGCGGCCGTCGGCCGACGAGCTCAGCTCCACGGCCCCCGACATGACGTAGCGCACCTGGATGCGGGTCGCGTCCGCGAAGGTGTACGTCGCCCCGCTCGGCGTGACCGTCGCGGGACCGGACGCGGCACGGCCGTCAGCGGTCACCTGCACCCGGGTCGCCGAGACGTCCGTGCCGTCGAGGTCGGGTAGTGCGAGACCCATCTCGTCGATCGGGGCGTCGGCGTGGATCCAGTGGGTGACCTGCAATTCGCCACCGGCCAGCACCTCCGTCACGGCGCGCGACTCCCCGGCGACCGGCCATCCGTCGATGGGCAGCGACGCGGCAGGGGAGGGTGACGAGTCGGTCTCGACGACCTGCCAGGCGACGACCCCACCCACGAACACCCCCACCAGGGCGAGCACCACGAAGGCGAGCGTCTGACGACGAGGCGACGAGTCCGGCGGTGCGACCGCGGGAGGCGCGGGAACGGCGGTGGGCTCAGCGGTGGGCTCGGCCGTGGGCTCGGCGGTGGGCTCGGCCGCCGGGGCGACGACCACGGCACGCGGGACCGGGGCGGGGCTCGGCGCGACCACTTCCACGTCGGACGCCTCGGGGGTCGGGTCGGTCGGCGGGGCCGGGGGTGGAGGTGCTGGTCGCTCGGCTGGTGAGGACTGCCGGGCGCGTGGGGGAGCAGGTCGCGGCCGGACGGCCTCCTGCGCCGGAGCGCGGCGCGGCGCCGGCGGAAGGACGGCGGGGAGCCGCCTCTGGTACGGCTTCTTGGGGCTCACGACTCCTCCGGCGGACCGACGGGGACGGCGGTGACCACGGCGAGTTTCTGGTAGCCGCCGCGGGAGGCGTCGTACGGGGGTGCGCAGGTGACGAGGGTGAGCCGCACCGCGCCGCCCGCGTCGTAGATCCACCCCTCGTCGACGAGGCTGCCCTGCGGCACCAGCCGGCGCGACCGGACCTCGAAGTCCTGGCCCAGGCCGTCCGCCGCGAGGCGGACCCGCGCGCCCTCACGCACGGCGAGGAGCTCGGCGAAGGGCCCGAGGCCCTCGGAGTCGCTGTCGACGTGTGCGGCGACGAGGATCGACCCGAAGGGGTCGCCGACCCTCGAACCGCCGCGCCACCACCCCGCGACGTCGACGTCGTCCGGCACGTCGAGCACGCCGCTGCCCGTGGTGCCGGCCCCGGACACGGGCACGACGCGCCCGCTCGGCAGCCTCACCCGGGTCGGCCGCCGCGGCGTCACCACGGACTCGGCTCGCCGTGCCGGGGGGACCGGCTGTGCGGACCCGGCAGGGGCGGAGTGCGAGGGGACGTCGGAGGACGTCCGGTTCCCGGTGCCGGCGGGTCGGGTGGCGTCGGTGGTGCCGGCGCATCCGGCGGCGGCGACGAGGCAGGCGGTGACCATGAGAGCGCGGGTGGGGACGCTCATCCGGAAGGCGGTACGGAGCGGGCGCGGCGCCGCTGCCGGCCCGCGCCGGCGGTGCCGAGCGCCACCAGGGCGACCAGGCCGAGGGTTGCGAGCACCGGGAGGTCGCGGTCGTCCTCGCGAGCTCCCCCGGAGAAGGTCGTGACCCGACCGCCGACCAGCCCCGCGGACCCGGTCTCGATGCGCGACGGCCGGACGCTGCCGTCGGCTGCGAGGTCGACGGTGTGGGCGATGACGTTCATCGAGCTGTCGCGCGGGTTGCCGTAGGCATAGATCATCGAGAGGGTGCGTGCCTCCAGCGTCACGTCGAGCGGGCCGAGGATGGGGTCGGCGCCCTCCGCCCCCGACGGCAGGAGCGCCACCTCGATCGAGCCCTCGGGCACGTCGGCGTCGGCGAACTCGCCGTTGGCGATGTTGGTGAACACCGTCTGGCCGTCGACCTCGACGTCGGCGGGCGCCACGGTCGCCGTGTGGGCGAGCAGCACCCTGGCCTTGCCGGGTCCGATCGGCCCGGACGGTGCCTCGTAGGAGTGGACGACCGGGTCACCCCCGACGTCCGCGGGGAGGTGCAGCACGACGTCGCTGGTGTCGCCGGCTGCGACGTCGAGGGTCGAGCTCACCTTGACGCCGGCGGCGCGGAAGGAGATCTCGTGGCTCCCGGGATCGAGCGCGAACGGTCCGAGCACGTCGCCGACCGCGGCACCGGCGGCGACCCGCCGCCCGTCCACGGACACCTGGACGGTGGCCCCGGGGACCGCCTGCACGACGCTGACGCTGGCCGGCTGCGGCGCCGGGGCGTCGGCCCCGGCCGGCGCCCCGGCCACGAGCGGCACGCACACGGCCGCCAGCACTGCCGAGAGTCGACGCATCCCGACCACACCCCCATGGCCCCACTCCGACGTCGTCCCGATCGGAACGCCGGCCCTCACCTGAACACCTCGGGGTCCGGCGGCTCAACCCCGATATGGGGTACGTCCCACCGGGCCGACACGCCTAGGGTTGGGGTCGTGGAGACCGGGGTCATGGGCAGGGCGGACGGCAGTGGCACCGACGTCGACACGACGGTCCAGGAGTACCTCGCCCGCATCGGCCTGGCGTCGGTCCCGCAGCCGACCACGGATGGCCTGCGTGCGCTGCACCGCGCCCACGTCGCGCGCATCCCCTACGACAACCTGTCGATCATGCTCGGCCGGCCGGACCCGGTCGAGGTCCGTTCGTGCCTGGCCCGGGTCACCGGTGGCGGTCGTCTCGGCTACTGCCTGCACCAGAACGCGGCCCTGGGCTGGCTCCTGGCCGCGTTGGGCTTCTCGGTGAGCACGCGACACGGGCACGTCTGGGCGCGCCCGGAGACCCAGCTGGACCCGTTCCTCAACCACCTCGTGCTGGTCGTCTCCGGACTGTCGACGGACGACAACCCCGGCGGGCACTGGTGGGCCGACGCCGGCATGGGCGAGGGGTTCGCCGAGCCGTTGCCGCTCGTCCGCGGGGACCATGAGGTCGACGGGTGGTCGTTCGGGATAGGTGCGGGCTACGGTGCCCAGGCCGCCGGCCGTCCGACCGGCCCGGCAGCCTGGACGTACCGCCACCTCCCCGGCGGCGTGGTCCGGGGCGTCGTCGTCACCTCGCGCGACCACGGGACGGCGGCCCTCGACGCCACGCACCGCCAGCTGAGCCTCGGCGAGGACTCGTCGTTCCGCAGGATGGTCGTCGCCCAACGGATCGACGGACCGCGCCAGGTGGCGTTGCGGGGGCTGGTGCGGCAGGAGATGACGCCGGGCTCGAAGCGCCAGCACGACCTGACGTCGTACGACGACTGGCGCGGCGCGCTCGTCGACGACCTGCTGGTGCCGGTCGATGACGTCACCGACGACGAGTGGACCGGGCTGTGGGCGCGCACGCAGGCCTCCCACCGGGCCTGGGACGAGGCGGGGCGGCCGTGAGCGACCTCGAGACCCGGACCTGGCGACGAGCCACGGCCGAGGACGCGGCTGCGCTGCGCGACCTAGAGCGCGTCGCCAGCCAGACGGGGCTGGCGCACGTGTTCGGCGACCTGCCCTATCCCGACGACGACGTGCTGGCGCGCTGGGCCCTCCTGCTCGACGACCCGGGCGTGGCGGTCGAGGTGGTCGAGGACGAGCACGGCCTCGTCGCGCTCGCCGCCCACGACGGCACCTCGCTGCGCCACCTCGCCGTCCGCCCGGCCCACTGGAGCGCCGGGCTGGGGCGTGAGGCGTTCCGTCGCGCCGAGGCCGCGGGTGCGCGGCGCCTCTGGGTGCTGGAGGCCAACGCCCGGGCGCGAGGGCTCTACGAGTCGCTGGGCTGGAGCCCCACCGGGGTCACCCAGGAGTGCCCGTGGGCGCCGTACCCGACCGAGGTCGAGTACGCCGCTCCCTAGGATCGGGGCATGCCGGACGCCGACCCGCTGCTGGAGATCGCCGACGACCTCTATGCGCTGCCCCTCGCGGACTTCACGCCCGCCCGCGACGCACTGGTCAAGGAGCACAAGGCCGACAAGGCGCTCGCCGCCTCGGTCAAGGGGCTGCGCAAGGCCTCGGTCGCGGCGTGGGTGGTCAACCTGCTCGTCCGTCGCGACCCCGACCAGGTGGACCAGGTGCTGGCCGTGGGTGAGGCCCTGCGGGAGGCGCAGGACAACCTCGACGCCACCCAGCTGCGGGAGTTCACGAAGCAGCGCCGGCAGCTCACCGCCTCGGTGACCACGGCCGCACGGCGGATGGCGCGTGAGGAGGGGGTCCGGACGACCGAGTCCGTCGCCGAGCAGGTCGAGGCGACGCTGACCGCCGCGATGCTGGAGCCCGACGCCGCGCGTGCCGTGCGCAGCGGGCTGCTCGTGACGTCGCTGTCGGCCACCGGGCTCGGCGACCTCGACCTGAGCGGCGCCGTGGCGTTGCCCGAGGCGCTCGGGTTCAGCGCGAAGGCCCGCCCGGCCCCCGGCCCCGACCCGACCCAGCGGCCCCAGCTCCACGTCGTACCCGACCCGGACGCCGACGTGAAGGCACGGGCAGCCGCCGACGAGCGCCTCGCGGACGCCCGCGCCGCGCTGAAGGAGCAGGAGAAGGAGCACCGGGCCGCGCGGCGGTCGGTGGAGAAGCTGCAGGCGCGGACCCTCCAGGTCCAGTCCGAGATCGACGAGCTCCGCAGCCGCATCGCGGCCCTCGAGGACACGCTCGAGGAGGTCGACGAGGAGCTCGCGGAGGCGGAGGCCGCCCAGGCCGAGGTCGAGGAGGCCGTCGACGAGGCGCGGTCCGAGGTCGAGGCCGCGCGCGAGGCGCGCGAGCGGCTCTAGCCTTCTCGGACGATCAGCCGGTCCAGCCCTTCGACCGCTCCACCGCCTCGGTCCACCGGGCGTACGACGCGTCGAGCGCCGCGCGGTCGCCACCGGGCTCGAACCGCCGGTCGAGCGCCCAGGTGTCCCGGAGGTCGTCGGTCGACCCCCACACGCCCGTGCCCAGCCCGGCGAGGAACGCGGCGCCGAGCGCCGTCGTCTCGACGATCTCGGGACGCTCCACCGCGCGGCCGACCTGGTCGGCCTGGAGCTGGCAGAGGAAGTCGTTCTCCGCCGCCCCGCCGTCGACGCGGAGCGTGGTGAGCTCGGGCAGCGTCTCCAGGACGTCGCGGACCTCGAAGGCGATCCCCTCGAGCGTGGCCCGCACGAGGTGGGCGCGGGTGGTGCCGCGCGTGATGCCGAGGATCGTGCCGCGGGCGTGCGGGTCCCAGTGGGGTGCACCGAGGCCGGTCAAGGCGGGCACGAAGACCACGCCGTCGGTGTCGTCGACGGTCGCCGCGATCGCGGCGGTCTCGGCGGCGTTGCCGACGATCTGCAGCCCGTCGCGCAGCCACTGGACGGCCGCCCCGGTCACGAAGATGGCGCCCTCGAGGGCATAGGTGAGCTCACCGTCGGGGGATCGCCAGGCCGCGGTCGACAGCAGGCCGGCGTCGCTGCGCACCACCCGGGTGCCGGTGTTGGTGAGGATGAACGAGCCCGTGCCGTAGGTGCACTTGGACTCGCCCTCCTCGAAGCACGTCTGCCCGAAGAGCGCGGACTGCTGGTCGCCGGCCACGCCCGCGATCGGGAGGGACAGCCCGAGGAACACCGTCGGGTCGGTCGGCGCGATCTCGCCCCAGTTGGGCACGAGCTCGGGGAGCGCGTCGCGGGGGACGCCGAAGAGCTCGCACAGCTCGTCGGACCAGTCGCCCGACTCCAGGTCGAGCAGGAGGGTGCGGCACGCGTTGGACACGTCGGTGACGTGCCAGGTGCCGCGCGTCATCCGGGCGATCAGGTAGGAGTCGACGGTGCCGACGGCGTACCGCCCCGACTCCACCAGTGCCCACGTGTGCGGCTCGTTCTCGGCCAGCCAGGTGAGCTTGGTGCCCGAGAAGTAGGGGTCGAGGCGGAGGCCCGTGAGCTCGGTGACGCGGTCCTCGTGGCCGTCGGCGCGCAACCGGTCGCAGATGTCGGCCGTACGCCGGTCCTGCCACACGATGGCGCGGCGCGGCGAGCCGAGCGTCTCGCGGTCCCAGAGCACGACGGTCTCGCGCTGGTTGGTGATGCCGACCGCCGTGAGCTCGGACTGGTCGACCTTGGTCAGCACGTCGCGCGTCGCCTCCAAGGTGGCCTGCCAGATCTCCTCGGCGGAGTGCTCGACCCAGCCGGGCTGCGGGAAGTGCTGGCGGAACTCCTGGTAGCCCTTGGCCTGGATGCGCCCGTCGGGGGTGACGACGACGGCCGTGACCCCGGTGGTGCCGGCGTCGATCGCGAGGACGCTCACGACGGCGCCTCCTCGCCCCGGATGATGGCGAGGATCCGCCGGTCGATCCACGCGGGCCGGGCGCCGGAGTCGACACGCATCTCGTAGTTCTCCGAGCCGACCCACATGTGGAAGCTGTCCTTGCCCTCGGCCTTGGCCAGCGACTCCAGCTCGATCATCAGCGCGTCGTCGACCGGCACCTGCTCCTCCGGGGTCGACGCGGTCAGGTAGAGCTCGTTGAGGTCGACGAGCCGAGCGAGCTCGCCGACCGGGTCGGTGTGGTCGTCGACGCGGAGGTCGACGGCGACGTCGTCGTGCCCGCCGTAGCCGGCCCCGTCGCGCACGACGAGCAGGGCCGCCGACTGGCGGCCGCGGCTGTCGCCTCCCGCCTCGTCGCCCGCGGCCAGCGCGGCGAGCAGCCGACGCTCCACCGGCTGGTCGGCCGCCGCGATCCACGCGCGCTCCATCGCCTCCACCACCTCGGGACCGGTGAGGATGTTGCCCTGGATCGCGTAGCCGCCGCGCTCGCCGCTGCGCCCGGTCGTCCCGCCCGCCCAGGCGAAGCACTCGGAGCCCGTCCAGGTCGCGGCGTTGCCGTCGGAGTCCACGACGCCCACCTGCCGGTGCTCGCGCCCGTCGTCCTCCTCCACCAGCCGGTCGAGGGCGACCTGCGCGGTCGCGCCGTCGTCGAGGTGCGCCAGCCCGATGTACTTGAAGGAGAGGTTGGCGTCCGCCTGCGTGGCGATGGCGCCGACCCCGGCTGCGGCCGCCGGGACGGCGGACCCGACGGCCAGGAACTTGGAGGCCACCGCGACGCCCCACGACTCACCGTCGTCGGACCGGGCCACGATCGAGAACGTCATACCTCGAGCCTAGTGTGAGCCCGTGCTGACACGTCTCGGATTCCCCCGCGTGGGGGAGCACCGCCGCTTCGTCGCGGCGATCGTCGCCGACACCGTCGGCAGCGGCCTGTTCATGCCGATCACGCTGCTCTACTTCCTCGCGATGACCGACCTGTCGCTCGTGCAGGTGGGGTCCGCGCTCTCGTTGTCCGCGGTGCTCACCATGCCCGGCGCGTTCGTCATCGGCACCTTGGTCGACCGCTTCGGACCGCGCCGGATGATGCTGATCGGCAACCTCGTCCAGGCCGCCGGAATGGTGGCCTACCTGTGGGCCGACTCGCTGCTCGCCGTCGCGCTGTGGACCGCCCTGCTCAACCTCGGGCGCCAGGCCTTCTGGGGATCGTTCGGCAACGTCGTCACCGCGATCTCGGCGCCGGGGGAGCGGGAGCTGTGGTTCGGCTTCCTCCAGGCCGTGCGCAACCTCGGCTACTCGGTGGGCGGGCTGCTGGCCGGCCTGGCGCTGCAGGTCGGCACCGACGTCGCCTACCAGTCGGTGGTGGTCGTCAACGCGGTCACGTTCGTCCTCGCCTTCGTGCTGCTGCTCGACGTGCCGGACCACCGCGTCGCGCACCCCGTCGACGCCCCGGTCGAGGGTTGGGGCGCGGTGCTGCGCGACACCGCCTACCTGCGGCTCGTGCTCGGCCAGCTCGGCTTCGTGGCCGGGATGATGGTGCTCAACTTCGCCCTCCCGGTCTACGTCGCCGAGACGATCGACCTGCCCGGGTGGGTGGTCGGGGCGATCTTCACGCTCAACACCGCGCTGGTCGGCCTCGGCCAGGGACTCGTCGTACGCCGCATGACCGGGCGCGTGCGCGCACGGATGATGGGCCTGGCCCAGCTGACCTTCGTCGCCGCCTACGCCCTGTTCGTGGTGGCCGGCTGGCTCCCGGTCTGGCTCGCGATCGTGGTGATGCTGGTCGGCGCGGCCGTCTACACCGCCGGCGAGCTCACCGGTGGGCCGGTCTTCAGCGCGACCGCGGCCGAGGCCGCACCCGACCACCTCCGCGGTCGCTACCTCGGCCTGTTCCAGCTCAGCTGGGGCGTCGGGGGAGCGGTGACGCCGGTGGCGTTCACGTGGCTCCTCGCCCACGGCCAGAACACGCTGTGGTGGGTGCTCGCACTCGTCGCGCTCGCCAGCGCGGCCTACCTGCAGCGGCTGCCGAAGGTGCTGCCGGTGGCCGGCAGGCGGGTGACCAACCGCGTCGAGGAGGAGGCCGCCGACCCCGCCTGAGGCTGGCGGCGTGACAGCAGCGCGAGGTCCCTCAGACCTGGCCGATCCGGCCGAGCAGGTCGGTGAACCACTCCTGCTCGGCGTCGAACGGCTTGTGCCCGGCGATGCGCTCGAACTCGATCGCGCGCAGCTCGTCGCCGTTCTCCTCGTCGTGGCCGATCACCCCCGGCGTGCCGTCGAGGGCGCAGGCGACGGCGAGCTCGGCCATCTCGCGGATGAGGGCGCGGTCGGTCTCGTTGGCGGGTGCCGAGCGGGAGAAGTAGCCCGACTTCTGCACCATCTTCTTCTCGGCGCCGATGGCCTCGGCGAAGCGGTCCGCGAAGTACCGGCCAGGGTTGATCGTGTCGATCTGGACGTGCCCGAACGGGTCGCGGGTCACGGTCTCGCCCAGCGCCTCGAGGTGGGCGACGATGTCGTCGACGCCTGCCCCCTCGGCGAGGAAGATGTTGACGCAGCCGATCTCGTCCATCACCTCCCGCAGCCGGTCCGCCTCGGCCGCCAGGTCGATCGGCAGCTCGGGCACGTAGATCGCGTGGATCGCCCACTTCCGCCCGTCGAGGCCGATGCCGGGGAGCCACTCCTGCTCGGCGTGCCACGCCATGTAGTCGCGCGCCGCGGCTGCGGTCAGCCAGCCGCTGGCCCGCCCCATCACCTCGTGCACGATGAGCATCCGGGGGTTGGAGCCGTGCTCGGCGAGCACGTTCTGCGCGAACCTGGAGGCCTGCTGGGCCGCCGTCTGCGCGCCGAGGCTCTGCCGGATCGGCACGATGTCGTTGTCGATGGTCTTGGGGAGCCCGACGACGGTCAGCTCGGAGCCCTGGGTGGCGAGGTACGCCGCCAGGTCGGCCGCCGCCGTGTTGGTGTCGTCCCCGCCGATGGTGTGCAGGATGTCCACCCGATCGGCCTGCAGGCCCGCAGCGGCCACCTCGAGCGCGGTGTCACCTCGGCCGATCAGACCGCGGCGTCGGCAGTCGTCGTCGTTGGTCAGCTTCACCCGACTGTTGCCGATCGGGCTGCCGCCGTAGCGGTGCAGGAGCTTGGCGCCCGCCCGCTCCTCGGGGCCGATGGTGATGCTGTTGCCGGTCAGCAGGCCGTGGTAGCCGTGCCGGTAGGCGATGAGCTCGATGTCGGGGTCGACGGCGTCGTACGTCTCGATGAGGGCGCCCACCGCGGACGAGAGGCACGGGGCGTAACCGCCCGCAGTCAGGATCGCAACACGCTTCGGCATGGGGGAAGGGTAGTTGGAACGATCTAAGCCGGGAAGTGCGGTTCCCTCACCCTTCCGGGGAGGACGGGGTGTCCTCGGCGTGACCCGGAGGCCGACACGACGTTGTCCCGGGGCGGGGGTGGTTGCCACACCCCCTCTGCAGGGTCATTGTGTGGGAAACCGTGCACGGCACGGGCTGATGAGGGGAGTCTCGATGAGCGCGACCGAAACCACGGACCAGGATGTCAACGGTCCGGAGGACGCCGACCTCAAGCGGGTGCTGGGCCCCAAGCTTCTGCTCCTGTTCATCGTCGGCGACATCCTCGGTGCCGGGGTGTACGCCGTCACCGGCAAGCTTGCCGGCCAGGTGGGCGGCATCGCGTGGCTGCCGTTCCTGGTGGCCTTCGCGGTCGCGACCGTCACCGCCTTCAGCTACCTCGAGCTCGTCACCAAGTACCCCCAGGCCGCCGGCGCCGCGCTCTACACCCACAAGGCGTTCGGCATCCACTTCGTCACCTTCCTCGTGGCCTTCACCGTGGTCTGCTCGGGCATCACGAGCGCCTCGACGTCGTCCAACCTGCTCGCGGCCAACCTGCTCATCGGCTTCGGCAACGACGACCCGAGCACGACCACCACCTTGGTGACCGCGCTCGTCTTCATGCTGGTGCTGGCGGCCATCAACCTCCGCGGCGTCGGCGAGAGCGTCAAGTTCAACGTCGTGCTGACGCTCGTGGAGATGACGGCCCTCGCCCTCGTCATCGGCATCGGCATCTGGGTGATCGCGCGAGGTGACGGTGACCTGGCGCGCATCACCGTCTTCGAGAGCCCGGACGACAAGGGCCTATTCATGGCGGTCACCATCGCCACCGCCATCGCGTTCTTCTCGATGGTGGGCTTCGAGGACTCGGTCAACATGGTCGAGGAGACCCAGGACCCGCTGCGCATCTTCCCCCGCACGATGCTGACCGGCCTCGGCATCGCCGTCCTCATCTACATGCTCGTCGCGATCTCGGTCGTCGCGGTCATCCCCGCCGGGCAGATCGCCGAGCCCACCAACGCGGAGGCCGGGATCCTGCTGGACGTCGTCAAGATCGGGGCGCCCGACCTGCCGATCGACGACGTCTTCCCGTTCCTCACGGTCTTCGCGGTCGCCAACACGGCTCTGATCAACATGCTCATGGCGAGCCGGCTCATCTACGGCATGGCCCAGCAGGACGTGCTGCCGCGCTCGCTCGGCAAGGTGCTGCCGGGCCGGCGCTCGCCGTGGACCGCGATCCTCTTCACCACCCTGCTCGCGCTCGGCCTGATCACCGTCGTCACCCTCGACTCGGAGTCGTCGGTGGTCGGCGCGCTCTCGGGGACCACGGCCCTGCTGCTGCTGGCGGTGTTCACCATCGTCAACATCGCCTGCCTGATCCTGCGGCGCGACCCCACCCCCGAAGGAGCCTTCCGCGCACCGTCGTTGCTCCCGGTCGTGGGCGCCGTCTGCTGCGCCTACCTCCTCGGGCCGTGGGCGCGGCTCGAGGCCGACATGATCCAGTACAAGATCGCCGCGGGCCTGCTCGCCATCGGCGTGGTCCTCTGGGCGCTGACCTGGCTCACCAACCGCGGCGTGCGCGCCAAGAAGACCGGCTTCCGCGACATCGACCACCTCGAGGAGTGAGGTCTCCCGCCGACACGGAGGGGTTCCGGTCCCGCGCGTGGGACGTGGCGTCTACGGTGGGGCGGGTGACCAAACCACCTCTGGGACCCGTGCTGGCGCTGCTGGTGGCGGGCGCGATCGGCTGCTCGGCGGTCACCCCCTCGGCGCCCTCCGCGAGCGCCGTACCGGACTCGGACCCGCCGGCCCTGACGTTCACCGCGCCGCCGGTCGAGCCCACCGGCGACGCCTCCTCCCAGGGCCGCTCGACCACACCAGCCGCCGAGCGCGGGCCGCGCGACCGGCCGTCCGTGCCCACCGCGCCCGAGCTGTCCGGGGCCTACCGGTTCGTGTCCGCCCCGGACTTCCTCAACCAGGACGTCGCCGACCTCACCGCCGACGGCCGCACGCAGTACATCGACCGGCGCACGGGCGAGGTCGCGAACTCCACCAACGACGACTACGACGCGGCCCTCGACCACGTGATCGACGAGATGGCCTCGCACGGCACCGACGACGTCCTGGTGGCGGGCGACCTCGTCGAGGGACGCTGGGGCCGCGACGACGCGCGCACCGGTGTCTTCGGGCCGGTGCGGACCCAGTCCCAGCGCCTGCGGGCCTGGCGCCGGGCCGCGGACGTCTACTACCCCGCCTGGCGCGAGCGGTTCGAGACCCGCGGCCTCACCACCTATCCCGCGCTCGGCGACCACGAGATCGGCGACGACCCGTGGCAGGCCCGCAACGACCCGTGGATCGACTTCAAGCGTCGCCACGTGCCCGAGTTCAAGCGCATCTACGCCGACCACATGCTGACGGGGGAGGACGGACGGCCCCGGTTCACCGACCGGCCCGCCGGACAGGCCCGCCGCACCGCCTACGCCGTACGCCTCGACCCCGACGTCCTGCTCGTGACGATCGACGTCTTCGAACGCCGCGGGGGTGACGTGCACATGTCCGTCGACCGGGCGCAGCTGCGCTGGCTCCAGCGGGTCCTGCGCCAGGCCCGCAAGGACGACGTGCCGTGGGTGATGGTCCAGGGCCACGTCCCCATGACCCCGAAGGTGCGCGTCCGCAACTCCAGCAACCTCGTCTACGAGAAGGGCGCGCGCTCGGCCCTGTGGAAGGCGATGGTCGACGGCGGCGTCGACGTCTACCTGAGCGGGGAGGTGCACGACCAGACGGTCCACGTGCGCGACGGCGTCCTGCAGGTGTCCCACGGCTCGCTCCTCTACCGCGGCGAGGCGTCGTACGTCCTGGGCCAGGCCACTGCCGACCGGCTGGTGCTGGAGAACCACCAGTTCCGCGGGGAGATCGGGTTCGAGGACCGGCTGTGGACCACGTCGCGGCAGGGGGCGCCCGGCCACATCAGCTACCCCGACGCCTCCGTCGTCACCGGCACCCTCGCCGCCAGCCGCACCCGTTCCGGTGGCCTGCGCGTGGACGACGCCGAGGGAGTGCTCGCGCCGCGAGGCTGAGCAGTCGCGCGAGGCGTGGGCGGCGTCACGCGTTCAGGGGTCGGTCACGGTTCGGGGGCCGCGACCCGCGCGCCGTACCCTTGTGAGGTGAGCGCCATCCCCACCCTCGAGCAGTTGCACGCCCTCGAGCCGTTGCAGCAGCCGACCTATCCCGACTCCGGCGCGGTCGACGCCGCGGTCGCCCGGCTGAGGACCGCGCCGCCGCTCGTCTTCGCGGGTGAGTGCGACGACCTCACCGACAAGATCGCGGCCGTCAGTCGCGGGGAGGCGTTCCTGCTCCAGGGCGGTGACTGCGCCGAGACCTTCGCCGGCGTCACCGCCGACAACGTCCGCAACAAGCTGCGCGTCCTGCTGCAGATGGCGGTCGTCCTGACGTACGCCGCCTCGGTGCCCGTCGTGAAGCTCGGCCGGCTCGCCGGCCAGTACGCCAAGCCGCGCAGCTCCGACCTCGAGACCCGCGACGGCGTCACCCTCCCGGCCTACCGCGGTGACGCGGTCAACGGCTACGACTTCACGCCCGAGGCGCGCATCCCGGACCCGCAGCGGCTCGTCGAGGTCTACAACTCCTCCGCGGCCACGCTCAACCTGGTCCGCGCGTTCGTCACCGGTGGCTACGCCGACCTGCGCCAGGTCCACACCTGGAACACCGACTTCGTGCAGTCCTCGCCGTTCGGGCAGCGCTACGAGGCGATGGCCGACGAGATCGAGCGCGCGCTGACCTTCATGAAGGCGATCGGCGCCGACCCCGACGAGTTCCACCGTGTCGACTTCCACTCCAGCCACGAGGCCCTGCTGCTGGAGTACGAGCACTCGCTGACCCGCATCGACTCGCGCACGGACCTGCCCTACAACGTGTCCGCCCACTTCGTGTGGATCGGTGAGCGCACCCGTCAGCTCGACGGGGCCCACGTCGAGCTGCTGTCGAAGATCAAGAACCCGATCGGCATCAAGCTCGGCCCCACGACGTCGCCCGACGACGCGCTGGCCTACGCCGCGCGGCTGAACCCCGACAACACCCCGGGCCGCCTCACGTTCATCACCCGCTTCGGCGCCGGCAAGATCCGCGACGGCCTGCCCGCCCTCGTGGAGAAGGTCACCGCGGAGGGCCTCAACGTGGCGTGGGTCTGCGACCCGATGCACGGCAACACCTTCGAGGCGTCCTCGGGCTACAAGACCCGCCGCTTCGACGACGTCATCGACGAGGTCCAGGGCTTCTTCGACGTGCACCGCGGCCTCGGCACCTGGCCGGGCGGCGTCCACGTGGAGCTCACCGGTGACGACGTCACCGAGTGCGTCGGCGGTGGCGAGGAGATCGACGAGGTCGGTCTGGCCCACCGCTACGAGTCCGTCTGCGACCCCCGCCTCAACCGGGTCCAGTCCCTCGAGCTCTCCTTCCTCGTCGCGGAGATGCTGCGCAAGGCCTGATCCGTCCACCGAGCGGTGCGTGAGCCACATCCGGGGTGCCCGAGATGTGGCTGATGCACCGCTCGGTGGGAGTGTCGTGCGCAACTCGCCGACGGGTGGTGCGTGAACGACGTTCTGCCGGTTCGGAAGGTGGGTGGGGCACCGACGGTGAGCGAAGGTGCCGATTCGTGACCTGATCGTGAGCAGGTCGTGGTCCGCTCCACGTCTGCGTGCCCCATGCTCTCGCCATGGGGGACGTCAGGACATCCTTGCGGGCGCTCGCGCACCCGGGTGCGGTGCTCGCGCTCGTCGTGCTCGTCGTCAACGACCACGTGCTCAAGGAGGCATGGCCCGGGTTCGTGACGGGCAAGCTGAGCGACGTCGCGGGCCTGGTCATCGCGCCGCTGCTCCTCGGGGTGCTGCTGACGCTGCTGCGCGCACCTCACGCGGCAGCGCTGGCGCTGGCAGCGACGGGAATCGGCTTTGCGTTCTGCAAGACGTCGGCGGTCGGCGCCGCAGTGACGAGCGACGTGTGGAGCCTGTTCGGTACACCGACGATGATCCGCGCTGATGTCACCGACCTGTTCGCCCTCCCCGCGCTGTACGGCGCGTGGCAGATCCATCGAGCAGCGGCGCTCGACCACGGTGCCGACTGGCGGCGCACCGTGTCGGTTGCCCTGGGCATCGCGCTCCTGCCAGTAGGAGTTCTCGCCACGAGTGCCACCTCCTGCGACGAGTGGCGTGGCTTCACCGAGGTGGCGGTCGTCGTTGGCGACTTCCCAGGGGCGCCGCACGGGGAAGAGACGCGACTTGCGGCGTACGACGAGTCCGGCTGGGTCACCATCGACGGCCGGGGCAGGTTCGACAGACCCGCCGTGTCCGTCAGTGGCGAGCGGGACTATGCGGGCGACCAGCAGCGGGTTTGCGTCGAGGACCGGTGCTGGCGGATCGTCGGCGGCGACGCAGTGGATTACTCGTCCGACGGCGGTCGCAGCTGGGACCGGGAGGGCGCCCTGACGGGAGCGGACCGGGACGCCATCATCGAGGAGGAGGGCGACGAGGAGTGCGGGAACCCGCTACCGGTGAGGGCCACCGACCTCGCCGCGGTCGACATGGACGGAGTCGTGCAGGTGGTCGCCTCGCTGGAGCGTGGCGGTGTCTGGCGACGCAACCATGACGGGACCTGGACGATCCTGACGATCGACACGCTCGGGGAGCTGGTCGATCGGGATCGTCCCCCGCCACCGGTCGTCACCGAGCTCGACGCCCCGCGGTCGCCGGAGGACCCGGACCCCTCGGTCCCGGCGGAGACGCCCACCCCGGGCTGTCCGTCTCCGGCGCAGCGCACTGTCACCCCGAATCCCCTCAACGGCCCGCCCACCACGTACGACGTGTGTCCCTGACCTGCACCACGCGCGGTGGGCCACCGCTCGGGGGCGACCCGGACGCGCCTTGTAGGTTCGCCCCGTGATCGACCTGCGCTCCGACACCCTGACCCGGCCGACCGACGCGATGCGCGAGGCGATGGCCCGCGCGGAGGTGGGTGACGACGTCTACGGCGAGGACCCCACGGTCGCGGCGCTGGAGGAGCGGGTCGCGGGGATGTTCGGCCACGAGGCCGCCCTCTTCACCCCGACCGGCTCGATGGCCAACGTGCTCGCCGTGGCGAGCGTGGTCTCGCCCGGCGAGGAGGTGCTCTGCGAGTCGTCGGCCCACATCGCACGCGCGGAGCTCGGTGCCCACGGCGCCATCACGGGCCTCACGATGCGCACCTGGACGAAGGAGCGCGGCCAGGTCGACCTCCCGGCGATCGAGGCGATGCACGCGCCGGACATGGGGCCGTTCTTCGTGCGCACGGCCGCGGTGTCGGTCGAGAACACCCACAACTTCGCCGGCGGGACGGTCGTGCCGATCGAGGACCTCCGGGCGCTGCGGTCGTGGGCCGAGGCCAACGACACCAGGGTCCACCTCGACGGCGCGCGGCTGTGGAACGCGCACGTCGCGACCGGTACGCCGCTTGCGGACTACGGTCGTGTCACCGACGTGCTCGCGGTCTGCCTGTCCAAGGGCCTCGGTGCGCCGATCGGGTCGCTGATGGTCGGGTCGGCCGACGCCATCGCCGCGGCGCGGGTGCGGCGCAAGCGGATGGGCGGCGGCATGCGGCAGGTCGGCGTGCTCGCGGCGGCCGGTGCGTACGCCCTCGACCACCACGTCGAGCGGCTGGCCGACGACCACGCCAACGCCCGGCTGCTCGGTGAGGCGCTGGGGCTCGACCCGGGGTCCGTCGACACCAACATCGTGGTGGTCGAGCGTGCGGACGCGGCGTCGTTCGTCGAGCGGGCCGCGGCAGAGGGCGTGCGCATCGCTGCCGTGGGGCCGCGGACCGTACGCCTCGTGACCCACCTCGACGTCTCGCGGGCGGACGCCGAGCGTGCGGCCACGGTGCTCAGCCGGCTCGCCGCCCCGTGATGCTCACCTCGCTGATCGCGGTGTAGTCGCGACCGAGGCTCCCGGAGCCCGGCGGGGTCACCGCGGTGATCGTGATGGTGACGGTGGCCGTCTCCACCGGCGGCACCTTGAGCCGCTGCACCTCCGGGCGCTCGGCGAAGGTCTGCTCGACCGACGACCCGTCGTCGAAGCCCCAGGTGACGGCGACGACGCGGCGGTTGTTGGGATACCAGTCGACCCCGGCGACCTTCTTGGCGTAGCCGTTGACGAGCCCGACCCGGGTGACCACGCCGGGCTCGGCCAGCGTCACCGTGATGGTCCCGCCGGTCGCGTCACCCGCCGTGCGCCAGGCGGTGGCCGGGTTGCCGTCACCCATCTGGCTGGCCTCGTAGGCCACCAGGTTGCCGTCGAAGTCCGTCGTCGGCGGTGCGGTGCCGGGGACCTCGAAGGCCGCGCCGCGGGCGAGGTCGCGAGCCTTGCCGACGCCGGTGGGCGCCTCGCCTCCGTCCGTGGCGCCACCAGGGTCCGTCGACCCGGCGTCTGGCTCCGGCGCCTGCGAGGTGGCCGTCGTGCCGTCGGCCGGATCGGTGGCGACCTCGTCGCCGTCGGTGTCGAAGACCCGCAGCAGCAGGAAAGCCAGGCCCACCAGCAGCGCCGCGCCGAGGACCCACCCGAGCCACGCCATGCCACGCACCGGAAGGTCGCTCTCGGTGTCGTCGACCTCCTCGTAGGGCAGGAGGTCCTCGCGGGGGTCCCACGCCGCACGTCGGGGGGCGAGCGGTGGCGCGTCGTCGCCGCGGGGGACGTCGGGCGGGCTGGTCGGGGGAACAGGTGTGGGGTCGGCCGCCTGGACCGGCGGGGCGACGGCTGCCTGCGTTGAGCGGGGCACGTCGGCTGGAGGCGCCTCGTCGGTCGGAGCCGGACCATCAACAGCCGGAGCATCAACAGGAGGTGCGGTGGCGGTCGCCGTGGCGGGCAGCGGCGCGGGCTTCGGCTCGGGGCGGGCTGGCGCGGGCGCACCGATCCGGTGCCCACAGTTGAGGCAGAACCGCCCCACCCCCAGCTCGGCGCCGCACGCCACGCACGTGTCCACGGGCCCCACGATAGGGGGACGGACCCACGTCGGGTCCTCACCCGTGGGACGGGGGAGCTCACACCGCGATGTGCGGGACCTCGCCCTCGACCACCCGGCGCGGTGCCAGCTCGACGATCAGCATCGCCGCGAGCACCATGCCTCCACCGATCAGCAGCCGCGCCGTGACGTCCTCTCCACCGAGCCACACCGCGAAGACGGAGGCGAAGACCGGCTCCATGCTCATGATGATCGCGCTGCGGGTCGGGGGCAGGTGCGCCTGCGCCCACGTCTGGCCGAGCAGGCCGAGCGCTCCGACGACCACCGCCATGTAGAGCACCGCCCACCAGTCGGCGGCCCGGTCGGGCAGGACGATCCCGTCGTGCACGGTCGCCGTCGTGCACACGACGGCGATCACCATCACCTGGAGGATCGTCATGCCGACCGCGTCCTGGGCGTTGGACCAGGCGCCGAGACCGACGATGTGCAGGGCGTAGAGGACGGCCGACGCCAGGGTGATCAGCTCGCCGTAGCCGATGCTCAGGCCGTTGAGCGCGAGCACGCCCAGCCCGACGGTGGCGAGCACGACGGCCGCCCAGGTGATCGGCGGGATCCGGGTGCGCAGGATCGCGGCGGCGAGCAACGGCGTGCAGACGACGTACAGGCCCGTCACGAACCCGCTGATGCTGGCCGGGGTGTGGGCGAGGCCGGCGGTCTGGAGGATCTGCGCGACGCCGTAGAGAAGGCCGAGGACGAGTGCGTGGCGGCGGACGACGGGGGAGAGCCGGGCGAGCGCCTTGGGCGCCACCACGAGCAGCGCGAGCGAGGCGATCGCGAACCGCAGGGCCAGGAAGTCGAGCGTCGGGACCCGCTCGAGGAGGTCCTTGATCATGAAGAACGTCGAGCCCCAGCAGGCCGCCAGGGCGAGCAGGGCAACTGCTGCGAGCAGGGACGTACGACGGTTCTGCTCGGCGTGCACGGACGAAATCTAGGTGCTCAGACGAGGAACAGCGTGATCGTCGAGCCCTTCGGGACCTCGTCGCCCGCGCCGGGGTCGGAGCTGGCGACGAAGCCGAGGCCGAGGTAGGTGTCGGACTCCTTGGTCTCGACCTCGAAGCCGAGGCCCTCGAGCAGCTCGGTCGCTGCCTCGACGCCCATGGCCTGCACCCGCGGCACCTCGACCAGCTCGGGTCCGAGGGAGACCACGAACGAGACCGTGTCGCCGCGGAAGAGCGTGGCCTCCGGCGGGTCCTGCGAGATGACGTCGCCCTCGGCGACGGTGTCGCTGTACTCCTCGCTCGTGACGCTGACCTGCAGCCCGCGCTTCTCGAGGGCGGCCGAGGCGTCGTCGAACGACCTGCCCGTCCAGTCCTTCACCTCGATCGGCTTGCGGCCGCGGCTCAGCACGAGGTCGACGGTCGCGCCCGGCTTGAGGGTGGTGCCGGCCTTCGGCGAGGTGCGGATGACCTGTCCCTCGGGCACCGTCTCGCTCCACCGGCCCTTGCTCGACCCGAAGGCGAGGTTGGTCGCGGCGAGCGCGTCCTGGGCCTGGTCCTCGGTCTGCCCGGCGAGGTCGGGCAGGTCGTACCGCTCGGGTCCCAGAGACAGGGTCAGGGTGACGGTGCCGCCGTCGAGCACCTTGCCGCCCGGTCCCGGGTCGGTGGCGATGACCAGCCCGGGGGCGACGTTCTCGCTGTAGGCCGGCTCGCCCGCCTCGGCCTCCAGGCCCGCGTCCTCCAGCTCGGCGGTGGCGGCGGCCTCGTCGAGGCCCAGGACGGCAGGCGTGGTCGTGTAGCGCTCCCAGCCGAACCACCAGGCGCCGGCCGCGATGCCGCCGACGAGCAGCAGGGACAGCAGGAGGAGCAGCGGGCCCTTCCTGGAGCGACGGCGCGCGGTCGTCTCGACGGGCCCGACCCGGGTCGGGGCGCGCCCGGGGGTGGGCCGGGCACGGGCTGGTGCGGCCGGGAGGGTGGTGGTGGTGCCGCCCGTCGGCGGGACCGTCGTGCGCATGGGCTCGGTGACGGGACCGCCCGGCGGTCCGTCGGTGGCGACCGGTGCGGCAGGAACCGGGTGCCGCTCGAGGGCGGTGGTGCGGTCGGGGCTGCCGTCGTCGACCAGGCCGGAGTCGCGCGGGTCCACCGCTGTCAGCAGGGCGAGCGCGCTCGCGTCGAAGGGCTCGGGGGTGGTGTCGTCGGGGGAGGCGGCCTCGTCGGTCGTGTCGGCCGCGCGGCGGGGGAGCAGGTCGGCGGCGAGCTCCGGGTCCGACCCGAGCCCCTCGCGCAGGGCCTGCGCGACCCGGTGGAGGTGGTGCAGCAGGACGGTGGCGTCGGCCGGGCGCTGGTCGCGGTCGCGGGAGGTCGCCCGGGCCACCAGGGCGTCGACGTAGTCGGGGATGCCGGGCTCGACCAGCGACGGCATCGGCACGTCGTGGTGGACGTGGCGGTAGGCCACCTGGATCGGCGACTCGCCCTCGTGGGGCTTCACCCCGGTCAGCAGCTCATAGAGCACGACGCCGGCGGCGTACACGTCGGCGCGCGCGTCGGAGCGGCCGTCGACGACCAGCTCGGGGGCGAGGTAGGAGACGGTGCCGATGAGCACGCCCCCGGTGGCGGTGTGCTGGGTGTCTGCGCTGACGGCCTTGGCGAGGCCGAAGTCGGCGACCTTGACGGTGCCGCCGTGCGCCTCGTCGGCGATGAGGACGTTCTCCGGCTTCACGTCACGGTGGATCAGCCCGGCCCGGTGCGCGGCGGCGAGGGCGGAGACGACCGGCTCGAGGAGGGCGAGGGCGCGCGCGGGCGGCATCGGGGCCTCCTTGCGCAGGACGTCGCGGAGGGTGTGGCCCGGGACGTACTCCATCACCAGGAAGATCGTGTCGGTGCCGTCGGAGGTGTCGTCGCCCTGGTCGTAGACGCCCACCACGTGCGGGTGGTTGAGGCGGGCGGCGGCGCGGGCCTCGCGCACGAACCGCTGGGCGAAGTCCTGGTCGTCGCCGAGCCCGGGGTGCATCACCTTCACCGCGACGGTGCGGTCGAGGCGGGTGTCGGTGGACTCGTAGACACTGGCCATGCCACCGCGGGCCACGCGGGCCCGGATGCGGTATCGGCCGTCCAGCAGCCGTCCGACCAGGGGGTCGCCAGCAGCGCCGCGCGCCGTCGCGCGGGCGTGCTCGGATGGCTCCACTGATCGACCTCCATCACCGGACGGGGAAGGATCCGGCCCGCCCATCGTACGGAAGCGGCACGTGCGTCCACGCTCAGGCACGTCCCCGGCGTGGCGCCAGGGTGGCGTCAGGACAGTGTCAGGGCGGTGTCAGGACGGCGCCCGGCCGGCCTCGAGGCGTCGCTTGATCGCCTCGACGTTCGCAACGTACGCCCGGGTCTCGTCGTACAACCCGTGCCGCCGCACCGCACCGAGGCCCTGGTAGTAGGCGGCGATCTTGTGCGTACGACGATCGGTGTGGTGCGCCAGCACCCGGAGCAGCAGCACGCCGGCCGTGGCGTTGTCGCCGAGCTCGTCCAGGTCGAGCGGACGGCCTGCGTAGTGCTCCATCCAGCGTGCGGTCGACGGCAGCACCTGCATCGCCCCGACGGCGTCGGCCTTCGACACCACGCCCATCTGCCACCCGGACTCCTGCCATGACACCGCGAGCGCGAGCTGCGGGTCGACCCCGTGGTTGCGGGCCGCGCCCGCGATGACGCGGCGGACCTTCTCGCGAGCGGGGTCGGGGTGCTGCCACATGGCGGTCTGCGTGCTCGCGCCGGCCCTCCCGACGACGGGGACCTCGATCCGCTGGCCGACCCGCAGCGCGCCGTCGGGGCCGAGGTGGTTGTGCGAGGCGATCTCGGCCGTCCACGCGTGGAACCGGACGGCCAGCCCCGAGACGGTGTCGCCGGGTTCGACGACGTACGACACCAGGGTGCGGCCGGCGGGGAGACGGTCGTGGTCGGCGTGCGCCGGGACCGCCACGCTCGACAGCGCGGTCACCGTGAGCGCGAGTCCGGCGGCGCACCGGGCGAGCCGGCGGAAGGGTCCGGCCGGTCGATGGTCCGATGGATGGGCTGGTCGGGGACGGACAGGTCGGGGGTGGGGGCGCACGGGGTTGCTCCTCGTCACGTCCGCTGCGCCCGGGGGTCCGAGGCCCGCGGGAGGGAAGCGCGCGGACGAGCAGTCGACGCTAGCCACTGGCGGGGGCAGGACGCGAACGGCGGCGGGGCCGGGCGTGTCGCCCGGCCCCGCCGCACGTGCGTGGTGCTGTGGGAGGCCCGCTCAGCAGGCGCCGTTGAAGGTGCTGAGCTCGAACTGGGGAGCCTTGATGGACTTCTCGTTGGGGGCGCGCATCGACCAGTAGCGCATCCAGTCCATCTGCATCCGGGCCGGGTCCATCGTCTTGCCCTTCTTCGCGCGCAGCTCGAACTTCAGCTGCCGCGGCAGCGGGTCGAGCGCCTCGTCGCGGCGCTCGGTGTGGATCACGTGCGCGTCGACGAACCACGAGATGTGGTCCTTGGCGACCTCGACGGCGTACGTGTGCCAGCGGTCGTTGCGCAGGTGGCGCCCGAGGAACCCGCGGTAGGAGCTGTTCGGGAGGGTGTGGACGTAGGACTTCACGGTGTTGGTGCCGAGCGTGAAGTTCTCGATGCCGATGTCGCGGCCGCCGCAGTGCTGGTCGCGCGTGCCGCCGGGGACCAGCTCGGTCACGACCTTGAACGGCTTGCCGCCCTTGACCTTCGCCATCGTGCGGGCGCGCATCCGGATCTCCCAGCGACCGTAGGCGTGGCCCTTGAGGTCGAGGGTCGCCGACACGCTGCCGCGCTTGGTGCTCATCAGCGTGAGCATCCCGTTCTGCGTGCGGACCACGCCGCGACCCTTCTTCTTCCAGAAGCCGGGCTTCGGACCGATGAACTCCTGGCGGAACACGCCGTGCTGGTACCAGCCGAAGGTGTTGCCGGCGTGGACCGGGCCCGGTGCGCCGTCGTAGTGGTCGGCCGAGGCGGGGGAGACGACGGGGGAGACGACGGGGGAGAGCGTGAGTGCCAGCAGGCCCACGAGGGCGGCTGCGAAGGCGGATCTGAGGGGGTGCATCCAGGGCACGGTACGGATCACCCGCCGGGGTGACAACTTCGACTGCCCCCGTACGGCTTCGCCGCTGGGGCGTGCGCTCTCCTAGGCTGGAGGCATGACTGATGTGCCTCTCGCCGACCGTGACCTGGCCGCCCTCGTCCCGGAGTGGCTCGACTGGGACCAGGTCGCCGAGCTGCTCGGCGTGACGCCGGGCAAGGTGCGCACGATGATCCGCGAGCACGAGCTGGCAGCCGCGGTGCCGGTGCCGGGAGCCGGCCCGCGCGTGCCGGCCGACTTCTTCCAGGACGGCCTGGTGGTCAAGGGACTGCCCGGGTTGCTGACCCTCCTGCACGACCACCGCTTCGACGACCGCGAGTGCATCGCGTGGCTGTTCACCGACGACGACCTCCCGGGCCGCCCGATCGACGCCCTCCGGGAGAACCGCGGCAGCGAGGTCAAGCGCCGCGCCCAGGTGCTGGAGTACTGATGGCCGCGGCCGCGTCGACGGGCAGGGAGCGCTACCGGTGGCTGCTGCTCCTCGCTGCGGCCGCGATGCTCGTCGCCTGGCTGGTCACCGGCAGCGGCGGTGACGACGCCGGCGACGGCGGGCCGACCTCGTCGCCCGGGTCGTCGTCCTCATCGTCCTCACCCGCCGACGACGCACCCTCGACCGACGAGGCGACCGACGCGGCGAGCGGCCTGCCGGTCGTGCTGCTCGCCGACCTGCCGCCCGAGGCGGCGCGGACGGTCGAGCTGATCGACGCCGGCGGCCCGTTCCCGGAGCCCGCCCACGACGGCGGCACCTTCGGCAACCGCGAGGAGCTCCTGCCCGACCGACCGATGGGCTACTACCGGGAGTACACGGTGCCGACCCCCGGCTCCGACGATCGCGGCGCGCGCCGCATCGTGGCGGGGGACGACGGGGAGCTCTACTGGACCGACGACCACTACTCCTCGTTCTCACGCATCAGGAGGTAGGGACGTGAGTGAGCGAAGCGAACGAACCATTCAGTGCGGCGTGGATCGAGCCTCATGGGCGCACGGAGCGAAGCGAGGACGTCCATGAGTGGACTCGCAGCGGTCCTGGCGGGGCACGAGCCCCCGGGAATCCACCTCTGGCACGGGGCCTTCGACGTCGCGGACGTACGCCACTCCGTCGAGCACGCCGGCTGGGCGTTCGGCTGGGTGGACGGCTGGACCGGCGCCGACACGAAGCCGGCCTTCCTCGCCGCGGTGGGGGAGGCGCTCGACTTCCCCGACCACTACGGCCAGAACTTCGACGCCCTCGCCGACTGCCTCCATGACATCGGGAGCAGCCGCGACGGCGTCATCCTGCTGTGGGACGGCTGGGCGACGCTCGCCCGCGCCGACGCGAAGGCGTTCAGCATCGCCCTCAGCGTGCTGGGCTCGCGCGTCAACGACGACCGGGGCGTGCCGTTCACCGTGCTGCTGCGGGGCGAGGGTCCGGCCGTGCCCGGGATCACCAGCCTGGACTGAGCACCCGGACCCCCGCGTCCGCGGCGCGCCCGGGAGTGCAGGAGGAGCGCCGAGGCCGGAGGAGCGGAGCGGGGGAAGGGCGCGGGCGCGACGACGAACGAGCGGGTCACGAGCGCCGCGGACAGGGCGAGCGGAGCGAGCCCCATCGAGCAGCGAGCCCCGTCGAACACAGAGCTCCTCAGACGCTCCGCTGGGTGGCTGCGGCCGCGAGCTCGACGAGCACGTCGCGGGCACGGGCGTCGATGTCGGCCGACCCCAGGGCCTCGACCGCGCGGTCGGACAGCTGGCCAATCACCGCCTCGACCTGGGCGCGCGCCCCGGAGTCGTCGATGATCCCGCGCAGCTCGTCGACGTCGGCGGCGGTGAGCGAGGTGCCCAGGGCGGCGTCGAGGCGCTCCGCCGCGGCGCGGGGAGCGGCGTCGAGCGCGAGGGCGACGAGCACGGTGCGCTTGCCCTCGACGAGGTCGTCGCCCGCCGGCTTGCCCGTCTCCTCGGGGTCGCCGAAGACGCCGAGCAGGTCGTCGCGCAGCTGGAAGGCCTCGCCCAGCGGCAGGCCGAAGCGCCCGAGCTGGTCGAGCTGCGCGGGCGTGGCGCCGGCGAGGGCGGCGCCGATGTGGATCGGTCGCTCGATCGAGTACTTGGCGGACTTGTAGCGCAGCACCGTCATGGCCGTGTCGACGTCGGCCCGCCCGCGCGCCTGGACGGAGACATCGAGGAACTGTCCCGCGATGACCTCGTTGCGGCACCGCTCGAAGAGGGCCAGCCCCGGCGCGACCTCCTCGGCCGGGAAACCGCTGCCCCGCAGCATGTCCTCGGCCCAGCCGAGCAGGAGGTCGCCGAGCAGGATCGCGGCGGCGGCGCCGTACTGCTCGGGGTCGCCACGCCATCCCGCGGCACGGTGCTCGGCCTCGAAGGCGCGGTGGGTCGCGGGTCGGCCGCGGCGGGTGTCGGAGGCGTCCATGAAGTCGTCGTGCACGAGGGCACTGGCGTGGAGCACCTCCAGCGAGGCGCACGCCCGGGCGAGCGCCGCGTCGTCGTCCACCGACGGCCGGATCGCCCGGTGGCCCCAGTGGCAGAAGGCCGCCCGGAACCGCTTGCCCCCGCTCACCGCCGTACGGGCCTCGGCGATCAGGCGACCGGCGTCCGGGCCGAGGGGGGAGAGCTCGACCGCCCGTTCAACGAGGAAGGCGTCCAGCACCTCCTGGACCCGGTCGCGGAAGTCGGCGGGGTCCCAGGTCGTCACCAGTTCAGACTAAACAGTGGACGCGGCGTCGATGACGGCGCGGTCCTCCGTAGGCTGTTGCGCATGACGCACGAACGGGGACAGAGCATGCGCGAGCTGCTCGCGCGCGGCGACAAGTCGTTCTCCTTCGAGTTCTTCCCGCCCAAGGACGAGCTCGGGGAGCAGCAGCTGTGGCAGGCGATCACCGACCTCGAGCCCTACGGGCCGACCTTCGTGTCGGTCACCTACGGCGCGGGTGGCACGACGCGTGACCGCACCGTGGCGATCACCGGGCGCATCGCCCGGGAGACGGGGATGCTCCCGGTGGCGCACCTGACGTGCGTCGGCCACACGACCGACGAGATCACCGCGATCCTCGACGACCTCGCCAGGGCGGGCGTCGAGCACGTGATGGCCCTGCGGGGCGACCCGCCCGGCGGTCCCGGCACGCCGTGGACGCCGACCGAGGGTGGGCTGACCTACGCCAACGAGCTGGTCGCGCTGATCCGGGAGCGCACCGACATGCGGATCGGCGTCGCCGCCTTCCCGGAGGGCCACGTCGACGCGAAGGACCTCGACCACGACGCGCGGGTGCTCCGGGCCAAGTACGACGCCGGCGCGGAGTTCGCCGTGACCGACATGGTGCTCCGGGCCTCCGACTACGTGGGCCTGGTCGACCGCGCCCACGCGGTGGGGGCCGACCTGCCGATCATCCCGGGCATCATGCCCATCCTGAACCTGCGCTCGATGCAGCGCATGGTCGACTTCTCGCGCCGCGAGCTGCCGCAGGAGACCGTCGAGCGGCTCGCCCCGTACGCCGACGACCCGGCGCGGCTGCGCGAGGAGGGCATCGCGATCGCGACCGAGCTGTGCGAGGCGCTGCTCGACGCCGGGGCGCCGGGCCTGCACTTCTACACGCTCAACCGCTCCAAGGCGACGCGGGAGATCTTCGCCAACCTCCAGATCACCGTCTGACACCCGTGCGGACCGTCACCGTCACCGGCACCGGGGTCGTGCCCGTCGTGCCGGACAGCGCGGTGGTGCGGCTCGCAGCCGTGGCGCGGGGTCGTGGCGTCGCGGAGGCCTACGAAGCGATGGCGGCGGCCGCCGCGACGGTCGTCGAGGTCGCGCACCGCCACACCGAGGAGCGTCGGGTCTCCTCGTCGGGCATCTCCGTGTGGCCGGCGCGCGACCACGACGGACGCGAGGCCGGTCACGAGGCCCGCCACTCCTACGCCATCGCGTGCCCGGACCTGGTGGCGGCCGGGGGCCTGCTGGGCGACCTGGCGGGCGCGCTCGGCGACTCGCTGGTGGTCGAGGGGGTGGCGCTGGAGGTCACCGAGGACCACGGCGCCGGTGATCGGGCGCGCGAGGCCGCGTTCGACGACGCCCGCGAGCGCGCCGCCCAGCTGGCCCGGATGGCGGGGGCGGGCCTCGGTGCCGTGCAGACCATCGTCGAGGGCGGGGCCGACCGGGGCCCCTCGCCGATGCCGAAGGCGGCGATGGCCCGTGCGTCCGCGGGCGGCCTCGAGCCGGGCGAGACCTCGGTGACCACCACGGTCACGGTGGTCTGGGAGCTGTCCTACTGACGTGGGGCACGGCCGACCATCTCGGCCACGAGCGCGGCGCTGAGGCCGGCGAACGGCAGGCCGGAGCCGGTCGTGGCGTGGGCGCCGGTCGCGAGCACGCCCGCGACCGGCGTCCGCGGTCCCAGGCGGTCACGGGCCGTGCGGGGCCCCTGCCACTGCACGCCGTGCGGCGAGCCGCCCCACGCCTCGACGAGGTCGCGCGGCGTGCGGTCGACGCGGGTGACCACCTGGCCGCGGACGTCGAGCCCGTGGCGTGCCACGGCGGTGAGGACGTCCTCGACGATGCGGCCACGGGCCAGCACCGTCCACGCCGCGGCGCCGTCCGGCGCCCGTCCGCCCGTGCGGACCACCAGCAGCGGGTCGCCGTGCAGCACCACCTCGTGCGGCAGGTCGGGCACCTCGCCCTCCAGCCCCACGTGGCACACGACCGGCGGGAAGGCGGGCATCGAGCGCCGGACGTAGGTCGCGAGGGTGGGCAGGCGTCGCGGGTCGATCGCGACGACCACGAGGTCGGCGTCGAGCTCGCCGCCCGCCGTCCGCACCGCGGCGACCCGGCCGTCGCGCACGACGAGGTCGGTCGCGGGCGTGCCGGTCAGCACGGTGACGCCACGCAGCACGAGGCGGTCGGTCATCGCCGCGCCGAGCCGGGCGAGCCCGCCCGGCACCGTCCACGCCCCGAAGCGCTGCTCGAGGTAGACGTCCACGCCGGCCAGGACGGGCGCGCGGCGCAGGTCGTGGCCGTCCATGACGACCCGGTGCCCCGCGACCAGTCGCAGCCGCTCGTCGGTGAGCGCCCGGCGCAACCGCTTGTGCAGCGACTCGCGCCGGTCGAGCAGCGCGGTGAGGTCGCGTGGCGCCACGTCGGGGTCGAAGGGCCGCTCGTACCACTCCTTGCGCAGCAGCTCCCACGGCTCGCCGTACGACGCCACGTGGTCGACCCACTGCCGACCCAGGCCGGCGCCGAGGGACTCGAACGCCGCGAGCTGGGCGGCGCGCGAGCCGCCCGGCAGGCGCACGGACGAGCCGTCCGCGAAGCGGTGCTCGCGGACCAGGTCGAGCGGCTGCAGGTCGAGCTCGCGCTCCAGCGGTCGGCCCGACTTGCGGAACAGGTCGCGCACGACCGCGGGCAGCAGCGTCGTGGTCGGTCCGGCGTCCCACGCGAATCCGTCCTGCTCGACGGTGGTCAGCGCACCGCCCAGGTGCTCGGCGCGCTCGAGCAGGGTGACCTCGTGGCCCAGCCGGGCCAGCCGGGCGGCAGCGGCCATGCCGCCGAAGCCGCCGCCGACCACCACCACACGCGCCACGGGGGAACCCTAGGCGTCCGCTAGGTCGACCGTCCGACGGGCTCCCTGCCGCGCCAGCGCCGCCAGCCGCGCCGCACCGCGCGGCCGACGACGAGCAGCAGGCCGAGGCCGGTCAGCAGCAGGACGCCCGCGATGGCCGCAGCCGCCTGCGGGTGCTCGAGGGAGAACCACACCACGCCGAGCACCGCCGCGTCCTCGGTGAGGCTCGCCCCCACGTTGGTCACCGGCTCGGGGGAGGAGTTGATGGCCAGCCGGCTGCCGGCCTTCGCCAGGTGGCTCAGCAGGGCCGTGCCGCCGCCGACCACGCCGAGCACGGCCTGCTCCAGCGAGGTGGCGTCGCCGGCGAGCAGCACCCCGATGACCGCGCCGACGGTCGGCCGGATCGCGGTCGAGACGGCGTCCCACGTCGAGTCGACGTAGGGGATCTTGTCGGCGACGAACTCCATCGCGAACATGAAGCCGGCCACGGCCAGGACGTCCCACCGGCCGAGCACGTCGGGGATGTCGGCGAACGAGCCCAGTCGGTCGGAGATGCCCAGCACCAGCACGACGAGGTAGGCGTTGATGCCGCTCGCCCACCCGCTGGAGAAGGTGAGGGCCAGGCTGTCCATCAGCGGGCCCCCATCAGTCCACCTCGACCTCGACGGCGTCCGTCATCGCCACCAGCTCGTCGTACGACGTCGAGAACACCGCGGCCGGGTGGCCCGCCGCCGCCCACACGACGTCGTGACGGCGCAGCCACGGGTCGATGAAGGTGCGGATCGGCGCCGGGTGGTCGATGGGGGAGACGCCACCGATGACCTGGCCGGTGTGGCGGCGCACGAAGTCGGGGTCGGCACGGGTGAGCCGTGTGACGCCGATGCGCTCGGCGACCGCCGTGGTGTCGACCCGGTGGGCGCCGGAGGTGAGGACGAGGACGGGCTCGCCGTCACCGTCGAAGAGCAGGCTGTTGGCGATGGCGCCCACCTCGCACCCCAGCGCCGCCGCGGCGAGTGCCGCCGTGTGGGCGCTGTCGGGCAGGATGACCACGTCACCCGTGCCGCCGCGCCGGGTGAGGTCGCCCCGAAATGAGGTGATCGATGCGTGCTCCGTCGACATGATGCGAGCCTAGCGACGAACGACGACAGCTGAGGGGTACTCCACGATGGCGCGCGACCTGCCGGGATCCGTGGTCAACAGCATGCGAGTGCTCGGGCTGATCGTCGCCACGGCCGGCGTGATCACGGTGCTGATCTGGCTGATGCGCGACGAGGTCATCCTCGGCTGGGCGCAAGGCAACCCGTCGGCGCAGGAGCTCCTCGCCCAGGGCGGCATCGAGCTGCTGCGGGAGAGTCCCATCGTCCCCGGCTTCGTGGCCCTCTCGGTGGTGGCGTTCGTCGGCTTCGCCGCGCTGGTGCTGGTGCTGGGCTCGTTCTTCGTCGGCGGCTACGGCTGGACCCGTCCCGTGCTCACCGCGACCGCCGGCGTCGGCGTCCTGGTCGGCATCGTCTGCCTCGACAGCAACCTCCCCGTCATCTTCGTGGTGCTGTCGGCCCTGGTGATCGCCGAGGGCCTGGTGCTGTCGTTCTTCCTCTGGCAGCGCGAGACGACCGACTACCTGCGCCGCGTCTGAAGGCCCCTCCTCCCTCCGGAGTCGCGCACGACCGCGTCGGGCCTTGACGCGCTGTCGGTGCGGGGGAGTACCGTTGTCCTTGTTCGAACACGTGTTCGATGCGACCCGGGTGGCGGTGACCTCGACCCCCACCGCCGCCCGGGTCGGCCCCGGGGTCGACGGATGTGCGAGGAGGCACGATGAGGCAGTACGACGACCCCGTCGAGGTGCGACGAGGCGGGGCGGAGGACCCCGACCAGTTCCTGTGGCGGGGCCGGCTGTGGAAGGTGCGCGCGGTGGTCGCGCACTGGGTGGAGACCGGTCCCTGGTGGCAGGGCGGGTCCGACAAGGAGGCACGCGGGACGGTGGCCGACCTGGTCGCCGAGCGTGAGCTCTGGCGCGTGGAGGCCGGTCGTGGCATGCCGGGCGTGCGGCAGCAGGCGGGCGACCAGGCGTCCTACGGCGTCTTCGACCTCTCGTTCGACTGGACCGACGGGCGCTGGCAGCTCGTCGGGTGCCTGGACTGAGGTGCCGACCATGACCGCGACGACCAGCCCCCGGTCCGAGCCGGGGCCGCACCTGCTCCCGGCCACCGCCCACCACTACCTCGAGCGCTCCGCCACCTCGCTCCGCGACTCGATCACGGCGCGAGACGTGCCGACGCGCTACGCCTGTGCCCACGTCGCCGCCCTCTGTGCGGCGGCCGCCCTGCTCGCGGCCCGGGCCCGCCCGGCGCCGCGGGGCCGCCGGCAGAAGAACGCCTGGGTCCTGCTCGCCGAGGTGGCCCCCGAGCTGTCCGAGTGGGCGAGCTTCTTCGCGGCCGGGGCGGCCAAGCGCGCCGCAGCCGAGGCCGGGTCGACCCGGGCCGTGACCGAGCGGGAGGCCGACGACCTGGTGCGCGACGCCGACCGCTTCCTGGCCGTGGTCGAGCAGGCGCTCGGCCTGGTCCCGCACGCCAGCGTCGCCTGAGGGCGGGGCGAGGTGTCCTCAGACCCGTTCGTCCACCTCCACGTCGCCTCCGGGTTCTCCCTGCGGTACGGCGCGTCGCACCCGCACGTGCTCGTCGACCGGGCCGCGGAGCACGGCATGGACACCCTCGCCCTGACCGACCGTGACGGCACCTACGGCGCGGTGAAGTTCGTGGGTGCCGCACGCCGGGCCGGCATCCGCCCGGTGCTGGGGGTCGACCTCGCCCTCGCCCCGGCCGCCGGCGTGGGCCTCGGCGCACCCACCGGTGGCGGGGCGGTCCGCGACGGTGGTCACCCGCCGCACCGTCGTACGCCCGCGCGCGGCGGGGTGGCACGCGACGTGTCCCTCCACGGCGGCGGCAGCGCGCGCGTCACGTTCCTCGCGACGGGCCGGGCGGGATGGGCGGCGCTGTGCCGGATGGTGTCGACGGTCCACCTGTCCGGGGAGCGCGGTCGACCCGTCGCCACGCTCGAGCTGATCGCTCCCCACCTCGCAGGCGGTGACCTCCTGGTGCTGCTCGGGCCGTCCTCCGAGCTCGGCGCGGTGGCCACCCGGCGCCGCGACGACCTCGGACCGCGGGTGCTCGCACGCTGGCTGGAGGTGGTGCCGCGCCACAACCTGCTCGTCGAGCTGGTGTCGCACCGCCTCGGCGGGCGCGGCGGCTCCTGGGGGCCGGGCACGTCCGCCCACGCCGCACGGATGGCGGGCCTCGCACGCCGTGCCCGCATCACGACGGTGCTCACCAACGCGGTGCGCTACACCGACCGCCTCGACGCGCCCACGATCGACGTCCTCGACGCGGCGCGCAGGCTGGTGCCACTGGGCTCGGCCGGGTTGCGCGACGTGGGGCCCGACGGGAGTCGTGGCAACGCCGAGGGGTTCCTCAAGTCCGGCAAGCAGATGCACGACGTGGCCGAGGAGATCTGCCGCATGGCGGGGCTGGGTGACGGCGCGCAGGAGGCGAGGCGGTTGCTGGCCCGCACGAGGGCCGTCGCGGACCGGTGCGCGCTCGACCCGCGCACCGACCTCGGCATCGACGAGGTCCATTTCCCGGAGCTCGAGCTCCCCGAGGCGGGTCCGCATCGCACGGCCGACGACCTGCTGCGGGCCCGGTGCGAGGCGGCGATCGGCCCGCGCTACGGCGCCGCGCCGCGCATGCGCATCTGGACGAGGCTCGACGACGAGCTCGAGACCATCCGGACCCTGGGCTACGCGTCCTACTTCCTCACTGTCGCCGAGGTCACCGACCTGATCGGCGAGCTGGGCGTCCGTCGCGCCGCACGCGGTTCGGGCGCCGGCAGCCTGGTCAACTACCTGCTCGGGGTCTCCGGGGTCGACCCGATCCGCCACGGCCTGCTGATGGAGCGGTTCCTCTCGCCGCTGCGTGCCTCGCTGCCCGACATCGACGTCGACGTGGAGTCGGCCCGGCGGGAGGAGGTCTACCGCGCGATCCTCGACCGCTTCGGCGGTGAGAGGTGCGTGACCGTCTCGATGATGGACACCTACCGCGTCCGCCACGCCGTCCGCGACGTCGGCGCCGCCCTCGGCATGCCGCCGGGGGAGGTGGACGCGATCGCCAAGGCGTTCCCGCACATCCGTGCGCGCGACGCCCGATCGGCGCTCCGCGACCTGCCCGAGCTCCGGGCCAGCGGGCTCGGCGACGGTGAGCTCGACCGCTTCTTCGGCCTCGTCGAGCGGCTCGACGGCCTGCCGCGCCACATCGCGATGCATCCCTGCGGGGTGCTCCTCTCCGACATGACGCTGCTCGACCGCACGCCCGTCGAGGCCTCCCACGCGGGCTTCCCGATGAGCCAGTTCGACAAGGACGACGTGGAGGAGCTCGGCCTGCTCAAGCTCGACGTGCTCGGCATCCGGATGCAGTCGGCCATGGCCCACGCGGTCGCCGAGGTGCGCCGCGTCGACGGGGTGCACGTCGACCTCGACGACGAGTCGCAGGTGCCGTTCGACGACCCGACCACCTACGACCTCATCAGCAGCGCCCGGACACTGGGGGTGTTCCAGATCGAGTCACCGGGCCAGCGCGAGCTCGTCGGCAAGTCGGGCATCGAGACCTTCGACGACATCGTCACCGACATCTCGTTGTTCCGCCCGGGTCCGGTCAAGAGCGACATGATCACTCCCTACCTCGAGGCCAAGCACGGCTGGCGCGACGTCCACTACCTTCACGACGACCTGCGCCCGATCCTCGAGGGCACGCGCGGCGTGGTGGTCTTCCACGAGCAGGTGATCGAGATCATCGCGAGGTTCGGCGGTGTCTCCTTCGCCGAGGCCGACGAGAAGCGCCGCGCGCTCGGGACCACCGATGGGATGGCCGCGACCAGGGCGTGGTTCCTCCCGCGGGCGCTGGGCCAGGGCTACGACCTGGCACTGGTCGAGCGTCTGTGGACGGTCCTCGAGGCCTTCGCCTCCTTCGGCTTCTGCAAGGCCCACGCAGCGGCGTTCGCCCTGCCGACCTACCAGTCGGCGTGGCTGAAGGCCCACTGGCCGGCCCACTTCCTGGCGGGGGTGCTGACCCACGACCCGGGCATGTACCCCAAGCGCCTGATCCTCGACGACGCTCGCCAGGTCGGGGTCGGCGTTCGCGGCCTCGACGTCAACGCCAGTGCGCCGACCTACGTGGTCGAGCGCGGCGACGCCGGCGGCGGGCGTGCGGACCATGCGATCCGGCTCTCGCTCACCGACGTGAAGGGGATCAGCGCGGCCGAGGTGGCCCGCATCGTCGAGGCCCGCGAGGGCGGCCGCTACGTCTCGCTGTCGGACTTCTTCCACCGGGCGCGCGTCTCGCGGCCCACCCTGGAGCGGCTGGTGCTGGCGGGTGGGTTCGACGGCGTGTACGGCATCGCGACGGGCGAGCAGGCCGTCGACCGGCGTGGGCGGGTGACGCGGCGCGACCTGCTGCTGCAGGTCGCAGAGCTCGACCTCCACGCGCGGCTCCTAGACCGGGCCTCACGGGCGCGTGGGCGCGGCCCGACCAGGAGGAGCGTGCCGTCGACGACGGCGACCACCGCCGCCACCGACGCCGCTGCCCGCAACAGCACCGACCCCACGGTGCGGGCCGGGGCCGGGGCGACCGAGCGGCACGCCCTCGCCGACGCCGGCGTCTGGGCGCAAGCCTCCGCGCAGTCCCAGGCGTCCCGGCCGGTGGTCGGGGCCGAGTCGGTCCAGCTCACCCTGACGCTGGGCGACGAGCCCGGCCGAGCGGGCGAGCGGCCCACCGGGCTGCCGGAGATGACCCCGCTGGAGCGGATGCGCGCCGAGCTCGAGATCCTGGGGCTCGACGTCAGCCAGCACGCGATCACGCCCTACGCCTCGCTCCTCGACGCGCTCGGGGTGACGCGCAGCCGCGACCTGCTGCGGCGGCGCAGCCGCTCGGAGCTCCTCGTGGCCGGTGTGAAGGTCGCGACCCAGACCCCGCCGATCAGGTCGGGTCGGCGGGTGGTGTTCCTGACCGTCG
Organism: Nocardioides pini; assembly: GCF_026712185.1. Taxonomy (GTDB): domain Bacteria; phylum Actinomycetota; class Actinomycetes; order Propionibacteriales; family Nocardioidaceae; genus Nocardioides; species Nocardioides pini. Next base: position 237,973 of record NZ_JAPPUX010000004.1, on the reverse strand, counting down.
ACGACGGCACCGGCCCGGTGGACGCGACCTTCTTCGACGACGCCCAGGGGCCCTACGCCGCGACCGTGTTCTCGTCCTGGCTGCTGCTCGTGCGCGGCGAGCTGCGGCGCACCGGCCGCCGGGGCGTGTCGGTGCGGGCCACGGGTGCGTGGGACCTGACGGCCCTGCACGCCCTCTGGCAACGCGCCCGCACCACCGACGAGGCCCTCGACCGGGTGCGCGCCGAGCTCGCGCGAGGGCCCGAGCCCGTCGGCCACGACGCAGGCGGGCCGACCGGGAGGACGCTGGTGCACTCCAGCGGCTTCCGGCTCTCGCCCTACGCCGACGTCGCGCCGGCAGGTGATCCCGCCCGCGACGTCGGGCGCAAGCTCGGTGCGGACACCGGCCCCGGCCCCCGGACCGGCGAGGAGCCGCTGTCCCGCACGCTGTGGCACCGCAGTCCCGGGAGCCCCGGATGAGCACGACCACCGGTCCGACCCGGAGCCGTCCCGGTCCGTGCGGCCGCGGCGGGATGCCGCGCGTCGAGCCACTAGGGTGGCGCCCATGGCCCAGCCGACCGCGAGCTCCTCTGCCAGCGAGCGCCGCCAGTCCGTCCGCAGCGGCGTGGCCTGGGAGGGCGTACGCCGCCTCGTGGAGTCCGGCGACACCGCCGACGGGCGGCGGGCCCGGATCGTCGACATCGGTGGCGGCACCGGCGGCTTCGCCGTCCCGCTCGCCGAGCTGGGCCACACCGTCCAGGTCATCGACCCCAGCCCCGACGCCCTCGCCTCGCTCGACCGCCGCGCCCGCGAGGCGGGCGTCGCCGACCGGGTCACCGGCCAGCAGGGTGACCTGTCCGACCTGCGCGACCTCGCCGACGAGGCCGACCTGGTCCTCTGCCACGGCGTCCTCGAGATGGTCGACGACCCGGCGGCCTCCCTCGCCTCGATCGCCGACGTGCTCCGTCCCGGTGGCCACCTCAGCCTCCTCGTCGCCCAGCGGCACGCCGCCGTGGTGGCGCGCGCCATGGCGGGCCACTTCCAGGCCGCCCGCGAGCTCCTCGACGACGTGCCCCCCGGTGCGGCCGGTGCGGGCGACGCCTCCGCCGGCCCGGTCGGGCGTGGTGGCCGACGGTTCACCCACGACGAGGTCGTCGACCTCCTCGCCGCGGCCGGCCTGCACCCCGAGTCGGTCCACGCCGTCCGGGTCTTCGCCGACCTGGTGCCGGGCAGCCTCCTGGACCTCGAGCCCGGTGCGACGGCCGCGCTCGTCGAGCTCGAGAGGGCCGTGGCCACCCGCCCGGAGTACCTCCCGCTCGCTGCGCAGCTCCACGTCGTCGCGCGCCGCTGACCCGCGTCCCCTCGGGGGCGCGCGGTGACCGACACCCCGCTCCTCCACGTCGACATGGACGCGTTCTACGCCTCCGTCGCGCTCCGCGAGCGACCCGACCTGGTCGACCAGCCGGTCGTCGTCGGCGGCAGCGGCCGAGGCGTCGTCCTGGCCGCCAACTACGTCGCGCGCCGCTACGGCATCCGCTCGGCGCTGCCGATGACCCGCGCGCGCCGGCTCTGCCCGCACGTGGTGGTGCTCCCGCCCGACTACGAGACGTTCACCAGCGTCTCCGCCTCGGTGATGGAGACCTTCCGCGACGTCACCCCGGTGGTGGAGGCGATGTCGCTCGACGAGGCGTTCCTCGACGTGCGCGGCGCGACCCGGCGTCTCGGTGAGCCCGCCGACATCGCCGAGCGCCTCCGCGCCACCATCCACGACGAGCAGGGCATCACCTGCTCCGTCGGGGTCGCGGCGTCCGTCTCGGTGGCCAAGGTGGCGAGCCGGCGCGCCAAGCCCGACGGCGTGGTGGTGGTGCCACCGTCCGAGGTCACCTCGTTCCTGCACCCCCTCGACGTCGGCGAGCTCTACGGCGTGGGGGAGAAGACCCAGGCACTCCTGCACCGCTTCGGCCTGCTCACGGTCGGCGACGTCGCCCACACCCCGCTGCAGACCCTGCAGCGCGCCGTCGGCGACCACCTCGGCCGACAGCTCCACCACCTGGCCTGGGGGACCGACCGCAGCGACCTGGCCCCGACCGCAGGACCGCACGAGCCGGAGCGGTCGATGGGGGCCGACGAGACCTTCGCGCGCGACACCGACGACCGCGACGTGATCGTCCGCGAGCTGCTGCGGCTCTCGGCCCGGGTCGCGGGCCGGATGCGGGCGGCCGGGGTGGCCGGCCGCACGATCACCCTCAAGGTCCGCTTCGCCGACTTCACCACGATCACCCGCTCGCGCACGATGCCGGAGGCCACCGACGTCACCGTCGAGGTGCACCGTGCGGTGACCCGCCTCTACGACGCGCTCGGCCTCCAGCGGGCCCGCCTGCGACTGGTCGGCGTACGGGTCGAGGGGCTGGTGCCGCGGGCGACCGTGCACCGCCAGCTGGTCCTCGGGGAGCCCGAGCACGGGTGGGCCGAGGCCGACCGGGCAGTGGACCGCGCGACGCGCCGGTTCGGGTCCGCGGCCGTCCGTCCGGCGAGCCTCGTGTGACGTCCGCCCCTGCGCGGGGGTGAATTTTCCGGGGACGCCTACCGTAGGTGGTGACGGGTGCCTAGACTCGGACCAGAGGTGAGGAGGAAACGTGGAGCTCTCCGAAGAAGAACTTCGAATGCTCGAGCAGATGGAGCGCGCTCTCGTCGAAGAGGACCCCAAGCTCGCCTCCACCTTGCGCGGCACCTCGTTCCAGCGCGCCGCACGTCGCCGCATGATCCTCGGCGGGGCGATCCTCCTCGTCGGCATCGGCCTCCTGGTCGTCGCGGTGCTGCTCGACCTCTCCGCCGTCCTGCAGACGATCACCGGTGTCCTCGGCTTCGTCGTGATGCTCGCCGGCGCGATCCTGGCCCTCACCTCCGCGCGCAGCCCCGGCCGGGCGAAGCCGAAGGTGCGCGCCTCGGGCCGCACCGGCTTCGGCGTCGTCGACGGCGGGCGCCAGCACCGTCCTGGTCGTCAGCGCTCCGGGAGCCCCTTCATGGAGCGCATGGAGGAGCGGTGGCGCCGCCGCCGCGAGCGCGGCCTCTGACCCGATCGCACCCTGATCGCTCGCTGGTCGCAGGCTGACCAGCCCGGTCGCACCTCATCGCCCGGTCCTCGGACCGGGCGTTCGTGCGTCCGCGGCAGGTGACGCGCCGGCGTACGACGGTCCGCGCACCCACCGCGACCGGCCGCGTGCGGCGCCCGCGCGGCTCAGCCGACGAGCTCGTCGACCGTCCGGGCGGACTCGTGGTCCGGGGTCGCGGTGGTCGTGGCCCGGCGGGCACGGGGTCGCCACGACCTCGGGCGTCCCACCACGGATGCCGGCCACCACGCCGCGCGGCGGGCCTCCCGCGAGGTCACGCCGGCAGCGAGGGACTCCTCCACGAGCTCGAGGTCGCCGGCGAGGTGGCTCGCGGTGAAGCGCTCGGGGTCACGGGCGTAGCGGCTGCGCTCGATGGCGGAGACGAGACGGTCGAGGGCGTGGGCCGCCTCGGGAGCCTGTTCGCGACCGCGGCGCGGGCGGTCGGGTCGCGAGCCGTCGCGGACCGGCGTGGCGAGCAGGTGGCCGAGCCACTCGCCGGCGCGCCGGGGCGAGCGGCCAGCCGGCCAGGCGTGGCCCAGGTCGAGCGCGACGTCGCGCAGCTCGACCCAGAGGTCCTCCACGTCGCCGTCGAGGCGGCGCCGGCGACGCGCGGCGCGGACCAGCCGGGGCGTCAAGAGCAGCAAGACCACCAGCGCCAGCCCGACGACGCCCGCGAGAACCGGCACCCAGGGGAAGGACGAGGCGCTGCTGTCGTCGCTGGCCGCGGCCGCATCGGCCTCCGTGCCGCGCTCGGGAAGGTCCTCGGCGCGAGGAGCGGCGCTCGGCGTCGGCGTCTCGGTGACGTCGGCGAACCGGGCCTCGGTGTAGTCCGGGGGCTGGCTGGCGCGGGACTGCGGGGTGGGCTCGAAGCGGACCCAGCCGGAGCCGGGGAAGTAGAGCTCGGGCCACGCGTGCAGGTCGCGCGAGGAGAACTCCCACGAGCCGTTGGTGGCGCGCTCGGGCTCGAGGAAACCGACCGCGACGCGGCTCGGGATGCCGAGGATGCGCGCCATGATCGCCATCGACGCGGCGAACTGCTCGCAGTAGCCGACCCGGTCGTTGAGGAAGGCGAGGAGGTCCGCGCTGCCGTCGCCCGCGGACGGCACCTCGCTGAGGGAGTAGCGGAAGCCGCCGTCCTCGCGGAACCACTGCTGCAGCACCTGCGCCTTCTGGAAACGTGTGGGTGCGGAGGCGGTGATGCTCGCCGCGAGCCGCCGGATCTCGTTGTTGAGGGTGCTGGGCACCTCGGTGAAGATCCCGGCGACCGACCCGGCGCCGGAGACGGCGGAGTTCATCCGCTCGGCGTCGTAGGTGAGCTGGACGCCGGTGAAGTCGTAGGTGGTGTCGGCCGTCGTGACGCCCTCACGGGCGGCGATCACGTCGCGCGTGTCGAGGTCGTAGCGCCAGTCGCTGCCGGCCGCGATCCGCGTCGTCTGCGCCGCGGTGGGCAGCCACGTCGAGGCAAAGTCGGGCCCGACGCGGACGTCGTACTTGAACTCGCGGCGCCGCACGTCGAGGTTGACGCCGTCGAGCGGCGGCAGCGCACCGGTCGCGGCCTGCGACTCGGGGATCTCGCGATCCCCCGGAGTCCACTGCGACCCGCTGAACCGGGACAGCACCGAGATGCGGAGGTAGGTCGGCTTCGGCCCGAGCGTCGTGACCCACAGCAGCGGGACGTCCTCGCCGCGGCGCAGGTCGCGGCGCAGGTCGACCATCGGGTCCTGCACCTCCACCTCACGGGTCCCGGGTCCGTTGCCCTCGAAGACGCTCATGCTCATCGTGGGCACGGCGACCGGTACGACGACGGCCAGGGCGATGGCGGTCGCGCCGAGCGCCAGCGCGGTGTTGCCGATCGCGCCGGTGCGGACCGAGAACGAGCCCTTCTCGCCGTCGGGGGCGCGGCCCCAGTTGGTGACGTGGTCGCTGTGCTGGATGAAGACCAGGGCGAGGAACAGGGCGGCCGCGACGGCGAACAGCCACCACGACACCGAGTTGCCGGTGACGGCGACGGGCAGGGTGTAGGCGGCGAGCAGCACGAGGCCGGCCACCGGCGCGCGGCGCATGGTGCAGGCGACCAGGTCGACGAGCAGCACCACGAGCGTCCCACCGATGAGGAGCAGGGGGTGCACCGGCGGGACGCCGGACTGCACGGGGGCGGCGTAGCTGCGCGAGGTCTCCAGTGCGTCCGCCAGTGCGGCCGTGAAGAGGTCGACGTTGGCCGGCGTCGGGACGGGCGAGCCGGTCGTGGTGCCGAGCACGAGGAGCCCGCCCAGCACGAGCTGGCCAGCGACGATCACGAGCGCCGGGAGGCGGCTCCAGCGCGCCACGGCACCCGCGCCGCAGACGACGACCCCGATGAGGAGCAGGGGGATGGCGACCTCGCCGAACCCCTCGGTCAGCACCCGCCACGACAGCACGGTCGTCCAGGCCGCGAGCAGGGCGATGCCGGCGATGCGCAGCTGGTGGGGGAGCGTGCTCCACGAGGCCCTCATCGCGCGACTCCTGCCGGGGCGATCGCGCGGCTCTGCATCAGGCCGAGCTCCTGCCAGGCGGTGTCGAGGCGGTCGCGCGGGCCGAGGGTGACCGAGCGCCACCCGGTGGAAGTGAGGTGCGCGGACGCACCGATCCCCGGCTGCACGGGGAGGTGGGGAGCCCAGGCGTCCACGTCGAGCGCGATGGCGAGGCTGGACGAGGCGTGGTGCTGCAGGCGCCGGAGGAACGGCAGGTCGGGCTCGCCCAGCCCGCCGAACACCCCGATGGTGAGACCACCGTGTCCCGGCTCGGCCAGCCACTGCGTGTCGGGCGCGGCGGAGTGGTCGAGCTGGACGACGGCGAGCGCCTCGAGCAGCGGGATCGTGCTGGCCTCGGCGGTGTGGGAGTGCCACTCGGTCTCGCGGCTGTCGCCGGAGGCGGTGACGAGACGCACCGTGTAGCCGTGGTGGGCGAGGTGGATCGCGATCGACGCGGCCGCGGACACGGCGCCCTCGAGCGAGCTGGCGGCGCCCTGACCGCGGTGGGCGATCCCGCGGTTGTCGAGGAAGACGGTCGCCCGCGACTGCCAGGGCTGCTCCTCGCGGCGCACCATCAGCTCACCGACCCGGGCCGAGCTGCGCCAGTGGACGCGGCGCAGGTCGTCGCCGCGCCGGTACTCACGGACCGTGACGTCCTCCGCGCTGCCGGTCGCGAAGGCTCGCGGACGGTTGTCGCCGGACCCGGTCCACGCCCCTCCCAGCGGGATGCTGGGGAGCGGGATGGTGCGCGGCGTGACGGTGAGGCGCGTCGTGGCGTGGAACGTGCGGCCGAGCTCGACGAAGCCGAACGGGTCGGTCACCCGCACCGACATCGGGCCGATCTCGAACTGTCCGCGCAGCTCGGAGCGCACCTGGTACGTCGCATGGCGGCGCCACCCGTGCCCGAGGCCCTCCAGCACGAAGCGCGGGCGGGTGCCCAGGACGTACGGGAGACGCTCCTCCAGCAGCAGCACGCCGGTGGGGGTGCGCGACTCGTTGGCGACGGCGAGCTCGACGGTCGCGGGCTGGCCGGCGACGACGATCTGGGGCGTGACGGTGCGGACGAGCGAGAGGCGGTAGCGGGAGCGACCGACCCACCAGGCGGTGAGCAGCGGCAGCACCGCCACGAGCACACCGATGCGCACCACGGACGAGTGCCCGACCACGATCGCGGCCACCACGGTGGTGATCCCGGCCGCCAGGAACGCCCGTCCGCGGACGGTCAGCGCAGCGAGGGCCTCACGCACGGCTGCCGCGTGGGAGCGAGGTGGAGCCGGGCGCCGAGGGGACCGGCACCGACTCCACGATCCCGGAGAGGATCGCGGCGGTCGTGCGCCCGCTCATCGTCGCCTCGACGTTGGGGAGCAGGCGGTGGGCCAGGACGGGGGAGGTGATGCCGTGGATGTCGTCCGGCAGGACGTAGTCACGCCCCTGCGTGGCGGCGACCGCCTTGGCCGCCCGCACCAGGTGGAGGGTCGCCCGCGGTGAGGCGCCGAGGTGCAGGTCGCCGCTGGCCCGCGTCGCCGTGGTGAGGGCGACGGCGTAGCGCTGCACGGCCGAGGACACGTGCACCCGGCCGACGATCTCGATGACCTTGCGGATCTCGCCGGCGTCGGTGACCGGCTCGAGGTCGTCGAGCGGGTTGTGGGCGGTGTGGCCCTCGAGCATCGCGATCTCCGCCGACTCCACGGGATAGCCGACCGAGACGCGCGCCATGAAGCGGTCGCGCTGTGCCTCGGGGAGGGCGTAGGTGCCTTCCATCTCGATCGGGTTCTGCGTCGCGATGACCATGAAGGGCTTCTCGAGCATGTAGGTCGCGTTGTCGACCGTGACCTGGCGCTCCTCCATGGCCTCGAGCAGGGCGGACTGCGTCTTGGGGGAGGCGCGGTTGATCTCGTCGCCGACCACGATGTTGGCGAAGACCCCGCCGGGGCGGAACTCGAACTCGCGGGTGTCCTGGTTGAAGACCGAGACGCCGGTGACGTCGGAGGGCAGCAGGTCCGGGGTGAACTGGATGCGCCGCACCGAGCAGTCGATGCTGCGGGCCAGGGCCTTGCTCAGCTGGGTCTTGCCGACGCCGGGCACGTCCTCGATGAGGAGGTGGCCCTCGGCGAGGAGGACGACCAGGGCGGCGTTGACGACGTCGGGCTTGCCCGCGATGACGCGCTCGATGTTCTGGCGTACGGCGCCGGTCACCCGCCGCACGGTGTCCAGGTCGGGCGCCTGCCCGGAAACCCCAGTCGTCGTCACGTTGTCCGTCCCCTCGTGCGTGCTCGTCACCACGGTATGTGGTGCGCGCAACATACCCGCCCCGCTCGGCCGGCGCGGCTCCCTGCGTCGACCGTCCCCCACCCGGGGGACCCGTCGTCCCCCACTTCGCTCCACCACCGGCGGCCCGTTCTCCCCACCGGCGCTCCACCCGGGCCCTGCTGAGCGTGGATCAGGCGTGAATCAGGCGTGAATCAGGCGTGGTCCGGGCGTGGACCGGCTCGGTCCGGTCCATCGAGGCCGGCGCCCAAGAGCCGCTGGCCGGGCCAAATTGCCGCGTGAAACACCCCGGATCTGGTTGACGGTGGTGTGAAGTGGGGTACTGTGGTGCGAAGTGGGGGACAGGGTCGATCTGCCCGCCGAGCAGGGGAGGTGCCGGATGTTCTTCGGCACCTACACGCCCAAGCTCGACGAGAAGGGGCGGCTCTTCCTCCCGGCGAAGTTCAGGGACGAGCTGACGGAGGGACTCGTGGTGACCAGGGGTCAGGAGCGCTGCCTCACCGTCTGGTCCATGGCCGACTTCGAGAAGCTCACCGACCGGCTCCGCGAGGCGCCGGTCACGCAGAAGAACACCCGCGACTACGTCCGCATGCTGTTCGCCGCCGCCAGCCAGGAGGTGCCGGACAAGCAGGGACGCATCAACATCCCCGCACCCCTGCGGGAGTACGCCTCGCTCCGCAAGGAGTGCGTCGTCATCGGGTCGATGAACCGGATCGAGATCTGGGACCCGACCGCCTGGGCGACCTACTCCGAGGAGCAGGAGCAGAAGTTCTCCGAGCTCAGCGACGAGGTCTTCCCCGGCATCTGAGGCCAGCACCACCCCGCACCACCCGGCACCACCCGGCACCACCCGACAACTCCACAGCTGACATCGCGACCCGTATCACCAGGTCTCGAGCCCGCTCCTCGCGTGGCCATCTGGGGCACTTCCCCGGCACCAGAGGGCTTTTCCCCTTCGCAGGGGAGCGGGCAGGGACCTGGTGCGGCGGCTCGCCCCGTGCCACACGACGGGGAGTGTCAGCCGCACCGCCAACGCAGCAGGACCCAGCAGCACCCAGCCAGCACATCCGCAGCACACCAGTGGGGTCGAGACCATGAGCACCACCCAGCCCGTGGGACGCACGGCAGCAGCACCGCCGCTGCGGGTCCGCGACCAGGCGCGCGAGGCGGCGGCCCTGATCGCCTTCTCGGCCGCCACGGCCTGCGGGCTGGCGCTGGCGCTGCTGCTGCTGACCCACCTGGGCTCCCAGGGCTGAGCAGATGACGACTCCCCGCCACGCCCCGGTGCTCCTCGACCGGGTCGTCGCCCTGCTGGCGCCTGCGCTGGAGGCACCCGGCTCGGTCTACGTCGACTGCACGCTGGGCCTCGGCGGCCACAGCGAGGCGGTCCTCGAGCGCCTCCCGAACGCCCGGGTGATCGGCATCGACCGCGACCCGGCCGCCCTGCAGATGTCGCGCGAGCGGCTCGCGGCGCACGGTGAGCGCTTCACCGCCGTCCACGCGGTGTACGACGAGCTGCCCGAGGTGGTGGGCTCGCTCGGGCTCGACCACGTCGACGCCGTGTTCTTCGACCTCGGGGTCTCCTCGATGCAGCTCGACGTCCGCGAGCGCGGCTTCGCCTACGCCGAGGACGCGCCGCTCGACATGCGGATGGACCCGACGACCGGCCGCACCGCGGCCGAGCTCCTCAACACCGCCACGGCCCAGGAGCTGACCCGCATCCTGCGGGAGTACGGCGAGGAGAAGTTCGCGAGCAGGATCGCCCGCGAGGTCGTCCGCCGTCGCGAGTCGACGCCGTTCACCACCAGCGCCGACCTCGTCGAGCTGCTCTACGCGACGATCCCCGCGCCGGCACGTCGGACGGGCGGCCACCCGGCCAAGCGCACGTTCCAGGCGCTGCGGATGGCGGTCAACGACGAGCTCGCCGTGCTCCGCCGGGCCATCCCCGCGTCGATCGAGGCCATCGGGGTCGGTGGCCGCGTGGTCGTGGAGTCCTACCACTCGCTCGAGGACCGGCTGGTCAAGCGGGCCTTCGCCGACGCCACCCGGCTCGACGTGCCGCCGGACCTGCCGTTCGTGCCGGAGGGCGCCGAGCCGGCCCTGCGGCTCGTCACCCGCGGTGCGGAGCAGGCCGACGATCACGAGATCGCCGAGAACCCCCGAGCAGCCTCCGTCCGCCTGCGCGCCGTCGAGCGCGTCCTCCCGTCCTCGTCCTCTCCCTCTTCCCCAGGAGCCGCCCGATGAGCAGTCCCGCCCTCCAGCCCCGGACCCGGGTCACGCGGATCGCCCAGGAGGCGGTCGACAAGGCCCGTCTGACCGTCGTGCCGCGCGTGCGGACCCGCGCCCCCCGCGTGCCGTTCGTGACGCTCGTGAGCCTGGTCCTCGTCGGCGGCATCGTGGGACTGCTCCTGTTCAACACCTCCATGCAGCAGGCGTCGTTCACCGCCTCCGCGCTCGAGACCGAGGCCGACACCCTGGCCGCCCGCGAGCAGACGTTGCGCATGGAGCTCGACGAGCTCCGCAACCCGCAGCGCGTGGCGACCGAGGCCCAGGCGATGGGCATGGTGATCCCGTCGGCCCCGGTGTTCCTCGACCTCGAGACCGGCAGGACCACCGGCGAGCGGACGCCCGCCACCCGGGAGAACGCCATCCAGCTGCAGCCGCCGGCGCCGATCAAGCCGGCGATCCTGGCGCCCGAGCCGACGTACGTCGAGGTGCCCGCCGCGCCGACCGTCGAGGAGCAGGCCGCGACGGACCCCGGCGTGGCGAACGCCAAGCCCCGCAAGTCGCGCAACCGCTGACGGCGCGGTCACGCCGTTCGGCGCCACCGCGCGCCTAGATTGTCGAGCAGGTCGGACCCAGCCGGGAGCCGACCGGGAAATGAGGAGACCAGTGCCGAGCACCCGCACCAGGCGTGGCGCCTCGCGCGGCGCGCCGATGCTGCGACTGCGCATCGGGTTCGTCCTCATCGCGATCGTCCTCTCCTTCTTCGGGGCCAGGCTCGTGCAGCTCCAGGGTGTCGACCCCCGCTCCTACGCCGTGCGCGCGGCCGCCGAGGGCGCGGTCCGGGTGCCGCTCGTCGCCGAGCGGGGCGACATCCTCGACCGCAACGGCGTACCCCTCGCCGACTCGGTCAAGGGCAAGATGGTGATCGCCGACCCCGACCTGACGGCCGACCGCGCTCCCGAGCTCGCCCGGCTGCTCTCCGACCGGCTCTCCGTCGACTACTTCAAGACCCTCACCGCGCTGCGTGGCCGCAAGGAGGGCAGTCGCTACGAGTACGTCGCCCGCCGGGTGCCGAGCACCCTTGCCGGCGACACCCTCACCGAGCTCGACGAGGCCGGGTTCACCGGGATCAGCCTCCAGGACGACCCGATCCGCTCGTACCCCTCCGGCGACGTCGCCGCCAACCTGCTCGGCTACATGGGCACCGACGAGCCGCTGGGCGGCTTCGAGCGCACCTTCGACAAGCAGCTGGCCGGCGTCGACGGCGAGGCGACGTGGCAGTCCAACTCCGGCAAGGGCGTGCGGATCCCGCTGCGCGAGAGCACGCTCAAGGCCGCGCAGAACGGTGCGCCGCTGCGCACGACCATCGACCGCGACCTCCAGTGGTTCACCCAGAAGGTGCTCGCGCAGTCGGTGCGGCAGTACCGCGCCGAGAGCGGTGCCGCGGTCGTGATGGACACCCGCACCGGCGAGATCCTCGCGCTCGCCGACGTGCCGACCTTCGACGCCAACGCGCCGACCGAGGCCGACGAGGACGATCTCGGCTCGCGCGCCATGAGCGACACCTACGAGCCCGGCTCGGTGGAGAAGGTGCTCACCGCCGCCTCCCTGATCGACGCCGGCAAGGCGTTCCCGCGCCAGCGCTTCAAGGTGCCGCCGAGCCTCGCCCGCCAGGACCGGGTCATCGGCGACTGGTTCGACCACGGCACCATCCGGCTCACGCTCGCCGGCATCATCGCCAAGTCCTCCAACATCGGCACGGTGCTCGCCGCCGACGCGTTCTCGCCGGTCGAGCTGGTCTCCTACCTGCAGAGGTTCGGCCTCGGTCAGCGCACCGACGTCGGGGTGCGCGGCGAGACCCCCGGCATCCTCACGCCGGGTGAGGCGATGAGCTCGCAGACCAAGGACCGCGTCGCGTTCGGCCAGTCCCTCTCGGTCAACGTCGCCCAGATGGCGGCGGCCGTGAACACGGTCGCCAACGGAGGCGTGCGCGTGTCGCCGAGCCTGATCGCCGGCTCCGCGGTCACCGACGACGGGGTCACCGTCGGCACCGACGTCGCCACCCGCACACGGGTCGTCAGCAAGCAGGCCGCCCGCGCCACTGCCCGCATGATGGAGAAGGTCGTCGACCCCGAGGACGGCGTCGCGCCGGCGGCGCAGGTGCCGGGCTACCTCGTGGCCGGCAAGACCGGCACCGCCCAGCGGGTCGCCAGCGACGGCACCGGCTACGACGGCAGCACCTCGGTGTCCTTCGGCGGCTTCGCCCCGGCCGACGACGCGCGGTTCACGGTCTACGTCGTGGTCCACGCCCCCAAGGTCGACGGGGGCGGCGGCTCGATCGCCGGGCCGGTGTTCTCCCGGATCATGGGCTACGTCCTGGGCCGCTACGGCGTCGAGCCGACCGACGGCAAGCCGTCGCGCCTGCCCGTCGAGTGGTGACTCGATACGCTCGGGCGGTGCACGAGCCCGTGAGTGCGACGCGTCCGCAGCAGTCCCCGGCGACCCCTGCGACCGAGCTCGCCGACTGGCTCTCGACGATCACCGACGTGGCCGTCCACGGCGACCTCGACGTCGCCGTTTCCGGCATCTCGCTGAGCACCGCCCGCGTGCGACCCGGTGACCTGTACGCCGCCCTGCCGGGCACCCGCGCCCACGGTGCGGACTTCGCCGCGCAGGCCGTCGAGGCAGGGGCGGTCGTCGTGCTCACCGACGCGGCCGGCCTCGACCGGATCCTCCCGGGCACGCCGGCGCTCGTGGTGGCGGACCCGCGCCGCGTGCTGGGGCGGCTCGCCGCGCACGTCTACGGGGACCCGGCCACCGCCCTGCGCGTCATCGGCGTCACCGGCACCCAGGGCAAGACCACCACGACCCGGGTGCTCGAGCAGGGCCTCACCGAGGCCGGTGTCACCTCGGCGGTCATCGGCACCAACGGCACCCGGATCGCGGGCGCGGACGTCAAGACGCCGCTCACCACGCCGGAGGCGCCCGACCTGCACGGCCTCTTCGCGGTGATGCGCGAGCGCGGCGTCGACACGTGCGCCATGGAGGTGTCCAGCCACGCGCTCGTCCTCGGCCGGGTCGACGGCGTCGTGTTCGACGTCGCGACCTTCCTCAACCTCGGGCGCGACCACCTCGACTTCCACGCCGACCTCGACGACTACTTCGCCGCCAAGGCCGGCCTCTTCACCCCGGAGCGGGCCCGCGTCGGGCTGACCAACGTCGACGACGAGTTCGGCCGTCGCCTCCTCGAGGTCGCCAGCATCCCCATGTCGACGTACTCCTCGCGCGGCGCGGACGCCGACTGGCGGGCCGTCGACGTCGACCTCACGCCCGGCGGCGCCAGCTTCACCGTCCTGGGTCCCGACGTCGAGCTGCGCGCGCAGATCCACGTGCCGGGCGAGTTCAACGTCTCCAACGCGCTCGCCGCCATCGCCTCGGCGGCGCTCGCCGGGCTCGACCCGCGAGAGGTGGCCGACGGCATCGCCCGGGTCGGCGGGGTCCCGGGCCGGCTCGAGCAGGTCTCGGCCGGGCAGGACTTCACCGTGGTCGTCGACTACGCGCACAAGCCCGACGCCCTCGAGGCGGTGCTGGCGACCCTGCGACCGCTGACCGACGGGCAGCTCCTGGTCGTGGTGGGTGCCGGCGGCGACCGCGACACCGTCAAGCGCCCGGTGATGGGCGAGATCGCCGCACGGCTCGCCGACGTCGTGGTGGTCACCGACGACAACCCCCGCACGGAGGACCCCGCGTCGATCCGCGCCGCCGTCCTCGCCGGGGCCCGCGGTCCTGCCGAGGTGGTCGAGGTGGGCGACCGCCGGCTCGCGATCCGCGAGGCCGTGCGCCGCGCGCGCCCCGGCGACGTCGTGCTGGTCGCCGGCAAGGGCCACGAGACCGGACAGGAGGTCGGGGACGTGGTGCACCCGTTCGACGACCGCGAGGTCGCCGCCGAGGAGGTCCGCGCGCTCGCGCAGGACCACCGCGCCGCCGACGACGCCGACCGGGCCGGAGGAGACGCATGATCGAGATGACCCTCGACGAGGTCGCCGCCGTGGTCGGCGGCACGGCCCACGGCGAGGCGGTGGTCACCGGTGGCGCGTTCGTCGACACCCGCACCCCGGAGGCCGGCGGCCTCTTCGTGGCCGTGGCCGGCGAGCGGGTCGACGGCCACGACCTGGCGGCTGCCGCCGGGCACGCCGGCGCCGTGGCGGTCCTCGGCACCCGGCCCACCGGGCTGCCGACCGTCGTGGTGGACGACGTCACCGTCGCACTCGGGCTGCTCGCGCGTCACGTCGTCGACCGCCTCCCCGAGGTCGTCGTCCTCGCGATGACCGGCTCGCAGGGCAAGACCGGCACCAAGGACTACCTCGCCCACCTGCTGTCGGAGTCCGGGCCGACGGTCGCGACGCGCGGCAACTTCAACAACGAGCTGGGAGTGCCGCTGACCGTGCTGCGGGCGACCCCCGACACCCGCTACCTCGTCGTCGAGATGGGGGCGCGAGGAGTCGGGCACATCGCCGAGCTGTGCGCGATCGCGCCGCCCCGGGTCGCCGCCGTGCTCAACGTCGGCACCGCCCACATCGGCGAGTTCGGCAGCCGGGAGGCGATCGCGCGCGCCAAGGGCGAGATCGTCGAGGCACTGCCCGCCGACGGCACCGCCGTGCTCAACGCCGACGACGAGCTCGTCGCCGCGATGGCCCGGCGCACCGCGGCCCAGGTGGTCACCTTCGGCGGGCCGACGGACGGCCGCACGCCCGACGTCGCCGTCAGCGAGGTCACCGTCGACGAGCTCGGCCGGCAGTCGTTCGAGCTGGCCCACCGCGGGTCCGGCGCCACCGTGCACCTCGCGCAGGTCGGCGCCTACCAGTGGCGCAACGCGGCCGCGGCCGCCGCGATGGCCCTCGCCGCGGGACTCGACCTCGACACCGTCGCCGACTCGCTCGCCGACGCCGTACCGGCCAGCCGGTGGCGCATGGAGCTGACCGAGCGCGCCGACGGGCTCGTCGTCCTCAACGACGCCTACAACGCCAACCCCGAGTCGATGCGGGCCGCCCTGGAGACCCTCGCGGGCATGGGGACGCGCACGGGCCGGCGTACGGTCGCCGTGCTGGGCCAGATGCTCGAGCTCGGCGACGGGGCGGCCGAGGCCCACCGTGGTGTCGGTGAGTACGCCGCCCGGGCCGGGGTCGACGTGCTGGTGGCCGTCGGCGCCGACGCGGCCGGCATCGCGCAGGGCTACGACGCGGTCGCCGGGGCCCCCGGAGGCGGGGGAGTGACCATCACCACGGCGGGGCGTGACGAAGCGTCCGACTGGCTGCGGCACAATGTCTCGGCTGCTGATGTCGTCCTGGTGAAGGCATCGCGGGGGGCGGCGCTGGAACTGATCGCCGACGACCTCCTCTTCGGGAGCGGCAAGGAAGGAAGCACCACATGAGAGCCATCCTGTTCGGAGGAGGGCTCTCCCTGCTGATCTCCCTTCTCGGCACGCGCTACGCGATCCGGTTCTTCACGCGCCAGGGGTTCGGCCAGCCGATCCGCGACGACGGCCCGACCACCCACCACGTCAAGCGCGGCACGCCGACCATGGGCGGCGCGGTCATCGTGCTGGCCACCGTCATCGGCTACCTCGCCGCGAAGCTGATCACCGGTCAGTGGCCGTCGGCGTCGGCCATGCTGCTGCTCTTCCTGCTCGTCGGGCTGGGCGGCGTCGGCTTCCTCGACGACTTCCTCAAGGTGAGCCGCCAGCACAACCTCGGCCTGCGCAGCCGCGCCAAGATGATCGGCCAGACCGTGGTGGCGGTGGTCTTCGGCTTCCTCGCGCTCTCGCCTGCCCTCGAGGACGAGCGGGGGTGGACCCCGGCGTCCCACCACCTGTCCTTCATCCGCGACTACGAGCGGTTCACGCTGCCGACGATCGTGGCGATCCTGCTCATCTGGGTCATCGTCACCGGCGCGAGCAACGCGGTGAACCTCGCCGACGGCCTCGACGGCCTCGCGACGGGCGCGAGCATCCTCGTCTTCGCCGCCTACACGCTCGTCAACATCTGGCAGAACAGCCAGTCGTGCGCGCTGGAGGCCGGGCCCAAGTGCTACGAGGTCCGCGACCCGCTCGACCTGGCGGTCATCGCCGCGGCGCTCACCGGTGCGTGCTTCGGCTTCCTCTGGTGGAACGCCTCGCCGGCGCAGATCATGATGGGCGACACGGGCTCGCTCGCCCTCGGTGGCGCGATGGCCGGCTTCGCGATCATGACCCGCACCGAGCTGCTCCTGCTGATCATCGGCGGCCTGTTCGTCGTCATCACCCTGTCGGTGATGATCCAGGTGTCGGTCTTCAAGGTCAGCCGGGCCAGCGGGCTGTTCCGCAGCATCTTCAAGGTCCAGCCGGGCCACCGCGTCTTCCGCATGACGCCGCTGCACCACCACTTCGAGATGCTCGGCTGGGAGCAGGTGACCATCGTCATCCGCTTCTGGATCGTCACCGGGCTCGCCGTCGCCACGGGCCTCGGCATCTTCTACGCCGAGTGGGTCGCCGGCGTTGGGTGAGCGGACACCGGGCGGGGTCGACGTCGACGGGCTGGGCCGCACCAGCGACTGGTCCGGCGTGCGCGTCGTGGTCGCCGGGTTCGGCGTCTCCGGCTTCGCCGCCGCCGACAACCTCCTCTTCCTGGGTGCGCAGGTGACCGCGCTCGACGAGTCCACCAGCGACGAGAAGGCCGAGAAGGCCAAGCTCCTGGAGACGCTCGGCGCGACCGTCCGGCTCGAGCCCGGCGCGACCGACGTGCTGCCCGACGACGTCGACCTCGTGGTCACCTCGCCGGGCTGGAGGCCGACCGCCCCGCTGCTCGCCCAGGCCACCGGCCGCGGCATCCCCGTGTGGGGCGAGGTCGAGCTCGCGTGGCGCCTGCGCGACCCCGAGGCCCCCGCGCCGTGGCTCGCCGTCACCGGCACCAACGGCAAGACCACGACGGTGCAGATGCTCCAGTCCATCCTCACCGCCGCCGGCCTCCGTGCCGTCGCCGTCGGCAACGTGGGACTGCCGATCGTCGAGGCCGTGATGGACCCCGAGCCCTACGACGTCCTCGCCGTCGAGCTCTCCAGCTTCCAGCTCCACTACACCCGCTCGATGGCCGCGGAGTCGGCCGTCGTGCTCAACATCGCCGAGGACCACCTCGACTGGTACGACGACGAGCCGGGCGCGGGGACCGACCCGGGCGCCCGGACCGGCATGCAGGTCTACGCCGCCGACAAGGCGCGGATCTATGCCGGCGTGCAGCGGGCCTGCGTCTACAACCGCGCCGACCCCGCCACCGAGGACATGGTCCGCGAGGCCGACGTGGTGGAGGGCGCGCGAGCAGTGGGCTTCACCCTCGGCACGCCGGCCCCGGGCGACCTCGGCGTCGTCGAGGACCTCCTCGTCGACCGGGCGTTCATCGAGGAGCGCGCGACGAGCGCGGCCGAGCTCTGCACGCTCGGCGACCTCGCCTCGCCGGCGCCGCACTTCGTCGCCAACGCCCTCGCCGCGGCCGCGCTGGCGCGGGCGCACGGTGTCAGCCAGCAGGCGGTGCGCGACGGGCTGCGGGCGTTCCGGCCCGACGGCCACCGGATCGCCCACGTCGCCGAAGCCGACGGCGTGACCTGGATCGACGACTCGAAGGCGACCAACCCGCACGCCGCCCAGTCGTCGCTCTCCGCCTACGACAACGTCGTGTGGGTCGCTGGCGGCCTGGCCAAGGGCGCACGGTTCGACGACCTGGTGGCCGCGGTGGGGGACCGGCTGCGCGGCGTCGTCCTCCTCGGCCGGGACCGGCAGGTCGTGGCCGACGCTCTTTCGCGACACGCGCCCGATGTGCCGGTCATCGATGCGGGTGCCGACGAGACTGGGGCTCCGATGGAGCGCGTGGTCGACGCGGCCGCCGGGCTCGCCAGGTCCGGTGACACGGTGTTGCTCGCGCCGGGCTGCGCCTCCATGGACATGTTCGCCAACTACGGCGCCCGCGGTGACGCGTTCGCGGCCGCCGTGCACGCCCGCATCGCACGCACCACCCAGCCCGACACGCCGGACCAGACCGACAGCGACTAGCAGCCACCGACCCGAGGGGAGCCGCGACGCATGACCACCGCGAACCCCGGAGGAGTGGGGCTCGACGTCGGACCGGAGCCGGGGGCCGGGACGCAGGCCGAGCCGGGCGCGGGTGTGGCGCCGGTCGGGCGCGCACCGCTCGGGTCGGGCCTCGTCGCCGGCTGGCGCTCGGTCCGCGAGGCCCTCGACAAGCCCCTGGCGTCCTACTACCTGCTGCTCGGGTCGTCGGCCCTGCTGCTCACCATCGGCCTGATCATGGTGCTCAGCGCCTCCAGCGTGCGGGCGTACCTCATCTACGACGACTCCTACGCCGTGGTCAAGCGCCAGCTGATGTGGGTCGCGCTCGGCCTGCCCGCCGCCTGGGTGGCCTCGCGGATCCCGGTGCGCCACGTCCGCAGGCTGGCCTACCCGGGGTTCCTGCTGGCGCTCGTCCTGCTCGGGCTCGTCGCCCGTTTCGGCGTGCTGATCAACGGCAACAAGAATTGGCTCGCGCTCGGCCCGGTCAGCATCCAGCCCGCGGAGATCGCCAAGCTCGCGATCGTGCTGTGGGCCGCCAACATCTACGCCCACAAGGAGCGGCGCCTGCGCGAGCTGCACCACCTGCTCGTGCCGGTCGTGCCCGGGCTGTTCGCCGTCATCGCCCTCGTGCTGGTCGGCCGCGACCTCGGCACCGCGATGGTGCTCGCGGCCATCCTGCTCGGGATGCTGTGGGTCGTCGGGGCGCCACTGCGGCTCTTCGGGCTGAGCCTGTCGGTGCTCGGTGTCGCAGCCGTCGCGCTGGCCGCCACCGACCCCGAGCGGCTCAACCGCATCACCCACTTCACCGACCCCTTCAAGGACTACACCGACGCGGGCTGGCAGCCCGCCCACGGGCTCTACGCCCTGTCCAGCGGCGGCTGGTTCGGGCAGGGGATCGGCGCGTCGACGCAGAAGTGGGGCGACCTGCCCGAGGCCCACACCGACTTCATCTTCGCCGTCCTCGGCGAGGAGCTCGGCCTCGTCGGCACGCTGCTGGTGATCGGTCTGTTCTTCACCATCGCCTACGCCGCGGTCCGCGTCGCCCTCAGCACCGAGGACCCGTTCGTCCGCTACGCCACCTTTGGCATCGTGGTCTGGCTGCTCGGCCAGATGATCATCAACGTCGGCATGGTGCTCGCCGTCCTGCCCGTCATCGGCATCCCGCTCCCGATCGTGTCCTACGGCGGCTCGGCGCTGCTGCCCTCGCTCGTGGCGCTCGGCCTCGTGATCGGCTTCGCGCGCCGGGAGCCGGAGGCCGCGGCGGCGCTGGCGGCACGCCGTCGCAACCGCTCCGCCGGTCTGTCCGCGGGTCACGCTCGCTAGATTTGCCCCCGATGCGCGTACTCCTCGCCGGCGGCGGCTCCGCCGGCCACACCTCGCCCCTGCTCGCCACCGCCGACGCCCTGCGCCGGCTCGACCCGGCGACCGAGGTCACCTGCCTCGGCACCCGCGAGGGCCTCGAGTCCCGCCTGGTCCCCGAGGCCGGCCTGCCGCTGGAGTTCGTGCCACGGGTCCCGCTCCCGCGTCGCCCCGGCCCCGACCTGTTCCGTACGCCGACCCGGCTGCGCGCCGCCCGCGCGGCCGCGCTCGAGGTGGTGGACCGGGTGCGCCCCGACGTCGTCGTCGGCTTCGGCGGCTACGTCTCGGTCCCCGCCTACCTCGCCGCCCGCAAGCGCGGCGTGCCGATCGTGGTCCACGAGGGCAACGCGATCCCCGGCATCGCCAACAAGCTGGGCGCGCGCATGACGACCCACGTCGCCACGAGCTTCCCCGGCACCGACCTGCCCCGCGCGGTCTGCACCGGCCTGCCGATCCGCCGGCTGATCTCCGCGATGGACCGCGGTGCGCTGCGGTCCGAGGCCCTCGCCGCGTTCGGCCTCCGCGGCGACCTGCCGACGCTGCTGGTCACGGGCGGCTCGCAGGGGGCAGCCCGCATCAACGCGGCGGTCTCCGGCGCCGCGCCCGCCCTCGCCGCGGCCGGCGTGCAGGTGCTGCACGTCGTCGGACCCACGCACGAGCTCGACGTCGCGTCGGGGGTCGTGCCCTACGTCGTGCTCAACTACGTCGACCGGATGGACCTCGCCTACGCGGCCGCCGACGCGGTGCTGTGCCGCTCGGGCAGCAACACCGTCACCGAGGTCTCGGGCGTGGGCCTGCCCGCGATCTACGTGCCCCTGCCGATCGGCAACGGCGAGCAGGCGCTCAACGCCCGCCCGGTCGTCGACGCCGGCGGCGGGCTGCTCGTGGCCGACGCCGCGCTGACCCCGGAGTGGGTCGCGGCCAGCGTCCCCGGTCTGCTGAACGACGCCGAGCGGCTCGCGACCATGGGGGCCGCCGCGACCGGCGTCATCCCGCTCGACGCCGACGAGAAGCTGGCCCGGATGGTCCTCGACGCGGGGGGCTGGCGCGCGTGAGGATCCCGGTCCCCGACGAGGTCCTGCCCGCGGCCGAGCTCGGACGCGTCCACTGCGTCGGCATCGGCGGCGCCGGCATCTCCGCCATCGCCCGCATCATGGCCCGGCGCGGCGTCAGCGTCACCGGCAGCGACGACCACGACACCCCGTTCCTCCCGGCGCTGCGCGAGCTCGGCGTCACCTGCCACCTCGGCTACGACGCCGCCCACGTCGGTGACGCCGACACGCTCGTCGTGACGACCGCGGCGCGGGAGGACAACCCGGAGGTCCTCGAGGCGCGACGCCGCGGCCTGCGGATCCTGCCCCGGTCCGCAGGGCTCGCGGCGGTGATGGCCGGCTCGCGCGTCCTCGCCGTGGCCGGCACCCACGGCAAGACGACGACCACGGGGCTGCTCACCTCGGCGCTGCTCGCAGCCGGGGTCGATCCGTCGTACGCCGTCGGGGGCGTGCTGACCGCCACCGGGCGCAACGCCGACGCCGGTGCCGACGACCTGTTCGTCGCCGAGGCCGACGAGAGCGACGGCGCGTTCCTGCACTACCGGCCGCACGCGGCGATCGTGACCAACGTCGAGGCCGACCACCTCGACAACTGGGGCACGGAGGAGGCCTACCACCGCGCCTTCGAGGACTTCATCGCCACGATCGACCGCGACGGGTTCCTCGTCTGCGTGGTCGACGACACCGGGGCCGGGCGGCTCGCCGGCCTGGCGCGCGAGCAGGGCCTCGACGTCGTCACGGTGGGGGAGTCGACCGGGGCCGACGTGCGCATCCGCGACCTCACGCTCGACGGGTCCACCTCGTCGTGCCGCGTCACCCGCGGCGACGACGACCTCGGTCAGCTGCGGCTGCGCATCCCTGGACGCCACTACGTCCTCGACGCGGTCGCGGCCCTCGCGACCGGTCTGCGCCTCGGCCTGTCCTACGACGCCCTGGCCGAGGGCCTCGCCGGCTTCACCGGCACGGGCCGTCGGATGGAGCTCAAGGGCGAGGTCGCCGGCGTGCGCGTCTACGACTCCTACGCCCACCACCCCGTCGAGATCCGCGGCGACCTCGAGGCGGCCCGCGCGCTCGCCGGTGACGGCCGCGTCGTCGCCGCCTTCCAGCCGCACCTCGTCTCGCGCACCCGCATCTTCGGCGAGGCGATGGGCCGTGAGCTCGGCGCCGCCGACGAGGTCGTCGTGATGGACGTCTACGTCGCCCGCGAGGACCCCGACCCGGAGGTGACCGGCCTGCTCGTCGCCGACGCCGTGCCCCTGCCGGTCCAGCACGTGACCTACGTCGACGGGCTCGGCGCCGCCGCCCAGGCCCTGGCCGAGCGCGCGCGCCCGGGCGACCTGGTCATCACGCTCGGCGCGGGTGACATCACCGGCGTCGGACCGCGGGTGCTCGACCTGCTCGGGGGTGCCTGAGTGGACCGCGAGGCTCCGGAGCGCGGCGCGGCGGGCGGCGTCACGAGCACCGGCGTCGACCGCGACGCCGCGCCCGGCACACCGGGCGCGGACGACGAGCCGCGCAGGGAGGCTGCGGCGACGCGCCGGACGCGCCGCCGCTTCGCCCGCCGCCAGTGGGCCCGGCGCTGGCTCTCCCTGCGCTACGTCCTGGCGCTGCTGCTGGTCCTCGCGCTGCTGGGCACGTCGGTCTACCTGGTGTTCTTCTCCGCCACCCTGCAGGTCAAGCGTGTCGAGGTGGTCGGCAACAGCCTGCTGAGCGACGGGCGCATCCGCGAGGTGGCCGACGTGCCGGTGGGTGAGCAGCTCGCCCTCGTCGACCTGGATCGCGCGGACGCGCGGGTCGGGTCGCTCGCCGAGGTGCAGTCCGTCGACGTGACCCGCACCTGGCCCGACGCCGTACGGATCGCGGTCGTCGAGCGCACCGCCGTGGCCGTCGTCGAGCTGGCCGGCAGGCTCCGCGGGCTCGACCCCGACGGCGTCGTGTTCCGCGACTACAAGACCGTCCCCAAGGGCATGCCGCGCGTGCGCCCCGGCGCCGGCGCCGGCACCGACGCGCTCCGCGAGGCCGCCACCGTCGTGTCGGCGCTGCCGGACGACCTCGTCACCCGCGTGGACCACGTCGAGGTCGCCACGGTCGACCAGATCACCCTCGTCATGCGCGACCAGCGCCAGGTGCTGTGGGGGAGCGCGGAGGAGTCGGAGCTCAAGGCGCAGGTGGTCGACAAGCTGCTGGCCGCGCAGAAGGCGCCGTTCTACGACGTCAGCGTCCCGGGCAACCCGACCTACCGCACCACCCCCTGACCGCCCGGTCGCGGGTGGCGCGTCAGAAATTCTTTGCCGACACGCGGCCGATGGGCGTGTCCGCCCGGGAATCGTGCTCGCTGGTGCCTACTGTTTCGCGAAAGGCGAGGTTGACATAACTATAACCCTCAGGCTCACGGTTAGGGTTCCGTGGGGCCGGAGGGGGTCGAGAAACCATCGTCCGCAGACTTCACAGACCCACACAAGGAAGGCCCCGGAGCCGTGGCAGCAGCGCAGAACTACCTGGCGATCATCAAGGTCGTGGGCATCGGTGGTGGCGGCGTCAACGCCGTCAACCGGATGATCGAGGTCGGCCTCAAGGGCGTCGAGTTCATCGCGATCAACACCGACGCCCAGGCACTCCTCATGAGCGACGCCGACGTCAAGCTCGACATCGGCCGCGAGCTGACTCGCGGCCTCGGTGCGGGCGCCAACCCCGACGTCGGTGCCAAGGCCGCCGAGGACCACGCCGACGAGATCGAGGAGGTCATCAAGGGCGCCGACATGGTCTTCGTGACCGCCGGCGAGGGAGGCGGCACCGGCACGGGTGGCGCTCCCGTCGTGGCCCGGATCGCCCGGTCGCTCGGCGCCCTGACGATCGGCGTGGTGACGCGCCCGTTCGCCTTCGAGGGCCGTCGACGGGCCAACTCGGCCGAGGAGGGCATCAGCCAGCTCCGCGAGGAGGTCGACACCCTCATCGTGATCCCCAACGACCGGCTGCTGTCGATCACCGACCGCAACGTGTCGATCCTCGACGCCTTCAAGCAGGCCGACCAGGTGCTGCTGCAGGGTGTCTCGGGCATCACCGACCTCATCACCACCCCCGGCCTGATCAACCTCGACTTCGCCGACGTGAAGTCCGTGATGGCCAACGCCGGCTCCGCGCTGATGGGCATCGGCTCGGCCCGGGGTGAGGACCGCGCCGTCGCGGCCGCGGAGATGGCCGTCTCGAGCCCGCTGCTCGAGGCGAGCATCGAGGGCGCGCACGGCGTGCTGCTCTCCATCGCCGGTGGCTCCGACCTCGGCCTGTTCGAGATCAACGAGGCCGCCGCGCTCGTCTCGCAGGCCGCACACGCCGAGGCCAACATCATCTTCGGCGCCACCATCGACGACGCGCTGGGCGACGAGGTGCGGGTGACGGTGATCGCCGCCGGCTTCGACGGGGGTATGCCCAAGCGCCGCTCCGACGGCAACGTGCTGCGCCAGGGGCAGCCTGCCCAGACCCAGGAGCAGACCCGCGCGGCCGCCCAGCAGATCGCGACCAAGGAGGCCGCCGCGGCCCCCAGCGCGCCCGCCCCGGCCCAGACGAGCGCCACGTTCGCGCCGTCGACGCCGTCGGCCCCGGCGCAGTCCCAGCAGCCCGCCCAGCAGCCCGCGCCGTCACGGCCGGCCCGTCAGGTGCAGTTCGAGGACGACGACCTCGACGTGCCCGACTTCCTGAAGTGAGCTGACGCACCACCGTGCCGCTGCTGCACCACCGTGATCGGATCGAAGGCGACCTCGTGATCGAGGTCGCCTTCACCGACGTCGCCCTCAGCCTCGGCGACGGTGCCGGGGCCGAGGTGCGTGCCGCCGCGCTCGCGCAGGTCGCCGAGGCGACCGGTGCGGTGCCGCGGCTCATGCACCAGGTCCACGGCGCCGGCGTCGACGTCGTCGACGCGGGTGGGGAGGAGCCGCCCACCTGCGACGCGATGGTCACCGCCACCCCGCGCGTCGCGCTGCTCGCCCGCGCCGCCGACTGCGTCCCCGTCCTGCTGGCCGACCCGGCCACCGGGTGGATCGCGGCCGTGCACTGCGGCCGGCCCGGTCTCGTCGCAGGGGTCGTCCCGGCCGCCGTCGCGCGCATCCGCGCGAGCGGCGGCGACCCGACCGTCGCCTGGGTCGGGCCCCACGTGTGCGGCGCCTGCTACGAGGTGCCCTCCGACCTGCAGCATCAGGTCGCGGGGATCGTCCCGGAGTCGCGCTCCACCACCTCGTGGGGCACGCCGGCGCTCGACCTCGGCGCGGGTGTGCGGGCCCAGCTCGCCGCGGCGGGGATCGACGACGTGCGCGCCGTCGACACCTGCACCCGCGAGGACGGCTCCTGGCCGTCCTACCGCCGCGACCACGACGCGGCGACCCGCTTCGCCGGCGTCGTCTGGAGCCACCCGTGACCGCCCGCGCGGACGAGATCGCCGCCAACCTCGACGTCGTACGCCGTCGCATCGCCACGGCCTGTGCCGAGGCGGGGCGGCCCGAGGACGACGTGTCCCTCGTCGTGGTCACGAAGTTCTTCCCGGCCTCCGACGTCCGCGTGCTCGCCGACCTCGGTGTCACCGACGTGGGGGAGAACCGCCACCAGGAGGCCGAGGCGAAGGCCGCCGAGTGCGTCGACCTCGGCCTGCGGTGGCACTTCATCGGTGGGCTCCAGTCCAACAAGGCCGCGGCGGTCGCGTCCTACGCCGACGTCGTCGAGTCGGTCGACCGCGCCAAGCTGGTCGCCCCGCTCTCGCGCGGCGCCCACTCGCGCGGCCACGAGGTCGACGTGCTGCTCCAGGTCAGCCTCGACCCCCCGGGCGCCGACCATCGCTCCGGCGCGGACCCCGCCGACCTCGCCGACCTCGCGCAGCGCGTCGAGGAGGCAGGCATGCTCCGGCTGCGCGGCCTGATGGCCGTCGCGCCGCTGGGCGAACGGCCCGATGACGCCTTCGCGCGCCTCGCGGAGGTCCGCGAGGTGTTCGTCCGCGACCACCCTCGGGCGACGACGTTGTCCGCGGGGATGAGCGGTGATCTCGAGGCGGCCATCCGTCACGGTGCGACACACGTGCGTGTCGGCTCCGCGGTCCTCGGTGAGAGGCCCGCGGTCAAGTAATGTCCACAACAGTCAACGGGTGCCCGGTCCCGGGTGCCAGGTCTAGCGGAGGAACAGTCTCATGAGCGGCGCGATGCGCAAGATCGGCGAGTACCTCGGCCTGCTCGAGGACACCGGCCACTACGACGACTACGACGGCGACACCGAGACCACGACCCACGACGCTGTCGACCAGCGTCCCGTCGTGCGCGAGCGTCGCCCTGCCCCTGTGTCCGACCTCGCCGAGCGCCGTCGTCCGGCCTCGGTCCAGACAGGAGTCGTGGCCGAGTTGAGCCGCATCACCACCCTGCACCCCCGCAACTACAACGAGGCCCGTCTGGTCGGTGAGAACTACCGCGACGGCACGCCCGTGATCATGAACCTCAGCGAGATGGACGACAACGACGCCAAGCGTCTCGTCGACTTCGCCGCCGGCCTGATCTTCGCCACCCGCGGGTCCATCGAGCGCGTGACCAACAAGGTCTTCCTGCTCTCTCCGCCCAACGTCGCGGTCTCGGCCGAGGACAAGGAGCGGATCGCCGAGGACGGCTTCTTCAACCAGAGCTGACCCATAATCGTCTCGTGCAAGCCATCGGTCAGGTCCTCTACGTCATCCTGCTGCTCTTCATTGCGCTGCTGTGGGTGCGCTTCGTCGTCGACTGGGTGCAGGTGTTCGCGCGTCGCTGGGAGCCGCGGGGGCCGCTGCTCGTCGCGCTGGAGGGCGTCTACTCCGCCACCGACCCGCCGATCGTGGCGCTGCGTCGCGTCGTGCCGCCGCTGCGGATCGGGCAGGTCGCCCTCGACCTGAGCTTCCTGCTGGTGATGGTGGGAGCATGGCTGCTGCTCAACGTGGTCGCCACCATCTTCGGCCTCTAGAACCATCCGTCACACGGGTCACTGTGCCCGGTGGCATCCCGGGCGCTATTGTCTCCTGACAGCAGAGCCACCGTGATATTCGATCGTGAAAGTTTGGGTGAGGTCATGCCGCTGACGCCTGAGGACGTGAGCAACAAGCGCTTTACGCCTGTCCGCCTCCGTGAGGGCTACGACATGGGCGAGGTGGACCAGTTCCTCGACGAGGTCGAGGCCGAGCTCGCCCGGCTCACCAAGGAGAACGACGACCTGCGGGCCAAGCTGTCGGCCGCGCAGTCCGGTGCGTCGACGTCCGCCCCCGCGACCACGTCGTTCGCCCCCGCCGCTCCTGAGCCGGAGCCCGAGCCCGAGCCGGAGCCGGAGCCCCAGCGGGCCGCGCCGGCGCCCGTCGCCGCCGCGCCGGTGCAGACGATGCGCGTGGAGACCGTGCCGGAGGCGTCCAACGCCGCCGCCCGCCTCCTCGAGATCGCGACGCGCAACGCCGACGAGCTCGTCGAGGACGCCAAGAACGAGGCCGACCGCATCGTCGGTGCCGCGCGCACCAAGGCCGAGCGTGTCGAGTCCGAGGCCAAGACCAAGGCCGACCGCATGGAGGCCGACGCTCGCCAGCGTTCGCAGATGCTCGACTCCGAGACCGCCGAGCGTCGCCAGCAGATGTTCGGTGACCTGGAGAAGGAGCGCGACAAGCTCAACAGCGACGTCGAGACCCTTCGCCAGTTCGAGCGCGAGTACCGCTCCCGCCTCAAGACCTACTTCACGCAGCAGCTGGAGGCACTCTCCAGCGGCGGCGAGACGCAGGCTCCCGTCGACAGCGGCAACGCGCCGAAGCGCCTGCGCTCGGTGCTGGGCGACGACGACAACTGATCGCCGCACCTCACGCCTGACGAGGACGACCACCCCTGAGGGGTGGTCGTTCTCGCATTTCGGCGAGCCGATGTTGGTTCGTCAGGGTGCACCGGCTAGCCTCCCTGCCACCGTGTGGTTCCCACCACACCTGACGGATGCGGGAGGCCCTCGGAGATGGCTGGCACCACGCGCAAGTCCCTGGCCGGCACCGCCGCCGCCGCTGCGAAGCGGGTGATCGGTCGCACGCGTCCCGCGACCCCGGGCGAGTCCACGACCGGCAAGCCTGCCGCGAAGAAGAGCACGGCGAAGAAGAGCACCGCGAAGAAGAGCCCCGCCAAGAAGTCGACGACGGCCGCCACGAAGACCGCCACGAAGACCGCGGCCACCAAGGCTCCGGCGAAGAAGGCTCCCGCGAAGAAGGCTCCGGCGACGAAGGCTCCGGCGAAGAAGGCCGCGGCGACGACCGCTCCCGCGAAGAAGGCCGCGGCGACGAAGGCTCCCGCGAAGAAGGCCGCGGCGACGAAGGCTCCCGCCAAGAAGGCCCCCGCGAAGACCGCAGCCACGAAGGCTCCGGCGAAGAAGACCCCGGCGAAGAAGACCGCCGCGAAGAAGACCGCGGCGAAGAAGACCGCGGCTGCGAAGACCGCACCCACCACCTCGACTCCCACGAAGAAGGCTGCGCCCGTGACGAAGGCTGCTCCGACGCCTGCCAAGAAGGCCGCGCCGGCGAAGAAGGTTCGCAAGGCCACCCCCTCCACCCTCGTCGTGCTCGACGGTGAGGACCCGTGGACCCGGAGTGAGCTCAACGAGGTGGTCAAGGAGCTCAAGGAGCACCGCGACCGCCTCACTGCCATCGTGGGCCAGTCCGAGCAGGAGCTCGCGGGCCTGATGCGCGACGCGGGCGACGGGGCCGGCCACGACCAGGCCGACGTCGGCGCGACCAGCTTCGAGCGCGACCACGAGCTGACGGTCCTGGCGCGTGAGCGCGAGACCCTGGTGCAGATCGAGCGGGCGCTCGCCCACATCGAGGACGGCTCCTACGGCGTCTGCGACTCCTGCGGCAACCCCGTGGGCAAGAATCGGTTGATGGCGGTGCCGCATGCCACACTGTGCATGTCATGCAAGCAGCGCGAGGAGCGTCGCTGAACCCCAGCGACCAGACCGACCAGGCACCGTCTCGACCCCGCGTGGACGCGCGGCTGGTCCTCGCCGCGGCGGCCCTCGTGGCCTACGGCCTCGACCTCGCCAGCAAGCAGTGGGCCCTGGCCGAGCTGGCCGACGGCGACATCTCGGTGATCGGTGACTGGCTCACCCTCCACCTGACCTTCAACCCGGGCGCGGCGTTCAGCACCGGCACCGACTTCACCATCGTCTTCACCTGCCTGGCGATGGTGGCGGTCGTGGTTGTGCTGTGGCTGAGCCGCCGGGTCCGCAGCGTCGGCTGGGGGGTGGCGCTCGGCCTGCTGCTGGGCGGTGTGGCCGGCAACCTCACCGACCGCATCGTGCGTGAGCCGGAGCCGTTCCACGGGCACGTCGTCGACTTCCTGATGCTGCCCAACTGGCCGGTCTTCAACATCGCCGACATGTGCATCAACATCGCCGCGGGCCTCATCATCCTCCAGACGTTCCGCGGCATCGCCCTCGACGGCACGCGCGACTCCGACCGCCGATCGGGGCACGAGGCGGCGTGACGACCCACGCCGAGCAGCGCACGGTCCTCGTCCCCGACGGGCTGGCCGGCGAACGCGTCGACGCCGCCATGGCGCGGATGTTCGGGTTCTCCCGCACCAAGGCCGCCGACCTCATCGCCCAGGGCCTCGTGCACGTCGACGGCGCGGCCGTCGGCAAGAGCGACCGGGTCGATGCGGGCGCGATGCTCGACGTGACGATCCCGGCCGAGCGCGACCCGCTCGAGGTGAAGCCCGAGATCGTCGAGGGCATCCGGATCATCCACGACGACGACGCCATCGTGGTGATCGACAAGCCGGTGGGCGTGGCCGTGCACCCCTCTCCCGGCTGGAGCGGCCCCACCGTGGTCGGTCACCTCGCCGGCGCGGGGTTCCGCATCTCCACCAGCGGCGCGAGCGAGCGGCAGGGCATCGTGCAGCGCCTCGACGTCGGCACCAGCGGCGTGATGGTGATCTGCAAGTCCGAGCACGCCTACTCGGTGCTCAAGAACGCCTTCCGGCACCGCACCGTCGACAAGACCTACCACGCGCTGGTGCAGGGCCACCCCGACCCGCTCGCCGGCACCGTCGACGCGCCGATCGGCCGCCACCCGCACCACGACTACAAGTTCGCCGTGATGGCGGACGGCCGTCACAGCGTCACGCACTACGAGACGCTCGAGGCGCACCGGTTCGCCAGCCTGCTGGAGGTCCACCTCGAGACCGGGCGGACCCACCAGATCCGCGTCCACATGAGCGCGCTGAAGCATCCCTGCCTGGGCGACCTGACCTACGGCGCCGACCCCACGCTGGCCAGGCGGGTCGGGCTCGAGCGGCAGTGGCTGCACGCGATGCGCCTCGGCTTCGAGCACCCCGAGACCGGTGACTACGTCACCTACGAGTCCACCTACCCCGACGACCTCGCGCACGCGCTCGACGTCATCCGCGATGAGCACTGAGCTGACGCTCCGTCCGGTCACGCGCGACGACCTCCCGGCCGTCGCCGAGCTGCACCTGGCCGCCCGGCACGGGGCCGGCGACGCCTTCCCGCCGTCCGCGCACCCCGACCACGAGGCGCGCGAGTGGGTCGCGAGCTGGGATCTGTCGGCGTACGACGTCTGGGTGGCCGAGCGCGGCGGTGAGCCGGCCGGCTACGCGCGCTGGACCGCGACCTGGCTCGACGACCTCTACGTCCACCCAGACCACCAGGGCCACGGTGTCGGGTCCGCGCTCTTCGAGCTCGTCGCGTCGAGGCGCCCGGACGGCTTCTGCCTGTGGGTGTTCGAGTCCAACGAGCCGGCCCGCGCGTTCTACCGCCGGCACGGGTGCCTCGAGCTCGAGCGCACCGACGGCTCGGCCAACGAGGAGCGGGCGCCGGACATCCGCGTGGCATGGCCGGGCGCCGACCCGGTGGCGTTCCTGCGCGGCCTGATCGACGAGACCGACCTGGTGCTCGGCGACGTCCTCGCGCGCCGGACGGCGCTGACCCGGGCGGTGCAGGCGGTCAAGCCCTCGACCCGGCGCGACCCCGCGCGCGAGGCGGAGATCGCCGAGCGGGTCGCCGCGGTGGCACCCGAGCTCGGTGTGGAGCGGGTGGCCCGCATCGTCGACGCGATCATCACCGAGTCGCTCGACGCGTCTCGCTGAGCCCCCGCACGCACGACGACCGGACCCGCCCGGGTCGGGCGTGTCCGGTCGTCGGCCGGGGGTGGGGTGGAGCGGTGCTCAGCAGGTGAGCAGGTGGGCGGTGGTCACCAGCCGACCAGGCCGCCCTGCCACTCCTGCAGGTCGGCGAGCTTGGCGACGATGGTCTCGTCCTGCAGACCGTGCGCCTTGCCCTTCGCCTGCTTCAGGATGTGCGCGGCCTCCGCGTGGTCGCCGGCCTCGGCAGCCGCCTCCGCGGCCGCCAGGTAGTCGGCCACGTCCTCGCTGAGCTTGGCGTTGCGGTTGCCGCCGTCGCCGAGCTCGGCGGTGATCTTCTCGACCTCGGGGAAGGTCACGCAGTTGCCGCCACCCTCCACGACACCGGCGGTCCACTCGATGCCACCGAGCAGGTGGTCGAGGAACAGCGGGTCGCTGTAGGCCGCGTCGACGTGGCCGGCGCCCTCGTACCACGAGCGCCCGCCCTCGAAGTTGTGGCACCAGGCGATCGGGTGGTCCGCACCCATGCGGCCGCTGCCGGGGTTGTACGTCGACTCGTCGAGGGTGAGCAGGACGTGCACGTCCTCGCGCGGGTTGGAGGTGAAGTTGTACCACTCGTCGAAGCGCGACCACTGCTTCGGCAGCATCGTCGTCGACGGGTGGTTGGGGCTCTCCACGACCATGGTCGCCTGCTGCTGCGCCGGGTGGTTGCGGAACCGCGCCGAGCCGCCGGTCAGCTCGCTGAACCACGGGACGGCGTGCATCTCGTCGGTCGCGGCGTGGAGGCCGACGAAGCCGCCGCCCTGGTGGATGTAGCCCTGGAACGCCGCGAGCTCGTCCGGGTTGAGAGTGCGGGCGCGAGGAGGTTGGTTGCCCACGGGCTCGCTGTTCGTGCCGTCGACCGGCGAGGCGAACATGATCGTGGCGTACTTCGAGAGCGCCTCAGTGCTCGTGAAGGGCGTCGTCGCCATCGTGAGCGCGGGCTGGCCGGGCGAGTTCCCGATCGGCGGGTCCCACACGTCGACGGTGAAGCCGTGCTCCTTGCCCAGCGCGATGACGGCGTTGGTCGTGTCGTCGATGTGGGAGTGGCGGAAGCCGAGCGTCTTGCCGACGACGAGCACCTTGTAGGGCTCGGCGGCCGTGACGGCGCTCGTGGCGGGGTCGGACTCGGCACCGGCGGAGGCGTAGCTGGCCCCCGTCAGCAGCAGGGCCCCGGCGGCGAGGCCGGTGGTGATCAGGCTGAGCGGTTTCCTCATGGATCGTCCTTCTCGGGATGGGGGGAGTTTGTTTGTTTGGAACCCAAACAAATGGCCTAGGTGGAACGGTATGTGACCCACATCACCTAGTCAACGGCCCCCCGTTCGGACTAGTCCGTCCGGGCAGCCTCGTCGCCCGGGATGATGGCGGCGTGCTGCTCTACGACGACGTGGTGGCGGAGTACCGCGACTTCGCGGCCTACGCGGCCGGTGACTCCCCGTGCTTCGAGGCGTGGGCGCTGGGCGTCGCGGACGACGAGGAGGTCCTCGCCTGGCTGGGCACGCTGCCGCCGGTCAAGCGCCAGCCCAACCTGGTCTTCGCCGCTGCGCGCTGGCACGGCGCGCCCGCCCCGGCGCCGTACGACGCCCTGCGCACGGTGCTGGTCGAGCAGGAGCCGGCCGTGCGCGCCACCGTCATGGCGCGGGCCACGCAGACCAACGAGGTCGGCCGCCTCGCGACGCTCGTCCCCGTCCTGGGGCTCGTCGGCCTCGACCACGGTCCGCTGTCCCTGGTCGAGGTCGGCGCCAGCGCGGGGTTGTGCCTCTTCCCGGACCGCTACGACTACTCCTGGCCGCCGGCGGGCGAGCTGCGGGGGAGCGGGGGACCGGTGCTCACCGCCCGGGCGACCGGGCCGCTGCCGCTGCCCGCCGCGCACCCGCGCGTGGCGTGGCGGGGCGGGGTCGACCTCAACCCGCTCGACGTGGCGGACCCCGACGCGATGGCGTGGCTGGAGAACCTGGTCTGGCCGGAGCAGGACGAGCGTCGCGACCGGCTCCGTGCGGCCGTCGCGGTGGCCCGTCGGGAGCCGCCGGTGCTGCGCCGCGGCGACCTCCTCGACCACCTGCCCGCCCTGCTCGACGAGGCGGCCCCGCACGGCACGCCGGTGGTGTTCCACTCGGCGGTCGTCGCCTACCTGGAGGAGCCGGACCGGGTGCGGTTCCACGACCTGATGACCCGTCTCGTCGGTCAGGGGCGGTGCCGCTGGATCAGCAACGAGGGCAGGCGGGTCCTGCCACGCGTCGCAGGCGCGTCCGACGCACCGTCGGGGCGGTTCGTGACCGCGCTGGACGGTGTCGCGGTGGCCTGGAGCCACGGTCACGGCCATGCCGTCGACTGGCTGTGAGCGGCACCACCGGCTGCCGGCCGCCACGGTGTGGATCGGGTCGTGTGTCCTGTCGGTGGGGCCGGGCACACTGACGTAGGCTGACTGCTCTTCCCCCTCCTTCTGGATGCACCGCTGCGCAGCCAGCACGGCTCCACGTTCGACCCCGTTCAGCGACCCCGAAAGGCGCGGAAGTCTCCTCCATGTCGTCCGGCTCCTCCACCAGATCCGCGGACAGCTTCGTGCACCTCCACGTGCACACCGAGTACTCCATGCTCGACGGGGCGTCGTTGCTCGACGGCCTCTTCGCGCGCACCAGCGAGCTGGGCATGCCGGCCATCGCGATGACCGACCACGGCAACCTCCACGGCGCCTACGACTTCTACCGCAAGGCCAAGCAGCACGGCGTGAAGCCGATCATCGGCATCGAGGCCTACCTCACCCCGGGCACGATGCGCGGCGAGCGCCGCCGGGTCCGCTGGGGCCAGGGCGACCTCGCGGAGGAGGGCGGCAAGGACGTCGCCGGCGGTGGCGCCTACACCCACATGACCATGTGGGCGGAGACGACCGAGGGCATGCACAACCTCTTCCGGCTCGCCAGCCTCGCCAGCCTCGAGGGCTACTACTACAAGCCCCGCATGGACCGTGAGCTGCTCCAGCGCTACTCCAAGGGGATCATCGCCAGCACGGGGTGCCTGTCCGGCGAGATCCAGACCCGGCTGACGCTCGGCCAGTACGACGAGGCGCTCCGTGCCGCGGGCGAGTTCCAGGACATCTTCGGCAAGGACAACTTCTACCTCGAGCTGATGGACCACGGCATCGCCGCCGAGCGGGCCACCCGCGAGGACCTGGTCAAGATCGC
Organism: Nocardioides pini; assembly: GCF_026712185.1. Classification (GTDB taxonomy): domain Bacteria; phylum Actinomycetota; class Actinomycetes; order Propionibacteriales; family Nocardioidaceae; genus Nocardioides; species Nocardioides pini. Next base: position 204,042 of record NZ_JAPPUX010000004.1, on the reverse strand, counting down.
CAGGACGCTCGGCCTGCCGACGATCGTCACCAACGACACCCACTACACCAACCCCGAGGACGCCGACGGCCAGGACGCCCTCATCTGCGTCGCCTCGGGCAAGCGGCTGGCCGACACCAACCGCCTGAAGTTCGACGGGGGCGGCTACTACGTCAAGTCCGCCCAGGAGATGCGCGAGCTCTGGTCGGAGTTCCCGGACGGCTGCGACAACACCCTCGAGATCGCCGAGCGGTGCAACGTGGAGTTCGTCGAGTCCACCGGCGGCTACATGGCTCGCGCCGACGTCCCCGAGAGCGAGACCGAGGAGAGCTGGTTCCGCAAGGAGGTGTGGCGGGGCATCGAGGCGCGCTACCCCGGTGAGCAGCTGACCCAGGAGGTCAAGGACCGGGTCGAGATGGAGCTCGGCGTCATCTCCCAGAAGGGCTACTGCGGCTACTACCTCGTGGTCGCCGACTTCATCCAGTGGTCCAAGCGCAACGGCATCCGCGTGGGACCGGGCCGCGGCTCCGGTGCGGGCTCGATCGCCGCCTACGCGTTGAGCATCACCGACCTCTGCCCCCTCGAGCACGGCCTGTTCTTCGAGCGGTTCCTCAACCCCGAGCGCCCGTCGATGCCCGACTTCGACATCGACTTCGACGACGCCCGGCGCGGCGAGGTCATCAAGTACGTCACCGAGAAGTACGGCACCGAGCGGGTGGCGCAGATCGCGACCTTCGGCCGGCTCAAGGCCAAGGCCGCCATCAAGGACGCCGCGCGCGTCCTCGACCACGGCTTCGCGATCTCCGACCGCATCACCAAGGCGCTGCCGCCCGACGTGATGGGCAAGGGCGTCGCGCTCAAGGACATCTTCGACCCCCAGCACAAGCGCTACAACGAGGGCGGCGAGTTCCGGGCCCTGCACGACTCCGACCCCGACGTGCGCACCATCTTCAACACCGCGCTCGGCCTCGAGGGCCAGATCCGCAACTGGGGCGTGCACGCCGCCGGCGTGATCATGTCGAGCGAGCCGATCATCGACGTCGTACCGATCATGGCGCGCCCGCAGGACGGCGCCGTCATCACCCAGTTCGACTACCCGATGTGCGAGTCGCTCGGGCTCGTCAAGATGGACTTCCTCGGCCTCTCCAACCTGCGCATCCTCGAGGACGCGCTGGCCAACATCCAGGTCAACCGCGACGAGACGGTCGTGCTGGAGGAGCTGCCCTTCGACGACCGGGCGACCTACGAGCTGATGGGCCGCGGCGACACGCTCGGCGTCTTCCAGCTCGACGGCTCGGGCATGCGCTCGCTGCTGCGCTCCCTGCAGCCCGATGCCTTCGCCGACATCACGGCCGTAAGCGCGCTCTACCGCCCCGGCCCGATGGGGGCCGACTCCCACAACAAGTACGCCCGCCGCAAGAACGGCCGCGAGGCGATCGAGCCGATCCACCCCGCGCTCGCCGAGGCGCTCGAGCCGGTCCTCGGGGAGACCTACGGCCTGATCGTCTACCAGGAGCAGGTGATGGCGATCGCCCAGGTGCTGGCGGGCTTCACCCTGGGTGCTGCCGACAACCTCCGCCGCGCGATGGGCAAGAAGAAGAAGGAGGAGCTCGACAAGCAGTACGCCGGCTTCCAGGCCGGCATGCTCGAGCGCAACTTCCCGCAGGTCGCGATCGACAAGCTGTGGGAGATCCTGCTCCCGTTCTCCGACTACGCCTTCAACAAGTCGCACTCCGCGGCCTACGGCGTCATCACCTACTGGACCGCCTACCTCAAGGCCAACTACCCCGCCGAGTACATGGCCGCGCTCCTGACGTCCGTCAAGGACGACAAGGACAAGATGGCGATCTACCTCAACGAGTGCCGGCGCATGAAGATCCAGGTGCTGCCGCCGGACGTCAACGAGTCGCACGCGAACTTCACGCCGGTGGGCAACGACATCCGCTTCGGCCTCACCGCCGTGCGCAACGTCGGCAGCAACGTCGTCGACCGCATCGTCGGTGCCCGCGAGGAGAAGGGCCGCTACACCGACTTCAACGACTTCATGGACAAGGTCCCGGCGCTGGTCTGCAACAAGCGCGTCGTGGACTCGCTCATCAAGGCCGGCGCCTACGACGACATGAAGCACCGGCGTCGGGCGCTCTCGATCATCCACGAGGACGCCGTCGAGAAGTACGTCCAGGCGAAGAAGGACGACGAGAGCGGGCAGGACTCGCTGATCGACATGCTGATGCCCGACGACGTGGGCGGTGCCGGTGCGACGGTCGTGATCCCGGACGTCGAGGACTGGGACAAGATGACGCTGCTCGGCCACGAGCGCGAGATGCTCGGCCTCTACGTCTCCGACCACCCGCTCCTCGGCCTCGAGCACGTCCTCTCCCAGGGCACCGACTGCACCATCGGCCAGCTCATGCTCGACGAGGACCGGCCGCACAACTCCACGATCACGGTCAGCGGCCTGATCACGTCGGTCGCGCGCAGGATCACCAAGCGGGGCGACCCGTGGGCGACCATCACGCTGGAGGACCTCGACGGCGCGATCGACGTGCTGCTCTTCCCGAGCTCCTACGCGCTGGCCTCGACCCTGCTCGTCGAGGACAACATCGTGCGGATCAAGGGGCAGCTCTCCCGCGACAAGGACCAGCCCGAGCTCCGCGCCCAGGAGGTCACGGCGCCCGACCTGACCCAGGGACCCACAGGCCCGGTCGTCATCAGCCTCCCGTCGACCCGGTGCACCCCACCGGTCGTCGCCCAGCTGCGCGACGTCCTCGGCACCCACCCCGGGATGACCGAGGTCCAGCTGCGGCTGCTGACCCGGAGCTCGACCAAGGTGCTGCGCCTCGACGACAACCTGCGCGTCAGCCCGAGCCCGGCGCTGTTCGCCGACCTCAAGCAGCTGCTCGGGCCCGGCTGCCTGACCGGATGAGCGACATGACGCCCGCCGTCGGCCAGCACGCCCCTGACGGACCTGACGGACCTGACGATGCGACCGGCACGACGCGTCGGCTGCTGCTGCGCGTCGGGTCGGTGCTCGCGCTCTTCGTCGCCGCGGGAGCGGCCGGTGGCGTGCTGTGGGAGCGGCTGTGGCAGGCGCCGACCGGACTGGCCTACGACGGTCGCTGGTACCTCGAGCCGGCCGGTCCCGACTTCTCCTTCGAGGGCATCGCCCTGTTCGTCCTGATCGCGTTCCCGCTCGGTCTGGTGCTCGCCGTGCTGGTGGGCCTGTGGCGCGGTCACGAGACCGTGACGGTGGTGGCGGTGCTCGTCTCGGCGGCCGTCGCCGCCGTCGTGATGTACGCCGTCGGGAGCGCGCTCGGCCCGCCCGACCCGCAGGCGCTGGCGGCGGGTCAGCCCGACTACACACCGCTGCCCGGGGACCTGGGCCTGACCGCCCCCGACCGCGGCCGCGTGCGGTGGCACTCCACCGCACTGGTCGTCCTGCCCGCCGGTGCCATGGCCGGTCTGGTCGGGTCCTATCTCTTGGGGAACTGGGGGTTCGCCCGGCGTCCACGTGGGTAGGCTTGCGCCGCCCGCAAGTGGGCAGTCCCGACGTGGTCGGGACCCGTGCAACGGGGGAGCAGAACGACATGAGCATGACACCGGGCGGTCCGGCCGACGGGCCTGAGTACCTCGACGGATCGGCGCCGGCGCAGACCGCGCCCGACAACGACAACAAGAAGCGGCTGATCGCGGTGGGTGCGATCGTCGCCGGGGGTGCGGTCGTCGCCGGCGGCGCCTGGGCGGCGACCAGCTTCTTCTCCACCGGCGCGCAGCCGGCGGAGGCGCTGCCCGCCTCGACGGTCGCCTACCTCAGCGTCGACCTCGACCCGAGCGGCGGCCAGAAGATCGAGGCCATCAAGACGCTGCGCAAGTTCCCCGGCTTCACCGACGCGATCGACCTGAAGACCGACGACGACCTGCGCGAGCGCCTCTTCGAGGAGGTCACCTCCTCCGGTGAGTGCGAGGGCCTCGACTACGACGCCGACGTCAAGCCGTGGCTGGGCTCCCGCGCGGCGATGGCGGTCGTCGACCTCGGCGAGGACGAGCCGACCCCGGTCGGGGTCGTGCAGACCACCGACGCCGGCAAGGCGGAGGACGGGCTCGCGGCGCTGGTCGACGCGTGCGGCGGCGGCGAGGGCTCCGAGGGCTCCGAGGGCTCCGAGGGCGACGTGGGTGGCTGGGTCGTCGACGGCGACTGGATCGTCGTCGCGGAGACGCCGGAGGTCGCCCAGAAGGTCGTCGACGCGGCCGACGGTTCGACGCTCGCGGGCGACGCCGCCTTCGGGAAGTGGACCGGCGAGGCGGGTGACGACGGCTTCATGTCGATGTACGTCGGCAAGGGCGCCACCAAGTACCTCGACGAGCTCGGCGGCATGGGCGGCATGGGGATGATGGGCATGCCGGGCGCTGCGCTCGGTGAGGACCTGTCCTCGGACTCGCCGGAGATGTTCGACCCGGAGTGCATCGACAGCGCCACCACGAGCGAGGAGATCGACGCGTGCTTCTCGACGACGGGTGACACCTCGGACACCACGGCGCCGACCGAGGAGGTGCCGGCGGAGCTCCAGCAGATCATCGACGACTTCGACGGCATGGCGGCGACCGTCCGGTTCGACGACGGCGCGGTCGAGGTCGAGTACGCCGTCTCCAACTACCAGCCCGACCTGACGAAGTTCATGGACAGCCAGAACGGCGCCGACATGATCGCCGGCCTGCCGGACGACACCGTCGCCGCGTTCGGCATGTCCCTCGAGGAGGGCTGGGCCGGCGCGGTGCTCGACTACGTCAAGCGCAGCCTCCCCGAGGACAGCGCGACGATCGACGAGGAGCTCGCGCAGTTCGAGTCCGAGACCGGCCTCGCCTTCCCCGAGGACCTCGAGACCCTCCTCGGCGAGGGTGTCACCGTCTCCCTGGGCAGTGGCCTCGACCCCGACGCGGTGGCCAACGGCGGCCCGGGCGAGGTGCCGGTGGGCATCCGGATCGACGGCGACCCCGACGAGATCCAGGCCGTGCTCGACAAGATCGCCGAGCAGGCAGGTCCCGAGGCGGCGGAGTTCATGCAGGTGACCGAGGGCGACGGGTACGCCGTCCTGGCGCTGCAGGAGGGCTACCGCGGCGAGCTCGAGGGTGGCGGCAGCCTCGGTGACAGCGCCGCCTACTCGGAGGTCGTCGAGTCCGACGAGGCCCAGTCGGTGCTCTTCGTCAACTTCGACGCCGACGACGACTGGCTGGTCCGGCTGACCGGTGACTCGCCGGACGTCAGCAAGAACGTCGAGCCGCTCTCGGCCCTCGGCATCAGCGGCTGGGTCGACGGCGACGTCGTCCACGGACTCCTGAAGGTCACCACCGACTGACCGCGGTCGCCTCAGCGGCCGATGGTGGCGGTCACCGCTCCGGTGATCGCCACCAGGTCCGGCGGCGCCAGCTCGATGTCGAACCCGCGCCGTCCGCCGGAGACCAGGATCGTGTCGTGGTCGAGCGCCGAGGCGTCGAGCACCGTGGGGTGCCGACGCTTCTGCCCGACCGGCGAGATCCCGCCGGCGACGTAGCCGGTGGCGCGCTCCGCGGCCACCACCTCGGCCATCACGGCCTTGCTGCCGCCGAGGGCACGTGCCAGCGCCTTGAGGTCGAGCTGGCCGGTGACCGGCACGATCCCGACGACGAGGGAGCCGTCGAGCGAGGCGAGGAGCGTCTTGAAGACCCGGGCAGGGTCGACGTCGAGCGCCTCGGCGGCCTCCAGCCCGTACGACGTCGCCCGCGGGTCGTGCTCGTAGGTCCGCACCTCGAAGGCGATGCCCGCGGCCGTCAGGGCGACCGTGGCCGGCGTACCACCCGCGCCACGGGCCTTCTTCACCATCCGCGGGCCCTCGTCAGTTGGGGGACCAGGCGGTGCGGGCCACCTGGGTGGCCGGCAGCGACGGGATGACGTTGATCGCGCGGAGCTCCTCGGTCAGCATCCGGGTCACGAGGGTGAGCCGCTCGGTGGCGTCCTCCGCCTCGAGCAGCGACTGCCGCTCGGCCATGGGCAGCGGTGCGAGCGCGGACAGCGTCCAGGCGAGGTAGTCCGGGTCGCGGGGGAGCGTGCCGCTGAACGGGTCGCCCTGGAGCTCGGTCATCGCTGCCCGGAACGCGGTGAAGGTGGCGCGGGCCCGCTCGAGGACCTCGGCGGGCACGTCCACCTCCGGCTCCGGCAGCACGACGGCGAGGCCCTGCGGGTAGTCGCCACCGCGCTGCATCTCCTCGAGCACCAGTCGCTCGCGGGCGACGGCGACGATGTCGAAGGTGCCGTCCTCGCGCCGGTCGACCTCGGTGAGCTGCAGCACGCAGCCGACGCGGTAGACCGACTGGGCGCCGTGGTCGCCGACCTCGTAGCCCTCGCGGATCGCGACGGTGCCGAAGACGCGTTGCGCGGGGTCCTCCTCCTCGAGGAGGTGGCGCACGAGCATCCGGTAGCGGTCCTCGAAGACGTGGAGCGGCACGCTCATGCCCGGGAACACCACGGTGCTCAGCGGGAACATCGGCAGGGGGTCGCTCACACCCACGACACTAGTGGCCGGTGTCCACCCCGGGCCCGCGACTTCGGGTCGACCCGCGGGGGAACCTAGAATCAGGGCATGTCCCTGATCCGTCGCATCGACCTGAGGGGCGCCGACGCGGCGTCCGTCGACTACCGCGCGAGCGTGCCTCGCGCCGAGTTCGACGTCGAGGCCGCCACGCATCAGGTGCAGCCGATCCTCGACGCGGTGCGCGCACGCGGCGTGGAGGCGATCACGGACTTCTCCGCCCGCTTCGACGGCGTTCGAAGCGACGACATCGCGGTCCCGCGCGAGGCGCTCACGACCGCGCTCGAGGCGCTGGACCCGGCGGTCCGCGCCGGGCTCGAGGAGTCGATCCGCCGCCTGCGTGCCACGTGCGAGGCGGAGCTCGAGCGCGACGTCACGAGCCAGGTCGCCCCGGGCGCGACCGTCACCCACCGCAAGGTCCCCATCGACCGCGTCGGCCTCTACGTGCCCGGCGGCCTCGCCCCGCTGGTGAGCAGCGTGGTGATGAACGTCGTCCCGGCCCAGGTCGCCGGCGTGCGGTCGATCGCGCTGGCGAGCCCGCCGCAGAAGGACCGCGGCGGCCTGCCGGAGCCGACCATCCTGGCGGCGTGCGCCCTGCTCGGCGTGGACGAGGTCTACGCCGTCGGCGGCGCGCAGGCGATCGCGATGTTCGCCTACGGCGCCGGTCCGTGCGCGCGGGTCGACCTCGTCACCGGGCCGGGCAACATCTACGTCGCGGCGGCCAAGCGCCTGCTGCGCGGGGTCGTCGGCATCGACTCCGAGGCCGGCCCCACCGAGATCGCGATCCTGGCCGACGACAGCGCCGAGGCCGCGTTCGTCGCCGCCGACATGGTCAGCCAGGCCGAGCACGACCCGATGGCGGCGTCGGTGCTGGTCACGGACTCGCTCGAGCTCGCCGACGCGGTGGAGGCCGAGCTCGACAAGCAGGTCTTCGCCACCCGTCACACCGAGCGCATCCGCACGGCGCTGGGCGGGCGGCAGTCCGCGATCGTGCTGGTCGACGACATGGACCAGGGCGTCGCCGTCGTCGACGCCTACGCCGCCGAGCACCTCGAGGTCGTCACCCGCGACGCCGCCGCCCACGCCGCGCGCGTCCGCAACGCCGGGGCGATCTTCGTCGGCGCCTGGTCGCCGGTGTCGCTCGGCGACTACTGCGCGGGCTCGAACCACGTGCTGCCGACGGCGGGCTGCGCCTGCCACTCCAGCGGGCTGTCCGTGCGGGCGTTCACCAAGTCGGTGCACGTCATCGACTACTCGCGCGACGCGCTCGCCGAGGTCGCCGACCACGTCGTGACGCTGGCCGAGGCGGAGGACCTGCCGGGCCACGGCCAAGCGGTCAGCGTCCGATTCGACAGCGACCGGTCCCGCCGGTGAGCGGGCCGTTCCCCCCGCTGCGTGACGAGCTGCGGGGGATCGAGCCCTACGGTGCGCCCCAGCTGACGCTGGAGCAGGCACCCGTGCAGCTCAACGTCAACGAGAACCCCTACGGTCCCTCGACCGAGGCGGCCGCCGACATCTCCCGTTCGGTGGGAGAGGCCGCGGTGTCGCTCAACCGCTACCCCGACCGCGAGTTCGTCGAGCTGCGCACCGCGCTGGCGGCGTACCTCGACACCTCCGGCGGGTCGGGCATCACGCCCGACATGGTGTGGGCGGCCAACGGGTCCAACGAGGTGATGCTGCAGCTGCTGCAGGCCTTCGGCGGTCCGGGGCGCGTCGCCCTCTCGTTCGCGCCGACGTACTCGATGTACCCCGAGTACGCCCGCGACACGATGACCGAGTGGGTGGCCGGGCACCGGGCCGAGGACTTCTCCCTCGACCTCGACGCCGCGCGCCGGCTGGTGGAGGAGCGCCGTCCCTCGGTCGTGCTCCTGCCGAGCCCCAACAACCCGACCGGGACCGCGCTGCCGCCCGAGGCGGTCACGATGCTGTGCGAGGCCGCCGCGTCCTACGAGCCCGGCGGCATCATCGTCGTCGACGAGGCCTACGGCGAGTTCCGCCGCGCCGGCACCCCGAGCGCGCTCGAGCTGCTGCCGCGGCACCGCAACCTCGTCGTGACGCGCACCATGAGCAAGGCGTTCGCCCTGGCCGGGGCGCGTCTCGGCTACCTCGCCGCCGACCCCGCGATCTGCGACGCGATCCGGGTCGTCCGGCTGCCCTACCACCTCTCGGCCGTCACCCAGGCGACCGCGCTTGCGGCCCTGCGGCACGCCCCCGAGCTGCTCGGCAAGGTCGACGACCTGCGCGCCGAGCGGGACGCGACGGTGGCATGGCTGCGCGACCAGGGACTCGAGGTCGCCGACTCCGACGCCAACTTCGCGCTGTTCGGCCGGTTCGCCGACCGCCACGCGGTCTGGCAGGGTCTCGTCGAGCGCGGCGTGCTGATCCGCGAGACGGGTCCCGACGGATGGCTGCGCGTGTCGATCGGCACGGCCGAGGAGATGGCGGCCTTCAGGAAGGCCCTGCTGGAGACAATCGAGATGACGGAGGAGCCGGCATGAGCCGCACCGCGAAGATCGAGCGCACCACCAAGGAGTCCCGCGTCCTCGTCGAGGTCGACCTCGACGGCAGCGGCCGCTCCGACGTGTCGACCGGCGTGGGGTTCTACGACCACATGCTCGACGCCTTCGCCCGCCACTCGCTGGTCGACCTCGTCGTCCAGACCAGCGGCGACACCCACATCGACGCCCACCACTCGGTCGAGGACACCGCCATCGTGCTCGGCCAGGCGCTGCGCGAGGCCCTCGGCGACAAGGCCGGCATCCGTCGCTTCGGCGACGCCACGGTGCCGCTCGACGAGGCGCTCGTCCAGGCCGTCGTGGACGTCTCGGGCCGGCCGTACTGCGTGCACACGGGTGAGCCGGAGGGCCAGGAGCACGTCGCCATCGGCGGCACCGGCGCCACCTACCTGGGCTCCCTCACCCGCCACGTCTTCGAGACGATCTCCTTCCACGCCCACCTCGCGCTCCACGTGCGGGTGCTCGGGGGCCGCGACCCGCACCACGTCGTCGAGGCGCAGTTCAAGGCCTTCGCCCGCGCCTTCCGCGACGCGGTGGCGATCGACCCGCGCGAGACCGGGGTGCCGTCGACGAAGGGCAGCCTGTGACGGCACCCGACGTCGTCGTCCTGGACTACGGCTCAGGCAACCTCCGCTCGGTGGTCAGGGCCGTCGAGCGCGCGGGTGCCACCGTCACGCTGACCGGCGACTTCGACACCGCGCTGGCGGCCGACGGCCTCGTGGTGCCCGGCGTGGGCGCCTACGCCGCGTGCATGGCGGGCCTGCGCGCGATCAAGGGCGAGCGGATCATCGGCCGGCGCCTCGCGGGCGGACGTCCGGTCCTCGGCATCTGCGTCGGGATGCAGGTCCTGTTCGCGGGCGGTGTCGAGCACGGCGTCGAGACCGACGGCTGCGACGAGTGGCCCGGGCTGGTCACCCGGCTCGAGGCCGACGTGGTGCCCCACATGGGCTGGAACACCGTCGAGGCCCCCGCAGGGACGCGGCTGTTCGCGGGGGTCGAGGACGAGCGCTTCTACTTCGTGCACTCCTACGCCGCGCGCTCGTGGGACCTCGTCACCAACGACCGCACGGCCGCGCCGCTGGTGACCTGGGCCGAGCACGGCGGCGACCGGTTCGTGGCCGCGGTCGAGAACGGGCCGCTGTCCGCGACCCAGTTCCACCCGGAGAAGTCCGGGGACGCCGGCGCCGCGCTGCTGCACAACTGGGTCTCGTCGTTGTCGGTGGCGGCCCGGGCCCCTCGCTGATCGGGACTTACCCCGAAATCGGGTCGCCCACCACCGCGACGGCTCGTTAGCGTCTCGGCATGGCCGAGCAGCTCAGCATGAACCAGATCATCCACGCGGCGGTGCGCCGCGACGTGAGCCGGACCGAGCAGGCGCTGCGCGCGCTGCCAGACGGGGACACGGCGCGTGCCCGCGAGATCCGCACCGCCTGGCGCAACCTGGTCAGGGAGCTGACCCACCACCACGAGGCCGAGGACGAGCACGTATGGCCGTTCCTCCAGTCGCGAGGGGTGGACCTCACGCTGCTGGAGCAGATGGAGGCCGAGCACGTCGCGATGAAGCAGGCACTGTCGTCGGTGTCGACCAGCCTCGACGAGGTCGTCGCCGCGCCGTCCTCGATCAACGCCACCGCCGCGGCCGACGAGGTCGCGCGCGCCCGGGAGGTGATCAACGGCCACCTCGACCACGAGGAGCGCGACGTCGAGGGACCGATGGGGGCGCTGCAGGACGACGAGGAGTTCAAGGCGATGAGCAAGAAGCTCCGCCCCGCCAGCCCGGTCGACGCGGCCAACTCGCTCGCGTGGATGCAGGACGGGGCGGGGGAGCGGGAGCGGACAGCCTTGCGGGAGACCATCCCGGCACCCGTCATCACGGTCCTCACGCTGCTCCTCGCGCGTCGCTACCGTCGCGAGGTCGCCCCCGTCTGGCGCTGACCCCTCGCCGTCTGGGCGCGGTCGGACCTACCCATCCCTGGGGATTGCCGGGGGTGCGGGCCGGGTCTACGTTCGGCTCACGGAACGCGGCAGCGCTGCCGCGCCGGGAGGGAGTCGTCATGGCTCAGCGTCGCACCCGCCTGCTCACCGCCGTCGCCGCCGCCGCCGCGGTCGCGCTCACCGTCGCCGGCACCCAGTCGGGTGCCCAGGCCGGGGAGCGCGGCGGGCAGGGGCCGACCCCGGTCGCGACGCCGACGAAGGTCGTGGTCATCGTCGTCGACGCCCTCAGCAAGGAGATCGTCGACCGGTACGGCATGAGCCACGTGCAGGCGCTCATGAAGGACGGCGTGGACACGCCCAAGGGCTACCTCGGCCACACCGGGTCGGTCACGGTCGTCACCCACAACGTCCTGACGACCGGCGCGTCGCCCAAGCACATGGGCTGGACCTCCGAGGGCTACCGCGACGTGGGCGGCCTGCTCGGCGCCCCCGGTGGCCTCTACATCACCAGCAACTTCGGCCGGGCCCAGATGGCGCCGCTGCAGCAGGCGGCCGGCTACCCGCACCTGTCCGACTACCTCGACGACACCGGCAAGGTGTTCACCGTCAGCCCGAAGGGCTACGCCGCCTGGGGGCTCAGCGGTCCCGGCTCGGCGAACACCTCGACGATCACGTTCGGCAGCGGCCCGACCTGCACCAACCCCGACGGCACCACCACCCGCTACCGCCAGCCGACGGGCGCCAACGTGCCGGCGTACTTCTCCGCCGCCTGCGGCTCCCGCTGGCTGGCCCGGCGCGACACCATCTACGACACCGGCCAGTACCCGGCGCAGCTCTACCCCGCCACCGACAACCGCTACGTCGTGGGCCACGACCCGGCCCAGCAGGGCGGTGACGTCTGGGCCACCGACGCCGTCCTCGAGATCATGGCGCAGGAGGGCGACGGCTGGAGCGGCATCTTCGTCAGCCTCCCGGGCGTCGACAAGGCCGCGCACATGTGGGGCGGCGTCAACGACCCGGAGGGCGCCACGCCGGGCTACGACCCGATGACGCACATGCGCTACGCCACCGAGACCGCCGACGCCCAGGTCGGCCGGATCATGCAGGCGCTGGAGGACAGCGGTCAGCTCGACGACACGCTCGTCGTCCTCACCGCCGACCACGGCTCCGTCGCGGCGGGTGAGGGTCACTTCCACGGCGACTTCGAGCCGCTGAACGACTACGGCTACTTCAACTGGTACTACGGCTCACCGGCCAACGACGTGCCGTACCTCCGCCCGCAGGAGGCACTGCTCCCGCTCATCGAGGGCACCGACGACGGCACCGGGGCGACCAACGTCGGGTTCTCCTACAGCGACTCCTCGCTCAACGTGTGGCTGAAGGACCAGTCGCCCGAGGCGGTCGCCGAGGCGGCGGGCATCATGGAGGACCTGCCCGACGTGACCGCCGTGTGGCGGCGCGACGGCGACCACTACGACCGGGTCACCCCCGTCCGGTGGGACCGGATGCACGGTGCCGAGAAGCTGTGGTTCGCCACCAAGGCCCAGGAGCTCGTCGACACCCAGGCCGCCGACTACGGCCCCGACCTGGTCGCCACCCTGCCCGACGACACGACGTACTCCGTCCTGGGCGATCACGGAGGCATCCAGCGCTCGGCCCAGCAGGTCCCGATCGTCTTCGCCGGCGCCAACACCTCGCACCACGACCTGCGCGCGGAGGTGCGGTCGGTCGACATCATGCCGACCATCCTGCGGGCCATGGGCATCGCGGCGACCCACCCGATGGACGGCACCGCCTACGAGCTCCCGGTGCGCAAGGGCGGGCGAGGCTAGGCCACGCCGGTCTCATCACGCGCTCTGCTGGTCCGACTCCGCCAGCTCCTTGAGGGTCAGCAGCTGCCTGCGCGCCATCACGAGGTCGCCGACCGAGAGGGCGGGGGCCAGCCACCTGCTGGTACGAGCGACGACCTTGAGCACCAGGCGCACGTCCCGGTCCCGCGGCAGGACGGCGTACGACAGGTGGGCGCCCATGATCGTCGCCGTGAGCTCGCGGCCCGGGTCGAGCGCCACCACCCGACCCTGGTCGCGACCGAGTGCGCGGGTGAACGGGTCGCCGACCCGGGGGTCCGGCAGGTCACGCAGGTCGCGGGGTGACCGCCGGCCGAGGTTGTCGACGAGGTCATAGGAGTAGGGCGCCAGGCGCAGCTGCCGCAGGCGTGCCCAGACGGTCGCGGGGGCGGCGTCGACGGTCACGCCGCGCCAGGCCTGCAACGTCGGGGCGGTCACGAAGGCGTCGCACCCGTACGGACGGCGCACCTCGGCCTCGGTCACGCCCCACCGGTCGCCGATCACGCGCCCCACGCTAGCGATGGTCCAGTCCGCGGTGGCGCCACGCGGCGCTGGATCGGAGACTGGACCCGGACCGGGAGGCCGGATGTTGCAGGTGATCGGGGCCGGGTTCGGCCGCACGGGTACGGCATCGACCAAGGCAGCGCTCGAGATGCTCCTCGGGCAGCCGTGCTACCACATGTTCGAGGCGCTGTCGCACCTCGAGCACCAGCCCGCCTGGCTCGCGGCTGCGGCTGGTGACACCGGTGCGATGCGCGGGGTCCTCGACGGCTACGGCGCCACGGTCGACTGGCCGGGGTGCTCCCTGTGGCGTGAGCTCATGGCGCTCTACCCGGGTGCCAGGGTGCTGCTGACCGTGCGCCCGCCCGACCGGTGGTGGGACTCCTACTCCGAGACCATCCACGAGCTCATGCTCATGCCAGTCCCCGACGCTGCCGAGGTGGGCCAGGAGCTCGTCGACCTGTCGGTCTTCGGAAGAGTGCTGACCACGCGGTCCTTCGGCACGCCGTACGAGGAGCAGTCCCCGGCCGACCTCGTCGCCGCGTACGAGCAGCACAACGCCGAGGTCCGCTCCGAGGTGCCGGCGGACCGGTTGCTCGAGTATGACGTCACGCAGGGATGGGGCCCGCTCTGCGACTTCCTCTACCTGCCCGTTCCGGACGCGCCGATGCCGCGGACCAACGACCGTCAGGCCTTCCGAGAGCTGTTCGGGCTCGACGGTCCGTCCCGGGAGGTGCAGGAGCCCTACACCCAGGAGCAGATCGAGGGGCACTTCCGCACCGCGGCCGGTGACGGTGCGTCGTCTGCCGGCTGAGCCGGTCCGGTCTGTGTTGCTCGAGGCGCGACCCTTCACAGCCGGCGGAGCTCACGGCGACGGCCGCTGTCGGTGGTCCGGGGCGTCAGCCGTTGCCGACGTAGGTGACGCCAAGGCCGGGGCGGGTGTGCTCGGCGAGGAGCTCGCCGTGTAGGTCGGAAGAAGTGGTCGAACGCGTCGACCTGGGCATGTGGCTCGGCCAGCGACTCGGCCAGCGGCTGTTTGTCGAGGTAGGGGAACAGGGTGGGGTGAATGTGTTCGTTCCTGCCTTGGGTGGTCGGGGTTCGTTGGCAGCCACCACCGCAGATTCGCGGTCGAAGTGTCACCACCAAGAGCACCTGAAGTGTCACCGATGTCCTGATGCAGGTCTGTCACCGATGTCCTGCGACAGGACAACGACCGCTGTCGGTGGTGGCGCGTAGAATCGAACACATGATCGAGACGCTGGCGGGACCGGGAGCAGGTGGGGTCGAGGACCTCACCGCCTCCGACCTGCTGCGTGCGATCCGCTCCCGACGCGCCGAGGAGGAGCGGGCGGCGGCCGACCAGCTGGTGCTCGCGGCCCGGTGGGCGGACCTGCACCCCCCGGAGTCGATCCACTCCGCCGCGGCGTTCACGGTGCCGGGCTCCGAGCACGAGGAGCCCATCGCCGGTGAGGGTGCGCCGCTGGTGGCGGAGTTCTGCCTCGCCGAGCTCGGCGGGGTCCTCGGGACCTCGACCACGGCGGCGAAGAAGCTCGTCGGGCATGCCCTCGAGCTGCGCCACCGGCTCCCGCGGTTGTGGGCCCAGGTCCTGGCCGGGCGGGTGCCTGCCTGGCGGGCCCGCCTGGTGGCCGAGACGACCATCCACGCGACGCCCGCGCTGACCCAGGAGGCGGCGGGGTTCGTGGACGCGCAGGTGGCCGCCGTGGCGGGGAGGGTCGGTCCGGCGCAGCTCGACCGGCTCGTGGCCGAGGCGATCAAGCGGTTCGACCTCGCCGAGGCGGATCCGGCCGCGGATCCGGAGGACGGCTACCTGTCGGTCGACCCGCGGCACGTGACGATCCATGACGAGGACGTGCACTTCGCCGGGACGATGCGGCTGGAGGCCGAGCTCGACATCGCCGACGCCGTCGACCTCGACCGGGCACTCGCCCACGGCGCCGCCACGCTGAAGGCCCTCGGCTCCCAGGCGCCGCTCGGGGCCCGCCGCTCCGCAGCCCTCGGTGACCTCGCGAGGACGCAGACCGCCCTCGACCTCGCCGGCCCCGGTGCGGATCGCGAGCACCTGCCGCCTGCGCGGGAGGTGGTGCTGCACGCGCACTTCGACGCCGGCTTCTCGGGCGAGGCGACCGTGTTCGGTCCGACCGGTCGGATGGAGGAGGGCCAGCGCCTCGTGCTGCTGGACCAGGTCAAGGACTGGTGCGCCGACTCCCGGACCAAGGTCACCATCAAGCCCGTCCTCGACCTCAACGCCCAGCTCACCACCTCGACGTACGAGGTCCCCGACCGGATCCGCGAGCAGGTCGTTCTCCGGGACCGCACGTGCGTGTTCCCGTGGTGCACCCGCCCCGCGCGCGGCTGCGACGTCGACCACGTGATCGAGCACGACCACGGCGCCGCGGCCGAGGGCCTTCCCCAACCGGGACCCACCGCGACCTGGAACCTCGCCTGCCTGTGCAGGTTCCACCACCGCCTCAAGACCCACACCGCCTGGACCTACCGGATGACCGAGCCAGGCTGCTTCGAGTGGACCAGCCCCCACGGTCACCGCTACCGACGCGACCTGACCGGCACCAGCCCGATCGATCCTGCCGAGCCGCCCGACCCGACTGCGATCCCGCGACCTCGCCGACCATGACCCCGCCCCACACCCCGCCACCCACCAGGTAGCGGGGCCACAGGTATGTCCCTGGCGGCCCGCTCCCGAGCCAGTCCCGTGCAGGTAGTTCCCGACGACTGGTCGGCGTATCCAGCCGATAGACCCGGAGTGCCAATGACCCGGGCGATGCCTGCTTCACGCCGCCAGGTGGCCTGGAGGCTGTGGAGCCCTCCGTTCGTCGCGCCCGCCGCGCGGGACCCCGGCTGCCGCACGATCTGGACGGCCCCTCGACGTGGGTGGACGACAAGCAGCGGGTCCGTTCGTCTTCCCCGCGTTCGCTCACCCTTGGGGGGATCGGGCGCTGCGCCGGCGGAGGGAGGCGATCGCCTCGAGCAGGGGTGCGTGCTCCCGGGCTTGACGTGCTGCCTGGTTCAACAGGGATGCCGCCGTGGTGGCCCGGCCCGTCGCCAGCGCGACGTGCGCGGCACGCCAGCGGCAGTAGGCGGCGTCGTGTGGCCGGTTGACCTTGTCCCACTCGCGTGCGGCTCGCACCCATGCCTCGACCGTCTGTCGGTCAGCCAACCGGTCCATCTCAGCGGCGTACGTCGCCGAAGTCGCGTGTCGTGACGCATCTACGGCGGAGTAGGGGTCGGGCGGTAGCTCGGCTGTGGTCGACCGCCTCTCCTCGAGGCTGGATGCGAGTGCCTCTGCCCGCCGCCGGCGTCCTGAAGCGGGGGTGCTGCCGGCGACGTCAGCGGCCGCACGCGCGGTCAGGGCGAAGATCGCTTCGTCCGGCTGAGTCTCTCCCGCAGCGATCTCGCGGTCCAGGTGGGCCGTGAGGCGGGCGAGGGCGCGTTCGGGCTGCTGGCACCACAGCTCGACGAGGGCCGCATGCGGGACGCACCATGCGTGGAGGGTGGCGGGAAGCCGGTCGACATCGGTCAACCGGACGGCTGCGGTGCTGTCCCCTCTCATGGCATCGAGCCGTATCCGGGCCAGGCGGAGGAGCCAGCGGTCGTGCGACACAGGAACGTCGGTCTCGGGGTCGATGCCCGCAGCCGCCCGGGCCGTCTGGCCCGCCCGCCATGCTGCCTCTGCCACGTTGAAGCGGAGTATCGATTCCGGGAAGGACGCGATGTGCCAGGTCCGTGCCGCTTCGAGGCCCGGCCGGGCCGCCTCCTCCACCTCGTCGGGGTCCGCGCCAACGGTGAGGAGCAGGTCCGTGAAGAAGCCGGCAGCGTGGATGTCCCCATGGGGGTCGGGCGTCGTCGGATCGCTGATGGTCAGGGTGGCCATACGGGCGAGCGCACCGGCCCGGTCCCCGAGCACGAAGTCGTTCCCTGCCTGCATGACGCGCAGCTTCCGCCCCTGCAGGCGGTCGCCGATGGCGACGCTGACCTCCACCCCAGTCGCAAGATCACGAGCGGCCTCGTCGACCCGTCCGCGCTCGGCCCGGGTGCCCGCGCGCTCCATCAGGGCCCTCACGTAGCCCGGCGACGGCGGCAGGTGCTCGTACAGGTCGATGGCCCTGTCCATGAGGGCGGGTCCTGTCGGGTCTCCGTGGAAGCTCCGGTTCCCGCCGACCCTCGCGTACAGTTCGGCGGCCTCTTCGGGCCTCAAGGTCGGCGCCCACTCCAAGGCAGACTCGAGGAGTCCGATCTCGTGCTCGAGGATCCTGTCCGACTCGCCCAAGGCATCGCATGCCGCCGCCAACGCCGGCCAACGTCGTAGGGGCGGCGAACCAGCCGACGCTGCCCCCGGGGGCCAGAGCTCCAGGACGCGCAGCCACTGCTCAGCGGCGTTGGCGGTTGCCACGCGGGCCTCTGCCTCCCGCGCGGCGCGGATCCGCCACTCCAGCTCGCGTGTCGTGTCGCCGACGGCCTGCCAATGCGTCGCGATCTCGGCCGCCGCCGGGTCGGGACCTTCGGCGAGGACAGAAGCGATTCTCCGGTGCTGGTCCGCGGCTTCGCTCGCAAACAGGTGCCGGCGGACCGTCTCGGCGAGCAACGGGTGACGTAGCGAGACCTTGTTCGACGTGAAGGGCTCTGACAGCAACCGGCGGTCGGCGAGCTCGCGTTCCGCCGAGACCAAGCCGTCGTTGGTCAGTTCCGCGACCGCGCCCACCTGGCTCTCCAGCAGGGGCCGATCCGCCACACCGAGTGCTCGTGCCACGGCCCAGGCGGTGGGGGTCAACCCCTGGAGCTTGGTGTCGAGCAGGTCGACCAGCAACCGCGGCATGTCGCCGACCCCGGTGGGGTCCGCGGCCAGCTGGTCGATGAACAGGGGGTGACCTTGGGCTCGCCGATGCACGCGGTCGACCAGATCGTTGTCGGGCGGACCCGGCAGGAGGAGGGACAGCTGCTCCTGGGTCTCGTCCCGCGTGAGGGGAGACAGCTCGAGCACCCCGACGCTCGGCAGGCGGCTCACGCGGGTGAACCAGTCCCGGGACGCTGGTGTCGTGGCAGGGTCGTCCAGCCGCCACGTCCCCAGGACGGGCACGTCCGTACCGCGCGCCAGCAGGTGCTCGAGCAGGTCGAGGGTGGCGGAGTCCGCCCAGTGCAGGTCCTCGACCAGCACCGCGAGCGGGCGCGTCGCGTGGAGCTCAACGAGGACGGCCTCGATGGACGTGAAGAGGCGTTGCCGCAGCCATCCGTCCGACGACTGTGGTTCGTCGCCAGGTTCCCCGAGCTCAGGCAGAAGGCGCCCCAACGAGCTGGACACGAACGGCGGGCACCGACCCAGCGCGTCCGTCAGCCACGTGTGGTCGTCGATCGCGTGGATGGCGCGCAGCACGTCTGCAACGGGGAGGAAGGGAACCTCCGTGGACAACGGCAGGCAGCTGCCGGAGCCCACGAACAGAGCACCTGACTCGAGTGCAGCGGCCGTGGCGACCAGCCGCGTCTTGCCCATTCCGGCCTCTCCCGCGACCAGCAGCAGCCCGGTGCCCGTTCCGAGATGCCCACGCGTCCGCGCGAGCTCGCGGCGTCGACCGGCGATCCTCGGTCCGCCTCCGTCCAGGACGCCGGCAGGCGAGCTGGCCCGAAGCCACAAGTCATGGAAGTGATCAACGTCCCCGTGCATGGCCTCCACCAACATCTCGGTGACCCCCCATGTCGGCAACCGGGGCGCCGAGAAGACGTGCGAGACCGTTGTGTGGCTGCACCCCACCTCCCGGGCGAGGAACCGGAGGCTGGGCCAACCGGACTGGTGGTGCAACTCGTGGAGGGCGTCGTTCAGGTCCCGCTGGGCACCCGGCGGGATGTCGGGCCGTGGCAGCGCACCCACACCACCTCCCACGCACAGGGGCACACGTCTCCTCTCAGGATGCACTCGACGACGCGCAGTGTCACGGGCGCGTTGTCCGACCTCGCGGAGTGGTTCGACGCACCGCAGTGGTGAGCCGACGCGTCTCGCAGGGCCACCACCCGGCGACGACGGCGAGGGGGCGCTCCTAGGATCGAGCCATGCCCAGCACCCCCGAGCAGCCCTACCTCGAGCTCCTGCCCGCCGTGGACATCAAGGGCGGCCAGGCCGTCCAGCTGGTCCAGGGGGTGGACGGGTCCGAGAAGCGGTTCGGCGACCCCATCGAGGCGGCGCTGCGCTGGCAGGAGGCGGGCGCGGAGTGGATCCACCTCGTCGACCTCGACGCGGCCTTCGGGCACGGCCACAACCGTGAGCTGCAGGCCCGGATCGTCGGCACCCTCGACATCCAGGTCGAGATGAGCGGCGGCATCCGCGACGACGAGTCGCTGGAGGCCGCGATGGCGACCGGCTGCCGCCGGGTCAACATCGGCACCGCCGCCCTCGAGCAGCCCGAGTGGTGCGCGCGCGCCATCGCGACGTACGGCGACCGGGTCGCGGTCGGGCTCGACGTCCGCGGCACGACGCTGGCCGCGCGCGGCTGGACCCGTGACGGCGGCGACCTCTACGAGACCCTGGCCCGCCTCGACTCCGAGGGCTGCGCGCGCTACGTCGTCACCGACGTCAACAAGGACGGCATGCTCCAGGGGCCCAACCTGCAGCTGCTCCGTGACGTCTGCGCTGCCACGGACAAGCCCGTCGTGGCCAGCGGCGGCGTCACGACGCTCGACGACATCCGCGCCCTCATGACGCTCGTCGACGAGGGCGTCGAGGGCGCCATCGCCGGCACCGCGCTCTACGAGGGCCGCTTCACCCTCGAGGACGCCCTCGCACTGACGAAGCCGGGGGCGTGAGCATGGAGTTCACCGACTACCACACCCGGCTGGCGGCGTACGCCCTGCTGGTCGACGAGGACGACCGGGTGCTGCTCGCGTGGTGGAACGGCGAGGGCCACAGCGACCCGGAGTGGTCGCTGCCCGGCGGCGGGATCGACTTCGACGAGCCCGTCATCGACGGGATGGTGCGCGAGGTCTTCGAGGAGACCGGCTGCCACGTCGAGCCGGGACCGCTCCTGGCCGAGCACCACTTCACCGCGCGGGGACGGACCTTCGACGGCTGGTTCCGCTCGCAGCGCTTCGTCTTCGAGGCGACCATCATCGGCGGCGAGCTCGGCACCACCGAGGTCGACGGGTCGACCGACCACGCCGCGTGGGTGCCGCTCGCCGAGCTGGAGGGCCAGCCACGCGCCGACATCGTGGACGTCGCCCTGGCCGCCCGGGCGGCGGAGCGATGAGCCTCGCGATCCGCGTCATCCCGTGCCTGGACGTCGACGGCGGCCGGGTGGTCAAGGGCATCAACTTCCAGGAGCTCCGCGACGCCGGCGACCCGGTCGAGCTCGCCCGCGTCTACGACGCCGAGGGGGCCGACGAGCTGACCTTCCTCGACATCTCCGCCTCCCACGAGGGGCGTGCCACCACGATGGAGGTGGTCAGCCGCTGCGCGGAGGAGGTGTTCATCCCGCTCACGGTGGGCGGCGGAGTCGGCAGCGTGCAGGACGTCGACCGGCTCCTGCGGGCCGGCGCCGACAAGGTGGCGGTCAACACCGCGGCGATCCGCCGGCCCGAGCTGGTCGCCGAGATCGCCGACCGCTTCGGCAACCAGGTCCTCGTGCTGAGCGTGGACGCGCGCCGCGCCGCCGGCACCCCCAGCGGCTTCGAGGTCACCACCCACGGCGGCCGCACGAGCGCCGGGCTCGACGCCATCGAGTGGGCCGTGCGCGCCGCCGAGCTCGGGGCGGGCGAGATCCTGCTCAACGCGATGGACGCCGACGGCACGACCGACGGCTTCGACCTCGAGCTGATCCGCGCCGTACGTCGCGAGGTGGCCATCCCGGTCATCGCCAGCGGGGGAGCGGGCGCGGTCGAGCACTTCGCGCCCGCCGTGGAGGCCGGGGCCGACGCCGTGCTGGCAGCGACGGTCTTCCACTTCGGGACGCTCACCATCGGTGAGGTCAAGAACGGTCTGTCCATGGCAGGTCACCCGGTCCGCTGAGGCCGTGCCCGGTCGTAGGATTCGGCCATGCTGAAGACCTCCCGGCGCGCGACCAAGCGCCACCTCGCCGTCGTCACCCTCGCGTCCGCCGCGATCGCGCTCTCCGCGTGCGCCCCGACCGACGAGACCGACAGCGGCACCGACTCCGGCTCGGACAGCTCGGAGACCTCCGACTCCGCGTCGCCCGCCGCCGACGAGTGCACGCCGGACACGATGGAGACCGTCGCCGACGGCACCCTCACGATCGCGACCGACGACCCCGCCTACGAGCCGTGGTTCGTCGACAACGACCCCACCAACGGTGAGGGCTACGAGTCCGCCGTGGCGTACGCCGTCGCCGAGCAGCTCGGCTACACCCAGGAGCAGGTCACCTGGGTCAAGGTCCCGTTCAACAAGGTCGTCCAGCCCGGCCCCAAGGAGTTCGACTTCGACGTCAACCAGGTCTCCATCACCGAGGCCCGCCGCAAGGCCGTCGACTTCTCCTCCGGCTACTACGACGTCGTCCAGACCGTCATCACCAACAAGGGCAGCGCGATCGACGGCGCGACGAGCCTCGACGAACTCGCCGACGCGAAGCTGGGTGCCCAGGTCGGCACCACGAGCTACACCGCGATCACCGACCAGATCCAGCCGTCCGCGGACCCCGCCGTCTTCGACACCAACGACCAGGCGGTCCAGGCGCTCAAGAACGGCCAGATCGACGGCATCGTCGTCGACCTGCCGACGGCCTACTTCATGACGGCCGTGCAGCTCGACGACGGCGTGATCGTCGGCCAGCTGCCGCTGCCCGACGGCGAGCCCGAGCAGTTCGGCGCCGTCCTGGCCAAGGACAGCCCGCTGACCGACTGCGTCTCCGCGGCCGTCGACACGCTGCGCGAGGACGGCGTCCTCGACCAGATCGGCCAGGAGTGGCTGGCCCAGCAGGGCGCCCCCGAGCTGTCCTGAGGGCCGACCCCGTGACTGACCAGGTGGACACCGCCTGGGAGCCCTCCGAGGTCCAGCGCGAGCGCGAGCAGTGGCGGCGCCGGCGCACGGTCCGCAGCGCCGTCATCGCGTCGAGCAGCACCGTGCTGCTGCTCGGCGCCGTCGGCGCCCTGGTGGTCAGCTCGCCGGGCTGGGAGCGCGTCCAGGAGACCTACTTCGACTGGGAAAAGGCCGTCTCGTCGTTCCCGGCGGTGCTGGAGGGCCTCTGGCTCAACATCCGCGTGATGGTCCTGTGCGCCGTCCTCATCGTCGCGCTGAGCCTGACCATCGCGGTGATGCGCACCATCCGCGGTCCCGTCGCGTTCCCGCTGCGCCTGGTGGGCACGGCGTACGTCGACGTCTTCCGCGGCCTGCCGCTGCTCCTGGTGATCTTCCTGCTCGGCTTCGGCGGCCCCGCGCTCAGCCTGTCCGGCCTGCCCACGTCGGCCCTCTTCTGGGGGTGCACGGCGCTGGTGCTGTCCTACTCGGCGTACGTCGCCGAGGTGTTCCGGGCCGGCATCGAGTCGGTCCACCCCAGCCAGCGCCTGGCCGGGCGGTCGCTGGGCCTGACCTACGGGCAGACGCTGCGCCACGTGGTGCTGCCCCAGGCGTGGCGTCGCGTCATCCCGCCGCTGATGAACGACCTCGTCTCGCTGCAGAAGGACTCCGGCCTGATCGCTGTGCTCGGCGTCGTCGACGCGATCCGGGCGGCGCAGATCCAGACGGCCATCGACTTCAACTACACGCCCTACGTCGTGGCCGGCGTGCTGTTCTGCTGCCTCACCATCCCGATGGCGAGGCTGACCGACCGCTACGCCCGCAAGAAGGGCTACCACGGGGCAGGGGGCCACCTGTGACGACACCTGTGACGAGCCCCGCCGGCAGCGAGCTGCTGCGACTCCACGGCGTGCGCAAGTCGTTCGGCGACCACGTCGTGCTGCGCGACGTCGACCTCACCGTCGAGCCCGGCCAGTGCGTCGTTCTGATCGGCGCCTCGGGCTCGGGCAAGTCGACGCTGCTGCGGTGCGTCAACCTCCTCGAGGTCGTCGACGACGGCGTGATCACCTTCGAGGGCCGCGACATCACCGACCCGCGTGTGGACGGCGACGAGGTGCGCTCGCGGATGGGCATGGTCTTCCAGGCCTACAACCTGTTCCCGCACCTCGACGTCATCGGCAACGTGACCCTGGCGCTGCGACTGGTGCACGGGGTGGGCGCAGAGGAGGCGCGCGCGCGCGGCCTGGCCATGCTCGAGCGCGTCGGGCTGTCCGCCAAGGCGGCGGCGCGACCCGACGACCTGTCCGGCGGGCAGCAGCAGCGGGTGGCGATCGCGCGGGCCCTGGTGGCCAACCCGCGGCTGATGCTCCTCGACGAGGTGACGAGCGCGCTCGACCCCGAGCTCGTCGGCGAGGTGCTCGACCTGCTCACCGACCTCAAGGGCGAGGGCGTCACGATGCTCCTCAACACCCACGAGATGGGCTTCGCGCGCGACGTCGCCGACGAGGTCTGCTTCCTGCACGACGGGCACATCCACGAGCGGGGCCGGCCCGAGCAGGTGCTCGGCGACCCGCAGCAGGAGCGCACGCGCGCCTTCCTGTCGCGCATCCGGGCGTCGTGATCCGTTCCTCCTGATTCGCCCGCGGTCGGTGCCGAGGAATAGCCTTGCCGAGTCGGTTGGTTGCCTTCGGCAACCGACCAGCGGAGACAGCGGACGACGAGGAGGCGGGCGACACCTGTGGGCGACGACACGGAGGTCCGGGGCAGCACCACTCTCGACGGCTTCCGGGTCCTGTGGGTCGGCATCAAGCGCGAGCCCATCGTCTTCACGGTCGCGACGCTGGGAGCCGTGCTCTTCGGCGTGCTCACCGTGGCCGACGCGTGGGTGCTCGGCTGGGCCACCCAGCACGTCCTGATCCCGGCGTTCGAGACCGGTGAGATCGGCACCGACATGCTGGTCTGGGTGGTGGCGCTCTTCATGGGCGTCGCGATCCTGCGAGCCGTCGGGATCGTCGCGCGGCGCCTCGGCGGCGGCATCATGTACTACCGGATGCAGTCCCACACGCGACGCGGCGTCACCCGTCAGTACCTCTCCCTGCCGATGGAGTGGCACCAGCGCCACCCGACGGGCCAGCTGCTCTCCAACGCCTACTCCGACGTCGAGGCGGCGTGGGCGCCGATCATGCCGCTGCCGATGGCGCTGGGCACGATCGTGATGATGGTCGTCGCGGTGGTCCAGATGTTCATCGCCGACGTCGTGCTGGCGCTGGTCGGCCTGCTGGTCTTCCCGGCCGTCGTGGTGGCCAACCTGCTCTACCAGCGCTTCTCCTCCCCGCTGATGACCCGCGCCCAGGGCCTGCGTGCCGAGGTGAGCGAGATCGCCCACGAGTCCTTCGACGGCGCGATGGTCGTCAAGACGCTCGGGCGCGAGGTCGAGGAGACCGACCGGTTCCGCGCGAAGGCGCACGAGCTGCGCGACGTCAACGTGCGCGCCGGCCGCTTCCGCGCGATCTTCGACCCGACCCTGGCCAGCCTGCCCAACCTCGGGGTGCTCGTCGTCCTCGCCGTCGGCGTCTCGCGCGTCACCACGGGCGCCACGGAGGCGGGCGACGTGGTGACGGTCGCCTACCTGCTCACGATCGTCTCCTTCCCGATCCGTGCGATCGGGTGGTTGCTCGGCGAGTTCCCGCGCTCGGTCGTGGGCTACCGCCGCGCCAAGGCGGTGCTCGACGCGACCGGCAGCATGTCCTACGGCCACGACGAGCTGCCCGCGCGCACGACGACGGGCGCCCTGCTCGAGGTCGAGGACCTCCACTACTCCTACGACGCCGACGCGCCGCTGCTGCGCGGCGTCGACTTCGACGTGCTCCCCGGGCGCACCGTCGCCCTCGTCGGTGCCACCGCGTCCGGCAAGAGCACGCTGACCAGCCTGATGACCCGCCTGGTCGACCCCGACGAGGGCCGCATCCGCCTCGACGGCCACGACCTCACGGGCCTGCGCAAGGGCGAGCTGCCGCGCGACGTGGCGCTCGTGCCCCAGACGGCCTTCATGTTCGACGACACCGTCCGCGGCAACGTCACCCTCGGCGCCGACGTCCCCGACGCGGACGTATGGGCCGCCCTGCGCACCGCCCAGGCCGACGGCTTCGTCGCCGCCCTCCCCGAGGGCCTCGACACCAGGCTGGGGGAGCGCGGCACCTCGCTCTCCGGCGGGCAGCGCCAGCGCCTCTCGCTCGCCCGGGCACTGGTGCGACGCCCGCGGCTGCTGATCCTCGACGACGCGACGTCCGCGGTCGACCCGGAGGTCGAGGCGCGCATCCTCGCCTCGCTGCGCGACGACCGCGACGGAGACGGCGACGGCGACGGCTCGGCCGCGTCGCTCGTCGTCGTGGCCTACCGCAAGGCGACGATCTCGCTGGCCGACGAGGTCGTGCACCTCGACGAGGGGCGCATCGTCGGCCGCGGCACCCACGCCGAGCTGCTGGCCACCAGCCCGGCCTACGCCCAGCTGGTCAACGCCTACGAGACCGAGGCGGCGCTCGATGCCGACGCGGGATCCACCACCGAGGGAAGGGGTCGCCCATGAGCAGCACCGCTCCCACCTCCGGAACCCGGATGGACACCGGCGAGGACATCGGCGCGATCGCCACCCTCCGGCTCGGCATGCGCTACTCACCCGAGCTGCGCGAGGGCCTCGGGCTGACGCTGCTCTACGCGGTGATCGCCTCGTGCGGCCAGGTCGTCGTCCCGATCGCGGTCCAGCAGACGCTCGACCGCGGGCTCAACGGCCCCGGCGGCCCCCGTCTCGACTACGTCGCCTGGATGGGCGTGCTCGCCGCCCTCGCGATCGCGGTGACGAGCTGGGCGTCCTACATGATGACCAACCGGCTTTTCACCACCTCCGAGCGTGGGCTGGCGACCCTGCGCACGAAGGCGTTCCGCCACGTCCACGACCTCCCGCTCCTCACCCAGAACACCGAGCGCCGCGGCGCCCTGGTGTCCCGGGTGACCAGCGACGTCGACCAGGTCAGCCAGTTCCTCGTCTTCGGCGGGCTGATCTTCGTCGTCAGCATCGGGCAGGTGCTGGTCGCGACCGTGCTCATGGTGGTCTACAGCTGGCAGCTCGCGCTGGTGGTCTGGCTGGCGTTCGCCCCGCTGTTCCTCTCCATCCGCTGGTTCCAGAAGAAGCTGTCAGCCGCCTACACCGTCGTACGCCACCAGGTGGGCGTGCTGCTGGGCGCCATCTCGGAGCCGGTCGTCGGCGCCGCCGTCGTCCGCTCCTACGGCGTCGAGGACCGCACCCAGGCGCGCATCGACACCGCCATCCAGGACTGGCAGGACGCCTACACCCACGCGCAGACCTACACGGTCACCTCGTTCTCCCTCGGCGGCCTGTCCGCCGGCCTGGCCAACGCCGGCGTGATCGTGATCGGCGTGCTGCTCGGCTTCACCGGCGACATGACGCCGGGCCGGGTCCTGGCCTTCGCGTTCCTCGTGACCCTGTTCGTGGGTCCGGTGCAGATGGGCACCCAGATCCTCACCGACGCCCAGAACGCGATCGCCAGCTGGCGCCGCGTGCTCGGCATCCTCGAGACGCCGGCCGACCTCGTCGACCCGGGAGCCGACGGCGAGGTCCTGCCCCGGGGGCCGATCGACGTCCGGTTCGCCGACGTCACCTTCGCCTACCCCGACGGCCCGCCGGTGCTCCGGGAGGTCGACCTCGCGATCGCCGCCGGCACCCGCGTGGCGATCGTCGGGGAGACCGGCTCGGGCAAGTCCACCTTCGCCAAGCTGCTCACCCGCCTGATGGACCCGACCCACGGCGCGGTGCTGCTCGACGGCGTCGACGTACGCCGCATCGAGGCGCGGTCCCTGCGGCGCAGCGTCGTGCTCGTGCCGCAGGAGGGCTTCCTGTTCGACGACTCCATCGCGGCCAACGTGCGCTACGGCAAGCTCGACGCCACCGAGGACGAGATCCGTGCCTCGGCGGTCGAGCTGGGCGTCGACGACTGGCTGCGCGGCCTCCCGCGCGGCCTGCAGACCCAGGTGGGCCAGCGCGGCGAGTCGCTCTCGGCCGGCGAGCGCCAGCTGGTCGCGCTCCTGCGCGCCCACCTCGCCGACCCGGACCTCCTGGTCCTCGACGAGGCCACCAGCGCCGTCGACCCCGCGCTGGAGATGCAGATCGGCCGCGCCCTCGAACGGCTGATGCAGTCGCGGACCTCGGTCACCATCGCGCACCGGCTGTCCACGGCCGAGAGCGCAGACGAGGTGATCGTGGTCGACAAGGGACGGGTGGTGCAGCGTGGCCCGCACCGCGAGCTCGTCACCCAGGCCGGCAGCGTCTACGCCGGCCTCCACGCGAGCTGGGTCGCGCAGCACTCGCGGGTGTAGCCCGGGCGAGGCGACGCCGCGACCTGCCTCCCGGACGGGAGGCGGGGATCAGGAGGCGAGCAGCTGGCTGATGAGCAGGTCCGCGTCGAACGCGTCGGACTCCGAGCCGGGGGAGACCACCGCGACGGTGCGCGCGATGAAGTCGAGGACGTCCGAGGCGCGGGCCAGCAGCACGAGGTGACCGTCGGGAGAGCTGAGCTCGATCGAGACCATGGCGCGACCGCTGAGGCCGATGGCGGGGGACACGTGCACGTCGCCGTCGCCGGCCGGGGCCTCCGTGCCGCGGATCAGCAGGTCGCGACCGAAGGTCCACACGAGGTTGCCGTCGGAGGTGACGAAGGTCATCGCGACCGCGAACGGGTCCGAGGCGGCATAGCTGAGCACGGTGTCGATCTCGTGGCGGATGCCGCGGTCGTCCATGCACTCGACGGTGATGTCCAACGCGACGTCGGACAGGGTGTGCCCGCTACCGGACATGTTCATCGAGAGCTCCTTGTGTTCGCCCGAAGTGTGTGAGGGGTTCCTCCGGGTTGCGTGCCAATGAGACGGCATCCCGGGATGCTCGTGATGCAAAACGGCAAAAGATGATCCGGGCTGGTCCAGACCGGGCCTTGAGACCGGCTCCTGGCGAACTTGACGGTAACCCGTGCTTTCGCCTGCAGCGCAACTCGTGGTCCCCCCGGGTAGGTTCGTCCCATGACGGGGGCAGCCAAGCGCATCGGTCTCGAGGTCCTGGGCTGGACCCTGCTCGTTCTCGGCATCGCGGCGGTGTTCCTGCCGGGGCCCGGGCTGCTCGGCATCTTCGCCGGCCTCGCGCTCCTGTCGCAGCAGTACGACTGGGCCGAGAAGCGGGTCGAGCCGGTCCGGCTGCGGGCGATGCTCGGTGCCGCCGAGAGCGTCGAGACGTGGCCCCGGATCGTCGCCTCCTGCCTGGGCGCGGTCGTCCTGGCGGCGTGCGGCGTGCTGTGGATCATGAAGCCGCCCGCCCCGGACTGGTGGCCGGTGTCCGACACGTGGTGGCTGCCCGGCGGGATCTGGACGGGCGTCACCCAGGTGGCGTCCGCCTTCATCGCGGTGGGCCTGATCATCTACAGCTACCGTCGCTTCCACGGTCACCCCGAGAAGGCCGACGAGCTGCGCAGCGACATCAAGGCCCGCGGCCGCAAGTCGGAGGACCGTGCCGTCGGCGCCGACACCTGACCCGGATTCCGGCTCGGGCCCCACCATGGGATACGGTTCTGCCGAGCTTGGGCGATTGGCGCAGTGGTAGCGCGCTTCGTTCACACCGAAGAGGTCACTGGTTCGAACCCAGTATCGCCCACCAAGATCATCGAGAGCCGCGCTTCCGGGTGGTAGCGCGGCTCTGTTGTTCGCACCGAAGAGGTCACTGGTTCGAACCCAGTATCGCCCACCAAGATCATCGAAAGCCGCGCTTCCGGGCGGTAGCGCGGCTCTGCTGTTCGCACCGGGTGTCCACGGGACACCGGCGGCAGGGTCCACCGACGGACGGCTCACAGTGGGACAACGACGCACGGCCACCCGAGGTGACGCCCCCCGACGGCACCGTGTCGGCCCGCCCACCGAGTCGCCGGGCGTCCGCTCTGGCGGCGGCCCTCCGACCCGCGCATGATGTCTGACGGGAGCGTCTCGACCTGGAGGGGTGACGGGGGTGTCCGAGCAGACGTTGGTACGGAACGTGGAGGCCGCGCTGCGCGAGCTCGGGGTCCACGACGAGGTGGTCGCGGCCGGCCAGTTCCAGCCACGCGGTCACACGGGGAGCATGTTCGCCGCCGGCATGATCGGCGACAGCCTGGCCGGCGGGTCCGGCGGTGTGCCGGACTCCGTGGCGACGGCCGGCGGCGCGCTGGCCGGCGCACGGATGCACGACGCCGCGAGCGGGCTGCCGACGAACATGCTGGTCGGGGTGACGGCGACGCACGTCTACGGCTTCGACGCCGCCCACCGGAGCAGTCCCGCCGGTGCGCTGGTCTTCAGCGTGTCACGCAGCCGGCTGGAGGTGCGGGTCCACCAGCGCGTCAACGTGAGGATCCTCGAGCTGGTCGACGGCTCCACCGGGTCCTCCGTCCAGCTCGAGGGCAACCGGGTGCCGCTCACCCACAGCAAGGACGTCATCGACGTCCTCCGCGGCTGAGCCGGCGGTCCGGCAGGGGTGATCGGCTCAGGACCGACGGTCGAGCCCCACCCAGCGCCGGGCGGCGTCCGAGCTCACCGCGATCAGGATCAGGACGGTGATCGCGGTGCTCGCCAGGACGAGGAAGTGGGCCTCGTCCGCGGCGCTCAGGTCGGCCAGCTGCGTGATCGCCTCCGCGGTGCAGACGACCATCAGGGTGGTCCGTGCCCAGGCGTGGTGGGCGAGCGTGAACACCCAGAGACCGAGGAGGCACAGCGCGCTGATGCCCATGACGGCGACCTCGCGGGTCGAGGCCGTGGTCGGGAGGTCGTCGCCGAGGAAGACGGCGACGAGCGCGGTCGCCAGGGTGACCCCGGCCTTGGCCATGCTCATCGCGGCCGCCGCCAGGAGGCTCGGTGGGGGCATCCGGTGGGACCCCGCGCGCGAGGACGCATCGGTCTCCGGCTCCGCGACCGCGGGCTCGGGCGCCTCCAGGCCGGTCAGGTCGAGGATCGGCAGGCTTCCGTCGGTGCGGACGACGTCGCCGCCTCCGTTGCGGGTGGTGAAGGCGCTGGAGTAGTCCCTGATGACCCGGAGGGACGCCTCCGGGGTCGCGTAGCGGACGGTGTCGATGACGTAGTCCCGCTCGATGTCGATGTCGGCGTCCACGCGGTGCGTCACCTGGAGGGTGAACAGGGAGACCCCCACGGCCCGGTCGTACGTCGCCGCGGCCAGCCATTGCACCTCGAACCCCCCGGGCAGCCGCCACCCCTCGGGGACCGGCCAGAAGCGCACGTGGTGGCGCTGGGACGGGTTGCCGTCGACCTCCTGTTGGTAGGCGAACGCCTGCCTCCGTCCGAAGAGGAACAGCGACGAGACCGGTGCCTCCGGGTAGGGCCGGCGCAGCACCGAGGAGACCACGATCCTCCACGAGGACCGGATCGTGAGCTCGTCGGCACGGGTCCAGCTGGCACGACGCATGGCGGCGTGGATGACGCCCTCGTCCCCGTCCAGGGCGAGGTTGATCGGGTCACCGAGCACACCGATGTCGGTGAGGGAGCGCCCGATGAAGTAGTCCGGGACGTAGATCCTCGAGAGCACCTCCTGCAGGCGGGGGAGCCCCACGTAGGCCAGGAGCACCCAGAACAGGAACACCGAGGCGATCGCGTACCAGCCGTCGTCGAGGCCGACGGTGACCACGATCCATCCCAGCCACATGACGAGCGCTGTGCCGATGAGGAAGAAGGCGCCGTCGACGATCTGCTGGACGGGCCACAGCGGCGTGCCCGAGACGTCGTCCGGTGCCAGCTCGAACCTGGGCGGTGACGTCGGGGGCGGGGTGTCCACGGCGTCGCCGCGGCGCCAGTCGTCGGCGGGCTCGACCCTCATGGGCTGACCTCCTGCCTCGCCACTAGCCTCGGTCCATGAGGGCGCGCTCCGGACCAGGTGACGGCTGGGTCGACGAGTGGCTCGAGGTCGCAGGGACGTCGGTCCACTGCCGGCGCAGCACCGACGGCGACGGTGTCCCCCTCGTCCACCTGCACGGCTTCGCGATCTCCGGGGCCTACCTGATGCCGACCGCCAGGGCTCTCGCCGGTCGGGGGGTCAACGTGGTGCCGGACCTCCCCGGCTACGGGCGCAGCGAGCGCCGGGGGAGCGTCCTCGACATCCCGGGCCTGGCCGAGAGCGCGATCACCATCCTCGACCGGCTCGACATCGACCGGGCCGTTCTGGTCGGGAACTCGATGGGCTGCGCCGTCAGCCTGGAGGTCGCCCACATGGCGCCCGAGCGGGTCCACCGCCTCGTCCTGGTCTCGCCGGCCGGCGGCGTGCACAACCAGCCCCTCGGCCGCGCCGTCGGCCAGCTGGCGCGGGACGCGTTCCGCGAGAGCCCGCGGATGTTCCCGGTCGCCTTCCCGGACTACGTGAGGTTCGGGCCGCTGAACGGGCTGCGCCTCTTCAGCGAGCTGACCCGCTTCCCGTCGCTGGAGCGACTGCTCCACACGCCCGTCCCCACGCTCGCCGTCCTCGGGACCCGCGATCCGCTCCTGCCGTCGCCCGACCGCATCCGTGAGGTGGCCCGGCGCGCCCCTGAGCACCTGACGGTCGCCCTCGTCGACCGCGCGGCGCACGCGGTGAACTTCAGCCATCCCGTCGAACTGGCAGGCGTCACCGCGCTGTGGCTCGACGACGCGATCGGTGACGGCAGGCTCCTCCCACCCGGGGTGCGGGTGGTGGCGGCCGCCTGACCCGACCCCGGCGGCCCGCGCGTCGGCTCGAGCGACGGTCGGGGGCACGCCGTCAACCGCGTGCCATCGCGTCGACGCAGACCGTGATGGCCAGGATCAGCGCGACGTCCTGGCCCTCGGCGACCTGGACCCCGTAGGTGTCGCGGACCCGGAACCACTTCTTCGACACCCGGGCCACCGTGTCGCCGTCGCGTTCGATCTCGTACTCGTGGTCGACGATGTTGCCGTGGGCCTTGAGGTCCTCGCCGCCGTCCACCTCGATGACGTAGTGGTCGCGGATGCCGAGGAGTCGCTTGTGGACCGTCGCGGTGGTGCTGCCGTGCTCGATGGTCATCTTGTCGCGCACCGACAGCTTCTTCTCCTGGATCTTGCACAGCGCGCTGCCACTCGCGTCCTCCAGGACGAAGGTCTCGCGCCACCGGACGGCCTTGCCGTCGACCTTGTAGACCCGATGACCCTGGTCGTCCTCGATCCAGTAGTCGTCCCCGATCGCGATCATCTTCTCGCGCATCCTGAACGTGGCGCCCCCGAGGTCGCGATCACGCAGTCCCATCGTCCCTCCTCGTGCCGGGCGTCCCGGCCACCTCGAGCATCACGTGGCGCGGCCGTGGGCGACTTCCTCCGCGACGGGTGATCCACGCGGGCCGGCACGAGGCGGACCATGGGCGCACACGTTGTCGCGGCGAGGAGGTGCCTGATGGGCACGACCGGTGCAGTCCCCTGGGGTCCGTTGGCCGTCGTCGCCGGAGGAGTCGTGACGTACGTGGTCGGAAGACGTGCGGTCCACGCCGCGGTCCGGGCGGCGCTCGGCGAGCTCGACTACCGGGCGAGCGACCTGGGCTCGTTGATCACCCGGCGACGCTGAGCCGGGCCCGCGCCTCGGCTCAGGCCAGGACTTTCGCCTTGGCCTGCTCGTACTCGGCGGGGGACAGGACACCGCTGTCGCGCAGCTCGGCCAGGCGCTGCAGCTCGTCCGACACCTGCGGCGCGGGCGCCCGCTGCGACTCGTAGATCGCCATGCGCTCCATCGCCGCCTCGCGGCTGCGCTGGTTCATCGAGTCGCCGCGCGAGATGATGTAGACGAGGGCTCCCAGCCACGGGATGAGGACGATGAAGATCGTCCAGAGGGCCTTCTTGCCACCGCTCATGGTGTCGTCCCGGAAGATGTCGGCCAGGATGTGGATCAGGAGCGAGATCCAGGCCAGCAGGATCGTGAACCAGAAGATCGAGACGATCACGTCCCAGAATCCGAAGTCGTCTGACATGGCTACCTGCTCCTGCGCTGGTGGGACGGAACCGGGGGACGGGACGGGTTCGCGACGCCGAAGCTCGGCGACGCCGGCCGGTCAGTAGCCCTCGAGGGACCGGCGGTCGCCGTGGACCGTGACGGCATAGATCACCAGGAAGTTGACGGTGATCATGATGAGCGACCACAGGGGATAGGCCGCCATGAAGACAAGGTTGGCGATGGAGCTCGCCACCGCGAGGACGATGGCCACGATCCTGGCCCACATCGCGCCTCGGAGGAGCGCACCGCCCGCGCCGGCCACGAGGATCCCGAGGAGCAGGTGCGTCCACCCCCAGGTCGCGTAGTCGACGCTCACGACGAGGCCGCTCTCACCGACGCGGTAGTAGTCCTCGTCGAAGATGCCGACGAGGCCGGCGATCGCGTGGAAGCACCCGAGGATCACCATCAGGGTGCTGGCGAACACGATCCAGCCCGACCACGCACCTCCCGTGGACCTGCGGTCCTGCACCGGGGCCGATGTCGACATCAGCTCGCCTCCTGTCGTTCGTGCTCGTGCCATCAGCATGGGGACAGCGCAACGGCAGGGCCTCACCCACCGGGGGTGACGCGGGGAGCCCCCGGACGGCGCACCGTGACGGGATGGTGGACGAGGACCAGGCCTTCGAGTACGACGTTCAGCTGACCCGGCTGCCGAGCGACACGCTCCGCCAGCGCTACCCCCACATGACGGTGCGGAGCACCGCAGCGCAGACCGCGCTCCGCCGGCGCGTCGACGGACCCGCGGAGCTCAGCGCCCTGCTCGTCGAGATCGGCACGCTCGGCCTCACGCTGACCGACGTGCACCGCGTGGCGAGCGTCGAGGACGGCCCCGCCGGCGCGGGGCTCTACGAGCTCAGGGTGCTCGGCGAGCTGGGCGAGCCCTCGCTGCGCTACCTGAAGTGCACGCACTACCACGTCGAGAAGCAGGCGCTCGTGCGCCTCACCCTCGTCGCGGGGGAGCTCCACAGCTTCCTGCAGGCGTGCACCGACTGCGGCGCCGGCCTGGCTCGCGTGCACCGCGTCGGCCCCCCGAGCGTCGAGCGCCCCCGACCGCTGGTGGGCTCGGTCTAGCAGAGGCCGAGGGACCGGCCGCGGCGCACCGCGTCGACCCGGCGGTTGACCCCCAGCTTGCCGAAGATGCCCTTGAGGTGGGTCTTGACGGTGTTGGTGGACACGAAGAGCGTCGCGGCGATCTCCTCCGTGGAGTTCATCTGCGCCAGGAGCCCGAGGACCTGGCTCTCGCGCTCGGTCAGCAGCGAGGGTCGGAGCTCGTCGGCCACCAGGCCGGGGGTCGGTGCGACCGGCGCCGCTCGCGAGATTCCCCCGTCGTCCACCGCGCACGTGGCGAGGAAGCCGCGGTGCGCCCGCAGCAGACCGGGGTCGCGGTCCACCGTCCGGCGCAGCCACGCCCAGTCCCGCATCACCGCACGACGCATGCCCTCGCTCGCTGCCGAGCGGAGGGCGCGGTCGACCAGCAGCCGCGCGCGCTCCGGTCGCTGCTGGTCCTCGGCCATCCGCGCCTCGAGCAACCAGGCCTCGACCTGCAGGGCCAGGGGAGCGTGGTCGAGGTCGGTGACCGCGCGACTGAGGACGGCGAGTGCTCCGCGCACGTCTCCCACTGCCCGCCGCGCGAGCGCGACCGTGACCATGGCCTCGACCACGGCGTGCTGGGGGACCGGGGTGAGGAGGGCCATGGCGCGCCTCGGCTCGCCCGACGCGATCAGGGCCTCGGCCCGCACGACCGTCTCCAGCTCGAAGAGCCAGCCCGAGGCCGGCACCGCGCGCTCGCGCACGGCCATGAGGCGGATCGCCGCCTCGGGCGATCCCAGCGCGATCGACAGCTTCGCCTCGAGCAGGGCGTGGCTCGTCGCCAGCCAGGCGTCCGGTCCGTGCACGACGACGTCCAGGTCGTCGAGGATGCGGCCCGCGGCATCGAAGTCGGCGCGCTCGAGGGCGACCCAGGCCTGGGCGAGGAGGGCATGCTCGCGCCCGGGGCTGCCCTCCGGGTCCGCACCATCGGCGAGCACCTGCTCGGCGTGGCGCGCGGACCGCCGCAGGTCCCCCTGCAGCGCCTCGACGTGGGCCAGAGGGCCGAGGAACCGGCTGCGGCTGCCGGGGTTGGCGGCGTCCGCTCCCTGGGCGAGCACGGCGGCGACGTCGCCGCGGTCGGCGTCCTCGACCCGCTCGGCCACGAGGTGGGTCTTGAGGAGCTCGCTGAGCTCGGTGATGCTCGAGGAAGCGCTCGTCCGCGACTCGGCGAGCGGTGGGGCGACGGTCCCGGGCGCCGGGATCACCTGGGGCTCGCCCCACGTGCCGTCGGCGCGGATCTCCACCAGGGCCCAGCCCCAGGTGGGGGCGGCCGGGTCGTGGACGGCCGTGCGGGGCGCGGGCACGTCGGGAGCAGGATCGGGACCGGGGAGGCACGCAGGAGGGCGGGCCTGGAGGGACAGGGACTGCCGGGCGGGTGGGTGCAATGACATGCGGGACCCCCGAGGTCGACGAATGGCCACTCCTATTACGCACCCTTCGAGGTGAGGCGGGAACACCCGAGGCGTGATCTCACCCGGGTGAGGTCTAGATCAGCGTCAGGTGGCGCGCCCGCCTCACCGCGTCCGCCCTCGAGTGGGCTCCGAGCTTGCGGTAGACCGCTCGCGCGTGCGACTTGACGGTGTTGGGGGAGAGGTAGAGCTCGACCGAGATCTCGTGGAGGCTCATCGAGCCCTGCAGCAGGCGCAGGACGTCGAGCTCGCGCTCGGTGAGCGGTTCACCGATCATCTCCAGCGCGTCGTGGTCGTTCACGAGCTTCCGGACCGCGTCCGCCCGGGCCTGCATCGCCGTCATCCCGTCGGCGAAACGGCTCATGCGCTGGCGGAGCTCGGCGAGCAGGTCACGGGCCAGCACGTCGTGGCCCAACCGGGCGGCGATGCGCGCGCTCACCAGGAGGTGGTGGATGGGCCCCCACACCGCCTGGGCGTTGTCGAGCCGGCGGGTCGACAGCCCGAGCTCGAGCGTGCGCATGGCGTCGTCGGACTTGCCCGCGTCGGCCTGCGCCTGGGCGAGGGCGACGTAGGCCCACGAGGCCTGCGGAGTGGCTCCCAGCCCACGGCTGTCGAGCACCTCCATGGCCTGCTCCGCGCACTCACGTGCACGCGTGGTGTTGCCGCGTTCGCCCTCGGCGAAGCACTCCAGCGACAGGGTCAGGATGCGGATCATCCCGGGCGCACGGTCGGCCCGGGTGGCCGCGCGCAGGGGCGGGAGGGCCTGGTCCAGCTCGCCCTGCACGTAGTGCGCGTGACCGAGCGCCGCCTGCGCGACGGCGAACTGGGCCGATCGCCCGTCCGTCTCGAGCTGGGTGGCGCGCCGGGCCGCGGCCATCATGTCGAGCGGCCCGCCGTAGCCGAACAGGCCCCGCAGCTGGGTCGTGGCCGACTCGACCGACCGTGAGCCGTCCGGCAGGGGGCCGTAGTCGTCCATGCCCTCGAGGGCTCGGAGGTGGCGCGCCGCGGTGTGCTCGTCTCCGACGAGGGACGCCATCCAGGCCGCCGTCACGTGGGCCGGAGGACTGTCGTCGCCGGGACCGAGGACGTCGAGCCACCCCAGGACGGTCGCAGCCCGGCCGGCGTCCACGAACCCCAGCCAGTTCGCGTGGACGAGGGCCGACGCGTCGTGGGTCCTCCCCGCGGCGAGCCAGTGCGTGATCGCCTCCGGCACCAGGCCGTGGGCGGAGAACCACTCGGCGGCGCGGCCGTGCAGGTCCGGGACGCGGTCGGGGTGCGACAGCTCGAGCTCGCTGCGCGCGACAGCGGCGAACAGCTGGTGGAAGCGGAACCACGTGCGGTCCGCGTCCAGCGGGACCAGGAACAGGTTGGCGCGCTCCAGGTCGTTGAGGATCGTCGCGCTGTCGCCGCGTCCGAGGAGGTGGTCGCACAGGGGCGCGGAGAAGCGGTCCAGCACCGAGACGTCGAGGATGAAGTCCCGCAGCCGCTCGGGGTGCCGGCTGAGCACCTCCTCGGTGAGGTAGTCGCCGATGAAGCGGTTGCTGCCGCTGAAGCGGTGCACGAAGTCGTCGGGGTCCGGCCGGTCGGCCAGGGAGAGCGCGGCGAGGTAGAGGGCCGCGGGCCAGCCCTCGGTCCGCTCGACCAGCTCGACGAGGGTGTCGTCGGCGAGGTCGACTCCCGTGCGCGCCACCAGGTCCCGCGCCTCCTCGCGCGTGAAGGCGAGGTCGTCGGCCCGCAGCTCGGCCAGGTCGTGGGAGACCCGCAACCGCCCCAGCCGCAGCCCCGGGTCGGAGCGGGTGATGATGACCAGGTGGGCCTTCTCCGGCAGTGCCTGGATGAGGGCCTCGACCTCGCCGTGACGTTCGGGCGACTGGACGAAGTGGAAGTCGTCGAGGACGAGGACCAGGTCGTCCGGCATGGCCGCCAGCGCGGCCATGATCGTCACCAGCAGGGTCGGTGGGGCGTCCACGGCCCGGCCGAGCACCCGCGACGGCTCGACGAGCGGCAGCACGCACCCCGCGCGCTCGAGGGCCGCGGCGACGTGGGTCCACAGCCGCGCCGGATCGTTGTCGCCGGCGTCGAGGGAGACCCACGCGGAGCCGGGGCAGTCCCCGGCCTGCAGCGCCTGGGCGACGACGGTGGTCTTGCCGTAGCCGGCC
Organism: Nocardioides pini; assembly: GCF_026712185.1. Taxonomy (GTDB): domain Bacteria; phylum Actinomycetota; class Actinomycetes; order Propionibacteriales; family Nocardioidaceae; genus Nocardioides; species Nocardioides pini. Next base: position 165,999 of record NZ_JAPPUX010000004.1, on the reverse strand, counting down.
GGCGCCGCCACGAGGGTGACCGGGCTGCGGATCGCGACAGCCATGGCGAGCATGAGGCGCGGGCGGTCGACCCAGCTCGCGCGTCGGGACGGAGCATGGAGCTTCACGTCCGACAGGTGGTCCGTGGGCGTGGCCAGCACGGGCCCGCGGACAGGAGGATCCGAGCCGAACGCACTCATCGGTCAGCCTCCGTCTCGCCGCCCGTCTCCCCCGAGCTGGTCCTCTATGGCGTTGACCATACGGGTGTCGAGGGTCTGCCGTCTGCACCCGGGACCGTCCCAAGACCGTCCCGGGACCGTCCCGGGACCCCAGCGCCGGGCGGGCCCGGTCACGGTGGTGCGCCCTCCTCGTCGCCGGGGTCGACGTCGGGCTCGCGGCGCACGTCGACGAGCGCGAAGCCCTGGCGGCTGAGCGCGGCCAGCAGCCCGTGGAGCTCGGCGTCGTCGCCGAGCGCCACGTGGATGGTGAAGCCGCCGGGGTCGATCGAGACGGTCGCACCCTCGAAGTCGTCGAGCAGCTCCGACGGAGCGTCGCCCACGGCGCGGATCTCGTAGACCGATCTCGACATGACGTCCTCGATTCGTCGACGGAAGTGGGCCGTGGGACCTCTACGGTGAGCCACGGAGCAGAGGGATCGCGTCACCCTTTGCGGGTGACGCCTCCGCGCGGTGCAGGTCGCACGGTGGAGCATGGCCCCGCCCGAGACGTATGACACCCCGGAAGCAGCCGCCGCGGAGATCGAGCGACTGCGCGCGGAGGTGGCCCGGCTGCAGACGTCGGCACCCGCCGCGCAGGCTCCCGTCGTCACGACCGAGCGCCGGGGCTGGTGGCGGCCCGTCGTCGCCGGCGTGCTGGTCCTGCTGGCCGCCCTGCTCGCACCCCTGTCGGTCCTGGCCACGTGGTCCAACGGCCAGATCCAGGACACCGACCGCTACCTCGCGACCGTGTCCCCGCTGGCCGACGACCCCGACGTCCAGGCGGCGATCGCCGCCCGCCTGGAGCAGGTGATCTTCTCCTACCTCGACGTCGACGCAGCCGTGGACGAGGTCGTCACCGCGCTCGAGGGCCGCGGCCTCCCGGACAAGGCCGGCGCGACCCTCTCGGCCCTGTCCGGGCCGCTCGCGACCGGCATCCGCGGCTTCGTCGAGGACCGCATCCTGGCGGTCGTCCAGTCCGACACGTTCAAGCAGGCGTGGGTGGAGGCGAACCGGACGGCCCACGAGGAGCTGGTGGCCGCGCTGAACGGCGACACCAAGGGTGCGGTGGTCATCGACAGGGGAGAGGTCAGCGTCAACCTCGCCACGTTGATCAACACCGTGAAGCAGCAGCTGGTCGACGCCGGCTTCGCGATCGCGGACCGGATCCCGGAGGTCGACGCCTCCTTCGCCATCGTCAAGTCCGACGACCTGGCCACGGCGCAGTCCCTGCTGGGCGTGCTGGACCCCCTCAGCACCTGGTTGCCGGTGGTCGGCCTGGCCCTCATCGGGATCGCGGTCGCGATCGCCCGCGACCGGCGCAGGATGGTGCTGGTCTCGGGGCTGGCGGTGGCGGGCTCGATGCTGCTGCTCGGGGCGACCCTCAACGTGATCCGGCCGTTCTACCTCGATGCCCTGCCGTCGAGCAGCTCGCCGGCAGCAGCAGGTGCGGTGTACGACCAGCTCGTGTCCTTCATCAGGGTGGCGCTGCGCGGCGTCCTCGTGATCGCCCTGACCGTGGCGGTCGTGGCGTGGCTCAGCGCCCCCCGCGGCTCCGGAGCGGCCGCGCGCTCGGGGTTGTCGAGGGGTGTGGACCAGCTGCGCCGTGGTCGGTCCCGCGTCGGGGACACCGGGCGCCTCGGGGTGGCGCTCGCGACCTACCGGGGCCCGATCCGGGCAGCCGTGGTCGGGCTGGCCGCGATCCTCTACCTCGCACAGGACCACCCCACCGGAGGAACCGCGCTGGCCTTCGTGCTGGTCACCGCGTTCGTGCTGCTCGTCCTCGAGGTGCTGGCCGCGCGCCCCGGCCCGGCCGGGACCGGCCCGCAGGCCTGAGCCCGCCCGCTCAGGTGCCGTGGCTCGACTCGGATGGCCTGATCACCAGCTCGAGCAGCGTCCCGGTCACGGCGATCACCGCGGCCCCCAGCAGGGCGGTGCCCGGACCGGCGATGTCCAGGTTGGCGCTGAGGCCCGCGGTGACCGCGAGCAGTGCGCCGTTGACCAGGAGCGCCGAGGTGCCCATCCGCAGCCACGACTGGGAGCCGACCAGCCACTCCAGCACCGGCCCGACCATCGCGTTGACCAGCCCGAAGAGGATCGACACGGCGAGGTAGGTGCCGAACCCGCCGTTGACCTCGATGCCCGGCACGACCGCGGTCGCGACCCACACCGCCGCGGCCATGATGCACCAGTTCACCAGCACGCGGACGATGGTCAGCAGGTCGTCGCTCGTCAGGCCGGCTTCGACGTGGGGCCCGGGAGCCGGCGGCTCGCCCGCCGCCGGGTCGGTCAGCGAGAACCGGGTCTTGATCCGCACGAGCCACCGCGCGTCGGAGGTGTCGAACTGCGCCCCCATGACGGCGCAGGCGATGAGGATGAAGGCTGCGGCGAGGAGCCACCCGAGCAGGGTGATCGTCACCCCGAAGAGGCCGAAGTCGCTCGTGGCACCCTCCATTAGTGCCGGCATGTAGATGGGCGTGCCGATCGCGAGGACCGTCACGCCCACCGCCGACGCGCCGCCCGTCGCGAGCAGTCGACGCCAGTGGACCTGCCGCTCGAGCAGGAGGTACGGGATGGCCGTCCACAGCACGAGGCCGACGCCGGCGGTGACCGGGATCGACCACAGCCACTCCAGCGGGAACCGGCTTGCCAGCTCGCGGACCAGGAAGGAGAGACCGGCCATCAGGGTGAAGGCGACCAGTCCCAGCCCGGCGTACAACGTGCTCCGCATCCCGGCGTTGGTCCGCCCCCACGCCGCCCGGTACATCGACTGGAGCCGGCGGCTGAACGCCATCGCGGAGTAGATCAGCAGCAGGGCGCTGAACACGGACACGCTGCTCGAGGCGCCGGCGGGGGCGTCGAAGAGCTGCTCCACGGCGTCGGCCGAGGAGCCGGTCAGGTTGAACCTCCGGATGATGGACCGGCTGATCACGTCCTCCTGTCCCGCCGGTGCGGCGCTGGCCACCACGATGAAGAGCGGGATCAGGGCGGTCAGGACCTGGGAGGAGACCACGATGCAGCGGTCGAACCCGTCCATCAGGGCGAAGCGCCGCACGGACTGGCCGAGGAACGACGCAGCGACCCTGCGCGACAGCGCGCTGACCTCGTCCGAGCGCTCCTCCGGCAGCAGGCGCATCGGCTCACCTGCCCGCCCTCGTCGCCTCCTCGACCCACGTCCGCGCGGGTCCTGACCACGCCATGCTCCGGCGCCGCGGTCCCGGTGTCGTCATCCGGCGTGGGTGAGGCGGACGGAATCGGACGGGGGCGGGCCACCCGTGCGTGCGTCCGCGCGGCGGCTCACTCGTGGAGGGTGATACGCGGGCGCCACTCGTGCCCGAGACTCGACGGGGTGGAGACGATCCGGCGCCACCGGCGCGTGCGGGCGCGGTGATGGACAACGTCCCGGTGGTCCTGGGAGCCGCCGTGGTGGTCCTGGACTACGTGATCAAGTTCCTGGCGCTCGGGGTGCTCCCGAGCAACAAGAAGCCCTCGTCGGCGATGGCGTGGCTGATCCTCATCCTGATCGTGCCGCTGGCCGGCTTCCTCGTCTTCCTCGTCCTGGGACGCACGAGCCTGGGACGGGGCAGGCTGGCGCGGCAGCGTGAGGCGGACGCGGCGATCCGTGCCGCCACGGAAAGCCTGCCCGCGTGGACGGTCGCCGAGCCGGCGTACCTCCCGTCGATGGCGGCGCTCACCTACAACCTCGGCGCGCTGCCCCTCCAGGGCGGGAACCAGGTCGACCTCATCCCGGGCTACCACGACTCCATCGCCGCCATGACGGCCGAGGTCGCGAAGGCCGAGACGTCGATCGAGGTCGAGTTCTACATCGCCGCCTGGGACGAGGTGACCGCTCCGTTCTTCGAGGCGCTCGTCGAGGCCACCACGCGGGGCGTCGAGGTGCGCCTGCTCGTCGACCACCTGGGGTCCCGGGGGATCCCGGGGTACGACGACTTCGCGAAGCGCCTCGACGGCACGGACATCCAGTGGCGGCCGATGCTCCCGTTCCGCCCGTTCAAGGGCCAGCTGCAGCGCCCGGACCTGCGCAACCACCGCAAGCTGCTGGTGGTGGACGGCCGGGTGGCGTTCATGGGGTCGCAGAACCTCATCGAGCCGGGCTACAACAAGCCGAAGAACCACGCCGCCGGTCGCGAGTGGGTCGAGCTGGTCGCCCGTGTCGACGGCCCCACCGTCAGCGCCCTGCGGGCCGTCTTCGCGAAGGACTGGTTCACCGAGACCCAGGAGCGCCTGACCGAGCAGGTCGCCGCGTCGAAGCCGCAGAGCCATCCGGGCGGCGTGACGGCACAGGTGCTTCCGAGCGGGCCGGGCTACGTCACGGAGAACAACCTGAGGCTCTTCACGGCGCTGATCTACTCCGCGCAGTCCCGTGTCTCGCTGACCAGCCCGTACTTCGTCCCGGACGAGCCGCTGCTGTACGCCGTGACCACGGCCGCGCGCCGCGGCGTGGAGGTGGAGCTCTTCGTCAGCGAGGAGGGCGACCAGTTCATGGTCTACCACGCGCAGTGCTCCTACTACGAGGCGCTGCTCGAGGCTGGCGTGCGCATCCACCTCTACCCGGCGCCGGCCGTGCTCCACTCCAAGCACTTCTCGATCGACGACGACGTCGCCGTCATCGGCTCCAGCAACATGGACCTGCGCTCCTTCGCGCTCAACCACGAGGTCTCGATGATGCTCACCGGCGCCGACATCGTCGCCCGGTTCCGCAAGGTCGAGGACGACTACCGGACGCTGTCGCGCGAGCTCACCCTCGAGGAGTGGCGGCAGCGCTCGCCCTGGCAGCGCTACCTCGACAACACGATGCGGCTCACGGCCGCGCTCCAGTGAGAGGACACCACGATGGCACGGACCACGCGTGACCTGTGGCTCGAGGACCGGCAAGGCGTGCTCGACCGGGACCGGGACAGGACCTGGTGGCGGTGCCTGCACTGGTGCTGCTCCATCGGCCTCCTGCTGGCGGTCGTGCAGTGGGGATGGCTCGTCCCGAGCGTGGTCGTCCTGGCGAGCGTGGGCGTCGCCGTCCTGCTCTTCGTCGCGTGCGCGGGCAAGGTCGAGGCCGCGAAGGTGCGCGTCGTCGTCGACGTGGTCTCGATGGGCGCCCTCGCGTCCGTCGGGGCAGCCGGCCTCGTCGCCGTCTCGGCGCCGCTCGGGCTGCTGCTCGTGCTCGTGCTGTCCCTCACGGCTCCCGCGGTCCGCCGGTGGCTGCGGGACGCGCGTACGGCGCTGCGCCTGTCCGTCGTGCTGTCCCGCGAGGCACGCAGGCGCGGGCCGCGCTCCTGGCCCAGGAGCGACTGGAGCGACTGGCCGTAGCTCCATGGCCATCACCCTCACCTGGCTCGGGCACGCCACCGTCGTGGTCGACATCGACGGCGTCCGGATCGTGGCCGACCCGTTGCTGCGGCGGCACAACGGGGTCCTGCGGCGACGCGGCGGAGCCGCCCCGGACGGCGAGGCGTGGTCCGGCGCGGACGTCGTCCTGCTCTCCCACCTCCACCACGACCACGCGGAGGTCGGCTCCCTGCGGCTGTTCGACGACGTACCGGTGCTCACCGCGCCGGAGAACGCCGTGTGGGTGAGGAAGAAGGGCCTGGACGGGCGCGGCCTCGGCGAGGGGGAGTGGGCGCCGGTCGGCGAGACGGGGGACGTGGCGGTCCGGCTGGTGCCGGCCGTGCACCACTCGCGGCCGATGCCGCACCGACCCAACGCCGCGAACGGGCACCTGGTCAGGGGCCCCTCGGGAGTCGTGTGGCTCGCGGGCGACACCGACCTCTACCCGGGGATGGCGGGCCACCCGGGACTGGCGGGCTCACCGATCGACGTGGCGGTCGTCCCGGTCGGCGGGTGGGGTCCCCGACTCTCCCCGGGCCACATGGGGCCCAAGCAGGCGGCGACGGCGTGCCGGCTGGTGGCTGCCCGCTCCGCGGTCCCGGTGCACTGGCAGACCCTCCACGTCCCGGTCGGCGGGAGGTTCCCGCGCGGCTGGATGGACCTCGCCGGTCCGCGGTTCGTGGAGGCGCTGGCCCACGAGGCGCCGTCGTGCCGGGCGTCCGTGCTGGACATCGGGTCGTCGGCGACCCTGCCCTGACGGGCTCATCCGCTCTGGGTGAGGCGGGGCGGCGTTCGCCCTCCTTAGGCTCCGAGAGGACGACGGGCCGGGTGACACCCCACCGAGTCGCGTCCCACCGAGCCGCAGGAGGAGAGCATGAGCAACGACCAGGAGACCGGCGACGACCTCGACCTCATGGGTCCGATCGACTACATCGTGGTCGAGTTCCCGGGCAGCAGGATGACGGGCGAGGGCTTCCCGATCCTGCTCGACCTCGTCGACCGCGGGCTCATCCGCATCCTCGACCTCGCCTTCGTCATGAAGGACGAGGACGGGACCATCCACGCGATCGACATCAGCGACGTCGACGGCGACGGCGAGCTCGACCTCACCGTCTTCGAGGGCGCCTCGTCCGGGCTGCTCGACGAGAGCGACCTCGACGAGGCCGGCAACGCCCTCGAGGCGGGCAGCTCCGCCGGGATCCTCGTCTACGAGAACGTCTGGGCCGCGCCCTTCGCCCGTGCCGTCCGTCAAGGGGGTGGCCAGCTGGTCGCGAGTGGCCGCATCCCCGTCCAGGCGCTGCTGGCCGCCGTCGACGCAGCCGACGCGCCCGCCGCCCAGGTCTGATCCACGAGAGAACAGGAACACGTCATGCCAGGTCTTCTCCGCGGTGTCGCACGCACCGCCGTCGTCGCCGGCACCGCCACGGCCGTCTCCAACCGGGTCTCACGCAGGCAGGCGGGCAGGTGGGCCAACGAGGAGCAGCAGCAGTACGCCGCCCCGCCGCCCGAGCAGCAGTACGCCCCCCCGCCGCCGCCCGCCCCGGCCCCGTCGTCCGGCATGGACGACAAGCTGGCGCAGCTCAAGGAGCTCGGCGAGCTGAAGGCCGCCGGCGTGCTGAACGACCTCGAGTTCGAGCAGCAGAAGAACCGCATCCTCAACGGCTGACGGCGCCCGGCGCCGCACCTCCTCGGTCGTCCCGAGGAGTCCTGCGTGAAACGCGCTGACCGGGGGTACTGACATGGGGCCCTCGGCGTGACGGAGCGAGCCTGCGCGCGTTGGAGGTCTGTGCGCGGGACGGGCCCGCGGTCCTGAGCGAGGCGACAGCATGAACGCGTTGTGGAACTACCGACCGTCGGTGTGGGACTACCGCGAGTCCACGTGGACCCTGGACAGCGACCTCGTCGGCTACGAGGTCGAGGCCACCGACGGCCGCCTCGGATCCGTCGTGCGAGCCACCAGCTCGCCGGGCGCGGCCCACCTCGTGGTGGACGCCGTTCCCGCAGCGGGGCGGCGCGTGGTGCCGGCGCTCGCAGTCTCCTCGATCCGCCACGACGAGCGGACGGTCCGCGTCGACCTCACCCGGGTGCAGCTGCTGTCCGCCCCGGCCCACGAGGACGCGGAGATCGACGACTCCGTGCGTGCGCGGGTCGACCGCTACTTCAGCGGCCTCGACCGTCGCTGACCCCGGGACGGGCGCGACCGAGCGAGGGGGCCCCGCGGGCCGCGTGCCTAGTCGAGCTCGTCGTCGAAGTGAACGGTGACGGCGTAGAGCACGAGGATGTCGAGGACGATGAGCAGGCCGTACCAGACGGGGGACGCCGAGAGGAACGTCAGGTTCATCAGGGCGCTGAGCGACGCGAGCACGATGGTCGCGACCCGGCTCCAGGGCTTGCGGTAGAACAGCGCGATCCCGGTCATGAACGCCAGGACGCCGACCGCGATGTGGGCGATGCCCCACCCGCGGTAGCTCTGGAACAGGAGCAGGTCGCTGGCGTTGACGTCGTACACCCGGTTCTCCAGCAGGGCGATGAAGCCGCCCAGTGCGTGGAAGCCGCCCAGCAGCAGCAGCATGATGGACGCGAAGCCGAGCATGCCGGTCCACAGGGGCGAGGCGGGTCTCTCGTCCGGCTCCTGACGCTGCGGCCGAGTGGTGTCGCTGGTCATGGTGCTCCTCCTCGTCCGGGTCCGTCCGGCTCAGGCTCGCACCACATCGGTGCGGCGGGTTCACCCGGCGTGGGTGACGTCCCGCGTCGCGGTCACGGCTCGGACGGCCCCTCGCTGCTCCGGAGCTCGTCCAGCGCCTCGACGATGGCCGCCGGCGCGTCCTCGGAGAGCTCGGCGTGCAGCAGCACGACGTCGCCCCGCTTCAGCTCGCGCTCCATCGCCGGTCGCAGCTCGTCCAGGTTCCCGTCGCTCGACAGCACGAGCAGGGCCGACGAGCCCGGCGTCAGCTGCGCACCCAGCTCCTCGACGAACTGCTCGTCGATGCCCGACCTTCGGAGGCGCGCCGAGACGGATGCGACCCCGGCCCCGAGCGCGGCCCCGGCCACCGGCGCCAGGACCAGCATGCCCACGAGACCACCGAGCACCGACCCCTTGCCGACGGCCGAGGCGGTCGGGTGCTTCACGTGGCCGATCACCGGTTCCTCGGCCTGCGGCATCCAGGCGATCGTGATCGCGTCGTGGACGGTGAGGACATGGCGCTCCGCCAGGGCCTTGAGGCGCACGGCACCGGCTTCGGCCCCGAAGGGGGTGTCGTAGCGCCAGACCGTCAGGGCCGTCATCCTCGCCTCACAGCGCCGCTGCGGCGGAGCCCGCCGGAGCAGCGCCCGGGACCGGCGCGAAGGGGTGCAGCTGCTCACGGCCCCCTTCGATGACGAGACAGCTCGACTCGGGCACCTCGCGCCACGCACCCTCCAGGCTCCCCAGCGGCTCCGACACCACGATGCGGGCGTCGTCGGACACGTGCTGGAGGGTGACGTTGTCGGGGTGCTGGAGCCGGAGCGTGCGGACGTCGGCGTTGTGGAACAGCGACCTGGACCTGCCCTCGCTGGAGTAGCGGAACGCCCACGTGGTCTCGCCGTTGGTGGTGGCCACCGTCATCTGGATCGGAAGGGGCACGCCGTGCTTCCGCCCCGTCTCCTCGATGAGTCCGACAGCCCGGGCCACCGCGGCGGGCGGGTCCTGCTCGAGCCCGTAGGTGAGGGCGAGGAAGAAGAAGAGCTCCGAGTCGGTCGATCCCTCGATGAGCGGGAACAGCGCGGGCTCGACCGCGAGCGTCAGGTCGCGCTTGACCGACGAGAAGCCGGCGATCGCCCCGTTGTGCATCCAGAGCCAGCGCCCGTGCCGGAAGGGGTGGCAGTTGGTCTGCTGCACGGGTGTGCCCGTCGTCGCGCGGATGTGGGCGAAGACCCGGCCGGCGGACGCATGGCCCGCGAGCTCACGCAGGTTGCGGTCGCTCCACGCGGGCTCGGTGCTGTGGTAGATGCCCGGCTCCTCCTGGGCGCCGTACCAGCCCACCCCGAAGCCGTCGCCGTTGACGGCCTCGACCCCGAGCCGCGAGTGCAGGCTCTGCACGACGAGCGAGTTCTCCGGCGCGAAGAGGAGGTCCGAGAGGAGGACCGGCGAACCGGAGTAGGCGAGCCAGCGGCACATGGCACTTCTTCCTTCCGTCCGGGAGCCTTCCCATTCCACGCGCGGGAGGGCGCCGGCGGCTCACCCGTGCGAGGTGAGGTCGGACCGCGGCGACGGGCCGTAGCGTCGGGCGGACCAAGGTGCGTCGTGCGAGGTGGGCGAGACATGGCATCCGTGGAACCGCCGGCGACGCGCGACCTCGCACGCGCCCTGGCCGCGAGCCGCCCCGGCTCGACGGTGCCGCACACGGTGGTGGTCCTCCCGTCCTACAGCGTCGAGCCCAGGCTGCTGGCGCACTTCGGACCACGCATCGCCACCCTGGAGCACCGACAGCTGCTCACGGTGCTCCGGCTGGCGCGACTCCCCGGGGCGGAGATGGTCTTCGTGACGTCCGAGCGGCCGACCGAGCGGGTGATGGCCTACTACCTCTCGTTCGTCGAGCGCGGGCTCCGCGACGGGGTGCGCTCGCGTTTCCACGTGGTGGAGGTCCCCGACCGCACCTCGCGGTCGGTGACCGTCAAGCTCCTGGAGAGACCGGACCTCCTCGAGGTGGTCCGGTCGATGACCCGCGGGCGCCTCGCCTTCATCGAGCCGTGGAACGTCACGCAGCCGGAGATGGAGGTCGCGCGGGTCCTCGGGCTGCCGCTCGCCGGCACGCCCGCCAGCCTGTGGCCGCTGGGGTTCAAGAGCAACGGCCGCCGGCTCATGCGCGAGGCCGGCGTGCCGGTCGCCCCGGGGTGCGAGGACGTCCGCAGCGTCGACGAGGTCGTCGCGGCGGTCGAGGCCATCCGGCAGGAGCGTCCCGCTGCCGTGGGAGCCGTCGTGAAGCTGGACGACAGCGCGACGGGCATCGGCAACCGCGTGTTCCGGTTCGCCGACGTCCCCCACCCGACCCGGCTCCGTGCGGCCGTCGAGTCACTCGGACCGGACTACCTCTCCGGCCTCGCCTCCGGAGCCGTGGTCGAGGAGCTCCTGACCGGTCCGGAGGTGTCCAGCCCGAGCGTCCAGGGCGACATCACGCCGGGGCGCCGCGTGGACGTCATCGCCACGCACGAGCAGGTCCATGACGGCACGGACCGCCAGGCCTACCTCGGGTGCCGGTTCCCCGCGAGCCGCGACTACCGCAGCGACCTCACCGCGTACGGCGCCTCCGTCGGGCAGCTGCTGGCCGACCGCGGCGCCCTGGGCCGGTTCGGGGTCGACTTCGCGGCGACCCGCACCTCGTCCTCGCGGTGGCGCCTCCACGGGCTCGAGATCAACCTGCGCCGCAGCGGCACCTCCCACCCGCTGTCCCTGCTGCACAACCTGACCACGGGCCATTACGACCGCGCGAGCGGCACGTGGTCGATGCCGGACGGCTCACGACGCTGCTACAGCGCGACCGACAACCTCCTCGACCCGGCCTGGCGCGGGCGGGCGGAGAGCGACGTCATCGAGGCCGTGGAGCGGGCCGGACTGTCCTTCGACACGCACCGCGGTGTCGGCACGGTCCTCCACATGCTCAACGGCCTGGCGTCCAGCGGACTGGTGGGACTGACGACGATCGGGCGGTCGGCCGCCCAGGCCCAGCGGCTCCACGACGCGACGGTCGCGGCGATCCGGGGAGGGTCGCGGATGCTCGGCCCGTCCGGCAGCATGTCCGACGGGAGGATCGATGCCTGAACCGGAGCGCACCCGCGCCGACCGCGCCGACGACGCCGAGACGAGCGGCCACCGACGCCGGGCGGCGGACACCCTCGCCCGACGCGATCCGGGCGGCCTGCTGTACGGCGCGGTGATCGCCGCCAGCTCACTGGCTGCCGTGAGCGCCAACCTCTCCCACGCCCAACGGGTCGCGCTCAGCGTCGCCGCCGTCGTGGTCGTCTACTGGCTGGCCCACGTGTACACGGAGACGCAGGAGATGCTCTTCGAGGGTGACCGCCGCCCGCTCTACCGCCGCACGCCCCACGCGGCGGCCAAGGAGGTCTTCATCCTCGTCGGCGCCGCGCCCGCCATCGTGGTCTACCTCGTCCTCTACCTCCTCGGGCTCTCCTCCAGCGGTGCGGCGTACTGGGCGCTGTGCTTCTCCGTGGTGTTCCTCGCCGTCATCGGCTACCTCGGAGCGCACCGTGCGGGCATCGGCGGCTGGCGGCTCGTGCTGGAGTCGGCCGGCGCAGCATCGCTGGGCCTGCTGGCGGTGCTGGGCAAGCTGTTCCTGCACTGAGCAGCGGCCGGACGGGTCGGAGAGTCGCCGGCAGCGTGTCACTCAGACGAGGGGATGGTCGCGGTCCCCGATGTCGGGCAGGCCTCCGCGACGGGCGATGCCGCGCCGCGCCGCCGAGGTGAGCAGCCTGATCCCCAGCCCGAGCACGACCAGGTTGAGGATCATCTGCACCGTCACCAGCAGCATCATGCTCTGGCTGGAGGCGACGATGTCCCCGAACCCGACGGTGGCGAAGACCGTCACCGTGAAGTACAGCGCCGTGACGTGGTCGAGCGGGCGGTTGAAGCCCGACGGGTCGGCCAGCGAGTTCTCGAGGTAGATCCGGGCGAAGATCAGCAGGTACACCGGGACCAGCACCGCGAGGGCCTCGATCGCGCGCAGGACGGGGTTCCGCGACCGGATGATGGCGGGCACCTGGGCGCCGACCACGACGAGGAAGACCAGCAGCTGCAGGACCACCCACGGCACCCCGTACGACGGTCGCCTCGTCGGCACCATGAAGTACGTCACGCACAGCAGCGTCACCGCCAGCACCACCCGGCACAGCACGAGGAGTCCCCGCGTCCAGAGTTCCTGCCGGGAGGCCGGGGCCCAGGGCTGGCTCATGCTGCGCACCATCCGGCATGAGCACGCGGGTTGACCTCCCCCGAGGGGGGTGAACGGGCGGGTGCGCTACACCACCTGGGCCTCGGGAGCCCACCGGACGACGAGGAGCGCGACGTCGTCCTCCTGCACCTCGCTGGCCATGGCGCCGAGCAGCCGGTCGCAGAGCTGGTCGAGGTCGCGGGTCGCGGGAGCCACCTCGCCGAGCAGGCGCTCCAGCGCCTCGATGCCGTCCTCGATGTCGCGGTCGCGACGCTCCACGAGACCGTCGGTGTAGAGCACCAGGGTCGCGCCGGGCTCGAGCGCCACGACGCCCTCGTGGCGGGCCGCGGCCGGGTCGAAGCCCAGCAGCAGGTCGTTGGCGTCGGCGTCCGCCAGCCGCGTGACCGTGCCGGCGTGGTCGACGAGCAGCGCCGGCGGGTGGCCGGCGTGGGACCAGCGCAGCAGGACCCGTGGTGCGCCGTTGCCTGCGGGGCCGACCTGCTCGAAGCGGGCGACGACGGCGGTCGCGGTGGTCTCGAGCTGCAGCGACTGCATGACGGTGTCGAGGCCGGACAGGATGGCGGCGGGAGCGTCACCGCTGTGCACGGCGATGCCGCGCAGCAGGCCGCGCACCTGCCCCATCGCGGCGGCGGCCTCCACGTCGTGGCCGACGACGTCCCCCACGACGACCACGATGTCGGGCGTCGCGGTGGCCGCGCCACCCTGCAGGAAGGCGTCGTACCAGTCGCCGCCGATGCGGGCCGCCTCACCGGCCGGGGTGTAGCGGGTCGCGACCTGCAGGCCCCGGCGCTGCGGCGGCGCGGTGAGCATGCTGCGCTGCAACGCCTCGGACACGTCGCGCTGCGACTCGTAGAGGCGCGCGTTGTCGAGCGCGAGCGCCGCCCGGGCGCCGATGTCCTCGAGGAGCGCGACGTCATCGGTGGTGAACGGCGTGCGGTGGATGTCGCGGAACGCGCTGACCACGCCGACGGTGCGACCGCGGGCCCGCAGGGGGACCACCGCGGCCGAGAACGGCGCGAGGCGGCGCAGCAGGTCGCGGGCCGTGCCGGGCTCCAGCACCCCGGCCACGGCCTCGGACGCCGACGACTCCATGAGCACCGACGTCATCTCCCGGATCGCCTGGGCGAGGTAGGAGCTGTCGGTCATCGCGAGCAGCCGCCGGGTGGCGTAGTCGCGGAGGACGCCCTCCATGGCGGGGTCGCGGTGCGACCACCCGACGTCGCGCAGCCCCCGTCGCCAGTCGGTCGCGTGCGGGTCCTCGACGAGGGTCACCAGGCACCAGTCCGCGAGCTCGGGCACCAGCTGGGTGGCGAGCCGGCTGACCCCCTCGGTCGGGTCGAGCGTCGCGGTGAGGGCCTCCGACACCGAGGCCAGCAGGGCGAGGCGGTGGGCGGAGCGGTCCAGTGCCTCCTGGGCGTCACGCCGGGCGGTGATGTCGACGAAGTAGACGGCCAGGCCCTCCGGGGACGGCCAGGCGCGCACCTCGTACCAGGCGTCCAGCGGTGGCGGGTACCACGCCTCGAAGGTCACCGGCTCGCCCGAGGAGACCGCGCCCCGGTAGTGCTCCTCGAACGTGCTGCCCACGGCGGCGGGGAAGGCCTCCCAGATGCTGGCGCCGATCAGGTGCACGCGCGTGGAGCCCAGCAGCCGCTCGGCCTCGGAGTTGACGTAGCTGAAGCGCCAGTCGTGGTCGAGCTGGAAGAAGGCCGACGACATCGACTCGAGCACGCGTCCCACGCGCGCCTCGCCCTCGCGGACCTGGGTGGTGTCGTACGCCGCCCCGACGAGGCGGACGGGTGGGCCGTCGGGCTGGTCGGCGAACGCGTGCCCGCGTGCCTCGATCCAGCGGAGGGTGCCGTCGGGCAGGACCACGCGGTACTCCGCGTCGTAGTCACCGCAGGTGGCGATGGCGCGCTGGAGGGCGTCGGAGACGCGGCCGATGTCGTCGGGGTGCACGCACCGGTTGAAGGCCTCGATCGTCCCGCCGAAGCTCTCCTCGTCGAGGCCGAACAGCTCGAGGAGCCGGCCGTCCCAGCGCAGGTCGCCCGTCACCAGGTCCCAGACGAAGGCACCCACGCCCGCGGCCTCGACGGCGAGCCGCCACGCGAGGCGGTCGCTCTCGGCGTCGAGTGAGGACCGCGCTCTCGGCGTCGCGGAGTCGTCGTCGGTCACAGGCCCTTCTCATGCCAGGTCGGTAGCCCACGTTCGTCGAGGCACCGGCACAGCGTGTCACACGGCGCGGCCCCGCGCGCCCGAACGGCGCAACCTCAGGGCCGGACGTCGACGACCCGCGCGGCCGGCGGCAGCTCGGCGACGTCGGCCGCGACCGCCGACACCGGGTCGGCGGGCAGCTGGGCCACCTGCTCGCGGCACCACACCGACACCGTCCGGCTGCCGTCGAGGACCGACTCGCGGAACGACGACCACGGCTCCCACCGCGCGTCCTCGACCTCGTCCGGGTCGGGGGACACGGCGGGGGAGGTGTCGCCGGGGACGGCCTCGGAGACGAGGCCGACGAACACCGGGCACATCTCGTTCTCCACGACGCCGTCCTGCTCGGCGCGGTAGCGGAAGCGCGGCAGCACCAGGCGGAGGTCGCCGACCGTGGTCCCGAGCTCCTGCTCGACGCGGCGACGCACGGCGTCCGCCAGGGGCTCGCCGGGCGCCGGGTGTCCGCAGCAGCTGTTGGTCCACACGCCCGGGAAGGTGCGCTTGTGCAGTGCCCGCCGGGTCACCAGCACGTTGCCGGCGTCGTCGAAGAGGTAGCAGGAGAAGGCCAGGTGCAGCGGGGTGTCGGCGTGGTGGACGCCGGCCTTGTCGGCGGTGCCGACGGCCCGGCCGTCCTCGTCGAGCAGCACCACCAGCTCGGGCGTCACGGTGCCGGTCGTGCCGGTGCTGTCGGTGGTGGTGTCGGTCGTGCTGTCGGACGTGGTCATGCGGGCCTCCCCACGGGTCGGGCGAGCTGGTTGACGGCGGTGTCGAAGAGCCACGGCAGCCGGGACGCGGCCGGGACGAGGCGCCTGCGGACGGTGGCGTGGGCGGTGGCCCGCAGGAGGGCGTGCGTGAGCAGCTCGTGCCGCAGGCCCAGCCGACCGGCCAGCCGGTCGTAGTGCTCGGTGCGGCCCTCGGCGATGCAGGCGACGGCGACGCGCGCCTGGGCGAGGCCGAGGGCGATGCCCTCGCCGGTGAGCGCGTCGACGTAGCCCCCGGCGTCGCCGACGAGCAGCACCCGCCCGGCCGACCGCGAGCGGGCGCGCTGTCGCAGGGGGCCGGCGCCCATCACCCGCGTGCGCGGGCCGGTGAGGCGTTGCTGGAGCAGCGGGAAGTCGTCGAGGAGCTCCTCGAAGCGCGACCCGGCCGCTCCCAGGACGGCCACGCCGACGAGGTCGTCGTCGACGGGGGTCACGTAGGCCTCGGCGCGCGGCGACCAGTGCACCTCGACGTAGGACGACCACGGCGCCTGCTGCACGTGGCAGCGCAGCCCGAAGCGGCGCCGCCCGGAGACGGGCGCGTCGAGGCCGACGAGGCGCCGCACGGGGGAGTGCAGGCCGTCCGCGGCGAGGAGGTGGCGGGCCGGCTCGCCGTCGACGAGCAAATGGTCGCCGGCGTCGTCGACACGGGCGACGGGGCGGGGGTCCACGACGATCCCGGCGGCGGCGACCCGCGCGGCCAGGGCATCGTGGAGCACGGTGCGGCGGACCCCGCGTCCCGGCCCACGGGCGAACCTCGCGGTCGCCCCGGGGCCGCCGGCGTTCGCGTCGAGGTAGCGGATCCCGCTGAGCTCGCGGCCGTGCGGGTGCACCTCGAGGACGGCCAGCTCGGCGACGGCGCCGGGCATCAGTCCCTCGCCGCACGCCTTGTCGATGGGACCGGTCCGGGGCTCGCGCACCACGACCGAGAGCCCGGCGCGGTGGGCGTGCAGCGCGGCCGCGAGGCCTACCGGCCCACCACCGGCCACCACCACGTCATGCACCGGCGGCCTCCGTCCGGGGCTCCGGGGCCGCGTCGGATCGCGGCAGGGTGGCCAGTGCCGCGTCCTCGACGCGGATGCGTACGACGAGCAGGGCGGCGTTCAGGACGGTAAAGACCAGCGCGGTGATCCAGGCCGCGTGCACCAGCGGCAGCGCGATCCCCTCGACCACGACGGCCACGTAGTTGGGGTGGCGCAGGAACCGGTAGGGACCCGAGGTGACGGGCGGCATCCCCGGCACGACGATCACGCGGGTGTTCCACCGCGGGCCCAGGGTGGCGATGCACCACCAGCGGAGGGCCTGCGACGCGACGACGAGCGCGAGCATCGACCACGCCAGGGCGGCCGGGACCTGCGGCTGCCGGATCCACGCCTCGGCGAGCGCGCCGACGAGCAGGCCGGTGTGCAGCACGACCATGAACGGGAAGTGCCCCAGCCCGTGCTCGACACCGCCGCGCTCGCGGCTCCACCGGGCGTTGCGGGTCGAGACGACGAGCTCGGCGACCCGCTCGAGGCCGACGAGCGCCACCAGGACGGTGAACGCGACGAGCCCGGTCACGACGCGGCCCTCAGCAGCACGAGCTCGGAGCAGAAGCCCGGGCCCATCGCCATCAGGACGCCGTGGCTGCCGGGGGCGGGGGGACGCTCACGCAGGGTGTCCTCCAGGACGTGCAGGACCGACACCGAGGAGAGGTTGCCCACCCGGGCCAGCGACTCCCACGTCAGCCGGACCGCGTCCCTCGGCACCTCGAGTGCCTGCTCGAGCGCCTCGATCACCTTGGGACCGCCGGGATGGCAGACCCACCAGCCGATGTCCGCGCGCGTGAGGCCGTGGTCGGCGAGGAAGGCGTCGACGTCCCCACGCACGAAGCGGCCCACCAGGGTGGGCACCTCGGCGTCGAGCACGATGCGCAGGCCGTTGCCGGTGACGTCGAAGCCCATGGTGCGCTCGCTGTCGGGGTAGAGGCGGCTGCGCGAGTCGAGGACCTCGACGGGATCCGGCCGGCCGGACGGGCCCGACGACCCGACCGCGACGACGGCCGCGGCCCCGTCGCCGAAGAGACCGCTCGCCACGAGGTTCGGCACCGACGCGTCGTCGCGCTGCACGGTCAGCGAGCACAGCTCCACGGCGATGAGCACCGCGGTGTGGTCGGGGTGCCCCAGGAGGTAGTCGTGGACGCGCGCGATGCCGGCGGCGCCGGCGACGCAGCCGAGCCCGACGAGCGGCATCCGGCGCACGTCCTCCCGCAGGCCGACCTGGGCGGCGATGCGGGCGTCGAGCGAGGGCACGGCGAGCCCCGTGACCGTCGCGGTGACGACGAGGCCGACGTCGGAGGGCGTGAGGTCGGCGGCCTTGAGGGCGTCGACGAGCGCGCGCGAGCCCAGCTCGACGGCGTGCTCGATGAACAGGTCGTTGGCGTGGCCGAAGTCGCCGAGCCCGGCGTACTGGTCGAGCGGCAGGACGGTGTGGCGTCGCTCGACCCCGGCATTGGCGTGGAAGCGGCGCAGCAACGACCGGTCGAGGCTGCGCTCGGAGATGAACGCGCCGAAGGCCTCGGTGATCTCGGCCTGCGGGTGCGAGTGGGACGGCAGTGCGCCTCGTACGGAGAGGATCCTCATGTCAGCCACCTCGGGGTGTGGGGGTCGAAGGCAGGTCGGGTCGGGCGGGTCGGTCCGGGCGGGCGAGGCTGCGCAGCAGGCCGCCCGCCAGCCGGGCGTCGATGCGGCCGTCGCCGAGGCCGAGCTCGACGAGCGCGTCGAAGGCGTGGCGGTCGCGGGTGGCGGCGCGGATGCCCGCGTCGACGATGCGGGGCGACTGCGCGAGCCGCGAGGCCGCCCACGTGTGGCGCAGGTGCGTCCCGAGCAGGGCGCGGACGGTGTGCCGGTGGCGGGCGCCGGCCTCCGCGGGCCGACCCGCCCGGACCGCCCGCGCCGCGGTGCGTCCGGCGGCGATCCCGGTGGCGACGGCGTAGTAGATCCCCTCACCGGTCATCGGGTTGACGAGTCCGGCGGCGTCGCCGACGAGCAGGACCGGGCCGTCGGGCTGGTCCCACCGCCAGGTGCTCAGGGGCAGGTGGTGGCCGCGCCAGTCGTCACCGGTGCTGGCGGCGCCGGGGACCAGCTCCTCCAGCTGGTCGAGGAGCAGCCTGCGGCTCGGTGCACCGCCGTGGCGCTCGCCGGGCAGCAGCTCGCCGTAGCCGACGTTGGCCAGGCCGTCGCCGCGGTCGAAGGCCCAGGCGTAGGACGGCTGGCGCCGGTTGCCGTAGCGGATGACCTGCCTCCCCGCCATCTCGGGCGTGGTCGGTGCGTAGCCGCGGATTGCGATGGCGCGCGGCTCGCGGCGCTTGCCCAGCAGCGCCGTCCGGACGAAGGAGTGGGCGCCGTCGGCGCCGACGACCACGTCGGCGGACAGCTCGCCGGACACCACGGGGGTGCCCGTGCGGCTGAGCGACGTGGCGCGGTGGGTGCGCAGCACCGCTCCGGCGGACACCGCCCGCTCGACGAGCCGGGCGTCGAGCACCTGCCGCGGCACGACGTGCACCTCGCGACGCATGGGGCCCGCGACCGACACGTCGCCATGGGCCAGCTCGAGGTCGCGCAGCGGCGCCCACCCGTCGACGACGTCGGCGGCTCCGACCGGTGCGAGGGCGTCGAGGACGTGGGGGGCGATGCCGTCGCCGCAGGACTTGTCGCGCGGGAACTCGCTGCGGTCGAGGAGCAGGACGCGCAGGCCCGGGTCCTCGGCCAGCGCGCCGAGCGCGGTCGCGGACCCGGCGGGGCCGGCACCGACGACGACGAGGTCCCAGTGCTCGGTGGCGCTGCCGCGGCTCATCGGGCCACCACCAGCAGCAGGGCGTCGGTCAGGGCGATGGCGACCGCCGCGACGAAGGGCCGGCGTCCGGTGCCGACGACCACCACGCCCGCCAGCGCGAGCACGACGACCGCGACGGCCACCGTGGCGGCCACCGGCGGCCCCGCCCCGACGAGGACCACTGTGGTCGCCGCGACCAGGACGACGGCGGCGACCGGGGCGATGCGTCGCTCCCCGAGGCGGTGGGGGAGACCGCGCACGCCGGTGGCGGCGTCGTCCGCGAGGTCGGGCAGCACGTTGAGGAGGTGGGCCGCGACGCCGAGCAGCGCGGCGCCGACCGGCCACCACCACGGCGGTGCCTCGCCGTCGGCGAGGGTGACCACCGCCGTGAGCCCGCCGAACGACACGGCGTAGGGCACCCAGGACCAGACCGTCGCCTTCAGCCAGACGTTGTAGGCCCACGCCGACGCGACGCATGCCAGGTGCACGAGACCGGCGGCGGGTCCGAGGGCGAGCGACAGGACGACGCATGCGACGACGGCGACGCCGCACGCCACCCGGACGACGGCGACCGGGCCGTCGTCCGCGGCGAGCGGCTTGTCACCCCGCCCGGCCGCGCGGTCGCGGGAGCGGTCGACGAGGTCGTTGCTCCACCCGATCGAGAGCTGGCCGGCGAGGACGGCGGCCACGAGCACCGCGGTCGTCGTCGCGGGCAGGCCCTGCGCGACCGACAGGAGCGCGGCCAGGACGGTGACCGCGAGGGCCGGCCCCGCGTGGGCGGCGCCCACGAGCGCGCGGGCGTGCGAGGGGGAGGACGAGCGGCCGGCGGCCACGCCGGTCACGGGGCGGGTGCTCATGTCGCCCCTCCCGACGCCCGGGGCTCGCGGGTCAGGCGGACCACCAGCTGCGAGACGGCGATGCCGAGGATGGCGACGAGCCAGCCTGCGAGCACGTCGACCACGTAGTGCTCGCCGGTGTAGACGAGGGTCAGCGCCATGGCCAGGGCGTACGCCGCCAGCAGGGCGCGCGAGACCACCGACACCGACGGCCACAGGAACAGCGCCGCCAGCAGCGCGGCGCCGGCGTGCAGCGACGGCATCGCGGCCACCGGGTTGCTGCCCGACTGCCCGAGCTGCACGAGCCGGCCGACCGCGTCGAGACCGAGGTGCTCCCAGCCGAGGTGGGAGATGCGCTCGAGCGTGCCGATGTCGCCGCGCCGGGCGGCGAGCCAGGGCGGCGCGGCCGGGTAGGCGAGGTAGCCGGCGATGCCGAGAAAGGACATCGCGAGCACCGCGGTGAGCCACTGGCCGAAGCGGTCGCGCAGCCGGAACCACACGACCGCGGTGATGAGCGGGATGGTCACGAAGTGGGTGACGTAGACGAGCGCCGCCACGACGTCGTACCAGTGAGCCGAGCCGTCCACGAGGCGGGCCTGCAGCCACACGCTGGGGACCGTGCCGAGCAGCGTCTCGTCGGCGCGCGCCGGGCCGAGCACGTGCAGGCTCGCGCCGAGCCGGTTGGTGTCGGCGCCGTTGCCCACCCCGAGGGGCGCGGTGACCCACTGCGCCACCCAGTAGGCCACCAGGATCGCGCTCAGCGGCGACCACGCGATCAGCAGCTGGGCGATCGGCCCGTGCCGGGACTCCTGCGGGGCCGCGACCTCGCCCTGCGGCGCCGCCGAGGCGGCACCGACGCGGGACCGGGAGGTCGCGGGGGTGGTCATGTCGTGCTCCGCCGGCGTGCGAGTCGCGCGAGCAGGGCCTGGGTCCGGAAGCGGTTGTAGCGCTGGACGGCGATGAACGGCAGGTTGACCAGCACGCCGTAGGCGGCGAGCAGGAACGCCGCCAGGGGCGGGTTCCAGAGGACGAAGAGCGGGCTGCACCACAGCGCCCACCAGTGCCCCAGCTCGGCGCGTCGGGTCTCGCGCACGAACAGCTCGAGGCCGTCGGCGTCGAGCGCCGGCAGCTCGCGCTTGCTGACGCCGCCCTCGAACAGCGCGCCCGCCTCGGGGAGCCGGTCCTTCCAGCGGTGGATGTGCAGCCGTCGGCGGTACCACCGGCCGCGGTCCTCGAAGGCCCGCTCCCGCAGCCCCCAGCCGTCGCGGGACAGCCGCTCGTCACCGAGCCGGTGCGCGGCATAGCCGGTGGCGGCGTGGAAGACGCCCCACGCGACGACGTCGACCACGATGGTGGCCGTCTGGGGCATGACGAGTCGGAGCATCAGACCACCTCCTCCCCGGACGGGCCGCGCGCGAGGGACACGTCGCGGCCGCGCCACGGCACCGAGCGGCGGACGACGGTCAGGGCGAGCGAGCGCGCGAAGACGAGGTCGAAGGCCAGCAGGGGCACCGGGAACAGCGACCACGCCCACCACCGGAACGAGCCGGCGCGGCGGAGCAGCCAGCGCAGCTGCAGGGCCACGGCGACGTAGGCCGCCGCCCACAGGAGCGGGCTGCCGGCCACGAGGGACCCGCCCCGTCCGGTCAGCGCGACGAGGAGGGACAGGACCGCCCCGACGGCGACGGCGTGGTGGGCGCTGATCCAGGCGACGGTGGCGGCGGTCGCCGACGGCGCCGCGTCCGCTGCCCCGGAGGCGATGTTCTTCGTCCAGCCGGCCACGAGCTGGCCCAGCCCGCCGGGATAGCTGCGCATGCGCACCGCGTCGCCCCCGACCGCGCACCACACGGGCAGCCCCGCCCGCTGGTAGGCGGCGGCGAGGGCGGCGTCGTCGAGGATGTCGGCGCGGACGGCCTCGTGCCCACCGGCGTGGCGGTAGTCCTCGCGGGAGGACAACAGGCACGGTCCGAACGCCATCGGCGCGTGGGCGGCGTCGTCCCGGCCGCGACGGGTGAAGGCAGCGCTGGCCATCAGTGCGACGACGTTGAAGTAGGCCGACAGCTGCTCGTAGGGGCGTACGACGTCGTGGTGCGGCTGCACCGACACGAGCCCGCCGTGCCGGGCGTGCGCTGCGAGCAGGCCCGCGAGCGCACCCGGCCGGAGGACCGTGTCGGCGTCGAGGAGGAGCAGCAGGTCGCCGGTGGTCGCCGCGGCGCCGGTGTGGCAGGCCCACGCCTTGCCGGTCCAGCCCGGTGGCGGCGTGCCGGCCGGCACGACCCGGGCGCCCCCGTCGCGGGCCACGGCGGCGGTCGCGTCGCGCGACGCGTCGTCGACGACGACGACCTCGCGGACGGGCGGCACCTGCTCGGCCACCGACCGCAGCAGCGCCGGCAGTGCCATCTCCTCGTCACGCGCGGGGACCACCACCGACACCGACGGACTCGTGCCGCTCGCGACACCGACACGCGGGAGGGTGCGGAGGTCGGCCACCAGCCGCTGCGCCCACACCGCGGCTCCGAGGAGGAGCGCGGCGAGCACGAGGTCGACGAGGAGCGCGGCCGTCACGGAGTGCCCGTCCGTCGGACGACGAGCGGCATGCCACCGCGGGGGTGGACGGCGACCTTCGCCTCCGCGACGGGTCGCCTCCAGCCGCCCGGCCCGCCGGGCACCTCGACGCGGTGCTCGCGCAGCAGCTCGGCGAGGACGACGACCATCTCCCCGAGCGCGAACTCCCGGCCGATGCACAGCCGCGGTCCCTGGCCGAAGGGCAGGTAGCCGGTGCGGGTGGTGCCGTCGAGGAAGCGATCCGGACGGAAGGCCTCGGGCTCGGTCCAGAGGTCGGGGCGTCGGTGGACCAGCCAGGGGCTGATGATCGCGAGCGTGCCGGCCGGGACGCGACGCCCGCCGAGCTCGTCGTCGCGGTGCGAGCGCCGGGAGATGGCCCAGGCCGGCGGGTAGAGGCGCAGCGCCTCGTCGACCACGGCACGGGTCCAGGGCAGCCGGTCGCGGTGGCCCACGAGCGGCACGGGCCCGGGGTGGGCGTCGAGCTCGGAGCGCACGCGGTCCTGCGCCTCGGGGTGCTCGGCCAGGAGCATCAGGGTCCACGCGAGCGCGGCGGCCACCGTCTCGTGGCCGGCGATGACCATCGTGACGAGCTCGTCGCGGATCTCGCCGTCCGCCATCCCGCTGTCGAGGAGCAGCCCGAGCAGGTCGTCGCCGTGGTGGGTCGTGCCGCCCGTGCGGGCGTTGCGGGCCCGCCGCTCCGCGATGATCGCGGCGGCGCCGGCGTCGAGGCGGCGACGGGCGGATCGGAGGCGGAGGTTGGTCCGGGTGGGGGTCCACTCGGCGCGGGGGAGGACCGAGCGCCCGAGGCGCACCACCAGGTCGGCGGCCTCGCTCGTGGCCGCCAGCAGGTCGTGGGCGTGGTCGGACAGGTCGGTGCTGAACAGCGCGCGACCCACGGCGTCGAGGCCGATCGTGTGGGTCAGCGCGGCGACGTCGACGACCGCCCCGGCGGCGATCGCGCGGGCGTGCGGTCCGCCCAGCCGGGCGTCGACGGCGGTGCGGGCGGCCGCACGCACCTCGAGGCCCACCGCCTCGAGGCGCTGGTGGTGGAAGGCCGGCGCGGCGAGCCGCCGGTGGTCGATCCAGCTCGGCTCGGCCGAGGCGAGGAGGCCGGGTCCGGTGACCCGCGCCAGGGCGGCGTACTGGACGGTGTCCTTGCCCCAGCTGCGCGCCGAGGTCTGGAGCACGTGCTTGACGTCGGCGGGGTCGTTGAGCAGCAGGGCCGGCGCCCCGGGCACCGGGAAGGAGACGGTGTCGCCGTAGTGCCGCGACACCTCGCCGAGGAAGGTGAGCGGGTCGGCGCGCACCGAGCGGAAGGCCCGGGCCATGTCCCACGACGTCGGTCCCGGCACGCCGACGTCGGTCGGCTGCATCGACTGCAGTCGGGTGGCGACGCTCATCCGCGCACCTGCTCGGCGGACCCGTCGCGCCGACGGCCCAGCCACGTCCAGGCGATGCAGCTGCCGAGTACCAGACCGAAGCCGAACCCGAGGTCCTCCACGGGTGCGTAGAACAGGCGACCGTCGCCCAGGACCGTGACCTGCCCGCTGCCGATGATGGCGTCGCCGGAGTAGCTCACGATCTCGCGACCGGTCAGCCAGCCGTTGGTGAGGAGCTGGAAGAACACGATGATCGCGTAGGCGGCCCACCAGTCCCGGGTCGAGGTGAGGCGGGTGCGGGCGACCCACCGGTCCAGCACCACGGCCAGCGGCACGCAGAGGACGGCGATGGTGGTGTAGGTCATGGCGAGGTCACCTCGCCATCCTCCCGGGTGCGCGGTGACCAGGGTCGTACGCCGCGACGGGCGGCGCGCACGCCCTCCAGGGTCAGCACCGACACCACCGGGATGACGACGAAGAAGGCGATCTCCTCCAGCGGAAGCCCGGCGACGCGCCACGGGAGGGTCTGGTCGGCGTCGAACCACCAGTGCCCGACGTGCGTGGCCCAGAGGTCCCACAGCAGGAACGGCGTCCCGGCAAGCGCAACGGTGAGCAGCAGCCGCCCCGGCTGCTTGAGCACCCGCAGCCGGAAGGCCGGCACCAGCGGCAGCGTGCCTGCGAGGCAGAACGCCAGCATGGCGACGTAGGCCCAGTGGGAGGGGCTCATGGGGCGCTCATGCCTGCACCGGCAGGCTGGACCGGTCGCCCGAGAGCCGCTTGAGCACGAGCTCGGCACTGATCAGGCACATCGGCAGGCCGACGCCGGGGACGGTGCTCGCACCGGCGTAGAGCAGGCCGTCGACCTTGGCGGACACGTTGCCCGGACGCAGGAACGCGCTCTGGCGCAGGGTGTGCTCGAGCCCGAGGGCGCCTCCCCGCCACGCGTGGTAGCGGGTGGCGAAGTCCTCCGGGCCGACCGTGTGGCGCACCCGGATCCGCTCGCGCAGGTCGGGCACGTCGGCCCAGGAGGCGATCTGGTCGATGGCCGCGTCGGCCGTGCGCTCGACGGTCTCGGACCCGGCGCCGTCGTCGCCGCCGCTGCCGATGGACGTGTCGGCGGGCACCGGCACGAGCACGAAGAGGTTCTCGCACCCCTCCGGGGCGACGGAGGGGTCGGTCTCGGAGGGCTTGCAGACGTAGATCGAGGCGGGATCGGGCACCCGTGCATCCTTGCCGAAGATGTCGCCGAAGTTCTGCCCCCAGTCGCGGGTGAAGAACAGCGAGTGGTGCGGCAGCTCCGGCAGCCGTCCCTCGACGCCGAGCATGGCGAGCACCGCGCCAGGACCGGGGGAGCGGTCGCGCCACGCCGGCTCGGGGTGGGTCTGGAGCGCGGTGGGCAGCAGCGCCGTCTCGAGGTGGTGGAGGTCGGCGGCGCCGACGACGACGTCGGCCTCGACGGTGCGCGGACCGGCCGGGGAGCCGTGCTCGACGCCGGTGACGACGGGCCGTCCGCCGGACGTCTCGGCGGTGAGGATGCGGGTCACGGCCGCGCCGGTGTGCAGACGCGCGCCGTGCTTCTCCGCGAGGTCGGCGATGACCCGGATCAGCTGGGTGAACCCGCCCTGCGGGTAGAGCACGCGGTCGCCGAGGTCGAGCCGGCTCATCAGGTGGTACATGCTCGGCGTCCGGCTGGGGGAGGAGCCCAGGAAGACGGCGGG
Organism: Nocardioides pini; assembly: GCF_026712185.1. Taxonomy (GTDB): domain Bacteria; phylum Actinomycetota; class Actinomycetes; order Propionibacteriales; family Nocardioidaceae; genus Nocardioides; species Nocardioides pini. Next base: position 140,238 of record NZ_JAPPUX010000004.1, on the reverse strand, counting down.
GTAGCCGAGCACCTGGCGCAGCCGGTTGTCGGTGAACGAGCCGGCGACGTGGCTCTCCAGCGACCGCGTCAGGAGCCGGCCGAGGGCCGGGGTCCGGCGTACGACGTCGGGGTGCACGAAGGCCGACGGGGAGTCGAAGCTCGTGTAGAGGAAGCGACGCAGGGCCATGTCGTAGGTGTCCTCCGCCGAGCGGAGGTAGGCGTCGAAGCGCTCGCCGGCCCCCGGCTCGAGGGACTCGAACAGCGCGCGGTTGTGGTCCCGGTCGGGACGCAGGTCGACCGGCTCCGCGTGCCCCTCGAAGAAGACCCGGTAGCTCGGGTCGAGCACCTCGAGGTCGAGCTCGGCGTCGGCCGTGGTGCCGAGCAGCTCGAAGAAGTGCTCGAAGACCTCCGGCATCAGGTACCACGAGGCCCCGGTGTCGAAGCGGAAGCCGTCGCGCTCGACGCTGCCGACGCGACCGCCGAGGTCGTCGTTCTTCTCCAGGAGGTCGACGGAGTGGCCGCGCGAGGCGAGGAGTGCCGCGGTGGCGAGGCCCGCGATGCCGCCGCCGACGACGACCACGCGTCGCGGGGTGCCGTCGCCGGTCCGGCGGGGCGTGGGGGTGAACCGGCTGAGTCGCTCGGGCAGACGCAGGGTCACGGACGTCCTCCGCGCAGCGAGCTCGCGGCCAGGCGCAGCTTGACCGGCGTCGGCACGCGGACGCGGGTGTGCCGGATCTCGTCGGGCGTCGCGGCACGCAGCCGCTGGGCCAGCTCGGCGAAGGTGGCGTGGGCGGCCCGGACCGCGCGCCGGCTGCTCGGGGGCAGCTCCGGCACGACCGCCGCGGCCGCCCGCAGGTCGGCATCGACGTCGTCGAGGATCCGGTCGCGGTCGGCCTCGCAGAACGTCTCGACGTCCAGTCCGGGGAAGTAGTCGCGGCGCAGGAGGTCGTGGTCGTCGGACAGGTCGCGGACGAAGTTCAGCTTCTGGAACGCCGCGCCGAGGCTGCGTGCGCCCGGCGTGAGGCGCTCGTAGTGCGCGTCAGGGTCGGGCGGGGCGTCGGGCGCGGCGAGGAAGGCGCGCAGGCACATCAGCCCGACGACCTCGGCCGAGCCGTAGACGTAGCGCTCGAAGCTCTCCTGCGTGTGCGACCGCGTGTCGAGGTCGGTGCGCATCGAGGTGAAGAACGGGGTCACGATCGCGGGCTCGATCCCGACGGCGATGGCCGTGCGGGCGAAGGCGTGCACGACCAGGTTGCCGCTGTAGCCGGTGCGCATCGCGTGGGCCACGTCGCCCTCGAGCCAGTCGAGCATCGTGGCGCGCGCGGACCGGTCGAGCGTCGGGTCGGGGTTGTCGACGATCTCGTCGGCGACCCGCACGAGGGCGTACACGTTGCGCACCTGGGTGCGCACCGGCTCGCCGAGGAGGCGCGAGGCCAGGCCGAACGAGCTGGAGTACTCGCGGATCACCACCGCGGAGCTGGCCTCGGACACCGTGTCGTAGAGGCTGCGGGGCGCGCTGCGGCCCACGAAGAGCGTCATGCCGCGACCTCCTTGCCGTCGGCCAGCACGGCCGGTCGGACGGCGACGCCGTCGACGAGGTCGACCGGGATGCCGAGGCCGTCGAGCGCCGTGCGCGCCTGCGCGAGGTGCTGCTGGGCGAGGTCCTCGACGAAGCGCCGCGACCCGGAGGCCACGAGCAGGGCGCGGGCCTCGTCGAGCTCGTCGTCGCCGAGGTCGCGGCCGAGGTAGCCGCGGAGCTGCGCCCACGCGGACGTCGTGCGCGCGTGCACCAGGAGCGGCGTCTGCTTGCGGGTGCGCAGGTCGCAGGTGGCGCTCTTGCCGGAGCGCGCCGGGTCGCCGAAGACGCCGATCAGGTCGTCGGCGAGCTGGAAGGCGATGCCCATGGCCCGGCCCACGTCGCCGAGCCGCGCGGTCGTCGCGGCGTCGGCGCCGGCCAGCACCGCGCCCGCCTGCAGCGGGAGGGTGAACGAGTAGGCGCTGGTCTTCTGCGCCTCCATCTCGAGGCTCTGCGCGAGGGTGGCGGGGGCGAGGTCGAGGGAGTGGCGTACGTCGGCGAGCTCGCCGGCGGCGGTGCGGTGCAGCGCGGCGTCGAACAGGTCGAGCAGTCGCTCGGTGACCGGTGCCGGTGCGCCGCAGGTCGCGACGGCGCGGATCGCGGCGCTCAGCGCGAGGTCGCCGGCCAGGATCGCGGCGGTCAGCCCGTAGCCGGCGGCGACGTCCGGGGTGGCGCCGTCGACGCCGGCCAGCGCGCGGAACGTGCCGCTGACGTTGGGGCGCCCGCGGCGCACGTGGTCGTCGTCGATGACGTCGTCGTGGATGACGAACGCGGTGTGCAGCAGCTCCACCGCCGCACCCACCTCGGCGGCCGCGCCGGGCGAGTCCCCGCCGAGGGCGTCGTGGGTGGCGACCAGCAGCGCGGGACGGAACCGCTTGCCGCCCTCGGTGGCGGCGGCGAGCGCCTCCCACAGCAGTGCGTGGTGGGCGTCGACCGCGGCCGCACGGCGGCGCCCCTCGTCGAGGATCCGTGCCAGCGCCTCGTCCGTGGCGGTGCCGATCATCTGTGCCTCCCGCAGCTCGACCGTTCCTTGATGACCAAACCTATGCAACACTTCCAACAAAATCTAGGCACGATGCGGAGGGGTGGACAAGGTTTGGGCAACGCCACTCTCACCATCGGGGATCTCGCCCACAGGACCGGAGTACCCATTTCCACGCTGCGCAGCTGGGAAAGGCGTTACGGGTTTCCCGAGCCGCGCCGTCAGCCCGGGGGTCACCGCCGCTACAGCGAGGCCGACGTCGAGTCCGTGCTCGAGGTGCTGGCGCGCCGCCGGGGCGGACTGTCCCTGGCGGCGGCCGTCCAGCGGGCCGACGTGCCCCAGGCCCGGTCGGGGTCGGTCTTCGCCGACCTCCGACGCCTGCACCCCCTCCTCCGGCCGCAGGTGCTCTCGCGGCGCACGCTCGTGTCGATGAGCCACGCCATCGAGGACGAGTGCGCCGCCCGGGCCGCCGACCCCGTCCTGTTCGGCGGGTTCCAGCGGCAACGGTTCCTCAGTGCCTCCTACGACCGCTGGCGTGAGCTCGCCCGCACGGCCCAGTGCACGGTCGTCTTCGTCGACGTCGCCGACCCCGCCCCGGCACGCCGGGGCGTCCCGGTGGAGGTCGCGATCCCGCCGGACTCGCCGCTCAACCGCGAGTGGCTGGTCGTGTGCGACGCCGCCGACCTGCCGGCGTGCCTGGTGGCGGTCGAGCGCCCGGGCGGGCACACCGGACCGATGGCGCGGACGTTCGAGGCCGTCTGGTCGGTCGACCCCCAGGTCGTGCGTGACGCGTCGCGCATCGCCGCCGCCCTGGCCGACGAGCTGCGACCCGGGTGGCGCGAGGTCGTGGACCTGCCTCCCCAGCCCGACCCGCCGGGGGCCTCGGAGGACCTCTACCGGGCGACGCTGCTCTTCGACCGGATGGTCGCCTACATCGACGCCGCCCGATGAGGGGTCGTACGGGGTGCTGCGGCGTGCCGCACCCCGAGCAGGGCGAGGGCAGGCTCGCCGGTCCCTAGGGTGGGCGCATGGCGATCCGGGCGGTGGTCCTCGACATCGGGGGAGTCCTCGAGGTCATCGACGACGACGTCTTCCCCGCACCCGCCGAGCGCCGGCTCGGACTCGCGCCGGGCACGATCGCCGGCGGCCTCGCCGGCCTGCCGGGCGACGCCGTGGTGGGCGAGGTGACCGAGGCCGACGTGCGTGCGGAGTGGCAGCGCGCGCTGTCGCTGGACGACCGGCAGGTCGACGCGCTGCTGGACGACTTCTGGCGGTGGTACGTCGGCACGCTGGACCGCGAGCTGTTCGACTGGTTCGCCGCCCAGCGGCCGGCGCGGCTCACCGCGATCCTCTCCAACTCCGGCCCCGGTGCCCGGGAGCGGGAGCGGTGCCACGGCTTCGAGGAGGTGACCGACGACATCGTCTACAGCCACGAGGTGGGGCTCGCCAAGCCCGACCCGGCGGCGTACGAGCTCGTCACCCGCCGGCTCGGCGTGGCGGCCGGGGAGGTCCTGTTCCTCGACGACGTCGAGGCCAACGTCGAGGCCGCGCGGGCGCTGGGGTGGCACGCCGTCCTGCACCGCGACACCGCGACCTCGATCACCGAGATGGAGCACCTCATCGCGGCGGCGGCTCGCGTCTGATCCGGCCCGGACGGGGTACCGGCGGGCATGCCGACCCACGACCGACCGCCGCGCGTGGTCCTCGTCACCGGTGCCTCCAGCGGCATCGGCGAGGCCGCCGCCCACCGCGTCGCACGACGCGGCGACCACCTCGTCCTGCTCGCCCGCGGCCGCGACGCCCTCGACCGGGTGGCCCGCGACTGCGACGCCCTCGGGGCCGCCTCGACGACGGCCCTGACGGCCGACGTGAGCAAGGACGACGAGGTCGCGGCCGCCGTCGCCACGACCGTCGAGCGCCACGGCTGGATCGACACGGTGGTCGGCAGCGCGGGCGTGGTCGCCTACGGCCGCGTGGAGGACGTGCCGGCCGAGGTGTTCGACCAGGTGGTGGCCACGAACCTGCTCGGCACCGTCAACCTGGCGCGCCACGTGCTGCCGGTCCTGCGGACCCAGGGGTCGGGCAGCCTGGTGGTCGTCGGCTCGGTCATCGGGCACATCGTGGTCCCCGACATGGCGGCGTACGTCGTCAGCAAGTGGGGCGTCCGCGCCCTGGTGCGACAGCTCCGGGTCGACAACCGCGACCGCCCCGGCGTCCGGATCGGGTACGTCGCCCCCGGCGGCGTCGACACGCCCATCTACCGGCAGGCGGCGACGTACGGCGACGCAGCGGGGCGCCCGCCGTTCCCGGTCACCAGCCCCGAGCGCATCGCCCGGCGCGCGCTCGACGTGGCCGACGGGCGGCGCAGCGGCGGTCAGGTCGGTCTCGCCAACGACGTGATCCGGTTCGGCTTCACCGCCCTGCCGTGGGCCTACGACCGCCTGGTCGGTCCGCTGTTCGCCGTCGCCGCGCAGGACCAGACGGCGGAGGTGAGCCCCAGCCCGGGCAACGTGCTGCGCCCGCGTGGCGAGCTCAACGGCCTCCGGGGCGGCCACGGCAACGCCCTGCTCGCGATCGGCGCCAACGTCGTCGAGCTGGCCCGCCGGCGCGTGCAGGGCTGATCCCGCGGCGGGGCGGACAAACCGGGGTGAGCCGCGGCGTGCGCGGCCGATAGCATCGCCGGGGACATCCGTCCCACCCCTCACCCTCCTGAAGGAGCCCTCGTGTCCGACATCCAGGTCGTCCGCATCCACGCCGATCAGCGTGCGGAGACCGCGGTCACGACGGGCACCAAGGCCTGGGAGCTGTTCCGCGACGACGCCGACGTGGTCGCCGCGCGCGTCGGCGGCGAGCTGAAGGACCTCTCCTACGAGCTCGCCGACGGCGACGAGGTCGAAGGGGTGGCGATCGACAGCCCCGACGGCCGCGACATCCTGCGCCACTCGACCGCCCACGTGATGGCGCAGGCGGTGCAGCAGATCTGGCCCGAGGCGAAGCTCGGCATCGGCCCGCCGGTCGAGAACGGCTTCTACTACGACTTCGACGTCGAGACCCCGTTCGTGCCCGACGACCTGGTCAAGATCGAGTCCGCGATGCGCAAGATCATCAAGGAGAACCAGCGCTTCGAGCGGCGGGTCACCACCGATGCCGACGCGCTGACCGAGCTCAAGGACGAGCCCTACAAGATCGAGCTGATCGGGCTCAAGGGCGGCGCCGGTGCCTCCGACACCGAGGGCGCCTCCGTCGAGGTCGGGGCCGGCGAGCTGACCATCTACGACAACATCGGCCGCAACGGCGAGGCCAAGTGGTCCGACCTCTGCCGGGGCCCGCACCTGCCGACCACCAAGCGGATCCCCGCCTTCAAGCTCATGCGGAGCGCGGCGGCGTACTGGCGCGGCGACGAGAAGAACAAGCAGCTGCAGCGCATCTACGGCACCGCGTGGGAGACCAAGGAGGCGCTCGAGGAGCACCTCCACCGCATCGAGGAGGCCGAGCGACGCGACCACCGCAAGCTCGGCCGGGAGCTCGACCTGTTCTCCTTCCCCGACGAGATCGGGTCGGGGATGGCGGTCTTCCACCCCAAGGGTGGCGTGATCAAGCGCGAGATGGAGGACTACGTCCGCCGCCGGCACCTCGAGGAGGGCTTCGACTACGTCGGCACCCCCCACATCAGCAAGGACGGGCTGTTCCACACCTCCGGGCACCTGCCCTACTACGCGGACACCATGTTCCCGCCGATGGAGATGGAGCACGCCGAGTACCGCCTCAAGGCGATGAACTGCCCGATGCACAACCTCATCTACCGCTCGAGGCAGCGCTCCTACCGCGAGCTGCCGCTGCGGCTGTTCGAGTTCGGGTCGGTCTACCGCTACGAGAAGTCCGGCGTCGTGCACGGACTCACCCGCGTGCGCGCGATGACCCAGGACGACTCGCACTCCTACGTCACCCCGGAGCAGGCGCCGGCCGAGGTCGAGCACCTGCTCACCTTCGTCACCGGCCTGCTGCGCGACTTCGGCCTCGACGACTACTACTTCGAGCTGTCGACCCGCGACGACTCCAAGCCCGACAAGTTCATCGGCTCCGACGACCAGTGGGAGACCGCGACCTCGGTGCTCGAGACCGCCGCGCGCAAGTTCGGCGTCGACCTCGTGCCCGACCCGGGCGGCGCCGCGTTCTACGGCCCGAAGATCTCCGTCCAGGCCAAGGACGCCATCGGCCGCACCTGGCAGATGTCGACCATCCAGTACGACTTCAACCAGCCGGCCGTCGACCGCTTCAACCTGGAGTACGTCGCCGCCGACGGCACCCGCCAGCAGCCGGTGATGATCCACTCCGCCAAGTTCGGCTCCATCGAGCGGTTCACCGGCGTGCTCGTCGAGCACTACGCCGGCGCGTTCCCGCCCTGGCTCGCGCCCGTCCAGGTCCAGGGCATCCCGATCGCCGAGCGGCACAACGACTACCTGTTCGACATCGCGAGGCAGATGAAGGCGCAGGGGCTGCGGGTCGAGGTCGACGACTCCGACGACCGGATGCAGAAGAAGATCCGCAACGCCCAGCTCGCCAAGGTGCCCTTCATGATGATCGCCGGTGACAACGACGTGGAGGCGGGCGCCGTGTCGTTCCGCTACCGCGACGGCCGCCAGGACAACGGCGTGCCGCTGGCCGAGGCCATCGAGCGGGTGGCCGCGGCGGTGGCCTCGCGCGAGCAGGTCTGACGCGGACGCACCCGTGCCCGACGACGAGGGGAGCCGGCGGGGTCCGGACGGCCGATGGATCCAGCACCGGCACGACTCGTACGACGCCGCGCTGGCCGACGCGCGCACGATGACCGATCGTCGTGTGCTCGTCGTCCGGCTGCCCGAGGAGAGGAACTGGCACTGATGGACACGGACGCACGTCGCCCGATCGTCGACCTCACCGAGGAGCAGGCCCGTCGGGCGCTCCCGCTCAAGTGGGGGGTGCCCGAGGGCGTCCTCCCGGCGTGGGTCGCGGAGATGGACTACGCCGTCGACCCGGTCGTGATGGACGCGGTGCAGGGGGCGCTCGCCGAGGGGATCACCGGCTACCCGCTGGAGCGGGACCCGCGGCTGGGGGAGGCGTACGCAGGCTGGGCAGCGCGCCACTTCGGCTGGGCCCCGGACCCCGAGGCGGTGCGCGAGGTGGTCGACGTGACCGCCGGGGTGCGGGTCGCGATCGACGTGCTCAGCGGCCCCGGCGGCGTGGTCTTCCCGACGCCGGGCTACAACGCCCAGCACGGCCTGGCCCAGGTCACCGGCCGTGCCGAGCACCTGCTCGAGGTCCCCACGTCGGCGGAGCGTTGCGAGATCGACCTGGATGCGCTCGAACGCCTCTTCGCCGAGGGCGCGCAGACGTTGTTGCTCACCCAGCCGCACAACCCGTGGGGCCGCGTCTTCACCCGAGCTGAGCTCGAGGGGATCCGCGACGTCGTCGTGCGCCACGGCGCGAGGGTCGTCAGCGACGAGATCCACGCGCCGCTCGTGCTGCCCGGGGCCGAGCACGTCTCCTACCTCTCGATCGAAGGCACGCACGACCACGCGGTCGCCGTGGTCGCGGCGTCGAAGGCGTTCAACACCGCCGGCCTGCGCTGCGCCCAGCTCGTCGTGCCCTCCGCCGCCGACCGGGCCCGCCTCGACGCCCAGCCGATGTCGCGCAACGACTCGTGGTCGCCCCTCGGCGTGGTCGCGGCGCGATCGGCGTACGACCTCGGCGACCCGTGGCTCGCCTCGCTCGTCGAGCGGCTCGACGAGCAACGCACGCTGCTCGCCTCGCTGCTGGCCGAGCACCTGCCCGAGGTCCGGATGCGGCCCCTCGAGGCCACCTACCTCGCCTGGCTCGACGCCTCCGCCTACGGCCACGACGACGCCGCGGCCGTCGCGCTCGAGCGCGGTCGCGTCCAGGTCAGCCCGGGGGACTCCTACGCCCCCGGCACCACCGGACACGTGCGCCTCAACATCGCCACCTCGCCCGCCCGGCTCACCGAGATCGTCGAGCGGCTGGCCAAGGCCTGGCGCTAGGAGCCCGGCTCGCGCGCCGTGCCGGCCGGCTCGACGGGTCGACTCATGCGGAGGGTGGTGCCGCTCGGCTCGTCGCTGTCGGCGGCCACGTAGGGGACCTCGCCGCGCTCGACGAACCCACGTGCGCGGTAGAAGGGGATGGCCAGCGCATTGCCCTTGGTGACCGACACCCACTGCTCGGCGGCACCGGCGTCGCCCTGCTGACCGGTGAGGTGGTCGAGAAGGGCGGTGCCGATCCCGTGCCCACGCAGCTCCGTGTCGACGTAGAGCACGAGCACGTTGCCGACGTGCCCGTCGCCCACACCGCCGCCGGCTGCGCCGAGGACCTCTCCGTGCGCCGACACGGCGACGACGTACCCCTGCCAGGACGGATCGTGGGGACGGGGCGCGATCTCGCGCCGGATGCGCTCCACGTCGTAGTAGTGCGCGGCTTGCCGCTGGACGACGTCCGGGGGGAGGAGGCCCCGCGAGGAGAGGACGAAGCCCGCGCGGCACACCCGCGCGATCGCGACCTCGTCCCCGGGACGGGCTGGACGGACGTCGAAGGAGAGGTCCTCGCGTCGGGTCACGGCAGGCGAGCCTACGGTGCGCCCGCCCACGGGAGGCGCGGCGCGTCGCTCACCACTCGTGGCTGCCGGGCCGGGTGTCGTTCGGTCGGGCGAAGGCACCGGCGGGGGAGGGTGTCCCCATGAGCGAGGAGTTCTACTCGGACGCCGGGCTGTACGACCGGTTGTTCCCCGGGGACGCGCAGGCCGTCGACTTCTACCGGGCCGAGGCCGATCGGCGAGGCGGGCACGTCCTTGAGCTCGGGTCCGGGACGGGGCAGAAGCTGGTCCCGATCGCGTCCGACGGCCACCCGTGCACGGGCCTCGAGCTGTCGCCGGCCATGCTCGCCGGGGCCCGGCGCAGGGCGGACGTGCGGGGCGTCGCGGTGGAGTGGGTGCAGGGGGACATGCGTGCGTTCGACCTGGGCCGGACGTTCGACCTCGTCATCATCGCCGCCAACTCGCTGCTGCACCTCCACGAGGCCGCCGACCTGGTGGGCTGCTTCCGGTCGGTGCGCCGCCACCTGGCGCCCGGCGCGCGGCTGGTCCTCGACGTGTTCAACCCGAGCGTGCACATGCTCGCCCAGGCAGACGGTGTGCGACGCAGGCGCGACGCGTTGTCGTTCGTCGATCCCGACCGTGGCGTCGTGCACGTCGACGTCGCGGAGACGTACGACGCGGCCGCCCAGGTGACCCGCGGGACGTGGTACCTCTCCTCCGAGGCCGACGCCGACATGATCGTCGCGCCGCTCGAGATCAGGAGCATCTTCCCCCAGGAGCTGCCGCTGCTGCTCACGCTCGGCGGCCTCCGGGTCGCCGAGCGCTTCGGGGACTGGTCGCGTACGCCGTTCAGCTCGGACGCGGCGCTGCAGGTCTGCGTCTGCGAGGCGGGCTGACGCCCGGACAACGCGCCTCCGCCGTGGCACGACCGGCCCGGAGCGAAGGGACCAGGGGTGTTGACGAGAGCGATGGCCGCCCTGCGACGGCGGCGGAACCGACGCAGACGCGGACGGGGCCGGTCGCTGCTCCTCTCGCGCGGTCCGGGACCCGACCCGCGGATCCCCCAGCAGTCCCTCGACCCGAACGCCGGGTTCCTCGGGGAGCAGATGGGCTCGGGCGGGGACGCCTGACGAGCAGCGTGCTTCCCCCGCCGCGTGGGAGGACAACCCCCCGGCCGCGGCGGACACTGGCACTGATGCCGGCCCGCTCGGGGTGCGGCCACCGCGCTCGAAGGAGACCTGGTGTGACGACGAAGAGCGACTTCTCCGAGGAGGAGTGGACCCGGATCCTGCGGGCACCCTTCGTGGCCGGGCTGGCGATCTCCCTGGCCGACCCGGGCGGTCCGATCGAGGCCGCGAAGGAGACGATGGCGACGATGCGGTCGGCCACCAGCCCGCCGAGCCGCGAGCAGCTCCTGGCCGACGTGGCGCTCGACGTCCAGGGCATGGTGCAGGAGCACCGGCACCCGCTCAAGGGCTACAAGCCCACGGGGCCCGCCGTGGGGGACGAGGTGGTCGGCGAGCTCCGCGAGGTGGTGGGCATCGTGGCGGCCAAGGCGTCGGCGGAGGAGACGTCGGCGTACGGCGCCTGGCTGCTCGCGAGCGCCGAGGCCGCGGCCGCGGCGGCCAAGGAGGGCGGCTTCATGGGCTTCCACGCGGAGCAGGTCAGCGCCGGCGAGCAGGCGATGCTGGACCGGGTCCGCGAGGCCGTCACCGCACCCGCTTGACGTACCTCCGGCAGGGGGAGACGAAGGACTGCCCGCCGGCGCTGACCTCGTATGGGAGGTCGCCGCGGTCGACCCAGCCGTGCCGCTCGTAGAACCGCCGGGCGCGCGCGTTGCCCACCACGACCGCCAGCCACGCCGTGGAGTGGCCGGCGGCTCCCACCCGCCGCTCGGCCTCGGCCAGCAGCTCGCTCGCCAGCCCGCTCCCACGCGCCGACCGCGCGACGAACACCTGCTCCACCTCGTCGTCCACGACCATCACGAACCCCTGCAGCGACCCGTCGTCGGCGACCGCGACCGCCGTGTCCGCGACCCGCGGCGGCGTGCGCTCGTGGAAGGCGGTCAGGGTGCGCGCGGCGGTCAGGCCGTCGGGCACGTGACCGGCGTGCCCGTCGTGCCAGCCCTCGTGCCAGAGGTCGGCCACCGCGGCCATGTCGGCGTCCTCGGCCGGTCGGATCGACGTCATGCGGTCACCCTAGGATCGCTGTCATGAGTGACGACGCGCTGGAGCGGATCTGGACGCCCCACCGGATGGCCTACGTCCGCACGGCGGTCGAGGACGAGGGCTGCCCGTTCTGCGCGATCCCCTCGCACCCCGACGAGGAGACGCTGGTCGTGGCGCGCGGCGAGTCGACCTACGTCGTGCTCAACCTGCACCCCTACAATCCCGGCCACCTGATGGTGCTGCCCTACCGCCACGTCGCCGACCTCACCGACCTCACCGCCGAGGAGGCGGCCGAGCTGATGGCGATGACGCAGCAGGCCCTGCGGACCGTGCGCGCGGTGAGCCGTCCGCACTCGTTCAACGTCGGGCTCAACCTCGGCCGGTCCGCCGGGGGCTCGCTGTCGGAGCACCTCCACCAGCACGTCGTGCCGCGGTGGACCGGTGACGCCAACTTCATCACCGTCATCGGCGGCACCAAGACCCTGCCGCAGCTGCTCGAGGACACGCGCGACCTGCTGGCCGACGCGTGGGGGTCGACTCAGAGCACCCGGTAGGGGTGCTCGGCGGCCCGCCCCTGGAACGCCAGGATCGCCGGGTTGCGGATCCGTCCGTCACGGATCTCGGTCGCCCGGGTGATGGTCTCGTCGGCGTCCCACGCCCGGGGACCGGCGAGGACGGCGTCCACGAAGGGGAGCAGGGCCTCGCTGTTCTCCCACGTGGCCGAGTTCCAGAGGTAGGACGGGCTGTGGTCCACGGCGTAGTAGTGGACGCGGCCCCCGACGGTGAACATCGGGTCGTCGAAGGTCGTCGGCACGGCCCACGAGAACCCCATGCCCTCGTCGCACGAGACGTCGACGATCAGGCTGCCCGTGCGGAAGCCCGCCAGGTCCTCGGTCCGCAGGTAGGTCAGCGGCGCGGCGGTGTCCTGGAGGGTGCAGTTCACGACGATGTCGTGCTTCGCCAGGTACGGCGCCAGCGGCACGCGGCCTTCGTCGGTGATCACCTGGCTCGCGCCGGGGTCGTCGGGGTCGTGGTCGAACTGGCGGATCCGGACCGAGTGGATGGGCGAGCCGACGGCCGCCACGCCGCGGGTGGTCAGGACGGCGACGTCGCTGACGCCGTGGGCGTTCAGGGCGGTGACGGCACCGCGCGCCGTGGCGCCGAAGCCGATCACGACGGCGCTGAGCCGACGGCCGTAGTCGCCGGTGACGCCCACCAGCTCCATCGCCTGGAGCACCGAGCAGTAGCCGGCGAGCTCGTTGTTCTTGTGGAAGACGTGGAGGCCGACGTGCCCGTCGGCGGTCCAGTGGTTCATCGCCTCGAACGCGATCAGGGTGAGCTCCCGCTCGATCGCCAGCTCGGTGATCACCGGGTCCTGGACGCAGTGCGGCCACCCCCACAGGACCTGTCCGGCGCGCATCGCCGCGACGTCCTCGTGCTGCGGCTTGGGCAGCAGGACGACGTCGGAGTCCCGCAGGATCTCCTCGCGCGACGCGAAGCCGGCCACGTGCGGGGCCAGATCGTCGTCGCTGAGGCCGAACCGGTCGGCGTAGCCGTGCTCGAGGGTGGTCCGGGAAGCGACGTCGGGCGCCAGGCGCGACAGGTGCTCGGGGTGCAGGGGGAGCCGGTGCTCGTTCTCCTTGGCGGACGTCCCGATGACCCCGAGACCGAGGACGGTCACTTCTTCTTGGGCAGCAAGCCGTCGGCGGTGTCGTTCTTCCCCGCTGCCTTGGCGTGCTTCTCGGCCCGCTTCTCCTTGATGGACTTTCCGGACTTCTTGGACATGCCTTGCCGTGGCGACTTGTCGCTCATCGGGGCTCCTCGGTCGGAAGCCTGGATGGCTCCGTGCCTCCACCCTACGCGCGCCGACTAACGTGGCCGCCGTGGACGACTCGCACCTCGCCCGCGACGCAGCGCTGGCCGCCGACCTGGTCCGCGAGGCGGCGCTGCTGGCGGCCCGCATCCGGCAGGAGGGCCTCGACGTCGAGCGCAAGACCAGCGGCTCCGACATCGTCACCCAGGCCGACACCGCCGCCGAGCGGCTGATCGTCCAGCAGCTCGCCGCCGAGCGGCCGGACGACGCGATCGTGGGGGAGGAGGGCACGTCGAGGCCCGGCACCTCGGGCCGCACCTGGGTGATCGACCCCGTGGACGGCACCTTCAACTTCTCCCGCGGCAGCGACTGGTGGTGCACCGCGATCGCCCTGCACGACGAGGACGACGTGCTGCTCGGTGCGGTCCACCACGCCGCCAGCCTGCGCACCTGGGTGGGTGGACCCGACCTGCCGAGCACCTGCGACGGCGAGCCGCTCGCCCCGCTGCCCGACACCCCGCGCGAGGCGCGGTGCGCCGCGACCTACCTGCACCCGCCGTTCTTCGGCAGCGAGGTCGGCGAGGCCTTCGCGCGCGCCCTGGGCCAGGTCGGCACGCTGCGGATGCTCGGCTCCGGGACGATGGACACGATGGCGATCGCCTCCGGACAGTGGGACGTGCTCTTCCAGCACTCGGTGGCCGACTGGGACCGGCTGCCGGGCGCCGCGATCATCCGAGGCGCGGGTGGCGAGTCGGTCGTCGTGGCGGCCTCGGGGGTGGAGTGGACGGTCTCCGGGGCCCCCGCCGCCGTGGCGGACGTCCGCGCCGCGCTGCTCGACCGATAGCCTGCCGCCGTGCTCGATCGGTTCAAGCAGTTCTGGCAGGGCGTGATGCTCGCGCCCTTCATCAACCTGTTCATCCGCCTGGGCATCAGCCCCGACGTGGTGACGCTGGTCGGCACGCTGGGGGTCAGCTTCGGCGCGCTGTTCTTCTTCCCCCGCGGCATGGTGTGGGAGGGCGTCCTCTTCATCACCGCCTTCGTCTTCAGCGACCTCGTCGACGGGGCGATGGCCCGCAAGGTGGGGCGCAAGGACGACTTCGGCGCCTTCCTCGACTCGACGCTCGACCGGGTCGCCGACGGCGCGCTGTTCGCCGGGCTGGCGCTCTTCTTCGCCTGGGAGCGCGAGAGCCACCTCTACCTGTGGCTGTGCCTCGTCATCCTCGTGATGGGCGCCGTGACGTCGTACGCCCGCGCCAAGGCCGACCACCTCGGGTACGACGCCAAGGTCGGCATCGCGGAGCGGCCCGACCGCCTCGTGGGGATGCTCGTGCCGGCGTTCTTCGCCGACCTCCTCGACCTCTGGATCCTGCTCGAGGTCGCCCTCTGGGCCCTCGCGATCGCGGCCACCGTCACCGTCGCGCAGCGCATCTGGGTCGTGTGGCGGCAGGCGCTCGCCCGCGCCGCCTCGCAGGCCTGATCTGGCCCTCGACCATCGGTGGTGGCGATGCATCCTTTCGGATGAGCCCGCACTACGATCGAGGCATGGCTGAGCACACTCCCGAGACGGCTGTCGACACCCCCCTCGAGCACGGCACGAGCCGCGTCAAGCGCGGCATGGCCGAGATGCTGAAGGGCGGCGTGATCATGGACGTCGTCACCCCCGACCAGGCCAAGATCGCGGAGGACGCCGGCGCGGTCGCCGTGATGGCGCTCGAGCGCGTCCCGGCCGACATCCGCGCCCAGGGCGGCGTGTCCCGGATGAGCGACCCCGACATGATCGACGGGATCATCGAGGCCGTATCGATCCCGGTGATGGCCAAGGCCCGCATCGGCCACTTCGCCGAGGCGCAGGTGCTGCAGTCGCTCGGCGTCGACTACATCGACGAGTCCGAGGTGCTCACCCCGGCCGATTACACCAACCACATCGACAAGTGGGCCTTCACCGTTCCCTTCGTGTGCGGTGCCACGAACCTCGGTGAGGCGCTGCGCCGCATCACCGAGGGCGCGGCGATGATCCGCTCCAAGGGCGAGGCCGGCACCGGTGACGTCTCCAACGCGGTCATGCACATGCGCACCATCGGCGGCGAGCTGCGTCGCCTGCACAGCATGTCCGAGGACGAGCTCTACGTCGCGGCCAAGGAGCTGCAGGCCCCCTACGAGCTGGTCAAGGAGGTCGCGGCCGCGGGCAAGCTGCCGGTCGTCCTCTTCACCGCGGGCGGCATCGCCACCCCGGCCGACGCCGCGATGATGATGCAGCTCGGCGCGGAGGGCGTCTTCGTCGGGTCGGGCATCTTCAAGTCCGGCAACCCGGCCCAGCGGGCCGAGGCCATCGTGAAGGCCACGACCTTCCACGACGACCCCGACGTGGTCGCCAAGGTCTCCCGCGGCCTCGGCGAGGCCATGGTCGGCATCAACGTCGACGAGATCCCGCAGCCGCACCGCCTGGCCGAGCGCGGCTGGTGACGCGGGGCCGCGGCGGTCCACCGGCCGCCGCGGCTCCCACCCCCCTCAGCGCAGGGCGCGGGTCAGCACGCGGGCGGCGTTGCCGAAGCCGTACGCCTCCGCGCCCGGCTGTGCGGGCAGGCCGAGGCGCACCACCATGGTGCGCGAGGACGGGTCGACGAGCAGCACCTGGCCGCCGAAGCCGAGCGCCGCGAAGACGTCGACGGGCGCCGACGGTGCCAGCTGCCCGGTGACCGGCCGCAGCGGCTGGCCCTGTGCGTCGACCGGGTCGGTCGCCCCGCGGAGGGCGCCGGGACGGTTGAGCCACCAGAGGTAGCCGTAGGCCGCGTTGTGGACCGTCGAGGACTCGCCGACCGCGCGTCGGATGTAGGAGTCGTCGAGGATGCGCCGGCCGCCCACCGTGCCGCCGTCGAGGTAGAGCCGGCCGAGCCGGGCGATGTCGAGGCACGTCGTGCGAAGGCCGTAGAACACGGCCGCGTCGTCCGCGCGGTCGGTGATGAACGACGTGCGGGTCATGCCGAGCGGCTCGAAGAGCCGCTTCCGGGCGAACCTCGCCACCGGCATCCCCGTCGCCTCCTCCAGCACCGGCTCGAGCACCTGGATGGCGGCGTTGTTGTAGGCCCACGCGCTGCCGGGGGCGTACTGCTGCGGGAGCGAGACGGCGTACCTGGTGCGGCTCCGCGCCGCCAGCAGGTCGGCGTAGTCGGACTGGAACGACCAGAAGCGGCCGCTGTCGTTGGAGAGCAGGTTGCGCACCGTGACCGACTCCGACGCGGTGCCGCGCCACTGGGGCACGTAGGTCGAGACCGGGTCGTCGAGGCGCAGGTCGCCGTCGCGCACCGCGATGCCGACGAGCGTGCTCGTCACGGACTTGGTGATCGAGAAGACCTCGCGCGGCTCCTCGCGCGGCAGCTGCCAGCTCCAGTCACCGACCAGCCTGCCCCGGCGCAGGACCGCGAAGCAGGTCGAGTCGAGCCGTCGGGCCTCCGCCGCCCCGCGCCGGACGGCCTTGCCGCGCAGGCCCATGCGCGCGGGGGTCGCGACCGGCCATCCCTCGACGGTGCGGGCGTCGGGTGCCGGGTGAGCGGCGGTCTCGTCGACGGCGTCGGCGGTGCTCGCGGTGGTGCCGCCGGCGGTGAGAGCGAGGGCGAGCAGGACGGCGCCCAGAAGGGCCGGACGGGGGAGCCTCATGGGGCGTGAGCCTACGGCGGCACCACGGTCCTAGGATCGGCGTTCGTGAATCCGACCATCGGCGTGCTCGCCCTCCAGGGCGACGTGCGCGAGCACCTCACGGTCCTGCGCTCGCTGGGTGCCGACCCGATCTCCGTACGCCGTCCCGCCGAGCTCGCCGCGTGCGACGGCCTCGTCATCCCGGGTGGAGAGTCCACGACGATGGTCAAGCTGGCCCGGATCTTCGACCTGCTCGAGCCGCTGCGCGACGCCGTCCGCGGTGGCCTGCCCGCCTTCGGGACCTGCGCGGGGATGATCATGCTCGCCGACCGCATCGAGGACGGCGCGGTGGGCCAGGAGACGATCGGCGGCCTCCACATCACGGTGCGGCGCAACGCCTTCGGCCGCCAGGTCGACTCCTTCGAGGAGGACCTCCACGTCGAGGGGCTGGCCGACCAAGTGCGGGCGGTGTTCATCCGCGCCCCGTGGGTCGAGGCGGTCGACGACGACGTCGAGGTGCTGGCCCGGGTGGAGGACGGCCCGGCCGCGGGTAGGATCGTCGCGGTCCGTCAAGGCCCCCTGATGGCGACCTCGTTCCATCCCGAGGTCGGCAGCGACGGCCGGGTGCACGGCATGTTCGTGGACCTGGTGCGCTCGGCCTGACGACGTACAGACGAAGCGACGGATAGAGGGACTCATGTCAGGCCACTCCAAGTGGGCAACGACCAAGCACAAGAAGGCCGCGATCGACGCCAAGCGCGGCAAGCTCTTCGCCAAGCTCATCAAGAACATCGAGGTGGCGGCGAAGCAGGGCGGCGGCGACCCGGCCGGCAACCCGACCCTCTACGACGCCATCCAGAAGGCGAAGAAGAGCTCGGTCCCCAACAAGAACATCGACTCCGCGGTCAAGCGCGGCTCCGGTGCCGAGTCCGGCGGCGTCGACTACCAGGGCATCTCCTACGAGGTCTACGGCCCGCAGGGTGTCGCCTTCCTCGTCGAGTGCCTCACCGACAACAAGAACCGCGCCGCGATGGAGGTCCGCACCGCGGTCACCCGCAACGGCGGCACGATGGCCGACCCCGGCTCGGTCTCGCGCCTGTTCACCCGCAAGGGGATCGTGGTCGTGCCGAAGTCGCAGGACCACGACGGCACCGTCCGTGAGGTCACCGAGGACGACGTCCTCGAGGCGACCCTCGACGCCGGCGCCGAGGAGGTCAACGACCTCGACGAGGCCTTCGAGGTGCAGAGCGAGGCCACCGACGTCGTCGCGGTCCGCACCGCGCTCCAGCAGGCCGGCATCGACTACGACTCCGCCGACGTCGAGTTCGTCCCCAGCCTCGAGATCCCCGTCGACGCCGACGGT
Organism: Nocardioides pini; assembly: GCF_026712185.1. Classification (GTDB taxonomy): domain Bacteria; phylum Actinomycetota; class Actinomycetes; order Propionibacteriales; family Nocardioidaceae; genus Nocardioides; species Nocardioides pini. The sequence goes on along the minus strand of NZ_JAPPUX010000004.1, from coordinate 122,142 downwards.
GCCGGCAAGGTGCTCCGCCTCGTCGACGCGCTCGAGGACCTCGACGACGTGCAGGACGTCTTCACCAACGTGGACATCCCCGCCGACGTGATGGCCGAGCTCGAGACCGCCGACGCCTGACCCGGCTGCGCCCCCTCTCTCCCGCTGTAACGCCGGGTTAGTGCGGGTACCCCATGTGGTGCTCCACCGTGGGTACCCCGGCTAACCCGGCGTTACAGCGCCGGCCGCGGGCCACCGTCCGTCCACAGCGCGTCGCCGATGCGGCGCGTCCACAGGCACGCCGCGGACTGGTGGCCGCATGCCCGCCGGGGCTCGGACGGTGTGTGCATGTACCTACCCGCCGTCGCCCTCATGGGCGAGCAGCACGGCCTGATCACCGCCGCCCAGCTGAGCCGCGCGGGCCTCGACCCGCACGACGTCCGTCGCCTGCGTGAAGGCGGTCGCCTCGTGCGCCTCCGCCGCGGGGTGTACGTCGACTCGGAGGCTTGGTCGTCCCTCGACCCCTACCGCGCGCAACCGACGCTGAGGATCCGCGCGGCCGGGCTGGCGCTCACCTCGCGGGACTATGCCTTCAGCCACGACTCGGCGTCGATCGTCCTGGGGATGGGCGCTCCCGACCCCCGCTCGGCGCTCGTCCACGTCACCCGGACGAAGGTCCACGGAGACGCCGTCCGGGCCGGGGTCAAGCACCACCTCGCGCCGTTCCGGGACGCAGACCTCACGCACGTCGACGACCTGACCCTGCTGGATCGCGCAAGGACCGCGCTCGACATGGCGCGCGAGCACGGTCGCGCTCACGGACTCGCCGCCTGCGATGTCGCCCTCCGTGCAGGAGTGGCACGGTCCGACCTGCTCGACGTGCTGTCGACGATGGCTTGGTGGCCCCACACTCGATGTGTGCGGTGGTGCGTCGAGCACGCGGATCCCCTGGCCGAGTCCTACCTCGAGTCGCTCGTGCGCGACTTCGTCCTCGAGCTCGGGATCGGGCGTCCGGACCTGCAGTTCGGCCTGACCGACGGTCACCAGACGGCGTTCGCCGACCTCCGCGTGGCCCGGCACCTGTTCGAGGCCGATGGGTCGCTGAAGTACGCGGAGGGCAACCCGAGCGGGAAGGAGCCTGCTGTCGTGCTCGCTGAGGAGAAGCAGCGACACGACTTCCTGACCGGCTTCAAGCTCGGCATCAGCCGGCTCAGCTACGCCGACCTCTTCGCCGGTCGTCGCGCTGCGCTCGCCCGAGCCGCGCGCGAGTACGCCGACACCTGCGCCCGGTTCGGCACGGACATCGCCGACCTGGCTCCCTACCGAGTGGCCCGCCGCCGCCCCCGGGTCGTCCTGCCGCGATCCGCTGTAACGTCGCGTTAGTTGACCTACCCACCCCCGAGCACCCCCGTGGGTACCTGCAATAACCCGGCGTTACAGCGGTTCAGGCCGGGCGAAAGGCGGGACGGGACGAGGTCAGGGAGGCACGGGAGCCGGGCGCGCCGCGCGTGTCGTACGACGTCGCGCCCCCGGCGCGGGTTAGCGTGGGCGCACGAACACATGTTCGGACGAGGCGGCGGAAGGGGAGTGGCGTGCGCGTGCTCGGCATCGACCCCGGCCTCACCCGGTGCGGGGTCGGCGTGGTCGACGGCAGCGTCGGCCGGCCGTTGACGATGGTCGACGTCGGCGTGGTGCGCACGAGCGCCTCGCTGCCCGTCGCCGAGCGGCTGGTCACCATCGAGAAGGGCCTCGACGCCTGGATCGAGGAGCACCGACCCGATGCCGTCGCGGTCGAGCGGGTCTTCGCCCGCTCCGACTCCAGCACCATCATGGGCACCGCCCAGGCCAGCGGCATCGCGCTCGTCGTCGCCGCGCGGCGCGGGCTGCCCATCGCCATGCACACCCCGAGCGAGGTCAAGGCGGCCGTCTCCGGCAACGGGCGCGCCGACAAGGCCCAGGTGGGGGCGATGGTCGTCCGCATCCTGCGCCTGGCCGAGCTCCCGAAGCCCGCCGACGCGGCCGACGCGCTCGCCCTGGCCATCACCCACGTCTGGCGCGGGTCGGCGAACACCCGGCTCGAGGCCGCCGCAGCGCAGGCCCGGGCACAGGTCCGCGCGCAGACGCGGGCCCACCAGCAGCAGACCACGATGAGGACCCGATGATCGCCTTCGTCCGCGGCGAGGTCGCCGCCGTCACCCTGTCCAGCGCCGTCCTCGAGGTCGGCGGCGTCGGCCTCGAGCTCATGTGCACGCCCGGCACCCTCGCCACGCTCCGCGTCGGCAGGCCCGCGACGCTGCCCACCAGCATGGTCGTGCGCGAGGACAGCCTGACCATCTTCGGCTTCCTCGACGAGGACGAGAAGCAGGTCTTCGAGATCGTCCAGACCGCGTCCGGCGTCGGGCCCAAGGTCGCGCAGGCCATCGTCGCGGTGATGAGCCCCGACGACGTGCGCCGGGCCATCACGACCGAGGACGTCAAGGCGCTGACCCGCGTGCCGGGCATCGGGCAGAAGGGCGCCCAGCGCATCATCCTCGAGCTCAAGGACCGCATCGGCCCGCCGGTCGGCGCGCACCACCCGGCCACCTCGGCCGCACCCGCCACCGACGCGTGGCGTGACCAGGTCCACCAGGGCCTGGTCGGGCTCGGCTGGTCGGCGAAGGAGTCGGAGAGGGCGGTCGAGGCCGTCGCGCCCGACGCCGGCGACGCCCCCGACGTCGGTGCCCTCATGCGCGCCGCCCTCCGCACCCTGAGCAGGGCCTGAGGCGGGCGGGGCGACGATGAACTGGGACGACACCGACGAGGACACCTACGACGAGGTCGAGCTCACCGGTGCCGAGCTCGGCCACCTCGAGCGCCTGACCGACGCGGAGGCCGACGGCGACGAGCGCGCGGTCGAGGCGGCGCTGCGTCCCAGGACGCTCGACGAGGTGGTCGGGCAGGCGCGCGTGCGCGACCAGCTGGGACTGGTGCTCGAGGCGGCCCGACGCCGCGGCCGGGCGCCCGACCACGTGCTGCTGTCGGGTCCGCCCGGGCTCGGCAAGACCACCCTCGCCATGATCATCGCCGCGGAGATGGGCACCCCGCTGCGCCTGACGAGCGGCCCCGCGATCACCCACGCCGGCGACCTCGCCGCGATCCTGTCGGGCCTCAACGAGGGCGACGTCCTCTTCGTCGACGAGATCCACCGGATGTCGCGACCGGCGGAGGAGATGCTCTACATGGCGATGGAGGACTTCCGGGTCGACGTCGTCATCGGCAAGGGGCCCGGAGCGACCGCGATCCCGCTGGAGATCCCGCCGTTCACCCTCGTCGGCGCCACCACGCGCGCGGGTCTGCTGCCCGGCCCGCTGCGCGACCGCTTCGGTTTCACCGCCCACCTCGAGTTCTACGAGCCCCACGAGCTCGACCAGATCGTGCACCGCTCCGCCGGGCTGCTCGGCGTGCACCTCACCACGGACGGCTCCAGCGAGATCGCCTCGCGCTCGCGCGGCACCCCCCGCATCGCCAACCGCCTGCTGCGCCGGGTCCGCGACTACGCCCAGGTGCGCGCCGACGGCGTGCTGAGCCTGCCGGTGGCGCAGGCGGCGCTCGACCTGTTCGAGGTCGACGAGTCCGGTCTCGACCGGCTCGACCGCGCCGTGCTCGACGTGCTCTGCCGGCGGTTCGGGGGAGGGCCGGTCGGCGTCTCCACCCTGGCGGTCGCGGTCGGTGAGGAGCGCGAGACGGTCGAGGAGGTCGCGGAGCCGTTCCTGGTCCGGATGGGCATGCTCGCCCGCACGCCCCGCGGACGGGTGGCGACGCCCGCGGCGTGGCACCACCTCGGCCTCGCCCCGCCGCCGATGCCGACCGTCGACTCGGCGCTCGACGCCCCGCTGTTCGACGACGTGTGAGGCCCGTCGGGGCACCCGCGTAGACTCCACGCGCTCCCGCACCCGACCCCTCCAGGAGAGCCCCGACCGTGAACGACCTCGCTGCCCTTCTCCCCCTGGTGGCCATCCTGGCCCTGTTCTGGTTCATGGTGGTCCGCCCCCAGCGGCGCCGGCAGCAGGAGGTCGTCCGCCTCCAGGAGAGCATCCAGGTCGGCCAGCGCGTGATGATGTCCTCGGGCATCTTCGGCACCGTCGTCTCCCTCGCCGACGACCGCGCCCGCCTCGAGATCGCCCCCGGCACCCAGATCGACATCGCCCGCGCCGCGATCGCCAAGGTCGACGAGCCGCTGGCCGAGCCCGGTCCCGAGACCCGCGACGATGCCTGACCGTCGTACGGCCCAGGAGGCGCTGCAGCGCCTGACCGTCGACGTGCCCGACTGGCCGGAGAAGGGCGTCACGTTCAAGGACATCACGCCCGTCCTCGCCGACCACCACGCGTTCTCCGCGATCATCACGGCGCTGGCCGCCGCCGGCCGTGACGACCACGGCACCGTCGTCGTCGACAAGGTCGTCGGCATGGAGGCGCGCGGGTTCATCCTCGCGGCGCCGGTGGCGCTGGCCCTCGGCATCGGCTTCGTGCCGGTGCGCAAGGCCGGCAAGCTGCCCCGCGCCGCCCACGCGGTGTCGTACGCCCTCGAGTACGGGGAGGCGACGCTCGAGGTGCACCGCGACGCCATCGCCCCGGGGGAGCGCGTCCTGATGGTCGACGACGTGCTGGCCACCGGCGGCACCGCCGTCGCGACGCGTCAGCTGATCGAGGCCTGCGGCGGCGTCGCGACCGGCGCGTCGGTGCTGATGGAGCTGTCGTTCCTCGACCCGCGGTCGGTCACCGGCGACCTCCCGATCGCCACGCTCCTCACGATCTGACCACATCCGGCCCACTCCGGGCGCGGCAACGCCCGGCGGCTCACTAGACTGGGCCAATGGCAGAGGAGCAGGCACCCGCGCAGGACGCCAAGGCACCTCTCAGCGCGCGCGGCATGCGGGCCCGGCTCGCCCGGGTCGGCACTCGCCCGCCCTCCTCCAACCCGGTCCTCGAGCCCCTGTTCCGGGCCGTGCGCGCCAACCACCCGAAGGCCGACCTCGCACTCCTCGAGCGCGCCTACGCGGTCGCCGACAAGTGGCACACCGGCCAGATGCGCAAGAGCGGTGACCCCTACATCACCCATCCGCTCGCCGTGACCACGATCCTCGCCGACATCGGCATGACGGAGCCGACGCTCGTCGCGGCGCTGCTGCACGACACGGTCGAGGACACGCCGTACACCCTCGACGCCCTGCGCGCCGACTTCGGCGACGAGGTCGCGCTGCTCGTCGACGGCGTCACCAAGCTCGACAAGGTGCAGTACGGCGCGTCGGCGCAGGCCGAGACGATCCGCAAGATGATCGTGGCGATGTCGCGCGACATCCGGGTGCTGGTCATCAAGCTCGCCGACCGGCTGCACAACATGCGCACCCTGCGCTACGTCCCGGCCGCCTCGCAGGAGCGCTCGAGCCGCGAGACCCTCGACATCTACGCCCCGCTGGCCCACCGCCTCGGCATGAACACCCTCAAGTGGGAGCTCGAGGACCTCGCGTTCGCGACCCTGCACCCCAAGATCTACGACGAGATCGTGCGCATGGTCGCCGAGCGCGCGCCGTCGCGCGACCAGTTCCTCGCCGAGGTGGTCGCCGAGATCGAGCAGGACCTCAAGACCGCCCGGATCAACGCCAAGGTCACCGGCCGGCCCAAGCACTACTACTCGATCTACCAGAAGATGATCGTCGGCGGCCGCGACTTCTCCGACATCTACGACCTGGTCGGCATCCGCATCCTCGTCGACGAGGACCGCGACTGCTACAGCGCCCTCGGCGTGATCCACTCCCGGTGGAACCCGGTCCTGGGGCGGTTCAAGGACTACGTCGCGATGCCGAAGTTCAACATGTACCAGTCGCTCCACACGACGGTCATCGGCCCGCAGGGCAAGCCGGTCGAGGTGCAGATCCGCACCTTCGCCCAGCACCGCCGCGCCGAGTACGGCGTCGCCGCGCACTGGAAGTACAAGGAGAACACCAAGGCCGGCGTCGACACCGACCGACTCGGCGACAAGGACGACCTGACCTGGCTGCGGCAGCTGCTCGACTGGCAGAGCGAGGTCGAGGACCCGGGCGAGTTCCTGGAGTCCCTGCGCTTCGAGATGAACCAGCAGCAGGTCTACGTCTTCACCCCGCGTGGCGACGTGATCCCGCTGCCGATGGGTGCGACCCCGGTCGACTTCGCCTACGCCGTGCACACGGAGGTGGGCCACCACACGATCGGCTCCCGGGTCAACGGGCGCCTCGTGCCGCTGGAGTCGACGCTCGACAACGGCGACGTCGTCGAGGTCTTCACCTCCAAGTCGCCGACCTCGGGCCCCTCGCGCGACTGGCTGAACTTCGTCCAGTCGCCGCGCGCCCGCTCCAAGATCCGCCAGTGGTTCACCAAGGAGCGCCGTGAGGAGGCGATCGAGCGCGGCAAGGACCAGATCGCCAAGCTCATGCGCAAGGAGGGCCTGCCCCTCAACCGGCTGATGACCCACGACGTGCTGGCGCTCGTCGCCGAGCACTTCCACCACGCCGACGTGTCCGCCCTCTACGCCGCGGTCGGCGAGGGCAACCTCAGCGCGCAGGCCGTCGTACGCCGCGTCATCGACCTCCACGGCGGCGACGAGGGGGCCCAGGAGGACCTCGCCGAGGGCGTCACCATCACCGGCCGGTCGCGGACCGCCACGAAGCGCGGCCCGACCGACTCCGGCGTGATCGTCAAGGGCGTCGACGACCTGTGGGTCAAGCTCGCCAAGTGCTGCACCCCGGTGCCGCCCGACCCGATCCTCGGGTTCGTCACGAAGGGCGGGGGAGTGTCGGTGCACCGCAAGGACTGCACCAACGCCTCGAGCCTGCTCGGCCAGCCCGAGCGGGTGCTCGAGGTCGAGTGGGCGCCGACGTCGCAGTCGACGTTCCTCGTCAACATCCAGGTCGAGGCCCTCGACCGCGCCCGCCTGCTGTCCGACATCACGATGGCGCTCTCCGACGCCCACGTGAACATCCTCAGCGCCACGCTGTCCACCACCCGCGACCGGGTGGCCAAGAGCCGCTTCTCCTTCGAGATGGCCGACGCGGCCCACCTCGACGGCGTGCTGCGCGCCGTGCGCGCGGTCCCGGGCGTCTTCGACGCCTACCGCGTCACGGCTTGATTGGCGCTCGCGGTGTTGTTGGCGCTCGCTCCGCTCGCGCGTGCTCGGCGCCCCTGAGGACGTCGTCTTCCCTCCTCGCTCGAAAGCTGTCTCGCTGCGCTCGTCGCGCTTGCTCGCTCGTCAGTCCAGACGACGTCGGGCGCCGAGCGCGTGGGTCGAGGCGCATGAGGTGAGGTCCGCGAGCGCCCGGGAGTGCAGGAGGAACGTCAAGGCGGGGGAGCGAAGCGGAGGAGCCGAAGGCGTGACGACGAACGACCGGGTTACGAGCGAGCGGACACGCGCGAGCGGAGCGAGCGCCGAATCACCCGAAGTCGGCGGCGGCCTTCCTGGCCATGTCGAGGAACGCCTGCTTGTTGGCGAGCTCGGACTCGAGGTCCTTCACGCGCCGGTCGTCGCCTGCGGCGGAGGCCTTGTCGAGCTTGGCCTGGGTCTCGGCGATGCCGGCCTCGAGCTTGCCGATCATGTCGTCGGCGCGCGCGGACTTCTCCGGGTCGCTCCTGCTCCACTGCTCGTCCTCGACCGCGCGGATGGCCTGCTCGACCTTCCGCATCCGGCCCTCGAGCTCCTTCATCCGGTCGCGGGGGACCTTGCCGGCGGCGTCCCAGCGGTCGGCGAGCTCGCGGAAGGTCTTCTTGGCGGCCTCGAGGTCGGTCACGGGGACCAGCGCCTCGGCCTCGACGAGGATGGCGTCCTTGACCTCGGCGTTGGCCGCGAACTCCTGGTCGAGCGCGGCGTTGGCCGCGTCGCGGGCACCGAAGAACGTGTCCTGGGCACCGCGGAAGCGCTGCCAGAGCTGGTCGTCGACCTCCCGCGGCGCGGGGCCGGCGGCCTTCCACTCCCGCATCAGGTCGCGGTACCGGCCGGCGGTCGGGCCCCACTCGGTCGAGGTGGAGAGGGCCTCGGCCTCCTTGGCGAGCCGCTCCTTGACGACGCGCGCGGAGTCGCGGCGCTCGTGCTCCTCGGCGAAGTGCGCCTTGCGGTGGCGGGTGTACGTCGTCCGCGCGGTGGAGAACCGGCGCCACAGCGCGTCGTCGGTGGCGCGGTCGAGCCGGGGGAGCTCCTTCCACGTCGCCAGCAGCTCGCGGAGCCGGTTGGCGCCGTTGCGCCAGTCGGTGCCCTCGGCGAGCCGCTCGGCCTCGGCCACGAGCTTCTCCTTGGCCGCCTTGGACTCAGCGGACTTCTGCGCCCGCTCCTCCTTGCGCGCCGACCGCTGGACGGCGATCACCGGGGCCAGCGCGTCGAGGCGGGCGGCGAGGGAGACGAGGTCACCCACCGCGTGGGCGTCGGTGACCTGCTCGCGCAGCGCCTTCACCGACGAGGTGGCCTCCTCGGGCGCCAGCCGGCCCGACGCGACCCGCTGCTCGAGCAGGTGGACCTTGCCCTCGAGCTCGTCGTAGCGCTTGGTGAAGAACGCCAGCGCCTCCTCTGGCGTGCCGGCCTCGTAGGACCCCACGGGACGCTCGCCATCGGCGGTTCGGACATAGACGGTGCCGTCCTCGGCCACCCGGCCCCAGGGCTGCTCACCCTGGGCCGAGTCGTCTCGGGACTGCTTGTCGGCGCTCATGGTCGCCCATCGTAGTCATGGCCCGGACGGCCCTCGGTAGGCTTCCCACCGACAAGCAGACGACCGGCCGCCCGCCCGGTCGACCAGCGACGACCAGCAAGGACTGACGCCCGTGTTCATCGCCGGCTTCCCCGCCGGACCGTGGGGGACCAACTGCTACGTCGTGGCGACAGGCCCCGGGTCGGAGTGCGTGGTCATCGATCCGGGCAAGGACGCCGCCGCCGGTGTCGACCAGGTCGTGCGCGAGCACCGTCTCAAGCCGGTCAGCGTGCTCGTGACCCACGGCCACGTCGACCACATGTGGTGCGTCGCCCCCGTGGCGGGCACCTACGACGCGACGGCGTGGATCCACCCGTCCGACCGGCACCTGCTCTCCGACCCGATGGCCGGGATGAGCCCGGAGACGACCCGGATGCTGCTCGGCGGCGACCACTCGTGGGCGGAGCCCGACGACGTCCGCGAGCTGTCCGACCTCGCCGAGCTCGAGCTCGCGGGGCTGAGGTTCGTCGTCGACCACACCCCGGGCCACACCGAGGGATCGGTGACGTTCCGCACGCCGTACGCCCAGCAGGACGTCTCCGAGCTGATGTTCTCCGGCGACCTCCTCTTCGCCGGCTCCATCGGCCGCACCGACCTGCCCGGCGGCGACCACGCCGCGATGCTGCGCAGCCTGGCCGACAAGGTCCTGCCCCTCGCGGACGACATCGTGGTGCTCCCCGGCCACGGCGAGCAGACCTCCATCGGCCGTGAGCGCGCCACCAACCCCTTCCTCCTCGACCTTCCCCAGGACCCCCAGGTGAGCAACCGATGAGCAAGATCGCCCCGCTGAGCGGGTTCCCCGAGCTGCTGCCTGCGCAGCGCGCCGTCGAGCGCGAGGTGATCGCCTCGGTGTCGCGCACCTTCGAGCTGCACGGCTTCACCAACATCGAGACGCGGGTCGTCGAGCCGATCGAGCGGCTGGCGAAGGGCGGTGAGGTGGACAAGGAGATCTACGTCCTCCAGCGCATCGCCGCCGAGCCCGACACCCGGGCCGAGCTCGGCCTCCACTTCGACCTGACGGTGCCGTTCGCGCGCTACGTCCTCGAGCACGCCGGCCACCTCGAGTTCCCGTTCCGGCGCTACCAGGTGCAGCCAGCCTGGCGCGGCGAGCGGCCCCAGGAGGGGCGCTACCGGCAGTTCACCCAGGCCGACGTCGACATCGTGGGTCGCGACGAGCTGCCCTTCCACCACGACGTCGAGGTGATGTCGGTGATGGTCGACGCCCTCGGCCGGCTGCCGATCCCGCGGGTGTCGTTCCAGTTCAACAACCGCAAGCTCATCCAGGGCTTCTACCGCGGCCTGGGCATCGACGACGTCACCGACGCGATCCGTGTCATCGACAAGCTCGACAAGCTCCCGGCCGACGAGGTCGCGAAGCTCCTCGTCGAGCGGGTCGGTACGACGCCCGAGCAGGCGCAGCGCTGCCTCGAGCTCGCCACCATCCGCGTCGAGGACGCCTCGTTCGTCGAGCAGGTCCGTGCCCTCGGGGTGAGCGACGAGCTGCTCGACCAGGGCCTCGACGAGCTGGCGGCCGTGGTGGAGGGCTGCCGCGCCGTCGCGGGCGACCGCGTCGGGGTGGAGGCCAACCTGCGCATCGCGCGCGGCCTCGACTACTACACCGGCACCGTCGTCGAGATCTTCATGGAGGGCTACGAGCGCCTGAAGTCCGTCGGCGGGGGAGGGCGCTACGACGCGCTCGCCAGCGACGGGCGGACGACCTATCCCGGGGTCGGCGTGTCCTTCGGCGTCTCCCGCACCCTCGTCCCGCTCATCTCCGACGGCGTCCTGTCCGGCAGCCGCCCGGTGCCGAGCGTGGTCCTCGTCGCCCTCAACAACGAGGACGACCGTGCCGCCAGCACCCGCGTCGCCGCCGCGCTGCGCTCGCGGGACATCGCGTGCGAGGTGGCCCCGTCACCGGCGAAGTTCGGCAAGCAGATCCGCTTCGCCGAGCGGCGCGGCATCCCCTACGTGTGGTTCGTCCAGGCCGACGGCACCAGCCAGGTCAAGGACATCCGCTCGGGGGACCAGGTCGAGGCCGATCCGGCCACCTGGTCCCCGCCCGCGGCCGACCACCGACCCACCATCATCAGCACCGCCACCAGCACCACCAGCAACGAGGAGACAGACAAGTGATCCGCACCCATGACGCCGGCGCCCTGCGCGCCACGGACGTCGGCCAGACCGTCACGCTCGCCGGGTGGGTGGCGCGGCGACGCGACCACGGCGGGGTCGCGTTCCTGGACCTGCGCGAGGCCAGCGGCGTGGTGCAGGTCGTCGTACGTGACGAGGCGGTCGCGCACAGCCTCCGCAGCGAGTTCTGCCTGAAGGTCACCGGCGAGGTCGTGGCCCGCAAGGCCGGCAACGAGAACCCCAACCTGGCCACCGGCGAGATCGAGGTGGTCGCGACCGAGGTCGAGGTGCTCTCGGCGTCCGACCCGCTGCCGTTCCCCATCGACGACGCGTCCGGCCACAAGGGCGGCGAGGTCGGCGAGGAGGCCCGCCTCAAGCACCGCTACCTCGACCTGCGCCGCTCCGGTCCCAACGCCGCCCTGCGCCTGCGCAGCAAGATCAACAAGGCCGCCCGCGACGTGCTCGACGCGCGCGACTTCGTCGAGGTCGAGACCCCCACGCTGACGCGGTCCACGCCCGAGGGCGCCCGCGACTTCCTCGTGCCCGCGCGCCTCGCGCCCGGCAGCTGGTACGCCCTGCCGCAGAGCCCCCAGCTCTTCAAGCAGCTGCTCATGGTCGGCGGCATGGAGCGCTACTACCAGATCGCGCGCTGCTACCGCGACGAGGACTTCCGCGCCGACCGGCAGCCGGAGTTCACCCAGCTCGACATCGAGATGAGCTTCGTGGACCAGGAGGACGTCATCGAGCTGATGGAGGACGTCCTGGAGGCCATGTGGGCCCAGGCCGGCCACACCATCCAGCGGCCGCTGCCGCGGATGACGTACGCCGAGGCGATGGCGAAGTACGGGTCCGACAAGCCCGACCTCCGGATGGGCCTCGAGCTCGTCGAGTGCACCGACTACTTCAAGGACACCACGTTCCGGGTGTTCCAGGCCGACTACGTCGGCGCCGTCGTGATGCCGGGCGGCGGCAGCCAGCCGCGTCGCCAGTTCGACGCCTGGCAGGACTGGGCCAAGCAGCGCGGCGCCAAGGGCCTGGCCTACGTCACGATCGCCGAGGACGGCGAGCTCGGCGGCCCGGTCGCGAAGAACCTCACCGACGCCGAGCGCGACGGCCTCGCCGCCCACGTGGGCGCCGAGCCGGGCGACTGCATCTTCTTCGCCGCTGGACCGGCCAAGAGCAGCCGTGCGCTGCTCGGCGCCGCCCGCCTCGAGATCGGCCGCCGCGGCGGGATGCTCGACGACTCGACGTTCGCCTTCACGTGGGTCGTCGACGCGCCGCTCTTCGAGCCGAGCTCCGACGCGGTCGCCAGCGGCGACGTCGCCGTCGGCGCGGGTGCGTGGACGGCGGTGCACCACGCCTTCACCAGCCCGAAGCCCGAGTACCTCGACACCTTCGACACCGACCCCGGCAGCGCCCTGGCCTACGCCTACGACATCGTCTGCAACGGCAACGAGCTCGGCGGCGGGTCCATCCGTATCCACCGCGGCGACATCCAGAAGCGCGTGTTCGCGGTGATGGGCCTGTCGGAGGACGAGGCGCAGGAGAAGTTCGGCTTCCTGCTCGACGCCTTCAAGTTCGGGGCGCCCCCGCACGGCGGCATCGCCGTCGGCATGGACCGCATCGTGGCCCTCCTCGCGGGCACGGACTCGATCCGCGACGTCATCGCCTTCCCGAAGTCCGGGGGCGGCTACGACCCGCTCACGGCGGCGCCTGCCCCCATCACCCCGGAGCAGCGCAAGGAAGCCGGTGTCGACGCCTCACCGGTGAAGGACGTCCCGCCGGGGGAGTGATCCTCCGCACGTTTGCCCGGGCGTCACGGTGACGTCCGGGACAACGCGTCGTAACGGGATCGTTACCCGTCAGTGATCGTCCACGCGTCGTGGGTCACATAGAGTCCCGTTCGGCGCGGTCCCCGGAGGGCCCGCCGGACAGCACCGGACCCGAACCTGATGGGGAGAGAATGTCGGCACAAGCGACGGGGCCTGAGACCCTGGGCTCGCTCAGCGACGAACCGGAGATCACCGATCCCAACAGCGCGCAGGCCAAGGAGATCTCCGGCAAGTCGCCGTTCCAGATCGCCATGGCGCGGCTGCGCCGCGACAAGATCGCCCTGGTCTGCGCGGCGGTCGTGCTCTTCTTCATCCTGGTGGCGATCTTCGCCGACCTGATCGCCAAGGCGTTCGGCGTCAGCCTCGACACGGTCACCGCGTGCGACGTCCTGGAGTGCAACTTCGCCGAGCCGGGCGTCGGCTACCCGAAGACCGGCCCGCCGTTCCACTCGTTCGACCCCGAGCACCCGTTCGGCCTCGCGCCGCGCACCGGCGCGGACAACCTGGCCCACTGGGTCTACGGGTGCCGCACGTCCTTGCTGATCGCCGGCGCGGCGACGCTCTTCTCGTCCGTGGTCGGCATCGTGGTCGGCCTGGTCTCCGGGTTCGCCGGTGGTGTGGTCGACAAGATCCTGTCGTTCATCACCGACTTCTTCCTCACCATCCCGTTCCTGCTCGCCGCGCTGACGATCGCCCCGATCATCATCGACCGCTTCGGCACCAGCGACAGCTACGAGACCATCCAGATCGGCTCGCTGATCCTCATCCTGTCGATGTTCGGCTGGATGACGGTCGCCCGCCTGATCCGCGGCGAGGTGCTCTCCCTGCGCGAGCGTGAGTTCATCCACGCGGCCCGGGTGCTGGGCATGCCCACCTGGCGCATCCTGTTCAAGGAGCTCCTGCCCAACCTGACGGCACCGATCGTCATCAGCATCTCGCTGATGCTGCCCGCGTTCGTGGCGGCGGAGGCCGGCCTCGCGTTCCTCGGCATCGGCGTCACGGGCAGCGCCTCGTGGGGGCAGACGATCGCCAACGCGGTGCCCTATTGGAGCAACTACGCCGCGTTCCTCTGGCAGCCGCTGATCGGCGTGGTGGCCCTGGTGCTCTCGCTCAACCTCCTGGGCGACGCGGTTCGTGACGCGTTCGACCCCAAGACCCGCCGCTGAGGCGGAACCCACACACGTCACCCCGGGCGCTCCGGTGTGCGAACAACAACGAAAGGCTGGACAATGAGACGGACCAAGGCGGCGGCAGCACTCGCCACCAGTGCCGCGCTCGTCACCCTCGCTGCCTGTGGCGGCGGCGGCGGGAACGACGACGAGACCGGCGGCGCCAGTGGCGACCAGGGCTTCAAGGATGCTTCGGAGACCATTGCCAAGGACGCGGAGCGCCAGGGCCCCGCGCCCGAGGTCGAGGGTGCTTCGGCCGGTGGCACCATCACGGTGTACCTGCCGGACGACCCGGGCCCGGAGGACCTCGACCCGACCAACGGCTGGTCGGTGACGGGCAACTCGATCCAGCAGGCGCTCACGCACCGGTCGCTGACCCAGTACGCCCGCGACAACGAGACCGGCGAGATGGTCCTCGTCCCGGACCTCGCGACCGACCTGGGCCAGCCCAACGACGACTTCACCGAGTGGACGTTCACGATCCGTGACGACGCCACTTGGGAGGACGGCAAGCCGATCACCGCTGAGGAGGTCGCCTGGGGCATCGAGCGCTCGCTCGACTCCACCGCCTTCCCGTCGGGCCCCGGCACCGAGTACTCCACGCACTACTTCCTCGACGCCGACAAGTACAAGGGTCCTTACACCGACAAGGGCAAGGACTACAAGGGCATCACGTTCGACGAGGACGCCCGCACGGTGACCATCAAGATGTCCATGCCGTTCCCGGACATGGACTACTGGGGCGCCTTCATGGCGATGGGCCCGTCCCCGCTCGGCAAGGTCTCTGACCCGCCGGAGTACGGCCGCAGCCCGCTGTCGACCGGCCCCTACAAGGTCGAGTCGTTCCGCCCGAGCGAGGAGCTCGTGCTCGTCAAGAACGACGCCTGGGTGGCCGACTCCGACCCGGCCCGTCACCAGTACGCCGACAAGTGGGTCTTCAAGTTCGCTGCTGACCCGACCCAGACCGACGAGCTGATGCTCAGCGGCAACACCGAGTCGCAGACGTCCCTCGCGACCCAGATCACGGCCGAGAACTACGCCAAGTTCAACCAGGACCTCGGCGACCGCCTCGTGCAGCAGTCCGCTCAGTGCACCAGCTTCTGGGCGCCCGACTACGAGAAGACCACGCCGGAGATCCGCAAGGCCCTGGCGTACGCCTACCCGTACGAGAGCGTGTGGCAGGCCTCCGGTGAGGTTCCCGGCGTGACCCGCGTCCCGGCGAACTCGATCATGCCTCCCGGCATGGCGGGCAAGTCCGACTACCAGGTCGACGGTGAGCAGATCACCTACCAGCCCGAGAAGGCGAAGGAGATCCTGGCCGAGGCCGGCGAGGAGGGCTATGAGATCCACATGGCCTACAACACCGGCTCGCCGACCACCGAGGCTGCTCAGAAGCAGATCGAGAAGGGTCTCACCGACTCCGGCTTCAAGGTCACGTCCTACCCCGTGCCGATCGAGACCTCGCTCTACACGATCTGGACCGACCCGGACAACAAGATCAACAAGAAGCTCAACCTCCGCGGTGTCAACTGGTGCTCGGACTGGCCGTCCGGCTCCACGATGATCCCGGCCCTGCTCCGCACGGGCGCCACCTACAACACGGCGTTCTTCTCGGAGGAGTCGGCTGACGCCAAGATGGACGAGATCGGCACCATGCCGCTCGAGGACCAGCCCGACGCCTGGGGTGCCCTCGACGAGGAGATCGAGACCGAGTACTACCCGATCATCCCGACCGCGTTCCGCAACGACCTGTTCGCCTTCGGCGAGAAGATCGGGAACCCGACCGGTGACGGTGCCCTCGGCGCTCCCAACTACAAGGATCTCTACGTCGCTCAGTGATCCTGGGATCGGCTGACTGAGCCGATCCTGCTCCACCTCGGTGTGGGGGCCCCGTCGACCGGGGCCCCCACACCACCGTGTGTCGGCCGTGCCGACAGCTGCTCACAACCCCCGGAGGGAAATCCTCGTGTTCGCCTATGTCGTCAAGCGCCTGCTCTCGGGCGTGGTGGTCCTGTTCCTCATCTCGATGAGCGTGTTCCTGCTCTTCTGGTACGGACCCTCGGAGCCCGCCCAGACGATCTGCGACCGGGACACCAGCAACCGCTGCACCCCCGCGCGCCTCGAGGTGTTCCGCGAGAACCTCGGCTTCAACAACCCGTGGTACGAGGAGTACGGCACGTTCATGAAGGGTGTCGTGGCCGGGCGCGAGATCCAGTTCGGCAGCACCAAGGTCTTCGAGTGCCCGGCCCCGTGCCTGGGGTACTCCTACCGGACCAAGGCCCCGGTGTTCGAGGAGATGAAGGACCGCATGCCGGCCACGTTCTCGGTGGCCATCGGCGGCGCGTTCCTCTACCTGACCCTCGGCATCCCCATCGGTGTGGCCGCGGCCCGAAGACGGGGGACAGTGACGGACAAGGCGCTCGTCTCGAGCTTCCTGGTCATCTCGTCCATCCCCTACTACCTCTTCGCCCTCCTGACGTGGTTGTTCCTGACCATCAGCTGGGAGATACCGCTCTTCTCGGAGACCGGCTACTTCCCGATCACCGAGAACCCAGCCAAGTGGTTCTCCGGGATGGCCCTCGCCTGGTTCGCGCTGGGAGCGTTCGGATGCACCACCTACACCCGCTACTCGCGTGGGTCGATGGTCGAGGTGCTCAACGAGGACTACATCCGCACCGCCAAGGCCAAGGGCCTGAGGGACAACACCGTCGTCTACAAGCACGCCCTGCGCTCCGCGCTGGTGCCCGTCATCACGATCTTCGGCATCGAGTTCGGCACCCTGCTCGCAGGTACGATCTTCACCGAGCGAATCTTCAACATCGACGGCATCGGGTTGTGGGCCCTGCAGGCGGTCAACCAGCGTGACCTGCCCGTGGTCGCCGCCACCGCCCTGTTCGGCGCCGCCGTCCTGATCATCTCCAACATCGTCGTCGACGTCATCTACAGCGTTCTGGACCCCCGAGTGAGGCTCTCTTGACCATCACGTCCCCCTCCTCCGCGTCGTCACCCACCGACGTCGACGGGCCGTACCTCCAGGTGGAGGACCTCACGGTGACGTTCCCGACCCAGGACGGGCCGGTGCAGGCCGTGAAGGGGCTGAGCTACTCGGTCGAGCTGGGCAAGACACTCGGCATCGTCGGTGAGTCCGGCTCCGGGAAGTCGGTCTCCAGCATGGCGGTGATGGGCCTGCACGACGCCAAGTCGAGCGAGATCTCCGGCTCCATCCGCCTGGGCGGCACCGAGATCGTCGGGCTGTCCGAGAGCCGCATGCGCAAGCTCCGCGGCAACGCGATGGCGATGATCTTCCAGGACGCCCTGGCGGCCCTGCACCCGTTCTACCGCGTCGGCGACCAGCTCGCCGAGGCGTACGCCATGCACCACCCGAAGGCATCCAAGCGAGACGGCCGTCGCAAGGCGATCGAGATGCTCGACCGGGTCGGCATCCCGCAGCCCGACCGCCGCGTGGACGACTTCGCCCACCAGTTCTCCGGCGGCATGCGGCAGCGCGTCATGATCGCGATGGGCCTGATCAACGACCCGTCGCTGCTGATCGCCGACGAGCCCACGACGGCACTCGACGTGACGGTGCAGGCGCAGATCCTCGACCTGCTCCAGGACCTGCAGCGCGAGTTCAACTCCGCCGTCATCATCATCACCCACGACCTCGGGGTCATCGCCGAGATGGCCGACGACGTGCTCGTGATGTACGCCGGGCGCTGCGTGGAGTTCGGGACGACGAAGGAGATCCTCACCCGTCCCGAGATGCCCTACTCGTGGGGTCTGCTCTCCAGCATCCCCGAGGTGGGTGCCTCCACGGACGCGCGCCTCATCCCGATCCCGGGCAACCCGCCCAGCCTGCTGCGCCCCCCGTCGGGCTGCTCGTTCCATCCCCGCTGCTCGCACCGGGACAAGGTGCCGGGCGACCTCTGCTTCACGGAGCTGCCCGAGCTGACGCCGGCCAGCAACCGTGCCGGCCACCTCAAGCGGTGCCACCTGCCCAATCCCGAGGAGATCTACCTGACGGAAGTGCTTCCGGAGATCGCCCCCGACCTCGCTGAGGAGACCCGATGAGCCAGGACCCCAACGCCAAGGTGGGGATCGACGCCAGCGAGATCGGCGCCAACGCGGCAGAGACGGGGGAGCGGGACCTGTCCCACCACGCACCCGACGTGGTGGACGACCACGAGGTGGTGAAGGCGCCGCTGGACTTCCACGAGCTGGCCGAGCTGGGGCACGCCGCCACCGCGCTCAACCCCCTCGCTGAGCCGATCATCTCGGTCGACAACCTGAAGATGTACTTCCCCGTGAAGTCCTCGGGACTCATCCGGAGGACCGTCGGACACGTCCAGGCCGTCGACGGCGTGTCGTTCGAGGTCCCGCGCGGAGGGTCGCTCGGCCTGGTCGGCGAGTCCGGCTGCGGCAAGTCCACGACCGGCCGGCTCATCACCCGCCTCTACAAGCCGACCGGCGGGTCGATGATGTTCGAGGGCAAGGACCTGGCCAAGCTCTCCAACTCGGAGATGAGGCCGCTGCGTCGCGACGTCCAGATGATCTTCCAGGACCCCTACACCTCGCTGAACCCGCGTCACACCGTCGGCACGATCGTGGGTTCGCCCCTCGCGGTCCACAAGATCGTGCCGAAGGACAAGATCCTGCCGCGGGTCCAGGAGCTGCTCGAGGTGGTGGGGCTCAACCCGGAGCACTACAACCGCTATCCGAACGAGTTCTCCGGTGGCCAGCGCCAGCGCATCGGCATCGCCCGGGCCCTCACGCTCAACCCCAAGCTCCTGGTCGCCGACGAGCCGGTCTCCGCGCTCGACGTGTCGATCCAGGCGCAGGTGGTCAACCTGCTCCAGGACCTGCAGCGCGAGTTCGACATCGCCTTCCTCTTCATCGCCCACGACCTCGCGGTGGTGCGGCACTTCTGCCCCGAGGTGGCGGTGATGTACCTCGGCAAGATCGTGGAGATCGGCGACCGCGACACGATCTACGGCCACGCGCACCACCCCTACACGCAGGCGCTGCTCTCGGCGGTGCCCGACGTGAAGCAGGCCGCCATCGGCGGGCGCCGCGAGCGCATCCGTCTCGAGGGCGACGTGCCGAGCCCGATCAACCCGCCCTCGGGCTGCCGGTTCCGCACCCGCTGCCAGTTCGCCCAGGAGATCTGCGCGAAGGTCGAGCCGCCGCTGCTCCAGATCGGCCAGCGCCACAAGGTGGCCTGCCACTTCGCCGGCGAGCTGGGTGCCCACCCCGCCACGCCCGTGACCACCGACCTGCTCGGTGTGGACGACCAGGGCACCCCGGTGCCCGGGGCCACGCCCACCAACAAGCAGCTCACCATCCCGGGCTACGAGGACACCTGGTACGACCTCAAGTCGAAGCACACGACGGGGGTCTGAGGAGCACCCCGACGGCGTCGGGGGATACTCACCGGCGTGGACGGCTTGTTCGAGATACCGGGCGCGGGGCAACCCGCGCCCGGATCCGCGTCCGGGCAGGTGCCGAGCGCCGGGTCGCTCGGCGCCAACACCCACGCCTCGGCGCCCCTGGCGGTGCGGATGCGACCGCGCACGATCGACGAGCTCGTCGGGCAGCAGCAGCTGCGGGCCGCCGGGTCGCCCCTGCGCCGGCTGATCGAGGGCGACCAGTCGATGTCGTTGCTCCTCTGGGGTCCGCCGGGCACCGGCAAGACGACCATCGCCGCGATCGTCAGCCAGCAGACCCGGCGCCGGTTCGTCGAGGTGTCGGCGGTCGCGGCGGGCGTCAAGGAGGTCCGGGCCGCCATCGACGGTGCCCGGGCCGAGCTCGCGCGGGGCGGGCAGGAGACGGTGCTGTTCGTCGACGAGGTGCACCGCTTCACCAAGGCCCAGCAGGACGCGCTGCTGCCCGGCGTGGAGAACCGCTGGGTCACGCTGATCGCGGCGACCACGGAGAACCCGTTCTTCTCCGTCATCAGCCCGCTGCTGTCCCGCAGCCTGCTGCTGCGCCTGCAGTCGCTGACCGACGACGACGTCGCCGAGGTGATCGACCAGGCCCTGGCGGACGAGCGTGGGATGGCCGGCAGCACCGCGCTCGACGACGACGCCCGGGCGCACCTCGTACGACTGGCGGGTGGCGACGCGCGGCGCGCCCTCACCTACCTGGAGGCCGCCGCGGGTGCCGCGGCGAGCAACGGCCTCGAGGCGATCGACCTCGCCACCGCCGAGACGGCCGTCGACCAGGCGGCGGTGCGCTACGACCGCCAGGGCGACCAGCACTACGACGTCATCTCGGCCTTCATCAAGTCCATCCGCGGCTCCGACCCCGACGCAGCGCTGCACTACCTCGCGCGGATGATCGAGGCGGGGGAGGATCCCCGCTTCATCGCCCGCCGGCTCGTGGTGCACGCCAGCGAGGACGTCGGCCTCGCGGACCCGACGGCGCTGCAGGCCGCGGTCGCGGCGGCCCAGGCCGTGCAGCTGATCGGCATGCCGGAGGCCCGCATCAACCTCGCGCAGGCCACCATCCACCTCGCCGTCGCGCCCAAGTCCAACGCCGTGATCACCGCGATCGACGCGGCGATCGCCGACGTGAAGGCCGGCAGGATCGGCCAGGTGCCCGCCCACCTGCGTGACGCCCACTACGGCGGCGCGAAGGACCTCGGCCACGGCAAGGGCTACGCCTACCCGCACGACGAGCCCTTCGGCGTGGCCGAGCAGCAGTACCTCCCCGACGTGCTCAGTGACGCGGCCTACTACAAGCCGACGTCGCTCGGCGCCGAGGCCGGCGTCAAGGAACGCTGGGAGCGCGTACGACGCATCGTCCGGGGTGGATGACCTCGCGTAGTGGAGCAACCGGCCGCCCAGGTGCTGGTGCGGCGCGCGTGCGCCCGTCGGGGGACCTCGCCATCCCCTGAGCCCCTGCGAGGCTTGTAGGCTCGGCGCCGTGACGATGGAGCAGGTGGGACCGGGTGCCGCGGGCGCAGTGGCGCTCGTCGCGCTCGTCGTCGCGCTGCTCGCGCTCCGCCGGGCCCGCCGGGCGGAGGCCCTCGCGGCCTCGCTCGCCGAGCGCGTCGCCGTGCCCGCGAGCCCGGCGGCGCAGGCGCCACCCGTCGCCGACGCGGACACGACCGCCTTCGTGATCACCCAGGTGGGCGGTCCGCGCGAGGACGACGCGCCCACGGTCGGGGCGGTGCCGGTGGCGCGCCCCATCGACGGTCGCCTCTTCGCCGACATCGTCGCCCGCGAGACCGTGGTGAAGGCGGCCGGCTGGACCTACGGCCTGCGCCGCGCACTGTCGCCCGAGTCCCGCAACCGCATCCGCTTCGAGGTCCGGCAGGAGACCCGCCGTGCGGGTCGTGAGCGTCGCGCCGAGGTCAAGCAGGCGTTGCGGGAGTTCCGTGCCCGCGAGCGGGCGGCCACGCGTGGCGGCGGCCCGGGACCGCTCGGGGAGGACGTCGCCTGATGGGTCGCCCTCTCTGGTTCGTCGCCGGGGCGGGGGTCGGGGTGTACGCCGCTGCCCGCGCCCGCCGCGTCGCCGAGTCCCTCACCGCCGACGGCCTGCGCGACCGGGTGCGCGGGTGGCAGGTCGGCGCCCGGCTCTTCGCCGACGAGGTCCAGCAGGGCCGTGCCGAGCGAGAAACCGAGTTGCGCGAGCAGCTCGGCCTGCGGCCCACTTCGCTCGAGACCGGGACCGAGACCGGGACACCGCAGCTGACGACCAGGCACCACGAGATGGAGAACGAGAACTGATGGACACCGCCGAGATCCGCCGCCGCTTCCTCGCGCACTTCGAGGCCGCCGGACACGCCGTGGTGCCCTCCGCCTCGCTGCTCGCCGACGACCCCAACCTGCTGTTCGTCAACGCGGGCATGGTGCCCTTCAAGCCCTACTTCCTCGGCCAGGAGACCCCGCCCTTCGACCGCGCCACGAGCGTCCAGAAGTGCATCCGGACCCCCGACATCGAGGACGTCGGCAAGACCACCCGGCACGGCACGTTCTTCGAGATGTGCGGCAACTTCTCCTTCGGCGACTACTTCAAGGAGCGCGCCATCGAGCTGGCGTGGACCCTGATCACCAAGCCGGTGGAGGAGGGCGGCTTCGGGCTCGAGGAGGACCGTCTCTACCCGTCGGTCCTCGTCGGTGACGAGGAGGCCATCGGCTACTGGATGAAGGTGACGGGCCTGCCGCGCGAGCGCATCGTCGAGCTGGGCAACAAGGAGAACTACTGGTCGATGGGCGTGCCCGGGCCGGGCGGCCCGTGCTCGGAGATCCTCTACGACCGCGGCCCGGACTTCGGTCCCGACTTCGACCCGACCACGCTCGGACCCGACATGCCGGTCGAGCTCGAGGACCGGCTGCTGGAGATCTGGAACCTCGTCTTCATGCAGGACGACCTGAGCGCCGTCCGCTCCAAGTCCGACTTCGACATCGCCGGGTCGCTGCCGAAGAAGAACATCGACACCGGCATGGGCCTCGACCGTGTCGCGCTGCTGCTGCAGGGCAAGCAGAACATGTACGAGATCGACGTGGTCTACCCCGTGATCGCCAGGGCCGAGCAGCTCACCGGCAGGACGTACGGCGCCGACCACGAGGACGACGTGCGGTTCCGGGTCATCGCCGACCACGTGCGTTCCTCGATGATGCTCATCGGCGACGGCGTGGCGCCCGGCAACGACGGCCGAGGCTACGTCCTGCGCCGGCTCCTGCGCCGCGCGGTCCGCTCGATGCGCCTCCTCGGCTGCGAGGACCGCGTGCTGCCCGAGCTGATGCCGGTCTCCCGCGACAAGATGGGGGAGACGTACGACAACCTGCTCACCGACTGGCCGCGCATCTCGCAGGTGGCCTACGCCGAGGAGGACGCGTTCCGCAAGACGCTCCAGGCCGGCACGCAGATCTTCGACACCGCCGCGAGCGAGGTGAAGCGGTCGGGCGGCTCGGTGCTGTCCGGCGAGCGCGCCTTCGCCCTGCACGACACCTACGGCTTCCCGATCGACCTGACCCTGGAGATGGCGGCCGAGCAGGGCCTCCAGGTCGACGAGCAGGGCTTCCGTGGCCTCATGGCCGAGCAGCGTGAGCGCGCCAAGGCCGACGCGCGCGCCAAGAAGGGCGCGCACGGCGACACCGCGGCCTACCGCGGGATCCTCGACGAGTTCGGCCCGACCGAGTGGCTGGCCTACGAGACGCTCGAGACCGAGTCGAAGCCGCTGGCGCTGCTCAGCGGCGGGGCCCCCGCCCAGCGTCTGACGCAGGGCGAGATCGGCGAGCTCGTGCTCGACCGCACGCCGTTCTACGCCGAGTCCGGCGGCCAGGTGGCCGACGCGGGCACGATCGTCTTCGACGGCGGGCAGCTCGAGGTCATCGACGTCCAGCGCCCGATCAAGGGCCTGGTCGTGCACCAGGTGCGCGTCCTCGACGGCGAGCTCGACGCGTCGCGGCTCGTGCACGCCCGGGTGGACCCCGAGTGGCGCACCGGCGCCCGCCAGGCGCACTCCGGCACCCACGTCGTGCACGCCGCGCTGCGCGAGGTGCTCGGTCCCACCGCCCTCCAGTCCGGCTCCTACAACCGGCCGGGCTACCTCCGCCTCGACTTCGGCTGGACGCAGGCGCTGAGCCCCGAGCAGGTGCGCGACATCGAGCTCGTCTCGCAGCAGGCGCTGCGCGCCGACCTGCCCGTGTCGTGGGACTACATGACCCTCGAGCAGGCCAAGGAGTGGGGCGCGATCGCGCTCTTCGGCGAGACCTACGACAACACCAAGGTCAGGGTCGTGGAGATCGGCGGGCCCTGGTCGCGTGAGCTGTGCGGTGGCACGCACGTCGACCACTCGTCGCAGATCGGCACCGTCGTGGTGACCGGCGAGACGAGCGTCGGCTCCGGCAACCGTCGCGTCGAGGCGCTCACCGGCGTCGAGGGCTTCGGCTACCTCGCCCGCGAGCGCGACGTGGTCGCCCAGCTCACCGGCCTGCTCAAGACCCAGCCCGACGACCTCGTCGGGCGCGTGCAGGGGCTCACCGAGCGGCTCAAGGCCGCCGAGAAGGAGCTCGAGAAGGCCCGTCTTGCCCAGCTCCTGGGCGCCAGCGCCGACCTGGCGGCCGGTGCGACGCAGGTCGGCGCGGTCAAGGTCGTGGCCCACCGTGCCGACGGCGCCGGTGGAGGCGACGTACGCAACCTGGCGATGGACGTCCGGGGACGTCTCCCGCAGGGCGAGCCCGGCGTCGTGGTGATCATCGGCCAGGCCGACGGCAAGGTGTCCGTGGTGGCCGCCACCAACGACGAGGCGCGCAGCCGCGGGCTGTCCGCCGGCGAGCTGGTCCGCGCCGTCGGACCCCTCCTCGGCGGCAAGGGCGGCGGCAAGGACGACGTCGCCCAGGGCGGCGGCACCGACGCCTCCCGCATCGACGAGGCCCTCACACTCGTGGCCCAGGAGGTCGCGGCGAAGGTGCAGGGCTGAGGATGCGGACCGGGGTGCGGCTCGGCGTCGACCCGGGCGATGCCCGGATCGGCGTCGCGAGCAGCGACCCCTCCGGCTTCCTCGCCACCCCCGTGGAGACGGTGCGCAGCGGCAAGGGCGACGTACGTCGTCTCGCGCAGCTGGTCGCCGAGCTCGAGGCGGTCGAGGTCGTGGTCGGGCTGCCGCGCTCGCTCAACGGGTCGGAGGGACCGGCGGCCGAGAAGGCCCGCGCGCTCGCCGGCCGGCTGGCTCGCCGAGTTGCTCCTGTGCCTGTCAGGCTGTGTGATGAACGACTGACCACGGTGTCGGCCGAGTCGATCCTGCGCGAGCAGGGCCGCCGGGGGGCCAAGCGACGCGCCGTGGTCGATCAGGCAGCGGCCGTGCTGATCCTGCAGACTGCACTGGACACGGAGCGGTCGAGCGGACACGCACCGGGAGAGATCGTCGAGGTGACGCAGACAGATGAGTGAGCACGAGACCCGTCCGGACGACGCCGTGCGTGCGGACGAGCGCGAGGAGCTCGAGGACTACGAGTACGTCCCGGGCGGCAAGCGCCGCAAGGGACGTGGCCTCAAGGGCTGCCTCGCGGTGCTGGTCGCGCTCGTGGTGCTCCTCGGCGGGTTCTACGTCGCGCTGACGCAGGGCGTCTCGTGGGTCGCCGACCAGTTCCAGGGTCCCGACGACTACCCGGGCCCGGGGAAGGGCTCGGTCGAGTTCACCGTCAACGAGGGCGACACGACCGCCCAGATCGGTCGCAACCTCAAGGCCGAGGGCGTCACCAAGTCGGTCCAGGCGTTCATCGACGCGGCCGCCAACGAGCCCGACGCCGCGGGCATCCAGGTCGGCGCCTACGAGCTCCAGAAGGAGATGAAGGCCGCCGACGCCCTCGAGGTCCTCGTCGACCCCGCCAATCTCATCGGCTTCCCGACCGTCACGATCCCCGAGGGCCTCCGGCTCACCGAGATCGTCTCGACGCTCGCGCAGAACACCGACTTCCCCGAGCAGGCGTGGAACCGCGCGCTCCAGCAGCCCGACAAGATCGGCCTGCCCGACTACGCCGAGGGCAACGCCGAGGGCTACCTGTTCCCGGCCACCTACGAGATCAAGCCGGGCATGAAGCCGGTGCGGGTCCTCAAGATGATGGTCGACCGGTGGCGGCAGGCGGCCGAGGAGGCCGACCTCGAGGCCAAGGCGGCCGAGCTCGGCAAGACGCCCGGCGAGCTGATGATCATCGCCTCCCTCATCGAGGCCGAGGGCCGCGGCGAGGACATGCCGAAGATCTCCCGGGTGATCTACAACCGCCTCGACGGTCCCGGCGACAAGGGCGGCACCAACGGCACGCTCGGCATCGACGCCTCCATCGCCTACGGCCTCGGGCTCTCGCCCGGTTCGACCGAGCTGACGCCCGAGCAGCTGGCCGAGGACACGCCCTACAACACGCGCATCAACGCCGGCCTCCCGCCGACCCCGATCGAGGCCCCCGGCGACGAGGCGATCGCCGCCGCGGCCAACCCGGCCGACGGCGACTGGTACTACTACGTCACGGTCGACCTCGCCACGGGCGAGACGAAGTTCTACGAGGACTACGACGGCTTCCTCGAGGGCCGCGACGAGTACAAGGCCTACTGCGAGACCTCCGACCGGTGCTGACCCGGCGCTGCGGCGTGCTGGGCGACCCGGTCGCCCACTCGCTGTCGCCGGTGCTGCACCGGGCGGCCTACGGCGAGCTGGGGCTGGACTGGACCTACGACGCCCACCGGGTCGCCTCCGGTGGGCTCGCGGACTTCCTGGCGGGCCTCGGCGCCGAGTGGCGCGGGCTGTCGCTGACCATGCCCCTCAAGCGGGAGGCCCTCGCGCTGGTCGACCGGCTCACGGACCGGGCGGGCCTGGCGGGTGCGGTCAACACGCTCGTGCTCGAGGACGACGGCACCCGGGTCGGCGACAACACCGACCTGCCCGGGGCCGTCGCGGCGATCCGTGAGCGCACGTCGTCGCCGCTCGCGACGGCGACGATCCTCGGGGGAGGGGCCACGGCCACCTCGGTCGGCCTCGCGCTGGCCGACCTCGGCGTGCGCGACATCGCGCTGGCGGTCCGGGAGGAGTCCCGGGCGGCCGACACGCTCGCCGCCCTCCGGGCGCACCCGGCCGCTCCCGACGTCGTCGTGACGTCGCTGGCCTCCGTGGGCGGGGAACCCGCCGGCTTCGCTGCCGACGTCGTGGTGTCGACCATCCCCGCGTCGGCGCAGAGCCCGGAGCTGGTCGCGCGGTGCGCGGGCGCGCCGGTCGTCTTCGAGGTCCTCTACGACCCGTGGCCCACGCCGCTCGTCACCTCGGCGGCCGGACGGACCGTCGTCGGCGGCCTGGACCTCCTCGTGCACCAGGCCGTCCTGCAGGTCGAGCTGTTCACCGGCCGCAAGGTCGCGGTGGACGTCCTGCGAGAAGCAGGCGAACGCGCCCTCGCGGCGCGCACTGCCGGTTGAATGACCCCGTGACCGACACCGTTCTCGCCGCGCTCGTCGCTGCCCTGGTCGCCGGTGCGGGCGGCCTGCTGGTCCCGCGGCTGATCGCCCGCGTGCCCGAGCCCGCGCCGAAGCAGGCGGGGGAGGCGGACACCCCGTCCGACGAGCCGCCGAAGATGCTCTACGCCGACATCGCCTCGCGTCCGGGGCTGGCCTGGCGGAGCGCGGCGGTCTCGGCGCTCGCCGCGGCCCTCCTGGGCGCTGCCACCGGCCCGGACTGGCCGCTGCTGTGGCTCGTGCCGCTGACCCCGGTCGCGGTCGCCCTGTCGACGATCGACTGGCACACCCGGCTGCTGCCCCGCGTGGTCGTCGTGCCCGTCACCCTCGCCGCCGTCGTCGTGGTGACCGTGGTGGGCCTCGCGACGGGCGAGCGCGAGGCGCTCGTCCGCGCCCTCGCCGCGATGGTGCTCGCCCGGTCGTTCTTCTGGGTGCTGTGGTTCGTGCGGTCGGCGGGGATGGGCTTCGGCGACGTCCGGCTGGCGGCACCCGTCGGGCTGGTGCTGGGCTGGGCCGGCTGGGGGGCGCTGGTGATCGGCCTGTGGTCGAGCTTCGTGCTCTTCGTGGTCCCGGCGCTCGTCGTGCTGCTGGCGCGGCGCGATCGCAGCCTGCTCAAGAAGTCGTTCCCCTTCGGTCCGTTCATGGTCGGCGGGGCGTTGGTGGGTCTCGTCTGGGGGACTGCGCTCGCTGGGCGCATGTGGGGCTGAGACACTTCACCCATGCTCCGATGGCTCACAGCAGGCGAATCCCACGGTCCCTCGCTGGTGGCGATCCTCGAGGGGCTGCCCGCCCACGTCCGCGTCACCTCCGACGACCTCGCCGACGCGCTGGCCCGGCGCCGTCTGGGCTACGGCCGCGGCGCGCGGATGAAGTTCGAGCAGGACCGGGTCCGCGTGCTCGGCGGCGTGCGCCACGGTGAGACGCAGGGCGGTCCGGTCGCCATCGAGGTCGGCAACACCGAGTGGCCGAAGTGGGAGAAGGTCATGTCGGCCGACCCGGTCGACCCCGTCGAGCTCGAGGCGCTCGCCCGCAACGCCAAGCTGACCCGCCCGCGGCCCGGCCACGCCGACCTGGTCGGCATGCAGAAGTACGACTTCGACGAGGCACGCCCGATCCTGGAGCGCGCCTCCGCCCGCGAGACCGCAGCCCGCGTCGCGCTCGGCCGGGTGGCCTCCAACTTCCTCGAGCAGGCCGTCGGGGCGCGGGTCGTGTCCCACGTCGTCGCGCTCGGTGGCGTCAAGGCGCCCGCGGGCGTCGTACCCGCCCCCGACGACGTCGACCGGCTCGACGCCGACGAGGTGCGCTGCCTCGACCCCGAGGCCAGTGCCGCGATGGTCGCCCGGATCGACGAGGCCCACAAGGACGGCGACACCCTCGGCGGCGTCGTCGAGGTGGTCGTCCACGGCCTCCCGCCGGGCCTCGGCTCGCACGTGCACTGGGACCGCCGCCTCGACAGCCGTCTCGCCGGTGCGCTGATGGGCATCCAGGCCATCAAGGGGGTCGAGGTCGGCGACGGCTTCGACCTGGCCGACACCCCCGGCTCGCAGGCGCACGACGAGATCGTCACGACCGACGAGGGCCTGCGACGCACCTCCGGGCGCTCGGGCGGCACCGAGGGCGGCATGTCCACCGGCGAGGTGCTGCGGGTGCGCGCGGCGATGAAGCCCATCGCCACGGTGCCCAAGGCGCTGCGGACCGTCGACGTGGCCACCGGCGAGGCGGCCGTCGCGCACCACCAGCGCTCCGACGTCTGCGCCGTGCCGGCCGCGGGCATCGTCGCGGAGGCGATGGTGGCGCTCGTGCTGGCCGACGCCGTGGTGGAGAAGTTCGGCGGCGACTCGGTGCGGGAGACCCGGCGCAACGCCGAGTCCTACCTCGACACCCTGAGGTTCCGCTGATGGCCCCTCGCGTCGTCCTCGTCGGTCCCATGGGGGCGGGCAAGACGACGGTCGCCGGCCTGCTCGGTGACGCCTGGGACCTGCCCGTCCGCGACACCGACGCCGACATCGAGGCCGGCACCGGGCGTGAGATCTCCGACATCTTCGTGGAGTCGGGTGAGGACCACTTCCGCGACCTCGAGGCCGCCGCGGTCGCCGCCGCGCTCGCGGAGCACGACGGCGTCCTGGCGCTTGGCGGCGGTGCCGTCCTGCGACCCGAGACGCGCGACCTGCTGGCCGGCCTGCCGGTCGTGTTCCTCCGGGTCGGCCTGTCCGACGCGGTGAAGCGGGTCGGCCTCGGGGTCGGACGCCCGCTGCTGCTCGGCAACGTGCGCGCGCGCATCAAGGTGCTGCTCGACGAGCGCACCCCCGTCTACGAGTCCGTCGCCGCCCACACCGTCGACACCGACGGCCGCACCGCCGACGAGGTGGCGGCGGAGGTCCGGAGGCTGCTCGCATGACGAAGCGCCAGACCAGGAAGCAGCAGCAGCGCCACCAGCAACGCACCCAGCGACAGGCCGAGCGGCAGGGCCACGATCAGCACACCGACCTGCCGGCTCCGCAGGAGTCCGGCGACACCGTGCTGCACGTCGCTGGCGCGTCGCCGTACGACGTCGTGGTCGGCCACGGGCTGTCCGAGCGGCTGCCGGCGGTCCTGGGCGAGTCGGTCGAGCGCGTCGCGGTTCTCTACGCCGGCACCCTCGGCGAGCTGGCCGACCCGGTGGTCGACGCGCTGGTGGAGCACTACGACGTCCTCGCGCTCGGCCTCCCCGACGGCGAGCGCGCCAAGACCGCGCCGGTCGCCTCCGACTGCTGGGAGGCGCTCGGCGAGGCCGGCTTCACCCGGTCCGACGCGGTGGTGACCATCGGCGGGGGAGCGACCACCGACCTCGGGGGGTTCGTCGCCGCCACGTGGTTGCGCGGCGTGCGCGTGGTCCACGTGCCCACGACCCTGCTGGCGATGGTCGACGCCGCGGTCGGCGGCAAGACCGGCATCAACACCGGCTCCGGGAAGAACCTCGTCGGGTCCTTCCACGAGCCCGCCGGCGTGCTGTGCGACCTCGCGCTGCTCGAGTCGTTGCCGCGTGCGGAGCTCGTCGCCGGCCTGGGTGAGGTCGTCAAGTGCGGCTTCATCGCCGACCCCGCCATCCTCGACGTGGTGGAGCGCACCGATCCGGCCGACCTGACCTGGGACTCCGACGAGCTGCGCGAGCTGGTCGAGCGGGCCATCAGGGTCAAGGTCGACGTCGTCGTCGACGACCTCAGGGAGACCGGCGGCGCCGGCGGCCACCCCGGTCGCGAGGTGCTCAACTACGGCCACACCCTCGCCCACGCCATCGAGCGCACCAGCGACTACGCCGTGCGCCACGGCGAGGCCGTCGCCATCGGGTGCGTCTACGTCGCCGAGCTCGCGGCGCGTGCCGGCAGCCTCGACCCGGCCCTCGTCGAGCGCCACCGCGCGACGCTGTCCCGCGTCGGCCTGCCGACGACGTACGACGCCGCGTCCTTCGACGACCTCCACGCCGCGATGAGGATCGACAAGAAGGCGCGCGGCTCGCAGCTGCGCTTCGTCGTGCTCGACGACCTCGCCACGCCGCGGATCCTCGCCGGGCCCGGCGAGGACGACCTGCGGGCGGCCTACGCCGCGATAGCCTCCGCCGGGTGACGGACACCTCGGGGGACGACGACACGACCATCAGCGACTCGGGCGGCACGATGACCCGACTGGTCGGTGACGCGTCGCCCCGCCCCGTGGACCTCGCGCTGCTCGAGACGCAGCGGCTCGTCGGTGTCGGCGACGGCTGGCGCCCGGACGGCACGCGACCCTTCCTCGCCCACGGCGAGGAGCTGCTGTGGCGCTACGGGCCGCGGATCGAGCCGGTGCGGGTCGTCCGCGACGACGAGCGCGGACTGGTGGTCTGGCTCGCCGAGCACACGGAGGTCGTCACGTGGCTCCCGTCGGACGGGCGCCTGCTGCGTGAGATCCCGCTGGCCGAGCGGTTCGTCGTGGCGGCCACGACGGCCGTCAGCCGTTGGCAGGGCGGCGGGATCCTGCGGATCGCCCCGACGGGGCGCCCGTGGTCGGTGTGGTTGTTCTGGGAGGACGACGGCACCTTCGCCGGGCACTACGTCAACCTGGAGCTGCCCCACCGGCGGTGCGGCGGCGAGACCGCGACCCGGGACCTCGTGCTCGACCTGTGGCTCGACCCGGACGGCACGCTGTGGCTCAAGGACGCCGACGAGCTCGAGGCCGCCGTGGTGTGCGGACGCTACACGCGCGAGCTCGCCGACGAGGTGCGCGCGGCCGCGGAGTGGGCTCGCGAGGAGCTCGTCGAGGGGCGCGACTGGCCGCTCGACGAGGATTGGACCTCGTGGCAGCCGCCCACCGACTGGACCGTCCCGTCACTCCCCGACACCGCCGAGGTCCGACGGGCCCGCGCCACTACGCTGCCGTCATGACGAAGGTGCTCGTCCTCAACGGCCCCAACCTGGGCCGGCTCGGCCGGCGGCAGCCGGAGATCTACGGCACGACGACCCACGCCGAGCTGGCCCACCAGTGCGTCGGGTGGGGGCGCGACCTCGGCCTCGAGGTCGAGGTCCGCCAGACCAACCACGAGGGCGAGCTGCTCGACTGGCTCAACACCGCCGCCGACGACGGCGTGCGCGTGGTGCTCAACGCGGGCGCGTGGACGCACTACTCCCTGGCGCTGTGGGACGCCTGCGCCCAGCTCACCGCGCCCCTGGTCGAGGTGCACATCTCCGACCCCAGGCAGCGTGCCGAGGAGTTCCGCCACACCTCCGTCGTGGAGCCGCACGCGGCGGCGACGATCGCCGGGCAGGGGATCGACGGCTACCGGCAGGCCCTCGAGGTGCTGGCCGACACCGCCTCGTGACGTCGTACGCCGGTCGGGGTCGCACCGCACTCCTGCTCGCGGGTGTGCTCGGCAGCGTGCACGCCGCCTTCAGCCTCTACTGGGGCGTGGGCGGCGAGTGGCTGGTCGAGACGCTCGGGCGCCGGCTGGTGGAGGCGTTCGCCGGGTGGGAGTGGCTGCTCGTCCCCATCGGTCTGGTGAAGCTCGTCGCCGCGTGGTTGCCACTGGGCGCCGCACGCGCTGGCTGGCCCCTGCGTCCCCTGTCCCGGGGCGTGTGCTGGCTCGGCGCGGCGGTCCTGCTGCTGTGGGGTGGGCTCAACACGGTCGTGGGCAACCTGGTGCTGGCCGGCGTGATCGTCCCGGACGGCGGTTACGACCGTCCCGGCATGGTCGGCCACGCGTTCCTCTGGGATCCGCTGTTCCTGGCCTGGGGGCTCGCCCTCGCCGTCGGGCTGGCTCAGTCGCGCGCCAGCAGGGCGCGGGTGGCCGCGTCCGCGGGGTAGAGCGCCTCGATCGCCAGCTCGGCCACCGTGACGTCGCCGGGCGTTCCGAAGACGGTGGTGGTCGTGAGGAACGACAGCACGTGGTCGCCGGCACGCAGCCGCAGCGTGAGCACGATCCCGGGCGCCGGGTGCGGACCGCGGACCGGGAAGTCGGCGAGCAGCGCTGCGAGCCGCGGGTCACCGGTGGTGTCGTGCTCGTGCCGGATCCGCGACATGATCGCGGCCCGCCACTCGTCGAGGTTCGCGATGCGCGGTGCGAGGCCGCGCGGGTCCAGGCTCAGCCGGACGACGTTGACCGGCGGCTCGAGCAGCTCGGCCGGCACGTCCGCGAGGAGGCGGTACGCGGCCTCGTTGGCGGTGACGAGGTCCCAGCCGCCGTCGATGACGAGGGCCGGGTACGGCTCGTGCCCGGTGAGGATCTGCTCCAGGGCCTCGTTGACCTCCGCCAGGGCGGGTGCGCCGAGCGGCAGCTCGGAGGTGTCGGGCACGAACCCCGCCGCGGTGAACAGGCGGCGACGCTCGCGCAGCGGGACGGCGAGCGCCTCGCTGAGCTGGCCGACCATCGTGGGGCTCGGGCGCGCCTTGCCGGTCTCGATGTACGACAGGTGGCGGGTGGACACCCCGCACTGGTCGGAGAGCGCCTGCTGCGACAGGCGTCGGCGCTGTCGCCACTGCCGCACCAGGGAGCCCACGTCGGTCGGCGCGGACGCGTCGAGGGGGACGTCGAGGGTCATGGTGGTCACTGTGTCAGCCCTTCCGCACCAGCCACACCTGTCCCGCGGCGAAGACGCCCACGACGACGGCCTGCAGCACCGTCCAGGCGACACCGAGCGTCGTGAGGCCGCCCAGCAGCGCATACGCGAGGCTGGCGACGACCCAGGCGACGTTCAGCTCCACCAGGACAGCCACCCCGCGTCGGGGAACGGGGCGCCGCGTGGCCAGGACGGCCACGCCCGCGGCGACGAGGACGAGGAACCCGCCGAGTGAGCGGACGAGTGCCTCCGGCGCGCCGAACCATCCGGCGAGCCAGCCGCCGGCGAGGACGTACGCGAGGCCGTTGACACCGGTCGTGACGGCGTCGACGAGCAGGAAGGGGCCGGCGACGGGGATCGTGATCCCGCGTGCGGCGCGTGTCGTGGTGGTCGCGGTGCTGGTCTGCTGTGTGGTGGTCATGACCTCAGGCTCGTCGCGACCGGGCCGCGGGGCCATGACGTCGCAGGTCATGACGGCGCCGCGGGTGGCACGATCGCGTCATGGACGCCCCGGTCGACCTCAGTGCGCTCGCCATCAACGTCGTGATCCCCGAGGAGCTGCGCTGGCGCGACACGCGCCGCGACGAGGAGTTCGAGCTCCAGTCGCTGACGATCAGGATGCTGCCCGACCGCACGCTCGCCGCGAAGGCCTACGGGCGACCGGTCGCCGGGGGACGGGGTGCGTACGTCTCGTTCCCCGTGCCGGACCGGCCCGAGCTGACCGCCCTCGTCTCGGCAGCAGCGGACGAGGCAGCCCGCAGGTGGGCCGCCCACGCCTGATCGCCCACCGCAGGCCCTGTGCTTGGATCGCGGGGTGCTGCCCTTCCGCCAGGTCGATGTGTTCAGCGCCGAGCCGTGGCTCGGCAACCCGCTCGCGGTCGTGCACGACGCCGACCGGCTCACCGACGAGCAGATGGCACGCTTCGCACGGTGGACCAACCTGTCCGAGACGACGTTCCTGTGCGCGCCGACCGACCCGGCCGCCGACTACCGGGTGCGGATCTGGACCACGACGGGCGAGCTGCCCTTCGCAGGGCACCCCACCATCGGCAGCGCCCACGCGTGGCTGGAGGCCGGGGGCGTGCCCCGCGGCGACGTCCTCGTGCAGGAGTGCGGCGCCGGGCTCGTCGACGTACGCCGCTCGCCGCGGCTGGGCTTCAGCGCGCCGCCCCTGCGCCGCTCGGGCCCCGTCGACGGCGACCTGCGGGCACGCATCGTCCGCGCGCTCGGCGTCACCGACGACGCGGTGCAGGACATGGCCTGGATCGACAACGGCCCCGGCTGGGTCGGCGTCGACCTCGGGGCGGCCGAGTCCGTGGTCGCCGTCGTGCCTGACGTCGCCGCCTTCACCGACCTCAAGGTGACGGTCCTCGGTCGCTGGGGGACGGCCACGACCGCCGAGCTCGGTGCCGACGTCGAGGTGCGCGCGTTCTACGCCGACGGCCGGGAGTTCGGGGAGGACCCGGTCACGGGGAGCGCCAACGCCGGGCTCGCCCAGTGGCTCGTCGGCACCGGCGCGCTGCCGTCGTCGTACACCTCGCGCCAGGGCAGCGTCATCGGCCGGGAGGGACGCGTCCGGCTCGAGGCCGTCGACGACCAGGTCTGGGTCTCGGGCGACGCGGTCACCCGGATCGTCGGCGAGGTCGACCTATAGCCGCAGCTCCCGCTCGCGCACCACGTCGTCCTCCCAGGTCTCCCCGATGTGGAACCTCTTGCGGCCGACCGGCGCGAAGCCGTGGCGGGCGTAGAAGGCGTTGGCGCGGGCGTTCTCCTCGCTGACCCCGAGCCACGCCCCGCGCGCCCCGGTGGAGGCCGCCGCCGCGAGCGTCTGCTCCATGAGGAGTCCGGCCGTCCCCGTGCCGTGGTGGTCCGGGTGGACGTAGAAGCGCACCAGCTCGACGGGCGGTCGGTGGTGGATCGCCGCCGCGACGTCCGGGTCGACCGGCTCGCCGACGAGCAGCATCGTGTAGCCGACCGGGTCCGGTCCCGCCTCGTCCTCGGCGAGGAGCACCGTGCAGGCCGGGTCGGCGAGGTGGCTCCGGAAGCTGGCCGGGTCGAGCCCGGTGGCGACGTAGGTGGCGAGGAAGTCGGCAGGCGTCCGTGGCGTGCAGGCGAGGGGGAAGGTGAGCGCTGCCAGCCGGGAGAGGCCCTCGGCGTCGGGTGCGCTCGCGCGGCGTACGGTCACGGGCACGCCGGCAGGCTACCGCCGGGCGGGCGTGCCACGAACGCATCCAGTGCGTCGTGTCGGGGTAACGGGGTCGGCGAGGGACGAACCCGACCGACGACGTACGACGAGGAGGCGCGGTGGGCCTGATGAGCGCGCTGCACGCAAGGCGTGGACCCGACGAGCTGGTGCTGGTGCGCCACGGTGAGAGTGCCGGCAACATCGCCGACAGCGAGGCCCGCGACTCCGACGCCGAGCGGCTCGAGCTCTCGGCGCGGGATGCGGACGTCGAGCTCTCCGGCAACGGCGAGGAGCAGGCGCGCACCCTCGGTCGGTGGGCCGCGGGCCTTGCGAAGGAGGAGCTCCCGGACCTCGTGGTCAGCTCGCCCTACCGGCGCGCGGCCGACACCGCACGCGCAGCCCTGGCGGGTCTCGACGTCGAGCTGGTCATGGACGAGCGGCTGCGCGAGCGCGACCTCGGGCTGCTCGACGGCCTGACCGGCAAGGGCATCCGGGCGCGCTACCCGGAGGAGGCCGAGCGCCGGTCCCACGTCGGCAAGTTCTACTACCAGCCGCCGTCCGGTGAGAGCTGGGCCGACGTGGTGCTGCGCGCGCGGAGCCTGCTGGCCGACCTGCGCGAGGGGTACGACGGCAAGCGCGTGTGGCTGTTCACGCACCAGGCGGTCATCATGTCGTTCCGCTACGCCCTGGAGGGCCTCGACGAGGCCGAGCTCCTGGAGATCGACCGCAGCACGCCGATCCCGAACGCGTCCGTCACCCGCTACTGCCGGCGCTCCGACGGTCTCGTGCTGGAGACGTTCGCCAGCGACGAGCACCTCGATCCCGGCCCGGCCGAGAGGACCGACGAGGACGACCGGGCAGGGGAGGCGCCCGATGCCTGACCCCACGGCCGTCGACGCAGCACTGCTGCGCGACTGGCCCCTGCCGGAGCTCGGGTCGGACAAGGAGGAACGCGGCCGCCTGGTGGTGGTGGCCGGGAGTCGGGAGACCCCGGGCGCCGGGCTGCTGTCCGCCGAGGGGGCCTTCCGGGTCGGCGCCGGAAAGATCCAGCTCGCGACCGCGCGGTCCGGCGCACCTGCCCTCGCCGTCACGGCCCCCGAGCTGATGGTCACCGGGCTGGCCGAGGACGACGGAGGTTCGCTGCACCCCGACGAGGCGGACGGGCTGGTCGACTGCGCCGGCGGCAGCACCGTGCTGCTCGGCCCCGGCTTCACCGACCCCGACGCCTCCGACGCCCTCGTGCGCCGGGTGCTGCCGCGGCTTGCGGGCACCGTCGTGCTCGACGCGCTCGCGACGGCGTATGTCACCGACAACCACGAGGAGGTCGCCTCGCTGGACGCGACCGTCGTGCTGACGGTGAACCCGGACGAGCTGGCGCACTGCCTCGGCGTGCCCGGCGACGAGGTCCAGGACGACCTGGCGGCCCACACGTCCCGGCTCGCCGCGCGGACGCGCGCGGTCGTCGTGTGCGGGGGACCGGTCAAGGTCGTGGCGCACCGCGACGAGGTGTGGTGCGTCGAGGCCGGCAACCCCGGGCTCGGGACGGCCGGTTCGGGCGACGTGCAGGCGGGCATCGTCGCCGGCCTGCTCGCCCGCGGCGCCGAGCCCGCCCAGGCGGCCGTGTGGGGCGCCTGGCTGCACGCCACGGCGGGCGACCGCCTCGCCCAGCGGGTGGGCCCGGTCGGCTACCTGGCGCGCGAGCTGCCCGGTGAGCTCCCGGGGCTGCTCGCCGAGCTCGGCGGCGGCTGACCGGTCCAGACATGCGTAGTAATGCTGATGCGGCCGCGTCGCTGCCCCAGTCACACTCGTCGGGCAACGACAGGGGAGGAAGACCATGGGAAGCGTCCTGAGCAGGAGCGCCCACGCAGACCAGCTGGAAGCGGAGGTCCGCGACGCGATGTGCTGCGTCCCGACCGACCGTTGCTGGGAGTGTCAGGTGAAGCTGGGGGAGGTGCGGGCGGCGCGCCGCGACGCACTGCTGCACTCGATGAGCACGGTCCGACCGCGACGGCCCGTCTGGTGATGGTCCGGGACGGCGCTGCCGGTGCCGGCAGCGCCGGACGCCTCCCGCACTCGGTGGTGGCCCGCAGCCGGGACGAGCGGCGTGAGGACGCACGCGACCGTGCGGTGCTGGAGTACGGCGACCGGGCCGACGCTGCTCTCGACGTCCTCGAGCTGCTCGAGCTCGCCTGGCACGACAGCCATGGCGACGTGACGCCGCCGACAGACGTCGTCGACGACGTCTGGGTGGTCGCCGCGGGCGACCTCGCGCACCTGGCCTCGGCGTCGCGCCTCGCCGTCGCCGACCGGCGCGACCTGCGCCTGGCTGCCGACGAGGTGCGGGCCCGCGGCTGAGCCGCTGGGTCAGGGCCTGCCGCGTCGTGGTGCGCCGAACCGCTCGGCCACGACGCCGTGCCGCAGCGCCCGGTCGCTGACGGTCAGGACGTCCTGGTCCGTGAGCGCGAGGATCGTGCGCACGACGCACGCCCCGGCGAGGATCACCTCGGCCCGGGCCGGCTGGAGCCCGGGGATCCCACGCCGCTCCTCGGTGGAGCGCGTCCGGAACAGCTCGATCTGTCGCTCCACCTCGGGCACGTCCAAGACCGTCCCGTGCACGACGTCCGGGTCGTAGTGGTCGAGGCCGTGCTTGACGGCCGCCAGGTTGGTGGAGGTGCCGCCCATCGCGATCACCATGTCGGGGCGTGGTCGGCCCGACAGCTCCTCGAGCTCGGTCGCGATCGCCCGGAGGGCCGCGTCGACGGTGGCGCGTGGCACGGCGTCGGCGAGCCCGAACCGCTCGGCGAACCGCACCGCTCCCACGTCGACGCTGAACTGCTCGTCGATCCGGTCCACGCTCCCGAAGGTGAACTGGCTGCTGCCGCCGCCCGAGTCGAACACGAGCAGCCGGTCGCCGGACACCGGCAGCGCCGACACGGCGGCCGAGTAGGCCAGCCGGGCCTCCTCCCGCCCCGAGATGACCTCGACCGTGACCCCGCACCGGCTGTGGACGGCCGCCAGCAGCTCGTCCCGGTTCGACGCCTGCCGCAGGCCCGCGGTCCCCACGGCGACGATGTCGACCGGACCGACACGCCGCGCCTCGCGGACCAGGTCCTCGATGGCGTCGACCGTGCGGCCCATCGAGGCCGGGGTCAGCGCCCCGGCCGCCGCCAGGCCCTCGCCGAGCCTGGTGACCACGGAGCTCTCCGCCTCGACCCGCGGGGTGCCGCCGTCGTCGCGGTGGCCGAGCGCGATCTTGACCGAGTTGGTGCCGACGTCGATGACGGCGAACCGCCTCGGTCCCCAGTCGAGCAGCGACTTCAGTCCTCGGGCCACGCAGGTGTTGGGCCGGCCCTCCAGACCGAGGCGACCGATCGTCCGGACCACCAGCCCGGCGTCCGGGGACTCCACGGCGACGGTCAGGACGGTCCTCCCTGCTGCGCTCATCTCGGTGAGCTCGACCATGCAGTCGTCGAGGACCGACCGGCGACGGCGCTTGCCGGTGTCCACCACGAGCAGGTCGTCGCGGGGAGCGACCAGGTCCCGGAGCAGCTGCTCCCGGGTGACCTCGGAGAGCCGGGTGTCCGGCGGGGGTGCTCCGAGGGCCGTGAAGGCGCCCGCGACCGCTGCGGCGTCGAGGGGGAACGGGGCCTTCATGGTCGGCACCCACAGCTGCAGCCCGGACCCGCTCATCCGCTGGAGGACCTTGACGTCCAGGACACCGTCGCGCACCTTCACCGACGCGTCGCCGTACATCGACAGCACGTAGGTCTCGTCGCTGTCCACGGGCGCCGCGGTGCGCAACGGCCCCAGCGCGTCGACGTCGTCGAGGTCGTCGCCGAAGGTGCGCCACTCCCACCTCGGTACGACGACCGGCGCGGACGGGTGGGGCGTGGGGTCGGTCATGGACGGTCGGCCTGCCCGGTCAGCCCGGCCCGGCCGCCGGCTGCGCGGCCGTCAACTCGGCAGCGAAGAACTCGAGTGCCGTCTTCGTCTTCGTCTGCTGCTCGCCCGACACGTCGAGGCCCTTCGCGGCGAGGAAGGCCCTCAGCTCCGCCGCGGCCTGGAAGGCCTCCGACGGCACTGCCTTGGCCGACAGCTCGACGATCCGCGACCCGTCCGGGTAGAACCAGACCTCCGCGACGAGGCGCGTGCTGAGCTCCAGCGGGCGGAGCTTGAGCTTGAAGACGGTGATCGGACCCAGGGTGGACAGGTCGTCGAGTGCCACGCCGTCAGGTGCGTGAGCCGCGTAGAACTGCCGCTGCTCCTTGGAGAAGAGCGAGCGGATCCGCTTGCTGCCGGCCGCGACCTGCTTCACGGCCTTCGGGCCGAGCGCGCCCTTCATGGACGCCGAGCACACGAAGCCGCCCGGCATGGCGTCGACCTCGACGACCAGGTTGTCCGAGGTCCGCTCCGCTTGGACGTCCGCGGGCACGACGGGTCTCAGCTTGACGACGGAGTCGTCCCCGCGTCCCTGGACCCGGCGCGCCCGGACGACCACACCCACGGCGTTGAGGGCGAGGTCCGGGGTGTCGAAGAAGTACACCTGCCGGATCTGCGCGTCGAGCGGGTCGACCCCCAGGGCCACTGCCGTCTGCCGCCGGTGGGAGTCCGGAACCGTCAGCTTGAGCTCGACGCTGTCGGCGTCCCTCGCCAGCGCCAGCATCTCGCCGACCTGGGCATCGGTGAGTCGGGTCGGTGTCTCCTCGGACGTCACGGACATCCTTCGCTCCTTCGCTGGTGGGAGGGCGCTTCGCCCGACACCGCCCCATCGGACACTGTCCGCGTCCCGTGCTGCCGGGGCATCACCCGGAGCGTGTGACGTCGGGGTCGACGTCCAGCGCTGCGTCGATCCCTACCGCGAGCCGCGGGCGTCGCGCTGGACCTGCCGACGGGCGCCCGCCGCACGGCTCGACGCGTCGCGCTTCACCCCGCCCGTCGTCTTCCTGGCCCCTGGGGTCCTCGACTGCTCGGGCACCTCGGAGCGCACGTCCGAAGACTGCTGGCGCGGGCCGCTCCCGCCCTGCCGGGCGGCCTCGAGCCGGGACGCCTTGAGCTCGGCCGCGGACCGACCGGCCTGGACGGCGACCTGCCGGCTGACGGCGGCCAGCGCCGTCTCGAACACCTCGGCCTTGTCGCGGTCGCGCTGGTTCTTGGGATAGCTGAACCCGCGGCCGCCGCGCTTGACGACGGCGCCCCTGGCGCTGCGGCGGTACACCGTCACGTACTTCGTGCGGGCACGGCGCACCCGGGTGTGGAGCGCGAGGAGCTCCTCCTCGTCGAGCTCGGCCAGCGCCGAGCGCGAGGTCTCGGCGACCAGCTTCTGCTCCGCGGCCGTCATCGAGCCGAGCAGCGCCTTGTTCATGGCATTCCTCCTGCCGGGCACCCGGCGTGGGCGTCCCTCCGGGCCACCCTGCCGCACCCCCGGAGGGGCGAACGTCACCCGGAGCAGGTGAGGCCATCCGTGTCGTGCGTGGTGAGCGTGGAGCACAGGCACGGTCACCAGCGGAGGCGCACATGACGGACAAGCCGAACATCCTCATCATCTGGGGCGACGACATCGGCATCAGCAACCTGAGCTGCTACAGCGACGGCTTGATGGGCTACCGGACGCCCAACATCGATCGGATCGCGGACGAGGGCGTGCGCTTCACCGACTACTACGGCGAGCAGAGCTGCACCGCCGGTCGGGCGGCGTTCATCACCGGCCAGAACCCCTACCGGACCGGCCTGACCAAGGTCGGCTTCCCCGGGATGGACAGCGGCCTCCGGGCGGAGGACCCGACGATCGCGACGGCACTGAAGGACCTCGGCTACGCGACCGGCCAGTTCGGCAAGAACCACTTCGGCGACCGCGACGAGTTCCTGCCGACGATGCACGGCTTCGACGAGTTCTTCGGCAACCTCTACCACCTCAACGCCGAGGAGGAGCCGGAGCTCCCCGACTACCCGACCGAGGAGGAGTTCCCGGGGTTCCGGAAGCGGTTCGGACCGCGCGGCGTCGTCCACTGCTGGGCCGACGGCGAGGGCGGCCAGCGGATCGAGGACACGGGTCCGCTGACCCGAGAGCGGATGAAGACGATCGACGACGAGGTCGTGCCCGAGGCGCTGCGCTTCATGGCCGACGCCAAGGACGCCGACACCCCGTTCTTCGTGTGGCTGAACACCACCCACATGCACTTCCGCACGCACATCAAGGACGGGAGCCGGGGACGAGCCGGCCGGTGGCAGTCGGAGTACCACGACGTGATGTGCGACCACGACGACCTCGTCGGCGACGTGCTCGCCTTCCTCGACGACAACGGGCTGGCCGAGGACACGATCGTCATGTACTCCACGGACAACGGGCCGCACATGAACTCGTGGCCGGACGCCGGGATGACGCCGTTCC
This sequence comes from Nocardioides pini, assembly GCF_026712185.1. Taxonomy (GTDB): domain Bacteria; phylum Actinomycetota; class Actinomycetes; order Propionibacteriales; family Nocardioidaceae; genus Nocardioides; species Nocardioides pini. Next base: position 80,705 of record NZ_JAPPUX010000004.1, on the reverse strand, counting down.
GCAACGAGAAGAACTCGTGCTGGGAGGGGGCCTACCGGGTCCCGGCGGTGGTGCGCTGGCCCGGGCGCATCCCCGCGGGCACCGTGCTGAACGGGATGGTCAGCCACAACGACTGGTTCGTCACCCTCCTCGCCGCCGCCGGCGACACCGGCGTGGCGGAGCGGCTCAAGGCCGGGACCGAGCTCCACGGCAGGACCTACAAGGTGCACCTCGACGGGCACAACCAGCTGGACTACCTCACCGGTGAGACCGGTGAGAGCCCGCGCCGGCACTTCTTCTACGTCTCGGACGACGGCGACCTGACCGCGTTGCGCTTCGACAACTGGAAGCTCGTCTTCCTCGAGCAACGTGCCACCGGCACGCTGCAGGTGTGGGCCGAGCCCTACACCCAGCTGCGGGTGCCGAAGATCTTCAACCTGCGCACCGACCCCTACGAGCGCGCGGACATCACCTCCAACACCTACTACGACTGGATCCTCGACCACGCCTGGCTGGTCGTCCCCGCGCAGATGTACGTCGCACGCATGGTCAGCGTGCTGGCCGAGTTCCCGGCCCGCCAGGAGCCGCCCAGCTTCAGCGTCGACAAGGTGCTGGCGAAGCTCGAAGCCGGCATGGGCAGCAGCTGAGATGGCCGTCGACCTCCCCGGAGGGGTCTTCAGGATGGGCTCGGACACCCACTACCCGGAGGAGCGTCCGAGCCATCGCGTGCGCGTCGGCGCCTTCTCCATCGACGAGACCGCCGTCACGAACACGGACTTCGCGGCGTTCGTGGCGGACACCGGCCACGTCACGGTGGCCGAGCAGCCTCTCGACCCGGCCCAGTTCCCGGACGCGCCCCCCGAGAACCTCGTCCCCGGGTCGATGGTCTTCACGCCCACCCGGGGGCCGGTCGACCTGCGGCACCTCAGCCAGTGGTGGCGGTGGAAGCCGGGCGCCTGCTGGCGCCACCCGCGCGGCCCGAGGAGCTCGATCGAGGGACTCGAGGACCACCCGGTGGTGCACGTCGCCCACGCCGACGCGCTGGCGTACGCCGCGTGGGCGGGTGCGGCCCTGCCCACCGAGGCCGAGTGGGAGTACGCCTCCCGCGGCGGGCTCGACGGGGCGACGTACACGTGGGGCGACGAGCCACGGCCGGGCGGGAGGATCATGGCGAACACTTGGGACGGCCCGGACTTCCCGTGGCGCAGCACGGGCGAGAGCGGCTTCCTGCGCACCGCCCCCGTGGGCAGCTTCCCGCCCAACGGCTACGGGCTCCACGACATGGCCGGCAACGTCTGGGAGTGGACCGACGACTGGTGGACCAGCCGGCACCCGGACGACGCGACGTCGGCCTGCTGCGCGCCGGACGACCCGCGCGGCGGTGACCTCGAGGCCAGCTACGACCCCGCCCAGCCGCAGTTCCGGGTAGGCCGGAAGGTGATCAAGGGCGGGTCGCACCTGTGCGCCGACAGCTACTGCCTGCGCTACCGGCCGGCGGCCCGGAGGCCGCAGCCGGTCGACACCGGCATGAGCCACGTCGGGTTCCGCTGCGTGCGGCGCCCCGCGACCGTGGAGGGGACACCATGACCGCGCAGCTCCACGACGTCCTGCCGTCCTGGCGTGACGGCGCCGCCCGCGACGCCCTCCTCACGTTCCTCGAGGCCTCGACCGAGGTCCCGGAGCACGAGCGGCTCGCCTGCTTCGACAACGACGGCACCCTGTGGGTCGAGCGACCCGACTACGTGCAGCTCGTCTTCTTCGTCGACGCGCTCGGCCGCGCGGTCGCCCGGGACCCCGACCTGCGGAACCGCCCGGAGTACGCGGCACTGCTCGACCGCGACGCCGCCGCCATGGGCGACCTCGGGCTCCCGCGCATCGCCGTGGCGCTCACGGAGCTGTTCGAGGGCGTGTCGCCGGAGGTCTTCACCGAGCGGGTCCGCGAGTTCATGGCCCGTGCCCGCCACCCTGCGCTCGACCGCCCCCTCCGGACGCTGGTCTACCAGCCGATGCTCGAGCTCGTCGACGAGCTGCGCAGGCGGTCGTTCAGCGTCGCGATCGTGACCGGCGGCGGCACGGAGTTCGTCCGCGCGGTCAGCGAGCAGCTCTACGGCGTGCCGCCCGAGGCCGTCGTCGGCACCCTCATCGAGTACGACTACGCGGGCGGCGACCGGCCCGCGCTGCGACGCACCACGCGCGTGGTGGGTGGGGCCAACGAGGGCGCCACGAAGGTCGTCAACATCCAGACCCAGCTCGGCCGCCGCCCGGTCATGGCCGCGGGGAACACCGACGGCGACACGGAGATGCTCGCGTGGGTGGGCAGCGGGGACGGGCCCACCCTCTCCCTCCTCGTCGACCACGACGACGCGGAGCGGGAGTTCGCGTACTCCGGCCAGAGCGTCTCGCTGTCCGGGACCGAGCCGGTCCTCGACACGGCGCGCCGGCTGGGATGGACGGTCGCCAGCATCGCGAACGACTGGGACCGCGTCTTCCCCGACGGGTGAGGGGTCGACTCGTTCACACGACCAGGAGCCTGCGGCGGCGAGGTCTTTCAGAGCGAGGCGAGCCAGTCCTCGATGGGCACGTCGCCGTCGCCGAAGACGAGGGTCTTGCGGTGCGCACGAGGGTCGTCCAGCACGGCGACCACGACCTGGGCGACGAGCTCGCGCGAGGTCGTGTCGCCCTCGCCGGAGCGAGCGTGCGGGTTGACCGCCCCGCGGCCGGGCTCCAGGGTCAGGCTGCCCGGCCCGAGGACCGTCCAGTCGAGCCCGGACGCCCGCAGGTGCTCGTCCGCGGCGATCTTCGCGTCCTGGTAGTGCCGGAACGGGTTGTCCTCGGGGACCAGCGAGTCGTGGTTCGCCCCGGAGAAGGACACCATCACGTAGCGGCCGACGCCGGCCGTCTGCGCCGCGTCCATGGACCGGATGGCCGCGTCACGGTCGACTGCGTAGGTGCGCTCGGGTTCGCCGCCACCGGCGCCCGCCGACCAGACCACCGCGTCCTGCCCGGAGAGCAGGTCGGCCATGGCGTGGGTGTCGGCGTCCTCGACCGAGGAGACGAGTGGGGTGGCGCCGGTCGCCTCGACGTCTGCGACGTGGTCGGGGTTGCGGATCACCGAGGTGACCTCGTGCCCCGCCTCCACGAGCAACGGTGCGAGGAGGAGCGCGATCTTGCCGTGTCCGCCGATGATGGTGACTCGCATGGTGTCGACGCTACACACGGCTAGGTTGGCGCGGGTGCAGACCTCCACCCACCACCTGACGATCGGCGACCGGGAGGTCCACAAGGAGTTCGTCGCCGACCACGAGGCGCAGGCCGAGCGCGAGTGGGCGTGCCTGACCCTCCTCGCCGAGCACGCGCCGGGTCTCGCTCCGCGGCCTCTGAGGCGCGAGGACGGCGACCGGCCGGTGATCGTGATGTCCCGGATCGCGGGGGAGGTGCTGCCCGCGCGACCGCTGACGACCCCGGAGGTCGGTGCGCTCGGCGCGGCACTGCGCCGGCTGTACGACGTACCGGTCGAGGCGGTGACGGCTGCCGGGATCGGGTCGCGGAGGTACGGCGCGTGCGCGCTGCCGGGCGTGCTGGTGGAGTGGCTCGGCGACGACGTCGACCTGGGGGAGTGCCGCGACCCGGGACTGGTGGGGGAGGCGCTGGACGTGGCCCGGGCCTACGTCGCGGACCCGCGGCTGCCCGAGCCACGGGAGACGGCGCTCGGCATCGCCGACCTCAACCCGGCGAACGTGATGTGGGACGGGCGGGCAGTGCGGCTCGTCGACTTCGAGGACGGCGGCCTCAGCGAGCCGGCGTACGAGCTGGCGGACCACGTCGAGCACCTCGGCAGCCGCCTCCCGGGGGTGTACGACGCCGACGCCCTCGCGCGTGCCGTCGGGCTGGACGCCGAGGGGCGGGAGCGGATGGCGGCCTACCGGCCGCTGTACGCCGCGTTCTGGCTGGCGATGCTCCTGCCGGGCAACGGCGGCTGGCGACGCAACCCGCCCGGCACGACGGAGGCGCAGGCCGCGCATTTCATGGCTCTCGCGGGCCACCACTAGACTTGTCGGTCGGCGCAGGGCCCGTGGCCCGCCCACGGACTCCTTGACAACTCGACGAAGGCGGACAACACAGACATGGCAACCACCAACGACCTCAAGAACGGCATGGTCCTCAAGATCGAGGGTCAGCTCTGGTCCGTCGTCGAGTTCCAGCACGTGAAGCCCGGCAAGGGTCCGGCCTTCGTGCGCACCAAGCTCCGCAACGTCGAGTCGGGCAAGAACGTCGACAAGACCTTCAACGCCGGCACCAAGGTCGAGACGGCCAACGTCGACAAGCGCACCATGCAGTACCTCTACAACGACGGCTCGTCCTACGTCTTCATGGACACCAGCACCTACGAGCAGCTCGAGGTCACCCCGGAGGTCGTGGGCGACGCGAAGAACTTCATGCTCGAGAACCAGGAGGCCATCGTGGCCACCAACGAGGGCCGCGTGCTCTTCATCGAGCTGCCGGCCTCGGTCGAGCTGCTGATCGCCGAGACCGAGCCGGGCCTGCAGGGCGACCGCTCGACCGGTGGCACGAAGCCCGCCACGCTGGAGACCGGCCACACCATCGCGGTGCCCCTCTTCATCACGACCGGCGAGAAGGTCAAGGTCGACACCCGCGACTCGTCCTACCTCGGCCGCGTCAAGGCCTGACGCCACGTGGCTGCCCGTTCGAAGGCGCGCAAGCGCGCGCTGGACATCCTGTTCGCCTCCGAGCTCCGCTCCGAGGATCCCGTGGTCGCGCTCGAGCGTGCCATCGAGGCCGGCGAGGGCCCGACCAACGACTACACCACGACGCTGGTGCGGGGCGTGGTCGAGCACCGTGAGCGCATCGACGAGGTGCTGACGACCTACAGCAAGGGCTGGACGCTCAGCCGGATGCCGGCGGTCGACCGCAACGTGCTCCGCATCGGCGTCTTCGAGCTGCTGTGGGGCGACGACGACGTCCCCGACACAGTGGCCGTCAGCGAGGCGCTGCACCTCGTGCAGGACCTGTCCACCGACGACTCGCCGGCCTTCGTCAACGGGCTCCTCGGGTCGGTCCAGCGCGACCGCGCCACCCTGGTCTGAGGTCCACCGGCGCTCGGTGCGCCGGGGGGTGGAGCGACGCCTCACCCACAGGGGTCAGCGGAGTCGCGGCCGGGGTCGCGAGGTCCTAGGTTGAGCCCATGAACACGTCCACCCGCACCGCTGAGCAGGCCCACAACAGCGACTGGATGGACCACGCGATCCGTGCCGGTCTCGTCGCCTACGGCGTCGTCCACCTGCTCGTCGGGTGGCTGGCGCTGCAGCTCGCCTTCGGGGAGAAGGAGGACAGCGCCTCCAACTCCGGCGCGCTGCACTACCTCGCGCAGCAGCCCATGGGCGGCGTGCTGGTGTGGCTCATCGCCGTCGGCATGTTCCTCCTCGTCCTGTGGCGGCTCCTCGAGTTCGCCTTCGGCTTCCGCGACGAGTCCGACGACGCCAAGCGGTGGCGCAAGCGCGCGACGTCGCTGTTCAAGGCGGTCATCTACGGCGCCATCGGGTGGAGCGCGGTGCAGGTCGCCACGCACTCCGGCGGCGGTGGTGGCGGCACCGACTCCACGACCGCCAAGCTCATGGACCTCCCCGGCGGCCAGCTCATCGTGGGTCTCGTGGGACTGGCGATCATCGGCTACGGCGGCTCGCTGGTCTACCGCGGCTGGACCGAGAAGTTCCGCGAGCACCTCGACGCCCAGGGCCAGTCGGGCCAGGACGGTTCGGTCTACGTCCTGATGGGCAAGATCGGCTACATCGCCAAGGGCGTCGCCATCGCCATCGTCGGCGGGCTGTTCTGCTACGCCGCGATCACGCACGACCCGAAGAAGTCGGGCGGGCTCGACCAGGCGCTCCAGACGGTGCTCGAGCAGCCGTTCGGTCAGGTCCTGCTGACGGCCATCGCGCTCGGCATCGCCGCCTACGGCGTGTTCTGCTTCGCGCGGGCCCGGCACCTCTCGCGCTAGCGACCGGAGGGCGGGCTGCCCGCGCTGGTGGGTGACCCGGCGGCCACCGCGAGCGCCGAGGCGACCATGTGGTCGCGCACCTGCTCCACGGTGACGCGGCTGATCCGCGGCACACCCGGCTCCTCCTCGGACACGAGCATCGCGACGCGTCCCAGCTGGAGGGTGCCGAGCCCGCTGGCGTAGAGCATGTTCGCCAGCAGTCCGGGGTCGTCGACGTGGAAGTCACCGCTGTCCACGCCGGCGGTGATGGTGTGGGTCAGCACCGACAGGCAGCCGCCGATGGCCTGCCCGAGGCGGTACATCGCTCCTTCGCTGACCTCCTCCAGCAGGTCGCCGCCCGGGCGCCGCATGATGGCCTGCGCGCAGTCGACGAACGCCGGGTGGGCCAGGCCGTAGTCGACGAACGCCTCCACCAGGAGTACGAGCTGCTGGCGCGGCTCGTCGGTCGTGGCGGCCGCCTGCTCGAGCGCCACCCGCAGCTCGTCGAGGTACTGCACCAGCGTGAGGCTGAAGAGCTCCTCCTTGCCGGTGAAGTGGCGGTAGATGATCGCGCGGTTGATGCCGACCGCCCGGGCGATGTCCTCGATCTGGGCGTCGCGGACGCCCCGCTCGTCGAAGAGCCGGCGCGTGGCCGAGATGATCTCGGCCTCGCGCTGTCGGCGCCGGGACGCCGCGGTGCCACCCCGTACGGGCGCGGTGGCGGGCATCGGCTCGGTGCTCATGGCCGTCAGTCTAGGTAGGTCGTCGCCCGCCGCCGGTTGTGGTTCGATGCCGGGGTGTTGGTCGCCACCGCCCGTCGTGCCGCCGTCGCCTCGTGCGCGGTGCTCGTCGTGGCGCTGCTCGGCGCCCTCCTCGCTCCCGCGGGTGCCTCGCCGCTCGCCGCCGAGGGACGCTTCGCCGGCACGGTCCGGCTGCCCGGGTGCTCCGGGGCGGTCGTGCGCTGGCCGGCCGCGCTCGACACCGATCGTGCCGTCGTCCTCACCAACGGCCACTGCGTGCGGCGGCCGTTCCTCGGCGCCCGCGAGGTGCTGGTGGACGAGAAGCGCTTCACCAAGGTCGAGCTCCTCGACGGCCGCGGCCGGGTCGCGCTGCCGGCGCGCGCCGTGCGCCTGCAGTACGCCTCGATGTACCGCACCGACGTCGCCCTGCTGACCCTCCGCGAGACGTACGCCGACCTGGCCGGCGCCGGGGTCACCCCGCTGGCCCTGGCCGACGCCGGGCCCTCGCGCGGCGACCGGATCCGCATCCCGTCGGGCTACTGGACCGAGCAGCGCGCGTGCACGACCACGGGGACGGCGTACCGCCTGCACGAGCGCTCGTGGGACTGGTGGAGGTCGATCCGGCTGCCGGCCCGCGACGGCTGCGCGATCCGCGGTGGCTACTCGGGCTCGCCGATCGTGTCGCGCGAGACCGGCCTGGTGGTCGGGGTCGCCAACACCGGCTACGTGGGCGGTCGCCGCTGCATCGACTCCGCCTGCGAGGAGGACCGCCGCGGCCGGATCGTCATGCGCAAGGACATGAACTACGGCCAGCAGACGTCGTGGCTCCTCGGCTGCCTGGACGCGGGCCGGACGTTCGACCTCGACGTGGACGGGTGCCGCCTGGCGAAGCCGCGCGGCTGACGGAGGACCGCAGGGACGGTCAGGCGGTGACGTGGGAGCGGACCGTCTCGATCGTGTCGGCCTCGTGGGGGCCCTTGTCGTCGCGGTAGCGCAGCACCCGCGCGAAGCGCAGCGCGACCCCGCCGGGGTAGCGGGTCGAGCGCTGGAGGCCGTCGAAGGCGATCTCCACGACCTGGAGCGGCCGCAGCTCCACGACGTAGTCGTCGCGGAGGGTCTCGGGGGAGACGGCGAGCTCGGTGAACCGCTCGGTCTGCCAGGCGAGCATCTCGTCGGTCATTCCCTTGAAGGTCTTGCCGAGCATCACGAAGCCGGTCTCGGACGTCTCGTCGCGCGCGCCGAGGTGGATGTTGGAGAGCCACCCCTCACGACGCCCCGACCCCCACTCCACGGCGAGGACGACCAGGTCGAGCGTGTGCCGCGGCTTGACCTTGACCCAGGCGGAGCCGCGCCGGCCCGCGGCGTAGGGGGCCGAGAGGTCCTTGAGCACGACGCCCTCGTGGCCGGCGGCGACGGTCTCGGCGGCGAACGCGTCGGCGGCCGCGGGGTCCGCGGTCACCAGGCGGCGCACGCGGTGCTGCTCCGGGACGAGCTCGTCGAGGGCGGCGAGGCGGTCGCGGCCGGGGGCGTCGAGCAGGTCGCGGCCGTCGACGTGCAGCAGGTCGAAGAAGTGGGGCGTGACCGCGACGCCGGACTCCTGGGCGGTGCGGCTGGCGGTGTCCTGGAAGGCCATCGGGCGCCCGTCGTCGGACAGGGCGAGCGCCTCGCCGTCGAGCACGAAGCGCCCGGCCGGCAGCGAGCGCGCGACCTCGACCACCTCGGGCAGCCGCCCGGTGATGTCGTCGAGGCTGCGGGTCACCACCAGCACCTCGTCGCCGTCGCGGTGGACCTGGATGCGGATGCCGTCGAGCTTGGCGTCGATGGCGACCTCGGTCGCGCCGTCGGGGGAGAGGCCCGCCATCGCGGTGGCGACGTCGGGAGCGCTCGAGGCGAGCATCGGCATCACCGGCCGGCCGACCTCCAGCCCGATGGCGGCGAGCGCCTCCTCACCCTCGAACGCGGCACCGGCGGCCGCGACCGTCGAGCCGGCCAGCATCGCGGCGCGGCGGACCGCGGGGAGAGGCACGTCGGCGACCCGGGCCACCGCCTCCTGCGTCACCGCGTCGAGCGCACCCTGGCGGACGTTGCCCGTGATGATCGCGCGCAGCCACCTCTGCTCCTCGGCGGTCGCGCGCGAGAAGAGGTCGCCCGCCGCCTCCTTCCGCGCGAGCTGCGACCCGGGCCCGGCGAGGCGCGACATCGCCTCGAAGGCCGCGTCGACCTCCAGCACCGTCAACGAGGGCGTGTCGGCGGGCGCGGGGAGGTCGCTGACCCCACGCCAGCCCAGGCCCGTGCGCCGCTGGCGCAGCGCCCCGCCGAGGTAGGAGACGACCACCTCGAGCTCTGCGGGTTCGACGCGACCGAGCAGCTCCGCGAGCGCCGTGACCTTGGCCTTGCGGGAGCGCGTGGCGGCCACGGTGGCGGAGGTGGCGACCAGCTCGGCGAGCAGCATGGATCCATCCTGCCGCCCGCCACCGACAGCGGTGCCACCCGAACGGGCAGGATGGTGGCCATGAGCACGACCCCTCCGGCGCGGCCCGCCTCGCTCTACGTGCCGCGGTCCAACCTGATGGACCCCGACGACGTGCGTCCGTTCGTCGACGCCGTCGCCACGGCGCAGCTCGTCACCGTGGGCGAGGACGGCGTGCCCGACGCGACGTTCCTCCCGGTCCTGTGGCAGGGCGACCGGCTCCTGGGCCACCTCGCCCGCGCGAACGGGCACTGGCGCCGGATCGTCGACGGCTCCGCGGCGCTGGCCGTCGTCACCGGCCCGGACGCCTACGTCTCGCCGTCCTGGTACGCCTCGAAGGCCGAGCACGGCAAGGTCGTCCCGACGTGGAACTACTCGGTCGTCCACCTCCGCGGCCGCGTCGTGGTGCACGACGACGCCGCGTGGGTGCGCGGCCTCGTCACCGCCCTGACCGACCGCCACGAGCAGCCGCGCCCGGAGCCGTGGGCGCTCACCGACGCCCCCGCCGACTACGTGGACAAGAACCTGCGCCCCATCGTCGGCGTCGAGCTCGTCGTGGCGTCGGTGGAGGCCAAGGCCAAGCTGAGCCAGAACCGCTCCGACGAGGACCGCGCGGGCGTGGCCACCGGCCTGGTCGCCGACGGACGCGCGCCGGAGGGGCTCGTCGCCCCGTGACGCGCGTGCGTGAGCGGTTCACCGGTCGCATCGCCGGCGTCGGCAGCACCAGCGGCGTACGCCTCGTCGTCGGCCGCTGGGACGGCTCGCCCTGGGGTGCGTTCTCCGACGTGATGGTCGAGGACGCGGACGGCCACCGCGTGCTCCTGGCGCCCTCGGAGCGGGTGCGCGACTTCGTGGCGGCCACCTACTCGTTCGACGAGCACGTCATCGGACCGGTCACGGTGGAGGACACCGTCGACGGGTGGGAGGTGTCGGCATCGTCGCTCGCGCTGCGGCTGGTCATCGGGGGTCGTACGCCGCTGGGAGCGCTCCTCGCCGCCCTTCCGAGCCGCCTCGCGACGGCACCCGCGTGGTGCTCGGTCGTCGACCCCGTCGCCCGTGTCGTGCTGCGCGGCGTGCGGACCCGCGGGACGGCGGGCAACGACCGGCGCGAGTGGTACGGCGCCACGTCGGTGGTCGCGGTCACCGCGATGTCGGGCCGCTGGCGTGACGACGCCCTCGGTGCGCTCGCGCCGGTCGACCCGCCGTGCCGGTTCGGCTTCTCCAGCACGCCGGCGCGCCCGTCGGTGACCAGCGTCGTGACGACGATCGATCGCCCGGGCGCGTAGCGCCGGGGGCGGTCAGAGCAACCCGAGGCCGTGCGCGTGTCGGCGCACGGCCTCGGTGTCCGCTGCCAGCACGAACGGCACGTCCGGGCCCCAGGCGTCGGCGACCTTCTCCACCCGCCCGTCGCCCGGGTCGAGCCGCACCTCACGGATGTAGACCGCCAGGATCCGTCCGGGGTGCTCGCGCACGATGTCGGCGTAGATCTCGGGGTCGTGCTCGCCGGAGTCGCCGATGAGGACGAACGGCAGGTCCGGGTGGAGGTCGAGCACCTCCCGGATGCGGTCGTGCTTCTGCTCGCGTCCCCGCCACGTGCCGAGCAGGTCGCGCAGCAGGACGGGGCCGAGCGGGAAGCCGCGGTGGCGCAGGAAGCCGACCAGGAACGAGTGCAGGTTCCACGGGCTCGACGAGACGTAGAAGACGGGGTTCTGGTCGGCGGCGAGGTCGCGGTAGAGCTCGGCCGCACCGGGGAACGGCGTACGGGTCAGCGAGGACCCGGTGAGCGTCTGCAGGACCATCCGCCCGGCTCGCTGGACGCCGGTCTGCAGGATCGTGTCGTCGACGTCGGACACGATGCCGAACCGGGCGTCGCCGGAGGGGACGCGCACGTCGACGGCTGCCGAGTGCCCCGTGGTGCCGCGGTAGCTGCCGCGGAGCGCGACCCTCCCTCGGGTCCACGGGCTCTCGAGCGTCTCCGGCGGGGCGGGGACGCGCACGAGGAAGTAGCCCTCCGGGTCGGAGGCGGTCTGCACGGTGGCCCCGCCCACGGTGACCTCGAGGGGGACGCCGGGCAGCTCGTCGGTGAGGAAGTTGCGGAGCGTACGACGGACCGCGGCACCCACGCCCTCGCCCTCGACGGTCTCGGCCTCCATCGGGTTGTCCAGGACCCGTCCGCGGACGACGACGCCCTTCTGTCCGCCGTGGCCGATGTAGGGCTCGATCCTGAAGTGCTCCGGCGTGCGGGACCGCCTGCGCCGCAGCCGGGCACCGTCCCACGCGCGCTCGGCCGTGACGACCAGTCGTTGGAGATCCACGGGGCAACCGTATTCACCGGGTCCGTGAGTTGCCTCACGCGGACCCGGTGGGAGGCGGGCACGCACCCGCCGCGGATTCGACATGCCCGCCCGATCGTGTTCTGGTGGAAGAGCCGCAGGCAGTGGTCCCCGTCGTGGACGGGGCCGCCTCCCATCGCGAGGTGACGCCCGCCGCGGCCTCGACGCCCGACTCGACGGTGTCGCGTCCGAGCGCCCCAGGAGGCGCACAACCCCCGTGAGGTCCAAGCACGTGCGTGCCACCACCACACCTGCCACCACCCCCGCAATGTCCACCCGTCTGCGAGGCGCCGCCGCCGGCGCTGCCGCAGCCACCCTCGCCCTGACCCTGGTGCCCGGCAGCTCCGCCGCCGCCCAGGAGACGAGCCGCGACGCCGTGGCCGTCAGCCTCAAGGTGGCCGACCAGCCGCGTGTCGAGGTCGCGACCGTGCCGCGCGCGTGGCCCGGAGAGCTCCTCGAGGCCCAGGGCGTGCCCGTCGACGGCAACGACCTCGTCGACGTCGTCCGTGACGGCCGTGAGGTCGACGGTCCCCGCAAGCGCCTGCGCCAGGGCGACGTCGTCCGCCTGACCGACGTCGTCAAGGAGCGCAAGACCAAGCGTGAGCGCGTGCGGCCCCGCACCGTCGAGGTCGCGACGACCAAGCTGAAGCCCGGCCGCCGCAAGGTCGTGCGCGAGGGCCGCCCCGGCGTCCGCGAGGTCGTCGCTGTGAAGACCCTGCACAACGGCGAGCCCGTGAAGTACCGCGTGGTCAAGCGCAAGCTCGTCAAGGACCCCCGCCCGCGTCGCGTGCTCGTGGGTCGCAAGGCGAACGCCGTGACCGGCGCCGACGGCCTCAACTGGGCCGCGCTCGCCAACTGCGAGTCCGGCGGCAACCCGCGTGCGGTCAACCCGGCCGGCTACTACGGGCTCTACCAGTTCGACATCGGCACCTGGCGCAGCGTCGGCGGCTCGGGCGTCCCCACCGCCGCCTCGGCCGCTGAGCAGACCTACCGCGCCAAGCTGCTCTACCAGCAGCGCGGCCGCTCGCCGTGGCCCAACTGCGGGCGCCTGCTCTGACGAGCTGACCCCCTCACCGGGGAGGGCACGCCCTCACAGGCCGCGGGTGCGCACCATCCGCAGCACCTCCTCGGAGCGCTCGGTGAGCGCGCTGACCACGACCGGGGCAGCCTGGGCGGCCGCGACCTCGCGGGCGCGCGCCACCCAGGCCTCGTCGACGGCGTACACCGGGAAGAGCGTCGCGGTCAGTGCGAGGCCGGGGATCATCCCGCCCTCGTGCAGCGTCGGGAGCGCCTCGAGGTAGCGGTCGAGGTAGGGCGCGAGCACCTGCTCCTGGCCCGGTCGCCAGAACGCGGCGGCGACGACGCGCGCGGACTGCACCGGCACCGTGCGGTCGACCACCTTGGTCCACGCCTCCTCCTTGGCCTCCGGGAAGGGTGAGCTCGCCCGGACGGTCAGCGCCCGCACCCACGCGTCGGGGTCGGGGTCGCGGTCCTCCAGCGCCCGCACGGCGTCGGCGTCCACGGTGCCGAGCTGGGCGCGACGCTCGAGGACGTACCACTGGAGGTCGACGTCGTCCCCGACCTCATCGCGCAGCGCGTCGAGGTCGTCCACGCTCGCCGCCGTGCGTACCAGCGCGCGCAGCGCCGTCTGGCGCGACACCCCGGCACCGAGCAGGTGGCGCGCCGCGCCGGCGACCCGGGCCTCGAGGCCGGCCCGCTCGGACTCGGGCGCCCACTGCTGGGCGGCGCTGAGGGCGAGGTCCATGCACGGGTCGACGACGGTCTCGACCGTCTCGACCGAGAGCACGTCGGTGATCGCGCCCACGGCCTCGCCGGCGGTCGCCTCGCCGCTGGAGAGCATGTCCCACACCGTCGCGATCGCCACCGCGCGCGCGAGCGTCGTGGGCAGTCCGGACGGACGTCCCACCAGCACCTCGCGACCGGCGGCGTCGGGGCGCGTCGTGGCGAAGGTCGTGTCGTCGTGGTTCACGAGGTACAGGTCGGCCTCCGGCAGGCCCTCGACCGGCGTGCGCTCGGAGTCGACCTCGACGATGACGGACCCCACCTCCTCGAGTGCGTCGCCCGTGCGGCGGTAGGCACCCACGCCCACCACCTGCGGGTGCGGGGCGCCGTGCGCGCCGACCGCGGTCAGCACCAGGCCGTCGGCCGTCTGCTCGATCCCGAGCCGGTCGACGCCCGCGGTCTCGAGCCACGCCGTGCGCCAGGGCTGCAGGTCGCGCCCGCTCGCCCGCTCCAGCGAGGCGATGAGGTCGTCGAGGGTGGTGTTGCCCCAGGCGTGCTCGGCGAAGTAGTCGCTCATGCCCCTGCCGAACGTCTCCTCGCCCACGTAGTGCATGAGCTGCTTGAGCACCGCGGCGCCCTTGGGATAGGTGATCGAGTCGAAGATCGACTCGGCGTCGGCGACCGACGCCACGGGCTGGCGGATGGGGTGCGAGCTGGGGCCCTGGTCGGCGAGGTAGGCGGACAGCTTCTCGTGCACGAGGTTGTTCGCCGCGGTGTCGCCGTAGGCCGTCGCGCGCTCGGCCGCCCACATGCAGGCGAACTCGGCGAAGGCCTCGTTCAGCCAGAGGTCGTCCCACCAGCGCATCGTGACGATGTTGCCGAACCACATGTGGGCCATCTCGTGCAGCAGCACGTTGGCGAACCACTGCCACTCGCCGGTGGTCGGCTCGTGGCGGCGGAGGATGTCGTCGGTCCACGTGACGCAGCCGTAGTTCTCCATCGCCCCTCCGAACTCGGGCAGGAAGACCTGGTCGTAGCTGCGCTGCGGGAACGGCATGCCGAAGCGGTCGCCGAAGAACGCGAGTCCCTGTGCTGTGAGGGTGAACAGCTGCTCGGCGTCGCGCTCGAGCACGGACGCGAGGGTCTGGCGGGCGTAGAGCCCCAGGTCGTGGCCGCCGGCCTCCTTCCGCAGCTCGACGAAAGGTCCGGCCACGACGACCGGGTTGTACGTCGACAGCGGCGGCGTGGGCTCGAAGGTCCAGCGGCGGGCGCCACCGACGTCCTCGACCACCGGGTCGCCCGAGTTGCTGACCACGGTCCACGACTCCGGCGCGGTGACGGTGAACGCGTGCGGGGCCTTGAGGTCGGGCTGGTCGAAGCAGGCCCACGCGTAGCGCGCCTCGTCGGGCTCGAAGGTGGTCCAGAGGTAGACGTTGTCGTCGGCGGGGTCCACCGCCCGGTGCACGCCGCGACCGTCCTTGGTGTCCCTCTGCACCGTGGCCACCACCAGCTCGTTGTCCTGCCGGAGGCCGGCGAGGGCGATGCGCCCTTCCGCGGCCGCCGGCAGCGGCGCGCCGTTGAGGGTCGCCGACTCCACCTCGGCGCAGCAGTCGACGAACGTCGACGCGCCGTCGGTGGCCGTGAACCGCACCGTGCTGACGGCCCGGAACGCGGGACCCCCGGGCAGGTCGGTGAGGTCGATGGCGATGTCGTAGGAGGTGACCGACAGCAGCGCCGCGCGCTCGATCGCCTCCTCCTGTCGCAGGCTGCGGACGGGCACGGGCGTGGTCCTCACTGTCGGCGGACGACGCCCCGATCGAGCGCCGCTCGCAGCCTAGGACGCCTCCGTCGACGGAGCGAGCGGGTGACCGGAACCTACTGCCCGATGCGCGTCCGCACCTCGTAGAGCTCGGGGAAGAACGTCAGGTCGAGGGCCCGGCGCAGGAAGTCGACGCCCGACGACCCGCCGGTGCCGACCTTGTGGCCGATCGTGCGCTGCACGACCTGGAGGTGGCGGAAGCGCCACTGCTGGAAGGCGTCCTCGACGTCGACGAGCTCCTCGCAGGTCTCGTAGACGCCCCAGTGCTCGGCAGGGGCGGCGTAGACGGACGCGAAGAGGTCGACGAGGCCGGCGTCGGTGGTGTGCGGCAGCGTCGGGTCCCGGTCGAGCAGCCGCTGCGGGACGGCGTACCCCTGGCGCGCGAGGTAGGCCAGGAACTCGTCGTAGAGCGACGGCTCGTGGAGCAGCTGCTCGAGCGCGACGCGCGCCGACTCGTCGTGGGAGAAGACCTTCACCATGTCGGCGTTCTTGTTGCCGAGCAGGAACTCCACCTCGCGGTACTGCGCCGACTGGAATCCCGAGCTGGTGGCGAGGAACGGCCGGATCTCGGCGTACTCCGACGGCGTCAGCGTCGCCAGCACGGACCACTGGTCGGTGAGCGTGTGCTGGATGTGCTTGACCCGTGCCAGCCGCTTGAGGGCGGGGGAGAGGTCGTCGCTGCGCAGCAGCGCGCGGGCCGAGCGCAGCTCGTGGACCATCAGCTTGAGCCACAGCTCGCTCGTCTGGTGCTGGATGATGAAGAGCAGCTCGTCGTGCTGCTGCGGGTCGGACAACGGCTGCTGGGCCGACAGCAGCACGTCGAGGCGCAGGTAGTCGCCGTAGGACATCGACCGTGAGAAGTCGCGCTGGATGCCCTCCTCGAGGTCGCGCTGGTTCGGTGTGCCACCCGGTGCCTGTGCCATGGACTGCAAGGTAGTCGGTGCTCTCGTCTACCGTCGCACCCATGGCCCCCACGACCGGTCCTGATGCGGGCGAGCGGACCCGCACCTGGGTGCCCGACTGGCCCTGCGCGCCGGCGCAGGTGCTGCGCCCGCAGCGCCGTGGGGCGGGTGACCCGACGCAGCGCCACGAGGAGTCCGGCCGGATCTGGCGCGCCATGCGCACGCCGGAGGGGCCGGCCTCGCTGTGCGTGCAGCCGCGGCCGTCGGCGGGGGAGGTCCTCGGCCGGGCCTGGGGACCGGGAGCGGAGTGGGCGCTCGACCGGATGCCCGCGCTGCTGGGCGCCGACGACGACCCCTCGGCCTTCGAGCCGCACCACCACCCCGAGGTCGCGGCCGGCTGGCGCACGCACCGGCACTGGCGGATCGGCCGCACCGGGCTCGTGATGGAGTCGCTGGTGCCCTCGATCCTCGAGCAGAAGGTCACCGGCAAGCAGGCCTTCGGCTCGTTCCGCGAGCTCGTACGACGCCACGGCGAGCCCGCGCCCGGGCCCGTCGCGCCGCTGCGGCTGATGCTGCAGCCGACGCCCGACACGATCGCCGCGATCCCGTCGTGGGAGTGGCTGCGGCTCGGCGTCCAGCCGGCCCAGTCCCGCACGGTGGTCACCGCCTGCCGGCTGGCGGCCTCGCTCGAGCGGGTGACCGAGGTGCCCGTCGAGGAGGCCGACCGCCGGCTCCGCTCGGTGCGCGGGGTCGGTGTGTGGACCAGTGCCGAGGTGCGCCAGCGCGCGCTCGGGGACCCCGACGCGGTCAGCTTCGGTGACTACCACCTCGCCAACTGGGTCGGCTGGGCGCTCGTGGGCCACGACATCACCGACGAGGAGATGGGGGAGCTGCTCGAGCCCTACCGCCCCCAGCGTGGGCGGGCTGCCGCCATGGCGATGGCCGGCGGCCGGTCCCGGCCGCGGCGGGGCCCGCGGATGAGCGTCCCCACGCACCTGCCGACCCGCTGACGGACCCGCTGACGGACCCGCTGACGGACCCGCCGCGGCGGCGGTCCAGACCCCCAGAAATGGTGTCGCCGCCCGCCGCGGCGCCGGAGTAGCGTCGGTGGCGATCTGGAGGCTCGAGGGAGGCCGTCATGGGCGATCCTGTCCTGCTGCTGGCCACGACCGACGAGGCGTCGAGGGACGTGCTGGGGTCGGAGCTGCGGCGCCGGTACGGAGGCGACTACGAGGTGGTCGTCTGCGCGGACTACGACCATGCGCGCGCGGTGCTGGAGGGGTTGCGCCGGTGGGGACGGCAGGTCGCGCTGGTGATCGCCGGCTACGGCCCCGACGACCGCGGCGGCCTCGACTTCCTGCGCCGCGCCTACGGGATGCACCCGTCGGCCAAGCGGGCGGTCGCTGCCATCTGGGGCGACTTCGCCAGCACGCGCGACGTCTTCTCCGCCATCAGCCACGGGCACGCCGAGCTCGTGCTGCTGCGGCCCGAGCGCCCGCGCGACGAGGAGTTCCACGGCGCGATCACCGACGCCCTGGACGACTGGCACCTCGCGCAGGGCATCGGCTTCGAGGCCGTGCGGATGATCGGTGAGCAGCGCGACGAGCGCACCCACGCGCTGCGCGACCAGTTCGGCCGCAACCACATCCCCGTCGGCTTCCACCAGGTCGGCACCGAGTCCGCGAACCGCCTGCTGGCGGGGCTGGGCCTCACCGACCCCGAGCTCCCGGTCCTCCAGCTCGCGTTCACCAACCCGCCGACGACGCTCGTCGCGCCCACCGACCTCGAGATCGCCGACGCCTTCGGACTGATGGCACCGCTGGCGTCCGACCACGTGTACGACGTGGTGGTGGTCGGCGCCGGCCCCAGCGGGCTCGCCGCCGCGGTGTACGCCTCCTCCGAGGGGCTGTCGACCATGGTGGTCGAGCAGTCCGCTGTCGGTGGCCAGGCCGGCACGTCCTCGCTCATCCGCAACTACCCGGGTTTCTCCCGCGGCGTCAGCGGCGCCCACCTGGCCTACCGGTCGTTCCAGCAGGCTTGGTCCTTCGGCACGGAGTACTCCTTCCTGCGCGAGGTCCAGGCGCTCGGCACGGACGGCGACCTCCGCACGGTCTCGATGTCGGACGGCAGCGTGATCCGCAGCCGCAGCGTCGTCATCGCCACCGGCGTCGACTACCGCCGCCTCGAGGTGCCCGCGCTCGAGAGCCTCGTCGGACGAGGGGTGTTCTACGGCGCGGCCGTCGCCGAGGCGCCGTCGATGGCCGGGATGGAGGTCTACGTGGTCGGGGGCGGCAACTCGGCCGGGCAGGCCGCCCTGCACCTCGCCCGCTACGCCCGCCACGTGACCCTGCTCGTGCGCGGGGAGTCACTGGCGGCGAGCATGTCGGAGTACCTCATCGCCCAGCTCGACGCCACGCGCAACGTCGGCATCCGCTACGGCACGGCGGTGCTCGACGGGCGGGAGGAGGACGGGTGCCTGGCCGCCCTCACGCTGGGCGAGCAGCACAGCGGTCCGGGTGGCGGCGAGGAGGTCCCGGCCGGCGGCCTCTTCGTGCTGATCGGGTCGGTGCCCCGCACGCAGTGGCTGCCCGCCGAGATCGAGCGCGACGCCGCCGGGTTCGTCGTCACGGGAGGGGAGGGGCGCCTGCCCCTCGAGACGAGCCTGGCTGGGGTCTTCGCGGTCGGCGACGTGCGTGCCGGGTCGATCAAGCGGGTGGCGACGGCCGTCGGCGACGGTGCGACGGTCATCGCCACGCTGCACGGCTACCTCGCCGCGCACCCGCTGGCGGCCTCGACCGCATGAGCGGGCACCGCGCCGGGACCGGCGCGCCGGTGACGCGGGGGATGCGGGTGCTGCTCGTCGTCGCCGCGGTGCTCGTCTTCCTGGCCGGGTTCCAGCTGACGGTGTTCCCGACCCGGACGGCGGAGTGGTTCTCGTGGACCATCGACGTGCCGATGACGGCGGTCTTCCTCGGCGCGGCGTACTGGTCGAGCGCCGTCCTGGAGGTCGCGGGCGCGCGGTCCCGCACCTGGGGACGCGCCCGCCTGACGGTGTGGACCGTGCTGGTCTTCACCGTCCTCACCCTGGTCGTCACGCTCGTCCACCTCGACAAGTTCCACCTCGGCGCCGAGCACCCGGCGAGCGCCCGCGCGATCACGTGGGGCTGGCTGGCCATCTATGCCGGGGTGCCGGTCGCGATGGTCGTCGGCCTGGTCCTGCAGGCGCGCGCCGGCGGCACCGGGGACGCGGAGGTCGTACGGCTCCCGGCGGGTCTGCGGTGGTTGCTCGTCGGCCTCGCCGTCCTGCTGCTGTCCGCGGGCGCCGCGCTGCTGCTGGCCCCGGAGCGGGCCGCCGACGCCTGGGCGTGGCCGCTGACGCCGCTCACGGCGCGCGCGATCGGCGCGTGGCTGGTCGGGCTCGGCTGGGCCGCAGCGCACGCGCGCCTCGTCGACGACCGGGAGTCGGTGCGACCCGTCGGGCTCACCGGGGTCGCCTTCGTCGTGCTCGAGTCGCTGGCCCTGCTCCGGCACGGCGACGCGCTCGACTGGTCGGGCTGGCAGGCGGCGGCGTACGTCGCCGGGCTGGCGTGGATCGCCGTCGTGTCCGGCTGGATCCTCGCGCTCAGGACCCCGCGGTCACCGGTCGCGTAGCGCGTCGACCGCCCGCCCCAGCCGCTGCTCGAGGTCGGCCCGGTCGACGCCCTCACCGGTGCTGAGGAGGGCGCGGTCGCGGTCCTCCATGACGGCAGCGGTCACGCCCTCGACGCCGGCGAGGGCATCCTCGAGGTCGGCGTAGGCAGCGGAGCCGAGCAGGGTGTCGATGTCCTCGGGAAAGGACACCTGCCACCGCCCCCGGTCGACCGCCGTGACCTCGACGACCTCCGCCGCCTGCTCCGGACGTGGCTGCTCCCTGGGCGGCAGCTGGGCCAGGCTGTGCTCCACGACGCTGCGCAACCGGCCCGGGTCCTTGCCCGACTGCACCTGGCGCAGCGCGCCGATCACCTGGCGCCACGGGGGAGCGATCCCGTGGACGTCCACCACCGGCTTGAGGTGGTACGCACTCTTCGGGTCGTCGTCCAGGACCCAGGGGAGCGGTCGGCCGAGGCGCGTGGCGTAGACCTCGGCGACGAACGCCGTGAGGCCCTCGGCGAGGGCGGCGCCGTAGGCCGACCACCCCGCCGACGCCAGCGTCGCGTCGTACCACTCGGGGACGGGCTCGACCGACCGCTCCTCGCCGATGCGGTCGACGACCGAGACGACGAGGCCGTCGAGCGCCGCGGGGTCCGGCTCCCCGGCGCCGACCTCCGCCGCGAACCACGAGAGGCGAGCGCGGAGCAGGTCCGGCCAGCGGCCGCAGAAGTCCTGGGCCCGCTCCCGCGGCGCCGGGTCCCCGATCAGCATGGGCTCAGAGCAGGGGGCGCAGGGGAGCGAGGAAGCTCTCGGTGAACTTCCGGTTGAGGTCGCGCGCCTCCCACTCCGACAGCGTGAGCTCGAGGCAGTTCGACTCGTCGTTGGCGAAGACCTCCTCCATCACCGCCGCGAAGGCCGGGTCGATGACCTCGAGGTTGATCTCGTAGTTGCCCTGCAGGCTGAGGCGGTCGATGTTGGCGGTGCCGACGGTCGACCAGCTGCCGTCGATGGTGGCGGTCTTGGCGTGCACCATCGCGTCCTTGAAGCGCAGGATCCGCGCGCCGGAGGTGAGCAGCTGGCCGTAGTAGCCGCGCGAGATCCAGTCGGCCACGATGTGGTTGGACTTCAGCGGCAGCAGCACGCGTACGTCGACACCGCGGCGCGCGGCCTCGGCGAGCGCGTCGACGAAGTCCTGGTCGGGCAGGAAGTAGGCGGTGGTGAGCCAGATGTTGCGCGTGGCGCGGTTGATCGCCTCGAGGTACATGCTGCGGATGGGGAAGTTCCACTGCCGCGGGATGTTCTTGTGGACCCGGATGTGGGGGTCCCAGTCGGACGCCGTCTCGATCAGCAGTGGCCGGTCGTTGCGTCGCAGCCGGTGGTGGCGGTTGAGGTTCCAGAAGTCGGCGAAGGCGCGCTTCATGTCCCACACGCCGGGCCCGGTGATGCGGACGTGGGTGTCGCGCCACTCGGTCGCGTAGGCCGAGCCGATGTTGTAGCCGCCGAGGAACGCCACCTCCTCGTCCACGACGAGCATCTTGCGGTGGTTGCGCCCGTAGCGGCGCAGGTCCCAGACGCGGAGTCCGGCCGTCCAGACGGGGTAGCGCAGCACCTTGAGCGACGGCGGGAACCGCTTGAACGCCGGCGAGACGACCATGTTGGCGAAGCCGTCGTAGATGCAGTGCACGTCGACCCCGCGGTCGGCGGCGGCCGCGAGGGCGGTCTTGAACTTCCACCCGATCTCGTCGCCCTTCCAGATGTAGGTCTCGAAGAGGATCTGCTTCTTGGCGCCGTCGATGGCGGCGAGCATGTCGTCGTAGAGGTCGCGACCGAAGGTGTACGTGGTGATCTCGCCGTCGCCGACGGGCACCGTGCCGGGCCCGGTGACCGGGAACGGCTTGGGCCGCTTGCCGCGCCGGCGGTAGGAGTCGACGAGGGAGAGGGCCACGGCGACGGTGAGCTGCAGGCCGACGAGTGCCATCAGGGTGCGCCGGACGGCGGTCAGCGTGCGGGCGACGGTCACGGGGTCAATCTAGCGATGGACCCCAGTCGGCCCGGCCGCGGCGCGGCTGGCAGCATGCGGGGATGCGTCGCCTCGTCTACCTCGTCGCCGTCACCCTCGACGGGTTCATCGCCGGCCCGGACGGCGGTGACCCGAGCGGCTCGGACTTCATGCCCGTCACGCCGGACCTCGTCGAGCACCTCGTCGCCACCTGGCCGGAGACGCTGCCCGGACCCGCCCGCGACGCGATGGGCATC
This sequence comes from Nocardioides pini, assembly GCF_026712185.1. GTDB lineage: Bacteria > Actinomycetota > Actinomycetes > Propionibacteriales > Nocardioidaceae > Nocardioides > Nocardioides pini. The sequence goes on along the minus strand of NZ_JAPPUX010000004.1, from coordinate 58,838 downwards.
ACCGGTCCGGGCACCCACTTCGACACCGTGGTGGAGGGGAGGGCGTCGTACGACATCGGGCTGGCGGCCGGGCTCACCGATGCCTACCCGCACCTGCGGCACCTCGTCGTCTCCCGCTCCCTCGCCGGGCGCAAGGACCTGCCGGTCGAGGTCGTCGCGGACGACCCCGTGCAGCGGATCCGAGAGCTGAAGGCCGAGGACGGCCTGGACATCTGGCTCGTCGGTGGCGGCACCCTCGCCCACGCCCTGCTCCCCGAGATCGACCGGCTCGTCCTCAAGGTCAACCCCTCGGTCATCGGCGATGGTCGCCGGCTCCTCGCGGGGCCCTTCGCCCCCGTGCGCTTCGAGCCCGTCGACGAGGTGGAGCTGCCGGGCGGCGTCCGGGTCGTCACGCTCGACCGGGTGCGCTGAGTCTCAGGCGAGGTCGAGCGCGGCGTAGCGCGCGACGTCGCACGGCTCGTCGGACAGCACCCGGAACACCGCGGCGCGGAGCATCGCCTGGCGCGCCGCACCGGACCGCCAGTCGTCGAGCGCCACCGGCGGCGCTCCGAGCCACAGCACCGCGTCGAGCACGCAGACCGCCTCGGCCCACAACGGCGAGCGCCACGCGGGGGAGACGTCGATGACGAACGGGACGCCGGCGGCGTCCAGGAGGACGTTGCCGGCCAGGTCGGCGTGGACCAGGTGCTCGCGGCCCAGGTCGGTGTCGTCCAGCCCTGCCGCCAGCCCCTCCACGAGCCCGGCCAGGCCCGGCTCGGGACGGCCCGCGGCCGCAGCGACAGCCGCCGCGGCGTCGTACGCCCGGCGCTCGGCCACCGCCCAGCGGTCGGTGCGCGCCTCCAGCCCGGCGGGCCGCTCGGGCACGGCCCCGGCGAGATGGGCATGGAGGAGGTGGGCGGTCCCCCGCAGGGTCGCGAGGTCCCGGCACGGTGTCGCGCCCGGCTCGTAGCGGGTGGCCGACCACCCGTCGACGACGAGGGAGCCGTCGCGTGCCGGCACCGGCAGCGCCAGCCGGATCGAGCGGGGCGACTGCTCGTCGAGGCGTACTGCGAGGCGCGCCTGGATCGGCGCGAGCCAGGCCTCCGAGGCGTCGTGGCCCGGCGACAGCGCCAAGTCGCCCGCCCGCCACGTCGTGCCCCGACCGCCCGGGAGCGGCTCGAGGACGCCCTCGGCCACGAACAGGTCGAGCACGCGGTCCGGCGGCTGGGAGGGGTGCGGCACGGGGCGAGCGTAGGACGACGGGTCGTGGTGAGGTCAGGTGCGCCGTTCGGCGATCCGCCGGCGCATCCGGTCGAGCTCCTCGTCCGGGAACAGCTCGCCTGGCCAGACGAGGGCGACGGGCGACCCGAGCTGGTGGAGGTGGACCCACCCGTCGACCCGGTCGACGTGCGTGAGCCCGTCGTACGACAGCTCGTGGCGCGAGAGGGGGCCGGCGAGCTCGACGGTGCCCGGTCCGAACCGCGAGGTCAGCTCGGTGCCCGGGCCCAGGCGGGTGGCGAGCCGGCGGCGCGTGAGGTGGCGGCCGAGGAGGGTGCCGATCCCGAAGGCGCACGCGTCGAGCGCCGCTGCGTAGGCGAGGGCCCACAGGATCCTCGCGACGGGCCCGAGGTCGGCGTCGAGCGACGTCCACATGAAGAGCCCGGTGAGGAGCCAGAGCCCGACGAGCACCGCGCGCGGGCGACGCCGGCGCAGGGTGCCCCGGGAGAAGCTGCGGGCAGCGGCGCGCGCCGAGTCCGGGCCGGCGACCCACCGGTAGGTCAACGTGTCGTCCACGGCGTCATTCAACAGCGTCGGCGCGGGCCCGGGCCACGAACCGCGCACGACGCGTTGTCGGTGGTCCCGCGTACGCTCGACGCATGCGTCCAGTGACCGATCTCCAGCGCCGGGTCGCCCCCTTCAAGGTGGTGTCCGACTACGAGCCCTCAGGTGACCAGCCGGCGGCGATCAAGGAGATCGTCGGCCGGATCCAGGGCGGCGAGAAGGACGTCGTGCTGCTCGGCGCGACCGGCACCGGCAAGACCGCCACGGTGGCGTGGGTGGCCGAACAGCTGCAGCGTCCCGTCCTGGTGCTCCAGCCCAACAAGACCCTCGCCGCGCAGTTCGCCAACGAGCTGCGCCAGCTCTTCCCCGACAACGCCGTCGAGTACTTCGTCTCCTACTACGACTACTACCAGCCCGAGGCCTACGTCCCGCAGACCGACACCTACATCGAGAAGGACTCCTCGATCAACGAGGAGGTCGAGCGGCTGCGCCACAGCGCGACCAACAGCCTGCTCACGCGCCGCGACACGATCGTGGTCTCGACCGTCTCGTGCATCTACGGCCTCGGCACCCCCCAGGAGTACGTCGACCGGATGCTGCGGCTCAAGGTCGGCGAGGAGCACGACCGCGACTCGGTGCTCCGCCGCCTCGTGGAGATCCAGTACACCCGCAACGACATGTCGTTCACCCGCGGCACGTTCCGGGTGCGCGGCGACACCCTCGAGATCTTCCCGGTCTACGAGGAGCTCGCGATCCGCGTCGAGTTCTTCGGCGACGAGGTCGAGCGGCTGATGACGCTCCACCCGATCACCGGTGAGGTCGTCTCCGACGACACCGAGCTCCACGTCTTCCCCGCCACCCACTACGTCGCCGGACCCGAGCGGATGGAGCGGGCGATCAAGGGCATCGAGCTCGAGCTCGACGACCAGCTCGCGGCGTTCGAGAAGCAGGGCAAGCTGCTCGAGGCGCAGCGGCTGCGGATGCGCACCACCTACGACGTCGAGATGATGCGCCAGGTCGGCTCGTGCTCCGGCATCGAGAACTACTCGATGCACATGGACGGCCGCACCCGCGGCAGTGCCCCCAACACCCTCCTCGACTACTTCCCGGAGGACTTCGTCCTCGTCATCGACGAGTCCCACGTCGCCGTGCCGCAGATCGGCGGCATGTACGAGGGCGACATGTCCCGCAAGCGCAACCTCGTCGACCACGGCTTCCGGCTGCCGAGCGCGATGGACAACCGCCCGCTGCGCTGGGAGGAGTTCGTCGACCGGATCGGCCAGACGGTCTACCTGTCGGCCACGCCGGGCAACTACGAGCTCGACCGGGTCGGCGGCGTGGACAACACGGTCCAGCAGATCATCCGCCCCACCGGCCTCGTCGACCCCGAGGTCGTGGTCAAGCCGACCAAGGGCCAGATCGACGACCTGATCCACGAGATCCGGGAGCGCTCCGACAAGGGAGAGCGGGTCCTGGTCACCACGCTCACCAAGAAGATGTCCGAGGACCTCACCGACTACCTCCTCGACGCCGGCATCCGCACCCGCTACCTCCACTCCGAGGTCGACACGCTCAAGCGCATCGAGCTGCTGCGCGACCTGCGGCTGGGCGAGTACGACGTCCTCGTCGGCATCAACCTGCTGCGGGAGGGACTCGACCTGCCCGAGGTGTCGCTGGTGGCGATCCTCGACGCCGACAAGGAGGGCTTCCTGCGCTCCGACAAGTCGCTCATCCAGACCATCGGTCGCGCGGCCCGCAACGTGTCCGGCCAGGTCCACATGTACGCCGACAAGATCACGCCGTCGATGGAGGCCGCGATCGACGAGACCAACCGTCGTCGCGCCATCCAGGTCGCCTACAACACCGAGAGGGGCATCGACCCGCAGCCGCTGCGCAAGAAGATCGCCGACATCACCGAGATGCTGGCCCGCGAGGACGAGACCACCCAGGAGCTGTTGAAGACCTGGGCCGACGTCGGGCAGAAGGGTCGAGCCGGTGGCGTGAAGGCCGGCAAGTCCCCGACCCCGGCCCTGTCCAAGCTGCACCAGGAGGCGCCCGACACCGCCGGCATCCCGAGCAGCGACCTCGCCGAGCTCATCCAGGAGCTCACCGACCAGATGAAGAACGCCGCCGCCGAGCTGCAGTTCGAGGTCGCTGCCCGCCTCCGCGACGAGGTGAACGAGCTCAAGAAGGAGCTGCGCCAGATGATGGAGGCGACGAAGTGAGGAGAGGTGCGCGCGAGCCGAGGAACGAGGTTCGTGGCGCACCCGAGGAGCGAGGAGCTGCGAGCGAGCGAAGCGAGCGCGCCGGCGACGAAGTAGGCGGCCTGACCTAGTCGCCGGCGTCCTTGCGACGCCTCTCGATCTCCTTCCGCTCCCGCTTGAGCAGGTGCCGCTCGTGGCCCTCGACGATGTCCTGCTCCTGCATCTGGATGCGCAGCAGGTTGACGGCGGCCGCGAGGATGGGGAACAGCGGCCAGGGGAACCCGCCCCACATCGTCACGGCCCAGATGGTGCACGTGATGACCGAGATCCCGACCAGCCCGGTCAGGGCCTCGCGGCGGTCCTTGGCCCACAGGCGCACCGCCTGCTCGTGGAGGTCCGGCCGGGCCACGATGCCGGCGCCGCGGCGCTGGAGGGCGGCGTCGCTCGCGTCCGGGACCAGGTCCTCGAGCTGCGGGACGAGGTCGGCGAGCACCTTGGCAGTGGTGGCCGCGGTGGAGCGGGCGTCGTACTCGTCGTGGTCGAGCCGACCGTCGGCGTACGCCTGTCCCAGCACCTCGAGCGCCAGCTCACGGTCCCGGTCGGACGCGCGGAGGCGCGCTGCCTGCGGGGATCGCGGGTCGTGCTCGAAGCGCTCCCAGGTGCCGGCGGACATGGCGCCAGCATAGGTGGGCCCCACCCGTCCGGAGGTGGGTGCTGGCCGGGTCGGGGCGCCGCTCGCTAGGTTCGCGGCATGAGCACTCCCATCGACCTCGGCCGCCCCGTCTCCGGTGACGTCATCGACCTGATCCTCGAGGACCACCGCCGCTTCGAGGCCCTCATGCGACAGCTCCGCGACAGCTCGTCGGACCGCGACGCCGTGCGCAAGGCGCTCGCCGCCCTGCACGTCGCGCACGCCGAGGCGGAGGAGAAGCACGTCTACCCGAAGCTGCGGAACAAGGACGCGATCACCGAGCACGAGGCCGAGCACGGCGAGGAGGAGCACGCCGAGGGCCACGAGGCGGTGCTGAAGGTGCTCGAGCTCAAGGGCACGGACACGCAGGCCTTCGACGACGCCGTCGAGGAGCTCGCCACCGCGCTCAACCACCACCTCACCGAGGAGGAGCTGACCATCCTCAACCCGGCGCGCGAGGAGGTCGGCGAGCAGGTCCGCGCCGACCTGGGGGTGGCCTTCGCGACCGAGCGCAACGCGCAGCTCGACGCCGACTGCGGCCGGATCGACAACGTCCGGCGCATCGTGCAGGAGGCGGAGAAGGAAGGCCTCCTGGACGACGACGAGGACGAGGACGACGACTGACCGAGCCCGACGGCCGGGGGTGACCGCATGGACGTTACGCAGGCCGAGGCCGTGTGCGCCGGTCTCCCCGGCGCCTGGCCGGACAACCCCTGGGGCCACGAGCACCCCGTCTACAAGGTCGGGCCGGGGGAGCGCGGCAAGATCTTCGCGTTCCTCGGCGCGACGACCGTGGGGGTCAAGGCCGGTGCGACGCGCGAGGTGGCGGACGAGTGGCTCGACCGCTACCCCGACGACGCGAGCGTGATGGCGTACATCGGCCGCTCCGGCTGGAACGACCTCGCGTTGGCGGGCTCGATCCCGGACGAGGAGCTCCTCGAGGCGGTCGAGGAGTCGTACCGGCTCGTGGTCTCCCGGCTGCCGAAGCGCGACCGACCGGACGGCTGGGAGGCCGTCAGCGGCGGTGCCGCATCATCGTGAGGCCGACCATGCGCGCCACGACCATCGCGATGTAGAACACCCCGACCATCATCTCGACCATGACGACCGAGCGTGCCTGCGGGCCGACGGCGACGATGTCGGACAGCCCGACGCTGGTGAGCGTCGAGAACGACAGGTAGAGCAGCTCGAACCACTCGCGGCCGTAGCCCTCGGCGTTGATGAACGAGTCCGGCCACACGATCTGCACGACCGTGAACACGTAGGCGAAGCCCCACGCCACCACGGTGAACGCGGCGCCGGTCGCGAAGTACTCGTCGGTGGTGACGACGTCGTCGTGCAGCAGGTAGCGCAGCATCGCGTAGGAGACGTAGAAGTAGAACGGCGCGTGCAGCAGGCCGGACACCAGCACGATCGCGTCGGTGTCCTTGAAGACCGCCTCGAGCAGCGTGAAGACGATCGTCGGGGCGCCGAGGAAGAACACGACGCGGCTCACGTGGGGCGTACGCCGGACCGCGAGCACGGCCGAGCCGACGGCGAGCATGCCGATGACACCGAGGAACGCGCCGCCGACCTTCGACCCGCCCAGGAACGGCCAGGCCAGGACCTGCAGCAGCTGGGCGCCGAGCAGCATCGCGGACGGGTGCGCGGTCACCTGGTCGAGTCGTCTGCCCACGACGACGCAGTCTAGGGACGCCCGGATCGCCCGCGCGGCGACGCTCCGCTGGGCTAGGTTCGCCCCGTGGGTGAGCGAGCGCGGCGATGGGTGACCGGTGGCCTCGCTGTCGTGCTCGTCGCGCTGCTCGTCGCGATCGGGCTCGCCGTCACCGGCGAGGACGACGTCGACGCGGCCCTGACCACCGCCCAGCAGGACGTCGCCGGAGCCGCTCGCGCGGAGGCCCTGGCCTTCCTCACCGTGGACCACCGCGACATGGACCCGCTGGTCGACGCGGTCCTCGACGGCGCGACGGGCGACTTCGCGGAGCAGTACGCCTCCCAGCGGAGGACGCTGACCAGCGAGGCGGTCCGCACCAGGGCGACCTCGACGCCGGAGGTCGTCGCCCTCGGGGTCGGCGACCAGGACGACGACTCCGCGACGGTCCTGGTCGCGGCCAACAGCACCGTGACCAACGAGGGGACCGGCGCCGAGGGCCAGGTCCGCTACTACCGGCTGCGCCTGCGGCTCGTCCGCGAGGACGACCGCTGGCTCACGAGCGACTTGCAGTTCGTGAGGTGACGACCATGACGGGCGGGACGACGGGGAACCGGTGGCTGCTGGTGCTCGCGGCACTGGTGGTGGTGGCGGCCGCGGGCCTCGTGTGGGTGCTCCGCGACGCCGGGGCCGATACCGGGGCCGACGTCAGCAGCGCCGACGCCGCCGACGCCGCCGTGGCGTCGGCCGAGGTCAAGGAAGCCGTGCGGGAGCGCGCGGGCGCCGGCGCGGCCGCTGCCTACAGCTACTCCTGGAGGACGCTTGCCGACGACAAGGCCGCTGCCCGCGAGCTGATGACCCCGACGATGCGCGACCGCTACGACCGCACGATGGCGGGCGTCACCACCTCGAGCCGCCGCGACCGCAGGGTCGTCGAGGCCGAGGTCGTCGACACCGCGCTCGTCACCGCGTCATCGACGTACGCCCGGGTGCTGGTGTTCGTCAACCAGCGCACCTCGGGGGACGACCGGCAGCGCCCGTCGATCGACCTGGACCGGGTGCTGGTGACGCTGGAGCGGGTGGACGGCGACTGGAGGGTCAGCGAGCTCGACTCGCTGTAGGCAGGCAGGGACAGCCGCGGACCAGCCCTTGTGGCCGGGACGCACCGACGGAAGGATCCGCGACGTGGACGACGTGACGACCGACCTGCTGATCATCGGCGCTGGCCCGACGGGGTTGTTCTCCGCCTACTACGCCGGCTTCCGCGGCATGAGCGTCGCCGTGGTCGACTCGCTGCCCGAGCTCGGCGGCCAGATCACCGCGATGTACCCCGAGAAGGCGATCCTCGACGTGGCCGGCTTCCCGAGCGTGAAGGGCCGTGACCTCGTCGAGGGGCTCGTGGCGCAGGCGGCCACCGCCGACCCGACGTACCTGCTGGACCGGACGGCCACCACCCTCGACCACGGCGACGACCGGGTCGTCGTCACGCTCGACGACGGCACGCGCATCACGGCCGGCGCCGTCCTCATCACGTCCGGGATCGGCAAGTTCAGCCCGAGGCCGCTGCCGGCCGGCGAGGGCTGGGTCGGGCGGGGCATGGAGTTCTTCGTGCCCAGCTTCGCGCCGTACGCCGGCAAGGACGTGGTCGTCGTCGGGGGAGGCGACAGCGCGTTCGACTGGGCCCAGCACCTCGAGCCGATCGCGGCGTCGGTCACGCTCGTCCACCGCCGCGACGCCTTCCGCGCCCACGAGCGCACGGTGGCAGCGGTCAGGGACTCGACCGTCCGGATCATCACCAACGCCCAGGTGACCGAGCTGCGCGGGGACGGCCACCTCGAGGAGGTGGTGGTCAGCGTCGACGGTGAGGAGCCGCAGACCCTGAAGGCGCAGGCGCTCGTCGCCGCGCTCGGCTTCATCGCCGACCTCGGCGCGATCCAGCAGTGGGGCCTCGAGACGCAGAAGCGCCACGTCGTCGTGAACTCCTCGATGCGCACCAACCTCGAGCGGGTCTTCGCGGCCGGCGACATCACCGACTACCCCGGCAAGGTCCGGCTCATCGCCGTCGGCTTCGGGGAGGCGGCCACCGCGGTCAACAACGCCGCCGTCGTGCTCGACCCCTCGGCCCACGTCTTCCCCGGCCACTCCAGCGAGGGGTGATCCGCCTGTCCGACGGGGGACGGGCTACCCGCGAGTAGGCATAATGGCCCGGTGCGCATCGCCATGCTGTCCTACCGGAGCAAGCCCCACTGTGGAGGACAGGGCGTCTACGTCCGCCACCTGACCCGCGAGCTGGTCCGCCTCGGCCACGAGGTGGAGGTGTTCTCCGGGCAGCCCTACCCCGACCTCGACGAGGGCGTCGTGCTCACCAAGGTGCCGAGCCTCGACCTCTACCGCGAGCCCGACCCGTTCCGGGTGCCCCGGCTGCGCGAGTTCCGCGACCGGATCGACGTCGAGGAGTTCCTCACGATGTGCACGGCCGGGTTCCCCGAGCCGAAGACCTTCAGCTCGCGCATCGCCCGGCTGATGCAGGAGCGGGCCGGCGACTTCGACATCGCCCACGACAACCAGGTGCTCGGCACCGGGATCATGGCGCTGGAGTCCTACGGCCTCCCGGTGGTCGCGACGATCCACCACCCCATCACGATGGACCGCCGCATCGACCTCCAGACCGCGCCGACGCGGCGCAAGCGGCTGACGCTGCGCCGCTGGTACGGCTTCCTGCGCATGCAGACGAAGGTCGCCAAGCGCTACCGCAAGGTGCTCGTGCCCTCGGAGTCCTCGCGCCGCGACGTGGCGCGCGACTTCGGCGTCGACCCGGCCCGGATGCAGACCATCCTGCTCGGTGTCGACGACGTCTTCGTGCCGCCGACCAGCCCCCGCGTGCCCGGGCGGATCCTGGCCATGGCCAGCGCCGACGCGCCGATGAAGGGCATCGCCACCCTGCTCGAGGCCTTCGCCAAGCTCGCCGTCGAGCGCGACGTGTCGCTCGTGCTGGTGACCCGTCCGGAGCCCGGCGGGCGCACCGAGCAGCTGATCGACCAGCTCGGCATCGCCGACAGGGTGACCTTCGTCAACGGCGTCAGCGACGCCGAGCTCGTCGAGGTGATGGGCTCCGCGGAGGTGGCCTGCGTGCCGTCGCTCTACGAGGGCTTCTCGCTCCCGACCGCCGAGCTGATGGCCTGCGCGACCCCGCTCGTGGTGTCCCGCGCCGGCGCGATCCCCGAGGTCGTCGGCCCGGACGGCGTCTGCGCCGACCTGGTCACCCCCGGCGACGTGGGTGAGCTCGAGCAGGCCGTCGCGGCGCTGCTCGACGACCCGGAGCGTCGTACGGCCATGGGCGCGGCCGGCCGGGCACGCGTGGAGGAGCTGTTCAGCTGGCGCGCCGTGGCCGAGGCCACCGCCGCCGCCTACGAGGAGACCATCGCCGACTTCCGTCGCGAGCAGGAGGAGAGCCGCCGTGCTGACCGTTGACTTCGACCGGCTCGGGCTGCGCCCGGGCGACCGCGTGCTCGACATGGGCTGCGGCGCGGGCCGCCACGCCTTCGAGATGTACAGGCGCGGCGCCGACGTCATCGCCTTCGACCAGGACGCCGACGAGCTCGCGACCGTGCGCGAGTGGTTCAGCGCGATGCGCGAGGCCGGCGAGGTGCCGGCGGGCGCCGAGGCCGACGTCAAGGAAGGTGACGCCCTCGCCCTTCCCTTCGCTGACGGCGAGTTCGACCGGGTCGTGGCCGCCGAGGTGCTGGAGCACATCCACGCCGACGTCGACGCGATCAAGGAGCTCGTGCGGGTGCTGCGCCCGGGCGGCACGCTGGCCGTCTCCGTGCCGCGCTGGCTGCCCGAGGTCGTCAACTGGAAGCTGTCCGACGACTACCACAACGCCGAGGGCGGCCACATCCGCATCTACACGGCCCAGGAGCTCGTGGACAAGGTCACCAAGGCCGGTCGACCCAACGACGGCACCCCCGGTGACGCGATGGTCTTCACCGGCCGCGGCCACGCCCACGGCCTGCACACGCCCTACTGGTGGATCAAGTGCGCCGTCGGCGTCACCAACGACGACCACCCGCTCGCCAAGGCCTACCACCGGCTGCTCGTGTGGGAGATCGTGAAGAACCCCAAGGCGCTGCAGTACGCCGGCAAGGTGCTCGACCCGCTCATCGGCAAGAGCATGGTCCTCTACTTCCGGAAGCCGGAATGAGCGGAGCCGCTGCCGTCGACGAGATCGTCACCCGCGCCCAGCTCGAGCAGACCGCCGCGACCATCGCGGCGACGCAGGAGCCGTCCGGTGCGATCCCGTGGACGTCCGGCGAGCACACCGACGTGTGGAACCACCTCGAAGCCGCGATGGCGCTCGTCGTCGGCGACCAGCGCGACGCGGCCGAGCGGGCCTTCGCGTGGGTGCGCGCGACGCAGCGGGCCGACGGCTCGTGGCCGATGAAGATCGTGGCCGGTGAGGTCGAGGACCACTCCGGCGAGACCAACATGTCGGCCTACGTCGCCGTCGCCACGTGGCACCACTGGCTGGTGGAGCGCGACGAGGCGTTCGTCCGGCTGATGTGGCCGACGGTGCGCCGCGCGCTCGACTTCGTCGTCTCGATGCAGCTGCCGTTCGGGGGCATCGCCTGGTCGCAGGAGTGGCACGACGGCGCGCCCGGCCGGGTCAACGAGGACGCGCTGCTGGCGGGGTCGTCGAGCATCCACCACTCGCTGCGTGCGGGGGTGGCGCTCGCGGAGCTGGTGGGGGAGCCGCAGGTCGAGTGGGAGCTCGCCGGTGGGCGCCTCGGACACGCGCTGCGCGAGCACCGGGACCTGTTCCTGGACAAGTCGACGTTCTCCATGGACTGGTACTACCCGGTGCTGGGCGGCGCCGTGCGCGGGCCGGAGGCGCACGCACTGGTCGCGGAGCGCTGGGACACGTTCGTCGAGCCCGGCCTCGGCATCCGGTGCGTCTCGGAGAACCCGTGGGTGACGGGCGCGGAGACCTGCGAGCTCGTGCTGGCCCTCGACGCCATCGGCGACCGCGCCCGCGCGCTGCAGCTGCTCGCCGACATGCAGCACCTGCGCACGGCCGAGGGGTCCTACTGGACCGGCTACGTCTTCCCCACGGACGTCGACGAGGCGGGCGTCAACTGGCCCGTCGAGCAGACGACCTACACGGCTGCCGCGGTGATCCTGGCCGTCGACGCGCTCAGCGACGGCACGCCCGGCGCCGACATCATGCGCGGCACGACGCTCGCGCCGGACTTCGCCGAGATCGGCCTCGAGTGCGGCTGCCCGTCAGTCGAGCGGGTCGCCGGCGTCGCCGGCCGTACGGCGTAGCACCCGCATCGACCCCACCGCCTCGACCTCGGTGAAGGCGCCGCTCGCCAGGGCGGGGAGGTAGATGTCCTCGTACGGCGGCCGGCCGCCGTCGGCCGGGTCGGGGAAGACGTCGTGGACGGCGAGCACCCCGCCCGCCATCACCCAGCGCGGCCAGGTCCGGAAGTCCGTGCGGGCCGGCTCGACCCCGTGGCCGCCGTCGATGAACAGCAGCGAGAGCGGGGTGCGCCACCAGGCGCCGACCGTCTCGGAGCGGCCGACGACCGCCACGACCTGCTCCTCGAGGCCCGCGGCCGCGATGGTGCGTCGGAAGGTCGGCAGCGTGTCCATGAGGCCCAGGTCGTGGTCCACGAGGGTGTCGTCGTGGTGCTCCCAGCCGGCCTGGTTCTCCTCCGAGCCGCGGTGGTGGTCGACGGTGACGACGGTGCCGCCCACCTCGCGGGCGGCCGCGCCCAGCCAGACGGCCGACTTGCCGCAGTAGGTGCCCACCTCCAGGGCCGGCCCGTGGGGCAGCCGCTCGCGGGCCCAGCGGTGCAGCAGCGCACCCTCGTCCTCGGGCATGAAGCCCTTCGCGGCGCGGGCGTGGGCGAGCAGGTCGGCGGGCATCACGGGAGACGACCCTAGTGCGGTCACACCTACGACCTCCCAGGCGTCAGGTGGGTGAAGGCACGACACACCCACCGAGGAGCAGACATGAGCAACCACACGATCGTCATCCCCGCCGCCGACCTTGAGACCGCGACGGCGTTCTACCGCACGGCGTGGGGCGCCGAGCCGCACACCGAGACGCCGTACTACGTCGGGTTCAACCTCGACGGGCAGGAGATCGGCCTCAACCCCAACGGCGAGCGCGACCGGATGACCGGTCCGGTCGTCTACTGGCAGACCGAGGACCTCGCCGCCAAGGTGGCCGAGGTCGAGGCAGCGGGCGGCACCGTCGTACGCCCCGTCACGGAGGTCGGCGGCGGGACGTCCCTCGCGCTGCTGACCGACCCGGCCGGCAACCAGGTCGGCTTCATCACCCAGGCGTAGCCGACAGGTCAGCCGACGGGTCAGCCGGCGGCGCCGTCGAGCTCGTCGGGGTCGACTCCGCTGTCGGCCTCGAGGCCGTGGCGCCACGTGTTCCAGTGCCACGTGAGGTAGCGGTCGACGGCGCGCACCGCGTGCGAGCTGCGGATGGAGTGGAAGACGTCGAAGGCGTGCTGGGCGCCCGGCAGCTCGGCGTAGACGACCGACCTCCGGGAGATGCGCCGCAGCTCGGCGACGAAGAGCCGCGCCTGGTCGACGGCCACGAGGCTGTCGAGCTCGCCGTGCAGGACGAAGAAGTCGGGTGCGTCGGAGGTGATGCGCAGGATGGGGGAGGCGGCCTCGTAGACGTCAGGGGCGTCCTGCCAGGTCGTCTGCATGACCCGGGGGCCGAGGAAGGCGTCGCGCATCCCGATGGCGTTGGCGAGCCCGGTCGACCCGGCGAAGTCGTAGACGCCGTAGAACGGCACCGCCGCCCGCACGGAAGTGTCGGCGTCCTCGAAGCCCGGCTGGAACTGCGGGTCGCCGGGGGTCAGTGCCGCCAGCGCGGCGAGGTGGCCCCCGGCGGACCCGCCGGTGATGACGAGGTAGTCGGGGTCACCGCCGTGCTCGGCGATGTGGTCCCGCACCCAGGCGATGGCGCGCTTGACGTCGACGATGTGGGCGGGCCACGGGTCGCGCGGGGCGAGGCGGTAGTTGATCGCCACGCAGACCCACCCCTTGGCCGCCATGCGGTTCATCAGCGGCCGGCCCTGGTGCTCCTTCGCCCCCACGGTCCAGGCGCCCCCGTGGACCTGCAGCAGGACGGGTGCGTCCTTGATCGCGTCGCCGCCGGCCGGCAGGTAGATGTCGAGGTGACCGCGGCGTCCGGCCTCGGTGTAGGGCAGGTTGCGGACGACCCTGACCGCCTCGTCGCGGAAGTCGAACGGCCGCGCGAGGCGTCGCCAGGGCGTCGCCAGGTCGGCCGGGTCGGGGACGGCGTCCAGCTGCTCGACGTAGTCGACGCCCAGGCCGTCGACGAGGGCGTCGTCGAGGACGTCGGCGGCGCGGCGGCTCTGGCGCACCATGTGGGCCAGGCCGAGCGCGCTGGCACCGGCGAGGGCGAGACCTGTCTTGGCGCGCACGCCGGCACGACGGCCCTTCGTCAGGTGGGCCGCCGCGTCGAGCACGGTCAGCGCCAGCACCTGGGGAGCTGTCTCGCCGAACAGCCATCCGGCGGCGAATGCCGGCACGCCGGTCCTCTGCCCTCGTGGCGGCCGCAGGGCGTTGGCGGTGAGGGCGGCGATCACCGACTGGCGCGACAGGAAGCTCACGACGTCATGTTACTCATCGGTACGGCAGGCCACGGCATGATCGCGGCGTGGACACCTCTGGCGCGGACCCCTGGACCTACGTCGTGACCGACGTCGAGCTCGACGGCCCGTGGCCGGGCACCCACTCGATGCGCTCGTTGGCGTCGGTCGCGGTCACGGCGGACGGTGTCGAGCACGGGCGGTTCGAGGCGGTCCTGGAGCCGCTGCCCGGGACGTCGCCCGACCCCGCCACGATGGACTGGTTCGCCACCCAGCCCGGAGCATGGGAGGCGGCGACCACCGGGGCCGAGCCCGTCGAGGACGTGATGGGGCGGTACGTCTCGTGGCTCCAGGGCCTGCCCTGGCCGCGGATGTTCGCGGCGTTCCCGCTGGCGCTGGACGGGATCTGGATCGACCACTACCTGCGCCGCTTCACGCCCTACGGGATCCGGCAGGGCCACCACGAGACCGACCGGCTCTTCATCGGGCCCGGCCTCTGCCTGCGGAGCTACGCGGCTGCGGTGACGGGGGAGCCGGTCGGGCTGGTCGACGTCGACACCCTCCCGAGCGCGTGGTTCGGGGAGGTGGAGCACACCCACCGGGCCATCGACGACACCGTCGGCTACGCGAACCTGCTGGTCGAGCTGTTCCGGCGAGCCGGGTGACCGGCCTGCCCGCCGACGGGGTCCGGGGGTGCTGCGTCATGCGAACCCGCACCCATGGGTGCGGGTTCGCATGACGTCCGGTGGTCCGGGGTGCACACGACCGCGGCGTCAGGCGGAGGCCTTCTCGGCGGCAGTCATGATGACGTCGGCGACGGTCTCGGCCTGGGTGAGGTACACGGCGTGGCTGCCCTCGACGGTGGTGATCGTGGCGCCGGCACGCTCGGCCATGTGGCGCAGCATCGCCTGGTCGAACGCCTTGTCCTCGGTGCCCCACACCGCCCAGCTGGGTCGCGTGTGCCATGCCGCCTCGGAGACGGGCTCGGCGAAGACGGCCATGTTGACCGGGACCTGGGTGTCGCGCATGAAGGCGGCCTCGGCGTCGTCGGCATCGGCGGCGAAGCCCTTCTGGAACGCGTCGGGGCGGAGGAAGCCGAAGCCGTCGTCGCCCACGTCGATGACGAAGTCGGGGGTGGCTGCGAAGCCCTCGTACTGCTGGCCCGAGGTCTGGCCGCTGTCCGGGATCAGGGCGGCGACGTAGACCAGCCCGGCGACGTGCTCGTGGGTGCCGGCCTCGGTGATGACGGTGCCACCCCAGGAGTGCCCGACGAGGATCGTGGGGCCGTTCTGCTGGGCGAGGACGCGGCGGGTGGCGGCGACGTCGTCGTCGAAGGACGTCAGGGGGTTCTGCACCACGGTGACCCGGTAGCCGCGGTCGGTCAGGAGGTCGTGGACCCTCCGCCAACCGGAGCCGTCGGCGAAGGCACCGTGGACCAGGACGATGTTCGTGATGGGGCTGTTGCTGTTCATGATCTCTCCTTCGCTGGATGCGGTATACGATATATTGGAACGCCGTCAGCGGACTGGGACGATGGGCAACCTGCACACACTTCGCAGGCGCCCCGGAGCGGAAGGCCGCGGCGCGAGGCCGCGGCGTGGGTGACGGATCGGGTCCGCGTGGTCACCGGATCCTCAGCTCGGAGACCAGGTCGCCGTCGAGCACGAAGGCGTACTCCAGGTCCGCGACGCCGCCGGGGAAGTCGCCCTCGAGGTGGATGAGGGCCACCCGCTGCGTGTCGTCGGTGCGTCGCGCCCCGACGAGCTCGGAGGTGTAGGTGAACTCGGTGCCGGCGTCGGTGAGGAAGTGCCGCACCTGCTCGGTCCCCTCGAACGTCTCGTCCTGGTCGACGACCAGAGGGTCGGCGGCGAACGCTCGCATGGCGGCGTCCACCTCGCGGGCGGCGTGCGCGGCCAGGAAGGCGCGGATCGTGGCGGGGAGCTGGGCGGAGTCGATGTCGTTCGTGTGTGTGGTCATGCCACGAGCCTGCGGCCGCCCGCGGACGGAGGGTCAAGGACGGATGTCTCCCGCCGGGAGAGGGTCCGGCCGAGCGTGGACGCGGCACCCGATGTCGCGGGAAGGTGGTCCGGTGACCTGGACCTCCGCCGCCCTCGAGCTCGAGGTGCTGCGCGGCGTCGCCGACGCGGTGGGGTCCGACCCGGACCTGCGGGTCGTCTGCTCGCGGGTCGCCGAGGCCGTGCGGTGCGGGCGAGCGACCCGGGACGTCTACGTCTACCTCTACGACTCGGGTGCCGACGACCTGCTCCTGGTCGGCGCGACCGAGAGCCCCGCCGCGCGTGAGGTCGGGACCCTGCGGGTGCCGTACGGCGGCGGCGTGACCGGGTGGGCGGCGGTCTCGCGGGAGAGCTACGTGGTGCCCCGCGAGCCGGAGAGCGACCCGCACTTCCTGCCCTACCCCGGGATCGGCGAGGAGCGGTACGGCGCGATCTTCTCCGTGCCGGTGGTGTCGTCGGCTGACGAGCTGGTCGGGTGCATCACGGTGTGGGCGACGTCGGACGACGAGTTCGCGGCGTATGAGGTCGCGCTGGTCGAGCACGTGGCGTCGTTGCTCGCGCCGTCGCTGGAGAGGGAGCGCCTGCGCGAGCGGGTCGGCACACTGACCCGCATCGAGGAGGGTCTGCGCGAGCTCGGCGACCTGGTCGCCACGCGGGCGTCCGCCGGCCGGGTCGTGGACAGCGCCGCGCAGCTCGCGCTCACCGGCCTCGCGGCGGACCTGGTGGTGGCGGTCGTCGCCGACCCGTCGGGCGGCGACCGCATGGTGGTCGCCCTGGCCTCCGGCACCGACCCGGACCGCCGCGCGCCGGCCGCGGGCCTGCGCCGCTCGCTGCTCGAGATCGACGGCGACCTGCGCCGGGGGCGCATCACGTGGCAGGTCGCCGCCGAGCGCGTGGCTCGAGCCATCGAGGGCCAGTCCCAGCCGCTCGCGACGATCACCGTGCGGTGCGGGCCCGACGAGCTCGGCAGGATCGAGGCACACGTCCTCGGGCCGGGCAGCCGCCCTCAGATCCCCACGGGGCTGCTCCCTGCCATCGCGGGGCACGTGGCGGTGGCGACGCGGCTCGCGATCGCGCTGGAGGAGCTCGACGACCGCAACGGCCTGACCTGGTTCCTCCGGGCCGTCACCTCCGGACGACTGGCCGGGGACGACCTGCGTCGACGGGCCGAGGCGCTCGGCCTGGACCGCGCGCCCGCCCACGTCTTCGTGGTGGCGTGCACGTCGGACCCGACCGCGGCGGGAGCCGAGCTCGGCACCGTCCTCGAGCGGGTCGCGGCGCTGCCGGCCGGGACGCTGACGGGGTCGACGCCCCACCAGGCCGTCGCCGTCGTGCCGTGGCCGTCTGCGAGCGGGTCGGTGGACGCGCTCCGCCGGCCGCTGCTCCGTGCCTGCGCCCACGTCCGGGCCGCCGGCGCCGCGCTGACCGTGGGCGTCTCGCGACCGGCGACGTCGGTGGACGGCTTCGCCGACGCGCTCGCCGAGGCTCGCGAGGCGATGAGCGTCGCCAGCTCGCTGCCGCAGCCGGCCGGCGTGTTCACGCTCGACGACGTCGGGCACCACCTGTTGCTGAGCCGCGTGGCGAGCGTGACCGGCGTCCGGGACCGGTACGCCGTGGCGGTCGAGAGCATCGCCGAGTACGACCGCGTCAAGGGCACGGAGCTCCTGGGCACGGTCGCGACCTTCCTGCACCTCCGGAGCCGGAGCGCCGTCGCTCGGGAGCTGGTGATCCACCGCAACACGCTCGCCCAGCGCCTGACCCGCGCGTCACAGCTGAGCGGCTTCGACGTCAGTGCTCCCGATGCGTGGTTCCCGCTGCAGCTGGCGCTGCAGGTCCATCTCGCCCGCTCCGGGACGCGGTCCGACGGGTGGGTCGACGCTCAGGGCGCGCTGCCGGACGCGGACTGACCGGGGCCCGTGGCCACCGAGAAGACGGGCCACCCGATCTCGGTGCGCCACGCGGAGGCGTCGTCGGTGTCGCGCGGACCGACGAGGTACGTCTCGCGCACCGGTCCGGCCACCTGGAGGGCGTTGGCCACGACCCACGAGCCCACCTCGCCGTAGGTCACCTCGATGTCGTCGTGGTCGCCCACGTGGGTCGCCACGGCGAGCTCGACCGCCGGCAGCTCGACCGGGTGCACCCGGCCGGTCCGCGGCGGGTCGTCGACGGGGCGGTGCACCAGCACGTGACCCCGGCCGACCTCGAAGAGGGCGTTGTCGTACACCCCTCCGGGAGGCCCGACCAGCACGGGCAGGGCGGCGTCGAGCTCGGCCATCGCGCCGGCGTACCAGCTCAGCACGTCGTCCAGCGCGACGTCGGCCTCGATGGCGGCCACCGACGTCGCGGCCACCGCGCGCACCTCGACCCGTACCGGTGCGGGCTCGGGTGCGAGGAGTCGGCGCAGCGAGCGGACGGCCGCCCGCGTGCGGTCGAGCTCGGCCTCGAGGCGGTGCAGGTGCTCGGCCACCAGGTCCGCGCGGGCGCCCGGGTCGGCCGCGTCCAGGATGCGCTGGACCGCCGCGAGCGGCACGTCGAGCTCGCGGAGACGGTGGATGACCTGGGCCGTGGGGATCTGCTCGCCCGTGTAGTAGCGGTAGCCCGTGGCCGGGTCCACGGTGGCGGGGACCAGCAACCCGGCCTCGTGGTGGCGCCGCAGGCTGCGCACGCTCAGGTGGGTCAGGCGGGAGAACTCACCGATGCTGAGGCGGGTCGACACCCGGGCAGTCTGCACCCTCTCCCGGGGGGAGGGTCCAGACCGGCTCGCGGCCGGCGCCGGCTACTGCAGGTAGTTCTCCACCACGCTGGTGGGGCGGGCGTCGGCGTCGTCGGGGTCCCCTCCGAACTCGGACCTGGCGCGCCGCTGCCGGAGGAGGTCCCAGCACTGGTCGAGGGCCTCCTCGACGCGCTGCATCTCGTCCCGCTCGTCGGCACTGCTCAGGTCGCCGCTCTCGCGCAGGGTGCGGAGCTCGTGCTCCCGCTCGACGAGGGAACGCACCCGGCCAAGGATGTCGTCGTCGCTCATGCCTGCCACCGTACGCCCGTGCGCGGCTCGCACGACCGTCGTGCGGGGGCCGCGTTGACGGTGGCGTGCCGGCAATGTGCAATACGTTGCATGCCGATACCCCGGTCCGCCCCCGTCGGGCGCCAGCTGCTGCGCGACGACGTGCACGGCCGGCTGCGGGACGCGATCATCGACGGGACCTTCGAGCCCGGCGAGCAGCTGCGCGACGCCGAGCTGGCCGCCTGGCTCGGCGTCAGCCGCACGCCCGTCCGCGAGGCGCTGCTGCGGCTCGCGCAGACGGGGCTCGTGGTCGCCCGCCCGGGACGTTCGACGACCGTGAGCACCATCAGCGCGACAGCGGTTCGCGAGGCCCGCGACGTGGTCGCCGCGATGCACGAGCTGGCGGTCCGCGAGGCGGTGCCACGGCTCACGCCCGACGACCTCGACGAGATGCGCGCGGCCGAGGCCCGCTTCGAGGAGGCCGTGGCCGCGGGTGACGTCGAGGCCGCGCTGCGTGCCGACGACGAGCTCCACGGCGTGCCGGTCCGGGTCTGCGGCAACCGCGCCCTCGCGACGGTGCTCGACCAGTTCGTCCCGGTCCTGCGACGCGCGGAGCGGCTCCGCTTCGCGTCGGCCGGCGCTCGCGAGTCGGTCGCCCGGCACCACGACCTGGTGCGGCTGTGCGGCGAGGGGGATGCCGAGGGCGCCGCGTCAGTCGTCCTCGACACCTTCCACGCGCTCTCGACCGACGACGGGGAGTGAGTCGGTCGGCTCAGGGCGCGTGCTGCAGCCGCTCGGCGAAGAAGGCGAGCACCGCGTCGACGGCCACCTGGGACCGGTGCTCGGTGACGGTGGAGTGGCCGGAGCCCTCGAGCTCGACGCGGATGAAGGCGTCGCCGATGAGCGAGGTGAGGGTGTCGAAGCGCGTGCCGATCGAGGGGTCGGAGGCGTAGCGGATGCCGAGCACCGAGCAGCCGTCGGCCGCGCGGCGGCGTACGGCGTCGGCGTCGGCGGGGGAGAGATTGAGGTCGGCGGCACGGCCGGGGAGGCCGATGAACGGCACGGCGGGCTGGCAGAGCACCGGCGCGACGGTGCTGTCGTCGACCATCATCGCGAGCGCGAAGCCGCCGGTGAAGCACATGCCCAGCGCCCCGACACCGGGGCCGCCGAGCTCGGCGTGGAGCTCACGGGCCAGGGAGCGCAGCCACCCGGCGACGGGGGTCGTCTCCCCGCGGGCGATCTTGGTGAACTCGCGGCTCACGCAGACCCGGGGGAAGACCCTCGCCACGTCGACGGCCCCGAACTCGCGGCCGACCGGCCCGAAGAGGTGCGGCAGCACCACGGTGTAGCCCGCGGCGACGAGCTCCTCGCCGAACCGGATCACCCCGGCCGTCAGCCCGGGCAGCTCGTGGACGACGACCACCCCGGGACCCGATCCCCGGCGCCACACGGGATGGGTGGTCGGGACGCCCGCGACGTCGTCCGTGTGCTCGCTGCGCGTCCAGCCGTCGAGTGCGTCCACGGGAGGAATGTCGCAGCCCGCAGGCGCGAGCGGAAGGGGGGCGGGCGGCTCAGAAGGTGTAGCCGAAGGCCTCGACGTCGCGGGCGTAGACCTCGGCGACCTTCGTCCGGGTCGCGTCGGTGTAGTAGTCGCGGTAGCTGCCGTGCGGCGACTTGTTGCGGTGCGGCACGTGCACCGGCTCGCCGCCGAGCCGCCGCTCGACCTCGGCGAGGTCCTCGGCGAAGGTCTCGGTGCGTCCCACGAAGTCGACCTCACGGTCGGGCGCGCGGAGGTAGTCCACCTGCGGCCGGCCGACCCGGGGCAGCTCCTCGGTGCCGCGCAGGACGAACTCGTCGAACCCGGAGTACGCCGCCGCCGCGCGCCACATGTCGTTGCCGCGCATCCGCGTGGCCTCCGCGCCCTGCGGACGGCCGCTCGACGGTCCCCACGCGCGGTCCCAGTCCTGGATCATCGACCACCACGAGACCATCCGCGCCCAGGGGTTGCGGACGAACGCGAACGACCAGTAGCCGGCCGTCTGCGGCTCCGCGCGGAGGATCCGGTCGTACGGCGCGTGCCGTCCGAGCGGCGGCCTGACCCCCGGGGTCTTGCTCCGCGCGTCGGGGCAGCAGCGCTCGAAGGCCACCCCGACCGAGACGCCGCCGGTCTTGGGCACGTGCACGAACAGCGCGCGCTTGGCGTCGGAGATCAGCACGGGCGCGAGGCTAGCCCACGCACCCGTGACAGGCGCTGCCTGCGTCTCGCCCCACCGCCGACCCGGAGGGCGGGTGGGGGATGATCGGCCCGTGATGACGTTCCTCGAGCTCGGGCCCGGTCGGGACTTCGTGCTCCTCGCGCTGCCGAAGACGGCGAGCACGGCCCTCGAGCGGACGCTGTCGCCGTACGCCACCGAGGCGGTCAGCGCGCCCCCCGGCCGCAAGCACCTCCCGGCCCGCGGGTTCGTCCACACCAAGGCCCACGAGCTCGCCGCGCAGGGGCACCCGCGCGAGTCCTACGAGCTCGTCACGATGTTCCGGGAGCCGATCGCGTGGCTCGAGTCGTGGTGGCGCTACCGGGCCCGCGAGGACAGCCGGCAGTCGACTGCGGACATGACGTTCGAGGAGTTCGCGCTGCACTACCTCGCCGGCCACGACGACGCCCCGGTCCCCAAGGGGCGCCCCGCGCGGTTCATCCACGCGCAGGGCGCCGTCGCGGTCGACCGGGTGTTCGCGGTCGAGCGGCCCGAGGTCTGGTCGGCGTGGTTCGCCGAGCGGATCGGGCGCCCGCTGGACTTCGAGCGACGCAACGCGTCCACCGCCGAGCACGGCGAGCTCGGCTTCGCCACGCGGGAGGCGCTGGCGGCCCACTTCGCGCCGGAGTACGACGTGTGGCGCCGGCTCGAGGCCACGGGCGAGTGGTCGGGCGCGCGCGGCACCCGCCTGCCCGCCCTCGACGTCCCGCCCGCGTCGTAGCGGTCAGTCGTAGGTGTAGCCGAAGAGCTCGATGTCCTCGGCGTAGACCTCGGCGACCCGCTGGCGGGTCTCGTCGGTGTAGTAGTCGTGGTAGGTGCCGTGCTTGGACTTGTTCTTGTGCACGGGCGTCGACGGCTCGAGCCCGAGCTGCACCTGCACCCGCTGGAGGTCCGCGACGAAGTTCTCGGTCCGGCCGATGAAGTCGACCTCGCGGCCGTGCCTGGGCGCGCGGAGGTAGGTGATCTGCGGCGTCCCGACGCGGGGCAGCTCCTCGGTGCCGCGCATCACGAACTCGTCGAAGCCGGAGTACGCCGCGGCGGCCCGCCACATGGCGTTGCCGTCGCGCATCGACCCGTGCTTGACGTCCTGCGGCTTGCCGCTCCTCGGCCCGTGCCGCCGGTCCCAGGCCGAGATCATCGAGTACCACGACACCATCCGGGCCCACGGGTTGCGGACGAAGCCGAACGTCCAGTAGTCGATCACCTGCGGCTCGTGCTTGATGATCTTGCCCAGGGTGGCGTGGCGGCCGATCGGGACGCGCGCCTTGCGGGCGTCGGGGCAGGCCTCCTTGACCGTCTCCTCGACCGACACGCCACCGGTCTTGGGGACGTGGACGAAGAGCACCTTGCGGGAGTCGCTGATCAGCACGCGGCGAGGTTATCCCAGCCGCACGGGCGGTCCTTACCGACAGGCACCTCTGGCACGATCGCGCCATGTCCGCCCCGACCGCCGCCGGCCCCGAGGCCGGGGTCCGGGGCTACCGGACGTCGCAGAAGGTCCTGCACTGGGTGACCGTGCTCGCCGTCGCCGCCCAGCTCACGGTCGGCTACCTCCTCGACCTCGACGGGGACTGCGACCCACCCGGGGAGGACCGCAGCGGCGGTGACACGAGCGACGTCGAGGAGGAGCGGCTCGACCGGCTCGAGGAGCAGTGCGAGGCCCACGCCGACGACTACGACCTGCTCGGTGGCGGCTTCGACCTGGCCGAGGTGCACCTCCTCCTCGGCGTCACCGTGCTGGCGCTGGGCGTCGTGCGCCCGCTGTGGCGGAGGGTCGCCGGGCTGCCGCCGTGGTCCGAGCACCTGTCCGACGGCCAGCGACGCCTGGTCGGCCGGACCGAGCGTGCCCTGCTCGCGCTGCTCGTCGTCGTGCCGCTCAGCGGCATCCTGCTCGTCGCCACGGGCGACGACGCCTGGCTGCCGCTCCACGTCGGTGCCCACGTGGCGTTCTTCGTGGCGCTCGCGGCACACCTGTCGACCAACCTGCGGCCGGCCATCCTGCGCCGGATGCTCTGACGCCGGCCGCGGCGTCCACCTGGGTCAGGCCTCGAGCGGCCAGCCCCGCTTCGCCCAGCCGCCGGTGCCGCCGGCGACGTTGATCGCCGTGATGCCCTTCGCGCGCAGGTGGTCGACGACGGCGCGGCTGCGGTTGCCGGACTGGCAGATGACGAAGACCGGGACGCCCGTCGGCAGCTCCTCGACCCGCGCGGGGACGTCGTTCATCGGGATGTGCACGGCGCCCGGGACGCGGCCGCCGGCCACCTCGGCGTCCTCGCGGACGTCGACGACGTAGGCGCCCTGGCTGTGGGCGGCGGCGAACTCGTCGAGGCCGACCTCGTCCTGCGGGGCGTTGGCGGCGGCCTCCTGCGCGGCGGCCACCTCCTGGCGCACGGCGTCCATGTCGAGGTCGCGGGCCTGCTCGATCACGCCGGCGAGGGCCTGCGGCGGCAGCGCGCCGGCCTGGTTGAAGAGGAGGATGCCGTCACGGAACAGCATGAGGGTCGGGATCGAGGTGATCGCCGCCATCTGCGCCAGCTGCTGCTCGGCCTCGGTGTCGACCTTGCCGAAGACGATGTCGGGGTTGTCCTCCGACGCCTTCTCGTAGACCGGGGCGAACTGACGGCAGGGTCCGCACCACGCAGCCCAGAAGTCGACGAGGACGATGCCCTCACCGCTCACGGTCTGCTCGAAGTCGGCCAGGGTCAGCTCACGCGTGCTCATGGGTCCAGCCTGCCACGGCGGCCCGCGTCGAGCAGGACCCCCGGGTTGAGGATCCCGGCGGGGTCGAGGACGGACTTCGCCGCGGAGAGGGCGGCGGCGAAGGCGTCGGGGCGCTGCTCGTCGTACCAGGGGCGATGGTCGCGCCCCACCGCGTGGTGGTGGGTGATCGTGCCGCCGTTGTCGACGATGGCCCGTGAGACGCTCGCCTTGACCTCGTCCCACTGCTCGACCAGCGCTCCCCAGCGCCCGGGGGCGTAGACGCCGTAGTAGGGCGCCGGGCCGTCGGGGTAGACGTGCGTGAAGCGGCAGGTGACCACGGCCGCGCCACAGACCCGCCCAGCCGCCTCCTGGGCGGCGGCGGTGACCGCGGCGTGCAGCGCGGGGAACCGGTCCCAGGTGCACGCGGTCTCGAAGGTCTCGACGACCATCGAGCGCCGGGCCATCGCGTCGCGCTGGTAGGGCATCCGGATGAACGACGACCGCCAGCTCGCGGCCGCGCCGGAGGCGTCGCCCGGCTCCTGGGTCGACGCCTCGCCGCCGTGCTCGGCGGCGATCACGAGGGCGCGGGCGAGGGCGTCGTCGACGGGGTGGTCGGCCGACTCGAAGCCCAGGACGAGCACCGCGCCGCTCGACGAGCCCGCGTTGAGGAAGGCCTCCGCCGGGTCGAGCAGCCGGCAGTTGCTGGGGTGGAGGCCGGACTGCGCGATCGCCCGGGTGGCGTCGACCGCCTGCTCGTAGGACGCGAACGCCACCGAGGCCGTACGACGCCACCGGGGCCGCTCCTGGAGCCGGACCCACGCCTCGGTGATCACGCCGAGCGTCCCCTCCGAGCCGAGGAAGAGTCGGTCGGGCGAGGGGCCCGCGCCCGAGCCGGGCAGCCGGCGTGACTCGGCCACGCCGGCCGGGGTGACGACGCGCACGGACTCCGTCAGGTCGTCGATGTGCGTGTGGAGGGTGGCGAAGTGCCCGCCCGCCCGGGTCGCCAGCCAGCCGCCGAGCGTCGAGAACTCGAACGACTGCGGGAAGTGCCGCAGGGTCAGCCCGTGGGGGCGGAGCTGGTCCTCGAGGTGCGGGCCGAGGACGCCGCCCTGCACGCGGGCGGCGCGGCTGGTCGCGTCGACCTCGAGGACCCGGTCGAGGCGCCCGAGGTCCAGGGTGACCGCGGGGCCGTCGACGCGCGGCTCCACGCCGCCGACGACCGAGCTGCCGCCGCCGTACGGCACGACGGCGACGTCCTCGCCGCTGCACCACTCGAGGACCGCCGCGACCTCGTCGTCGTCGCGCGGGCGGAGGACGACGTCGGGGAGCGGCCCCACCACGCCCTCGAGGTTGCGCACCACGTCGCGGAACGCCTTGCCCCGGGCGTGGGCGAGCCGGTCGGTCGCCTCGGTGGACGCGACCGCCCGCAGCCGCGGCGGGACGGCGACGCGGGGCGCGGGCAGGTCGAGCGAGGCCGGGTCCGGCGGGTCGTGCGGGGTGAAGTCGTGGTCGGGGAGCAGGGCCGCGGCGCGGGCCACCAGGGACGCGGCCTCCTCGCCCGTGACCGCCTGCCCGACCTCGCCCCAGCCCCACCACGACCGCGTCATGGGGGTCAGTCTGGCGTCGCGGTCAGCGCTGCGTCACCAGCCGCGCTCGCGCCACTCCGCGAGGTGGGGCCGCTCGTCGCCCAGCCGCCCGTCGTTGCCGTGCCCGGGGTAGAACCACGTCTCGTCCGGGAGCCGGCCGAAGAGCTTCGTCTCGACCTCGCCGACGAGCTGCACGAATGCGTCGGCGTCGCCGAAGGTCGCGCCCACCCCGCCCGGGAAGAGCGAGTCGCCGGTGAACAGGTGCGGGCTGGGGGAGACGGCCGGGTCGTCGATCACCAGGCAGATGGACCCCGGCGTGTGCCCGGCGACGGGGATGACGGCGAGGTCGCAGGTGCCGACGGCCACCTTGTCGCCGTCGCCGACCCGGCGCTCGACGGTCACGCCGGTCTGCTCCTCGATGGCGTCGGCGTCGGGCGCGCCGGCCACGACCGTGGCGTCGGGGTGTGCGGCCTTCACCGCAGCGAGGCCGCGGTGGTGGTCCCAGTGCTGGTGGGTGGTGACGATCGAGGTGAGCGACCGGTCGCCGATGAGCTCGAGGAGCCGCTCCGGCTCGGCCGCCGCGTCGACGAGCACGACCTCGTCGGTCTCGCCGCAGTGCAGCAGGTAGCAGTTGTTGGACATCTCCGGGTCGACGGCGACCTTGGTCAGCGTGAGGCAGCCGAGCTCGCGGACGGCGGGGGCACCGCCGGGCGCCACCTCGCCGGTGTAGTCGTCGTTCACCATGTCTCCACCTCCGGGAGGTCGTTCGAGTCGGACGTGAGCCCCTCGCCGGAGCCCCGGCCGGTCAGCCACCACCCGAGCGCGGCCGACGTACCGGTGACGACGGGACCACCCGGTCCGTCGCCGTAGTGCCAGGTGTGGTCGAGGTCGGTGGGGCGTACGTCGAAGGGCGCGGGGTAGGGGCGCTTGGTCATCGACTCCAGCAGGATCGCCCGGAAGTCGGCCGGCCAGTCGTCGGCGGTGTAGCCGGTGCCGAGGTCGGCGTGGTGGATCTCCACCTCGCGCAGCCGCATCAGGACGACGTTGCGCAGTGCGAAGTCGGGTCCGCCGGGCGTGCGCTCGAACCGGCCCTCCCAGTCGGGCTCGTGCATCGCCTCGAGCGCCTCGCCGAAGCGGCTGGTGGCGGCGAGGAACCGCTCGCGCAGCTCACCGGGCGCGGCCGCGGCGAGAGCCTCGATGTCGGCGTCGCGTGCCTCGGGCGAGGCGTACATCGGCTGCGGCCGGCCGAGGTGCGCCCCGTGGAGGACGCCCGCCAGGCCCTCGCCGTTGAGGGCGAGGTGGGCCACGACGTGGGCACGCGTCCAGCCGGGGAGTTGGGACGGCTCGGCATACTGGGGGTCGGGGAGCGCGTCGACCGTGCGGACGAGCGCTCGATCGGCTCGGGCGATGGTGTCCGGGCCGGGTCTCGGGACGTCGATCACCCGCCCATGGTGCCACCTCGACGGACGCCTGACGGTCCACCCTGCCGGGTGGACGATGGGCCCGCTGTCGGTGGCTCGTGAGAGGGTTGATCGGTGCGTCGACTTGCGGGCGACGCCGCTCCGGGACGAACATGTGTTCGACTCCGTCAATGCCAGAACGAGGACCACTGTGGCCGACCAGCTCATCATCCGGGGCGCCCGGGAGCACAACCTCAAGGACGTCTCCCTCGACCTCCCGCGTGACTCGCTCATCGTCTTCACCGGACTGTCCGGGTCGGGCAAGTCGAGCCTGGCCTTCGACACGATCTTCGCCGAGGGCCAGCGCCGCTACGTCGAGTCCCTCTCGGCCTACGCCCGCCAGTTCCTCGGCCAGATGGACAAGCCCGACGTCGACTTCATCGAGGGCCTGAGCCCGGCGGTCAGCATCGACCAGAAGTCGACCTCGAAGAACCCGCGCTCGACCGTCGGCACGATCACCGAGGTCTACGACTACCTCCGCCTCCTCTACGCGCGCGCGGGCCGCGCCCACTGCCCGACCTGCGGAGCGCCGATCGAGCGCCAGACCCCGCAGCAGATCGTCGACCGCATCCTCGCGCTCGAGGAGGGCCGCCGCTTCCAGGTGCTGGCGCCGGTGATCCGGGGCCGCAAGGGCGAGTACGTCGAGCTCTTCCGCCAGCTGCAGCAGCAGGGCTTCAGCCGCGCGCGCGTCGACGGCCAGACCCACACGCTCGACGACCCGCCGACGCTCGACAAGAAGCTCAAGCACACGATCGAGGTCGTGGTCGACCGCCTCGCGGTCAAGGAGTCGTCGAAGCGTCGCCTCACCGACTCGGTCGAGACCGCGCTGGGCCTCGCGGGCGGCCTGGTCGTCTTCGACTTCGTCGACCTCGACGCCAAGGACCCCGGGCGCGAGATGAAGTTCTCGGAGAAGATGGCGTGCCCCAACGACCACACCATCGACACCGACGACCTCGAGCCCCGCTCGTTCTCCTTCAACTCGCCCTTCGGCGCGTGCACGGTGTGCTCCGGCCTCGGCACCCGGATGGAGGTCGACCCCGAGCTGGTCGTCCCGGACCCGGGGGCCACCCTCGGCGAGGGGGCGATCGCCCCGTGGAGCGGCGCCCACGTCGCCGACTACTTCCTCCGGCTCGTCAACGCGCTGGGCGAGGAGCTCGGCTTCGACCTCAACACGCCGTGGGAGCAGCTGCCGGCCAAGGCGCGCACCTCCCTGCTCGAGGGACACAGGACCAAGGTCCACGTCGTCACCAAGAACCGCTACGGCCGTCAGCGCGCCTACTACGCCGCGTTCGAGGGCGTCCGCCCCTACGTCGAGCGCCGGCACCGCGAGGCCGAGTCCGACACGAGCCGCGAGCGGTTCGAGGGCTTCATGCGCGAGGTGCCGTGCCCGGCCTGCCGCGGCACGCGCCTCAAGCCGGTCTCGGTGTCCGTCACCCTCGGCGCCCGCGACCAGGGCGGCAAGAACATCGCCGAGGTCTGCGCGCTGCCGATCAACGAGGCGGCCCACTACCTCCGCACCGTCGACCTCTCGGTGCGCGAGCGCCAGATCGGCGAGCGGGTGCTCAAGGAGATCCAGGAGCGGCTGCAGTTCCTGCTCGACGTCGGTCTCGACTACCTCTCCCTCGACCGGCCGAGCGGCTCGCTCTCCGGCGGTGAGGCGCAGCGCATCCGGCTCGCCACCCAGATCGGCGCCGGCCTCGTCGGCGTCCTCTACGTCCTCGACGAGCCGTCGATCGGCCTCCACCAGCGCGACAACCAGCGCCTGATCGAGACGCTGGTGCGGCTCAAGGACCTCGGCAACACCCTGATCGTGGTGGAGCACGACGAGGAGACCGTCCGTGTGGCCGACTGGGTCGTCGACATCGGCCCGGGTGCCGGCGAGCACGGCGGCCAGGTCGTCCACTCCGGCACGGTCGAGGACCTCCTCACCCACCCCGACTCCATGACGGGCCAGTACCTCAGCGGCCGCCGCGAGATCCCGGTCCCCGCGGTGCGTCGCCCGCGCACCAAGGGTCGCGAGCTGACGGTCCACGGCGCCCGCGAGCACAACCTGCAGGACGTCGACGTCAGCTTCCCCCTCGGCGTCTTCACGGCCGTCACCGGCGTCTCCGGGTCCGGCAAGTCGACGCTGGTCAACGACATCCTCTACACCTCGCTGGCCAAGCAGATCTACAACGCCCGCACGGTGCCGGGGCGCCACACCAGGATCACCGGGCTCGAGCACGTCGACAAGGTGATCCACGTCGACCAGTCGCCCATCGGCCGCACCCCGCGGTCCAACCCGGCGACCTACACCGGCGTCTTCGACCACGTCCGCCGGCTCTTCGCCTCCACCCCGGAGGCCAAGATGCGCGGTTACCTGCAGGGCCGCTTCTCGTTCAACGTCAAGGGCGGACGCTGTGAGGCGTGCTCCGGCGACGGCACGATCAAGATCGAGATGAACTTCCTCCCGGACGTCTACGTCCCGTGCGAGGTGTGCCACGGCGCCCGCTACAACCGCGAGACGCTCGAGGTCCACTACAAGGGCAAGACCATCGCCGAGGTCCTCGACATGCCGATCGAGGAGGCCGCCGAGTTCTTCGCCGCCGTGCCCGCCATCGCGCGCCACATGCGGACGCTGGAGGAGGTCGGCCTCGGCTACGTCCGCCTCGGTCAGCCGGCGACGACGCTCTCCGGCGGCGAGGCCCAGCGCGTCAAGCTCGCCAGCGAGCTGCAGAAGCGCTCCACCGGCCGCACGGTCTACGTCCTCGACGAGCCGACGACCGGTCTCCACTTCGAGGACATCCGCAAGCTGCTGGGCGTGCTGTCGAGCCTGGTCGACAAGGGCAACTCCGTCCTGGTGATCGAGCACAACCTCGACGTCATCAAGACGGCCGACTGGATCATCGACATGGGCCCCGAGGGCGGGTCGCGCGGCGGCACCGTCGTCGCCGAGGGCACGCCCGAGGAGGTCGCGGCGGTCCCGGAGAGCCACACCGGCTCGTTCCTCGCCCCGATCCTGGAAGGTCGGGGTGCCCAGCAGCCGGGTGCGCCGCGCCGCCAGAAGGTGGTGGCCGCGAAGTCGGCCCCTGCGAAGAAGACCGCGACCCGGAAGACGGCGGCGACGAAGACGGCGGCGAAGAAGGCCACGGCGAAGAAGGCCCCCGCCACGAAGGCTCCCGCCAGGAAGGCTGCGACGAAGAAGTCCTCGTGAGCGGCCGTCACCGTCCTCACGGTGCGCTGGCTAGGGTCACCGCATGACCGCCATCAACAGACGTCGCGCCCTCACCGGATCGGCGGCGATCGCCGTCGGTGTCCCCGTGCTTGCCGCCTGCAGCTCCGGCGACGAGCCGTCGACGGACGCCTCCTCGTCGACCTCCCCGTCGCCGAGCGACGAGTCGCCCTCCTCGCCGAGCGCCGACGGGACCGAGACCCCGAGCGCCGGCGGCTCGGCCCTCGCCAGCGTCGCCGACGTACCCGTCGGGGGGTGCTTCGTCGTGGCGTCCGCCAAGGTCGTGGTCACCCAGCCGACCGAGGGCGACTTCAAGGCGTTCTCGGCCGTGTGCACCCACCAGGGCTGCCTCGTGGAGTCGAGCACCGAGGGCGAGATCCCGTGCCCCTGCCACCTGAGCCGCTTCTCCCTCGAGGACGGCTCGCCGGTGTCGGGCCCGGCGTCCGCCCCGCTCGCGGCGGTGCAGATCACGGTCGACGGTGACGAGATCACCCAGGCCTGAGGTTGTCGGCGGCCGCCCGTAGGGTTGCCGGGTGGCCACGCCGAGCTCCTATCGACCCGCGCCCGGGTCGATCCCCACCAAGCCGGGGGTCTACCGCTTCCGCGACGCCAAGGGCCGCGTGATCTACGTCGGCAAGGCCAAGAGCCTGCGCCCCCGCCTGTCGTCCTACTTCCAGGACATCGGCAACCTCCACCCGCGCACGGCCACGATGGTCACCACCGGTGCCAGCGTGGAGTGGACGGTCGTCGACACCGAGGTCGAGGCGCTCCAGCTGGAGTACAGCTGGATCAAGGAGTTCGACCCGCGGTTCAACGTGAAGTACCGCGACGACAAGTCCTACCCGTGGCTGGCGGTCACCGTCGGCGAGGAGTTCCCGCGGGTGATGGTGGGGCGCGGCGCCAAGCGCAAGGGCACCCGCTACTTCGGCCCTTACAGCCACGCCTGGGCGATCCGCGAGACCGTCGACCTGCTGCTGCGCGTCTTCCCCATGCGCTCGTGCAGCAACGGCGTGTTCAAGCGCTCCTCCCAGATCGGGCGGCCCTGCCTGCTGGGCTACATCGACAAGTGCGCGGCCCCCTGCGTCGGCAACGTGACGCCCGAGCAGCACCGCGAGATCGTCGACGACTTCTGCGACTTCATGGCGGGCAACACCAGCGCCTTCACCAAGCGCATCGAGCGGGAGATGTACGCCGCTTCGGAGGCGCTCGACTTCGAGAAGGCCGCCCGGCTGCGTGACGACCTCGGCGCGCTGACCAAGGCGCTCGAGAAGCAGGCGGTCGTGCTGCGCGACGGCACCGACGCCGACGTCATCGCGCTCGCCGAGGACCCGCTCGAGGTCGCCGTGCAGATCTTCTACGTCCGCGGCGGTCGCATCCGCGGCCAGCGCGGCTGGGTCGCCGACCGGACCGACGAGGGCGGCACGCCCGAGCTGGTGCAGGACTTCCTCCTCCAGCTCTACGGCGGTGAGGACGACTCCATCCCGCGCGAGGTGCTGGTGCCGGCGCTGCCGCCCGACGCCGACGTGCTGGAGCAGCTGCTGAGCGAGCGGCGGGGGAGCAGGGTCGCGATCCGCGTCCCCCAGCGCGGCGACAAGCGCGACCTGCAGCAGACGGTCGCCAACAACGCCGCCCAGGCCCTCGCCCTCCACAAGACCAAGCGGGCCAGCGACCTCACCACCCGCAACCGCGCGCTCGAGGAGATCCAGCAGTCGCTGGGCCTCGACGAGGTGCCGCTGCGGATCGAGTGCTACGACGTGTCCAACCTCCAGGGCACCGAGGTCGTCGCCTCGATGGTCGTCTTCGAGGACGGACTGGCCCGCAAGTCGGAGTACCGCCGCTTCGTGATCCGTGGCGTCGACGGCCAGAACGACGTCGCCTCGATGCGCGAGGTGATCACCCGGCGCTTCAAGCGGCTGCTCGACGAGCAGGCCCGCAGCGAGACCGTGGCGACCGACTCCGGCCCGATGCTCGTCGATCCCGAGACCGGCCGGCCCCGCAAGTTCGCCTACGCGCCGTCGCTGGTCGTGGTCGACGGCGGACCGCCCCAGGTGGCCGCGGCGGAGCAGGCGCTGGCCGACCTCGGCGTCAACGACATCCCGGTCTGCGGGCTCGCCAAGCGGCTGGAGGAGGTGTGGCTGCCCGGCGAGGAGGACCCGGTGATCATGGCCCGCACCAGCGAGGGCCTCTACCTGCTCCAGCGGATCCGCGACGAGGCCCACCGCTTCGCCATCACCCACCACCGCAGCCGCCGGTCCAAGTCGATGGTCGAGAGCACGCTCGACGACGTCCCCGGACTGGGCGAGGTGCGGCGCAAGACCCTGCTCAAGCACTTCGGGTCGCTGAAGAAGCTGCGCGAGGCCGACGTCGACCAGATCGCGCTCGTCCCCGGCATCGGGCCCCGCACGGCCGCGGCCATCAAGGACGCCGTCGCCAACGCCGACGCGACCCGCAAGACTGCTCCCAAGGAGCCGACGATCAACACCGCCACCGGCGAGATCCTGGAGGACTGACGAGTGGACCCCACGCCCGGCGAGCTCGTGATCGTCACCGGCATGACCGGTGCCGGTCGCAGCACGGCAGCCAAGGAGCTCGAGGACCTCGGCTACTTCGTCGTCGACAACCTCCCGCCCACGCTCGTGCGCGACGTCGTGCGGCTCGTCGACGACAGCCGCGGGATCCACGAGCCGATCGCCGTGGTGGTCGACGTCCGCTCCGGGTCGTTCTTCGACTCGCTCCAGGCCAACCGCCACCAGCAGGTGACCGGCCGCCCCACCACCCTGCTCTTCCTCGAGGCCACCGACGACGTGCTGGTGCGACGCCAGGAGGCCGCCCGCCGGCCGCACCCGCTCCAGGGTGGCGGACGGCTCCTGCACGGCCTGCAGCGCGAGCGCGCCGTCATGGCCGACATCCGCGGCGACGCCGATGTGCTGCTCGACACGTCCAACTTCAACGTCCACCAGCTCCAGGACCGGATCGCCGAGCTGTTCGGCACGGCCGCCTCGACGCGCCTCAAGGTGACGGTCATCAGCTTCGGCTTCAAGTACGGCATCCCCGTCGACGCCGACTGGGTGGCCGACATGCGCTTCCTGCCCAACCCGCACTGGGTGCCCGAGCTGCGCCCGCAGAACGGTCGCGACCCCGGCGTCGCGGACTACGTGCTCTCCCAGCCGGGTGCCGGGCGGTTCCTCGAGCAGTACCTCCCCGTCCTCAAGACGGTGGCGGAGGGCTACCTCGGGGAGGGCAAGCGGTTCATGCAGGTCGCCGTCGGCTGCACGGGCGGCAAGCACCGCAGCGTCGCGATGACCGAGGCGATCGCCGGGCTCCTCCGCGAGTCCGGCTACGACGTCAGCACCGCCCATCGCGACCTCGGCAGGGAGTGACGTGGCCCGCGACATCGCACAGGCCGCGGTGGCCCTGGGCGGCGGGCACGGGCTGTTCGCCACCCTGTCGGCCCTGCGCCGTCTCCACGACGACCTGACCATCGACGACCTGACGGCGGTCGTGACCGTCGCCGACAACGGCGGCTCGTCCGGCCGGCTGCGCGGCGAGTTCGGCGTGCTCCCCCCGGGCGACCTGCGCATGGCGCTCGCCGCCCTCTGCGGCGACGACGAGTGGGGCCGCACGTGGGCCGACGTCCTGCAGCACCGGTTCGCCGGCCAGGGCGAGATGAACGGCCACGTCGTCGGCAACCTGCTGATCGTCGGGCTGTGGGAGCTCATGGGCGAGCCGGTCCGGGCGCTCGACTGGGTCGGGCGCCTCCTCGGCGCCCACGGTCGCGTGCTGCCGATGGCGACCACGCCGATGGACATCACCGCGCGGGTGCGGGGCGCCGAGGAGGCCGACCCCGAGGCCGTCACCGTCGTGCGCGGCCAGGTCGAGGTGGCCACCACCGAGGGTCGCATCGAGTCCGTCGCCCTCGTCCCGGAGGACCCGCAGGCCTGCGCGGAGGCGGTCGACGCGATCATGGCGGCCGAGTGGGTCGTGCTCGGCCCCGGCTCGTGGTTCAGCTCGGTGATCCCGCACCTCATGGTGCCCGGGCTGCGCCGCGCCCTCGCCGAGACCGCCGGCCGGCTCGTCGTGGTGCTCAACCTCGAGGCCCAGCCGGGGGAGACGACCGGCTTCGGCCCCGCCGACCACCTGGCCGCCCTCTTCGAGCACGCGCCCGACCTCACCGTCCACGCGGTGCTCGTCGACTCGTCCGCGCTGGCCGACGACCACGCCCGGCTGGAGAAGGACGTCGCCGAGCGCGGAGCCCGGCTGGTGGTCGCCGACATCGCCGTCCCGGGGGAGCCCCGCCACGACCCCGACCGGCTCGCCGAGGCCTTCCGCCGGGTCGTGGACGAGGCCTGAGTCACTCCTCCGTCGGGGGCTCGACCGTTCCCGCCGAGGGTCGTTGACCCACGTGGCAGGATGCGCCCCATGGCTATGACGGCACAGGTGAAGGCAGAGCTCGCCTCCACCCAGATCACCAAGACCTGCTGCCGCAAGGCCGAGGTCGCCTCGATGCTCCGCTTCGCCGGTGGCCTGCACATCGTGAGCGGCCGCATCGTCGTCGAGGCAGAGCTCGACACCGGCGCCGCGGCCCGCCGCCTCCGCACGGACATCTCGGAGGTCTACGGCCACCCCTCCGACGTGGTGATGGTCCAGGGCAACGGCATCCGCAAGGGCAGCCGCTACATCGTGCGCGTCACCAAGGACGGCGAGGCCCTCGCCCGCCAGACCGGGCTCCTCGACCAGCGTGGCCGGCCCGTGCGCGGCCTGCCGCCCGCGGTGGTCAGTGGCGGCGGGTGCGACGCCGTCGCCGCCTGGCGCGGAGCCTTCCTCGCCCACGGCTCGCTCACCGAGCCCGGTCGGTCCTCCTCCCTCGAGATCACCTGCCCCGGCCCCGAGGCCGCCCTCGCGATCGTCGGTGTCGCCCGTCGCCTCGGCATCTCCGCCAAGGCGCGGGAGGTGCGCGGCGTGGACCGCGTCGTGATCCGCGACGGTGACGCGATCGGCGCCCTGCTCACCCGGCTCGGCGCCCACGAGTCGCTCATGGCCTGGGAGGAGCGCCGGATGCGGCGCGAGGTCCGGGCCACCGCCAACCGCCTCGCCAACTTCGACGACGCCAACCTGCGCCGCTCGGCCCGCGCCGCCGTGGCCGCCGGCGCGCGCGTGGAGCGGGCGCTGGAGATCCTCGGCGAGGAGATCCCCGACCACCTGCGCCAGGCCGGCCACCTGCGCCTGGAGCACAAGCAGGCCTCCCTCGAGGAGCTCGGCCAGCTGCACGAGCCCGTGCTCACCAAGGACGCGATCGCCGGCCGCATCCGGCGTCTCCTGGCGATGGCCGACAAGCGCGCCGAGGAGCTGGGCATCCCCGACACCGAGTCGTCGCTGACGCCGGAGATGCTGGCCGACGAGGGCTGAGACCCGGGGTCCCTCCTGGGCCTACCGGGCCTTCTCCCGCAGCGAGGCGCCGCGGGCGCGGCGCACGGTCGCCCAGGCGCTCAGCAGCGCCACGGTGCCCAGCAGGACGGCCACGACCAGCGCGGTGCCGCTCAGCAGGGCCGGGTCGATCCGCGCGACCACCCGGGGCCACGAGGCCTCCTCGACCTCGCCCAGGGTGATGCGCCCCAGCACGACGAGCTGCGCGGCCGCACCCGCGAGCAGGCCGGCGACGCCCGCGGCGCCGAGCACCACCACCTGCTCGACGGCCACCGACGACAGCACCGACCGGCGCCGGACCCCGACGACGCTGAGCGCGGCGGCGTCCATCCGGCGTCCGGGCAGCTGGATCGCCGTGGTGACGACCAGTCCCGCGACCGCCATCAGCAGCACGAGGACCGATGCGACGAGGTAGAGCCGCAGGGCGAGGGCGTACGCCGTCCCGTCGAGGCGCTCGCGCTCCTGGGTGAAGAGGCGCTCCACCGCCAGCCCCTGTCCCGCCAGCGCCGCCGACACGCGCTCCGGCGTGTCCGCTGCCGCGAGGACCCGGACCTCGAACTCCTCCTCGTAGACCGTGCGGTTGGTCGTCAGGACGGCGTAGTCGATCAGGACGCCCTCGGGACCGAGGAACGGCACGCTCTCCGCGACCAGCACGGCCTCGGACGGCGGGGGTCCTCCGACGGTGGAAGTCGCGGCACCCGCGGCGACACGGCCGAGGCGGTCCACCGCCTCCCGGCCGGCGACGACGGGACGCAGGCCGCCGGCCCCGGACGACAGCGCGGCCTTGCCGGAGCCGTCGGCCGCGACGACGAGGGTGCTGCCGTCCACGCGCACGTCCTGCGCGGCCTGGGTCACGCCCTCGACGACGAGCTGCCAGTCACCGTTGGTGAGCACGTCGGAGGCGTCGGAGCCGTCGGCCTCGAGCGGCCCGACGACGTACTCGCCGGAGAGGTCGGTCGGGAGTCCGGCCGGCCCCGCCAGCGCGAGGCCCTCGACGGTGCAGCCGCGCTCGCACGGGACGGGCTCCGCGGCGGTCGAGGTGCCCGGCGCGAAGGGGCCGACGTAGGCGTTGAAGGTGTCGCCGCCCGCCGTGCGGAGCCGCATCTCGACGGTGACCTCCTCCGCGCCCCGGGGCACGGTCAGCCCCAGGCGGAGGCGTGCGCCCGTCAGCGGGGGCGTGGGGGGCCGGGTGATGAGGGCGGCCACGTCCTCGACGCTGTGCCCGGGAGTCCAGGAGGGGTCCCACAACGACGCGGCGGGCATGCGCGGCACGTCGGCGACGACGTAGACGCCGTCCTGGGCGTTCCAGGTGCCCGTGGCCATGAGCCACCGGCCGTCGGGGTCGAGACGGTGGGTGAGCGCCACGGCCTCGGCCATCGGCAGCTCGCTCGACCAGACCGTGCTGCCCGGGGCCTGGGTGGCGGCCACGCTGGCCCGCCAGGCGCCGGCCGCGTCGAAGGTGCCGGCGCCGAAGGTGACGACGGCGATCGCGATGGTCAGCGGGAGCACGACGAGGGTGCCGACCGAGCGTCGTGCGACGGCCCGGACGGCGAGGAAGCCCGCGACGCCCCGGGCACGTCGGCGGGCGAGCGCCCGGGCGGTGGCGCGGGCGCCGCCGGCGGCGGCCAGGCCCAGCACCGCGGCGATCAGCAGGGGCAGCACGAGGTCGGCCGCGTCGGTGGCGCCGCCGGCCGGCCGGGTGAGTGCGGCGACCACGAGGACGAGGGTGAGCGCCACGAGCGCGAGGGCGCCCAGCACCGCGAGCCGGCCCGCCGGGCGAGGCCGGGACTGGCCGCTCAGCTGGTCGGCGAGGCTGCGAGCGAGGACGGCCCGGGTCGAGACGACGCAGACGGCGACGGCGCACGCGACGACGGCGACGCACGCGAGCACGGCGTACGGCGGCACCGGGACCGGGATGCCGGGGGGAAGCCAGGCGCGCACGAGGGCCCACGTGAGGGCCGCGCCGCCGGCGACACCGGCCGGCACTGCCAGGGCGACGAGGAGCAGCGGCTCGCTCAGCGCCAGCACCCAGGTGCGGCGGCGGTCGGCGCCACGGAGCGAGGCGAGGGCCAGGTCGGGGACCCTCAGGTCGCCCGCGGCGGAGGTCAGCCGGCTCAGCAGCGCGAGGGCGACGAGGACGAGCGAGACCACGGCCGGCGTCACGGCGAGCAGGGCCGAGCGCCGCTCCCGGTCGACGTCGGTGACGATGCCGTCGAGGTCGTTGTTGGAGATCTCGGCTGCGGCGCCGACCGCGAGCTGCTGCGGTGCGGGGTCGGTGGCGGCCCGCCGGGCGAGCGCGGGGAGGTCGGCGGCGTCGAGGTCGCTCGGCACGTCGATGCGGCTGTCGACGCGGACGAGGAGCAGGCGCGGCGGGAGCCCGGCGAGCTGGTCGGGCGCGACGAGGTAGGGCGCCGGCTGCCGGGGGATCTCCGTTCCCTGGGCCACGGTGACCGGTACGGACGCGAGACGGGCGGGCTCGAACCAGTAGTCCTCGAGCGCCTCGCGGCGACCGGCCGGGACGGTCGGACCCGACGGGTAGGCATAGGTGCCGACCAGGGTGAGCGTGCCGAACGGCTCGCCCAGGTCGATCCGGTCGCCGAGCCGGTGGCCGTCCTCCTCCGCGTCCCCGGCCAGCACGGCCACCTCGCCGGGCGCCGCCGGGCAGCGGCCCTCGAGGTCGAGGTGGGCGCAGGCGTCCGGCTTCGCCATCAGCATCACCTCGCCGAGGGCGCCCGGGGCGAGCACGCGGGTGGTCTCCAGCTGGGCCGACGCCGCGTGCTGGTCCTCGGGCAGGACCAGCTGCTCGAGCGTGTCGTCGAGCAGGGCGCCCGGGTCGTCGACGGCTCCGCTCGGGCGGACCTCCCACGTCCGCCCGGTGAGGACGTTGCGCTCCTCCTCGAGGCGGGTGACGGCGTACGCGTTGCCGACCGCGGCGGCGAAGGACGGGCCGAGCACGGCCGAGCCCAGCGCCACCACGAGGAGGAGCAAGGTGCCGAGCGAGAGCAGCGAGCGCGACCGCAGGCCGTCGAGGGCCACCCTGATCACGGCGTCACCTCCTCTCGGAGTCGGGCCGGGAGGCTCGAGCGGTCGGGGACGTGGCCGGTCCACCAGGTGGCGAGTCCCGCGAGAGCGGTCGCGACCGTGCCGGCGAGGAGCAGCGCGAGGACGCGGGGACCGGTGTCGAGGGGCAGCTGTCCCGGGCCGGCGGCCAGCACGGGCAGGGCGTCGGACAGCGTCGTCACGACGAGCAGGGTCGCCCCGACGCTCGCCAGGCCGGCGGCGAGAGCCATCACGAGCACCTGCAGGCGCCCGGCCGCGTGCTGGTCGGATCGGCGTACGCCGACGAGGCGCAGCACCGCACGCTCGTGGGTGCGCTCGCGACGCAACCGCGCGGCCGGCAGGGCGACGGCGAGCAGCCCGAGCAGCGCCCCGCCCGCCGCGAGCAGGGCGAACCGGCCGGCCGCGCCGCCGTCGGCGGCGTCGACGACCGCGCGGGAGAGCTCCGAGCCCTGACGTGGCGTGCCGACCTGCGCCAGCACGTCCTCCGGGGTGTCGGCGCGGGCGAGGACCAGCGGCTCGGCGCGCGCGACGGCGCCGGTGCCGGGGACGACGGAGGTGGGCAGGTCGAGCACCGTGCCGGCGGCGCCGACGACCGGGAGGGCGGCGGCGGTCGCGAGGACGCGGGCCGGCCGTGCCATTCCGCCGGTCGTCGGGGCCTCCGGGGCGTCGGGCCACTCCACGCTCTCGGTGGCCAGGACGGGCGTGGCCCACGGCGACCTGTCCGTGGTGAGGTAGCTGGTGCCGGCGCTGCTCGGCCGGACCCGGAGGCGTGCGGGTGCTCCGACGACCTCGCCCGGGGGCCGGTCGTCCGGCTCGTCCAGCACCCACGGGCGGGCGAGCAGGTCCAGCCCGCCGAGGTCGAGGTCGGTGACCGTGAGCGTCGGACGCTGGCACCGCGGCTGCGCCCACGTGTCGGCGCCGCACGGGACCCCGATCGCGACCTCGAGGCCGGTCACCCGGCAGCCGGTCTCGCACCGCGTCAGGTCGACCGACACCTCCGTCGGCGTCCCCGGCGTCGGCCGGGCGAAGACGGTCTGGCGACCCGCACCGGACGGGCTCACGGTGAGCACGTCGAGACGGAGCGGGCGCGGCCGGGGACCGTCGAGGGCGAGGCGGGCGGTCAGGCGGCGTCCGGACGTGACGGGCTCCGGGTCCGTGGCGGCAGCGGCGTCGCCGAGGTCGGCCACCCTGGCGGAGCCGTCGGACGCGGCGGTCCCGTCAAGCCGGTCGCCGACGACCCGCTCGTAGCGGCTCGTGTCGAGGTAGACGCGGCGCGAGATCGGTCGGTCGTCCTCGAGGACCCGGATGGCGGCCATCAGCCACCGCCCGTCCGGGTCGGCCTCGCGGGTCGCGTCGAGCAGCTGGTCGGCGGGCCCGTCGTAGGGGACCACCACGGGCGTCGCG
Organism: Nocardioides pini; assembly: GCF_026712185.1. Taxonomy (GTDB): domain Bacteria; phylum Actinomycetota; class Actinomycetes; order Propionibacteriales; family Nocardioidaceae; genus Nocardioides; species Nocardioides pini. The sequence continues at coordinate 18,778 of NZ_JAPPUX010000004.1, read as the reverse complement.
GACGTCACGAGCGAGGTGTCGCGGGCCCAGTCGTGGACGGCCATCGCCGTGTTCGCGGCGCACCCGAGGAGGACGGCCGAGCCCACCAGCACGGGAAGACCGGTGGTGGCCCGCGGCAGGGCGAGCCGGTGGCCGGCGAGCGACGCCCCGAGGTCGGGACGCCGCGCGAGCCGGCCCGCGACCAGCCGTACGAGGGCCGCGGCCAGCAGCCCGGCGGCGAGGCCGACGACCACGGGGGCGGTGAAGGCCCACGCGTCGGGCGCGGACGACGAGCGGCGGAGCAGCCCTACGACCGCACCCACCGCGACGACCACGGGCACGAGGGCGGCGAGGGCGCTCGTCCGGCGCGCCCGTTCGGCACCCGCGGGGCGGAGCAGGTCGGTGAGTGGTCCGCGCAGCGCCACCACCATGGCGGTGACGACGGCGGTGGTGGCGACGAGCCAGACCGCGGCGACCAGCGCGGTGGAGGCGGCAGCGGCGCCGAGGACCAGCGGCACCGCGACGCCGACCGCGCCGCCGAGGACCGCGGTCAGCAACGGCTCGGCGACGAGCGCGGACACCCAGCGCGCGCCCCGCCGCCCGTGCAGCCGCAGCAGCGCTGCCTCCTGTCGGCGCGCGTTGCCGAGGGCGAGACCCGCGCCGGGGAGGACGCCGGCGGCCAGCACCACCAGCGGCACGAGGAGGGCAGGTCGCCCGCCCCCGTCGGCGAGCACGGTCGCCGCGGTGACCACGGCGATGGCCGCGGCGACGGGCAGGTGGGTCCCGCGCCGGGCCCACCACCCGGCCACCAGGCGCAGGGTCATGCGATCCGGCCCTCGTCGATCGCGACGTGGTGGTCGGCGAGCTCGACGATGGCGGGGTCGTGCGTGGCGATGACGACGACGCATCCGCGTTCGGCCTCGGCGCGCAGCGCGTCCAGGACGACCGAGACGTTGCCCTGGTCGAGCTCGCTGGTCGGCTCGTCGGCGAGCAGCACCGGGGCGCCCACGACGAGGCCGCGGGCACACGCGACGCGCTGCAGCTGCCCGCCCGAGAGCTCCTCGACCTGCCGGTCGCCGAGGTCGGCGATGTCGAAGCGGGCCAGCGCTGCCTCGGCACGGTCGGAGGCGTCGGTCCAGGGGATCCCGCGGGCGCGGAGTGCGATGGCGACGTTCTCGCGCGCGGACAGGATGGGGACCAGGCCGTAGACCTGGAGCACGAAGGCGATCTCGGGAGGCGGGTCGCCGTCGCCCTGCCACGTCGCGCTGCCGGCGTACGTCGCCGTGCCCGTGCTGGGGGCGATGAGGCCACCGGCGATCGAGAGCAGCGTCGTCTTGCCCGACCCGCTCGGCCCGGACAGCGCCGTCACCCGGCCGGCCTCGAAGGTCACGGAGACGTCGTCGAGCAGCAGCGGCCCGGGCTGGTAGCTGACGTGGTCGAGGACCAGGTCGCCGGCGCCGTCCGTCACGGTGCTCATCGCAGACCGTCCCGCGGGATGCCGGTCTCGTCGGCCGGGTGGCTGATGACGATCCGGCGCGGCTCGGCCTCGACGCGGACGAGCGTGCCGGCGGGCCACTGCGTGGTCAGGTGCGTGGGCAGGTGCAGGACGCCCTCGTTGCCGATCACGGCGTACTCGGCGCCGTGGTGCCCCTCGGACCCGACCCGGCCGCCCTTCATCGTCACGGTGCGCGGGAACGTCGCTGCGACCTCCGGCTGGTGCGTGACCACCACGACGGTGGTGCCGAAGTCGCGGTTGAGGTCGTGGAGCAGCCCGACCACCGCGTCGCGGTCGACGTGGGAGAGCTGGCTGGTCGGCTCGTCGGCGAGGAGCAGGCCCGGCGTCGTGGACACGGCGCACGCGAGGGCAAGGCGCTGGCGCTGGCCGCCCGACATGGTGCTGACCACCTGGTCGGCCTGGTCGGACAGGCCCACCCGGTCGAGCAGGTCGGTCACGCTCGGCGCCCGGTCGGCCTCCTCGGCCGTCATGCCGATGCGGGCGAACTCGATGTTGCGTCGCGCCGTCGTGTAGGGGAGGAGGTTGCGGGTCGACCCCTGGAGCATGGTCGCCACGCGGCGGGCCCGCAGCCGGGACAGGTGCCGCTCGCTCATCCGTGAGATGTCGTCGTCGCCGAGCAGGATGCGCCCGGCGCTGGGTCGCTGGATGCCGCCGAGCAGCGCGAGCAGGGTGGACTTGCCGGACCCGCTCGGACCCAGGAAGGCCACCCGTTCCCCCGGCGCGATCTCGAGGTCGACGCCCTGCAGCGCCACCACGTCGTGGCCCTCGAAGGTGCGGTAGAGGTGCACCACGCCCGCGCACCGGACGCCGATGCCGCCCCCGTCCTGCACCTGTCGTCCTCCTGGACCCGTGTCGCCTCTCGTCACCCGGCCTCCCCGGAGTGCGGGGACATCATGCACCTGCATCCTCGGACGAGGGGGCGACGACCCGGTTTGATCGATCCAAAGTTACTGGTCCGTACCGCGGGAGACCGCACGTCGCAGCGGACCGGGGGACCGCTAGGGTCGGAGGTGGTCACCAAAGGCCGCAGTTGTCGACGGGGTCACCGAAGGCCCCACCAAGGAGGCATGGATCATGACTGTCCGCGTAGGTATCAACGGCTTCGGTCGCATCGGCCGCAACTTCTTCCGCGCTGTTCGGGCCTCCGGCGCCGACATCGAGATCGTCGGCGTCAACGACCTGACCGACAACGCCTCGCTGGCGAACCTGCTGAAGTTCGACTCGATCCTGGGCCGGCTCGACGCCGACGTCTCCAGCGACGACACGTCGATCAAGGTCGGCGACCAGACCATCGCCGCGTTCGCGGAGCGCGACCCGTCGGCCCTCAAGTGGGGCGACATCGGTGCCGACGTCGTCGTCGAGTCCACCGGCTTCTTCACCGACGCGACCAAGGCGAAGGCCCACGTCGACGCCGGCGCCAAGAAGGTCATCATCTCCGCGCCCGCCTCCAACGAGGACATCACCATCGTGATGGGCGTCAACCACGAGCTCTACGACCCCTCGGCCCACACCGTCATCTCCAACGCGTCGTGCACCACCAACTGCCTCGCGCCGATGGCCAAGGCGCTGCACGACGGCCTCGGCATCACCAAGGGCCTGATGACGACCATCCACGCCTACACCGCCGACCAGAACCTCCAGGACAACATCCACAAGGACCCGCGCCGCGCCCGCGCCGCCGCGCTCAACATGGTGCCCACCTCGACCGGTGCGGCGAAGGCCATCGGCCTCGTCCTGCCCGAGCTCAAGGGCAAGCTCGACGGCTACGCCATGCGCGTCCCGGTCCCGACCGGCTCCGCCACCGACCTGACCTTCGAGGCCAGCCGCGAGACGTCGGTCGACGAGGTCAACGAGATCGTCAAGGCCGCCGCCGACGGTCGCTACCTCAAGTACTCCACCGACCCGCTGGTCTCCACCGACATCGTCACCGACCCGGCGTCCTGCATCTTCGACGCGCCGCTCACCAAGGTGATCGGCAACCAGGTCAAGGTGCTGGGCTGGTACGACAACGAGTGGGGCTACTCCAACCGCCTCGCGGACCTGATCACCCACGTCGGCACGTCGCTCTGATTCGATGGCCGAGTCCACCGCTGGCATCGATTCCCTCGGTGACCTGAGAGGCAAGCGCGTCCTGGTCCGCTCGGACCTCAACGTGCCCCTCGACGGCACCACCATCACCGACGACGGCCGGATCCGCGCGAGCGTCCCGACCATCAGGCAGCTCTCCGACGCGGGTGCCCGGGTGGTCGTGACCGCCCACCTGGGCCGCCCCAAGGGCGCTCCGGACCCGGCGTACTCGCTGGAGCCGGTCGCCGGCCGCCTGTCCGAGCTGCTCGGGCGCCCGGTGGCGTTCGCGACCGACACCGTCGGCGCGAGCGCGTCGGAGACCGTCACCGGCCTGGAGGACGGCGACGTCGCCCTGCTGGAGAACGTCCGCTTCAACGACGGCGAGACCAGCAAGGACGACGACGTGCGCGGCGCGTTCGCCGACCAGCTCGCGCAGCTGGCCGACGCCTTCGTCTCCGACGGGTTCGGCGTCGTCCACCGCAAGCAGGCGAGCGTGTACGACGTCGCGCTGCGGCTGCCGTCCGCGATGGGCGGCCTGGTCGCCGCCGAGGTCGACGTGCTGCGGCGCCTCACCGAGGAGCCCGAGCGGCCCTACGTGGTCGTCCTGGGCGGGTCGAAGGTCTCCGACAAGCTCGGGGTCATCGACAACCTCATCGACAAGGCCGACAAGCTGCTCATCGGCGGCGGCATGGTCTTCACCTTCCTCAAGGCCCAGGGCCACGAGGTCGGCAAGAGCCTCCTGGAGGCCGACCAGCTCGACACCTGCACCCGCTACCTCGAGGAGGCGGCGGACCGGGGCGTCGAGATCCTGCTCCCGACCGACGTCGTGGTCGACACGGCGTTCCCGTCGGGCGACCGCGAGCCGCAGCCCACCGTCGTACCCGCCTCGGAGATCCCGGCGGACGCCCTCGGCCTCGACATCGGGCCCGAGTCGGCCGCTGCCTTCGCGGCCGCGCTGGCGGACGCGAGGACCGTCTTCTGGAACGGCCCGATGGGCGTGTTCGAGACCGACGCCTTCGCCAGCGGCACCCGTGCCGTCGCGCAGGCGCTCACCGAGGTCACCACGTCGGGCGGCCTGTCGGTCGTCGGCGGCGGCGACTCCGCCGCGGCCGTGCGCCAGCTCGGCTTCGACGAGGCCGCGTTCGGCCACATCTCCACCGGCGGTGGCGCGTCGCTGGAGTTCCTGGAGGGCAAGGAGCTCCCGGGCATCGCCGTACTCGAGAGGGGCTGACCGTGGCCGCGTCCAAGACCGACCGCACGCCGCTGATGGCGGGCAACTGGAAGATGAACCTCAACCACCAGGAAGCGGTGGTGCTGGTCCAGAAGCTCGCCTGGACGTTGTCGGACAAGCGCCACGACTTCGGCAAGGTCGAGGTGGTCGTGGTGCCGCCGTTCACCGACCTGCGCTCGGTGCAGACGCTCGTCGACGGCGACCGCCTGTCGATCCGCTACGGCGCCCAGGACGTCTCCGTCCACGACAACGGCGCCTACACCGGTGAGATCTCCGCGGCCATGCTGTCGAAGCTGGGCTGCTCCTACGTCGTGGTCGGGCACAGCGAGCGTCGGATGTACCACAACGAGTCCGACGAGCTGGTCAACGCCAAGGCCCACAAGGCGCTCCACGCCGGCATGACGCCGATCGTGTGCGTCGGGGAGGGCCTCGACGTGCGCCAGGCGGGCGAGCACGTCCCCTTCACGCTCACCCAGCTCGACGGCTCGCTCGACGGGTTCACCGCCGAGCAGCTGGCCGGCCTCGTGGTCGCCTACGAGCCGGTCTGGGCCATCGGGACGGGCGAGGTGGCGACCCCGGACGACGCGCAGGAGGTCTGCGCGGCGATCCGCGCGCGCGTCCGCGAGGTGCACGGCGACGGCGCGGCCGACGGGCTGCGGATCCTCTACGGCGGGTCGGTCAAGGCCGCCAACGTGGGCGGGATCATGGAGAAGGCCGACGTCGACGGGTGCCTCGTCGGGGGTGCCAGCCTGCAGGTCGACGAGTTCGGCGGCATCTGCCGTTTCTACGACATGCCGGTGCTGTGAGGGCGCTCACCGGTTCGACGTGGTCGTGACGTAGGCTTCCGATCGTGATTCTTGCTTTCACCATCCTGCTCGTCCTCACGAGCGCGATCATGATCCTGCTGGTGCTCCTCCACAAGGGCCGTGGGGGCGGCCTCTCCGACATGTTCGGCGGTGGCGTGACCAGCAGTCTGGGGGGATCGTCGGTGGCGGAGCGCAACCTCGACCGGTTCACGATCGGGGTCGGCGTCATCTGGTTTGCGTGTGTCATCGCCCTGGGCCTGCTGATGGCCTACCAGGGCAGCTGAGTCCCCCGAGCGTTTGCTGAGAAGGAGTCGTCATGGCTGGTGCTGGGAACGCGATCCGCGGTAGTCGAGTCGGGGCCGGCCCGATGGGCGAGGCCGAGCGAGGAGAGGCCGCGCCGCGGCAGGCGGTCACGTACTTCTGCAGCCACGACCACCGGTCCGTGGTGACCTTCGCGATCGAGGCCGCGGTCCCCGAGTCGTGGGACTGCCCCAAGTGCGGCCTGCCCGCCAGCCTCGACTCCGAGAACCCGCCCCCGGCGCCGAAGATCGAGCCCTACAAGACGCACCTCGCCTACGTGAAGGAGCGTCGCAGCGAGACCGAGGCGGCCGACATCCTCGACGAGGCCGTCGCGCTCCTCCGCAGCCGCCGCAAGGCCGGCGAGATCATCTTCTGACCGGGCACTTCCTCGCGCTGGAACCCGCCGACCGGGCACTTCCTCGCGCTGAAACCCGCCGACCGGGCACTTCCTCGCGCTGAAAGCGGCCGACCGGGCACTTCCTCGCGCTGAAACCCGCCGACCGGGCACTTCCTCGCGCTGAAAGCGGCCGACCGGGCACTTCCTCGCGCTGTGCCCGTCTGCCTGTGGATGACCTACGACGGCAAGCGGGCTGTTCGGGCATCGTCCGAGCATGCCTCGACTGCCGACGTGGTGCCGTGACGCCATCCTGCTCGACGTGTCCGCGCCCTTGCCCGTGGACCGACCGTTCACCGCGCAGGAGGCCGACGCGGCCGGCGTGCCGGCGAGCCTGCGCCGCAAGCTGGTCGCGCTCGGCCTGCTGAGGCCGGTGGTGCGCGGGGTCTTCGTGGCGTCCCAGGTGCCCGACTCGTTGCGCCTCCGCGTCGCTGCGGTCGCGTTGGTGGCGCCGCCGCACGTGGTGGTCGTCGACAGGACCGCCGCGTGGATCCGCGGGGTCGATGCCCTCCCGCGCAGCGCCATCCACGAGATGCCCGCGCTCGACCTCTACAGCAGCAGCGCCAGCAGGATGCGCCGCACTGGCGTGAGCAGCGGCATCCGTCACCTGAGCGCCACGGACGTCGAGGACATCGACGGCCTCGCCGTCACGACCGCGCTCCGCACGGCCTGCGACCTCGGCCGGCTGCTCTGGCGGTACGACGCGCTCGCGGCCATCGACGGCTTCCTCCGCCTCGGCGTCAGCCAGGACCAGCTCGTCCACGAGATCGAGAGGTTCAGGGGCCACCGCGGAGTGGTCCAGCTCCGCCGCCTGGCCGCGCTCGGGGACCCCGGAGCGGAGTCACCGCCCGAGAGCGCGCTGCGGCTGCACTGGTACGAGGCGGACATCCCTGCGCGTCCGATGACCCAGATCTGGGTGCACGCGGATGACGGCACGCCGCGGTTCCGGATCGACGTCGGCGACCCGGAGGTGCGGTTCGGCGCCGAGTACTTCGGCGAGGAGTTCCACGGCGAGGACGACGAGGCGCCGGACGAGGACCGTCTGCAGTGGCTCCGTGACCGCCGTGCGTGGGCCATGGAGGTGTTCACCAAGACGGACGTCTATGGATCCGACCTCGCGGCGGGCGACCGTCTCTGCCGGGGCTACCTCACGGCACGGGCGACCATGGGCCTACGCGGTCGGACGTACGTCGACCTCGGCAGGCCGTAGCGCGAGGAAGTGCCCGGTCGGCGCCTTTCAGCGCGAGGAAGTGCCCGGTCGGCGGGTTCCAGCGCGAGGAAGTGCCCGGTCGGCGGGTTCCAGCGCGAGGAAGTGCCCGGTCGGCGCCTTTCAGCGCGAGGAAGTGCCCGGTCAGAGGGCGGAGGCGGCGGCCTCGTCGAGCCACCAGACGGTCTCCTCGCCCCGGGCGCCGCGGGCGGGGGTCTCGGTGACGGAGCCGTCGTCGGCCAGGGCGCGGGCGACGGCCTCGGCCTTGCCCTCGCCGCTGGCGATGAACCACACCGCGCGGCAGCGCTCCATCGCCTCGAAGGTGAGCGTGACCCGGTCGGGCGGCGGCTTGGGGGAGTCGTGCACGGCGACCGCGATCGCGTCGCGGGCCTCCAGGGCCGCGTGGCCGGGGAAGAGCGACGCGCAGTGGCCGTCGGGCCCGATGCCGAGCATCAGCACCTCGAAGAACCCGGCGCCGTGCTCGCGCATCGCCTCGCCGTACGCCGCGGCCGCGTCCTCCGCGGTCGCCACCTGGTCGCTGGCCGGCACCTCGTGGACGTTGGCGGGGTCGACGGGCACGTGGCCGAGGAACGACTCGCGGGCCTGCCGGGCGTTGCGGTCGGGGGAGTCGGCGGGGACGAAGCGCTCGTCGCCCCACCAGAACACGACGCGGGACCAGTCGACCGCGGAGTCGACGGCCCGGCGGGCGAGCTCGCGGTGGAGCTCCTCGGCGATGGTGCCGCCCGTGAGCCCGACCTGCGGGACCTCGCCGCGCGCCTGCGCGGCCTCGAGCCGGTCGAGCAGGGCGGACGCGACGTCGCCGACGAGGACGTCGGCGTCGTCGTGGCGGCGGACCTCGGGGTCGTTCACTTCGTGCTCCTCAGCTTGACCAGGCGGGCGGCGACCTCGGCGTAGACGTCGTCCTCGTCGAGGCGGCGCAGCTCCTCCGCGAGCAGGGCGGGCACCTCGCGGCGCTTCAGCGCGACCGGCCGGTCGGGCCGGTGGGGGGAGGAGAACGTCGCCAGGCGGCCGTCGGCGCGCGAGATGCGGATCGGCCCCTCCTTGGTCTCCATGCTCACCTCGGTGATGCCGGGTCCGTCGGAGTTGCCGCGGGCGACCTCGACCTTGAGGCGGTCACTGAGCCAGGCCACCAGCAGGTCGGCGCTGGGGCTGATCCGCTCGGCCGTGACCTTGGCCCGCGTCACCTTGAGCGGGTGCTGGTCGAGGGCGGCGGCGAGCAGCGCGCGCCACGGCGTCAGCCGCGTCCAGCTCAGGTCGGTGTTGCCGGGGGCGTACGTGCGGCACTGGTTCAGCATCGCCGTCGACTTCCCGCGCGGGACCGCCGCGGAGTCGGTGATGCGCCGCTGGGCCAGGGCTCCGAGCGGGTCGGCCGCCGGGTCGGCGGGCGCGGACGTCGGCCACCAGATCGCGACGGGGGAGTCCGGCAGGAGGAGGGGCAGCACGACCGACTCGGCGTGCTTGACCACCTCGCCCTTGAGCCGGATCACGGCGATCTCGCCGCCCCAGCCGTCGCCGCTGCCGACCTGGGCGTGGACCTGGGCGGCGCCGCGGGCGTCACCGAGGATCACGCCCAGCACCCGCGAGGGGTGCTCGCGCGAGGCACGCTTGGCGGCCGCCATCGCCTCGGGCGCGTCCTCCTCGGGCGCGACGATGACCAGGGTCATCACCATGCCCATGGCGGGGCTTCCTGCCCGGGTGCGGGATCGGATGAACTCCGCGGCGATCTTGGACGAGTTGGTGTCGGTGAGCTCGATCATCTACGGCCTCCTCCAGGTGCGCCCGTCGCGCGCGAGCATCTTGTCGGCGGACTCCGGACCCCAGGTGCCCGAGTCGTACGGCTCCGGCTTGCCCTTCTTCGCCCAGAACTCGATCACGGGGTCCAGGATCTGCCACGAGAGCTCGACCTCCTCGTGACGCGGGAACAGCGGCGGGTCGCCGAGCAGGACGTCGAGGATGAGCCGTTCGTACGCCTCGGCGCTGGCCTCGGTGAACGAACCGCCGTAGGCGAAGTCCATGTTGACGTCGCGGATCTCCATCGCGGTGCCGGGCACCTTGGCCCCGAAGCGCATCGTCATGCCCTCGTCGGGCTGCACGCGGATGACGAGCGCGTTCTGGTTCAGGTCCTCCGTCGCGGTCTCGGCGAACGGCAGGTGCGGTGCCCGCTTGAAGACGATGGCGACCTCGGTGACGCGCCGGCCGAGCCGCTTGCCCGTGCGGAGGTAGAACGGCACCCCGGCCCAGCGCCGGGTCTCGACGTTGACGGTGATCGCCGCGAAGGTCTCGGTGGTGGAGGTCTTCTTGATGCCCTCCTCGTCCAGGAAGCCCTGGACCTTCTCACCGCCGGCCCACCCGGCGGTGTACTGGCCGCGCGCCGTGGTGAGGTCGAGGCGTGCCGGGAGGGTCGCCGACTTGAGCACCTTCTGCTTCTCGATGCGCAGGCTCCTGGCGTCGAAGGCGATGGGCTCCTCCATCGCGACGAGCGCCATCAGCTGGAGGAGGTGGTTCTGGATGACGTCGCGCGCGGCGCCGATGCCGTCGTAGTAGCCGGCGCGGCCGCCGATGCCGATGTCCTCGGCCATCGTGATCTGCACGTGGTCGACGTAGTTGGCGTTCCAGATCGGCTCGAACATGTTGTTGGCGAACCGCATCGCCAGGATGTTCTGGACCGTCTCCTTGCCGAGGTAGTGGTCGATCCGGAAGACCGACCCGGACGGGAAGACGCCGTCGAGGATGCGGTTGAGCTCGCGCGCCGACTCAAGGTCGTGCCCGAACGGCTTCTCCACGACCACGCGTCGCCACTGGTCGGGCCCGGGGTGGGCGAGCCCGTGCTCCTCGAGCTGGCCCACGACGGTGCCGAAGAACGCCGGCGGGATCGCGAGGTAGAACGCCATGTTGCCGCCGGTGCCGCGCAGCTCGTCGAGCTCCTCGACGGTGCGGCGCAGGTGGTCGAAGGCCGCGTCGTCGTCGAAGTCGCCGGAGACGAAGCGGAAGCCCTCGGACAGCTGGTTCCACACCTCCTCGCGGAACGGCGTGCGGGCGTGCTCCTTGACCGCGTCGTGGACGATCTGCGCGAAGTCCTGGTCGGCCCAGTCGCGCCGCGCGAACCCGACGAGGCTGAAGCCCGGCGGCAGCAGGCCGCGGTTCGCGAGGTCGTAGATCGCGGGCATGATCTTCTTGCGCGAGAGGTCGCCCGTCACGCCGAAGAGCACCATGCCGCACGGGCCGGCGATCCGGGGGAGCCGGCGGTCCTGCGGGTCGCGCAGTGGGTTGACGTGGGTCATGCCGGGTCCCCGAGTCGTCGTTCGGAGGAGCAGCGCGGGGGAGAGGGACGTCGTGGGGTGCTCATCGGCCTCGATTCTCCTGGTAGTAGCGGATCAGCGACTGCGTGGAGGGGTCCTGCTCGGCGGCCACCGACGCGTCACCCGAGATCGCCGGTCGCAGCTCCTGCGCGAGCTGCTTGCCGAGCTCGACGCCCCACTGGTCGAAGCTGTCGATGCCCCACACGGCGCCCTGGACGAACGTGATGTGCTCGTAGAGGGCGACCAGCTGGCCGAGCACCGACGGCGTGAGCGCCGGCGCCATGATCGACGTCGTCGGCCGGTTGCCCGGGAAGGTCCGCGCCGGCACCAGCTCCTCGGCGACGCCCTCCTCGCGCACTTCGTCGGCGGTCCTGCCGAGGGCGAGGGCCTTGGTCTGGGCGAGGAAGTTGGCGAGCAGCAGCTCGTGGACGTCGGTCTCGCCGTCGTCGGTGCGGTCGACGAGGTCGTACGCCGGTCGCGCGAAGGCGATGAAGTCCGCCGGCACCAACCGGGTGCCCTGGTGGATGAGCTGGTAGAAGGCGTGCTGGCCGTTGGTGCCGGGCTCCCCCCAGAACACCTCGCCGGTGTCGTAGCCCACGGCCGTGCCGTCCCACCGCACGCTCTTGCCGTTGGACTCCATCGTCAGCTGCTGGAGGTAGGCGGGGAAGCGGTGGAGCAGCTGCGCGTACGGGAGCACGGCGTGGGTGTGGGCACCGAGGAAGTTGGTGTACCAGACGTTGAGCAGCCCCATCCGCAGCGGGACGTTGGAGTCCGGCGGCGCGGTGCGGAAGTGCTCGTCCATCGCGTGGAAGCCGGCGAGCAGCTCGGCGAAGCGCTCCGGGCCGACGGCGACGACGAGCGACAGCCCGATCGCGGAGTCCATCGAGTAGCGCCCTCCGACCCAGTCCCAGAAGCCGAAGGCGTTGTCGGTGTCGATCCCGAAGTCGGCGACCTTGCCGAGCGCCGTGGACACCGCGACGAAGTGCCGGGCGACCGCCCCGGCGTCGTCGGTGCCCGCCGGCAGCCGCTCGAGGAGCCAGGCCCGGCAGAGGCGGGCGTTGGTGAGGGTCTCGAGGGTGCCGAAGGTCTTGCTGGAGACGATGAACAGCGTCGTCTCCGGGTCGAGGTCCGAGAGTGCCTGGCCGGCGTCGGTCGGGTCGATGTTGCTGATGAACCGGCAGGTCAGCCCGTCCTGGCGGTAGGGCTCGAGCGCCTCGTAGGCCATCACGGGACCGAGGTCGGACCCGCCGATGCCGATGTTGACGACCGTCGCGATCCGCTTGCCCGTGACGCCGGTCCACTCGCCCGACCGCACGCGCTCCGCGAAGGCGTACACCCGGTCGAGGACCTCGTGCACGTCGGCCACGACGTCCTGGCCGTCGACGCGCAGCGACGCATCGGCCGGCAGCCGCAGCGCGGTGTGGAGCACCGCGCGGTCCTCGGTGACGTTGATGTGCTCGCCCGCCAGCATGGCGTCGCGCCGCCCGGCCACGTCGACCTCGTCGGCGAGCGAGAGCAGCGCCGCCTCCACGTCGGCGTCGAGGAGGTTCTTCGACAGGTCGACGTGGAGGTCGGCCGCGACCAGTGTCTGGCGGTCGACCCACTCGGGGGTGAGCGCGGAGCGGAGGTCGGGCTCGTACGACGCCGCGAGCTCCGTGAGCCGCGCCCACGCCTTCGTCGTGGTGGGGTCGACACCCATCAGCGAGCGGCCTCGAGGGACGTGGCGAGCGTCGCCTGCAGCTCGTCCCAGGCGACGACGAACTTGTCGACGCCCTCCTTGATGAGCACCTCGATCACGTCGTCGTAGTCGATGCCGGCGGCCGCGAGGGCCTTCATGTGCGCGGCGGCGTCGTCGTAGAACGGACGGACGCGGTCGCCGCGGACCTCGCCGTGGTCGGCGACGGCCTCGAGGGTCTTCTCGGGCATCGTGTTGACGGTGTCCTCCACGACGAGGTCGACGACGTACATCGTGTCGTCGTAGTCGGGGTTCTTGACGCCGGTCGAGGCCCACAGCGGGCGCTGCTTGCGCGCGCCCTTGGCCTCGAGCGCCGCCCAGCGCTCGCCGCTGAAGAAGTCCTCGTACATCTGGAAGGCGAGCCGTGCGTTGGCGACGCCGGCCTTGCCGCGCAGGCCGGGGTCGGTGCCGGGCCCGTCGGTCATGGCCTCCAGCCGCTTGTCGATCTCGGTGTCGACGCGCGAGACGAAGAAGGACGCCACCGAGTGGATGTCGGCGAGGTCGTGGCCGTTGCCGGCGGCCTGCTCGAGACCGGAGACGTAGGCCTCCATGACGTTGCGGTACTGCTCGAGGCCGAAGATCAGCGTCACGTTGACGGAGATGCCCGCGGCGATCGTCTCGGTGATGGCCGGCCAGCCCTCCTCCGTGCCGGGGATCTTGATGAGGAGGTTCGGCCGGTCGACGATCCGCCAGAGCTCGGCGGCCTCCGCCACCGTCTGCTCGGTGTCGTGGGCGAAGCCGGGGGAGACCTCGATCGACACGCGGCCGTCGACCCCGTCGGTCGCGTCGAAGGCCGGGCGCATCACGTCGCACGCGTCACGGACGTCGTCGGTGGTGATGACCTGGGTCGCCTTGTCGACGTCGGCACCCGCGGCCGCGAGCTCGCGCACCTGCGGGTCGTAGCGCTCGCCGTCGGCGAGGGCGGTCTGGAAGATGGCGGGGTTCGACGTGACGCCCACGACGTGGCTGTTCTTGACCAGGTCGGCGAGGTTGCCGGTCTCCAGCCGCTCGCGGGAGAGGTCGTCGAGCCAGATGGACACCCCGGCGTCGGCCAGGGCCTTGAGACGGTCGTTCATGTGGTGCCTCCTGATGTGCGGTGGGAAGTCAGTCGGAGAGGGTGCGCAGGCTGTCGCGGGCGGCGTTGGCCACCGCGGTGCCGGTGATGTCGAACTCCTCGTAGATGCGCGCGAAGTCCGCCGAGGCGCCGTAGTGGTCGATCGAGACGATGCGGCCGTGGTCGCCGACGTAGTCCCGCCACCCCTGCTTCACGCCGGCCTCGACCGAGACGCGTGCCTTGACGGTGGGCGGCAGGACGGTCTCGCGGTAGGCCTCCTCCTGCTCGTCGAACCACTCGAGGCAGGGGAGCGACACCACGCGGGCGCGGATACCGTCGGCGGCGAGGAGCTCACGGGCGGCGACCGCCACCTGCACCTCGGAGCCGGTGCCCATGAGGATCACGTCGGGGTCGCCGCCACGGTCGTCGATCGTCGGCGCGTCGATGAGGACGTAGCCGCCGCGGTGCACGTTGGACGTGTCGCTCCAGTGCTCACCCGTCTCGGCGTCCACGCCGCGGGGGAAGACGGGGACGTTCTGGCGGGTCAGCGCGATCCCTGCCGGGTGGTCGGTGCGCTGGAGCACGGCGTGCCACGCGGCAGCGGTCTCGTTGGCGTCCGCGGGGCGTACGACGTCGAGGCCGGGGATGGCGCGCAGGGCGGCGAGGTGCTCGATCGGCTGGTGCGTCGGGCCGTCCTCGCCCAGGCCGATCGAGTCGTGGGTCCAGACGTAGGTGACGGGCAGGCCCATCAGCGCCGCCAGCCGGACCGAGCCGCGCATGTAGTCGCTGAAGGTCAGGAAGGTGCCGCCGAAGACCCGCGTGCCGCCGTGGAGCGCGATGCCGTTGAGGATGCCGCCCATGCCGTGCTCGCGGATGCCGAAGTGCAGCACGCGACCCGCGAGCGGGTCACCGGTCCACTGGTCGGTCGAGCGGCTCTCGGGGATGAAGGACGACGCGTCCTCGATGGTCGTGTTGTTGGACTCGGCGAGGTCGGCCGAGCCGCCCCACAGCTCGGGCATCACGCCGGCCACCGCGTTGATCACCGCGCCGGACGCCTTGCGGGTCGCGACGCCCTTGGGGTCGGCGTCGAAGGTCGGGAGCACGTCCGCGAGCCCGACGGGGAGCGCGCGGGTCTGCATGCGCTCGAAGGTCTGGACGGTGGCCTCGGACGCGGCGCTCCGCCACGCCTCGAAGCGCTCCTGCCACGCCGCCTGCTGCTCCTTGCCGCGGGCGACGAGGGAGCGGGTGCGCTCGATCACGTCGGTCGGCACCTCGAAGTGCTGCTCGGGGTCGAAGCCGAGGACCTCCTTGGTGGCGGCCACCTCCTCCTCGCCGAGGGCCGAGCCGTGCGACTTGCCGGTGCCCTGCGCGTTGGGCGCCGGCCAGGCGATGACCGTGTGCAGGACGATGAGGCTGGGGCGGTCCTTGACCTCGTCGGCGGCGCGGACGGCGGCGTAGAGCTCGGGCACGTCCTCGACGTAGTCCGTGCCGTCGTTGGTCCAGTCGACGTGCTGGACGTGCCAGCCGTAGGCCTCGTAGCGCGCGCCGACGTCCTCGGTGAACGCGACGTCGGTGTCGCCCTCGATCGAGATCTGGTTGGCGTCGTAGATCAGGGTGAGGTTGCCGAGCTGCTGCGTGCCCGCGATGGACGAGGCCTCGGCGCTGACGCCCTCCTGCAGGTCGCCGTCGGAGCAGAGCGCGTAGACGTGGTGGGTGAACGGCGAGTCGTCCTCGGCGGTGTCGGGGTCGAGCAACCCGCGCTCACGGCGGGCCGCCATCGCCATGCCCACGGCGTTGGCGACGCCCTGGCCGAGCGGGCCGGTGGTCGTCTCGACGCCCGCGGTGTGCCCGTACTCGGGGTGGCCCGGCGTCTTGCTGCCCCAGGTGCGCAGGGACCGCAGGTCCTCGATCTCGAGGCCCCACCCGCCGAGGAACAGCTGGGTGTAGAGGGTGATCGAGCTGTGGCCGCACGACAGCACGAACCGGTCGCGGCCGGTCCAGTGCGGGTCGGCGGGGTTGTGCCGCATGACCTTCTGGAACAGCAGGTACGCCGCCGGCGCGAGGCTCATGGCCGTGCCGGGGTGGCCGTTGCCGACCTTCTGGACCGCGTCCATCGCCAGGACCCGGGCGGTGTCGACGGCCCGGCGGTCGATGTCGTCCCACTCGAGGGTGGCGGGCAGGGCGGACTTCTTGGTCAACGCAGTTCCTCTCGGTGGAGTGCAACCGGGTGCAGTCAGGATCACAGCCCAGCAGGGGTGGCCTCGACTGCGACCCTATCGTCGTGGCCGAGTAGACTCGACCGTGCCCGAGGGTCGTCCCGGACGCCGGAACAGCTGGCCGTTCATCCTTCGGTTCCCCGCTGTCCGCGTCCCATCCGCCCACGTCCTCCCGAGGTTCTCCACCGTGTCCCACGTCGGCCCGAACGCTGCCGCGTCCGCCCGGCCGTCGACCGGTGACCCGGGTGCCGCGGCGGAGGCCGCGAAGACGTGGCGCGACGTGGTCGCCGCCTACGTCGGGCTGACCAAGCCGCGCGTGATCGAGCTGCTCCTGCTGACGACCGTCCCGGTGATGTTCTACGCCGCCCGCGGCGTGCCCGACCTCGACCTGGTCGTGTGGACCGTCCTCGGCGGCACGTTCTCGGCCGGCTCGGCGTCGGTCTTCAACTGCGTCTACGACCGCGACATCGACGAGCAGATGCGACGGACCCGCCGGCGGGCGCTGCCGCGCCACATCGTGTCGCCCCGCGCAGCGCTGGTCTTCGGGTTCGTGCTCGGCATCTTGTCGACGGTCGTGCTCTACCTCGGCGTGAACGCCCTGTCCGCGCTCCTGTCGGTGACCGCGATCGCCTTCTACGTCTTCGTCTACACGATGCTGCTCAAACGTCGGACCACGCAGAACATCGTGTGGGGCGGGATCGCGGGCTGCTTCCCGGCGCTGATCGGCTGGACGGCCGTGACCGGCTCGCTGGCCTGGACGCCGGTGGTGCTCTTCCTCGTGGTCTTCTTCTGGACGCCCCCGCACACGTGGGCGCTCGCGCTGCGCTACCGCGAGGACTACGCGAACGTCGACGTGCCGATGCTGCCGGTCGTCAAGCCCGCCCGTGAGGTGGGACGCCAGGTCGTCGTCTACAGCTGGGTGATGGTCGCGACCTCGCTCCTGCTGTGGCCGGTCGCCCGGACGAGCCTGGTCTACCCGGTCGCGGCCGCGGTCCTGGGCGCGGTCTTCCTGGTCGAGGCCCACCGGATGTGGCAGCGCGCCAAGGCCTCCGAGGCCCTGTCCGACATCAACCCGATGCGGCTCTTCCACGCCTCCAACCTCTACCTCTCGCTGCTCTTCGTCGCGGTAGCACTCGATCCCCTCCTGGGTCGGTAGCGCATCCTTCAGGTCTTGTCAGGGGAATCCGACAAGTCTGGAGACCATCTTGAGACAACGTGCCGCGTCCGTGCACGCGATCCCACGTTGAATGCTCCGCAGGGGGAGGCATCGGGTCACCCCCGCGGGAGCAGGGGGTAGTTCTGCATGTCTTCAACACGTGAGCGACGGCACCGGACCGCTGGGGGAGCGGCCGGACAGGGGGTTCGTCGCCTACCGGTCAACCGTGGGATCTCGAGGGTCGTCACCCTCGTGCTGGCCGTGGGCTTCGCCGTCGTCGGCGTCGCCGGGGCGGCCAGCGCCCACCACAACACGATCAACGCCAGCGTCGTCTGCAAGACGGGCGGGGGCTGGTCGGTCACCTGGCGGGTCGAGAACAGCGAGACCGTTTCCGAGACGATCAGGGCGTCCAACCGCGCCGCCGTCCCCGTGGGCTCCAGGCTCACGTCGCGACAGGTCCGGACGTTCGGGGAGACGATCACCACCAAGCCGACGGCGGACGTCACCCTGAGGCTCGACGCGAGGTGGGACAACGGCAACACCAACACCAGCTACGGCACCATTGCGAAGGCGTCGTTCACCGACGACTGCGTCGTGAAGACCGTGCAGCCGCCGACGATCCCGGTCGTCGACGACTGCGGTCCGGGCAACGCCCACTACGGCCAGGTCCCGTCGGGCCCCTGGACGTCGACCACCAACGCTGACGGGAGCGTCACCGTCACGACCACGTCGGGCACCCAGTTCCCGAACGGCGCGACGAGCACGACCTACCCGGCGCCCACCGACAGCAACGAGCCGTGCCCGACCCCGCCGGTCGTCCCGCCGGCGCCTCCGGTCCCGCCGGTCCCGCCGGTCGAGCCGCCGGTGGCCACCCCGCCCGTCCTCGCCCCGCCCGAGGTGCTGCCCGCCGAGGCGCGCGTGGTGTCGGCCCGTGCCCGCAAGATCGACAAGTGCGGCACCCGCGGCGACGTCTACAAGGTCGTCAAGCGCTCGGGAGTCGTCTACACGTCGAAGGGCAAGGTCCTGCGCCAGGGGGTGTGGCTCAAGGCGGGCGCCGCGCGCATCACCGTGCGGGCCCATGCCACGGACGCCTCCTACCGGCTCGAGGGCAAGCGGCAGTGGCGGATGACGTTCCGCACCCGCCCGTGCGCCCAGGCTCCGGAGGTCGCTCCCAGCACCGGGCAGCGATGAGCCGCTCCCGGGCCGCCGGGATCGTCGCCACGCTGGTGCTCGGCGTGACCGTGGTGGCCGGTCAGGGTGCGGCGCACGCCGCCCCTGACCGGCTCACGATCGCCCGCACGGGCACCGACGCGGCGATCATCGAGGTGCCCGCCCGCAACGACACGCTGGCCGTGGGCAACCGGCTCCGCGGCGCCGTCTACACGTGGTCGAAGGGCGACCCGCCGTGCGACCCCACGGGCAGCACCGTCTACGCCGGTCACGCCTGGCGCGCCGGCAACGGCGTGGCCGACCGGTGGGGGTCGCTGCGTCGCGGCGACGTCGTCGAGGTGGCGGGCTGCCGGTTCGAGGTCACCCGTCGGGAGTACTGGCCGGCCTCGCGGCGCATGGGGTCGCTCTACTCCGTCGCCGGACCCGCCCGGATCGTGCTCGTCGGCTGCAAGGCCGACGACTACTCCCGGCGCACCGTGGTCTTCGCCCGCAAGCTCGGGCGGTCCTAGGTGTACCCAGCCACCACGTTGGTCACAGACGGCTGACTGGAGCTTTGCCTCCGAGTGAGCTGTGGCGTCGGCAAGTGTTGTAGTGCTCGATCCATGGAGCAAGCGCGGCGGCGCGGTC
>NZ_JAPPUX010000003.1 GCF_026712185.1 Nocardioides pini | reverse complement strand
CCGATGCTGCCCGCACCGCGACCTACGCCGACTGGCTCCACTTCTACAATCACCACCGACCCCACACCGGCATCGGAGGCCTCGTCCCCGCTGACCGAGTTCACAACCTCACGGGGAAGTACACCTAGTTCAGGTCGGGATCGACGGGGCGGTTCACGTGCCAGGCGAGCATCCCGGGCTGGCGCCGCATCACGTCGCGCCACAGGCCGCTCGGGTCGTCGCGGAAGGCGTCCGCCGCCTCGCTCGAGACCACGTACCAGCTGCCCTCCTCGACCTCGCCGTCGAGCTGTCCCGCCCCCCACCCGGCGTAGCCGGCGAAGACGCGCATCGCGGTGAGGGTGCCGTCGACGAGCTCGGTCGGGGTGTCGAGGTCGACCATCCCCAGCAGCCCGGCCACCGGGCGCCACCCGACGGGCGGGTCCTGCGGGTCGCGGAGCGCACCGACGGCCAGCGCGCCGTCCGTCCCGACCGGTCCCCCGCGGAACAGCACCTCCGGGTGCGCGACCACGTCGCGCCACGGCTCCAGGACGTCGGCGACCAGGATCTGGGAGGGTCGGTTGAGGACGACCCCGAGGGCGCCCTCCTCGGTGACGTCGAGCAGCAGCACCACCGTGTCGGCGAAGTTGGGGTCCTGCAGGGCCGGCGTCGCCACCAGCAGCATCCCCGATGCGAGCTGCATGCCTCCACTATGGCCGACCCCGCGCCGCGACACACCACCCGCGTGGAATGGGGTCGCCTAGGCTGCGATCCATGGAGACCCGGCGGCAGCGCTACTCCGAGGCGACCAAGCAGGCGCTCGTCGAGGTCGCGGAGCGCCTCTTCACCTCGCAGGGCTACGCCTCCACGTCGCTGGACGCCATCGCGGCGGGCGCCGAGGTCACCAAGGGTGCGCTCTACCATCACTTCAGCGGCAAGCAGGCGATCTTCGAGGCTGCCTTCGAGCGGGTGCAGTCCCGGGCGACGACGGACGTCGTGGCCGCCACGGCCGAGCACCACGACCCCTGGGACCAGGCACGGGCCGGGCTGCGCGCCTTCCTCGAGGCGGTCCAGGAGCCGGGCTACCGACAGGTCGTCGTCTCCGACGGCCCCTCAGTGCTGGGCCACGAGCGCTACCGCGAGCAGGAGGAGCGCTCGACGTACGCCCTCGTCGACCGGATGGTGCGCTCGGCCCTGACCGCCGGGGACCCGCTCCGGGACGGCACCGGGCTCGACGACGCGATGCTCGGCACGTTCACGCGGATCTTCTTCGGCGCGATGTCGGCCGCGGGCGGCTCCGTCGCCGTCAGCGACGACCCCGCCGCCGCGGCCCTGCGGGTGGAGACGGCGATCGGCGTCATCCTGGCCGGGCTCCAGCAGGTGCTCGACGAGGGCGCCGGGGCGCTGGCGCCGGGGGCTACTTCGCGAACGTGACGTTGCCGTTGGCGGCCGGGACCAGCTCCACCCACACGTGGCCGGCGGGCACGGTCAGCTCGCCGCCCTTCGTCGAGAGCTCGATCGGGCCGGTCAGGCCGTCCTTGCTCCAGGTGCCCTTCACGACGCGGCCGCCGTGGAAGAGGAGCGCGGCGCCCTTGCCCTCGAACTTGGTCTCCGGCACCGGGTAGCCGGCCGGGTCGCGGTAGCCCGCGTCACCGACGCGCACCCGGAGCACGAGGACGGAGTCGGCCGGGAACTGGTCGCCCTGGGCGGCGTAGGAGTCGGTGTTGACGTAGCCGCCCTTCTGGAACTGCCAGCTGGTCGAGTGGGCGCCGAAGTCGGCGGTGAGCGTGCTGGCCTTGGCCCCCTTGGGCAGGTCGGCCTCGTCGCCCCACGGGAGGTACGGCGGCGGCTCCTCGTCGGCCTTGAGGCGCTTGGCGATGTCGCCGAGGCGGGCGAAGAGGTTGTAGGGCGCCGAGCGCGACGTCTCGCGGTAGACGTTGGCGTCGCCCTCGGTGATCCACGGGATACCGGCGCCGTTGATGCGCTTGATCGTGACCGGGGCCGCGCCGCTGGTCACGACCGTCGCGCCCTCCGGCACGATGCCGATGTCGCTGGCGCGCATCGAGCGGACCGGGCCGATGGCGGCGGGGACCTTCGAGTAGTAGAAGGCCGCGAGGCGCGTGTAGCCGCCCTCGACCAGCTCCTCGACGACGAGGTCGGCCGAGCCGAGGCCCACCTGCGGCGCGCTGGAAGAGGTGTTGTCGACCTTCGTGACGACGACCGGGTGGCGGGGTGCGTCGCCCGTGCGCTCGAGACCGGTCAGGGGCCAGTACGTCGGCTCCGGCGGCGCCTCGGTGGTCTCCGAGCTGCTCGGCTCCGAGGACGCGGAGGCGCTCGGCGCCGGGTCGTCGTCTCCGCCGCTGCAGCCGGCGAGGAGCAGCGTGGCCGCGAGTGCGGCGACGATCGCGCGGGGCGACGAGAGGTGGCGGCGGTGACGCACGGGATGACTCCGATCGAGCGGGGGGTGTCGAGCCTGGGGCCCGGTGATTCTCTGAAAGTCTGGGGGCGCGCCTTCCCCGATCGGGGAAGGCGCGCCACAGGGTAGATCAGCAGGACCTGCCTACCAATCCGAGCCTGTCACCCGGGTGCGTACGTCGCTCAGGCGCGGCGGACGGTCCCGGCGAACCACGAGGACGTCCACGGGACGGCGACGCGTACGCGCTGTCCCGAGCCCGGGGAGTGGAGCATCACGGCGTGACCGTGCGACCAGCGCAGGAAGATCGCCGCGTGGTAGACGCCACCGC
The DNA here is from genome assembly GCF_026712185.1 of Nocardioides pini. GTDB lineage: Bacteria > Actinomycetota > Actinomycetes > Propionibacteriales > Nocardioidaceae > Nocardioides > Nocardioides pini. The sequence goes on along the minus strand of NZ_JAPPUX010000003.1, from coordinate 737,117 downwards.
CGCCGTAGAAGAACATCAGGTCGCCGGACCGCAGGTCGTTCTTGGCGATGCGTCGGACGGCACCCGCCTGGGCGCTCGACGTGCGCGGCACGGCGAGCCCGGCACGGCTGTAGCTGTAGCGGATCAGGCCGGAGCAGTCGAAGGCGTTCGGTCCGGCGGCGCCGTACGCGTAGGCGTCGCCGCGCTGGCGCAGGGCGATGTCGCGCGCGGTCTGCACGCGGTTGGCCACCCGGCGCGCGGCGCTGACGCGCGCCGCCTTCTGGGTCGTCTTCGCGGTGGTCGTGGTGGAGGTGTTGTCGGACGTGCTGCCGCCGGTGGCGGCGGATGCGGGGAGGGCGCTCATCGTCGAGGCGCTGAGGCCGATCCCGGCGAGGGCGAGCGCGAGGGCTCGCACCGTGCGAGGGGTCGCAGGCATGGCTGTTCCTTTCCCACGCCTGTGAGGTGAGCTGTCGGGCTAGGGCTGGAAAGTGCCCTGCTGCCACGCTCCGAGAAAGGCTGGCGGCTTCGCCCCGAGCCGGTCGAAGGACCGGCGGTGGAACCCGTGGGTCCCCCACTCCTGCCCCGGTGTGTCTCGGGGGTCGTCCCGGCCGGGCAGGACTCGGCGTAGTCCGGGACGGTTGGGTCTCTCGACCGCCATCCAAGGTGACAGACGTCCCCGAGGGACGCAAACCGGCCACGGGCCCTGAGCGTGGGGCCGTGGCCGGGATCACGCCCGGAGCAGGCTCAGCCGAGCTTGCGGCCGCCGTCGACGTACAGCGTCTGACCGGTGATGAACGACGCCTCGTCGCTGCACAGGAACGCGGCCGCGGCAGCGATGTCCTCGGGCTGCCCGACGCGGCGCACGGGCGTCGCCTCGGCGTTGAGGCGCTGCAGCTCCTCGGGCTCCATCTTGAGGCGTCGCGCGGTCGCGTCGGTCATCTCGGTGACGATGAAGCCGGGCGCGATCGCGTTGGCGGTGATGCCGAACGGGCCGAGCTCGATGCCGAGCGTGCGGGTGAGGCCCTGGATGCCCATCTTGGCGGCGGAGTAGTTGGCCTGGCCGCGGTTGCCGAGCGCGGAGACGCTCGACAGGTTGAGGATCTTGCCGTACTTCTGCTCCACGAACCGGGACTGCGCGGCCTTGGTCATGTTGAACACGCCCTTGAGGTGGACGTTCATCACCAGGTCCCAGTCCTCCTCGGTCATCTTGAAGAGCAGGTTGTCGCGGGTGATGCCGGCGTTGTTGACCAGCACGTGGATCCCGCCCAGCTCGTCGACCACCCGCTGCACGGCGGCCTCCGCGGCGGCCGTGTCGACGACGTCGCAGCCGATGCCCACGGCACGAGCACCGTCGGCCAGCTCGAGCCGGCCGGCGGCCTCCTGGGCGGCGGCCTCGTCGAGGTCGAGGATCGCGATGGAGGCACCCTCGCTCGCGAGGCGCTGGGCGATGCCGAAGCCGATGCCTCGCGCTGCTCCGGTGATGACGGCGACGCGGCGGTCGTAGCGACCCATCTCGTTGACTCCTCGGCTCGGTGACGTCTTGGTCCGTGAGGGTAGTGCGTCGGCCCCCCGGGGCCTCACCCGACTTGTGCAGATCCGGTGCAGGACGCTCGCGCGAGCGCGGCGGGTGCCCTAGCGTTCGACGCATGGGACGGGGGTACTTCCGCGGCGCGATGGGCGTCGCCGTTGCCATGGCCGTGGCCACGTGGGTGGTCGCGGCCGCCTACGACCTGCCTGTGCGCGACCCGGACGGGGTCTCGGTGCCGACGTGGGTGCGGCTGCCGTTGATCGTGCTGGCCGCCGTGCTCCTCGACGTGGTCGCGCGGTGGGCGGCGTACGCCCGCTCGACGCCGCGTCCCGGCGCCTGGACGGCGCTGCGCACCGTGGTCCGCGAGCGGTGGACGCGGGAGCAGGTGTGGTTCACCCTGAGCGGGCTCGTGGCCTGGTACGTCGCCTATGTCGCGTTCCGCAACCTCAAGGGCTACCTGCCGTTCGTCAACGACCGCCTGTGGGACACCGAGCTGCACCGGTGGGACCGCCTGCTGTGGCTCGGCCACGACCCGGCCGTCGTGCTGCACCACGTGCTCGGCACCGGCTGGGCCGCCTGGCTGCTGTCCGGGGTCTACGTGCTGTGGATCGGGCTCGTCCCGGCAGCGCTCGCGATCGCGCTCGTGTGGACCCGGCGCTCCGCCACCGGCGCCCTCTACGTCACGGCCGTCTCCTTCAACTGGCTGCTCGGCGTGGCGGTCTACTACCTGGTCCCCTCGCTCGGGCCGATCTACTCGCGACCGCAGGACTTCGACCACCTGCCGCGCACGTTCAACACCTCGGTGCAGGAGCTCCTGCTCGACGACCGCGTCGCCGTGCTGGCCGACGCCTGGGACACGCGGGCCGTGCAGACCGTTGCCGCCTTCGCGTCGCTCCACGTCGCCATCACGGTCACCACGTGCTTGGTCGCCGAGCTGCTCCGCCTCCCCCGGTGGGTGCGGCTGACCGGCTGGGCCTTCGCCGCACTGACCTGCCTGTCGACCGTCTACCTCGGGTGGCACTTCTTCGTCGACGTCCTCGGCGGGTTCGCCGTCGGCACGCTGGCCCTCGTGCTCGCCGCATGGACGACCGGCCACCCGCTCCGTCGCCGTGACCGGCCGTGGTCGCTCCAGGACGCCCGGGCCCGCGAGGAGGAGCAGGTCGGCTCGTGACCGGTCAGCCCGACGCGAGCGCGTCGCGCAGCCGCTCGGCGTAGGCCGCCGCCTCGCCGTCGCCGTACTTGGTGCGCGGCCAGAAGAAGCCACGCAGGCCGTCGCCCTTGGTGCGGGGCACCACGTGCATGTGGAGGTGCGGCACGGACTGGCTGACCGTGTTGTTGATCGCCACGAACGACCCCTGCGCCCCGAGGGCGTCCTTGACCCCGGTCGCGAGCCGCTGGGCCGCGGCGAGGAACCCGTCGCGCAGGTCCGCCGGCAGGTCGGGCAGCGTCTCGAGGTGGGTCCGCGGCACGAGGAGGACGTGGCCCTTGAAGACCGGCCGGGTGTCGAGGAACGCCACCAGGTCGTCGGTCTCGAGCACGACGTGACCGGGCACCTCGCCCGCGATGATCTGGCAGAACACGCATCCGTCCACGCCACGGATCGTGCCACGGGCCACCGACCGTCGGGGTGGGGTGCGACCCGGCCCGCCGTGCCTAGCCTCGACGGCGTGCAGACGTTCCTCCCCCACCCGGACTTCGAGGCCTCGGCCCGCGCGCTCGACCAGAAGCGGCTCGGGAAGCAGCGGGTGGAGACCATCCAGGTCGTGCGCGCCCTCACCGTGGCGGACTACGGCTGGGCCAACCACCCGGCGGCGCTCATGTGGAAGGGCTACGAGGAGGCGCTCGGCCGCTACGGCTTCGTGTGCTGCGAGGTGTGGCTCGAGCTCGGCTTCGGGGACACCTGCGCCGCCACGATCGCGACGGACCTCGCCGCGGCCGGCGTGACGACCGTGCGCACCCAGGCGGAGCTCGCGGACGCCGGCGCGCTGCCGCCCTGGCTGGGGGACGAGGACCTCCACCGCAGCCACCGCTCGGCCCTGCTCCGCAAGGACCCGGACTTCTACCGCCCGCAGTTCCCCGAGGACCCCGACGACCTGCCCTACGTGTGGCCGGTCCGCTCCCCCGCCGTGGTCGAGGCCGAGCGGCGCCGGGCGGAGAACGCCGTACGACGTGAGCAGCGCGCCGCCGAGCGGCTCCTCGAGGAGGCTGAGCGCGCTCGCCGACGCCGCAGCCGGGCGGCGAAGAAGGGCTGGGAGACCCGGCGACGGACTCGTGCGGAGGGTGGCGGTTGAGGGGCGACGCTCACGGACGCGCGTCCTGGAGACGCATCGCACCCGCCGCCGGGCGCTCGGAGGTCCAGTCAGATCGTGGAAGGTCCACGTCATCAGGTGGCCCGGATCCTCCACGATCCGTCGTGAGTCCCCGGATATCCGGTGACTCACGACAGCAGACACCCGGAGCGGGCGGGAGTTGGTCCGTTCCGCCCACGTCGTCCCCGCGTCGGTGTGAGGCTGGCGCCATGCACCAGCTCGTCCGCGCCCTCGCGCTCGCCCTCGTGTCCCTCGGCCTCGGCTTCTCGGCGCCGGCGCCTGCCTCCGCCGTCGTCGACCGCGACTGCGGCGACTTCGCGAGCCAGGCCGCCGCGCAGCACTTCTTCCTCGACACCGGCGCGGGCGACCCGCACCGCCTCGACGACGACGGCGACGGGGTCGCGTGCGAGTCGAACCCGTGTCCGTGCATCGGCCGCGGCAGCACCGCGCCGCAGCAGCTCGCGAACACCGGCAACACCCAGCCTCAGGCCCAGCAGGGCCCGCGGACCTACCGGGAGACCGGCAACGTCGTCCGGGTCACCGACGGCGACACCCTCCGGGTCCGCCTGCGCGGCGGGGCGCACGTGTCCGTGCGCATGCTCGGCATCGACACCCCTGAGCGCGGCCGGTGCGGTGCCGACGCCGCCACCGCGAACCTCCGGCGCCTGGCGCCGGTCGGCTCCACCGTGCACCTGGTCTCCGACCGCACGCAGGCGGCGAAGGACCGCTACGGCCGGCTGCTGCGCTACGTCCAGCGTCAGGGCGGCTACGCAGACCTGTCGTTCCGCCAGGCCTGGGACGGCTTCACCAAGCCGTACGTCTTCGGCGGCAAGCCCGTGGTCCGACACCGTCAGTACGTGCGCGCCATCGACCACGCCCGCGACCACGCGCGGGGTGCGTGGCACGGCTGCTGGTGACGACGCCGCGGCGGGGTCGCCCGCCGTCCGGTGACGACGGGCGCCCTCTCTGCGCGTGCGTGCCTGTCAGAGGTTGCTCGGCCGCAGGACGAACGTGATGCCGTGCGCGATCTGCGCGTTGCCCCGGTTGATGTCGAGGGCGAGCGGGTTCACGAGCGGGTCGACGTCGTCAGAGTCCTGGTCGCGCAGGACGATGATGGGCAGCCAACGTGCCACCTTGACCCCGATGGTGGGCCCCAGGGCGGTGGTCAGCTCGGCGCCGTTCGACCGGAGCGCGTCGCGGGCCGTGATCGTGGCACCCGGGACGACGTGGTAGAGCAGCACGTCCTCCACCGTGTCGAGGCCCAGGCCGGCGACCGCCGCGAAGACGTCCTGCTCGGTCCGGACCCACGTCCCGGTGAGGTCCTTGACGAGCACCTGGAACGCGCGGTCGTTCGGGATGAAGGCCGTCAGTGGCGTCGACCCGTCGGTGAGCAGGCGGACGGGGCTGTCACCGTTGGTGTCGGCGGCGATGACTGCGAGCACCGCCTCGGTGACGATGTCGTAGTCGTACCAGTCGCGGTCGAACTGGTTGCCGTCGCCGGTGAGCACGGACGCGAGGCTGGTCGTCCCGGTGCTCCCCGGTCCGGTGGCGCTCGCGGCGGTCGGCGCGACCAGCGCCGTGGTGAGGGCGAGCGCAAGCGCTGTGGTGGTGCGGCGGAGAAGTGCCATGGTCATGTCCTTCCGTCGGATGACCGCGCCCTGCGGTCACCTACCTTCTCCGCCGCACGCCGCCTGACGGATGCACCCGACGCCCACCTCGGTCGGATGGGTCGCATCGACCTGCGGGGACCTCCTCGACGTCTAGGCTCGCCGGATGCGCATCGTCTCGCTCATCCCCTCCGCCACGGAGATCCTGTTCGCGGTCGGCGCCGGCGACGACGTCGTGGGCGTCACGTTCGAGTGCGACCACCCGCCGGCGGCCCGCGAGCGGCTCGTGGTGTCGACCTCGGCGATGCCCGAGGGGCTGGGGCCGAAGGAGATCGACGACTTCGTCGCCGCAGCGCTCGCAGCGGGCGAGGACCTCTACCGGCTCGACGCCGACGCCCTCGCCGAGCTCCACGCCGACCTGGTCGTCACCCAGGACCTCTGCGCCGTGTGCGCGGTGGACGTCGGGACGGTCGACGAGGCGCTCGGCTTCCTCGGGTGCCGCGCCGAGGTGGCGACGGTCGACCCGCACACCCTCGACGACGTGCTGGACTCGATCACCGAGCTCGGGCGCATCACCGGTCAGGGCGAGCAGGCGGCGGCGCTGGTGGCCGGTCTCGAGGCACGCCTCGCTGCCGTCGCCGAACGCGTCGCCGGGCTCGAGCGGCCCCGCGTGCTCGTCCTGGAGTGGACCGACCCGCCCTTCGCCCCCGGGCACTGGATCCCGGAGATGGTCACCCGGGCCGGCGGCGAGCCGACGATCGGCGTCGCCGGGACGAGGTCGACACGGATCACCTGGGACGACGCGGTCGCGTCGCGGCCGGACGTCGTCGTCTGCGCGCCGTGCGGCTTCGACCTCTACGGCAGCACGAGGCTCGCGAAGGAGGTGCTCGACCGGTTCCCCGGCGTCCCGGTCTGGGCCGTCGACGCCGACGGCCACTTCGCCCGCCCGGGACCGCGCCTCGTCGACGGCGTCGAGGCGCTCGCCGGGATCCTGCACCCGGCCGCGGTCGCCCCCTCGGACCACGCCCGCCGGGTCTGACCCGCAGCCCTCAGCGAGCCTCGGGCCGCACCAGGACGTCGAACGGCCGCCCGTCCCGGCGCGCGGCGAACGACCCGACCCGTTCGAAGCCGAGGGACTCCACGGTGCGGCGCGCACGCGTGTTGAACGACGCCACCGTCACCCGGAACGCCGGCGGGGCGTACGTCGCGCGGCCGAACTCGAGGCCGGCCCGGATCACCGCGCGACCGAGGCCCTGCCCGGTGAGCGAGGGCCGCAGGCCGCCGCCGGTGTCGAGGGCCGCGTCGTCGTACTCCCACCCGGGCACCTGCCCGTCGGGTCCGTAGGAGCGGAAGCCGATGAGGCGCTCCTCGGCCAGCACCGCGTGGAAGCCCAGCTCCGGCTCGAGCAGCTCGTCGGGCTCGGCACCGGCCAGGTCGTAGACGTCGTAGGGCGGCTCGTAGCGCCAGGTGGCCAGGTCCTCGGCGTGGGCCCTGGTGAGCGGGACGATGCGGATCCCCAGCATGCGAGCAGTGTGCACCCTCGTCGTCCCCGGCCCCCGCGCACCCTGATCGCGCGCGGCGCGCTCCTGTACCTTCGGAGACGTCCCATCGAGCGGAGGAGTGACCCGTGATCGAGCTCACCGAGGGCCAGGAGCTCAGCGTCACCGGCGAGGACGGGCAGTCCCTCGCCCAGGTGCAGATGGCCGTCGGGTGGGACCACTCCCCTACGGCCGGCTTCATCGGCAGCGGGGCCGCGCCGATCGACCTCGACGCCTCGGCGATCCAGTTCGCCGGCGAGCAGTTCTTCGACCTGGCGTTCTTCAACCACCTCGCCACCCGGGACGGGTCGGTCGTGCACCTGGGCGACAACACCACCGGCAAGGGCGAGGGCGACGACGAGGTGATCACCGTCGACCTTGGCCGCGTCTACCCGAAGGTGGACACGATCCTGTTCATGGTCAGCAGCTACCAGGGCCACTCGCTGGAGTTCATCCGCAACGCCTACTGCCGCCTCGTCGACCACGACGGCACCGAGCTCGCCCGCTTCACCCTCACGCTCGGGGTCCGCGAGACGGGGCTGGTGATGGCCAAGCTGTTCCGCGACGGCCCGGTGTGGAAGCTCCGCCCGATCGGGGCCGGCATCGCCCTCAAGACGCCGACGGACTCGATCGAGGCTCTTGTTCCGTTCGTCCGGTGACGGAGGGGTGGGACAGCCAGTCGTAGACCACCGCGGTGCGCAGCAGCAGGTCCTGCAGCGACCTGCGGTCCCGGTCGACCGCGCACCACAGCAGCCCGATCGGGAACATCGCGTACGTCACTGCGCGCGCGAACGCACGGACCAACCCCAGCGGGGCGCCGCCCCGGGTGGTCACCCGGACACCCCAGAGGTGGTCGCCGATGGTGCGACCCGCCAACCACCACGCGAGCGTCAGGTACACCACCAGGTAGGCGAGGAACAGCGCCACCGACCACAGGAAGGAGGCGTCGGGCATGTTGAAGCGGCGCGGGTCGAGCACGAACACGAAAGCCACCAAGGCCGCGTACGAACCAGCAAGTGCAATCGCCACCACGAGGGCGTCGACGGCGCTCGCCGCCAGCCTCGTCACGACACCGGCGCTGGTCCCCTGGTAGGACCGTGCCTCCAGGGGGACGCTCCACATCCCGGGCTCGTTCACGACGGTTCCGCAGGGGTGGCGCGCTTGCGGCGACGCCGGAACAGGTAGTTCTCGAGGCCCCGGCTGACGGCCTCGTCGGCCGAGATCCCCGTCATCCGGGCGCCACGGATCGTCTCCGACGCCATGGAGCCGCTGGAGTCGCGGATGATGGCGGGCAGGTCGATCGCCTCGATCACCTCCTCGACCATCGCCACGAGGTCGATCCGGCCGATCACGGCATCGAGGTCGAGCCGTGCCGCGATCGCATCGATGTCGACGCCGGCCACCGCGGCGTCGAGGTCCACGCCCGCCACCGCCTCGTCGAGGTCGACCTTCTTCACGATCGCGTCCAGGTCGAGGCGGTCGACGACCGCGTCGATGTCCACCGCCCGGACGACCTCGTCGAGGTCGACGTGGCGGACGACCAGCCCGGTCAGGTCCAGGCGGGAGACGACCCGCTCCACCAGGACGGGCGCCCAGTGGTCGAGCAGCACCTGGGCCACGCGCACCATCTCGGCGCGGCGGGCGGCGCCGTGCCGGGCCGCGTCCTCGATCAGCGTCGCCGGCTGCCAGCGTTCGGCGACGAAACGGGGCCGCCAGATCAGGTCCTGGTGGAGCAGGGGCACGGAGACGAGGGCTCGACCCACCGCCACCCCGGTCCCCACGACCGCGCCGGCCACTCCCAGCGCGACGTCGAACACCGGCTGGGGCTCGGGGTGCACGGCGCCCTCGACAGGCACTCGTGGCACTTGCGCCAGGCGCGTCATCCCCCCAGCCTGCGTCGGCGGCAGGGAGGCCGCCTCACCCGTGCGGGATGAGTGGCCCGACAACACAAGGACCTCCCCGCCGGATGACACGCGGCGGGGAGGTCCTGTGGTGGCGAGGGGTGCGTGGCGTTTCTCGTGGGTCGCCGGCTTCGCCGCGGAGGCGCTGGCGTGCCCGGGGCGTGCCGACCTCGGCGCTGCGCCGACCCGATCCTCAGCCCTGCAGCAGCTTCACGACCTCCTGCGCGGCCTGGGTGCTGGACGCCGGGTTCTGGCCGGTGACGAGCCGGCCGTCGACGACCACGAACGGCGCCCACGGCTCGCCCGAGGAGAACGACGCGCCCGACTCGCGCAGCCGCGACTCGAGCAGCCACGGCGCCTTGTCGGCGAGCCCGGCCTGCTTCTCCTCGGCGTCGGTGAACGCCGTCAGCTCCCGCCCCTCGAAGAGCCACGAGCCGTCCTCGCGCGTGGCGGGCAGCAGGCCGGCGGGACCGTGGCACACCGACGAGACGACCTTGCCGGCGTCGAGCATCGTCACCAGGACGCGGCCGAGGTCGTCGTCGACCGCGAGGTCCTCCATCGGGCCGTGGCCGCCGGGGACGAAGACCGCGTCGTAGTCGTCGAGGTCGACGTCGGCGAGGACCAGCGTGGAGGCGAGGCGGCCCTGGAGGGCGTCGAGGGCCGCGCGCTGCTTCGCGGACTCCTCCTCGCCGATGGCGCCCGGGTCGAGGCTGCCCTCGTCGACGACGGGCGTGCGGCCGCCCGGACTGGCGAGGTCGACGTCGATGCCCGCCTCGTCGAAGACAGCGAGCGGGGCGAGCAGCTCCTCGGCCCAGAAGCCGGTCGGGTGCTTCGTCCCGTCGGACAGGGTCCAGTGGTCGGCACCGGTGAGGACGGTCAGGATCTTGGGCACGGGAGTACTCCTCGGGGGCGGAGGGGGCGGCGCCGGTCGACGCCGTCCCTCGACGCTACCCAGCGGAGCTGCGCAACCCAACGGGTGACCGGACCGCTCCCCCGGGCAGCACGACGCCCCGGCGGGAGGCCCGCCGGGGCGTCGTGTGGTGCCACGTGAGGGCTGGTGCTGGCTGGATTGCTGCCTCGTGGTGATGAGCGAGTGAGGGCTTCCCCGAAATGGCGTGCCACGCGTGGAAGTCGCACCGACATCGCTCCATGCGTGCCCCGCTGCACACGGCGAACCGGAAGTTTGCACACGGTCCCCTAGTCAGCCTCTTTAGGCACCACTGGACGCATCTAAGAGATACCCCGGTGCTGTGTGTCCCAACGCGGAGCCCCGTGCCGCCCCGCGAACCGCGGCTCTCAACCACTGGGATGCTCTGTGCACGGAGCACGACGCATCCTGGTCTCGCACATCGGGATACGGGATCCACTCACGTCCGGTGGATCGCATCCATCGGAGCCAATGCGCTACGTGTGGCGCCACGACGTTCAATTCGGCACCCCCCGGTTTCTCGGACGTCGTGAGCGAGCGACCTCCTACGGATGAGCGCCCTCCCTATCCGACGGCTGCGTGGCTGGGTCTGGACTTCGACGAGCGGTTACGTCGGAAGGTGCTTGGCAAAGATTCCGACAAGTAGCCGACCCTCGGCGACTGCGAAGTGCACGCGATTCTGGTGAGGCTCGAGTTTGGCGTGCCACTCGCACACGTGGACGATGCCGTCGAATTCGGCCTCTCGGCGGCGCATCGCCGTTGCGTTGCGGTGGGTATTGGGCGACTCGGGCGAGCAGTCGACGCCATAGGCGGCGCTCATGACCCGTGCCCGCATGTCGTTCTGCGACTCCACAGCAAAGACGGCAGCCGCGCCGTCGTCGAGTCCTGAGAGCACCTCAACTAGACGTTCGCGCACGTCGCGCCAACTGCCCTCGAACCGGTTCGTCTGGGTCCACACCTCGGGTGCGAAGTGAGTACGAGGGAATGCAGCGGCGCTGGCGGCGCTCATTTCCGTAGGCGTAGCCTCGTAGCGGGTCAGGCTGTCCCGCCAGAAGGCAGTCAGGTGGTCGATTTCGACGACGCACCAGACAGCCGCAGCGCTACCCGTGCCACCGAGCGGTCGCATCTGGCAGAGCCCTGCGATTGACGGAGAAGCGGCGAGAGACAGTAGGGCCCACGGCTCCGCGCCGACTCGGGATACACAGAGCCCGATGGAAGGAGCGATGTCGACACCGTCGTCACCGTCGGTCCACTCGAGTTCAGGACTGCCTTCCGCAGCACCCCAGAACGACATCCTCTCGATTCGTCGTCCGAGCAGGAGCCGAAGGTCGCGGTCCATCGGAGAATCGGGGCGATAGAGGAAGTCTGACAGCGTCGGGAACGGGTCGGTGGGGACCGAGAACACCTCCTCCCACGCCACCACTCGCGCGCTGGCCTCGGCGGCGTCGAGGACGTCGAGGAACTGGTGGACGGCCTCCTCGGTGCAGGTCCCGAGCCTGGCAAGGCCGTGCTCGGCGACGACGAAGGTCGCTGGGATCATCGATCCGTCGGCCGAGGCCGGGTGATCGAGCGCAGGTCGACTTCCATCTGATCGAAGAACCCGGCGGGCCAGTGATCGGGCCGGCCGCGCTGGTCGATGGTGATCCGCTCAGGCTCGGCTCGACCGGCGAGGAAGTGGATCGTCACCGTGTCCGACGCGACTTCCCCAGACACTACCGATCGGCGTATGCCGTTGAGAACGTGGTCGCTGTGAGTCTCGACGATGACTTGCACCCCGCACGAGGACACGCGGGCCAGGAACCTAGCCACCGCTGATTGGGCCGCTGGGTGCAGATGAGCCTCAGGCGAGTCGATCACAAGCAGGTCACCGGGTCGCGCGGTTAGGCCGGCCACGATCACCGGAAGGGCGTAGCTGATCCCGAAGCCGACGTTGGTTGGCAGCAACCAGTCGCCGAGCGATGACGACCGGACGTGCAGCGTCGTTATGTCGGTCCGGGGCACGAGACGTGCCTCGAACTGGATCGCGCCGACAAGCTCGCTCATCCATGCCTCTGTCTGCGAGGCGAGAGTCGTGACTCTGGGCTGATTGGGATGAACGAGGTCGGGTGCGACGTCGCGCCGAGCATGGACGGCGAGCGCGTGTGCGACGAAGCGCCCGTCGTCGCCCAGCTCGATGTCGCCGACGGTTGCACTGACGGCCGGGGCTGAGCCATGGGACGTTCGGGGGCCGAGGCGTTCAGCGCCGAGATAGATCGGACGGAAGGTCGGCGCTCGAGCGTCGTCGCACAGGACGTAGCTCGCATCCTCGAACCCATCAAACTGCGTCTCAAAAGCCCAGGCGGTTGTGCTCTCATCCACGTCGATCTCAACCTCGACGGTAGTCGTGGTGGCGTCGAGTGCCAGCAGGTCGACCGGCTGACCAAGCCTGAGACCCGGCTTGGCGTTGAGGGGCACACGGTCGCCAGGCGAGAGCCCAGCCTGGTGGGCCAGCAGGAGGGACTGGACGAGGGTACTTTTGCCGCTCGAATTTAGCCCAGTCAGCACGGTCAGGCCGGTGAGCACGAACGACTGGTCGAGGAACCGCTTGAAGTTCCGCAGCCGCACCATGGTGATCACGCGTCGTACCCCACGATGGTGGCTGCGGTGCGGAACCGGGTAGTCACGCGACGTGGGTCGCCAGTCGACGAGCTGATGGAGTCGATGTATGCGTAGTCGGAGGTCATCGCCCTACGCGTGTCCTGGACGATGCGGTCAGAGTGTGCGGCGAGGTGGGAGGACGGGACCTCGATCAGCGTGACCGCCCAGCTCTCGAGCAGGGCACGGTTGATTGGGGATCGGTAATCGCTGCCCAGGGGCCACTTACGGAACGTGTGTCGCCCAAACAGGTCGTGGCACTTGATCATGGCTGCATCGAAGTCGGCGTACAACTGCTCGAGCTGAACGTCGTCGACCCTCGTCTCGTCGTCGAGATCGGCAACCGTGCGATCAAGCAGCCGCTCGAGCGACCCGAACTTGTCGTAGGACTCGATGTCGCCCAAGAGTCGGAACGCCAGGAAGCGGAGCACCGACTCGCGGTCGTGCATGCGCACGTGCTCCCACAAGGCGCCACCGGTGGCCGTGTAGAACGCGTCGTTCTGCGCGCACCGCTTGAGGAAGGCGCGGCTGCGCGCTCTGCTCATGCAGTGCCGGATCTCCATGCTGTTGAGCGGTTCACCGCCGGTATTGATGCGCTTGAAGATGTCGTACTTGACATCGGGTGGGGTCGTTGGGTCGATGACGTGCACGACGATCTGGGCATTGTTGAGCCGGCGCTGCAAGGCAGGCGGGAGATCATCGAAGTGGTCGCCCTGCTGGTTCGTTAGGTACTCGAGGTCGGTGAGGGCGAATTCACGGTTGCGCACGAAGCCGTGGATAGTCGACAGCCTTTGTAGGCCGTCGACGACGCGCAGCATGCCGTCGGTGTCTTCGGCGAAGTAGAACGCCGGGAGAGGGATCTGCAGCAAGAGGCTTTCGACCAGCCGCGACTTCTGCCGGGGCTTCCAGACCCTGTTGCGCTGGAAGTCGGGCGCCAGGTCGAGGTCGTCAGAGTCGATCATGTCGAGCACATTGCGCAGGGAGAAGTTCTTCGTCGAGACGCGGATCTTCTCGGGGTCCCACGGGTCTGCGATCTGCCCGTCCCCCGCGGTGCCGATCTGCTCGATCTCGACGCCGGTCTTCTCGCCACCGAACACCTCCTCGACGTAGGGGGTCGGCTCATCCGAGGTCTCAACGGTCATGGTGGAATGCTATGCCGCGTCCAGCCGTCAGCTCACTTGCGCGAGTGCGATCCGCATGAAGTGTTGTCGCCAACTCGGCCTGGGTGAAGACCCCGACCAGCAGCCGACCAGGGTTTCCCGCGTCGCGGGCTTACGCATGCGAGTGAGATTCATGGTCGGTGTCGTACAGCCGGGCACGCCCTCGCTGGACGCTGCCGAGCTGTAGTGTCCTCCGCCCTAGGACGCACACCGCGCCAGCCGCCATGGATCGCAACTTCTCTTGCTGACGTGTTCAGCGGACGACTGCCGACTCGTCGATCGCCGCTTCGTAGAACGCGTCCGCCAGCGCAAGGACGACGCCGTTGATCCCGGGACCGTCGCTGAAGAAGTAGTCGGCCATCGTGTTGTGGGCGCCTTGGTTGTCGATGACTGCCTCGGTGACCGCCGATTGGAAGTCCTGGGATTCCAGAAACTGCTTCTTCGAGTTCACCTGGGTCTGCTTGACCAAGTCGGGATAGGCGAGCAGTCGTTGGACGAGGCCGTTGACGAACTCGCGCACCTGGGACTCGGTGAAGGCTTCGGCGCCGAAGAGGTCGTTCATCTTGTCGATGACGACCTGTAGGGCGACGTACTTCGGTTCCTTCTTGGTGCCGGTGCCGGCGGCGCTGATGCCCTTGAGCTGTCCGTCGCCGGTCAACGAGATGTCGACCTGGGTGCTTTTGGTGTGCTTGACACCGACGAGGACGACATCGGAGAGATCAACCTCCGCTGCCCACGAGGAGTCGTCGATGACCCGTTCGAGGAGGCGCAGGTAGATGGAGAGCATCTCCAGGTAGGGGTCACCGTAGTCGACGATCTGGCTCATGAAGTCGTAGAGCCGCACGTAGGTCGAGACGTCCTTGCGGAACAGATCGAGGGTGTTGAGGGTGACCTTGTCGTCTTCCTCCAGTGCCCGGGCGTAGCGGCGTGCGAAGTCGTGCTGTGCGGGGCTGATCGCTGCGGAGAGAGCGTTGTTGCCCTTGCGGGTGACCCACAACTCGGCGACCTTGCGGACGTCGTCCTCGGTGTAGATGCCGGCCTGAGCGAGCTTGGTCGCCAGGTGCACCACGACGTAGGGGTCGGTCTCGGTCTCCAGTGTGGCGTTCTTGAAGTAGGGCTCGAATGCGGCCTTGATGTCCTCGGGCTTGTTGACGAAGTCGATGACGAACGTCTTGCGCTTCTGCTCCCCCGATGCCGTGCGGTGGGTGCGGTTGAGCCGGGATAGCGTCTGCACCGCCGTCACGCCGGAGAGTTTCTTGTCGACGTACATCGCCGAGAGCAGCGGCTGGTCGAACCCAGTCTGGAACTTGTTGGCGACCAGCATGATCTTGTAGGTCTCGCCCTTGAACGCCGCCGCGAGATCTGCACCAGCGCCGGGATTCATGTTGGCCTCGGTGAACTCGTCGTCCTTGTCCGGCACCGGACCCCAGTCGGATGCCCAGACCTCGTCCTCGTCCATCCGCACCCCACCGGAGAACGCGACCAGGGTCCGGTAGTTGTAGGAGGCGTCCTCGGCGGCGCGCTTGGCGATGTAGGCGTCGATGGCCATCTTGTACTTCACCGCAGCCTTACGGGAGTCCGTCACCACCATCGCCTTGGCCTTGCCTTCCAGCAGGTGGGCGACGTTGGTGTGGAAGTGCTCGACGATGATCTGCACCTTCTGGCTGATATTGGTGGGATGCAGCCGCACCCACCGCATCAGGCCCTTGCGTGCGGCACCCTCTTCGACCTCGCCTTCGCTGTTGGCGTTGCCGGCGATCTTCAGGGCGGTCTCGTAGGCCTGGTAGCCCTTGAGGACGTCGAGAATGTAGCCCTCCTCGATGGCCTGCTTCATCGAGTACAGGTGGAACTCGCGGGGCTTCCCGTCGGGGCCCTTGCGGCCGAACAGCTCGAGTGTCTTGTTCTTCGGGGTGGCGGTAAAGGCTAGGTAGGAGATGTTGGGCGATTCCGCGCGTTCGCTCATTTCCGAGGCGAGGATCGCCTCGACGTCGATCTCGCCACCGTCCTCGATCTCCTGGAGCTCCTCCGCGGTCAGGACCTGCTTCAGCTTGGAGGAGATCTGCCCGGACTGCGAGGAGTGCGCCTCATCGGCAATGACGGCGAACTTCTTGCCCTTCAGCCCAGCGTCGGCCCGGATCTCCTCCAGCGCGTACGGGAACGTCTGCACCGTCACCGCGATGATCAGCTCACCGTTCTTCAACGCAGTCGCGAGCAGGCTCGACTTCGACTTCGCGCCCGCCTTGCGGACATCCTCGGGGCTGATGGTGGCCACGATCTTGTTTCCATCGAGCTGACGGATGGCCTCCTGGAGCTGCCCGTCGAGCACGGTGCGATCGACGACCACGATGACGGAGTCGAAGACCTTCTTGTTGTCCACGTGCAGCCGGGCCAGCCGGTGCGCGGTCCAGGCGATCGTGTTGGTCTTCCCCGACCCGGCGGAGTGCTCGATCAGGTACCTCTGCCCCACACCCTCCTCGGCGACCGCGGCCACGATGTCCGTGACAGCCTCCCACTGGTGGAACCGGGGGAACAGCATGCTGGTGCGACGCACCGAGGTGCCGGTGGCGACGTCCCACTCCTCCTTGGTCTCCACGAGCATCAGACGTCCGATGATCGTGAGCCAGGCGTCCTTCTCCCACACTCGCTCCCACAAGTACGCCGTCGCCGACTTGCCGTCCCCGCCAGGCGGGTTGCCGGCCCCGGCGTCGTAGCCGGTGTTGAACGGCAGGAAGTGGGTCTTCTCCCCCTCCAGCCTGGTCGTCATCGCCGCCAGGTCGTTGGAGACCGCGAAGTGCACCAGCGCCCGGTGCCCGAACGACAACAGCGGCTCAAGTCGGCCGTTGGTCACCGGGTTGCGATCCCTGCGGTACTGCTGGATCGCCTCGTCCAACGACTGGGTGAAGTGGGTCTTCAGCTCCACCGTCGCCACCGGGAGACCGTTGACGAAGAACACCAGGTCGATGCTGCGCTGGTCAGCCGTGGAGAAGTGCACCTGCCGCATCACCCGGACCCGCATCGCTGCGTAGTGGGCGTTGGTCGTTTCGTTCAACGCTGTCTCGGGACGGAACTGCGCCATCTTCAGCCGGCCGCCTCCGATGTACTGCACCCCGTTGCGCAGGATGTTCAGCGTCCCGCCGCCGTGCTCCAGGGGCTTGTCTAGCGCCGTGGTGAGCACGTCGATGAACTTCGCCGGCGACCCGGCCGCCTTCAGCGCCTTCTCGTACGCCGCCGGCTGCGTCTCCTCCAGCCAGGCAAACAGGTCCTCGGGAAAGAGCGCCCGCTCCCTGTCGTAACCAACATCGTTCGCCGAGTACAGCCATCCGTTGTGGGACAGGTGCCCGCAAATTTCTGTCTCGAACACGACCTCGTTGTAGCCAGCCATCACGCCACCTCTCGCACGTCAATCTGCCCAGTCACCGCTGCGGTGATCAGCGCTGAGCGTCGTTCGCGAGCGAGCTCAATGAAGCGCTCGGTCTCAGCGACGAGCGCATCGATCTTCGCTGTCTGATCATTGAGGCGCGCCGCGATCCGCCGCTGCTCTCGTAGGGGCGGCACGGGGATTCTGAAAGACCTGATCTTGTCCTGGTTGATGTTCGGCTGCCCTCCTCCAGCAGCCTCCAGAAGCAGCCAGCCCTTTGCGGCCATCAGGCTGTACTGCACGAACTCAGGAATAGCCCCGGTGGGACCAATGAGCGCACAGCACGCCTGATTCGACGCTGCGTCCACGCCAAGTAACGCCATTCGGCCAATCGTGGCTCCGTACATCGCGATGAGAAGCGAGCCAGCGGGGTGGATCTTGAGGGCGGAGTAGCGATTCACCACTTCGGAAGTGACACCACGCGCAGTCCCGAAAACGACGGACTCTCGAAGCTCGCCAGTCGTCACCCATGGCACGTCCGCATCTTCGTCGTAGGTGATGTCCTCGTTGGAAGGCGTGGTTCCGCTGCCGGTCGCCTGAAAGAGCCAAGAAAGCCGCATCATCGGCCATTCGTCTGGGCGCGTTGAACCCCAGCCGGTCTCCGTAGAGATGAGCGCCGCACGCAACTCTCGAAGCATCTCGATCAGGCGTTGCTGTTCCTCGATGAGGGTGTCGATGCGGGAGGTCTCGCGGTCGAGGTAGTCAGCGATGGCGCGCTGCTCCGGAAGATCGGGAGCGGTCATCCGGATACCACGTACCTGGCTTGAAGAGAGGTGCTTGACGGTCGTCGCGTACGTGAGGTCGTTGATGACCTGCAGATGCGCGGGGAGCGCATAGGCGAGGAATCGCATGTCGGCGCAGCCGTTGGCCCGGAGTAGGCAGAGGCGCTGATTCAAGGCTGCCGGGCCGCGGGACCAGGCAACGACGTTGAAGTCACCGTCCATACCGATCACGACGTCGCCGTCCGAAACCAAGACCGGTTCAGGAACGATTTCGGCTGGGAGGAACGTCTCGAACGAGGTGCCGAGGATGTCACGGATTCTCACCAATGGGAGATCACCATCGTCTGCGAAGTCGGTGGAGTCGAACGGAAAGCCGTTGATCAGATCGGCCATCTCCCGCACCCGCCGCTCACGCCACGTCATCCCTCCACCTCCCGCAACAGGTCAAGGATCTTGGCGACCTGCTTCTCCAGGTCGGCGTCGATCTCGGCGAGGGGGCGGGGTGGGACGTACTTGTAGAAGTGACGGGTAAAGGGGATCTCATAGCCGGTCTTGGTCTTGGCCCAGTCGATCCAGGCGTCGGGGACGTGGGGCTTCACTTCGGTATCGAAGTAGGCCTGGATGACCTCGGCCCTCCCCGCGGCGCCGGCGGTGGAGCCGCCGTAGGTGAAGGGCACGTTCTCGGTGTCGCGCTTCTTGGAGTCGGGCTTGGGCTTGCCCTTGCGGTCGACGACCGGCTTGCCGTCCTCGTCGAGGAGGGGCCGTTCCACGGTGATGGTCCAGTAGCCGAACTCGTCGTTGGAAAAGACCTTGGAGTAGTCGGGGTCAGCGTCGGTGAAGTCGGCGTACAGGCGGAGCACCTGGGCGCGGTCGGTGTCGCTGATCTCGCGGCCCTTGGAGCCCAGGTTCTTGCGCATCTTGGTCCAGAACGAGGTGCCGTCGATGAGCTGCACCAGACCCTTGCGGTCGGGGTGCTTGCTGTTGTCGAGGATCCAGATGTAGGTGGCGATACCGGTGTTGAAGAACATGTTGGTCGGCAACGCGACGATGGCCTCGACGAGATCCTTCTCCAGCAGCCACTGGCGGATGTTGGAGGGCCCGGATCCGGCGCCTCCGTTGAACAGGGGGGAGCCGTTCATGACGATGCCGACCCGGCCGCCGCCGTCCTCGGGTGCCCGCATTTTGTGGGCGAGGTGGAGCAGGAAGAGCATCTGACCGTCGGAGGTGGCCGGCAGGCCGGGGGCGAAGCGGCCGTAGGGGCCGGCTTCGTCGCGTTCCTTGGTGATGGCCTTGGCGTACTGCTTCCAGTCCACGCCGTAGGGCGGGTTGGACATGGAGAAGTCGAAGCGGCGACCGGGGAACGCGTCGTCAGTCAGGGTGTTCCCGAACGCGATGTTGGTGGCGTCGTGGCCCTTGGCGAGCAGGTCGGACTTGCAGATCGCGTACGACTGCGGGTTGTACTCCTGTCCGAACAGCGTCAGCCGCGCGTCGGGGTTCTGCGCCAGCAGGTGCTCCTCTGCCAGCGAGAGCATTCCGCCGGTGCCGGCGGTGGGGTCGTAGAGCGTGCGGACGATGCCGGCCTCGGTCAGGTCGGCGTCCTTCTCCGCGAACAGCAGGTCGACGAGCAGCTTGATCGCGTCGCGCGGTGTGTAGTGGTCGCCGGAAGTCTCGTTCGCGGCTTCGTTGAACTTGCGGATGATGTACTCGAAGGCGTCCCCCATGTCGGAGTTGGACACCTTGTCCGGGTGCAGGTCCACGGCACCGAACGACTTGACGATCTCGCGCAGGAGCCCCGCCTTCTCGAGGGCGAGGATCTCCTTCTTGAAGTCGAAGTACTCGAACACGTCGACGTCGGCGGAGAACCGGTCGACGTAGTCGGTGAGGTTGTCCGCCAGTCCATCGGCGTCGGCCAGCAGATTGGCGAACCCGTAATTCGAGGTGTTGTAGAACGGCCGCCCGGTGGCCTTGGTGACCTCGACCTTGAGCCGGTTCTGGTTGTCGAACTTCGCAGCCAGCTCCCGCACGGTGTCGCGGTCGGGTTCCAGAATGCAGTCGAGGCGTCGCAGGATCGTGAACGGGAGGATCACGGTGCCGTACTGGTTGGGGCGGTAGGGGCCGCGGAGCTGATCGGCGATGGACCAGATGAAGCTTCCGAGCGTGCTCACCGGGCTGCCTCGCTACGGGTGTCGCTGAGTGTCTGGTGGTGTCTATCTGACCGCGTTGCGCTGATGTGTCCCCGAATCGGCATGGGTTCATCTTGGCCCATGCCCGCGGTGCTGGCAGGTGAAGCCGAACGGAGCCGGGCATGCGAGGGCGTATCACCTTTTTCTGGTCGCCTGCCCGGCTCGCTCGCGCGCCTCCACGAGGCGGCGGGCAGCGAGCAGTGGGAGCTCGCCTACGCCCTGCGCTCGGCCGTCGAGGCAGTCTTCGGCAACATCAAGAACCGTGGCACGGAGGACGTACGGCGCGGGTTCGTCCAGGTCGTCGGACTGCCACTCGTCACGCTGGCCGTCGCCGCGGCCGCCGCCTGCTACAACATTCGCATCCTCGAGAAGCACAGCCGCGAGTCCGGCGAACGGATCGACAGCCCGCTGATGAACCACCCCCTCGACGGAGAGGTCATCGAGAGCCTGATCCTCCGCGGCGACGAGGTCTTCGAGCACGTCGAGCGACTCGAGCAGACGGCCGCCTGAGGACTCTTGGCCCAACAACGAGAGGGCCCCAACCACGACGGTGGTTGGGGCCCTCTCGTTGTTCTGCTGGGGCTGTTGGAGGTCTCCCGAACAGTCCCCAATTCGGGAAACTGTTCGGGCCCATTTCGGGAAAGCCCTCTTGGTGGAGCTGCGGGGAATCGAACCCCGGTCCTCGAGCGTCGATCCAGGTCTTCTCCGGGTGCAGTCAGTGATGTCGCTTTTCTCGGCCCCGGCGCTCGCACAGACACGTCGCCGACAGGCCCAGTCAGGATCAAGTCCCGGTCACCCCTCCTGACAGAGAGTGACCAGCAAGTCTCCTAGATGAGGCCTGGGTCCGGGACGGAGACGGGTGCCCGGTCAGACCCTTCGATCACTGCTCAGGCAGCGAGAGCGAAGTCGTTGCGATTGGTGTTGGCAACTATGGATTTCCAGCGATCGTTTACGAGATGACGCTGGCTTCTCGACCCGCTTCCCCTGGAACTAACGTCCCAAGTCGAAACCGATCAGCCCCTCTTGTGTTGTCAAGCAGGCCCGAGCCCACGGCTCCAGCCTACTGGTCCCAACCGACGGACCGCGAACGCTATTCCGCCGGGCGGAGCGGTTCGGAGTGCCAGACGTCGTCGTCGAGGCGCCACAGCTGGCGGTCGGTGCTGCCCACCAGGTCCTGGGGGACCTCGTGGTCGAAGTCGAGCCCGGCCTCGTGGACGGCCTGGTGGTGCCGGGTCCACGTCGCGGCGTGCCGCGCCCTCGCGTCGGCCTTCTCCGCGTCGGTCGCTCCGGTCGGGGTGAACACGCCGCCGTGCGGCGCCTCGAGCCCCACCTCGGCTCGGGTGCCGTCGGGAGCGATCCCGTAGAGCCGCTCGTCGGTCATCCGGTGGTCCGCCCGCACCAGGAGCGTCCCGTCGTCGCGCCAGCGGAACCGGACCGACCACCCCTGGCCCTTGAGGTGCCCGTCGCGGTGGGTGGCGACGGCGTCGTCGGGCAGGAAGAGCCCCCAGGTGGCGAAGTCGTCGGCGAACGCCTGCTGCTGGGGCGTCGGCCCGGCCGGGCGCCGCCACTCTTCACCGCCGGGCTCCCCCGGCGGGACGGGCGCGGCCTGCAGGCGTACGCGCGTGATGCGGTGGCCGTCGACCTCGACGACCTCGAGCGGGCGGTCCCCGACGACCACGGAGTCACCGACCTCGCCCATCCGCGCCAGTCGGTGGAGGACGTAGCCGGCGACGGTCTCGTAGGGGCCGTCCTCGAGCTCGACGCCGGTCCGCTCCGCGAACTCCTCGATCGTCAGGCCGGCGTCCACGGTCGTCGGGTCCGCGGACGCGGCGACCTCGGCGTCGGTGTCGTACTCGTCGTGGATCTCGCCGACGAGCTCCTCCATGAGGTCCTCGAGGGTGACGATGCCGTCGGTGCCGCCGTACTCGTCGACCACCAGCGCGATGTGCGCGCCCAGGCTGCGGAGCTGGTCGATGGAGGGCAGCACGCGGTTGGTCCGCGGCAGCACCGGCAGCTCGCGTGCGATTGCGGCGACGGTCGTCGAGCGATCGTCCGCGCGCCCGAGCACGTCGCGCAGGTGGAGGTAGCCGAGCACCTCGTCGAACGACGTGCCGGTGACCGGGTAGCGGGTGTAGGGCTGGTCGACGATGACGGCCACGGCGTCGGCGAGGCTCATGTCGCCGCGCAGGAAGACGACGTCACCGCGCGGCTTCATCACCTCGCTCAGCGAGCGGTCACCGGCCTCGAAGACGTCGTCGACGAGCTTGCGCTCGCCCTCGGGGATGTCCTCGTGGCCGGAGATCATCATCCTGAGCTCCTCCTCGTCGACCTCGTCGCCGGCGGCGTCGGGGTTGCCGCCGAGGAGGCGGACGAGCAGGTTGGTCGAGAGCGACAGCAGCCAGATGACCGGCGTCATCACGGTGGCGAACCTGCCGAGCGGCGGCGCGAAGAGCTTGGAGACCCCCACCGACCGCTGCAGCGCGAGCCGTTTGGGCACGAGCTCGCCGAGCACGAGGGAGAGGTACGACACGACGAGCGTCGTCACGACCAGCGACACCGTGTCGGGGGCTGGGACGCCGAGGCCCTCGAAGGCGGGGGCGAACGACGGCGCGAGGGTCGAGGCACCGAAGGCGGCGGAGAAGAAGCCCGCCACGGTGACACCGATCTGCACCGCGGAGAGGAACCGGTTGGGGTCGCGGGCGAGCGAGGCGACCGCGTGCCCGCGTCCGCCCTGGCTCTCGAGGCGCTCGACCTGGCCCGAGCGCAGCGAGACCAGGGCGATCTCGGTCGCGGCGAACACACCGCCCACCAGGATGAACGCGAGCACGAGCAGGACGTCGATCCACGTACCGGCTTCCACGGCCACAACCTACCGAGCGGCCACCAAGGCGGCGCCGACGGCGGCGACGGGGTAGTGGAGGGGGACCATGCTGAGCCGGTCGGCGAGGCCGAGCGAGGCGAGGAAGGGTGACCCCTCCCCCAGCGTGCGCAGCTGCCGGACCACCTGCTCGCGCAGCGGCTCGCCCACCTCCGCGACGCCACCACCCAGCACGATCCGCTCGGGGTCGATGGTGAGGCCGAGGGCACGGACCGCGCTGGCCACCCCCCAGCAGAAGCGGTCGCGCACGGCGATGGCCGCGGGGTCGCCCGCGGCGGCCGCCGCGAAGAGCGCCGCTGCGGGCGGCCCGTCGGGAGTGGGCCAGGCACGGGCGAGGGCACGGCCCGACGCGATGGTCTCCAGACAACCCACCTGGCCGCAGCCGCAGGGATCGCCGGCCGGGTCGACCGGGAGGTGCCCGATCTCACCCGCCGCGCCGTGCTCGCCGCGGCGCAGCCGGCCGTCGACGACGAGCCCTGCGGCCAGCCCGGTGCCGACGCTGAGGTACACGACGTCGTCGGCCTCGACCAGCGCGCAGGCGGCGAGGGCCGCGGCGTTGACGTCGTTCTCCACGACCACGGGCACGCCGAGCCGCTCGGCGAGGAGGTCGCGCAGCGGCAGGTCGTCGCCGTTGACCCCCAGGTTGACCGCGTGCCGCAGCATCCCGCGCTCGCTGTCGACGAGCCCGGGGACGCCCACGCCGACGCGACACCCCAGGCTCCCGCCGCTCTCTCGGGCGAGGGCCTCGAAGACCCGCTCGGCGGTCGCGACCACACCGTCGGCGCCGGGCCGGGTGGACTCCCTGACCTGGGCCAGGATGGCGCCGTCCTCCCCGAGCACGACGCCGTGCGTCTTGGTGCCGCCGATGTCGAGGCCGACGCCTCGGGTGCCTGTCAGCGCGGCCCTCATCCCGACCACCCGGCCCCTCGCAGCAGCTGGGTGACCGCCGCGACGCCGGGTGCGGACGAGCCGCGCGTGCTGATGGTCGTGAGGCCGGCGCCGTGGGTCGACGGCCAGCCCCACTCGACGACGACCGCCGGTCGGCCGCTCGCCGCGAGCGTGCGCAGGAAGGCCAGCACCTCGGGGCGCCGGCCCGCGTCGCGCACCTGCACCACGAGGGGTACGCCGTCGGGGACCACGTCGGGCAGCCCGCCCGCCAGCGACCCCGGGTCGACGCGGTGCTCGGGCGGGAGGCCCCACGCCACGTCACCGACCGCGATGTTGGCCACGGTCTCGACGCTGACGACGGCGGCGCCGGTCAGATCGGGCAGGTCGCCGTCGACCCGCATCGCGGACGCGGCCGCACCGGCCTGCCGCGCCGCGTCGGGCGACTCGGCACCGCTGGCGGTCGTGGCCGTCGGCACGCCCAGCGCGGCAGTGCGTCGAGCGGCATCGGCGAGCCGGTCGTGCGCGAGCCGGCCGTCCGCCACGGCCGCGACGACCGCGTCGCGGACCTCCAGGACCAGCGGGGCCGGCGTGTCGGGGCCGAGGCAGAGCAGGTCGCACCCGGCGGCGAGGGCCTGGACGGCCGCCTCGGGGATGCCCAGCGTGGCGGACGCCCCGGCCATGTCGAGCGCGTCGCTGACGACCACGCCGTCGAAGTCGAGCACCTCGCGCAGCATGCTGAGGACCAGCGGGCTCAGGGTGGCCGGGCGGTCGGGGTCGATCGCGGGCACGACGATGTGCGAGGTCATGACCGCCTTGGTGCCCGCCTCGACGGCAGCGTCGAAGGGCACCAGCTCGCGGATGGCGAGGGTGTCCGCGTCGACGTCGATGCGGGGCAGGGCGAGGTGGCTGTCGGTGGCGGTGTCGCCGTGACCGGGGAAGTGCTTGGCGCACGCCGCGACACCGGTCGACTGGAGCCCCCGGGTCCACGCGGCCACGTGGGCGGCGACCTGCTCGGGGTCGACGCCGAAGCTGCGGGTGCCGATGACGGGGTTGTCGGGGTCGCTGTTGATGTCGGCGTCGGGCGCCAGGTCGAGGGTGACGCCCACGGAGGCCAGCTCGTGGCCCACCCAGCGACCGACGGCCTCGGTGAGCGCCAGGTCCCCCGCTCCTCCGAGGGCCGCGGCGCCGAGCACGGGGCTCGGGTGGCGGGTGTGCAGCCGGCTGACGTCGCCGCCCTCCTCGTCGACCGCTATCACCGCGGTGGGGTTGGCGGCGCGGATCTGGGCGCTGAGGGCGGCGAGCGCGGCGGGGCCGTCGGCGGTGTTGCTGCCGAAGTAGCAGATGCCGCCGAGGCCCTGCTCGAGGAGCGCGCGGTGGCCGTCTGGCAGCGTCGTGCCGGTGAAGCCGGGGAGCAGCACCCGCAGCGCCATGACCTGGAGATCATCCACGGTGTCGGGGTCCCCGCGGCGTTGTTCAGGGGAGCGCAGCGGAGGAGAAGGACGTCGTGGGATGGGCTTCATCCCTTCACCGCCCCGGAGGTGAGGCCGCTGACCATCCGGCCCTGCACGACGAGGAAGAAGACGATGACGGGGATCGCGATGAGGGTGGAGCCGGCCATGATCCCGCCCCAGTCGGTGCCGCGGTTGACGTCGGTGAAGGTCGACAGCCACAGCGGGAGCGTCCGCTGGTCCTCACGCGTCATCACCACGAGCGCCAGCGTGAACTCGTTCCACGCCTGGATGAAGCCGAAGACCCCGGTCGCCACCAGGCCGGGGGCGAGGAGCGGCAGCGTGACGCGGAAGAAGGCCTGCACGCGCGAGCACCCGTCCATCATCGCCGCCTCCTCCAGCTCGTAGGGCACCCCGGCGACGAAGCCGCGCAGGGTCCAGATCGTGAAGGGCAGCACGCCGGCGACGTACACCAGCGTGAGCCCGACGACGGTGTTGAGCAGGTCCATCGCCTTGAGCATCTTGTACTGGCTGATGAACAGGCCCTCCACCGGGATCATCTGGATCACCAGCAGCGTGACGATGAAGGTCAGCCGGCCGCGGAAGCGGAACCGGCTCACCGCCACGGCCGCCACGAAGGCGAAGAGCAGCGCCACGACGATCGTCAGGCCGGTGACCATCAGGCTCACCTGCAGCGCGTCGAGGAACTGGTCCGTGGCGAAGACCGTGCGGTAGTTGTCGAGGTCGCCCCCGAACGGCACCCAGGTCGGGGTCGGGCTCCGGATCTCGTTGCGCGCGAGGAACGAGCTGTTGACCATCCAGTAGACGGGGAACACCGAGAGCAGGAACGCCAGGACACCCAGGGTGTTGGCGGTGGCGCGCAGGGCTGGTCGGGTCGGCCGGCTCATGTCTCACCCTCCTGGCGGAGCATGGCGCGGACGTAGGGCGCGGTCAGGACCACGGTGAGCGCGAGCATGAAGATCGCCACCGCCGCCGACATGCCGAACTCCCCGCCGCCGATGCCGAGCCGGTAGATGTAGGTGCCCAGCAGGTTGGTGTCGCGGGCGCTGCCGCCGGCCTCCTGGAGGATGTAGATCTGGGTGAAGACGCGCAGGTCCCAGATGACCTGCAGCAGGCCCACGACGAGCAGCACCGGCCGGATGGTGGGCAGCACCACGTGGCGGAAGCGCGAGGTCGCGCCGGCGCCGTCGATCTCGGCGGCCTCGACGAGCTCCTCCGGCAGCTGCGTCAGGGCGGCGTACACGGTGAAGGCGACGAACGGCACGCTCATCCACACGACGATCACGGTCGCGACGAAGAAGAACGACAGCGGCCGCAGCAGCCAGCCGTGGCCCTCGTAGTCGAGGCCGAGGCCGGTGAGGACGTAGTTCACGACGCCGTACTGCGTGTCGAAGAGCCACTGCCACACGGTCAGCGAGGCGACCACCGGCATCGCCCACGCGAGCAGCAGCCCGGTCTGCACGAGGAGCCGCACGCCGCGCGACATGTGCCGCATCAGCAGCGCGAGGCCCACGCCGATCGCCATCGTGAGCACCGCGTTGACGAGGCAGAAGGCGATGGAGCGGAGGGTGACCCGCCACAGGTAGCCGTCGGCGACGAGCTGCCGGTAGTTCTCGGCGCCGACGAACTCGGGCGGGCGGCCGAACTGCTGGGCGAGGCCGAAGTCCTGCATGGAGAGCACGACCTGGCGCACGAGCGGGTAGCCGAGAGCCACCGCCAGCGCCAGCACGGCGGGGACGAGGAGGGCGTACGGCAGCGGGGTGCCGCGGCGCGGGCGGGGGGCCGTGCCGGGAACGGGCCCACGGGAGGTGTCACGGGCCGTGTGGCTCAGCATGTCGGTCATCGGTCCTCCTCTCCGGTGGCGGTGTGATTGTCGCGCGGGCGCGCCCCAGTGGGGGCAGCGGCTCGCGCCGCCCCCACTGGTGGTCGTCGATGGTCAGCCGTTGAGCTGGCTGTCCATCTGCTCGTCGGCCTTGGCGGCGAGCTCCTCCACGTCGCCGCCCTGAGCGATGGCGCTGAAGAGGTCCTCGAGGGCACGCGATCCCTCGACCGTCGCCCAGCCCGGGGCGGCCGGCGTGAGCTTGGCGTTGGACGCCGCGGCCACGGTGGCCTCGGCGTACTCGTCGTCACCCAGCAGCGGGGCCAGCGACGTGAGGGCAGGCGTCAGGCCGGCGTCGGCCATGAGCGTCTGGTACTCCTCGCTGAGCATGAGCTCGACGGCCTCCTGGGCCAGGTCCTGGTGGGCGGACTTGGCCGCGATGGCGATGTCGGACCCCCCGAGCAGCACGGGGGCCGGCTCGCCGTCCGGGCCGGGGAGCGCGAAGACGCCGACCTGCTTGGCGTGGCCGTCGGGGCAGCCGGTCTCGGGGTCGTCGAGGAGTCCCTTCACCCAGCCGGGAGTCGACATCATGCCGACCTCGCCCGCGCAGAACGGGGTCCACGGGTCGGCCTCGTTGCCGTCCTTGGGCGCGCCTGATGCCTCGGTGAACAGCTGCTGTGCCATCTCCAGGCCCGCCACGGACTCGGGGGACGACAGCGAGCCGGTCCACTCGCCACCGTCCTCGACGGCCAGGTCGCCGCCGGCGGACCACACGAAGGTCGCGCCGTTGCGCCAGTCCTGCCCGGGGAACCAGAAGCCGGAGAAGTTGCCCGGCTTGGGGTTGTCCTTCTTCAGGGTGGTGGCGGCCTGCACGAACTCGTCGAGCGTCGTGGGCACCTCGAGGCCGGACTTCTCGAAGAGGTCCTTGCGGTAGAAGATGTACTTCGAGCCCGCGTAGTAGGGAACGGCGTACGTCTCGCCGTCGACCGTCGCGCCCTCGACGAACCCGGGCAGCAGGTCGTCGCCGCCGAGGTCGTCCAGCTGGTCGGTGAGCGGCGAGAACGCGCCGGCCGCGGTGAACGTCGGGGCCTGGGTGTTGCCGATCTCGACCACGTCGGGGGTCTCGGACTCGCTGGACAGCGCGGTGGTGAGCTTCTCCACCAGACCGTCCCACTCCTGCTGCTCGATGGTCAGCGTGGACCCCGGGTTGTCCTCCTCGAAGGTCTTCTTCAACCAGTCACGGGCCTCCTGCGGAGTGTCCGTGCCGTTGAGCCAGACGCGGATGTCGGCGGACTCGGCGCCGCCGTCGTCGTCGGTGGACGACCCGTCGTCATCGCTGCCGCACGCGGCGAGCGTCGTCAGCGCGAGCGCGGCGACCGCCACCCCGGTCAGTGACTTCCTGATGCGCACCACAGTGTTCCTTCCATCGATCTTCCAGTGGGGTGTGAAGCGTGAGGCGCTCACGAGACGCCCAGCTCTCCGGCGAGCACGAGCACGGCCGCTCCCACGACCACCACGTCCTCTCCGAGCTTCGAGGTGCGGACGGCCAGCCCCGTGGAGCTGATCGGCATGGTCCGCTCGCGGATGGTCCGGTCCGTCGCGTCGAGCAACGGCCCGTCGAGCAGCTCCGCGGGGCCGCTCAGCACGATCTCGTGGAGGTTGAGCGCGGCGACGACGGGCGCCAGCACCTCGCCCAGCCGGGTCCCGACCTCGGCGAGCACGGCCGGGCCGTCCACGCCGGGCTCGCCGACGCGGCGCCGCAGCCGCGGCGCGGCGAGCAGCGTCTCCAGGCAGCCGGTCCGCGAGCAGGCGCACCGCTCACCGTCGGGGTCGACCACGACGTGGCCGATCTCGCCAGCGGCGCCGAGGTGGCCGTGGAGCAGCGACCCGCCAAGGACCAGGCCGGCGCCGACACCGGTGCCGACCCGCAGCACCATCAGCCCGCCGTCGCCGGACTCGCCGAACGTGTGCTCGCCGAGGACGGCGGTGTTGGCGTCGTTGGCGACGAACACCGGCACGTCGAGCGTCTCGGCCAGCCGGGCCGACAGCGGGGTGTCGGTCCACGCGAGGTTGGGCGCGTCGACCACCGTGCCCGCCGCGTCGACGACGCCCGGGCTGCCGACACCGACGCCGAGCACCGGGCGGTCCGTCATCGTCATCAGGTGGGAGGCGAGGCCCAGGACGAGCTCCACCGCCTGCTCGCCCTCGGCGCCGTCGACGTGCACCTCGTGCCGCGCCTGGACCGTGCCGGCGAGGTTGACGACCGCGCCGGACATCCGGTCGGTCTCGGAGAGGTCGAGGCCGATGATGTGGTGGGAGTCGGGGGCGAGCCCGACGAGCGTCGGCGGCTTGCCGACCCGCGACTCGGCGGGTGCGCCCAGCTCGGCCAGGAAGCCCTCGGCGAGCATCTCCCCCACCAGGTCGGACACCGTGACCCGCGTCAGCCCGCTCGAGCGCGCCAGGTCCGCGCGGCTCGCCGGACCCTCGCGGAAGAGCTGCTGGAGCAGCAGCGAGCGGTGGTGGCGGCGGGCGTCCTCCTGGAGCAGCTTGCCTCGGGGACGGAGCGGGCGGCCGACCGGTGTGTGCGCTGTCACATTAGTTAGTTCAGCGCACTTACATATCCCCCGTCAAGCACCCGCGCCCACATTTTGCGCTGGCGTGCCTGCCGGGAGCGGTGGCCCAGCCCTATTCCAGCGGCCGGAGATGTGGGTGGCGCACCGCCCGCCGGCGCGTCGTCGTACGACACGCCCCCGGGCGGTGGCCCAGCCACATTCCATTGGCCGGAGATGTGGGTGGCGCACCGCCCGGGGTCAGCCGAGGAGGGCGGCCGAGCTCTCCCAGCACACGGCGCGGAGCCACTCCTCCCCCAGTCCCAGCGCGGCCAGAGCCTCGAGCTGGACGACGTAGGGGTAGGGGATGTTCGGGAAGTCGCTGCCGAGGTGGACCCTCCCGGCCAGGCCGAGGTCGCGCAGCCGGGGCAGCAGGTCGGGTGGGTAGGCGCCGCCCATCTCCTCGAAGAACGGCGTGAAGGCCATCGTGGTGTCGAGCGCCACCCGCTCGTGGGACTCGGCCAGCTCGAGGAACTCGGCGTACTCCGGCGCTCCCGCGTGGGCGATGACGAGCCGCAGCCGCGGGTGGCGGGCCAGCAGCTCCCGCACCGGCTCCGGGCCGGTGTGCTCGGTCGGCACGGGTCCGCTGCCGGCGTGCAGCACGACGGGCGTGCCGGCGTCCGCGACGACGCCCCAGGCCTCGTCGAGCAGCGGGTCGGTGACGTCGAACGCCCCGACCTGCACGTGCACCTTCCACACCTCGACCGGCCGGTCCGACGCCGTGCGGGAGGTGACGTACGCCGTCACGCCGGGCTCGGGGAAGAACGTGCCGCACACCGCGGCCTCGGGCACCCGCTCCGCGAAACCGGCCGCCCAGTCGTTGAGGAACTCGGCCATGCCGGGCTTGTGCGCGTACGGCAGGGCGGTGAAGCGGCGTACGCCGAAGGAGCGCAGCACCTCGACGAGCGCGTCGTCCTCGTCGCGGTAGTGCAGCGGCCACGGCCGGCCGATCAGCGGGCCGGCGGCGTCGAACTGCGCTCGGACCTTCGCCATCACCCGCGGCGGCAGGAAGTGGGTGTGCAGGTCGATCAGGCCGGGCAGGCCGAGGGCCTGCGCGAACGCGATGGGGGTCAACCCGCCCTCAGTCCCGGTCTCAATCTCGGTGGCCCTTGAGCCGCCGCTGGACGGCCTCGACCTTCTCCCGGTTGGCCTGGCGCTCGGCGAGGGTGTGGCGCTTGTCGTAGGCCTTCTTGCCCTTGGCGAGGGCGATCTCGACCTTGGCGCGGCCGTCCTTGAAGTAGAGCGCGAGCGGCACGATCGTGTAGCCCTTGTCGGTGATCTTGCGCTCGATCTTGTCGATCTCGGACCGGTTGAGCAGGAGCTTGCGACGGCGGCGGGCGGAGTGGTTGGTCCAGCTACCCTGGCTGTACTCCGGGATGTGCACGCCGAGCAGCCACGCCTCGCCGTTGTCGATCTCGGCGAAGCCGTCGACGAGCGAGGCGCGCCCCTGGCGCAGCGACTTCACCTCGGTCCCCATCAGGACGAGCCCGGCCTCCCAGGTGTCCTCGATGTGGTAGTCGTGGCGCGCCTTCTTGTTCTGCGCGACCATCTTCTGGCCCTGCTCCTTCGCCATGGGTCCATTGTCCCAGAGCGTGTCCAGCCGGTTGTGCCCGGTCGTGGTCGGTCAGAGCCAGTTCATCGGGTCCACGGCCACGCCGTTGGCCATCACGGTGAAGTGCAGGTGGCAGCCCGTGGACCAACCGGTGCTGCCCTCGAAGCCGATGACCTGCCCCTCGGCGACCTGGTCACCGACGCCCACGTTGTAGCCGCTCGCGTGGTTGTAGATCGTGGCGATGCCCTTGCCGCCGAGCACGCCGTGGTCGATGACCAGCCGGTTGCCGTAGACGCCGCTGAAGTAGGACGACACGACCCGGCCGGGCGCGGCGGCGCGCAGCGGGGTGCCGCAGCCCCCACCGAAGTCGACCCCGTCGTGCAGGCCCCAGTAGTGGTAGATCGGGTGGGTCCGGTAGCCGAACGGCGAGGTGACGTAGCCGTCGACGGGATAGGCGAGCAGGCCGGGGCTCGGCGTGGAGGCCTGCGACCGGGCCTGCGACCGGGCCTGCGCGCGCTGGCGCCGCAGCGCGGCGAGGGCCCGCTTGCGCAGCATCTCCTCGATCTTCTGCTGCTCGTTCTCGAGCTTGCGCAGCTTCGCGAGGTCCTTGGCGCGAGCCGCGCTTGCGCCCTCGCGGGCGTCGCGGCGCTCGATGACCAGGGAGACGACGGAGTCCTTGGCCGCCTGCTCCTCGGCCTCGAGGGCCTGCATCAGCTCGAGGTGCTCGGCGGCGGCCTCGCGCTTGGCGGCCACCACGTCGCGGGCGTCGGCGACCTGGTCCTCGCGGACCTGGAGGAGCACCTCCGAGGCCTTGAGCTCGTCGTACTCGCGCGCCTCCTGGCCGACCACGACGTCGCGCACGCCGTCGCGCCGGGTGAGCTCCTCGGTGGACTCGGCGTCGAGGAGGGAGGAGAACGCGATCAGCTCGGGGTCGCCCTCGGAGTACATGTCGGCGACGGTGCGGGCGACCTTCTCCCGCTGGGCGTCGCGGTCGACCTTGCCCTGGGCCAGCGCCGCCTCTGCGGCGGCGAGCTCGGCCTCGGCGGCCGCCAGCTCCGCCTGCATCTGCGCGTCGCGCTCGGCGGCGACCTCCACCTTGCCCCGCGCGGTGGCGAGCCGCGTCTTGGCGACGTCGAGCTGCTGCTGCGCAGCGTCGAGGCGGGCCGCGGCCTTGCGCAGCTGCGCACTGGACTCGTCGAGGTCCTGGTGAGCGCCCTTGAGCTCGCGCTCGACCTT
This sequence comes from Nocardioides pini, assembly GCF_026712185.1. Classification (GTDB taxonomy): domain Bacteria; phylum Actinomycetota; class Actinomycetes; order Propionibacteriales; family Nocardioidaceae; genus Nocardioides; species Nocardioides pini. The sequence continues at coordinate 704,759 of NZ_JAPPUX010000003.1, read as the reverse complement.
GTTCTTCTTGTCCTTGAGGTCGTCGGCGTGAGCAGCGGACACACCCAGCGCCATGACCGCAACGAGAGCTGCGGCCACAGGGCGGTGAGCGGCACGGGGGAAGGTACGCACCGGGGAAGCCTTTGCGTCGGGGAAGCGGGGAAGGGTGTCCTCCCGACGCACGGCCGGGCGGGACGCCTAGACGCTAACCTCCGCCGATCAGACTTTGAGGTATTTCCGCGTCAACACGAGTGTCGGGAGCAACGTCAGCACCGGACCGAGGATCGCGACCGCTCCGGCGGCCAGCCAGAACTCGTCCCAGCCGATCCACGGGACGAACCTCAGGTTCTGCTGGAGGTCACCGATCGCGAACCTCAGGAACGCCGCGAGCGCCCCGATGGCGAGGGCCACGCTGATCAACGCCGTGACCAGTGCCTCGAGGAGGAACGGCAGCGCGATGTAGAGGGTGGAGGCGCCCACGAGCCGCATGATGCCGATCTCCTTGCGCCGCGCGAAGGCGGCGAGTCGGATCGTGTTGGCGACGAGCAGCAGGGCCGCCAGCACCAGCAGCGCGGCCGTGCCCAGGGCGTACGTCCGCATCTTGGTGATGGTCGTGAGGATGGGTCCGACCTGCTCGCGCAGGTCACGCACCCGGGAGACGCCGTCGAGGCCCTGCACCGCACTGCTGATGCCTTCGTACTGCTCGGGGTCCTCGAGCGTGATCCAGATCGTCTGCGGCATGTCCTCCGCCGTCAGCGCGGGGTTGTCGCCGGAGAACAGCTCCTCGCCGTAGAGCTCCTTCGCCTTCTCCAGGGCGACCTCGCCGGACTCGAAGCGGTAGCTCGCCACCTCCGGGTTGTCCTCGACCACGGCCTCGATCTCCGCCTTCTGCGCCTCGGTCACCGGGTTGGGGCAGACCGGGTTGGAGTCGTTGAGCCGGCACAGGTAGACCGTGATCTGGAGCTGGTTGCCGAAGTGCTCGGCCGCACGCGTCGCCTGCTGCTGGAAGAGCAGGCCGATGCCCACGAGGGTCAGCGAGACGACCAGGGTGAGGATCACCGCGAGGTGCATCGTCAGGTTGCGTCGCAGGCCCTGGCCGAGCTCGGAGTAGACGTAGCGCAGCTGCATGGAGTGGGGGTCTCGATTCGTTCGGGGAGGCGGATCGGGTCCGGGCCGGCGGCCCGCGTCAGTTCTGCGTCAGTTCTGGTGGCCGTAGACGCCCTGCGCCTGGTCGCGCACGACGTGGCCGTTGTCGAGCTCGATGACGCGCTTGCGCATCTGGTCGACGATGCCGGCGTCGTGCGTGGCCATCACGACGGTGGTGCCGGTGCGGTTGATCCGGTCGAGGAGCTTCATGATCCCGACCGAGGTCGTGGGGTCGAGGTTTCCGGTGGGCTCGTCGGCGATGAGGATCATCGGCCGGTTGACGAACGCCCGCGCCACGGCGACGCGCTGCTGCTCGCCACCGGAGAGCTCGTCGGGCATCCGGTCGCCCTTGCCGCTCAGGCCCACCAGCTCGAGCGTCTCGGGGACGACGTCCTTGATCTCCTTGCGGGACTTGCCGATCACCTGGAGCGCGAACGCGACGTTCTCCGTCACGGTCTTGTTGGGCAGCAGGCGGAAGTCCTGGAAGACCGTGCCGATGTCGCGGCGCAGCCGCGGCACCTTCCAGCCGGCCAGCCGGTTGATCTCCTTCCCGGCGACGTAGACGCGGCCGGTGGTCGGGCGGTACTCGCGGAGCACCAGGCGCAGGAAGGTCGACTTGCCCGAGCCCGAGGAGCCCACGAGGAAGACGAACTCCCCCTTCTCGACGTCGACGGACACGTTGTCGAGCGCGGGGTGGGGGTGGCCGGGATAGGTCTTGGTGACCTTCTCGAAGCGAATCACGGCGTCGAGGCTACGTGAGGGGTGGACGCGATCGGCGAATCGCCGCCTCAGGCGTCGACCTTCTCCGCCCCGCGGCGCCAGCGGATCCCGGCCTCCATGAAGTCGTCGAGGTCGCCGTCGAAGACCGCGCTCGGGTTGCCGGACTCGTGGCCGGTCCGGAGGTCCTTGACGATCTGGTAGGGGTTGAGGACGTAGTTGCGCATCTGGTCGCCCCAGCTGGCCGCGACGTCGCCCTTGAGGTCCTTCTTGAGGGCGGCTTCCTCTTCCTTCTTCTTCGCCAGCAGCTTGGCCTTGAGCACGACCATGGCCGACGCCTTGTTCTGCAGCTGCGACTTCTCGTTCTGGCAGGAGACCACGATGCCGGTGGGGATGTGGGTGAGGCGGACCGCGGAGTCGGTGGTGTTGACCGACTGGCCGCCGGGGCCGCCGGAGCGGAAGACGTCGGTGCGGATGTCGTTCTCGTCGACCTCGATCTCGTCGGTCTGCTCGAGGACGGGCACGACCTCCACGGCGGCGAAGGAGGTCTGGCGGCGGCCCTGGTTGTCGAACGGGCTGATCCGCACGAGGCGGTGGGTGCCGGCCTCGACCGAGAGGGTGCCGTAGGCGTAGGGGGCGTGGATGGCGAACTCGGCGGACTTGATGCCCGCCTCCTCGGCGTAGGACACGTCGTAGACCTCGACGCCGTACTTGTGCTGCTCGGCCCAGCGCGTGTACATCCGCATGAGCATCTCGGCGAAGTCGGCGGCGTCCACACCTCCGGCGCCCGAGCGGATCGTCACGATCGCCTCGCGCTCGTCGTACTCCCCCGACAGCAGGGTGCGGATCTCGAGCGACTCGACGGCCTTCTTGATGCGGCCGAGCTCGGCCTCGGAGTCGGCGAGCGTGTCGGCGTCGCCCTCCTCCCGGGCCATCTCGACCATGAGGCCGAGGTCCTCGATGCGGGTCTCGAGACCGGTGTAGCGGTCGAGCTCGCCTTGCAGGGCGGAGAGGCGCCCGGTCACGCGGGTGGCGTTGGCCTGGTCGTCCCACAGGTCCGGCGCGGCGACCTGCTCGCCCAGGTCGGCGATCTCACCGCGCATCTTGTCGAGGTCGAGGACCTGACCGATGGTCTTCATGGTCGCCTTGAGCTGCTTGATCTCTACGTCGAAGTCGATGCCTGCCACAAGGAGCAACAGTACGGCTCACGCGGGAAGGGTGTCGAAAGCAGAGGTTCGGACGAACGGCAGCGGCGAGCACGCCCGGGCCTGTGAATCCGGTCGTGCCCGCCGCTGCGGAACGGGTGCGCGTCAGCGCGTGCAGAGCACCTCGGGCGTCGCGACGGCGGCGACGGCGGCCGGGGTCGCGGAGGTGGTCAGGTCGACCTTGAGGCGGAAGACGTCGGAGACGTCGAGGACCTCGTCGGCGATCACGGTGCCGACGGCCAGCGGGTGCGTGGCGAGCACGGCACCGTCGGCGGTGACCGTCACGGCGCCGCTGGAGCCGGTGGCGGAGCTGTCGGTGAGGGCGTACGTCGCGCGCAGGTCGGTGCACTTGCGCCCGAGGGTGTACTCCACCGACGACGGCGTGCCCGAGGTCGTGGTCGCCAGGCTCTGGCCGAAGTACTCGGCGCCGATGAGGACGCCCGCAGGCTCGACGTTCACGCGGGGGCCGCTGAGGCGGTAGACCAGCTTCTCCCACTTGTAGACCTCGACGGGAAGGGCCTTGCTGTAGCCCTTCTGCAGGCCCTTCGAGGCCGGCTTGAGCACGCGGTACTCGCGCGGGCCCTGGGTGGAGGGCTTGTCCTTGAGGACGTAGGTGCCGTTCTTCTTGATCTTGGCGTTGCCCGTGGACTTCCACGACTTCTTGTTGCCCACGCGCTGCTGCAGGACGACCTTCTCGCCGGCGGCCTTGGGCGTGACGCGACCCTTGACCTTGACGGTGTCCTCCTTGGCGACGGCGACCTCGATGTTGGCCTTGGCGGTGACCTTGTAGGCCTGCGCCTTCGCGGGCGCCGCCTGCGTCGGCGTGGTGAGCGCCAGCGAGCCGGCGGCGAGGGCCACGGTGGCGGCCAGTGCGGTCAAGCGGTTCATGGTTCTTTCCCCGTCGTGTGGGCCCGGGAGCGGGCCGTTCACGAGGGAGACGCGAGCCCCCACCAGAAAGTTGTCGGCGGATCCCCGAGGATCCGCCGACAGCGTCGCCGGGCGTCACGGCAGGAGGAGAACCTCCGGGTCACCCACGGCGGACCGGCCGGCCGGGGTCGCCGAGCCGACGAGGTCGAACCGCACGCGGAAGGCGTTGCGCACGTCGATGACGTAGTCCTCGACGATGGTCCCCGTGGCCAGCGGGTGCGTCACCACGGCGGTGCCGTCCACCGAGACCGTGACCGAGCCGGACGCGCCGGTGGTGGAGTCATCGGTCAGCGCGTAGGTCCCGCGCAGGCTGCGGGCCTTCCTGCCCAGGGTGTACTCGACGTAGCCGGGCGTGCCTGCCGTCTGCTGCACGAGGCTGGAGTAGTAGGGCTCGGCGCCGAACTGCGTGTAGGCGCCCACGAGGACCCCCGAGTTGGCGCCTACCTGCCTGATGGCCAGGCTGTACCAGCCCCACACGTCGAGCTGGAGCTCGCGGCTGGTGCCGGCCTTGACGCCGTCACCCCCGGGCTTGAGCACGCGGTAGAACCGCACGCCGGGCCGACTGGGCTCGTCCGTCAGCACGAACCTGCCGGACGACGTGACCTTCGCCGTGCCGGACTTCCGCCAGCGGTTCGACCCCTCGGGACGCTGCTGGAGGACGACCTTCTGGCCCGCGGCCCTGGGCTTCACCTTGCCCGTGATGCGGACGGTGTCCTCGCCGGCGGCCGCCTCGGACGTGTTGATGCTGGCCACGACCTTGTAGGTCTGGGCGGCGTGGGCGACCTGGCGGGTGCCGGGGTCAGCAGCCGGTGAGGCAGACGCGATCGGCGTCGGTGACACCAGTGCCAGTGCGGCGGCCGCGACGCAAGCGACGCGGGCGATGCGATTCATGACGAGCTCCCTTCTGGTGCGCGCCATGGCGGGTTCCACGACGCGCGTGGGTTGGCATCTCCAGCCTCGTGCGCCCGCCGTCGTACGTCATGAGGCGTTGGGCCCGACCTCGCGGGACCCTCGTCGTGCGTCAGCGCAGGAGCGCGCCGGCGTGCGGCGGGAGGACGACCGCGCTGTCGTCGAGGTCGACGCCGGAGGGCGTCTCGAAGAGGACCTCGCGGGCGTCGACCGGCACCGACACCTCGGTCTCGCCGGCGTTGACGAGGACGAGCAGGTCGCCGCGCCGCATGGTGAACAGGCGGCCGTCGACGCTGCACGAGACCGACCCGAAGGCCGGGTCGGTCAGCTGGGGCAGCTCGCGGCGCAGCCGGCCGAGCCGCCGGTAGCAGTCGAGCACCACCGCGTGGCGCCCCGTCCCCAGCTCGGCCCAGTCCAGCTTCGACCGGCGGAACGTCTCGGGGTCCTGGGGGTCGAGGACCTCGTCGGGGTCCCAGCCCATCCGCTCGAACTCCGCGATCCGGCCCTCGGCGGTCGCCGTCCCGAGCTCGGGCTCGGGGTGGGAGGTGAAGAACGCGAACGGCGTCGAGGCGGCCCACTCCTCCCCCATGAACAGCATCGGGGTGAACGGCCCGGCGAGCGTCAGCAGCGCGGCGCACGCGAGCTGGTCGTCGTCGAGGTGCTCGGCGAGCCGGTCGCCGCGGGCGCGGTTGCCGACCTGGTCGTGGTTCTGGTTGGCGACGACGAGCCGCCAGGTGGGCATGTGCTCGGTGTCGACCGGCGCACCGTGGTCGCGCTCGCGGAACGACGAGAACGTGCCGTCGTGGAAGAAGCCCTTCTCGCACACCTTCGCCAGCGCCTCGAGCGGCTCGAAGTCGGCGTAGTAGCCCGTGGTCTCGCCGCTCAGCGCGACGTGGACGGCGTGGTGGAAGTCGTCGCTCCACTGGGCGTCGAGACCGTGGCCGCCTGCCTCGCGCGGGCGGACGAGGAGGGTGTCGTTGAGGTCGGACTCGGCGATCAGGGTGAGCGGTCGGCGGAGGTGCGCGGACAGCGCGGCCGTCTCGACCGCCATCTCCTCGAGGAGGTGGACCGGCGAGGTGTCCTGCAGCGCGTGCACGGCGTCGAGCCGCAGCGCGTCGACGTGGTAGTCCTCGAACCACATCCGGACGTTGTCGAGGATGTAGCGGCGCACCTCCGCCGACCCCTCGCCGTCGAGGTTGACCAGGTCGCCCCACGTGTTGCGGCCGGCCTTGAGATAGGGCCCGAACAGCGGGAGGTAGTTGCCCGACGGGCCGAGGTGGTTGTGGACGACGTCCTGCACGACCCCGAGTCCCGCGGCGTGGCAGGCGTCGACGAAGCGGCGGTAGGCGTCCGGGCCGCCGTACTGCTCGTGCACGGCGAACCAGCCGACACCGTCGTAGCCCCAGTTGTGGGTGCCGTTGAAGGCGTTGACCGGCAGCAGCTCGACGAGGTCGACACCGAGGTCGACGAGGTGCTCGAGCCGCTCGGTCGCGGAGTCGAGCGTGCCCGCCGGCGTGAACGTGCCGACGTGCAGCTCGTAGATCACCGACCCCGGCAGCTGGCGCCCGGTCCACGCGGCGTCCTGCCACTCGTACGTCGTCCGCTCGCGCCGGGAGAGCTCGTGCACGCCGCCGGGCTGGCGGCGCGAGCGCGGGTCCGGGCGCGGGTCGGGGGCGTCGTCGAGGAGGTAGCCGTAGTCGACGGTGTCCGCCGAGGCCCAGGTCGGCAGGCCCTCGGCCGGCGTCCACCACCCGTCGTCGCCGCGCTGCATCTCGACGGCACCACCGCCGTCGCCGTCGACGACCAGCCGCACCCGCTGCGGGCGCGGTGCCCAGACGTCGAAGGGACCCCGAGAGCCCCGAGAGGTGGTCATGTCAGTCCTTCCGCACCAGGAGGGCGACCGGGTGGACGGCGAGCAGCGCGTCCAGCCGGCCGTCGGTGTCGAGCCCGGTCAGCACGTCGTGCCAGCGGCCCTCGGGCAGGTCGAGCGCGGTGTCGCCCCAGCCACCGGCCGCGGCCAGCCCCACGGGCAGGCGGGTGGCCACCGCGATGGCGCCGCCGCGGTCGAAGGCGACCGCGTGCGGTGCGGCGGACCCCGAGGCGGTGACCGGGGTGTAGCCGGTGAACAGCTCGGGCCTCTCGCGACGGAGGGTGAGGGCGGTGCAGGTGACGTGCAGCTTGGTCGCGGCGTCGTCCTCGGCGGTGCCGGCGAGCACCGCGGCCCGGTGCTCGAAGTCGACCGGCCGCCGGTTGTCGGGGTCGACGAGCGAGGTCTCGTAGAGCTCGCTGCCCTGGTAGACGTCGGGCACGCCCGGCATCGTGATCGCGAGGAGCTTGGCCGCGAGCGAGTTCGCCTGGGCGGGCGCGTCGATGCGGGCGGCGAGGTCGACCAGCACGGCCCGCACCTCCTCGGAGTCGAAGACAGCGTCGACCGCGGCGTGCACCTGCGACTCGTACGCCTCGTCGGGCTCGGTCCACGTCGTCCGGTCGCCCGCCTCCCGCATCGCCTTCTCGGCGTAGCCGTGCAGCCGGTCGCGGAGGTCGGGCAGGTGGTCGGGCGTCCACGCGCCCAGCACGGCCTGCCACAGCAGCGAGCCGAACCCCTCGTCGGGGACGGGCGCGAGGCGGAGCAGCTCGTCGAGCGCGCGCTCCCAGTGCCCCGGCTCCTCGGCCAGCACGGTGATGCGGGCGCGGACGTCCTCGCCGCGCTTGGTGTCGTGGGTCGAGAGGGTGACCATCGCGTCGGGCCAGTCGCGCTGCCGCGCCGCCATGGCCTCGTGCCAGTCGTCGACGCCGATCGCGAAGATCGAGGGGTCTCCGCCGACCTCGTTGAGCGAGGTCAGCCGGGACCAGCGGTAGAACGAGCAGTCCTCGACACCCTTGGCCATGACCATCCCGGAGGTCTGCTGGAAGCGCCGGGCCGGCTGGCCCCACTCGTCGTGGAGGATCGGCTCGAGGACGTCGTACGTCGTCGCGAGGTCGGCGCGCTGCTCCCGCGCGCGGGCGAACGCCTGGTCGAGGTGGTCGCGGCCCCCGGGCAGGTAGGAGCGGTAGACCGGGAAGCAGGCGAGCAGCTCGCTGACCGCGTCGGCCACGGCATCCTCGTCGGCGCTCTCCTCCCGCGACTCCAGCACGCGCTCGACCTCGCGGGTGATGCGCAGGACCTCGGAGTGCAGGATGCCGTCGGCCACGGCGCGCTTGTTGTCGTGGACCATCTGCTCCCAGTCCACGCTCGTGCCGCGGAGCCGGTCCTCGAGCGCGGTCAGCGGCGCCTCGCCGGCGGGGTCGGTGAGCAGCCGGTCGATGAGCGCGAGCGCGTCGTAGCCGGTGGTGCCGGCGGTCGCCCAGTCGGCGGGCAGGTGCTCGCCGGGCTCGAGGATCTTCTCGACGAGCACGTAGGCGCCGCCGGTCAGGGCGGCGAGGTCGTCGAGGTAGCGCTTGGGGTCGCGCAGGCCGTCGGGGTGGTCGACGCGGAGCCCGTCGACGAGCCCCTCGTCGAACCACCGCTTGACCTCGACGTGGGTCTCGGCGAAGACCTCGGGGTCCTCCACGCGCACCGCGGCGAGCGTGTTGACGGCGAAGAAGCGCCGGTAGTTGAGGTCCTCGTCGGCCGCGCGCCAGTTGACCAGCTCGTAGTGCTGCTCCTCCAGCGTCGTGGTGCCGGGCGCCATCGGGAAGCGCTGGTCGTGGTAGCGGACCTCGCCCTCCCCGTTCTTCGACCGGGCGATGCGGATCGCGCCCTCGTCGTGGTCACCGATGACCGGGATCACGATGCGGCCGTCGCCGGCCGCCCAGTCGACGTCGAACGCGCTCGCGTGCTCGGACTCCCGCCCGAGCTTGAGCACGTCCCACCACCACGGGTCCTCCGACGGCGTGGCGACGCCGACGTGGTTGGGCACGATGTCGACCAGCACGCCCATCCCGAGTCGACGCGCCTCGGCCGAGAGCGCGGCCAGGCCCTCCTCGCCGCCCCGCTCGGGGTCGACGTGGTCGAAGGCGACGACGTCGTAGCCGTGCGTGCTGCCCGGCTCGGAGGCCAGCAGCGGCGAGAGGTAGACCCAGTCGACCCCGAGGTCGTGCAGGTAGGGCAGCACCCGCGCCGCGTCGTGGAGCGTGAAGTCGGGGCTGACCTGCAGCCGGTAGGTGCTGTGCGGCGTACGACGCTGGGCGGCGTCGTCTCGGTGTGCGTCGGTCACGTGACGTCCGTACCCGAGCGCGCGGCCAGCGATGCAGCGACCGAGTGGTCGGGGCTGACCTCGGGCTCGGAGTGCTCGCGGAGCACGACGAGGCTGTGCGTGCCGAGGTCGAAGGTCCCGCCGGCCTCGAACGTCGGGCCGGCGTCGGCGTCGCCGCCGGTGTCGATGACGACGTCCCACGCGGCGGCGTACTCCTCCGGCGGCAGCGTCACCTGCGCCGGGCCGTCGGCGTTGAAGTAGAGCAGGAAGTGGTCGTCGGTGATCGTGGCGCCGCGAGCGTCCTTGCCGGCGATGCCGTTGCCGTTGAGGTACATCCCGATCGCCTTGCCGCCCTCCCAGTCGCCGTCCTCCATCGGCTCGCCGTCGAGGCCGAGCCAGACGATGTCGTTGAGGCGCTCGCCGTCACCGGTGCGCACGGTGGTGCCGGTGAAGAAGCGCTTGCGGTGGAAGGTCGGGTGGTCGGCACGCAGCTTGGCCACGGCCGCGGTGAACTCGATGAGCGGCTTGTCGGCGTCGTCCCAGTGCACCCAGCTGATCTCGCTGTCCTGGGCGTAGGTGTTGTTGTTGCCGTCCTGGGTGCGGCTCAGCTCGTCGCCGTGCAGCAGCATCGGCACGCCCTGGCTGAGCAGCAGGGTCGCGATGAAGTTGCGCTGCTCGCGCGCACGCGCCTCGAGGATCTCGGGGTCGTCGGTTGGGCCCTCCACGCCGTGGTTCCACGAGCGGTTGTGGCTCTCCCCGTCGTTGTTGTCCTCGCCGTTGGCCTCGTTGTGCTTCTCGTTGTAGGACACGAGGTCGCGCAGCGTGAAGCCGTCGTGGGCGGTGACGAAGTTGATGCTGGCGAACGGCCGCCGCCCGGAGTGCTCGTAGAGGTCGGAGGAGCCGGACAGCCGCGAGGCGAACTCGCCCAGCGACGGCTCGCCGCGCCAGAAGTCGCGCACGGTGTCGCGGTAGGCGCCGTTCCACTCGGTCCACTGCGGGGGGAAGCCGCCGACCTGGTAGCCGCCGGGGCCGATGTCCCACGGCTCGGCGATCAGCTTCACCTGGCTGACGACCGGGTCCTGCTGCACCATCTCGAAGAAGGTCGAGAGCTTGTCGACGTCGTAGAACTCGCGGGCCAGCGTGGCGGCGAGGTCGAAGCGGAAGCCGTCGACGTGCATCTCGGTGACCCAGTAGCGCAGCGAGTCCATGATCAGCTGCACCGAGTGCGGGTGGCGCACGTTGAGGGTGTTGCCGGTGCCGGTGTAGTCCATGTAGTAGCGCTGGTCGTCCTCGACGAGGCGGTAGTAGGCCGCGTTGTCGATGCCCTTGAAGCTCAGCGTGGGGCCGAGGTGGTTGCCCTCGGCGGTGTGGTTGTAGACCACGTCGAGGATGACCTCGATGCCGGCGGCGTGCATCGCCTTGACCATCGCCTTGAACTCCTGGACCTGCTGGCCCTGCTGGCTGGAGGCGTAGTCGGCGTGCGGGGCGAGGAAGGCGAGGGTGTTGTAACCCCAGTAGTTGCGCAGCCCCTGGTCCAGCAGGGTCGAGTCCTGCACGAACTGGTGCACCGGCATCAGCTCGATCGCGGTGACGCCGAGCTTCTTGAGGTGGGCGGTGACCGAGGGGTGCGCCAGACCGGCGTACGTCCCCCGCTGCTCCTCGGGCACGTCGGGGTGCAGCTGGGTGAGGCCCTTGACGTGCGCCTCGTAGATGAAGGACTCGTTGTAGGGGATGGAGAGGCGGCGGTCGCCCTCCCAGTCGAAGAACGGGTTGATGACCACGCCGTGGGTCATGTGCGCGGCGGAGTCCTCGTCGTTGCGCGAGTCCTCGTCGCCGAAGTTGTAGGAGAACAGCGACTGGTCCCAGTCGATCTCGCCGGCCGTGGCCTTGGCGTAGGGGTCGAGGAGCAGCTTGTTCGGGTTGCAGCGCAGGCCCTGGGTCGGGTCCCAGGGACCGTGGACGCGGTAGCCGTAGCGCTGGCCGGGCTGCACCGTCGGGATGTAGCAGTGCCAGACGTAGGCGTCGACCTCGGTGACCTCGATGCGGGTCTCGGTGAAGGAGCCCGCGTTGTCGGGGTCGGGGTCGAACAGGCACAGCTCGACGCGCTCGGCGACCTCGCTGAACAGGGCGAAGTTCGTGCCGGTGCCGTCGAAGGTGGCACCCAGGGGGTAGGCAGTGCCGGGCCAGGTCTCGGTCATGGCTTGAAACTACCGGCGGCGTGGCCCCGGGCTTGCTTTCGGACCATCTGATGGGGTGGGGCGGTGACGACCGTCACCGACCGCCGCTCGTCAGCCTCGAGTCCCGCTCGCTGCGTCATACGAACCGGGGGCTATGGGTGCGCCTTCGCATGACGCAGCACGCTCCCCCACCCCAGCGTCATACGAACCGGGCGCTATGGGTACGCCTTCGCATGACGCAGCACGCTCCCCCACCCCAGCGTCATACGAACCGGGCGCTATGGGTACGCCTTCGCATGACGCAGCACCACGCGCCACCGGACGATCCACCCCGGACCTCCGGTGCCTGATCCCCACCCTCAGCCACCGGGGACCACCGTCACGGCGGCGGTGCTGCTGGCGCCGACGACCGGGTTGCCCGGCGAGCCGGGGATGGTGAGCGGCAGGTCGAGAGGCGCGCTCAGCCGGACGGTGACGGAACGACCGACGGGGTCGACGCGCACGCCGACGTCGATGCCGGGGTACCTCAGGACTGCGTCTGCGCGAGCGAGGTAGTCGCGCACGGCGGCCTCGACCGCTGCCTCCTGCTGGGTGAGGCGCTCGCCGTCCAGGCCCTGCTCGTAGATGCCGGCAGACCCGAGGTCGGCGCCGTAGAGGGCGGCGCCGTCCGCGAGGTTGTCGAGGCCCTGCCGTTGGAGGTACGCCGACGACGCGTCGATGACGACGACGACCGCCATGAGCAGGATGCTGGCGAACCCGATGATCAGGAGCGTCACCTGCCCGTGCTCGTCGCGCCGCCTCATCGGTCACCCTCGCGGTCGTCGGCCCCGCTCTCGACGTACTGCCCGATCGGGACCGTGTGGGTGGCGTCGAGCGAGAAGCTCGCGGCGCCCTTCCCGAGGATCGCCGGGAAGAACGGCAGGTCGACGCCGGAGTCGACGCGGACGGTGATGACCGACGTGCCGACGTGGCAGTTCCCCGCGGGAGCGTCGCAGGTGACGGTGACCCGGGCGCGCTGGCCGGGGGTGCCCTGGTCGGCGAGGACCTGTCGTACGACAGCGTCGGCGCGGGCCGCTCCCGTGGCGTCGTCCGGCGCCAGGGCGTAGGCGCGTCCGGCCGCGCGGGCAGCGGCGCTGGTGGCGAACGCGCCCTGCTGCACCTCGAAGACCGAGATGACGATCCAGACGAGCGGGACCAGCAGGATGATCGCGAGCCAGCTGAGCTCGACGAGCGCAGAGCCCTGCTCGTCGCGCCGCGGGGCCTGTCGCGGCCGGCTCACGGTGGCGCCACCTCGGCGACGGCGTGCCCGGACACGCGGATGGGGACGCCTGCGCCCCCGAAGCCGAGCAGGCCCACGTCGGCGGTGACGACCGCCTCGTAGCCGGGGGCGCCGCCCACGAGGGCCGGTCGTACGCTCACCGAGCGGACGAAGTCGGCCGACAGGGCGCCGCTGACCAGCTCCTGCACCTTCGCGCGGCCGGCCGGCGCCGACGAGCCGGCGACCGCCGCGTGCCGGGCGCCCTCCGCCGCAGCGGAGGCCAGGGTGTTGCGCACGTGGAGCACCAGCGCGAGCTGGAGGATGCCGATGACCAGCGGCAGGAGGACGAGCAGGACGAGGACGAAGTCGACGACCGCAGCCCCGCGCTCGCTGGTGCGAACGCGGCGAGGCACGCCGGCCTAGCCGCTGACCATGGCGAAGGCCCGCGCCAGCAGTGCGCGCAGCTCGTCGCTGACGAAGGGCGTGAGCGCGGCGACCACGATGGCGGTCATCAAGGTGACCATCACCCAGCCGGGCACGTCACCGCGATCGTCGCGAGGCCGTGCCGCTGTCAGGTGGAGGAGGAGTCCCGAGACGGACGGGTGCATGGGTTGTCCTTTCGTTGAGGTGCGAGGGAAGGCGTCAGGGGGTGGTGAGCCGCAGGCCCAGGACCCCCGGATAGAAGGCGAACAGGATCGTCACCGGCAGCACGAAGAAGACGACGGGCGCCATCATCGCGATCTCCTTGCGGGCGGCGGTCTCGATCAGCAGGCGGCGGCCCGCTTCTCGTACGTCGGCGGCCTGGGCGTGCAGCACGTCGGCGAGCGGGGTGCCGCGCTCCATCGCGACGGTGATCCCGGTGGCGAAGCGGGCCACGATCGGAAGTCCCGTGGAGCGGGCGAGCGACTCGAAAGCAGCACCGACGGGCTCGCCCGTGCGGATCCGGGCGAGCACCTGGGCGAGGTCGTCGGAGAGGGCGCCGTGGCTGCGGCGGACGACGCGGTCGAGCGCGGCGACCGGGCTCTCTCCGGCGGCGACGGACAGCGCCAGCAGCTCGGCGACCGTCGGGAACTCGACGAGGACCTGCCGCTCGCGGTCCTTCACCTGCGCGCTGAGCCGGTTGTCGCGGAGGAGGACGCCGCCCACGAAGCCGAGCACGCAGAAGACCGCGCCCGACCCGATCCCGCCGACCCCGCCGAGCGCGCGCAGGAGCACGACGGCGGCCGCGGCGGCGAAGCCGACCAGACCCCAGACGACCTGCTCGGTGCGGAAGTCCTGGACCGTCCGGTCGAGGCCGGCGCGCTGGAGCCGACGGCGGACGGAGGTGCTCCCGCCGAGCACCCGCTCGACCAGGTCGGCGGCCTGGCGCAGGAGAGGCCCGAAGATCCCCGCGGCGGCCGAGGTCGGCGCGGAGGTGGCCGGTCGGAGCACGACGGACTGGTCGAGCCTGGGCACGTCGCGCAGGTAGGGCAGCACGCGGTCCGACAGCTGCGGCCGGCGCAGCACGGCGATCCGCGTCCCGACCAGGAGCAGGCCGGCTCCGGCCACGGCACCGAGGAGGGCTCCCCACACGGCGGTGCTCACGACAGGATCCGCTTCTCGGTCGGCAGACGGCCGATGCGCATCATCGCCCAGTAGGCGAGCACGCAGACGCCGAAGCCGATGCCCAGCACGAGGACGCCACCCGGCGAGGCGTACTGCCGGATCGCCGTGGTCTGGAACGACATCAGGAGCAGCACGATCCACGGCGCGGCGACCGCCAGGCGGGCACCGTTGACGGTCCACGCCTGCCGCGCCTCCAGCTCGGACCGGGTGCGCGCGTCGTCGCGCAGGAAGCCGGACAGGTTGCGCAGCAGCCGCCCGAGGTCGCCGCCGCCGACCTCGCGGGCGAGCCGGAGCCCCTCGATGACCCGGTCGCCGACGGGGTCGGCGAGCCGGTCCTTGAGCCGGTCGAGGCACTCCCCGAACCGGCCGGTGACCTGGTAGTCGAGGGCGAACCGGGCGAAGTCGGCGCGCAGGGCCTCGGGCCCGTTGGTGCCGAGCGCCGCAACGGCGTCCGGCAGCGAGAGCCCGGCTCGGACCGCGCTTGCGAGGTTGTCGACCGCCTCCGGCCACACCTCGGCGAAGTCGCGCAGCCGTCGGGCCGCCCGCTGGCGCAGCACCGCGACCGGGAGGTAGGCGGCCATGGCCGCGAAGACGACCGCCACCGGGACGGTCCGCGACACCGTCTGGACGAGCGCGAACGCCACGGCGAACAGCACCGCGCACAGCGAGAGCACGCTCGTCGGCGTGACGTCCGCGAGGCCCGCCCGGCCGAGGAGGCGGCCCAGCGCCGAGGAGCCCGGCGTCGTCGGGCGTGGCCGGCGCGGCAGGGCGAAGGCCGACCAGATCAGCAGCAGGCCGATGCCCACCCCGAGACCGACGAGCGCACCCATCAGCGAGCGACCTCCTCGGCGGAGAGCAGCTGGTGGACGTCGATGCCGACCCGCTCGTAGCGCTCGACGCGAGCGGGCACGCCGCCGGTGCGACGCAGCTCGGGGCCGTGGCGCACGAAGATCGGCTCGACCTCGATGACGTCGGCCTCCACGCGCCCCGGCACGGACACGATCTCGTTGACGCAGCGTACGCCGTCGGCGCCGAGGCCGAGGTGCACGACCAGGTCGACGCTGGTGGCAACCGTCGGCACCACGAAGCGCGCCGAGATGTTGTCGCCGGCCAGCAGCGGCAGCGTGCACATCTTGACCAGCGCCTCGCGCGCACTGTTGGCGTGGAGCGTGCACATGCCGGGCAGGCCGGAGTTGAGAGCGAGCAGCAGGTCGAGGCACTCGGCCGCGCGGACCTCGCCGACCAGGATGCGGCTCGGGCGCATCCGGAGCGCCTCCTTCACGAGGTCGCGCAGCACGATCTCGCCCGTCTGCTCCAGCCCGGCCTGCCGAGTCTGCATCGCGACCCAGTCGGGATGGGCGAAGCGCAGCTCGAAGACCTCCTCGGCGCTCACCACCCGCTCGCCCCCGGGCACCGCGGCGGCGAGGCAGTTCAGCATCGTCGTCTTGCCGGCCTGCGTGCCTCCCGCGACAAGGACGTTGAGGCCGGCGCGGACCGATGCCTCGAGGAAGCGCGCCGCCTGGGGCGTCAGGCTCCCGAGGGCGACGAGGTCGGACAGCCGGTGCGCCCGGAGGAGGAACTTGCGGATGTTGACGGCGGTGAAGCCCCGCGTGATCCCCTCGAGGACGACGTGGAGGCGGTGTCCTTCCGGCAGCATCGCGTCGACGAAGGGGGTGGAGATGTCGAGCCGGCGCCCGCTCGACTTCAGCATCCGCTCCACGAGCTCGCTGACCTGGGCGGCATCGAGCCGGAGGTTGGTCAGCTCGTGGCGCCCGCGGCGGGCGATGAACACCCGGCTCGGGTCGTTGATCCAGATCTCCTCGACCTCCGGGTCGTCGAGGAAGGGCTGCAGCGGCCCGAAGCCCGACACGCGCGCGACGAGCTCGCCCACCATCGCGCTGTCGTCGGCGACCGGGGCGACCGCGCCCGTGAGGCTGAGGTTGTCGTGGTCGCGGACGACGTCCTCCGCGATGCGGCGTACGACGAGGGCCTCGCGCTGCGGGTCGACGCCCTCGCGCCGCACCCGCTCGCGCACCTGGAGGTCGAGCCGCTCGACGAGGTCGTCGACGTGCGGTCGCGTGACGCGATCAACGGCCATGTGGTGCCTGCTTCCCCGAGAAGTCCTGCACGAGGGACGCTACCCAGCAGACGGCCCCGGAAAACAGCCTCGAGGCAAAGGTTGTGGAGAACTGCTCCATCGACAGTCGTCACCCGCGCGCGAGGTCGTAGGAGACCACCAGGCTGCCCGACGAGGTGGTCCCGCAGCTCGTGAGGGTGAGGGACAAGGGCTCGTCGAGTTCGGGGAACAGGCGCTTCCCGGAGCCGAGCACGAGGGGGTGCACGAACAGCCGGAGGCTGTCGACGAGGCCATGCTGCATGAGTGCACGCACCAGGACACCACTGCCGAGGACGGCTATGTCGCCGGTCCCGGTGGCCTTCAGGCGCGCGACCTCGGTGGCGAGGTCGCCGGACATGACCGTCGTGTTGTCCCAGGTCGCGTCGGCATCACCCAGGGTGGTGCTGGCGACGTGCTTGGAGGTGGAGGTGAGGTGTGAGGCCATGACGTCGCTCGGTGGCTGGTGGGGCCAGAACGCCGCCATCTTCTCGTAGGTCTTGCGGCCGAAGAGGTAGGCGCTGGTGCCGCTCAGCCCGTCCTCGCTCGTCGAGGTGTGGATGGCCTCGGCGTACGGGGCTCCCCATCCGCCGTGCCTGAAGCCGCCCTCTCGATCCTCGTCCGGGGATCCCAGTCCTTGCATCACTCCGTCGACCGACAGGAACTCGATCGCTACCAGCTCGCGCATGATGTACTCCTTTCTGACCCCAGACTGCTGCGCGGCAAGGTGATGTGCCTTGGACGAAATCGACCCTCACGCGAGAGCCGACGTGCGCGCGGTGGCCGGCGGGCCGACTGGCCCCGTCTTGGTCAGGCACGCGGTGCATCCCGGGCTCCGTGGGCTGGTCGCGGGCATGGTCGGCTACCGGGAGCACTCCCACGAGCCGGTGCTGCGCCGCCAACCTGCGGGCACCTTGCTGCCGGTCGTCCTGTCGTTCGGGCCGGGGTTGGAGATCCTGCACCTCTCGCACGGCGTGGGCATCGGGGGCGAAGGACTCGTTCGTCGCCGGCCCGATGCCCGGACACGCCACGACGTCCTTCGAGTCCAGCCAGCACTGTCTCCAGGTCTACGTGACCCCGCTCGGCGCCTCGCGGCTCTTCAGCGCTCCGGCTTCCGCGATCGCGAACCAGGTGGTCGACCTCACCGATGTGATCCCGGACTTCGACGAGGGGTTCCGTGACCGGGTGTGGTCGGCCGGTCGTTGGGACCGACGCTTCGCGCTGCTCGACGAGGCACTCCTCGGACTCGCTGCGCGCTCGCACGAGCCCGACCCGATGGTCGCCTGGATGTGGCGCCAGATCCACACGAGCCACGGATCGACCCGCATCGCTGACCTGGTGAGCGAGACGGGGATGAGTCACCGCCACGTGACGACGAGGTTCTCGCACGTCATCGGCACTACTCCGAAGGTTGCCGCCGCCGTGGTGCGCTTCGAACGAGCAGCGGCAGCACTGCACCACCACGACTCGATCGCCGATGTCGCGGTGAGGTACGGGTACGCCGACCAGAGCCACCTGACGCGCGAGGTCGTGCGTTTCAGCGGTGACACGCCCGCACAGCTGCGTGCGGCGAGACGGCCCACGGCCCACACCGCCCTCGGCGCCGAGCCGCCTCCCTAGGACCACGGTGGCCCCTGGTCACCGGTGCCGGCGGCGCCGTGGGGCTCGCGACCGACCCGGTGGACGCGGTCGCCGAGCCGGTCGACGTGCTGCTCAACCTCGCGCCGATCTCACCCGAGGACTTCACCCGGCTGGCCGGCCTCGTGCGAGACGGCGGCGTCGTGGTCAGCACCACCGTCTGGATGCCGGCGCCCTCCGACGACGAACGCGAGGTCCGCGGGATCGACCTCTACGTCCGCAGCGATGCCGACCAGCTCGCCGAGCTCGTCTCCCGCGTCGATGCGGGCGACCTCCGCGTCGACGTCGGCGAGCGGGTGTCCCTGGACGAGGTGACCGACGTCCACTCCCGCGCGGCCGCCGGCACGCTGACCGGCAAGGTCGTCGTGGTCGTCGACAGCGAGTGAGGCCTCAGACCCGACCGCGGAGGATCCGCCGCCAGTAGACCTGCGGCAGCACGTGGCGATCCACCCACCACGTCACCGCCCGCGGCCTCGTCAGGTCGGGCCACGGCACCGTGGGCTGCGACCGGCCGTCGCGGTCGACCTCGACGAGCATCAGCCGGTGGCGGGCGGTGGTGATCGGCATGACGGTGTAGCCGTCGTAGTGCCCCAGCGGGCGGTCGAGGCGGGCGGCCAGGATGTTCGGCGCGAGGATCGCCACCTGCTTGCGCAGCGCTCCACCGGACGGCCGGGTCCGCAGGTCGGCGACGTCGCCGAGCGACCACACGTCCGGGAAGCGGCGGTGCCGCATCGTGAGGGGGTCGACGTCGACGAGCCCGGCCGGGTGCTCGCCCGCCAGCCCGGCGTCGGCGACCCAGCGGGGAGCCCGGTAGTGCGGGACGACGTGGGCGAAGGCGACGTCCTCGACCACCTCCTCCCCCGTCGGCGTGGCCAGGGTGACGCTGCGGCCGGCCAGCCGGGACACCGCCGCCTCGCGGTGGACGCGGACGTCGTACGACGCCAGCGCCTCCTCGAGCCGCGCGTCCGGGCCGTCGAGACCGAGCGGCGACGCGCCGGGGAGCACCAGGTGCACGTCGACGTCGTCCAGCACGCCGGCGCGGCGCCAGTGGTCGCAGACCATGAACAGCGGCTTGAGCGCCGTGGCGCCGCACGGCGCCGGCTCGGGAGGGACGGTGAAGACCACCCGACCGGACCGCAGGCCGCGCAGCGCCGGCCAGACCCGCGCGGCGGTGTCGTCGTCGAAGGTCGACGCGGCCCACCCGGCGTCGTACGCCTCCCGCAGGCCGGGCGTGGCGTCCCAGTCCTCGTCGAGACCGGGGCACACGACGAGCGTCCGGCACGTGAAGCGGCGTCCGGACCGGGTCTCGACGGACATGGCGGCCGGATCGACCGCCACGACCTCGTCGCGCAGCGTCGTGCCCCCGTCGGGGACCACGCTGTCGGCCGGGCGCGAGAGGGACGACATCGTGGCCTCGCCGCCGCCGACATAGCTCAGCAGCGGCCGGTAGCGGTGCACCGGACGCGACTCGACCACCGCGACGTCGGGAGCACCGTCACGCAGCAGCCGGGCCGCGAGCGAGGTGCCCGCGTTCCCTCCACCCACGATCAGGACGTCGTGGTGCTGCGGGGCGTCGGCCACAGGGTCCTCCGGTCTCCGTCGGGCCCCGTCGGGCACCTGTGCCGACCGTAGCGCGCGGGTCCCACCCGCCGAGGACCCGTCAGCGGCTGAGTGCCGGCCACTCCCCCCGGCGCCCGAGCCCGCGGTCGATCCCGAGCAGCAAGCCGGTCAGGGCGGCGTCCCGGTCGGGCTCGGCCATGCCGCGGAGGGGACCCTCGACGTTGAGGACCGAGAAGCCGTGGACCGCCGACCAGCAGGTCACGTCGGCGCCCGGACGGTCGCGCGGGTCGAGGTAGCCCACCGCGACCAGCTCGTCGAGGGCGGCGTTGAGCATGCTGTAGGGATCCTCGCCGTCGGGGTCCTTGCCTTCGGGCGGCTCCGGGTAGGCGGTGAAGAGCAGCCGGAACAGGCCCGGCTCGGTGAGGGCGAAGTCGACGTAGCCGACCCCGATCTGCACGAGGCGGCGGCGGGCGCGGATGACCGGGTCCACCTCGTCGACCTGGGCGAGGCGGTCGTGCACGACCGCTAGCAGCGCGTGCATCGCCCGCTCGGCGACCGCGTCGACCAAGGCCTCGCGGTCGGCGAAGTGGCGGTAGGCCGCGGCGTGCGACACCCCGACCCGGCGGGCCAGCTCCCGCAGCGAGAGGGCCTCCGGCCCCCCGTCGCGGACCACCTCGACGCCGGCCTCCACGAGCGCCTCGCGGAGGTTGCCGTGGTGGTAGGGCGCGCGGGTCACAGCTCCAGACTAGACGATGTTGACAGCGGTCACATTCTGCCGCACTCTGATGTTACCGCCGTCAACATCGTCTTCCGGAGTCGCCATGAACCGCCGAGCAGCCCTCCTCGCGACCACGTGCCTGGCCGCGCTGACCATCAACCTCGACACCACGATCGTCAACGTGGCGCTCCCCAGCCTCGCCCGCGAGCTCGACGCCGACACGCGCGAGCTGCTGTGGGTCGTCGACGGCTACAACCTCGCCTTCGCCTCGCTGGTCCTCGCGATGGGCAGCCTGAGCGACCGCTTCGGCAGGCGGCCCTCGCTGGTCTTCGGCCTCGCCGCCTTCTCGACCGCCAGCGGCGCGGCTGCCCTCGTGCACAGCGTCGAGGCGCTGGTCGCGCTGCGGGTCGTCATGGGAGCGAGTGCCGCCCTGATCTTCCCCACCACGCTGTCGATCATCGCCAACGCCTTCACCGAGCGCCGCGAGCGTGCCACCGCGCTCGGCACCTGGGGTGCCGCCGTGGGCATGGGCGTCGCGCTGGGCCCGGTGTCGGGCGGCCTGCTGCTCGAGCACTTCTCGTGGCACAGCGTCTTCTGGGCCCTCGTCCCGGTGGGCCTCGTCGCGATCGTGATGACGTTGGCCTTCGTCCCGGAGTCGCGCGACCCGGGCGTGCCACCCCTCGACCTGCCCGGCCTGGCGGTCTCCGTCGCCGCCCTCGGCACCCTGACCTGGACCATCATCGAGGCGCCCGAGCACGGCTGGACCTCGACGGTGACGCTGTCGGGCTTCGCCGTCGCCGGCGCCCTCTCGCTCGCCTTCGTGGCGATCGAGCGCGCCGCCGAGCACCCGATGCTCGACGTCACGCTGTTCGCCGACCGCCGGTTCAGCGCGGCGTGCGCGTCGGTGACCATCGCGTTCTTCGCGCTCTTCGGGTTCATCTTCCTCATCACGCAGTTCTTCCAGTTCCTGCGCGACTACTCCGCACTCGGCACCGGCGTCCGCATCCTGCCGGTCGCGATCGCCATCGCGGTCGCCTCCGTCGCGGGTGGCCAGCTGGCCCCGCGACTGGGCACCAAGGCGGTCGTGGGCACCGGGATGCTCCTGCTCGGGTCGTCGTTCCTGTGGGTGTCGACGATCGACGTGGACGTCGACTACGCCACGACCGTGGTGCCCCAGATGGTCCTCATGGGACTCGGCCTCGGCCTGATCACCACGCCCGCGACCGAGTCGATCATGCAGGTGCTCCCTCCCGCCCGCGCCGGCGTGGGGTCAGCGGTCAACGACGCCACCCGCGAGCTGGGCGGCACCCTGGGCGTCGCCGTGGTGGGCTCGCTCTTCTCCTCGCTGTACGGCGCACGGCTGGTCGAGCTGCTCGAGGGTCGACTGGACCCGGCGACGCTCGACGCGGCGCGCGACTCCGTGGGCTTCACCGACGCCCTCGCTGCCCAGGTGCCCGGCGTGACCCGGGCGATGGAGACGGCCTTCGTCGACGGTCTCTCGCGCGGGAGCCTCGTGGTCGGCCTGCTGTGCCTGGCGGGCTCGGCGGCCGCGTGGGTGGCGCTGCCGGCCAACCGCTACGACCCCCTGGCGGAGGGCGAGCTCGCGCTGACCGGACCGGAGGAACGCGGCTCGGCCTAGACGCCGGTCTCGAGCCGGAAGCCGACGCCGCGGATCGCGACGACCTTCTCCCCCGCCGCGGCGGCCTCGAGCTTGCTGCGGAGACGGCCGATGGTCACGTCGAGGGTCTTCGTCGAGCCGTACCAGTTCTGGTCCCAGACCTCGTTCATCAGCGTCTCGCGCGGCACGACCTTGTCGTGGTTGGTGGCGAGGACGGCCAGGACGTCGAACTCCTTGGCGGTCAGCGCGATCTCGCGGTCGCCGAGGTGGACCCGGCGCGACGCGGCGTCGATCTTGAGGCCGGACGAGGTGGTGACGGTCGTGTCGTCGGGGGCGGGGGTGCTGCCGCTGCGGCGCAGGAGCGCGCGCACGCGGGCGAGGAGCTCGGCGAGGCCGAACGGCTTGGCGAGGTAGTCGTCGGCGCCGACGTCGAGGCCGACCACGCGGTCGAGCTCGCCGGCGCGGGCGGTCACCATGATGATGCCGCCGAGGTAGCCGCCCGAGCGCATCTGGCGGCACACGTCGATGCCGTCCATGTCGGGCAGGCCGAGGTCGAGGATCACGACCGCCGGGCCCTCGCCCACGGCGAAGGCGACGGCCTCGGCTCCCACGGACACGCGGTTGACCTCGTAGCCCTCGCGCTCGAGGGTGCGCATGAGGGGGACGGCGATGTCCTCTTCGTCCTCAACCACCAGCACGTCGTGAGCCATGGCGAGAGCATAGATGCAGGTCCCGACGCGCATGGCCCGAATCCGGGGGACATCTGTGCGGTCCACCCGCACGGAGGGTGTCAGGCCTCGAAGACGTCACTCAGGCGGGCCACCCGCTCCAGCACCTGGTCCATCGTGAGCTGCTCGAGCGCGAGGTCGTCCTCCGCGCCCTCCTCGACCTCGTCCCACGTCAGCGGCGCGGCGACGGTGGGTCGCTCGCGCCCGCGCAGCGAGTAGGGCGAGATGGTGGTCTTGGAGCCGGAGTTCTGCGACCAGTCCAGGAACACCTTGCCGGGCCGCTTGGCCTTGGTCATCACGCTCGTGACCAGGTCGGGATGCTCCTTCATGAGCTCCTCGGCGACCTCCTTCGCCAGCGCCGTCGTACCGTCGCTGTCCAGGCTGCCGCGCCCGTCGGAGAGAGGGGCGTAGAGGTGCAGGCCCTTGCTGCCGCTCAGCACGGGCGTGCACCCCAGGTCGCGCTCCGCCAGCGCCTCGCGCACCATCAACGCGACCCGGGCGCACTCATGGAGCCCGGCCGGCTCGCCGGGGTCGAGGTCGATGACGAGGCGGTTGGGGTTGCGGGGCCGTCCCTTCGCGTCGACCGTCCACTGGTGCACGTGCAGCTCGAGCGCGGCGAGGTTGGCCAGCCACGTGAGGGTGGCGAGGTCGTCGCAGATCGGGAAGCGGATCGTGCCGTCCCCCTTGCCCGACCGCGAGCCGGTGGTGGACACCTCGTGCGTACGCACCCACGACGGGGTGCCCGCCGGTGCGTTCTTCTCGAAGAAGCTCCCCTTCTCCACCCCGTGCGGCCAGCGGATCCTGGTGACCGCGCGGTCCTTCAGGTGCGGGAGCAGGACCGGCGAGACCTGGGCGTAGTAGTTGAGCACCTCGCCCTTGGTCGTGCCGGTGCGCGGGTAGAGCACCTTGTCGAGGTTGCTGATGGTGAGGGTGCGGCCGTCGACGTCGACCTGGACCTCCGTGCCGTCCCGGGGGCTCATCTGCCGATGCCGATCACGGGCACGCGGGCGGGGTCGAGGAGACGCACGAGCGAGCGGATGAACCGCCGCGGGGCGCTCACGCACCCGGCCGTCGCGCCGCGCCCGTTGACGTGGAGGAAGATGCCGGCGCCGCGGTGTCGCACCTGCTCGACGTTGAAGTCGGTGACGATCGACCACTCGTACTGCCGCGGGTAGTCGGTCAGCCGCTCCGACGAGTCGGGGTCGGACGACGGCAGCCACCAGCGGAAGCCACCGTCGCGCTGGTTGCGCAGCTGGTTGTAGAAGTCGGAGGCGTTGTCCTGCACCCAGTGGTCCCCCTTGCGGATCCGGTGGTGCGGCAACCGGGCGCGCCGGTCGGCGGCGTGGGTGCCGAAGGTGGAGATCAGTCCGTAGGTGCCCAGCGGCGTCGTCCCCGATCCCTGGCGCCGCCGGTCGCCGTCGACGAGCCCGCCGTAGCCGGTGCGGCCGTCGGCCGTGGTCAGCTGCCGCGTCCACCCCTCGGCGGTGAGCCGCCACAACGAGACGCGGGCGCGCACGCCGCGGGCGTGGTCGACGGTGACGACCTGCGTGGTGCCGGGGCGGAGCTCGACGCGTACGCCGTCGAGGCGGACGACGTCGGCCCGCTGGGCCTCGGCTCCTGCGCCCGTCGGCGCGAGCAGCCCCGCCGCCACGAGCGTCGCCAGCAGCAGCCGCCTCACGCGAGGTCCCCTGTGGAGAGAAGGTCCTCGGGCGAAAGGTCGTCACGCACGCCCTGGAACGACGGCTGGCGCAGGCGCTGGTAGCCCAGGCCGTGGGTGTCGATGTCGACCACGACCCGCGGCTCGACCCAGAACGTGCCGGCGGCGTCGATGCGGGGCACCTCGTCCGCGAACGGCGACGCCGTGGCCGCCAACGGCGCCATGAGCGCGGCCAGCCGGGAGCTGGTCGCTCCGGCGATGCCGCTGCCCACCCGCCCGCGGTAGAGAAGGCCGTCGGGGGTCTGCTCGCCGACGAGCAGCGACGCCAGCCGGTCCGTCGTACCGGTCTGCGGGCGCCAGCCGCCGACCACGAACGACCCGCGGTGGCGGTGGGCGAGCTTG
The DNA here is from genome assembly GCF_026712185.1 of Nocardioides pini. Taxonomy (GTDB): domain Bacteria; phylum Actinomycetota; class Actinomycetes; order Propionibacteriales; family Nocardioidaceae; genus Nocardioides; species Nocardioides pini. The sequence continues at coordinate 680,227 of NZ_JAPPUX010000003.1, read as the reverse complement.
CGCCAGTCCTCGCTGCGGGCGTCGAAGCGGTAGCGCGAGCCGCGACGCTTGCTCACCACGCCCTCCAGCCCCTGCTGCCGGGTGGCCTCGAACAACATGTCGCCGTCGTCGTACGCCGCCGGGACCTGCCACTTCGAGTCGCCGAGCGGCAGGCCCTCGAGCAGCGCGCGTCGCTCCTCCAGCGGCCGGGCGGTCAGGTCCTCCCCGTCGAGGCGGAGCAGGTCGAAGACCATCAAGGTGGCGGGGACCGTCGTCACCAGGCGCGCGACCTCTCGGGCGTTGCGGACGTGCATGCGGTGCTGGAGCACCCTGAAGTCGGGGACGCCGCGCTCGTTGAGGGCGATCACCTCGCCGTCGACCATCAGGTCGCGATCGCCCAGCGGCGGCGCGGCGAGCTCGGGCCAGGCGGGGGTGACGTCGTTGTCGTTGCGGCTGGTCATGCGTACGACGCCGTCGTGGACGTCGACGAGCACGCGCACGCCGTCCCACTTCACCTCGTGCAGCCACTGCGCGCCGGTCGGGACGCGGTCGGTCTTGCTGGCGAGCATCGGGCGCACGCGTGCAGTCTGGCATCCCTGCGTCCCCCATCTGGAGGGAGACGTGTGTCTGATGTGACGGCTATCGTCGTCGCATGCGCGCGATCTGGAAGGGTGCCGTCTCCTTCGGCCTGGTCAGTGTCCCGGTCAAGCTCTATGCCGCGACGGAGAGCCACGACGTGTCGTTCCGCCAGGTGCACGCCAAGGACGGCGGCCGCATCAAGTACCAGCGCGTCTGCTCGCTCGACGGCGAGGAGGTGGCCTACGCCGACATCGCGAAGGGCTACGAGACCGAGGACGGCGAGATGGTCATCCTCACCGACGACGACATGGCCCAGCTGCCGTCGACGTCGTCGCGCGAGATCGCGGTGGAGAAGTTCGTGCCCCGCGAGCAGATCGACCCGCTGCTGTTCGAGAAGTCCTACTACCTCGAGCCCGAGGGCGCCGGCGCCAAGCCCTACGCCCTGCTGCGCCAGGCGCTGAAGGACGCCGACCGGATGGCCGTCGTCACCGTCGCGCTGCGACAGCGGACCACGATCGCGGTGCTGCGCGTGCGCGAGACCGAGGCCGGCGAGGTCATCGTGCTCCAGACGATGATGTGGCCCGACGAGGTCCGTGTGCCCGACTTCAAGGTCGAGGTCGACGACGCCAAGCCGCAAGAGGTCAAGATGGCCCACATGCTCGTCGAGACGCTGGCGGGCGACTTCGACGCGAGCGAGTTCGAGGACGACTACGCCGGCGCGGTCGACGCACTCGTGAAGTCCAAGATCGAGGGCGGCGAGATCAAGCGCACCGAGACCTCGACCAAGACCTCCGGCGAGGTCGTCGACCTGCTCGCCGCCCTGCAGAAGTCGGTGGCGGCCGCCAAGTCCGCGCGCGGCGAGGCCGACGACGACTCCGACGACGCGTCCGACGCGGAGAAGCCGGCGAGGAAGACCGCCGCCAAGAAGTCATCGGCCAAGAAGGCCCCCGCGAAGAAGGCGACCGCGAAGAAGTCGACGGCCAAGAAGACCGCGACCAAGAAGACCGCTGCGAAGAAGCAGGCCAAGAAGGCGAGCTAGCGCTCCCCGTCGCCCAGCGCCTCAGGACGCGTGGGCGACGGGTGTACGACCGGCGAGCTCGCGCAGCCGCGCCCCGACCTCGGCGGCCACGGCGACGGCCAGGTCGCGCGGAGACTCGCCGTCGACCTCGGGCACCACGTGCTGGACCACGCCGTCGGCGAGGAGGTCGGCGGCGCGCACCCGCTGGCGTGCGGCCATCTCGGCGGCGTGGGCGGTGTCGCCGTGCACGATCAGACTCGCGCCCTCCGGAGGCAGCGGCGAGAGCCAGGCGTGCTCGGTGGCGATGACGGACCGCGCGGGCAGGAAGGCGAGTGCCCCTCCCCCGCAGCCCTGGCCGAGGATCACCGAGACCGTCGGCACCGACATCGTCGTCAGGGTCGCGATGCAGCGGGCGATCTCGCCCGCGATGGCGCGCTCCTCGGCCTCGGGCGACAGCTCGGCGCCCGGGGTGTCGATCACGCTGACCAGTGGGAGGCCGAGCTCCTCGGCGAGCCGCATCCCGCGGCGGGCCTCGCGGAGCGCGCCGGGTCCCATCGCGTGCCCGGGCACCTGCCGCGAGCGGTCCTGCCCGATGACGACGCAGGGCTGGTCGTCGAGCCGCGTCAGCGCGACGAGGACGGTCGAGTCGCGCTCGCCCTCGTCGGTGCCGCGCAGCTGCAGCGTCCCGACGGCGCCGTGGGCGAGGAGGTCGCGCACGCCCACCCGGTCCGTACGACGGGTCCGCTCGACGCTGTCCCACGCGGTGTGGTCGCCGACCGGGCGCGCGGCGCGCAGCGGCAGCCGGCCCGACCCGGGCCCGTCGACCAGCACCGCCAAGGCGCTGTCGACCATGGCGGGCAGCTGCTCGGCGGCGACGACGCCGTCGATGACCCCGGCGGCCGCGAGGTTCTCCGCGACCTGCACACCGGGGCGGAACGGCCGTCCGTTGAGGCCTTCGTAGACCTTGGGGCCGAGGAAGCCGACGAGGGCGCCGGGCTCAGCGACGGTCACGTGGCCCAGCGACCCCCACGAGGCGTACACGCCGCCGGTCGTGGGGTGGCGCAGGTGCACGAGGTAGGGCAGGCCGGCGGCGCGGTGGTCCATCAGCGCGCGGGAGATCTCCACCATGCGCACGAAGGCGGGCGTGCCCTCCTGCATGCGGGTGCCGCCCGACGCCGTGCTGGCCAGCAGGGGCAGCCCTTCCGCGGTGGCGCGGCGGACGGCGGCGGTGATGCGGTCCGCCGCGGCGCGGCCGATGGAGCCGGCGAGGAAGCGGAACTCGTTGACCACGACCGCGACCGGCCGGCCGCGGACCTCACCACGACCGGTCAGCACCGACTCGTCGGTGCCGGCCTTCGCCGCGGCCGCCTCGAGCTCGGCGCGGTAGCCGTCGTCGGCGTAGGACAGGTCGATCGGCACGTCCCACGAGGTGAACGTGCCCTCGTCGAGCACCAGGTCGAGCAGCTCGTGGGCGGTCCAGCGCCTGGCTCCGCCGTCGCGCGGTGTGCTCACGCCCCGCCACCGCCGACCCAGGCGCGGATCTCGTCGGCGTGCTGGTCGAGCAGCGGCGGTGCGACGTGGTCGCGGCGGGTGACCTCGGCGCCGTCGGCGTCGAAGAACCGCAGCGGCGGGCCGGGGAGGGTCAGCCCGCCCAGCGTCGGATGCTCCACGTCGACCAGCAGTCCCTGGCTGGCGACCTGGTCCCACTCGTAGACCTCGTCGAGGGTGCGCACCTTGCCGGCCGGCACGCCGACCTCGGCGAGGCGGGCCAGGAGCGGCTCGGCGTCCCAGTCGGCGAAGGCCTGCTCGACGACCTCGATGACCCGCTCGCGGCTGGCGACGCGCTCGCCGTTGGTGGCCATGCCCTCGGCGTCGGGGTCGAGCCCGAAGCCGGCGCAGAACTTCCTCCACAGGCCCTCGCTGCCGAGCGCGATCTGCACGGCGCCGTCGCGGCAGTGGAACAGGCCGTAGGGCGCGATCGAGGGATGGTGGTTGCCCTGCGCACGCCCGACCTCGCCGGCCACGGTCCACCGCGTGCCCTGGAAGGCGTGCACGCCGACGACGGAGGCGAGCAGCGAGGTCCGCACGACGGTGCCCTTCCCGGTGCGCGCGCGCTCGTGGAGCGCGGCGAGCACGCCGTACGCGCCGTACATGCCGGACAGCAGGTCCGCGATGGGTACGCCGACACGCTGCGGGTCGTCGGGTCCCGAGCCCGTGAGGGACATCAGGCCGGCCTCGCCCTGGGCGATCTGGTCGTAGCCGGCGCGACCGCCCTCGGGGCCGTCGTGGCCGAACCCGGTGATCGAGAGGACGACGAGCCGCGGGTTGCGACGCATCAGCTCCTCGATGCCGAGCCCGAGCCGCTCCAGGACGCCGGTGCGGAAGTTCTCGACGAGCACGTCGGCACGCTCGAGGAGCCCCAGCAGGACGTCCTTGTCGGCCTCGTCCTTGAGGTCGAGGGCGATCGACTCCTTGTTGCGGTTGGTGCAGAGGAAGTACGTCGACTGGCGGGCGTCGGGCTCGCCGACGAACGGCGGCCCCCAGCCCCGGGTGTCGTCGCCGCTGCCCGGCGCCTCCACCTTGATCACCCGGGCGCCGAGGTCGCCCAGCATCTGGGTGGCGTGGGGGCCGGCGAGCGCCCGCGTCAGGTCGACGACGAGGAGGTCGGCGAGCGGTCCCGTCGTTGGTTCGGTCATGGGTTCGGTCATGTCGGTGGTCACCATCCGGGCAGGACGAGGGCGGCCCACACGAGGAGCGGGCCGACGAGGGTCACGATCGTGGCGTAGGTCAGGATCTGCTTGTAGTAGGTGCTCTCGTCGATCGTGTCGGGCCGGTTGGCCAGCATGAGCGCACCGTTGGTGGAGAACGGGCTGACGTCGACGATGGTCGAGCTGACCGCGAGGGCCGCGACGAAGAAGCCCGCCGACAGGCCGCCCTCGGCGACGAGGGGGATGGCGATCGGGATGATCACCGGCAGCAGCGCCGTCGAGGAGGCGAACGCCGAGACGATGCCGCCGACGTAGCAGAGGATCAGCGCGCCGATGGCGGCCGCGCCGAGTCCGGCGGCCCAGTTGCCGACGAACTCCGGGGAGCCGGCGGTGGTGAGGATCGTGGCGTACGTGCTCACGCCCGCGACGAGGAGCACGGTCGGCCAGGCGATCTGCTTGACGGTGTCCTTGTACGCCTTCGGCGTGAGGATCGAGAGCACGACCGCGGCCGTGATCGCGGCGAAGCCGATGTTCTTGTCGAAGACGAGCGCCACGAGGGCCACGGCGAGGAAGGCGAGGAGGGTGAGGACGTGCTCGAGGGTCGTGCCGGCGTCGTCGGGGTTCGGGGTGCCGGTGGTCGGCGTCGCGCCGGTGGCCGAGCGGGCGTCCGAGCGGTCCGGGTGCACGCGCGGCGACCCGCCTCCCGCTGCGGTGGTGGCACCGGCCGAGGCGCCGACCGCGGCGCTGGTCGTGGCGCCGGCCTCGACGAGCTCGCCGTCGCCGTCCATGCGCAGGTTCATCAGCCTGCGGCCGCCGAGCACGACGAACAGGATCGCGGCCATCACGGTGTTGACCACCAGGCTGGAGAAGAAGATCGTCAGCGGCGTGGTGCCGAGCCCGGCGTCCTCCATCACCGAGTTGGTGATCGTGCCGTAGATCGAGATCGGCGAGAAGCCGCCGGCCTGCGCACCGTGCACGACGAACATGCCCATCATCAGCGGGCTGATGCCGTAGCGGCCGGCGAACCCGAGGGCGATGGGGCCGATGATCGCGCACGCGGCGGGGCTCGCTGCGCCGATGGCCGTGATCACGGCCGTGACCGCGAACATCACCCACGGGATGAGGGCGACGCGTCCGCCGACCGAGGCCACCGCGGTGCGGACGATGAGGTCGACCGTGCCGTTCTGCCTGGCGATCGCGAAGAGGTAGGTGACCCCGATCAGGGTCAGGACCAGGTCGGCGCTGATGCCGGCGAGGATCTCCTTCTCGTCGAGTCCCAGCGAGTACATCCCCACGAGCCACGCGGCGACGTAGGCCAGCGCTCCCATGTTGATCGGCAGCACCGTGCCGACCACGAACAGCGCGACGAGCGCGATGATCGCAATCCATTCCGGACCCATAGTGGTCACCTTCCGAGTCGAGTGCCGGCACGGCGGGGTCGCGGGGGGTGGCCCTCGTCACAGTGCTGGCTCAGTGGCCTAGCCAATAGGACAATGAGCCGATCGTCAATAGGGTGGTCCCATGTCCGAGTCGTCGCCCTTCCCGCCACGGCTGCTCCGCACGCGTCTCTACGAGCAGGTGGCCGGGCAGATCTCCACGTGGATCGACGACAACGGCCTGCAGGCCGGTGACAAGCTCCCGCCCGAGCGCGAGCTCGCCCAGCGCCTCGGCGTCAGCCGCGCCACGCTGAGCCAGGCGCTGGTCGCGCTCGAGGTCGTGGGCGTGGTGGAGGTACGCCACGGGGACGGCACCGTCGTCACCGCGAGGCACCAGAAGTCCAGCCGCATCGTCGAGGCGATCCGCAGCCACGCCGACCGGCTGCCCGAGATCATCGAGACCCGCGACGCGCTCGAGACCAAGATCGCCTCCCTCGCCGCGCAGCGACGCACCGACGACGACCTCGCCCGCATCGACGACGCGCTCGCCTTCATGGCCGCCGACATCGAGGCGGGCGGCCGCGGCGTCGAGGGCGACGAGCGGTTCCACGGTGCCGTCACCGCTGCGTCCCACTCCCTCCTGCTCGCGCGGCTCATGGACGAGATCGGAGACCTCATCAAGGAGACCCGGCTCGAGTCGCTCGGCCAGCCCGGCCGGCCGCAGGACTCCCTGGCCGGGCACCGCGCGATCGCCGAGGCGATCCGTGCCGGCGACCCCGCCGCGGCGGCCGAGGCGATGCACGCCCACGTCGCGATGGTCAGCGACGTGGCGCTCATCCGCGAGGCGGAGTGACCTCACTCGAGGCGCTCCTGGTGCTCGCCACCGGGTTCGGCGCCGGCGTGCTCTCCTCGACGGTCGGGGTGGCGTCCCTGCTGAGCTTCCCCGTGCTGGTCGCGCTCGGCCTGCCGCCGGTCGTGGCCAACGTGTCCAACACCCTCGGCCTGATCCCCGGCGGCATCGGCGGCGTCGTCGGCTACCGCGCCGAGGTGCGCGAGGCGGGCCCGATCGCCCGGACGATCGTCGCCGTCTGCGCCTTCGGCGCGGCCATCGGCGCCGCCCTGCTGCTCGGGCTGCCGCCCGGCGTCTTCGAGGCGGTCGTCCCCTACCTGATCCTCTTCACCTGCCTGCTCGTCGGCGTGCAGCCCCGCATCGCGGCATGGCTGCGGGCCCGCCACGAGGCCCGGCACGGCGTGGCGCTGGCCGAGCGCCGGCACATGTCCCCCGCCACCACCGCGTTCGCCACGATCACGGGCGTCTACGGCGGCTACTTCGGCGCCGGCGCGGGCGTGATGATGGTGGCGGTCCTCGGCATCGGCACCGACCTCGAGCTGCGCATCGTCAACGGCCTGAAGACGCTGTCGCTGATGGTCGGCAACGTCGTCGCCGGCCTCATCTTCGTCGTGGTCGCCGACCCGCGCTGGGACGTCGTGGTGCTGCTCGCGGCCGGGTCGCTGGTGGGCGGCTACGTCGGTGCCCGCATCGGCCGCAAGCTCCCCGACGCGGTCTTCCGGTGGGCCGTCGTCGCCGCCGGCGTCGTGGCCGCCGTCCTGCTCTTCTGACGCCGACGGCGTCCGCCCCCCGTCAGGACAGCAGGCCCCGCACCACCCGCAGCCCGACCGAGAGGCGGGCCAGCTCGGCCGTCTCCTCGCGGCAGATCTCCTCGAGCGTCGACGCGGCGCGGCCCACGAGCTCCTCGTCGGCGTCCTCCCAGGCGGCGACCCGGGCCGGCGCCGAGTCCGCGGCGTCGGTGGACTCGAGGACCTGGGCGGTCAGCTGCTGGTGGACGCCGTAGAGGTCGTCGCGGACCGCGGCCCGCGCCATCGTCTGCCACCGGTCGTCGCGCGGCAGGGCGAAGATCCGCTCGACGAGCGCCGGCAGGCCCAGCCGCTCCCCCAGCGCGAAGTGGACGCGGGCCACCTCGACCGGATCGAGGCCGAGCCGGTCGGCGGTCTCGACGATGCCGAGCAGGGCATAGGCGGACGCCAGCACCGCGACGCGGGAGGCCAGGTCGTCCGGCACGCCCTGGTCGGTGAGCCGCTTCTGGCGGGCGCTGTAGTCGTCGAGCTCGCGCCCGCTCATGATGCCGGGCAGCTCGGCCATGACCCGCTGGACGGGGCCGCGGAAGAACTCGACCGTGGCGCTGGAGTCGAGCGGTGGGCGGCGGTTGGTGACCAGCCAGCGCGACGCGCGCTCCACCAGCGTGCGCATCTCGATGCGCATCCGGGTCTGGCGCTCGGCCGGCACCTGGTTGTCGAGCGCGGCGATCTCCTGGCGCAGCGGCAGCGAGCCGAAGATCTCGCGCGCGACGAAGTTGGCCCGGGTGAGGTCGGCCGGGGAGGCCCCGGTCTCGCCCTGCAGCCGCGGCCAGAAGGTCATGCCGGCGCCGTTGACGAGGTCGTTGACCACCTGCGTCACGATGATCTCGCGTCGCAGCGGGTGGTCCTCGATGGCTGCCTCGAGGTCGGGCTTCATCCGGCTCGGGAAGTAGGCGAGCAGGTCCTCGCGCAGGTAGGGGTCGTCGGGCAGGTCGGAGTCGACGAGCTCCTCGGCCAGCACGATCTTCGTCCACGCCAGCAGCACGGACAGCTCGGGCGCCGACAGCGCCTGCTTCCGGTCGAGGCGTCGCCGGACCTGGCGGGTGCTGGGCAGCCCCTCCAGCTCGCGGTTGAGCACGCCGCGCTTCTCGAGCGCGCGCATCCAGTCCTCGTGCACGTGCAGCAGCGACGGCGCGTGGGCCTGGGCGTTGGCGAGCGCCAGGTTCTGCTCGTAGTTGTCGCGCAGGACGAGCTGGCCGACCTCCTCGGTCATCTCGGCGAGCAGCTCGTTGCGGGCGTCCTCGCCCATCGCGCCCGACCGCACGACGCGGTCGAGCAGGATCTTGATGTTGACCTCGTGGTCGGAGGTGTCGACGCCGGCGGAGTTGTCGATGAAGTCGGTGTTGATGCGCCCGCCGTCACCCCCGGCGCCGAACCGGGCGTACTCCACCCGGCCGAGCTGGGTGAAGCCGAGGTTGCCGCCCTCACCGACGCACCGGGCGCGCAGGTCCTCACCGTTCACGCGGATCGCGTCGTTGGCCTTGTCGCCGGCGTCGGCGTTGGTCTCCTCCGACGACTTCACGTAGGTGCCGATGCCGCCGTTCCAGAGCAGGTCGACCGGCGCGAGCAGGATCGCCTTCATGAGCTCGGCGGGAGTCAGCGAGGTGACGTCGGCGGCGAGGCCGAGGGCCTTGCGCGCCTGGGCCGACACCGGGATCGACTTGGCCGAGCGCGGCCACACCCCGCCGCCCTCGGAGATGAGGGAGGCGTCGTAGTCCTTCCAGCTCGACCTCGGCAGGTCGAAGAGCCGGCGCCGCTCGGCGTACGACGACGCGGCGTCGGGCGAGGGGTCGATGAAGATGTCGCGGTGGTCGAACGCCGCCACCAGCCGGGTGTGCTCGGAGCAGAGCAGGCCGTTGCCGAAGACGTCGCCGGACATGTCCCCGATGCCGACCGCGGTGAAGTCCTCGTTCTGGCAGTCGACGCCCATCTCGCGGAAGTGCCGCTGCACCGAGACCCACGCCCCCTTGGCGGTGATGCCCATCGCCTTGTGGTCGTAGCCCACCGACCCGCCCGACGCGAAGGCGTCACCCAGCCAGAAGCCGTAGTCCTTGGCCACGCCGTTGGCGATGTCGGAGAACGTCGCGGTGCCCTTGTCGGCTGCGACGACGAGGTAGGAGTCGTCCCCGTCGTGCCGGACGACCTCCCGGGCCGGCACCGTGACGCCGTCCACGAGGTTGTCGGTGATGTCGAGCAGGCCCGAGATGAAGGTCTTGTAGCAGGCCACGCCCTCGGCGAGCCAGGCGTCGCGGTCGGAGGGGTCGGGGAGCTGCTTGCAGAAGAACGCGCCCTTCGCGCCGACCGGCACGATCACGGTGTTCTTCACCATCTGCGCCTTGACCAGGCCGAGGACCTCCGTGCGGAAGTCGTCGCGACGGTCCGACCAGCGCAGGCCGCCGCGCGCCACGGCGCCGAAGCGCAGGTGGGAACCCTCGACGCGGGGGCTGTAGACGAAGATCTCGTAGCGCGGACGGGGCTGGGGCAGGTCGGGGATGGCCGACGGCTCGAGCTTGAAGGAGATGTACGGGTGCACCTCGCCATCGGCCGAGCGCTGGAAGAAGTTGGTGCGCAGGGTGGCCCGCACCAGCGTGCGGTAGGAGCGCAGGATGCGGTCGTGGTCGAGGCTGACGACGTCGTCGAGGGCCTTGGCGAGCCGCTCCTCGACCGCCTCCACCTTGGCCACGCGCGCCTCCGCGTCGTGCTCCAGCAAGCGGTCCCCGCGACCGGGGTCGAAGCGCGACTCGAAGAGCTCCACGAGCAGCCGGGTGATGTCGACGTTGCTGCGCAGCGCCTCCTCGATGTAGTCGAGGGCGAAGGGCGAGTTGCCCTGCTTCAGGTACTTGGCGTAGGCCCGCAGCACCGTCGCCTGCCGCCACGTCAGCCCGGCGGCGAGGACGAGCTGGTTGAAGCCGTCGATCTCGTTGTAGCCGTCCCACACCGCGCGCAGCGCCTCGGCGAACAGCGTGCGCTCCTTCGGAGCGAGGGTGCGGCCGTGACGCAGCCCGAACTCGTAGATGAAGGAGGGTCGGGCCAGCCCGGTGAGCTCGTAGGGACGCTCGTCGACGACCTCGACGCCCATCGACGTGAGCATCGGAAGCATCGCGCTCAGCGACAGCGGCTCGCCCACCCGGAAGACCTTGAGCCGCGACTCGCCACGACGGTAGTGGCCGCCGCGCTCGTCCTGGTCGAACAGGGCGAGGTCGATGCCGACGTCGCCCTGGATCGCCTCGATGCGGCCGAGGTCGGCCGATCCGCGCTGGGGCTTGAAGTCCTCCTTGTAGGCCTCGGGGAAGGCGCCGGCCCAGGCTCGCGCCAGCCGCGACCCCTCGTCGACGCCGTACTCGCTGACGACGGCGGCCACGAAGTCGTCGCGCCACGACCGCGAGGCCTCCATCAGCCGGCGCTCGAGGTCGGCGACGTCGATCTCGGGGACCTGACCACCCTTGGGCGGGTGGACCACGAAGTGCACCCGCGCTGTCGTCGACTCGTTGACCCGGGCGGTGAACTCGACGTGCTCGCCGTTGAGCCGTTCGCTCAGGATCTCGGAGAAGCGCTCGCGCACGGCGGTGCTGTAGCGGTCGCGGGGCAGGTAGACGAGCACCGAGACGTAGCGGCCATAGGTGTCGCGGCGCACGAACGCCCGGAGCTGACGGCGCTCGCGGGCGCTCATCACGTCCTGCGCGACCGGGGCGAGCTCGTCGGGTGAGGTGTGGAACAGCTCGTCGCGCGGGTAGTTCTCCAGCGTGTCCATCAGCGCCTTGCCGGCGTGGCTGCGCGGGTCGAAGCCCGCGTGGCGCATGACCTCGCCGACCTTCTCGCGCAGCACCGGGATGCGGGTGACCGACTCGGTGTAGGCGGCGCTGGAGAACAACCCGAGGAAGCGGCGCTCGCCCACGACCTCGCCGTCGGGGCCGAACGTCTTGACGCCGACGTAGTCGAGGTAGGCGGGGCGGTGGACGGTGGAGCGCGAGTTGGCCTTCGCCAGGACGAGCAGCTTCTTCTCACGGGCCTTCGCCTTCACCAGCGGGGGCAGCTTGGCGAAGGAGGCGGACAGGTCCTGGTCGTGGCGCAGGATGCCGAGACCCGAGCCCGGGACGGCGCGCAGGCCGCACTCGTCCGGAGCACCCTCCTCCGCCTCGAGCTGGTACTCGCGGTAGCCGAGGAACGTGAAGTGGTCGTCGGCCAGCCATGTGAGGAACTCGCGCCCCTGGCGCAGCTCCTCGGCGGGCAGCGGCGGCGGGTCCTGGTCGAGCTGCCCGACCACCATGAGCGCCTGGGCGTGCATCTTCTCCCAGTCCTCGACGGACTCGCGTACGTCGCGCAGCACCCGCTGGAGGCCGTCGGTGATCTCGGCCGCCTCGTCGTCGTCGGTGCGGTCGATCTCGACGTGCATCCACGACTCCGCGCCCTCCTGGGCGGACGGCTGGGTCTCGGCCTGGACCGCCGCCCGGGCGCCACCGAGCGGCTCGTGGGCGTGCACGTGCCGGAGCTGACCGGTGATGTCGCGCTCGACGGCGAGCTGGGGGTGGATGACCGCGTGCACGGTGTGCCCGAGCCGGTTGAGCTCCATCGTCACCGAGTCGACGAGGAAGGGCATGTCGTCGGTGACCACCTCGACGACGGATCGGCCGGACGCCGACCAGCCGGCATCGGCGATCGTGGGTGTCACGACGCGAACGGCTGCGGTGCCCTGGGGGCGGGAGGCGGCGAGCTCGCGGTGGGAGGAGACGGCACCGAGCAGGTCCTCCGGGGAGCGCTCGGCGACCTCCTCGGGGGCGACGTGTCGGTAGTACGCGCGGACAAGGTCACCCCACTCCGGACGTCCCGCCGTCGCTGCGTCGAGCTGCTGGTCCTTGGTCTCCTCGGGCGTCGCCACGCTCTGACACTAGAACCCGCGCTGTGACCCTCACAACACGGGTCGGTACCCGGCGGTCACCTCGCCCGTCGGGACGTGGAAAGGGCACCGGTCCTCGCCCCCGGCGACCGCGTCGGCCATGATGTCCGCACCGGCCGGGGCGTCCGCCCCGGCCGCTCGGACGAGCACCCGGAGGAGCCTGGATGGGCAAGCGCGTGGTCAAGGAGCTCACCTACGACGCCTCCCTCGAGGAGGTGGCCGCGATGCTCACCGATCGGGCCTTCCGCGAGCGCGTGCTCGAGCGGATGCACGTCGTGCGCGGCCACGTCACGGTCGAGGACGGCGTCGTCACGATCGAGCAGGTGCAGTCCTCCTCGGGCCTGCCGTCGTTCGCGACCAAGCTGGTCGGCGACGAGATCCGGATCGTCCAGGTCGAGGCGTGGCGCATCCCCGAGCACGCCGACGTCGAGGTCAGCATCCCCGGCAAGCCCGCCGAGATGGCCGGCACCGCGACCCTGGTCGAGTCGGGGGGTCGGACGACCGAGCGCGTGGACCTCGAGGTGACCGTGCGGCTGCCGCTGGTGGGCGGCAAGATCGAGGGCCTCGTCGCCGACATGCTGGGCCGGGCGCTCGACACCGAGCACCGCACGGGCGTGGAGTGGCTCGCTTCCCGATGACGGCGCTGCTCGCGGAGTCGTACGACGCCCTCGCCGGCGTCGTGTCGGGGCTGCGCGAGGACGACGCCTGGGCGCCGACCGGATGCACCGGGTGGAGCGTGCGCGACCTGCTGTGGCACCTGAACGCCGACGCGGTGCGCGGCCTGGTCGCCGCCCACACGCCGGCCGAGCGCGACGCCGACTGCGACGCCGTCGCCTACTGGCGGTCGTGGGGCAGCGACCCCGACGCCGACGAGCAGAACCGCCGGCTGACCCGCGTCGAGGCCGGGCTGCACGGGTTCGCCGCCCTGCGCGAGCGCTACCTGGAGGCGGCCGCCGCGACGACGCGGGCGCTGGCTGCCGCGCCTGCCGACGCGGTGGTCGCGACGCAGGGTCATGCCCTCCGCGTCGACGACCTCGCCAGCACGTGGGCGGTGGAGGCGACGCTCCACCATGCCGACCTCGTCGCCCACCTCGACGCCCCCGGCCCACCGGCCGCGGGCCTCGCCGAGGCACGCCGGGTCGTGACGGCGCTGCTCGGGCGGCCCCTCGACGGGTGGACGAGCGAGCGGGTCGTCCTGGTCGGCACCGGGCGTGCCGAGCCGACGCCCACCGAGCGGTCCGGGCTCGACGGCGTCGAGGTGCCGGTCTTCAGCTGAGGTGCTCGCGCCCGTCCGCGGGCGAGCGGTCGTCCCCGGGCACCGGCGCGTCGTGCTCGCCGTGCTCGTCGTCCTGCTCGTTGCGCCGGCGCCAGATCACGAGGCCGAGGACGAGGAACGGCCCGAACGCCAGCAGCAGCGTGAGCGCCTGCTCGTAGGGGTGCAGCGCCCCCATGTGCCACAGCGGCCGGAGCGGGAGGACGGGGACGGGCACGCCCCCATCCTCCCCCATCGGACCGTGGGCCGGGACGTCAGCCCTGGTGCGGGTAGCGGTGGTCGGTCGGCGGCACGAAGGTCTCCTTGATCGACCGCGGCGAGGTCCAGCGCAGCAGGTTGACCGCCGCGCCGGCCTTGTCGTTGGTGCCGGAGGCCCGACCGCCGCCGAAGGGCTGCTGCCCGACGACCGCGCCGGTGGGCTTGTCGTTGATGTAGAAGTTGCCCGCGGCGAAGCGCAGCGTCTTGCGGGCCCACGCGATGGCGGAGCGGTCCTGCGCGATGATCGCGCCGGTCAGCGCGTAGGGGGCGAAGGACTCCATCTGCGCCACGACCGACTCGAAGTCGGCGTCCTCGTAGACGTGCACGGCCAGGATCGGGCCGAAGTACTCCTCGGAGAACATCTGGTCGGTCGGGTCGCTCGACTCGACGATCGTGGGCCGGACGAAGTAGCCCACCGAGTCGTCGGTCTGGCCGCCCGCGAGCAGCGTCAGGTGGTCGGTGCCCTCGACGCGGGCGATGGCCTTGCGGTGCTTGGCGAACGCGCGGTCGTCGATCACCGCTCCCATGAAGTGGGACAGGTCGGTGACGTCACCCATCGACAGCGCCTCGGTGTCGGCGATGAGCTGGTCCTTGATCTTCACCCAGACCGAGCGCGGCACGTACGCGCGCGAGGCCGCCGAGCACTTCTGGCCCTGGAACTCGAACGACCCACGGATCATCGCGACACGCAGCACGTCGGGGTCTGCGGACGGGTGGGCGACGATGAAGTCCTTGCCGCCGGTCTCGCCGACGATGCGCGGGTAGGAGCGGTAGCCGGTGATGTTCTCGCCGACGGTGCGCCACAGGCGCTGGAACGTCGGCGTCGAGCCGGTGAAGTGGATGCCGGCCAGGTCGCGGTGCGCGAGCGCGACCTCGGACACGTCGAGCCCGTCACCGGGCAGCATGTTGATGACGCCGGGCGGCATCCCGGCCTCCTCCAGCAGCTCCATCGTCAGCGACGCGGCGAGCTGCTGGGTCGGCGAGGGCTTCCACAGCACCGTGTTGCCCATCAGCGCCGGGGCGGTGGGCAGGTTGCCGGCGATGGCGGTGAAGTTGAAGGGCGTGATCGCGTAGACGAAGCCCTCGAGCGGGCGGTGGTCGGTGCGGTTCCAGATGCCCGGGCTGTTGGCGATGGGCTGGTCGGTGAGGATCTGCTTGGCGTAGTGGACGTTGAACCGCCAGAAGTCGATCAGCTCGCAGGCGGCGTCGATCTCGGCCTGGAACGCCGTCTTCGACTGGCCGAGCATCGTCGCGGCGTTGAGCCGCTGGCGCCAGGGGCCGGCCAGCAGGTCGGCGGCCTTGAGGATGATCGCGCACTTCTCGTCGAAGGGCATGGCCCGCCAGTCCGGCGCGGCCTCGGCCGCGGCCGCGATGGCGTCCTCGGTGTCCTTGGTGGTCGCGCCGCGCAGGGTGCCCAGCACGTGCTGGTGGTCGTGGGGCTGGACGACCGCGGTCTCGGCGCCGCCGCCCTCGCGGTGCTCGCCGCCGATGACGGCGTGGAAGGTGTGCTGCTCGCCCTCGAGCCGGGCCAGCTCGGTGACCAGTGCCTCGCGCTCCGGGGTGCCGGGCGCATAGGTCAGGTTCGGCTCGTTGGTGGGAGCCGGAGGAAAGGTGATCGCGTCCATGCGGCTGATCGTGTCAGACCCGCCTTCGCCCCTCCAAGTGCCGGTCACCGGGGGGTGACGAGGTCGCCGATCTCCTGCGTGGCCCACCACGCCAGGTCGTCGTCGGGGTCCGCGTCGTCATCGGTGTCGACGTGCACGGCGACCACGTCGCGCCACAGCACCGGGCCGTCGGCCGCCGGGGTCTCGGCGACCACGACCACGCGCCGGCGCTGGCCGTCGGGCAGGCCGGCCACCAGCTCGGCCGACGCGTCCGCCGCCGTCATCAGGGCGACGTACTCGCTCTCCTCCCCGTCGTCCGGGGCGAGGACCGGGTCGACGGGACGTGGGCCGTCGGCTGCCCAGTCCTCGGCCAGGCGTGGGAGGGAGGTCGGGAGGTAGCGGCGGGTCACGACGTCCCCTTCGTGGTCGACTTCTTGCGCCCGCGCGGCGCGCGCGGCCTGGTGTCGGACGCCGAGTCCTTGAGCTCGTCGAGCGCGTCGAGCACGCACTGGCCGAGGACGTCGGCGTCGGGCACGGCGTCGCGGTCCGTCGTGATGCCGTAGAACACGCCGCCGTCGTAGGACGTGACGCCGATGGCGAGGGGGTGGTCGGGCAGCAGCGGGTGGACGGGGTAGGACTCGAGCATCCGCGCGCCGTCGGCGTAGAGCGGGAACTGCGGTCCCGGCACGTTGGTGATCGAGACGTGGAAGCCACGCCGCAGCTCGGCCGTGGCCAGGCGTGCGCCCAGCGCGTGGAACGTCGTCGGCGCGAAGCCGGCGATGCCCGAGAGCCGGCGGGCCGAGACGTTGCGGCCGTTGTCGCGGTGTGCCCGCAGGTCGTAGCTGACCTGGTGCAGCCGGACGACCGGGCTGGGCTCGCCGATCGGCAGGTGCACGAGGTGCCCGGTGATCTGGGTGCCGAGCGAGGTCGGCTCGAGCTCGTCGTCGATGACCGACATCGGCACGATCGCCTTGATCGTGCGCAGCCCGCCCAGCGACTCGGCGCGCGCCATCAGCCATCCGCGGAGCCCGCCGGCGAGGGTGGCCAGGATGACGTCGTTGACCGTGCCGCCGTGGACCTCCCGGATCGCGCGGTAGTCGGCGAGCTCGGTGCGGACCGTCACGAACCGGCGCTGCTGCGAGAGCCGTCGGTGCACCGGGGTGGCATGCACCGGGCCGCGTCCCGCGAGGGCGTTGGCGACCTCCGCGACGCGGGCGGTCGAGGCGGAGGCCGCGCGGCCGAAGGACTCGGCGTTGGCGCGGGTGGTCATCCAGAGCGTGCGCGGGCTCTCGATGCTGTCGGTGACCGCGGCGAGGGCGGCCGCCACGGGGCCGGCGGGCCGGCGCGGACGCCAGTCGTCGTCGTGCCCGAGGGTCGAGCGGTCCGGCGAGGTGTCGAGCAGCACCTGGCCGATGTCGACGGTCTCGCGGCCGTCGACGAGGATCTGGTGGCTCTTGGTCAGCAGCGCGACGCGGCCGTGCTCGAGGCCCTCCACGAAGTAGCACTCCCACAGCGGACGGGTCCGGTCGAGCGGCCGCGACGCGATGCGCGCGACGAGCTCGCGGAGCTGGTCCATCGACCCCGGACGCGGCAGCGCGGAGCGTCGTACGTGGTAGCCGAGGTCGAAGCCGTCGTCGTCGACCCAGGCCGGGTTGGCCAGCCGTCCGGGCACGGGCTGCAGGCGCTGGCGGTAGCGCGGGACGAAGGCGATCCGGTCGGCGATCAGCTGCACGAGCCGGTCGTGGTCGAAGCCGGACTCCCCCGGGTCGAAGATCTCCACCGTCGCGTTGTGCATGGGCGTCGTGGGGGACTCGGCGGCCAGGATGGCCAGGTCCCGCGGCCGTAGCCGGATGCTCATGCACGTCCTCGCTTCGCTCCGTGCGCGCATGAGGCACGACGCGCGCGGCGCTGAACGATTCGCTCGCTCCGCTCGCTCATCTGGTGCCCTCTCGTCGACGATCTTGTCCCGCATGGGATTCTGGCAGAGGCAGTGAGCCGGCGTGGTGCCGCGGCCGCTGTCTGCCCGTGCCGCTGCAGAAGGAGATCTCCCGTGCCCGGTCGCGCCCTCACGCGCCTCGCCCCCGTCGTCCTGGTCCTGGCCGCCGCGCTCACCGCGTGCGGCGGGGACGGTGACACCGACTCGCCGGCCACCGAGGAGAGCACGAGCTCCTCCTCCGAATCCCCCGCGGAGCCCGGTTCGGAGTCGGGGTCGGAGTCGGGGTCCAGCAGCACGGGTGACGGCGTCACGGTCACCGTGACCCGTGAGGGCGACTCCTTCACCCCCAACGGCGAGCGGGTCGAGCTCGGCGTCGACCAGCCGCTGGTCCTCACCATCGAGGCGGACGAGGCCGGTGAGCTCCACGTGCACAGCACCCCGGAGCAGGAGATCGCCTACGACGCGGGCACCTCGGAGCACGAGATCGTGATCGACCGTCCGGGCGTGGTCGAGGTGGAGAGCCACGAGCCCGACGTGATCCTGCTCCAGCTCGAAGTCCGGTGAGCCCCGTCGCCGTCGGCGGCTCGATCTCGGCGCACGGCCTCGGCGGTGCCAAGGACCTGCCGATCCCCTCGGAGCTGGCGATCGCGGGTGCGGTCGCCGCACTCGTGGTCTCGTTCACCGTGCTGGCGGTGGCGTGGCGCGAGCCCCGCTACGACCCGGAGACCAGCGGTCGTCCGGCTCCGGACTGGCTGGACCGCTTCGTGTCCTCGCGCGCACTGGCGATCGGCGCGCGCGTGCTCGGGATGGCGATCTTCCTCTACGTCGCCGCGGCCGCGGTGTTCGGCGAGGACACCCTGATCAACCCGTTCCTGGGCACCTTCTACGTGCTGCTGTGGGTGGGCCTCGTGCCGGCGTCGCTGCTGATCGGGCCCGTGTTCCGCGCGATCAGCCCGGCCCGCACGATCAGCATGCTGTTCGCGAAGATCTCCGGCGTGCCCGAGGGCGAGGGCCTGTACGTCTACCCGGCCCGTCTCGGCTACTGGCCCGCTGCGGCCGGCCTGTTCGCCTTCGTCTGGCTCGAGCTCGTCTACCCCTACTCCACCGACGTCGGACCCGTCCGGCTCTGGTGCGCCGCCTACCTCGGCATCATGTTCATCGGCTCGGCGCTGTGGGGCACGACGTTCCTGGCGCGAGCCGACCCGTTCGAGGTCTACTCCTCGCTGGTCGCCAAGCTGTCGGTGTGGGGGCGTCGCGACGGGGTGCTGGTGCTGCGCAGCCCGCTCGCGAACCTCGACACCGTCGTGCCGCGACCCGGGCTGGTGGCGGTCGTCGGGGTGCTGTTCGGCAGCACCGCGTTCGACTCGTTCCGCGAGTCCACGCCCTGGCTCAAGCTCGTGCAGTCGATGTCGACCTCACGCGTGTGGCCCGACACCCTCGCGCTCATCGCCTTCTCCGCGGGCGTGGCGTTCGTGCTGACCGTCGCCACCATGGCGACGGGCGTGCGGAGCGACATCCCGCGCCGGGCGCTGCCCAACCTGTTCGCGCACTCGGTGATCCCGATCATCGTGGGTTACATCGTGGCCCACTACCTGACCTACTTCGTCGAGTACGGCCAGCAGACGGTCATCCAGCTGAGCGACCCGTTCAGCCGCGGTGACGACTACCTCGGGACGGCCGACCTGCAGGTCAACTACTGGCTCTCGGCGCACCCGACGTTCCTCGCGGTCAGCAAGGTCGCCGCGGTCACGCTCGGCCACGTCGTCGGGGTGGTGGCCGCCCACGACCGGGCGATCAAGCTGCTGCCTCCGCGGCACCAGCTCACCGGTCAGCTGCCGCTGCTCTTCGCGATGGTCGCCTTCACCGTGGGCGGGCTGTACCTGCTGTTCGCGGCCTGACCTCAGCGCACGACCGGGCCGTACGGCCAGCCGGCCGGCAGCACGTCGGTGACCTCGATGATCTCGCACGAGCCGCGGTAGTCGATGACGTCGGCCCCGTCGCGCCAGCCGACGAAGACCACCCGGTCGGCACTGCCGTTGTCGCCCTGGGTCGGGTCGTCGCAGTGGATCTTGTCCGGCTGGCCGTCGGGGAGCACGTAGATCGTGTCGTTGCCCTGCTCGGTGAAGACCTTGTCCGCGCCGGGTCCGAGGAAGACGGTGTCGTCGCCCTCGTCGCCCTTGATCTTGACGTCGTTGCCCTCGCCGTCGATGAGCACGTCGTTGCCGGGACCACCCTGGATGGCTCCGTCGTCACCCGGGCCGGCGTCGATGTAGTCGTTGCCGTCGTTGCCGATGTGCTTGTCGACGCCGTCGCCACCGAAGAGCCGGTCGTCGCCCGGGCCGCCGCCGACGAGGTCGTTGCCGCCCTCGCCGTGGACGAGGTCGATACCGTCACCGGCCGTCAGCTTGTCGTTGCCCTCGCCGCCGTACATCTCGTCGTCGCCCTGGCCGCCGTCGACGGAGTCGTTGCCGAGCCCGCCCGAGCCCCAGTCGTTGCCGAGCTGCAGGGTGATCCAGTCGTCGCCGTCGTCGCCGGTGACGGTGTCGTGGCCGTTGCCGGCCCAGACCTTGTCGTTGCCGCCACGGGCCGTCACGTTGTCCTGGCCACCGATGGCCATGATCCTGTCGGCGCGGTTCTTCCCACGGATGGCGTCGTCGCCGGTGGTGCCCTGGAAGAGCTTGGCGGACGCGGGCGAGGCGGCCATGACGACGGCGAGCGTCGAGATGGCCGCGATGCGGTAGTGACGTGTCATGGGGTCTCCCTCGGAATCTCGACCCAAATTACGTCAAATCTTGATGGTTTTCAGAATCTTCCCGGGTTGAAGGGACTCACGTCGACCGCACTGAGCGGCGCCCGGCGGTGCCGGCCCTGACGCGGCGGCGCCCGAGGCGGGTGCGGGCCGACGGCCCGGCCGCACCTCCTCGGGCATGGGACGGGAAGGCCGCGTCGGTGAGCGCGGCGAGGGCGTGCACCAGCGGCGAGGCACCCAGGTCGGCGACCGGTCGCCCGCTCACGATCGCCCGGTCGAGCCCCGCGCGGTCCTCCGGGAGGAAGTGCAGGCCGGCGACCCGGCTGAAGCCCTCGACCATGCCGGCGATCTCCTTCTCCGACCACCCGATCGACGGTCGCATCCGGTTGACCACCACGCGCACGGGTGCCGCGGGAGCGCGCTCACGGAGGTCGACGAGGCCGCGAGCGAGCCGGGTGAGTCCGACGGGGTCGGCCGAGCCCACGACGACCACCTCGTCGGCCTGCTCGAGGGCGGCGAGGGTCAGCGCGTTGCGGCCCGGCCGGGCACCGAAGTCGTGCCCGTCGTCGTCCTCGATGCTGAACCCGGTGTCGACGACGACCTGGCCGTGGGCGCGCGCCCGCTCGAGCAGCTGGTCGACCTGCGCCGCGCGCACCTCCCGCCACCGGTCGGCACGCGGCAGGCCGGTGACCACGGCGAGGTGGTCCCCGACGCCGCGGCAGACCGAGGGGAAGCGGTCGTCGAGCTGGCCGGCGATCGCCAGCCGCGATGCCGACAGCAGGCCCGAGACCTCGTCGAGGATGCCGAGCTGCTGGGCGACGGCGCCGCCGTAGGGGTCCAGGTCGGCGAGCACCACCGAGGCGTCGCGCCGGGCGAGCTCGCAGGCGAGGTTCGTGGCGACCGTCGTGCGCCCGGGGGCGCCGGCCGGACCCCAGACGGCCACCAGTCGCCCGGGCTCGGCCGCGGGCGCGGGGTCGCCGTCGACCTCGACGACCGGCGGGGCGTCCCGCACGCGGGTGTCGGCGACGTCCTCCACGGTGGTGACCACCCGTGGCAACGACGCGAGCTCGCCCCGGCCGACCAGCGCGGTGATGCCCAGGCGGGCGGCGTGCTCGCGGGCGTCGAGGTCCTCGGGCAGCACCGAGGTGACGGCGACCGGGCGGACGGCGTGGCGGCGCAGGTGCGCGACGCTCGCCGGGTCGAGCCCAGGGGCGTCGAGGGAGACGACGGCGACGTCCGCCTGACCGCTCGTGACGGCCGCGAGGAGGTCGTCGACGTCGACGCAGCGCTTGAGCACCACGACCCCCGGGTGCGCCTCCAGATCGGCCAGGGCCGGCGCCTCCCACGCCTCGCCCGCGGCGAGCAGCAGCACGCAGATCATGACCTCACCACCGGCCGACGACCCGGACCCGGTCGTCGCCGACGGCCGCCAGGACCTCGCCGAGCGACTCCTCGTCGACCTCGGGGACGGCGAGGACGAGCTGCCGGCTCGTCGCCGACGCGAAGGCGTCGGACACCACCGGGGCGTCGAGGACGGCGACGTCACCGAGGACCAGCTCGGCGGCCGCCCGGTCACGGCGCTGCGCGACGGTGCGGTCGGCCACGACCCACACGTCCACCCGGGAGCCGCGGACGAGGTCGGTCGGCACGTGCTCGGGGGCCACCGCGATCGAGAGCGACACCGTGTCGTCGGCAGCCTCCTCCCCCAGCGCGGCGGCCGGGACCAGCTCGCCCGCCGACAGGGGCCGGGTCAGGGTGAGCGCTGCCGGCAGCTCCTCGTCGACGCCGAGGTAGCGGTCGCGGTCGGCGGCGTCGTCGAAGCGCACCCGGACCGGCTCGAGGTCGGCGGCGGTGAGCGCCTGGCCGGCGGCCAGGTCGGACGACGCGGCCCACACCGGGGTCATGTCGTCGGCGCCGGACAGGATCCCGGCCCCGGCGACCACCGACCCCGTCACGAGCACCACCCCGACCCACAGCCGCGGGTCGCGCCAGCCGGGTGTCGTGGCCCGCGTCGCGGCCGGGACGTCGGGCGGGCGGGCGGTCGTCGCCACGTCGGGTGACGGGGCGTGGCGGGAGGAGCCGCGAGAGGAGGTCCGAGACGTGGTCCGAGGCACGACGCCATCATTGCCGCCCGGACCGGAGTTCACACCTGTCTCTCCACAGGGGACGGCCGGGCGGCGACGGGCGCCGTGCGCGCGGTGGCACGATGGCCCCATGGCCGACGACCCCCGCTTCCTGACGCTCGCCGACGTCGCGGAGGTGCTCAACACCTCCGGTGCGCAGGTCTACGCGCTGGTCCGCCGGGGCGAGCTGCCGGCCATCAAGATCGGCGGCCGCGGCCAGTGGCGCGTCGAGCGGGTGCAGCTCGAGGAGTTCATCCAGCGGATGTACACCCAGACCAAGGAGTTCGTCGACCAGCACCCGTTCGTGGACGCCGAGTCCGAGTCGTCCGACACCTAGGACGCGGGTGACTAGCCGACCTTGCCGTCGAGCTCGACCTGCACGACCCGCTCCTCGCCGCCGCGCACCACCGACATCTCGACGGTGTCGCCCGGCAGGTGGGTGCGGATCGCCACGATCAGCGCGATGCCGTCGCTCACCGGCTGGTCGTCGACCGCCGTGATGACGTCGTCCTTCTCCAGGCCGGCACGCTCGGCGGGGGTGTCGGGCATGACCTCGGTGATCGTGGCGCCCTCCGAGTCGGGCTCGCCGCCCGTGCGCACCTGGGCGCCGATGACGGGGTACTCCGCCTTGCCGGTGCGCAGGATCTGGTCCACGGTCGTGCGCACCTGCTCGATCGGGATCGCGAAGCCGACGCCGATGTTGCCCGCCTCGCCAGACGCGCCGCCGTTGGTGGCGATCGCGGAGTTCACCCCGACCACCTCGCCGGCGAGGTTCACCAGCGGGCCGCCGGAGTTGCCCGGGTTGATCGCGGCGTCGGTCTGCACGGCGTTGATGTAGGAGGAGTCGTCCTCCGACTGCCCCGAGGTGGTCACCGGCCGATTGAGGGCGCTGACGATGCCCGAGGTCACGGTCTGGCTCAGGCCGAGCGGGGCGCCGAAGGCGATCACGGGGTCGCCGACGCGCAGGACCTGCGAGGCGCCCAGCGCCGCCGGCTCGAGCTTGCCGCCACCCTCGACGGAGAGCACCGCGAGGTCGTACACCGAGCTCCGACCCACCACGGTCGCCTCGAGCCGCTGGCCCTGGTGGTCGATGACGACGATCGGGCCGTCGTCCTCCGCCGCGGAGGCGACCACGTGGTTGTTGGTCACGACGTGGCCCTCGCGGTCGAGGACGAAGCCCGACCCGGTGGCGCCCCCCTCGCGTCCGTCGAGCTCGGCGACGATCTGGACGGTGCTGGGCAGGAGCGCCTGGGCCACCGCGGCAACCGAGCCGTTGTCGGCCTCCAGGGGCGCGGCGGTCTGCGTCCGGACGCCGTTGATCCCGTTGTCGTTGGTGCCGGGGCGGGCGGAGAGCTCGTCCTGGATCGCACCACCGGCGAGGCCGCCGAGGATGCCCACGACGAGGGCGAGGCAGGCGACCGCGGGCCAGACCCACAGGGGGATCCTGCGGGCGACCGTCACCGGTCCGGCGTACGTCGGACGCGGTTGCGGGCCTGGACCGAACCAGGGCTGTCCGGGCTGCTGTCCCGGCCGCTGCTGCGCGTAGGGGTCCTGGGTGGGGTACGGCAGGGTCGGCGCGGCGGCCTCGTGGTCGAGACGCGGCTGCGGGGACGCGCCCTGCGGCTCGCCGAACGGCGTGCGGTGAGGCGGCGGGCCGCCGAGCATCCCGGCCTGGTCGGAGGGGGTGTCGCCCGGCCCGGCCCCGGCGTCGTGGCCGGCGTCGTCGGGAGCGCCGTACGCACGACCCTCCGGCTGCGCGGCGGGAGCGGGCCCGGGCTCGACCGCCTCGGGCTCGGCCGCGGTGGGGCGCCAGCCGGCCAGCGGCTGGGTCGGCTCCTCCTGGTGCGCGCCCGCGACCGGCTGGTCAGGGACCTGCTCGTCCGGGGTCTGCTCGTCGGGCCTGTGCTCGTGGCTCACGGAGCAATCTTCTCCCGGATCGCCACGAGGCGCTCGGCCAGGGGCGTCCGGGAGGGTGAGGCGGGCCCGCGGGTGCGGTCGTCGCCGGTGACGGCCGGGCTCGCCGGTCCGGTCGGCCGGCTGAGGTCGGTGACCGGCGGACGTGGGTCGACGCGGGGGCCGCCGGCCACGCCGAGGGCGAGCACGCCGACGACGCAGGCGCTCGCCGCGCCGCCGCCGATGGCGACGATCCCGCGGCGGGAGCGGTGACGGGTGGTCGGGAACTCCGGGGCGACCAGGCCGCGGCCGCCACCGGCGCCCAGGGCGGAGCAGCGGCCCATCAGCGCCGACTTGAAGTCGTGGGAGGGCTGGCCCGGACCGAACGACAGCTGGGCGAGCTGGGTCTTGACCCACCCCTCCTGCTCGACGAGGTCACGGCAGGCGTGGCAGGCGTGGACGTGGTTCCAGCAGCGCTCCTCCTCCTCCGGCGCGAGGCGACCGTCGAGGAGCGCGCTGACCCGTGATCCGAGGTGGCTCATCACGACACCGGTCCGCGGGTGCGAGGGACGAGGGGCCCGGAGTAGCGCGAGCGTCCCGCGGCCGGCTCGCGGTGGGCGAGGGCCTTGCGGAGCATCGTGCGGCCACGGTGGATGCGCGAGCGCACGGTGCCGAGCTTGGCGTCGAGGATCTCGGCGATCTCCTCGTAGCTGAGGCCCTCGACGTCGCACAGCACGACCGCGGCCCGGAAGTCGGGCGGCAGGGTCGCGAGCGCGATCTCGATGTCGTCGTCGAAGGTCTGGTCGGCGACCGCGAGCTCGGGCGCAGGGGCCGGGCTGGTCAACCGGGCGGCGCGCTCGTCGGACAGCGGGTCGAAGCGGATGCGCTGCTTGCGCCGCGCACCGTCGAGGAACAGGTTGGTGGTGATGCGGTGCAGCCACCCCTCGAACGTGCCCGGCGTGTAGGTGTCGAGCGAGCGGAAGACGCGGACGAACACCTCCTGCGTGAGGTCCTCGGCGTCGTGGCGGTTGCCGGTCAGGCGGTAGGCCAGCCGGAACACCCGGTCGGAGTGCTGCTCCACGACCTCGTCCCAGGTGGGCACGTCGACGGCATCCGGTGTGGCGTCGACCTGATCACCCACGGGCGCTCCCTGGCTCGTCTTCCTCGACCGCAGCTGCAACGGCTCGATGTCCTTCCTGACGCTAGGTATCCCGCCTGAGAGTTCCCTGTGAACCACATGCGGACCGGCCAAGAAGTCCTGCCCGGGTCACCGCCTCCAACGACCGACGGGGCCCGTGTGTTCCCGGCCACGCCGGGAGGCTGCTGCGCGATAGAGTCGCGCCGTGCCTGACAACACCACGCCGCCCAAGCCCGCGAGCTGGTCCTACGCCGAGGCGTACGTGGCCGAGGACGACCTCCTCGCCGCCGCCCGCAGCCGTGCCGAGGAGGTGGGCGTCGCCCCCGTCGGCCCCGGCGTGGGTGCCGCGCTGCGCTTCCTCGCCTCGGTGCTCGACGCTCGTGCGGTGGTCGAGATCGGCACCGGCACGGGCGTGTCCGGCCTCTGGCTGCTGCGCGGCATGCGCTCCGACGGCGTGCTGACGACCGTCGACATCGAGGCCGAGCACCAGCGCCTGGCGAAGGAGACCTTCACCGAGGCCGGGATCCCCGGCAACCGCGCCCGCACCATCGCCGGCGCCGGGCTCGACGTCCTGCCGCGCCTCACCGACGGCCACTACGACCTGGTGTTCTGCGACGGCGACAAGCGCGAGTACGCCGCGTACCTCAAGGAGGCGCTGCGGCTGCTGCGCCCCGGTGGGGTCGTGGCGTTCGACAACGCGCTGTGGCACGACCGGGTCGCCGACCCGGCCCAGCGCGACGAGGAGACCGTCACCATCCGCGACCTCGGCCGGACGATCCTCGAGCACGAGGACCTCGTGCCCGTGCTGCTCCCCGTCGGCGACGGCCTGCTCGCCGCGAAGAAGGAGTGGGCGCCCGAAGCTGGTTGATGGCGCTCGCTCCGCTCGCTGACCTGCTCGGCCCACGGCGGACGTCATACGAAGGCGTACGTATGGGTGCGGGTTCGCATGACGCAGCAGCCGGCACCGGGGCCTCAGCCACCGCGCTCGGCGCCCGACGTCGTCAGGACTGACGCGCGAGCGCCATCAGCACCGTGGCGAGGCCTCGAACCCGTCCCAGCCCTCGGCGACGGCCACGATGTCGCAGGCCTCGATGAGGATCGGCGGGCTGCCGATGATCCGGGACCCCGGGGCGTCGGGGGCGTCCTGGGTGAAGGTGCGCTGGAAGTCCTCGCGCGCCTCGCTGGTGGCGAAGACGTAGCAGCCCTCGAACCACTCCCCCGGCACCTGGCGCCAGGTCTTGAAGCGCAGCCCGGCCATGCCGGTGAACCGGGCGTGGGACGTCTCGGCGACGTAGGCCGCCAGCTGCTCCTCGACGCCCTCGGGCGCGTCGGCGAGGGACCAGCGGACGGTCAGCCCGAGCATCAGACGATCCCGGCCAGCGGGTCGTCGGAGCCGAGCCAGGTCAGCAGGAGGCGCGGGCCCCAGCCGCTGGGGCCCGCGGTCCACTCGAAGCGGTCGGTCGGGGACTCGGCGGCGGAGGCGAAGTCGATGTGCGCCCAGGGCACGTCGCCGGCGAAGTGCTGGAGGAACAGCGCCGCCGTGATGGCGCCCGCCCCGCCCGCGGCGTTGTCGCCGTCGGCGATGCCGGAGGCGACCTTCTCCTCGTAGTCCGCGACCAGCGGCATCCGCCAGGCACTCTCGCCCGACGCGGCCGCGGCTGCCTTCACCTGGTCGGCGAGACCGTCGTGGTTGGCGAAGTAGCCGCCGGTCCACTGGCCGAGCGACACCTTCATCGCACCGGTGAGGGTGGCGATGTCGACGAGGGCGGCCGGGGCGATCTCGCTGACGGCGTACGCCATCGCGTCGGCCAGGACGAGGCGGCCCTCGGCGTCGGTGTTGTTGACCTCGGAGGTGCGGCCCCCGAAGTGCGTGATGACGTCGCCGGGTCGCATGGCGGAGCCGCTGACGGCGTTCTCCGCGGCCGGCACCAGGCCGACCACGCGGACCGGGCAGTCGACGTCGCGGAGCGCGGCCATCGTCGCGATGACGGCGCCGCCGCCGCTCATGTCGCGCTTCATCGTCAGCATGCCCTCGCTGGGCTTGATGTCGAGACCGCCGGTGTCGAAGGTGATGCCCTTGCCGACGATCACCACCGTGGGCATGCGCTTGGTGGCCCCGCGCGGGGTGTAGTCCATGCGGATGAGCCGAGGCTCGTTGACCGAGCCGCCGCCGACGGCGCGGATGCCGCCGAAGCCCTCGGCCTCCAGCCGCGCGTCGTCCCAGACCTGGACGTCCAGGCCGGCCGCCTCGCCGACCTCGACGGCCTGCTCGGCCAGCCAGGCCGGCGTCTTCAGGTTGGCGGGGACGGTCGCGAGGGTGCGGGAGCGCCAGCCGGCGCCGCCCAGCGCGATCGCCCGGGCGAGCTCGTCGTCGGCGCCGTCGTCGTCCACGCCGGCGAGCACGATCCGCGCGACCGGACGCTCCTTGGGGCCGGTGGAGCGCCAGTGGAAGGCGAACGACCCGAGCATCGCCCCGATGACGAAGGCACCGAGTCCCTCGTCGGGCGCGATCGACGCGAGCGAGGTCACGACGCTGCCGCGGTCCTTGGTGGCGCGGGCGAGAGCGGCCCCGGCCCGGCGGAAGTCGGTCGCGGTCGCCTCGCCCACCCCGACGAGCAGCACGAGGCCGGGCCCGCCGGACCCGTCGGGCTCGGTGTCGACCCGGCCGGAGACCGGGACCGTCGTCACCTCGCCGGTGCGACCGGTGGCTCGCGACACCTCGAGCGCGGCGAGCAGGTCGACCCCCAGGGCGTCACCGGCCTCGTCGGCGCCCGGTCCGAGGAGCGGCCCGTCCTCGTCGGGGAGGACCGGGAACGCCCAGACCTCCGCGCCCCCGATCTGGTGGGGCAGCGCTGGGCTCAGGGCGAACTCGGGCGGCGAGACCTGGGGAGGCAGTGCGGTGCTGGGCACGATCAGCCGACGACGTCCTTGAGGGCGTCACCGAGAGCCGAGGCCTCCTCGGCGTTGAGCTCCACCACCAGCCGTCCACCGCCCTCGAGCGGGACGCGCATGACGATGCCGCGGCCTTCCTTCGTGACCTCGAGCGGTCCGTCGCCCGTGCGGGGCTTCATGGCGGCCATCGGCGCACCTCTTCCTGTTCAGCCATCACTGGATGTGGCTCTTCACATGCGAATCGAGGCGGCTCAGTGTCTTTCGGCCACCTCGATCGGCGTCGTACGACGTCATTATCCCCCATGACGTGCGTGATCGGCACCACAGGGCGCAAACACACGATGTCGGTCAGGCAGACTGCGGCCATGACGACCTCCCAGCCCCCCGTCCTGCTGAACGTCGAGGACGGCGTCGCGACGATCACGCTCAACCGCCCCGAGGCGATGAACGGCCTCGACGTCGCCACCAAGGACCTGCTGCGCGACACCGTCCACCGGGTCGCCGGGGACCCCGAGGTGCGGTGCGTCGTGCTCACCGGCAGCGGCCGCGCCTTCTGCGTCGGCCAGGACCTCAAGGAGCACCTCGCCGGACTGAAGGGCGAGGCGGACGTCCCGCTGTCGGACACCGTCGAGCAGCACTACAACCCGATCGTGCTGGCACTGGCAACGATGCCCAAGCCCGTCGTCGCGGCGGTCAACGGCGTCGCGGCGGGCGCCGGTGCCAGCCTCGCCTTCGCCGCCGACTTCCGCGTCGTCGTCGACTCCGCCGGCTTCAACACCTCCTTCGCCGGTGTGGCGCTGTCGTGCGACACCGGGTCGAGCTGGACCCTGCCGCGCCTCGTGGGCCGCGCCAAGGCGATGGAGCTGCTCTACTTCCCGCGCACGGTCTCCGCCCAGGAGGCCCTCGAGCTGGGGCTGGCCACGCAGGTCGTCACCGCCGAGGAGCTCCCGCAGGTGGTCGGCGAGCTCGCCGCCCGGCTCGCGTCGGGCCCGACCGTCGCGTTCGGCTCGATCCGGCAGGCGGTGGCGTACGCCGCTGCGCACCCGCTGGAGGAGTCGCTGGCCTTCGAGGCCGACAAGATGGCGCTGACCGGCGGCACCGAGGACCACCTCGCCGCGGTCGACGCGTTCATGGCCAAGGAGCAGCCGGTCTTCCACGGCCGCTGAGCGGGGCGCCCGGCGGTCAGCCGCGCGTGCGGTGCGCGCCGATCACGCCCAGCAGCTGCCGGGGGGCCTGGACGCCCATCCGGTGCCGCGAGGGCCGGCTGCCGTACTCGACGGTGAGGGCCGAGCCCCGGAAGCGGTGGTTGAACCACATCGTCATGGTGCCGTGGCACAACCCGCCGCAGTCGAGGGTGGTGCGCGGGAGCCGCAGGGCCCGCGCCAGGCGACGCGCGAAGCCCGGGTCCTTGGTGTCCGTGTCGACGCCGTGCAGCGGCTGGTGGAAGCTGATCACCCGGCGCGGGTCGACCTCCTCGAGGAACGACATCACCGCACGCGTCTCCGGCTCGCTCGCCGGGCGGGGACCGGACTCGTAGCTCCCGTCGAGGTCCTTCCACAGGTGGGGGAAGTTGCGGTTGAGGTCGACGCCACGGGCGTTGCGGCGGGTCCCGCGGGCGAGCCCGTCGGGGTTGTAGGTCGGCAGCACCCACAGGTCGACGCCGCGCACCGGTCGCCCGTCGCGCAGGGTCTCGAGGATCCGGCGGGTGTGCGGCTCGTTGCCGTGCATCGTCGACACCAGCACGATGCGGCGCCTGCCCGGCTCCCCGAGGCGCCACGCCCGGATCGGCCGTCCCTGGACCGAGTGGCCGATCGTGCGGACCTCGACCACCGCCGGGCGCTCGCCGGGGCCCTCGGCTGCGGCGGCGACGGCGGGTGCAGCCACCGGCTGGGCGAGGCCCGCGACCGCCAGCGCCGCCGTCGTCAGCACAGCGGCGTACGCCGACCGGGTGCGCGGCGCACGCATCACACGGCCGCGGTGAGGTAGGCGTAGGTGAAGACCAGCACGCCGACCACCATGCCGAGGTGGGCCAGCAGGGACAGGCCCGGCCCGTCGCTCCACGAGTCGCCGGCGGCCTCGGGCGCGTGACGCCCCTTGGTGGGCAGCCAGCGCGCCAGGATGAGCAGACCGCACACGGCGGTGAGCCACCAGCAGGCGATCGCGACGATGCCGACGAGCGGTCCGCCGAGCACGGAGTCCTCCGGCGCGAGCAGCACCCCCAGCCACAGCACGAGGGCGACCGTGCCGGCGACGAAGTGCGTGAGGGGCACGCGGCTGCTGATGGAGAGGCGACCGGCAGCGGCATCGTTGCGGAGCCGCAGCCTGGTCAGCACGATCGCCACGGCCGCGAGGGCCGTGAGGATCCAGACGACGATCGTGAACGACATGACGCGGCAGTCTGCCCTAGAGGCGTGGCGGCTCGCCAGACGACGCCGGACCGTCGGGACCGGGCCCCGGCTCGTCGCTGCGCTCCCCCTCGCGCTCGTCCCTGCGCTCGTCCTCGAGCTCGTCGTCGAGCTCGGTCGCCAGCCGGGCGAGCAGGGCGTCCACGTCGGACATCCGGTAGCCGCGGAACGCGAGCGGGAAGCGCACCCGACGCAGGTCCTGCGCCGCGATCGGCCGGTCGTCGGGGAGCGCGAGGTCCGGGCGGTCGTCGTACGCCGGGGGCATCGAGCCGCCGCGGCCCGATGCCACCATCGCGACGCCGCCGAGCACGAGGACGACGAGGACCGCGAAGAACCACATCATCACTCGGGTCGCTCCGCCTCGGGCGTGGGCCAGCGGTCCTCGCGGGCGGCCACCATCAACGACACCGCCTCGTCGACGTCGTCGGTCAGCACCATCATGTCGAGGTCGGCGACGTTGATCTTGCCCTCGGCCAGCACGGTCTCCCGCAGCCAGTCGAACAGCCCCGACCAGTAGGACGTGCCGATGAGCACGATGGGGAACGACGTGACCTTGCGCGTCTGCACCAGCGTCAGCGCCTCGAAGAGCTCGTCGAGGGTGCCGAGCCCGCCGGGCAGCACGACGAAGCCCTGGGAGTACTTCACGAACATCGTCTTGCGGGCAAAGAAGTAACGGAAGTTGATGCCCTTGTCGACCCACTGGTTGAGGCCGGACTCGAAGGGCAGCTCGATGCCGAGGCCGACGCTCGCACCGCCGGCCTCACAGGCCCCCTTGTTGGCCGCCTCCATCGCGCCGGGCCCGCCGCCGGTGATGACGGCGAAGCCGGCCTCGACCAGCTTGCGGCCGACCTCCTCGCCGATCGCGTAGAAGGGGTGGTCGACCGGGGTCCGCGCGGAGCCGAAGACCGCGATCGCGGGACCGGTCTCGGCGAGCGCGCCGAAGCCCTCGACGAACTCCGCCTGGATCCGCAGGACCCGCCACGGGTCGGTGTGCACCCAGTCGGTGGCGCCCCTGGAGTCGAGCAGGCGCTGGTCGGTCGTGCTGCCCTCGTGGACCTGGCCGCGGCGCTCGATGACGGGGCCGGCCACGCGGTCGGCGTGCCGGTCGGTGCGTCGGGTGTTCATGCCAGCCACTCCTTGAGGATCCGCTCGCAGCGTTCGACGTGCTCGGTCGGCACGTGCTCGTCCTGCTTGTGGGCGAACATCGGGTCGCCGGGGCCGAAGTTCACCGCGGGGACGCCGAGCCTGGTGAACTGGGCGACGTCGGTCCAGCCGAACTTCGGCGCGGCCTCGCCGCCGACCGCCTCGACGAACGCCTTGGCCGCGGGCCGGTCGAGGCCGGGCATGGCGCCGGCGGCCATGTCGGTCACCGTGACGTCGTAGCCCTCGAAGAAGTCGCGCACGAACGCCTCGGCGTCGGCCTCGGTGCGGTCGGGGGCGAACCGGAAGTTGACCTCGACCACGCACTCGTCGGGGATCACGTTGCCGGCGACCCCGCCACGGATGCCGGTCGCGTTGAGCCCCTCGTGGAAGGTCAGGCCGTCGATCTCCGGCCGGCGCGCGACGTAGTCGTTGAGCCGGGCGAGCACGGGCGCGGCGAGGTGGATGGCGTTGACGCCCTTCCAGCTGCGGGCGCTGTGCGAGCGCTCGCCCGTCGTGCGCACGTCGACGCGCATCGTCCCCTGGCAGCCCGCCTCGATCGAGGCGTTGCTCGGCTCCATGAGGATCGCGAAGTCGGCCTGCAGGAGGTCGGGGTCGCTCTCGGTCAGCTTGCGCAGGCCGTTGTGGACCGAGTCGACCTCCTCGGCCTCGTAGAAGATGAAGGTGAGGTCGCGGTTGGGCGAGGCGACGTCGGCGGCGAGCTTGAGCATCACCGCGTCGCCGCCCTTCATGTCGCAGCTGCCGAGCCCGTGCAGCACGCCGTCCTCGAGGCGGGAGGGCCAGTTGTCGTTGACCGGGACGGTGTCGAGGTGTCCGGCGATCACCACCCGCTCCCCCAGGCCGAGCTCGGTGCGCGCGACGATCGTGTGGCCGCGCCGGGTCACGGTGAGGTGCGGCAGGGCCTGCAGGGCCGCCTCGACCGCGTCGGCGATCTCCTGCTCCTGGTGGCTCACGGAGAAGACGTCGACGAGCTGCTGGGTCAGGGTGACGACGTCGGCGGACAGGTCGAGGTGTGCCATGGCTCGATTCAACCAGTCGCGCCCTCCCGGGGCTCAGGTCCGGGCGACCTCCACGTCGACGGCAGCCGCGTCGGCGTACGACACCGCGGTCGCCAGCGTCTCCTCCGCGATCAGGGCCTCGTGGGCCCGCGCCGCGGCCAGGGTGGCGTCCGGGCCCGAGATCGTGAGGCTGATCCGGTCGCTGACCTGGAGCCCGGCGTCCTTGCGGGCCTGCTGGACCGCGCGGATGAGGTCGCGGGCGGTGCCCTCGGCCTCCAGCTCGGGCGTGACGGCGGTGTCGAGGACGACGAAGCCGCCGCGCGGCAGCATGCCGATCGCGGTGTCGCCGTCCGAGGAGCCGGCCACCGTCTCGAGGGCGTACTCCCCCTCGACGAGCGCGAGCCCGCCGGCGGTCACGGTGCCGTCGTCGGCGACCGACCAGTCGCCGGACTTCGATCCCTTGATGGCGAGCTGGACGTCCCTGCCCAGGCGCGGACCGGCCGCGCGGGCGTTGACCGTGAGTCGCTGCGAGACGCCGTACGACGCCGCCTCGGGCGCGTCCACCGCGAGCACCTCGACGGCCTTGAGGTTCAGCTCGTCGGCGATCAGCTGCTCGAACCCGTCGAGGTCGGCGTCGGTGACGACGGTCAGCCGGGCGAGCGGGAGGCGGTTGCGGAGGTTGGCCGCCTTGCGCAGCGCGGACCCTGCCGAGCAGACGTCGCGGACGGTGTCCATCGACGCGACCAGGGACTCGTCCGAGGGCAGCTCGTCGGCGGACGGCCAGTCGGTCAGGTGGACCGAGCGCTCGCCGGTCAGTCCGCGCCAGACCTCCTCGGTGGTGAGCGGCATCAGCGGCGCCGTGGCGCGGCAGACGACCTCGAGCACCGTGTGGAGGGTGTCGAATGCGTCGGCGTCCTCGTCCCAGAAGCGCTCGCGGGAACGCCGGATGTACCAGTTCGTCAGCACGTCGAGGAAGCCGCGGGTCGAGTCACAGGCCGCGGCGACCTCGTAGTTGTCGAGCTGGTCGGTCATCGCGGCGACGTAGTCGCGCAGCTTGGCCAGGATGTAGCGGTCCATCGGGTGAGCGCTGTCGGTGCGCCACGTGGCGTCGTACCCCTCGCCGCCCTTCGCCGCGTTGGCGTACAGGCTGAAGAACGACCAGCTGTTCCACAGCGGGATGAGCACCTGCCGCACCGAGTCACGGATGCCCTGCTCGGTGACGACGAGGTTGCCGCCGCGCAGGATCGGGCTCGACATGAGGAACCAGCGCATCGCGTCGGCGCCGTCGCGGTCGAAGACCTCGCGCACATCGGGGTAGTTGCGCAGCGACTTCGACATCTTCTGGCCGTCGTTGCCCAGCACGATGCCGTGGCTGAGGCACGTCGAGAACGCCGGCCGGTCGAAGATCGCGCCCGCCAGGACGTGCATCGTGTAGAACCAGCCGCGGGTCTGGCCGATGTACTCGACGATGAAGTCGCCCGGGAAGTGGTTGTCGAACCAGTCCTTGTTCTCGAACGGGTAGTGCACCTGCGCGAAGGACATCGAGCCGGAGTCGAACCACACGTCGAGGACGTCGGTGACGCGGCGCATGGTCGACCGACCGGTCGGGTCGTCGGGGTTGGGCCGGGTGAGCTCGTCGACGAACGGCCGGTGCAGGTCGGGGTTGCCGTCCTCGTCGCGTGGCAGCGTGCCGAAGTCGCGCTCGATCTCCTCGAAGGAGCCGTAGACGTCGACGCGGGGGTAGTGCTCGTCGTCGGACTTCCACACCGGCACCGGGCTGCCCCAGAAGCGGTTGCGGGTGATCGACCAGTCGCGGGCGTTCTCCAGCCACTTGCCGAACTGGCCGTCCTTGATGTGCTCCGGCACCCAGCGGATGTCCTGGTTGAGCGCCATGAGGCGCTCCTTGACCTTGGTCACCTCGACGAACCACGACGAGACGCCCTTGTAGATCAGCGGCTGCCGGCAGCGCCAGCAGTGCGGGTAGGAGTGGTCGTAGGTCTCACGGCGCACGAGGACGGTGCCGGGGGTGACCGACCCGCCGGGCTCGCCCCTCGTGGCGGCCTTGAGGTGGTCGATGATGTGGAGGTTGGCGTCGAAGACCTGCATGCCCTCGTAGTCGGTGACCGGGAACGTGAAGCGCCCGTCCTTGCCGACGGGCATGACCGCCTCGATGCCCTCGCGGTCGGTGACGACCTTGTCGTCCTCACCGAAGGCGCCGGCGGTGTGCACCAGCCCGGTGCCGTCCGTGGTCGTGACGAACTCGGCGGGCACGAGGCGGAACGCGCGCTCGTGGCCCGCGTAGTAGGAGAACGGCGGCGCGTACTCCAGGCCGACGAGGTCGGCACCCGTCCCGCGCCAGGTGACCGTCGGCTCGTCGCCGAGCTCGCGGGCGTACGACGCCAGGCGGGCCTCGGCGAGCAGGTAGCGCTCCGCGCTGCCGGTCGGCCCGTCGGACTCGACGACGACGTAGTCGATGTCCTCGCCCACCATGACGGCGAGGTTGGAGGGCAGGGTCCACGGCGTCGTCGTCCAGACGAGGACCTTGACGCCCTGGAAGACGCCCTCGGTCGTGACGTCGTACCCGACGGTGACGGCCGGGTCCTGGCGCATCTGGTAGACGTCGTCGTCCATGCGCAGCTCGTGGTTGGACAGCGGCGTCTCGTCCTGCCAGCAGTACGGCAGCACGCGGAAGCCCTCGTAGACCAGGCCCTTGTCGTGCAGCTGCTTGAAGGCCCAGATGACCGACTCCATGAACTCCGGGTTCATCGTGCGGTAGTCGTTGTCGAAGTCGACCCAGCGCGCCTGGCGGGTGACGTAGTCGCGCCACTCGCCGGTGTACTTCAGGACCGACTGGCGGCAGGCCTCGTTGAACTTCTCGATGCCCAGCTCGACGATCTCGTCGGTGGTCTTGATGCCGTTGAGGCGCATCGCCTCGAGCTCGGCGGGCAGGCCGTGGGTGTCCCAGCCGAACCGGCGCTCGACCCGGTGGCCACGCATGGTCTGGTAGCGCGGGATGAGGTCCTTGACGTAGCCGGTGAGCAGGTGGCCGTAGTGCGGCAGGCCGTTCGCGAAGGGCGGGCCGTCGTAGAAGACGAACTCGTTCTCGCCGTCGGCGCCGGCGTCGCGCTGCTCGACGCTCGCGCGGAAGGTGTCGTCGGACTCCCAGTAGGCGAGCACCGCCTCCTCGATCTCCGGGAAGCGCGGGCTGCTGGCGACGGTGGTGGCGTCGGTGTGCGAGACCTTCGGGTAGGTCATCTGGGGCTCCTGCGGTGGCGTCGTACGTCTCGGTCGTGACTGACACGAGGACGACATCCCTGCCGCGGTACCACCTCGCTTGGGGTCCGGGGACCCCCGCTTCGTTTCGGCTGTGTCGGGCCGGACCCGTCGGGTTCTAGTGGGGCCGCGGCCGGATCGCCGTACCCGTTCTTCCCGAGGCTCGCCGCTGATGACGGCTCAGACGCCTGACCCGATCGTACGGCTCGGGCTCGCGCGCCCGCCAATCGGATTCGGGCGTGCACGTCGTACGGACCGAACGGGCCGGGGCTCCCGCGACACCGTGCGCGCGTGAAAGCCCGCGCAAACCGTTTGGTCCGCCCGACGGTGGTGAGGTTGGGTTGCCCCATGGCGAACCCCGGATACGACGGCATGTGGCTCCCGACCGACCAGGACCCGCGGATGCAGGTGGGGCCGACGCGGGGCGAGCGCGCGTGCCTCGTGGGCTACCTCGAGCACTACCGGCAGACGCTCGCGCTCAAGTGCGACGACCTGACCGCGGAGCAGCTGGCGACCAAGGCGGTCCCGCCGTCCAACATCTCGCTGCTCGGCCTGGTGCGGCACATGGCGCGGGTCGAGCAGAGCTGGTTCCGCCGGGTGATCGAGGGGCGCATGGACATCCCCCGCCTCTTCTCGGGCGAGGACGAGGACGCCGGCTTCAACTTCCCCGCCGCCGACGACGACCTGGTGCGCGCCAGCCACGCGCTCTGGCAGTCCGAGATCGCCTACGCCCGCGACGTGCTCGAGCGCACCGACCTCGACGCCGTCGTCGACGTGCACGGCGAGCCCAGCGAGGTGCGCGACATCGTGGTCCACATGATCGAGGAGTACGCCCGCCACTGCGGGCACGCCGACCTCGTGCGGGAGTGCATCGACGGCCGCGCCGGGCAGTAGGCCGGCACCCGCTCCGGTGGGGCGACTTCCGTACGCTGTGCGGGTGACTGCTGCCTCCGGCTACGGCCTGCTGACCCTGCACGGCGACACCGTGCTCGACGCCTGGTTCCCCTCCCCCGTCCTCGGTGCGACCGAGGGCGGCCCGTCGGAGGAGCTCGCCCACCTCGACGGCGGCGAGGACGACCTGCGCGGCGTCACCCGCGTGCTGCGCCTGGTCGAGATCGACGACCTCGACGCCGCGCCTGCCTCGACCGAGGACGTCTGGCTGCGGCTCCACCTGCTCTCCCACCGCCTCGTGAAGCCGCACGGCGTGAACCTCGACGGCATCTTCGGCCTGCTCGCCAACGTGGTGTGGACCTCCGCCGGACCGTGCGCGGTGGACGGCTTCGAGCAGGTGCGCGCCAAGCTCCGCACCGTCGTGCCCGGTCACGTCGTGCAGGTCTTCGGCGTCGACAAGTTCCCGCGGATGACCGACTACGTCCTGCCCACCGGCGTGCGCATCGCCGACGCCGACCGGGTCCGCCTCGGCGCCCACCTGGCCGAGGGCACCACCGTGATGCACGAGGGCTTCGTGAACTTCAACGCCGGCACGCTCGGCGCGTCGATGGTCGAGGGCCGCATCTCGGCAGGCGTCGTCGTGGGCGACGGCACCGACGTCGGTGGTGGCTCGTCGATCATGGGCACCCTGTCCGGCGGCGGCAAGGAGACCATCTCGGTCGGCGAGCGCTGCCTGCTGGGCGCCAACGCCGGCATCGGCATCTCGCTCGGTGACGACTGCGTCGTGGAGGCCGGCTGCTACGTCACCGCCGGCACCAAGGTGACCGTCACCGACATGGACGGCAAGCCGGCGGTCGTGAAGGCCGCCACCCTCTCGGGCGTCGACAACATCCTGTTCCGCCGCAACTCGGTCAGCGGCGCCATCGAGGCGGTGCCGTGGAAGGGCGACGGGATCGCCCTCAACGCGGCACTCCACGCCAACTAGGACCTCCATGCCCTCCCTCCGCACGGCCACCATCGGCGCGGTGGTCGCGCTCGGGGCCGTGGCGACCGCCGTGGTGCTCGTGGACCGGGGCGCCGTCCCGCCCATCCTCGACACCAGCGGCTGCACCGCCGAGGTCGACGGCCACACCGTCGAGATCGACCTGGAGCAGGCCGAGAACGCCGCCCTCATCACGGCCGTCTCCATCGAGCGCGGGATGCCCGCACGGGCGGCCAGCATCGCCCTCGCGACGGCGTACCAGGAGTCCAAGCTCTACAACATCGACTACGGCGACCGGGACTCCGTCGGCCTGTTCCAGCAGCGGCCCTCCCAGGGCTGGGGCACCGTGGAGCAGCTGACCGACCCGGTCTTCGCCACCAACGCCTTCTACGACGCGCTGCAGAAGGTCGACGGCTACGACAGCATGGAGATCACCGTGGCCGCGCAGGAGGTGCAGCGCTCGGGCTACCCCGGCGCCTACGCCGACCACGAGAAGGACGGCCGCGCGCTCGCCTCCGCGCTCACCGGCAACTCGCGTGCCGCCCTCTGGTGCGACGTCCCGGGCGATGCCGACGAGGCGGACGACGCGATCGACGAGACCGGCCTCGTCTCGCGCGCGGCCGTCGTACGCCGTGACCTCGAGGAGCGCTTCGGCGCGCTGTCGCTCGGCGGGTTCGAGCCCGGCGGCGTCTCGAGCGGACACATGGAGGGCTCGGCCCACTACGAGGGGCGCGCGATCGACGTGTTCTTCCGGCCGATCACCGACGAGAACAAGAAGCGCGGCTGGGCGATGGCGTCCTACCTCGTGGCCAACGCCGACCGGCTCGACGTCAAGACCGTGATCTTCGACGACCGCATCTGGCGCGCCGGCTCGTGGTCCGGTGACGGGTGGGGCGACTACCGCGTCCCGTCGTCCTCCCGCGGGGACCGGGCGATCCTCGAGCACCGCGACCACGTCCACGTGGACGTCTTCGACTGACGGTTCCTGCCGGCGGTCGGAGTCCCCGCTCGAGCGGGGAGTCCGTCACCTGGAGGCCTTCACAACCCCCTCCAGGTGACGGACTACCCCAACAAGTCGGACCTCACGGGGTCAGACGGCGGGCGGCCGCGGCGACCCGCTCGTCGGTCGCGGTGAAGGCGACGCGTACGTGCTCGCGCCCGGCCGGACCGTAGAACTCGCCCGGCGCCACCAGGATCCCCTGCTCGGCGAGCGCGGCGACGGTCTGCCAGCAGTCCTCGCCCCGGGTCGCCCAGAGGTAGAGAGAGGCCTCGGAGTGGTCGATGCGGAAGCCGGCGGTCTCCAGGGCGCCCTTCAGGAGCAGGCGGCGCGCGGCGTAGGTCGCGCGCTGCACGTCCACGTGGGCGTCGTCGTCGAGGGCGGCGATCATCGCGCGCTGCTGCGGGCCGGGCATCTGGAGGCCGAGGTTCTTCCGGACCGCGAGCAGCTCGCCGACGAGCGCCGGGTCACCGGCCAGGAACGCGCAGCGGTAGCCGGCGAGGTTGGACCGCTTGGACAGCGAGTGGACGGCGAGGATGCCGTCGAGGGAGCCGCCGCTGACCTGCGGGTCGAGGATCGACAGCGGGCGCTCGGCGGGGTCGTCGGACCACGCGCACTCGATGTAGCACTCGTCGGAGACGAGGACCGTGCCGCGCTCGCGACACCACTCGACCACCTTGCGGAGGTGGGCCAGCGGCAGGACGCGGCCGGTCGGGTTGGCGGGGCTGTTGAGCCACAGCAGGCGCGGGGTGCGGGGCCCGAACGCGGTGAGGGAGTCGGTCGCCAGGCTGTCGGCACCGGCGAGCGCCGCGCCGACCTCGTAGGTCGGGTAGGCGAGCGCCGGGTAGCCGACGAGGTCGCCGGGGCCGATGCCCAGGTGGAGCGCCATCGACCCGATCAGCTCCTTGGAGCCGGTCACCGGCAGCACGCCGTCGAGCCCCAGGCCGGTCACGCCGTGGCGGCGCGCCAGCCAGTCGATCGCCGCCTGCCGCGTCGCCTCGAGACCGATCGTCGTGGGGTAGCCCGGCGCGTCGGCCGCCGCCCGCAGCGCGTCCTGGACGACCGCAGGGGTGGGGTCGACGGGCGTGCCGACCGAGAGGTCACAGACCCCGTCGGGGTGGGCGCGCGCCGTTGCGGCGTACGTCGTCAGCTTGTCCCAGGGGAAGTCCGGGAGCCGCTGCGAGACCTTCCGGTGGTCTCGTGGGGGTCGCTGGGCGACCTCCTC
Source organism: Nocardioides pini (assembly GCF_026712185.1). GTDB lineage: Bacteria > Actinomycetota > Actinomycetes > Propionibacteriales > Nocardioidaceae > Nocardioides > Nocardioides pini. Next base: position 640,219 of record NZ_JAPPUX010000003.1, on the reverse strand, counting down.
GACCAGCGGAAGGTCGGTCACTCGTCGTGCTCCTGCGGGGGCAGCGCGGCGACGAGCTCGTGGTCCTTGTCGATGACGCCCATCTTGGCCGCGCCGCCGGGCGAGCCGAGGTCGTCGAAGAAGTGGACGTTGGCGTCGTAGTAGCCCTTCCACTCCTCCGGGGTGTCGTCCTCGTAGAAGATCGCCTCGACCGGGCAGACCGGCTCGCAGGCACCGCAGTCGACGCACTCGTCAGGGTGGATGTAGAGCATCCGCTTCCCCTCGTAGATGCAGTCGACGGGGCACTCGTCGACGCACGCGCGGTCCTTGAGGTCGACGCACGGCTGGGCGATGACGTAGGTCACCAGGTCCTCCTGAAGGCGGCTGTGAGCGGGGTGGTCGGATCGGGTCCTGCAGACCTCCCACTCTAGTATCCGGCGGGTGCCCGACACGCCAGAACCCCACCCCGGCGAGACGGACGAGACGCGGGCGGGCCGCCACCGCCTCGGCCCCCACGTCGTGGGCCAGCGCGTCGTCGTACGCCACCTGCTGCCCGACGGGCGCGCGACCGACGTGCTCGGCACCTGTACGGCGTGGGGCGCGGACTCGCTCACCATCGACCGCGACGGACCGCCCGGCCAGGCCGGCCCCGTCGTCATCGCCCTCGCCGACCTCGTGACCGGCAAGCCCGTGCCACCGCGCGCGTCGGTGCGGTCGCGGGTGTCGCCCCAGGAGGTGGAGGAGCACGTCGCGGCCCTCTGGGACTCGGTCACCACCGAGCCCCTCGGTCGCTGGCTGCTGCGGGCCTCTCCCCCGCACGGTGGTCGCCTGCGACGCCGCGGCAACTCGGCGCTCGCCATGCACGAGCCCGGCATCGGCTGGGCCGACGCGGCCTTCGGCGTACGCCGCTTCTACGAGGCCCGCGACCAGGCCCCGCTCGTCCAGGTGCAGCGGGGGTCGGACGTCGAGCACACCCTGGCGCCGCTGGGCTTCGCCCCGATGGGCTCGGGCGACGCGCACGCCCAGCTCGCGTCCGTCGCCCGCGCGCTGCGCTCGGTGCGGGCGGCCGCGGCCGACGTCCCCGCCGCCCTCGACGAGCGGCAGGGGTCGGCGACGGTGTCGCTGGGCGCCGGCCTCGCGACCGGGCGCGGTGTGCTGTCCGGCGACTGGCTGCTCCTCGAGTCGCTCGTCGTGGACCCGGCCGAGCGCCGCCGCGGGCTGGCCACCGCCCTCATGGCCGAGCTCCTCGACTGGGGTGCGTCGCTCGGCGCGACCACCGCACTGCTGCACGTGGAGACCGACAACGAGGGCGCCGTCGCGCTCTACGAGCGGCACGGCTTCGTCACCCACCACACCAACCGCTACCTCGTCGCCTCGTAGCCTCGCCCGCCCCACCCGCCGCCGTGTTGGATGGGGACATGACCACCGTGCAGCGCACCACCGCACCCGCGCCCACCGCAGCCGACCGCGGCCGGCAGGTCGGCGTCACCCTCGCTGAGGTGTTCTGCATCGTCGGCACGCTCGTCGGCGTGGGCGTGATCGGCACCCGCGTCGAGGAGAGCTCCGGCGGCGCGCTCGCGGCCGACGCCACCCTGCTCGCACCGCTCGGGCCGGCCTTCTCGATCTGGTCGGTGGTGTACGCCGGCCTGGCCGCCTACACGCTGTGGCAGTGGCTGCCCGCGTCGACCACGGACCCGCGCGCCCGGAGCACCGGGTGGCTCGCCGCCGCCTCCATGGTCCTCAACGCCGGCTGGCTGCTGGTCACCCAGCAGGGCTGGCTGTGGGCGTCCGTCGTCGTGATCCTCGCGCTGGTCGTCGTCCTCGGTGTGCTCGTCCAGCGCCTGGCCGACCTCGGACCCGCGCCCTCGCTCGTGCAACGCGTCGTGGTGGACGGAACGTTCGGCCTCTACCTGGGCTGGGTGGCGGTGGCGACGTGCGCCAACGTCACCGCCACCCTGGTCGCCGAGGGCGTCGAGACCTACACGCTCGTGGGCGAGCTCGTCGCGGCGCTCGTCATCGCCGTGGTCGTCGTGGTCGCGGCGGTGGTCGTGGCCCGGACCGGGCCGCGGTGGGCCTTCGCCGCGGCCGCGGCGTGGGGACTGGCCTGGATCGCGGTCGGGCGGCTCACCGACGAGCCGGCCTCCACCCTCGTGGGGGTCGTCGCCGCGATCGCGGCCGTGGCCGTGCTCGGGCTCACGGCGCGCGCCGCCGCTCGGCGCTGACCTCCCCGCCACCGCCGTCCGAGGGCCGCGGGCCACCGCGGGCGAAGAGGCGGTCGGCCGCGCGCAGCGTACGGACCCAGAGCAGCCGTTGGAGGACCAGGACGACCACCCCGGCGAGGACCATGCCGCTGATGTTGACCGCGAGCTGGGCCGCGGACCCGCCGATCTCCGACGGCGTCCACACCCCGATGGCCAGCCCGAGGTTCCCGACGGCCGGGATGGTCGTGACGGAGATGAAGACCCCGACCATCGCGTTGGCGCGCGCGGTCGTCATGGCCAGCACGCCGGCCGCGCCAGCGATGAGGGCGACGATGAAGGACCAGCTGTCGGGGTGCCAGATGAAGCCGGTCTGCGGGCGCGGACGGGTGACCATCTCGGGGGTGATCAGCCCCGTGAGGCCGCCGAGCAGGCTCAGCAGCGCGACCACGACCACCGACACCACGACGCCGCTCAGCAGCAGCCGCAGCGCCCGACCCGTGAGCCGGTGCCGCGCGAACACGAGCCCGGTGGCGACGGCCGCCACGGTGCCGAACTCCGGGCCGACGACCATGGCCCCGATGACCAGGACCGAGGAGTCGGTGATGACGGCGATGGCCGCCAGCAGGCTGGCCAGGACGAAGAACAGGTAGTAGGACACGGTCGGCCGGCTCGCGGCCCAGCAGTTCTCGATGACCGAGTCCCAGATGACCGCGTCGTCGGGGTCACCGGGCGCCACCCGCTCGAGACGTCGGGCGGCGGCGAACGGCGTGCTGGTGGGCGTCGTGACCACGATGCCCCCGGACTCGTGCAGGCCGAGCGCCTTGAGGCGGCCGATCACCTCGCCGGCCAGCTCCCGGGCGACGTCGCACTCCACGAGGTCCCCTTCCGGGGAGAGTGACGCACCGCGGCTCAGGGTGAGGTTGGCCGACCGGTCGTCGTGGCGCAGCAGCTCGACGACGGCGTCGGAGACGTCGCGCGGCACGGTCAGGCGGAGGTGCAGCAGCATGGCGCGAGCCTAGGACCGAATATCGGTTGAGGCGTGCCCCCGGGGTCGGCGATCATGAGCACGACGACCGTGGGGCCTGACGAACCTCCTGCACGCCGGCAGAGCAGCGGCCGTCCGCGCGTTCGGCGTCACCGACGAGAGGCCGGCACCCAGCGGGACCGCCGGCGAAGGTGTGGTGGCACCGCGACCTTGCCCCCGCCCACACCTCCACGGGCCCCTTGACGACTGGGGCCTCTCGAGCTCGCTCGAGAACACCCAGCGCCCGAGGAACCTGACTAGGAGGATCCATGAGAACGCTCTGCCACGACCTGCCCGCGTCCACGCCCGGTGAGGAGGTCGTCCTCGAGGGGTGGGTGCAGCGCCGCCGCCAGCTCGCGCGCGTCACCTTCCTGGTCGTGCGCGACCGCAGCGGCCTGGCGCAGGTCGTCCTGCCCGCCGGCGCCGCCGTACCGCCGGAGGAGACCGTGGTGCGGGTCACCGGCACCGCCGCGGCCAACGCCCAGGCGCCCGGTGGCGTCGAGGTCACCGACGCGCTCGTCGAGCTCCTCACCGAGCCGGCCGCCACACCGCCGGCCGAGCTGTGGCGACCGGGCCTCGACGTCTCGTTGCCGACGCTCCTCGACCACGCCCCCGTGCTGTGGCGCCACCCGGCCCAGCGTGCCCGGTGGGAGCTCGCGGCCGCCTCGCTCCGCGGCTTCCGCGCGAGCCTCGACGCCCTCGGCTTCACCGAGGTGACCACCCCGAAGATCGTCGGTACGGCGACGGAGTCGGGGGCCAACGTGTTCCCCGTCGACTGGTTCGGGCGGGAGGCCTACCTCGCGCAGAGCCCGCAGTTCTACAAGCAGCAGCTCGTCGGGGTCTTCGAGCGCGTCTACGAGGTCGGCCCGGTGTTCCGCGCAGAGCCGCACGACACCGTGCGCCACCTGGCGGAGTACCGCTCGCTCGACGTCGAGCTCGGCTTCATCGGCGACCACCGCGACGTGCTCGCCGTGCTGCGCGACGTGCTGAGCGGCATGGTCGACGCGGTCAGGGCGGAGGAGGCCGCGGTGTCCCGCACCGGCGCGCTGCCGCCGGTCGTTCCCGACGAGGTCCCGGTGATCCGGTTCGCCGACGCGCTGGCGCTCGTCGGGGCGCCGGCGGACGAGCCGGACCTCGCGCCCGAGCACGAGCGTGCGCTCGGGGCGTGGGCGCTCGCCGAGCACGGCAGCGACTTCCTGGCGGTCGAGGGCTACCCGATGGCGAAGCGGCCGTTCTACACCCACCCGTGGACCGGGAACCGGTCCGCGGCGCCGTCGACCACCGCCTCCAACAGCTTCGACCTGCTCTTCCGCGGCCTCGAGCTGGTCACGGGCGGCCAGCGGCTGCACCGCGCGTCGGACTACGAGCGGGCGATCCGCGCGCGCGGCGAGGACCCGGCGACGTACGACGCCTACCTGCAGGCGTTCCGGCACGGGATGCCGCCGCACGGCGGGTTCGCCATCGGGCTCGAGCGGTGGGTCGCCCGGCTCGTCGGGGCGGCCAACGTCCGCGAGGTCACGCTCTTCCCGCGCGACCTGAACCGGCTGACGCCGTAGACCCGGTGTCGAGTGCGCGGCCCCGTGGCGACCACTACCGCGAGCGCACTCGACCAGGGGCTGCTACTCGTCGACGGCGTCGGGGTTGGTGCAGATCACCGTGTCGCTGGGGATGTAGGTCGTGCTGAAGACCTCGTCGTCACGCGTCTGGGTGTTCTCGCCGACCGGCCGGAAGTAGCGCACCACGTCGATGTCGAAGCCGCCGAAGCCCTCGTTGGCGTGGCACGTCAGCGAGTCGATGCGTCGGGTCTCGTGCGGGGTGAGGTTGTGGCGCTCGCCCGTGGTGGTCGTGATGTCCCAGTACTTCGTGGAGTACATGGTCACGGTGACCGCGCCCGAGGACGACGGGGTGGAGTCGGTGAACGAGGTGTCGATCAGCACGCCGTAGGGGGTGTCGTTGCGGAAGCGCAGGTCGACGGCACCCCAGGCGACGGTCGCCTCGCGGCCCACCGGGTAGCGGTCGATGTAGAACGAGTGCGGCTTGTGCTCGACGTCCTCGAGCCCGGCGAAGAACATCGCGTTGAACAGCGTCGTGGCCATCTGCGAGACGCCCCCGCCGAGGTCCTGCACGAGGATGCCGTCGTTGATGACGTAGCCCTTGGTGAAGCCGTTGGCCTCGGTGCGCTCGCCGACGGTGTCGTTGAGGGAGAAGGTCTCGCCGGGCTTGAGCAGGGTGCCGTCGATGATCTCCGCGGCGCGACCGATGTTGACGTTGCGGTACTCGGCGTAGGGGAAGTACGTCGTGAAGGTCGAGACCCGCTCACGCACCCGCAGCGCGCGGGCCTCCTTGGTGGTGAAGTCGGGCTCGGCGACCGTGGCACTGAGGGCGAGGGTCCGCTCGCCCTGCGGCTTGGCGACCGCAGCGAGGAAGCCGGCCTCGAGCTCGGCGGGGTCGAACGTCACGCCCGGCCTGGCCGGGACGACCTGCGGCCGGCCGCCGACCAGCGCGACGGTGGCGTCGACCGGTGCGCCCTGGCTGATCCTGGAGCCCACGACCTCGTTCAGCTTCGCCGGGTCGAGCGTCGGCACCAGCTCGCCGTCGGTCGGGACCAGGGAGAGGGCCGCCGTGTAGTCGGCCGGGAACACCTTGACGTCCGCGCCCTCGAAGGTGAGCGTCACGGGCGCGGCGACCGCGGGCGACGCGAAGCCGTCGAGGGCCTCCTGCACGTCGGAGGCGTCGATGGCGGGCTGCACCTCGGTCGTCTCGAGGGCGACGACCGACGGGTCCTCGTCGAGGAACGCGCCCCGGAGGGCCGTCAGCGTGTCGCTGGGGTCCAGCGCCCGGCCGGTGCGGGCGTCGGTGGTCTCGATCTGCGCTCCGGCGAAGGCGATCGCCCCGTCGCGCGCCGTGGCGCCGTGCCGCTCGTCGAGCCCGGTGAGGTAGGCGTTGTAGGCGGTCTCGTCGACCTCGACCTCGGCCTCGAGGTCCTCGCCGCCGGTGAAGTAGTCCCAGAGCCGGGCCGGGTCCCAGCTCTCCTCGCCGCCGGCCTCGGCCACGGACGACTCGTAGTCGACCGAGAGGCCCGCCTGGGCGGGGTCGACGGCCACCTGCTCGCCGTCGACGGTCGTCGCGATGTCGCGCGCGACGCGGTCGGCGAGACCGGCGCGGAGCCGCTCGGCGGCCTCGTCCTGGGGGTGCCCGCCGATGCGGACACCGGCGACGGTCGTGTTGCGGGGGACCTTGTCGCCGGCGACGTAGTGCGCGGCGACGTAGGTCCCGCCGAACAGCACCGCGAGACCGAGGAGCAGCCACAGCACGACCTTCGCGCCCGCCTTCTCGCGGGGCTGCGCGGCACTGGTCTGGTTCTTCGGCACGCGGCGAGTCTAGGAGGGCAGGCCCCGAACTCCGGGATCGTCGGCGCGTCCCGGCACGGTCCCACCGGACGTACGACGACCCGCTCGGGCGGTCGCCAGGCCGGTCACCAGGGCGGCCACCAGGAGCACCGCGGAGCCAGCCAGGAACGACCACCCGGCGGCGTCCGCGCCGATCAGGAACCCGCCGCCGGGACGCTCCAGCGCACCGCGCAGCACCGGCACGCACCAGCCCACGGCGAACGCCAGCCGCGGGCCGCCGGGCGGCAGCCAGGCGAGCGCCGCCAGCGCGGCGGCGAGGGCCAGCGCGAGGCCCCACCAGCGTTGGTGGACGAGCGTTCCTGCGGCGCCCGACACCAGCCCGACGGCGAGGGCGGCCAGCCCGAGCGCAGCCCTCACAGCCCCGCGAACAGGTCCTCCTCGAACCCGTCGGCGCCCGGTGCGCCGGGGGTCCCCTTCGCCAGGCGGTAGTACTCGTCGGACCACCACGAGTGGCCGCTCTCGGCGCCGGAGAAGAAGTGGCCGTCCTGCTCGACCTGGGTCGCGTGCTTGGCGAGCGCGTCCATCTTGCGCTGGACCGTCGCCGCGCCGTCGACCCGCGCGCTGATCAGCTCGTCCGGGGTGACGAAGGGCGGCAGCTTGCCGTCCGGGTCCATGCCCTTGAAGGTCTCGGTGTCGCCGGACTCCCGGAGCTCGCGCAGGCTCTCCCGCATCCGCGACTCGCTCATCGCCGTCCAGTAGATCTTGGCGACGTCGTGGGGCTCACCGAGCTCGAGCCGGTAGGACGGCACGGCCGCGAGCTGGGCGGCGTACATCGCCACCCGGTGGGCCTGGATGTGGTCGGGGTGGCCGTAGCCGCCGAACTGGTCGTAGGTGACGAGCACCTGCGGTCGCACCTCGCGGATCACCGTGACCAGCTCGTCGGCCGCCTCGGTGAGGTCGGCGTTCCAGAAGGCGTTGTCGGGGATCTCCTCGGCGGGGATCGCGTGGCCCTCCTCGTGCCAGGCCATGCCGGAGTCGTGGAAGCGGCCGAAGCCGCCGAGGAAGCGGTGGTCGGTGACGCCGAGGACGGCCATCGCCTCGTCCAGCTCGCCGCGGCGATGCTCCCCGAGCCCGCCCTTCTCCTCGTAGGCGAGGTGGGAGAGCTCCGGCACGAGCACCTCGCCCATCTCGCCGGCGGTGCAGGTCACGAGGGTGACGCCGACGCCCCGGTCGACGTAGCGCGCCATGGTGGCGCCGTTGTTGATGCACTCGTCGTCGGGGTGGGCGTGGACGAGCAGCATGCGGTGGTCGGTCATGGGTCCTCAGCCTAGGTCGGGTCGCTTGATGCGCCGCGGCGCGGTCGGGAGGTGCAACGGCGCGGGCGGGTCATCGTGTTCCCGCTCCCGTCCGGCGTCCTCCTCCTCGTCGAGCCAGCCGTCGTGCGCGTCCACGAGGACCTCGAGCATGAACGCGGGGGCGTCGCTCAGCACCGCCCACGGGTGGTCCTCGTCGTCGTCCTCCCCGGCCAGCCGCTCGCGCTCGACGTCGGCCTCGAAGCCGTCGGCGCGCAGCCGGGCCACGACGGCCCGTGCGTCGTCCTCGTCGAAGAAGATCGCCCTCACGGGGGTCATTCTCCACGGCTGCCGCTGGCTACTGTCGAGGCATGACCACCGCCTCGGAGCCACCGAACGTCCTCGGCGTCCAGCTGCGGCGCACCGACGAGAACGTCCGCGAGATCGCGGCCCTCGCCGCGGTGCTCGGTGAGCCCACGGGGCTCGACGGGCTGCTCGACGACCTCAAGTACGACGTGCGGCGCGCGCGCGTCGTGCCCCGGCTGCTCGGGCGGGCGGTGCGCGAGGCGTACCGCTGGGACGACTACGACGAGCGCGACGAGCAGTGGTATCCCCAGGGCATCTCGACCAGCGCCGACTCCTCCGACACCGAGGACGTCGACGGGCGCCGGGTGGTGGTGACCACGTGGTACTCCACCGGCCGGGACGGGGTGAAGCGCGGGTCGCGGGTCACGTTCGTCGACCTCGACTCCGGGAAGTACCGCCACGTGCTGCTGGTCTCCCCCGTGTTCGACGAGGCGGGCCACCTCACGCTGCGGCCGATGGGCATCCACGCCGGGGGCATCGTCTGGGCCGGCCCCTACCTCCACATCGCGGCCACGAGCAGGGGCTTCGTCACCGCGCGGGTCGACGACATCATGCGGGTGGCCGGGGACGACGACCACCCGGACCGGTTCGGCATCGAGGGCACGTCGCTCTACTCCTACGGGCACCGCTACGTCCTGCCGGTGCGCTTCACCTACCAGGCCTTCGCCGACGAGGGCCACGAGAAGCTGCGCTACTCCTTCATGTCGCTCGACCGCCGCTCGGACCCTCCGGCCCTGCTCGCGGGCGAGTACGCCCTCGACCCCGACGCGACGACCCGGCTCGCCCGCTACGAGCTCGACCCCGCGACGTGGCAGCTCGCCACCGGCGACGACGGCTTCTCCCGGCCGCTCGCGATCGACGAGGGCGGCGTGCGGCAGATGCAAGGGGCCGTCCTGGCCGGGGGTCGCTACCACGTCACGGTGTCCCACGGACCGTGGATGCCGGGCAGCGTCTTCGCCGGACGTCCCGGCTCGATGCGCGAGCGGCGCTGGGCGCTCCCGATGGGACCGGAGGACCTGACCTACTGGCCCTCGACCGACCGGATCTGGTCCCTCACCGAGCACCCCCGTCGCCGCTGGATCCTGTCGATGGACCGGCGCTGGTTCGACTGAGCCCGGTGGATCCGGCCTGAGGTCAGGCGCGCGGCTGCATCGCGAGCTGGCGGCTCTGCGCGACGAGGCGACCGGTGGAGTCCCAGACCTCGCAGTCCTCCTCGAACATCCCGCCGGCGACGTTGCGGGTGCGGTGCGAGACCTTCAGCCACCCCGGGGCGGGGACGGCCCGGACGTGCACCGTGAGCTCGAGCGTCGGCGCCCAGCCGGGACGGCCGAGGTCGAAGGTGACCGGCGGGAGGGCGTCGCAGACCATCAGCAGGCCGACCGGGTCGACGTCGTGGCCGTCGGCCATCCGGAACCACGCCTGGATGTGGCCGTTGCCGCTCGGGGCACCCATCGCCCAGCCGACGCAGGCCGGGTCGAAGCGCAGGTCGAGGCGTTCGAGCAGCGGTGCCGACCGGAGCACGTCCTCGGGAGCCAGGGACGCCGGGACGCACTCCTCGACCGGCGGGAGCGTGGGCTGCACGGCGGTCGTGCCCACGTCGGACGGCATCGCCCGCAGGTCGCCGTACGTCGCCAGGGCGGTGATGCGGGTGGCGCCCTCCTGGCCGAGCTCGGCCGACACGGTGGCGACCGAGCCGCCCTCCCGGAGCACCCGCGTGGACACCTGCGCCGGCCCGGGTCGCGAGGCGGAGAGGTAGTAGGCGCTGACCGCGAGCGGGTGGGGCTTCGCCGGCACGGTCTCGGCGACCGCCCGGCCGATGACACCGAGGAGGTAGCCGCCGTTGACGCCACCGCCGACCACCCAGCCGGGGTCGAGCTCGGCGCCGAACAGGCCGTCACCGGCGTCGGTCAGGGAGGTGTGGGTGTCCCACTCGGAGGCCATCCTCCGAGCCTAGGTCCGGCCCCGGTCAGCGGGCGCGGAGCCAGCGGGTGACCTGGGGCACACCGTCGAGCCACCCCAGCTCGGCGGCGTACAGCGCCCGCCGACCGCGCTGGCCGGGCTTGTGGTCCCACTTGCCGGTGCCCGTGCACGGCAGCACGGTCTCGCGGCAGGTCCAGCCGTGCAGGAACGCGGTGAGCTCGCCGTCCTCGCGCTCGACCAGGTCGGCGCCACCGGGGCCGCAGAGGCCGGTGGTCGTGGTGTCGAGGAAGACCCCGCCGACGGCCGCCGTCCAGTCGAGCAGGCTCGCCGAGCGCCGCCAGGTCGTCCGGTAGCCGCAGCGCGTCCAGTCGCCCTCCGAGGCCAGCAGCACGTAGCCCTCCGGGCGCAGCGTGAGCACGGGGTTCTCCAGGACGCCCTCGGAGCGGAGCAGCTCCACGCTGGTCGCGCCGGTCTGCACCGACTGGCCGTCGCCGGTCAGGGCGACGGCGCGGACGGTGGAGGGGATCCGGTCGGTCTTGTAGAGCAGGTACGCCGACCCGTCGGCGTCGCGGAAGAAGGACGGGTCGATGACCCCGGCGCGCGGGAGCGTGGGGTCGCGCGGCAGCAGCGGGTCCTGCGCGGTCGGCGTCGCGGCGTAGGACGGGCACACGAGCGGGGCGCTGCCGACCGGCCGGAACGGCCCGCGCGCGGCGCGCGAGCGGGCGACGCCGATGCAGCGTCCGTGCTCGCCCATCCCCTTCACCGGGGTGGCGTAGTAGAGCAGCCAGCGGCCGCCGACCCGCGCCACGTCCACCGCCCACACGCCGCCCTCGCGCGACCAGGACGGTTTGTGCGTCAGCAGGCTCGGCCCGCGGCGCCACGGCCCGTCGGCCTCGCGCGACCACGCGTGCGGCACGAGGTCGCCCGTGGCGTAGGCGACCAGGCCGCCGGGCGCGGCCACGACGGCGGGGTCGGGGAAGTCGACGTTGAGCACCGGGCGTGGCACCCACTCCCGCGCCGACGCCGGAGCGGCGAGCGACAGCACGGTCGCGGCGAGCAGCAGCACGAGCAGGCGCGCTGCTCCTCGGTTCGGCACCGGGGGAACCTATCCCGCAGCCCCGGCTCAGGGGCGGAGCGTGGCCGGGAGCGTCTCGAAGCCGCGCAGGATCCGGGTCTCGCGACGACGGGCGCCGGGCTCGAGCCGCAGGTCGGGGAACCGGTCCCAGATCGCGCGGAGGCCGACCTCGCCCTCCATCCGGGCCAGCTGGGCGCCCAGGCAGTGGTGCCGGCCGGCGGAGAAGGAGATGTGCTCGCGCGCGTTGGCCCGGGCGACGTCGAAGCGCAGCGGGTCGGGGAAGACCTCCGGGTCGCGGTTGGCGCCGCCGAGGATCGCGGTGACCATCGACCCGCCGCGCACCGGCTCGCCGCCGACCTCGGCGTCGCGGACCGCCATCCGGCCGGTGAGCAGCACCGGCGGGTCGAGGCGCAGCGCCTCCTCGACCACGTTGGGCCACAGGGTCGGGTCCGCGGTGACGCGGGCCCGCTCGTCGGGGTGGTCGTGGAGCAGCGCGATCCCGTTGCCGAGGAGGTTGACCGTGGTCTCGAAGCCCGCGGCGAGGACCAGCCCGGCCGTGGCCTTGAGCTCGGTCTCGTCGAGCCCGCGACCCTCCTCCCGGACGGTGACGAGCTGGCTGAGGAGGTCGTCACCGGGCTCCCGGCGGAGGGTCTCGAGGTGCCGGCCGAGCCAGGTGTCGAACTGCGCGAGCGCGCGTGCGACGGACCGGTAGCGGCGGAAGCCGAGCCCGAGGTCGAGGCTGGGGGCGGCCGCCGAGCCGAACGCGAGGACCTCTGCCCGGTCCCGCTCGGGCACCCCGAGGATCTCCGCGATGACGGTGACGGGCAGCACCGAGCAGTAGGTCTCGACGAGGTCGACGGGCCCCGCCGCCTGCTCCTCGAGGGAGTCGAGGAGGTCGGAGGCGATCTCCTCGGTCCGCTCCCGCAGCCGCTCCACCGCCCGCATGGTGAAGACCCGCGTGACGAGCTTGCGGTAGCGGGTGTGGTCGGGCGGCTCGGTCACCAGCAGCGACGGCGGCTCGACGGGGTGCAGGGTCGTGGGCGCGGCCCAGCGCGAGACCCGGCCCACCGCGCCCTGCGCGGTCGGCAGCCCGGTGCGGAAGTCGTCGCTGGTGAGCACGTGGCGCACGGCGGCGTGACTGGTGGTGACGTAGCCGATGCCCGAGCGGTAGAGCGGGCCCTGCGACCGGATCTCCTCGATCAGGTCGAAGACCCCGTCGGTGCCGGTCGCCCCGAGCCGGATGAGGCGGGCCTGGAGGTCGCCCCGGGTGGCCGCGCGCCGCAGGTACAGCGTCGGCAGGCCGTGGGCCACGCCCCAGTGGACCGCCGACCTGAGCTCCGTCGTGGGCGCCGTCATGGCCCGAGGGTAGTGCTGCCTAGGCTGACCGGCATGTGGCTCGCGGTCGACCTCCTGCTCGTCGCCGTCTTCGCGGCGATCGGGCGGCTCAGCCACTACGGCTCGCTCACCCCGGCCGGCTGGTGGACGACCGCGTGGCCGTTCCTCGCGGGAACGCTGCTCGGCTGGGCGGCGCTGGCCGTGTCGAGGCGACCTCCCGCCGCGGTCACGTCGGGCCTCGTCGTGTGGCTGGGCGCCCTCGTCGGCGGGATGGTGCTGCGCCAGGCCAGCGGACAGGGCACCGCGGCCTCCTTCGTCGTGGTGGCGACGCTGGTCCTGGGTGCGTTCCTGGTGCTGCCCAGGGTCGGCGCCAGGGTCGGCGCCAAGGTCGGTGCCCGTGCCCCGCGCTGACGCCCGCACCCGCGGCGCCGCACGCTCCACCGGCCTCGCGTTCGGTGTCCTCCTCACCGCCGTGGCCGCCGTCTCCGTCAACCTGAGGCCCGGCGCGTCGTCGGTCGGTCCGGTGCTCGAGGAGCTGCGGACCGGGCTGGGCATGAGTGCGGCGGTGGCCGGTGCGATGACCGGCCTGCCCGGGCTGGTCTTCGGCCTCGTCGGGGCCGTGTCGGTCGCCTTCGCCCGCAAGGTCGGGATGACCGCCGGCATCACCATCGGTCTCGCCGCGGCAGCGCTCGGCCTCCTCCTGCGCGTCACGACGGGTGACGTCCCGCTCTTCCTGCTCCTCACCGTGGTCGGCCTGGCCGGGATGGCGGTCGGCAACGTCCTCGTGCCCGCGTGGATCAAGGCACACGGGCACACCGTCGCCCTGATGACCGTCTACGGCACCGGCCTCGTCGTGGGTGCCACCCTCAGCTCGATGCTGACCGCGCCGGTCAGCGAGGCAGCCGGGTCGTGGCGGGCCGGCCTCGGCATGTGGGGTGTCCTGGCGGTGGTCGCGCTCCCCCTCTGGGGATGGCTGACCCTCCACGAGCGGCGCTCCCCCACCGAGCACCAGGTCAGCGGGGACGCCGCTCCCAGCGGCCGCATCGTCCACTCGCCCACCGCGGTGGCGCTGACGGTGCTCTTCGGCGTGCAGTCGATGCACGCCTACGTCCAGTTCGGCTGGCTCCCGCAGGTCTACCGCGACGCGGGGATCTCCGCGTCGCACGCGGGCGCGCTCCAGGCGCTGCTCTCGAGCGTGGGCATCGTCGGCGCCCTGGTCCTGCCGACGGTCATCGCCCGCGGCCGCGGCCTGCGAGCGATGGCGGTGTCGTTCGGGGTGATGCTCGCGCTCGGCTACACCGGCCTGCTGGTCGCGCCGGCCACCGCCCCGTGGGCCTGGGCGCTGATGCTCGGCTACTCCGGGCTCGCGTTCCCGACCGCGATCGCGCTCATCGCCGCCCGCACCCGCCACCCGTCGGTGACCGCCCAGCTCTCCGGTTTCGTGCAGCCCGTCGGCTACGCGCTCGCCGCGGTGGGACCGTTCCTCGTCGGCCTGGCCCACGAGGCGACCGGCGACTGGACGCTCGTCCTCGTCCTGCTCGCCCTCACGTCGGTGCCGTTGACCGTCGCGGGCGTGCGCGTGGCGCGACCGACGTACGTCGACGACGAGATCTAGCAACCAGCGCCCGGGCCCTCAGCCCACCGTCTCGGCACGCCCGTCCGCCCACACCACCACGCCGGTGCGCAGGCGGGAGCGCAGCCAGGCGGGGCCGTCCGGGCCGAGGGCCAGCGCGGTGGTCGCGTCGATGTCGACGCTCGTGAGCGAGGCGCCGACGACCGTCACCGAGGCGAGCGCGGTCGCCGCGCCGCCGGTCCGCGCGTCGACGACGTGGCCACCGCGGTGCGCCGACCCGGAGGTCGCGACGGCGCCGCGCCGCAGCGGGATGCGCGCGACCAGCCGCGTCGGGTCGAGCGGGTCCTCGACGCCGACCGTCCAGGGCTCCCCGTCGGGGTCCGCGACGTGGCAGACCATGTCGCCGCCGGCCGACAGGCAGACGTCGGTGCCGGACAGCCCCAGCAGCGGCACGACCGCCCGGTCGACGGCCCATCCCTTGACGACCCCGCTGGGGTCGAGGCGTCGTACGCCGTCCGGGTCCCTCCGCCACACGTCGAACGCCCCGCCGGACGACACGCGGGCGTCGTCGCCCAGGCGCATCACCTCGGCGACCGCCGGGTCGCACTCCTCCAACGTCAGCTCGCCCCGACCCAGCCGCGAGACCTGGCTGTCGGCCCGCCAGGTGCTGAACACCGCGTCCACCCACCGCAGCTCCGCCAGCGCCGCCTGCCAGGCCTCCTCGGCGGCGTCGTCGTGCAGGTGGGTGCCCCGCAGCGCCAGGCTGATCGGCATGCCCATCACGTGCTCGACCCGGCGGGCGATCCCCGCCTCCACGGCGGTCACATCCCGGCCTGGTCGAGTGCGCTCTGCAACGACTGCAGGTAGCCCTGGCTGGTGTAGGTCGCGCCGCTGACCATCGAGATGTCACTGCCCTGCGCGTCGAGCGTCTCGTTGACCAGCTGCGGGAGGGCGAACTGGTTGATCTCCACGCTCCGGCCGTCCCGGTCGGGGTACTGCGGCACCGCGACGTCCGTGATCGTCGAGCCGTTGACGGCGACCTGGACCTGGACGGGTCCGTAGGGCGTCTGGGCGGTGTCGCCGGTGACCTGGGACCCGCCGGTCGAGGCCTGTCCGGAGCCCGAGCCTGTGCCGGAGCCGGAGCCGGAGCCCGAGCCGCTGCCGGAGCCGGTGCCCGACCCGGAGGCGGCCTGCGCCTGGAGCGAGCCGGTGATCGCGGGCCCCGTCGCGGTCATCACCGACGAGGTGGAGGTGTGGTAGCCGATGAGGGCGACCAGGGCGGAGAGGGTGCTCAGACCCCACAACACGATGCGTCTCACGATGTCACCAGCCGAAGCTCTCGAGGTGGATGTGCTGCTCGGGCACGCCGGCCGCGCGAAGGTCGCGGACGACGAGGTCGGTCCACGGGCCCGGACCGCAGACGTAGACGTCGCGCTCGGCCACGTCGGGGACCCAGGCGGTGAGGGCGGCGAGGTCGCTTGGGGCCTCGACCCGGTCGCCCAGCCACGAGTCGGGGGCCCGCCGGGGACCGGGGATGCCCCAGGCGACGAGGCCGCGGTCCCGGGTCAGCGCGATGAGCTCGTCGGCGAAGATCGGCTCGTCGGACCAGCGGTGGAGGAGCACTGCGTCGCCGGGGGCGTACGCCAGTCCCTCCGCCAGGGCGCGCAACGGCGTGATGCCCACGCCGGCGCCGATCAGCAGGACCTTTCCGTTGCGGCGCGCGCGGGGGCTGAGCCGCCCGTAGGGGCCCTCCACCCAGACCCGCGAGCCGACGTCGAGGCCGGGGGTGGAGCCGCTGCCGTCGCCGACGTCCTGCACGGTGATCCGCAGGGACCGGCCGTCGGGGGCGGCCGACAGGGAGTACGGGTTGGCGCGCGTGCGTCCCGGGCGGCCCAGGAAGCGCCAGGTGAGGAACTGCCCGGCCTCGACCGGCAGGCGGTGGAGGTGACGTCCCGTGACGTGCACCGACACGGTGCCGGCGGCCTCGGGCACCACGGCGGCGACCCGCAGGTCGTGGCGCAGGTTGCGCCAGACCGGCAGGCCGACACGCCACACCAGCACGCTCCCGGCGCTCACCGCCCACGCGCTCCACCAGAAGGCCTGGCGGCCGGGCGAGGAGGTGAAGTCGGCGCCGGTCCAGAGCTGGTGCGGGATCGCGAGGCCGACACCGAGGTAGGCGTAGAGGTGCAGGAGGTGCCACGACTCGTAGCGCAGGCGGCGGCGGGCCGCGCGGATGCTGGTCACGACCACCATCACCAGGCACAGGGTGCCCGCGGCGGCCAGCAGCATCCCGGGGTAGTTCACGACCAGGTCCCACAGGGTGGCCGGTGCGGCGGTGACCGAGCCGGCGGCGTACCCCCAGGTGATGAGGACGACGTGCGCCACCATGAGGTCGAACGACGTGAGGCCGACCAGCCGGTGGATGCGCACGAGGCGGTCCTGGCCGAAGGCCTGCTCGAGCACCGGGACGCGCGCCATCAGCACGACCTGCGCGAGCAGCAGGACGGAGGCGACGAGACCGGTGATCCGGCCGAGCGACTCCAGGCCGGTCGCCCACCCGCCCAGGTCGGCGACGCCGCCACCGGTCAGCCACCACCACACGACGAGGAGCAGCGAGAGCCACAGCGTGCTCCCCGCCGCGAGTCGGACGGCGTCGTCGCGCCGGGCCCGGGCACCGATCGCCGGGCCGGGAGCCGGCGGCGCCAACGGGATCGTCGACGGGCTGCTCGTGTGGGTCATGGGACGACCGTGCCCGGCGCCACTGAGGCGTGCATGGGTGCCACCTGTGCAGATCCTGTGAGTCGCCACCGGCCGGCCCGCGCCCGCCAGCCCGCGGCCGGACGTCTGTCAGGATCTGCGCGTGAGGCAGTGGGTGGTGGTCGTCGGCGGGACCAACATGGACGTGGTCGCCCGCACCGCGGCTCCGCTCGTCCCGGCGACCAGCAACCCCGGCCGCACCCGGATCTCCCCCGGCGGCGTCGGCCGCAACGTCGCTGCGTGCCTGGGCCTGCTCGGTGCCCCGGTGCGGCTGGTGTCCGTCGTCGGTGACGACGCCTTCGGCGACGAGGCGCTGCGGGTGACCGCCGCCTGCGGTGCCGACGTGGGCGCCGTACGCCGCGCGCCCGGGGCGACCGGGACGTACACCGCCGTGCTCGACGACGGTGGCGAGCTCGTGGCGGCCGTGTCCGACATGGCGATCGTCGACGAGCTGCGGCTCGAGACGGTCCACCTCACCGACGCGGCGCTGGTCGTGCTCGACGGCAACCTCGCCCACGAGCAGGCCGAGCGGGTCGTCGCCGCGGCGGCGGAGTCCGGCGTCCCGCTCGCCTTCGAGCCGGTCTCGGTAGCCAAGGCCGGGCGGTTGGCCGACCTGGTGCACGACCTGCTCCTCGTCACGCCCAACGCGGACGAGCTCGCGGCCCTCACCGGCCGCGCCCCCGCCGACTGGCGCGCCGCCGTGGCCGACCTGCACGAGCGCGGCGTCGAGCACGTCTGGCTGCGGCACGGGGCGGACGGGTCGTGGATGTGCAGCCGTGGCGAGGAGCCCGTCC
Organism: Nocardioides pini; assembly: GCF_026712185.1. Lineage (GTDB taxonomy): Bacteria > Actinomycetota > Actinomycetes > Propionibacteriales > Nocardioidaceae > Nocardioides > Nocardioides pini. The sequence goes on along the minus strand of NZ_JAPPUX010000003.1, from coordinate 622,553 downwards.
ACCTGCCCGCTGTCCCGGCGACCGTCGTGGACGTGACTGGCGCCGGTGACGCGATGCTCGCCGCCTGGGTCGCGGCCTGGCTGGCGGGCGCGGACCCCGTCGAGGCCGCGCGCCTCGGCCACCGCGCCGCTGCCGCGACCGTCGAGAGCCACCACACCGTCCGGCCCGACCTGGCCGACGCCATCACGCAGCTCACCGAGCGGCACCCGCCCGAGAGGGGATCCTGAATGCTGACCGTCACCGACGAGGTCCGCGACGCGCTCGCGTCCGGCCGGCCGGTCGTCGCGCTGGAGAGCACGATCATCAGCCACGGCATGCCCTACCCGCAGAACGTCGAGATGGCGCGCACCGTCGAGGGCATCGTCCGCGACGGGGGCGCCGTGCCGGCGACGATCGCGGTGCTCCACGGGCGGCCGACGATCGGCCTGTCCACCGACGACCTGGAGCTGCTGGCCTCCGACGAGTCGGTCATCAAGGTCTCGCTGCGCGACCTGCCCTACGTCGTGTCGCGCGGCCTGCACGGCGCGACGACCGTCGCGTCGACGATGCGGCTCGCGGCCCTCGCCGGCATCAGCGTCTTCGTGACCGGTGGGCTCGGCGGCGTGCACCGCGGCGGCGAGACGTCGTACGACGTGTCGGCCGACCTCACCGAGCTCGCCACCACGTCCGTCGCCGTGGTCTGCGCCGGCGTGAAGAGCATCCTCGACATCGGGCTGACGCTGGAGAAGCTCGAGACGCTGGGGGTGCCGGTGCTCGGCTACGGCACCGACGAGTTCCCGTCGTTCTTCTCGCGCTCGTCGGGCTTCGGGGCCCCGATGCGCGTCGACTCCCCCGCCGAGGTCGCGGCCCTGATGCGGGCCAAGTGGGACCTCGGGCTCGCCGGCGGCGTCGTCGTCGCCAACCCGATCCCGGCCGAGTCGGAGATCCCGGCCGACGAGATCGGCGCGATCATCGACCGCGCCCTCGCCGACATGGACTCGCTCGGCATCACGGGCAAGGACGCAACGCCCTACCTGCTGGGCCGCATCGTCGAGATCAGCGACGGCGCCTCGCTCGCCGCCAACATCGCGCTCGTCGAGCACAACGCGCGCCTCGGTGCCGCGATCGCGCAAGCGCACGCGCGAAGCGCGTAACGCGCCTCCGTCAGGCCAGCAGCTGGGTCTCCGGCGACCCGCCGGTCCACGGTGGCACCACGCGCCGCGCACGGGCGGTGTCGAGGAAGGCGTCCGCCAGACCCTCGGGCAGGTCGGCGTACGGCGACGACTGCGAGGCGTGTGCCGCCATCGCCCGGTCGAGGACCGAGCGGTGCACCCGCACGTCCACGAGGGTGGTCATCTCCTCGTCGGGTGTCCCGAGCTCGATCGCGTCGACGTCGAGGTAGGGCGAGCCGGGGGCGACGACCTGCTGGTGATCGGCCCACCGCCGCATCAGCGAACGCGACAGGCAGGAGACGTAGACCCGCGGCACGTCGGCGACCTCTGCTGCGCGCAGCACGGCGTCGCGCACCCGGACGTGGTCGCGGTGGCCGTCGCTCCCGTCGAGGGTGACCAGCACGTCGGGCGAGAAGGCCCGAACCGCGTCGACGATGCCGCTGACCAGGTCGTCCTCGGTGGCGCCGCACACCGTCCCCGGCGCCGGCTCACCCGCCATGCCCGAGTCGGCGAAGCCGAGGAGGTCCACCCGCTCGACGCCGAGCACCCGCGCTGCCGCGCGCAGCTCGGCCTCCCGGGTGGCGCCCAGGTCGTCGTAGGGGACCGTCGACTCGCCCGCCTCGCCCCGGGACGCGCACACCACCGCGGTGCGCGCGCCACGGTCGGCGGCGTGGAGGAGCAGCGATCCGCAGCCGAACGTCTCGTCGTCCGGATGGGCGACGACGACCTGCAACCGCGATCGCTGCGCCGGGTGACGAGTGGTGGGACTCACGGCCCCATTGTCCCGCTGACGGGGCGGTTGCTGCGCAGGGTCGCCAGCGGGTCCGACTCGGCCTTGGCCCGGACCAGCCGCTCGCGGTCGGCGTCCGACCACCACGTCGAGTGGGCCCGGGTGCCACCGAAGTTCAGGAGCGTCCGCCCACTGGCGGCGTCGGCCACGGCCGCACCGGTGCGCTCGAAGCAGGCCTCGATCGCCGGCGCCAGCTCCGGCACGGCGGGGATGCCGAGCAGGAACAGGTTGTAGGGCTCGTGCACCGGCCCGTGCGCACCGCCGCCGTCCGGCGTACGGGTGAAGGCGCCGCCGAGGTGGCGCACCTGCACCACCGGCAGCGGGGATCCGCTGCCCTCCCCGACCGAGCGCACGATGGCCTCCATGGTGTCCTCGTCGAGCCGCGCCAGCAGTTGGGACCACTCCATCCCGGGGGTGGGCTCGGTCGGCTCGGCGGCGATCCCGCTGAGCTCGGCGAGCGGGACGTCCCCGGTGAGGTCCATCGCCAGGCCGGGCACCTCGCGGTACGGCTCCACCAGCCGCTCACCTTCCTCGGCATCCCCGAGGAGCGCGACGGCGACGCCGGCGAACGACCGGCCGCGGAACGGTTCGGGCACCTGGGGCACGGGCGGGAACTGGTAGGCGTGCAGCCAGGTGCTGAGGGTCTCCGGGGCCTCGGCGGTCGCCCGGGCGAACACTCCCAGCAGCTCCGGGAGACGCTCGAGGGGCCACAGCAGCCGGCCTCCCCAGACCTGCGGCGCCGGGTGCAGGGCAACCTCCATGCGCGTGACCACGCCGAAGTCCCCTCCGCCTCCGCGCACGGCCCAGAACAGGTCGGCGTCCGGCCCGTGGCTCGCGGCGCTCAGCGTGCGGTGGCGGCCGAGGCCGTCCACGAGCTCCACCGAGACGATGCTGTCGGACCCGAGCCCGTAGGCGCGGCCGAACCAGCTGATGCCACCGGTGAGCGTCATCCCGACGACCGTCGGGTCGTCGTTCGAGCCGGCGAGGAAGGTCAGGCCGGTCCCGTCGAGCGCGGCCAGCAGTGCTCCGGCCTTGACGCCCGCGCCGACGGTGGCGGTGCGACGCTGCTCGTCCACGACGATCTCCTGCAGAGCACCGGTGCGCAGCAGCAGCACGTCACCGCCCAGTCCGTGCACCGCGCCGTGACCCGTGGGCTGGGCAGCGACCTGGAAGCCGAGGTCCACCGCCCAGCGGACCGCGGCTCGGACGTCACCCGCGTCGCGGACGTCCACGACGGCGAGCGGCTGCTGGTCGACCACGACGTTCCACGGCATCCGGGCGGCGTCCCAGTCGGGGTCGTCGGGGGTGTGGACCGTGCCAGCGACCCGGCGGCGCAGGTCCGCGAGGGCCTGTCTGCGGTCGGGGCGGTCGGGCGTGGCCGGAGGTGCGACCGGCGTCTCGGCCAGGTCGACGGTGGTGGTGTCGGTGTTCATCTCTTCTCCTCTGCTCGGTGCGACAGGAGGAGCATCCGGCGGCGTCCTTGCCGGACACCTGCACGTGCCTTACCGCGCTCGCAGCCGCTCCGCGAGGGCCTCTGACCGCCGCTGCCACGGGCGACACTCGAGGCGGGCGTTGAGCTCGACGGCACGAGCCGCCGCATCGGCGGCACGGGGGTCGCCGAGCGCGTCGAGCCCGACGGCGTGGAAGTGGTCCACGACGCCGTAGTGGAAGATCGAGCCGTAGTTGGCCGGGACGCCGAGGTAGGGCTCGATGAGCGGCAACCCCTCGCGCACGCCGTCGAGGTCGCCCAGAGCGGCCAGCACCGCCACCCGCAGGCACCTGCCGACCGTCGAGCTGTAGGTCATCTCACGGACCGGGGCAGCCGGGCCGAGGACGTCGCGCGCCGTGTCGAGCTCGCCGTCCTCGACCAGCTCCCAGGCGGTGACCGCGCGCAGGGCGGCGCTGCCCCCCGAGGCCAGCGCGACTGCACCCGGGGGGACGGCCGCGCCCGCCGGGCGGGAGTGCAGCGCGTGCAGGCACTCGAGCTCGCGCGCCGCGATGAAGCCGGCTCGCCGGTGCATGTCGAGCGCCCGGTCTCCGAGTGCTCCGGCCTCGGGCGAATCGACGTCGTGGGCGCGGGCCCAGCGCCACCACGCCAGCGGGATGTCCACACCGCTGTGTCGCAGCGCCTCGGCCGCCGCGCCGCAGCGGGCCATCGCGTCGTCGGCCGCCTCGACCTCGAGGCTCTCGTAGCGGAGGAGGCCGAGGTAGAACAGGGCGGCGAGCTCGATCTCGCCGCGAGGACGGCGGGCCACCAGCTCCTCGACGAGCTCCACCCGCCCGGTCCTGTCACCGCTGCCCATCATGCCGACCATCCGCACCATCAGCATCTCGTCGAGCAGCACCCGGTCGCCCAGGGTGCGGGCGATCCGCACCGACTCCTCGCCGTACTCCTGCACGACGTCGCCGCGCGGACCGTAGTAGTGCTCCATCTGCAGCGTGGCGAGCACCCGGGCGCGGGGCGCCTCCTCGAGGTGCTCGGCCGCCTCGGTCAGCATGCCGATGAACTCGTGGTCGACCTTGCCGTGCTCGCGCCAGCTCCACACCCCGGCACCCCCGAGGATGGCGGCGGCCTCGGCGACGAGGTCCCACCGCCCCAGGTCGTGCGCGGTCGCCACGGCCTCCTCGACCGCGGTGCGCGCCTCGGGCGTGCGCCCCAGCCGCAGCAGCGCCGCCGCCCGCCCCCGCTGCGCGCGAGCGGCCTCGGACGACTCGCTCCGTGCGTGCGAGAGCGCGAGCGACCACAGGTCCAGCGCCTCCTGGTGAGCCGATCGTGAGGCCGCGACCTCTGCTGCGCGGGACAGCCAGACGACGGCGCGCCGTGCCTGCTCGACGCCCAGCGGGGCGGCGAGCTGGGCGTGGTGGGCGACGTCGGCGGCCGCGTCGGGGTCGTCCCCGCCTCGCTGCTCGAGGATGCGCGCCGCCCGATCGTGCAGGTGCATCCGTCGAGCGGCCCCCATCCGGGAGCTGAGGGCCTCGCGAGCCAGGGCATGGACGAACGCGTAGCCGTGCTCCTGCTCCTCCGCGAGCCCGCTGGCCACCGCCTGGTCGAGGAGCTCCAGCGCGCGGTCCACCTCGATGCCGCTCAGCTCGGCGACGAGGGTGGGGTCGATGGTGCGGTCGACCACCGCGGCAGCGGTCAGCAGGCCGACCCCGTCCGGCGGGAGCCGCTCGATGCGCTGGCGCAGGACGTCGGTGATGCCGTCGGGCACCGGGAGCGTGGCGGGCTCCACCGTGGCCAGGTCGGGCAGGCCCGCCAGCAGCCGGGCGTACTGGAGGACGAAGAACGGGTTGCCCGCCGTGACGGACGAGACGTGACGCACCAGCGGCTCGCCCGCGATCGACGAGCCGAGGGTGTTCTCGATGAGGTCGGCCACGCCGGTGCGGTCCAGCCCGTCGACGCGCAGCCGCTCGGCGCCGGCCCGGGCGAGCGTCGCCATGGTGTCGACGAGCTGGTCCGCGGTGATCGCCTCGGTCGTGCGCCGGGTGACCACGACTGCGAGGGACACGGGCGGGGCAGTGTCGGCGAGGTGGCGCAGCAGCTGGAGCGAGGTGGAGTCGGCCCAGTGCACGTCCTCCAGCACGACCAGCAGCGGTCGGCGGGCTGCCGAGCGCGCGAGGAGGTCGACCACCGCGTCGAACATCCGCAGGCCCGCGCCGGCTCCGGTGTCCTCGACGTCGGTGTCCGCCAGCAGTGGCGCCAGACGGGTGTCGGACGCGCTCTCGCCGTCGTCAGCCGCGAGCTCGCGCACCATCGCCAGCCACGGCCACAGCGCAGGTGCGTAGCCGCCCTCGTGCCCGCGGCCGACGAGCACCCGCCAGCCGTCGTCGCCGGCCCCCCGTGCGACGTCCTGCACGAGCCGGGACTTGCCGATGCCCGGCTCACCCGCGACGAGGAGGAACTGGGTGCGACCCGTGGAGACAGCCCGCGCGACCACGTCGGCGGCGAAGCGAGTGGTGTCGTGGCGACCGACGGTCACGGGCCCTCGACCCGCGTCGAAGGCCGTGACCCGGGCGTCGGCCGCGCCCGCGGCCGCGTCCGGGCGACCGAGCGTGTCACCAGGCCCGACCGCCGGCACCATCAGGTCGGGGTCCTGGCGCAGCAGGCGCTGCTCGAGGGTGCGCACCTCCTCCGAGGGATCCACGCCCAGCTCGTCAGAGAGCCGCTCCCGCAGCCCCCGGAGCGTGGCGAGCGCATCTGCCTGGCGCGCGCAGCGATACTGGGCGAGCGCGAGCAGCGCCCACAGCCGCTCGCCGTAGGGGTTCTGCGCGGCGACGTCAGCGGCATCACGCAGTGCGTCCTCGGCGCGCCCGAGCTCGAGCAGGGCGCGGATCCGCTGTTCCTGGACGGCGAGGCGCAGCTCGACCAGCCGGTCGGCGGCCGCCCGGACGAGCTCGCCCGCGACGGTGGCGTACGGCGTACCCGTCCAGCGCGCGAGCGCCGCGTCCGTCGCCGCCAGTGCGTCGCGGCCGTCGCCCGCTCGCAGCGCGTCGCGAGCGGCCACCTCGAAGGCCCACGTGTCGACGTCCGCTGCCGCGGCGGCGATCGCGTAGCCGGCTGCGGTGCTCACCAGCGCGGACCGGCTGCCCGGCCGGCGTTCCGGCTCGAGGAGACGGCGCAGGCGGGACACGGCGACCTGCACCGACGCGAGCACGCGGTCGGACGCCTCCGCCCCCCACACCTCGATCGCGAGACGCTCGCCCGGGACGTGCTCGCCGTGGGCGGCGAGCAGCGCGCACAGCACACCACGCTCACGACCCCTCGTCACCGGCACGCTGACCCCGTCGACGACGACGGCGGTCTCGCCGAAGGCAACGTAGGTCAGCGCCACGGCGGCATGGTGACACAGGCGGCGGCGTGAGTCGCCACCTTTCAGGGGGCTCGGACCGGCTCCTGAGTGCGGTCGTCGTCGCGCGTCCAGCGCGCGAGGGACCGGACGCCCGGGCAGACCCACCCGGCACGTCGGTGGTCCCAGTAGCAGGTGCGCGTGTGGTCGTGGCGAGGACCGGCCGCCGCGTGGTCGGTAGCAGTGGCGTCCACGACGGTCTCCTCCGGTCGGGCGGTGGTCAGCAACGGACCGTGGGGTTGAAGGCGGCGAGCAGCCCGTCCGGGTTGTGCCGGAACAGCCACGCGTGCAGGTCGTAGTGGACCGGCATACCGGGCTCGTGACCCGGCATCGGACCGTCGAACGGGACGCCGAGCAGGTCAGGACGGTCGCCGTCGGTCGCCGGGTCCTGGTCGGCGTCGGGCACGAACCACTCGACGGCGCCGAGCGTCAGCCCGGAGGTGCCGGGGACGTAGACGAGGATCGGCGGCCGCTCGGGGTCCACCGGCCCCATCAGGCTCGGGTTCACGTAGTGGTGTCCCATCCCGCCAGTGGGTGAGGCGTTGCACTCCGCGCTCGGCAGGTAGCCGTCCGCGACCGCCGCAGCCGGGGAGCGGTAGCGGGCCAGCCGGCCCTTGAGCCGCATCATCTCCCGGAGGGCGGGCGCGGGCACGGGGCGAGCGCCGGAGCCGTCCGCGGCATCCGGCCTGCCGTCGTCGTGCGCCGTGGCGGACGGCACGGTCAGTGCGAGGAGCGGCAGCGCGAGGACGGTGGTCAGTGACGCGGCGAGCGCGGTCCGGTGAGTGCGGCGGCGAGTGGACAGGGACATCGTGTCTCCTTCGGTGACGACGCCCGGCGGGTCCGGACGGTGGTCCACACGCTCGTGGGCGATCCTTGCCGGCAGCTTGCACGCCGCTGACCGCTGACCTCGGCGACCTACCAGGTCGGCGTCACCGGCGACACTGGGTTCGACGCGGTCGCAGAGCCGTCAGCGGTCGAACTCGCCGCTGCTGGTGGGGACGATGTCCTTGCCGAGCGGCGCCAGCGAGATCGGGATGAGCTTGAGGTCGGCGAGGGCCAGCGGGATGCCGATGATGGTGATCGCGAGCGCCACCGCGGACACGACGTGCGCGATCGCCAGCCACCACCCGGCCAGCACGAACCAGATCACGTTGCCGAGGAACGATCCGACACCGGCTGACGGCTTGGCGACGACGGTCCGCCCGAACGGCCAGAGCGCGTACGCCGCGATCCGGAAGGACGCGATCGCCCACGGGATCGTGATGATCGGGATGCACAGCAGCACGCCGGCCAGCACGTAGCCGAGGAACAGCCAGAAGCCGCCGAAGACCAGCCAGACGACGTTGAGGAGCAGGCGCACGTGCCGATCAAACCAGATCGCCGGCTGCGCACCGTCCGTCCGGGACCGTGCTTGGATCGCTCCATGGCCTCCCGTCTGACCGAGATCTCGCTCGACTGCCACGACCCCGACCGGCTCGCCGACTTCTGGTGCGCGGTGCTCGGATGGGAGGTCGTCCACCGCGAGCCGGGCCTCGTCGAGATCAGTCCGTCTCGGGTCGAGGACCAGGCGCTGCTCGACGCCGTGCGCTCCGGGCCGGTCTGCCCGACCATCTTCCTGGCGAAGGTCGACGAGCCCAAGACCGTCAAGAACCGCTCGCACTTCGACGTCTCCCCCGTCGACGTGTCGCAGGAGGAGGAGGTCGAGCGCATCCTGGCCCTCGGCGCCACCCGGGCCGACGTCGGGCAGACGGGTGAGGAGTCGTGGACGGTGCTCGCCGACCCCGAGGGCAACGAGTTCTGCGTGCTCCGCAGCCTCGCGCCGGGTCACTTCTCGCTGTGAGACCGCCGGTGGACGCTCCCGAGCCCGGGGTCGGGCTGGCCGTGCGGCTGCCCATCGAGACCGAGCGGCTCGTCCTGCGGGCGCACCGGATGGACGACCTCGACGACCTGACCGCCTTCCACGGCGATCCCGAGGTCGTGCGCTACGTGCCGTGGCCGGTCCGCGACCGTGCCGCCACCGCGGAGACCCTGCAGGTCAAGCTCACCCAGACCGAGCTCGTCGCCCACGGCCAGTGGCTGGTGCTCGCCGTCGAGCTGCGGTCGACCGGCACAGTGATCGGCGAGGTGCTGCTCAAGTGGGCCTCGGACCGCCAGGGAGAGGTCGGTTTCGCGTTCGGTCGCGACCACCGCGGTCAGGGCTACGCCGCCGAGGCCGCCACGGCGATGCTGCGCCTCGGCTTCGACGACCTCGGCTTCCACCGGATCACGGCCGTCTGCATCGAGGAGAACGCCGCTTCCGCGCGGCTGCTGGCCCGGTTGGGCATGCGGCAGGAGGCACGCCTGGTCGACAACGTGTTCTTCAAGGGCGCGTGGGCGACCCAGCTGGTCTTCGCGATGCTCGAGGGCGAGTGGCGCTCCCGCGCCGACGGCTGACCCTGCGCGGGCGGCCCCGGTCAGGCCTCGGCCGCGACCTCCGGACCGTCCGACCCCGCGGCCATGAACTCTCGCAGCACCCGGGCGAACCGGTCGGGGTCGTCGAGGTGCGGGAAGTGCCCCGCCCCCTCGAACAGCTCGACGCGACAACCCGGCAGGGCCCGCTGGGCGCTGAGGGCGTGCCACGCCGGGATCATCCGGTCCTTCGAGCCCCACACGATCAGGGTGGGCGGCGCGGACACGGCCCCGAGGTGGTCGTACGCGCTGATGCTCTGCCCGCCGAAGTCGATGACGGCCCGCGTCGTCGCCAGGAACGCCCGCCGGCTCTCGCTGTCGCCCAGGCTGGTGAATCCGCGCCAGATCGCCCCGATGTCCGCGCCGGGGCGCCATCCCACCCGCTGGGCCCCGCGCCCGAGCGCGTCGACCCGCTGCAGGACGGGGGCGGAGGCGATCACGCCCAGCACGTGCTGCGCGCCGGGGAGGGTCGCCGAGCGCAGGACCAGGTTGACCTCCCTGCCGAGGCCGCCGCTCGACACGAGGACGAGGCGGGCCACTCGTTCGGGGAAGAGGTAGTAGAACTGCATCGCGATCCCCCCACCGAGCGAGTGGCCGACGAGGGTGACGCGCTCGATGCCCAGCTGGTCGAGCAGGTCACGCAGCGTCGCGGCGTGCGAGCTGAGCGAGTAGTCGCCCGTCGGCTTCGCGGAGTCGCCGTGACCGAACAGGTCAGGCACCACCACGCGGTGGTCGGCGTCGACCTCGTCCACCAGGTGGGCCCACTGGCGCTGCGAGCCCAGGATCCCGTGGATGAAGAGCACGGCGGGACCCGTGCCGCTGTCGACGTACGACAGATCGTGGCCGTGCAGCGTGAGGGTTGCCGGGGGCAGGCGCACCATGCTGGTCATCCTGAGGTGGTGGGGAGTGGTTACCCCACGGTAACCCGGACGTGGAGGACGGCGTCGACCCTCAGTCCATCAGGACGTCGCCGCGACCGTCCTCGACGCGCACGGACACCTTCCGGCCCCCGAAGTCGAGTCGCTGGAGGAGCAGGTCCGGGACAGCACCGAGGTCCGTGCGGGCCAGCTCGAGGCCCGACCGGTCCGCCGTGGGCTGCAGGCCGAGCATGCTGCGGACGTTGAGCAGGACCGAGGCAGACGCCCATGCCTGGGGGGAGCACGACGACGGGTAGGCGACCGGCACCGGCACGTCGGCGCGGGACACCCCGGCGAACAGCTCGGGGGGACGGCCGTCGAAGCGGCTCGCGGCCTCCAGCGCGCCGTCGACCAGCAGGTCGACGGCGTCCCAGCACCCGTACCGCGCGGCGCCGGCGATGCAGATGGCCGTGTCGTGCGGCCACACCGACCCGTTGTGGTAGCTCAGCGGGTCGTACGCGCCCATGGTCGTCGCCAGGGTGCGCAGGCCCCACCCGGTCCACAGCTCGGCGCCGACGAGCGTCTCGACACAGGTGCGTGCCTTGTCCTCGTCCGCGATGCCGCACCACAGCGCGTGGCCGGGGTTGCTCGTCAGGGCGTCGACCGGGCGTCCGTCCCCGTCGAGGCCGACGACGAAGTGGCCACGCCGGTCCCAGAAGGTGTCGTTGAAGCGGTCCTTCAGCGCCTCCGCCTCCCGCAGCAGCTCGTCGGCGTGGTGGCCGATGTCGACGTGCCCTGCGATCTCCGCTGCTCCTCGCAACGCGCTGTAGGCGTAGCCCTGGACCTCGACGAGGGCCAACGGCCCCCTCGGGAACGTCCCGTCGGCGCGGTTGATGCCGTCCCAGGAGTCCTTCCAGCCCTGGTTCTCCAGGCCTCGCGGGTCGCGCCTGAGGTAGTCGACGAAGCCGTCCCCGTCGCTGTCCCCCGCGCCGAGGGTCCAGTCGACGGCCCGGCCGACAGCCGGCGCGAGGCGGGCGAGCGCGACCTCGTCGAGCGCTCGCCAGCGCCATGCCTCGGCGACGAGCCCCACGAACAGCGGGGTGGCGTCCACGGTGCCGTAGTAGCGGCTCCGCGACGAGAACGGCCCACTGCCGCCGTGCCGGCGGAGCTCGTGGATGATGCGTCCCGGCTGCTCCTCCGACGCGGGGTCGTCCGCCGTGCCCTGGAGGTCGGCGAGGCTCGCGAGCACACCCCCGGCGAGCGAGGCGTCGAACGGCAGCGTCATCCAGGACGTCAGCAGCGAGTCGCGGCCGAACAGGGTCATGAACCACGGGGCACCGGCCGCCACGACCGCGCGGTCGGGGTGCGCCTCGTCGACGATGCGCAGCGCTGCGAGGTCTGCGAGTGCCTGGTCGACGGCCGTGGGCAGGCGCGCGTCCAGGGAGGTGACCGACGGGACGCCCGACCGCCAGGCGTCGAGCTGGCGGATCGCGGTGCCGCCGAGGGCCGCTGGCTCGATCCGGGCACGTACGCCAGCGGAGACCGGGCGGACCTCCACCCGGAGCGTGACGTCCTTGCGTCCGTCGATGCGTAAGTCCCACGTCGCCGTGGCGCGCGACGGGTCGGAGTCGTCGGGCTCGGGGCTCAGCACCACCTCGGTGCTGTCCCCCGTTCCCGGGTCCTGGTCCTCCGGTGACTCCAGGAGCCATCCGTCCGCCGTGCGCGTGGCTCGCCCGTGGCGCCGGCTCGTGACACCGCCCTTCACGTCGAAGACGTGGGCGAAGTCGGCGGCGACCTCGAGCTCCAGCCGGACGACGACCGGCGACGGATGGGGGTTGCTGAGCGTCAGCTCCTCGACCAGGCCGCCCGACAGCCAGCGGCGGCGCACCGCCAGCACCTCTGCCACGTCACGGCGCGCGTCGCCGGCACCTCCGGGTGCCTGCTCCACGTCGGTGACGACGCGCGAGACGACCACCGCTGACATGGGCGTGGGGGTGCTGGCGGCCAGGAGCTCCGTGCGTCCTCCCACGACATCGAGCCGGAACCGGCTGAGGTGCCGCAGGTCGTCGTACACGAGACCGTGGGTCGCCGCGACCATGTCGCCGCCCTCGTCGCTGATGGAGAAGCTGCGTCCATCGACCGTCACGAGGTCGTGACGACCGCCCACCGGGACCGCGTCCGCCGAGAGATGTAGCTCAGACACCCGTCCACTGTGCCCCATCGCCTCCGACGAACGCACCCCTGTGAGGGTTTCCCCGATCTCGGTGTGAGCGGATGCTGGAGGTGGGCCGGACGGCACGTACCCCGTGTCGCCGGGAGGGAGTGAGTCTTGAGCACCGTGTTCGAATGCCCGTGCCCGGGTTGCGGCCGGCGCATGGAGGTCCGCCGCGACGGCGACGTCGAGTGCACCGCGTGCGACGCGCGCTACCGCGCCCGGATGGGCTACCTGCTGCCGCTGCCCCGACGCGGGTCGGCCGATGCTGCCCCTGCCGCGGCCGGTGGGCTGACGACAGCCGGAGCCTCATGAGGATCGCGCAGGTCGCGCCGCTCTACGAGGCGGTGCCGCCGGGTGCCTACGGAGGGACCGAGCGCATCATCGCCGCCCTGTGCGACGGCTTGGTGGAGATGGGCCACGACGTGACCCTCTTCGCGCCGCGGACGTCCGAGACCATTGCCACGCTGGAGGCCTACGAGGACCCGCTGCGGGAGCGCTTCGACGCCGACGAGCTGGTCAACCTCGCCCCGCACCTCCACCTCCAGATGATGGCGGACCTCTACGCGCGGCGCGACGAGTTCGACGTCGTGCACTCCCACCTCGACATCTGGACCTTCCCCTTCGCGAGGCTCTTCGACACGCCCACCGTGCTGACCATGCACGGTCGCCTGGACCTCGACTTCCTGCACGACCTCCTGCCGAGGTACGGCTCGGTGCCGCTGGTGTCGATCAGCAACGACCAGCGCCGCGCGGTGGCCGACCTCGACCTGACCTGGGCGGCGACCGTCTACAACGGCCTGGACTTCTCGACCTACGGCGACGTGTCGCACGACCCCGACGGCTACCTCGGCTTCGTCGGTCGCATCGCCGAGGAGAAGGGGCCGTTGGCGGCCATCGAGATCGCCCGGCGCTGCGACCTGCCGCTGCGGGTCGCCGCCAAGGTGGATCCCCTCGACGAGCCCTACTACGAGGAGGAGGTCGCCCCCCTCATGGGACCCGACGTCGACTTCGTGGGCGAGATCGACGAGCAGCAGAAGCCTCCGTTCTACGCCGGCGCCCGCGCGACGCTGTTCCCCAGCGACTGGCCCGAGCCGTTCGGTCTCGTGATGATCGAGTCGATGGCAGCGGGCACGCCGGTCATCGCGCTGCGCCGCGGGTCGGTGCCGGAGGTGATCGAGGACGGCGTCTCCGGCTTCATCTGCGACGACGTCGACGAGATGGTCGAGGCGGTGCGACGCGTCGGCGACATCGACCCCGACGCGTGTCGGCAACGGGCCGAGAGGTTCTCGGCGCAGGCGATGTGCCGCGGCTACGTCCAGGTGTACGAGCAGCTCACGCGCGCGCGGGCGGCCGACGCCCACATCCCCGCCCAGCGACAGGAGCGCGTCCCCACCACCTGACCGTGGAACATCGGAGCGCCGGGAGGCGTTGCGACGTCCATGACCACACTCGGCATCGTCGGAGCAGGACACATCGGCAGCACCGTCGCCCGCCTGGCGGTCGACGCGGGGTTGGACGTGGTGCTGGCGAACAGCCGGGGCCCGGAGACGCTCGCGGACCTCGTCGCCGACCTGGGGCCGTGTGCCCGGGCCGGCACCGCCACCGAGGCGGCGCGTGCCGGCGATCTCGTCGTCCTGACGGTGCCGCTCAAGGCCCTCGGGGACCTGCCGGCGGACGCCTTCGACGGCCAGGTCGTCCTCGACACCGGCAACTACTACCCGCAGCGTGACGGGCACATCGGCGAGCTCGACGACGAGTCGACGAGCTCCAGCGAGCTCACCGCACGGACGCTTCCCGGCGCGCGGGTCGTGAAGGTCTTCAACAACATCTTCTTCGGGCACCTCGCCGCCCTCGCCAGGCCGCAGGCCGCGGCGGGCAGCGACGAGCGCTCGGTCCTCCCGATCGCCGGCGACGACGCGGACGCCAAGCAGGCGGCGACGCGGGCTGCTCGACACGCTGGGCTACGACGTCCTCGACGCCGGGCCGCTCGCCGAGGGCTGGCGCTTCCAGCCGGACACCCCGGCGTACGGCGTCCCGTACGACGGCAGCAGCGACGGGACGTGGAGCGGTGCGACCGCCAGGCGGGTCGGCGCCGACGAGCTGCGTGCCACGCTGGACCGCGCCGTCCGTCGCGACGGCGCCTGACCGTCCTCAGCGGGGCCGGGCGTCACGCCGGGCGTCCAGGAAGCCACGCTGGGCGACCTCGAAGGACGCGATGAGGTCGATGAGCAGGGTGGCGGCGGCCTCGGCCAGGGCGGGGACCTCGTCGACGTCGCGGACCGTGGCGAGCACGTCGAGGAAGAGGTCGTTGTGGACGCGTACGACGTCGAGCAGGCCGACCGACTCCTCCATCGCGCGACGCCCGAGCTCGTAGGCCGCCTGCAGCCCGGACTCGTCGCGCTGGGAGAGGTGACGCAGGAAGAGGGGGGCGTAGTCGAGGCGGAAGCGCTCGAGCGGGTCGGTCACGTGCCCAGCCACTCCAGGCCCTCCTCGAGGTCGAGCGCCGTCTGCGTCAGCGGGATGCGCACGCCCAGGCGCACGAGCGTCATGGCCACGTCCGGCGCGATGCCGACGACGACGGTCCGGGCACCCCGCAGCTGCGCCATGTAGGCGAGGTCGGCGAGCGTGCGGGCGGCGAAGGAGTCGAGGACGTCCAGCGCCGCCACGTCGATCAGGATCCCCCGGCAACGGTCGCGTCCGACCCGCTCGAGGAGGTCGCGCTGCAGCCGTTCGAGCTGCTCGTCGTCGAGGGCGGCGTGGATCGAGACGATCAGGTTCGGTCCCTGCGACAGGATCGACGCGGGCAGCGGGACGTGGGGAGCGGTGGGGACGTCAGTCGGCATCCGGCACCTTCGAGACCCGGAACCCGAGCTGCCGTTCCGCCTCCTCGATCCCGCCCTGGAGGTCGCCGACGGTGTGCATCTTGCTGAGGTCGACACCGATGGTGACGAGCGTCTGGGCGATCTCCGAGGACAGCCCGGTGATGATCACGTCCGCTCCCATGAGCCGGGAGGCCGTCACCGTGTCGACGAGGGAGTTGGCCACGTTCTCGTCCATGTCCGGCACGCCCGTGACGTCGATGACCACGAGCTTCGCCCGGTGCGCCCGGATCCCGTGCAGGAGCTGCTCGGTGAGCTGCTGGGCCCGGGTCTGGTCGAGCACGCCGATGATGGGCAGGATCAGCAGTCGCTCGCGCACCTGCAGCACGGGAGTCGAGAGCTCCAGCAGGGCGTCCTGCTGGTCGCGGATGACCCGCTCGCGCTGCTCGACGAAGCTGACCGCGACCGTGTTGGCGATGCGGTTGGCCGCGGGCTCGTAGGCATCGAGCACCCGGTTCAGCAGCTCGAAGTCGTCGCGGTACTTCTCGAAGAGCGAGCGGGCCAGCACGTCGCGCAGGAGCAGCACGATCCCGATGACCTCGTGGGTCTCGACGCCGCGCGGGATGATGCGCTCGGAGAGGTCGCGCGCGTAGTGCTGGAGCGCCTTGACGCTGCCGGTCTCCAGCACCTCGACGTAGTTGTCGTACACCGAGGTCGCCTCCGAGAAGACCTCCTGGTTGGTCATCGACGAGAGCAGGTGGGCGTCGGTGATCCGCTCCGCCCACTGCTGCCGGAGCTGGGTGCGATGGTCGCGCAGGTGGGCGACCAGCTCGGGAAGCAGCAGCTCGTCGCCGCGGTCGCCCTCGGCGCCGGTGGGGGTGCTGGTCTCGTCCGTCATGACGTCATCGCCTCTCGTGCGCTGCTCGGTGTCAGGTGCTGGTCGCTTCATGTCAACCACTTCTCCATCGTCACGGTGGTCCCCTCGCCGGGGACCGAGCTCAGGTGGAACCGGTCCATCAGCCGCTTCGCGCCGGGGAGCCCGAGCCCGAGGCCGTGGTAGGTGCTGTAGCCGTCACGCAGCGCGACGTCGGGGTCCGCGATCCCCGGGCCTACGTCGCGCGCCACCACCCGGACGCCTTGCCGCCCGTCCTCCGTCACCAGTGAGATCGCCACCTCGCCGCGGTCGGCGAACTTGACGATGTTGCGGCTGATCTCGGAGATCGCGGTGGCGACCAAGGTCTGGGCCGAGGTGGAGAAGCCGGCGCGGGCGGCGACCTCGCGACCCTGCTGCCGTGCCGTCACGACGTCGGCGTCCCGCGACACCGGCACCCGCACGACGCCGTCCTCGGCCGGCTGCCCGCGCCGCTCGAACAGCCGGTCGGCGAGCTGGCTGCACGTCTCGCACTCCAGCAGGTGCCCGCTCGCGTCGAGCTCGCGCTGACGTCGCCGGTCGCTGCTCGACAACGCCCTCAGGACGGGCCGGCATCGGTCGGAGGGTGGGTCGATCGCCTCGGCGGCCAGGAGGTACTCGACGCGGAGGCTGGCGCGGGCGCGACTCAGACGGGCGGCCACCGCGCCGGGCGTCGACCCCAGCTCCGCCGCCATCGTGGTGGTGTCCTGGCCCTGCACCTCGTGGGCCACGAGGAGGTCCCGGTCCTCGGCGGAGAGCCGTTCCAGCGCCGCAGCGACGAACTCCCGGTCCTCCTGCAGCAGGAGATCCTCGGTGGGAGGTGGCGCGTCGCTGGGATCGGCGAGGAGGTGCGACCGGTTGCGCGCCCGGTCGTTGCGCTCGGCGTACGTCGCCACGACGTGTCGCGCCGTGACCGCCGCATACTGGTGCAGCTTGTCCGGGTCGACGCGCCTGGAGGAGGACATCAGCCTGGCCAGCGTCTCCTGGACCAGGTCCTCGACGGTGTGCGGGTCCTTGATCCTGGCCCCGACCACGCGGCGCAGCACGGGGACGAGCTCCACGACGACGCGCTCGTCGTAGGGCTGGTCGCCACGCACGGCCTCGCTCGCCACGCAGTCCTCCTTCCCGCCGAGAAGCAGGACCTGCGGCCCCTTGGGTAGACCTCCACGAGTCTATGACCGCCCTCGGCCGGGCGCATGACGCGAACCCTCCCTTCGGGCGTGCCCGACCGCGGCCCCGGCTGAGGCGCTCGACCACTCGCGCGGCCGGGCGGTCCGGCGACCACCTCGCGTCATCCGTGGCCCACCCGCCGGTCACAGGGGTGGAGCGCAAGGCGACAGGGAGGGCGGACGTGATCACGTACGACGGTCAGCAGGGTGGAGACGCGGTGCCGGGGATCCCGGCCCGCGACCTCGAACAGCGGGTGAGGGACCTGGAGAACCAGGTGATGGCGCTGGCCGCGGCCGTCGACGCCGCCTCACGGATGCAGGTGGCGACGCCGCGCCGGGTGGACCAGGACATCAGGATCGCCGGCGGACGGCTGGTCCGCCGGATCCTCGAGAAGGCCCGTCTCGTCGAGGACTACCGCGAGACGCCCCGCGCCGGATAGCCACCGGCGGCGCCGTGCGACCAACCCCCCCCGCCACGGCGCCGCCGGTCCTCACCTGCACCGGCCGAGCAGGTGCCGGGCGAGCAGACGACGAGGGGGACGCGGTCGCCCGAGCGCCGCACACGAGAGGAGCAGTGCAGATGGCAGTCACAGGGATGGAGACGTGCGCGGTCAACGGGGTGGGGTACAGCCGGCGCGCCCCACGGGTGGTGCCCGCGCCGCGACGGGCCGAGGTCCCCCGCGCCGAGCCGCCCTTGCGCATCGCGCAGGTGGCGCCGCTCTACGAGGCCGTGCCGCCGGGCGCGTACGGCGGGACGGAGCGTGTCATCGCCACCCTGTGCGACGGACTCGTCGCCCAGGGGCACGACGTCACCCTCTTCGGGCCGGCGACCTCGGACACGAAGGCGCGTCTCGAGGCCTTCGAGCAGCCGCTGCGCGAGCGGTTCAGCGCCGACGAGATGGTGGACGTGGCACCCCACCTGCACCTGGCGATGCTGGCCGAGCTGGCGACACGCGCCGGTGACTTCGACGTCATCCACTCCCACCTCGACGTGCTGACGCTGCCGTTCACCAGGCTCATGGACACGCCCACGGTGCTGACGCTGCACGGGCGGCTGGACCTCGACGTCGTGCGCGAGCTGCTGCCCCGGTACGGATCGGTCCCGCTGGTGTCCATCAGCAACGACCAGCGGCGCGCCGTCTCCGACCTGGACCTGACGTGGGCGGCGACCGTCCACAACGGCCTCGAGCTCGACCACTACCGCGAGGTGCCCCACGACACGGACGGCTACCTCGGTTTCGTGGGCCGGATCGCCGAGGAGAAGGGGCCGCTGACGGCCATCGAGGTGTCACGACGTACCGGCGTGCCCCTGCGGATCGCCGCCAAGGTCGACCCCACCGACGTCTCCTACTACGAGGGCGAGGTCAGACCCCGGATGGGCGCACACGTCCGCTTCGTCGGCGAGATCGCGGAGGACGAGAAGCCCACCTTCTACGCCTGCGCCAGGGCCACCCTGTTCCCCAGCGACTGGCCCGAGCCCTTCGGCCTCGTGATGATCGAGTCACTGGCCGCCGGCACGCCCGTGATCGCCCTGCGTCGCGGCTCGGTGCCCGAGGTGATCGAGCACGGCGTCACCGGCTTCATCTGCGACGACGAGGACGAGATGGTGCAGGCCGTGCACCGGGTCGGCGAGATCGACCCCGAGGCCTGCCGCAGAGCCGCTGCACGCTTCGGCGCCGAGCGGATGTGCCGCGGCTATGTCGACGTCTACCGCTCCCTCATCGACCGCTCCGCCCGCCGGACGCTGACGACACCGGCACGGCACCTGCTCCCGGGCATCGGCAAGCGCTGAGCAGGCCCTCGAGACGGCCCCGCGCGGGGCTCGGCCGGGACCCCCGCTAGGGCTCGAGGACCAGCTTCCCGCCCGGGTGGCCGCTCATCAGCAGCTCCGTCGCCTCGACCGCGTCGCCCAGCGGGAAGGTGCGGGCGACGGGCACGACGAGCCTGCCCTCCCCGGCGAGCCGGACCAGGTCGGCGCGCACCGCGTCGCGGAAGGCCTGGCTGGCCGGCATCGCGCCGGCGATCGCCCTGAACCCCTCGCGTCTCGCACGGTCGGCGGCGGCGATGGTGACGACCCGCTCGCGGTCGGCGACCAGGGCGAGCGAGACGTCGACGGCCTCGTCCGTTCCGACGCAGTCCAGCGCCGCGGCCACGCCGTCCGGTGCGAAATCTCGCACGCGCTGCTCCAGCCCGTCGCCGTACGCCACCGGCGTGCCGCCGAACCGCCGCACCATGCCGGAGCTCCTCTCGCTCGCGGTGCCCACCACCGTCGCTTCGAGCATCGCGGCCTGCTGAAGCACGCTGACCCCGACGGCGCCGGACGCCCCGTGGACGAGGACGGTCTCGCCCTCGCGCACTCCGGTGACGTGCAGCATCTCCGCGGCGGTGGAGCCGGCGAGCAGCAGGTTGGCGGCCTCACCGAACGACAGCGACGCCGGCTTCGCGAAGACGTCGCCCGCCGGGACGGTGACCGCGGTGGCCCAGCCGCCGCTGATGCGGAAGGCCAGCACCTCGTCGCCGGTCGCCACCGGCCCTGACGCGATCTCCGTGTCCGGCCCGACGGCCGTGACGACGCCTGCCACCTCGTAACCGATCGGCCTCGGGAAGTCCTCCGGTCCGCCGCGCGCCACGTGCTTGGCGTCGGCCGGGTTCATCCCTGCCGCCCGGACCTCGATCGTGACCTCGCCCGCGCCTGGTGCCGGGACGTCGTGGTCCTCGAACGAGAACACATCGAGGCCACCGGGACGGGTCGCCACCCAGTGCTTCGCCATCTCCCGAACATAGCCTCAGCGCGCTCCTCCCCCGCGGCCGACGCTGCACCGGCCGGGTGGTGGATGGCGGAGGTAGGCTGCCGACATGGGCACTATCCAGGAAGCCCTGACGATCGTCTTCTGCGTGGTGGTCTCGTTGGCAGCCGTGGGGGCGGCCATCGTCGTGTGGCGCGACGACCACAGCAAGCGGACCGACGGGGACTGGGTCTAGCCCGCTCGTCGGGTACGACGGGTCCTGCGGAACGCGCACGGCGTGACGAGGTCCCCTGCCCCGCAGCGCGAGCTGGGTGAGCAGGCGCTGCGGGGAACCGGCCGTCCTCGTGCGGGCTACTGGACGACCACCTGGCCGACCATGCCCATCCCGGCGTGGAGCAGGCAGACGTACGAGTAGGTGCCTGCCTTGGTGAACTTCACGGTGAACGTGCTCGGCGGCGGCCCGAACCCCGGAGGCAGGATCACGCCGGAGCTGAGGGCGGCACCCTGGAAGTTCGTCGGGTCGCCGGTCGGCGCGAGCGGGTTGGCCGGGGGCGGCCCGAAGGTGACCGTGTGCGGGACCGGGAACGTGTTCCTCGCCATGTCGAAGGTCACGCTCTCGCCGACCTTTACCACGACGTTGCCGGGGATGAACCGGTTGATCTGGACGCGCATGTCGGCGGCGCCCATGAACACGTGGTGGGAGTCGGCGGCACCCAGTGCGTCGGCCCACAGGTCGAGCCCGTGCTCGATGTCCGCGTTCGACGCCTTGGTGGCCATCGCGTTGTAGTCGGCCTGGGTGTGCGGATAGGGCGTGCCGGCCTTGCGGACGACGACGACGGCCTTCATGGCCTCGCCGTGGACGTAGCACAGGTACTTGTACTTGCCCGGCTTCTTGAACTTCAGGTCGTACGTCCTGACCGCGTCGGGGAAGAGGGCGTCGGGTGCGGGGGCCATGATCCCGGAGCTGCGGAACTGGCCCGGCTCGGAGATCGTGCCCTTCGACGTGGGCGTCGTCATGTAGGCGATCGACAGGTCGAACGGGACGGCGGGGTGCTGGTCGTCGACGAAGGAGACGGTGTGCGGCTCCATCGAGTTGGCGACCCAGTGCACGGTGTCGCCGGCGTTGATCCAGATCTTCTTGGGCCCGTACGCCATCGTCTGTACGGCACCTGAGCTCGACTCAGCGCCGACCATGACGTTCCAGGTCTTGGCCTTGGTAGCGGACGCGGCGTGGGCGTTGCTGGCCAGCAGTGCAGGCATGGCGGCGAGCAACAGTGCGAACACCGCGAGGAACACCGAGGACTTCCTCGGCCGAGCAGACATCGGGGGCATGCTCACTCCTTCGCAGTTGGGAATCTCCTCACTCTCCTCGCGGCACGGACCTGCGACAACCGGCTGCCTGAGCGGCATAGACCACCTGACCCGGCCGTGGACGAGCGGGCAGAGACGAACCGCAGGCAGACCGGCGCGCGCCCTGTCGTACGTGCGCCGACGACCCTTGACGCCACGGGCCCGACGCCCGCACCGTTGGCCATGCTGACCTGTTGGCGGCACGACGATCCACGGGATGGACCGGTCGTCCTCCAACGGCTCGACCACACTCGCTGGCGCCTTGGTCGTTGACTCCGCGCCGGCTGGGCTCGATTCGCATCGGGATGAACCTCCAGGACGCACTGGCAACGGGCCTCTTCGTTGCGGATCCGGACGAGCAGTGCGGAGACCTGGCCAATCTCGTCGCCACGTACGAGCGCGACATCTTCGTGGACTGGAAGGACGACGTGATCTTCTCGATCCTGGTCAAGGGTCAGGCTCGCACGCGAGGAGGCGTCCGCGTCGGCTCGGCTGTGAGTCGACTCCGTGCGACTCAGCCGCTGCTCCGTGGCCCGCGACTCGTCGAGGGCGACGGCGGGCTGCGTTGGATCCAGTTCACCCGCCGTGGTCGGGACTGGCTCGTCTTCGGGCTCGACACCCCGTCGGACCGGAGCCCACGAGGACGAGACCGGATCGAGTTCTTGAACGTCCAGAACTCCTGGTCGACCGAACAGGGTCTCTTCGGCGGTTGTTGACCACGTGCGTGCTCAGTCCTCCGCGATGAACCGTCGCGCACGGCACGGCGGCCGTCACACGTTGAAGCGGAACTCCACCACGTCGCCGTCGGCCATCACGTAGTCCTTGCCCTCCATGCGGACCTTGCCGGCCTCGCGGGCCTTGAGCATGGACCCGGCGGTCATCAGGTCGTCGAAGGAGACGACCTCGGCCTTGATGAAGCCCTTCTGGAAGTCGGTGTGGATGACACCGGCGGCCTCGGGGGCGGTGGCGCCCTTCCTGATCGTCCAGGCCCGGGTCTCCTTCGGACCGGCGGTCAGGTAGGTCTGCAGGCCGAGGGTGTCGAAGCCGACGCGGGCGAGCTGGTCGAGGCCGGACTCGGAGATGCCCATCTCGGCGAGCATCTCGTGCGCCATCTCGTCGTCGTCCATCTCCGCGAGGTCGGCCTCGAACTTGGCGTCGAGGAAGATCGCCTCGGCCGGCGCGACGATCTCGCGCATCCGGTCCTTCAAGGAGTCGTCGGCGAGCTCGTCGCCGTCGCAGTTGAAGACGTAGATGAACGGCTTGGCCGTCAGCAGGGACAGCTCGCGCAGCAGCGAGCGGTCGATGTCGGTGGCGATGATCGGGGTGCCCGACTCGAGGGCGTCCTTGGCGGCCTTGGCGGCCTCGAGGTTGGCAACGAGGTCCTTGACCTTCCGCGACTCCTTCTCGAGCCGGGCGATCGCCTTCTCGACGGTCTCGAGGTCGGCGAGGATCAGCTCGGTCTGGATGGTGGAGATGTCGTTGGCGGGGTTGACCTCGCCGTCGACGTGGGTGACGTCGTCGTCGCGGAAGACGCGGGTGACCTGGCAGATCGCGGCCGACTCGCGGATGTGGGCGAGGAACTTGTTGCCCAGGCCCTCGCCCTGCGAGGCGCCGCGCACGATGCCGGCGATGTCCACGAACTCCACCGTCGCGGGCAGCACCTTGGCCGACTCGAAGACCTCGGCCAGGCGGGGCAGCCGCTCGTCGGGGACGCCCACGACGCCGACGTTGGGCTCGATGGTGGCGAACGGGTAGTTCGCCGCGAGGACGTCGTTCTTGGTCAGTGCGTTGAAGAGCGTCGACTTGCCCGCGTTGGGGAGACCGACGATGCCGATGGTGAGAGCCACGGGCGGGGAGTCTACGGCGGCGCGCGGCACGCGAGCGATTCGCGGCAGGCGGGAGAAGCGAGGACGGCGGAGGGCCCGGCCGGCCGGCCGGGCCCTCCCTCCTGCGCGCCGCGGCGTCCGTCAGGAGCCGTGGACCGACCACACCCCCGCGCGATCAGTCCCGGTCATCGACAGGTCCCTTGGACGACCTGTGAGGCTCCCCCACCCAACCCCGTCGGGCCGCGACCGGGGAAGGTCTGGGCAGGGTCAGGTGTGTGCACCTGCACGAACCTGCACCATCCCCGGCGACCGGCTCGGGGGCGTCGGGTCGCTCGCGCGCACCTGCAAGACTCGGACCATGACTGACGTGGGGGGTACGCCGGTGCTGCGCGAGCCGGCCAACCGGGTCTCGCCGCGGGCGATCCCGTTCTGGACCGTCTCGGCCCTGGTCGGCGACGCCGTCCTGGTGGTCGCCGCCGTGCTCGTGTGGCTGCTCGTCCCCGGCGTGCCCGGCTGGGCCGGTCTCCTGGTGCTGCTGCTCGCGGTGGCGGCGGTCGCGCACGTCGTGCTGATGCCCCGGGTCCGCTACCGCGTGCACCGGTGGGAGGTCACCGACACCGCGGTCCACACCCGCGAGGGATGGATCGGCCGCGAGACCCGCATCGCCCCGATCAG
The DNA here is from genome assembly GCF_026712185.1 of Nocardioides pini. Lineage (GTDB taxonomy): Bacteria > Actinomycetota > Actinomycetes > Propionibacteriales > Nocardioidaceae > Nocardioides > Nocardioides pini. The sequence goes on along the minus strand of NZ_JAPPUX010000003.1, from coordinate 598,749 downwards.
CCGGGTCCAGACGGTCGACTCCCGCCAGGGCGCGCTGATGCGGCTGTTCGGGCTCGCCTCGATCACCGTCACCACCGCGTCGGCGGCGGGCCCGATCACCGTCGACTGCCTGGACGCCGCCACCGCCCGCGAGGTGGTCGCGCGGCTGACCGCCATCACCGCCGCCACCGAGGGCGACGCCACGTGATCCCCGAGCCCGGGGAGGGCTACGTCCGGCTCAGCCCGCGCAAGCTGCTGCTCGACCCCGTGAAGGCCGTCGGGCAGATGGTCGTGCCCCTCGTCATCGCGCTCGTCGGGATCAGCCGGAGCGACACGCAGTTCTGGCCGATCATCCTCCCGCTCGTCGTCATCGGCCCGCTCGTCCTCGGCGCCCTGCCCTGGCTGACGACCCACTACCGCCTCACCGGCACGCAGATCCAGGTCCGCAGCGGCGTGCTCAACAAGACCACCTCGACCGCGCCGCTCGACCGCGTGCGCAGCGTCGACCTCGAGGCGTCGCTGATGCACCGCATCCTCGGGCTGCAGAAGGTGCAGATCGGCACCGGCGTCGACGACGACCGCATCACGCTCGACGCCCTCGCTGCCGCCGACGCCCAGGCACTGCGTACGACGCTGCTGACGCGTCGTGCCGTCGCGGAGCAGCAGGCCGTGGCGGCAGCGGGAGCCGTCGGCCACGCTGCCGTCGGGCCCACCGACCTCCCCGACGGCCTCTCGCCCGAGCGGCCCGCCGGGCCCGCCACCCCGTCCCCGCCCCTGTCCCCACCCCCGGTCGCGCCGGCGGTGCCGCTGGCGCGGATCGACTGGTCGTGGCTGCGTTTCGCGCCGTTCAGCCTCGGCCGGCTGGTGCTGGTCTTCGGCGGCCTGGGCGTGCTGTCGCAGTTCGCCGACGACCTCCCCATCTGGAACCAGGAGACGGCCACCTCGGCGTGGCACTGGCTCACCCAGTTCGCCGTCGCCGCCATCGTGGTCGTGCTCTCCGTCGGCGCGCTCGCCCTGTGGCTGGTCATCTCGGTCGCCGGCTACGTCCTGCAGTGGTGGGGCTTCCGGCTCGTGCGCGAGCACGGCTCGCTCCACCTCACCTCCGGGCTGGTGACGACGCGGTCGATCACCGTGGAGGAGGCGAAGGTCCGCGGCGTCGAGATGACCGAGCCGGTGCTCATGCGGCTCGTCGGCGGCGCCGAGCTCTCCACGCTCGCCACCGGCGTCGAGAACGGCGTCACGCAGGTGCTGCCGCCGTGCCCGCGCGGGGTCGCCGTCGCGGTCGGCGAGGCGGTCCTCGAGCGACCGGGCCCGCTGACCGGTCGGCTCGTCGAGCACGGCCCGAGGGCCCGGCGCCGTGCGTGGTTCCGCCAGGTCCGCCACGCCCTCGACGCCGTCGTGCTGCTCGCGGTCGGCTGGTGGTGGTTCGACCTGACGTGGTGGTGGCTCGCCGCGATCGGCACCGCGCTGCTGGCCCTCGCCGCGGTGGCCGGACAGGCGCAGTACCGCCATCTCGGGCACGCGCTCGCGGGCGACCACCTCGTCGCCGGCAGCGGCACCTTCGCCCGCATCCGCACCGTGCTCGAGACCGACGGGATCATCGGCTGGGTCGTCTCGCAGACGTGGTGGCAGCGCCGCGCCGGGCTCGCCGACCTGACGGCCACGACGGCCGCGGGCACCGAGCGGGTGCTGGTGCGCGACGTACGCCTCGACGTGGCCGTGGCGCTGGCCGACCGGGCCACGCCCGGGCTGCTGTCCGACTTCGTCGGGCCGGCGCACGGGACGGCCTAGAACCAGGCGTCGCGCATCTCGAGCGTGGTCGTGTCGCCCGAGGCGAGCAGGTCGAGCATCGGCCCCACCTTCGGCAGCTCCCAGCGGAAGAAGTAGCGGGCCGCGGCACGCTTGCCGTCGTAGAAGTCGCCGTCGTGGTCGCCGACCGCGACGAGCTGCTCGAGCCACATCCACGCCACGACGACGTGCCCGGCTGCCTCGAGGTAGACCGTGGCGTTGGCCATCGTCCGCTCCGGGTCACCGAGCCCGGCCAGCGCGAGCGTCACCTCCCCCAGCCGGTCGACCGCCGACTGGAGGGCGTCGGCGTGGGCGGCGGGCTCCCCACCGAGGTCCCGGGCCCGGGCCACGGTGTCGGCGATCCGGGCGGCCAGCGCCATGAGCGAGGCGCCGCCGCCGCCGAGGACCTTGCGGCCGAGGAGGTCGAGCGCCTGGATGCCGTGGGTGCCCTCGTGGATGGGGTTCAGCCGCTGGTCGCGCCAGTGCGCCTCGACGTCGTAGTCACGGGTGTAGCCCGAACCGCCCAGCACCTGGATCGCCAGGCTGTTGCTCTCCTGCCCCCACTGCGACGGCCAGGACTTCGCGATCGGCGTGAGCAGGTCGAGCAGCCGCCCGGTCTCGGTGCGCTCCTCCTCGTCGCGCGCGGTCGCCTGGACGTCGAGGAGCCGCGAGCAGTAGAGGTTGAGCGCCAGCGCACCCTCGACGTACGCCTTCTGCGCCAGCAGCATGCGGCGCACGTCGGCGTGCTCGATGATCGGCACCTGCGGTGCGCTCGGGTCGGCGGCCGCGAGCCGGCGCCCCTGCGGGCGGGAGCGGGCGTACTCCAGCGACTTGAGGTAGGCGGTGTAGGCCGTGGTCGTCGCGGACATCCCGACCCCGAGGCGCGCCGCGTTCATCATGTGGAACATGTAGGACAGGCCCTTGCCCGGCTCACCGACGAGGTGGCCGACGGCACCCGGGGCGCCGCCGGGCAAGAACGCCCCGCCGCCGAAGACGGGAGCGGTGTTGACCGTCCCCCGGCTGCCGAGCTTGTGGTTGATGCCGGCGAGGACGACGTCGTTGCGCTCGCCGATCGAACCGTCCTCCCCCACGAGGTGCTTCGGCACGATGAACAGCGAGATGCCGCGGCTGCCGGGGGCGGCGTCGGGCAGCTTGGCCAGGACCAGGTGGACGATGTTGTCGCCCATCTCGTGGTCGCCGCCGGAGATCCACATCTTGCTGCCGAAGATCCGGTAGGTGCCGTCGTCGGCCGGGACCGCACGCGTGACCACGTCGCCGAGGCTGGAGCCCGCGTGCGGCTCGGACAGCGTCATGGTCCCGAAGAAGCGACCCTCGAGCATCGGCGTCACGAAGCGCTCGACCTGCTCGGGGGTGCCGTGGGCGAGCAGCAGGCCGGCGTTGGCGACTGTCAGGAACGAGTACGCCGCCGTGCCGATGTTGGCCGCGGTGAACCACGCCATGCAGGCCGAGGCGACGACGTGCGGGACCTGCTGCCCGCCGACCTCCTCGTCGAGGGTCAGGGTGAGCAGGTCGGCCTTGGCGAAGGCCTCGAGCGCCGAGGCGATCTCCGGGATGAGGTGCACCCGCTCGCCGTCGAAGGCGGGCTCCTCGGTGTCGCTGCGGCGGTAGTGCGGCGCGAAGTGCTCGGTGGCCAGCTGCTCGCACAGCGCCAGCAGGGCGTCGTACGTCTCGCGGTCGTGCTCGGCGAACCGCGGCCGCTCGGCCAGCTGCTCCACGTCGAGCCACTCGAAGAGCATGAACTGCAGGTCGCGCGCGGAGAGGATCGTCGAGGGCGAGGCGGTGGTGGACACGCGCCGACGCTACCCGGCGGGCGGCCCGTGACATGACGATCGCCCCCTCCGCTCGGGACAGAAGGGGCGATCGCCGCCTGCGACCGACCTTACGGGTCGGACCGGAGGTTCACCAGTGGCTCAGGCACCGTAGAGCGCCGCGGCGCCCTGGCGGTCGGTGTTCGTCATGCTCAGGTTGGCCGACGAGCCGTTGCACTGGGGGTAGTGCATGATCGACGCGGAGTCGTACGGCGTCAGCGGGCGCCAGTTGTTGTCCTCGAAGCACGTGCCGGCCTCGGGCCGCGTGTGCTCGTGCCGGAAGCCGAGCGTGTGGCCGAGCTCGTGGCCGAGGATGTTGCTGGGCGTCCACGACCCGGAGGTCCAGATCGAGTCGTCGACCAGCACGTTGCGCGAGCGCTTGGGCGAGCTGGGGAAGAACGCGCGGGCGATGTACTGGGAGGTCTGCACGGGCTCGACCGAGAAGAGCACGCTGTTGTTGCGGGTGGTGCAGCTGGCGTCCTGGGACGGCACGTACACGAAGTTGATCCTCGAGGACGCGGCCTCCCAGAGGCCGGCGCCACTGTTCATCGCGTTGACGATGTCGGCCTTCCGGGCGCCGAACTTGTCGCTGACGCAGTAGGTCAGGTTGCCGACCTGGGCGGTGGACCACTTGTCGTCGACGCCGCCGACAGTGTTGACGACGAGGCCCTCCTCCATGGCCTTCTCCGAGCCTCCGACCATCCGGTCGTAGTAGGCCCGGAGGTCACCGGTGGTGCTGACGGGCTCGTCGCCGTTGACGATGTACTGCTGGTCGGAGTCCTTGAAGGAGGAGGCGTGGAACTCCTGGAAGGACGGGATCTCCGACTCGGTGGCGGCCAGTGCCGGTGAGGCGAGGGCCGCGCCGAGGAGTGCTGCGGAGCTGAGGGCGATCGCCCCGAGTCGACTGCGCTGCATGCTGGTTCTTCTCCTGATGGGGGATTGGGCACACGCCATCTCGGAGGTCGAGCAGCGCCGGACGGGTTGGGAGCGTCCGACAGGGGTGTAGCGGGGTTGGCACGAGTTCCCGAGACAGGTGCGTGCCGACGAACCTCCCCCACAGGCGCGCGATCTGTAAAGGGTTTCCTGCGTAAAACGTTTCGCGCCCCACAGCGTGCGGCGCGAACTGCCTTCCTTAGGGTGGACGGGTGCGCATCGCCACCTGGAACGTCAACTCCCTCCGCTCCCGCATCGACCGCGTCGAGGCGTTCGTGCAGCGCCACGACGTCGACGTGCTCGCGCTGCAGGAGACCAAGGCGCGCGAGGACCAGCTGCCGCTGATGGGCCTGCAGGCCCTCGGCTACGACGTCGCCGTCGCCGGGCTCAACCAGTGGAACGGCGTCGCGCTGCTGTCGCGCGTCGGCCTCGAGGACGTCGAGATCGGCTTCGACGACATGCCCGGGTGGGGCGACCCGGTGGCGGCCGAGTCCCGCGCGATCGGCGCGACCTGCGGCGGGGTGCGCATCTGGTCGCTCTACGTCCCCAACGGCCGCAAGCCCGACGACCCGCACTACGTCTACAAGCTCGACTGGCTGGCCCGGCTGCGCGCGACCGCCAGCGGCTGGCTCGACGGCGAGACCGCCCTCGTCGGCGACTGGAACATCTGCCCCACCGACGACGACGTCTTCGACGTCACTCAGTTCGCGAAGTCGACCCACGTGACGCCGCCGGAGCGGGCCGCGTTCCAGGCCTTCCTGGACGACGGCTACGCCGAGGTGACGCGCGCCCACGACCCGGGCTACACCTACTGGGACTACTACCGCCAGCGCTTCGAGCGCGACCGCGGGCTCAAGATCGACTTCGTCCTGGCCTCCCCCACGCTCGCCTCGCGGGTCAGCGGCGCGTTCGTCGACCGCGACGAGCGCGACCCCGCCCAGGGCACCGGCTCGCCGTCCGACCACGCACCCGTCGTCGTCGACCTCGACTGAAGGCTCACATCACGCCGGCGGTCGGCCGGGCCACGGCGGGCTGCGGCGTGCGCCGGATGGCGTACGACATCAGCGCGGCGAGCGCGCACAGGGCGGCCGCGGCGTAGAAGGCCGGGTCGTAGCCGCCGGTGAGGTCGCGGACCACACCGGCGCCGGTGGCGGCGATGGCCGCGCCCACCTGGTGGCTGGCGAAGACCCAGCCGAAGACGATCGGGCCGTCGGCCGCGCCGAACCACTCGCGGCACAGGGCGACGGTGGGCGGCACGGTCGCGACCCAGTCGAGGCCGTAGACGATGATGAAGACCCACATGCTCGGCTCCACGTGCGGTGACATCAGCGCGGGCAGCACCATCAGCCCGACGCCACGCAGCACGTAGTAGCCCACGAGCAGCAGCCGCGGGTCGACCTTGTCGGTGAGCCAGCCCGAGGCGATCGTGCCCACCACGTCGAAGATGCCGACGACCGCGAGCAGGGAGGCGGCGGTGGTGGCCGGCATGCCGTGGTCGTGCGCCGCCGGGACGAAGTGGGTGGCGATGAGGCCGTTGGTGGTCATCCCGCAGATCGCGAAGCCGCCGGCGAGGAGCCAGAACGTCCGGCTGCGGGCGGCGTCGCGCAGCACCGAGAGCGCACGACCGGCGCTGGAGCCGACGTGCTGGTGGGGCGGCGGGCCGGGATCGGCCTCGGTGGCGCCGAACGCCTGCAGCCCGAGGTCGGCCGGGTGGTTGCGCAGGAGCAGGAGGACCAGCGGTACGACGGCCAGCGCGGCCGCGGCGGCCAGCAGCGCCGCCGTACGCCAGCCGTGGTGGGTGGCGAGCCACGCCACGACCGGCAGGAAGATGAGCTGACCGGTGGCGTTGCCGGCGGTGAGGATGCCGCTGACGAGCCCGCGACGGGCGACGAACCACCGGCTGGTGATCGTGGCCACGAAGGCCATCGACATCGACCCGGTGCCGATCCCGACGAGCAGGCCCCAGCACAGCACCAGCTGCCAGGGCTCGGTCATGAAGACCGTCAGGCCGCTCCCGACGGCGACCATCAGCAACGCGAACGTGACGACCGGCCGGACGCCGAAGCGGTCCATCAGCGCGGCCGCGAACGGCGAGATGAGGCCGAAGAGCATGAGGTTGAGCGAGACCGCCGAGCCGATGAGCCCGTGCGACCAGCCGAACTCGTCGTGCAGCGGCTCGATCAGCACGCCGGGCACGGACCGGAAGGCGGCCGCGCCGACGAGGGTCACGAACGCGACCGCGGCCACCACCCAGGCCCAGTGCAGCCGCTGCGGTCGGCCGAGCGTCGGCTCGGAGGGCGTCGTCATCGTCACGGGAGCAGTCTGGCGGCCGTCTGCACCGTCGGGCGAGTGGCCGAGATGCCAACATGTGCAAGAATCCGGCCATGTCCCCGTCCCCGCACCGCGTGGTCGTGCTGGCGATCCCTCCGGTGATCGGCTACGACCTGACGATCCCGCCGCAGGTGCTCGGCGAGGCCCACGACGCCGACGGTCACCCGCTCTACGACGTCGCGGTCGTGACGCTCGACGGCGGCCCGGTGGAGGCCACCCGCGGCTACGCCATCGCCCCGTCCGCCGGTCCCGAGGCGCTCGCCCGCGCCCAGACCGTCATCGTCCCGGGCACCCAGGTCCCCGGCCCGCGACGTGACGGGAGGATCGGCGACGACCTCCGCGCCGCGCTGGCCTCCGTGCCTGCCGGGGCCCGCTGGGTCTCGATCTGCACCGGGGCGTTCGTGCTCGCGGCCGCCGGGATCCTCGACGGCCACCGGGCCACGACGCACTGGAAGTACGCCGACGACTTCCGCCGGCTCTACCCCGACGTGGCAGTCGACGAGGACGTGCTCTTCACCGACGACGGTCGCGTCCTGACCTCGGCCGGCCTGAGCGCCGGCATCGACCTGTGCCTCCACCTCGTGCGCACCGACCACGGCACGGCCGTCGCCAACGCCGTCGCCCGGCACATGGTGGTGCCGCCGTGGCGCGACGGCGGGCAGGCGCAGTTCATCGAGCGGCACGTCCCGCGTCGCGTCGACGAGACCACCAGCGACGTACGCGCGTGGGCGCAGGCCCACCTCGACCAGCCCCTCGACGTCGCGACCCTGGCGCGCCACGCCTCGATGAGCGTGCGCACCTTCACCCGCCGCTTCCGCGACGAGACCGGCCAGTCCCCCGGCGCCTGGGTCACCCAGCAGCGGATCCGCCACGCCCAGCACCTCCTCGAGGCCACCGACCTGACCGTCGACGACGTCGCGGCCCGCGCCGGGATGGGCACCGCGGCGTCCCTGCGCCAGCACCTCCGCGCGAGCGTCGGCGTCTCGCCCTCGGCGTACCGGCGGACCTTCCGCGGTGCCCCCGACGCCGGTCGAGTGCGCTCGCGGTAGCAGTCGACACGGGGCCGCGCACTCGACCGGGCTCCCGGTCGATGTCGGTGGGGCCGTCCATGCTGGCCCCATGGACACCTTCCCCCTCGTGCTGACCCTGGCGGCCGTCCTCGCCGTCGGGCTGGCCCTCGGTGCCGTGATCGGCGTGCTGTGGGCACGCAGCCGCCCGGGCGACGACGCCGCGATCTTGGCGCTGCAGCAGCGGGTCGCGGACCACGCGGTCGTCCAGGACGGCCTCGAGCGGCTCCAGGACCAGCTGAGCGACCTCGCCCACGACCGCACGGCCTGGCAGGCCCAGCTCCACCAGCAGGTGGCCGACGTGCGCCGCTCGACCGACGTGCTCCGGCACGAGACCCACACGCTCGCGACCGCGCTGCGCAAGCCGCAGGTGCGCGGGCAGTGGGGCGAGCTCCACCTGCGCCGGACCGTCGAGCTCGCCGGGCTGGTCGACCACTGCGACTTCGCCGAGCAGACGCGCCTCGACGACGGCCGGCTGCGCCCCGACCTCGTGGTCACCCTCGCCGGCGGCCGCACCATCGCGGTCGACGCGAAGGCTCCGCTCGCCGCGTTCCTCGACCTCACCGGCGCCGACGACCCCGCCGAGCACGATCGGGCGCTGGCCCGGCTGGGCGAGCACGTCCGCAAGCACGTCGCCGACCTGGGGTCCCGGCGCTACTGGGAGGCGCTGGCCGGCACCCCGGAGTTCGTCGTGCTGTTCCTGCCGGGCGAGGCGATCCTCCAGGCCGCGCTCCAGGCCGTGCCCGACCTCGTCGAGCAGGCCGCGTCACGCAACGTCGTCCTGGCCACCCCCTCCACGCTGATCGCGCTGCTGCGCACGGTCGCCCAGGGCTGGCAGCACGAGGTGCTCAACGCGCAGGCGCAGGAGGTCCAGCGGCTGGGGCAGGAGCTCCACGCCCGGCTCGGCTCGATGGCCGGCCACCTCGACAAGGTGGGCCGCTCGCTCAACGCCAGCGTCGTCGCCTACAACCAGGCGATGGGCTCGCTCGAGGGGCGGGTGCTGGTGTCCGCGCGGCGCTTCGCCGACCTCGGCGTCACCAACGACCAGCTGGACGGTCCCCGCCAGGTGGAGACGGTTCCCCGCTCGGCCGCCGCGCCCGAGCTCGGCGTCCTCGACGACGTCCCGGGTGCCACGGGCGACCCCACGCTGGACGACCTGCTCGACCACCAGCCCGGCACGACACCCGCCGCGGCGCGCCGCGCGCAGGGCGCCTGAGATCGCCTCTAGGTTGAGCCTCGTGACGCGTGCCGACACGTGGTGGCAGGCCGGGCAGGAGCCTGGCCGCCAGGTGGTGTCCCTGGGCGTCGCGCTCACGCTCACCGCCGTCGCCCTCGACGTGCTGCTTGTCGGCAGCCTCACGCTGTTCTTCGACCTCTGCTTCATGGCGCTGTGCCTGGGACTGGCTGCGCTGGTGCGACGGCAGGACTTCTACCTCGTCGCGCTGCTGCCGCCGGTCCTGATGGTCGTGGTCTTCGGCTTCATCGCGATCGTCGCGCGCGACGCGATCGCCGACCCCGGCGACAGCGTCCTGCAGGCCGTCGTCTCCGGCGTCGCCACCCACGGCGTCGCCCTCTTCGTCGGCTACGCCCTGTGCCTGGGCTGGCTCGGCTGGCGCCTGCACCGCAAGGGCGACCTCGCCTCCGAGCTCGAGCGCGAGCTGGGCCAGCCGGCCCGCTGACCGGGCTCTTCCTCGCGCTGCACCGCGCCGACCGGGCACTTCCTCGCGCTGCACCGCGCCGACCGGGCACTTCCTCGCGCTGGAACGCGCCGAGCGGGCCACAACGACGACGACTACGACGTGGTGTGGAACGTGGCCCGGATCGGGTGAGTCACTCCTCGAAGCGCGACACGTCGCCCGCCCCGCGGCGTACGACGACGGGCTCGGCGTCGGACCAGTCGATCACCGACGTGGGCTCGGCGGTGACCTCGCCCGACTCGACCACGACGTCGACGACGTGGTCGAGGTCCTCCTTGATCTCCCAGCCCATCGTGCGCGCCTCGGTCTCACCGGGGAGGATGAGGGTGCTGGTGAGGATCGGCTCGCCGAGCTCCTCCAGCAGGGCGCACACCAGCTTGTGGTCGGGGATGCGGACGCCGACGGTGCGCTTCTTCGGGTGCATCAGCCGCTTCGGCACCTCACCGGTCGCGGGGAGGATGAACGTGTACGGGCCCGGCGTCGCGGCCTTGATGGCGCGGAACGCGTTGTTGTCGACGTGGACGAACTGCCCGAGCTGGGAGAAGTCCTTGCACATCAGCGTGAAGTGGTGGCGGTCGTCGAGCTCGCGGATCTTGAGGATCCGGTCGCGGCCCTCACGGTTGCCGAGCCGCGCGCCGAGGGCGTAGCCGGAGTCGGTGGGGTAGGCGATGAGCTGGTCGCTCCGCAACGCCTCGACGACCTGGGAGACGAGGCGCGGCTGCGGGTTGTCCGGGTGGATGTCGAGGTAGCGCGCCATCGTGGTCGCCCTCAGGCCTTCTGCGCCGCACGCAGGTCGCGCCGCAGCTCCGGCGGCAGCGCGAAGATCAACGACTCCTCCGCCGAGTGCACCGCACGCGCGTCGGGGTAGCCGCGCTCGGAGAGGAAGGCGAGCACGCCCTCGACGAGGTCCTCGGGCACCGACGCGCCGGAGGTGACCGACACGGTCTCGACGCCGTCGAGCCAGGCCTCGTCGATCTCGGTGTGGTCGTCGACGAGGTACGACGCCTTGGCGCCCGCCTCGAGGGCGACCTCGACCAGTCGCACGGAGTTCGAGGAGTTGCGCGACCCGACCACGATCACCAGGTCGGCGGCCGCCGAGATCTCCTTGATCGCGAGCTGGCGGTTCTGGGTGGCGTAGCAGATGTCGTCGCTGGGCGGGTCGAGCAGCAGCGGGAACTTCTCCCGGATCGCCGCGACCGTCTCGAGGGTCTCGTCGACGCTCAGCGTCGTCTGCGACAGCCAGGCCACCTTCGCGGGGTCGCGGACCTCGATGTGCGCGACGTCCGCCGGGCTCTCGACGAGCTGGATGTGGTCGGGCGCCTCGCCCGCCGTGCCCTCGACCTCCTCGTGGCCGGCGTGGCCGATGAGGAGGATGTCGTAGTCGTCGGAGGCGAACCGCTTCGCCTCGTGGTGGACCTTCGTCACCAGCGGGCAGGTGGCGTCGATGGTCTTCAGGCCGCGCTCGGCCGCCTGCGCGTGGACCGCCGGCGAGACGCCGTGGGCGGAGAAGACCACCGTCCGGCCCTCGGGGACCTCGTCGAGCTCCTCGACGAAGATCGCGCCGCGCGACTCGAGGTTGGCCACCACGTGCTTGTTGTGCACGATCTGCTTGCGGACGTAGACCGGGGCGCCGTAGAGGTCGAGCGCCTTCTCGACCGTGATCACGGCACGATCCACGCCGGCGCAGTAGCCGCGGGGCGCCGCGAGCAGGACGTTCTTGGCGGTCTCGGGGTCGAGGACCGGAGGGAGGCCGAGGTCGGTGCTCATGGGCCCGAGTCTACGGGCGTGTCCGCGCCCTCCCCTATCCTCGCCGCGTGCCCTCACTCCGCGACGCCACGGCCGAGTCGCCGGCCCCGGTGCGGGCCGTCGCCAACGCCGTCGCGCAGTGGATCGACAAGCTCGGCGGCGTCTGGGTCGAGGGGCAGATCGCGCAGGTCAACCGGCGCCCCGGGATGCAGACCGTCTTCATGACGCTCCGCGACACCGTCGCGGACATCTCGGTCACGCTGACGTGCGCCCGTTCGCTCGTCGACTCGATGAACCCGCCCCTCGTCGAGGGGGCCAGCGTCGTCGTCCACGCCCGGCCCAGCTTCTACGCCAACCGCGGGTCCTTCTCCCTGGCCGCCCGCGAGATCCGCATGGTCGGCCTCGGCGAGCTGCTCGCCCGGCTCGAGCGGCGCCGCCAGCTGCTCGCCGCCGAGGGCCTGTTCGCCCCCGAGCTCAAGCGCGACCTGCCCTTCCTCCCCGCCCGCGTCGGCCTGGTGACCGCGCCCAACAGCGCCGCCGAGCGCGACGTGCTCGACAACGCGCGCCGCCGCTGGCCGGCCGTGCAGTTCGAGGTGGCCTACGCCGCCATGCAGGGCACCCGGTCGGCGGCCGAGGTGATGGAGGCCCTCGACCGGCTCGAGCGCCACGCCGAGGTCGACGTCGTCGTGGTCGCGCGCGGCGGCGGCTCGAGCGAGGACCTGCTGCCGTTCTCCGACGAGGCGCTGATCAGGGCGGTGCACCAGATGCGTACGCCGGTGGTGTCCGCGATCGGCCACGAGCCCGACCAGCCGCTGCTCGACCTCGTCGCCGACGTCCGTGCCTCCACCCCCACCGACGCGGCCAAGCTCGTCGTCCCCGACATGGCCGAGGAGATCCAGGGCGTCACGTGGGCGCGCGACCGGCTCCGCCAGGTCATCTCGCAACGCATCGCGCGCGAGGTGGAGTGGCTGGCGCAGGTGCGGTCGCGCCCGGCCATGGCCGACCCGCGCAACCTGCTCGCCGCCCGCTCCGACGAGCTCGACGACCTGCTGGCGCGCGCCCGTCGTACCCTCTCCCACCGCCTCGACCGGGCTGCCGACGACATCGGTCACCAGCGCGCCCGGGCGCAGGCGCTCTCCCCGCTCGCCACGCTGCAGCGGGGCTACGCCGTGCTCCAGGACGCCGAAGGCCACGTCGTGACGTCCGTCGCGCAGGCCACGCCCGGCGCCGCCGTCTCCGTCCGGGTCGCGGACGGGCGCATCCACGCCGCGACAGACCGCATCGAACGAGACACCCTGGTCGAGGAGGACCCTGATGAGTGACGCCAGCCCCGAGCAGCCCAGCTACGAGGAGGCCCGCGAGGAGCTCATCGAGGTGGTGCGCACCCTCGAGGCCGGCGGCACCACGCTCGAGGAGTCGCTCGCGCTCTGGGAGCGGGGCGAGGCCCTCGCCAAGGTCTGCCAGCGGTGGCTCGACGGCGCCCGCAAGCGCCTCGACGACGCGATGGGCGCCGACGACTGAGGGCTGACGCCGACGACTGACCGCATCCGCTGGTCGAGGAGGGACGAAGTCCCGTCACGAGACCCCTCGGCGAATGCTGCTTCTCGGCTGTCCGGATCTCGACTCGCTCGTGCGACTTCGTTCCTCAGTCGCGTCGCTTGCTCGATCTGGCCGCCCCCACGCCGCGGCCTCGTGCCTCGGCCGCGACTGGGCGTCTCACCGCGTCAGCAGACCGAGGTAGGTCTCGATGTCCTCGGCCGGGGCGGAGCCGTAGACGAGGAGCGCCTCGTCGCCGAGCTCGGTGGAGTAGCCCACGTCACCGCCGTCGTCGGACCAGGTCTGCCAGGTGTCGGTGACGTCGGAGGGCACGGTCGCGTCGTCGCCCGCCACGGCGTCCTCGTCGACGTAGAGCTCGACGAGGTCGTCGACGGAGGTGTCCTGCTGCCGGATCCCGACGAAGCGACCGTCGTCGGTGAGCACGCCGAGGCTCCACCGCGGGTCGTCGCCGGCGGCGAGCTCGGTGCTGGTGGCCGTCCACCCGGCCGGCAGCTCGCGGGGGTGGACGACCTGGAGGTCGGCCTGCTGCGCGAGCTCGACGCGCGCCTGCCAGTCGACGGCCTCGGGCTCGTTGTCCACGTCGTTGCGCCACAGCCCGCGCCACGCGACGAACGCCAGCACCGCGAGCACCGTGACGATCAGGGCGCCGGTCATCCCGTTGAAGGAGCGCGTGTAACGGCTCGGCTGTCCCTGCGCACTCACGTGGCCCATCCTCCCAGCCCACCCCACGCGCTGTAACGCCGGGTTAGGAGCACTACCCACGGTGGAGCACCACCATGGGTACCTGCAGCAACCCGGCGTTACAACGGAGGTCGGGAGCGCCAGGTCCAGCCGCAGGTGCGGAGAGATGGAGCCAAAAAGAACGCAGGTGCGGCATACTCCAACCGTGATCACCTACCGAATCGCGGAGGCGGCGGAGATCCTCGCCGTCAGCGACGACACCGTACGCCGCTGGGTGGACGCCGGCCGGCTGCCCTCGCGCCGCGACGAAGGCCGCACGACGGTCGCGGGCCACGACCTGGCCGATCTCGCCGAGCACCTCGCGGAGTCCGGCGAGCTCGCCGAGCGCGACCGCACCCGTGCCGGCACGGTCAGCGCGCGCAACCGGATGAGCGGCATCGTGACGCGGGTCAAGCGGGACCACGTGATGGCCCAGGTCGAGATGATCTGCGGCCCCTACCGGGTGGTGTCGCTGATGAGCACCGACGCCGCCGACGAGCTCGGCCTCGAGCCGGGCGTCCGGGCCATCGCGAGCGTGAAGTCCACCAACGTCGTCGTGGAGGTGCCGAAGTGAGGAGGCTCGCCGCCCTGGTCCTGCTGCTCCCCCTCGCCGCCTGCGGGGGTGGTGACGACGGGGAGGACGCAGCGGGTGGTGGTGCCAGGCTCACCGTGCTCGCCGCCGCCTCGCTGACCGATGTGTTCGACGAGCTCGCCACGCCGTTCGAGGAGGAGCACGACGCCGACGTCACGTTCTCCTTCGGCTCGAGCACCGACCTCGCCGAGCAGGTCGCCGACGGCGCCCCGGGCGACGTCCTGGCCACAGCCGATGAGGCGTCGATGCAGCTCGCCGAGGACGCCGGCGTCACCGGCGAGGTCGAGCCGTTCGCGACCAACGTCCTCACGATCGTCGTGCCCGCCGGCAACCCGGCCGGCATCGAGTCGCTCGACGACCTCGCGGGTGCGACGTGGGTGCGCTGCGCCGACGAGGTGCCGTGCGGCAAGGTCGCCGTGTCGCTGCTCGACGCCGCCGGCGTCACCGCCGAGCCGGTCAGCCTCGAGGAGGACGTCCGCGCCACGCTCGACAAGGTGGCCTCCGGGGAGGCCGACGCCGGACTGGTCTACGCGACGGACGCGGTCGCCGCCGCGGCAGAGGTCGACGCCGTGGAGATCCCCGGCGCGGAGCAGGCCCTCACGTCCTACTACGCGGCGACGCTCGCGCAGTCGGAGGACGCGGACCTGGCCGCCGACTGGGTCGCGTGGGTGAGGTCGGACGAGGGGCAGGCGATCCTCGGGGACGCCGGCTTCGGCAGCCCGTGACCGACCGCCTCGGGCGACCGCCGGCACTCCTGATGGTGCCGGCCGTCCTCGCCACGCTCCTCCTGCTCGTCCCCCTGGTCGCCATGGTCGCGGCCGCCGACTGGCAGGCGCTGCCGGGCCACCTGACCTCCCCGGCCGCGATCGACGCGCTCCGGCTGTCGCTGGTCACCTCGACCGTGGCCATCGTGTTCTGCCTGCTCCTGGGACTGCCGCTCGCGTGGCTGCTGGCCCGGGTCGACTTCCGCGGCCGCGGCGCCGTGCGCGCCCTGGTCACCGTGCCGCTGGTGCTGCCACCGGTCGTCGCCGGAGTCGCCCTCCGCAGCGCCTTCGGGCGCTCCGGGGTCATCGGCGGGCCCCTGCTCGAGTGGACGGGCTTCGCCTTCCCCTTCACGACGTACGGCGTCGTGCTGGCGCACGTGTTCGTGTCCATGCCCTTCGTCGTGATCGCCATCGAGGGCGCCCTGCGCTCCGCCGACCCGAGGTACGACGAGGCTGCCGCCA
Source organism: Nocardioides pini (assembly GCF_026712185.1). Lineage (GTDB taxonomy): Bacteria > Actinomycetota > Actinomycetes > Propionibacteriales > Nocardioidaceae > Nocardioides > Nocardioides pini. The sequence continues at coordinate 583,284 of NZ_JAPPUX010000003.1, read as the reverse complement.
CGCTCGGCGCCACCCGCTGGACGACGTTCCGACGGGTCACGGTCCCGCTCGCGCTCCCGGGCGTCGTCGCCGGGACCGTCCTCGGGTGGGCGCGGTCGCTCGGCGAGTTCGGCGCGACCATCACCTTCAACGGCAACTACCCGGGCACCACCCAGACGATGCCGACGCTGATCTACGTGACCCGCCAGTCCGACCAGGCCGCCGCCATCTCCCTCAGCCTGCTCATGCTGCTGGTGTCGGTGGGCATCCTCGTCGCCCTGCGCGACCACTGGCTGGGGACGCCGTGAGCGCGGCTCCCGCACGACCGCTCGTGGCCGACCTGCGGGTGGCCGACCGGGTCGACGCCGCGTTCACCGCCGAGCCGGGCGAGGTGCTGGCCGTCATCGGTCCCAACGGCGCCGGGAAGAGCTCCCTCCTCCACGCCGTCGCGGGGCTCGTCGACGTCGAGGGCAGTGCGCGCCTCGGCGACACCGACCTGCTCACGCTGCCGGTCCGCGAGCGCCGGATCGGGCTGGTGTTCCAGGGACAGCTGCTCTTCCCGCACCTCTCGGCCGTCGACAACGTCGCCTTCGGCCTGCGCTCCCGCGGCGAGGGCCGGGCGAGGGCGGAGGCGGTCGCGCGGGACTGGCTCGAGCGCTTCGGCATCGCCGACCTCGCGGATCGCAAGCCGCGCGAGCTCTCCGGTGGCCAGGCCCAGCGCGTCGCGATCGCGCGGGCCCTGGCGACCGAGCCGGACGTGCTGCTGCTCGACGAGCCGTTCACCGGGCTCGACGTGTCGGTCCAGATGGCGCTGCGGATCGAGCTGGGCCGGCACCTGCGCGACTTCCCGGGCATCGCGCTCCTGGTCACGCACGACGCCATCGACGCGCTCACGCTGGCCGACAAGGTCCTCGTCCTCGACGAGGGCCGGGTGGCGCAGGTCGGCCCGCCCGCCGAGGTCGCGGCCGAGCCCCGCACCCCCCACGTCGCCCGCCTCGTCGGGCTCAACCTCGTACCCGACGGCGACGACCTGATGGCCTTCACCCCGGACGCCGTCGTGGTCTCGTTGCAGGAGCCGGAGGGATCCACGCGCCTGCGCTGGCACGGACCGATCGCGACGCTCGCGCCGCACGGCGACGCCGTACGCCTGCTGGTGCACGCCTCCCCCGACCTCCTCGCCGACCTGACACCCGCCGCGGCGACCGAGCTGGAGCTGGTCCCGGGCCGCGAGGTGTGGCTGTCGGCCAAGGCGACCGCGGTGAGCCGCTACGCCGCGCGCCGATAACATGCGCGCCATGAGCTCCAGCGCGCCGCAGCCCGAACGCAACCTCGCCCTCGAGCTGGTGCGCGTCACCGAGGCGGCCGCCATGGCGGCCGGGCGCTGGGTCGGTCGCGGCGACAAGAACGACGCCGACGGCGTCGCGGTCGAGGCGATGCGCTACATGATCTCCACCGTCGAGATGCGCGGCACCGTGGTGATCGGCGAGGGCGAGAAGGACAACGCCCCGATGCTCTTCAACGGCGAGGAGGTCGGCGACGGCTCGGGCCCCGAGTGCGACGTCGCCGTCGACCCGATCGACGGCACGACGCTGACCGCCAAGGGCATGAGCAACGCCGTCTCGGTGCTCGCGGTGTCGCCGCGCGGCTCGATGTACGACCCGAGCGCGGTCTTCTACATGGACAAGCTGGCCACCGGCCCCGAGGCCGCCGACGTCGTCGACATCCGGCTGCCGGTGAAGGAGAACATCGCCCGCGTCGCCAAGGCAAAGGGCATCTCCGTCCACGACGTGACCGTCGTGCTGCTCGACCGCCCGCGCCACGCCCAGCTCGTCGACGACATCCGCGCGACCGGCGCCCGCATCAAGTACATCACCGACGGCGACGTCGCCGGCGCGATCATGGCGGCCCGACCCGACACCGGCGTCGACCTGATGCTGGGCATCGGCGGCACCCCCGAGGGCATCATCGCGGCGTGCGCGATGAAGTGCATCGGCGGCAAGATCCAGGGCCAGCTCTGGCCGCAGGACGACGACGAGCGTCAGCGCGCGCTCGACGCCGGCCACGACCTCGACCGCGACTTCGTGCTCGGCACCGACGACTTGGTCACCGGGGACGACGCGTTCTTCGTGGCCACCGGCATCACCGACGGCGAGCTCATGCGCGGGGTGCGCTACCGCGGCAACGGCGTGACCACGCACTCGCTGGTGATGCGCTCGCGCAGCGGCACCGTGCGCTCGATCACCGCCGAGCACCAGCTCTCGAAGCTACGCAATCTCTCCACGATCGACTTCGACAACTGACACGGGCACGGGCACGGGCGGCCGCAGCGCCGCCGACACCGCGGTGATGACGAGGGGGTCGAACGCCATCCCCACGTGGGACGAGCGCACCTCCACGGGCCGTGCCGCCGGGTCGACGCACGCGCGCCAGTCGACGATCCCGTCGCGCCGGGAGAAGATCGCGGTGAAGTCGATCCCGTCGGGCAACGGCGCGCGCGCCTGGTCGAAGCTCTCCCGCGCGCACGTGCCGGCGACACAGTCCTCGGTCATCAGCCGGCGCATCCCGGCCCGGTTGAGCCGCACCAGCAGGTCGACGCTGCGGGCGAGCGAGACGTGGTGGGCCCCAGGCGCGAGCACCGGGCTGCCCATCGTGACGATGCCCGCGACGAGGTCGGGGCGTCGGGCGGCGACCCCGCGGGCCAGCATCCCGCCGAGGCTGTGGCCCACGATGCGCACCCGCGACCCGCGGCGCTGCGAGATCTCCTCCAGCCGCTCCTCGAGCTGCGCGGCGGCCGACAGGGTGCAGCCGACGTTGGCGCGGATGTCCGCCCGGTAGGTCCGGAAGCCCTGGTGGCGCAGCGTCCGGCTCATCGGCCCCAGGGAGGAGTCCCCGGCGAGGAACCCCGGCACCAGCAGCACCGGTTCCCCCACCCGCAGCGGCCGCGAGCCCAGCGGCGTACGACGTCGCGAGCCGCGCGAGCCGAGGGCCGAGACGGCGTAGCGCCCGGCCTCGGTGAGCACCGAGCCCTCGCGCAGCACGGCCACCACGGAGGGCTGCGAGAAGCCCTCGGGAGTGAGGAATGCGGCCGTTGTGCGCTGCGTCACAATCATCCAACCTAGCCCAGAACCCGCTCCGCACCGGGGATGTGGGCCACTTTGCGTTTATTTGGGGACGACAGTCGTGTTCACTGACGATATGGCCGCGCCCCACCGAGACCCCCAGCCGCCCGTCGCGTCCGACGAGCTCCGCGCCCCGGTCGGCATCGACGTCGAGCTGTGCTACCAGACCTTCGGCGACGCCGACGACGAGCCGCTGCTCCTGGTGATGGGGCTCAGCGGTCCGATGACGTGGTGGGACCAGGCGTTCTGCGAGCGGCTCGCGGCCGCCGGCTTCCACGTGGTGCGCTACGACAACCGCGACACCGGCAGGTCCTCGCGCATCGCCGCCCCGGCCCGGCCCGACCAGCTGGTCAAGGCCTTCGCGACCGGCAGGGCCAGCAGGCCCTACTCGATGTCGGACCTGGCCGGCGACGCCGTCGCGCTGCTCGACCACCTCGGCCTCGAGGCGGCCCACCTCGTCGGCGTGTCGATGGGCGGGATGATCGCGCAGACCGTGGCCGTCGAGCACCCGACGCGGGTCCGGTCGCTGACGAGCATCAGCTCCACGACGGGCAAGCGGACGGTCGGCTGGCAGCACCCCTCGCTGCTCCCCCGGCTCATCGCGCCCCGCAAGGCCGGACGCGACGCCTACGTGGAGACCAGCCTCGCCATGTGGTCGCTGATCGGCTCCGCCGCCTACCCGTCGGACCCCGACGCCCTCCGCACCCGCGCCGAGGCGACCTTCGACCGCGGCGTGAGCGCCAGCGGCGCCGTGCGTCAGATGCTGGCGATCCTCACCCAGGACGACCGGACCCCGCGGCTGCGCAGCCTCCGCGTGCCGGCGCTCGTCATCCACGGCACGGCCGACAAGATGGTCCACGTCAGCGGTGGCCGCTCGACCGCCGCGGCCATCCCCGGCGCCGAGCTGGTGACCATCGACGGGATGGGCCACGACCTGCCGCCCGAGCTCTTCGGCACCTTCGTCGAGGCGATCCGGAGGACCGCCGACCGGGCCTCGTAGCCGCTGCGCTCTCGTCGGACTCCCCGCTCGAGCGGGGAGTCCGTCACCTGGAGGCCGTTGCAAAGGCCTCCAGGTGTCAGGCACCCCCTGCAAGTAGGCGCTGAGTCTCCGAGAGACTCAGCGGCCAGCGAGGGGGTGGGCGCCCGGCGACGGCTCGGCCGTGAAGAGGTCGGGCTCCGCGAAGCCCGCGTCGGCGAAGGCACGGCGTACGGCCTCGCCCGCCGCGTCGACGTCCGCCTCGGGCACCAGCCCGATGACGCAGCCGCCGAAGCCGCCACCGGTCATCCGGGCCCCGAGCGCGCCCGACCCCAGGAGGGTGTCGACGGCGGTGTCAACCTCCGGCACGGTGATGCGGAAGTCGTCACGCATGGAGCGGTGCGACGCGGTGAGGAGCGGCCCGACGTCGGCGAGGCGACCGGCGTCGAGGAGCTCCACCACCGACAGCACGCGGTCGTCCTCGGTGACGACGTGGCGCACGTAGCGGCGCAGCTCGTCGTCGTCGAGCCTGCCGAGCGCGGCGTCGAGGTCGTCGGCGGTCACGTCCCGCAGCGCGGCGACGCCCAGGCGGCGGGCCGCCTCCTCACAGCCGCTGCGGCGGGCGCCGTACTCCCCGTCGGAGTGGCGGTGGGGCGCGCGGGTGTCGGCCACCAGGACCGCGAGGCCGTTGCCGGCCAGGTCGAGCGGGACCGACCGGGTCTCGTGGCTGCGCATGTCGCAGAACAGGGCGCGGCCCGCCTCGCCGCGCAGGCTGACCAGCTGGTCCATGCCGCCGGTCGGCGCGCCCACGGCGTCGTTCTCCACGTCGCGGGTCAGCGCGAACAGGGCGGCGTCGTCGAGCCCGAGGCCGAGGTGGTCGTCGACGGCCCGGACGACGGAGCACACCAGCGCGGCCGACGACGACAGCCCCGCGCCCGACGGCACGTCGGAGTCGACCCCGACGTCGAGCGGCGGCACGTCGACGCCGCGGTCGGTGAGCAGCCACAGCGCACCCAGCACGTAGCGCGACCAGTCGGGCACGCCCGCCAGGTCGGCGTCCGCCAGCCCCGAGCGTCGTACGTCGACCGGGTCGGGCTGCTGGGCGGAGCGGACCGTCCAGCCGTCGGCCCCGGGCGCGGGCGAGACCGTCGCGGTGCACCCGACCTCGAGCGCGAACGGCAGGACGTAGCCGTCGTTGTAGTCGGTGTGCTCGCCGATCAGGTTGATGCGACCGGGCGCGAACCAGCTCGTCACAGGGGCCTCTCTCGTCACGGTGTTCCTCTGGGTGAGGCGCTGTTGCCAAACATAGCCGCAGCCGATAGACCAGTGATCCACGTCATACATAGGAGGGGCGCATGGCACCACGTTCATCGACCCGATCCCGCGGTCGTCCGCGGTCTCGACGCATCGCCGCATCCGCGGTCACGCTGGCGCTCGCGAGCAGCCTCCTCGCCGCCTGCGGCGGTGACAGCGGCAAGCCCGAGCTGGTCTGGTACATCAACCCCGACGCCGGCGGCCAGGACGCGGTCGCCGAGAAGTGCTCGACCGACGAGTACACCATCACCACCCAGGTGCTCCCCCAGGACTCGAGCCAGCAGCGGATCCAGCTGTCGCGACGCCTCGCGGCGAAGGACCCGGCCATCGACCTGATGTCGCTCGACCCGCCGTTCACGGCGGAGTTCGCCGACGCCGGCTTCCTCGCCGAGCTCCCCCAGGACGCCAAGACGCAGCTCGAGGAGCAGGGCACCTTCAAGGGCGCGATGGACGCGGCCACGTGGGAGGACAAGCTGGTCGTCTTCCCGTTCTGGTCCAACACCCAGGTGCTCTGGTACCGCAAGTCCTTCGTGGAGAAGGCCGGCCTCGACATGTCCCAGCCGGTCACCTGGGACCAGATCATCCAGGCTGCCGCGGACAACGGCGGACAGATCGGCGTCCAGGCCAACAAGTACGAGGGCTACAGCGTCTGGATCAACGCGCTGATCGCGGGCGCCGGCGGACAGCTAGTGGAGAACGCCGACAAGGGCGTCGACCTCGACCTCACCATCGACTCGAAGCAGGGCGAGGACGCCGCCAGGATCATCGAGGAGCTCGCCAGCTCCGACGCCGCGCCCGCCGACCTCAGCGTGTCCAACGAAGGCACGGCCGGGTCGACCTTCGGCGGGGACAACGGCTCGTTCATGGTCAACTGGACCTACATCTTCCACAACTACGACGAGACCGACCCCGACGTCGCCAAGGACATCGGCTACACCCGCTACCCCCAGACGGTCGAGGGCGAGGAGTCCCGTCCGCCCTACGGCGGCATCGGCATCGGCGTCAGCGAGTTCTCCGACAACAAGGACTTCGCGCTCGAGGCCGCCGCCTGCCTCGTCGAGCCGGAGAACCAGGGCATCAACGCCGACCTGACCGGCAACATGCCGGCGAGCACGGCCGGCTACGACTACCCGGCCCTGAAGGAGGCCTACCCCGAGGACCTCCTGCAGCTCTTCCAGGAGAGCGTGGACGCCTCGGCGCCCCGGTCCGTCACGCCCTACTGGAGCGACATCTCGAGCTCGCTGCAGAACACCTGGCACCCGCCGGCCAGCGTCAACCAGGACACGCCCCCGGAGTCCCAGGACTTCACCCAGCAGATCCTGGAAGGAGGGAGATTGCTGTGAGCACCACCTTGCAACGCCCACCCGCCGACGTGTCCGCCAAGCCTGCGGCGAGCGACCGGTCGAAGGCCGAGAACAGGCTCGGCCTCAAGCTGGTGGCACCCGCCGTCATCATGATGCTGCTGGTCACCGCCTGGCCGATGATCCAGGCGCTCTACCTGTCGCTCTTCCGCTACCGGCTGACCGCGCCGGACGACCGCGAGTTCATCGGCATCGACAACTACGTCACCGTCCTCACCGACAGCCTCTTCTGGCGTGACACGTGGAACACGATCCTGATCATGGTCGTGACGGTCGCCGTGGAGCTCGTGATCGGCTTCGCGTTCGCCATGGTGATGCACCGCATCATCTTCGCCAGGGGCCTGATGCGGACCTCGATCCTCATCCCCTACGGCATCATCACCGTCGTCTCCGCGTTCGCGTGGCAGTTCGCCTTCTCGCTGAACAACGGATTCGTCAACGCGTGGTTCAACTGGCTGCCGTGGATCGCCGAGGACACCAACTGGTTCGGCGACCACTGGCACGCCATGTTCGCGATCATGGTGTCCGAGATCTGGAAGACCACCCCGTTCATGGCGCTGCTGCTGCTCGCCGGCCTCTCCCAGGTCAGCGAGGACATGCTCGAGGCGGCCCAGGTCGACGGAGCCACCTGGTGGCAGCGGCTGTGGAAGGTGATCCTGCCCAACATGCGAGCCGCGATCATGGTCGCGGTCCTCTTCCGAGCCCTCGACGCCTACCGCATCTTCGACAACATCTACATCATGACGCGAGGTGCCCAGGACACGGAGTCGATCTCCTTCCTCACCTACCGGCAGGTGATCGAGCAGATGCAGCTGGGCCTCGGGTCGGCGCTCTCGGTGGTGCTCTTCTTGTCGGTGCTGCTGCTCGCGTGGCTGATCGTCAAGCTGTTCCGGGTCGACCTGGCGTCTGCGAGGGGTGAAGGCTGATGAAGGGCAAGAACGCGATCGGCACCTGGATCGGCTTCATCCTGATCCTGCTGTGGTGCCTGTTCCCGGTGGCGTGGATCATCTCGCTGTCGTTCAAGTCCGTGAGCGAGACCGCGGTCGGCAGTCCGCAGTTCCTTCCCGAGGACCCGACGTTCGAGAACTACACGGCGATCGTCGACAACCCCGACTTCACGAGGGCGCTCTTCAACTCCTTCGGGATCGCGTTGATCGCCACCTTGCTGTCGGTGATCTTCGCGACGCTGGCGGCGTACGCCATCGCCCGGCTGGAGTTCAAGGGCAAGCGGCTGGTCCTGTCGCTCGCGCTGGCGATCGCGATGTTCCCGGTCGTCGCGCTGGTCGGCCCGCTGTTCGACCTGTGGACCAGGTTCGGCCTGTTCAACACCTGGCCCGGCCTGATCATCCCCTACATGTCCTTCACGCTCCCGCTGGCGATCTGGACCCTGTCTGCGTTCTTCCGCGAGATCCCGTGGGAGATGGAGCAGGCGGCCCAGGTCGACGGCGCGACGTCGTGGCAGGCCTTCCGCAAGGTGATCGTCCCGCTCGCCGCTCCCGGTGTCTTCACCGCGGCGATCCTGACCTTCTTCTTCGCGTGGAACGAGTTCGTGCTCGCGATCTCGCTGACCTCGACCACCGCCTCGCGGACGGTCCCGGCGCAGATGTCGTTCTTCGTCGGACCCGACCCGTTCAACCCACCGTACGCACAGCTGGCGACGGCCTCGGTCATCGTCACGCTGCCCGTGATCGTCATCGTCCTGTTGTTCCAGCGCAGAATCGTCGCCGGCCTGACCTCCGGCGCAGTGAAGGGGTGAGGCCGCCATGGCTGCCATCGAGATGAAGAACATCGTCAAGCAGTACGGCGACGGCTTCCCCGCCGTCAACGACGTGAGCATCGACGTCGCGGACGGGGAGTTCCTGATCCTGGTCGGGCCCTCCGGCTGCGGGAAGTCGACGCTGCTGCGGATGATCGTGGGACTGGAGGACATCACCAGCGGCGACATGATCATCGGCGGGAAGAAGGTCAACGACCTCGCCCCGCGCGACCGCAACCTGTCGATGGTGTTCCAGAACTACGCGCTCTACCCCCACCTCACGGTCTACGAGAACATCGCGTTCCCGTTGCGCCTCGCCGGTGCCTCCGACTCCGAGGTGGACAAGAAGGTGCGCGAGGCGTCCTCGACCCTCGAGCTCGACGAGCACCTCGAGCGCAAGCCGGGCAACCTGTCCGGCGGCCAGCGGCAGCGCGTCGCCATGGGCCGGGCCATCGTGCGGAACGCCGAGGCGTTCCTCTTCGACGAGCCGCTGTCCAACCTCGACGCCAAGCTGCGCGGGCAGATGCGCACCGAGATCGCGCGGCTGCAGAAGCGACTCGGCATCACCACGGTCTACGTGACGCACGACCAGACCGAGGCGATGACGCTGGGCGACCGGGTCGCGGTGCTCAAGCGCGGCGTCCTCCAGCAGCTGGCCACGCCGCGGGAGCTCTACGAGAACCCCTGCAACCTGTTCGTCGCCGGCTTCATCGGCTCCCCGCCGATGAACTTCCTGCCGGCCAAGGTGGACGGCGACTCCGTCGAGCTGCCCTTCGGCACGGTCAAGATCCCGAGCGAGAAGGCGCAGAGGGCCCAGGGGAAGGGCCTCCTCATCGCCGGCATCCGCCCCGAGCACTTCGAGGACGCCAGCGTGGTCGACGAGGACAAGGTGAGCGAGGAGGCCACCTTCCACGCCAAGGTCGACGTGGTCGAGTGGCTCGGCAACGAGGCCTACGCCTACATCCCCTTCGAGGCCCCGCCGGAGGTGGAGAAGCAGCTCCAGCAGCTCGAGCGCGACCTCGACGGAGAGTCGCTGCGCACCCAGCTGGTGGTCTCGCTCGACGGCGCCAGCCGGATCACCGAGGGCGACGACGCCACCATCTGGGTCGACGCCCGCAAGATCCACCTGTTCGACCCCTCGACGGGCGAGAACCTCACGATGGACGTCGAGCGCGCCGGCACCGTGCCCGGCGGCAACGCGATGGAGAAGGCCGAGGAGGTCGGTCGCGCGCGGGACGAGGTCCAGCCGGGGTCGGACCAGCCCGCGACCTGACCGCCCCAACGACGTCCGGCCCCGCTGGTCGGCGCGGAGGCGAGGCCCCGGGAGCACGGCTCCCGGGGCCTCGTCGCGTCCGGGCGGGTGTACTTGGCGGGGTAGTCCGACACTTCGTGGGCGTTGTACGCCCCTCCCAGTGACGGACTCCCCGCTCAGGCGGGGACTCCGCGCTCAGGCGGGGACTCCGCGGGAGGAGGGGGCCGACAAAGAAGCCGCGAGACGCCTCAGGCGCGCGGCTCGGGCCGGGCGTGCAGCCACACGGAGGTGTAGGGCTCGAGCCGCACCGCGCCGTCGTGGAGGTCCGGCGCACCACCGGTGAGGGCGTCCACGAGGTCGTCGGAGTGCAGGCCCAGCCAGTGCAGGACGTCGGCGGCCACCCATGCCTCGCGGTCGGTGACGTTGGCGGCGGCGAGGAGGGGGCCGTCCGGGTGCCGGCGGACCACGAGCAGCACGCCGGGGTCGCGCGGGTCCCACACCTCGGTGGGCGACGCGGCGTGCAGGTGCGGCAGCGAGCGTCGTACGTCGATCAGGTGGCGCAGGCCGGACGTGACGCCGTGCGGGTCGGGATCGGCCGCGATCTCGGCCCACGGCATGCGGGGCCGGTGCACCCACCGGTTGTCCGCGGCGTGCTCCGGGTCGTCGGCCCACCCGTGGTCGTTGAGCAGCCCGACCTCGTCGCCCATCCAGATCACCGGCAGGCCGCCGAAGGAGAGGATGACCGCGTGGGCGAGCAGGATGCGCGCGACCGCGTGCGGGTCGCCCGACTCCAGCCCGGCGAGCGAGGCGAGCGAGCCGGAGATCCGGCGGTCGCCGGTCTGCTCGTTGTGCTGGAAGACCAGCCCCCGCGCCCACGATCCCGGGAAGGACCCGGAGTAGAAGTCCGACAGGAACCGCCGGTGGGCGGCCGGGTCGAGCCCGACCGCGCGGGCATCCTCGTCGGAGACCGCCCAGCCGATGTCGTCGTGGCAGCGGACGTAGGTGACCCAGGCCGTCGTGGAGGGCGGTTGCGGCACCTGCTGCAGGGCGTACGTCGCCAGCCGGGCGTCGCGGGAGGCGAGCATCGACCAGACCTGGACCATCAGCCCGTTGTGGTAGGCGAGGTCGCTCACCCGCCCGGCGTGGTCCCCCACGCCGAGGTAGGCGGGCAGGTCCGCCGGGCCGACGATCGCCTCGGCCTTGAAGAGCACCGCCGGGGCGGCGATCCGGGCGACCGTGCGGAGCGCGCGCGTGAGGTCGTGCACCTCGGGCTGGTTCTGGCAGTCGGTGCCGAGGCGCTTCCAGATGAAGGCGATCGCGTCGAGGCGGAACACCTCCACGCCCACGTTGGCCAGCGACAGGACGATGTCGGCGAACTCGCGGAGCACGGCGGGGTTCGACCAGGCCAGGTCCCACTGGTAGTCGTTGAACGTCGTCCAGACCCAGCCCGCCAGCTCCTCGTCCCAGGTGAAGCTCCCCGGCGCGAAGTCGGGGAACACCTCGGGCAGGGTCGCCTCGTAGGCGTCGGGCACCTCGCGGTCGGGGTGGACGTGGAAGAAGGCCCGCCGGTCCGGGTCGCCCGCTCGCGCCGCGACCGCCCACTCGTGCTCGCGCGCCACGTGGTTGAGCACCAGGTCGAGGCAGAGGCTGATGCCCTCGCCACGCAGGGTGGTCGCGAGGTCGCGCAGGTCGTCGACGGTGCCGAGGTCCGGCCGCACGGACCGGTAGTCCATGACCGCGTAACCACCGTCGTTCGGCGCCGGCCGCGGCGTCAGGAGCGGCATCAGGTGGAGGTAGCCGACACCCAGGCCCCGCAGGTACGCCGCACGCTCTCCCACGCCGCGCAGCGTCCCGGCGAAGCGGTCCGCGTAGGCGGCGTAGCCCACCATCGAGGACCGCTGGAACCAGTCGGGCTCACGCAGCCGCCGCTCGTCCAGCGCCCGCAGCTCGGCCGGGCGGGCCGCGTGCGCCGCCCGGGCGACCTCGACCAGGGACCGGGTCACCTCGGGCGCGGCGTCGGCGCCGTAGACCCGCGCCAGGGTGGCCCTCAGGTCGGGTTCCAGCGCGGCGAGGCGCTGCTCGAAGCCGGCGTTGTCCGCCACGTCGTACGCCAGGTCGGTCTCCGGCTCGGTCTCCGGGTCGGTGCGGCTCACGAGCCCAGTATGGCGACGATGCACCGGGCACGGCTGAGCCCCGGGAGCGGACTCCCGGGGCTCAGGCGGTGCTGGTGTGCGGCGACCCGAGGGTCAGTCGGACAGGCGCTCGCCCGACTCGGTGTCGAAGACGTGCACGTTCTGCGGGTCCGTGGTGACGTGGAGCGTCTCGCCCTTCTGCGGGTGCTGGCGCCCGGCGACGCGGACGATGACGTTGGCGGGCGTGCCCTCCACGTCGCAGGTGCCGTAGACGAAGCTGTCGGCTCCGAGCTCCTCGACGACCGTGACCTTGACCGGCAGGCCGCCCTCCTCGGCGGTGACGATGCGCCAGTTCTCCGGACGGACGCCGACCGTGACCAGGCCCGACATCTTGCGCTCGGCCGCCGGGTCGACCGGCACGGTGTAGCTGCCGATCTTGACGTCGCCGTCGACCGCCGTGCCCTCCATCAGGTTCATCTGCGGCGAGCCGATGAAGCCGGCGACGAAGAGGTTGGCGGGCTTGTCGTAGAGCTTGAGCGGGGTGTCGACCTGCTGGAGCACGCCCAGCTTCATCACCGCGACCCGGTCGCCCATCGTCATCGCCTCGACCTGGTCGTGGGTGACGTAGACGGTCGTGACGCCGAGGTCCTGCTGCAGGCGCGCGATGTCGGTGCGGGTCTGCACCCGCATCTTGGCGTCGAGGTTGGACAAGGGCTCGTCCATGCAGAAGACCTGCGGTGCACGGACGATCGCCCGGCCCATCGCCACCCGCTGGCGCTGGCCGCCCGAGAGCGCCTTGGGCTTGCGCTCGAGGAACTCGGTGAGGCCGAGGATCTCGGCCGCCTTCGCCACCCGCTCCTTGCGCTCCGCGACGGGCACCTTGGCCATCTTGAGCGAGAACGCCATGTTCTCCTCGACGGTCATGTGCGGGTAGAGCGCGTAGTTCTGGAAGACCATCGCGATGTCGCGGTCCTTGGGGGGCACGTTGGTGACCTCCCGGTCACCGATGTAGATGCGCCCGTCGTTGACCTCCTCGAGCCCGGCGAGCATCCGCAGGGTCGTGGACTTGCCGCAGCCGGAGGGGCCGACGAGCACCATGAACTCGCCGTCCTTGATCTCCAGGTCGATGCCGGGCACGGCCGGCTCGTCGGCGCCCGGATACCACCGCTGCGCCTTCTCGAACGTCACTGATGCCATGTTCTGCTCCTTCACCGGCAGGTACGTGCCGGACGATCCGTAGTGAAGTGACTGGGGTCACAGTAGGGCCCGGGCCACCGGGCGGCAAAAGCCGCCCACCTGCTGGCTTCCGCGCGCGGCCGCGCCGCCGCGACGAGGCGGCGGTCAGTAGGTGCCGAGGTACTTCTTGGGGGTGCCGGGAGCAGGCTGGCGCTGGACCGTGACCGAGCCCATGAGGGCCATGCCGCGGATGCGGACGACGGGTGAGCCGGGTCCGACCTCGGCGGCGACCTTGTCCTTGGCCTGGGTGAACTCGCCCATGATCGGGGTGCCGTCCATGACGACGTGCATGTCGGCCGGGACGATCACCTTGACCTCGCCCATGATCGAGCTGGCGTTGAGGAGCGTCTCGTGGGCGGAGAGCTGTGCCTGGCGCAGGTCGATGACGACGCTGCCCATCATGGCGAAGGCGCTGTGGTGCTCGGGGACCGACCAGACGCCCTGGCGCTTGCACTCGCTCATGATCGCGACGGACGAGTTGTGCCCGACGGCCGGCACCGACGACGGCGTACGACGGACGGGCGGGCCGGACGGTGGCACGGCCGGGCCGGTGGCCTGCAGGTCGAGCGTGATCGGCACGAGGTCGCCGTAGGTCTTCGCCTGCCAGGTCAGCTCGAGCCGCTCCTCGAGCTCGTCGAGGTCGATGCGGCCCTCACCGGCAGCGTCACGCAGCACGTCGGCGACGCGCTGGCGGTCGGCGTCGGAGATGCGCATCTGCGACGGGTCGTGCGGGCGGTTCTCGATCTCCCCCATGGCTGCAGCCTAGCGAGGAGCGCGAGCCCCCACCCGTGACGGGCGTCAGGGAGCCGGTCCGGTCGGGGCTCGGCCACATGGTGGGAAATGCGTGGACACGACGACACGGCCGTCGGATTCTGGAAGCCGACGTCTCGGGCTCTGCACCAGCGGCTGCCGGAGGTGGACATGGGCGCACTACCGAGCCCGGACCTGCCACCGGGCGCGCACCAAGAGCTGGTCCGCGCGCTGCACGACCTCCACCACCGGGCCGGCTGGCCGAGCCTCCGCACGCTGGCGCGCCAGTCGGGGGTCTCGCACACCACGGTCTCGAAGGTCATGTCCAGCACGGTCCTCCCGCAGTGGGGGACCGTCGAGCTCCTCGTGGAGGCGATGGGCGGCAGCCGGTCGGAGTTCCATGCCCTCTGGCTGTCCGCCTCGTCGGCGGGCGACGGATCGGCTCCAGCCCCGGCTCCCCGGATCGCCGGTCGCGATGCCGAGCTCGCCGTCGTGCGCGATCACCTGGACGGGGGCGGCGGACTCCTAGTGGTGACCGGGGAGGCCGGGATCGGCAAGTCCACGCTCGTCGGCGCCGCCGCGGCCCTCACCGACACCCGGGTGGCCGTCGGGCGGTGCCTGCCGTTCTCCACCGAGGTCCCGCTGATGCCGGTGGTCGAGCTGCTCCGGTCGATCCACGACTCGGACGGCGGGCGGTGGATCGGGGAGGCGTTGTCCGGCTGCCCGGCCTACGCCCGCGAGGCACTGGCCCGACTCCTGCCCGAGCTGGGCGCCGAGTCGGGCTCCACCGACGACGTCGACTTCGCCCAGCAGCACCTCTACGCGGCCGTCGCGGCGGTGCTCGCCCGACTGGCAGCGTCTGGTCCCCTCGCGGTGGTGGTGGAGGACCTCCACGTGTCGGACGCCACCACCCTCGACCTGCTGGAGTACGTCCTGGCCCGCGGCGTGGAGGTGCCCGTCGCGGTGACGTGGCGCCTGGACGACCAGACGGTCCCGCGTTGGCGGACCGAGTGGCTGGCCAGGATCGAGGCGCTGGCCGCGGTCCGCACCGTCAGCTTGGGCCCGCTCACCCTGGAGGAGACGCGGGACCAGCTCCGCCTGGCCGGGTGGCTCGCCGACAGCCCGAGCCGGGCCAGGCGGATCCACGACCGGTCCCGCGGGCACCCGCTCTTCACCGCGCACCTCGCCATCCAGGGGGACGACCCGAGCCTCCCACCGCTGCTCGCGGACCTCCTCGACCGGCGACTCGGCGACCTCTCACCGGAGCAGGACCGCGTGGCCACAGCGCTCGGTGTCGCCGACGGACCGGTCGACGTCCAGCTGCTGGCGGCAGCGGCCGGCCTCGACGAGGACGCCGTGCTCGTCGCGCTGAGGCACCTCGCGGCGCGACACCTGGTGAGCGTGGGGGCCGTGGACACGGTGCGTCTGGCGCACCCACTCCTCGCCGAGGCCGCTCGTCGTCGCCTCCTCCGCGCAGAGGTGCGCCGGTTGCACCGCACCTTCGCCGAGCTGCTCGGACGCGCCGGCGGAGCGGACCCTGCCGTGGTCGCCGAGCACTGGAGGCTCTCGGGCGAGCCCTCGGAGGAGGCCCGGTGGCGAGCCGCCGCCGCCCGGCAGGCACGCCGCCGCACCGATCCGCGATCAGAGGCCGACCACTGGCTGCGGGTCCTCGAGCTGGGCCGTGAGCACGTCGTCGAGCCCGATGACCTGGTGACCGCGTGGCTGTCCGCGTTCGACGCGCTGCAACTGTCGGGCCGCCTCGAGGCCTGCGCGGCGCTGGTGGACGAGGGGCAACCCGACGTCGACGCGCTTGCGGACGAGCAGGCGGCCAAGGTGCTCCGCCGCGCCGCCCAGGTCGCCTGGCTGGTGGGGGACGACCCGGAGACCGCGGTCGAGCTCGCCGGCAACGCGCTGGACCGCCTCGCCGGACGTCCGGTCGGCGCCGGACTCGTCCACGTCCTGGACCAGCGCGCCAGCACCCTGATGGACCTGGCCCGCTACGACGAGGCGACGCGCGACCTCGAGGTCGCCCTCGAGGCGTGTGCCGAGCTCGACGACGACGCGCTGTACTTCCAGACCGCTGCCACCCTGGCCTGGCACGTGGGCCACCTCGGCGACCTGGCAGCGGCGCTCGACCTGTTCCGCCGGGCGCGCAGCCGGGTGCGCGGCACGGCGGGCCCGTGGCGCGAGGCCCACCTGGCGATGCTGCACACCGACGTCCTCCTGCAGCACCACCGCCCGCCACAGGAGGTCGAGGAGGCCGCCCGACGGGTGCTCGAGCTCGCCCGTGAGTGGCAGCTCGACTTCCACCTCCTCACGGTGGTGAAGGCCAACGTCGTGGAGGCCTACCTCGACGCGGGACGGACCGGCGACGCCGCCGCCCGCCTCGTCGACGTCCCCCGATCGCCCAGCTACGACGACTGGCCGGGGCTCTGGGTCTCGGCGCGCCTCGACATCGTCCGGGGCCGCACGGACGACGCCATCGCGACCATGCGTGCCCTGGTGAAGGCCGGCGACAGCGCGCGCCACCGGCTGGACCGTGCGGTGTGGGAGGCGACGGCGCTGCTGTGGCAGGACGAGCCGGCACGGGCCTGGGCTGCCCTGCGCGACCCGCTGGCGGCCTTCCTCGACTCCCCCGGGATCGTCGACTACTGGATGGCGTTCCTGGTGCTCGCCCGGGCCGCGGCCGACCTGCCCGCGGACCGCGCCCGTCGGGGGTCGAGGGGCGACCCGACCGCGCTCGAGGTCCTGGAGGACCTGGAGGACCTGCGCCGCGCCGCCCGGCGCGACCCGCTGGACCCGCAGCGGTCGTCGGCGGGGGTGGCCGCCGGCGTCACCTGGGAGGCCGAGCTCGTCCGGGCCCGCAGCGCCGACACCGTGGACCACTGGTCACGCGCCGCCGTCGCCTGGGGTCACCTCGGGCGCCCGCACGCGGCGGCGTACTGCCGCTGGCGCGCGGCGCAGGTCGCGCTCCGCGAGAGGCGGGGCGCGGTCGCGACGCGCCTGCTGCGGCGCGCGGCCGCCGACGCGAGCGAGCACGTCCCCCTGTCCCGGGCGATCGCCGAGACGTCGCAGGGGAGCACGGCACCGCACGGCACGGCGGACGAGCCCGCGTGAGGAGGTGGATGGGTCCCTGCCCCGGGGGAGCAGGGACCCATCGGGCGGACTCGGCCAAGGGACGAGGACCGGGCGCCCCCCGACGGCGCCCGGTTGCCTCTCACAGGCCGTTGTCCCGGAAGTCCATCCGGTTCAGGTTCCGCTTCGGGGTCGGCTCGGGCTTCGGAGCCGCGCGCTTGCCGTACTCGTCACCGAAGTCCTTGCGGTTGCCGGACCTGTGGTCGGGGACGGTGGCCGACTTGTCGACCTTGTGGCGGCTGATGTTCTGGGCCGGCGGGTCGAGGTCGGCCCCGCAGGCGGCGAGCGCGGGCAGGACGAGAGCCGCGGCGGCGCAGGCGGCGACGCGGCGGCGGACGGAGTGGGTGTTGGTGCTCATGGTGTGTCCCTTCGTGGTGCCGGACCCGGCTGGACCGGCCGTTCCTCCACGGTGGGACCCCGGCGACGGCGGTTGACAACGCGTGACGAAGGTTGACGCCGCGCACGACAGCGGTCTGGACCAGACGCAGAGCTCCCTCGGGATCGGGGATCCTTGGGCGATGGGGGCGCTACCGCGACCCGACGTGCCTCCCGGCCCTCACCGGGAGCTCGTCGACGCGCTCCACGACCTGCACCACCGCGCGGGCTGGCCCAGCCTGCGCACGCTCGCGACGCGGACGGGGATCTCCCACACCACGGTCTCGAAGGCCCTCTCCTCCCCCGTGCTGCCGAGCTGGGGAACGGTGGAGCTGCTGGTCGAGGCGATGGGAGGCGACGTCGACCAGGCGCGCGAGCTCTGGCTGGCCGCGTCGACGCCCTCGGCCGGTCGCGACGCCGCGCGCGGGACCGAGCGGGGTGCGACGCCCATCGCGGGCCGCGTCGACGAGCTGCGTGTCGTGCGGCAGCACCTCGCGTCCGGCACCGGGCTGCTGCTGGTGACGGGCGAGGCGGGGATCGGGAAGTCCGCCCTCGTCGATGCTGCCGCGACCACGACGGACGTCTTCGTCGCCGTCGGTCGGTGCCTGCACCTGTCGCGCGAGATGCCGCTCCTGCCGGTGGCCGATGCGCTCCGCGCCGTCCTGGACCACGACGGCGGTCGGTGGATGACCGACGCGCTCGCGGCGTGCCCCGCCTACGTGGCCACGTCGCTCGCCCGGCTGCTCCCGGAGCTCGACGACGGCCCCGCCGCCCCGGCGGCCGACGACCCCTGGGGCCTCGAACGGCTCTTCGCGTCCGTGGTCAGCATGCTGCGCGCGCTCGTCGACGTACGCCCCTTCGCCGTGCACCTCGAGGACCTCCACTGGGCCGACCGGAGCACGCTCGACC
Organism: Nocardioides pini; assembly: GCF_026712185.1. Classification (GTDB taxonomy): domain Bacteria; phylum Actinomycetota; class Actinomycetes; order Propionibacteriales; family Nocardioidaceae; genus Nocardioides; species Nocardioides pini. Next base: position 564,990 of record NZ_JAPPUX010000003.1, on the reverse strand, counting down.
TGCTCACCCACGTCGTGAACGGCGCGTCGCTGCCACCGGTCGTCGCGACGTGGCGCTCGGACGACCCTGACGTGTCGGACGCGCACACCGACTGGCTCACCCGCGCCCGCTGGACGTCCGGTGTCGCCGCGGTCGACCTGCGACCGCTCACCGAGGCCGAGACGGCCGCGCAGCTGCGCCTGCTCACCGGACACCCGGCCGACGACCTCGCGCGCCGCATCCACCCGCGCAGTCGCGGCCTTCCGCTCTACACCGCCCAGCTCGCGGCGAGCCCGGACGGTGTCGCGCTCCCCCGCGCTCTTGTCGACCTCCTCGACCGGCGCATCGGCGACCTCGACGACGTGTCGTGGCGGGTCGTCCGGGTGCTGGGAGCCGCGCAACGCAGGATGCAGCCCGGCCTGCTCCGTGACGCCACGGGGCTCCCGCAGGACGCGATGGACCAGGCGCTGCACCTCCTGGCGCGGCGCCACCTCCTGCGTCCGGACACCGGTGACGACGCCGAGCTCGCCCACCCCCTCTTCGTCGAGGCCGTCGCACGGCGGCTGGTGCCGGGCGAGGCCGCCGAGGTGCACGCCCGCCTCGCCGAGACGATGGACGGGGCCCCGGGCGTCGAGGCGGCCGAGATCGCCGACCACTGGCGGGCCGCCGGACGGCCCGACCAGGAGGTCTCCGCGCGGGTCGACGCGGCCATCGTGGCGGGCGCCCGCTTCGCCTACGAGGAGGAGCTCGCCACCTGGCAGCGCGTGCTGGCCCTGTGGGACGAGGGCCATCGCCCCGACGACGTCGACCTGTGGGAGGTGCTCGTCCGGGCGATCGACGCGGCCGTCGAGGCCGGCGACGTCGAGGCAGGTCACGACCTCGCGGCACGCGCCGGACGGCTGCAGCTCGACCAGCTCGGCGACCGGGCGCGGGCCCAGGTGCTGCACGCGTTGGGGTCGCAGCGCTACGAGGAGGGCGACGCGGCCGGCGCCGAGGACCTGATGGAGCAGGCGTTGCGACTCCTCGACCCGCTGCCGCCGTCGCCGGAGCTGTTCCGGCTGATCGAGAACCGCACGGGGCTCCTGCTCCAGATGGGGAGACCGACCGAGGCGCTCGCCGCGCTCGACCTGGCCGCCGAGCTGCTCGACGTCGCCGATGCCCGGTTCCGCCGTCGTTACCAGGCGACGCTGGTCTGGCGAGCACTGCAGACCACCGACGACCCCGAAGCGGCGATCGAGGAGGCCCTCCGGGCGCTCGAGGACGCCGACGACCCCGACCCGGTCGCCGACCTGATGATCGCCGCCAACGTGACCGACGTGCTGCTCCGCACCTCGGCACCGGCCGCGCGGTCCGAGGAGCTCGCCCGTGCCCCGCTCGCGACGGCGGCCACCTGGAACCTGGAGCTGTCCTACCCCGGCGTCCTCGTCCGCACGAACGTCTGCTGGGCACACCTCCTCGAGGGACGCACCAGCGCCGCGCGCGGGTGGATCGAGCCGATCACCCGCTCGGGCCCCACCACCAACACGGCGTTCGCCCACGTCATGCTGGCGGCCGTCGAGCTGCGGGAGGGGCACGTGCCGGCCGCCCTCCGGCGAAGTCGCGAGGCGGACGAGCACATCCGCGTCCACGACCAGAACTGGGCGCTCTGCCTGCCGTGGGCGGCGGAGATCGAGCTCTGGGCGGGTCGGGCGTCCGACACCTGCGCCTTCCTCGAGGACGTCGTCCGACAGGAGCTGGAGGGGCCGCAGGCCGCGGCGGCGGGACCGCTGCTCGTGGCGCTGGCCCGGGCGCACGCGGAGGTCATGGACGAGACGGCGGCACCGTCGAGCCTGCGACGGTCGACGTCGAGCTCCCTGCGCGCGCTGGTCGCGGGCGCCTCCGCCGACCCGTTGGACGCGGGCGCACCCGATGTCGCCGCACCTGCCCGCGCCCTGACGTGGGAGGCCGAGCTGTGCCGGCTGGAGGGCCGCGCCGCCGCCTGGGCCTGGGTGCGCGCCGCCTCGCAGTGGGACCGTGCGGGACGTCCGCACGAGTCCGCCTACTGCCGGTGGCGGGGCGCGCAGCTGGCCCTGCGCGAGGGCCGGGGCACCTCGGCGGCCCGGCTGGCCCGCCGGGCCCGCGCCGACGCGCGGGAGCACGTCCCGCTGGCCGGGGCGACGACAGCGACGCTCGACCGCGTCAGCACGACCTGACGGGATCTGGACAACCCGTCGGCACCGGTCGATCCTGTGGAGGAACCCTGGGAGGGCCGATGGGCCTGCTTCACCAGCCCGAGCTCGCGCCCGGACCGCACCGCGACCTCGTCGACGCGCTGCACCGCCTGCACCGCGAGGCAGGTCGGCCCAGCCTCCGCGCGATCGCCCGCCGGGCCGGGTGCTCGCCCACCACCGTGTTCCACCTCTTCACGCACCCACGACCGCCCGCCTGGTCGCTGCTCGAGGAGGTCGTGACGGCGATCGGGGGCGTCCCCGCGGACTTCCGGGACCTCTGGCTCGCCGCGACGGCGGACGGTGCCCGCCACCTGCCCGCTCCCGGGCGGACCATCGCCGGGCGCCGGGCGGAGCTCCTCGTCGTACGCCGTCACCTCGAGGCCGGCGGCGGGCTGGTGGTCGTCACCGGGGAGCCGGGCATCGGCAGGACGACGTTGCTGGCCGCGGCCTCGCAGCAGGTGTCCACGTTCGTGGCCAGGGCCGGCGGGGTGCCGGTCCGGGCGGCTGCTCCGTTCGCGCTCGTGTCCGACGTGCTGCGGAGCGCCCGGCTCGCCGACGACGGTCGGTGGTTCGACGAGGCACTGGCCCGGTGCCCCGCCTTCGTGCCCCCCGCGCTGGCCCGGATCGTGCCGGAGATCGGGCCGTCGCGTCCCGACCCGGAGGACCGCTTCGCCGCGGCCCGGCTCTTCGCGGCGATCGAGTCGACCCTCGCCGCGCTGTCCTCCCTCCGCCCGCTGGCGCTGGTCCTCGAGGACCTGCACTGGTCCGACCCCAGCTCGCGTGGCTTCGTCGAGCGGCACGTGGTCGGTGGCCGGGGTGTCCCGATCGTGGCCAGCCTGAGCAGCGGCGAGTCGGCGGCGGCCGACGCCTGGCTGACGCGCGTGCGGCGGGAGGCGGCGCTGGTGCTCAACCTCGCGCCGCTCACCCCCAAGGAGACGCGCGAGCAGCTGCGCCTCCTCATCGGACCACGACTGCGCCGCGGCGACGTCGAGCGCGTCCACGCGGTCACCCGTGGAGTGCCGCTGCTCACCGAGGCCCTGGCGCGCTCGATGACCGCAGGCACCGCACTCGCGCCGGTGGAGGACCTGCTGTCCCCGCGGCTCGACCAGCTGGACCCGAGCGCCCGGACGGTGCTCCTCGTCGCAGCGCTCGCCGAGCGGCCCCTGCCGCCGCCGGTCGTCGCGGACGCGACGTCGATGGGCCGGGCCGAGCTCGCCGACTCCGTCCGCGACCTGGTGTCCCGCCACCTGCTCGCCGACCCCTACACGGCGACCGACGTCACCGTCCGACACCCGCTCGTGTCCGCCGCCGTGCGAGCCCGGCTCGTCCCGGGCGAGACGGCCCCGGTGCACCGCCGGCTGGCGTCGGCCGTGTCCACGACGGCCCACGTGTCGCCGGCCGAGGTCGCGGGGCACTGGCGTGGCGCCGGCGAGCCTCGTGAGGAGCTGCGCTGGAGGGTCGCGGCGGCGCGAGCGGCCTGCGACGGGCTGGCCCGGGACGAGGAGGCGCTGCACTGGCGGCGCGCCCTCGACCTCTGGCCTGCCGACGGACCGGCCCCCGCCGACGCCGGGATCACCCGGTGCGAGCTGCTGCTGGAGCTGGTCCACGCCACGGTCGGCTCCGGGCACACCCGCCACACCGGGCAGGCGAGGTCGTGGCTGGAGGAGGCCCTGGCCCTCGCTCCGGCACTGCCCGAGCGCGACCATGCCCTCGCGCTGTGCCGGGCCGGCCAGGTGCTGGCGCAGGCCGACCCGCAGGCGTCCGTGGACCTCGCCGACGAGGCGATCGCCGTGCTGGACGCGCTCGACGACCGCGTCGCCCTGGTCCGGGCCATGGGGGTGAAGTCCAGCGCCCTGCGAGGAGCGGGCCGCAACGGCGAGGCCGACGTCGTCATCGACCGGACGCTCGAGACCACCGTCCGGCTCGGCGACCCGGCGCTGCACCGAGGCGCCCTGATCGAGCGGGCCTGGCACGACATCGTCCTGGGGCGGACGGCCCACGGGCTGCGGGCCGCCCGGGAGGCGAGGTCCATCGTCGTGGAGGGCGATCCCTTCAGCGACGTCTGGCTGGGGACGTACCACACCGACCTGCTGCTGATGCTCTGTGCCGCAGCCGACGACGTCGCCGACGCGGCGGATCCCGGGCTCGCCGCGGTGCGCGAGGCCGGCATCGAGTCGTTCGTGCTGAGCACGATGCTCCTCTGCAACGTCGCCGAGGCCCGCCTCCACGCGGGTGCCCCCGGGGCCGCCTCCCGGCTGGTCCGTCCCCGGACCAGGGACGATCCCCGCCAGCCCACGCGTTTCCTGCACCTCGTCCGCGCCTGGGTCCAGGTCGTGCAGGGCGACCTCGAGGCCGCCGACCGCCGGCTCGAGAAGGTGGCCTCGCTCGACTTCGGCGTCAGTGCCCACCGTCAGGCGGTGGTGAACGTGCAGGCGATGTGCGACCTGTGGCGCGGGCTGCCGGCCCGGGCCCTGGATCGCATCGGCGCGGGCATCGACGGGGAGACCGTCACCTCGTGGTCGCCCTACACCGGCTCGCTCCTGTGCCTGGCCGCCCGGGCCGCCGCCGATGTGGCCGCGGCCGACCCGGGCCGCCGCAGCGACCTGGCCGCCCAGCTCGCTGCCTGGCAGCAGCAGTGGTCCACCGACCCGCTCGCCCCGGAGGCGGTGCACGCGGCGGCAGCCGCCACCCGCAGCACCTGGCGGGCAGAGCTGGCCAGGCTGCACGGCGTCCCGCAGCTGCCCCTCTGGGTCGGCGCGGCCGAGCAGTGGGACCTCGTCGGTCGCCCCCACGAGGCGGCGTACTCCCGCTGGCGGGGCGCCGAGGTCGCGCTGCGTGAGAACCGGGACGTCCTCGCCGGCCGGCTCCTCCGCCGCGCCCATGCCCAGGCGCGCGGCCACGTGCCGCTGCTCGGCGTGATCGACCGGACCCGGGCCGGAGCCGCGCTCCCGGCGGTCAGCGCCCTCGCGGCGCCGCGACGTGCTGGTAGTCCTTGGACGACACCCAGTCCCCGCCCCACTCCCAGCCCAGGCGCGTGAACGCCGAGACCGGGATGTCGCCCGCGCGGACCACACCGGGCCGGGCGGGTGCCGACCGGTCCCGCGGGACCCCCGCGAAGGGTCGCCCGGCCGGCGGGTCGACGCCTCGCGCGGTGACGTAGGGGTTCTGCACGGGGTTGATGTCGATCGCCGCGCCATAGGCGTGCCGCGACCAGCTGCGCTGTCCCGCGACCCGACGACAGTTGAAGCCCGAGGTGTTGTTCGCCGCCATCGAGAGGTCGTCGTCGGCCCGGTAGTCGTCCACGAGCCGCATCCGGGCGACCGGGAAGCCGGCGTCGTACAGGCGACCGAACGCGCCCGCCACCTGCCGGGCCCACCGCCGGTGGACGACCAGCTCACCGGTCCGGGCGCGACCGTCGAAGTCACGGTGGGTCAGCTCCAGGTGGCGCAGGTCGCGCAGCGGGACCGGACAGCCAGGCCGGTGGCTGCGGCGCATCCGGTCGGCGAGGTCGGCGTCGATGCGGCTGACCGACGAGGCGTACGCCGGGTCGTCCGCCTGCGAGCCGCCGCGGTCGGCGGCCAGTCCGGTGCAGCGCTGCCGGGCGCGCCAGTCCGCCACGGCGCGGCCCCGCGCGGCGCCGGTGACCGGGACCGGGCGCCCGTCGGTCGACGAGATGGCGGCCGGTGTCCACGACTTCCGCACGGCCCCGCCGGCGTCGAGGGTGACCGACAGGACGCCCGTCTGCTCCTGGCGGGCGTGGTACCAGACGAAGTTGCCGAGCCCGTAGGACACCACCGCCTCGCCGGCCCAACCCGCGCCGCCGAGCACGTGCGAGTGGCTGCCCACCACGACGTCCGCGCCCGCGGCGGCGAGGTCACGGGCGAGCAGCCGCTGGGACTGCGTCGGGCACGACTGGTACTCCCTGCCCCAGTGCACGTACACCACGACCAGCTGGTCGCGGGCCGACGCCGCCTCGACCTCGTCGACCAGCTCCGCGGCGTTGCTCCCCCGCGCCGAGGCGGTGCCGAGCCGGCCGGCGGTCGCGGACCACACGCCGCCGGCACCCTCGCGCTGGACGCCGTCCGCGGCGAGGAAGGCGACCTCGAGGTCGCCGACCTCGACCACGTGGGGGTCGTACGCCGCCTCGCCACGGCCCGCGCCGACCGTCGCGACGCCGCGCTTACGGCCGGCGGCGAGGGTGTCCCGCAGGCCGGCGGCGCCGTAGTCGCCCGCGTGGTTGTTGGCCACGCTCACCACGTCGACGCCGGCGTCGGCCAGCACGTCGACGGCGGCGGGGCGCGTGCGGAACCAGTAGCGGTCGCGGGCGTTCTCGAGCTCCTTGGGGTCGCGCCGTCCGCTGCGGGTCACCGGCGTCTCGAGGTTGACCATGGCGACGTCGGCGGTGCGCAGCGTCCGGGCGATGCTCCCCAGCCCGCCGGGGCGGTCGAGCAGCCGGGCGGCCCGGCCCTCGAAGTGCACGTCGCCGCCGAAGGCCAGGGTGATCTCGTCGGGGCCCGGCGTCGCGGCCGCCCCGCCCGTCACCGAGTCGCGGTCACCGGTCCCGCTGCGGGTGTCGGCGGGCGGGGACGCGGTGCAGGCCGAGAGGGCGAGGACGAGCGACGCCGCACCTCCCCACGCCCCGACACCCATGTCGCGATTGTGCCCCGCCCACCCCGACGAGGTGCTCCGCGCGAGGGCGTCAGGAGCCCAGGAGCCGCTCCAGGACGATCGCGACGCCGTCGTCCTGGTTGGACGCGGTGACCTCGTCGGCGACGTCGATCGCCTCCGGCACCGCGTTCGCGACCGCCACGCCGTGCCCGGCCCACGCCAGCAGCTCCACGTCGTTGGGGGCATCACCGAAGGCCACCACCTCGTCGGGGTCGATGCCGAGCCGCTCGCAGAGGCGGGCGACACCCCAGGCCTTGCTGACGCCGGCGGCCATCACCTCGACGAACGGCGCCCCGGAGTGGGTCAGCGCGACGTCGTCGTGGCCGAGCGCCCGGACGGCCGCGAGCAGCTCGGTCACGCCGAGATCGGGGTGTCGCACGATGAGCTTGAGGCTCGGTTCGGCGAGGACCTCTGCGAGCGCGTGGCCCGACATGGTCGACACGTCGCGCTTGTGGTCCTCGAAGGTCGCCAGCGCGGCGTAGCCCTCCTGCGCCACGAAGCCCTCGCCACCGTCCCGCACGCTGACGTGAAGCAGTCCCGGGACCTGCTCGGCCAGCGCCGCGACCAGTCTCTGCTGCGCCTCGACGGCGACCGGCTCCTCGAAGAGCCGCTCGCCGGTGGTCAGGTGGATGCCCAGCGCCCCGTTGGAGCACACCGCCCACCCGTCGAACCCGGCCGCCTCGGCGAGAGGGCGGACCCCGAGCGGCTGGCGTGCGGTCACCGGCACGACGTGCACCCCTGCGGCGCGGGCGGCGTCGAGGGCGGCGCGGGTGCGCGGGCTCACCGTGCGGTCGTCGCGCAGCAGCGTGCCGTCGAGGTCGGTCGCCACCAGTCGCAGTCGCATGGCCCCACGCTAGGTGCCCGGTCCGGACCGGCGACCGGCCGCCTCCCGAACTGCGTGGACACGGCAACGGCCACCGGCGATCCTGAAGGCAGGACCACGGCCGAGGGAGGGATCCCGGTGTGAGCGCACTCCCCCGCCCGGACCTGCCACCGGGGCCGCAGCGCGACCTGGTCGTCGCGCTCCACGAGCTGCACCACCGCGACGGCTGGCGCAGCCTGCGGGCGCTCGCGCGCGAGACCGGGGTCTCGCACACGACGGTGTCCAAGGCCTTCTCCTCGGGCACGCTGCCCTCGTGGGGCGTCCTGGAGCTGCTCGTCGAGGCGATGGGCGGTGACCCGGCGACCTTCCACGGGTGGTGGATGGCCGCGTCCGCGCCTGCCGCCGACGACGGTCGGCCGACGGCTGCGATCGCCGGACGACGTGCCGAGCTCGACGTCGTACGACGTCACCTCCAGGCGGGTCACGGCCTCCTGCTCGTCACCGGCGAGGCCGGGATGGGCAAGACCACGGTGCTCGAGGCCGCGTCCGCGCAGGTGCGGGACTCCGTGCTGCTCGCGTCCGGACGGTGCCTCCCGCTCTCGTCCGAGGTCCCCCTCCTCCCGGTGGCCGAGGCCCTGCGCCAGGTGGATCGCGCCGAGGACGGACAGCTGGTCGCCCGCGCGCTCCGGGTGTGTCCGGACTACGTCCGCGAGGCGCTCGCCACGGTGCTCCCCGAGTGGTCGACCGACGCGCCGCCTGCCGACCCGGACGACCGGTGGCTGCGCCAGCGGCTGTTCTCGGGCGTCGCGGAGCTGTGCCGGGCGCTGTCGACCGAGCAGCCCTTCGCGCTCGTGCTGGAGGACCTGCACTGGGCGGACGAGCTGACCCTGGACGTCGTCGAGCACCTGGTCCGCCACACGGGCTCGAGCGTCCTCGGCTCCTGGCGAACCGATGACCCCGAGGTCGCCGCGCGGCACCGGGAATGGTTCGGTCGGATGCGTCGGGATGCCGCGGTCCTGCCACTCGGACCCCTGACCGAGGGCGAGACCGTCGACCAGGTCAGGTCGATCCGGCCCTTGGCGACCGGCGATGACGCCAGTCGCATCCACGCCCGCAGCCTGGGACAGCCCCTCTTCACCGAGCAGCTCGTACATGCCGGGGCGGGCGAGCCGACCTTCCTCGACGACCTGCTCGACGACCGGGTGGCTCCGCTCGTCGGACCACCATGGGCCGTGGTGTCCGTGCTGGGCATCGCGGACCGGCCCTTGACGGAGGGCGAGATCGCACGCGCCGCCGGTCTGGAGGCCGACCGGCTCGCCGATGCCCTGCGCAGGCTGCTGGCCCAGCGGATCCTCGACGTCGACAGCGGCGGCGTGCAGCTGCGCCACCCGCTTCTCGCGGAGGCCGTACGGCGCCGGATGATTCCCGGCGAGGCCGCCGCGGCGCACCGAGCGGTGGCCGTGACGATGGCCGCGGGCGACGAGCCCGAACCTGCGGAGGTCGCCCGGCACTGGCAGGAGGCCGGCGACCACGACGAGGAGCTGCACTGGCAGGTGCGGGCAGCCCGTGCGGCGGAGGAGCGGTACGCCGGCGCCCAATCGGCCGAGCACTGGCGTCGAGCCCACGCGCTGTGGCCCCCGGACGCCGCAGAGGTCGGCTCGCCGCCGGTGCGCCGGCACGAAGTCGTCGCCGGCATCGCCAGTCAGCTCGACCTCGCAGGCCGACCACGCGAGGCAGTCCCGCTGCTGGAGTCGGAGCTCGCGCTACCGGACCCGCCCCAGCTCTTCGACGTCGCCGAGCGTGCAGACCTGTTGCGCCAGCTGGCCCGCCTCCGCTCCTCGCAGTTCGTTGCGGGAGACGTCGGCCTGCGGCTGGTCGAGCAGGCGATCGCGCTGTACCGCGGGCTGCCACCCTCGGCCGGCCTCGCGGCAGCGCTCCTGTGGCACGGCAACGAGCTGGAGTGGCACGGTCGTCGTGACGAGGCGACCGCGACGCTGGAGGAGGCGGTTCACGTCGCGGCCACTGCTGGTGACCGCCCGCTCGAACGCTCGGTGCGTGCCCAGTGGGCCTGGCAGCTGGCCGCGTCGGGCGATGACCGCGGCGTCGAGGAGATCGAGCACGTGATCCGCGAGTTCGGCCACGACGGCCACCCCTCGGGGAACCTGTACGTCGCCGTCCGCCACACCGACATCCTGTTGATGGCCTGCCGGCCGGCGGAGGACGTGGCCCTGGCCGCAGCGGCCGCTCTGCAGCAGGCGGCGACGTGGCGCATCAGGAGCGGGGGTGCCGAGGCGGTGAAGGTCAACGTCAGCCAGGCCTGGCGGCGGGCAGGGATGGTCGGACGCGCGATGGAGGCCGTGGCGGCCGACACGGCAGCCGAGGAGCCCGCAACCGTCTCCCTCCTGCACGTCGAGCGCGCCATCCTCGAGGTGCTCCTGGGTCGCCGGGATGCCGTGGCGCGTCGCCTCGACCGTTTCGAGAGGCGTGGAGGCGTGGTCGACCCCTTCTCCCTGGAGGCCCACCTCCATCATGTGATCTGGTGGGGCGATCCGGCCGAGGGCCTCGAGCTGGCGGAGACCGTCCTGGTGGGCCGACACGACGAGGTGGCGCCCGGCATCGCTGGGGAGCTGCTCGCGATCGTCACCCGCGCGGCTGCCGACGCGACCGCGGCTGACCCCACCGCCGAGCGGACGGGGGTCGCCCGCCGCGTCGATGGGCTCCGGGCCGCCATGCACCACGACCCCTTCGCCCCGGACGCAGTCCTGGCCGACCGCGCCGCGCTGCCGCAGTGGCAGGCCGAGAAGCAGCGCCTGCTGGGCCGCGACACCATCGAGACATGGGCCGAGGCGGCCGCCACCTGGCACGACCTCGACCGCCCGCACGACGAGGCGTACTGCCAGTGGCGAGCCGCCGAGGTGGCACTCCGCGACGGGCACGGCACGGTCGCAGCGCGGCTCCTCAGGCAGGCCGCGGCCCGGGCGCGCGAGCACGTCCCGCTCGCGCAGGCGATCGCGCGGACTGCAACCGGAACGCGGTGAGCTCGGGGCCTGCCAGTGGACACCCGACGCCACGGTGGCGGCAGATCGCAGGCCGAAGCCCACCGAGACCGCAAGGTGCCGCCACCCACCGACGCGAGGCACGGGCGGACCCGCCCCGGGTCAGGCCGCGATCGCGCCGAGGTGGCGCGACACCGCGAGGGCGGCCTGGCGACCGGCGCGCGAGGCGCCGACCGTGCTGGCCGACGGGCCGTAGCCCACGAGCTGCACCCGGGGGTCGCGCACGGCCGTGGTCGCGCCCTGCACGTTGCCGGGCACGGGGACGAGCGCGATGCCACCGTGAGGAGAGCGCAGGCCGAGGGGCGCCAGGTGCTCGACGGCGGGGCGGAACCCCGTGGCCCAGAGGATCGCGTCGGCGTGCTCGAACCGGCCGTCCGCCCACCGCACCCCGTCGGGCGCGATCCGCTCGAACATCGGGAGCCGACGCTCGTAGGCGCCCAGCCGTGCCGCCTCCTGCTCCTGGGGGCGCAGCGCCAGGCCGGTCACGCTGACGACGCTCGCCGGCGGCAGCCCCTGTCGTACGCGCTCCTCGACGGCCGTGACCGCGGCGAGGCCGGCGGCGGAGTCGAAGTCGGCGTCGCGCCACACCGGCGGGCGACGGGTCACCCACAGCGTGTCCGTGACGGGAGCGAGCTCGCCGATGAGCTGCACCGCGGAGGCGCCGCCACCGACCACCAGGACGCGCCTGCCACGGAAGTGCTCCGCGCCGGGGTAGCCGACGGTGTGCAGCTGCTCGCCCGCGAACGACGCGATGCCCGGGTAGTGGGGGACGAACGGGCGCGTCCAGGTGCCGGTCGCGTTGACCAGGGTGCGGGTGCGCCACTCGCGGTCTCCCGCCCGCACGACGAGGAGGTCGCCCTCGCTCTCGACGCGGACCACCCGCACCGGACGCACGACCGGGAGGTGGTGCCACCGCTCGTAGCCGTCGAAGTAGTCGGGCACGACGAGGTTGGCCGCGCGGTCGCTGCCGGCGGGGGCGGTGGACGCCGGCAGGTCGGCGACCCCGTGCACGTCGCCCATGCTGAGGGACGACCAGCGGTGCTGCCACGCCCCGCCGGGCCCCGGGTTGGCGTCGAGGACGAGGTGGTCGATGCCGCGCTGGCGCAGGAAGTACGACGCCGCGAGACCGGCCTGCCCGGCACCGATGACGACGGAGTCGAGGACGGAGTCGGGCGCTGCCTCGCGCGCTGCCTCGTGGACCTTCACGTCGCCTGCAACGCCTGAGCGCGGGGTCCTATGCCCGCGCCCCTGTGCTCATCGCGTCCCGCGTGGCAGCCTCGTCGCATGACCACCTCCGTCGCCACCCTCGCCACCCGGCTCCTCGAGCTCCACCACACCGGCTCCACGCTGGTCCTGCCCAACGTCTGGGACGCCTGGTCCGCGAAGGTGGTCGCGGAGGCCGGCTTCGGCGCGCTCAGCATCGGCAGCCACCCGCTGGCCGACTCCCGCGGGCAGGGGGACAACGAGGACATGACGATCGACGACGCGCTCGACGGCGTACGACGGATCTGCTCGGCCGTGCCCGAGGTCCCCGTGACCGCCGACATGGAGGCCGGCTACGGCGCCGCGCCCGCCGAGCTGGTCGAGCGGCTGCTCGAGGCCGGCGCCGTCGGCCTCAACATCGAGGACACCGTCCACTCCGACGGAGGGCGGATGCGGTCGGCGGCGGAGCACGCCGACTACATCGGCGCGATCCGCCAGGCGGCCGACGCGGCCGGCGTCGACCTCGTGGTCAACGCGCGCACCGACGTGTTCCTCAAGAAGGACCAGTTCGCCGACCCCGTCGACGAGGCGATCACCCGCCTGCGCGCGTGCGAGGAGGCGGGCGCGCGCTGCGTCTACCCCGTCGGCGTACCGGACGCGGCTGCCCTGCAGGCACTGCTCGACGCCCTCTCCGGGCCGGTCAACGTGATCGCCAACCCCCGCACCGGCAGCGCCGCCGGGTCGCTGGAGGACCTGCAGGCGATGGGCGTGCACCGGGTGACCTTCGGCCCGAAGCTGATGCAGGAGCTCGCCCCCGACCTGACGGCCCTGGTCACGCCCTGGCGGTGACGCCTCAGGCCACGACGAGCACGGGGGCCGGGTCGACGACCAGCCGGACCCGGTCGCCGGGCTGGAGGCGAAGGGCCTCGGAGCTGGCCAGCTGGGCGACGACCGCGGTGCCGTCGTCGAGCGTGCAGGTGACGCGGGAGAGGGGTCCGAGGAACATCACGGTCGTGACGGTGGCGTGGCCACCGTCGTCGGCGACGACCGAGACGGACTCGGGTCGCACGAGCGCCTGACCCGGCCCCGTCGTGGAGCCGGGCAGGACGGGCACCTCGCGGCCGAGGACGGCGGCCACTCCGTCGTGGACGTCGGCCGGCAGCCGGTTGCTGAGCCCGACGAACTCGCCCACGAACCGGGTGGCCGGTGCCGAGTAGAGCTCAGCGGGAGGTGCGAGCTGCTCGAGCCGTCCGGCGTTCATCACGCCGACCCGGTCGGCGACGGCGAGCGCCTCCTCCTGGTCGTGGGTGACGAACAGCGTCGTGGTGCCGACCTCGAGCTGCACCCGACGGATCTCGTCGCGCAGCTGCACGCGCACCTTGGCGTCGAGCGCCGAGAGCGGCTCGTCGAGCAGCAGCACCGACGGCTCGACGGCCAGTGCCCGCGCCAGCGCGACGCGCTGCTGCTGCCCACCGGACAGCTGGTGGGCGTAGCGGTCGGCGTGCTCGGCCAGGCCGACCAGGTCCAGCACGTCACCGGCCCGCGCGCGGCGCGCGGCGCTGTCGCGGCCGCGCAGCTTCAGGCCGAAGGCGACGTTGTCGATCACGGTCATGTGGGGGAAGAGGCTGTAGGCCTGGAAGACCATCCCCATGTCGCGCTTGTTGGCGGGCACCCGGGTGAGGTCGCGCCCACCCACCGAGACCGATCCCGAGGTCGCCCGGTCGAGCCCCGCGAGGATCCGCAGGGCGGTGGTCTTGCCGCAGCCCGAGGGGCCGAGCAGCGCGACCAGCTCGCCGGGCTCGATGTGGAGGGTCAGTCCGTCAAGGGCGCGGATCTCTCCGTAGACGCGCGTGAGGTCGGTGAGGTCGACGGCCAGCCCGCGCTCGGCCGAGGGGTCGGTCATGAGGACGCTCCTTGCTTGTGCCGGTCGCGGCTGAGGAAGGTGAGGCCGACGAGCAGCGCGGCCACGAGGACCATCGAGGCGAGGGCGGCGGCCATGGCGGCCGGGCCGTTGCTCTTGTAGAGCGCCGCCGTCGCCACCGGCAGGGTGTCGAAGTGCAGCAGCGAGGCGAACACGTACTCGCCCAGCACGAGCGCGACAGCGATGAACGCGGCACCCAGGATGCCGCCGGTGATGTTCGGCATGATGATGCGCACGATCACGGTGAACCACCCGGCGCCCAGCGAGCGGGCGGCCTCCGACAGGGTCTCGGCGTCGATCGCGGACAAGGACGCGTCGATCGCGCGGTAGGCGTAGGGCAGCACGAGCACGACGTAGGCGAAGGTCAGCACCAGCGCGTTGTCCCCGAGCAGGTAGGTCACCCACGAGTAGACGTTGCTGATGCCCACCACGATGACCAGCGCGGGGATCGTGAGCGGCAGCAGGCACAGGAACTCGATCAGTCCCCGCGCCCGCGGGACCCGCAGCCGCACCCACACCATCGTGGGCACGAGCAGGGCGACCATCAGCACGACGGTGAACAGCGCCAGCAGCAGCGAGGCGATGATCGAGGACCGGAGGTCCTCGTCGGTGACCATGAAGGCCCAGTTGTCCCAGGTCCGGCCGGGGGCGCTCCCCCGGACCTGCGTGGAGAAGTCGAGCATCGCCAGCAGCGGCACGAAGAAGTAGACCGCGAACAGGAGGAAGCCGACGGCGCGGAGGACCTTGAAGCCCGGGGACGGGGTCATCGCATCCACCTCGACGCGCGCCGGAGCAGCAGGTTGTAGCCCACCATCACCACCGAGACCACGACGATCATCTCGAGCGCGAGCGCGAAGCCCAGGTTGGCCTGGCCGAGCAGCACCTCGCTGGTGATGGCCTGGCGGATCATCAGCGGCACGATCGGCTGTCCCTGGCTGACCAGCACGGCCGCGGTGGCGTACGCCGCGAACGCGTTGGCGAACAGCAGCAGCAGCGCGCCGAGGAACGGGGGCGTGAGCAGCGGCAGAGCCACGTTGCGCCAGTAGTCCCAGGTGCTCGCGCCGAGGTTGACCGCCGCCTCGCGCCACTGCGGCCGGAGCCCGTCGAACGCCGGGGTGAAGACGATGACCATCAGGGGGACCTGGAAGTAGGAGTAGACGACGACGAGGCCCGGCAGCCCGAACAGCCATCCGTCGCCGTAGACGTCGGCCCCGAGCCAGTCGGACATCGCCTGGGTGACGACACCGACCGGGCCGATCGTGGCGATCCAGGCGAACGCGAGCACGACGCCGCCGAACTGCGCGAGCACGCCGCTGACGGCGAGCGCGGAGCGCCGCAGCAGGTTCTGCGACGGCAGCGAGACGATGAGGTAGGCGAGCACCGCCCCGAGCACCGCACCGATGAGGGCGGTCGAGGCGGACAGGACCAGCGAACCCCTGAGCGCGGAGAGGGCGGCCTCGCTGCGCAGCGCGTCCAGGTTGCCCAGCGTCGGGCGGCCCTCCGCGTCCTGGAACGCACCCACCACCACGGTGAGGGTCGGGACGACCAGGAAGACCAGGACGTAGAGGAGGAACGGGAGGAGCGGGAGGGCCGGGCCGACGGCGAACCGCCGGCCCGGGCCCGCGCTCGTGGCGGTCGTGCTCAGCGGATGGCCTTGGACCAGTTCGCCGCGAGGTACTCCCCCGCCTTGGTGGTCTGGTCGTCCGTCGGGATCACCGGCTCGCCGGTGACCTCGGGCAGGGCCCCCCAGAGCTCCTCGTCGATGGTGCCGGCCTCGGCCATGGCGTCACCGCGGACCGGCCGGGCGCCGCCCTTGAGCCAGAGGTTCTGGCCCTCGTCGCTGTAGAGGAACTCCTGCCAGAGGCGGGCGGCCGCCGGGTGCGGCGCGTCGGCGTTGATCGCCTGGAAGTAGTAGCCCGCGACCACGGCCTCCTCCGGGACCACGGTCTTCCACGTGTCGACGTTGGCCGCCGCGGCCGCGCCGAGGTAGTCCCAGTCGATGACGACGGGCGTGGTGCCCTGCTCGATGGTGCTCGAGTCGGGGTCGACGGTCAGGAAGTTGCCGGCCTTCTTGAGGTCGGCGAAGAAGTCGACGCCGGGGGCGATGTCGTCGGCCGACCCGCCGTTGGCGATCGCGGCCATCATCACGCCGCTGAACGCCGCACCGGCCTGCGTCGGGTCACCGTTGAGCGCGACCTTGCCCTTGAACTCCGGCTTCATCAGGTCGGCCACGGACGTGACGTCGGGGACGACGGACGAGTCGTAGCCGATCGACATGTAGCCGCCGTAGTCGTTGACCCAGGTGCCGTCGGGGTCCTTGTAGTCGTCGGGGATGTCGTCCCAGGTCTCGACCTGGTAGG
This sequence comes from Nocardioides pini, assembly GCF_026712185.1. Classification (GTDB taxonomy): domain Bacteria; phylum Actinomycetota; class Actinomycetes; order Propionibacteriales; family Nocardioidaceae; genus Nocardioides; species Nocardioides pini. The sequence continues at coordinate 548,770 of NZ_JAPPUX010000003.1, read as the reverse complement.
GCGCGAACAGGTCGGTGTTGGCCAGGGCGACCGACTGGCCGAGGTCGAAGACGTCGGGCGCGCGCTCGGTGCCCTTCAGGTCGTTGGCCGCGTTGATCTCGTCCTGCGACGCGGCGTCCGGCTGGTCGGAGTTGACCTTGATGTCGTACTTGTCCTCGAACGTCGAGATGATCTCGCCGTAGTTGGCCCAGTCGGGTGGGAGCGCGATCACGTTGAGCTCGCCCTCGTCCTGGGCGGCCTTCACGAGCTCGTCCATCCCGCCGAAGTCCTCCGCAGAGGTGGCGGACGCGGCGTCGACGCCGCTCTCGGTGGTGGTGTCGGACTCCTTCTCGGGAGCCGCGCAGCCGGCCGCGGCTGCGAGGGTCGCCATCGCGGCGAGGGACACGAGTGCGTTGCGGACCTTCAACTTCGACCTCCAGGGGTGCTGGCCGGCCGCAGCCGGTGGAATGTGCCGCGCGGAGCCTCGTCGGACCCGTCTGCTCGGAGGCTACTCCCGAGTGACGCTTCTGGGTACGACCGATGAACGCGTGGCACGCCCTCCTCGGGGCGCTGCCGGCTCGACGACGTCGGCCGCAACTCACCACACCCGGCCCCCGGGCGCGCTAGCCTGCCGCCACGCCGGGACCTCTCCCCTGCGTCCGAGGCCCCGGACGGGCCGACCTGCGGGGGTCTCGAACGTGCGTGTCGTGCTGTACCTCGCGCCACTGGTGCTGGCGCTCTACTGCCTCATCGACGCCATCGGCAGTCGCGACGACGAGGTCCGCAACCTGTCCAAGGTGTGGTGGATCGTGCTCGTGCTGTTCTTCCCGTTCGTCGGGTCGATCGCCTGGCTCGTCGCCGGCCGGCCCCAGCGTGCCGCGCGCCGGCACGGCCCCTACGAGCGCAGCGCCGGCGCGTACCCCGAGTACGACCGCCCCGGCCGCTTCGCCGCCGCCGACCCCGCCGCCGACGAGGCGTTCTTGAAGAAGGTGCGCGAGCGCGCGGAGGAGCAGCGGCGCAGGGCGCGCGAGCAGAAGGCGCGCGAGCAGCAGGAGGGTGCCCGCCAGGAGCAGCGTCCGGACCCGGAGGCCGAGTCCGGCGGGGAGCCCGGCCGGGCGTAGCATCGGCAGCCGTGACGACCGCTGCCGCTGGCCCCGAGTTCCACTACTCCGACCTCCTCCCGACCGCCGGTTCCAACGGCGCCCCGGAGACGCCGTACCGGCTCGTCACCACCGAGGGCGTGTCCACCGTGGAGGTCGACGGACGCACGTTCCTCAAGGTCGAGCCCGAGGCCATCCGGCGGCTCACCGAGGAGGCGATGCACGACATCAGCCACTACCTGCGCCCCGGCCACCTCGCCCAGCTCCGGCGGATCATCGACGACCCCGAGGCCTCCGGGAACGACCGCTTCGTCGCCCTCGACCTGCTCAAGAACGTCAACATCTCCGCGGGCGGCGTGCTGCCGATGTGCCAGGACACCGGCACGGCGATCGTCATGGGCAAGAAGTCCGAGGGCGTCCTCACCGGCGCCGACGACGGCGAGGCGATCAGCAAGGGCGTGTACGACGCCTACACCCGGCTCAACCTCCGCTACTCCCAGCTCGCCCCGCTGACGACGTTCGAGGAGAAGAACACCGGCACCAACCTGCCGGCGCAGATCGAGCTCTACTCCACGCCCGCGAAGGACGTCCCGGAGTACAAGTTCCTCTTCATGGCCAAGGGCGGCGGCTCGGCGAACAAGTCGTTCCTCTTCCAGGAGACGAAGGCCGTGCTCAACCCGACGCGGCTGATGGAGTTCCTCGACGAGAAGATCCGCTCGCTCGGCACGGCGGCGTGCCCGCCGTACCACCTCGCCGTCGTCATCGGCGGCACCAGCGCGGAGTTCGCGCTCAAGACCGCGAAGTACGCCTCGGCGCACTACCTCGACGACCTGCCGACCGAGGGCTCGATGGCCGCCCACGGGATCCGGGACGTCGAGCTCGAGGAGAAGGTCTTCGAGCTGACCCAGTCCTTCGGGATCGGCGCGCAGTTCGGCGGCAAGTACTTCTGCCACGACGTGCGCGTGGTCCGCCTCCCGCGCCACGGCGCGTCGTGCCCCGTGGCGATCGCCGTCTCGTGCTCCGCGGACCGGCAGGCGCTCGGCAAGATCACGCCGGAGGGCGTCTTCCTCGAGCAGCTCGAGACCGACCCGGCCCACTACATGCCCGACGCCGGCATGGCCCACGACATCGAGGGCGGCGCCGTCGTCCCGATCGACCTCAACCAGCCGATGGCCGACATCCTCGCCGAGCTCTCGAAGCACCCGGTCAAGACGCGGCTCTCGCTGACCGGCCCGCTGGTCGTGGCCCGCGACATCGCGCACGCCAAGATCAAGGAGCGCCTCGACGCCGGCGAGGAGATGCCCGACTACCTGCGCGACCACCCGGTCTACTACGCCGGGCCGGCCAAGACCCCGGAGGGCATGCCCTCCGGGTCCTTCGGCCCGACCACGGCCGGTCGGATGGACTCCTACGTCGAGCAGTTCCAGGCCGCGGGCGGGTCGATGGTCATGCTCGCCAAGGGCAACCGCTCCAAGGCGGTCACCGAGGCGTGCCACGCCCACGGCGGGTTCTACCTCGGCTCGATCGGCGGTCCCGCCGCGCGCCTGGCCCAGGACTGCATCCGCTCCGTCGAGGTCGTGGAGTACGAGGAGCTCGGCATGGAGGCGGTCTGGAGGATCGAGGTCGAGGACTTCCCCGCGTTCATCGTCGTCGACGACAAGGGCAACGACTTCTTCACCGACCCGTCGGGCGCGGTGACCGTGCCGATCTCGGGGATCCGGGTGCGCTCGGCGCAGTAGCCGCGGCGCGTCAGGCCGGCGCCGTCAGCCGGGTGGCGAGGTCGGCCGCCGCCTCGCCGATCCGGTGGCCCAGCGGCTCGGCCCCCTCGACCCGTCCCTGGTGGGCGCCGCCGAGGAGCACCGTGGCGATCGGCGAGATCGCCTGCACGGCCTCGCGCACCGCCGGGAGGTCCTCCACCGTCGGGACCGCGAGCACGACCGCCTGTGGCATCAGGGCACGGACGGTGTCGACCCAGCTCTCGACGGGCAGGTCGGCGCCGAGGTAGGTGACGTTGACGCCACGGCTGCGCAGCACCATCGCGAAGGCCATCACGCCGAGCTCGTGGCGCGAGCCGCGGGCCAGCCCGACCATCACCTGGGGAGCACCGGGCTCGGCGTGCGGGAGCTGGTGGAAGGCCTGCGCGAGCCGACGCAGGACCGCGGCGCTGACGAAGTGCTCCCCCGCGACGCTGACCGTGCCCTGCTGCCAGGCCTCGCCGAGCCGCACCAGCGAGGGCAACAGCCACTCGTCGACCGCGATCGCCAGGTCGCCCTCGGCGAACGCCTTGTCCAGCATGCTCTCCAGCCGTACGACGTCGAAGTCCTCGCCGCACGCAGCGAGGTCGTCGAGCCGCGCCAGTGGCGAGCCCGGTCGCGGCAGGGTCGCGGACCCGGTCGGCTCGTCGAGCACGCGACGCGCCGCCTCGCGCGGCGCCCACCCGGAGTCGACGAGGTCGCGCATCACCGACAGGCGTCTGACCGCCTCGTCGTCGTAGAGGCGGTAGTTGCCCTCGGTGCGGGCCGGTGACACCACGCCGTACCTCTGCTCCCACTTGCGCAGGGTCTCGCGCGGCACTCCGGTGAGCTGTGCGGTGCGTCCGACGGTGTACACGTCCTCAAGGGTAGCGAACTTTGGACAAAGTGTGGACAACAGTTCTAGTGTCCGCGTTGTCCACCAACGGTGGACAAACTGTGGACAAGCCGCAGGCGCACCCGAGGAGCACCCATGTCGACCACCGCGCAGCCGCTCATGACGATCACCGCACCCCCGACGGTCGACCTCGGGGAGCGCGCCGACCGGCGCCTGCGGGTGGCCGGCGTCGCGGTGCTCGTCGCGGCCGCGCTGGGCTCCGTGCTGGGTGCGGCGCCGGCCGTGTCGGGCACCTCGTCGACGGACCACCACTGCCGGGTCGACATCGTCGGCAGCTACTGGGTCAGCACCGGTTGCTCCGACGAGCCCGCAGCCCGCTGAGCACCTCTGGCTGACGGCGTCAGCTGACGGCGCCGAGGCGCGTGGCCAGGGCGGCGGCTGCCGCCCCCGCGTGGTGCCCGAGGTGCACCGGGCCCTCGACCCGCTCCTGGTGCGCGCCACCGAGCAGCACCTCGGCGTGCGGCAGGAGCGCATCGACCGCCTCGCGCACCGCCGGGAGGTCCTCGATCGTGGGGGCCGCGAGCACCACGGCCCGCGGCTGGATCAGCCGTACGGCGCCGACCCAGGCCTCGAGCGGCAGGTCGCTGCCCAGGTAGGTCACCGCGACGCCGCGTGACCTCAGCACGAGCGCGAAGGCGAGCACGCCGATCTCGTGGCGGGAGCCGCGCGCGAGGCCGACGACGACGCGCGGACCGCCGCTCGGCGCGGGCGGGAGCGACTGGAAGGTGAGGGCGAGCCTGCGGTGCACCGCGCCGGTCACGAAGTGCTCCCCCGCGACCGAGATCAGCCCGCGCTGCCACGCCTTGCCGAGGTGGACCATCGACGGCAGGAGCCAGTCGTCGACGACCGACACCACGTCGATGTCGGCGAAGCCCTCGGCGAGCAGCTGCTCGAGCCGGGGGACGTCGAAGTCCTGCGCGCAGGCGACGAGCGTCTCGAAGCGGGCCTCGTGGGCGGGCTCCGCCGGTCGCGCCACCTCGGCCTCGGCGGCCGCGACGTCCTCGGCCACGTGGCGGGCGGCCTCCTGCGCGGTCCAGCCGGCCTCGACCAGGCTGCGCATCACGACGAGCCGGCGCACCGCCTCGTCGTCGTAGAGCCGGTAGTTGCCGGGCGAGCGCTGCGGGACGACCACGCCGTAGCGCTGCTCCCACTTGCGGAGGGTCCCGCTGGGCACGCCGGTGAGCTCAGCGGTGCGTCCCACGGTGTACACGACTTCACGGTAGTCCGGCGCGACGCGGGAGGGCAGCCCTTTCGCGACACGATCCGGCGCGCCGACCTTGGACGAAGCCTGCCCAACGGGGCCGCGTGGGCGTCGGCGTGGGCGTCGGCGTGGGCGGCGTCGGGTCCGGGGGTGGCGGTTGGCAGGATGGCGCCATGGACAGCGCCGACGGCCCGCAGAGCGTGGAGATCGCCCGGGCGGAGACCCCGCGCGGCGAGGTGGTGCTGCGACGGCGGACGAACGGCACCGGGGCCGACGTGCTCGAGCTCCGCGTCAACGGGGTGTTCGTGATGGACACGCTGGAGACGACGAGCGAGATCGAGCTGGCCGCGCAGGCGCTCGACCTCGTCGAGGAGCCCTCCGCGGTCCTCATCGGCGGCCTCGGGCTCGGCTTCACGCTCCAGCGGGTGCTGGCCGACCCCCGCGTCGAGCGTGCCGCCGTCGTGGAGATCGAGGAGGCGCTGGTGCAGTGGATGCGCGACGGCACGGTGCCGCACGGGCCAGCCCTGCTCGCCGACACCCGCGCGACCGTCGTCAACGCCGACATCGCCATGGCCATCGCCGAGGCGCGCTCGACCTACGACCTGGTGCTGCTCGACGTCGACAACGGGCCCGGCTACCTCGTGCACGAGCACAACGGGGTGGTCTACGAGGAGGAGTTCCTGCGGCGGTGCCGTGACCTGCTCGGCCCCGGGGGCGTGCTCGTGGTGTGGTCGGCGAGCGCCGCGCCGGAGCTGCTGGCCTCGCTCCGCACGGTCTTCGGCGACGCGGAGGAGCAGGCCCACGACGTGCTGCTGCAGGACCGGCCGGAGGAGTACTTCCTCTACCTCGCCCGCCGCTGACCTCTCGCGGTCAGCGCAGGAACGCCTCGAGCACCGGTCCCGCGGTCTGCGAGCCGGAGACGCCGGTCTCGACGAAGACCGCGACCGCGAGGTCGCCCCGCGTCGCGATCATCCAGGTGTGCGTCGGCAACGCTCCGGAGGCGTCGGGCTCGCCGTACTCGGCGGTGCCGGTCTTGGCGCCCACCTCCCCGGGCACGTCCTGGAGGAAGCGTCCCGAGCCGGTGGCGACGACCGCGCGCATCAGCCCGCGCAGGGTGCCGGACTCGGGACCGGTGAGCGGCCGCTCCGGCGCCACCTGCTCCACCTGGTGCTCCGGCAGCAGCACTGGCAGCACGGCCCGGCCGGCCTGCACCGACGCGGCGACCGTGGCCATCGCGAACGGGCTCGCCAGCACCGTGCCCTGGCCGATCATGTCGGCGGCTGCGCCCGTCTCGGTCTCCGGCGGCGGCACCTGCCCGAAGTAGACCGGGAAGCCGAGGTCGTGGTCGGTGCCGAGCCCGAGCGCCTGGGCGGCCGCAGCGAGGTCGCCGTCGGCGAGCCGGCCGGCGTTGCCGATCAGGGCCGTGTTGCAGGACTGGGCGATGGCTTGGGCGAGGGTCACGTCGCCGAGCGCGGCGGCCGGGTAGTCGTCGTAGTTCTTGAACGACCGGCCGTCCACGACGGTGGTGGCGGGACAGGCCACGACGTCGTCCACGCGCATGCCGCTGCGCAGCAGCGCGAGGGACGTGACCACCTTGAACGTCGAGCCGGGGGCGTACTGCCCGGTCATCGCCAGGTCGGCGCCCGCCGCCCCGACGCCGTTGGCGCTCGCCAGGACGGCGCCGTCGGACGGCCGGATCGCCACGAGGGCCGCCGCCGGGGCGCCGTCCCCGAGCCCGGCGAGCACGTCCTCGGCCTTCTGCTGGAGCACCGGGGCGAGCGTGGTGGCGAGGTCGGCGCCGTCGGCGGCCGGGACCTCGGCGAGGGTGCGGAGCCGGTCGTCGGCGTCGCGGGCCACGACGGCGGCGCCCGGCGTGCCCCGCAGCTGCTCGTCGTAGCGGGCCTGCAGGCCGGAGAGCCCGACCTCGTCCCCGGCGACGATGCGGCCCTCGGAGGCCTCGACGACCTCGGCCGTGGCCGGGCCGACGCGACCGAGCAGGGCCGCGGCGAACTCACGGGTCGGTGCGAGCGGCAGGGTGTCGCGCACGGCGAGCGCGCCACGGATCCTGGCGAAGGCGGGCAGCACGTCGAGGGCGTCGTCCTCGCGCAGCACGAGCGCCTCGACGAAGGCCTCGGCCCCCATCGCCTCGGCGCGGTCGACGTACGACGCCACGTCGACGTCGAGGACCCGCGCGATCCGTCGCGCGCTGCGGGCGACCTGCGGCCCCTCGACCTTGGTCTTGTCGAGCCCGTAGCGCAGCACGGGCCGCTCGGTCACCAGGACGGCACCACCGGAGCCGGTGATGTCGCCGCGCACCGGCGGGAGCGTGCGCAGGCCCAGGGTGTCGCCCTCGGCGAGGTCGGGCGCCAGCGCGGTGGGCGCCCAGTCGACCTGCCACCCGTTCCCGTCGGGCACGAGCGCCACCGTCGTGTCGTACTCCCAGGGCGTGGTGTCGGTCAGCTGCCAGCGCCACGCCAGCGTCGCGGTCGCCGAGTCGGGCTCGTCGCCGGTGCCCTCGACCTCGTCGACCGAGGCGACCTCCACGTCGACGGGCACGTCCTCGAGCGGTGAGACCAGGTCGGCGAACGCCGCACGGGCGGCCTGGTCGACGAGCGGCACCTCGGCGAGCGAGTGGTCCGACAGGGCGGCGGCGAGGTCGTCGGCCACTCCGGACGGCGGGTCGGTGTCGTCACCGTCGAGCGCGGAGCATGCCGAGCCCACCCCCACGAGCAGAGCGGCGACCCCGAGACGGAGAGATCGCATGGCCCCATGCTCCCCAGCCCGGGCGCCGGGACCAAGGCGCAACGCCGACGGGCGCCGCTCAGGCGAACCGTTCGCGGTAGTGCGACGACCCGGCGGCGTAGTCCTCCCAGTCGACGGCTGCCACGTCGGTGCCCACCACGGCGGCGACCAGCCGGTCGAGGTAGTAGTCCCAGCCCGGGCCGACACTCGCCGCCATCTCGATGCCCGTCGCGCCCGGCGCGAGCACCTGCACGAACCGGAGCGAGGTGACACCGTCGGCCTCGGTGAGCTCGAGCTCCATCTCCCAGAGCGCCGTGTCGCCGGAACCGTCCTCGCTGAAGGGTTGCGGCTCGCGGCTGCGGACGGCGAAGCGGTGGGGCGGCTCGCACGCCAGCACGTCCATCTCCTCCGCCGGCACGTCGTCACCCTCCGCGGTCATCCGGAAGCTCACCGACCCGCTGGCGGGGTCACCGCTCCACGTGCCGATCCAGCGCTCCATCCGCGACGGCTCGGTGCACGCGGCCCACACGTCGTCGACCGGTGCGCGGAGCCGGCGCTCGATCACGAGCAGGATGCGTCCGTCGCGCTCCTCGCGATGGCCGGTCATCGAGGCGTTCATGCGGTGTCCTCCTGCAGTGGGGATGGGGTGGTGGTGGCGCGGCGCTCCCGTCCGGTGCGGCGCACCTCGAGCTCGAGCCCGTCGAACGCCGACTCGGCGACCGGTGGCCGGGGCACGCGCGGCGCACCCAGCGCCACCAGCCACTCGGCCAGGGCGGCGAGACCGTCGTACCGGAGCCGGTAGTGCCGCTCGCGCCCGCGGTCCTCGGCCTCCACCAGGCCCGCCTCGGTCAGGACGCGGAGGTGACGACTGATCGCCGGGCGGCTGATGGCGTGGTCGGCCGTCAGGTCGACCACGCGCGCGGGTCCGGACGCCAGCCGCGCGACGAGGTCACGGCGCACGGGGTCGCCCAGCGCTGCGAACGGGTCCACCCCACATTGGTAACTGATGTGTTACCTATTGTCAAGGTTGGCCGAACGCCACCGTCGCCCATGACCAGTCTGGACAAACCCGGGACAAACATTGGACAAACCCTCGACACGTGCCATGGCGGAGTGGTTCGGTGGTCGTCCATCGCCATCCCCCACGAGGAGCACCGACATGAACCGCACCACCCGCACCGCCAGCAGCCTCGCCGCCCTCTCGCTCGGCGTCGCCACCGTCGTGCTGGCCCCCGCCGCAGCCCAGGCCAAGCCGGACACCGACTGCATGCGGGCCGGCATCAGCACCCTGAAGTCGGCCGGCCTCTTCTCGACGGTCGCCCGCGACGGGCTGCCGATCGCCACCGCCGTCGCGGTCGGCGTGACGCCGCGCGCCGGCACCGACGTGGCCTCCCTCCCCGACCCGCTGCCCCTCAGCGTCGTCCTCGCCGACCACCGTGCGGGCGACGACAGCCTCTTCCTCTACCCCTGGTGCTGAATCCCCCTGTCCTGGACGCCCCGCCGACCCCTCCCCCCGGGGCCGGCGGGGCGTTCGCAGCGTCCGCCCCTGCGGTCAGCCCGCGGGGTGGGTACGGTCGACGTGTGACCGAGACACGCACCGAGCACGACTCCATGGGCGAGGTCGAGGTGCCTCGCGACGCCCTGTGGCGGGCCCAGACCCAGCGCGCGATCGAGAACTTCCCGATCAGCGGCCTCACCCTCCAGCCACGGCACGTCCAGGCGCTGGCCCACGTCAAGGCGGCCGCCGCGACCGCCAACGCCGCGCTGGGCGTCGTACGCCACGAGCAGGCGCAGGCCATCGTCGCGGCCGCCGACGCCATCGTCGAGGGGGCGCACGACGGGGAGTTCCCGATCGACGTCTTCCAGACGGGGTCCGGCACGAGCTCCAACATGAATGCCAACGAGGTCATCGCGACCCTGGCCGCCCGGGCCGGCGTCGAGGTGCACCCCAACGACCACGTCAACGCCTCACAGAGCAGCAACGACACGTTCCCGACGAGCATCCACGTCGCGGCGACGCTCGCGGTCGTCGACGACCTCCTGCCCGCCCTCGACCGGCTCGCGACGTCGTTCGAGGCCAAGGCCGAGGAGTTCGGCGACGCGGTGAAGTCCGGGCGCACCCACCTGATGGACGCCACGCCCGTGACGCTCGGACAGGAGATGGGGGCGTACGCCGCCACGCTGCGGCTGGGCGTCGAGCGGCTCGAGGCGGTGCTGCCGCGCGTGCGGGAGCTGCCCTTGGGCGGCACCGCCGTGGGCACCGGCATCAACACACCGGCCGCCTTCGCCGAGCGGGCCATCGCCGCGCTCTCCGAGCGGACCGGGCAGCCCTTCACCGAGGCTCGCGACCACTTCGAGGCGCAGGGCACCCGCGACTCGCTGGTCGAGCTCTCCGGCGTGCTGCGCACGGTCGCCGTCGGGCTGACCAAGATCTGCAACGACCTGCGCTGGATGTCGTCGGGCCCCACGACCGGGCTCGCCGAGATCCGCCTCCCGGACCTGCAGCCGGGGTCGAGCATCATGCCCGGCAAGGTCAACCCGGTGCTCCCCGAGGCGACGCTGATGGTGTGCGCCCGGGTCGTCGGCAACGACGCGACCATCGCCTGGGCGGGCGCCTCGGGCAGCTTCGAGCTCAACGTGATGATGCCGGTCATGGCGCACGCCCTGCTCGAGTCGGTCCACGTGCTCTCCACCTCGACGGTCCTGCTCGCCGAGCGGTGCGTGGACGGGATCACCGCCGACGCCGAGCGCATGCGGCGCTACGCCGAGTCCTCCCCCTCGGTCGTCACCCCGCTCAACGCGCACATCGGCTACGAGGAGGCCGCCAAGGTCGCCAAGAAGGCGCTCGCCGACGGGGCCACCATCCGCGAGACCGTGATCGCCATGGGCTACGTCGAGCGCGGCGACCTGACCGAGGAGCAGCTCGACGCCGCCCTCGACGTCGACTCGATGACGGGACGACCCGCCTCGGGGTGAACCGGTCGCCGATCGTCCGGTGACCGTCGTACGGTCGACGGATGAGCGAGACGTCGTACGACATCAGGCCCCTGACGCCCGAGACCTGGTCGGCCTTCGACGACCTCGTCATCCGGCACAACGGGATCTTCGGCGGCTGCTACTGCATCTGGTTCCACCCGGACAGCCCGGAGCGGGGCCAGGGCAGGGAGGCCAACCGCGCGCTCAAGAAGGCGTACGTCGAGAAGGGCGAGGCGCACGCCGCCCTGGTCATGGACGGTGACGAGGCCGTCGCGTGGGCGGAGTACGGCACACCGGTCGAGCTCCCGAGCCTGCACCACCTCAAGCAGTACGACGCCGAGAAGGACGTCGACCCGGACTGGCGGATCACCTGCGTCTTCGTCGACAAGCGCCACCGCCGGCGCGGGGTCACCGAGCTCGCGATCCGTGGGGCGCTCGACCTGATCGCGCAGTCGGGGGGAGGCGTGGTCGAGTCCTACCCCCACGACCTGACCGACCAGACCAAGAAGATGTCGTCGTCGTTCCTGTACAACGGCACGCGCGCCCTCTACGAGCGCCTCGGCTTCACCTACGTCCGCCCCAAGGGGCTGAAGAACTGCGTGATGACGACGACCGTCGACCCCCGTTGACCTCAATACCCCCGGGGGGTATCTTCGACGCATGGATCACAGCACGCTCCCCGGAGCCGGGCACAGCTCCCACCACGACATGGGCAGCACCAACGCGATGGCGGTCTCCGCCACCCTCCACTGCCTGACCGGCTGCGCCATCGGCGAGATCCTCGGCCTGATGGTCGGCACCGCCCTGGGGCTGGGCAACCTCGCCACCATCGCCGTCGCGATCGGTCTGGCGTTCCTCTTCGGCTACGCCCTGTCGACCCTGCCCCTGCTGCGAGCGGGTCTCGGCCTGGGAGCCGCCCTGACCGTCGTCCTCGCGGCCGACACCCTCTCGATCGCCACCATGGAGCTCGTCGACAACCTGGTGGTGGCCGTCATCCCCGGCGCGATGGACGCCGGACTGGTCAACCCGGTCTTCTGGCTGTCCATGATGCTCGCCCTGACCGTGGCGTTCTTCGCGGCCTGGCCCGTCAACCGCTACCTGCTCGCCCGCGGCAAGGGTCACGCCCTGACCCACCACTTCCACGGCGCGGAGCCGGAGGGCGCGCGGCGCCTCATCCCGGACCTCGCCACCTCGACGCTGGTGGCGGCGATCGTCGCCTTCATGCTGGGCGGGCTCGTCGTCTCCGTCGCCGACGCGCTCGAGGACCCGACGCCGACCGGTCACGCCGCGCGCGCCGGTCTCGCCCACCGCGGGTGACGCGGGGACCCACGCCTGCTCCCTACGGTGGCGGTTCGCCGACCCGGACGAGGACCACCGTGAGCCCCTTTGCGAAGCTGCCGCGCCAGGACGTCCTGCCCTTCCCCCCGACACCGTCGGCGTCCCGTGCCGGACGCACGATGCAGGACTCGGTCTACGAGCCGCGTGCTCCGGAGCGCCGCCTGGCGCCCGATGCCCCCAACATCCTGGTCGTCCTCATCGACGACGCCGGCCCGGGCCTGCCCGACACCTTCGGCGGTGACGTACGTACTGCGACGTTGACGCGCGTGCTGTCGGAAGGCATCGGCTACAACCGCTTCCACACGACGGCGATGTGCTCGCCCACGCGTGCCTCGCTCCTGACCGGGCGCAACCACCACCGGATCGGGAACGGGCAGATCGCGGAGCTCGCCAACGACTGGGACGGGTACTCCGGCCACATCCCGACGAGCACCTCGCTGGTCGCCGAGGTCCTGACCGACTACGGGTACGCGACGGCGGCCTTCGGCAAGTGGCACAACACGCCGGCCGAGGAGACCACGCCGTCGGGACCCTTCCACAACTGGCCGACCGGTCGTGGGTTCGAGTACTTCTACGGGTTCCTCGCGGGCGAGGCCAGCCAGTACGAGCCCAACCTGGTGCGCAACACCACCAGCGTGCTCCCCCCGCGGCGGGCCGAGGACGGCTACCACCTCAGCGAGGACCTGGCCGACGACGCGATCGGCTGGCTGCGTCGCCACCGCGCCTTCGAGCCGGACAAGCCGTTCTTCATGTACTGGGCCAGCGGCTGCCTGCACGGTCCGCACCACGTCATGAAGGAGTGGGCGGACAAGTACGCCGGCCGGTTCGACGACGGCTGGGACGCCTACCGCGAGCGCACGTTCGCGAACGCCAAGGCGGCCGGGTGGATCCCGGCGGACGCCGAGCTGACGCCGCGTGACCCCACGCTCCCTGCGTGGGACGACATCCCGGACGACGAGAAGCCCTTCCAGCGACGGTTGATGGAGGTCGCCGCCGGATTCGCCGAGCACGTGGACGTGCAGGTCGGTCGCCTCGTCGACGAGGTCGAGCGCCTGGGCCAGGCCGAGAACACGCTGGTGTTCTACATCTGGGGGGACAACGGTTCGTCCGGCGAGGGTCAGAACGGCACCATCAGCGAGCTGCTGGCCCAGAACGGGATCCCGACCACCACAGACATGCACATCAAGGCGCTCGACGAGCTGGGCGGCCTCGACGTGCTCGGCTCACCGAAGACCGACAACCAGTACCACGCCGGCTGGGCGTGGGCCGGGAGCACGCCGTACAAGGGCATGAAGCTGGTGGCCTCGCATCTCGGCGGCACCCGGAACCCGATGGCGGTGCGCTGGCCCGCGCGGATCGCGCCCGACGTCCGACCCCGCTCCCAGTTCCACCACTGCAACGACCTGGTGCCGACCATCTACGAGGTCCTCGGGATCACTCCGCCGCGCGTCGTGCGCGGCGTGGAGCAGCAGGACCTGGACGGCACCAGCTTCGCCTACACCTTCGACGACCCCGAGGCCGAGGGCCGGCTGAGGACGCAGTACTTCGAGATCATGGGCAGCCGTGCGATCTACCACGACGGGTGGATGGCCTCCGCGTTCGGGCCGCGGACGCCGTGGCTCCCCGGCCTGCCTCCCGGCATCCAGGACTGGACACCGGACCACGACCGGTGGGAGCTCTACCACCTCGACGAGGACTGGACCCAGGCCCACGACGTCGCCGACACGCACCCCGACAAGCTGGCCGAGCTCAAGGAGGTCTTCGCGATCGAGGCCGCCCGCAACAGCGTCTACCCGATCGGAGGCGGGTTGTGGGTGCCCGTCTACCACCCGGAGCTGCGCATCTCCACGCCGTACCGCAGCTGGACGTTCAGCGGCGACGTCGTGCGGATGCCCGAGTTCTGCGCGCCCGCGCTCGGCAACCGGGCCAACACCGTGACCGTCGACGCGGAGCTGCCCGAGTCGGCGAACGGCGTCCTGTACGCGCTCGGTGGGGCCGGCGGGGGCCTCACCTGCTACCTCGACGACGGGTACCTCTGCTACGAGTACAACTGCTTCATCCTCATGCGGACCAAGATCAGGTCCGGCCAGCGGCTCACGGCCGGACGGCACCGGGTGGAGGTCCGCACGGAGTACGCCGAGGTCCGGCCGGGTGGCCCGCTGGACGTCACGCTCACGGTCGACGGCGACGAGGTCGCCTCGGGAGTGGTCCCCGTCAGCGCACCGCTGCTGTTCACGGCCAACGACTGCCTCGACATCGGGACCTGCTTGGGCGGTCCGGTCTCGCTCGACTACTACGACCGCGCGCCGTTCCCCTTCGAGGGCACCATCGACACCGTCGAGGTCCGCTACCTCACCTGAGGTCGGCGGCCGGGCGGTGCCGCTCCCGCGTCACGGCACGCGCAGGGTCAGTACCAGCCGTTGCCCTGCTTGAAGCTCCACGCGCTGCAGGGGGTGCCGTAGCTGTCCTGGATGTACTCCAGGCCCCACCGGATCTGCGACTCGGCGGAGGTCATGTAGTCCGCCGGGAGGTCGTGCAGCTGCGTCAGCGCCTGCGGGATGCCGTACGCCGACGACGTCGGGTTGTCGGCGTCGATGCGCCAGTCCGACTCGCTCACGTAGAGCGCGTCGAGGCAGGAGAACTGGTCGGAGGAGAAGCCGTACTCCGGCAGCAGCGCGCGGGCGATGTCGCGGGGGTCGCCCTCCGACAGCTTCTCCGAGCGCGTCACGGCCGAGCCGCCGGACATCGCCAGGGTCGTGGCCTTGGCCTTGTCGGTGCGCCGCGCCGAGCGCGAGGCGACCTGCCGCGACGACCGCTCGAGAGGGGTCGCGGCGGCGGTCGAGCCGGCGGCCTCCGGCGTGGCACCGGCGGACGGGCTCGGGGTGGCGGGCGCCACGTCGGCAGCGGCGGGGGTCAGCGCGTCGGGCTCGCTCGAGGCGAGGCCGCCGGTGACGCTGACGCCGGTCACGGCGGCCGCCAGGCCGGTCAGGGCGACGCCGGTGCGCAGGGCGCGACGCGGCGCGCGGACGGCCTTGTGCTTGCCGGGGGCGCGGTGCTTCGGGACGTACTTGTCTGACTTCGACACAGGGGCTCACGGGGGTTGACGACAGGGGGTGTCACGCCGGGTCGTGCACGGAGGCGCGTAGGACGACCACGAGGACCTGGTCCGGCGGGACGGGGCGGTGATGAGGGGGATCCCTGCGCCCTGCCGGGGACCGAGGTCACGAATCGGTCACGAGCCACCATGCATGAGGGTTCAACCACGTGCAAACCGAACGCCACAATTGGTGCTGTCCCTTGCGTCACAGCAGACCACCTGCGTCACAGACGACTCACCCGCCACACGCAGGTGACGACCGCCACCGCCTCGGCGGCCTCGGCTCAGCGCTGTAACGCCGGGTTACTGCTGGTACCCACCAGGGTGCTCCATGGTGGGTACCGGTGGTAACCCGGCGTTACAGCGCGGCAGGGGGCTGCGACCCGGTCAGAGGGTGACGTCCTCCAGCATCTCCGTCACGAGCGCGGCGATGGGCGACCGCTCGGAGCGGGTGAGGGTGACGTGGGCGAAGAGCGGGTGGCCCTTGAGCTTCTCCACCACCGCGACGATGCCGTCGTGGCGGCCGACCCGGAGGTTGTCGCGCTGGGCGACGTCGTGGGTGAGCACGACCTTGGAGTTCGCGCCGATGCGGGACAGCACGGTGAGCAGGACGTTGCGCTCCAGCGACTGCGCCTCGTCGACGATGACGAACGCGTCGTGGAGCGAGCGGCCGCGGATGTGCGTGAGCGGCAGGACCTCCAGCATCCCGCGGTCCATCACCTCGTCGACGACGTCGCGCGAGACCAGGGCGCCGAGGGTGTCGAAGACCGCCTGGGCCCAGGGCGACATCTTCTCGTTCTCCGAGCCGGGCAGGTAGCCGAGCTCCTGGCCGCCGACGGCGAAGAGCGGCCGGAAGACGACGACCTTCTTGTGGTGGCGGCGCTCCATCACGGCCTCGAGGCCGGCGCAGAGCGCCATCGCCGACTTGCCGGTGCCGGCGCGGCCGCCGAGCGACACGATGCCGACCTCGGGGTCGAGGAGCATCTCGAGCGCCACCCGCTGCTCGGCCGACCGGCCGTGGATGCCGAAGGCGTCCCGGTCGCCGCGGACGAGGTGCACGCGCTTGTCCGCCCCCACGCGGCCCAGCGCCGTACCCCTGTCCGACAGCAGCACGAGCCCGTTGTGGCACGGGAGGTCGCGGGCGTCGGCGAGGTCGATGACCCCGTCCTCGTAGAGCTCGTCCAGGTCGCTCGAGGGCACCTCGAGCTCGGCCATCCCGGTGTAGCCGGTGTCGGAGCTGCTGATGGCCTCGGCGCGGTACTCCTCGGCGTCGAGCCCCACGGCCGAGGCCTTGATGCGCAGCGGGAGGTCCTTGCTGACCAGGGTGACCCGGTGGCCCTCGTTGGCCAGGTTGCAGGCGACCGCGAGGATGCGGGTGTCGTTGTCGCCCAGCCGGAAGCCCGACGGCAGGGACTCCGGGTCGGTGTGGTTGAGCTCGACGCGGACCGTGCCGCCCTCCGCCCCCACGGGGACGGGCTGGTCGAGGCGTCCGTTGACGATGCGCAGCTCGTCGAGGGCCCGCAGCGCCGAGCGGGCGAAGAAGCCGAGCTCCGGGTGGTTGCGCTTGCCCTCCAGCTCGGTGATCACCACCACGGGGAGCACGACCTCGTGCTCGGCGAAGCGTTTGATGGCGGCCGGGTCGGCGAGGAGGACGCTGGTGTCGAGGACGTACGTGCGACGGGTGCTGCTGGGCGAGGTCTTGCTGCTGGCCACGTCTAACCCCTTGCTGCGGGTCGGCGCGCGCACTCCTCGCCCGGCCCGATGTCATTCAACGGACCGGAGAGCTCCCATCTGAGTGCCCAAGGTGTGCCTCCCGGTTCAGCAGGCTTCCCCACCTGCTGATGTCGCGAAAGTACGCCCGTGGGTGACCCGATCCGGGGCGACACGCCCGAACGCGAGGTGACGGTCGGATGACGTCTGCGAGTCGTCGGTCAGCCGCCGAAGCGGCGCTCGCGCTCGGCGTACGCACGGATCGCGCGCAGGAAGTCGACGCGCCGGAAGTCGGGCCACAGGGCCTCGCAGAAGTAGAACTCCGAGTTGGCCGACTGCCACAGCAGGAAGCCGCCCAGGCGCTGCTCCCCCGACGTGCGGATCACCAGGTCGGGGTCGGGCTGGCCCTTGGTGTAGAGGTGCTCGGCGATGTGCTCGACGTCGATGATGTCGGCGAGCTCCTCGAGCGAGGTGCCCTTGGTGGCGTGGTCGGCGAGCAGGGCGCGTACGGCGTCCGCGATCTCGCGGCGCCCGCCGTAGCCGACCGCGACGTTGACGAGCAGGCCGTCGATGTCGCGGGTGCTCTCCTCGGCCGCCTTGAGCCGCTCGGCGGTCTCCGTCGGCAGCAGGTCGAGGGCACCGACCGGGTGGATCCGCCAACGGCGTGCCTCGGCGAGCGACTCGACGGCGCCCTCGATGATCTTCAGCAGCCCGGTCAGCTGGTCGGGCGGGCGGTTGGTGAGGTTGTCGCTCGACAGCAGCCACAGCGTGACGACCTCGACGCCGACCTCCTCGCACCACCCCAGCAGCGGACGGATGTTGTCGGCGCCGGCCTGGTAGCCCTCCGCGGTGTTGAGCCCGACCGCCTTCGCCCACCGGCGGTTGCCGTCGAGCATGACGCCCACGTGCTTCGGGATCTGGTCGTGGGGCAGGAACTTCACCACCCGGGACTCGTAGGCCGGGTAGAGCACCCGTCGCACGGCGTCCTTCACGTTGACCACCAACCGATCGTAACGCCGTCGCGCCGTGTGACCGGGCACTCGGTGCACTCGACTGCGGAACTCGCACCCCTCCGGGTACGTTCGTGACATGGAGAACCCCGGCATGACGTCTCGCGACCGCGTCGAGCACGCCGTGGAGCGTGCCGGCGAGGTGATGGCCGACAAGATGGCCGAGATCAAGCCGCACCTGCGCGGCTGGCTGCACGCGGCCACCGCGCCGATCGCGCTCGCCGCCGGCATCGTGCTGGTCGCGCTCTCCCCCACGGCCTCCACCCGCGTCGGGTCGGCCGCCTTCGCGCTGTCCGCGCTCCTCGTGTTCACGGTCTCGGCGATCTACCACCGCGGCACGTGGTCGCCGCGCACGTGGGCGTTCCTGCGCCGCTTCGACCACGCCAACATCTTCGTGCTGATCGCGGGCACCTACACGCCCTACGCCCTGCTCTTCCTCGACGGCACCGCGCGTACGACGCTGCTGCTCGTCGTGTGGATCGCCGCGATCGCCGGCGTGTTCTTCCGCGTGTTCTGGACCGACGCGCCGCGCTGGCTCTACACGCCGATGTACATCGCCCTCGGCTGGGCGGCGGTGTTCTTCATCCCCCAGTTCATGGAGGGCGCCAACCGCTTCAGCAGCGGCATCGCGGTCGCCACGCTCGTCCTCGTCGCGGTCGGCGGCGTGCTCTACACGCTCGGTGGCGTGGTCTACGGCCTCAAGCGCCCCAACCCCTCACCGCGTTGGTTCGGCTTCCACGAGGTCTTCCACTCCTTCACGATCCTCGCCTTCGCCGCCCACTACGTCGGCGTCTCGCTCGCCACCTACTCGCTGCGCTGATTGGCTCGCTCCGTCGATTGGCTCGCTCCGCTCGCCGTGCTGGGGTCCCGCCGCCGGCCGCTGCGTCATACGAACCCGCACCCATACGTACGCCTTCGTATGACGTCCGCCCGGTCGCCGTACTCGGCGCCCCTGAGGACGTCGTCTGGCACCGAGCGCGGTGGCTGGGGTCCCGCCGCCGGCCGCTGCGTCATACGAACCCGCACCCATACGTACGCCTTCGTATGACGTGCGCCCCGGTCGCCGTGCTCGGGCGGCCGAGGTGAGGTCCGCGTCGCGCCCGGGAGTGCAGGAGGAGGGCTGCGTCGGGGGAGCGAAGCGGAGGAGGCGCAGCAACGACGACGAACGACCGGGTCACGAGCGACGCGGACACGCGCGAGCGGAGCGAGCGCCAACAACCCCGTGAGACCGCTCACGTCGGGCAACGATCGTCACCGCCCGGTCGTCGTACGGGGGAAGCCCTGTCCCCCACCCCCACCGCGAGATGCCTCACTCCCCCACCGAATCCCCGGCCGACACGCCCGACCGGACCGACCGGACCGGCCGCCAGCCCCTCCTCGACCTCAGCCTCCCGCAGCTCGTCGCCGGCGCCACGGCCGCAGCGACCTCGGCGATCCTCATCAGCCACCTCGACCTCCTCGGCACGGTGCTCGGGGCGGCGTGCGCCAGCGTGGTCTCCGCCGTCGTCACCGCCGGTCTCGTCGGCGGGTGGCACCGCGTGCGCACGGTGCCGAGCCGGTTCCCGCGCAACGTCAACGGCATGGTGGTGACGGCCCTCGCGCTCGGGCTGGTCGTCCTGGCGGCACGCGAGGGCGTCCACCTCGTCACCCAGGACCTGCCCCGCGGCGCCTTCGCCGCGCGCTGGCTCGCCGAGATCGGCGTCAGCCGAGGGTGAGCAGCGTGAAGACCACCAAGGAGGCGGCCACGACGAAGCCGGCCAGGACCCAGGCCGCGACGGGCGAGCGCCGGGCGAGCCGCTCGACCGCGAGGTAGGTCGCCCCGATGACGGCCAGGCCGACGGTCACGTGCAGCAGCACCGCGAGCACCACCCCGGCGATCGCGCCCGCCCTCCACAGCCGACCCCACAGCAGGCTGAGCGCCAACGGCAGCACGACCGCCCCGGCGAACCCGCCCGCCACCTCCACCCACCACGAGCGGTCGCCCATCCACGGCACGTCGACGGCACCCGCCCACGAGACGTCGAACAGGTCGCTGGTCGCGCTGTAGCCGAGGTAGACGATCGCGGCGATCGTGGTGCCGGCGGCCAGGCGGTAGGACCAGTGCTTCAGCGGCGACCAGCGCACCGCCCGGCCGACGAAGATCGTCGCCACGGTGACGGCGGACCAGACGATCCAGCGGCGGACCACGCCCGTGCCGGTGTCGGCCATCGCGTCGCGGAAGACCCGGTCAGCCTCGACCCGGTCGACGACGCGGCCCTCGGTGGAGACGTAGGACGTCGGGTCGCCGCGACCGGCCACGAGCGCGTCGTGCAGCAGCGCGGCCGGCAGGTGGGCCCCGGTCTTGGGCACCAGCCAGGTGAACAGCGCCGGCACCGAGGTCAGGTCGGTGCGGAAGTCGGTGTCGGCGGGGACCAGCAGCTCGCCGAGGTGGCGGTCGCGGTAGGCCAGCCGACGCTCGAGGGCGAACGTCTCGACGCCCTCCTCGGAGTGCCGCTCCAGGACGATGCGCGGGTCGGAGCCCGGGTCGGGGGGCTCGCCGGGGCCCGCCGGGGTCGGCAGCGTGCCGCCGTCGTAGAACCGGCGCGGCTCCGCCGCCACCTGCCTGCTCATCGCTCCGACGCGCTCCCGAGCCTCCATGTCTCCAGTCTGGCGCCGGGGACCGACAGCCGCGACCGTCCGGCGGGTCTCAGGCCGGCATCTGGTCGAGCGCCGTGCGGATCGCCCTGAGCGCGTCGTTGGAGGAGTTCACCCGCCAGTCGCGCTCCTTGTTGCCCTGGAACCAGCACACCGCCTGCACCCGAGGGAAGGTGGTCGCCGCGAACATGTCGGTGATCCAGCGGCCCTTGGACGCGGACTTGATGCGGGGAGCGCCGTCGTCGTACGACGGCTCCTTGCAGCCGACCTCGCAGATCCACACCGGGGCGGTGGGGTGCAGGGCGACGAGCCGGTCGTACTGCTCGCGGTAGATGTCCTCGAACGTGCGCCACGGCCCCCAGCTCAGGCCGGTGTTGCCCCAGTTGTAGCCGTCGAGGCCGAGCACGTCGACGTACGCGTCGCCGGGGTAGATCGTGCGGACGTCGGTCGTGCCCTCGTAGGTGTCGGTCGTCGGGTTGAAGACCCAGCGCAGGTTGGTGGCGCCCCGGTCGCGCAGGTAGGTCACGACGTAGCGCCAGGCCGCGATGAACTCCTCCGGCGTGCCGCCGTGCTCCTTCTCGCCGGCGGGGGTGGGCTGGAACGACGTCCAGTCGCCGTTCATCTCCGGCCAGGGGCGCACGTGGACGACGTACGGGAAGGCGCGCGCAGCCGCGGCGATCCGGTCGAGGTGCTCGTCGTGCAGGCCGGCCGGCCACTCGCTGTAGCGGAACGTCCCGATCTCCCACGCGACCAGGAGGTCGCGCGTGCCGCCGCGGGCGGTGTCGAGGTCCTGCTGGGCGGGGAACACCTCGTCGGGCCCGTAGAAGTACGACGCGATCGAGACCGGCGCCTGCACGGTCCGCTGGAGGTCATCGAGCACGCCGGGCGTCCAGGGCACGTTCCAGGCGTAGGCGCCGAAGCGGACCTGCCGGCCGAGCGGGGTGCCGGACGCGGCGTACGCGCTGCCGGGCGCGAGGGACAGCGCGGCCGCAGCGGGAGCGAGGAGGGACGCGCCCACGAGGGCACGACGGGACAGGGCGGGGCCGGGGAACGACACGGGGACTCCGAGAGGGTCGAGGACGTCTGCCAGCGGCCGCGACGACCGATGGGGGTCCAGAGTAGGTCCGGCCCGGGGTGCCCGTCCGGCGAATCCGGTCACTGCGCTGCGGGGCCTGCCACCTAGGGTGCGGCCATGACCACCGCGCGGACCGTGCCCGTCACCACCGAGATGGACGGTGACGAGCTGGACGCGCTCGACGCCTGGCACCTCGCGCGTCACCACGGGCTGCGCAGGATCGCGGTCGAGTCCTTCGTTCGCTTCCGCTACGGCGACGGGTTCACCAACTCCCGCGCCCTCGCCCTGCAGGCCTGCCTCGCCGTCGTCCCCTTCCTCCTCGCCCTGACCGGCCTCGCCTCCGACATCGACGAGGAGCGACCGGCCGCGGTCGTCGCGCACGTCGTCGACTCGCTCTCCCCCGGATCGGGAGACGGCGATGCGCTCGCCTCGGCGGTCGACGACTCCGATGCCTCCGAGGTCGCCGGCGAGGTCGCCCTCGTGCTCGGCCTCGGCTTCGCGCTCGTGTCGATGACAACGGCGATGGCGCAGGTCGAGCGCGGCGCCAACCGGATCTACGGCATCCGGCGCGACCGCAAGGCGCTCCACAAGTACGGCAGGGCGGCGGTCCTGACCGCCGTGCTGGCCGCACCTGTCGGTGTGGGCTTCGTGATGATCGTGGGCGGGGGTGCGCTCGGCGAGGCGATGGTGGACAACTACGGCTGGTCGGACACGGCCGTCGACTGGTGGAACGGGCTGCGGTGGCCGATCGGCCTCGCGCTGCTCGTCCTCGCGATCGCCGTGCTGCTCGACCACGCGCCGCGCCGCCGGCAGCCGGCGCTGTCGTGGCTCGGGCTGGGGTCGGGGATCGCCGTGGTCCTCAACGCCGTCGCCACGGGCGGGCTGGCGGCGTACGTCTCCCTGAGCGGGTCGTTCGGCAGCGTGTACGGGCCGCTCGCCGGCGTGTTCGCCCTGCTGCTGTGGGCGCTGCTGTCGTCCGTCGCGTTCTTCTACGGCACGGCCGTCTGCGCCCAGCTCGAGGCGCTCCGCGCCGGCGAGGTCTCGCCGGCGCTCGACGACCCGGGCCGCCCGCACGCGAAGACCGTCGGGGACCACGTCACCGGCTGACGGCGCTCGCTCCCCGGCGCTGCCTCACCCGGACGGCAGGAGCGGCAGGAGCGGCAGGAGCGGCCGGAGGTCGGCGTGGACGTCCACGGCACCGGCGTCGAGCAGCACGTCGCGCGGGTGCGACGTGCCGATGCCGTGCACCCGGCGTACGCCGGCACCGCGCGCCGCGCGGACACCGGCGGGCGAGTCCTCCGCCGCCAGGGCGGCGGCGGGGTCGGCGTCGAGCCGGCGGCAGGCGAGCGCGAAGCCGGCGGGGTGCGGCTTGCCGTCCTCGACGTCGCGGGCGGTGACGACGAGGTCGACGCTGTCGAGCTCCAGGGCGAGCGACTCCACCAGCGACCGCTCCACCCAGGCCGGCCCGGCCGAGGTGACGATGGCGACCGGCGTGCCGCCCGCCCGGGCCGCCTCGATCAGGTCGCGCGCACCGGGCACGGCCTGCGCCGCCTCGTCGGGCACGTGATCGAGGACCTCGGCGAGCACCGCTTCGGGGTCGAGGCCCTCCCAGGGGCCGGGCTCGGTCGCGAAGACGTCGACCGCCCGGCGTCCGGTGAAGACCGAGAGGTCGGGGAGGTCCCAGCCCTTGTGGGCGAAGAAGGACTCGTACCCGCGGCGGTGCAGGGGCTCCGAGTCGACGAGGGTGCCGTCGAGGTCGAGCAGCAGCGCGGAGACCTCGGCCACCGGCGCTGTCATGCGGTGGCGAAGAGGAGATCGCCGGCGGCCACGGACCCTCCGACGGCGTCGCTCGCGACGGAGCCCTTCGGTGCGTCCATCAGCACGACCGGGACGACCGGCGAGACGTCCTGCCCGCTCGCCGTGGACGGCAGCGAGGACGGGTCCCAGGTGATCATCGGATCGCCCGCGGCGACCTCGCTCCCCTGGGTGGCGAGGACCTCGAACCCCTCGCCCTCGAGGCGGACGGTGTTGATGCCGAGGTGCACCAGGACGCCGACGCCGTCGCCGAGGACGACGAAGGCGTGCGGCAGGACCTTGACCACCTTCCCGGCGATCGGCGACACGACGGTGGTGCGGCCGGCGTCGGGCTCGATGGCCACGCCGGGTCCGACCATCTCCTCGGCGAAGACGGGGTCGGGCACGTCCGCCATCGCGACGACCCGTCCCGGGCAGGGGGCGAGGACCTGGACGGCACCGCTCACATCAGGTCCTCGATGTCGTCGGCGAGGTTGTCGGCCTCGGGGCCGACGACGACCTGGACGACGGTGCCGCTGGCCATGACGCCGTGGGCCCCGGCGGCCTTGAGGGCGGCCTGGTCGACGAGCGAGCCGTCCTTGACCTCGGTGCGGAGGCGGGTGATGCACGCCTCGATCTCGACGACGTTGTCGGCGCCGCCGAGGCCGGCCAGGATCTGCTCTGCCTTGCTGCTCATCTCTGGTTCCTTTCGTGGGTGGATCCACTGTTGCGTACGGCGACGGGTGCGGCGCAACCGTCGTGGGTCAGCGATCGGTCTGGGTGACCTTCCTCAGGCCGCGCGGGTTGTCGGGGTCGAGCCCCAGCCGTCGGGCCATCTGCTCGATCATCAGCTGCGCGGGCACGACCGAGGCGATCGGCTCGACCGCTTCGGGCAGGTCCGGGCCGGGCAGGTGCAGGTCGCACTCCCCCGCGAAGGCGGGCGTGCCCCCGATCCCGAGGACGCGGGCGCCGCGCTCGTGCAGGTCGCGCACCAGGTCGAGCATCGGCTCGGCGAGCGGACCCTCCGCGGCGCCCACCAGCACGGCCAGCAGCCCCTCGCTGACCACCGAGATGGGGCCGTGGCGCAGGTCGGCGTACGAGTAGCCGCGCACCGGGCGCAGGCAGGTCTCCTCCATCTTCAGCGCCGTCTCCAGCGCGGTGCCGAGCAGCATGCCGCGGCCCGAGACGACGACCCGCTCGGTGGTGGCCAACGCCTCGGCGGCCGCGTCGACGTCGGTGCGCAGGAGTCCCTCGACGGCGTCCGGCACGCGCTCGAGCGCGGCGCGCAACGACCCCTCACCGAGTGCGTCGGCGAGGACGGCGAGGGCCACGAGCTGCGTGAGGTACGACTTCGTGGCGGGCACCGCGAGCTCGGGTCCGGCGCTGGTCACCAGCGCGAGGTCGGCGGCGCCGGCGAGCGGTGAGCCCTCGACGTTGGTCACGCCGACGGTGGCGGCCCCGCAGGCCCGCGCCCACTCCTGGGTCTCGACGATCTCGGCCGTCGCGCCGGACTGCGACACCGACACCACCACCGTGTCGGAGAGGTCGAGCCGGGCGCCGTAGTGGGTGGCCACGCTGGGCGCGGCCAGCCCCGCCGGGACGCCCGCGACGACCTCGAGCAGGTAGCGCCCGTAGATCGCGGCGTTGTCGCTCGACCCGCGCGCCACCAGCAGCACGCGCCGCCGTCCCGACGCGAGGTCGCGCAGCCGCGCCTGCTGGGGCAGGAGCGCGTCGAGCGTGCGGCGGGCGGCCTCCGGCTGCTCGGCGATCTCGGCCGCCATCTGCGTCGCGGCGGGGGAAGAGGTGTCCATCGGCGGTCCTTGACAACGTCGGCGCGCTGGAGCCATGCTCTCCAACTGGTACGTACCAGACCGTACCAATGGATCCATCCGGCGTCGAGAGGGCGGCATGACCACGACGATCGAGGACGGCCCCCGGCCCAAGCACGTGCAGCTGAGGGACGTGCTGGCCGAGCTCGCCACCCGCGACCTCGGACCCGGCGCGTCGATCCCCTCGGAGCGCGAGCTCATGGCGACCTACGACGTCTCCCGCGCCACGGTGCGCAAGGCGATCGACAGCCTGGTGGTCGGCGGGCTGCTCGAGAAGATCCACGGCAAGGGCACGTTCGTCGCGCGCCCCCGCGTGCAGTCCAGCCTGCACCTCGCGTCCTTCACCGACGACATGCGCCGCCGCGGCCTGGTCCCGGCCACCCGCCTCATGCGCGTCGACGAGGAGCGCCCGCCCCCGGAGGTCGTCAAGGCGCTGCGGCTGGGCGCACGCGGCACCGCGTGGCGGATCGACCGCGTGCGGCTCGCCGACGGCCAGCCGATGGCGATCGAGCAGGGGTGGTACCCGTGCTCCCTCCTCCCCGACCTCGACGCCGCGGACCTCACCGGTTCGCTCTACACGCTCTTCGCGACGCGCTACGACCTCGTCATCGACAGCGCCGAGCAGACGCTGTGGGGCGAGGCGGCGGAGGGCGCGACCGCCCGCCGGCTCGAGGCGCCCGTCCACACCCCGCTCCTGGTCTTCCGCCGCGTCTCGACCGCGGCGGGACGGCCGGTCGAGTACGTCGTCTCCCGCTACCGGGGCGACCGCTACCAGGTCCACATGAACCTCGGCGCCGAGCAGGGCGCCGCCAGGAAGAAGAGCACCAGAAGGGATCCATCGTGACCACACAGGACGCCGTCTCGGGCGGCACCACGGAGAGGCGCAGGCTCAACCTCGCGCCGGTCCAGAAGTTCGGGCGCAGCCTCATGCTGCCCATCGCCGCCCTCCCCGTGGCGGCGCTCATGCTGCGCCTCGGCGCCGACGACCTGCTCGGGGCCGACGGCCTCGGCTGGGACAGCGTCGCAGCGGTCGTCGGCGCGGCCGGGGGCGCACTCTTCGCCAACCTGCCGCTGCTGTTCGCCGTCGGCATCGCCATCGGCATGGCGCGGAAGTCGGACGGCTCGACGGCCCTCGCGGCAGTGGTCGGCTACCTCGTGTTCGAGGCGGTCGGTGAAGCGATGTCGCCCTACGTCCTCGAGGGCGACGAGCTGATCAACTACGGCGTGCTGGGCGGCATCGTCATGGGTCTCGTCAGCGCCTGGCTGTGGCAGCGCTACCACCGGATCTCGCTCCCGCCCTACCTCGCCTTCTTCGGCGGACGGCGGTTCGTGCCGATCATCACGGCATCCGCAGCCGTCGCGATCTCGGTGCTGATGAGCTTCGTCTACTTCGCCTTCGACGCGGGCATCACCGGCCTCGGCGAGTGGGTCACCGACAACGCCGTCCTCGGCGGCTTCGTCTACGGCACCCTCAACCGGCTGCTCATCCCGCTCGGGCTGCACCACATCCTGAACAACCCGCCGTGGTTCATCTTCGGCGAGTACACGCCCCCCGGCGGTGAGGCGGTCAATGGCGACATCGCGCGCTTCCTGGCCGGCGACCCGACCGCGGGCGCCTTCATGACGGGCTTCTTCCCGATCATGATGTTCGCGCTCCCCGCCGCCGCGCTGGCGATCTGGCACGAGGCCCGCCCGCAGAACAAGAAGCTCGTCGGCGGCATCATGCTGTCGGCCGCGCTGACCGCGTTCCTCACCGGCGTCACCGAGCCGCTGGAGTTCGCGTTCATGTTCGTCGCGTTCCCCCTCTACGTCATCCACGCGCTGCTCACCGGCACGTCGATGGCCCTGGTGAACTGGCTCGGGATCAAGGACGGCTTCGGCTTCTCGGCCGGCCTGTTCGACTACGTGCTCAACTACAACATCGCGACCAAGCCGCTGCTGCTGATCCCGATCGGCCTGGCCTACGCGGCGCTCTACTACTTCCTGTTCCGGTTCGTGATCCGGAAGTGGAACCTCCGCACGCCCGGCCGTGAGGACGAGGACGACCCGGCCGGCGGGTCCATCCTCGAGCAGGACAACAAGGCCTGACGTGATCCTGGCAGCACGACAGGTGGTCACCCCGGCGCGCGTCCTCGCGCCGGGGTGGCTGCTCCTCGACGGCGACCGCATCGTCGAGGTCGGCGAGGGTGCTCCCCCGCACCGTCCCGACGTCGACCTCGGTGGCGCGACCATCACCCCGGGCTTCGTCGACCTCCACGTGCACGGCGGCGGGGGTGCGTCGTTCGACCTCGGTACGGCGGACGCCGCGGCCGTGGTGGCCGACGCCCACCTCGTGCACGGCACCACGTCGATGGCCGCGAGCCTCGTCACCGACACCGCCGAGCGGATGGCCGCCGCCGTGCGCGAGCTCGGGCTGCTGGTCCGGGACGGTCGGCTCGCCGGCGTCCACCTCGAGGGGCCGTGGCTGAGCCCGCAGCGCTCGGGCGCCCACCAGCCGGGCTCTCTCACCCACCCGGACCCGGCCGCGGTCCACGACCTCCTGGCCGCCGGGGACGGCGCCGTGCGGATGGTCACGCTCGCGCCCGAGCTGCCCGGCGGCGTCGACGCCGTACGCCGGCTCGCCGAGGCCGGCGTCGTCGCCGCCGTGGGCCACACCGACGCGACGTACGACGAGTCGCGGGCCGCCCTCGATGCCGGCGCGCGCCTCGGCACGCACCTCTTCAACGCCATGCGCCCGCTGCACCACCGCGACCCCGGGGCGGTCGGCGCCCTCCTCGACGCGCCGGTGGACGTCGAGCTGATCGCCGACGGCGTCCACCTGCACCCGGCCGTCCTGCGCACCGTCTTCGCGGCCAAGCCCGGCCGCTGCATCCTCGTCACCGACGCGATGGCGGCGGCGGGGGCGCCCGACGGCGACTACCGGCTCGGCCCGATGGCGATCGAGGTGCGCGACGGCGTCGCGCGCCTGGCCTCGCCGGACGGCGACGGTGCCATCGCCGGCTCGACGCTCACGATGGACGCAGCCGTGCGCTTCTGCGTTCGCACCGCAGGCCTGCCGCTGCTCGACGTGGTCCACGCGGCCAGCACCGCTCCCGCCCGGGCGTGGGGGCTGGACGACGTCGGCGCGATCGAGGCGGGCCGCCGCGCCGACCTGGTCGTGCTCGACGAGGAGCTGCGCGTGACCCGGGTGATGCGCGCCGGCGCCTGGGTCAGCCCTTCGTCGACCCCAGCGTGAGCCCGGAGACGAACTGCTTCTGCAGCAGGAAGAACACGATGAGCACCGGCAGCGCCACGATGATCGAGCCGGCCGCGACGAGGTTCGTGTCGGTGAAGAACTGGCCGCGCAGGTTGTTCAGCGCCGAGGTGATCGGCAGCTTGTCGCCCTGCTGGATGAGCACCGTCGCCCAGAAGAACTCGTTGTAGATCCAGGTGAACTGCAAGGTGGCCAGGGCCGCCAGGGCGGGTCGTACGAGCGGCATGGTCAGCTGCCAGTACTGGCGCCACACGCTGGCCCCGTCGAGCTCGGCGGACTCGTAGATCTCGTGCGGCAGCGTCTTCATGTAGTTGCTCAGCACGAACGTGCAGAAACCCATCTGGAACGCCGTGTTGACGAGGATGAGCGCCCAGAAGCTGTTGAGCATCGAGCCGGAGTCGCTCATGAACAACGGCAGCGGGATCTCCCGGAACATGCGGAAGACCGGGATGAGCAGCGCCTGCGGCGGGAGCAGGTTCGCGGCGAGGAAGACGCCGAGCATGATGAGGTTGAAGCGGTAGCTGAACCGGGCCAGGACGAACCCGACCATCGACGACAGCCACAGCGTCAGCAGCACGGCCGGGATCGTGACCATGAGCGAGTTCTTCAGGTGGAGCCCGAAGTTGCCGCGCGTCCAGGCCTCCTCGTAGTTGGACGTGGTCCAGCCGCCGAAGGAGAGGTAGCCGTTGGCCTGGGTGTAGTCGTACTCGCGGAACGAGTTGATGAGCGCCCACAGCAACGGGAAGAGCCACAGCAGCGCGAGCAGCGCGACGATCACCGTCACCACGATCCCGCGGGGCTTGCTCATGACACCGCCCTCGACGCGCTTGGGTGGCGTGCGGGACCCGCCGGTGCCCGAGGGCGTGGGGCCCGTGTCAGCGGGCAGGGTCTCGGTGCTCATCCTCGGCGCTCCTCACGGAAGACGTTGCGCAGGTAGAGGGTGATGAAGATCGACGAGATCAGCATCATGATCACGGCGAGCGCGGAGCCGAATCCGTACCTCGTCGCCTCGCCGATGACGTTCTGGGCGACGAGCGCACCGATGACCTCGAGGCCGTTGCGGCCCTTGTTGATGACCCAGACGATGTCGAAGGCGCGCAGCGACTCGATCACCACGATGACGACCACGATCATGTTGATCGGGCGCATCACGGGGAAGATCACGTGGAAGAAGGTCTTCACCTCGCTGGCGCCGTCGACGGCGGCGGCCTCCCGCAGGCTGGCGTCGACCCCCTTCAGGCCGGCCAGGTAGATGAGCATGATGTAGCCGGTGTGGCGCCAGCCCGTCGCGACCAGGACCGCCCACAGGTTGATGTCCGGGTCGCCGTACCAGTCCACCTGCGTGCCGAAGACGTCGTTGATGAGCCCCTGGTCGCGCGAGTAGAAGAGCTGCCAGATGAAGCCGATGAGCGCCACCGACAGCACGACGGGCATGTAGAAGGCGGTCTGGTAGAACCGGCTGCCCCGGATCTCGCGGTCGAGCAGCACCGCGAGCAGGATGCCGAGCACGGTCGGGATGAAGAACAGGAACCCCAGCCAGATGAGGTTGTGCTGGATCGCCGGCCAGAACGGCGGGTAGATCGTGGCGATGTCCTTGTAGTTCTGGAAGCCGACCCACTCGATGGTGTCGAGGTCGCCGAAGCCGTTCCACGTGCCGAAGGACAGGACGACCGAGCCCAGCGCCGGGACCCAGACGAGCGCCAGCACGAGCACCAGCGGGACGGTCACCATTGCGATGACGGTCAGCCGGTCACGCGTGGCCAGCTTCTTCTCGCGCCCCTGGGGCGGGGCCCCGGCCCGGTCTGGCGGCGTCGCGGCCTGCGGCGCCTCGTCGATGTGTGCCATGGCGTCAGCCGAAGATGGAGTTGGCCTGCTCCTGGATGCTGGCCGTGACCCCGTCGATGTCGTCGGGGTTCTTCAGGAAGTCCTGGATCGACGGGATCATCACCGTGTTGGCGAAGTCGGCGTTGGTGTCGCGGTCCATGAACTGCGCGATGTTGGCGGCGGCGCCGACGACCTCGGCGGACTTCTTCTGCAGCGCGTTGTAGGTCGAGGTGCTCGCCCCGGAGTTGGCGGCGATGAACGGCACGTCTGCGTTGTCGTTCGCGATGTCGGCCGCCTCGGCGCTGCCGAGCCACTTGATCATCGCCTTGGCGGCCTCCTGGTTCTGCCCGCCGGCAGCGACGCAGAAGCCGTCGATCGGCGCGTCGAGGGCGTCGGCCCCGATGCTGGCGTCGAGCTCGGGGAAGGTGAAGAAGTCCAGGTCGTCGGCGACGTCGGCCACCGCGTCGGCGACGAACGTGCCGAGCAGGTACATGCCGCACTCGCCCTTGCCCATCGCGGTCGCCGCCTCCTGCCAGGTGCGGCCGAGGGGGTCGGCCTGGTGGTACGGCAGCAGGGTCCGCCAGGTGTCGAAGACGAGCTTGACCTCGTCGCCGTCCCACTTCTCCTCGCCGGCCATCAGGCTCATGTGGAAGTCGTAGCCGTTGAGACGCATGTTGAGGATGTCGAACGTGCCCATCGCGGGCCAGCCGTCCTTGTCGCCGAAGGCGAAGGGCGTGACGCCCTTGCCCTGCATCTCGTCCATGAGCGACATGAAGTCGTCCTTGGTCTCCGGCGGGGCCCAGCCGTTCTCGTCGAAGACCGACTTGCGGTAGAAGACCGCCCACGGGTAGTAGTCCTTGGGCACGAAGTACTGCTTGCCGTCCGGGGCGGTCGACGCCTCCTTGAACGAGTCGCTCATCCCGTCGATGGGCCAGACGTCGCTGAGGTCGGTGATCAGGCCGTTCTCGGCGAACTGCGCCATCCGGAAGCCCGCGAACCACGTGAACACGTCGTCCGGCGAGCCCTGCAGGTAGGTGTTGATGCTCTCCTGGAACGTGTTGTGCTCGACGGAGTTGATCTTGACGTCGGTGCCGGTGTCCTTGGCGTAGGCGTCGGCCATCGCCTTGAGCCGGTCGTAGGCCGGGCCCGCCCCCTCCACCTCGTTCATGCCGAACTTCACCGTCGCGCCCGAGCCCGACGACGGCCCGGAGTCGTCGCCGCCGCACGCGGCGAGCAGGTTGGCACCGCCGACGGCGAGGCCGCTCAGCGCCAGACCGCGCAGCACGGAGCGGCGCGAGGCGGCCATGGTGACGAGCGCCGAGCGGGGGACGGCGCTGGAACGGGACAGTGACACGACGGCCTCCTGGGTGACAGCCTGGGACAAAACCGAACAGGGATGCACAGCATGTGACGGTGCCCACAGGCCAGTCAACCCCTCTGGGTGGTCATTTCCCACCAGATCAAACATTTCCGAACCCAAATCCTCGTTGAAGCGTTGACTTTGGAGTGTGAGGGTGGACACAGTTGGCGGCATGCCGACACCTCTGCCCGCACTCGCGTTCGGCGGCGACTACAACCCCGAGCAGTGGCCGGCTGCGGTCCTCCGCGAGGACCGCGACCTGATGCGGGAGGCCGGGGTCGACCTCGTCACGCTCGCCGTGTTCTCGTGGGCCTGGCTGCAGCCGCGACCCGACGCCTGGGAGTTCGGCTGGCTCGACGAGCAGATGGACGACCTGCACGCGGCCGGGATCAAGGTGGACCTCGCCACCGCCACCGCGTCGCCGCCGCCGTGGCTGACCCACCGCCATCCCGACATGCTGCCGGTGACGCAGGACGGGAGGACGCTGTGGCCGGGCGGGCGCCAGTCCTTCTGCCCCAGCTCACCGGTCTACCGCGAGCACGCCCTCGAGCTGTGCACCCGGATGGCGGAGCGCTACCACGACCACCCCGCGCTCGCCCTCTGGCACGTGTCCAACGAGCTCGGCTGCCACAACGCGCGCTGCTACTGCGACACGAGCGCCGCGGCGTTCCGCACGTGGTTGCGCCGCCGGTACGACGACGACGTCGCGCGGCTCAACGACGCCTGGGGCACGGCGTTCTGGTCGCAGCGCTACGACGACATCGAGCAGGTCCTCCCGCCCCGCGTGGCGCCGACCCACGCCAACCCCACCCAGCAGCTGGACTTCGCCCGCTTCTCCTCCGACCAGCTGCTCGACAACTTCGTCGCCGAGCGTGACGTGCTGCACCGGATCTCCCCCGGGGTGCCGGTGACGACGAACTTCATGGTCATGCGGCAGACCCCCCAGATGGACTACCTGCGCTGGGGTCGCGAGCTGGACGTGGTGTCCAACGACCACTACCTCATCGGGGCGGAGGACGGCGGTCACCGCGAGCTGGCGTTCAGCGCCGACCTCACCCGCGGCACGGCCGGCGGGCGCCCGTGGCTGCTGATGGAGCACTCCACGAGCGCCGTCAACTGGCAACCCCGCAACCGCGCCAAGCGCCCCGGCGAGATGATCCGCAACAGCCTGTCGCACGTCGCGCGCGGCGCCGACGCGGTGCTCTTCTTCCAGTGGCGCGCCTCCCGGGCCGGGGCCGAGAAGTTCCACTCGGGCCTGCTCCCCCACGCCGGCACGGACACCCGCCAGTGGCGCGAGGTGGTCGAGCTGTCCCGGGTGCTCGACGCCGTCGAGGAGGCGGCCGGCAGCACCGCCCGCAACGACACCGCGATCCTGTTCGACTACCAGGCGTGGTGGGGCTGCGAGCTCGACTCCCACCCGAGCATCGACGTGCACTACCGCGACCGGGCCGAGGACCTCCACCGCGCCCTGTCGGCACACGGCGTGGGGGTCGACGTCGTCCATCCGTCCACCGACCTGTCCTCCTACCGGCTCGTCGTGGTGCCCACGCTCTACCTCGTCGACGACGCGACGGTCGCCTCCGTGACCGCGGCGGCCGAAGCAGGTGCCACAGTCGTGATCACCTACTTCAGCGGCATCGTCGACGAGCACGACCACATCCGCCTCGGCGGCTACCCCGGCGCGTTCCGCGAGCTGCTGGGTGTCCGCACCACCGAGCTCCTCCCGCTGATGGCCGGCGAGTCGGTGCAGGTGGAGGGCCTGGGGACCGGCGCCGTCACGGCCGACACCTGGGCCGAGGACCTGGAGCTGGCCGGCGCCGAGGCGGTGGCGTCGTACGTCGACGGTCCCGCCGCGGGGCTCCCCGCCGTGACCCGGCGGACGGTCGGCGAGGGCGCCGCGTGGTACGTCGCCACGCGCCTCGCACCCGCGGGCACCGACCGGCTGGTCGACCGGCTGGTCGCCGAGACCGGCATCGAGACGTTGCCGGGCGCCGGCGAGCTCGTCGAGGTCACCCGCCGGGTCGGCGACGACGCGAGCTGGCTCTTCGTGGTCAACCACGGCGACGACCCGGCACCGGTCGACGTGCACGGCGTCGAGCTCGTCACCGGGCGCGACGTCGCGGGCGACCTGCAGGTGCCGGCAGGCGGCGTCGCCGTGGTGCGGGAGTCCTGATGCTCGCCGCCCAGCGACGGAGTCGCATCCTCGCCGAGCTCAGCCGGGACGGGACCGTGCGCGTCACCGACCTCGTCGAGCTGCTCGGCGTGTCCGACATGACCGTGCGGCGCGACCTCGTCGCCCTTCACCGCGACGGACTGCTGGAGAAGGTCCACGGCGGAGCGCTCGCGGTGGCCGAGCCGTCGGCGTCCGAGCCCGGCTTCGCCGCGAAGTCCGTGCAGCACCGGCGGGAGAAGGAGGCGATCGCCGCCGCCGCCGCCGAGCTGGTGCACACCGGCATGGCGATCGCCGTCTCGGCGGGCACCACCACCCACGCCCTCACCGAGCACATCGCCCGGATCCCCAACCTCACCGTCGTCACCAACTCGGTGTGGGTCGCCGACGTGCTGCACCGCACCGGTGACGCCACGACCTCGGTCCTCCTCACCGGTGGGCTCCGCACGCCCTCCGACGCCCTCGTCGGACCGGTCGCGGTGTCGTCGCTGCGCAGCCTCCACGTCGACGCGTTCTTCATGGGCGTGCACGGCATGGACGTGCGGGCCGGCTTCAGCACCCCCAACCTCCTGGAGTCGGAGACCAACCGCGCGATGATCGAGCGCTCCCGCCGGCTCATCGTGTGCGCCGACTCCAGCAAGTGGGGCGTCGTGGGCCTCAGCAGCATGGCCGGGCTGTCCGAGGCGTCCGTGCTCGTGACCGACTCGGGCCTGTCGGCCCAGGCCAGCGGCGCCCTCGCCGACCACGTCGGCGAGCTGGTCGTCGTCGACCCGGTCGACGACGACGACGCCCTCGACGAGGCGGTGGCCGACCAGTGAGCGGCGCCCCCGTCCACCTCTCGCGGGGAGGGGTCAGCCTCGTGCTGGCCCGCGACGACCAGGGCGTCCCGCGCATCGTGCACTGGGGTGCCGCACTCGGCGCCCTGGACGAGTCCGCCCTGACCGGCCTGGCCGGCGCTCGACGCCCCGGCGCGTCGCGGTCGGCGTACGACGGCCCGCGCACGACGGGCCTCGTGCCCGACGGCACGCGCGGGTACGCCGGCACCCCGGCCCTGTCCGGCCACCGCGTCGGCGGCACCGCGCGTGCGATCACCCCGAGCCTCGTCGAGTGGGACGTGCACCCGGCCGGGGAGGCGGGCGTGACCTGCACGTCGACCGACGACGAGGCGGGCTGGTCCGTGCGGGTCGGGCTGTCCCTCGACGACGCCGGGCTGCTGCACGCGCGGACGTCGGTCACCAACACCGCCGACGGCGACCTGCACCTCGCCTCCGTGCTGACCGCGCTGCCCGTCGGCGCCCACGCCACGGAGCTGCTCGACCTCACCGGACGCTGGTGCAAGGAGCGCACGCCCCAGCGCCACCCGTGGGTGCAGGGCACGCACCGGCGCGACGCCCGCCACGGCCGCACGGGCCACGACGCCACCCTCGTCATGGTGGCCGGCACCCCCGGGTTCACCTTCGGCACCGGCGAGGTGTGGGCGGTGCACACCGCGTGGAGCGGCAACCACACCCACTACGCCGAGCGCACGCCCGAGGGCGAGTGCCTGGTCGGCGGGGGCGAGCTGCTCGACCCGGGCGAGGTGGTCCTCGCCCCCGGCGAGACGTACGACGCCCCGCGGGTGCTCGGCTCGTGGTCGGGCTCCGGCCTCGACGCGATGAGCCACCGCTTCCACGCCCACCTTCGTGCCGTCACGCCGCGGTCGCGGACCGAGCGGCCGGTCATCGCCAACTCGTGGGAGGCGGTCTACTTCGACCACTCCCTCGAGCGGATCGCCGAGCTCGCCGACGTCGCCGCGTCGGTCGGGGTCGAGCGCTTCGTCCTCGACGACGGCTGGTTCCTCGGCCGCCGCGACGACACCTCCGGCCTCGGCGACTGGACGGTCGACCCCGCCGTCTGGCCCCAGGGGCTGGGTCCGTTGGTCGACCACGTGACCGGCCGCGGGATGGAGTTCGGGCTGTGGGTCGAGCCGGAGATGGTCAGCCTCGACTCCGAGACCGCCCGCCGCCACCCGGAGCGCGTGCTGCGCGGGCGCTCCGCCGCGCCGCCGGAGTGGCGTCAGCAGCAGGTCCTCGACCTGCAGGACCCGGGCGCGTACGACGACCTCCGCGCCGCCCTCCTCGCGCTGCTCGGCGACCTCGACGTCGCCTACCTCAAGTGGGACCACAACCGCGACCTCACCGACGCCGTGCACGACGGGCGTCCGGCCGTGCACGGGCAGACGCGGGCCTTCTACCGCCTGCTCGACGAGCTGCGGTCCGCGCACCCCGACCTCGAGATCGAGTCCTGCTCCTCGGGTGGTGCCCGCGTCGACGCGGAGGTGCTCTCGCGCACCGACCGGATCTGGCCGAGCGACACCATCGACGCCCTCGAGCGGCAGCACCTGCAGCGCTGGACCTCCCTGCTGGTGCCGCCGGAGCTGATGGGCTCCCACGTGGGTGGCCCGACGGCGCACACCACCGGCCGTACGCACTCCCTGCGCTACCGCGCCGCGACCGCGCTGCTCCACTGGTTCGGCATCGAGTGGGACATGTCGCGCCTCGACGAGGCCACCCTCGCGGAGCTGGGCGAGTGGATCGAGCTCCACAAGCGGGTGCGCCCGCTCATCGCCGGCGGCACCCTCGTCCACCCCGACCACCCGGATCCCGCCGTGCTGGTGACCGGCATCGTCGCCGCGGACCGCATCGAGGCGTGGTACGTCGTCGCGACGGTCGCGGCCACCGCGACCCAGCACCCCGCCCCGCTCCGCCTGGCCGGCCTCGACCCCGACCGCCGCTACCGCCTCGCCGAGGAGATGCCACGCGGTCCCGGGGGCGCCGACCTGACCGGCACCTGGTCCGCCGACGGCGCCGAGATCGACGGCCGGGTCCTGGCGACGGTCGGTGTCGCGCTCCCGGTCCTGGACCCGGAGGAGGCCCGGGTGCTGCGGCTGGTGGCGGTCGGCTGAGGCTGCCGCCCACCCCCGGACCGGGCCTACCCTGCTGGGCATGGACGCAGACGGATGGGACGAGAGGTACGCCGCCAGCGACCTCGTGTGGTCGCGCGAGCCCAACCAGTTCGTGGCCACCGAGCTCGCCGACCTGCCGCCCGGCACCGCGGTGGACCTCGCGGCGGGCGAGGGACGCAACGCGCTCTGGCTCGCCTCGCGCGGGTGGTCGGCCACCGCCGTGGACTTCTCGCAGGTCGCCCTGGGCAAGGGCGCCCGCCTGGCCGCCGACGATCCTCGCAGCCCCGACGTGACGTGGGTCCGCGCCGACGCCACCACGTGGGAGCCGGCCGAGCCGGTCGACCTCGTCGTCATCGCCTACCTGCAGGTCCCCGCCTCCGACCGCCGGCGCGCGGTGCGCCACGCGGTCGGGATGCTGCGCCCGGGCGGGACGTTCCTGCTGGTCGCCCACGACTCCACCAACCTCACCGAGGGGACCGGCGGGCCGCAGGAGGCCGCGGTGCTGATGACGGCCGAGGACGTCCTCGCCGACCTGACCGGCCTCGACGTCGAGGTGGTCAGGGCCGGGCGCGTGGCCCGCGAGGTCACCGCGGCCGACGGTCACGGCGGCGAGGAGCGGCGTACGGCGTGGGACTGCCTGGTCCGGGTGGTCCGGCGCTGACGCTCCGCTCGTCCGCCGCCCACCCACCCGACCGCTGCGTCATACCGATCCGCACCCATGGGTTCGGGTTCGTATGACGCAGCGGACGGCGCCTCCCTGCGTCATACCAATCCGCACCCATGGGTTCGGGTTCGTATGACGCAGCGGACGGCGCCAGACGTACGACGACGGCCCGCCCTCCGGTGGGAGGACGGGCCGTCGGGGACCGCGTGGTCCGGGCGGTCGGGCGCTGAGGCAGCGCCCGACCCCCGGAGGGTCAGCGGGTCAGGCGGACCTTGACCCGCTGGGTGGTGCCGTCGTCGAAGCGGACGACCAGGACGGCCTTGACGTTCGCCTTCCTGCCCAGCTCGGCGCGTGCGCGCTTGTTGAGCGTGACGGTGACCTTGCCCTTCTCGGTGGCGTCGAGGTCGAACGAGCCGGCGCCGAGGCGCTTGCCGTCCTTCCCGCGCGTCCTGAGCGCGACCTTGCCCTCGCAGGCGTCCGAACCGCAGGTCATGACCAGCCTGGCCTTGCGACGGTTCTTGGTCGCGTCGACCTTCCCGCCCTTGGTGACCGTCACCGAGGGGTCGGCCGCGGGCGGCGTCGGAGGCGTCGTCGGAGGCGTGGTCGGGGGCGTGGTCGGAGGCGTGGTGGGCGGGGTCGTCGGCGGGGTCGTCGACGGCTTCACCACCTCGAGCTGCGCACTCCCCTGACCCGGGTCGGTCGCGATGTCGCCGGCGTAGTCCGCCACCAGCTCCACGGTCCCGGCCTCGGTGAACGGACCGACCTCGAAGGTCGCCCTGCCGTCCTCCAGCTCCACCGCCGGCAGGTCGGTGCCGTCCACGGACAGCACCACCTCACCGGTCGGCGCCGCCTCGGCGGCCGAGCCGACCTCGACGACGACGTCGCCCTTCTTGCCCGTCTCCAGCTCCTCCGGCGCGGTGACCGTCACGTCGGACGCGACGTTCTCCGGGTCGGCGAGATCCATGACCTGCACGTCGCGGTAGAAGACGTTCTCACCGCCGCCGTGGTTCTGCAGGCCGATGTACGACGGCCAGGTCAGGCGCTTGGTCTCCCCCGCCGGACTGGTGAAGTCGTTCACCAGCCGGTCGTTGAGGTAGATCCGGATCCGCTTGCCCTCCACCTTGATCTCGTAGTGGTTCCACTGCCCGACCGGCTTGAGCGCAGCGTCGCGAGCCGGCAGGTCGGCGGACTGGAAGTTGTAGACCGCGCCGGTGGTGCTGTCCGGGTCGTCCGTGGCGTCGATCTGGATCTCGTACCCGCGGTCGACGGCCACCCAGGGGTCACCGGCCGGGTTGGGTGCGTCACCGTCGTAGCGGGGGGTCGTCTCAGGGTTGGGGAACCCGACGAAGACGCCACCGTTGTCGTCCTTGGTGAGCTTCCAGTCCAGCTGCAGCGAGTAGTCGCCCTCGAGCGGCTCGGAGTGCCACAGCAGGCCCAGGCCGCCGTTGGTCTTGAGCGTGCAGTCGGCCTCGCGGGTGAACACGCCGGGACCGGCCATGTTCCAGTCCGCCAGGCTCTCCGCGGTGCCGTCGAACAGCGTCCGGTAGCCGGGGTCGGCCTCGGTCGCCTCGCACGTGTCGGGCTCGACGACCGGGTCACCGCTCACCTTGAACCAGTCGAATGCGCCGACCTGGCTGCCGGTGCCGTTGTAGGCGGCGACACCGATCTTGGGTGCGATCAGCCCGTTGGACGGGTAGCCCGCGCCCATGGACTGCCACGTCGTGCCCTGGTCGGTCGACCAGCGGCCCTGGATCGCGGTGCCGGTCGAGACCATCTGCAGCTGCAGGTCGTCGGGAGCGGCGCCGTCGGGCAGGTCGGCGTTGGTGTAGACCATGTCGCCGTTGATCCGGCGACCCAGCTCGAGCACCCAGTTGCCGTCCGGCTTCTCCATCGCGACGAACTTGGCGTAGTTGGTCGCGCTGGTCCAGGCGACCAGACCACCCTGGAGGTAGTCGTCCGTGCCCGTCATCGTGAGCTGCGTGGTGGCGGCCCAGGTGTCGTCGGCGGGCGCGTCCTGCAGGACCATGTTCTTCGCGTCGACCGCACCGCCGGAGAGGTCACCGGCCTGGGCGTTGATGCGCAGCTGGCCGCCCGCCACCGTGACGCCGGTGGCCGTCTTGTTGAGGACCGTGCTCCAGCGGCAGGTGTCGAGCGTCGTGCCGTCGAACTCGTCGTCGGCACCCGGCGTCTCGCCCGGCGCGCAGGCCGAGCGCGCCCCGAGGGCGAGGTAGTCGAGGTTGACGTTGCCGTGGTCACCCGCGTCGCGCGCGATCCTGACGACGTTGGCGCCTGCCTTCAGCTCGATCTGGTCCTCGTAGGTCAGCCAGGTCTTCCACGAGTCACCCGGCGGCAGCAACAGCTTCTTGACGAAGACGTCGTTGACGTAGAGGGACATCTGCTTGGTCTGGTTGGGCTGCGGGTTGGGACCGTTGGCGTAGCCGAGCGTGACGGCGTGGAAGCCGGCCGCCGTCGTGGTGAGGTCGAAGGTCACAGCGGTGCCGTCGTTCTCGAAGCCACCGACGTAGCCGGTGCCGCTGTAGCCGGCGTGCTCGGTCTGGACGCGGTTGCCCTGGCCCGTGACGGTGCCGTCCTCGGCCTCGACGCGACCACCGGTCGGGTCGATGAGCTTCACGTGGTCGAGGTTGACGTGGCCGTCGTCGCCCTGCTCGTAGGCGATCTCCACGCGGGTCACGCCAGCGGGCAGCGTGACCGGGACGGTGATCGTCCCCCACGTCTTCCAGTCGGCGAAGGGCGGCAGCGAGATCTGCTGGCGCACGTCGCCGAGGTACAGGCTCATCCTCTTGGTCTGGTTGGGCGCCGGGTTCGGGCCGTTGGCGTAGCGGATCTGCAGCTCGTACGCGCCGGCCCTGGGCGCGACCACGTCGACCGCGCTGCCCGAGCCGACGGTCTGGATGCCGTCGACGAAGCCCGAGCCCGTGTAGCCGGCGTGCTCGGTGTCGATGCCGGCGGTCCCGGACAGCTCGCCGTCCTCCAGCTCGTAGATGCCGTCCGGAGCGGGCTCCGGCTCCTCGGCGACGTAGCCGGGGTAGCTGTTGAGCGTGTACCAGGCCTCGGTGCTCCACAGCGTCTCGTTCGAGGCGGACTCGAACGGGCGCGGGGAGCGCAGGTGCACGACCCGGTCGGGCTTCATCCCGTCGACCTGGAGGGTGACCGTACGGCCGTCCTCGCTGGCGGTCGCGCCGGTGACCTGGAGCGACTCCTCGTCGAGCTTGGGGCCGCCGTACTGGGCGGTGGCCCGGTAACGCCACTGCTCCACCTGGTACTTGGACGCGAGGTCCTCGAGGGTCGCGGCCGAGAGGGGCTGCGTGTACTCGATCTCGAAGCCGCCCTCGACGACGTCCATCGACGCCATGTCGAACGGCACGTCCCCGCTCAGGTCGAGCTTCTGCAGGCCGTAGCGGAGCTTGCCGGTCTGGCCCCAGTTGCCGCCGGCGCCGAGGCCACCGACGACCAGCGAGCCGTCGGGACCCTTGAGGACGCGGCTGACGCCCGCCTCGAGTCCCTGGGTCATCCGGAAGAGGGCGCCCTGGTAGCGACCGTCGACCTTCTCGAGGTCGGCACGCTGGAGGCCGCCGTAGGTCACGTCGCCGATGAACAGCTGGCCGGCGTACGGGCCCTGCTCGACGACGACCGGGGTGCTCGGGGAGTTGGCGATCTCGTTCTGCGGCATCCACAGGATCGGCTTGGTCACCGGCTGGTCGTCGAAGCGACCCGGGGTGCCGTCCGGCTCGGTGGTGAAGTGGTTGTAGAACTCACCGGGCTTGATCTCGATGAGCTTGTTGGCCGGCAGCCAGCCGCCCTGGTTGTCGGTCACGAAGATCTCGCCGTCCGGACCCCAGCCCATGCCGTGGGGGGTGCGCAGACCGCCGGCGACGTAGTCGATCGCGCCGGTCTCCTTGTCGATCGTGATGTGGGTGCCGCGGTCGTAGGAGCCCTGCGGCACGGTCGTGGCGCCACCGAGGTTGATCGAGACGGAGAGGTTCACGTGGAACTTGCCGTCCTTGTAGAGCATCCCGAAGCCGAACTCGTGGAAGTTGCCGTCGAAGGGGTAGTCGGCGATCTTCTGCTGGGTCTGGAAGACGCCCTGGGCGTCCTCCCCGGTCAGCTTGATGAGGCCGGTCTTCTCGGAGATGTAGATCCCGCCGTCGACGACCTTGATGCCCTGCGGCTCCTTGAGCCCGCCGGCGATCTTGGTGCGCGTGACGTCCGCGGGGGACGCGGCGTCCGTGACGCCGCTGAGCCGGTAGAGCTCGCCGAGCTCGACGTTGCCCTGGTCGTTGCCGTTGCCGCCCCAGGTCAGGACGAGCAGGTCGTCGCCGTCCCACTCGAGCCCGGTGACCTGCGGCTCGAAGCCCTGCGGGCGCAGGTCGACCAGGTCGTACGCCGGGTTGACGCCGTCGAGCTGGAGGCCGTCACCGGCGGAGTCCTGCTGGCCCTCGCACTGCTTGAAGCCGGGGGCGGTCACGCGGGTGACGTTGGCCTCGGTGCTGAGGGCGGAGGTCGGGACGACCGAGAAGGTGGTCGCGCCGGGCGGCATCCACTGCAGCAGCAGGCGCTCGCCCCCGCCGGCCTCGAAGTAGTCCACGCGGAGGTCGTGGATCTCACCGGCGGTCAGCGTGACGCTGCCCTCCTTGGCCTCCTCACCGTGGAGACCGTCGTTGTCGACGACGACCTGGTCGTCGACCGTGAGGCGCGAGCCGTCGTCGCTGGTGAGCCGGAACTGGTAGGTGCCGCTGGTCTCGACGCTCAGGTGGGCCAGCGCCTCGACCACGAAGTTGTCCTGGAGGCCGCCGAAGTCGTCGGGCGCGTCCCAGTCGACGACCTGCTTGAGCTGGTCGACGTTGGGCGTCTGCCCGGGCTTGAGCGTGCACAGCTCGGAGATGCCCTGACCGAGCTGGAAGGCCCGCATCGTCAGGCCGGGCTCGTCGCCCGCAGGGACTGCGGACGCGCTGGGCGCGACCGCGGCGAGGCTCGCCGCCACGGCGGTGGCGAGGGCCGCAGTGGTCCACCGGGACCTACGACGGGACCGCGCGTCGCCGGCGCGCGATCGGGGGTTGAACGAGGACTTCGACACCTGGACCTCCTGGTGACCCGGGCGGCAAGGACGCACGCCGGGGGTGATGTGACGCCCCTCACCCTAGGACCGATCCGACACTTTGTGAACAACTTTTGACTGCCAATCGTCATAAGGGGTTCCTGCCGTTACAGTCACGCTCGTGCTCGAGGACCTCGGACGGCTGCTGCACCGGTGGCGACGCCCGGTCCTCGCCACGTGGGCGGTGGTCGTCGTGCTCGGCGCCACGCTGGGTGGCTCGGTGTTCGACCTGGCGGAGGCGCCCGACCCGTTGCGCGACGACAGCGAGTCGGCGCAGGTCGCGCGGCTGCTGGAGGACGCCGACCCGGAGGGCGAGCTGGTCGTCGCGGTGCTGTCAGGCGCGGACGTCTACGGCGTCGACGTGATCGACCAGGCCACGCGCGTGCTCCACGACGTACGCGACCTGCCGGACGTCGTCGAGGCGCGCGACCCCTGGACCACGGGGGCGCAGGACCTCGTCCGGCCCGACCGGTTCGGCACGGTCGTCACCGTCGAGATCGACCACACGGTCGACCGCGACCGGGCGCTCGCCGCCGCGGCGGAGGTCGAGGAGGCCCTGCAGCTGGTCGGCATGCCGGAGGTGCTCGTGGGTGGCCCGCTGCTCGCCGAGGAGGCCTTCGGCGAGCAGGCGGTGCAGGACGCCGCGCGCGGCGAGGGCGTCGCGATCCTCGTGCTGGTCGTCGTCCTCGCGCTCGCCCTGGGCGGGCTGGTCGTCGGCGTGCTGCCCGTGGTGACGGCGCTCGGCTCGGTGTGCGTGGCCCTGCTGGCGCTCGCGGGACTTGCGCGCCTGACCCCGGTGAGCGACTACGCCGTCAACGTCGTCACGCTGCTGGGGCTCGGCCTGGCCGTGGACTACGCGCTGCTCGTCCTCGGCCGCTTCCGCGAGGAACGGGCGGGCGCCCCGGCCGGCGACATCGCGGCCGTGCTGGGCCGGACCCTGGCCACCTCGGGGCGCACGGTCCTCGTCTCCGGCCTCACCGTGGCGACCGCGCTGGCCGGCCTGCTCGTGCTGCGTGACCCGGTGCTCTCCCCGATGGCTGTCGGCGGCCTCGTCGCGGTGGCGGGCGCCACGCTCACCGGCCTCACCCTCGCACCCGCGCTCGTCGCCGTGTCCCACGGCCGGATCCCCGCCCCCGCGGAGGGCCGCCTGCTCGGCGGCACCCCCAGCGCGCACGCGCTGCTGCCGCGACTGGCTCGGGCGGCCCAGCGCCGTCCCTGGCCGGTGCTGCTCGGGTGCACCGCGCTCCTGCTCCTGCTCGCCATGCCCCTGCTGGCCCTCGACCTGCGCAACTCCGACACGCGCTCACTGGCCCGGGACAGCGAGCCGCGCCTGACGCAGGCGGCGATCGAGGACGGCTACCCCGACCAGGTGGCCACCCCGATCACCGTGCTGGTCGAGGCGGAGTTCACCTCCCAGGAGACCGCGGACGCCATGGCCGGTCTGGCCGGCATCCCGGGCGTCGTCGACGTGCTGCTGTTCGACCCCGTGCCCGGCGACCTCAGCCAGCTCCTCGTGGAGCCCGAGCCGGACGCCGCCGGCGACTACGACGGCCCGAAGGTGCAGGACCTCGTACGCCGGATGCGGGCCGCCGACCTCGGGTCCGACGTCCTGGTCGGCGGGCCCACCGCCGAGCTGGTCGACACCCGCGACGCCCTCGCCGACCGGGCGCCGGTCGCGGTGCTCGTCGTCGCGCTCCTGACCGCCGTCCTGCTGGGACGGCTCACCCGCTCCGTCGTCGTACCCCTCAAGGCCGTCGCGCTCAACCTGCTGTCCCTCGGCGCGACGCTCGGCGTCGTGGTGGCGGTCTTCCAGTGGGGCTGGGGGTCGTCCCTGCTGGGCTTCGACTCGTGGGGTGCCCTCGACGTCACCACGCCCCTGCTGTTGTTCATGTTCGCGTTCGGGTTGTCGATGGACTACCACGTGTTCCTCGTCGCGCGGATCCGCGAGGCGTGGGACGAGGCGCTCGCCGGTCCGCGGCGCAAGCGGGACCGCGCCGTCGACCTCCGGGCGGTCAACGACGAGGCCGTGCTCACCGGGATCACCGCCTCGGGCCCGGTGGTGACGCTCGCCGCCGTCGCGATCGGGATCGTGTTCCTCGGCTTCGCGCTCGGC
The DNA here is from genome assembly GCF_026712185.1 of Nocardioides pini. Taxonomy (GTDB): domain Bacteria; phylum Actinomycetota; class Actinomycetes; order Propionibacteriales; family Nocardioidaceae; genus Nocardioides; species Nocardioides pini. Next base: position 504,192 of record NZ_JAPPUX010000003.1, on the reverse strand, counting down.
GAGCTGGTCGCCGTCAAGGAGATCGGCGTCGGGATGACGGTGGCGGTGCTGCTCGACGTCACCGTCGTGCGCGGGCTGCTGCTCCCGGCCTCGATGACCCTGCTGGGCCGGTGGAACTGGTGGCTGCCCGGGAAGGGCCGGCAGGGCTGAGGAGCCTCAGCGCTCGTCGGTGGTGGCGGTCGTGCCCGGGGTGCCCGGGGTGCCCGGGGTGCCCGGGGCGTCAGGCTCCTCGGAGCGCTGCACCGGCTCGTCGCCGTAGACGCCGGCGTCCTTGGCGGCCTGCGCCTTGCGCAGCTGCTTGACCAGGCTGAACGCGATGATCACGACCGCGATGATCATGAAGATCCACACGGCGAAGCCCAGCGGCCCCGCCTTCACCTCGGTGTCCTTCGGCGTCGGGTCGTCCGCGAGCGCGATGATCAGCAGGTCGAGCATGCCCCCAGTGTCCCACCTCCCGTTCAGGGAGCGGGGGTCGGGATCCCGGCGAAGAGGTCGTCCTCGGGCAGCGTGGTCTCGACCGTCGACTCGACCAGCTCGTAGTCCTCGGTGGGCCACGTCTTCTGCTGGATCTCGCGCGGGATCGCGAACCACATGCCGTCGGGGTCGATCTGGGTGGCGTGGGCGAGCAGCGCCTGGTCGCGCACGCCGAAGTAGTCGCCGCACGGCACCCGGGTCGTGATCCGCTCGTCCCACTCGGGCTCGCGCTCCCAGTTGGCCAGGCGCTCGGTGTAGGGCGACTCGAGGTCGTGGGCGAGCATCGCCTCGTGCAGGGCGTTGGTCTTCGCCCAGCTCCAGCCGTGGTGGTAGTAGAGCTTCATCGGCTGCCACGGCTCACCCGCGTCGGGGAAGCGCTCCGGGTCGCCGGCCGCGCGGTAGGCGGCGACGGAGACCTCGTGGCAGCGGATGTGGTCGGGGTGCGGGTAGCCGCCGCGCTCGTCGTACGTCGTCAGCACGTGGGGGCGGAACCCGCGGATCAGCCGCACGAGCCGCTCGGTGGCCTCCTCGAGCGGCACGAGCGCGAAGCAGCCCTCGGGCAGCGGCGGCGGCGGGTCGCCCTCGGGCCACCCGGAGTCGATGAAGCCGAGCCAGTCCTGGCGGATGCCGAGGATGTCGCGGGCCCGGTGCATCTCCTCACGGCGGATCTCGGTGATGTTCTCCCAGACCTCGGGGCGGTCCATCTTGGCGTTGAGCACCGAGCCACGCTCCCCGCCGGTGCAGGTGGCGACGTGGACGTCGACGCCCTCGGCGACGTACTTCGCGGTCGACGCGGCGCCCTTGCTCGACTCGTCGTCGGGGTGGGCGTGGACGTGCATGAGTCGGAGGCCGGTGCGGGACCGGTCTGCGGAGGGCTGGGCCATGGTCTGGAGTCTAGGAGGAGGGACTTACGCTTCTGTGCGTGACCACCGACCTCGCCGACCGCTACGGCGCCCCCGCCCGGTGGCGGCGCCCGGCGGTCGCCGCGCTCGCGGTGGTCCTGGCCGTCGTCGGGCTGACGTGGCTGGGCTGGACGGCGTGGTTCCACGGCAGCCCCGACGTCCGCTCCGAGGTCGTCACCTTCGAGGTGACCGGGGACCACCAGGTCGAGGCGCGCGTCGACGTGCGTCTCGCCGACGGGGTCGAGGCCAGCTGTCGCGTGCGCGCTCTCGCCGAGGACAAGACGGCCGTCGGCGAGCTCGCCTTCACCCCGGTCGACGGCGTCAACGAGGTCGTGATCCGCACCGAGCGCCGGGCCACCTCCGTCGAGAAGCTCGGCTGCACCTCCCCCGACCAGCCGCGCCCCCGCTGACTCGTCGGCCTGCACTTTTGCCGCAGGCTTGATAGCCTGATCGTTCTGCCCGTCCGGGTGCGCTGGCCGACGTCCGTCGCCGCGCCGACTCCGATCGGACGGAGGACACCACCGACCCGATGCAGGGGCGCTGAGGCACACCTGCATCCAGTACCACGTGAGCAGGAGCATCGACATGACCGACCAGGGCACCATCTGGCTGACCCAGGAGGCCTACGACAAGCTGAAGGCCGAGCTCGAGGACCTCAAGGGCCCCAAGCGCCAGGAGATCATCGAGCGCATCTCCGCCGCCCGCGACGAGGGCGACCTGAAGGAGAACGGTGGCTACCACGCCGCCAAGGACGAGCAGGGCAAGCAGGAGGCCCGCATCCGCCAGCTCGAGGACATGCTCCGCAAGGCCGAGGTCGGCGAGACGCCGCCCAACGACGGCGTCGTCGAGCCCGGGATGGTCGTGACCGCCCGCATCGACGGCGGCGACGAGGAGAAGTTCCTCCTCGGTGCCCGCGAGAACCTCAGCGAGGGCGACACCCTCGACGTCTACTCCCCGCAGACCGCCCTGGGGTCCGCGATCAACGGCAAGAGCAAGGGCGACACGGTCTCCTACACCGCGCCCACCGGCAAGGAGTTCTCCGTCGAGATCGTCGACGCGGAGCCCTACCGGGCCTGAGCGACCGTCACCGCCTCGCTGGAGCGGTGGCCCAGCCACATTCGCCGACCGTCGGATGTGGCTGGGCCACCGCTCCTCGGCGCTCCTGGGGGGTGTCGCCGGCCAGCGGTGGCTGAGCCACGTGCGCGGCGCGCGGAAGGTGGCTGCGGCACCGCCCGGGACGTACGCCGCTCAGCTGTCGACGCGGTAGCCGCGCTCGCGGAGGCGGGCCATCAGGTGCTCGGCGTGCGACTCGCCGCGGGTCTCGAGCTGGATGCGCACCTCGACCTCGTTGAGGGTCAGCGACGGGGAGATCCGCTCGTGGGCGACCTCGAGCACGTTGGCGCCCTCCGCGCCGACCTCGGCGAGCAGGGACGCCAGACCACCGGGCAGGTCGGGGATGCACACCCGGAGGTAGAGGTAGCGCCCGGCCGCGGCGAGGCCGTGGCGGATGACCTTGCTGAGCAGCAGCGGGTCGATGTTGCCGCCGGAGAGCACCGCGACGGCCGGGGTCTCGAAGCCCGTCGGGTTGTCGAGCAGCGCCGCGACGGCGGCCGCACCGGCGGGCTCGACGACCTGCTTGGCCCGCTCGACCAGCGCGAGGAGCGCACGGGACAGCGACTCCTCCGAGACGGTGACGATCTCGTCCACGTGGTCGCGCACCGCCGCGAAGGTGATGTCACCGGGCCGCCCGACCGCGATGCCGTCCGCCATCGTGCTCATCGACTCCAGCGGCACGGGCTGGCCGGCCGCGAGCGATCCCGGGTAGGCGGCAGCGCCCTCCGCCTGGACGCCCACCACGCGTACGTCGGGGCGCAGCGCCTTGACCGCGATCGCCACCCCGGCGAGCAGCCCCCCGCCTCCGGTGGGCACCAGCACCGTGCGGACGTCCGGTGCCTGCTCGAGGACCTCGAGCCCGAGCGTCCCCTGCCCGGCGACGATGTCGACGTGGTCGAAGGGGTGGATGAGCACCGCGCCGGTCTCGGCGGCGAACTCCCGGGCCCGCGCGAGCGAGTCCTCGAGGTAGCGGCCGTGGAACACGACGTCGGCGCCGTAGCCGCGGGTCGCCTTCTCCTTGGGGATCGGCGCCCCCTCGGGCATGAAGACGGTGGAGTGGATGCCGAGGGTCGAGGCGGCGAGGGCCACGCCCTGGGCGTGGTTGCCGGCGGAGGCCGCGACGACGCCCCGGGCCCGCTCCTCGGGCGACAGGCGGGCGATGCGGACGTAGGCACCCCGCGACTTGAAGGAGCCGGTGCGCTGGAGGTTCTCGCACTTGAGCGAGACCGGTCCGCCGACGAGGGCGGACAGCCACCGCGACTCCTCCATCGGCGTGGTCACCGTGACGCCCTCGAGCATCTCGCGCGCGGCGAGGATGTCGGCCAAGGCGCATTCGTCGCTCATGCGGGGTCCCTCTCGTCGTCGGGGTCGTCCGGCCCCGCGAGCGGGCCGTCGTCGTGGATCTCGTCGCGCTCGTTGGGAGGTGGCGCGATGTCCTCCTCGAGCGCGTCGTCCGGGTCGTCGTCACCGACCTCCGTGTAGGAGGCGAGGTGCTGGGCGACGGCGTTGCCGGCGGCGGCGAGGGGTACGGCGACCAGCGCGCCCGCGATCCCGGCCACCAGCACGCCGCAGCCGATCGCCACGATCACCCCGAGCGGGTGGAGCGAGACGAAGCGACCCATCAGGAACGGCTGCAGCACGTGGCCCTCGATCTGCTGGACCAGGATCACGCCGCCCAGCATCAGCAGCGCCGTCCACGGGCCCTGGTCGACCAGGGCGACGAGGATCGCGACGAGACCGGCCACGGTGGCACCGATCATGGGGACGAAGGCGCCGAGGAAGACCAGCACGCCGATGGCCACCACGAACGGAACGCCGAGGAACCAGGCCACGAGCATGATCCCGACGGCGTCGACGAACGCCACGAGGACCGTCGCCCGCACGAACTGGGTCAGCGACACCCAGGCGACGCGTCCTGAGGCGTCGACGCGCTCACGGGCGGCGCGGGGCGCGATCCGGACCAGCCACGACCAGATGCGCTCGCCGTCGGCGAGGAAGAAGTAGGTCGAGAACAGCACGATGAAGAACCCGGCGACCACGTGGCCGACGGCCGTGCCCACCTCGGTGGCCCGGGTGAGCATGCCGTCGGCGCCGGTGCTGCCGGAGACCGCGGACTGCACCTGCTCGATGTAGCCGTCGAGCTGGGAGTCCGAGACGTGCAACGGTCCGGTGCGCAGCCACTCGCGGACCTGGTCGAGGCCGGTGACCACCGAGTCGGCGAGGTCGGCCGCTCCCTGGGCGACCTGCTGGCCGACGAAGGTCAGCAGCAGCGCCACCGTGCCGAGCCCGAGGAGCATCACCACGCCGGTCCCGAGACCGCGCGGCACCCCGATCCGGCGCAGCCAGACGACCGTGGGCGCGGCCAGGGCGCTGACCAGCAGCGCGATGGCGATCGGCAGCGTGATGACGGCGAAGAAGCGCATCGTCCACAGCAGGCCGAGCATCGCGACGACGATGACGATGAGCCGCCACGACCAGGCGGCGGCGAGGTCGAGGCCCCACGGCACCTGGGCGCGACTGAAGTTGGAGGGCCCGGTGCGGAAGGCGGGCTCAGAGCGGCGTTCGGCGCGTCCGTGGGCCCACTGCGCGACGATGCGCTCGGTCAGCCCTTCCTCCTCGCGGGCGAGCGCGGCGAACAGTCGCCGCCGTCCCGACTCCACCTCCCGGTCGCCGGGGGTGTCGGGCGAGGGTCCGCTGTGCTCGCTCACGCCGGCCACGCTACCGATCGCCCATCGTCGTGAGACCACCCAGCAGACGGTGGGCGGCGACCGGGTGCTCCTGGGCCAGCAGGCCCGCGGCGGCCAGCACGTAGTCGTGGTCGACGACCACGCGCGGGTCCCGCGGCAGCTGCCACCCGCCCTCGAAGGCGTCGCCGGTGGCCGGCGCCAGCACGCGGCGTACGGCATCGGGGCCGCCGTGGCGCAGCACGCCGCCCGAGCCGACCAGGAGGTCGACCTCGCGGAGGTCCTTGCCGCTGCGCTCGACCACGCGCCCCTCCGGGCTCACCACCACGCGGCTGCGGCCGGCGTGGCGCTCCAGCGCGATCCGGACGGCGGCCGCGGCGATGTCGAGGTCTGCGTCCTGCTCGGCAGCCGGGTCGGGGCTGCCCTCCGGCAGCAGGTCGGGCCGCGCGCGGCGGCGTACGGCGGCCGCGTGCAGGTCGTGGCGACCCGCGGCCTCGACGGTCGAGACCGCCGACCAGCGCATGCCGAGGTCGCCCTCGACCGTGCGGGTCACCGGCGTGAGGGCGACGACCTCGCGAGCCAGTCCACTGTCCTCGGGGTCGAGCTCGACGACGCTGTGCACGTCGGTCGTCGCGCCGCCGACGTCGACGACCACGACGTCGCCCGCACCGGGGTGCTGGTCGTCGAGGCCCCGGGCCAGCAGCTCGACGCCGGTCAGCACGACGTCGGGCGTCGCGCCGCGCACCATCGAGGTGAACGTGCGGCCGCGGGCGTCGGTGCGCTTGCTGAGGTGCTTGCCGCCGATGACGTGGCTGAGGAAGATCTCGCGGATCGCCCGGCGGGCGCTGTCGGGGGCGAGCACGCCGATGCGGGGCACGACGTTGTCGGCGAGCACGTGCGGCGTCCCCGAGCCGGCGAGCAGGTCCGCCACCACGGGCTGGGACTCGACGTTGCCGGCCACCACCACGGGCCCCGGCCAGGGCAGGCCCGCGAGGAACCGGGCATCGCCCTCGAGCACCTCGGCGTTGCCGCCGTCGGTGCCGCCGACGAGCAGCACCACGTCGGGCTCGGCCGCCCGGAGCTCGGCCAGCCCGGTGTCGTCGAGACCGCCGTGCAGGACCAGGACGACCTTGCCCCCGCTGGAGAGCGCGACCCGGCGGCCGGCCTCCGCGGTGACCAGCTCCTCGTTGCCGACGACCGCGATGCGCAGCCCGCCGCCCGCGCTGGAGCACGCGAGGACGTCGGCGTCCAGCGCTCGCGGGTCCTGCTGGGCGAGCGCGGCGACGCAGGCGTCGTACCCGTCGAGGACGTCGCCGTCACCGTCGGGCCCCGGGAGCGTCGTGGGGTGGCTCGCGGTGGCGAGGAGGCGTCCGCTGTCCAGCTCGACCAGCGCCGCCTTCGTCCAGGTGGATCCGAAGTCGACGCAGACGACCGCGCTCACACCAGCACCGTCAGGCCGACCACCACGATGATCGCGATCACGGCGAGCACGACGACCTGCACGCCGACCCCCGAGGGGAGGTCGGTGCCGGCCCGGATCGCCCGCTCGGCCTGGCGGTAGCGGTGCCAGCCGACGCCCGCGGTCAGCGCCGAGGCGAGGAGGAGGGCGATGCCGAGGGTGACGTGGGGCCAGGTGTCGTCCAGCAGGTTGAGGGCGCCGACGGCCGCCACGACGAGGCCGATCGCGGTGCGCTCGTAGGCGAGGAGGGTCCGCTCGTTGGCCAGGAGGTAGCGCGGGTCGGGTGCCTCGGCCACGTCTCAGCCCAGGGCTCTGTCGAGGTCGCCGACGAGGTCGTCGGCGGTCTCGATGCCGACGCTGAGCCGGACCAGGTCGGCGGGGACCTCGAGGTCGGTGCCGGCGACGCTGGCGTGGGTCATCCGGCCGGGGTGCTCGATGAGCGACTCGACGCCACCGAGCGACTCGCCGAGGGTGAACACCTCGGCCCGCTCGCACACCGCCAGCGCCTGCTCCTCGCCACCGGCGACGCGGAAGGAGATCATGCCGCCGAAGCGCTTCATCTGGCGGGCCGCGACCTCGTGGCCGGGGTGCGCGGCGAGGCCGGGGTAGATCACCTCGGCGACCCGCGGGTCCCCGTCGAGGAACTGCACGACCCGCTCCGCGTTGTCGCAGTGGCGGTCCATGCGCACGCCGAGGGTCTTGAGGCCGCGGTGGGTGAGGAAGGCGTCGAACGGCCCGGCCACCGCGCCCATGGCGTTCTGGTGGTAGCCGATCTTCTCGGCGAGCTCGAGGTCGCGCACCACGACCGCTCCCCCGACGACGTCGCTGTGCCCGCCGACGTACTTGGTGGTGGAGTGGACCACCACGTCGGCGCCGAGCGTGAGCGGCTGCTGGAGGTAGGGCGAGGCGAAGGTGTTGTCGACGACGAGCAGCGCGCCCGCGTCGTGGGCGACCGCGGCCAACGCCTCGATGTCGCCGATGGTGAGCATCGGGTTGGTGGGCGTCTCGACCCACACCAGCCTGGTCCGGCCCGGCTCGATCGCCGCGGCCACGGCGTCGGTGTCGGCGACCGACGCCGGGCTGTGGTCGGTGCCCCAGACCTTGGCGACCTTGTCGAAGAGGCGGTGCGTGCCGCCGTAGGCGTCGTCGGGGATGACGACGTGGTCGCCGGGGCGGGTCAGCGCCCGGATGATGGTGTCCTCGGCGGCGAGCCCGGAGGCGAAGGCGAAGCCCTTCTCGCCGTCCTCGACCGCTGCGAGCGCGCCCTCCAGCGCCGTACGCGTGGGGTTCGCGGAGCGGCTGTACTCGTAGCCGCCGCGCAGGCCGCCGACGCCGTCCTGCTTGTAGGTGCTGCTGGCGTAGATGGGCGGGTTGACCGCCCCGGTCATCGCGTCGGGCTCGTAGCCGGCGTGGATCGCACGCGTCTCGAACCCTGCCTTGTTGCGGTGCTCCTGGGTCACATGGCGAGGGTAGACCTCGTCACGCCTGCTCGCAGACCCGGGAGCACCGCAGCAGAGGGCACCTCCTACCTGGTTCCCGACCCTGTTGCGCCCGGCGAGACTCCGCCGTCGCCCGACGGCCTGCTCGAGGTCGTCACGACGGAGATGGGCCGAGCCGCCCAGGTGGCGAACGCGTTGACCAGTCCAGCCGCGGTCGCGCTTGCGTAGACCACGGCGCCCCACGGGTCAGCGGTGCCGTTGCACGTGGCCGTCGACGGCCGGCACACGTTGAGACCGGTGGTGTTGGTGTTCAGCGACGAGAAGATGCACAGGTGGCCCGGGGAGGCATCCGGCGCAGCCGCGGAACCGGCACAGCCGGCGGGGACTGCCCCGTTGACAGGGATCACGTGAACTGTCGGAGCGGCCGAGAAGGTGGCACCGAGCGAGATGTCGCTGGACCCCTGCCCACCCGCGGCGGCCGCGTTGTAGGCCAGGAGGATGTTCCCGCGGACCAAGGCGGCGCTTCGGGCATATCGCCCGTCACTGTCGGTCTTGGTGTAGTACCTGCCGTCGGACTCGGCCTTGGTGTACGACGACCCGTTGAGCGCGTAGCTGCCCTTGGGCTGGTACTTCGCGTCGGCGTCCGACTTGGTGTAGTACCGCTTGTCGCTCTTCTTCTTCGTGTAGTACCGCTGGTCCGCCTGCGGCTTGAGCTCCTTGTTCCAGATCTTCTTCCAGTTGGTGGCCACGGCGCTGCTGACCTCGGCTCCGGCCGGCGTGAGGACCATGAGGCCGCCCCCGACCAGGACCCCCACGGAGACGGCAACGAGGAGCTGCCGGACCGTTCGACGTGAAGACATGACGATTCCTTTCCACGAGTACTCCTGAGGTCTCCACCGTCCTCCCGCCCCGGCGGTCCCGCATCAGCAACAACGCGAACGTCTAGACCGCGGGACCCCACCGGTCGCGGCCGCCCGGCGAGACGCGGACCCGCCGCTTGCCCGGCGCGCGACAATGGAGGCATGTTCGGATTCGGCAAGCCCAGCACCCTGCCCACCCCCGACCAGGCGCTCCCGGGGCGCGAGCAGCAGATGTGGACCCTGGGCGAGCACGTGGTCCTGCACACCCCCGTCGTCACCGACGACGTCCCGGACGGCCACGAGGTCGCCATCCTCGGCCTCGGCTGCTTCTGGGGCGCCGAGGAGATCTACTGGCAGGTCCCCGGCGTCTGGTCGACGTCGGTCGGCTACGCCGGCGGCAGCACGCCCAACCCGACCTACGACGAGGTCTGCAGCGGGCACACCGGCCACACCGAGGCCGTCCGCGTCGTCTTCGACCCCGCGAAGGTGTCGTACGCCGACCTGGTGAAGAAGTTCTTCGAGATCCACGACCCGACCCAGGGCATGCGCCAGGGCAACGACGTCGGCACCCAGTACCGCTCGGCGATCTACTGGACCACCCCCGAGCAGGAGCAGACCGCCCGCGAGCTGACCAAGGTCTACGGCGACGAGCTCGCCCGTCGCGGCCTCGGCGAGATCACCACCGAGATCCGCCCGGCCAGCGAGACGCCGTACTACTACGCCGAGGACGCCCACCAGCAGTACCTCGCGAAGAACCCCTTCGGCTACCGCTGCCACGCCAACACGGGCGTGAAGTTCCCCGCCTGAGCGCCCGCTAGCCTCCTCGCCATGGTCGAGGTGGTCGTGCACGGTCCGGCGTCGTGGAACCAGGTCGTCGACCTCGACGAGCTGCCCGCGCCCGAGCCCCACATGCAGTTCGCGCGGGCGCACCGGCACGTGCTCGGTGGCACGTCCGCCGGCAAGGCGGCCCACCTGCGTGAGCTGGGCGTCGACGTCGAGCTGCACACGGTGCTCGGGACCGACGCCGCGGCTGCCGACATCGAGGCCGCTCTGCGTCTCGGCTCGGTCCCCGTCGTCGCGACCGTCGTCGACGGGCCGAGCGAGCGCCACCTCAACCTGATGGACCCGCACGGCAGGCGCGTCTCGCTCTACCTCGACGTCCCCGAGCCCGGGCGGGAGGACACCGCTGCAGCGAGGCTGGCCCTGCAGCGCGCGGCTGCCGGGGCACGCGCCGTCGTCCTCGACCTCAGCCAGACCTCGCGCGACGCGGTCGGCGACGTCGTGGCCACCGGCGTACCGATCTGGACCGACCTGCACGACTACGACGGCCGGAGCGCGTTCCACGCCCCCTTCGCCGACGCCGCGAGCTTCGTCTTCATGAACGGCGACCGCGCCCCGTCGGTCCGCGAGCTCCTGCGCGCGTGCGTCACGCGTGGGGCGCAGGTCGCCGTCTGCACCCTCGGCGCCGACGGCGCCCTCGCGCTGGCGCCCGACGGCAGCGAGCACCACGTCCCGGCCGAGCCGGTCCCGAGCGTCGTCGACACCAACGGCGCCGGCGACGGGTTCATGGCGGGCTTCCTCGCCGCGCACCTCCTCGGGGCCGACGTGCACGCCTGCCTGGCCGCGGGAGCGAAGCAGGCTGCTCGTGCGCTGGGCACCCACCAGCTCTGCCCGTCCCTGGAGCGGGCGACCTCGGAGGGCGGTCGGCGTCCGGCCGGCAGGTAGCCTTCCCTCGTGCCTGAGACCGTCCGCGTCACGGACAACGCCGACCAGAACCGCTACGAGGCCCACCTGTCCGGGGAGCTGGCCGGCTTCGCCGAGTACCAGCTCGCCGAGCAGCTGATCGTCTTCACCCACACCGAGGTCGAGCAGGTACACGAGGGAAAGGGCATCGGCTCGGCCCTGGCCAGGTTCGCCCTGGACGACGTGCGCGAGCACGCGGACGCCGGGTGCTCGCCCTCTGCCCGTTCATCAAGGCCTGGATGCTGCGCCACCCCGACTACGCCGACCTGCTCTACGACCGGCCGTCGTCGGTCGTCCACGACTGAGCCTGCGCCGGCCTGTCGATCCCGAGCCTCCTCGTCCGTCAGAGTGGTGACGGGCCGCACCGGGCGGCCGCACAGGAGGATCGACATGACGAAGTACGCCATCTACTTCCACCAGCAGTGGGTCGGTGACCACCCGGAGGAGTGGTACCGCACCCGCGTGGAGCCCAGCACGGCCGTGGTGAGGGACATGGAGGCCGCCGGTGTGCTGGTGTTCGCCGGCGGGCTGGTGGAGGACATGTCCCTGGCCTTCAGCGCCGACGCCACGAGCGGGGCGGTCGTGGTCACCGACGGTCCCTACACCGAGACGACGGAGTACCTCGGCGGGATCACGATCATCGACGTGCCCGACATCGAGACGGCGAAGATGTGGGCCGGCCGGGTCGCCGAGGGGTGCGGGTGGCCGCAGGAGCTCCGCGAGGTCAAGTAGGCCGGTCAGCACACCTGACGGGGATCGACCTACTGCGCGACCCAGTCGGTCCAGCTGCGCGGCGCGCCGAGCCAGTCGGTCGGGGTCTCGGAGCCGTCGGAGCGGGTGCCGGCGACGCGGACGGCGACGCGGACCTCCTCGGGCGACCCCAGTGCCTCGCGGGACATCCGGAAGCGGACCTGCTCGGTGTCGTAGTCGACGCGCATCCGGTAGGAGCCCTCGACCGGCTCGGGCGAGGTGTCGTCGAACCCGTCGACCGCAAGCAGGTTGTAGTCGGTGCCCTGGAAGAAGCCGCCGGCGAAGAGGTACTCCGGACCGCGGTCGTCGGGGTCGGTGTCGATGAACACCGACCCGGACGAGCCCGTCCTCCAGGAAGGGCGCAGGTTGGTGTGGGTGGTCGTGACCACGACGTTGCGTGCCTTGTGCTCCACCTCCACCGACCGGAGGTCGACGCCGTGGCCGAGGTCCGCGGGGTCGGAGACGCCGATGCCGTCGGCGTTCGCCGCGGTGGTCTGGGTCAGGGCCAGGGCGACGACCGCCAGGGTCGTCGCGCTGAGGATGGTCCTACGCATGGTGCTGGTCCGTTCTCTCGTCGAGCCCCCGGACGGGGACGTAGGGAGAGACGCAGCGGGGCGCGCGATGGTTGCACCGGGCGCCCGGGCCCGGCCAGACGACTCAGTCGCGCCCGACGTGCATCCGTACGTCGACGACCTGGCCGAGGTCGAGGTCCTCGGCGCGACGCACGGCCGCCTTCACCGGCAGGAACCACGTGTCCTCGCGCGGGAACATCGCGGTGGTGAACTCGGTGTCGCCGATCCACGCGCGGACCGGCACCACTCCCCAGTAGACGACGTCGGCCTTCACCTCGTCGACGAGGTCGGCCGCGTCCGGTGGAAGGGCGACGAAGAAGAACGGCGCCGGACCGCGCCACTCGACCACCTCGCCGGCGAACTCGATCTCCATGGCCCCACCTTCCCAGCAACCGGACCGAGGCGGGCGGAAGACCCCACGGCCTCCGCCCGCCCCGCGCACCGCCGCGCCCCTGTCGCACGACGGCCCTCCTGGGAGGTTCTGGTTCAACCGCGGCCCGAGCCTGCACTCACCCCAGGGCCGCGACTGCCGCCACGACGTCGACGAGGCCGTGGCCCTTGTCGTACGACGTGGTGCCGACCGGACCGGACTGGTACGCCGCTCCGTCGGTGAACTTGTAGGCCGAGACCTCCAGCGCCCGCTCGATCTCGGCAGGTGTCGCGGTCGGGTCGGCCTGGAACAGCTGGGCGACGATCCCGGCGACGTGCGGCGCCGCCATCGACGTGCCGCTGATCGTGTTGAAGGTGCCGATGTCGAGCGCGCCGGGACCGTTGCGGACGTCGAGTCCGGTCGAGCAGATCGCCAGGTACAGGCGGCACGACGACGTGATGTTCTCGCCGGGCGCCGAGACGTCGGGCCACGTCGAGGCGTCGGAGGCGAGGCCGCGTGAGCTGTAGTCGGACACCACGCCGTCCCGCGTGCCGGTGTCCTGGTCGTAGGAGGAGGCCACCGAGAGGATGCCGCCGGTCGGGTCCTGGCCGGGCGGGTTGGTCAGGCTCGTCGAGCCGTCCCCGCCGTCGTTGCCGGCAGCCCACACGGTGACGACGCCCTCCGCCGCGAGCGCGCGCTGGAGCTTGACGGTGGCCGACTCCGGGTCGAACTCGCCGCCGCCGCTCGGGCCGTAGGAGTTGTTGGTGACCTTGATGGGCGGGCAGGTCGAGGCAGGTACGCCGGCCCCGCACGGCGCCTCGTGGTTCTCCAGCACCCAGTTGAGCGCGGAGTCGGCACCGAGGATCACGATTCCCGCGCCGGTCGAGATCGACACCAGCCCCGCGCCGGGGGCGGCGCCCTGCAGCGTCCCGCCGTCGGTCAGCGTGGTGGGGCGGCCGGCGACGATGCCGCTGACGTGGGTGCCGTGCCCGCCGACCGACAGGGTGTCGGTGTCGACGACGGCAGGCACGCGCTGCACGGAGCAGGTCTCGGTGAGCGGCTCGCACAGCGCCTTGAGGTTGGCGACGACGGCGCTCGAGCCGTCGGCCTCCGTGAGGTAGGGGTGGGTGGGGTCCACGCCGGAGTCGATGACCGCGACGCTGACGCCCTTGCCGGTGAGCGGCGTGCCGTCGGCGCCGGTCAGGGTGGCGGCCGCCTCGGCGCCGCGGGTCGCGACGTTGGAGGTCTCGGCCAGGTTGTCGGCGAAGAACTCGATCGGCTGCGCCCCGCCCTCGACGTAGGTCACCCCGCTCTGGCCCCGGACCGCCTCGACCTGGCTGCGGGTGGCGTCGGCGATGACGACGCCGATGCGGGTGAACTCCCCGCTCTTCCGCATCCCGGTGGCTGCGACGGCCTCGCGGGCTGCGGTGATGGACGTGCCGTGGACCATCACGGTGGTCCGGCCGGTGAGCCCGTCGAGCTGTCGGGCGAGGAAGTCGGAGACGTCAGCCCGGGCGGCGGCCGGGGCGGTCGCCCGTCCCGCGGCCGGCGCGGACGCGCCGACTCCGAAGGTCGCGGTGGCGGCGAGCACGCTGGCCGCGCACGCGAGAAGGGTCCTGGGTCGCACGGTGGTCCTCCCGAGAGGTCGAGGTCGTCGTGAGGTCCAACGAGCGGTTCCGCGCGAGGTCACGCCCCGCGCTGGTGGGCCCCTGGACGCGCCATGTCGGAGCGGGTCTGGCAACCCGATTGCGCGGACCCGGACAATGGAGGCATGACCGAGCTCCCCCGCAAGGCCGCAGCGCGCACGGCCCGCCTCGCTGCGCTCCCGCTCGGCTACGCCGGGCGGCAGGCGATCGGGCTGGGCAAGCGGCTCGGGGGCAGGCCTGCCGACGCCGTGCTCACCGACGTGCAGCAGCGCACCGCCGAGCAGCTCTTCCGCACGCTCGGGGAGCTCAAGGGCGGGGCGATGAAGTTCGGCCAGGCGCTCAGCGTGCTGGAGTCCGCCCTGCCCGAGGAGGTCGCCGCGCCCTATCGCGAGCACCTCACGGCGCTGCAGGACTCCGCTCCCCCGATGCCGACCGCGACCGTGCGCGAGCAGCTGGCGGCCCACCTCGGCGACGACTGGTCGCAGCGGCTGGTCTGGCTCGACGGCGCACCGACGGCGGCCGCCTCGATCGGGCAGGTGCACCGCGGCCGCTGGCGCGACCTGGCGGGTGGTCCCGGGTCGGAGGACGAGCGGGACGTCGCCGTCAAGGTGCAGTACCCCGGTGCCGGCGAGGCGTTGATGTCCGACCTCCGCCAGATCGCCCGCGTCGCGCGCGGCGTCGCGCCGGTCTTCCCCGGCATCGACATCAAGCCGCTCGTCGCCGAGCTGCAGGAGCGCGCGGCCGACGAGCTCGACTACCACCTCGAGGCGGAGGCGCAGGCGGCCTACGCCGAGGCGTTCGCGGACCACCCCGACATCGTCGTGCCCGGGGTCGTCTCCGTCGGCGCCGAGGTGCTCGTGACCGAGTGGCTCGACTCCGCCTACTCCCTCGCCCACGTCATCCGCGACGGCACCCAGGAGGAGCGCGACCACTACGGCGAGCTCTTCGTCCGGTTCCTGTTCGAGGGCCCGCGGCGCACCGGCATGCTCCACGCCGACCCCCACCCGGGCAACTACCGCGTCATCCCCGCCCCCGACGGTGGTCTCGGCCGCCTCGGGGTGCTCGACTTCGGGGCCGTGGCCCGGCTGCCGCAGGGCCAGCTCCCGGAGGCGATGGGGCGGCTGATCCGGATCGCGCTGGAGTCCGACGAGGAGTCGCTCGTCGCGGGGCTCCGCGAGGAGGGCTTCATCAAGGACCGCATCGAGGTCGACCCCGCGCTGCTCCTCGACTACCTCGCGCCGTTCGTCGAGCCGGCCGACCAGGAGCGCTTCACGTTCACCCGCGAGTGGATGCGCGGGCAGTTCGAGCGGATCAACGACCCCCGCGCCGAGACGTTCACCCTCGCCACCAAGCTCAACCTGCCGACGTCCTACCTCCTCATCCACCGGACCTGGCTCGGCGCCCTCGGGCTGCTCAGCCAGCTCGGCGCCGCTGTGCCGTTCCGGGAGATCCTCGAAGAGTCGCTTCCGGGCTTCGCCGACTGAGGCCCGCGTCCGGCACGGCCACGCGCCGGGCGAGCAGCACGAAGGCCGCCGCGGCCATCGCCACCGCCGCCATCAGCGGCCACAGCAGCGCGGGCGCGGCGGCGTACACCGCGGTCCCAACCGGCGCGGCGAGCAGCGTCCCGCTCGTGGCGGCGCCCGAGTAGAGGCCCTGGTACTGGCCGACGAGGTGGTCGGGCGCCTGGTCGAGCACGTGGGCGGTCGCGGTGGTCTTGTAAAGGATCTCGCCGACGGTGAGCACCAGCATCGCCAGCAGCACGGACACGACGGTGACAGGCAGCGCGAACATCGCGGTGCCGATCCCGACCAGGGCGTAGCCCGTCGCCACGATGCCGAGCGCGTCACGGCCGGTCAGCCACTGAGTCACCGGGATCTCGAGCACGAGGATCACGGCCGAGCCGACCGCGATCACGGTCGCGTAGAGCCACACCGGCTGGCCCTCGTCGCGCAGGTGCAGCGGGAGCGTCGAGTAGAGCTGGCGGTAGACCAGGTCGACGAGCACGACCCCGACCAGCAGCACCAGCAGCGAGCGGTCGACGCGCACCGACCGCCAGAGCCCGCCGCCCGTCGGCGCAACCGCGGGGGCCGACGTCTCGGGTGGGAGGACCCGGCTGAGGACCAGACGGACGAGCACGACCACGAGGCCGTCGACGACGAAGAGGGCGTCGTAGCTCCACGACACCAGGAGCGCTCCCAGCGGCGGTCCCACGACGAAGCCGGCGTTGGACGACGCGCGCGCCAGCGCGACCGCCGTACGACGCTCGCCGCGCGGCACCGCCGTGGCCGACAGGGCTCCCGCCGAGAGGGACCCCGTCGCGAGGAGGTACGCCGCCACCGGGAACACGACCGTCAGCAGCCAGACCGGCAGCAGCGGGACCACCATGAGCAGCAGCCCGCCCGAGCTCGACGCCGCGAGCAGCACCCGCCGGTGGCCCATCCGGTCACCCCACCGCCCGCCGGTGAAGTTCCCGGCGAGCGCGCCGACCCCGACGCAGCCGACGAGGAGCCCGGCCGTCGCGGTCCCGACGTCGCGGGGCCCGGTCAGGTAGAGGGTGAGGAACAGCATCGTGAAGGACGCTGCCGAGGAGACGAAGCGCGCCACGGCGAGCGCCCACACGACGCGGGGCAGGTCTCGGAGTCGCACGGGGTGACCCTGCCAGACCGTGGGTGCCGAGTGGCACGATGACGCGCATGTCCCGACCCACCGAGGCCACTCCCACGTCCGAGGCGGCCCTCGCCCGCTGGCACGCCGTCGTCGAGAGCCGCGACCCGGCCGGGCTGCCCGGCCTCATCGCCGAGGACGCGGTCTTCCGCAGCCCGGCGGTCCACACGCCCCAGGAGGGCCGCGACACCGTCGTCGGCTACCTCACCGCCGCCTTCACCGTGCTCGGACCCGGGCTGGCGTACGAGCGCGAGTGGCTCGGCGCGGACTCGGCGGTGCTGCAGTTCCGCACCGAGGTGGGCGGCCTCCAGGTGTCCGGCATCGACATGATCACGTGGGACGCGGACGGCCTGATCGTCGACTTCACGGTGATGGTGCGCCCGGCCAGGGCGCTGCAGGCGGTCATCGAGCACATGGGCGCCGAGCTGATGCGGATGCTGGAGGCCGCCGACCGTCCCTGATGCCTCACCGGGGCGCTGCTCGACCAGGCCCACCGTGCTCCCCTCCCGGGTCGGTGGGGAACCTCATCCACTCGTCCGTGCCGGCCTCGCCGCCGATACACCAGACGTGGGAGTGCCACCGTCCCCGGGTGCTGCCACACTGAGGAATGGCCGCACCCACCTCGGACGAGCTGGCCGAGCGCCTCTTCGGCTCGTTGCTGGGCACCATCGACGTCCTGGCCGTCTACCTCGGCGACCGGCTCGGGTGGTACCAGAGCCTGGTCGACGACGGCCCGGCATCGGCGCCCGAGCTCGCCCGCCGCACGGGCACGCACTCCCGCTACGCCCGGGAGTGGCTCGAGCAGCAGGCCGTGACCGGCTACCTCACCGTCGAGCGGGACGGTGAGCCCGACACCCGTGTCTTCGCCATCCCCGCTGCGACGGCCGAGGTGATGACCGACCGCGCGAGCCTCAACCACCTCGCCCCGTTCGCGCGGATGTTCGCCGCGACCGGCCCGACGCTCCCCCACCTCCTCGACGCGTACCGCACCGGGGGCGGCGTGAGCTGGGAACAGCTCGGCGCCGACGCCCGCGAGTCCCAGGCCGATGGGAACCGGCCCTGGTACGACACCCGGCTGGCCACCGCGCTCGCCGGCGTGCCGCGCGTGCACGAGGCGCTGAGCAGGCCGGGTGCCGCGGTCCTCGACGTCGGCGCGGGCGGCGGCTGGTCGACGATCGCCCTCGCCGAGGCGTACCCCGGAGCCCGCGTCTCCGGGGTCGACATCGACCTCGCCTCGGTGGAGCTGGCGCGCACCAACGCCGCCGCGGCCGGGGTGGCCGTCGACTTCCACCACGGCGACGCAGCGGGCCTCGGCCCGGGCTCGTACGACGTCGCCTTCGCCTTCGAGTGCGTGCACGACATGCCGGCACCGGTCGAGGTCCTCGCCGCGGTGCGCCGCTCCCTCGCGCCCGGCGGGTGCCTGGTGGTGATGGACGAGGCCGTCGCCGAGGCCTTCGCCCCGGACGGCGACGAGGTCGAGCGGCTGATGTACGGGTTCAGCTTGCTCATCTGCCTGCCCGACGGACTCTCGACCAGTCCGAGCGCGGGGACGGGGACCGTGATGCGACCGTCGGTGCTGCGTGACTACGCGACCGCGGCAGGCTTCACGGACGTGCAGGTCCTGCCGATCGAGGAGTTCGGCTTCTGGCGGTTCTACCTGCTGACGTGAGCCGTCAGACCCAGAACCCCCGGCCGCCGCCGTACCAGTCACCGAAGTGCTCGCGGTACGACGAGGCGGGACCGCGGGAGCCGAGGTAGGACCCCACCACCGCCGCCCCGAGGTCGTCGAGCTCGGGGCTCACCATGCGCCCGTCGACCCGGCGCGCCATCGAGTCGATGAAGCGCGCGAGGCCGGGGTCCTCCCCCAGCCGGAAGAACGTCGTCTGCGCGCCGAGCCGCGCCGCGGCGTCGAGCTCGCGCACCGAGTGCGAGATCGTCAGCGGGTGCGGCGGGTAGGAGAACCACACCTCGCCGTCGGGCTCGAGGTGCGCCGTC
Source organism: Nocardioides pini (assembly GCF_026712185.1). GTDB lineage: Bacteria > Actinomycetota > Actinomycetes > Propionibacteriales > Nocardioidaceae > Nocardioides > Nocardioides pini. Next base: position 485,521 of record NZ_JAPPUX010000003.1, on the reverse strand, counting down.
GGCTCGCCGTCGGTCACGACCAGGAGCACGGGCTGGGCGTTGGGGTGCTTGCGGAAGAACCGGTTGGCCAGCAGCAGACCGTGGTGGAGGTTGGTGCCCTTGTCCCACCGTGCGTCGAGGGCGGTCAGCTCCTCGATCTCCATCACCTGCGCGTGGCGGCCGAAGGCGATCAGCTGGATGTCGTCGCCGCGGAAGCGCGACCGGACCAGCTGGTGCAGCGCCAGCGCGGTGCGCTTCATCGGCACCCACCGGCCGTCCATCGCCATCGAGAAGGACGTGTCGACCAGCAGCGCGACCGCGGCCTGGGTGCGGGCCTCGGTCTCCACCACCTCGATGTCGTCGACCTGGATGCGCACGGGCGTGGCCCCGCCGTCGCGGAGCACGGCGTTGGTGATCGTGCGGGGCACGTCCCACGGCTCGGTGGACCCGAACTCCCACCGCCGGGTGGCTCCCGACGGCTCGCCCGCGAGGCCGGTCGTCCGCGTCTCGCGCGCGCCGGAGCGGCCGCTCATCCGCTCCGCGACGTCGCGCAGCAGGGCCTTGCCGAGCTGGCGCATGGCCTTGGGCGAGAGCCTCAGCTCGCCGTCGGAGCCGCGCTTGAGGTAGCCGCTGTCGCGCAGCGCGCGCTCGAGCTCCTGCAACGTCCGGGCGGACACGGCGGCGTCGGGCCCGAGCTGCTGGGCGAGGGCGTCGAGGTCGACGTCGTCCATCCGCGCCCCGTGGTGCTGCTGCGCGAGCTGGTCGGCGAGCGCGTCGAGCTGCGCGAGGTCCTGCAGCGCGCCGGTGCCGTCGCCGAGGCCCATCCCCTGGTCGCCCTCGAAGCCCTCCGAGCCCGACCAGTCCTCACCGGGGCGCAGGGCCTGCAGGTTGGCGTCCATCCGGGCCAGCTGCTCCATCAGCTGCGGCGACCCGAAGGCCTGCTGCGAAAGCTCCATGAGCTCCTGGCGCTGCTCGGGCGTCATCGAGTTGAGCATCCGCTGCGCCGCGGCCGCGCGCTGGGCGAGCGAGTCGAGCAGCTCGTCCATGTCCTGCGGGTCGTCGGGGAAGAAGTCGCCGTGCTTGTCCATGAAGTCACGGAACTCCTCGTCCGTGACCCCACCGCTCGCGTGCTTCTCCAGCAGGTCGTTGAGGTCGGCGAGCATCTCCTGGACGGCCTGCCGGTCCTCGTCGGTGGCACCCTCGAGCGCCTGCTTCATGCCGGCGAACCGCTGGTCGAGCAGCTCGCGGCCGAGCAGGTCCTTGATCTCCTCGTAGGCCTGGCGGGCCTCGCTGGACTGCCAGTCGTACGACGACAGCTCGGACACCGCGGCGGGGGTCGAGGTGGGCAGGTCGTCGAGCAGGAGCTCGCGGAAGGCGCGGTCGCCGTCGTCCATGGTGATGTCGCGGGCCAGCTGACCCCGCTCGGCCAGCACGGCCTTGTCGAGGAGCTCGCGCACCTCGCGCATGGTGCCGTCGAGGTCGTTGCGCTCCAGGATCTCGCGCCGGCGCTCGGCGACGCGACGGGCGAGCTCGTCGAGCCCCGCCTGGTCGGTGCCCCCGCGCCGCAGGAACTCGCGCATCGCGCGCTCCGGCGAGTAGCCGGCCATGACGTCCTGCCCGATGGCGTCGAGGGCCTCGGCCAGGTCGACCGGCGGCGCGAGGGGGTCGCCGCCGTCGTACTTGCGGAACCGGCTCATGGCGCGATCCCCTGCCCGGGCTCCGCGCCCAGCCGCTCCCGGAGCCGGACGACCGGGTCAGCCACAGCCGGATCAGCCATAGACGGTCTCCCCGGCGTCGGTGTCCTTGCCGATGCGGCGGGCGAGGTAGAGCCCCTCGAGGGCGAGCTCGATCGCGGCCGCGCGCTCGCCGTCGTTGGTGGCGCCGAGCCGGTCGCAGACCTCGTCGTAGAGGTCGGACTCCCCCAGCACCGGCAGCCCGGCGAGGAAGTCGCGGGCCCCGACGCGGGCGCCGGTGCTGACCATGGCGCCCTCCTCGATGGCCTCGACGAGCAGGCGCAGGTCGATGCCGGCGAGGTGCGCCCGGACGGTCTCGGCGATCGCCGTGCGGAGGAGGTGGGTGAGGATCTCGCCCTCTCGGCCCTCCTCGCCCGTCTCGAACTCGATCTTGCCGCCGAGCACGTCGACGGCGGTCTCGAGGTCGACGACGCGGGCCACCGGCTCGTCCTCGCCCTGCGTGGTGGCGCGGTGCAGCGCGGCCGCGGCGATGGTCTCGGCGCCGGCGATCGCGAAGCGTGCGCTGACGCCGGAGCGCTGGTCCACCGACTGGGAGTCGCGCAGGTTGCGGGTGAACCGCGCGAGCACCTCGAGGAGGTAGTCGGGGACCTCGGCGACGAGCTCGGCCTCCTGCTCGATGACGGCGATCTCCTGCTCGACCTCGCGCGGGTAGTGGGTGCGGATCTCGGCGCCGAAGCGGTCCTTGAGCGGCGTGATGATCCGCCCGCGGTTGGTGTAGTCCTCGGGGTTGGCGCTCGCCACGACGAGGACGTCGAGCGGGAGCCGCAGCACGTAGCCGCGGATCTGGATGTCGCGCTCCTCCATCACGTTGAGCATCGCGACCTGGATGCGCTCGGCGAGGTCGGGCAGCTCGTTGATCGCGACGATGCCGCGGTGGCTGCGCGGGATGAGGCCGAAGTGGATGGTCTCCGGGTCGCCGAGGTGGCGCCCCTCGGCCACCTTCATCGGGTCGACGTCGCCGATCAGGTCGGCGACCGACGTGTCCGGCGTCGCGAGCTTCTCGGCGTACCGCTGGTCGCGGTGGCGCCACGAGATGCGCAGGTCGTCGCCGTACGTCGCCACCGCCTGCTGGGAGGTGACGCTGATGGGGTCGTAGGGGTGCTCGCCGAGCTCGGACCCGGAGATGACCGGGCTCCACTCGTCGAGCAGTGCGACCAGCGAGCGCAGGAGCCGGGTCTTGCCCTGGCCGCGCTCGCCGAGCAGCACGATGTCGTGGCCGGCGAGCAGCGCCCGCTCGACCTGCGGGATGACGGTGTCGGCGAAGCCGTGCAGCCCCGGCCACGGGTCCACCCCGTCGCGCAGCCGCGCGAGCAGGTTGTCGCGGAGCTCCTGGCGCAGGGGCTTGAGCCGGTGGCCGCTCTCGCGGAGCTGGCCGAGGGTGCTGGGTGCGGGGTGCCCGTCCTGCTGGATCGCTTCAGTCACGTCCTCCACGCTAGACCCGCCCGACAACGTCGAGCGCGCTCGAAGTCCGTCGCGACCCCGCCGGAAAAGGAGGGTTCAACCCGTCCCGGCAGGGCAGGATGCCGCCATGGCTCTCACGCTGCTGCTCGTCGTCGTGCTCGTCGCCCTCGTGGCCGGCAGCGCCGGCTGGGCGCTCGGCCGGTCCTCGGTCGCGGCCCCCACCGACGGTGGTCCGGCGCTCGCCGAGCGTGACGCCTTCATCGAGCAGCTCCGCGAGCTCGCGTGGCAGCACCGCGACGTCTCGCCCGAGCTGTCCACGATCATCATCGACGAGATCGCCACCCGACACCGCCGCCTTCCCGGCGGTCCGAACGCGTGAGGACCCGCATGCCGACCACCACCGACATCACCAGCCGAGCCGGACGCGCAGGGAAGGTCGTGCTCGGCGCCGGCGTCGTCGTCGCTGTCCTGCTCGGGGTGCTGGTCGTCGCGCGCCCGACGACCGTGTCCACCGGGCCCGACCAGGTGGCCCTGCACTACAGCGACGGCGCCTTCACCCCGCGCCGCTTCCAGGACTGCGTCTCGAGCTCCTCGCGCACGTGGGACGGCCCCGGCGACAAGCACTACGCCTACCCGTCCTCGCAGCGCAACTACGTCTTCGGGGAGATGGGCGACCGCGAGCCGGTCACCTTCGTGAGCAAGGACGGCATCGAGATGTCGGTCGACGGCGTCGCGGCGTTCCTGCTCAACACCGACTGCGAGACGCTCCGCAAGTTCCACGACCTCATCGGCAACCGGTACGCCGCCTACATGGACTCCGCCGACGGCAACGGCTCCGCCGGCTGGCTCTCGATGCTCAGCGTCTACATCAGCCGCCCGCTGGAGACCGCGATCGACCGCGCCAGCCAGAACTACACCTACACCGAGCTCTACACCGACCCCAACGTGAAGGCCCAGTGGGAGCAGGACGTCCTCGAGCAGATGCCCGACCTCGTCGGCCGGCAGATCGACGGCGACGAGGAGTTCTTCACCAACTTCGCCATCACCCTGCAGAAGCCGGTGCCGCCGGAGTCGGTCAAGGCCGCGCTGGTCGCGCAGCAGGAGGCCGTCGCACGCGCCAAGGCCAAGGAGGCCGAGGCCGCTGCCCAGGTGAAGGCGGCGCAGGCGCAGGTCGAGGTCGAGCGGGCCGAGGCCGCCAAGATCGCCGAGCGGATCAAGGTGCTCGGACGCGACGGCTACCTCAAGCAGTACGCCATCGACAAGGGCCTCAACCCCTACCAGCCGACCACGAGCGGGCTGATCACCGGGCCGTAGGCATGGCCTTCTCGGGACCTTCGACCCTGAACGTGGGGCGCGTGCCGAGCGACGCTGGGAGTCCAGCCGTAAGGAGGCTCTCATGCACACCAGCCACGACCTCTCCCGGGAGGACTGCGCGCGCCTGCTCGGCGCCGGCGTCGCGGGCCGCGTCGCGGTCGGCACCCCCACCGGCCCCCACATCGTGCCGGTGAACTACGCCCTCGACGGGGAGTCGGTCCTCATCCGCACCACCGCCTACAGCCTGCTCGGGACCTACGGCCGGGGCGCGCAGCTGTGCTTCGAGGTCGACCAGTTCGACTACGAGCTCAAGCGCGGCTGGAGCGTCGTCGTGCGTGGTCGCGGCACCTTCGTCGACGACCAGGACGAGCTCGCCGAGATCGCGCGGTCGTGGGAGCCGCACCCGTGGGCGACCGGGCAGCGCAACCTCGTCGTCCGGATCCCGTGGACCGAGCTGACCGGCCGTCAGCTCGGCGGCGGGTGGGACCCGTGGGAGCACCTCCCGGTGCGGCGGCTCGCCTGACGGCACACTGGTAGGCGTGACCCCGACCCCTGCACCCGACCTCGGCGCCGACGCCCGCTCACTGCTCGAGGCCGTCACGGCGATCTCCAGCGACCTCGACCTCGCCAGCGTGCTGACGCGGATCGTCGAGGCCGCCACCGCCCTCACCGGTGCCCGGTACGGCGCGCTCGGCGTGCTGGGCAACGACGGCGAGCTCGTCGAGTTCGTCACCACCGGCATCGACGAGCGCGCCCGCTCGCTCATCGGGGACCTGCCCCGCGGCCGCGGCATCCTGGGCGTGATCATCGAGGACCCGTCCGGGCTGCGGCTCGCCGACCTGAGCGCCCACCCGGCGTCGGTCGGCTTCCCGCCGAACCACCCGCCCATGACGTCGTTCCTCGGGATGCCGGTGCGGATCCGCGGGACGGTCTTCGGCAACCTGTACCTCACCGAGAAGGCCGACGGCGGCCCGTTCAGCGACGCCGACGAGCAGCTGGTCGAGGAGCTCGCCCGCACCGCCGGCTACGTCATCAGCAACGCCCGCTCCTTCGCGCTCAGCGAGCGCCGGCGGCAGTGGCTCGAGGCCTCGGCCGAGCTCGCCGAGGTGCTGCAGCCGCCGGTCGACCTCGAGGCCGTCCTGCCCCAGATCGTCTCCACCGCCCGCCAGGTCGCCCGGGCACGCGCCGTGGCGCTGTGGTCCTCGCTCGGCCCCGAGCACGACACGGTCAGCCTCGCCCCCGACCTCGCCGCCGACGACGAACGGGTGACCACCCTGCTGGACGAGGCCCGGGCAGGCTTCGACCCGGCCACCGGTGGCACGGCCGTCACGACGGCCGCCGGTGGCGAGGACGGCGTCGCCCTCGTCGTTCCCCTGCGCTCGCACCTCGCGCCCGTCACCGCCCTCGTCGCGGTCGCCCAGCCCGGGTCGGGGCTGCTCGACGTCGAGGAGCGCGACCTGTTCACCGGCTTCGCCGACCAGCTGGCGCTGTCCCTCGACCGCACCCAGGCGCTCGCCGACCGCCAGGAGCTGGCGCTGATCTCCGACCGCGAACGCATCGCGCGCGACCTCCACGACATCGTGATCCAGCGACTGTTCGCCACGGGGCTGCAGCTCCAGGGGGTCGCCGCGATGACCGGCGGCAGCGCGATCTCCGAGCGGCTGGACAAGTCCGTGGCCGACCTCGACGACACGATCAAGGCGATCCGGGGCACGGTCTTCGAGCTGCAGGACCGACGCGGGGACTCACTGCGCGCGGCCGTCCGCAAGCTCGTCAAGGAGTACGTCCCGGTGCTGGGCTTCACGCCCGTCGTGCGCACGTCCGGACCCGTGGACACCGCGGTGTCGCAGGTGCTCGGCGCGCAGCTGCTCGCGGTGCTGCGGGAGGCGGTGTCCAACGTCGCCCGCCACGCGCTCGCCGACGCTGCCGAGGTCGACGTCGTCGTGGCCGGTGACCGGCTCGAGCTCCGGGTCGCCGACGACGGGGTCGGCCTGCCCGCCGAGGTCTCCGAGAGCGGGCTGCGCAACGCCCGCCGGCGTGCCGACGACCTCGGCGGGACGCTCGAGGTCACCCAGGTCGGCGAGCGCGGGACGCTGCTCGTGTGGCGCGTCCCGCTGCACTGACCCCACGCGAGAGGGCCCACACGCCAGAGGACCCGGCGCCGGGGGAGGCGCCGGGTCCGGTGAGGGACTGGTGTCATCGCAGGACGGGGTACTTCCGTACCAGGCTCGTGCGGTTCCACCAGCGACCCAGCCCCCACGTGGTGCCGGCCGCGCCGAGGGCGAGGACGACCATCGAGATGATGCCGATGAGGTGGTCGTCGACGACCGGGTTGTTCTCCAGCGGCAGCACCGCGGCGTACATGAAGGCGTACATGAGCGCGCCTGCCGCCGTGCCGATCCGCATCCCGACCCCCAGGAGGAGGGTCACGCCGATGCCGAGGAGGCCGGCCATGAAGAGCCAGTCGACCCAGGCCTGACCGGCGAGGGAGTTGAAGAACCCGTGGAAGGGGTTGTCCGCGGGGACGCCGAAGGTGAGGAAGCCCTCGGTCGGGCTGCCGCCGTTGAGCCAGGCGGCGTCCTTGGCCATGAAGTCGACCCCTGCCCGGGAGCCGTCTTCGGCGAACTGCGCGCCGGTGCTGAAGCCCAGGGCGAAGGTCTTGTCGAGGAACGCCCACAGGAAGGTGAATCCGAAGGCGATCCGCAGGGCGGCGAGGGCGCGAGCGAGGCCGACGTTGTGGACCTCCTCGGTCTCCGAGGTGGTGACGCCCTCGGTGGTGATGTGGTGCTGGCGGTGGATGACGTTCATCGTCATCTCCTCCTCGGGGTAGTGGGTTGCTGGGTCACCACCAGAGTCCCGCTGCCCGCACCGGGTCATCAGGGCCGCCGGTCCCCGCGTCCCGGGACCAAGGTCCCGACCGCGGGGGGACCTCAGCGAGGCGCCCGGCCGAGGAGCTTGGAGGCCAGCACGGCCGCCTGGGTGCGGCGCTCGAGCCCGAGCTTGGCGAGGATGCTGGAGACGTAGTTCTTGACCGTCTTCTCGGCCAGGAACATCTGCTCGGCGATCTGCCGGTTGGTCAGTCCCTCGGCGATGTGGCCGAGCAGGATCCGCTCCTGGTCGGTCAGCGAGGCCAGCTCGTCCGGCGTCTCCGGGCCCTTGCGGATCCGCTCCAGCACGGTCGCCGTCATCGCCGGGTCGATGAGCGACTTGCCGGCCGCGACGTGGCGCACCGCGGTGACCAGGTCGGAGCTGCGGATCTCCTTGAGCACGTAGCCCGAGGCGCCGGCCATGATCGCGGCGAACAACGCCTCGTCGTCGTCGTACGACGTCAGGATGAGCGCGTTGATCGTGGGGTCGACGGCCCGCACGGCGCGGCACACCTCGATGCCCGAGCCGTCGGGCAGCCGCGCGTCGAGCACGGCGACGTCCGGCCGCAGGGCCGGGATGCGTGCGGTCGCCTCGGTCGCGGACGCGGACTGGCCCACGACGACGATGTCGTCCTGCTGCTCGAGCAGGAACGTGAGTCCCTCACGCACGACGTCGTGGTCGTCGAGGAGGTACACGCGGATCGGCTCGCCCATGGGCCCATTCCACCAGACGCGCACCCGTGCGCGCTCGCTCCGACCCGCCATCACCCCAGGTCGAGGTACATCACGTGCAGGCCGACCCGGCCGTGCCGGGTGCTCTCGAACGCGCCGGGCACCGTGCCGACGACCGTGAAGCCGAGGTCCTGCCACAGGCGCACCGCGGCGGTGTTGGTCTCGACGACGGCGTTGAACTGGATGCCGGCGAACCCCGCCTCGCGGTGCCACGCCACCATCTCCTCGGCCAGGCGACGGCCGACGCCGCGACCGCGGGCGGCCGGGGCGACCATGAACGACGCGGTGCCGACGTGGGCACCGCGGCCGGGACGGTTGGCGCCCATCTTGGCGGAGCCGAGCACGGTGCCGTCCTCCTCGAGGACCGTCACCCGGCTGCCGTCGAACCACCAGCCGCGGGCCTGCTCGGACGTCGCTCCGAGCGGGTAGGCGTAGGTCTCGCCGGCCTCGACGATGTCGCGCCAGAACGGCCAGATCGCAGCCCAGTCCGCCTCCGTGGCGACCCTGATGCCCATCGTGTGCTCCTCCTCGTCCGACCGGTCTGGAGCAGTCTCCCGACGGCGCCCGCGCGGGCGCACACTGGGGGTGACCAGCACAGAAGGAGGCGCTCCATGTCCCTCACGCACCGCACGGTCGCGATGATGATGCCGGTCACCGACATCGACCGCGCCCGCACGTTCTACACCGAGTCCCTCGGGCTCGACTACACCGGCACCAACGACGAGGGCAGCGCGTTGTACGCCCTGGACGGCGGCTCCTCGCTCGTCCTGCTCCCCCGCCCCGACAGCCGCCCCTCGGAGAGCACCGCGATGAGCTTCGAGGTCGACGACATCACCGCCGAGATCGACGACCTCGAGCGACGCGGCGTCGTCTTCGAGGACTACGACCTCCCGGACCTGAAGACCGTCGACCACGTCTGCGTCCTGGGCTCCGAGAAGGCGGCGTGGTTCAAGGACCCCGACGGCAACGTGCTCTGCCTGCACCAGGACGCCTGACCGGACGAGCGACCAGGAGGACCGACCCGTCGCACGGACGCTCAGACGTCGGTCGCGCCGTCGATGGACTGACGGATGAGGTCGGCGTGCCCGGCGTGGCGGGCGTACTCCTCGACCATGTGGACCAGCACCCACCGGATCGTGGCGGTCTCGCCCTTCTCGGGCGGCCGCGGCCGGGCGACGCGTCGGCCGAGGTCCGGGTCCTCGGCGAGCGCCGCGTCGAGGCACGCGTCGGACCGCTCGATCGCGGCGGCGAGCATCGCGTCGAGCTCGGCGTGGGGCTGACCCGCGGCGCTGTGCCAGTCCCAGTCACCGTCCTCTGCCCACGGCGCGGTGTCCCACGGCGGTGCGGGCTCGTGGGCCGCGAGGTTGTAGGAGAACCAGTAGTCCTCCACGAAGGCGAGGTGCTTCAGCATCCCGCCCAGCGTCAGGTCGCTGGGCGGGAGTGGCTGGTCGAGCTGCTCGTCCGTGAGCCCGCTCGCCTGCAGCCGGACGGTCGCCCGGTAGTGGTCGAGGAACGAGCGGAGCATCCCGACCTCGTCGTTGCTGAAGGCCGGCTCGGGCCGCTCGATCGTCATGGCGCGGACCGTATCGGAGGTCCGTCGATCGGACCGAACGACTTTCGTACGCCGCCCGTCACGCTCGTGCGCGACGACGCACTGACCGTTCGGTCCGATCGACCGGTCGGGTCAGAGGGACGGGCCCTCACCGCGGAGCTTGTCGACCTCCGCCATGGCGTCGCGCAGCTGGCCCAGCCACTCGTCGGCGTGCTGGCCGACCAGCCGCACCGACCACGCCAGGGCGTCGGAGCGGGACCGGGCGACGCCGGCGTCGACGAGCGTGTCGAGCACGCGCCGCTCGGGCTGGCGCAGCCGGGTCATGACCGGTGCGGCGACATGGGTGAACAGCGCCTCCGTCTCGCCGAGGCGCACCCCCCACGACACCTTGCGCTGGTAGCGGGCCTGCGCCTCGAGGGCGATCTCGATGCGCTCGGCCTTGGTCTCGGACCGGAAGCGGCCGATGCGGCCCTCCGCCTCGGCCCCACTGACGTCGTCGGTGCCGGCGAGCGTGCCGACGACCAGGATCTCCTCGCGGTCGACGGTGACGTCGACCGCGCTGAACCATGCCTCGGGCAACCGCCCGTGGAACCACTCGGACGCGTCGGAGGCGTCCGGCAGGTCGGCGACCTGCCACCCGCCGCGGCGACCGCGACGGCTCTCATCGTTCTTCATGCATTACATGATTACACCGCAACACAAATCTGGCCAGTATCGTCTCCCCCGTGCTGACCACCCCCTGCCCGTGCGGGACCGGAGAGGCGTACGACGCGTGCTGCGGCCCGCTGCTCGCCAACGTGGCGCAGGCCTCCACGCCGGAGCAGCTGATGCGCTCGCGCTACACCGCCTTCGTCACCGGCGACGCCGACCACCTCTTCCGCACCTGGCACCCGCGCACGCGGCCCGACGACGTGCGCCCCGACCCGGGCACCCTGTGGACCGGGCTGCGGGTCGTGGCCGCCGAGGGCGACACCGTCGAGTTCGTCGCGAGCTGGGAGGGCGGCGCGATGCACGAGGTGAGCCGCTTCGAGCGACGTGCCGGCCGGTGGGCCTACGTGGACGGCGAGGTGGACGGGGTCAGTCGGTGACGTCGACCCAGCGCTCGCCCACCGCGACGGCGAGCGAGCGACCACCGGTCGCCGCGGCGACGAGCGCGTCCAGCCGCTCCACCCCGTCCGGCGGGGCGGCGAGCAGCAGCCGCACCCGCGCGTCGTACGCCACGTCGAGCACGACCACCCCGCGCGAGCGCAGCTCGCCCTCGACGCGGCCCGCCTCCGCGTGGTCGAGGTCCACGGCCAGCTCGGTGAGCAGCGAGCGGCGCAGCACCCCGGCATCGGCCACCGCGCCGCGCACCGCGTCGCCGTAGGCCCGCACCAGGCCACCGGCCCCCAGCAGCGTGCCGCCGAACCAGCGGGTGACGACGGCGGCGACGTCGCTGAGCCCGGCACCGCGCAGCACCTCGAGCATCGGTGCGCCCGCGGTGCCCGCCGGCTCACCGTCGTCCGACGAGCGCTGCACCGCACCGTCGGGGCCCAGCACGAAGGCCGAGCAGTGGTGCCGGGCGTCGTGGTGCTGCCGTCGCAGGTCGGCGACGAGAGCGCGGGCCTCGGCCTCGGTGGCGACGCGACGCAGCGTGCAGAGGAAGCGCGACCCGCGGTCCTCGACCTCGGCGGTCGCGTCGCGCGCGACGGTGACGTACGACGTCACGCCGGGCGCTGCGACCGCTCGTCCGCGGACTCGCCCGGGCGCTCGGCCGGACGATCCGCCGGGAGATCCGCCGGGGGCTCCTCCTCGGGCTCGTCCGGGGGCCGGCTCGGGCGCTCGGCGGGGCCGGGGTCCCAGCGCACCACGACCTCCTCGAAACCCTTGTGCCGCTGCATGCGGGCGTAGAGCGCGTAGGCCCTGCGGTCGGCGTCGGTCAGCCGCACGTTGTCGGTGAACGGCGTCAGCAGCGCCCGCGGCCACAGCCGTCGCGACAGCACCACGTTGATCTCGGTGGCCAGCACCGCCATGACGGCGCCGATGTAGAGGAAGCCGACCAGACCGAGCACGAGCCCGAAGGTCTTGGTCATCGACGACGTGTTCACCAGCACCCGGTCGACGTAGGCCGCGCCACCGATCTGGAGCACCTGCCACATCACGGCGAGGGTGAACCCGCCCGGCGCCGCCCGCAGGAACGAGTGCTGGCCGGTCGCGGCGAGGCGGAAGAGGTAGGTCAGGCCGGTGCCGACGACCAGCACGGTGAGCACCGGCAGCACTGCCTTGAGCCCGCCGCCGATCAGCTCGGTGAACACGTCGGTGGTGCTGGCGACCGTCGAGACGACCGTGACGGCGAGCAGCGACATCCCGGCCGTCACGAGCAGCAGCAGCGTCTTGCCGCGCGCCTTCAGCGGGTTCGGTCGGCTGTTGCGCGGCACCGACCACGCGACGTGCTGGGTGTTCTGCAGCGCCTGGCCGAGCCCCATCGCACCGTAGAGGGCGACGAGCGCACCGAAGACGACACCGGACACCGAGCCCTGCAGGCCCTCGGGGCGGCCGAGCTCGTCGCCGATGATCGGGAACTGCGAGAGCGCGGAGTTGAGGATGCTCTCCTGCCACTGCGGCTCCCCGCGCAGGAAGAGGCCCAGGATCGAGGTGCCGAGCAGCATCAGCGGGAAGATCGCGACGAAGGCGTAGTAGGTCAGCGCGGCCGCGAGGTAGGGACCCTGGTCGTCGAAGTACTTGTAGACGACCGCGATCGGGAAGCCGAGCCACGGCTGGCGCCGCTGGAACCCGTCGACTGCCGAGACCGCTCCCACGGTGTGGAGGCTACCGTCACCACCAGCCGAGGAGGCCGCCGCCGAGCCGCACGACGAACGCGGAGACGACGACGAGGAAGAACACCCGCACGAATCCGGCACCGCGCGCGACGGCGAGCCGGGCGCCGAGGTAGCCGCCCGTGATGTTGGCCGCGGCCATCGGCAGGGCCAGCTGCCAGATCACCGCCCCCTGCGGCACGAAGATCGCCAGCGCCGCGAGGTTGGTCGCCCAGTTGGCCAGCTTGGCCTTGGCGGAGGCCTCGAGGAAGTTGTAGCCCAGCAGGCCGACCAAGGCGAAGACGAAGAACGATCCCGTGCCCGGCCCGATCGCACCGTCGTAGAACCCGATGGTGAGCCCGGTGAGCACCACGGCGGTGAGGTGCTTGCCGCCCTGGAAGCGGAGGTTGGTGAGCTGGCCGACGCTGGGCTTGAACCACACGTAGCTGCCGACGAGCACCATCACGACCAGGATGATCGGGTCGAAGGCGCTGCGCGGCAGCATCGAGGCGACGAGGGCGCCACCGGCCGACCCGAGGCCGGCGGCGAGCATCAGCGGCAGGAACGTGCGCGGGTCCGGGCGGATGCGCCGGACGTACGTCGCCGCACTGATGGAGGTGCCGCAGAACGACGCCAGCTTGTTGGTCGCCGCGATCTGCACGACCGACGCGCCGGGCAGCCCCAGCAGCAGGGCGGGGAGCTGGATCAGCCCGCCCCCGCCGACCACCGCGTCGACGAAGCCCGCGGCCAGCGCCGCCAGCACGAGGAAGACGACGACCTCGCCCGAGAGGTCACCCATGTCCGGGCATCACCTCAGCTGGAGGACGTGTCGCGGCGGAACTCCTGGACGACCACTGCGTCGTAGTCCTCCGGCATGGTGGCGCTGAGACCGGGACAGATGAACTGCTGGGACTGGTCGGTCACCATCGTGGGTGCCGAGCAGCTGAGCGTCGCGACCGGCGACCCGTCCGTGGAGAACACCATCTCGAAGAGCGCGGCCCGCTCCTCGTCGGAGGTGTTCTTGATCGTGCCCTTCACCTCGGGCGTCGTGACCTCCTCGAGCCCGGCCGAGCGCTTGATGCCGTTCAGCTCCCAGCCGTCCTCGACACTGAAGCCGTTCCAGGTGAAGGCCTTGCCGACCTCCACCTCGACCGGGTCCGTGCCGGTGCTGACGTCGTCGTCGCCGCACGCCCCGAGGACGCCGAGGCAGACGACGGCGACCAGGCCCGTGGCCACTCGCGTGGTCAGGCGCGTGGTGCGCCGCCTCACGAGGCGGCCACGAAGGTGAGCAGGTCCTGCCGGGTCAGCACGCCGATGGGCTTGCCGTCCTCGTGGACCAGCACCGCGTCGGCGTGCTCGAGCAGCGACACCGCGTCGGCCGCGGCCTCGGTCGAGCCGATGGTCGGCAGGGCCTCGGACATGTGGTCCTCGACCCGGTCGGTCATCTTGGCGCGGCCGGCGAAGAGGGCGTCGAGGAGCGTGCGCTCCGACACCGACCCGGCGACCTCCGCAGCCACGATCGGCGGCTCGGCGCGGACGACCGGCATCTGGCTGACGCCGTACTCCTGGAGGATGTGGACGGCCTCGGCGATCGTCTCGCCGGGGTGGGTGTGCACCAGGTCGGGCAGCCCGCCGGTCTTGCCGCGCAGCACCTCGCCGACGGTGCGGTGGTCGGCCTCGGCACCGGTGGCGAAGCCGTACTGGGCGAGCCAGTCGTCGTTGAAGACCTTGGTGAGGTAGCCGCGACCGGAGTCGGGCAGCAGGACGACGACGACCGCGTCGGAGCGGCCCTCGGCCGCGAGCTCGTGGGCGACCTGCCGGGCGGCGAAGGCCGCCATGCCGGCGGAGCCCCCGACCAGCATCGCCTCCTCGCGCGCGAGGCGGCGGGTGAAGGCGAAGGAGTCGGCGTCGGAGACCTCGATGACGCGGTCGGCGACGGACCGGTCGTAGGTCTCGGGCCAGAAGTCCTCGCCGACGCCCTCGACGAGGTAGGGGCGGCCGGTGCCGCCGGAGTAGACCGAGCCTGCCGGGTCGGCGCCGATGACCTGGATGTCGGGGTTCTGCTCCTTGAGGTAGCGCCCCACGCCGCTGATCGTGCCGCCGGTGCCCATGCCCGTGACGAAGTGGGTGATCTTCCCCTCCGTCTGCTCCCAGATCTCCGGACCGGTGGTCTCGTAGTGGGAGCGGGGGTTGTGGGGGTTGGAGTACTGGTCGGGCTTCCACGCGCCCGGCTGCGAGGCGAGGCGGTCGCTGACGTTGTAGTAGGAGTCCGGGTGCTCCGGCGCGACGGCGGTCGGGCAGACCACCACCTCGGCGCCGTAGGCCTTCAGCACGTTGCGCTTGTCCTCGCTGACCTTGTCGGGGCAGACGAAGACGCACGTGTAGCCCCTCTGCTGGGCCACCATCGCCAGCCCGACGCCGGTGTTGCCGGAGGTCGGCTCGACGATCGTGCCGCCGGGCTGCAGCTCGCCCGACGCCTCCGCGGCGTCGATCATGCGACTGGCGATGCGGTCCTTCACCGACCCGCCGGGGTTCAGGTACTCCACCTTCGCCAGCACCAGCGGCGCCTCGGCGCCACCGTCGGGGAGGTCGAGGGTCCGGCCGAGCCGGACGAGCGGGGTGTTGCCGATCAGGTCGAGGAGCGAGTTCACGTACTGCACGCGGCCAATCTAGCCGTCTACTCGTCCGTAGCCGTCACTGCCGGTTGCGTAGCATCGAGGCGTGGGGGCAACAGGAGCAGCACGCAAGCTGGCATCGGCCGCGGCCCTGGGCGGCGGCGGGCTGTCCGTGCTCGGCGCCGGGCTCTACGGGGTCCTGGTCGCGGAGGCGAAGATCGCGCGGCGGCTCATCGGCAACGCGAACGACGTACCCCCGCAGGCGACCGGCTGGTACGGCCGCGGGCGGCCGGGACCGGCGATCCGCATCGCCCTGCTCGGTGACTCCGGCGCGGCCGGCTACGGCGTGGAGCGCGTCGAGGACACCACGGGCGCGCACCTCGCCACGGGCGTCGCCGCCCAGGCCGACCGGCGGGTGCACCTGCGGTCCTTCGCGGTCGTGGGTGCCCAGTCGAGCGCGCTGGCCGACCAGGTCGACTCCGCCCTCGCCACCCACCCCGACCTCGCGGTGGTGATCATCGGCGCCAACGACGTCACCCACAGCGTGCTGCCCTCAGCGTCGGTGCGACACCTCGCCGAGGGCGTACGACGCCTGCGCGAGGCGGGCGTGCAGGTCGTCGTCGGCACGTGCCCCGACCTCGGCACGGTCCGGCCCATCCCGCAGCCGCTCAAGCAGGTCGCGCGCGAGTGGTCGCGCCGGCTGGCGGCCGCCCAGACCATCACCGTCGTCGAGAACGGCGGCCGGTCGGTCTCCCTCGGCGACATCCTCGGCCCCGAGTTCGACGCCGCCCCGTCCGTGCTCTTCGGGCCGGACCGCTTCCACCCCTCGGCCGACGGCTACAAGCAGCTCGCGTCGGTGCTCGTCCCCTCCTGCCTCGCGGCCCTCGAGCTGCTGCCCGAGGACGAGGCGCTGCCCGAGCCGCGCCGCCGCGAGGGCATCCTCCCGGTCGCGGCCGCGGCCGTGCGCGCCGCTCGCACGCCCGGCACCGAGGTCGACGGCACCGAGGTCGGCGGCACCCAGCGCGGCCTCCGCGGCCGCTGGGTCGAGCTCCGCCACCGCCGGCGCCGTCCCTCCACTGACGCCGAGTCGCCCGACGAGCACGAGGACGGTGTCGGGGGCGCGGTGGCCGACTCGGCTCCCGCCGGCGGTGCCTGAGCCACATTCCCGGCCCACAGAATGTGGGTGGGCCACCGCTCCCCGAGAATGCCGACGGCCCGCCCGAGCTGAGCTCGAGCGGGCCGGCGGAGTGGATCAGCGGGTCAGTGGATCAGTCGCCACGCATGATCGCGAGGATGCGGAGCAGGTTGGTGTAGATCCAGACCAGGCTGACGGTGAGGCCGAAGGCCGCGCGCCACGACTCGCGCTCGGGGAGGCCGGCGGCGACGCCGTTCTCCACGAAGTCGAAGTCGAGGATCAGCATGAAGACACCGAGCACCAGGCCGGCCAGCGCGAAGAGAAAGCCGATCGGGCCGCTGCCGTAGAGCGGCGACTGGATGCCGAAGAGGCTCAGCACCAGCGACAGCAGGCCGAGGCCCACCATGCCGAACATGCCGGCGATGACGCCGCGGCGGAACTTGTCGCCCACCTTGATGTCGAGGAATTTGTAGACCGCCAGCGTGCCGATGAAGGCGGCGAAGGTGCCGAGGACCGCGCTCATCACGATGCCGGGGTACTGCGCCTCGAACAGCGCGCTGATCGCACCGAGCGCCACGCCCTCGGCGAGCGCGAACGCCATCACCAGGGCCGGGCTGATGACCCGCTTGAACGAGTTGACCAGCGAGAGCAGGAAGGCGCCACCGGCACCGAGCATGGACAGCAGGTAGACCTGTCCGAGGTCGGCGCTGGTCGAGACGTCACCGACGTACCACCAGGTGGCGAACGCGGCGACGAAGACGAGGGCGACCGAGATGGCTGTCTTCTGGACCACCGAGTCGACCGTCATCCGGCCCTGGTCCACCTGGGTGGGCGAACCGGTGCCCCAGGTCGAGGGGTCGGTGCCGGCCTCGCCGTAGCCGGGGTAGGACGAGCCGCCGCCGGGGTAGGTCTGGTTGCCGTAGGCGTTGGAGGAGGTTCGGTTGAACTCCTCGGAACGGGCGAAGACGGGGTTGTTGCTTTTCATGGTCTCTCCTTGGAGGCCGCCTCCGGAGGTTCCGGAGGGTCGACGCCGTCGCGGTGACGGCGCCTGTCGTGTCACCTCACTCTAGCCGGGGTGACACCTCTTCAAACGTGGGCGCCGGGTGCGCTGTTCCCGTCACAGGAACTTCTCAGGATGCACGCGGCACCTCGCAGCCGACCAGCTCCTCACCGCGACAGCGGTCCTCCCCGCGGCCCCCGACGACCCGGTCGCGGCCCCCGCCGCCCAGCAGCACGTCGTCCCGGGCGGACCCGATGAGGACGTCGTCACCCCCGCGGCCCCGCGCGGTGTACGCCGCCCCGCCGCCGACGCGGTCGTCCCCCGGCGTGCCGAGGTAGGTCCACCGCCCGGCGTTGTGCGGCATGGTGACCTGTTCGGCCGACGTCACGACGGCCCGGGTGCGACGGCCGTCGGTGTGGCGCACGCGGAACAGCTCCTCGCGGTGGTCGAGCACGCCGCGCGTGCGGCGGAAGCTTCGGAGCACGGCGAGCGAGACGTGGTCGCGACCGGCGCCGCCGCTGACGGTGTGGCGCCCTCCCGACAGGTAGACGTCGACCTCGTCGCGCCCCGGCCCGGCGTCGATCGTCGTCGGCCCGCCCTCCTTGCGCACGTGGTCCGCGCCCGCGCCACCGAGCAGCGTGTCCGCGCCACCCGTCGAGTCGACGAAGTCCGCGCCCGGTCCGCCGTCGAAGTGGTCGTCGGCGTCCTCACCGGGAGCCGGGGAGTACTCGTCCCACGCGTTCATGACCAGGTCGTCCCCGCCGCGGCCCTCGATCCAGTCGCCTCCGCCCTGGCCGACGAGGTGGTCGTCGCCCTCGGTGCCGAGGATGCGGTCGGCGTGGGCCGACCCGAGGACCTCGACGACCGGCCCGTCGGGGACCGCGGGTGGCGGCACGACCACGACGTCCGTGCCCTCGCCGACCGCCGTGCCGGCGACGAGGTCCAGCGTCACGCCCGCGGCCGCGTCGGTCAGGTCGATGGTGTCGGCCGGGTTGTCGTCGCCCGCGACGGTGTTGGCGCCGAGGTCGAGGAGATCGTCCCCGGGTCCGGGTGCGAGGGTGTCGCCGGCGGGCTCGGGCGCATCCTCGAACTGCGGGACCAGCCCGTTGTCGCCCCCGAAGAGCCGGTCCGAGCCCGGGCCGCCGACCACGACGTCGGCGCCCCCGTCGCCGCAGAGGACGTCGTCGCCGCCGGCGCCGTCGAGGGTGTCCTGGCCGCCGAGGCCGGCGATCACGTCGTTCCCGGGCGTGCCGACGAGCTCGTCGTCCCGGTCCGTCCCCACGACGGTCGCCGCGAGCCCGTCACACGTGGCGGCCGCGGCCGCGTGGCCGCTCGCCGGCCCGGGCGGGAAGGCCGCCACCACCAGGACCGCGGCCCCGGCCAGTCGTCGTACGCGCATCGTCGCCCCCTTGCTCGTGAGTGCCCCGGCTGGGGTTCGAACCCAGACTGTGCGGTTTTTAAGACCGCTTCCTCTACCGGTTGGGATACCGGGGCGGCGACCTGAGAGCCAGGTCAGAGGTACGTCTTGCGAGCGTAGACGGCGTGCGCGCCGGCCGCGCGGTCGAGGAAGAGCAGGCCGTCGCAGTGGTCGATCTCGTGCTGCAGCGCCCGCGCCTCGAACGCCTCGGCCTCGAGCTCGACCTCCTCGCCGGTGCCGGGGAGCTGGCCGCGTACGACGATGCGGCTGGGGCGCTTGACGTCGCCGGTGAGGTCGGGGACGGACATGCAGCCCTCGCGCGCCTTCTCGTTGCGGCTGCCGGAGACGACCTCGGCGTTGCACAGCACGAACGTGCCGTGGTGCTCGCGGGTCTTCGGGTGCTCGGAGACGTCGACGCAGAACACCTTGGCACCCACCCCGACCTGGGGCGCGGCGAGTCCCACGCAACCGGGAGACACCCGCATGGTGGCGACGAGGTCGGCGGCGAGGCGGACGACGTCGGGCGAGGTCGGGTCGACCCGCTCGCCGGGCGTCGCGAGGACGGAGGCGGGGGCGCGGACGACCTCCCGCTGCTCCCCGGCCACGCCGAGGTCGGTCTCGGTCCACTCCAGGACCCGGGTGTTGACGCTCATCGTGGAGGCGCTCAGAGCTCGTCGGTCTCGGCGGCGCGGAGCGTCACGCCCACCCCGAGGTCGGCGGCGACGCGGGACAGCTCGCTCTCGACGGCGGCCACGTCGGTCCCGGACGGCAGGTCCACCTCGGCGACGAGCAGGTAGAAGTCACTGGCCAGGCGGGTGGTGAGGTCGGTGATGTTGCCGCCGACGCCGGCGATCACCGCGACGACGGCGGACACGATGCCGGGCCGGTCGCCGCCGTGGACCGACAGCACCCACGACGAGCCGTCGCCGGCCTCTGCCCGCTCGGCGGGCACCTCGCGCACGGTGACGGTGAGGCTGCCGTCGGCGGTGAGCGGCGCCAGGGCCTGCTCGATCTCGGCGTCGTCCGCCGGACCCTCGCACACGAGCATCATCGCGAAGTGGCCGCGCAGCAGGGTCATCGTCGAGTCCTCGAGGTTGAGGCCCAGCCCGGCGATCTTGTCGGTGGTCTCGGCGATGATGCCGGGACGGTCGTGGCCGAGGACGGTGATGGCGTGGAGGGTCACCGACTCATTCTGTCAGCGCCCTCGCGCGCTCGAAGACCTCGTCCGTCATCTCCCGCGTCAGCCGACGGGTGTAGGTGTTGTGGGGCGAGGGGTGGTAGCAGCCGACCAGCGTGACGCCGCCAAGGGAGACCTCGGCGCCGTGGCCGAACCTCGGTCGCGCCGGCGGTGCGGGCGCCCCCGCGGCGACCAGCGAGCGGACGGCGCCGTCCCACCCGAACGCCCCGAGCGCGACGACGACCCGCACGGTCGGCAGCAGCGCCAGCTCGGCCGCGATCCACGGCGCGCAGGTGTCGCGCTCGACCGCGGTGGGCTTGTTGTCAGGGGGCGCGCAGCGCACGGTCGCCACCATCCGCGCGTCGACGAGGCGCTGGCCGTCGCCGGCATGGTGGCTGGTCTCCTGGACCGCCCACCCGGTGCGGTGGAGGCTGGCGAAGAGCCAGTCCGCGCTCGGGTCGCCGGTGAAGATCCGGCCGGTGCGGTTGCCGCCGTTGGCGGCCGGCGCCAGGCCGACGATGAGCAGGGAGGGCTCGGGGTCGCCCCAGCCGGGGATCGGGCGGCCCCAGTACGGCTGGTCCGCGAACGACGCCCGCTTGTCGACCGCGACCCCCTCGCGCCAGGCCACCAGGCGGGGGCACGCCGAGCACACGCTCACCCGGGCGTCGAGCTCGGCCAGCGGCACGTCGGGCGCGAGACGTCGTACGTCGTCGGCGTCACGCGCGACGGGGGTGTCCGGGGCGGCCGGGTCGTCGGGCCAGCCGGCGCCGGGGGCGACCGGGCTCGTGAAGGCGCCGCCCACCACCGGGTGCGGGAGGAGGGTCGGCTCGCTCATCGGGCGATCGCGGCGGCCATGCCGTGCAGGATGTCGGCCTCGGAGACGACGTGCTCGATCACCGGCACCCGGTCGAGGATGCGGCCCCAGATGAGGCCGCCCGCGCCGATGACGTCCGCGCGGCCGGGGTGCATGTAGGGCAGCGCCCGCCGCTCCTCGACCGTCATGGCGAGCAGGTCGTCGACGAACGAGGCGGTGGCGGCGTTGGGCAGCACGGCTCGGTCGAAGGCCTCGCGGTCGTAGGAGGGCAGTCCGAGCACCCCGCACGCGATGGTCTTGACGGTGCCGGAGGTGCCGATGACGGTCCGGGCGAGGTCGAGCGGGACGCCGCAGTCGTCGAGGTGCCGGTCGATGTCGGCCACGCACGCCGCCAGCTGCTCGACGGTGGGCGGGTCGGCGTGGAGGTGGCGCTCGTGGAGGCGGACGGACCCGATGTCCATCGACACCGCCCGTCGCCGGTCGCCCTGCCCGAGCACCAGCTCGGTCGACCCGCCGCCGATGTCGACGACGAGCACCGGCTCGGGCGGCAGCGGGACCTGGGCGGCCATCGCGCCGGCGTACACCAGCGCGGCCTCCTCGTCGCCGGAGAGCACCTCGGGCTCGACGCCGAGGCGCTGCCGCACGCCGTCGGCGAAGACAGCCGCGTTGCTCGCGTCGCGGGTCGCCGACGTGGCACAGAAGCGGACCCGCTCCGGTGCGACGTCGTGGTCGCGGATCACCGCGGCGAGCTCGTCGATCGCCGCGAACGTGCGCTGCAGCGCCTCCTCGGCCAGCACGCCGGTGCGGTCGACGTCCTGCCCGAGGCGTACGACGCGGGAGTCGCGCAGCGCCACGTCGAGCCGGCCGTCCTCGCGCCGGGTGCCGACGAGGACCTTGATCGAGTTCGTGCCGCAGTCGATGGCCGCGACGGGCTCTGGCGCTCCGGACATGCCCACATCATGCCCACCGGGCACGTCCTCGCGCTGGGCGGTGCCGACCGGGCACGTCCGGTCAGCGCTCGACGCAGGGTCCCGACGCCCACCAGTCGCCGAGCAGGTCCAGCACCTCGTCGCCGAGCGGGTTGACCCCGCGCCCCATCGCGAGGGACTGCCCGGCGAGGACGTGGAGGCACTTGACCCGGTCGGGCATCCCGCCCGCGGTGATGCCGTCGATCTCGGGGACGTCGAGACCGGCCCGCTCCCCCACCTCGGCGCGGAACGCGAGGTAGCGCTCGTGCGCCTCGCGGTAGGCCGCCGCGAGCTCCGGGTCGGTGCCGAGCCGCTCCTGCATCTCCTTCATCAGGCCGGAGCCCTCCAGCGTCCCGATGCGCGAGGCCGCGCGGGGGCAGGTGAGGTAGAACGTCGTCGGGAAGGGCGTGCCGTTGGGCAGCCGCGGCTCGGTCGTCACGACGTCGGGGTTGCCGCAGGGGCAGCGGTGGCCGACGGAGTCGATGCCACGCGGCCGGCGCCCCAGCTGTGCGTGGATCGCGGCCTCGTCGGCCGGGTCGATCGTGTGGTTGCCGGCGTGGTCGTCCTTGCGGTTGCTCACTGCTTCGTCCCGTCGA
This sequence comes from Nocardioides pini, assembly GCF_026712185.1. GTDB lineage: Bacteria > Actinomycetota > Actinomycetes > Propionibacteriales > Nocardioidaceae > Nocardioides > Nocardioides pini. The sequence continues at coordinate 463,405 of NZ_JAPPUX010000003.1, read as the reverse complement.
CGAGGTCGACCGGCTCCTGGTCGGGCGGGGGTGGGTTGCCGGCGAGCTCCATCGACTCCCACGCCGAGGTCCACCACGCCTTGGGCACGGTCTTGATCACGTCGTCGGGGTCGTTGAGGGACGCCTGGGCCTCGAGCGGCTCGCCGTCGGGGCCGATCACCTCGAAGCCGGCCTCGCCGGGCATGAGGTAGCCGAAGCGCGCCCGGGCCTGCGCCTTGACGTAGGCCGGGTCGTCCCAGCGCTTCTTCTCCCGCTCGAGGTCGTTGATGCTGGCCTCGCGCTCGGCGATCTGCGTCTTGAGGTCGCCGATGTGCGAGCGCTGCTGCAGGTAGGCGCGCAGCGACGAGGCGTAGGACACGGTCAGCACCGCGAGCACCAGCACCAGCACGGCGGCCCGGCCGGTGAGGCGGGGACGACGTGCGGCGCTCCGCGGGGCGGCGGGACGCGCCGCCGCGGCGAGTGGCTCAGTGGCGCGCGCGGACGTCGTACGCGTCCCGGCCGCCCGCGGTCGTGAGCCGCGGGCGCCGGGGTGCGTGCTGGTGCCCTGCCTCGGTCCGCGCGACCCGCCGGGCCCGGCCCGGGGAGTGCGGCGCTGGGAAGGCATGCGGCAAGTGTGCCTGCTTCAGCCGCCGAATCGCGGGAAGGCACCCCGGCCGGCGTAGCGAGCCGCGTCACCCAGCTCGTCCTCGATGCGGAGCAGCTGGTTGTACTTCGCGACCCGGTCGGAGCGGGCCGGCGCGCCGGTCTTGATCTGGCCGCAGTTGGTCGCCACGGCCAGGTCGGCGATCGTGGTGTCCTCGGTCTCGCCCGAGCGGTGGCTCATCATGTTGCGGAAGCCCGCGCGGTGCGCGAGCTCGACCGCGTCGAGGGTCTCGGTGAGCGAGCCGATCTGGTTGACCTTGACCAGCATCGCGTTGGCCTGGCCACCGTCGATGCCGCGCTGCAGGCGCTCGACGTTGGTGACGAAGAGGTCGTCGCCCACGAGCTGGGTCCGGGTCCCGAGCGCGTCGGTCATCGCCTTCCAGCCCTCCCAGTCGTCCTCGTCGAGGGGATCCTCGACGGACACGATGGGGTAGTTGGCGACGAGGTCGGCGTAGTAGTCGACCATCGCGTCGGTCTTCACCTGCTTGCCCTCGAAGGTGTAGGAGCCCTTGTCGAAGAACTCGCTCGCCGCGACGTCCATCGCGAGCGCGATGTCCTTGCCGAGGCTGAAGCCGGCGGCCTTGACGGCCTCGGCGATCAGGTCGAGCGCGGCGCGGTTGCTCTCCAGGTCGGGGGCGAAACCGCCCTCGTCGCCGAGGCCGGTGGACAGGCCCTTCTTCTTCAGCACGGACTTCAGCGCGTGGTAGACCTCGGCACCCTGCTGGAGCGCCTCGCGGAAGGTCGGCGCGCCGATCGGCGCGATCATGAACTCCTGCACGTCGACGTTGGAGTCGGCGTGCGCGCCGCCGTTGAGGATGTTCATCATCGGCACGGGCAGCAGGTGGGCGTTGGGCCCGCCGACGTAGCGGAACAGGGGCAGCCCGGCCGACTCCGCGGCGGCCTTCGCGGTGGCGAGCGAGACGCCGAGGATCGCGTTGGCGCCGAGCTTGGCCTTGTTGGCGGTGCCGTCGAGGTCGAGCATCGTCTGGTCGACCAGGCGCTGGTCGTCGGCGTCGAGGCCGATGATCGCGCCCGAGATGGTGTCGACGACGCCGCCGACGGCCTTCTGCACACCCTTGCCCAGGTAGCGCTTGCCACCGTCGCGCAGCTCCACCGCCTCGAAGGCGCCGGTCGAGGCGCCGCTGGGGACGGCCGCACGGCCGAACGCGCCGTCCTCGAGCAACACCTCCACCTCGACGGTGGGGTTGCCGCGCGAATCGAGGATTTCGCGGGCACCGACTGCAGCGATGATCGACATGTCAGAGCTCCTGAAGGGGGACGTCTCGGGTCGGCAGCCAGCCTAGCCACGTCGTACGCCCACGTCGCCGGGGTGTCCGTGCGGGCGGCTAGCGTCCGCCGGGTGCCGACTCCCCAGCCAGGACCTGCCGACCACCTGAGGGCCTACGTCGACCGCGCCACGGCCGCCGTCGACGACCTGGCCGACCCGGACGCCGCGCGGCTGCGGCTCGCGATGGCCGGTGAGTCGCCGGCGAGGTTCCGGGACCGGCTCCTCCTCGAGCGTGCGGCATGGCTGGCCCGGGAGACCGATCGCCCGCTCCGCGACATCGCCGCCGAGTGCGGCTTCCGCGGCTACGACGTGTTCGTCCGCGCGTTCCGCCGCGAGCTCGGTGCGTCACCGTCCGAGTGGCGAGCCCATCCCACGACCTGGGAGATCGACGCCGCGGGCGAGGTGCACTTCTGCCCGCCCGACGGGATCCGGCTGCCGGCCAGGGCGTCCTACGACGACGGGCCCTCGGTCACCGAGGCCTACCTCGGCGTCTTCGCGCCGGACGCGACGATCGCACCCCTCGACCAGGGGTGACGTCACGGAGATCGTCGGTGCGGACCGACGATCCTCATGACGTCCCGGTCGCCCTCTCGGCCTTCTGGGCCTTCTCGGCCTTCTCGGCGGCCTTCGCGGCGTTCCACAGCCGCAGCACCTCGGCGGCGTCGGTCGCGACCGCGTCGCCGAAGACGTGGGGGTTGCGGCGCTCCATCTTGGCGATGACGCCGCGAGCGACGTCGTCGAGGGTGAAGTCGCCGGCCTCCTCCGCGATCACTGCGTGGATGACGACCTGCAGCAGCAGGTCGCCGAGCTCGTCGCACAGCGCCGCCGGGTCGCCGGACTCGATCGCCTCGACGACCTCCTCCGCCTCCTCGCGCACGAACGGGATCAGGGAGGTGTGGGTCTGCTCCCGCTTCCACGCGCACTCGCGCCGGAGCACCCGCATCTGCTCGGCGAAGTCCTCCAGGGCCGAGCCCTCGGGTGTCGGGGCGGTCACGGCGTCAGCCGCAGCGGTGGTTGACCGGCAGCGTCTCGGCGAAGGCCGGGTCAGGCTCGGTCGCCTGGCCCGCCTTGGCGGTGTCGCCGACCGCGACCGAGGTGCTGGTGTCGACCGGGGACAGCACGCCGTCGACGGTGCGCAGCCCGAAGCGCGGGTCGACCTCGAGGGTGTGCGTGTTGGGCCACTGGTTGAAGACGTCGATGCCGGCCTGGGTGGTCTGCTCGGCGGTCGGGTCCGTGACGCCCTGGTCCTCCAGGACGATCCGGCCGACCTGGTCGAGGATGTCCTGCGCGTAGGCCGAGGTGGAGGCCAGCTCGACGTAGTCGTCCTGGACCTCCTCGGGCTGGGTGCTCGCCGTGCCCTTGCGCTGGGCGACGTCGTTGGCGTAGGTCGTGCCCGGCTCCACGCCGTAGTCGTCGGCGATCTGCGAGGCCTGCGAGCGCAGCGTGAGCAGCTGCACGACGTACTGGCGCACGAAGCCCATCGGCACCGCGGACTCGAGCTCGCCCACGGCCGTGCAGTAGTTCGCCGTCACCTCGTCGACGTGGCGCGTCGAGATCTCCTCGTCGCCGACCTTGACCGCGACGCCGGGACTGGCGCTGCCGCAGCCGGTCAGCAGCAGTCCTGCGAGGGCCGTCGTCGCAGCCGTCATCAGGCGGGTCTTGCTCACGGGGGTCACTCCTTGGTCGGCGCGGGCGCGGGCGGGTCGACCACATCGTCGATCACGGCGCGGGCCCATTCAAGCAGGGCCACGCCCGCCACCGGGCGCACGGGGAACCCGGTCCCCTGCGGCCGCGGGACGAGGATGGTGCTGACCGGCGCCTTGACGACGCTCTTCGGGTGCAGCCGCTGGAGGCGTACGACGCGCGACTCGGGCAGGTCGACCGGCGCGAACCGGACGTACTTGCCCGCCACCGTCACCTCCTTCACGCCGGCCTGCCGGCAGCGGGCCCGGAAGCGCGCGACGACGAGCAGCGACTCCACGACCTCGGGCGGGTTGCCGTAGCGGTCGAGGAGCTCGGCGCGGACCTCGTCGACGTCGGCGTCGGTGCGCACCTCGGCGAGCCGCTTGTAGATCTCGAGGCGCAGCCGCTCGCTGGGGATGTAGTCGTGCGGGAGGTGCGCGTCGACCGGCAGCTCGATGCGGACCTCGGCGAGCTCCTCCTCGGCTCCGCCCTTGAAGTCGGCCACCGCCTCGCCGACGAGGCGGACGTAGAGGTCGAAGCCGACGTCGGCGATGTGACCGGACTGCTCGCCACCGAGCAGGTTGCCGGCGCCGCGGATCTCGAGGTCCTTCATCGCGATGGCCATGCCGCCGCCCAGGTCGGAGTGCTGGGCCAGGGTCGCGAGCCGCTCGTGGGCGGTCTCGGTGAGCGGCTTCTCCGCCGGGTAGAGGAAGTAGGCGTACGCCCGCTCCCGCGACCGGCCGACGCGACCGCGCAGCTGGTGCAGCTGCGAGAGGCCGAGGGTGTCGGAGCGCTCGATGATCATGGTGTTGGCGTTGGACACGTCGAGGCCCGACTCCACCAGCGTCGTGCAGACGAGCACGTCGAACCGCTTCTCCCAGAAGTCGAGCATCACCTGCTCGAGCTGGCGCTCGTTCATCTGGCCGTGCGCGGTCGCGACCCGCGCCTCGGGCACGAGCTCCTTGATCCGGGCGGCGGCCTTCTCGATCGACTGCACCCGGTTGTGGATGTAGAACACCTGGCCCTCGCGCAGCAGCTCGCGACGCACGGCCGCGACCACCTGGCGGTCCTCGTAGGCGCCGACGTAGGTGAGGACCGGGTGCCGTTCCTCCGGCGGGGTGGTGATCGTGGACATCTCGCGGATGCCGGTGACCGCCATCTCGAGCGTGCGCGGGATCGGCGTCGCGCTCATCGAGAGCACGTCGACCGACGTGCGCATCCGCTTCATCTGCTCCTTGTGCTCGACGCCGAAGCGCTGCTCCTCGTCGACGATGATGAGGCCGAGGTCCTTGACCTTGATGTCGGGGTTGAGCAGGCGGTGGGTGCCGACGACGACGTCGATCGACCCGTCGGCCAGGCCGGCGACGACCTCCTTGGCCTCCTTGTCGGTCTGGAACCGCGACAGGCCCTTGATGACGACCGGGAACCCGCTCATCCGCTCCGAGAACGTCGACAGGTGCTGGGTGACGAGCAGCGTCGTGGGAACCAGCACGGCGACCTGCTTGCCCTCCTGGACCGCCTTGAACGCCGCCCGCACCGCGATCTCGGTCTTGCCGTAGCCGACGTCGCCGCACACGAGCCGGTCCATCGGCACGACGCTGCGCATGTCGGCCTTGACCTCGTCGACGGTGGTGAGCTGGTCGACGGTCTCGGTGAACGGGAACGCGTCCTCGAGCTCGCGCTGCCACGGGGTGTCGGGGCCGTAGGCGTGGCCCCGCGTGGCCTGGCGGGCGGCGTAGAGCTTGATCAGCTCGGCCGCGATCTCGCGGACCGCCCGGCGCGCCTTGTTCTTGCGCTTGGTCCAGTCGCCACCGCCGAGGCGGTCGAGGCTGGGGTTCTCGCCGCCGACGTAGCGGGTGACCTGGTCGAGCGTGTCGGCCGGCACGTAGAGCATGTCGTTGGGGCCGCCGCGCTTGCTCGGGCCGTACTCCAGGACGAGGTACTCGCGCACCGCGCCGCCGATCTCGCGCTGCTTCATCTCCACGAAGCGGCCCACGCCGTGCTGCTCGTGCACGACGTAGTCGCCGGCCTTGAGCTCGAGCGGGTCGATCTGCTTCTTGCGCCGCGCGGGCATCTTGCGCATGTCGCGCGTCGACGCCTTCTGCCCCGACAGGTCGTCGCCGGTGACGACCGCGACCCGTGCCTCGTCGTCGACGATGCCGTGCACGAGGTGGCCGCAGGTCACGGTGACGACGTTGGGCCCGGCGGTGTCGCCCTCCTCGACGAGGCGAGCGGCGATGTCGTTCTCGCCGAGCAGCTCGACGAACCGCTCGGCGGGTCCGTGCCCGGCGTGCACCACGACGACGTCGCGGCCGTCGGTGACCCAGCCGCGGATGTCGTCCACGGCCTGCTGGAGGTCGCCGCGGTAGGCCTCCGCGGGGTGCGTCGGCAGCGTGCGGCTCGGCACCCCGACCGTCCGGGCGTCGACCGGCACGTCGCTCGTGTCGATCCCGAAGGGGCTGACCGTCCACCAGGCGTGGCCGAGGCCGAGCGCGTGCAGCCGGACGTCGGCGATCTCGCGGTAGGACGCCGCGCCGAGGTCGATCGGCGCGGTGCCGCCGCCGGCGGCCGCGGCCCACGACGCACCGAGGAACTCCTCGCTCGTCGCGACCAGGTCGTGGGCGCGGGTGCGGGCGCGCTCGGGGTCGAGGACCAGGACCGTGGTGTCGGCCGGCATCAGGTCGACCAGCAGCTCCATCGAGTCCACCAGCGCCGGCGCGAGGGACTCCATGCCCTCGACGGCGATCCCGGCGGCCATCTTGTCGGTGAGCTCGAGCAGCTGCGGGTGCGCCTGGCCGAGCTCGGCGGCACGACGTCGTACGTCGTCGGTGAGCAGCAGCTCGCGGCACGGCGGGGCCCACAGCCGGCCGACCGTCTCGAGGGTGCGCTGGTCGGCGACGGAGAAGGAGCGGATCTCCTCCACGTCGTCGCCCCAGAACTCCACCCGCAGCGGGTGCTCCTCGGTGGGTGGGAAGACGTCGACGATGCCGCCGCGGACGGCGAACTCGCCGCGCCGCTCGACCATGTCGACGCGGGTGTACGCCGCACCGGCGAGACCGCGCACGACGTCGTCCAGCGCCCGGGTGTCGCCGGGGGCGAGCTCGACCGGCTCGATGTCGGCGAGGCCGGTGACCTGGGGCTGCAGCAGGCTGCGGATCGGCGCGACGACGACCTTGAGCGGGCCGTTGGCAGCGTCGGTGCCGGGGTGGCGCAGGCGCCGCAGCACGGCCAGCCGCCGTCCGACCGTGTCGCTGCGAGGGCTGAGGCGCTCGTGGGGCAGGGTCTCCCAGCTCGGGTAGTAGGCGACGACGTCGGGGTCGACGAGGTCGGCGAGCTCCTCGACGAGGTCCTCCGCCTCCCGCGAGGTCGCCGTGACGGCCAGGACCGTGCGCCCGCGCTCGACGAGCCCGTGCACCACGAAGGGCCGCACGGCGCCCGGCCCGGTGAGGTCGAGGGACGACTGCACCGCGGCATCAGCGAGCGCACCACCCAGGGTGGGCGCGGCGACGACGCGCCGGGCGACGGCGGCGAGGGGCGTGGACGGCACCGGGGATCCCTTCGAGAGCACGCGGAAGAGCCCCCACATGAGCGGGAGGTGGGGGAGGGTGAAAGTCTACGGGGGCTGCCGCATGCGGGCGCGCGGGGGACGAGGGGTTTGTCCCGTGCGGCTCAGGGGTAGCACCACCTCAACGCCCGGCGTTGCCGGGCGGCCAGACCTTCTCCTGAGAGGAACAACGGGGACATGCGCACCACTCGTCTCATCGCCGGCACCGTCACTGCCGGACTGCTCGGCCTGGCGCCGATCACCATCGCCGCGCCCAGCCAGGCGGCCGACACCTGGACCACCTCCACCGTCGCGACGCCGAGCGTCGCCCAGGTCGAGTACGGCGACGACCTCTACATCTCCGTCGACCTGTCCAGCTCCGACGGCTACTCCCCCGGCGGCTCCGAGGGCACCGTCACGCTCTTCGCGATGGAGGCCGGCTCGAGCGCCTGGGTCCCGGTCGCCACGGCCGAGAACACCTACGCCTCGTTCTACGACGTCAAGCCGCAGATGAACACCCAGTACAAGGTCGTCTACAGCGGGTTCACCTCCACGACGAACTACCAGGACAACTACACGCCGAGCGAGTCCGCGCCCTTCACGGTCGGCGTCGCGCGCAAGATCACCCGCCCCAGCTCCGGCTTCGTGATCAAGGGCAAGGTCACGCCCAGCTACGCGAAGAAGAAGATCGTCATCAAGGTCTCCAAGAAGGAGAAGAAGGGCTACAAGACCTGGAAGACGATCAAGACCGACAAGCGGGGCAAGTACAAGGTCCGGCTGCCCCGCCGCGGCGGCACCTGGTACTGGTCGTTCACGGTCAAGGGTGACGCGAAGTACCTCGCCAACGGCTTCGGCTGGCGCACCTGGGTCTCCTGACCCCCGCACCTCCACGCACGTCCGCACGGCCCGGCAGAGCACCCGCTCCGCCGGGCCGTCGCACGTCCGATGCGACTTTCGACCCTTTACCGTCCGCAAGGCGGACACATAGGTTCGCCTGCCATGAACCACATCTCGGGATCCGACCAGTCCACCCTGCCCACCTCCCCGCCGTCCGACCAGCGGGGCGCCCTCAGCCGTCGCAGGCTCCTCGCCGGCGCCGCCGGCGGCATCGCCGTCGTCGCGGCGGGCCAGCCCGCCTGGGCCGCCGACGCGACCCGCCCGGGCGCCGTGCGCGGGCCCTCCCTCGCCGTGCGCGACCGCCAGGTCGTGCAGGGCATCCGCCCCTCGCGCGCGCTGGCCGACCTCCGCGTGCTCTCCGAGCGCATCGGGCCGCGCATCGGCGGCACCGCCTCGGAGAAGGCGGCCGCGGAGTTCGCGCTCACCTCGCTGCGCAGCGCCGGCTGCCGCGACGTACGCCTCGAGCCGTTCGCCGTCGCCGACAAGTTCCTCGCCGACATCGGCGACCCCGACGGCCAGCTCCCCGACGACATCTGCTGGCAGGCCGGGGCCTCGCCGGACGCGGGCCTCGACGCCCCGCCCGTCACCGGTCGCGTGGTGGACGTGAAGGCGGCCACCGCACCCGCATGGCCCGCCGACCCGGCCGCGGTGACCGGGGCCGTCGTCCTCGCCGACGACGCCCAGGACGCCGACGCCGCGACGCGCGTCAACCTGCGTGCCGCCTTCGTGCTGGAGGCGCAGCGCCGCGGCGCTGCCGCCGTCGTGCTGCTGCCGGCCGACCTCGCCTACCCGCGCCGCGCCTCCGCGTCGTCACCGCGGCTGGTGCCGACCACGGGGTCCACACCGCCTCCGTGGACCGCCGTTGCCACCATCCCCGTCCTCGGCGTGGCCCAGGTGCAGAAGCGGCTGCTGCGCGAGGACCTGGCCGTGCGTCCGCTGCGCCTGACGATCGGCACCACCTCCCACCGCGGGCTCACCAGCCACAACGTGCTGGCCGACATCCCCGGCCGCGCCGGCGCGGGCGCACCGCTCGTCTACGTCTCGGGTCACTACGACTCGGTGATCGGCGCCCCCGGCGCGAACGACGACGGCTCGGGGACGGTGCTGACCCTCGAGCTCGCCCGCGTCCTGAACCGGCTGCGCAAGAGCGACGCCACGGTCCGGCTGGCGCTGTGGGGCTCTGAGGAGCAGGGTCTCATCGGCTCGCGCCACCACGTCGCCCAGCTGTCGGCCGCCGATCGCGGCCGCATCCGCGGCGTCTTCCAGAACGACATGGTGGGCACCAGCTGGAGCCCGGCGACGCGCTACTGGCAGCTGTCGTTCTCCGGCACGGGCAACGCCACGACCGAGCAGGTCACGGCGGCCGCCGAGCGCCTCGGCTACGACCCGCAGATCTCCCCGGTGACCCAGCGGGGCGCCAGCGACCACCAGTCGTTCCAGGAGGTCGGGATCGCCTCGGCCAACTTCTCCTGGCGCGGCGAGGAGACGCCGGCCCTCCTCGAGCCGCCCTACCACTCGCCCGAGGACACCATCGAGAAGAACATCAGCATGGACCGGCTCACCGTCAGCATGGAGCTGATCGGCTGCGCGGCCTACGCGCTCGCGCAGTGACGCGCTGACCCGGACGTCGTACGACGTCGCGCTCAGGCGGGCGGGGGTGGGCCCGCGTCCACCTCCGCCTGCGAGCGCAGGATGCAGAACTGGTTGCCCTCGGGGTCGGCGAACACCACCCACCCGGTGCCCGGGCCGTGCGTGCCGCGCTGGTCGGCGATCTCGACGGCCCCGAGGCCGCGGACCCGCTCGATCTCCTCGTCGCGGCTGCCCTCGCGCGGGCGCAGGTCGAAGTGGATCCGCTTCGCCGGGAGCTCGGCGTCGGGCACCTCGATGAACAGGATGCTGTGGCCCGTGTCGGGATCGAGGATCACGCACTCCTCGTGGCCGGGCTCGTTGGGGTCGCCCTCGACGTCGACGTAGCCGAGCAGGGACTTCCACCACTCCGACAGCGTGAAGGCGTCGTGGCAGTCGACGGTGGTGTGTGAGACGAAGGAGGTCATGGCGCCACGCTGGCAAGGCGGAGGTCCACCCGCAAGCGGTTATCGTGGCGGTGCGCCCCGGACGCGGGCGCCCGGACGAGGGAGCTGTACCCGGCGAGCGACAAGACGGCCACGAAGGAGAGACGTCATGTCGTGGATCGTGCTCGTCCTGTCCGGGGTGCTGGAGGCCGTGTGGGCCACCGCGCTCGGCCGCTCCGACGGCCTCACCCGCCCCGTGCCGACGGCGACCTTCCTGGTGGCGCTGGGGCTGAGCATGGGCGGCCTGGGCTACGCCATGCGCACGCTGCCGGTCGGCACGTCGTACGCCGTCTGGGTCGGCATCGGCGCCGTGCTGACGGTCGTCGTCGCGATGCTGACCGGCACCGAGGCGTTCTCGGTGGTCAAGGCCCTGCTGCTGACCGGTCTGGTCGGCTGCATCATCGGGCTCAAGCTCGTCCACTGAGCCCGGCCCGCGACCAGCGCGTCAGGCGGTGCCGTGGCGCCGGACGAAGTCGACGATCTGGTCGGCTAGCTCGGGACGGCAGACGATGAGGTCGGGCAGCGAGGTGTCGTCCTCGTTGTAGACCAGCGGCGAGCCGTCGACGCGGCTGCAGTGCAGGCCGGCGGCGCGGGCGACCGCGACCGGGGCGGCGTTGTCCCACTGGTACTGCCCGCCGGCGTGGACGTAGGCGTCGGCGATGTCGCGGACCACGCTCATCACCTTCACACCCGCGCTGCCCATCGGCACCAGCTCGGCGTCGAGCTCGGCGGCGAGCGCCTCGACGAAGGCGGGCGGGCGGCTCCGGGAGACGGCGATGCGCGGACGCTCCGACGTGCGCGGCGGCACCACGCTGGGCCGGCCGGTGCTGAACGTCTCCCCCAGCGCGGGCTGCGCGACCGCGCCCGCGACGAGCTCGCCGTCCTCCCAGAGGGCGACGTGCACGGCCCAGTCGTCGCGCGGCGGCTCCGAGAACTCCCGGGTGCCGTCGAGGGGGTCGATGATCCACACGCGCCGCGCGGTCAGGCGCGACTTGTCGTCGGACGCCTCCTCCGACAGCACGCTGTCGTCGGGACGGTGCTGGGTCAGGATCCGGTCGAGCTCGGCCTGCGCGGCGGCGTCACCGGCGTCCTTGAGCGCCTTGCCCTCGAGGCCGTCGGCCGCGGCGCCCGCGCGTACGTCGAGGAGCACCGAGCCGGCCCGTTCGGCCGCCCAGACGGCGAAGGCGTGGTCGTCGAGCGTGGTGGGATCCATCATGGGCGGCAGCCTATCGACGGCCGGCGCCCACCTTCTCGCCGCTCCGGTCGCGGCCCGGGTGGTCACCCGGGTCGTCACCCGGGTCCTCACCCGCCCCCCGGGGTCGCGGCACCAGGCCGGCGCCCCCCCGGGCGTCGTAGGCCTGGTGGTACATCGCCACCGCCTTGAGCTGCGTCGACGCCCCGAGCTTGGCGCGCAGGGCCTTGACGTGGCTGCGGACGGTCCCCTCGGCGACCCCCATCTCGACCCCGACCTCCGCGACCCGTCGCCCGGAGGCGAGGAGCTCGAGCACCCGCCTCTGCTGGGGCGACAGCGAGTCGAGCTGGTCGCGCACGTGACGGCGCCGGTCGCGGTCCATGGCCCACGAGGTGCGCAGGGCCGCTCGCTCCTCCGGGTCCATCGACGAGGTGCCCGAAGTGAGGCGGTGGACGACGTCGGCGAGCTGGGAGACCGAGGTCGTCACGGTGACCACGTCGACGGCGTCGTTGGACAGCAGGCCGCCCCACTGGGTCGAGGTGTCCGGGGAGCTCACGACCACCACCCGCGCGTCGCCCGGCTGGGCGAGCGCCTCCACATGGCCCACGACGGCGGAGTTGTCAACCCCGTCGACGATGGCGACGACCACCGCTGGTCGGGAGGCCACGGGAACGGGAGAGCCGCCCTCGTCGACCACGGACTCCCACCTCCGGGTCTCGGCGGGCACCCCGACCGAGCGCAGCGCGGCCGTGACCGCCTGCGCGACCAAGAGGTGCGGGGACAGCACCCAGACCGGACCTGGCACGCTCATGAAGCCTCCTCCCGCTTGCCGGCACGCACAGCCTGTCCGCCCGAGGCCCCGGCACGTCGACCCTTTGGCGAACGTGCACATATTTGGGGACGCGACGCGCCCCCGCCTTCCGGACCCACGGGTGACCACGAGCGGCGCCTACCACCTTGAGGGGAAATCGCCGCATGCTCAAGCCCCGCTGGGGGCGACCTGAGGGGCTCCTTGACGAAGCCTCCAAGAGTCCTGCGAACGGCGGACCAGACCGCCTTTGCCCTATTTGCGGTACGACCACAGAATCATTGGACCCCCCGCACCGTGAGTTGCACTCTCAGCCGAGAGCCTGGCTCGCACATCAGATGCACGTCGTGCTCGGCAGCTTTGGGAGGCAGCCGGCACGTCTCGACGACAACTTGAGCTGTATTGCAGGGGGGAAGCAGGAGATGTTGGGGTTCTGCAGGGGGGATCTGCGCCACAGGTGCCGGACGGGAGTGATGGGGCTCGCCTCGTTCCTCGTCCTGGTGTGGATCGGATCGGGGACAGACCACGCATGGTGGTCGCCGCCGTCGGCGTCGACGGTGCCGTCGCTGGGACAGGGGGTCGTCAGCGGCGTCTTCGTCGCCGCCGCCGGCTGCACCGCGCTCGTCACGTGGCGCAAGCACGCGGGCAGGGCGGGCTGGATCGCGGCGACGGGTGCACTCGTGGCCGCCCAGGCCCTGGTCGTCACGCTCATCGCGCTGCACAGCACGCCGCCGCGAGGCTTGGCCGTGCAGCTGCTGATGCTGGCGGTCGGCATGGCCGGGATGCTCGGGGTGGTCGTCCCGCTCCTGGCTCCCGAGCGCGTCCGGCGCGTCGTCGACGAGACGTTCGTCATCGGCCTCGGGCTGGGACTCGTGGCAGCAGGCCACCTGCTGCTCCAGTTCCCGCGGGTCCAGCCACCGTCGACGATCATGCAGCTCCTCATCGGGGTGCTCCTGTGCACCCACCTGCTCGCCGCGGTCCTGGTGCTGCAGCAGCGCGCCGCGTCCCGGCCGGTCAGCGCCCTGCTGCTCGTCACGGTCGGCGTGGTCGTCCTCGGCCAGCTGGTCCCGCCGTCCGGGCTCGCCGGCGGCAACGTCGACGCCGCCCTGTGGCTCGCCCGCACGGCTGTCGGTGCCGCCTGGCTCGGCATCGCCTGGGCCGCGCTGCGCCGGACCCTCGAGGAGGAGCGGCGGCGCATCGACTCCTTCGAGCACGTGCTCGTCAACGCCGGCCGCGAGGAGCGCGAGCGGCTCCACGAGCTGCGGAGCACGATCGCCGGGCTCGTGAGCGGGTCAGCACTCCTCGACCGTGAGGACCTCCCCAGCGAGGTGCGCGAGCGGCTGTGGGCGTCGCTGCGGCGCGAGCTCGACCGGATGGAGCGCATGCTCACCGGCACCGGCGCGCAGACCACCGACCTGCGCCTCGACGACGCCCTGACCCAGATCCTCGACCTGCAGCGGCTCAAGGGTCGCCGCGTCGAGCTGCACTCCACCGGCGACGTCGTCCGGGCTCCGTTCGACGCCCTCGCCGAGGTGCTCAACATCCTCGTCGACAACGCTGCCAAGCACGGTGGCACCGACGAGAGCGTGGTGGAGGTGATGCGGCGCGACGAGGAGACCGTCGACATCACGGTGACCGACTTCGGCCGCGGGATCCCCCGCGAGCAGCAGGGGCAGATCTTCGAGTGGGGCAAGCGCGGCACCGAGTCGATGGGCGAGGGCATCGGGCTCAACGTGGCCCAGCGGCTGATGACCGAGGCCGGCGGCTCGCTGCGGCTGGCCGACCGGGACGGCGCGGGGTCGTCGTTCGTCATCTCCCTCCCCGCGGCCCGCCGCTCGACCGAGAACGACCTCGGCGTGACCCGGCTTCCCGCACCGCGACGGACGATGGAGGACGGCCGTGCCTGGCGCGTCACGGGCTGAGCACCGGGTCCTGATCATCGACGACCACGTGCTCTTCGCGGAGTCGCTCGAGCTCGCCCTCTCGCTGGAGGGCTACGACGTACGACGTCTGGAGCCGCCCGACGAGGGCGGGTCGATGGCCACCCTGCGGTCGCTCGCGCTGCGGGCCAACCCCCGCACGGTGCTGCTCGACCTCGACCTCGGCCGGTTCGGCGACGGGATGAACCTCGTCGCGCCGCTGGCCCGGGCCAACGCCAACGTCGTGGTCCTGACGGCGTCGGACGACGTCGGTCGCTGGGGCGCGTGCATGCGGCTCGGAGCGCGCAAGGTGCTGTCGAAGACCGGCGCCCTGCAGCAGGCGCTCGCCACCGTGCGGCGGCTCCACCAGGGGCTGCCGGTGGTCACCCGCGAGGAGCTCGAGTCGCTGCTCGAGGCGTGGGCCCGCGACCGGCAGGCCCACGACGACGTCCGCCGCCGGCTCGACCTGCTCACCCCGCGCGAGCGCCAGGTGCTGGGCGCCCTCATCGAGGGGCGCACCGTGCGCGCGATCGCCCAGGACAGCGTGGTGTCGGAGGCGACGGTCCGCACCCAGGTGAAGTCGATCCTCGGCAAGCTCGAGGTCTCCTCGCAGCTCGCGGCCGTCGGCATGGCCAACCAGGTCGGCTGGAAGGTCGGCGCCTGAGCCGAGACCAGCTCGGCGCCGTGGTGAAGGCACCGATCAGGCGCCACGGCGCGGACGTGGAACGCGGCGGCCGAGGAGGGGGACCTCGACCGCCGCCCACTGGTTCACATCGGGTTCCGGGTGACGAAGCGTGGGGTTCCGCGTCACGCCAGCGGCCACCTGGAGGCGGCCAGTGCGGGGCTGGCCCGAGAAGTGTGAACCAGTGCTTGGTGCACCTCTTCGAGGGTAGGTCCGCCGCGGCTGGACTGCCCATCCCTCTGAATGGGTATCTCCCGGGCCTGCACGGCTTTCGCTCATTTGCGGCATGCCCCTCCGGAGGGGTGTTCCTAGGCTCGCTGCAAGGTCAGCAACGGGGCGCCTTGGGCGGTGCCTCGAAGGGGGGTTGATGGGAATGACGCAGGTCGTGACCGACACGGTGTCCGGGGTGGTGCCCGTCGCGGCGCCCGACCCGGTGACCGACGTGGCCGACATGGTGGTCGACGTCGTCGCCGCGGAGGGTGCCCTGCTCGACAGGCAGATCCCCCGCCCGCGAGGGGTCATCACCCTGCCGCCCGTCAGCCCCGCCGCACCCGCGCCGGCTCCGCTCCCGGAGCCGGTCGAACCGCCGGTCGACTCGCCGGCCGTGCCCGAGCTCCCGCAGCGGAGGGCCACCCGGTCGGCGCCGACGTGGCCGACGGTCGTCCTCGACCTGGTGCTCGCGCTCGGGCTCGCCGTCCTGTCCGTGTCCCAGGGCCGGCTCGAGCTGCCGGCCGCCCTCGCGACGGCCCTCGCGTGGCCGCCGATCCTCGCCGTCTCCGGCCGCTACCGCCGTCAGGCGCTCGGCCAGTCCCGGGCCGCCCGGGCCGCCGTGGTCCTCGGGGCCGGCGCCCGCACGGCCGTGCTCACCCTGGCCGTCTCCCCTCTGCTCTGGCACGCGGACCCGCTGGCCCTCGCCACGCTCGTCGCCGGCTTCACCGTCGCCAGCGGCCTGCCGTTCGTGGCCGGCGTACGCCGTCCGCTGCCGCGCGTCGTGCTGGCCGGCCGGTCCCGCGACGTCCGCGAGGCGGTGGCACACCTGCGGGCGAGCGGCACCCACGAGGTCGTCGCCGTCTGCCTCAGCCGCGCGTCCAAGACCCCGGTCGACGGCGACGTGCCGGTCTACGTGGGCCTCCAGGCGTCCTCGACCGCTGCCCACGACCACGGTGCCGACGCCCTGGTGGTCCTGCCGGGCGCGAAGCTGTCGCCCGCCGAGGTGCGCAGGCTGCACTGGTCGCTGGCCGGCCTGGGCACCGAGCTCTTCCTCGGCACGGGCCTGCTGGACGTCGAGCCGCAGCGCACCCGGGTGATGTCGACCGCCGGGCTCGGCGTGCTCCACGTCGGCAAGCCCACGCTGCGCGGGCCGCGCAGGCTCGTGAAGGACCTGGTCGAGCGGGTCGTCGCACTCGGGGCGCTGGTCCTCACCCTCCCGGTGCTCGCCGCCCTCGCCGTGGCCATCCGGATGGAGTCCCCGGGGCCAGCGTTCTTCCGCCAGGAGCGGATCGGGCGCGACGGCGTCCCCTTCACCATGCTCAAGCTGCGCTCGATGAGCGTCGACGCCGAGGAAGCGCGCCTCGCGCTGGCCGATGACAACGAGAAGGACGGCGTCCTGTTCAAGATCGCCCAGGACCCGCGGATCACCCCGCTGGGCAGCAAGCTGCGCCGCTACTCGCTCGACGAGCTGCCCCAGCTGTGGAACGTGGTCCGCGGCGACATGTCCCTCGTGGGTCCCCGTCCGGCCCTGCCGTGCGAGGTCGCCGCCTACGACATCGACCCGCGACGCCGGCTCGTGGTCAAGCCGGGCGTGACGGGCCTCTGGCAGGTGTCGGGCCGCTCGGACCTGACCTGGGCCGAGTCGGTGCGGCTCGACCTGAAGTACGTCGAGAACTGGTCGCTGCGCCACGACCTCTCGATCCTCGTCCGCACGGTGCGAGCGGTGCTCGGTCATCGCGGCGCATACTGAGCGCGCGGGCACCGTCTCGTCAACGACCGTGGGGGTCGAGCATCAGATGAACAGCAGTCCTGTGCGGGTCGCCGTGATCGGCGTCGTGGCCAGCCTTCTCCTGGGCGGCTGCGGCGCCGACGAGGCGTCCCCGGACGCAGCCACCCCGGCCGCGTCCTCCGCCGCCACCACCGAGTCGCCGTCGCCCGGGAACCCCTCCGACGGACCCGGCTCGGGCCGGGACCGAGCGCGGAACGGGGCGTCGGGCGGCAAGGGAGCACCGCAGCCCGGAGGAAGCGAGTCCGCCGGACCCGATGACGCGACCAGCGACTCCACCACCGACGGCTCCGACGGCTCCGACGGCGACGGGACCGCGCCGGGCTCGGCGCCCGCGCTCGAGATGCCCGAGGCGCCGGAGTCCCCCGTGTCCAGCCTCTCGGAGCTGCTCGCCCCGACGAACCCCGCGCCGCTCGTCACGACGCCGCTCCCCCGGGGCGCCAGCGCGGAGGGCCGGCTGGTGCGGCAGTTCCCCGACGCCCTCCGCCCGACCCGGGCCGCACGCGTGCAGAGCAGCAGCCTCTCGCCGACGGGTGATCGGCTGCAGGTCGGGCTGGTGGCGACGACGTCCCTCTCGGCGGACCAGGTCCTGCTCGCCTACCGCACCCGTCTCGCCCGCCGCGGCCTGGACGAGACGGCGGCCCCGCCGAGCGTCGCCGGCTCCCGTGCGGCGGCGTTCCGCCGCGGCGACAGCGTCGTGACGGTGACCGTCACCCCGCAGGGCTCCCGGACGAGCTACGCCGTCCACGCCTCGCTGCGCGCCGCGGACGGGTGAGCGGGATGTACATCTCCGTCCGCGACCGGCCGGCAGCCGGCACCACCACCCGCGGCGCGACCTCGACCCGGCCCCCCGTGGGCCGGGTCGTCATCACGCTCGGGATCGTCTCCCTGCTCACCGACGTGTCGTCGGAGTCGGTCTCGGCGATCCTCCCGCTCTACCTCACCGCGGTCGTCGGCCTCACGCCGGTGGCGTACGGCCTCATCGACGGCCTCTACCAGGGCGTCAGTGCGCTGGTCCGCCTCGGCGGGGGCTGGCTGGCCGACGCCTCGGACCGCCCCAAGTGGGTCGCGTTCCTCGGCTACGGGCTCTCCGCGGTCGCACGCGTGTTCCTGCTGTTCGCGTCCGGTGCCGCCGGGATCGCCGCCGTCGTCACCGCCGACCGGATCGGCAAGGGCATCCGCACGGCGCCCCGCGACGCCATGATCAGCACCGCGACCCCCACCGAGCACCTCGGCCGTGCCTTCGGGGTGCACCGGATGCTCGACACCATCGGCGCGGCGCTCGGGCCCCTCATCGCCTTCGGCCTGCTGTGGCTCGTGCCCGGCGGCTACTCCGTGGTGCTCGTGGTCTCCCTCGCCTTCGCGATCGCCGGGGTGGCCCTCCTCGGCCTGCTCGGGCCCGACGTCCGCGCCCGACGCGACCGCGCCGAGGCGAGCGGACCGACGCCGCCGCCGTTCCGGTGGCGCGACCTGACCGACAGGCGGCTGCGCCCGCTGCTCGCCGTCGCGGGCGTCCTCGGCCTGCTGACGATCGGCGACGGGTTCATCTACCTCGCGCTGCTCGACCACGGCGGCGTCAACGTGGCCTGGTTCCCGCTCTTCTACGTCGGCACCAACGTCGCCTACCTGCTGCTGGCCGTGCCGGTCGGCCGCCTGGCCGACCGCGTCGGGCGGGCCCGGACGCTGGTCGTGGGCCACCTCGCCCTCGTCGGCGCCTACCTGTGCGCCGTCCTGCCGACCTCGACCACTGCCGCCACCGTCGGCACGCTGGTCCTCCTGGGCGCCTTCTACGCCGCCACCGACGGCGTCATCGCCGCCGTCGCGGGCCGTCTCGTCCCCGTCCAGGCGCGGTCCAGCGGCATCGCCGCCGCCCAGACGGTGGTGGCGCTCGCCCGGATGCTCGCCTCCGCGGGGTTCGGCGTGCTGTGGCTGCTGCTCGGCCCGACGGCGGCCATGGCGACCGTCGCCGCGCTGCTGGCGCTCGCGGTCGTCGCGGCTGCCACCCGGATCACGCGCCTCGACGGCGCCGCGGTCACCTCGTGAGCACCCGGGTCCGCGTGCTGGCCTTCGCCGCGGTCGTGGTGGCGATCGCCGTCGCGGCGACCGCCTACGTCGTCGTCGAGCGGCGCGAGGTGACCGCCGAGCGGGCGGCCGAGCCCGAGGCCGAGCAGGCGCCCATCACCGAGGTGACCGGCGGCCCGCGGATCGTGTTCCGCCACACCGGGATCGACAACCAGTACGGCATCGTGGCCGTGGTGCCGCTGGACGACCCGGGTGGCCCCCGAGCGTTCACCGGTGTCTCCTGTGACCGGGTCGCGGCGCGTCCCGAGGGCGCCTCGTGCCTGGTCACCGACGAGGGCGTCGCCGCGAAGTACGAGGGATTCGAGCTCGACCCCGACTGGAAGCAGGTGGCGACCAACGACCTCCCGGGCATCCCGAGCCGCACCCGGCTGAGCCCGGACGGGACGCTCGTGGCGACGACGGTGTTCGTCGCCGGCCACTCCTACATGTCGACCGGCTTCTCCACGGCCACCGAGGTGCACGAGTTCGGCGGGGGCGAGCGGTGGGGCAACCTGGAGAAGTTCCAGCTGGTCATCGACGGCCGCGAGGTCGACCCCGTCGACCGCAACGTGTGGGGCGTCACCTTCGCCGACGACGAGACGTTCTACGCCACCGTCGCGACCGGCGGCCGGACGTGGCTCGTCGAGGGGGACCTCGACGACCGCACGCTGACCACGGTGTCCCCGGACGCCGAGTGCCCGTCGCTCTCGCCCGGCGGGACCCGGGTCGCCTTCAAGGTCGACGTCGACCCGGGGCGTCGCGTCGTGTGGCAGGTCGCCGTGCAGGACCTCGCGACGGATGAGCGCACGCTCCTCGAGTCCGGGCCGCGGGGCCTCGACGACCAGGTGGAGTGGCTCGACGACGACACCCTGATCTACGGGATGCCCCGCGCCGACGAGCCCGGCGTCACCGACACCTGGGCGGTCGACACGACGCCCGACGCGACCCCACAGCTGCTGATCGAGCAGGCTTGGTCGGCAACCGTCGTGCGCTAGGAAAGACGAGGTCGGCAGGTGCGCTCAGTCCGGCGATGCAGTCGTGCGAGGGCTCGGTAGACAGGAGACGTTGAGGATGAAGGCCACCGTGCTGGGATCTGGGTCAACTTCGCCAGCGACCAGGCGGTCAATCCAAGCATCGTCGAGCACTCGCTGGTTCCGCGCCGCATCGAGCACCTCCGGATTCGCCCGCCAGTGCTGCACGACCTTGCCGGCCAGTACCGCCCCTCCCGCCGGTGGACGGGTCGACCGCGAGAGCCGCTGTCGGGCCTTGCTCGACGCCTTCTGCGCAAGCGTCCGCGCTCCTCGCAGGCGGTCGGACAGGTTGGGATAGGCGTAGGCTTCCGGCGGGGGGCGGCCGTTCAGCGGTATGCGCCCCAGCTCCTCGTCCAATGCCATCTGGAGCCGACCCAGGAACAACGAGTTCCGCTTGCTGTCAGGCGACATCCCCTGCGCGATGGCGATGAACCGGTCATCGAGCATCGGGTTGACGACGGAACGGTCCATGCAGATGGCCGTGTCAGTGACACCTGCCCACCTCTGCATCCGCTGCAAGAGGTAGAAATCGTCAGTCGCGTCGAGCCAGTCCTTCCCGGTCGCTGCCATCAACCCGTGGATGCGGTCGACGGCCCGCTCACGCGCACCCTCGCGAAGCGTCGGATCGACCGATGCGGGATCGACGGACTCGTTGGCGAACATGCGCCAGCCGGCCAGCCGCGCCACCCGGGCTCGGGTGACCGACGGGTCCCGGGGACGACCCAGGTAGTAGAAGCCCCTGGCCACCTCCCCGCCGAGCCCCGCGATCCGGTGGCCTTGGTCCAAGCGCCTCTCGGCCACGGTGAGCGCCGCAAGTGCGAGCGGATCGGCCATGCCCTCGAGTCGTGCGCTCGACGCTACGCACAGGTCGTAGGCAACCCCCGGGTCGAGGCCCTCGAGGCTGTCCAGCGCCTCGACCTGGTGACGTGTCCCCGTCCTGGCGCAGATCTGCGCCGCGAGGCCCACGTCTTCGCTCCCGGGCACGGCCAGCGTCACGGCCGTGAGGCCGCGACGGAGTTCCGGCGGGATGGCGCTCAGCAGGATGCGGGAGTCCTGGCCACCCGTGAGCTGGAGGGTGGCGCCTGGATGGTCGGCGAGGTAGGCGGTGAGGTTCGCACGGAGCACGTGAGCCGCCCGCTCGACCGCGTCGTCCAGCGAGAGACGTTCGGGGTCCGGACGGTGCCCGCCGTGGATCGTGAGCCGCCCACCCTGCAGGTGGGCAAGGGCGCCGGCGCCGAGCTTGGTGACCCCGTCGAACAGGGTCCACTGACCGACCTGCCAGCCGACCAGGCTCTGCAGTGACACCGAATCGCGGTCAACCCCGTGCCCGCCCAGCACGGCCAGGAGCCGGGCAGACGTGCTCACAGCCGCCCCCGCCCTGCCCTCTGAGTGATAGAGGTGACGAAAGCCCAGCGCGTCTGTGACGGCGGCTGCCTCCTCGTGCCCCGGTCCGGTCCTCATGGCCGCGAAGGGGGGCAACAGCTCGCCCAGTGCGGTGGTGTCCCTGCGGGCGATGAGGCTGGCGATATCCCGGGGCGAAGCGTCGCGCTCTCGTCGCCGCGGGCCGCGACTGAGCATCAGGCACTCGTCAACCACCGTCCCCAGGTCACCCCAGGCAGCCGTGACCAGGGAGCCGTGCTCCTCGACGACGGCGTCCGTGATGCCGATCTCGCTGAGTGCCGCCCACACGTCAATCACGTTGGACGGCGCGCGACCGCGCGATAGGACCAGCACCCCCTGTTGCATGGCCCCATCGTAGGAGCGCGCGCGGGTTCGCACGTCCCGAATTTCGAGGGTCTCCGGGGCAGCGGTCTCGCCGATCAGGGAGTGATGGGGGTTCCGTCCTCCCAGACGTTGCCCGTCCACTGGTTGCCCGGAGCGTCCTCGTCGTAGTCCGTGATGGGCCACCAGATTCCGCAGTTCCCGGTCTCGGTGCCGCGCGTGAAGACGTTGTCGACGAACCTGATGTTCGCCGTGGCGTCGGAGTAGGGCTTGCCACCGGAGGCCCCGCCGTAGGCGCACGTCGCCCCAGTGGAGGGGAGGAAGAGGTTGTTCTGGATCAGGTTGTCGCGCACGGCGGCGAAGTCGCCGTAACCGGTCAGTCCGGCCGAGCAGCCCGCGTCCGGCGGGACGGCCGGTGCGTCGCAGGTGATCGTGTTGTGGATCAAGGTCGTGTTCTGCTCCATCCGGATGCCCGACTCGTGGTGCACCCCGGTCTCGTCGGTCATCTGGCCGTGCACGTAGGAGTCGCGGATAGTGCAGTTCGACACGCACGACATCGACCTGCTCCCCCCAACTACGTGCACACGGGTGGCCGTGAAGTTGTGCGCCTCCAGCCCGGTGCCCGCCTCGTCACCGGCATTGATGTCGGTGTCGGTGATGGTGAGGCTGGCGTCTTCGCTGATGCGCACGTTGCCGACGATCGACGAGCGCGAGACGGTCACGTTGGGCGCCAGGATGTCGAGAAAGCCATTGATCTGCTTGGCGTCGATGACGGTGCCGGGTGTCTGGATCGTCATGGGACCCGTGTACGGCGTCAGCGTCGTACCTGCCGGGACCCCGGTGTTGTCGGCGTTGGGCCATGCGGTGTTGGTCGGGTCCGGCGGGACGGTCGGTTCGGTCGGGTCGGTCGCCGTGCTGGCCGGCACGAACAGGACGTCGACCCAGTAGTTGGACTTGCGCCACGTCTTCGTCGGGAAGCGAGACTTCGCGCCGTGCCGGCGGACGCCCAGCCGCGTCTGCCCCGTGCGGAGATCACCGCGGACTCGAGCCTTCCGCAGACCTCGCTCGGTCATGGCGTAACGGCCCTTCGGAGCGAAAACCGACACCGTGTAGGTCCTATTGGCACGCACCCTGACAGGCGACGCGAACCGGACCGTCACCCAGCCCTTGCCGTCATGGGGGGTGACCTCGACGCTCGCGAGGCGCTTGCCGCGCGCGTTCCACAACGACGCACGCCGAGGTGTCGCTCCTGGAGCCCGCGCGACCTTGTAGACCTGCGCACCGCTCACGCTTCCGGCGGTGGCAGCGACGAACTGGAGGCCGATCTCCGTGGGACGCCGATTGCGGACCTTGGTCATCTCCCGAGGCTCGGACTCGGCGAAGAGTCCGACCTCCCCGGTAGCCACGCGGACCGCGGGCTCGAGATCGGATCGGTGGGCCGTCGTCGGCGAGACGAGCGAACCGCTGAGTACGAGTGCGGCCAGGACGACCAGCGAAAGGGTCGCGCTGAGGGCGCGAGGGCGCGTGGGGGCATGGTGGAACGAGGAGGACATAGGGGCTGCCTGACCGTCGGGGGAGTCGGTTGGGGGCTCACTATGGCTACCGGTGAGCGACCACGGCAAAGCGGCAGTCGGCTCGAACGCGGTCGATCGCGGCCCACGCACCGGCATCGTCGCAGGTCAGGAGTGCGGACTACCCCAAAGTGGGGAAAAGAGCTACCGTCCGCTCACGGAGCGCTGGAGACCTGCTTCCCCGCCACGAAGTCGGCCAAGCTGCCGACCGTCTCGAAGACCTCCCCGGTGACGTCATCGTCGGCGACCTCGATGTCGAAGTGCTCCTCGAGCGCCGCCGCGAGCTCCACCACGCCGAGAGAGTCGAGCTCAGGTAGCTCGCCGAAGAGCGGCGTCGAGGCATCGAGGGTCGATGCCTGGTCCTCGATGCCTAAGGTGCTCACGAGCACCTCGATAACCGCATGGACGTGGTCATGGCTGGGCTGCATGGATGCCTCCGGCTCTGTGCTTCGTTCGGATGTGCTGCGTGCGAGGTGCGTGGTCGGCGCGCCAGCAGTCATACCAGCACCTCTGCTGGTGCCGGGTGCCCGAGAAACGCCGTAGGACTGGCCGTCAGGCCGTAGGCGCCGGCCTGGTGCACGACGAGGAGGTCGCCGACGTCGGCGGACGGCAGTCGTACCTTGTCGCCCAGGACGTCGAGCGGAGTGCAGAGGCTGCCGACGACCGTGACCTCCTCGCGTTCGCCCTCAGGGTCCGCCGCGCCTGCGACGTCCGCGGTGATCGGGTAGTTGCGACGGATGACCTGGCCGAAGTTCCCCGAGGCCGCGAGCTGGTGGTGCATGCCGCCGTCGACTACGAGGTAGGTCACCCCGCGCGACACCTTGCGGTCGACGACCCGGGTCACGTAGACCCCGGCCTCCCCCACGAGGTAGCGCCCCAGCTCAACACCGATGCGGGCCTCCCCCAGCACCGGACGGAGACGCTCGGCGCACAGTCGCCTCAGGTTCGCCCCGACGGCGTCGAGGTCGAGGGGGTGGTCCTTCTCGAAGTACGGGATGCCGAACCCACCGCCGAGGTTGACGTAGCGGACCGGTCCGGCGGCGTACTTGGCCAGCTGGAGCACCAGGTCCACCGTGCGCTCCTGGGCCTCGGCGAGGATAGGGGCGTGCAGGTTCTGCGAGCCGGCGAAGACGTGGAACCCCTCCAGCTCCATCCCGATGCCGGCCAACCGGTCCATCAGCGCAGGGACGGCCTCGGCGTCCACGCCGAACTGCTGAGGTCCACCTCCCATCCGCATCCCGGATCCCTTGACCGCGAAGTCGGGGTTGACGCGGATCGCGGCGCGGGCGGCCAGACCCAACGCGCGAGCGACGGTTCCGAGCCGTCGAGCCTCCCCTTCGGACTCGACCTCGACCAGCACCCCGGCCGCCACGGCGCGACGCAGCTCGTCGTCGGTCTTGCCGGGACCTGCGAAGGTGATGCGCTCGGCCGGCGTGCCCGTGTCGAGCGCGACCGCCATCTCACCGGCCGACGCCACGTCGAGGGTGTCGACGAGGCCGGCTAGGTGCTGGACGAGCGCCGGCATCGGGTTGGCCTTCACCGCGTACCCGAGGTCGAGATCGTCGGGCAGCGCGGCGCGCACCTCGGCCACCCGCGCGGTGAGTAGTCCCCGGTCGTAGGCGAAGAAGGGGGTGGAGCCCACCCTCGCCGCCAGGCGCTCGAGGCCAAGGCCGCCAACCCGGACGCGACCGTCCTCGAAGAGGAAGCGTCGTGCATGCTCTGCGGCGATCACGATGCACCTCCCGTCCCGCGATCCGCGAGGTCGCGGGCAACCTCCGCTGCGAGCGCGACCCGGTCGAACTTGCCGTTCGGCGAGCGCGGAAGCTCCTCGCGCACGACGACCTCCGCCGGCACCATGTAGAGCGGCAGCTCGCGCCGCAGCACCCTGAGCAGGGCCGCCACGTCGAGGCCGTCGCCGCGCGCGTGTGGGGCGGCGGCGAGCACGACGCGGTGCCCCAGGCCGTCCTCGGGGATGCCCAGTGCCACCGCGTCCCGGACCAGCCCGGTGTCGTAGGCCGCCTCCTCGATCTCGGTGGGGCTCACCCGGTATCCCGAGGTCTTGATCATGTCGTCCGTGCGGCCCACGAAGTAGAGGTAGCCCTCCTCGTCGGCGACCACCGTGTCCCCGGACCACACCGCGAGCTCCGCTGCCTGCCAACCGGGGGTGCCCGGGAGCGGTCGGAAACGCTGGGCGGAGCGCTCGGGATCGTTCCAATAGCCCAGCGCAACCAGTGGACCGCGGTGGACGAGCTCCCCCTCCTCGCCCGGGTCGCACGACGTGCCGTCTGGGCGCAGGACGAGGATCTCGGCGTTGGGGATGGCCTTGCCGATCGAGTCCCCCCGCTGGTCCACCTGTGCCGGGTCGAGGTAGGTCGATCGGAACGCCTCGGTGAGTCCGTACATCAGGAAGGGCGCGGCGTCCGGAAACGTCTCACGCAGTCGCTTGAGGGTCGTCGCTGGCATCCGTCCACCGGTATTTGCGAAGTAGCGCAAGGACCGAGTCGCCTCATCTGGCCATTCCTGGTCGGTCAGCTGGATCCAGAGGGGAGGCACGCAGGTCAGCCCAGTCACCTGATGCCGGGCGCACAGGGCGATGAGGTCGCGAGCGACGAGGTAGTTGGCGAGCACCACGTGTGCGCCGACCGCCATTGCGGTGGTGACTTGGCTCAGGCCCGCGTCGAAGCTGAGCGGCAGCGCGGAGAGGATGACGTCGTCGGAGGTGTTGCCGAGGTAGCTGCTCACGCTCTCGGCACCGACCACGAGGTTGCGGTGACTGAGCACGACGCCCTTGGGTGACCCGGTACTCCCGGAGGTGTAGAGGATTGCGGCACGGTCGAGGTCCGGCAGTCGCGGGGACGGCGTGGGCAGCGGGTCCGCGTCCGACAGCCGGGCCCACGAGTGCAGACACACGCCTCCTGCCACACCCTCCGTGGGGCCCAGTGAGGTGTCGCGGTCGACGAGGATCACATGCCGGAGGTCGGCTCCCTCGAGCTCACCGGCCAGCGTGGCCCAGCGTCGTTCGGTCGTCACGAGCACCACCGAACCACTGTCGCGGACCACGTGGGCGACCTGGCGCGGCTTGAAGACCGGGTTGACGGGCACGAAAGCAGCCTCGGTGAGCGAGGCCCCCAGCATGGAGACGACGGTCTCGATGCGCTTGTCGAGGAACACCGCCACCCGGTCGCCACGGACCACACCCAAGCGGTCCAACCCGGCGCCCACCGAGCGCACGTCTCCCCACACCTCGTCGTACGTGCGGGTGACGGCGCCCGCCGTCAGTGCCGCACGCGCGCCATGGCGCGCGGCCGCCTCCTCGAGCAAGTGGTGCACCCGGGTCCTCATCGACGCCTCCCCCTCTTGCCGCTCACATGCGGCCTGTCCTCACATCTACCATCCAACTCAGATCACCTCGACCGCTCACCACGAGACGCAGGTCAGCTCGCTGTAGAGGTAGTCGACGTCCGCAGCCCCCAGCGCGTCGCTACGGAACATTCTCGGTCTCGGATTGGCCAGGACCACTCCGCCGGGCGGCGTCCAGCCGGCCACCCGGTCCTCGACGAGAGTGGCGAGCGCTCCCTGCGCCAGGAGGTGGCGCGAGAGCCGGTTCCAGGCGCGCGGGAGCAGCTCGGCGGATGACACGTAGAGCAGCGTCGCGAAGACCGGCATCCGCTTGCGGCGGTCCTTGCGGTGGATGACGTAGAGCGGCTCGCCGTCGACGTCGAGAACCACGTGGCGGGCCGCCGCCGCACCGAGGTGGTCCTCGAGGATGCGGCGTGGGGTCCCGCTGAGACGGCTCGCCATCCCCCCTGGATCGGTGGTGAGGTGGACGCCGCGTGAGGGGAGTGGCGCATTGAGCACGAGTCGTGTCGCGGTGTCGAGGTGACGGAACTTCAGCCGCTCGTTCAGCGCGACGACGTTGCCACTGGGCGACAGGTCGGTGAAGGAGTACCCACGCTGGCCGAGAAGGGCGCGCAGCAGCCGCAGGCCCTGCGAGCGGTGCTCGTCGTCGACGCACCAGGCCGCGAGGTTGCAGAAGCGCTCGACACGTCCGTCTACAGGACGCTCGGAGTAGAAGGCCAGGGCCGCGCCGACCACGCGGCCGTCACTACGTAGGTGGAACCCGTGGTTGGGCGCCTCGCTCGGCCAGGGTGGCACCATCGAGCGCGCCCACTGATCAGCACTGAGCCTCGGGTTGAGGGCGTGGTGCAGGTACGCCCCCACCTCGGGGACGTCAGTCCCGGAGATCGGAGCGAGCACGACTGCGGAACCCCCCATGCCCTCAGCATCCGACGCGCGCATGCGCTGGGACGCCAGGGCCCGGGCATTACCCACATTTGGGGTATCAACGTCGGGCAGGTCGACGACCACCTTCGGGGCTCCTAGCGTGACGGCATGGTCATGGGGGGTCCGACGCGCGTCAACGTGTGCTTCCATGGGATCGGCATCCCGGGGCGCGAGCTCGAGCCGGGCGAGGCGCCCTACTGGGTTTCGCACGACACCTTCCTCGGGGTCCTCGACGCCATCGCCGGCGACGAT
The DNA here is from genome assembly GCF_026712185.1 of Nocardioides pini. Lineage (GTDB taxonomy): Bacteria > Actinomycetota > Actinomycetes > Propionibacteriales > Nocardioidaceae > Nocardioides > Nocardioides pini. The sequence continues at coordinate 435,761 of NZ_JAPPUX010000003.1, read as the reverse complement.
CGCGTCAGGATCAGCTTCGACGACGCCAACGCCTCCGACATGGTCCACGGCCTGCCCGCGTTGCTGGCGCGCGGTCTTACCGCCACCTTCTTCGTGCTCGCGGGCCGGCTCGACCAGCCTGGCAGCCTCGGCTCCGATGACGTGCGTGCGCTCGCTGCCGCCGGCATGACGATCGGCACCCACGGCATGGCCCATCGACCGTGGCGCGGCCTGACTCCCGCAGAGAGTCGACGCGAGCTGGAGGACGCCAGGGACGTGATCGCGGGTGTCATCGGTGCACCGGTCGACCAAGCGGCACTTCCCCTCGGCAGGTACGACCGTCGCCTCCTTCGTGAGCTGCGCCGGTTGGGCTACACGGCTGTACACACCAGCGACCGGCGCTGGGCACACGAGGGGTCGTGGCTGCAGCCGCGCTTCTCGGTCGTGAGCAGCGACACCGGCGCCAGCGTGCGGACCTCGGTGCTCGGCAGGCAGGCCCCGGCGCGGCAGGCCGAGCGGCACCTCGTCGGAGCCATCAAGCGCTGGCGGTGAAGGACATGAAGGGAGCCAGGACGGACGGGACCAGAGACGACGGCGCACGACCCTTGGTCTTGTGGCGCGCGGGGACAAGGTGGGACTCGCTCGCGGGCACTGACCGGCAGCTCGTCGCCGCACTTGCGCCCCACGTCGACGTGCTGTGGATCGATCCGCCGCGCTCGGTGATGACGCGACGGCCGGGCGACCGGCTCCTCCCCCGGTTGGAGGACGAGGCCGCGGGCGTCCGGCGCCTCAGTATCGCCGTCCCACCGATGCCGCACCGCAGGTGGATGTTCTCCGTCACGGAGGCCTGGGTGCGGGCGTGCGTGAGTCGGGTCGTGCGTTCCGACGGGCGCCGGGCTTACGCCGTCGTGTCGACTAGTCCCTTCGCGCCGCTTGACGTGAGCTCCGCCCCCACTCGGGTGTACTACGCCACCGACGCGTACGACGCCGGCGCGGACCTCCTCGGCCGCGACCCGGGCTGGTTGCGCGAGCTCGAGCGCCGGCGGCTCGTCGAAGCTACCCACGTCGGCGCGGTCTCCTCGGTGATCACCGACGGCTGGCAGGTGGACCGACCCACCTTCGTCCTGCCCAACGGGGCCAACACCCGACACTACGTCGGCGTGGACGACGCGCCCCTCCCCGACGACGTGCAGGCGCAGGGACCGGTCGTCGGCGTGGTGGGCCACCTGTCCGCCCGCATCGACCTCGACGTGCTGGAGGCGGTAGCGGCCCGACCCATCACCCTCCTCCTGGTCGGACCCCGAGTGGAGCAGTGGGGGGGCCAGCGGTTCGAGGAGCTGGTGCAGCGTCCCAACGTGGTGTGGGTGGGCAACAAGGCCTACGCCGAGCTCCCGTCCTACTTGCGTGTGATGGACGTCGGGCTCACTCCCTACGTGACCTCAGCGTTCAACCAGGCGAGCTCGCCGCTCAAGACGCTCGAGTACCTCGCGGCGGGACGCGCTGCCCTATCAACGCCGTTGCCCGGCGTCACGGCGCTGGACACCGAGCTGGTCGAGTGCGCGAGCACGCCGCATGCCTTCGCCGTCGCCGCGGAGCGACTCGCCCGTCGCGACCGCGACGACGCTCTCGTGCGCGCGCGCCGGGAGCTTGCCTACACCCACGACTGGGACAGCCGCGCCCGTCAGCTCCTCGAGATCATCGGCCTGCCCGCCCGCGGAGAGGTCACAACGGGTTCGCGTTGAAGTCGTCGCGGTGACCGCGTCCTTGCAGGGACTCCCACCGCGCTTGCACCTTGTGCGTCGCCAACCGCCCCGCGGACTCCAGCACCTCCCTGGGCTGCGGGAACCGCGGCGTGTCGAGCAGTGCCGTCTCGTAGATGGACACCATGGACTTGGCGGCCGCCTCGAGACTGAACCGGTTCAGCACCAGCGATCGCCCGGACGCGCCGAGCTCAGCCGACCGGGCGGGGTCGTCGAGGAGCTCGCAGACCAGGCCCGCCAGCCTCGCCGCCGCCTCCTCGCGGTCGAGATGGTCCTGCCCGTACCACCCCTGCTCGAGGAAGAGGGGTACGGTCTGGGCGGTCACGGTCTGGAAGAATCCGCGCTCTCCCTGCACGATGAGCGGCTTGCCGAAGGCCATGGCCCGCAAGGCCGAGCCGCCCATCGCGATGCACACGTCCGCGGCGTCATACGCCCCGCGCGGGTCCTCGAGGGCGCCCGTCAGAATGACCGCGTCGCTGGCATGACCGCGATTGGCGGCCGCTGCCGCCTCCTCCACCACGCGCCGAGCAGGACCGTCGCCGACGATGACAAGACGGACGTCCCGCCTGTGGGCCATGTCGCCGATGCACCGGATCGCGGTGAGGATCCCCTCGAGCTTGAGCTCGTGCGCGAGCCGCGACACGATCACGACCAGGTAGCCCGGCGCCGGAGGGAGCGAGGCGCGGAACGCCGCCCCGTTCGTGCCTGGCGCGTTGGCGACGGTGTCGACGGGGGGTTCCATCAGCAGGACGGGGCCCGGCCGACCTTCCGCCGTTCGACGCCGCAGGCGCTCGGTCCCGACGACGAGCGGCGACGAGCGAGGAATGAAGCCCGCGACCCCCATCGACATCACGGTCCCCACCGGCGCCAGCTGCGGACGACCCCAGCTCGCCGCGTGACACTCGAGGATCGGCGGCCACTCGTAGCCGTGGAGAATCTGTGCGGAGCGGCGAGCAGCAAGGCGACGCAGCTCAACGACCCGCTCGGGCGAAGGGCAGAGCGGCGATCTACGGCGGGTAATGACCTCCAGGCCGCGCGCCTGCGCGTAGGAGACGAGATCTCCCGGATCGGCGTAGAGCGTCACGTCGTGACCGAGGGCCTGCACCCCCGACGCGAGCTCGATGGCGTTGAGCTGGCTGCCCCCGAGCTCCATAGCGTGCGGATAGACGATCACCCTCATGTGTTCTCCCCCCTCATGCGGCACCCGTCCGGAACACCGACAGGTCCCCCCTGATCCACCACATCTGCACGGCTGCCGCTAGGACGGCCACCATCCCGGAGACCATCAACGGCACGATCCCGGATGACCCTTGGTGCAGCACGGCCAGCACGACGACCATCACGAGCACCGAACCCAAGACCGGGGCAGACACCGCGGTCGCCACACCTCGCGACCCGACCCCGACCCGGCGTAGCTCGAGCACGTACATGGGGAAGCTCACGCACACCGACGTCAAGAGCAACGCCAGTGCGGCGCCTTCCGTGCCACCCCCGCGCACGCCGAGCCAGACAGCCGGCGCCAGGCACAGGAGCCAGACCACCTGGATGCGGAGCAGCGCACGCGAGCGCCCCCGCACGACGAGATAGTCGTAGCTCAGCTCGAAGAACAGCCGGGCCGCGGCGAGAACCGCGAGCCAGCGCAGTACCTCTCCCACACCGTTCCACGCCTCACCGTAGAGGAAGGCGACGATCTGCGGAGCGGCAACAGCGATCAGCGCGCACAGCGGGAAGCCCACGGCCGCGACAGGCCTCAGCACGCGGCCGAATGAGCTGCTCATGGCTTCTGGATCGTGCTGCATCCGTGAGAAGAGCGCGGGTGCCACGCTGCGCAGCGGTTTCGAGAACAGGGTCAGCGGCCAACTGGCCAGGTTGACAGCGAGCACGTAGTAGCCGAGCTGCTCGGGGCCGAGCATGCGACCCACCACGAGCTGGTCGATGAAGCTGACCAGGAACACGATGATGCTCGCCCCCGCCAGCGGGAGACCGAAGGCCAGCAGCCGACGAGCCAGGACGTGGTCGTACCCGAAACGAAGCGGGTGCGGCGAGAATCGGAGGAAGAGGACGCCGGAGACGATGCCTCCTACGAGACTGCCCACCACGAGCGACATGGCGCCGAAGCCCATGACTGCCATGGCGAGCGACACCGCTGCGCCCAGCCAGACGTTGACCTGGTCGGCGATCATCCTCTGGTCCTGCCGGAAGGCACGCTGCATCAGAGCGACCGGCGTGGCCACCACGCCGTTGATCAGCACGCTGAGCGAGAGCAGCTGCACGGGCAGCGTCGCCTCCGGAGCTCCCATTGCGGCAGTGAACGCAGGCGCAGCGGCGACCATCATCACGCCGAGGACGAGACTCATGACCGTCGAGATCGTGGTCACGGTCGGGGCCATGTCGGCCGGGTCGCCCTCCCATCTCACGATGGCGAGGCTGACGCCGAGCTCGTTGAAGCTGAGGACAGCGAGCAGCGCGACCGTCGCGACGGCGAAGGTGCCGAACTCCTCCGGGCCGAGCATCCTGGCCAGGGCGATGCCGATCGCCACCGTACCGAACTTGGCCACTGCCGTGTTGAGCAGGCTCCAAGCAAGCGCGCGACCCGCGTTCGCCCGCGCATCGGGCGTGACGGTCGTCGTCATGGCATCGTCCCCCCTCGGAGCAGCCCATCTCTGCGCGTGGACACGAGCACTGCTACGGCGCCTGCCGGAAGAGCACGTCGACGAAGTAGTTGGTTGAGTTCCACGACCCGGTCGGGAACCCGCCACCGCTCCCGTAGCGGTAGCGCCCGTTGTCTCCGGCCGGCGCCGTCAGAGGTCCGACTGTGCGCGCCTGACTAAAGTAGGCGCCGGTGACCGAGTAGTCGCCGCTGGGCGAATAGTAGGAGACCACGTACTCCTGCCCGGGGCCAACCGCGATGGGCGAGGAGAACTCGGCCGTCTGCCAGCCGTCGGTCGACTCGTTGGCGAAGGTCACCGTCCCGAGCCGCGTCCCGGCGGAGTTCCACAACGATCCGGTGTGGGTACCGGAGCTGCCCGGACCCTTCCAGAACCGCACGCCGGTGACCGATCCCGCGGAGCTCGTCGAGAAGGCCATTCCCAGCTCGAGGGGGTCGTTCTCCTGAACGTGGGCAGCAGGGGTCAGTCCGTCGAGGAGCCTGCTGACAGGGGCCGTCGAGGCCGCCGTCGTGAACGACCACGACTCGGTAGCGATAGCGATCCCGTCGGCCGACTTCACGCCCGCGACCTCCACGGAGTACGTCGTGCTGGCCGTGAGGTCCGCAGTCGGGTCGAACGTGATCTGGGTACCGTCGCTTGATAGGGACGCCGATCCTGGGACGCTCGTGCTTCCCTGCTTGACCGTCATCGACCACCCGGTCGCGGTGATGGCGTCGGAGAAGGTGATCCTCGGCAACACGTCCGCCACGACACCCGTGGCGCCGGCGTCCGGCGTACGGGAGGCAATGGTGACCGCAGACGGCGTCTTCTCGAACAGCACGTCGACGAAGTAGTTCGTGGCGTTCCAGGAGAACTGTGGGAACCCGCCGCTGGCGCCGTAGCGGTAGCGGCCGTTCGTCGTCGCGGACGATCGCAGATCGCCGGACACCCACTGGTTGTTGAAGAATCCGGCCGTCGTCGCGTAGTGGCCCTGGGGGGCAAAGTACGACACAACGTACGGCGTGCCGGCCGTGACGTCGACGGGCGTGCTCAACATGGCCGTCTGCCAGCCGGAGTCGGTCTCGCCGACGAAGGTGACCCCGGCGAGCTTGGTGCCGCTGGCCGACCACAGGGAGCCCTGGTGGACCCCGTTGTTGCCTGCACCCTTGAAGAAGCGGATCCCGGTGACCTGCCCGGCCTTCGTCGGGGTGAACTCGACCCCGAGCTCGACGGGCGAGCTGTCATCGTTCGTGGCGTTGGCGGGCGTCACGGACCCGAACAAGTTCTGCACCTCGGCCGGCTCGCTGCTTCGGGTCTGGAAGGACCAGGACTGGTTGACGAGGGTGGCGCCCTCGATCGACGTGAGACCGGACGCCACTACGTTGATGGTCGCCCCGGCAGGAAGCGTGCTGGTTGGGGTGAAGGTCAGTCGGGTGCCTCCCGCACCGAGGGTCGTCGTGCCCGGGACAGGCATACCGCCCGAGGTGACGGCCACCGAGTAGCCGCTTGCCAGCGGCGTGCTCACCTCAAGCACGACCTGACTGCCACGGCCGACCTGGGTAGCGCCGGGTGCCGGCGACTGCCCGGTCACCGTCAGGGGCGCCGGCGCCTTCTCGAAGACCACGTCCACCATATAGTTGCTGGGCGAGGTGTTCGACGGGAAACCCGTTCCGTAGGTGTAGGCGCCCGCGTTGCTCGCCACATTGAGCGGCGAACGGGAGAGCGAGCCGGAGGAGAATCCGTTGGGCGTGACCGAGTAGCGACCCGCAGGTGCGCGGTAGGAGGCGATGTAGTCGGTATTTTTGGTGATCGTGACGGGGGTGCTGAGCACCAGGGTCTGCCACCCCGACGTGGACTCGCCGTTGAACGTGCCCGTCGCCAGCTGCGTGCCGTTGGCGGACCAGAGGGTGCCCACGTGGCTCCCGGTGTTGTTCGGGCCCTTGAAGAACCGGATGGCGGTGACGCTGCCGTCGACCGAGGAGCTGAAGCGCACGCCCAGCGTGACCGGTGATTGGTCGGAGTCTTCCAGGACGCTCGGCTGGGACCCGTCGTCGAACAGGCTGCACGGGCACACGCCCGGCGCGGTGGGCGGCTTGGCGGTCCGGAACGTCCACGTCTTGCCGGCCGAGACCTGCTGGCCCAAGCTGTCGGTCGCCGACACCGTGGCGGTGTGCTCGACGAAGCTTGCCAGGGGTGCTGACGGCGTGAAAGTGATCGTCCGCGTCGTCGCGTCGTAGGCGGAGCTGCCCGCCACTGTCTGGTCGAGCGCGTCCTTGACCACGATGGTGGCCGAGCCGGGTGTGATGGGCTTCGAGAACGTGGCGCGCACCGTCGTGTTGGCCGGCACGCTGGTGGAGCCGGCGACCGGCCACTGGCTCGTGGTCACCAGCGGCGAGTTGTCCACGGTGGTGAACAGCACGTCCACGTAGTAGTTGCTGCTCTGGTAGCTGTTGGCCGGGAACAGTCCCGCGTATCCGAAGACCCCGGAGGGCGCACTCCCGAATCCGCCGGGGACGGTCAACGGCGGTGCCGCTCTCGATGCGGCCCAGAACGCGTCCGTGCCCAGGGCATACCTTCCTTGGGGGGCGGTGTAAGAAGCGACATAGGTCTGGTTGGCGATCACCGGCACGGGTGAGGTGAAGTTGAGGGTCTGCCAACCAGTGGTGGTCTCGTTCGCGAAGGTGCCGGTCGCGAGTTGGGCGCCGCTGCTGCTCCACAGGGAGCCTTTGTGGCTACCGCCGTTGCCGGTGCCCTTGTAGAAGCGCACACCGGAGATGTAGCCGTCGCTGGTGGGGGTGAAGCGAAGCCCGAGCTCGACCGCGCCGCTGTCGTCCGCGGCCGCAACCGGCGGGACTTCCGCACCGAAGATCGAGCACGGGCAGCTGACGTTGACGTTTCGGGTCGCGACCGAGCCGATGTTGGCACTGTCGTCGCTGGCGCGGACGCGCACCGCAACGGTGCCCATCCCCTTCTGGACGTAGCTGTACGACCACGATGTGGTACCCGTGGCGGGGTGCCAGGTGTCGCCCCCGTTGGTCGAGACCTCGACCCCGGCGACACGGCCGCCTCCCACGTCCGTCGCGGTGCCGTTGACGGTGCGCTGGGTCCCGTTGGCGATCGTGGCGCCGGCAGCCGGCGAGGTGATCGTAACGGTCGGACCGGTGGTGTCGGTGGACTTCGTCGCAGTCACGAGCCCGCCCATCAACGTGCTGGGTTGGGCGTTCATGTCGGCCAGCAGGTTGACCTGGGCCTGCTGCATCCGGATGTCCGGAGGTTCGGCGAGGAAGGGCGAGTCGTGCTCGCCGTCCAGGCCCCAAGTCCACTGGACCGACCCGGCACTGAAGACGAGCGCACCGCTCGTTGCGCGGTAGAGGGTGAGGTTGTGGGTAGTGGTTCCTGGCGTCACGGAGTTCCCGTAGTCGCGGAGGTATTCAGGCGTCGGCCCGACGGTCGTCGACAGCCGCACCAGCCCCGCAGGCCGGTGGCCGTTGTCGATGTCCTCGTTTGATTCGTAACCGACGGTGTGCGGCGCCAACTGCCGAGACTGACCGGTCGTCAGGCTTGCCAGAGAGGTGTTGCGCCAAAGCCGATACTTTCCTTCTTCTGCGCTGACGGTGACCGGGAGGTCGCTGTAGTTGGCTTGGTACATAGTGCCTGTCAGCGCATTTTCAGGCCGCCCCGCGCCTTGCGAGGTCGGTGCGTATCGCGGGTCTCGCCACGTCCCTGTCCACTGCGGGGCGGGGTCGGACTTCATCCGGTCCCACGTCTCCTTGTAGGTGACAAGAGTGCGGTAGGGAGTGTGGCTGCTGTCCATCGAGGGTTCGTAGCGCGTGCGCCAGTACACCTCGTTACCACTGAGGAATTGCAGGTTCACTCCGGCGTCTCGGGCCGCCTCGACGTTGGCGCGCTGCGCGCCGCTCCAGTACTCGTCGTGCCCGACCGAGAGGAACACCCGGTGGTTCTTGATGAGCTGGCCGCGGCGGTCGGAGTCGACGCCGGCCATGTAGGAGACGTCGTACCCGTTGCGTTCCAGGAAGCGCACCATGGGGTACTCATTGGCGAAGAAGAAGTCCCGTCCACCGATTCCACCGCGAGTCAGCACGGGGCGGTTGTAGGAAACCTTGTAGGCACGACCGTTGGCTCCGCCCCGGTAGAAGTCCGAGCCGCCGTAGGTGTTGTAGGCCTGCCACGTCGTGTCCGAGGTCTGAAAGATCACGTCGGAGGTGCTCGCGTCGTCGCGCACGACGAAGGTGATGTGGCTGGCGTCTCCATTGCCGCGCTTGAGGTGCGCGATGTAGATCCCCGAGACAGCGGTGGACGGTACGTTCCAGGATGCCGACACGGCCCAGTTACCGCAGTCGTAGGTCTCAGTAGTCAGGTCCGAGATGCAGTTGGGCTGGCTCTGCGGCAACGAGGCTGACGGCGTGACGGAGGTGATCTTCCGGGCGCCGTTGCCCTGGTAGTAGCCGATGCGGTAGATGTCGATGGTGTAGGCCGACGCGTCGGTCTTGATCTTGAAGTCGATGCGCTGGCCCACGTTGACAGAAATGTCTGTCGAGAACCCCTGGATCGACTCGTCGCCCGCTCCCCAGATCGCATCCCACACAGCGGGGTCGGTGCCAGGCTTGGAGTTCTCGCACGCGATCTTGTTGCCGCCCGGAGCACAGGGATCGGCCGCGTTCGCGGGGGCAGGCCCGCCCAGCGACGCCGGACCCAGGAGCGCGTTGAGTGCCGCGACCACCGCCAGAACAAGCAACCGCACCGTCCATGCCCGTCCGAGACCAACCGTACGACTCGCGACAGCGCTGTCCATCTCATCCCCATCCTCTTGACGCACCCCAACGGCGCCACGGTCAGATCTTCTTGGCGCGCCACCCGAGCGACGACCGCTGGGACCCGATATCCCCAAATTCAGGACGCCATCAGGCACCCGCCGCCTGGGCCGGAGCGCCGCGCGAACGCTGGCGCGGGATCCGCAGTCCGCTGATGTGCAGCGGCGGCGGGTCGCTCACCTTGGTGACGGTGCGGCTCGCGGCGGCCACGAGGTCGCGCGCCTTGAGGCTGTCGGCGTCGCGGGAGATGCACAGGTCGCGCAGCGCGAGCTCGAGCGCGATCGTGAGCTGGTGGTCGTCGACGTGCTCGCCGTGCATGGCCCGGCGGGGCACCAGGATCGGGCACTTGCCGTTCTCGAGGGCCATGAGCGCGATGCCCGTGCCGGCGTGGGCGACCACGACGTCGGCAGCGCGGATCGCGGACGCCATCTCCTCCGAAGGCACCCGCTCGCGGGCGTCGATCCCGAGGCCGCTGGCGTCGGTGCCGCCGGTCTGCCACAGCACCTCGGCGCCCTCCGGCACGAGGGGCACCAGCCGGTCGAGGAGGCGGCGGAACCCGTAGCCGTCCTGGGTGCCGAGGCTCACCACCATGGACCGCACCGGTCGCTCGACGGCGGGTGCCGTCTCGTACAGCTCCCACGGCGAGGCGAGGAACTGCCAGTGGCCCCGCGCCAGGGCGCTGGACTGGCTGAAGGTCGCGATGCCGGGCACCATCGCGAGGGCGCGGCCGGACAGCGAGGGCGCGGCCAGCCGGGTCGCGCTCTCGATGTAGACCGTCTCGATGCCGCGCAGCCGCGCCTGCGGGAGCACCGCCAGGGCGAGCGCGGCGCCGGTGCTGACGACCAGCGTGACGTCGTGGTCGGCGAACAGGCTGCGGCACGCGAGCGCGTTGCGCGCGAGCGCCCGGGTGTCCCGGGGCGGGCAGGGCAGTGCCCAGTGGACCCGCTCCCCCGCGAGCAGCGACTCCGTCTGCGGCGTACGGGGCGTCACCCACACCACGTCGTCGCCCACGCCGAGCCGCGGCCGCAGGGTGTGCAGCTGCATCAGGTGGCCGCCGTCGTTGGCGACGAGCAGGGTGGTCACGACCGGCCGCCCGCCACCGCGTCGGCGAGCACCTCGACGACGCGGTCCTGCTGCGCCTCGGTGAGGTGCGGGTGCATCGGGAGCGAGAGGATCTCCCCGGCCGCGGCCTCCGCGACCGGCGCCGTCCCGGGCCCGAGGCCGAGGTGCGCGTAGGCGCCGGTGCGGTGCACCGGGTAGGGGTAGTGGATGCCGGCGCCGACGCCGGCCCGGCCCAGCTCCGCCAGGACCCGGTCGCGCTCGGCGACCCGGACGACGTAGAGGTGCCACACGTGCTGCCCCTCCGCGCCGAGCAGCGGGCGGCGTACGCCGGGCACGTCGGCCAGCAGGCGGTCGTAGCGGGCAGCCGCGCGGACCCGCAGCTCGTTCCACTTCTCGAGCCGGTCGAGCTTGGCGCGCAGGTAGACCGCCTGCACCGTGTCGAGCCGGGAGTTCATGCCGATCACGTCGTGCACGTAGCGGGTCGAGGACCCGTGGTTGCGCAGGCGGCGCACCTCGGCGGCGATGGTCGCGTCGTCGGTGGTGACCGCGCCGGCGTCGCCCGCCGCACCGAGGTTCTTGCCGGGGTAGAAGCTGGTCGCCGCGACCGTGCCGAGCGCACCCGCGCCGCGGCCGGCGAGCCGGGCGCCCTGCGACTGCGCGGCGTCCTCGACGAGGGGGACGCCCGCGTCGCCGCAGACCTGCGCGAGCCGCTCCACGGGCGCGAGCTGGCCGAAGAGGTGCACGGCCACGACGGCCTGGGTGCGGTCGGTGATCGCCCCCTCGACCAGGTCGGGGTCGATGAGCAGGCGCTCGTCGTCGCAGTCCACGAGGACCGGGACCGCGCCGATCCGCGAGACCGCCTCGGCGGTGGCGATGAAGGTGTTGGCCGGGATGACGACCTCGCCCTCCGGCCCGACCCCCGCCGCCCGCAGCGCGAGCTCGAGCGCGTCCGTGCCGTTGGCGACGCCGACGCAGTGGTCGACGTCGACGAACGAGGCGTACTGGTGCTCGAAGTCCGCGACGGCCGGGCCGTCGACGAACGCCGTGGCAGCGAAGACCGCCGCGATCCCCGCCTCCACCTCGGCCGCGACCTCCGCGTGCTGCGAGGCGAGGTCGACGAAGGGGACGGTGCTGCTGTTGCTGCTCATGCATGGACTCCTGTCCGGATCGGTCGGGCGGGCACTCCCACCCAGGTCTCTCCTGCGGGTACGTCGTCGAGGACCACCGAGCCCATCCCGACGGTGGCGTCGGCCCCGATGCGCACGCCCTCGCGCACGGAGGCGTTCATGCCGAGGTAGGCGGCCTCGCCGACCTCGACGTCACCCCCGAGGGACACCCCGGCGCAGAGGGTGGCGTAGTCGGCGACGGTGCAGCCGTGCGTGAGGGTGACGTGCGGCATCAGGACGACGTGCTCGCCGACCTCGACGTCGGCGGTCAGCACCACCCCGTCGAGGGCGATCGAGCCCCGGCCGATGTGGCAGCTGCCAGGCAGCACGAGCCGCGGGTGCAGCAGGGTGGTGTAGCGCGAGGCGTCGAGGCCGAGCATGGCCAGGCGCGTCGCGACCCGGCGGCGGATCCGGCCCTTGCCGAGGGTGAGGACGACCTCGTGGTCGACCAGCCCGGGCACCAGGTCGACCGCACCGAGCACCGGCGCGAGGCCGTGCAGGGTGCCCCACCGGGCGTGGTCGTCGTCGACCACCTGGACCGGGCCGTCGTGCTGGAGCAGGACCGCGACCGCGGTCGCCTCCCGGGCCAGCCCGCTGGCGCCGACCAGCACCAGCCCGCTCACGGTCGCCACGCCGAGGCGAGGGCGTCGCACACCCGCTGGTGCTCCGCGTCGGTCATCTGGTGGAACAGCGGCAGGACGAGTGTCGCGTCGGTCAGCCGCTCGGTGACCGGGAGCGGCACGTGGGGCCGGTCCGCGTGGGCCGGCTGGCGGTGGGCGGCCATGATGCCGCGCCGCGCCGAGATGCCCGCGGCGGCGAGGTGCTCCATCATCTGCTCGCGGTCCATCGGGTGCTCCGGGAGGACCTCGAGCCAGCAGGACTGGTAGTTGGTGGTGCCCCACGCGGGGTCGCCCACGAGCCGGAGGCCGGGCATGGCGGCGACCGCGTCGGCGTACCTCGCGGCGAGCTCGCGGCGGCGGGCGACCATCTCGGGGAGCCGGCCGAGCTGGACCAGCCCGACGGCCGCCTGGAGGTCGGTCATCCGGAAGTTGAAGCCGACCTCGTCGAAGCTCTCGGGCGGTGCGAGGAGGCTGGCGTGCCGGTCGGCGGCGGAGACGCTCATCGCGTGCTCGCGCAGCCGGCGGGCGCGCGCGGCCCAGTCCGCGCGTGAGGTGGTGAGCATCCCGCCCTCGCCCGTGGTGAGCAGCTTGCGCGGGTGGAACGACCAGGTGGCGATCTCCGCCTCCGACCCGGTCGGGCGGCCGTGCGCGGTGGATCCGGCGGCGCAGGCGGCGTCCTCGACCACCGTGATGCCGAGGGGGTCGCACCACGCGCGGATCGCGCGCAGGTCGAGCGGGACCCCGCCCTGGTCCACGGCGATCACCGCGCGTGTCCGCGGGGTGACCACCGTGGCGATCGTGGCGGCCGTCAGGTTGCCGGTGACGGGGTCGACGTCGGCGAAGACCGGCGTCGCGCCGACGTAGGTCGGTGCGTTGGTGGTGGCGACGAAGGAGAACGACGGGACCACGACCTCGTCCCCGGGGCCGACCCCGGCGACGACGAGCGCCAGGTGCAGCGCCGTCGTGCAGCTGCTCAGCGCGACCGCGTGGGCGACCTGCTGGGACGCGGCGAAGGCGGCCTCGAACTCCGCCACCCTCGGACCCTGGGCCACCCATCCGGAGCGGAGCACCTCCGAGACGGCGGCCACCTCCTCCTCGCCGAGCCACGGCTGCATCACGTTGATGCGCGTCAGCTGCTGCTCGGCGAGGTGGTCGAGGCTCATGACGTCACCGCCACGGGGCGCCCGGCGGCGATCTGCTCGCGTTGCGGACGCCACCACTCGACGAGCTGGCGCAGTCCGTCCTCGAGGCCGGTGGTCGCGACGAAGCCGAGGTCACGCTCGGCCGCGCACGTGTCGGCGAGGCGTCGTACGACACCGTTGACGCCGCGCTCCGGCCCGTGCTCGACGGGCAGGTCGGAGCCCATCACCCGCAGCAGGGTCTCGGCGAGCCCCAGCAGGCTGGTCTCCTCGCCGCGGGCCACGTTGTAGACGCCCTCGACCACGCCGCTGGACGCCGCGAGCACGTTGGCGCGCGCGATGTCGGTGGTGAAGACGAAGTCCATGGTCTGGCGTCCGTCGCCGAAGATCAGCGGCGGGATGCCGTCGTCGATGCGCTCCATCCACCGCACGAGGACCTCGGTGTAGAGGCCGTGCACGTCCATCCGCGGGCCGTAGACGTTGAAGTAGCGCAGGGCGACGTAGTCGAGGCCGTTCATGGCGCGGAAGCTGCGCAGCATGCCCTCGTTGAAGGTCTTGGCCGCTCCGTAGAAGGTGTCGTTGTCGTAGGGGTGCTGGTGCTCGGGGGTCGGGAACTCCTCGGCCAGCCCGTAGACCGACGCCGACGAGGCCGCCACCACCTTGTCGACACCGGGCGTGGTCGCCGCCGCCTCGATGACGTTGAAGGTCCCGTCGACGAGCACCTCCAGCGCCAGCCGCGGCTCCTCCGCGCACTGCGTGATCCGGATGGCCGCCTGGTGGAAGACGACGTCGCAGCCGCTGGTCAGGTCGTGGACCAGGTCGCGGTCGCGGATGTCGCCGCGCACCAGGACGAGGTCGGCGCCGTCGCGGCCGAGGGCGTCGGCGAGGTTGGCCTCGCGTCCGCGGACGAAGTTGTCGAGGACCCGCACCTGGGCGGCCCCGGCGTCGAAGAGCTGGTCGACGAGCGTCGACCCGATCGTGCCGGCACCGCCGGTCACCAGGGCGGTCGCTCCGGCCAGCGCGGTCATCGGGCGCCCTCCATCACGGGCTCGCTCGTGGATCCGGCCTGGCGGGGCACCGGCGGCGGGCCGGCCGGGACCGGCAGCGCGGTGTCGTACGCCGTCTCCGCGCGCTCGGCCAGCCGCCGCGAGGCGGCCTCGAGCACCTCCAGGACGCGCAGCCCGGACCGGCCGTCGGTGAGGGCCGGACGGCCCTCGTGGATGGCCGCGGCGAACTCGGTGACCATCGACCCGAGGGCCTCGCGCTCGGGCAGCGCCGGGGACCACGTGTCGCCGAGGCGGTAGGAGACGGTGGAGGCGGCGCGGTCGGCGCCGGCGACCGACGTGCGGGCGAGGTCGACGCCGCGGTCGTAGATGCTCAGCCGCTGCTGCGGGTTGAGGTCGTCCCACACCAGGGTGCGGCGCGAGCCGCCGATCACCATCTGGCGGATCTTGGTCGGGCTCAGCCAGTTGACGTGCACGTGCGCGAGGCCGTCGTCCGGCAGCGGCAGGGTCAGGTGGCCGACGCAGGCGCGGCCGGCGCCGATGGGGTCGGCGCCGGTCGCGCCGATGCCCGTGGTCGGCAGACCGCCCGGCAGCACGAAGTCGAGGATCGCGAGGTCGTGCGGGGCGAGGTCCCAGAGCACGTCGATGTCGGGCTGCACGAGCCCGAGGTTGATGCGGACCGAGTCGACGAAGTGCACCTGGCCGAGCTCGCCGCTGCTCACCAGCTCGCGCATCTTCTGCACGGCCGGGGTGTAGCAGTAGGTGTGGTCGGTCATCAGGGTCAGGCCCTGCGCGTCCGCCAGGTCGACCATGGTGCGGCCGCGAACGACGCTGTCTGCCAGCGGCTTCTCCACCAGCACGTGCTTGCCCGCGCTCAGCGCCTGCAGCGCCAGGCCGTGGTGGGTCCGCGCCGGGGTGGCGATGGCGACCGCGTCGATCCGCGGGTCGTCGAGCACCCGGTCAACGCTGTCGGTGACCTCGACGTGCGGGCCGGCGATGCGCCGGGCCCGCTCGAGGTCGAGGTCGCAGACCAGCTCGAGGCTCCAGTCGGGGGACGCCCCGAAGTTGCGGACCAGGTTGGGGCCCCAGTAGCCGGCGCCGATGACGGCGATGCCCAGCGGGCCGGTGGTGCGGGTGCTCATCGTGCTTCCTCCAGTCGGCCGTCGGCCTCCACGTAGACCTCTCCGGTGACCGGGCAGATCCACCGGTCACGGTTGTCCGAGACGAGCGGGACACCGCTGCGCCCGACCCAGCCGATCCGCCTCGCGGGCGAGCCGACGACGAGCGCGTGGTCCGGCACGTCGCGCGTCACGACCGAGCCCGCCCCGACGCTGGCCCAGCGGCCGATCCGCACCGGGGCCACGCACACGGCGCGCGCCCCGACGGACGCTCCCTCCTCGATGGTCACGCCGACCGGCTCCCAGTCCTCGGCGCTCTTGCGCCGGCCGTCGGTCGTGACGGCCCGGGGGTAGGTGTCGTTGGTGAGCACGACCGCCGGGCCGATGAAGACACCGTCGCCCAGGACGGCCGGCTCGTAGACCAGCGCCTGGTTCTGCACCTTGCAGCGCTCCCCGATGCGCGCCCCGGGGCCGACGTAGACGCCGCGCCCGAGGATGGTGCCGTCGCCGACCTGCGCCCCCGAGCGCACGACGGTCTGGTCCCACACCTGGGCGCCGGGACCGACGCGGGCGCCGTCCTCGACGGTCGCCGTGGGAGCGACGAGGGCGCGGTCGCGTGACCGCGCGTTGGACAGTGAGGTCATGTGCGTGAGCTTTCGTCTCGTTGCCAGGTGGTGAAGTCCCCGGACCTCAGCGCCCCGCGGGCGCCGAGCCGGGCGGCGACGTGGACGGCCACGAACACCGGGAGTCGGAGGGCCAGGCCGGGCCGGGTGACGGCGAGGCCGAGCAGGGTGCGCGCGCTGGTGCGCGAGGCGGGGCGACGTACGCCGAGCTGGCCGGCCTGGGCGTTGCCGGTCGCGATGCGGATCCGGCGCCGCACCAGGTCACGGACGGTGCGCGGCGGGTGCACGACGGCGACGGCGCTGGGCACGACGCGACGCTCGTCGCTGCTGAACGAGTCGGACATGCCGAGGTCGTCGCTCATCATCCGCGGGAGCGCGGCGACCCGCGCCTGCCCCTGCTCGGAGAGGACGACGACGCCGCGGCCGAAGAGTCCGTGCTCCACCTGGGGCAGCGCCTCCCAGACGTCGTAGTACCAGCGCACCCAGCGTGAGCAGCCGGTGCGGGGGACGTCGCGTCGGGGAGCGGTGGCGAGGACCTCCTCGCGGGCGATCGGCTCGATGAGCCGGAGCGCGGCGGCCCCGTCGAGCTCGATGTCGGCGTCGAGGTGGATGCGCGGGAAGACGTCGGTCGCGGCGTTGCCGACCCGCACGGCCTCGACCTTCGAGGGCTGCGCGATCTCGATGACGCGTGCACCCGGGTCGGCGGCGCGTGCCACGTCGGCCGTCCGGTCGGTGCAGCCGTTGCAGACGACGACCACGTCGAGGTCGGCACCGGTGCCCTTGCGGAGGGCGCGCAGGTTGCGGCCGATCGTGGCTGCCTCGTTGTGGGCAGGTATGACGACACTGGCGACAGCCATCTCACTCCCCCGGGCTCGCGCGCCGGGCCCCACGCCCGACATGCTCCGATCTTGTGGACCGCGACGGCCCGGACGGACCGCTCACGGGGGCTTTCGCCCATTTTGGGGAGCCCTACCGGGCTGCGGTGAAGGTGATGTCGGCCGAGCGGAGGTCGCGCAGGTGGAGCACCAGGAGGTCGAGCTCGAGCACCGACCACGTGTCGTCGACCGCGACGCCGGACGCGGTGGTGCGCAGCGCGCGGTAGAGCGCGAGGGGCTGCTTGCGCAGCTCGGCGTGGAGGGTGCCCTCGAGGACGAGGCGCAGGTAGTCGTGCTGGGCGACGGGGGTGGAGCCGTAGCGGTAGGTGGCGTCCACGCCGTTGTCGGCGGCGAGGTCGGCGAACGTCTGCCAGTCGATCGCCATCAGGTGGTCGACGCGACGCCCCAGCGTCGACTCCACCGCCGCCACGGCAGCGCTGGCCGGTTGCCCGCCCAGCTCCGCCCGCTCGTCGTACGGGACGGGCACGGACTCCACCCGCGCGCTGCGCCCGTCGGGAGTGACCTCGACGACCATGACCGCCTCGACGGACTGCTCGCCGGGCAGCCAGGTCACGTCCGCCTCGCCGCCCGGTCGCGTGCCGACCATCAGGATCGTCTCGCCGGGCTGAGCCGGCGGCCGGTCGCCGAGGCCGTCGAAGGCGCCGTCGATGCGGCCCATCCGGCTGGTCAGGCTGAGGTCGAGCAGCACGGCGACCCCGAGCCCGAGCACGCCGAGCAGCGCGGCGACCGCCAGCACACGGCGCGGCCGCGGGCGCCGGCGCCCACCGGATGAGCCGGCTCGAGCCATCGAGGTCCCCCGTCCGTCCGTGCCGACGCTAGGCGCTGGCGCGCGCGCCCTCATGCCCCAAACGGGGGACGGGCCCGGCCGGGGCGGCTAGGAGTTGAAGCGCTGCTGGGTCTTCTCGAGGCCGTCGGTGATGAGCGACTCGACGGCGTCGGCGGCGTCGGAGACCTGGAACGGCAGCTCCTTGCGCTCGACGGTCGAGTAGTTGGACAGCACGAAGTCGGCGACGTCCTGGCGCCCGGGCGGCCGGCCGATGCCGGCGCGGACGCGGTAGAAGTCGCCGGTGCCCAGCGAGGACCGCATGGACTTCAGCCCGTTGTGGCCGTTGTCGCCGCCTCCGAGCTTGACGCGCAGCGTGCCGAAGGCGATGTCGAGCTCGTCGTGGACGGCGATGATGTGGGCCGGGTCGACCTTGTAGAACGTCGCGAGCGCCTTCACCGGGCCGCCGGACTCGTTCATGTAGCCGCGGCCGCGGGCCAGCACCACGCGCGGCCCGCCGAGCGACAGCCGGCCCTCGACGACGTCGGCGCGACCCGACTTGTGGGACCGGAACGGCGATCCCATGCGGGACGCGAGCTCGTCGGTGACCAGGTAGCCGATGTTGTGCCGGTGCCCGGCGTACGCCGGACCGGGGTTGCCGAGCCCGACGACCAGCCACACGTCGCTCGACCCGCCGGTCTGGTCCGTCGTCACGTCGTCATCCTTCCATCGCCCACCGGGCACTTCGTCGCGCTGAGATGCGCCGACCGGGCACTTCGTCGCGCTGCAGCGCGAGGAAGTGCCCGGTCGGTGTGATCCAGCGCGAGGAAGTGCCCGCTCAGGGGGTCACTCGGAGTCGGTGCCCTCGGCGGCGTCCTCGGCAGCGGCCTCGTCGCCCGCGGGCGCCTCGGTCTCGCCCTCGGGGGCGTCGTGCTCGATGCCGGCCTCGGCCTCGGCCTCCTCCAGCTCGGCCTCGAGGGCCTCGGCGGAGATCTGCTCGGTCACGTTGACGATGAGCAGCTCCTCGTCGGCGAGCAGGGTCGTGCCGGACGGGAGGTCGAGGTCCTTGGCCAGGATCTGGGTGCCGGCTGCGGCGCCCTCGACGGAGACCTCGAAGAACTCGGGGATGTGGGTGGCCTCGGCCTCGACGGAGACGACCGTGTTCTCGTTGACGACGAGGGTCTCGGGAGCGGCGTCGCCCACGACGTGGACCGGGACGTCGACGGTGACCTTCTCGCCACGACGGACGGCGACGAAGTCGAGGTGCTCGATGACGCGGCGGATCGGGTCGATCTGCACGTCCTTGGTCAGCGCGAGCTGCTCGGAGCCGTCGACGTCGAGCGCGAGGAGCGCGTTGGCGCCGCCGTGCTTGAGCGCCATCATCGTCTGGTGGCCGGGCAGGATGACGTGGACCGGGTCGTTGCCGTGGCCGTAGATGACGGCGGGGATCTTGTCCTCGCGACGGATCCGGCGGGCGGCGCCCTTGCCGAACTCGGTGCGGGGCTCGGCGGTGATCTTCTCGGGGGCAGACATCGTGTTCTCCGTAGGTCGGTGCGGGGTTCGGGGGGCCTCGGGCCGGAGACGACGAACGCCGCGCTCCGGATCGGGGGCGCGGCGCAGCGGTGCGGGCCGGCCCAGTCGATCACGGAGTCCTGTTCGTGCAGGCTCCCTCGCCGAGGCAACTTCCCAAGCCTAGACCGGGGTCGGGCGCGAGGTCGAATCACGGCGGGGCCGTCGCGGCACGACAAGTCGCAGGCGCCGGTCACGGACCGCTGTCTAGGGTGTCCCGGTGCCCCTGATGCTCCCCGAGGCGCGCGAGCGCGCCGTCCTGCTGACCGACGTCCACACCGAGCTCCACCTCGACCTGACCTCGACCGAGGACTTCGGCGTCGAGGCGACGATCTCCTTCGGCTGCACCCGGCCCGGGGCGTCGACGTTCCTCGAGCTCAACGGCGGCACCGACGTGACCCTCGACGGCGCGCCGGCGCCGTACGCCGACGGGCGGATCGCGCTGACCGACCTCGCCGAGTCGAACTCGGTCCGGGTCACGGCCCGGATGCCGTACGTCACCGACGGCGACGGCATGACCGTGACGGTCGACCCGGCCGACGGTGAGCGCTACGTCTGCGCGCACACCTCGATGGACATCGCGCAGAAGGTCGTCCCCTGCTTCGACCAGCCCGACATCAAGTCGACGTTCACCCTGACGGTCACCGCGCCGTCGCACTGGACGGTGCTCGGCAACGGCCCGCTCGGGGGGCGCACGTCGGACGAGGGCGACGACGCCGCGGACACCTGGACCTTCGGCACCACCCCGCCGTTCTCGTCGTACCTGTTCACCCTCGTCGGCGGCCCGTGGGTGTCGGTGACCTGGGACGAGCCGTACGCCCCGGCGCCCGGCGGCACGCTGCCGTTCGGCTGGCACGCGCGGGCGTCGCAGGGCCGCGAGCTGCAGCGCGACGCCGAGGAGCTCAAGCGCATCACCAGCGCCTGCTTCCAGCACTACACGACCGTCTTCGAGCCGGACTACCCCTACGCCGACTACCAGCAGGTCTTCGCGCCCGGCCTCAACTGGGGTGCGATGGAGTTCCCCGGGTGCGTGGTCTTCCGCGACCAGGCGCTCACCCAGGGCACGCCCACCGAGCTGGAGCGCGAGTGGCTGGCCTCGACGATCGCCCACGAGATGGCGCACATGTGGTTCGGCGACCTGGTGACCATGAAGTGGTGGGAGGACTCGTGGCTCAACGAGTCGTTCGCCGACTTCATGGGCTACGACGTGGCGGGCGTGGCGGCGGGCTACACCGACGCCTGGACGTCGGCCGCGATCACCCGCAAGCCCGCCGGCTACCGCGCAGACCGGCGCCGCTCGACGCACCCGATCGCCGAGGACACCGAGAAGATCGTCGACGTCGACACCGCCTTCGCGAACTTCGACATGATCACCTACGCCAAGGGCAACGCGGCGCTCGCCCAGCTCGGCCACTGGCTCGGCGAGGAGGACTTCCTCGCCGGGGTCAACAAGCACCTGACCACACACGCGTTCGGCAACGCCGACCTCGCGGCGTTCCTCGACTCCCTCGACTCCGCCACCGACAAGGACGTGCGGGGCTGGGCCGAGGCGTGGCTCCGCGCGACCGGCTTCGACACCCTGCGGGTCACCCGCGGCGACGACGGGGTGCCCGTGCTCACCCGCGAGGGCTCGCGCTCGCACCGCATCACCGTGTCGGCGTACGACGACGCGATGCGGCTCGTGGACTCCCGCGACGTGCTCCTCGGCGACGAGCCGCTGCGCCTCGACGACCTCGCCGGCAGGGTCGTGGTGCCCAACTCCGGCGACGAGACCTTCGCGGTGGTCCGCCCCGACGAGCAGTCGTGGGCCGCGATCACCGGCGGACTGTCGTCGGTCGAGTCCCAGCTCACCCGCGCGATGCTGTGGTGGACCGCGGTCGACCTCTGCGAGTCGCAGGTCGTCCCGGTCGCCGACTTCATCGCCATGGCCGACACCCACCTGCGGCCGGAGACCCACCCGCTGGTCTTCGAGGGCGTCATGCGCGCGCTCCAGTCGATCACCCGGCGCTACGCCGAGCCCGCCGAGGCGGCCGAGCACCTCGCGGTCGTCGCCGACATCGCCCGCGGTGCCGTCGACGGTGGTGACCCGGCCCTCGCCGCCGGCGCGTCGCGCGTGCTCGCCCGGATCAGCGCCGACCGCGACTTCCTCCTCGAGTGGCTCGGCCGCGACGACGTCGACCAGACCGTCCGCTGGGCGGCCGTCCACCGGCTCGCCGAGCTCGGCGACGACTCCTGGATCGCCCGCGAGGAGCAGCGCGACAAGTCGGTCTCCGGCCACCACGCCGCGCTCGCCGCCCGCGCCGCCGTACCCACGCCGGAGGCCAAGGCCGCCGCCTGGGCGCAGCTGATGGGCGGCGAGCTGGGCAGCCACGAGTTCGACGCCGTCGGGTCCGGGTTCTGGGGCTGGGGCCAGGCGGACCTCGTCCGCCCCTACCTCTCGCGCTACGTCACCGACGGCCTCGCCCTGGCCCAGCGCTCCGGCCAGGCGATGGGCGACGTGATCGGCGACGCCTTCCCGGTGCTCCCGCTCCCGCTCGACGCGCGCCGCGAGCTGCGCACCGCGGTCGCGACCGCCCTCGAGGGCGACGTGCCCACCGTCCTCGCCCGCTCGTGGAACGACTCCCTCGACGACCTCGACCGGACGCTGTAGTCCTCACTTCCCGGGCGTCGGAGTCCCCGCTCGGGCGGGGAGTCCGTCACCTGGTGCCCGGTACAACCCCCTACACGAGTCGGAGTCCCCGCTCAGGCGGGGACTTCGACAGGGGCTTGCTTCGGGCACTACGCCTAGGCGTGGCCGTCGAACATGGAGGTCACCGAGCCGTCCTCGAACACCTCGCGGATCGCCCGGGCGATGAGCGGTGCGATGGAGAGGGTGGTGAGCTTGTCGAACTGCTTCTCCGGCGGCACGGGGAGCGTGTTGGTGACCACGACCTCCACGGCGGAGGAGTTCTTCAGCCGGTCGACGGCGGGGTCGGACAGGATCGGGTGGGTCGCGGCGATGATCACGCCGGCGGCACCGTCGGCGACGCAGGCCTCCGCGGCCTTCACGATCGTGCCGCCGGTGTCGATCATGTCGTCGGTCAGGATGCAGATCTTGCCCTTCACCTCACCGACGACCCGGTTGGCGACGACCTCGTTGGCGACGTCGACGCGGCGGGTCTTGTGGATGAAGGCGAGGGGTACGCCGCCGAGGCGGGCCGACCAGCGCTCGGCGACCTTGATCCGGCCGGCGTCCGGCGAGACGACGGCGAGCTGCTGGTCGCCGTACTTCTGCTTGACGTAGTCCGTGAGGATCGGTAGCGCCATCAGGTGGTCGACGGGACCGTCAAAGAAGCCCTGGATCTGGTCGGCGTGCAGGTCGACGGTGATCAGCCGGTCGGCGCCGGCGGTCTTGAAGAGGTCGGCGACCAGGCGGGCCGAGATCGGCTCGCGTCCACGGTGCTTCTTGTCCTGGCGGGCGTAGCCGTAGAACGGCATGACCACGGTGATCCGCTTGGCCGACGCCCGCTTGAGCGCGTCGACCATGATCAGGTGCTCCATGATCCACTCGTTGATCGGAGCGGTGTGGCTCTGGATCACGAAGGCGTCGCACCCGCGGACCGACTCCTCGTAGCGGACGTAGAGCTCGCCGTTGGCGAAGGCCCGCGCGTCCTGCGGGACCAGGCCCGATCCGAGGAGATCGGCGACCTCGCCGGCGAGGTCGGGGTAGGCCCTTCCGCTGAAGACCATCAGGTTCTTCTCGGTGGTCCGCTTCATTCCGGTCACGCGACGCGACTCCTCGCTGTCCTGGTCAGCCTCGGGGGAAGGCTCGTTCGGAGGTGCTGGACAGAAGTCTGACCCACATCCCGGCCACCACCAACCCCGGGGTCACTCCCCGGGCGTCCCCTGCTGTTCACGCGCCGTTCGCGCGGCCTCGGCCTGCGCCGTGCCGGCCCGCCTGGACTCCGACCAGCCCTCGAGGTTGCGCTGCGGAGCACTGCTGACCGCCAGCGCCCCGGCCGGCACGTCGCGGCGTACGACGGTGCCGCCCGCGGTCCCCGCGCCGTCGCCGATCTCCACCGGGGCGACGAAGGTGTTGTTGGAGCCGGTCTTGGCGTGGCGGCCCACGACCGTGCGGTGCTTGGCCACCCCGTCGTAGTTGGCGAAGATCGTGCCGGCCCCGATGTTGGTGCCCTCGCCGATCTCGGCGTCACCGACGTAGGAGAGGTGCGGGACCTTGGCGCCGTCGCCGATGGTCGAGTTCTTGGTCTCGACGAACGTGCCGATCTTGCCCTTCACGCCGAGGTGGGTGCCGGGCCGGAGGTAGGCGAAGGGCCCGACCGACGCCTCGTCGCCGATCACGGCGAGCTCGCCGTGCGTGCGTACGACGCGCGCGCCGACGCCGACCTCGCAGTCCTTGAGCGTCGTGTCGGGCCCGACCACCGCGTCCTCGCGCACGACGGTCGCGCCGAGCAGCTGCGTGCCGGGCAGGATCGTCACGTCGGGCTCGAGGACCACGTCGGCCTCGATCCACGTGGTCGCCGGGTCCATGACCGTCACGCCGTCCTTCATCCAGCGGGTGACGACGCGGCGGTTGAGCTCGCGGCCGAGCTCGGCGAGCTGGGCCCGGTCGTTGGCGCCCGCGGTCTGCGCGACGTCGTCGATGAGGTGGGCGCCGACGGTCAGGCCGTCCTCGCGCGCCAGGCCGACGGCGTCGGTGAGGTAGTACTCGCCCTTGGCGTTGTCGTTGGTGATGCGGGCCAGCGCGGAGACGAGGAACTCCGCGTCGAAGGCCAGGATCCCGGAGCTGATCTCGTCGATCTCGCGCTGCTCGGGCGTGGCGTCCTTCTCCTCGACGATCGCCTCGACGTCGCCCTCGTGGTTGCGCACGATCCGGCCGTAGCCGAAGGGGTCGGCCAGCCGCCCGCTGAGGATGCTCACCGCCCGCTGCGCGGCGTGGTGCTCCTCGGCGAACGCGCGCAGCGACTCCCCCTCCAGCAGCGGCGTGTCGCCGGCCGCGACGATGACGGTGCCGGTCGTCGTGCCGGACGCCTCCATCGCGACGCGTACGGCGTGCCCGGTGCCCTCCTGCGTCTCCTGGACCGCGAGCACCGCGGACGGCATCAGCTCGGTGATGTGCGGCCCCACCTGCTCGCGCTGGTGGCCGACGACCGCGACCACGCGGGTCGGCTCGACGGCCTGCACGGCGTGGAGCACGTGGCCGATCATGGAGCGCCCGCCGACCGGGTGCAGCACCTTCATGGTCTTCGACTTCATGCGGGTGCCGCCGCCGGCGGCGAGGACGATGACGGTGAGGTTGTCCATGGGCGCAGTCTGTCACCGCGCCATCGGGCTGCTCAGGGGGACGCCGGGTCGGCGGGCACGGAGCCCACCGTTCGCTTCCGTCGAGCTTGCCGTTTGTCACGTGCCAGCGCGGCGCACAAGGTCAGTATTCCTCCGAGCACCGCGGTCATCCCCAGCGCACGCGGCCGATTGCCTCCGACGCCATAGACGACCGGTTGACCGGGTGACGCCCTGAGGGAGATCCTGGTCTCCGGGGGCACGCTCTCCGCAACTTGCACGGCCCTCAAGCTGTTCGACACACGATGACGTACCTCGGCGACGGTTTCGAGCACGAACTCCCGGGAGGGCCCGACAGCTTCGATCGCCAGAACCTGGCTGTCGAAGCTGTACGACCACTGACCGCCGGTGTCCGGAAGGCTGATCGACCACCCCTCGCGGACGCCGACACCGACAAGATTCACCTCCGGGGACGCGTACTTCGGCACCCGATCAGGACCCAGCACGCGCTTGGCGACGGCCCCCGCGGTGATGATCACAGACTCGGACGAGGACCGGAGCGCATTCGGGTAGTACTCGTTTTGGGGCGGAAGGAAGACGACCTCCGCACGCGTCCAGAACACCGACCTGTCCTGAATGGCCAGGAGGCCCGCAACAGCAGTGAGCACGATGCCGATGCAGACCACGATGCGTTGTCGCCATGCCGCGACCAGCAGGTCGGTTACTGTCATCGAACGAACGTCCTCAAACGTCGGAACGCGGTTGAAGTCGGTTGATAGGCTTATGCCTCGGCCGAGCGTACCAAGCGGAGCCTATCGACGGCCGACTCACGGGGACGTGCACACCATGGACAAGCCAGCGCTGATTGGCGTCGCGCGCCGCCGCTGGTACGTCCTCCTAGCCGGCCTGATGGTCTCGCTCGGGCTGGCGTATGCCGGCACCTTGGCCAGCCCTCCCCACTACGCTGCGAGGGCCCTCGTGCTGCTTCTCCCGTCACAGTCGACCGTCGGCCCGAACGGCAACCCCTTCCTCGACCTCAGCGGCCTGGACCTGCCCGCACGAGTCGTCGTCTCGTCATTGACGAGCACATCCACCAGAGAAGCAGTCGGCAAGGAATTCCCGGACATCGACTACGCCGTGTCCATCGAGGAGTCGACGCGAGGCCCGGTCATCGCCTTGGACGTCACTGGGCCGACGGATGGCGCGACACTCGAGGCCCTGCCGTACCTCATGCAGGAGTCGCGAGCAACACTCGAGCGACTCCAGGCTGAGGTCGAAGCTCCGGCCAACGCAACGATCAGGTCCATGGTGCTGGCGCAGGATCGTTCAGCCACCGAACAACGTGGCGGCACCGTACGCCTCGCCATCGCGGGCTTGATAGCGGGTCTTGTCGCGACGCTGTTCGCTGCGAGCGCGATCGATGGACGTAGCCAACAGCGTCGAGCAACGCGACGCGAGCACGAGGACGCAAACGAGGACTCAGTCTCGCGGCAACCTGACCCGGCCGAAGGCGCGCCCCAGCACGCACGGGACGCGCCTGACGACGCCGGGGGACCCGCTCCCGACCCCACGGGGGAAGAGGCGTCGCCCGTCCCAAAGCATGGAGACGTCTCCCCGACTGATCCGCCACCGCCCTCAGGCGCGCCTGGGCGACGCGATCTGGCGATGATCCGCACGAGCGACTCTGCAGAGGCTCGCCCGGAGCACGGAGCACGAGCCCACGACACCGGGAACATCAGCCGTCGTCCGCGAAAGGGAAAGAACCGTGGCCGCGGACGTTAACGCTGCGCGTCTCTGTCCAGCTGCATGAGACCCGTCCCCTGGCTCACCACGTACCTGGTGCTCCTGCTCGCTGTCCCTTCCACGCAGATCGTCGGGCCGCTGGGCAGCGCTGGTTCTCTCGCGATGGTCTTCGGCCTCGGAAGCTTCCTGCTGTGGACGATCTCCCGGGCGGCCGCCGAACGGTCCACGCCGTCGAGCTATCAACCCATTCGACGAGCAGTGCTCGTGTTCTTCCTCTGCGTGGGCGCGACGTACGCCTGGGCGATGAGCCACCCCATAAGTCCAGATGAGGTGAGCCCGGCGGATGTCGCCGTCTTGGCGCTCATTTCCTGGGCAGGCACGTTCCTCATCGCCCACGACGCCCTCGACACGCGCGAGGAGCTCGACAGGCTCTTGAAGCGCCTCGCGCTCGCTGGTGGAGCGCTCGCTGTCCTCGGGCTGCTCCAGGCCTTCACACGAGAGGTGTGGGTGGACCGTGTTGCGATACCCGGCCTCACGCTGACGCAGGCCGCAGGGAATTTCGACCGCGGTGGATTCCCACGCCCGTCCGGTACCGCCGTGCATCCGATCGAGTTCGGCGTCGTCATCGCCATGTTGTTCCCCGTCGCCCTTCACGTGGCGTTCTTCTCTACAGCACGTATGGCCACGCGGTGGTTCCCGCTCGTCGCCATGGGTGTTCTCGTGCCGTTGACCTCGTCACGGTCTGCGTACATCGGGGTAACGGTGGGGACGCTCATCTGCATGATCGGCTGGGAACCGCGCCGCCGGTGGTGGGTGGCGGGTGCCGCCGGGCTTGGCGTGGTCGCCATGCTGGTCGTGACACCGAACCTGCTGAACTCGATCGTCAAGCTGTTCTCGGGTGCGTCCGAGGACTCCAGCGTGTCGTCCCGCACCGGCAGCTTCGACCTGGCCTCGCAATTCATCGACCGGTCGCCCGTGCTGGGCCGCGGTCTCGGAACCTTCCTACCGAAGTATCGCGTCTTCGACAACCAGTACTTGCTGCTGCTCGTCACGATCGGACTGCTGGGCAGCGTGGCCTTCCTCGGCGTCGGCGTGGTGGCAGTCCGCGCATTGCTCCGCACGAGGAGGCGGACGAATGATCCCGCCATCAGAGACCTCTCCCTTGCGCTGACTGCCAGTGTCGTCGTCGGCTTCATCAGTCTCGCGCTGTTCGACGCCTTCGCCTTCCCGCAGACTATGGGCGTGCTCTTCCTGTTGCTCGGACTGGCTGGGACTGTTCGTCGACTAGGGCAGGGAAACGAGACGCAGCCGCATGTCGGGGGAGCGTCCGTCAGAGCTGTTGATCCGTAAGGACAACACGGGCTCGGCAGATGGATATAGTGCCGCTGTGTCCGTGGGCGTCGCAGTCGTGGTCGTCACCTACAACAGCGAAGAACACGTGGCGCAGCTGCTCGACAGCATCCCGGCGGCGATGGGTGCGACGCCGTACTCGGTCGTGGTTGTCGACAACGGCTCGCGTGACGGCACGCGTTCCCTCGTCTCACAACGGACGGACTGCGTCCTCGTCGAGTCCACGAATCGCGGCTATGCGGCTGGCGTCAATCTCGGCATTGCCCGATCCGCGGACGCGTCTGCCTACCTGATACTCAATCCGGACGCCACGTTGGACGCGGGTTCGGTCCCGGCCATGCTCGACGTCCTGCGCGGGCACGGAGCCGGGATCGTGGCACCGCGAGTCAGAGAAGCAGACGGGCGACTCTCCCCCACGCTGCGTCGAGCACCAACTCTCGGTCGCGTCGGCGGCCTCAGCTTCACCGGCTTGCCGGTCTTCACCGAACGTATCGAGGATTCCTCGGCCTACGACACCGTGCACGTCGTGGACTGGGCGGTGGGAGCGATCCTCCTCATCGACGCGCGCTGCTACCGAACCGTGGGTGGCCTTGACGAAACCTACTTCCTCTACTCCGAGGAGACGGACTTCAGTCTGCGCGCCAGGGACCTGGGCTGGACGACCGTCTACACCCCTGATGCCGGCGGAATGCACGTGGGCGGAGGGTCCGGCGAGAGCGCGATGACGCACACGATGAAGATCATCAACAGGGTCCGGATCTACCACCGGCGCGCAGGAACCCCTCTGGCGTGGGTGTACTTCTCCGCGACTGTGGCCAACGAGCTCAGACGAGCACTCACGGGCCACAGGCGCTCCTGGCCCACACTCCACGCACTCCTGCGGCCCGGCCGCCGCCCCGAGGTGCTCGGCGCTTCACACCACCTGCTACCCAGATGACAGGACGTGAACGACTGATGCGAGAGGTGTTGCTGATCGCGCCCGTCTGCGACGGCCAGGACGTCGGCGAGTCCTGGCTTGCCCACCAGTGGGCGGACCTGCTGTCGAAGCATGCCCGCGTCACCCTCCTGACGAGTCACAAGCGCGATCACATCCCGCCGTCTGAACAGTTGTCGGGAGTACGGGTCGTCGAGTGGCCGGAACCACGAGGCGTGGGCCGCTTCGAACGCTTCAACAGCCTGCTGCAACCCGGATACCCGCTCTTCTACGTTCGAGCTCGGAGGTGGATCAAAGCCGAGCTCGCCAAGGGCACGCACTTCGACATCGCTCATCAGGTCGTTCCGGTCGCGATGCGTTACCCCAGTCCCGCCTCGGGGGTAGGGGTGCCGATGGTCATCGGACCAGTGGGCGGAGGCCTGGACTCACCGCCCGCGTTCACCCTCGAAGAGGGCGCGACGCCGTGGTACCAACGACTTCGCTCACTGGATCAATGGCGGTTCAAGCGCGACCCACTCCTGCGAAGGACCTACGAACAAGCAGACTGCGTCGTAGGAATCGCACCCTACGTGAACCAGCTGCTTGCAGACCTTCACCTGCAGCGGCTCGAGACGATGAGCGAGACGGCAGTGCGGCGACTGCCCCCCCTGGTGGACCGATCGGGGCGTACGGGCGCGACGAGGCTGTTGTGGGTCGGACGGGTCATCCGGACCAAAGGGCTTCGAGACGTGATCCGGAGCTTGAGCCTTCTGCGAGACCTGGATGTGAGGCTGGACGTCATCGGCGACGGCAACGATCGTGCGGCCTGCGAAGCGCTCGTCCGCGAGCTCGCGCTCGACGGAGTCGTCGTCTTCCATGGATCCTTGCCGCGGAGGGAGGTCGACGCGTTCTACGATGCCGCCGACATCTTCGTGTTCCCGAGCTACCGCGAGCCCGGCGGGAATGTTGCTCTCGAAGCAATGGCTTCAGGTCTGCCGGTGATCGTGTGCGAGCGAGGCGGCCCCGGCGCCAACGTCAACGAGGATTGCGCGATCACACTTGCTGCGAACAACCCTGACCAGCTCGCCCGTGACTGCGCCGCAGCGCTGCGACTGTTGAGCACGGACCGCCAACTACGGCTCCGCATGGGGGCGGCTGGGAGGCAGCTGGTGGAGGACACGCATCTCTGGGATCACCGGGTGAAGAAGATGCTCGACCTCTACGACGACCTGCTCGGCGACAGCGTCTGATCGCCGCGAGGTCCCCAACTGGACGAACAGTGGGCCGGCACGGCGGGGACTCACACCTCCCACGGCCGCACCTTCTTATGGCTGTGACGCCAATGGTTGCCGGTCCACAGATTCCCCGGGGCATCGGAATCGAAGTCCATTGTCGCCGCCCAGATTCCGCAGTTTCCCGTCGGGCCACGCTCGAAGACGTTGTCGAGGAACCGGATGTTGTTGACGCCCGCCGAGTAGGGCTTGCCTCTGGTCGAGCCTCCGTAGGCGCACGTTCCGCCAGTCGACCAGAGGAAGAGGTTGTTCTGGATCAGGTTGTCCTCCACCACGGCGAAGTCGCCGTAGCCCGTGAGTCCGGCGGAACAACCCGCGTCTGGGGGCACGGGAGGGGCGTCGCACGTGATGGTGTTGTGGATCAGCGTGGCCTGTGACCCCATGCGAATGCCCGACTCGTGCTCACGACCAGCCTCATCCTTCAGCTGTCCGTGGACATAGCTGTTGACGATCTTGCAGGCGAACCAGCACATCATCGATCTGGTTCCCCCGACGACCTCGATGCGCCGCGCGGTGAAGTTCCTTGACCCGACGCCGGACCACACCTGCTCGCCCGCGTCGACGTTCGAGCGACGAATGGTGAAGGAGTAGCCCGGGGTGTCCGGGTCGTTCCACACCGTGCCATTGATCTTCGAGTTGATGATTCGCACCCCGGACGCCTGGATGCTCAGATTGCAGTTGACGAGCTTGCCAACGATCCTGGTGTTGTCACGCGTGACGGTGCAGGGCCCCTTGAACGGCTTCAATTTCACTCCTCGCGGGACACCCGTGTTCGCGGCGGAGGGCCACGGCAGGCGCTGCGTCTCACGAGCCGACCCGGATGTGACACTCCTTGCCTGGTCGGCCACGGCGAACACGCGGTCACCTGCGACCGGTTCGGCGCTGGTCGAAGCAGGTGCCACACTCGCTCCGGCGGCAATCATCGTCGCGATCCACAGAGATGCGAGTGATCGACGGGCAGCTGGTCCCATACGAATCCACCTTCCGGCCGTGGCGCCTGAACGCGTTCCTCGGGCACGGCAGCACGACGTCCACATTAGCCCTGCTCGAACTCGGCCGGGAGTGCTCAGCCCTCGCCCACGAGCTGCGCGAAGAGCTCGGCGTACTGGATGAGGTGCCGGTCGGCGAGGTAGTGGTCGCGCACCCGCAGGTGCGCGGCGCGTCCCATCTCCCGGCGCCGGTCGGCGTCCTCCAGCAGGGGTGCTAGCGCCGCCACCAGCGCGGCGCCGTCGCGCGGGTCGTCGAGGAGGACGCCGCTCACGCCGTCCTCGACCTGGTCGCGGATCCCGCCCACCGCCGAGGCCACCACCGGCCTGCCCTTCCACATCGGCTCGGTCACGGTGAGGCCGAAACCCTCGGCGAGGCTCTTCTGGACCACCACTGTCGACCAGCGCTGCAGCGCGTTGACGACCCGCGCGTTGTCGTCGAGGTCGTCCATCGGCACCGACACGAGGTGGCTGCGGTCGCGGGCCCGCGGGGGCAGCGCATGCCACAGGTCGCGGCAGTCCGCCAGCACCTCGGCGGCGCCGGGGTCGTCGGCGACGCCGTCGGTCTGGGGGCCCGCCAGCACGAGGTGGACGTCGTCCGGGAGGAGCCGGACGTGCTCGCCGAAGGCAGCCAGCACCCCGCCCATGTCCTTGAGGCGGTCCCACCGGCTGACCTGCAGCACGACCCGGCCGTCCGTGGGCAGCGGTGCCCCCTCGACGACCAGGCCGTCGCGGCGGACGAGCGCCTCGACCTCGTCGGCGCGGAGGTCCGCGTTCTTGGGGCTGAACGGGTCCAGCGAGGGCGGGATGACGCGCAGCCACCGGCGGTCGACCCAGTCGGGGGCGAACGCCTCCCGCGAGAAGACGCAGGCCTGCGCCGGCTCGACCAGCTCCCGCAGGAAGCCCCACGCCTCGCGGGTCCACTCGTTGTGGTCGTCCTGTCCGACGTGGCAGCGCCACACGACGACGGCGCCCCGGTCCCGCAGGTGGCAGGCGAGCCCGGCGACCTGCGGGTCGTGGAGCAGGACCACGTCGCCGGGCCGCACACGGTCGACCACCTCGTCGCGCTGGCGCGCCAGCGTGGCGTCGTACGTCGCCCGCGCCCCGGCGTCGAGCCTGCCGTCGTCCCCGCGTACCCCGTGCAGGCGGTTGTGGATCCGCTTGGTGACGGCGAAGAACTCCGGGTCACCGTCGACCACCAGCCAGCGGGTGTCGACCCCCGCGCCCGCCGCGTAGGCGACGAGGGTGTGCAGCATCTCCGCGACGCCGCCGCCGCGCGCGGTCGAGTTGACGTTCCAGACGGTGCGTCGGTCGAGCAGCCCTCGCGCCGCGTCCACGGTCGCCCGGAGCCGCTCGACCCGCTCGGCCGTCAACAGCGGCTCCAGCCGGTGCAGGGGCACCGGCCGGACGCTGACCTCAGCGACGCCGCTCACAGCGCGTGGCGTGGGCGGGGCAGCTCGATGGCACAGCCCACCCGAATGGGGACACCGGGGGCGGTGCGCCGGGCCACGCCCAGCGCCTCGTCCATGCAGCGGATCAGCCGCGCGCGGGCGGCGTGGTCGCACTCGGGCACGGCGCCCTCGACGAGCTCGAGCACCCGGTCGGACGCCAAGGCGCGGCGCGCCGCCTCCTCGACGAGGTCGTCGAGCTCGGGGACGTCCTCGACCACCACGCGTACGGCGTGGGGCTGGCGGGCGGGCGCACTGGTCATCACGAGGGGGCCTCCTGGGTCCGGGGGTTCGAGTCTCACTCCCCCGTGTGCGGCCCAACAGGGTCCTTGGTCCCGGGCATACCCGGCGAACACGTGCCGTTCGGCCCTCCCCGCCCCCGGCCGCCGGCGAGACGATCGAAGGGAGGAAGCGGCCCCGTGGCCGCGTCACGCACCGGCCGCGGGGCCGCCGGAGGAGGAAGGACTCGTCATGACCACCTCGACCGCGCCCGGTCCCTACCCCGTCCACGTCGACGCCGACCTCGACCCCGACCTCAGCCGGGGCCTGTGGCTCGTGAAGTGGGTGCTCGCCGTCCCCCACTACGTGGTGCTCGCCTTCCTGTGGGTGGCCTTCGCCGTGCTGAGCGTGGTCGCGTTCTTCGCGATCCTGTTCACCGGCCGCTACCCCCGTGCGATCTTCGACTTCAACGTCGGCGTGATGCGCTGGAGCTGGCGCGTGTCCTACTACGCGTGCGGCGCGCTCGGGACCGACCGCTACCCGCCCTTCACGCTTGCGGAGGTGCCCGACTACCCCGCCCACCTCTCCGTCGACCGGCCCGACCGGCTCTCGCGCGGACTGGTGCTGGTCAAGTGGTGGCTGCTGGCCATCCCCCACTACCTGATCGTCGGGCTCTTCGTCGGCGGGGTGGCGTACGGCGTGGGCAGCGCGGACGACGAGTCCTGGGCGAGCATCGGGCTGATCGGCGTGCTGGTCCTGGTCGCCGCGGTCGTGCTGCTCTTCACCGGCCGCTACCCGCAGCAGGTCTTCGACCTGGTCCTGGGGCTCAACCGGTGGGTGCTGCGCGTCGCCGGCTACGTCTCGCTGATGACCGACCAGTACC
The DNA here is from genome assembly GCF_026712185.1 of Nocardioides pini. Taxonomy (GTDB): domain Bacteria; phylum Actinomycetota; class Actinomycetes; order Propionibacteriales; family Nocardioidaceae; genus Nocardioides; species Nocardioides pini. The sequence goes on along the minus strand of NZ_JAPPUX010000003.1, from coordinate 402,468 downwards.
CGCCGTTCCGGCTCGACATGGGCGGGCACGAGCCCCACGCCGCCGTGCTCCCGCCGGTGGCCCCGAGCTCCGGCACCACCTCGGCACCGCCGCCACCTCCCGCCCCGCCCCCGCCGTACGAGCCGGGCGGCCGCGGCGGCTGGACGGCCGGCCGCGTCGTGACCGCGGTGATCGGATCGCTGCTCGTGCTCGTCGGCCTGGGCTTCGCGGGAGCAGGGGGCACCCTGGCGTTCGTCGGCGCGACCCAGCGTGACGACGGGTTCTTGATGACGCCCTCGACGACGCTCGACAGCGAGACCTTCGCCATCACGTCGGAGGACGCAGAGATCGACACCGAGGGGGCACCCTCCTGGGTGCCGGGGATGTGGCTCGGCGAGGTCCGGGTCCACGCCCGGGCCGAGGGCAGCGCGCCGCTCTTCGTCGGCGTCGCCGCGACGTCGGACGTCGAGGGCTACCTCGGCGACGTCTCGCGCGACACCCTGACCGACTACCGCGCCGGCGACGCCGTCCTGGAGACCACCGACGGCGGGGCGCCCGCCACGGCGCCCACCGACCAGACGTTCTGGGTGACGCGGGCGACCGGCACCGACGCCACCCTCACCTGGGACCTCGAGGACGGCGACTGGACCGTCGTGCTGATGCGGGAGGACGGCACCGCCGGCGTCGCGGCCGACGTCTCCACGGGCGCCGAGCTCCCCGTCATCAACGCCGTGGTCGCAGTCCTCCTCGTCCTCGCCGGCCTGACCCTGCTCGCCGGCGCCCTGCTCATCGCCGTACCCGTCCGCAACGCATCGAGGAGAGAACGATGAAGGCAGCAGTGGTCCCCGCGCTCGGAGCGCCCCTGGAGATCCGCGACGTACCGGTCCCCGAGCCCGGCCCCGGCCAGGTGCTCGTCAGGATCGAGACCTGCGGTTTGTGCCACACCGACATCCACGCCGCGCGCGGCGAGTGGCCGGTCAAGCCCAAGGACCAGCTCATCCCGGGCCACGAGGGTGTCGGGACCGTCGAGGCGCTCGGCGAGGGCGACCTCCCCGTCACGCTCGGGCAGCGCGTCGCGCTCCCGTGGCTCGGGCACGCCTGCGGCCACTGCCGCTCCTGCGTCGCCGGCTGGGAGACCTACTGCACCAGCCCGGCCTACATGGGCTACACGATGGACGGCAGCTACGCCGAGTACGCCGTGGCGTACGCCAGCCACGTCGTGCCCGTGCCCGACGCGGTGACCTCCCGCGACGCCTCGCCCCTGACCTGCGCGGGCGTGACGACGTACAAGGGGCTCAAGGTCGCGGCGCCGCAGCCGGGCGAGACCGCGATGGTCGTCGGCATCGGGGGCCTCGGCCACCTGGGCCTGCAGTACGCCCGCGTCTTCGGCTCGCGCACGGTCGCGGTCGACGTGCACGACGAGAAGCTGCAGCTGGCCAAGGACCTCGGCGCCGACCAGGTGGTCGACGCCCGCGGGGACCAGCAGGCCGAGCTCGAGGCGCTCGGCGGCGTCGACGTCGCCCTCGTGACGGTGCCCTCGCCGGCCGCGATGCGCGCCGCGCACGCGGCCCTCAACCCCAACGGACGCCTGGTGCTCGTCGGGCTCCCGGCCGACAACCGGCTCGAGCTCCCGGTCTTCGAGACCGTCCTCAAGGGCATCTCGGTGATCGGCTCCCTCGTCGGCACCCGCAACGACCTGGCCGACTGCTTCGACCTCCACGCCCGCGGCCTCACCCGCGTCGTCACCGAGGGCCGCCGCCTCGAGGACGTCAACGCCTGCTTCGACGAGGTGCTCGCCGGCGAGGTGCCCGCACGCCTCGTGTTCGAGATGTAGGAGCAGCCGCCCCGGCCGCAGGGTGGAGCCGGTGGACCCTCAGCCGTGGCGGGCGTAGGAGACCGACAGCGCGGTCGCGACCGTGAGCCACCCCGCGTAGGGCACGAGGGCGAGGCCGCCCCAGGCCTCGACCCCCGCCACGACTGCGACCAGGAGCCAGGTCAGGACCGTCGCCCCCGCCAGGCACGCAGCCGCCGCCACCAGCGCGTGGGGGACGTAGAACGTCCACGCCCAGCCGAGCGCCAGGGCGACGGACAGGGCCAGCACGCCGGTGGCGGTCCACGCCTCTGCGCGAGGCGCCGTGCGGACGACGGTCAGGCCGACGAGGAGCAGCAGCCCGAAGTTCAGGGGCCACATCACCGCGAACACGACGTCGGGTGGCTGGAAGGACGGGCGGCGGAGCCCGGCGTACCAGCCGGGGTCGTGGCCGTTCCAGGCGTTCGCCAGGGCGGCGAACGCCACGACGAGCGCGCACCAGGCGAGGGTCGGCGCCCACGTCGTCACGCCGGACGGTCCTCGTCCAGGTGGAGGCGCACCGCGGCCTCGAGGGCCCGGACCGACCCCTCCATGGCGTCGAGCTCGCGCGCGCCGACGACCTGGTGCCACGCGCCCGCGTCGCGCGCCAGCACCACCGGCGCACCCGTCGCCGCGACCGCCGCTCGCAGGCCGTCGTCGAGCTCGTTCAGGTGCAGCAGCCGCACCGGGACCGGCAGCGTGGCCACCATCTCGTCCCACTCGCGCTTGCGCCGCACGGTCGCGTGGGTGATGTCGCACAACCCGCAGTGCCGGGTGCCGCGCACCTTGCCCCAGACGTACGCCGCCTCGCCGAGCAGGCCGCCGTCCGCGTCGTAGACGCCGACGACCTCGGAGACGGGCATGCCTCGACGGTAGCCGGGCCGCCCACGGGCGGTGACCGACGACGGACCGGGCTCCCCGGGTAGGAGTCGAACCTACGTCGCTAGTCCTGATTCAAAGTCAGGCGGGCCCTACCGGCAGACCAACCGGGGAATGTGCGCCCAAGCCTAGGGCCCGCCTCGGTCTCAGAGGGGACGGGCCCGAGCGTCATACCGACCCGCACCCATGCGTACGCCTTCGCATGACGCAGCCGGCCGGAGCGTCGATCTTCACGACACCTCCACACGGATCCGGGCCATCCCTGATGCCCGGGGGCGGCCACCCCCGCTAGCGTGGCGGTCGTGACGGGGGAACTGATGGGGCAGCCGCCGGTCATCTCGACCGCCGGCCTCACCAAGCACTACGGGACGGTCCACGCGCTGACCGACCTCACGGTCGACGTCGGCGAGGGCGTGACGGGCCTGGTCGGCGCGAACGGCGCCGGCAAGTCGACGCTGATCAAGATCCTGCTCGGCCTGCTCGAGCCCACGGGCGGGCACGCCCGCGTGCTCGGCCACGACATCGAGCACGAGAGCCAGGAGATCCGGCGGCTCGTCGGCTACATGCCCGAGCACGACTGCCTGCCGCCCGACGTCAGCGCCAGCGACTTCGTCGTCCACATGGCGCGGATGTCGGGCCTCGGGGCGTCGGCGGCCCGCGAGCGTGCCGCCGACGTGCTGCGCCACGTCGGGCTCGACGAGGAGCGCTACCGGCCGATGGGGGGCTACTCCACCGGCATGAAGCAGCGCGCCAAGCTCGCCCAGGCGCTCGCCCACGACCCGCGGCTGGTCTTCCTCGACGAGCCGACCAACGGCCTCGACCCGGCCGCCCGCACCGACATGCTCCGCCTGGTCGAGCGGATCGGCAGCGACTTCGGCATCGCCGTCCTCGTCACCTCCCACCTGCTCGGCGAGCTCGAGCAGGTCAGCGACCACGTCATCGTCCTCGACGGCGGCCACCTGCTGCGCAGCAGCGCCACCGGCGACTTCCTCCAGCAGACCGGCCGCCTGCTGGTCGAGGTGGTCGGCACCGAGTCCGAGCGGGACCGTCTCGGCGAGGCGCTGGCCCAGCGCGGGCTCACCTGCCGGCCCCGCGGCGCGATGGTCGCGATCGACCCGCCGCCACCCGAGCTCGCCGAGGGCGGGGCGGTCCACGACCTCATCCGCGACGTCGCCGCCGACCTCGGCCTGGGCCTGATGCGGCTCCAGCCCGACCGGCGCCACCTCGAGGACGTCTTCCTCGAAGGAGGCACCCGTGTCTGAGCTCTCCCCCCACGCCGGTCGCCCCGGCGTCATCCACGACCTCGGCTACCGCCACTTCGACGGCGTCCGCGAGGGCACCCCGGCGATCGCCCGCACGCTCTTCACCACCGGCCTGCGCCACGCGTACGGCCTGGGCCGGTCGGGCAAGTCCAAGGTGATGCCGTTCGTGCTGCTCGCGATGTCGCTGCTGCCGGCCACGATCGTCGTCGGCGTCGTGGTGCTCACCGGTCTCGGCGAGCTGCCGCTGTCCTACGCCGACTACACCAACCGGACGCAGCTGCTCGTCAGCCTCTTCGCAGCCTCGCAGGCACCGGTGCTGTTCTCGCGCGACCTGCGCCACCGCTCGATCGTGCTCTACCTCGCCCGGCCGCTCCCCGCGCCGGTCCTCGCGCTCGTCCGCTGGTCGTCGCTCACCGTCGCGGTCTTCCTCTTCACCGCGATCCCGACCGTCGTGCTGTTCGCGGGCGCGATGCTGTCGGGGCTCGACAAGAGCGACCAGACGACGGCGGCCCTCAAGGCGGTGGCGCTGCAGGTGCTGCTCGCGATGCTGGTCGCCGGCGTCAGCGGGCTGATCTCGTCGGTGTCCCTGCGCCGCGGCTTCGCGGTCGTCGGCTCGGTGATGGCGCTCATCGTCCTGACCGGCATCGTCACGGTGCTGCAGAACATCGCCTACTACGAGGGCGACAGCGAGTCGGTCTCGATCGGTGTCGGGCTGCTGTCGCCGTGGTCGCTGGTCAACGGGCTGGCCAACGCCTGGGACGCCGGCGTCGACACCCCGGTGCCGGTCGACGGCGCCTGGGTGCCGGCGTACGCCATCGTGGCGGTGCTGCTCGTCGCCGCCTGCCTGCTGGGCCTGGTCGCCCGCTTCCGGAAGGTGGGGTCGCGATGAGCACCCTCGTCCTCGACTCCGCGTCGCGCTGGTTCGGCAACGTGGTCGCCGTCAACGACGTGTCGCTGACCATCGGCCCCGGCGTGACGGGCCTGCTCGGCCCCAACGGCGCGGGCAAGACCACGCTGATGGCGATGATGTCGGGCTTCCTCGCCCCGTCCGCCGGGCACGTGACGCTCGACGGCCGGCCCGTCTGGCGCAACACCGAGACCTACCGGCAGATCGGCCTGGTCCCCGAGCGCGAGCTGAGCTTCGGCTACCTCACCGGGCGCCAGTTCGTCCGCGCCAACGCCGACCTGCACCGCCTGCCCGACGCCGCAGCCGCCACGGAGCGCATCCTCGGCGTGGTCGACATGGTCGAGCCGGCGGGCCGGCGCCTCGACACCTACTCCAAGGGCATGCGGCAGCGCATCAAGATCGCGGCGGCGCTGGTCCACGACCCGGCCGTCCTGCTGCTCGACGAGCCGTTCAACGGTGTCGACCCGCGCCAGCGGATGCACCTGATGGACCTCCTGCACCGCCTCGGCGACGAGGGCCGCACGGTGCTCTTCAGCTCCCACATCCTCGAGGAGGTCGAGCGGCTCGCCCGGCACATCGAGGTCGTGGTCTCCGGCCGGCACGCCGCCTCCGGCGACTTCGGCGCGATCCGCCGGCTGATGACCGACCGGCCGGTGCAGTACGCCGTCCAGTCGAGCGACAACCGCACCCTCGCCTCGGTGCTGATGGCGCAGGAGTCGGTGCGCGCCGTCAGCCTGCGCGGCGAGCACCTCGACGTCCAGGTCGGCGACCTCGGCAGCTTCGCGGTGGACCTCCCCGGGCTGGCCCGGCAGCACGACGTGACCCTGTTCGAGCTCTCCCCCAGCGACGAGTCGCTGGAGAGCGTCTTCGCCTACCTGGTGGCCCGATGATCAACACGACGATCGCCAAGCTCGCCCTGCAGGCGCTGCTCGGCCGACGCCGCTTCTTCCTCCTGCTCGCCTTCCCGGTGCTGCTCATCGGGCTGGTCGCGCTCGTCACCGCGCTCGTCGACGGCGACGCCGCCTACGAGGTCCTGCCCGGCCTCGGCTACCCGCTCGTGCTCCCGCTGGTGGCGATCCTCGCGGCGTCCTCGGTGCTCGGCCCCGAGGTCGACGACGGCTCGATCGTCTACCTGCTCTCCAAGCCGGTGAACCGCTACGGCATCGCGATCAGCAAGTGGCTGGTGGCGCTCGGCGCCACCCTGGTCGCCGGCGCGCTGCCGATCCTCGTCGCCGCCCTCATCACCGGTGACAGCACCCGGGCGACCGCGCTGTTCGTCGGCGCCGTCGTCGCCGGGACGGCGTACTCCGCGCTCTTCCTCGCGATCTCCGCAGTCACCCGGCACGCCGTCATCGCGTCGCTGATGTTCGTGCTGGTCTGGGAGAGCCTGCTCGGCAACCTCTTCACCGGCATCGCCTGGTTGAGCATCAGCCAGTGGGGCCTGCGCATCGGGCACGAGGTCTCCAGCGCGCTGCCCGACCCGGCCAACCTGGGCTACGCGATCGTCGCCAGCCTCGTGGTGACGGTCGTCGGGGCGTGGTTCGCCGGCGACCGGCTGCGCTCGTTCTCCCTCACCGGCGACGAGTAGCGGCGCGCCACGCGCACGCGTCGAGGGCCGCGGGAGAAGCACGCCCCGCCCCACTAGGCTCGGAGTGTGGACCTCCCCGTGATGCCGCCGGTGCAGCCGATGCTCGCCAAGAGCGTGAGCGGCGTGCCCGACCCGGCCAAGCACGGTGGCCTCAGCTTCGAGCCCAAGTGGGACGGGTTCCGCTGCCTGGTCTTCAAGGACGGCGACGAGGTCGAGCTGGCCAGCCGCAACACCAAGCCGCTCACGCGCTACTTCCCCGAGGTGGTGGAGGCCGTACGTCGCCAGCTGCCCGAGCGCATCGTGCTCGACGGCGAGATCTTCGTCGGCCTGCAGGGACCGGACGGGTGGCGGCTGGAGTTCGAGACCCTCCAGGAACGCATCCACCCCGCCGCGAGCCGGGTCGACAAGCTGGCCGTCGAGACGCCGGCCGGGTTCGTCGCCTTCGACCTGCTCGCGCTCGGCGACGAGTCGTTCATGGACCGGCCGCTCTCCGAGCGCCGTGCCGCGCTGGTCGAGGCGCTCGGCCACCTCGACGGCAGCGGCCCGTGCTTCCTCACCCGCACCACCGAGGACCCGGCCGAGGCCGAGCGGTGGTTCGAGGAGTTCGAGGGCGCGGGCCTGGACGGCGTGGTCGCCAAGCCGCTGGGGTCGGCCTACGAGCCCAACAAGCGCACCATGCTCAAGATCAAGCACGAGCGCACCGCCGACGTCGTCCTGGCCGGCTACCGCGAGCACAAGACGTCCACGCCCGAGGAGCCGCTGATCGGCTCCCTGCTGCTCGGGCTGTACGACGACGACGGGGAGCTGCAGCACATCGGCGTCTCGGCCAGCTTCACCGCCACGCGCCGCGCCGAGCTCTGGCAGGAGCTGCAGCCGCTGGTCTGCGACATCGCCGACCACCCGTGGGGCCGGTGGAACGAGTTCCTCACCGCCAACCCCGACCGCGTCCCCGGCACCCAGAGCCGGTGGAGCGCGGGCAAGGACCTCGGGTTCACCGCCCTGCGCCCCGAGCGGGTGCTGGAGGTGAAGTACGACCACATGGAGGGCCGGCGGTTCCGGCACACCGCCCACTTCAAGAGGTGGCGCCCAGACCGCGACCCGGAGAGCTGCGGCTACGCCCAGCTCGACGAGCCGGTCGGCTACGACCTCACTAGAATTCTCAGTACCGAACCCGGAGGCGAGTCATGACCGACCACACCGACATCCCCGACGACTCGATCCACGACGGGAAGGGCACCTACGACGTGGTGCTTCTCGTCGAACAGGCCCTCACGCCCGCCGACGCGAAGCAGGTGCGCTCGCTCCACGTCGAGATCGAGGACCCGGTCGTCTACCACGTCCTCTTCCCGCTCGAGGACGCCGCGGCCCGCATCGAGGCCTCGCTCGGCACGCTCGGCGCCGGCGACCTGATGGCCGCCCCGGCCCTGGCGATGAACGACGTCGACATCGAGGCGCTGCGCCGCGAGTGCGAGGAGAACTCCTCCTCCGACCTGAAGAGGACCCTCATCGCGATCCACGACGCGGGCGGGAAGGCGACCGGCAAGGTCACCTCCGAGCCGCCCGTCGACGCGCTCGCCGCGCTCGTCACGGCGGTCGACGCGCGCGAGGCCATCATCTTGACCCGCCCCCACGTGGTGGCGGAGTTCTTCCACGTCGACTGGACCTCCCGCGCCCGCCGCAAGCTCGGCGTACCGGTCCTCCACCTCATCGAGCACGAGAACTTCGACGAGCAGGCCTCCGGCTCCGGCGAGGGCGTCACCGGCGTCTGAGCCGTCGCGTCAGCGGCGGGTGACGCGGCGTACGACGGCGCGGCGGAGGATGGCGGCCGCCTCCCGGCCACCGACGGTGTGCTCGGTGCCACGGCGCGCCTGCTCGAGGTCGCGGCGCAGCTGCTGGACGGTCGCGCGCTGGGCGTCGCGCGCCTGGCGAGCCGCGAGCGTGGACTCGGCCTTGGTGTGGTCGAAGGTGAGGGCGACGGCGTCGGCGTAGCGCGCGCGGTAGTCCTCGTGGACCTCGTCGAGCCGCGCGAGCGTGTCGGGGTCGTGCGGCGTCGTGGTGAGGACGCCGAGCAGCTGCCAGACCTCCTCGGCCATGTCACGCAGCCAGTCGGGCGTGCGGACGTCGTCCCAGGTGAGCTGCGACTTGCGCATCGAGGGCTCGACGAAGTCGTCGACCGGGTGGTGGTCGCGCTGCCCGGGCGGGGCAGAGAGGTCGGTGTCGAAGGTCAGCTCGAGCTGCTGCTGCACGGGCGCGAGGGCCGCGCGCCAGTCGGCCAGCAGGTCGACGTAGCGCACGAACGAGCGCTTCGAGCCGCGGCCCGCCTGCTCGGTGAGGAGGGCGGCGTGCACCCAGCCGGCGACGTTGGACGTCTCCTTGGTGAGCCGCAGCTCGTCGGACTGGCTGGAGAGGTAGGCGATGTCGCGGGAGCCGACGACCTCGGCGGGATGGCGCAGCGCGGTCAGCCAGCGCAGGTCGGCGCCCAGCTCGGCGCTGACGACCTCCCACACCTGGGCGAACCAGAACGCGTGCGGGTCCTTGACCACGATCTGGTCGCCCGGCTGGTCGTACTGGGCGAGCTGGCCGGACAGCCACTCGTGGAGCTCGCCGGTCGGGACGCCCGTCCCGACGTGGCGCGCGACGATGTCGACGGCGGCCGGGCGACTGTCGATGTTGAAGAGCGCGAGCTCCTTGAGGTGGCGCTTGTGGAAGTCGATGACCCACTGCGGCTCGTAGAACCCGCGCGGGTTGGTCTCCGACGCCTCGACCTCGGGCTGCGGCACGTGGAGGCCGAGCCGCTTCAGGGTGCCGGCGAGGGAGCTCGTTCCGCTGCGGCCGGAGCCGGAGACCAGGACGAGCGGGGTGGTGGACGTCGGCATGCGGGTCACCCTATCGGCCGGTGTCGCGCCCCCTAGGATCGTGGCGACCCCGCTCCCGGACAGGACTGAGGACCACGTGGCACTGACCGACAGGCTCGGCGGGAAGGTGCGCTCCGCGATGCGCCGGGTGCGCCGCGACGGACCCCTCGACGTCGTCTACGTCCTCTTCAACGCCGACGGCATGGGCGGCACCGCGCGCTCGGGCATCGAGCAGGCCAACGCGCTCGTCGGCCTCGGTGAGGGCCACCGCGTCCGCATCCTCAGCGTGACGCGCAGCGGCGACACGACCCACTACCCGCTGGCCGACGGGATCGAGGTCACCTACCTCGTCGACGTACGACCCGAGCGTCCCGTCGCCGTGTCCGGCGACCACCCGGCCGAGCTGGCCGACCGCGAGTCGACGATCGTGCCCCGCAGTTGGGACGCCCTCTACAACGCCCTCACCGACGCCACCATGCGCGAGGCGCTCGGGAGCATCGACGCGGACGTCCTCGTCACGACGACCCCCGAGCTGCTCGCCGCGGTCGCGCAGCTGGCGCCCGCCGACGTCGCCCTGGTGCACCAGGAGCACCGGGCGTCCTCGAGCCGGGTCAACGACCTCGGTGCGCTGCTGCAGTTCGCGCCGCGGGCCGACGTCGTCGTCTCCCTGACCGAGTCGATGTCACGGTGGCTGGCGGGCCGCCTCGGCGGGGCCGCCCCCGAGCTGCAGGTCGTCCCCAACCCCCTGCCGTCACACCCGCAGCCGCGGTCGCCGCTCGACCAGAAGACCTTCGTGACGGCCGGCCGGCTGGCGCCGGAGAAGCAGTTCGAGCACGTCGTCGACGCCTTCTGGCGCATCCACGAGCAGGTGCCCGGCTGGACGCTCACCATCTGGGGCGACGGGCCCCGCGCCGACAACCTCGCCGCGCAGGTGCGCAAGCTCGGGCTCGAGGACCGCGTCCACCTGCCCGGCTCGACCGACGACCTCGCCGCCGAGTGGGCACGCACCAGCGTGGCCGTCCTCGCGTCCCGCGGCGAGGGCTACCCGCTCGTCCTGCAGGAGGCCATGTCGGCGGGCGTGCCCCCGGTGACGTACGACTGCCCGTCGGGACCGCGCGAGATGATCACCCACGACGTCGACGGCCTCCTCGTGCCGCCGGCCTCCAAGGCGGCGCTCGCCGCCGCGATGCTCCGGATCGCCACCGACGACGACCTGCGCGCCCGCCTCGGCGCCGCCGCGCTCGAGCGCTCCCACCGCTGGGACGGCGAGGTGCTGGCCCGCCAGTGGGTCGAGACCTTCCGCACCGCTGTGGCCCGGCGAGCCGACCCGCTCGCCCCGCGCCGCGTGCTCCACGGCCTCCGCCCCGGCCCGCTCGGCGACCTGCCCGAGACCACCGGAGCCGCGGGCGTCACGCCCGCCCGGGCTCGTACGACGTCCCTGCGGGCGCTGACCGCCGCGGCCGCCGCGACCGGCGAGGGGTGGTTCGTGGTGCCGGCCCGGGGCCTCGACCCGCACCCCGTGGTCGTCGTGCCGTCGTCACGCCGCGGCGCCTTCCTCTCCGCGCTGGCCTCCGGGTCGGTGCCGGACTGGCTGTCGGTGCGCGACCCGGCCGAGCGCGGCTGGCCCGAGCGCCGCGGCACCGTCGCGGTGATGACCGAGGAGCTCGCGCGCACCCGCACGGCGACGCTCTTCCTCGAGCCGTGGCCGATGCGCGGCGGGCACGACGGCATGCTCGGCGAGGGCGTCGAGGTCGGCGTGCAGTTCTGGGAGGAGTCGCCCGACGGCGACCTGCACGCGCCCGGGCCGAACCGCTACGGGGACCGGGTGCCGGTCGGCACCCCCCGCACCACCATCACGGTCGAGGGCGTCGAGGCGCCGACCCTCGAGGTGATGGCGCTGCCGACGGTCGACGACTGCCGCTTCGACGTCGACGTCGTCTACACCTGGGTCGACGGCGACGACGAGGAGTGGCTCGCCGCCCGCGACGAGCGGATCCGCGAGCTCGGCGGCACCCCGAGCGACCGCGCCGGCGGTGCCTCGCGCTACCGCAGCCGCGACGAGCTGCGCTACTCGATGCGCAGCATCCACCTCTTCGCCCCCTGGGTGCGGCGGATCCACCTCGTCACGGCCGGTCAGGTGCCGTCGTGGCTCGACACGACGCACGACATGGTGCGGGTCGTCGACCACCGCGAGATCCTGCCCGCCTCCGCGCTGCCGACCTTCAGCTCGCACGCGATCGAGACCCGCCTGCACGCCGTGCCCGACCTCGCCGAGCACTTCGTCTACGTCAACGACGACGTCTTCCTCGGCCGGCCGCGCCGGCCCGAGCACTTCTTCCGGCCCGGTGGGCAGTACGCCGCCTTCGTCGCCGACCACCGCGCCGTCGGCCTGCCCGGCACCGACGACCGGCCCTACCTGACCGCCGCGCAGAACAACCGCCGCGTGCTCGCCGACGCCTTCGGGGTGGCGCTGACCCACACGATGATGCACAGCCCCCACCCGCAGCGTCGTACGACCCTGGAGGAGATCGCCGCCCGCTTCCCCGAGGAGGTCGAGCGCACCACCCACGCGCCGTTCCGCTCCGCGACCGACCTGTCGATGCTCTCGTCGTTCGCGCAGACCTACGGGCTGATCACCGGCCAGGCCTTCCGCGCCGGCGCCCACCACGGCTACGTCGACCTCGGCCACCAGCAGCTGCCCGTCCAGCTGCGACAGATGCTCCGTCGCGACCGCGACTTCTTCTGCATCGCCGACAACCTCCTCGCCGCCTTCGACGAGGAGCGCGCCGACGGCCTGCTCCACGACTTCCTCGAGCAGTACTTCCCGATCCCCGCCCCCTGGGAGCTCGGCTGAGCGGTGCGTGAGCCACATTCGCGCGGCTCTGGATGTGGCTGGGACACCGCCCGCCGGCCGTACGACGGTCAGTCGGCGATCCGGTTGCCGTCGGCGTCCCAGTGCGACTCGACCTTCTTCGAGGGCTGCACGCGGGGTGGCTCGCCCGGCATCTTGGGGTGGTCGGGCGGGAAGTTGAGCTCGACCGGGTGCTCGTCCCAGAGGTCGAGCAGCGGCTGGAGCGAGTGGTGCACGTCGTCGATGGCGGCCCACGGGTCGCCGTCGGAGGCCAGCCGTTCGGGCACGGTGAAGAGGTTGAAGTCGGCCGGCGAGGTGAGCGTCGCGAGCTCGTCCCACGTGACCGGGGTCGAGACAGGCGCCCCGGGGATCGGGCGCAGCGAGTAGGCCGAGGCGATGGTGCGGTCGCGGGTGTTCTGGTTGAAGTCGACGAAGATCCGCTCCCCGCGCTCCTCCTTCCACCACGCGGTCGTCACCCCGTCGTCGCGCTTCTCGAGCTCGCGACCGAAGGCGATGGCCGCGTGCCGCACGGCCGCGAAGTCCCACGACGGCTCGATCCGCACGTAGATGTGGACCCCGCGGTTGCCGGAGGTCTTGGCGAACCCGGTCATGCCGAGGTCGCCGAGCAGCCCGTGCGCCACCCCCGCGACCCGCACGGCGTCGGCGAACGTCGTCCCCGGTTGTGGGTCGAGGTCGATGCGCAGCTCGTCGGGGTGGTCGACGTCCGTGCGACGCACGGGCCACGGGTGGAAGGTCAGCGTGCCCATGTGGGCGCACCAGACCGGCACCGCGATCTCGGTCGGGCAGATCTCGTCGGCCGTGCGCCCCGAGGGGAAGGTGATGGTGGCCGTCTCGAGGTAGTCGGGCGCCCCCTTCGGGACCCGCTTCTGGTAGAACGCGTCGGCGTTGCGGTCCTGCGGACCGGTCGCGAGCCTCATCCCCGGACGCACGCCCGCCGTCCACCGCTCGAGCGCCGTCGGCCGGTCGCGCAGCGCGCGCATCAGGCCGTCCTCGACGCTCGCGAAGTACTCCGCGACCATCAGCTTGGTGACCTCGGCGGTCGTGTCCGTCGCCTCGTAGATCACCCGCTCCGGCGAGGAGATCCTCACCTCGCGCTCCCCCGCCCGGACGTACGCCTCCGACGCCTTCGCCATTCCCCCAACCTAGCGGCCGGTCCCGCTGGAGCGCCTCCGTAAACTGGGCGCATGGCCTACGACGTGCAGAAGACCGACGAGCAGTGGCGCGAGCAGCTCACCCCCGAGGAGTACGCCGTCCTCCGCCAGGCCGGCACCGAGCGGGCGTTCACCGGTGAGTACACCGACACCGAGACCGAGGGCACCTACTCCTGCAAGGCGTGCGGCTCCGAGCTGTTCACCAGCGACACGAAGTTCCACTCCGGCTGCGGCTGGCCGAGCTTCTACCAGCCGATGACCGACACCGTGGAGTACATCGAGGACAACTCCCACGGGATGAAGCGCGTCGAGGTCCGCTGCGCGACCTGCGGCTCCCACCTCGGCCACGTCTTCCCGGACGGCTTCGGCACGCCCACCGGTGACCGCTACTGCATCAACTCGATCAGCATCACGCTCAACGAGAAGAAGTAGCCCTCAGCCGACGGGCGCCAGGGCCGAGGTGACCGTCACCAGCCCGTCGCCGTACGTCGCGTCGGCCCACTCCTGGACCGAGCCGTCGTCGTAGACGACCTGCGCGTCGAGCGAGTCCGGGGACGTCGAGCCGCTGGTCAGCAGCTGGTCGCCGAGCGCGGCCTGCAGCTCCTCGTTGACCTGGGTGAGGTCGGCGTCGGTGCGCTCGACGGTGGTCACGCAGAGCATCCCGCCCCACGTCCGGCGCAGCTCGGCCTCCGCGGCCTCGGCGTCCCCGGTCACGGCGACGTTGATCGTGTTGCCGGTCAGCCACGCGGAGGCGTACGACGGCAGCGCCGAGGCCGCGGCCAGCGTGGCGTCGAGGTCCTCGGGGGTCGCCTTCGCGGTGTCGGTCGTCGTCGGCTCGTCGCAGGCGGCGGCGAGCGGCTCCGGCTGGGGCTGGGCCGTCGTGTCGTAGAGGGCGGCGGGGATCGCGTCGGTCACGGTGAAGGTGGAGCCGTCGTAGGTGCCGGTCAGCGCGTAGGAGCCCCATCGCACGCCGGCGGCCTCCTCGGAGCCCACGTCGCCCCAGTCGAAGTCGGCGAGCGCCGGCCCGCCGCACTGGGGCGGGTAGGACTCGGCGACGGCACCCAGGCACATCTCCGGGCCGCCACCGGAGTCGAGCACCGTGACCAGGCCGCTGGTGCGCACCTCCCCCTCCGGCACGGGCGTCGGCGCCCCGCCCGAGGGTGCGTCGGGGGTGGCGCCCGCGTCGGCGCGGTCGACGGCCCGCATGTCCGCCTCGGTGGAGCAGGCGGTGGCGGAGCCCAGGACGGTCAGCACGGCGGCAGCGGCGAGGATCCTCATGATGCTCCGACGCTACTGCGGCCCGAGCCGTTCCCCCGGTCGACCGGCCCGGCACGCGACGGGCAGCTGCGCCTCGCGCCACGCCCGGAAGCCCCCCACGACGTCGGTCGCGTCGAGCCCGAGGCTGCGCAGCGCGTCGGCGGCCAGGCTGGAGGTGTAGCCCTCCTGGCACAGCACCAGGATGCGGGTGTCGTACGACGCCTCCGCGAGGCGCGCGTCCGAGCGCGGGTCGAAGCGCCACTCGAGCACGTTGCGCTCGACGACCAGCGGACCCACCGCGGGGTGCACCTCGCCCTCGGCCGCCCGCTGTGCCGCGGGACGGATGTCGACGAGCACCGCGCCGCCGAGCGCCTCCCGGTAGGCGGTCTCGACGTCGACCCGGTCCAGTCGGCTGCGGGCGTCGGCGAGCAGGGCGTCGACGCCGTCGTACCGGGCGGGGCCCGGCGCGGTCCTCGACACGGTGCTCACCAGGTCTCGCCGCGCTGCTCGACGCTGGTCACCTGGAGCCGCCCGCGGACGAGCTCGTAGCGGGTCATCGCGGCCAGGCCGGGGGCGTAGGCGTGCAGCGAGACGGCCGTGTCGGTGCCGTGGTTGACCACGTCGTGGACGTGGCTGCCGTCGAACTCGCGCACCGTCGACGCACGGAGGGTCGCCGCCCTGGCCACGCCGGTCCAGACGTACTCGGTCAGCGACCCGGTGAGGACGACGAACGCGCCGCTCGCCGAGCCGTGGTCGTGCCAGCCGGTGCTCGAGCCGGCGGGCCAGGTGATGAGCCAGATGTCGGCGCCGGCACCGGTGCCGACGCGGGCCCAGGTGCGCTCCGGGACGGACAGGTCGACGTGCGCGAGCGGGTCGCGGGTGGCGAGGTGCTCGGCCAGGGCGGTGCGCGCGGCCTGCAACCGGTCGGTGGTGCTGCTCGACGTGCGACCGCTCCGGCGGATGCCGGGAAGCGGGGAGGCGGGGAAGGTGGCGGTCATGAATCCTCCTGAAACAATGTTGAGTGACTTACTCTACATTGCGGAGACGGCGGCCGGAGCGATGTCCACGACCCGGCGCGCCGCGTCAGGGCAGGCGGTCGAGCAGCTCCTTCGGCGTGACCCGGGCACCGGTGTAGAACGGCACCTCCTCGCGCACGTGGCGACGCGCGTCGGACGCGCGCAGGTCGCGCATCAGGTCGACGATGCGGTGCAGCTCGTCGGCCTCGAAGGCCAGCAGCCACTCGTAGTCGCCGAGGGCGAAGGAGGCGACGGTGTTGGCGCGCACGTCGGCGTAGCCGCGGGCCTGCTGGCCGTGCTGGGCGAGCATCCGGCGTCGCTCGCCGTCGTCGAGCAGGTACCACTCGTAGGACCGGACGAACGGGTAGACGCACACGTGCGCGCGCGGCTCCTCGTCGGCGAGGAACGCCGGGATGTGCGACTTGTTGAACTCCGCCGGACGGTGCAGCGCCATCTGCGACCACACCGGGTCGAGGCGGCGGCCGAAGGCCGTGCGCCGGAAGGCGTTGTAGGCGCCCTGCAGCTGCTGCGAGTCGGGCGCGTGCCACCACACCATGACGTCGGCGTCGGCGCGCAGGCCGCTGACGTCGTACAGGCCGCGCACGACGACGTCCTGCTCCCCCAGCACCTCGACGAGCGCCTCGACGTCGGTCGCCTCGGCCGCACGGTCGGCGTCGTCGCCGAGGACGTCGCGGAGCCGGAACACCGACCACATCGTGTAGCGGATCGTGTCGTTGAGCTCCCGCGTGCGAGCGGCGTTGGTCTGCGTCTCGGTGGACTCGGTCATGACGTCATTCTGCCCCCGTGAGCGAGGCCACAGCGCGGCGGGCCGAGCCGATCACCGCGGGGATGCCGACGCCGTCGTACGCCGCCCCGCAGACCGCGAGGCCGGGCTGCGAACCGACGGCGGCACGGACCCGCGCCACCCGCTCGAGGTGGCCGACGGCGTACTGCGGCAGCGCGCCGCCCCACCGCTGCACGTGGGTGTCGACGGGCCGGGCGGTGATGCCCACCAGGGCGGCGAGGTCGGCGAGGGACACCCGCACCAGCCCCTCGTCGGCGGCCCGGAGGGTGGCCTCCTCGCGGTGCCGCCCGAGCGAGGTGCGGAGCACCACGACGTCGGGGTCGAGGTCGCGCACCCACGCCCACTTGGCGAAGGAGAAGGTCGAGGCCTTGATGGTGCGCCGCTCGACCGGCGGCACGAGGAACCCGGACCGGTCGAACAACGCGTCCGGGACGTCCTGCGCGCGGAAGGCCAGGGTGACGACGGCGACGCTCGCGGCCTCGACCGCGCCGAGGCCGGCGGCGGCGTCCGGGAGCACCTCGCCGAGCAGGCGGGCGGTGGCCGGGGCGGGGGTGGCCAGCACGACCGCGTCGGCCTCGACCGTCTCGGCGGCGACGGTGGGGCCGACGGTCAGCGCCCAGCCGGTCGACGTGCGCCGCAGCGCGCGGACGGTCGCCGAGGTCCGCACCTCGAAGCCGGCGCCGTCGGCGACCAGGGCGGGCAGGCGGCCCATCCCGCCGGGGAGCGCGGCGAAGACCGGGGCGCCGGAGGTCGGCACGCCGGCGGCCTGCTCGAGGAGGCCGCCGCGGCGGGCCATGGCGAGCAGCTGCGGCACGGCGGCGGCCGCGGAGATGCGGCGGGCGTGGCCGGCGTACACCCCTCCGAGCAGCGGCTCGACGAGACGGTCGACCAGCTCGTCACCGAGCCGGGCCGCGACCAGGTCGCCGACCGAGACGTCGTCGTCGACCGGGGTGGTGGCCTCGGTGCTCGCCCGGGCCAGGCCCTCGGGGCTCAGCACCTCGGTCGCGGCCAGCTGGTCGAGGTCGAGGGGCACCCCCATCAGCGAGCGCGGCATCGTGCGCAGGGCGCCGCGCGACCAGACCGCCGACGTCGCGGGCGTCGGGTTGACCACCGCGGCGCCGAGCTCCTCGGCGAGGGCCACCCCCTCGGGCCGGCGGGCGAGCATCGCCTCTGCGCCGACGTCGACGGTGAGTCCGGCGACCTCTGCGGTGCGCAGCTTGCCACCGACCTGCGGCGAGCCCTCGAGCAGCAGCACGTCACGCCCGGCCGCGGCGAGACCGCGAGCCGCGACCAGACCGGCGATCCCGCCGCCCACGACCACCGCGTCACGCCTCACCCCTCCACCCTGCCAGAGGAGGTCGCGACGCTCCGGCGCGCCCTAGGCTGCACCCATGGAGTCCCACGGAGCCGCCGACCGGATCGCCGTCATGATCGACGCCGACAACACCCGGCCCGCCTATGCCGACGAGGTGCTCGGGGAGGTCGCGAAGTACGGGGACCCGACCATCCGGCGCGTCTACGGCGACTGGACCAACCCGCACCTGACGCAGTGGGCGCGCAAGCTCAACCGCCTCGGCCTCCGCGCGATGCACCAGAACGCCTACACGTCCGGCAAGAACTCCACCGACCTCGCGCTCGTGATCGACGCGATGGACCTGCTGTACGACGGCAACGTCGAGGCGTTCGCGCTCGTCACCAGCGACAGCGACTTCACCAGCCTCGCCCACCGGCTGCGCGAGTCCGGCAAGAAGGTCTACGTGCTCGGCGAGAACAAGGCGCCCGAGTCGCTGCGCAACGCCTGCGACAAGTTCATCGACCTCGCGGTCGTCACGGACCGCTCCGGCGACGGCGAGGACTCCGACGACGACTCCGACGACGGCGGCGAGACCGACGCGCCCTCGATCAACCTGCAGAGCGCCCTCACCCGCGCGGTCAACGCCGTCTCCGACGACGACGGCTGGGCGCTCCTGCCCGCCCTGGGCAACCAGCTGATCCGCACCCACCCGTCGTTCGACGCCCGCAACTTCGCCGGCCCGGGCGCCCGGCTGAGCACCCTTGTGACCGCCCAGCCCTACCTGGAGACCTCCGGCAACGGCAACGCCATGCGGGTGCGGCTCAAGGGCCAGAAGCCGGGCGGCCGGAAGCTGCCCGACAAGAACGTGGCCGACAAGGAGGCGCCCACCAAGGCACCCGCCAAGGCGGCCACCAAGGCGGCGCCGCCGAAGGTCACCACGACCAAGCGCGCGGCGAAGCGCGCGTCGAGCGCGAAGACCTGACACGTCACAGTTCCGTCACGGCCGGAACGGCGCGCGCGACGGTGTCGTCGGACGGCCATGACCCTCACCGCGACCCGCTCCCGCACCGCGGGACTCCTCATCCCCTTCCTCACCATGACGGCCCTGCTGGCCGCCTGCTCGACCGACGACAGCGGCAGCGACGCCGTCTCCGGGGACGTGTCGAGCGAGACGTCCGACGCCGGGAGCTCGTCGGACTCCGGCGCCGGGCGGTCGGCGTCGCAGTCCGACGCCGGTGCCACCTCGGACGACGCCACCGGCTCGACGGGCTCCTCGTCGGGGTCGGCGGGCTCGGACGGGCCGACCGCGCCCGAGCTGCAGCGCTCGGTCATCTCGACCGGCACGGTCTCGCTGGCCGGCGAGGACGTCCGGGCGACCCGCCAGGACGTCCAGCGCGTCGTCGACGCGCAGGGCGGCGAGATCACCGACGAGACCACCGAGACCGACTCCGACGGGGACACGTCCTACGTGCGGATGGTGGTGCGGGTGCCCAGCCGCAGGTTCGGCGAGACGATGTCCGCGCTCGAGCAGGTCGGGGTACTGCGCTCCTCCGACCGAGGCTCCGAGGACGTCACCACCCAGGTCATCGACACCGGCGCCCGCGTCCGCGCGCAGGAGGCGAGCCTGCGGCGCGTCGAGCTGCTGCTGGCCGACGCGCGTGACCTCAAGGACGTCATCTGGATCGAGTCACAGCTCACCGGCCGGCAGGCCGAGCTCGACTCGCTGAAGTCGCAGCAGTCGTGGCTGGCCGACCAGACGTCGCTGTCGACCATCACGGTCGACATCTCCGCCGAGCACGTCGTCGAGGACGAGCCCGACCAGGAGCGACCGACGGGGTTCCTCGCCGGGCTCGACGGCGGCGCGAAGGCGATGGGGACGCTGTTCACCATCGTCAGCACGCTCATCGGCGCGCTGCTGCCGTTCGCCGCGGTGGGCCTCGTCCTGGGATGGCCGGTCTGGCTCGTCGTACGACGTCGCCGGAGCGCCGCGTCGCGGACGCCGGCGGCGTAGACGCGCTGACATGACCCGTCCCACGCCTGCGGCGCCAGGCGTGGGACGGGAGTCCGGCTGAGGGTGCTGTCCGCGTGTCGACGCGTCAGCCAGTCTGCACCCTCAGGCCGGGATGCGCTCGCGGACGGGCTCCTGCGTCGGGTCGGCGCTGTCGAGCCCACGGCCGCGGGTCTCGGGCAGGAAGCGCGCGCAGGTCAGCGAGATCGCCGCGACCAGCACGTTGTAGGTCGCGACCCACCACAGCGTCCCGTCGCCTCGGGTGACCAGCCAGGCCGCGATGAGCGGCGTCAGCCCGGACGCGACGATGCCGGAGACCTGGTAGAGCGTGCTGAGCGCCGTGTAGCGGTACCGGGTGTCGAACAGCTCGGACCAGAACGCCGCGAGCGGTCCGTAGACCGTCCCGTAGATGACGCCGAGGCCGACCACGAAGACGAGGGAGATGGCCCAGCGGTTCTCCGTCTGCACGAGGTACGCCGCCGGGAAGGCGAACAGCAGCCCGATCCACGCGCCCACGCGGTAGACGGGCTTGCGACCGACCCGGTCGCTGAGCGCGCCGGCGACCGGAACGAGCACGACGCCGAGTGCCGCCCCGACCAGGATCGCGTCGAGGGCCCAGCTGCGCGGCAGCTCGAGGTTGGTGGCGACGTAGGCGAGGAGGTAGACCGAGAACAGGTTGAAGGTGAAGCCCTCGATGTAGCGGGTGCCCATGCCGAGGAGCAGCGGGCGGGGCTGCTCGCGCAACAGGTCGCGCAGCGGCAGCCGCGAGATCTCCTTGCGCTCCTGCACCTTGGCGAACTCCGGGGTCTCCATGACGGAGAGCCGGATGTAGGCGCCGATGCCGAGCAGCACGATGCTGACGAGGAAGCACGCCCGCCACCCCCAGGCCAGGAAGGCCTCCTCGGGCAGGAGCCCGGCGATCGAGAAGGCGCCGGCGGCGAGGACGAGCCCGCCGGGCACGCCGATGTGCGCGAAGCTGCCGTAGAAGCCGCGGCGCCGGGCCGGGGCGTACTCCACGGCGAGCAGCACCGCGCCGCCGTACTCGCCGCCCACGCCGATGCCCTGCAGCACCCGCAGCACCACCAGCGCGATCGGCGCCCAGACGCCGATCTGGTCGTAGGTCGGCAGCAGGCCGATGAGCGCGGTGCCGACGCCCATGATGACCAGGGTCAGCAGCAGCATCTGCTTGCGCCCGATGCGGTCGCCGTAGTGGCCGAAGACGAGCCCGCCGACCGGCCGGGCGAGGAACCCGACGGCGAAGGTGGCGAAGGCGGCGAACTGCGCGGCCGGGCCGTCGAGGCCGTTGAAGTAGAGCTTGTCGAAGACGACCGCGGCGGCCGTGCCGTAGAGGAAGAAGTCGTACCACTCGATCGTGGCGCCGACGGCCGAGGCCAGCGCGACGCGGCGAGGGGTGGGAGCCGCCTGCGCGGCGTGGGCGCTCACGCCGCGTCCTCCGCGTCGTCGTGCGACTGCGTCGAGGCATCGCTCTCGCGGTCACCCCGGTCGACCTCGGCACCGTTGATCCGGCCGTCGAGGCGAGCGGGGTCGAGGTCGTCGCGGTGCAGCTTGGCGAAGGCGGAGCGGTGGAAGACGAGCGGGTGCTCGCCGTCGCCCGCACCGACCTCGTGCACCTCGAGCAGGACGATGACGTGGTCGCCGGCGACGACCTCCTCGTGCAGCGAGCAGTCGTAGGTCGCCACGGCCTCGTCGAGCAGGACCGCGCCGTTGCCGGTGACCTTGAAGGGCAGGCCGGCGAAGCGCTCCTCGCGCGGACCGGCGAGCTGGCGGCACACCGTGTCGTGGTGGTCGGCGAGGACGCTGATGCCGAGGTGCTCGGCCTCGCGGAGGAGCGGCCAGGTGGAGCTCGAGGCCGCGATGGAGAACGACACCAGCGGCGGGTCGATGCTCACCGAGGTGAACGACGACGCGGCGATCCCGGTGAGCTGTCCCTTCACCGACGCCGCGACGGCGACCACGCCGGAGGGGAACGCGCCGAACGCGTCGCGCAGGGTGCGCTGGTCGATGGCCGGGACGGACGCGGGGTGCGAGTGGGCGTGTGCGGTCATGCGGACGACACCTCCAGGGAGGGGGCGGGAGCGGGCAGGGTCGGCAGGAGCTGCTGCGCGGTGGCGAACCACGCGTCGTACGTCTCGGGCCGGTCGTGCTCGGAGTCGAGGACGTAGAGCCCCCGGGTCGGCACGGACGCGCCGAGCTCCACCAGGAGCGGGCGGAGCCCGTGCTCGGTGGCGAGCGAGTGGACCGGCGATGCGCCGAGCATGAGCGGGATGGCGGTGACGCCGCCCAGTCCCTGGTGGGGGAAGCGGTCGAGGAACGCCTTCAGCAGGCCGGTGTAGGTCGCCTTGTAGGTCGGGCTGGCGACGACCACCACGAGGCTGGAGGCGACCTCCTCGACCAGCTCGGTGACGCGCGGCGAGCCCCAGTCGAAGAGCACGGAGGCGTGGTCGGCGAGGTCGACGACGAGGTCGGCGCCGCCGAGCCGGTCGGCGAGGGTCAGCGCGGACTCGTAGGTGCGCGAGCGTGGCTTGGGGTTGCCGACGACGACGGCGACGCGGGCGCTGTTCTTGTGGATGTTGTTCACGACGCGGCTCGCTGACCGCCGAAGGGCACGGACGCGCGGGCCGCGACCGGGGCGGGGTTGGTCCACAGGCCGCGCCTCTCGAGCACCGGCAGCACGCCCTCGCCGAAGTGGTAGGCGCCCTCGAGGTGCGGGTAGGCCGAGAGCACGAACTCCTCGATGCCGAGGGCGGCGTACTCCTCGATCCGGTCGGCCACCTCCTCGTGGCTGCCGACGAGCGCGGTGCCGGCCCCGCCGCGGACCAGGCCGACGCCGGCCCAGACGTTGGGGTGGATCTCCAGGCCCTCGCGCGAGCCGTTGTTGAGGGCGAGCATGTTCTGCTGGCCGACCGACTCCGACCTCTTGAGGCCCTCCTGCACGCGCCGGATCTCGGCGTCGTCGATGCCCTCGAGCAGGCGGTCGGCCTCGGCCCACGCCTCCTCGGAGGTGTCGCGGTTGATGGTGTGCATGCGGATGCCGAAGCGGATCTCGCGACCCTGCTGGTCGGCGAGCTCGCGGATCCAGGCGATCTTCCTGGCCACGGCGGCCGGCGGCTCGCCCCACGTGAGGTAGACGTCGGCGTGCTTGGCGGCCACGATCCCTGCGGCCGGCGAGGAGCCGCCGAAGTAGATGCCGGGGACCGGGTCGGGCAGCTGCTGGAGCCGCGCCTGCTCCACCCGCAGGTGGCGGCCGGCGAAGGTGACCTCGTCACCGGTCCAGAGCCTGCGGACGATCTCGAGGAACTCGTCGCAGCGCTCGTAGCGCGCGTCCTTGTCGAGGAAGTCGCCGTAGGCGCGCTGCTCGTGGGACTCGCCCCCGGTCACCACGTTGAGCAGCAGGCGACCGCCCGAGAGGTTCTGGAAAGTCGCGGCCATCTGCGCGGCCAGCGTCGGCGACGTCATCCCGGGCCGGAAGGCCACGAGGAACTTCAGCCGCTCGGACAGCGGCGCCAGCATCGCGGTCGTCAGCCACGCGTCCTCGCACCAGGCGCCGGTCGGGGTCAGCGCGGCCTCGAAGCCGAGCTGCTCGGCGCTGCGGGCGATCTGCCCGAGGTAGGGAACGCTCGCCGGCCGGCCGCCGGAGCCGTGGGAGACGCCGTGGCCGCCGCTGACGACCTGCCGGCCGTCACCGCCGTTGGTGGGCAGGAACCAGTGGAACTTCATCGTTGATCCTTTCGCGGGGTCAGAGCTGGCCGTGGTTGGGCGGCGGCGTGCCGTCGGCGACGTACCTGCCGAGGTGCTGCACCTTCCAGGCGGCCGGGTCGTGCAGGGTGTGCGTGCGGGCGTTGCGCCAGTGGCGGTCGAGGTTGAGCGAGGCGAGGGCGGAGCGGGTGCCGCACACCTCGAAGAGCCGGCTTGCGACCTCGACGGACACGCGGGCCGAGTGGGCCCGTACGGCGGCCACGGCCAGGCTCGCGGTCGCCGCGGTGTCGGCGGTGAGGTCGGCGTCGGCGGCGTCGACGGCACGGGCGGCCTCGCGCAGCAGCGCCTCCGAGGCGCGTACGTCGAGCTCCATCTCGCCGAGCGCCTGGACGACCAGCGGGTCGTCGGCCGCCCGGTCGACGCCGGCATCCGGGTAGGGGCGCGACGTCGTGCGGACGAACGCCGCCGCCTCGGTGAGCGCGGCGCGGGCGATGCCGACGTCGAGCGCGGCGTGCAGCACCTGCGCGAACGCGCCGTAGGTCTGCGGGCCCTCGAAGGTCAGGTGGTAGGGCGTGATCCGGTCGGCGCCCACCTCGACCTGGTCGAGCCGCACGGTGCCGCTGGCGGTGGTGCGCTGGCCCATGCCGTCCCAGTCGTCGGTGACGCTCACGCCGGGGGCGTGCCGCTCGACCCAGGCCACGTGCAGCGGGCCGGTGCCCGGCGCGGCCAGCGTGTCCTGGCGGGCGAGCACCGGGATCCAGTCGGCGAAGAGCGCGCCCGTGCTGTAGCCCTTGGTGCCGCTCAGCGTCCAGCGCCCGTGCCCGGCCGGTGTCAGCGTCGTCCGGATGTCGCGGACGTGCTTCGTGCCCACCTCGGACTGCGCGTTGCCGAACCGCTTGCCGGCCAGCACCTCGCGGAAGAGGAACCACTGCTGCTCGCGCGTGCCCTGGTGGCGCAGCGCGTTGACGTAGACGAAGTGGCTGTGCGGCACCTGGGCCACGCTCGGGTCGCCGGTCGCGAGGATCCGGAAGACCTCGGCCAGCGTCTCGACCGGGAGACCGGCGCCGCCGTGCTCGGTCGGGACCGTCACCGCGAGCAGGCCCGAGGTCGAGAGGCGGTCGAGCTCGCGCCTGGGCAGCACGCGGTCGCGGTCGCGCTCGAGCGACGTGGCCGCGAGCTCGGCGGCGATCTCGGTGGCGACCGCGATCGCCTCGTCGCGGGTCAGGACCGGGACGGCTCCGACCTCGGGGACGACGACAGCGCTCATCTCTCCTCCAGCACAAACTCTATTGATCTTGTAGACAAAGGTAGCAGCGTCGAGCCCCGATCCCGGGACCGGCCTCGCGCGGGGATGTCGAGGGGGTGGAAGGAGATGCCTTGCAGGCAACGCAAGGCACCTCCCTCCACCCCCTCCGGAGCCGGTGCGTGACCGGTCGGTCTCAGCCGGCGTCGCCGGAGCGAGGCCTCGTGTCGTCCCAGTCCTGGCGACGGCGCGTCCCGCCGATGGACCAGGCGTACGGCGGCGGGGTGCCGTTGACGGCGTGGGCGCCGACGACCCGGGCCTTGAGGATGCGCGGGTTGTGCGAGGCGACCGTGCGCGCGTTGCGCCAGTGGCGGTCGAGCGCGAGCGGCCGTGCGGTGGCGGAGGCCCCCAGCGCGTCGAAGAGGTCGGAGGTGGCCCGCAGGACCAGCTCGGAGACCACGACCTGGGCGGTCGACGACTCGATCTCGCTCGCCTCGACGAGGGCCGCGATCTCGTCGGCGCTCGCGAGCGACGCGTCCGCCACGGCCTGGATGCTGCCAGCCACCCGCAGGGTGGCAGCCTCGGCCGCGTAGACCGCGGCGGCGATCTCGCCGACCAGCGCCAGCACCTGGGCGTCGTCGCGCACGCGCGGCGCGTTGGCGTGCGAGAAGTTGCGGGTGCGCTTCTGCACGGCGTCGACCACGTCGCGGAGCGCGGCCCGGGCGATCCCGGTCAGCGTGGCGAGGAGGTTCAGCTGGTAGAACGCGGTCTGGTAGGGGAACCGGTCCTCGAAGGGCAGCACGTGCTCGGCCGGCACGCCGACGTTGTCGAACGTGGTCGTGCCGCTGCCGGTGCCCTTCTGGCCGAACCCGTTCCAGTCGTCGACCGTGCGCACGCCCGGGTCGCGGGTGTCGACGAGCGCGATGGCGGTGGGCTCCTCCACCTCGTCGGGGTGCCCGGGCCGCGCGAGTCGTGCGTGCACGTCGGTCCACTCCGCGAAGATCGTGCCGGTCGTGTAGTACTTCGTGCCGTCGAGCCGGTAGGTCCCGTCGGCGCGCGGGCGCAGCACGGTGCGCGGCAGGTCGATGTCGGAGCCGACCTCGGCCCAGGCGTTGCCGGCCATCTCCCCGGCGACGAACCGGTCGAACCACACCCGCTGGTCGCTGGTGCGGGCGTGGTGCCACAGCCGGTCCTCGACCAGCGCGAAGTGCCCGCGGAAGGCCTGCGGCAGGTTGGCATCGACGGCAGCCAGCTCGATCCAGAGGCGCGCGAGGTCGACGAGGCCCAACCCGCCGCCGCCGGACGCGGCCGGGACGCGCAACGCGCCGAACCCCTCCGACTTGAGCAGGCGCACCGCCTCGACCGGCAGCTCGCCGTCGACCTCGCGCCGCAGCGCGCCCTCGGAGATGGACGCGAGCACCGCGCTCCAGTCGGTGGGCTGGCGGCGGGGCGCGGAGTCGTCGCGGCTGCGGGTGGGCCGGACACGCAGGGTGGTCATGGGTGAGTTCCTCCCGTTTTGTATAGTTACTTAGTAGACTTTAGGGAATCGAGGTCGCGGACCACGAACTCCCGGTAGCAGGTTTTGCCGTCCACCCCGCGACCACGGCCCCGACAGCACCACCTCGGACAACCAGACCAGAGCCAGACCAGACCCCCCGGCAGGAGCAGAGCGTGCGGATCGAACAGCTGGAATACCTCGCGGCGGTGACCGAGCACGGCTCGCTGCGCCGCGCGAGCGAGGCGATGCACATCTCCCAGCCGGCCCTGAGCGAGGCGGTGACCAAGCTGGAGAAGGAGCTCGGCACGACGCTGCTCGACCGCCGGCGCACCGGGTCGCGGATCAGCCGGCAGGGCCTCGACCTGCTGCAGAACATGACCGAGGTGCTCGAGGCGGTCGACCGGCTGCGGCAGGCGGCGGGCCAGCAGTCCGTCCGTCGCCGCGACCTGCGCATCGGCACGGTCGTCACCGCCTCGTCCAGCCTGCTCGCCCCCGCCCTGCGCGACCTGCACGCCCGCCACGGCTCCGGCGGCGTCGAGGTCGTCAACGGCCGGCAGGTCGACATCCAGCAGGGCCTCGCCGAGGGATCGCTCGACCTCGGCCTGGTCAACGTGCTGCCCGGCGACGAGGTGCCGCCGACGCTCGTCGCCGACCGGCTGATCGAGGGCACGCCGGTCGCCTGCCTCCCCGTCGGACACCCGTTGACCGCCAAGGAGCGGGTCACCGTGGACGACCTCCGCGCCGAGCCGCACGTGCTCATGAGGCCCGGCTTCGTGATGCACCGCTACGCCCACCGCCTCTTCGCCGGCAACCTGCCGGGCACGACCTATGCCACCGACGGGGCGGAGATGGGCAAGGCGATGGTGGCCGCTGGGCTCGGGATCTCGGTGCTCCCCGACTTCTCCATCGTCGCCGACCCGCTCGTCGAGGCAGGAGTGCTCACCACGCGTCCGATCCAGACCGACCAGACGACGGTGATGCTGCTCATGCTGCGGCGTCGAGCCGAGCGGGTGCCCGAGCCGCTGCGAGACCTGCAGCGCGCGCTGGTCCGCCAGGCCCGGATCTACCTGTCGTCGGTCGAGCTGCCCGCGACCGCGTCCGACCCGGCGGCGGAAGCCACGGCGGACCTGACGCCGGTGACGCCGATCAGCAGCCGTGCACGAACTCGGTCAGCGCCGTGAGCTGACCGGGGTCCGTCGAGGGGATGACGCCGTGGCCGAGGTTGAAGATGTGGCCCTTGGCCCGGCGGCCCGCCTCGATGATCTCGGCCGCGCGCGCGGTCATCACCTCGGTGGGCGCGAAGACCAGGGTCGGGTCGAGGTTGCCCTGCACCGCCCGGTCGCCGACCAGCGGGATCGCCTGCTCCAGCGGCGTACGCCAGTCGACGCCGACCACGTCGGCGCCCGCCTCGCCCATCAGGCCGAGCAGGTTGCTGGTGCCGACGCCGAAGTGGATGCGCGGCACGCCGAGCTCGCCGGCCGCGGCGAGCACGCGCTGGGAGTGCGGCATGACCGACGCGCGGTAGTCGGCCGGCGTGAGGGCGCCCGCCCACGAGTCGAAGAGCTGGACGGCTGAGGCCCCGGCCCGGACCTGGATGCGGAGGTAGGCGGCGGCGATGCCGGCGATCTTGTGCATCAGCGCGTCCCACACGTCGGGGGCGCCGAACATCATCGCCTTGGTCCTGGCGTGCTCCTTCGACGGCCCGCCCTCGACGAGGTAGGACGCCACGGTGAAGGGCGCGCCGGCGAAGCCGATCAGCGGCGTCGCGCCGAGCTCGGCGACGAGCTGGCGCACGGCCTGCGAGATGTAGGGGACGTGCTCGGCCGTGAGGTCGGGGATGGCCTCCACGTCGGCCATGGTGCGCACCGGTGAGGCCACGACGGGACCGACGCCCGGCTTGATGTCGAGGTCGACGCCGACGGCCTTGAGCGGCAGCACGATGTCGGAGAAGAAGATGGCCGCGTCCACGCCGTAGCGACGGACGGGCTGCAGGGTGATCTCGGTCACCAGGTCGGCGTCCATGCAGGACTCGAGCATCCCGATGCCCTCGCGCACCTTGAGGTACTCGGGCAGCGAGCGGCCCGCCTGCCGCATGTACCAGACCGGCGTGTGGGACGGGACCTCACCGCGCGCCGCCGCGAGGAAGGGGCTCTGGGCCAGTCCGGGGTGGGGCGTGGGCACGGCGTCGGTCACCCGTGAATCTTCGCAGGTCAGGCGGCGTGGCGGCACATCGGCGGAGCCGGGCGCTGGCCTACTCTGACCTCATGGTGGCCCGTCACGAGACCCACCCGGGCAATGCTGCCGCGGCTGGGCCCGCGGAGTTCCGCGCGGCTGTGGAGTCGATGCGTCGGGCCTCGCTGCGCCCGGAGGTCTTCTGCGAGGAGATGCCCGCTCCGCAGCGCATCGCGCCGTGGTCCTCCGCGCTGAGCGCCGACGTCACGGTCGACGAGGAGGACCTCGGCACCGGGCGCCTGATCCTGCTGCACGACCCGGCCGGCAACGACGCGTGGGACGGCACGTTCCGCTGCGTGGCCTACGCGCGCGCCGACATCGACCCCGAGCTCGGCGCGGACCCGATGCTGGCCGCGGTCGGCTGGTCGTGGCTGGTCGAGGCGCTCGACGCCCACGGGGCCGGCCACCACGCCGCCTCCGGGACGGTCACCTGCGTCACGACCGAGAGCTTCGGCGGGATGGCCGACGAGGCCGGCACCGCGCAGGTCGAGATCCGCGCGTCCTGGACCCCCGACGTCGACGAGGCCGGTGGCCTCGACATGACCGCGCACGTGGAGGCGTGGGGCGAGTTGATGTGCACCGCCGTCGGGCTGCCGCCGGTGCCCGAGGGGGTCACGGCGATCCCCAGCCGACGCGGACAGCGCGGCACCTGACCCGATGCCCGACAACGCGGAGCACTCCCCCGCCGGAGCCCCACCCGAGGGCGAGCCGGCCGAGGTCGAGACGCCGCCCCCGCCGCCTGCCCCGCTGCTCGAGCTCCGCGACGGCCTGCCCGAGGTGGTCGACACCGACGAGGGCCTGCTGGAGGCCTGCGCCGCCCTCGCCGCCGCGACCGGGCCGGTCGCCATCGACGCCGAGCGCGCGTCCGGCTACCGCTACTCCAACCGCGCCTACCTCATCCAGCTGCGCCGCGAGGGCGCCGGCACCTGGCTGGTCGACCCGATCGGCATGTCGACCCTGGCGCCGCTGCAGGAGGCCCTCGACGGCACCGAGTGGATCCTGCACGCCGCCACCCAGGACCTGCCCTGCCTGCGCGAGGTCGGGCTGACCCCGACGAGCCTCTTCGACACCGAGCTCGCCGGCCGCCTCCTCGGCTACCCCCGCGTCGGCCTCGCCACCCTGGTCGAGACCGTGCTCGGCCAGCGCATGCGCAAGGAGCACTCGGCCGCCGACTGGTCGACCCGTCCGCTGCCCAAGCCCTGGCTGGAGTACGCCGCGCTCGACGTCGAGGTCCTCCTCGAGCTCCGCGACCACATGGCCACCGAGCTCGAGCGGGCCGGCAAGGCCGAGTGGGCGCGGCAGGAGTTCGACCACCTGCTGGGCTTCGAGCCGGCCGTCCGCGTCGACGCGTGGCGTCGTACGTCCGGGGTGCACCGGCTGCGCGGGCGCCGCGCACTGGGCGCCGCGCGAGCGCTGTGGGAGGCCCGCGACGCCATCGCCGCCGAGCGCGACGTGACGCCCGGCCGGATCCTCCCGGACTCGGCCATCGTCGTCGCGGCCACCGCGATGCCGACCGACCGGCGGGCGCTGCTGTCGACGCAGGGTTTCCACGGACGGGGCGCGAGCCGCTACGCCACGACGTGGGTCGAGGCGCTGCAGCGGGTCCGCGACATGGACGAGGACGACCTGCCCACCCGCGCCCCGCGCGGCGACGGACCCCCGCACCCCCGCACCTGGGCCGACCGCGAGCCGGTCGCCGACCGGCGCTTCAAGGCCGCGCGCGAGGCGATGCTCAACCTCGCCGAGGTGCACCACCTGCCGGTGGAGAACCTCCTCACCCCCGACTACCTCCGCCGGCTGATGTGGGCGCCCCCGTCGACCCGGGAGCCGGCCGAGCTGGCCGGGGCCGTCCGCGCCCAGCTGGCGTCCTACGGCGCCCGGCCCTGGCAGGCCGAGCTGGTGACCGGCGCGCTCGTCGGCGCGATCCTGGGCGCCGAGCGGGAGTAGCGGGCCTCACTCCGAGGGCGGCTGGCGCCTGGCTGCGTCATACCGATCCGCACCTATGGGTCCCGGCTCGTATGACGCAGCAGCGCCCGACCGAGCAGCGTCATACCGATCCGCACCTATAGGTCCCGGCTCGTATGACGCAGCGGGCCCGGACCGGCCAGCGGGCCTCACTCCGAGGGCGACTCGGTCGGGTCCTCGGTGGGATCGGTCGTGTCCGACTCGTCGGGCTGCTCGGTCTCCACGGGCGAGAGGATCTCCTGCGAGGTCAGGTCGATCTCCTCGGTCAGCCCCTCGAGGTCGAGCGGTCCGGGCGCGGTGACGAGCTGCTCGAGCAACGGGGTGACCGCCTCGATGAGCTCCTCGCGCTGGTCGATGAACGGCGGGACCACCATGTAGCGGATGCTCTGGTTGAAGACCTCGGAGCTGCGCGGCTCGTCGTCGGGCGCGAGGAACTCCGGCGAGGCGGCGACCGAGGTGTTGGCCGGGACGATGTAGCCGGTGGAGGCGACCGTGGCGATCGCCTCGTCGGAGACGGCGTACGCGATGAAGTCGGCCGCGTCGTTGACCACCTCGGAGTCCGCCGAGATGCACAGCCCGCTGATGTCGCCGACGGTGGCGCGGTTGTCGATGGTCGGCATCGGCAGCACGTCGAAGTCGAGGTCCTCGGCGTCGCGCAGCTGCGGCACGAGGTTGCGGAAGCCGGCGACCATCGCGAGCTCGCCGCGCTTGAACAGCTGGACGGGCGTCGCCCGGGCGAGCTGGGCGTTGGTCGGGGTGACCGCGGAGTCGCGGAGGATCGCGAGGGTCTCGCTGAGCGCCTCGCGCGTGTTGTCGTCCGAGAAGGCCAGCGAGGTGGGCTCGCGGTCGTCGTCGAAGACCTGGCCGTCGCCGGAGTAGATGAACGGCGCCAGGCCCTGCAGGGTCGGGTCGATCCAGACGCCACGACGGTCGCCGCGACGGCTGGCGAACTGGGCGGCCGCGCCGAACTGCGCGAGCGTCCAGCGCTCCCGCTTGCCCTCGTCGTTGGCGGAGGGCACGTCGAAGCCGCGACGTTCCATCTTGTCGAAGTCGACGATGTCGGTGTTGTAGTAGACGACCATCGGGGACACCGAGTACGCCATGCACTGGAGCTCGTCGTCCATCGCGAAGGCGTCGACGGCGTCGCGCGAGAAGCGGTCGCCGAAGTCCACGCCGCGCTCGTCGAGCAGCAGGCTCACCGGCTGCAGCGCCTCGCCCTCGACGAGCTGGTCGAGGTCGATGCGCGAGGTCAGGAAGGCGTCCGGGGCGTTGCCGGCGAGCACGTCGGCGACGGCGGACTCGTGGTCGGGCCACGACTTCAAGGTGACCTCGCGGGTCGTGGAGGAGGCGTTGAAGGAGTCGACGACGCTCTGGAAGGCGGCGACCTCCTCCTCGGTGCCGTAGGCGCCGAAGGTGACCTCGCGGGGCTTCTCCGTCGGCTTGCCCGACGAGGCCGGCGGCTTCGAGGGCTCGGACGCGGGCTCGGCGTTCCCGGTGCACGCGGCCGTCGTCAGCGCGACCGTGAGGGCGGTCGCGAGGAGGGCACTGCGGCGGAAGGCGGAGCGAGACACGGCCAGACCCTATCGGGACAGACCACGCCGGGCCTCCACGACGGCAGTGAAGATCGTCTCGTCCAGGGCGGCTCCCTCGCGTCGTACGCCGTCGCGTGCGAGGTGGATCAACCGGTCGAGGCGCACCTCGCTCGGCCGCCCCTGGGAGTCCCACCCGCCGGTGCCGACGTCCATCCAGTGGCGCCCCCAGCGGGCCTCGTCCTCGGCGTCCCGGTCGTGGTCCTGGCTGCTGAGCATCAGCCCGACCCAGCCGTCCCCGGCCGTGTCGAGCACCAGCACCGGCCGGTCCTTGCCCTGGCTGGGGTCGTCCTCGTAGGGCACCCAGGCCCACACGACCTCGCCGGGATCGGGCTCGCCGTCACGCTCGGGGGCGTACGTCGAGCCGGTTCCGGACGTCGGTGCGGTCGTGCCGGGAGCGGTCGTACCGGTCCTGGAGATGCCCGAGAGGAGCGCGCCGAGGCGCTTGGCGATGCCCACGTCCGGAGCCTAGACCGACGCGGGAAATGAGTGAGTGCGCCGGACCGGGAGCGCCTCACGGCGCGTGGCCGCTCGTAGCGGCTGATTTTGGGACCCGGGGCTGCCACAGCCCGACGCACTCACGGACATTTTAACGCCTCAGGCGAGCGTGTCCCTGATTTCCACGTGTCCCGCCGCCTCGAGCTGCTCCGACAGGGTGAGCATCCGGGTGATCTCCTCGTGCGAGGCGCTGCCGAGCGCGGCGCGGCCGGCGGCGACGATGCGGGCGAAGGCGGAGGCGCGGAGGAGGGTGACGGCGAAGTCGCCGCGGGTGATGCCGCGCAGCACGTCGTCGACCATGCCGCGCAGCTCGTCCGGCCCGGGCGGGTCGGCCACCCCTGCGACCACGCGGGCGACGTCCACGCGCCGCTGCCCGGCCTCGTAGTCGGCGGCCACCCGGTCGGGGCTGGCGTGCACCCACGAGCGGAGGAGGAACAGCCGCCACAGGCTCCCCGCCAGGGTGTCGGCGGGAGCACCCGACCACACCTCGGCCAGCGTCTCGAGCCCCTCGGTGTCGGCGAGGCGGACCACGCGCTCGGCCAGCTCGGGGTCGTCGGACTCGCGGGCGCCCCGCACGAGGACGGTGGCGGCCACGTCGCCGGCCTCGCGGACCTGCGCGGGGTCGACTCCTCCGACGATGTCGGCGAAGAACCCGTCTCCGGGCGTCATCGGGCGGTGGTGCGTGCGGCCGGTCATCGCTCCACCCTAGGTCGAGTGCGCGGCCACGGTGCGACTAACACCGCGAGCGCACTCAACCCGTGCGGGCCATCACCTTGCGGATGCGCTGGTCGCTGACCTTCTCCCGGGTCCCGAGCTGCTGGGCGAAGAGCGAGACGCGGTACTCCTCCAGCAGCCACCGCGCGTCGCGGAGGTGCTGCGGCATCGGCTGCCCGTCCGGGAGCGCGGCGACGGCGTGCAGCCACGCCTCCTGGAGCCCCGCCAGCTGGTCCATGAGCTGCCGGTCCCGCACGACCTGGCCGTCGAGCCGCTCGCGCCGGTGGGTCACGGCGGCGAGGTAGCGCGGGTAGTCGCGGAGCCGTCGTACGCCCGCCTCCCCCACGAAGCCGGTCGCCATCAGCCGGCCGACCTGGGCGCGCATGTCGGTGAGGGCCGGGAGCGTCATCAGGTCGGCGCGCCCGGAGATGGCCCTGTCGGTGGTGCGCCACGCCTCCAGCACGCGCATCACGTCGTGCACCGCCGGCGCCAGCCCGGTCGCGACGGCCTCGCGGGAGGCGGCCACCACGGCGTCGTACGCCGCCTCGTCGCGCACCGTGGGGTGCTGGTCGACGACCTCGCCGACGATGCCGGCGCGGACGTCGTCGAGGAGGTCGGCCACCGACGGGTAGGGCGACCCCACGAGGGCGAGCTTGGCCTGACCGTGCCGGTCGAGGCCCGCCGCCGCGAGGACGTCGTCGACGGGATCGGCCGGGCCGAGCGCGAGCAGGACCAGGCGGCGTACGCCGAGCCGGTGGTGCGCCGCGGCCTCGTCGGCCGTCGCGAGCACCTGCAGGCCGACCGTCGCACCCTCGTCGACGAGGGCGGGGAAGCCCCGGACCTCGTGACCCGCGCGCCGCTGGACGAAGGACTCGTCCACCGTGCCGAACGTCCACGCCCTCTGGCCGGTGGCGGTCACGCCCGAGTCGGACGCGACGTCGGCCATCGCCTGCTCGAAGGTCGGCCGCAGCGGCTCCTTGAGCGCGTCGAGGTCCTTGCCGCGACCGGCCTCGGCCCCCTCCTCGGTCACCACGCGGTAGGTGGGTCGCAGGTGGGCGGACACCTTGGACCAGTCCCACGCCTCGCGCGGGATGACGAGGCTGCGGGTGCTCCGCGCGAACCGCTCGAGCGCGTCGAGCAGCGGCTCGGCCCCCGGGGGCGTGGCGTCGAGGAACTCGCGGGCGGTGTTGGGGGCGGGGACCATCGCGACGCGGAAGTTCTTGGGCAGGGAACGGATCAGCTCGGTCACCAGCTCCTCGCGGAGCCCCGGCACGAGCCAGGAGAAGTCGTCGGCCTCGATCCGGTTGAGCGTGGCGACGGGGACGTCGATGGTGAGCCCGTCGTCGGCGGCACCGGGCTCGAAGTGGTAGCTGATCGGGAAGGTCAGACCGGCCTCGTCGCTGTCGTGCCACTGCGTCGGGAAGTCGTTGGCCCGCACCTCGCCGGCGGTGTCGTGGGTGAGCATGTCCGGGTCGAAGGTGAGCAGGTCGGGCTTCTTCTGCCGCGCGCGCTTCCACCACTGGTCGAAGTGCTGCCCGCTGACCACGTCGGCACCCACGCGGGCGTCGTAGAACTCGAAGAGGGTCTCCTCGTCGACGACGATGTCGCGACGCCGGGCCCGGTGCTCGAGCTCCTCCGCCTCCTCGAGGAGGCGGGTGTTCTCGGCGAGGAAGCGGTGCCGGGAGTCCCACTCGCGCTGGACGAGGGCATGACGGATGAACAGCTCGCGGGCGAGCGGCGCGTCGATCCGGCCGTACTGCACGAGGCGGTCGGCGACCAGCGGGACGCCGTACAGCGTGACCCGCTCGCGCGCCATCACCGCGGCGCGCTTGCGTGACCAGTGCGGCTCGGAGTAGGTCCGCTTGACCAGGTGCGCACCGAGGCGCTCGGCCCACTCGGGCTTGATGGCGGCGTTCTGCCGCGCCCACAGCCGCGAGGTCTCGACCAGCTCCGCGCTCATCAGGAAGTCCGGGTTGCGGCCCTTCAGCACGCTGCCCGGGAAGACCGCGAAGCGCGCGTTGCGGGCACCGAGGTACTCCCGCATCGGGCGCCGCTCCCCCGGCTTGCCCTTCTCGCGCTCCTCGAGCGCACCGATGTGGCTCAGCAGGCCGGAGAGCAGCGCCTGGTGGATGCCGTCCTCGTCGTACGCCGCTCCGCCCTCTCCCTTCCCGGTGGTCGAGTGCGCGGTGAGGGACGAGCCGCGTGTATCGAGACCCAGCTTGAGCTCCTTGCACACCTGCCGCAGCTGGGACTCGTAGTCCTGCCACTCGCGGATGCGCATGTAGTTGAGGTGCTCGCGCCGGCACATGCGACGGAAGGCGCTGGACGAGAGCTCGCGCTGCTGCTGCTTGACGTGGCGCCAGAGGTTGAGCCACGTGAGGAAGTCGCTGGAGTCGTGCTTGAAGCGGGCGTGCAGCTGGTCGGCCTGCGCCCGCTGCTCCTCGGGGCGCTCGCGCGGGTCCTGGATGGAGAGCGCGGCGGCGATGACGAGGACGTCGCGCAGGCAGCCGAGGCGCTCGGCCTCGAGGATCATCCGGCCCAGTCGCGGGTCGATCGGGAGCCGGGCCAGGCGTCGCCCGACGTCGGTCAGGCGCGGGCGCGCGTCCGCGACGGTCACGGCGCCCAGCTCCTCGAGCAGGTCGGTGCCGGCCTTGACGTTGCGGCGGTCGGGCGGCTCGACGAACGGGAACCGGGCGATGTCGCCGAGCCGGAGCGAGGCCATCTGGAGGATGACGCTGGCGAGGTTGGTGCGCAGGATCTCGGGGTCGGTGAACTCCGGGCGCGCCTCGAAGTCCTCCTCGGAGTAGAGCCGGATCGCGATGCCCTCGGAGACGCGGCCGCACCGCCCGGAGCGCTGGTTGGCCGAGGCCTGGCTGATCGGCTCGATCGGCAGCCGCTGCACCTTGGTGCGCACGGAGTAGCGGCTGATGCGCGCGACACCGGTGTCGACGACGTACCGGATGCCGGGGACGGTCAGCGACGTCTCCGCGACGTTGGTGGCCAGCACGACGCGGCGCACGGTGGACGGATGGCTGGAGAACACCTTGTGCTGGTCGGCCGCGCTGAGGCGGGAGTACAGGGGGACGATCTCGAGGCGGTCACTCTTGAGCGCATCGAAGGCATCGGCGGTGTCGCGGATCTCCCGCTCGCCGGGCAGGAACACGAGCACGTCGCCCGGCCCCTCGGCCGACAGCTCCCGGACGGCGTCGAGGATCGCCTCGGTCTGGTCGCGCTGGACCGGCTCGCCCTCCTCGTCCTCCTCCGGCAGCTCGAGGAGCGGGCGGTAGCGGACCTCGACCGGGTACGTCCGGCCCGAGACCTCGACCACCGGGGCCCGGAAGTGCGCGGCGAAGCGCTCGACGTCGATCGTGGCGCTGGTGATGATGACCTTGAGGTCGGGACGGCGCGGCAGCAGGCGCCGGAGGTAGCCGAGCAGGAAGTCGATGTTGAGGCTGCGCTCGTGGGCCTCGTCGATGATGATGGTGTCGTACTTGCGCAGGTCGCGGTCGCGCTGCAGCTCGGCCAGCAGGATGCCGTCGGTCATCAGCTTGATGCGGCTCGCACGGCTGGTGCGGTCGGTGAACCGGACCTGGTAGCCGACGACGTCGCCGAGCTCCGTGCCGAGCTCCTCGGCGATGCGCTCGGCCACCGACCGGGCGGCGATGCGCCGGGGCTGGGTGTGCCCGATCAGACCGCCGCCGTCGGCGCGGCCCCTGCCGCGGCCGAGCTCGAGGCAGATCTTGGGCAGCTGGGTCGTCTTCCCCGAGCCCGTCTCGCCGGCGACGATGACGACCTGGTGGTCACGGATGGCAGCGGCGATGTCGTCGCGGCGCGCCGAGACCGGGAGCTCGGCCGGGTAGGTGATCTTCACAACGGGCGCCATTCTCGCCCACGGCGGCAACCGAATTCGCGCCCGGTCGCCGGCTCGCCCGGTCGCCTCAGGAGCTGGAGCCCTCCTCGTCGTCCGGAACGGTGGTCGGCGGCAGCTGACCCGGTACGCCGTAGGGGCCGCCGTGCATGCCCTCACGCCCACCCGGCCCGCGGTCGTCGTCGTGCCGGACCCAGCCGTCGCGGCCGGGGCCGTGGTCGTCGCCGGCGACCGCGTCGATCGCGCTGACGCCCAGTCCGCCGACGATGATGCCGGCGAGCGCCGAGGCGACCAGCGCCCCCAGGCTGTAGGCGCGGCTGCCGTCGGAGCGGCGCGCCGCCCGGAGGCGCTCGCGGAAGCCCCGCCGCGCGACGGGCGCCTCCGCGGGGGTCGCTGCCGCGGGCGCCGGCTCCGTCACGGGCGGCGCGGTGGGGATGGACCCGGCCGCCGCGGGCGGCGGGGTCGCGGCGCCGTCGCGACGGACCGGCTGGGTCTCGTCCTGCTCGTCGTTCTCGCTCATGGCAGGAGCGTGCGCCCCGAACCTGTGGCGCGGCTGTGCCCCGGCCGTGAGAAATCCTCGTCGACCATGTCGAGGACCCGCCGGCGGCTCCGTCCCCGGGATGGACGCGGCCACAATGGCCGCACCGGACAAGGAGATGACGACATGCCGAAGTACCTGCTCCTCAAGCACTACCGCGGCGCGCCTGCCGCCGTGAACGACGTCCCCATGGACCAGTGGGCCCCCGAGGAGGTCGACGCGCACCTGCGTTACATGGACGACTTCGCCAACCGGCTGCGGGAGACCGGCGAGTTCGTCGACGGTCAGGCGCTCGCGCCCGACGGGATGTGGGTCCGCCACGACGGGGAGGGAAAGCCGCCGGTCGTCGACGGCCCGTTCGCCGAGACGAAGGACCTCATCGCCGGCTGGATGGTCATCGACGTCGAGGACCGGGACCGGGCGATCGAGCTCGCCGGCGAGCTCTCGGCCGCGCCCGGCAACGGCGGGAAGCCGATCCACGAGTGGCTCGAGGTGCGCCCGTTCCTCCAGCACCACTCCGAGACCATCGAGTGAGCCGACCCGTGGACGAGGCGGTCCTGCGCGGGGTGGTGCCCCAGGTCATCGGCGTCCTCGTCCGTCGCGGAGCCGACTTCGCGACGGCCGAGGACGCCGTGCAGGAGGCGCTCGTGGAGGCGTGGCGCACCTTCGGCGCCGGGTCCGCGGAGCCGCCGCGCGACCTCAAGGGCTGGCTCGTCACCGTCGCCTGGCGACGCTTCCTCGACGTCGTACGCTCCGAGACCGCGCGGCAGCGGCGCGAGCTCGCGGTGGACCTCGAGCCGGGGCAGGGCCCGACCGAGACCGCCGACGACACGCTGCGGGTGTTCTTCCTCTGCGCGCACCCGGCCCTCACGCCGGCCTCGGCGGTGGCCCTGACGCTGCGGGCCGTGGCCGGCCTGACCACCCGGCAGGTCGCCGAGGCCTACCTGGTGCCCGAGGCGACGATGGCGCAGCGCATCAGCCGGGCGAAGCGGACCGTGTCGGGCGAGTCGTTCGACCGGCCGGGCGACCTCGCGACGGTGCGGCGCGTGCTCTACCTGGTCTTCAACGAGGGCTACTCCGGGGACGTCGACCTCGCCGCCGAGGCGATCCGGCTGACCCGGCAGCTGGCCGCGCTGGCCGGTCCCGACGAGCAGGACCCGGAGACCGACGGGCTGCTCGCGCTGATGCTCCTGCACCACGCGCGGCGCCCGGCGCGGCTGCGCGTCGACGGGACGATCGTCCCCCTCGCCGACCAGGACCGCTCGATGTGGGACACGGCCCTCATCGAGGAGGGCGTCGCCGTCCTGCAGGGCGCGCTGGCCCGCCAGAGACGCGGCGAGTACCAGCTCCAGGCGGCCATCGCCGCCCTGCACGCCGACGCGCCCAGCGCCTCGGAGACCGACTGGGTGCAGGTCGTGCAGTGGTACGACGAGCTCCTGGCGCTCACCGGCAGCCCGGTCGTGCGGCTCAACCGGGCGGTGGCGGTGGGCGAGGCGGACGGCGCCCGCGCGGGGCTCGCGGCCCTGGCCGAGGTCGACCCCGCGCTCCCCCGCCACCGCGCCGCGTCGGCGTACCTCCACGAGAAGGACGGCGACCTCGCCACCGCCGCGCGGCTCTACGCCGAGGCCGCCGGGCTCGCGACCGACCTGGCCGAGCGCACCCACCTGACCCGCGAGGCCGCCCGGCTCAACCGGGCGGTCCGCTGACAGGCGTCGCACAGCAACCTCACAGGTTGCCCCGGCAGGATGCTGTCCGTGCAGCAGCTCACCCGCCCCGACGGCTCCCCCGTGCGCGTGCTCGTCGTCGACGACGAGGTGAACATCGCCGAGCTCCTCGCGATGGCGCTCCGCTACGAGGGCTGGGACCTCCGGATGGCGCACAGCGGGAGCGACGCGGTCGCCGCCGCGGGCGACTTCCGCCCCGACGCCGTGGTGCTCGACATCATGCTGCCGGACTTCGACGGCCTCGAGGTGCTGCGCCGGATGCGCGCCGACGGCAGCGACGTACCCGTCCTCTTCCTCACCGCCAAGGACGCCGTCGAGGACCGCATCGCCGGCCTCACCGCGGGCGGCGACGACTACGTCACCAAGCCCTTCTCGCTGGAGGAGGTGGTCGCGCGGCTGCGCGGGCTCATCCGGCGCGGCGGCACGGCGGCCCAGGCCGACGCCGGCCACGTGCTGGTCGTCGGCGACCTCACCCTCGACGAGGACAGCCACGAGGTGCACCGGGCCGGCGAGGAGATCGCGCTGACCGCCACCGAGTTCGAGCTGCTGCGCTTCCTCATGCGCAACCCCCGGCGGGTGCTGAGCAAGGCACAGATCCTCGACCGTGTCTGGCAGTACGACTTCGGCGGCCAGGCCAACGTCGTCGAGCTCTACATCTCCTACCTGCGCAAGAAGGTCGACGCCGGCCGCGAGCCGATGATCCACACGATGCGCGGCGCCGGCTACGTCCTGAAGCCGGCGCCGTGACGCTCAGACCGCGGCGGCCGCTCACCCTCACCGCCCGGCTGGTGGCGGTGGTCGTGCTGCTGGTCGCGGTGTCCGCGGTCCTGATCGCCGTGGCGACGACCCTGGCCATGCAGCGCAACCTCGACCAGCGCCTCGATGCGGACGTGCGCGACGCCGCCCGCTTCGCCGCCGGTCCCCGTCACCCGGACCGCGACGGCGACGACTTCGGCCCGGGGCAACGGTTCGGCTCGCTGCAGGCCTACCGCCCCGACTCGGGCGAGCCCTGGGGCACGGTCCTGTCGGAGCAGCAGGGCGCGAGCTGGTCGGCGTCGACGGCGCTCGACGCGGACCAGCTGGCGGCGGTGGACGACCTCGACGCCGCGGGCGAGCCGCAGACCGTCGACCTGCCCGGCCTCGGCAGCTACCGGGTGCTGGTCACCGACGTGCCGGGCGGGACCATCGTCGCCGGCCTCCCCCGTGGCGAGGTGCAGGAGACGGTCGAGCGGCTCGTCCAGCTGGAGCTGCTGACCGGCCTCCTCGGCGTGCTCGCCGCCGCCGGCGTGGGCACCTGGGTCGTACGCCGCCAGCTGTCGCCGCTGCGCGAGGTCGCGGCCACGGCGCACCGCGTCGCCGAGCTGCCGCTGGCGTCCGGGGAGATCGAGATGACCGACCGCGTGCCGGCGCGGCTGACCGACGAGCGCACCGAGGTGGGCCAGGTCGGCTCGGCGCTCAACGCGATGCTCGACCACGTCGAGCACTCGCTCGGGCAGCGGCACCTGAGCGAGCAGCAGGTGCGGCAGTTCGTCGCCGACGCCTCCCACGAGCTGCGGACGCCCCTCGCGACGATCGCCGGCTACACCGAGCTGGCCCGGCACCGGCCCGAGACCAGCGGCACCGCGCTCGCCAAGGTCGAGACGGAAGCGGCGCGCATGACCGCCCTCGTCGAGGACCTGCTGCTCCTGGCCCGCCTCGACTCGGGACGCCCGCTGGAGCGACGCCCCGTTGACCTCTCCCGGCTGCTGCTCGAGGCGGTGGACGACGCCCGCGTCGTCGACCCCGACCGGTCCTGGCGCCTCTCGCTGCCCGACGAGCCCATCACCGTCACCGGCGACGAGGCCCGCCTGCACCAGGTCGTGAGCAACCTGCTCACCAACGCCCGCAAGCACACGCCGCGCGGCAGCACCGTGACGGTGACCGGCACGACCGGTCCGGCCGGCGCCGGGTTCACCGTGCACGACGACGGTCCGGGCTTCCCGCCCGACCTCGCCCCCCGGGCGTTCGAGCGCTTCACCCGCGGCGACGCCGCCCGCACCCGGGGCGGCGCGGGTCTCGGGCTGTCCCTCGTGGAGGCGATCGTGGGCGCCCACGGCGGCGCCGTCACGCTCGAGAGCCGGCCGGGCGACACCACGATCGCCGTCGTCCTGCCCTCCCAGGCGACGTAAACGCGAGTTACAGTGGGCGTCATGAGCCTCAGCACCCTCACCGACCGGGTCGTCGTCATCACCGGCGCCGGATCGGGCATCGGTCGCGCCCTCGCGCTCCGCTGCGCGCGGGCCGGCGCCCTCCTCGCCCTGTCCGACTGGGACCGCGACGGCCTCGCCGAGACGGTCGCGCTCGCGGAGCAGGCCGGCGCGACGAAGGTCCGCCAGGACGTCGTCGACGTCTCTGACCGGGCGGCCGTCGCGACGTGGGCCGCCGACGTGGTCGAGGAGCTCGGACGCGTCAACCTCGTCGTCAACAACGCCGGCGTCAGCGCCACCGGCGACTTCACCGACCTCGCCTACGACGACCTCGACTGGATCGTCGGCATCAACTTCTGGGGCGTGGTCCACGGCTCGAAGGAGTTCCTGCCCCACCTCGTCGCGAGCGGCGACGGCGCCCTGGTCAACATCTCCTCGCTCTTCGGGCTCGTGTCCGTGCCCGGCCAGTCGGCGTACAACGCCACGAAGTACGCCGTCCGCGGGCTGACCGAGGCGATCCGCGAGGAGATGCTCGTCCACCGGCACCCCGTGACGGTCACCTGCGTCCACCCCGGCGGCGTCCGCACCGGCATCAGCCGCCGCGGCCGGAAGGCCGCCGGGCTCGACGCCGCCCGCATCGACGCGCTCTTCGACAACCGGCTCGCCCGGATGTCGCCCGACCGCGCGGCCGAGATCATCCTCGACGGCGTGCTGGCCGGGAAGCCCCGCGTCCTCGTGGGCCTCGACGCGCACGTCATCCACCAGGTCGCCCGCCTCCTGGGTGCCCGCTACCAGGACGTCGTCGCCCGCCTCGCGCCCCGCACCCACTGAGCGGGCACTTCCTCGCGCTGCACACCGCCGAGCGGGCACTTCCTCGCGCTGCAGACTGCCGAGTGGGCACTTCCTCGCGCTGCAGGCTGCCGAGTGGGCACTTCCTCGCGCTGCACACCGCCGAGCGGGCACTTCCTCGCGCTGCACACTGCCGAGCGGGCACTTCCTCGCGCTGCAGACTGCCGAGTGGGCACTTCCTCGCGCTGCACACGGCCGAGCGGGCACTTCCTCGCGCTGGCGTCGTGCTCCTCCGCGAGGAAGTGCCCGGTCGACGCCTCCTGGGGCGAGGAAGTGCCCGGTCGACGCCTCCTGGCGCGAGGAAGTGCCCGATCACCTAGGTTGAGGTCCATGGATCCCGGGACCCCGATCAGCTGCGAGATGTCGAAGTGGGGGGACCGTCCGCACTGGCGCTTCGAGGGGGTCTTCCTCGGCTCCGACGAGCACGGCGACTGGCTGGGGTTCCCGGCCGGCACCCACAACCACCGCCCCGGCCACGAGTTCCACTCCGCCGTCGACTGCGTGACGCTGGTCCAGCCCGACCGGTGGCACCTGCCGACGTTCCAGGCGCCCGGGATCTGGTGCGACCTGTACGTCGACGTCACGACGCCCGCCGTCTGGGAGGGCGAGGTCCTCCGCGCGGTCGACCTCGACCTGGACGTGATCCGCCTGCCCGACCCGCTCCCGCCGGTCGCGTCCGCACCCTGGGACGTCCCCCCGGCCGGCCCGGGCGAGGTGTTCGTGGACGACGAGGACGAGTTCGCCGAGCACCAGGTCGCCTACGGCTACCCCACCGACGTCGTGGCCGCGGCGCAGGCCAGCTGCGACGAGCTGGTCGCGGCGGTGCGCGCCGGCCTGGCGCCGTACGACGGGTCGCACCAGCGCTGGCTGGCGGAGCTCAGTCGCCTGACGACCGCCTGAGGGCCCGACGCTCCGCACGGGTCATGGCCCGGAACGGCCCGACCAGGCGGGGTCCGGCGAGCCGGCTCTCGAGCTTGCGGGCCTCGCGCTTGAGCGGCTGGGCGACGTACTCGCCCAGGATCACGCCCGAGGCCAGCGCGATGGCGACGGAGATCGCCGTCATCAGCGCAAGGATCCCCTGCGAGACGAAGAAGCCGCCCTCGGCGAGGAACGTCAGGCCGCGGTAGATCGACAGGCCGGGCAGGAACGGCACGATCGCCGGCACCGCC
Organism: Nocardioides pini; assembly: GCF_026712185.1. GTDB lineage: Bacteria > Actinomycetota > Actinomycetes > Propionibacteriales > Nocardioidaceae > Nocardioides > Nocardioides pini. The sequence continues at coordinate 358,956 of NZ_JAPPUX010000003.1, read as the reverse complement.
ACGACCAGCGGTGGCACCCGCACCCGACCGGCGACGGCGTAGGCCACGAGGCCGATGAAGAAGGCCGCCGCGCCCGCCGACATCACCCGGCCGAAGCCCAGCACGGTCACGGCCTGCGAGATCAGCGCCGCGGCCGCGGTCGTGACGGCGATCGGCACGACGGCACGCCGCGGGGCGTACGACGCGACGCTGAAGGCGGCCGCCGACACCGCCGCACCGCCGAGCACCGCCGGGAGCTCCGAGACCCCGAACGCACCCGGCACCAGCTGACCCAGCTCGAGCCCGACCCCCTCGGCCAGCGCGATGCCGAGCGCGACGCCGGCGATGATGCCGGCCGTCGCCATCATCGCCTCGATGAGACGGGCGCTCGAGGTCAGGTAGAAGCCGGTGAGGGCGTCCTGCACGGCGCCCATCAGGCCGATCCCGGCGAGCAGCAGGATGATGTTGGCGGTCACGACCAGGGACGGGTCGACCTCGATCGGCGTCGCGGCCACCGCGCCGGCGAGGAGGGTGGCGATCGCGCCGCCGGCGACCTGGAGGTAGAAGTAGGGCAGCCGTCGGCGCGCGAGCACGAGCTGCACCCGGTCGATGAGCGCGGCGGCCACGGCCGCGACGAGCGAGACCACCAGCCCGCCGCCGAGGAAGACGCCGACGGCGGCCGCCATCACCATCCACGCGATCGTCACGGCCCAGCGCGGGAAGGCGTGGCCGAGGGAGACGATGGTGGCCATCCGCGAGCGCGCGAGATAGAGGTCGGCGCGATCGGTGAGGACGTCGCGCACGAGGTGGTCGACCGCGGTGAGGTCCTCGTAGTCGATGTCGCGCTGCTGCACGTGGCGCAGCATCAGGGTCGGTACGTCGTCCGACGTGCGCTGGTAGCTCATCGACAGGGCCGTGAAGGTCACGTCGATCTCGGCGGCGCGCAGGCCCAGGTGGTCGGCCACCGAGCGCATCGTCGCGGTCACGTCCGCGGCGCCCGCACCCGACGACAGGAGCATCTCCCCGATGCGCAGGCAGAGGTCCATCGTCAGGTGGACCTCGCGGGCCCGCTCGGCCTCGAGCCGGGCCTCGAGCTCGGCTTGCGGATCGTCCTCGTCCTGGGTGCGCGGTCGCCCGTCCTGCTGGTCCACCCGGCCATGGTGGCAAAGGTCGGATCCCACCCGGCACAGGGGTGAGCCCTGCCTGCCGGGGGCGTCCCTAGACTCGAGCCATGCGCATCGACTTCCACGCGTCGCCGCAGCCGACGCTCGGTGTCGAGTGGGAGCTCGCGCTCGTCGACCGGGCCAGCCGGGACCTCGTCAGCATCGCCTCGGAGGTGCACGAGCTCGCCGGCGGCCGGCTCGACCGGCCCGAGCGGCTGCACAAGGAGCTGCTGCGCAACACCGTCGAGATCGTCACCGGCATCTGCGACACCGTCGGGGAGGCCGTCACCGACCTGCGCGAGACCCTCGCCGTCGTCACGCCCGCCGCGGCCGAGCTCGGGGTCGACCTCCTCGGCGCCGGGTCGCACCCCTTCGCCGACTGGTCGCACCAGCAGCTCACCGAGGGCCACCGCTACGCCGAGCTGATCAACCGCACGCAGTGGTGGGGCCGCCAGATGCTGATCTGGGGCGTCCACGTCCACGTGGGGATGCCCGAGCGTGACCGGGTGATGCCGGTCCTGGCGTCGATGCTGACGACGTACCCCCACCTCCTCGCGCTCTCCGCGAGCTCGCCGATCTGGGCGGGCCAGGACACCGGCTACGCGTCCAACCGGGCCCTGATGTTCCAGCAGCTGCCGACCGCGGGGCTGCCCTTCGCCTTCGACACGTGGTCGGAGTTCGAGAAGTGCATCGCCGACCAGACCACCACCGGGATCATCGACTCGATGGCCGACGTCCGCTGGGACCTGCGCCCCGCGCCGCACCTCGGCACGCTCGAGCACCGCGTGTGCGACGGCATGTCCGACCTGGGCGAGCTCGGGGCCCTCACCGCGCTGGTCCACTGCCTCGTCGTCGACCTCGACACGCGGCTCGCCGCCGGTGAGGACCTGCCCACCCTGCCGCCGTGGCAGGTGCAGGAGAACAAGTGGCGTGCCGCGCGCTACGGCCTCGACGCGATCGTGATCCTCGACGACCGCAACCGCGAACGGCTCGTCACCGAGGACCTCGACGACCTGCTCGAGCGGCTCACCCCGGTGGCCAAGCGGCTCGACTGCGAGGCCGAGCTGCGCAGCGTCGCCGACATCCCCGTCCGCGGGGCGTCGTACCAGCGCCAGCGCGCCGTCGCCCACGAGTCCGGTGGCGACCTGGTCGCGGTCGTCGACGCGCTCGTCGCCGAGCTCGCCCACTCGCTGGAGTCCTGAGGCCGCTCGCCGTCCGCGCCCTTGTGGCGGGTCGCCGGGGGCGAGAGGATGCCCGGACCTCCCCGCCTCGCTCGGCGTCGAGGCCCAACCGGAGGAGCAGCCAGTGGTGGACCCGATCGACCCGACCGCGACCGGCTTCCTCCTCGCCGAGAACCGCAACATGCCGATGCACGTCGGCGGGCTCCAGCTCTTCGAGAAGCCCGCCGGCGCCGGTCGCGGATACGTCCGCGAGATGTACGAGCAGATGCGCGACGTCGAGCAGGTCGCGCCGCTCTTCCTCAAGCACCCGCACCGCTCCGCGCGTACGGCGGGCCAGCTGGTGTGGGTGCCCGACGAGCAGTTCGACATCGAGCACCACGTCCGGCACAGCGCGCTGCCCAAGCCCGGCCGGATCCGCGAGCTGCTCGAGCTCTGCTCGCGGCTGCACAGCACCCGGCTCGCGTGGGAGCGGCCGCTGTGGGAGGCCACGGTCATCGAGGGCCTGCGCGACGGGCGCGTGGCGATGTACACCAAGACCCACCACGCCCTCGTCGACGGCGTCTCGGCGATGCGGCTGCTCGCGAGCGTGCTGTCGACCGACCCCGACAAGCGCGACATGCCCGCCCCCTGGGCGCTGCGACCGCGCGAGCCGCGCGAGGAGCGCGTGACGTCCGCCGCCACGTCGCGGTCCGACGTCACGGCCGCCGCGCTGCGTACGGCGCTGGCGATGGCGTCGGAGGCCGCCGGCATGCCGGGCGCGCTGGTCCGCACCCTCAACCGGAGCGTGCGCAACGAGACGTCCGCGCTGTCGCTCTACGCCCCGCGCACCATGCTCAACCAGAACATCACGGGCTCGCGGCGCTTCGCCGCCCAGGACTGGCCGGTCGAGCGGCTGCGCGCGGTCGGTCGCGCGAGCGGCACCACCATCAACGACGTCGTGCTGGCGATGGTCAGCGGTGCGATGCGGACCTACCTGCTCGATTTCGACGCGCTGCCCGACACCACCCTCATCTCGATGGTGCCGGTCGGGCTGAACGCCAAGGAGTCGCAGCTCGCCTCGGCCGACGGCGGCAACGCGGTGGGCTCGGTCATGGTGCAGCTCGGCACCCACCTGCCCGACCCGGCCGACCGCCTCGCGGCGATCCACCGATCGATGAAGGACGGCAAGGACAGCCTGTCGGCGATGACGCCGACCCAGATCCTGGCAATGAGCGCCCTCGGCCAGGCGCCCGCCATCCTCGGCCCGCTCTTCCGGATGCAGGGCATCGTGCGCCCGCCGTACAACCTCGTCGTCAGCAACGTCCCCGGACCCCGCACCACCCACTACTGGAACGGCGCGAAGCTGACCGGCACCTACCCGCTCTCCATCCCGATCAACGGGATGGCGCTCAACATCACCTGCACGTCGTACGACGGCAAGATGTGCTTCGGCCTCACCGGCTGCCGCCGTACCGTCCCCCACCTCCAGGTCCTGCTCCAGTACCTCGACGAGGAGCTCACCGCCCTCGAGCGCGCCGCCGGCGCCGCCTGAGTGGGGCGGTCACCGGATATCCGGTGACCGCCCTGCTTCTAGGTAGAGATCTCTACCTAGAAGCACGAAACTCACCGGATATCCGGTGACTCCAGCACCACCTCGAGGCCCCCGCCCACCCGGTCGGCGACGGCGGCGAGGCGGGCGCGGGTGATGTCGGCGACGGTGGCGAGACCGGCGAGCCGGGCGTTGGAGCCCTCGCGGGTGGGCTCGGCGGAGTTGATGCTGAGGCAGCGGCGGGTGCCGCCGTCGGCGACGTTGGCGAGGGCGACCGCGTGACCGGTGGTGCCGCTCCCGGCGAAGGGGTCGAGCACCACTGCGTCGGGCGGCAGCATGGACAGGATCCGACGCACGAGACCCGTGGGCTTGGGGGACTCGAAGACGTGGCCCACCAGCGCCTTGAGCTCGGCGACCGCGGTGTCGGTCGAGCCGATCTCCTCGGCGAGCCAGATGGTGCGCAGCTTCCTGCGGCGACCGCCCTCGCGGTGCAGCCAGTCGCGCTGGAAGATGTCGGCCCGCTCCCCGCTGCGGCCGCGGATCACCCGGCACTCGAGGTCGTCGGGCCGCTCCTCGACGCGCGGGCGGGACCACCGCCACACGGCCGGGCGACCGTCGCCGAAGACGGGCGTGAGCGCCGTGCTGCCGTCGAACGCGGTCACCGAGACCCGGCCCGTCTCCGGGTCGCCGTGCAGCGGGTAGTGGAGCGTCGGCGCGCTCACGGGGTTGAACTTCTTGTTGGTGTTGCGCAGCGGCAGGTAGCGGAACCGCCGCCCGTCGGGCGTGACCAGCGGGAAGTCGGCCTCGTCGACGGCCTCGGTCGTCGACCCGTCCACCAGGCACGACGGCAGGTGGCGGGCGTACGCCAGGACGTACTCGTGGCTGGTCGCGAACCCGCGGCCGAGCTGGCGGCCCTTGGGGTTGAGGTTGACCACGACCTGCGCGAGGAAGTTCGCCTCCCCGAAGACCTCGTCCATCAGCAGCCGCAGGTGGGCGGCCTCGTTGTCGTCGATGCTCACGAAGACCGCCCCGTGCGGTGCCAGCGCCGCACGCACCGCCTGGAGCCGTGGCCGCATCATCGCCGTCCACGCGGCGTGCCGGCCGGCGTACGGGTCGGCGTGCGAGCCGTCGCGGAACCGGTCGGCGTAGGCGAAGTCGTTGCCGGTGTTGTAGGGCGGGTCGGTGTAGACGACGTCGACGGACCCGGCGGGGATCCGGGGCAGCACGTCGAGGTTGTCGCCGACGTGGAGCGTGTTCCACGCGGGGTACGACGACGCGGCGGACACGCTCGGCAGCCTAGGCGCTCGGCACGGGCGCCGGAATCGCTGATCCCAATTTTCCCACCAGTCCCACGACGTCCTTTACTGTGGAGCGCGTGTCTTCCTCCACGCGTCGCTCCCAGCCCTCCGCACGCCGCCCGGTTCGCACCCGCGGTCGAGCCCTGACGCTGGCCTCCGCCGGCGTCCTCGTCGCAGGCCTCGCGCTCAACGTCGGCGTCGGTCCGTCGGTCGCCGACGAGGGCGACCGCACGAGCAGCAAGCAGGGCGGGCTGACGTACGGCGGCGACAGCGGCTACCGGGGCCGCAACCAGACCTCCGACGGCAAGCCCGGCATCGTGGTCGGCCCGCCGGTGAACGCCCGCGGTCGCGCTGTCACGGTCCTGAACGACACGAGCTACGAGATCGCGCCCGGCGTCGTGCTGCGGGAGTGGGACCAGGTCGACGGCCGCCAGCCGGTCGGGCAGGTCCGGATGAACCTCCTCAGCGTCAGCCTCGACGCCCCCAACATCACCTTCGAGGAGTTCTCCCCCACCTACGTCACCAGCCGCAAGAAGGTCAGCCAGCTCGGCGCGTGGAACGGCGCGCTCGGCGCCGTCAACGGCGACTTCTTCGACATCGGCAGCACCGACGCCCCGCTCGGCGTGACGGTCAACCGCGAGAAGGGCGTCCTCACCGGCTACCGCGAGGGCTGGATCCCCGGCGTGAACTCGTCCCTGTGGTTCGACGACTCCGGCCCGCACGTCAGCCCGCTCGCCCTCGAGTGGACCATCCGCCAGCGCCGGGCGTGGACCATCAGCGGCGTCAACCACCCGCGCGTCCCGTCGGGCCAGATCGGGGTCTTCACCACCGACTGGCACCGCACCGACGGCTACAAGGTGACCGCCGGCAAGAAGCGGGCCCGCGAGGTCGTGCTCCGCAAGAACCGCGTCATCTCCAACCGGCCCAAGCTCTCCGACGGCCGCAAGATCAAGCAGAAGGAGCGGGTGCTGATCGGCACCGGTCCCGCCGCGGCCAAGCTGAAGACCCTCAAGAAGGGCAAGAAGCTCACGCTCTCGAGGCGCATGGTCGGCGGCAAGCCGACGGTCGCGATCAGCGGCGACCGCCCGCTCCTGGTCAACGGCGTGCGCACCGTCATCAACAACACGATCGCCCACCCGCGCACGGCGGTCGGCATCGACGCCGACGGCCGCAAGCTGCTGATCCTCGTGGTCGACGGGCGATCCACGGTCAGCCGCGGCTACACGATGGTCGAGCTCGCCGACATGATGACCGCCCTCGGCGCGGAGAACGCGATCAACCTCGACGGCGGCGGCTCGTCGGCGATGTACACCCGCACCGGCACCGGCGCGTTCGGCATCGTCAACGAGCCCTCCGACGGCAACGAGCGCCTCGTGCCCAACTCCTTCGGGCTGGTCTACCACGGCGAGCTGCCGCCGGTCGTGCCGATCCTCCCGCCGGCTCCCACGCCGACCGCGACGCCGACCACCCCGGTGCCGACGCCGACCACCCCGCCGACGACGCCGCCGACGACGCCGCCGACGCCGGCCCCCTGACCGGAGGCCCGGCTCAGGCGTCGGGCGCGGCGAAGACGACGACGTACGTCACCGGCGCGAGGCACTGCACGGTGCTCTTCGGCAGCGCCGGCACGACCTCGAAGCCGGCCTCGCCGGCGTCGATCGCGACGCTGCGCGGGGGCTCGCACCCCGTCGACACGACGGCGCCGTACGGCGTCGAGCCGGGCGCGTGCACCTCGTGGACGGCGGCCGCGACCTCGTCCGGCAGCCCGTTCTGCAGCCCGACGACGAAGTCGGAGACGGCCTGGTCGGTGTCGAGGGCGAACGCCAGGGTCGACGGCGACCCGCCGCCCTCCGTGGCGTCGACCAGCACGGCCTCGGTGACCCCGGCGGACCCCTCGGCGTCGATCGGCGTGGCGCCCGGGTCCGCGGACGGCTCCGAGGGGCTGTCGGAGGGGCTGGGCGTCTCGCTGGGGATCTCGGCGTCGGACGGGCTCGGCGTGCTGGTCGTACCTGCCAGGTCGGTCGCCGTCGCGCCGTCGTCGTCCCCGCAGGCCGAGAGCCCGCCGGCGAGGGCGAGCGCGGCGAGGAGGGCGGAGGCGGACCGGGTGCGGGCGCCCGAGCGGCGCGGTGAGGTGCTCATGGTGCTTCGACGATATCGACGCCGGTCCGGCTCCCCCGGAAGGCTCGCACGCGGGACGTCGCGTCGACTCCGCGAGGACCGCACTGGCAGGCTGGCGACATGAGTGGCCCCGACAACCAGGCCGAGCCGGTCCGCGAGGCCGTTCGCGCCTACGCCGCACGGCAACCGCAGCTCGTGGCAGCGACCGCCGGATGGGTGACGCTGATCCGCACGCTGCTCGACGATGCCGGCATCGACTACCTCAGCGTCACCGGTCGCACGAAGAGCGTCGCGTCGTTCTCGGCCAAGGCCAACCGCACCCAGGACGGCCGGCCGCTCTACGCCGACCCGCTGCGCGAAGTGACTGACCAGATCGGCGTGCGCGTCATCACCTACGTCCACAGCGACGTGGCGGCCGTCGCCGAGCTGCTCGACGACGAGCTGACCATCATCGACGACCGCGACCTCGGCGAGGAGACCGCCCGGTCGGGCCGGTTCGGCTACGCCAGCCGCCACCTGCTGGTGCGCACCAACGGGGGCGAGGAGCACCCCGAGCTCGCCGGCGAGCTGGCCAGCATCCAGGTCCGCACGGTGCTGCAGCACGCGTGGGCGGAGTTCGAGCACGACATCCGCTACAAGGGCAACGTGCCGGAGGACGCCGCCGCCGACCTCGACCGCCGCTTCACCCTCGCCGCCGGGCTGATCGAGCTGGCCGACCGCGAGTTCGCGACCATCCGCGAGCGCATCCAGGCGGCCGCGCCCGGCAGCACCGCGGAGGCCGACGCCGACCACATCGTCGGGCAGGAGCTGGCCACCTTCCTGGCCGGCCACTACAGCGACGCCGGCTGGTCTCACACCGACCACTACGACTGGATCGCCAGCCTGCTCACCGAGCTCGGCATCGACACCATCGACGACCTCGACGACCTGCTCACCTCCGTCGACGCCGACGCGGTGATCCGCAGGATGGGATACCGCTACCCCGCCGGTGCCGTGCGACGCCTCGACGACGCGCTGCTCGCGATCTTCGGGGAGCAGTACGTCACCCTCGAGGGCAACAGCCACCGGGTCCCCCTGCTGCGCGCGCGTCTCGAGAAGCTGACCACGCCCGAGGGCTGACGGCTGCCCGGCCGCCGGCGCCGCCCCTAGGGTTGTGCCATGCCCCGGCTGTCGTGGACCCTCGTCACTCCCCTGCTCGCCGCGGTGGCCCTGGCGATCGCCTGGCCCCTGCACCCCGACAGCGGGCCGGTGCTCGGCATCCTCTCCGTCCTGCTCGTCGCCGTCGTCCTCGCGGCCGTGCACCACGCCGAGGTCGTCGCACACCGGGTGGGCGAGCCGTACGGGTCGCTGGTGCTGGCGGTCGCGGTGACCATCATCGAGGTGGGCCTCATCGTCACGCTGATGGTCACCACCGACAAGGACACCGCCGGGCTCGCCCGCGACACCGTCTTCGCGGCGGTGATGATCACCCTCAACGGCATCGTGGGCATCTCACTGCTCGTCGGCGCGCTCAGGCACCACCTCGCGGTGTTCAACCCGGAGGGCACGGGTGCGGCCCTGGCGACCGTCATCGCCCTCGCGGTGCTGTGCCTCGTGGTGCCGTCGGTGACCACGTCGCAGCCCGGGCCGGAGTTCACTGACGCGCAGCTCGCCTTCGCCGCGATCGCCTCCCTCGCGCTCTACGGGATGTTCGTCTTCACCCAGGCCATCCGGCACCGCGACTTCTTCCTGCCGGTGACCCAGGACTCCCACTCGCCGCTCGTCACCTCCAGGGCTGCGGCGGAGGCCGCCGCCGCCCGCGCGGCCGCCGACGCCGGCACGTTCGAGCACCAGCCCGTCGACCTCGACGAGGACGGGCACGCCGACCCGCCCACCGACCGGGCCGCCCTCGCCAGCCTCGGGCTGCTCGTCGTCTCCCTGGTCGCCGTCGTCGGGCTCGCGAAGATCGAGTCCCCGGCCATCGAGTCCGGCGTCGCCGCCCTCGGCTTCCCGCCGGCGGTCGTCGGCGTCGTGATCGCGCTGATGGTGCTCGCCCCGGAGACGATCGCTGCCGTGCGGGCCGCGACCCGCAACCGCGTCCAGGTCAGCCTCAACCTCGCGCTCGGCTCCGCGATGGCCTCCATCGGCCTCACCATCCCCGCGATCGCGGTGGCCAGCATCTGGCTGGACGGGCCGCTCGAGCTCGGCCTCAACCAGCTCCAGTCCGTGCTGCTGCTCCTGACCGCGGCCGTCGCGATCCTCACCGTCGTACCGGGTCGGGCGAAGCCGCTGCAGGGCGGCGTCCACCTCGTGCTCCTGGCCGCCTTCCTCTTCCTCACCGTCGCGCCGTAGCGCCCGCGCCGGCAGGACGAGGCCGGACGCACCGCGGCCCCGGCAGGAGTCCTGCCGGGGCCGCGTGAGCGCGTGGATCAGCCGAAGTACTTGCCGTAGATCTTGTCGTAGGTGCCGTCCTCGCGGAGGTCGGCGAGGGTGCCGTTGATGGCGCGCAGGAGCGGGATGTTGCCGTCCTTCTTCACCGCCATGCCGTACTGCTCGCCGGTGTCGAACTCGCGGGCCAGCTTGAGCTTGCGGTTGTCGGAGACGAACTGGCCGGACACGGTGTTGTCGAGCATCGCCGCGTCGAGCTCACCCGCCGCCAGCGCGGCCTGCAGGCCCGCCGCGTCGTCGTACGCCGTCACCTGGGTGGACTCCGGCGCGAAGTCGCTGAGGTAGGTCTCGCCCGTGGTGTCCTTCTGGACGCCGACCCGCTTGCCGGCGAGCTCCTCGAGCTGGTCCAGGCCCGAGCCGCGCGGCGTGATGAGCGCCTGCTTGGCGTCGAAGTAGGGGCTGGAGAAGTCGAGGACGCGAGCCCGCTCGCCGGTGATGGTCATCGCCGAGATGGCGAGGTCGCACGCGTCGGTGTTGAGCGAGTTGCCCGAGGTGATGTCGTCGAACGACACGTCGATCACGTCGAGGTCGGCGTCGAGGCTGTCGGCGACCTTGCGCACCAGGTCGATGTCGAAGCCGGTGGGCTTGCCGCCCTCCTCGTACTCGAACGGGGCGTACGGCATGTCAGTGCAGACGGTGAGCGCGCCGCTGAAGACCAGCGACACCTCGCTCAGGGCGTCGGCCTCGTCGGCGCTGGCGCTGCCACCGCAGGCGCTCAGCGTGGCCATCAGGGCCACGGAGGACAGGGCGGCGAGGGCCGTGCGAGCAGGGCCCATGCGTCGGGGCTGCCGTCGGATCGTGCGGGTCATGGCGTCAGTTCGCATTCACGGTGAGCGACTCGCGCAGTCGCATGAGGGCGTATTCGGTGATCTTCACGAGCGCACCCTTGGCCTGCTCGCGGTCGCGGGCGTCGAGGCTGATGATCGGTACGTCGGCGGGCAGGGCCAGCGCGGCGGCGATCTCCTCGGCGGGGTAGCGCGGGACGCCGTCGAACTCGTTGACGGCGACGATGAACGGGATGCCCTTGGACTCGAAGTAGTCCAGCGGGGAGAACGACTCGTCGAGCCGCGCCACGTCGACCAGCACGATCGCCCCGATGGCGCCGCGGCACAGGTCGTCCCACATGAACCAGAAGCGCCGCTGGCCGGGCGTGCCGAAGAGGTAGAGCACGAGGTCCTCGGCCAGGGTGAGGCGGCCGAAGTCCATCGCCACGGTCGTGGTGGCCTTGGTGGGCACGGCAGCGAGATCGTCGACGCCCTCGGACTCGTTGGTGACGAGTGCCTCGGTGCGCAGCGGGTCGATCTCCGACACGGCGCCGACGAGCGTCGACTTGCCGACGCCGAAGCCGCCGGCGATGACGATCTTCGTCGACGCGGCCGCGCGCTGCGCCTTAGTAGTTTCGAAGTCCACGGAGGGTCCTTTCGATGAGCTCGAGACGCTCATCAGTCGACGTGCTGTCGGTGATGGTGGCCTGGATTCGGACCAGGCCCTGCTCGATCAGGTCGCCCAGCAGCACCCGGGTGACGCCGATCGGCATCTTGGTGAGGGCCGACACCTCGGCCACGGAACGCCGGTCGCAGACCTCGAGAACCTGCGCAGCGGACGGGGAGAGCACGGGGGCCTCCACACCGGCCTGCAGGCGGAGCGTGGCCTCCATGGCCAGCTCTACCTTCGAGGCCGTCCGACCTGCGGTGAGGGTGTAGGACCGGATCAGCCGAGGGCGGTAGCCCTCGTCCTCCGGCTCGGGTGGCGTCACGGCACGGGTCCGGTCAGCCGCTCGTACCGACGCGGGCCTGGGCCTCGACGGTACGTCCCACGCGGTCCACCAGCAGGGCCATCTCGTAGCCCACCTGGCCGATGTCGGCCTCCTCGGTCGTCAGCACGGTGAGGTTCGACCCGTCACCGACGCTCATGAGCATGAGGAAGCCCATCTCCATCTCGACGATGGTCTGCATCACCGAACCGCCCTCGAAGAGGCGGGCGGCGCCGACCGCGAGGCTGGCCAGACCGGAGGAGACGGCCGCGACCTGCTCGGCGCGCTCGCCCGGGATGCTGGTGCTCGAGGCCATGAGGAGACCGTCGGCGGACACGAGGATCGCGTGCGCTGCGTCGGGTACGTCGTCGACGAAGCGCGACATCACCCAGTCGAGGTCTCGGTCGTCGCCGGTCGAGCTGGCAACGGGGGCGGCGGAGGTGTCGTGAGTCATGCGGGGCCTGCTTCCGTGTGCTGGGTGGAACTCTGGGCTGCTCGTCGACCGCGGGAGACCCCCGCGGTGTGAGCCTGGAGACGGCGGCGGATCGCTTCGGGGTCGCGCGTCTTGGCTGCCGTGGGCGGGGTCACGCTACCGGGGACGAGCCGCTCCCCGGGCGCGCGTCGCGGGAGTCCGACCGGCGTGGAGTCGACGACCGGCGCCGGCTCGGCGACGTGCTCCGCGATCTCCCAGCCACGGTCGACCTCGGTCTCGTGCCACTCGCCCTTGCCCTCGCCGGCGAGCCAGCCGGAGCGCATCGACTTGAAGATCGGCGACTCGCCGCCCGCGCGGGCCGGCTCGGCCCCGTGGTGCGAGAGGCCGTTGGAGCCGTTGGACCCGTGGCCGTTGGAGCCGTTGGTGCCGTGTCCGTTCGTGCCGTTGAGACCGTGGCCGTCGGTGAGCAGGGCGGCGGCGTCGTACGACGGCACCGGCTCGAGCTCGGGCTCCTGGCGCACCTCGGTGCGGGGCTCGGGGTCGGCGACCGGCTCGGCGGCGACCTCGCTGACCGGCTCCGGGTCGGGCTCGACGACCGGCGCGGGCTCGACCGGGCGGGTCGGGGTGTCGAGGCCGAGCGGGTCGTCGGCGTCGACCTCGACCTCGTCACGCGCCTCGACCTCGGGTGCCGGCTCCGTCTCGGCGGGCTCGGGCTCGACCTCGGCGGCGGGCTCGGGCTGCTCGGCGGACCGGGGCTCGTCGAAGGCGTCGGCGGGCAGCGGGTCGGACAGCGGGTCGGAGAGCGGGTCGGAGAGCGGGTCGTGGGCCCGGGCGGGCTGCTCAACGGGCTGCTCGGCGGGCTGCTCGGTCACCGTGGCCTCAGCGGGCTGCTCGGTCGGCTCCTCGGCGGGGGTCTCGGCGGCGACCTCGGCGGCGACCTCGGCCGGCTGCTCGGCAGCGACCTCGGCGCTGCGCGCCTCCTGCTCGGCCTGGGCCCGCTGGCGCGAGGCCAGGGCGGTGATGGGTACGACGCGGGCGACCTTCTCGGCGCGCTCCGCAGCGGGACCCTCGGCGCCGGCGCTCGACGCGGCGGGGGCGTCGGTGTCGGCGCGCTTGCCGAAGAGCGGGCCGGTCGCCGTGGACGTCTCCGGCGGCAGGAAGGCGTCGGCTCCGGTGCGGGGCATGTTGGCGCCGGGGTCGCGGCGCGGCAGGAGGCTGCCGAGCGGCGGACGGTCGGGGGTCGGCTCCGACGACGAGGGGGCGGCAGCCGTGGACGCTGCGGGAGCGGCGTCGGACACGTCGGACGCGTCGTCCGTGGCGGTCGTCGTACCCGTCGTGGCCGGAGCCGGCTCCAGCTCGGCCTCCGCCTTGGCGGCCTTGGCCTTCGCCTTCGCCTCACTGGCGGCGGCGCGCTCGGCGGCCTTGGCCTCGGCCTTCTCGGCGCGGGCCCGGTTGCGGGCCTCACGCTTGGAGACGACCGGGGCGGACCCGGCGCCGACGAGCTCGGCGTCGGCCGCGGCCGCGGCCGTGGTGGCCTCGGCGGCGGCCGGGGCGACGGGCGCCCCGGACTGCGGCACGTCGGGGAGGACCGACGGCGGGAGCAGGACGCTGGCCGTCATGCCGCCACCGGGGTTGCGGGCCAGGTGGGCGTGGATGTCGTGGCGCTCGGCGAGGCGGGAGACCACGAACAGGCCCATGCGGCGGGCGGTGTCGGGCGTGGCCTCGGCACCGTGCTGGAGGTCCTTGTTGAGCTGCTCGAGCTCGGCCGGCGGCACGCCGAGACCGGAGTCGGTGATCGTGATGGTCACGCCCTCGGGGCCCTGCTTGGCGGCGAGGCGCACCGGCTCGGCGGGCGGGGAGAAGCTGAGCGCGTTGTCGACCAGCTCGGTGAGCAGGTGGACGACGTCGGCCGCCGCCTCGTCACCGACGCGGGTGTTGAGGTTGGAGAGGATCTGCACGCGCTGGTAGTCCTGCACACCGGAGGTCGCGGCCTGCAGTGCCTCGCCGACGGTGAGGCTGAACTGGCCGGCGGCGCGGTTCGGGGCGTCGGCCAGGATCAGCAGGGAGTCGGCCGTACGGCGCATGCGCGAGGCGAGGTGGTCGAGGCGGAACAGCGACTCGAGGCGCTTCGGGTCCTCCTCGTCGTGCTCCAGACGCTCGATCTGGGCGAGCTGCTGGTTGACCAGCGAGGTCGAGCGGCGCGAAAGCGTCACGAACATCGCGTTGACGGTCTGGCGGAGCTGGGCCTCACCGGAGGCGAGGTGGATGGCCTGGCGGTGGAGGTCGTCGACCGCTCGCGCGACCTGGCCGATCTCCTCGTTGGTGTGGACGTCGATCGTCTTGATCGGCTCCGGCTCCTGGCCGGCGCGGATCCGGGCGACGGCGTCGGGCAGGCGGTGGCGCGCCACCGCGAGGGCGCCGTCGCGGACCTTGCCGATCGGGCCGAGGAGGCTGCGGGCGATGAAGAAGGCGAGCGCGATCGCCGCGGCGAGCGCGAGGAGCGTGAGCACGGCGCCGACGAAGGCGTTGCGCTGGGCCGCACCGGCCGCGTCGTCGAGGGTCTCGGTCACACCGGTGACGAGGGTCTCGGTGATCTCGTCGTAGGGCGTGTAGGCGTCGCGGCCGTCGAGGTCGGTCGCGGCGTCGTCGCGGATCTGCCCGGCATGGCGGGTGTTCTGCTGGCGCAGGAGGGCGGTCTGCTCGTCCGCGCCCTCCACCGACCCGGCGAGACGGTCGATAGCAGCCGCCTCCACGCCGATCTCCGAGAAGAGCTCCTGCGAGCTGGACTGCGACAGCGTGGTCGCGAGGAGGCCCTGCTGGAGGGCGAGGGACAGGCGGCCGCTCATGGCCTGGGAGAGCTGCTCGAGGCGGGGCTCGGGCGTCTCCTGGGCGGCGTTCACGGTGGTGATGAGCTGGGAGACGCTGGACTCGAGCTGGCGCACGAGGGCGATCCAGGTGGCGGGGCCGAGGGTCTCGGCGCCCTCCCCGCGCATCGCCTGGCTCAGGTCGAGCAGCGCGTTGACGTGGGCGGTCTGCAGCTCGTCGAGGTCGGCCTCGTCGCGGGCCTGGACCAAGGTCTCGGCGTTGGTGGAGATGTCGCTGATGGCGTCGATGAGGTCGCCCTGGCTGGCGGCGCTGTCGGACTGCGCGGCCACCATCGCGGCCTCGGAGGCAGTGAGGTAGTCCACCGCGGGCTGGATGATCGTCACCTGCTGGGCGCTCCGCGCGGCCTGGCGCGAGTCGCCGTAGTCGCCGGCGACGCGCAGGCCACCGAGCACGGCCGCGAGCAGCAGCGGGATCGCCAGAGCCAGGGCCATCTTCCGGCCCAATGGCCAACCGGCGACCGAGAGACCCGCGCCCGTCCGGGCCTGGGCTGCATCCTGAGTCATGTGTGCCTCGCGTTTGGGTGAGCGACTACGTCGAAAGCCGAGAACGCGCCGCTCGGAGCGGCGCAGGCTCAACTTAAGGAGTTCGGCGACATTCCGTGGCGTTTTCACAGAACTGGGGTCGAGGCGGTGTAAGGAACGGTCGCAGGGTCGCGAGCCGGTCTGCTCCCGGGTCCAGGCCGTCGTGTCAGCGCCGCGCGCCGGCAACGGGGCGTCGGACGAGAAGGCCGGCCGCGCGCAGGTGGGTCAGGCCCGCTCGACCTCGCTCTGGAGCTTGAGGACGGTGGTGCCGTCCTCCTGCTCGATGACGTACGCCGGGTCGTCGTCGCTGCCCTTGCGCGTCACCTTCTCGCCCTTGGTCGTGCGGGAGACCTCCTCGTGGTGGACCTCCTTCACGGTGCCCTCGGCCCAGGAGGAGCCCCACTTCCACTTCACGGTCGTGCCGGTGCGGATCGCCATGCGTCCGAGCGTGCCATCGCGCGCCACGCCGCGGCCCACCCCTCAGGATCGGACGTGCATCCGCTCGCCCTGCGGGCCGAAGATCGCCAGCACCTCCGCGGGCGTCGGGCCGGGGTTGCCGATCCAGTGGGGCGTGCGGGTGTCGAACTCGGCGACCTCCCCCGGCTCGAGGACGAGGTCGCGGCTGCCGAGCACAAGCCGGACCTTGCCGCTGAGGACGTAGAGCCACTCGTAGCCCTCGTGGGTCTGCAGCGTCGGGCGCGGGTCCTTCTCGACCGGCATGACCATCTTGAAGGACTGCAGCCCTCCCGGACGACGGGTGAGGGAGATGAAGGTGCGTCCGTGGCGCACGACCGGCTTGGACCGGATGCGCGGGTCGCCGGTCTCGGGCGCGTCGACGAGCTCGTCGAGGGCGACGCGGTGGGCACGGGCGAGCGGCAGCAGGAGCTCGAGGGTCGGCTTGCGCTGCCCCGACTCCAGCCGCGACAGGGTGCTCACCGAGATGCCGGTCTCCTCGGCGAGGTCGGTGAGGGTCGCCTCCCGCTCGAGCCGCAGCTGCCGCAGCCGCGGGCCCACGGCGCGCAGCACTCCTTCGTCGTCCATCCGACCCAGTTTGCCACTCCAGCAAGAATGTTTGTCAATATCGCCGTGGTGTCTGCATGCTCGGTGTCATGAGTGAGAACAAGACGTACGACGTGGTGGTCATCGGTGGTGGCGCGGCCGGCCTGAGCGGCGCGATGGCGTTGGGCAGGTCGAAGCGCTCGGTGCTCGTCATCGACGCGCGCGAGCCCCGCAACGCCCCCGCCGCCCACGCCCACAACTACCTGGGGCGCGAGGGCGTCTCCCCGCTGGAGCTGCTCGCCACCGGCCGCGCCGAGGTGAGGCAGTACGGCGTCGACGTGGTCACCGACCGGGTGGTCGGCCTGTCCGGCGAGGCCGACCACTTCCTGGTCACCACGGAGGGCGGGCGGAGGTACGGCGCGCGCCGGGTGCTGGTCACCGGTGGCGTCGTCGACGAGCTCCCCGACGTGCCGGGCCTGGCCGAGCGGTGGGGCGGCGACGTCCTGCACTGTCCCTACTGCCACGGCTGGGAGGTGCGCGACCAGGCGATCGCCGTGCTCGCGACCACCCCGATGGCCGGGCACCAGGCCATGCTCTTCCGGCAGCTCTCCGACGACGTGGTCGTGGTCGTGCACGACGGCGTCGACCTGCCCGACGAGGAGGCCGAGAAGCTGGGCGCCATCGGGGTGCGGTTCGCCCACGGAACGCCGCAGGAGGTCGTGACCGACGGCGACGCACTGGTCGGGCTGCGACTGGCCGACGGCACGGTCCTCGAGCGGGACGCGATCGTCGTCGCGACGAAGCCCCACGTGCGAGCCGACTTCCTCGGTCCGCTCGGGATCGAGCCGACGCCGTTCGAGATGGCGGGCGCCGTCCTCGGCTCCGTCATCGCGGTCGAGCCCACCGGCGCGACCGTGGTGCCGGGCGTCTTCGCCGCCGGCAACGCGACCGACATCGCGATGACGCTCATGGCCTCCGCTGCCCACGGCAACCGGGTCGGCGCCTGGATCAACGCCGCTCTCGCCGACGCCGACGCCAGGAAGGCCGTGCAGTCCCTGCGCGACGACTTCTTCGAGCAGCCGGCGTGGGAGGAGCGCTACTCCGGCGACCGCGTGTGGAGCGGGCGCGTCAACGTCCAGCTCGAGGCCGAGGCCGCCGGGCTGGCGCCGGGCCGCGCGCTCGACGTCGGGGCGGGCGAGGGCGGCGACGCCCTGTGGCTGGCGCGGAACGGTTGGCAGGTGACGGCGTGCGACTTCGCCGACGCAGCGCTGGCGCGGGTCGCGGAGCACGCCGCGGAGGCCGGCCTCGGCGACCGCGTCGAGACGCGGCGCATCGACGTACGCACCTTCGAGCCGGACGGCGAGACGTGGGACCTCGTCACCTCGCACTTCGTGCACCTCCCCGACGGCGGCATGGTCGATGTCGTACGACGCCTCGCGGCCGCGGTCGCACCCGGCGGCACGCTGCTCGTGGTGGGCCACGCGCCGAGCGACGTTCACACCGGGCTCCGGCACGGGCACCACTCGTTCATGCACACCGCCGACCAGCTGCTGCCGGCACTCGACGACGCGTGGGAGGTCGAGGTGTGCGAGTCGCGGCCCAGGACGCAGGCCCACCCCGAGACGGGCGAGGACGTCGACATCGCCGACGCGGTGCTGCGGGCGCGGCGCGTGTCCTGAGGCGGCCGACGCGGCAGCGCGGTCAGGGCAGGTCGAGCCGGGCGAGCACCATCGCGGCCAGGCGGTCGACCGGCAGCGCCGGATCGACGTCCATCCCGTGCTCGTCGGGCTGGAGCGGCTCGAGGGTGTCGAGCTGGGACTCCAGCAGGCTCGGCGGCATGAAGTGGTCGCGGGCGTTCATCCGCGCCAGCAGCATGTGCTTGTCTCCGGTGCAGTGCACGAAGAACGTGCCTACTCCCCCTCGCCTCAGCACGTCGCGGTAGGTCTTGCGCAGGGCGCTGCAGGCCATCAGCGTGGGCTCGCCGCGGGCATCGCGCTCGGCGGTCCACTCCGCGAGCGACTCCAGCCACCCCCAGCGGTCGGCATCGGTGAGCGGGATGCCCTGGCTCATCTTGGCGACGTTCTCGGGCGGGTGGAAGTCGTCGCCCTCGGCGAGCTCCCAGCCCAGCCGTTCCTGCACCGCCCGCGCGACGGTCGACTTCCCCGAGCCGGAGACGCCCATGAAGACGAGGTGGAGGGGCGAGCCGGGAGGCGTCATCCCACGGCCCACAGTCCGAGGGAGAGCACGAAGATGCTCACGCCGAGCGTGGTCTCCATGACCGTCCAGGTCCGCAGCGTCGTCTTCACGTCCATCCCGAAGAACCGGCCGACCAGCCAGAAGCCCGAGTCGTTGACGTGCGACAGCACGGTCGCACCGGCCGCGATCGCGAGCACGAGGGCGACGCGTTGGAGGTCGGTCGGGTCGGCCGCGGCGACGCCCGCGGAGATCAGTCCCGCGGTGGTCGTCAGCGCGACGGTCGCGGACCCCTGGGCCACCCGCAGGATGGTGGCGATCACGAAGGCGCTCACGATGAGCGGCAGGCCGAGGTCCGCGAGCGAGTCCGACAGCGCGTCGCCGATGCCGCTGTAGCGGAGCACGCCGCCGAACATGCCGCCGGCGCCGGTGATGAGGATGATCGCGCAGATGGGGCCGAGCGAGTCGTTGAGGAGCGACTCGACCTCGCCTCGCGAGTAGCGACGGACGGCCAGGGTGTAGGTGGCGACGAGCAGGGCGATGAGCAGGGCCACCGGCGTCTGGCCCACGAAGACCAGGACGTCGGCCCAGGCACCCTCCTCGGCGATGGTCCCGTTGGCCCGCAGGGTCGTGAGGATCGTGTTGGCCCCGATGAGCACGAGCGGGAGGAGCAGGATGCCGAGCACGTGCGCGAACGCCGGGGGGTTCTCCGTGTCGGCCTCGCGGCCGCCAGTGAGCACCGAGTCGTCGATGGGGACGTAGATCTTGCCGAGCCACGAGAGGGTGACGGCATAGACCCCGGCGAACCAGGCGACGACGGCCACGACGACACCGACGAGCAGCGTGAGCCCGATGCTGCCGTCGATCTCGGTGGCCGCGGTGACCGGCCCGGGGTGCGGCGGGACGATGGCGTGCATCGCGGCGAACGCGCCCGCGGCCGGGAGGGCGTACATCAGGACGGAGCCGCCGAAGCGCTTGGCGACCGAGAAGATGATCGGGAGGAAGACCACGAGCCCGGCGTCGAAGAAGATCGGCAGCCCGAACAGGAGCGCGGCGATGCCCAGCGCCAGGGGCGCCCGCTTCTCGCCGAACCGGCTCACGAGGGTGTCCGCGAGCACCTGGGCTCCGCCCGTCACCTCGAGCAGGCGGCCGATCATCACACCCAGCCCGACGAGCAGCGCCACCGTGCCGAGCGTGCTGCCGAAGGCGGCTATCGCCACCGTCGGGACGTCCGCGACGGGGACACCGGCCGCGACCGCGGTGCCGAAGCTGACGAGGACCAGCGCCACGAAGGCGTGCATGCGCAGCACGATGATCAGGACGAGCAGGACGGCGACGGCGAGCGCGGCGATGATCAGCAGCGTCGCCGAGGCGTAGACGGGGGTCATGGTGTCCACGGGGGAGCCTCCGAGATGGGCGAGTGGGGTCGCTCCACCCTAGGACCTCGCCCACCGTCGGCCTCGGGCGCTCCGCGGGGAAAGGAGCGCTCTCGATTGTCTCCAGATCTCGTCAAGCAGGTGTGGAGCCGCCCGAGGACGGGGTACGGGCCCTCCATGATCATCTCCGGCCACCTCCAGCACGACCGCACGGGCCGCGCGGTGGTCTCCTCGTTCGCGGCCGCCCGCATCGCCGAGGTCGACGCCCGCCGGCGGGCCGCCGAGGCGAGCATCGACGCCCTCGTCGTGGCCTGGCGGGGCGGCACCGCCCGCCACCAGCGCTCGGGCTGGCAGGAGTGGGACGACGCCGCCCGCGACGCCATCGACGCGCTGACGGCCCTCGTGGGCGAGCTGGAGCTCGCGCGGGAGGAGCTCGCGGACCAGGGGCACCGGCCGACGGTGCCGCGCCAGGTCGACCGGCGCGAGGTGGAGCACTGAGTTCTCCACAGATCGGTCCCGCGGGGTGCCGCCGGGTGCCCGCCGGCGACGACGATCGGACCATGATCATCTCGGGAACCCTGCAGCTCGACCCGGTCGCCCACGCGGCGGCCACGGCCTCGCTCGCCGACCGGCTCTCCGACCTCGAGGCGCGCCGCCGGGCGGCGACGTCCGCGGTGGACGGCCTGCTCGCCGCGTGGCGCGGCGACGCGGCATCCGCCTTCCAGGAGCAGTGGGAGGTGTGGAGCAGCGCGTCGGCCAGGGTTATCGGCGACCTGGGCGCGGCCGTCGACACGCTTCCCGCCGCGGCGTCCGACGTCGTGAGGGCCGACGACCGGCGTGCCGTCGCCGGCGACCACCTCAGCGGTCGCCTGGGCGGGAGGCTGCCGTGACGGCCTACGACGTCGACCTCGCCGAGCTCCGGCTCGCCGTGGCGCAGCTCGCGGCCTGCCAGCGCGACCTCCTCGGCCTCGCGGTGGACATCGACCACGCACAGGACCGGCTGCAGGACGACTGGCTCGGTCGGGCGGGCGACGCGCAGGCGTCGTCGTACGACTCGTGGCGCGACGGGTGCGCGGAGATGGTCACCTCGCTCGCGGCGCTGCGGCGGATCGTCGCCGCGGCCGACGACCACTACTCGTCGGCCGTCGACGCCAACCTGGCGCTCTGGCGACAGGTCAGCGGCTGACGGCGACCCGACCGGGCCGCGTGCACGTGGCGTAGACCCCGAGCATCGGCTCACCCGCCCGGTTGGTGGGTCGCTCCCGCACCAGCGCCTTCAGCAACCGGACGTCCTTCGTGCCCGTCTCCGGGTGGTGGTCGACGACGGCACAGCGTGGGATCGGACCGCCGATGCGGACGGTGGCCTCCCCCACCACCACGTCGCGGCCCGCCCAGGTGTCCTCGACGAAGGGCATGTCGGTCTCGACGACCAGCGTCGACCGCAGGCGCGCCGCCTGCCGGGTGAGTGCCTCGTGGCCCGTACGTCGCGCCAGCTCACGCAGCGACGCCGTGCCGACGACGGTGACCGGGTCGGCGAACACCACCCCGCCGCGTGGCGCGGCGGCGAGCCGCACGGGCCGACCCAGCCAGTCGGAGAGGAGCGCGGCGTGCGGGCCGTCGGTGAGCTCGAGGGCGACGGGCCGCCCCCAGTAGTCGCAGGTGATCGTCCGGCCGTTCCGCACGGCCGGCGCCGAGACGGCCTCCCCGGTCGGCAGCGTGAGGGACACGACGTCCCCGTCCACCCGCGCGACGACACCGACCAGCGCCGGGTGCTGCACCGTCCTGAGGACGCGAGCCGCGTCGACGTCGACCAGGCAGTGGGACCGGTCACCCCGAGCACCCTGCGCGTCGAGCTCGACCGCGTCGAGTGCGAGGTGCCGCATGCCCTTGACCGGCGCGAACCCGGCCTGGCGTACGACGAGCTCGGCCAGCATGCGGCCATGGTTCCACGGCTCCGGCGCACGGGCTCAGGCGCGGCGCGGGCGGAGCTCGATGACGTTCGCGAACCGGCCGCCGTGGGACCGCGCTGGCTGCGGCCTCGCCGTCTCGTCCTCGCCCGCGGTCCGCACCACCGACCCGGAGACCCCGTTGCCCTCGACGGTGACCATCCGGGTCGTGCGGTCGCCGTGCCCGCGGCCCACCACGACGCCGGAGGCCTCGTGGTCGAAGGTGAAGCCGGCCAGCCTCGGGTGGCCCTGTCCCTTCGCGCCCGGACGCAGCAGGTGGTCGACGACGAACCGGAGCGACTCGACCATCCACCTCGGGTCCTCGAGGTGGGGGTTCCACTGCAGGCAGCAGCCGTCGGGGCACGGCTCCCACGCGAGACGGGCGAACGGCACGTCCGTGTCGCCGCGACCCGTCGGCGTGCCGCGCAGCGTGCCGTCGGAGTCGAGGACGTCGAGGAGGAAGTCGCACTCGGCGTCGTTGAGGGCCGGTTGGATCCGGATGCAGCCGATGAAGCGTGGGTCGAGCGCCATGCGTCCTCCTCGTCGGTTCGGGTATACGACGTTCCGTGCCCGTCCGGTGCCGCTGGAAACGCCGGCCTCGACATCTGTGGAGGACGGGAGGTGCATCCACAGATCCGTCGCGCCCCCTGTCGCCGCGCGGTGCGGCTCGACAAGGGTGGACGGCGTGCGGATCACGGTGGAGTGCAGCGGTTTCAGCCGGGCGGCGGACGCCTGCCTGACGGCGAACCAGGTCGCGGCCCTGCTGACGCAGTCCCTCGGCTCGCGGCTCGCAGGCACCTCCGGCATGGCCGGCGACGACGCGACGAGCGCCGACTTCTCGTCGGCGTACGACACGACCGCCCGGGAGGCGGCGGCGGCGTTGGCCGACCTGACCCACGCCTTCACCGGTGCCGGGCGTCTCCTCGCCGCCACCGGCGCCAACCATGTGCGCGCCGAGGCCGCGGCCGCCGGCCGGTCGTACGACGAGGCAGCCGGGGGCGACGACGGCGCGTTCATGCGGATCGTGCCGCCGACGGTGCCGTCGAGCATCGGCGCCGACGAGCCGTCCCTCGGCGTGGTCGACGCGTGGATCCTCGACCAGGTCGAGGGGTTCGTCTGGCCGGGGGCGGACGTCGCCGCCCTGCACGTCGCGGCCGACGCGTGGCGGCAGGCCGCTGCCTCGACGTCACGGCTCGCGGACTACGTCGACGTCGCCGTCACCCTCCTCGAGGCGCAGCGCTCCCCCGAGGTCCCCCTCGCGGTCGACGCGCTCGCCGAGCTCACGACCCTGGTCGGCGACACCGCGTGGCAGCTGTCGAGCCTCGCGACGGCGTGCGACGAGTACGCCTCCGCCGTGGAGGCCGCACACGACCGGACCCGAGCGCTGCTCGGCGAGGTCGCGCGGATGATCGTGGAGGGCGCCGTGATCTCGGTGATCGCCGCCGGCATCTCCGGCGGGCTCGCCGGCGGTGCCGCGGGCGCGGCCGCGGCAGCGCGCGTACGGTCCGTGGCACCGCGTTTCTACGCACTCCTGGTCACCCTGCGTGCCGGCGTGGCCACCGCGGCCACGAGGCTCGAGCGGGCCGCGGACGAGCTGTCCGCCGTCCGGACGAGGCTGGAGAAGTTCCTCCGGGTCCCGGCGCGGGGTGAGTCCGGGACGATCAGGCACCCGGGTGGGTGGCTGCCGCGGCGACGGGGTTGGCTCAGAGAACATGAGGTCCCACCGGGGCACACCCTGGAACGCCACGTCGGCAAGTCGGCCGACGAGCTGCTGCAACGCTTGGAGAGCACCGGACGACGGCAGGCTTCTTCCTTCGTCGACCAGGCACATGCGGAACGCTGCATCGAGAGGGTCTTGACCCGGTTCGAGGCCGAGATCGAAGCCTGGCGCCGGGCCGGAGGCTCCGACAAGCTCGTACTTCGGAGCGATCTGGACGAGCGCACGGGCACGATCGCACTCGGTGACGGCACAATGGTGGAAGCAACGGCTGTGAGAGTGGTGCTCATCCCGAGCAAGAACGCCTCGGGCTGGCAGCTGCTCACGGCGTATCCCGACTAGGACGATCACGTGGACGACCTCACGCACCTCTTCAGCGCCTACTTCTACGAGGCGTGGGACGAGTACGAGTACGGCTCGTGGGAAGAAGCCGTGGACGACTTCGCTCACCGGTCCCCCGACCGCGTGGCGGGTGCCGTCGTCGGCCTGCAGGCGCTCCTCGACGAGCCGCTGGACGATCGCGCGCTGGACGAGCGCCTTCGCGCCCTGGGCTGCACGTTCGTCTCGGACCTGGGGGACCGCGCCTGGCTGGTGCAGCTCCGCGACCGCCTGCGCAGCGCATCGGCGGGAGCACAGTCCCTGAGCCGGGCCAACTGATCTCAGCTTCCTCGATCCACCGCGCGCAGGCGCGTCTGAGAGCCACACTGTCCCGGTGCCCCGCTCCGCGACGACCGTGACGCTCGCAGCCACTGCCGCGATGCTGGCTGCGGTCGTGGTGTGGCACCCGGCCGAGCAGCTCGACCCCGTCCGGCGCGCGGTGGGGCTGGGGGCCGAGCGGCCGCTGCCCGCGCCGAGCGTCGTACGGCAGGGCGGGACGTTCACGTGGGCGATGACGCAGCCGGACAGCGACGAGCCGGTCGGGTGGGACCCGTGCGAGCCCATCCGCTACGAGATCAACCCGGCCGGCGAGCCGCCCGGCGGGGCCGAGCTGGTCCGCAGGGCACTGGACCGCGCGAGTGCCGCGACCGGGCTGGCGTTCGAGGACGAGGGCGAGACCGACGACCGCCCGTTCCCCGGCGGGGTGCAGCTCTTCGGTCGCCCTGACCCGGTGGTCATCGGGTGGGCCGACGCCGGGGAGTACCCGGACCTCGCCGGACAGGTCGCCGGCGTGGGCGGAGGCGTCGCCGAGAGCGGCAGCGGCGGCCGGCTGCGCTACGTCAGCGGAGGCATCGTCCTCGACGTCGAGGCCTTCACCGCCACGACCGTCGCGCAGCAGCCGCGAGTGATGGAGGCGATCGTGCTGCACGAGGTGGCGCACGTCGTCGGGCTCGGACACGTCAGCGAACCGATGGAGCTGATGTACGCCGACAACACCGGGCAGGTCGAGCTCGGACCCGGGGACCGCGAGGGTCTCGCCCGCCTCGGTTCGCTCCCCTGCCGCTGAACCACTCGTAGGTCGGGCTGCGTGCACCATGAAGGCAGTTCGCGCATGCGGCCTCCCATTCCACGCTCAATCAGCCGCCGCGGGCCGCCAACTGCCGTCATGGTGCACGTGCGAACGCCTCAGGGCGCCCGGTTGCCGCGAGCGTCCTCCTGCTCGACGAGCTCGGCGAGGTCCTTGAGCCGGTCGAGCCCGCGCACCGCGCGCGACATCCGGTGGTTGCCCTCGAACCGCTCGCGGTGCCGGTCGAGGAACCACCAGTAGCCCGCGCTGAACGGGCACGCGTCCTCCCCCACCCGCACCTTGGGGTCGAAGCGGCACGATCCGCAGTGGTCGCTCATCGTGTTGATGTAGGCGCCGCCCGACGTGTAGGGCTTCGTCATCATCTGGCCGCCGTCGGCGTGCTGCGACATCCCGACGATGTTGGGCACCATCACCCAGTCGTAACCGTCGACGAACGCCCGGTGGAACCAGTCCGTCACCTGCGCCGGCGCCCACCCGCGCTGCAGGGCGTACGACCCCAGCACCATCAGCCGCGGGATGTGGTGCACCCACCCGTGCTCCGCGACCCGGTCGAGGGTGTGGGACAGGCAGCGCGCGTCGGTGGCGTCGCCGTCGAGCTCGGCGAACCACTGCGGGATCCGCTGCCGCGCGGCCAGCGCGTTCTCGCGACGGTAGCCGTCACCCATGTGCCAGTAGACGTGCCAGACGTAGTCGCGCCACCCGATGACCTGGCGGACGAACCCCTCGACGCTCTCGATCGGCGCCGCGCCGCTGCGGTAGGCCTCCTCCGCGCGCTCGACCACCTCGAGCGGGTCGAGCAGGCCGAGGTTCATCGGCGCGCTGACCAGGCTGTGCGCCATCCACGGGTCACCCTCGAGGATCGCGTCCTCGTGCGCCCCGAACTCCGGCAGCCGGTGCTCCACGAAGTGGTCGAGCGCCCGCAGCGCCTGACGTCGGGTCGCCGGGAAGATCCGCGGCCCGTCGCGCCCGATGAACGACACCTCGCCGTCGCGCTCCCAGCGGTCGAGGTCCTCGCGCACCTGCGCGTCGATGTCGTCCTCGCCGGGCCACCACGGCTCGGTGACCCCCAGGGTGTCGGCGCCCTTCGGTGGCGGCTGGCGGTTCTCGTGGTCGAAGTTCCACTGACCCCCGGCCGGCTCGCCGCCGTCGAGGAGCACGCCGTGCGCCTGGCGCGCCCGCCGGTAGAAGTCCTCCATCAGCAGCCGCTTGCCGCGGCGCCCCTCGGCCCAGCGCTCGAAGTCCTCCCGCGCGGTCGCGAAGCCGCGAGGTGGCAGGACCGTGCAGCCGAGCCGCTCGACGAGCCCCAGCGCGGCGTACGACGTCGGGTGGACGACCTCGACGTCGCCGGCGGAGGCGAGCGGGCGCACCACCTCGGCGTACGTCTCGGCCTGCACGTAGGTCAGCCGGTCACCGAGCTCGGCGGCCCGGTGGCGCATCGCGCTCAGCACGAGGTGCGCCTTGGCCCGGTGGAAGCGCCGACGCCGGAACACGCCGGTCGACTCGACCATCAGCAGCGGCCCGCGATGGTCGTCGACGAAGTGCGGCCCGAGCTGGTCGCCGAAGAGCCACCGCGTCGTCATCCGGCCAGCCTAGGCAGGCGCGCCGACGGGCGGCACGGCCTCAGAGGTGGTGCAGCTTGGGGTACGGCGGCGTGATCCGCACCGCCTTCGACCCGAAGTCGACGGTCACGGCGTGGCTGTCGACGTGGGACACCTGACCGAGGCCGTAGAGGTCGTGGGTGACGCGGTCGCCGACCTCGAACACCTCGACCACCGGCTCCACGGCGGGCTTGAACGGACTGCTGGAGAGGTGCTTCGGCCGGGGGCCGCGCGGAGTGGTCATCCACCCAAGTATGCGCCTCCTGGGCGACGGATGGGGCATCGGACCGAGATCCGTCCTCCTCAACCTCGCACGGAGCCCGCGGTCAGCCCCGCGACGAAGTAGCGCTGGAGGAAGACGTAGGCGATCACCAGCGGCGTGGAGGCGACGATCACCCCGGTGAAGAGCAGCGGGTAGTTGGTGAGGAACTCGCCCTGGAAGTCGAGCAGCGCGAGGGGGAGCGTCCGCTTCTCCGGCGTCTGGATGAACAGCAGCGGGTAGAGCAGGTCGTTCCACTGGATCACCACGAGGAAGATCGCGGTGGCGGCGATGGGCGGCAGCGACAGCGGCAGCACGATCGACTGGAGCGTGCGCCACGGGCCGGCCCCGTCCAGGGCGGACGCCTCGTAGAGCTCGGGCGGCAGCGTGCGCATGAACCCGGCGAGGATGAAGACCGCGACGGGCAGGCAGACCACGGTCTCGATCAGCACCAGGCCGACCAGGCTGTTGAGCAGGCCGAGCTGGTCGAAGAGGACGTACTGCGGGATCATGTTGGCCTGGGCCGGCACGGCCATCCCGAGCACGAGGAAGCCGTGGATCACCCAGCCCCGCCACCCCGGGATGCGTGCGATGCCGTACGCCGCCAGGATCGCCAGCACCAGCGTGAGGGTCACCCCGCCGGCCGCGACGAGCGCACTGTTGCGCAGCGCGGTCGACATCGCCTGTTCGCCCAGCACGGTGCGGTAGTTGTCGAGGCCGAGCGAGTCGGGCAGGCCGAACGGCGAGTCGAAGAGCTCGGGCGTGCTCTTGAAGCTGCCGGTGAGCACGAGCGACAGCGGCATCAGGATGAGCAGCGTGTAGCCGGTGAGGAGCAACCGGCGGCTGACGGTGGCGGTCATGGCGTCCTCACGCTCCCCGCTGGGTGAGTGCGAGCGCGCGCCGCTGCAGGACCGTCACGGCGAGGATGATCGCCATGAAGAGGAGCGACTGCGCCGCGGCGTAGCCGAACTCGGAGTTGGTGAAGGTCGTGTAGATGCGGGTGGACAGGATGTCGAGCGACCCGCGCGGCGGGTTGCCGCCGAGACCGAGGATCAGGTCGAAGGCCTTGAACGACTGGATCGTCGTGTAGGCGACGACGATCGCGGTGGTCGGCGCGACCAGCGGCCAGGTGACGTGACGGAACTGCTGCCAGCGCCCGGCGCCGTCGAGCCGGGCGGCCTCGTAGAGGTCCTCGGGGATCTGCTGCAGGCCGGCGATGAAGATGACCATCAGCTGGCCCGCGTGCGCCCAGACCTGCGTCATCGCGACCCAGTAGATCGCCTGGTCCGGGTCGCCGAGGAAGCCCGACTGCAGGGACTCGAGGCCCACCGCGCCCAGCGCCTGGTTGATCGGCCCGACGTTGGGGTCGTAGATGAAGCGCCAGATGAAGGCCACCGACACCGACGACAGGATCGCGGGCAGGAAGTAGACCGAGCGCACGAAGACCGACACCTTGCTGTTGCGCAGCAGCATCAGCGCCAGCCCCAGCGACAGCAGCGTCTGCAGCACCACGACGACCAGCAGGAACGTGAGGTTGTTCGTCAGCGCGTTGGTGAACAGCGAGTCGCCGCCGGTCGCCAGCTTGACGAGGTTGTCGGCGCCGACGCTCTCGTAGTCGGGGGTGAAGCCGTCCCAGTCGGTCGTGGCGTACTGCACCGCCTGCACCGTCGGGATGACGAAGAAGACGACGTAGAGGACGACCGCGGGCAGGGGGAAGAGGTAGAGGGCCGGGTGGGGACGTCCCGGTCCGGTCAGCTTCGTCATCCGATCTGCTCGTCGACGATCTTCTGGGCCTCCTCGGCGGCCTGCTCGGGCGACTGCCCGCCGACGACCGCGACGCACGCGGCCTCGACCGCGGCCTCGACGTCGAGGTCGAGGAACTGGTAGCGCGGGGCGAGGGCCGTGTTCTTCGACAGCCACGGCTCGATGCGCTTGAGGTCGGCGTTGGTGTACTCCACGCCGTCGACGGTCACGTGCTGCGCCGTGCCGTTGGCGTACTCGCCCGCGACCTCGGGGTCGGACAGGTGCTCGAGCCAGGCGACCGCGGTCTCCTGCTTGTCCGAGCTGCTGTTGACGCCGAGGATGAACGTCGCGTTGTGCACGCCCTCGTAGCGCGCCTCGTCGGCGGTCGTGGTGATCGGAGCGAGGATGTCCATCGCGAACTCCGCGCCCAGGGCCCGGGTGGCCGCGATGTGGTAGCTGCCGGTGGCCAGCATCCCGGCCTTCTGCTCGTTGAACAGCTGCTGCAGCGGCTCGGGCGCGCTGCCGGAGGCGTTCTTCTGCATGTACGGCGCGAGCTCGGCGTACTGGCCCAGCGTCTTGAGGAACCAGTCGTCGGTGCACTTGTACTCCCCGGCCTCGATCTTCGTGCCGAAGTCGTCGGACGGGGCGTTGTTCATGGTCATCGAGTTGAACAGCTGCGCGGCGTTGCCCGCGTCGCCGCCGGGCCACGCGATCGGCGTGACGTCGGCCGACCGGAGCTGCTCGCACAGGGCGAGGAAGCCGTCCCAGTCCTTGGGGAGCTCGGAGACGCCGGCCTTCTCGAAGAGGTCGACGTTGTAGATCGGCTGGAGGAAGACCACCTGGTAGGGCAGGCCGTACTGCGTGCCGTCCTTCTGGCCGACCGGGGTGAAGCGCTCGCTGTAGCCGGACGTGAAGTCCTGGTCGGTGAGCTCGGCGAAGAGGCCGGCCGAGACCATGTCCTCGAACTGCGCGCCGCGGAAGGCGGTGAACGCGTCGCCCACCTCGCCGCCACGAAGGCGCTGGATCGCGCTGGACTGGTAGTCCTGGGACGGCGAGATGTCCTGCTTGACGCCGGCGTCGGCGTTGCCATCGACGAAGCCCGCGATGATCTTGTCGAAGACCTGCTGGTCCTCGGCGCGCCAGTGGGCGAAGGAGATCGTGTCGGTCGCGGACCCGCCTGTCGGAGCGGCGCCACCGCCGCCGGAGGTCGAGCCGGGACCGGCGCAGGAGGTGGCGGCGTAGGAGAGACCCGCGGCCCCCACCAACCCCAGGAATCCGCGGCGGTCGACGGTGATCGGACGGTGTGAGGAGGGCATGACGAATCCTTTCGGCCTTGATAACTAACTCGACTAGGTTAGTCGGGTTAGGGATGGCCTCGACACCGCCCCCCTCAGGGCGTGCGTGACCCGAGAAGTCCCTTCACATATGCAGCCTGACCCAGGTGCTGCAGGCAGTCGCCCTGGATGCTCACCAGTCGTACGCCGGCCGTGACCGGCGGGTCCCACCGCTGGTCGACCTCGCGCTCGAGCTCCGCCTCGTCGACGGTCTGCAGGTAGCGAGCGGTCGCGAGCGTGACCTCGTGGTGGTAGTCGGCGAGCAGCGCCGGGTCCTCGATCCGCAGCGCGTCGACCTGCTCGCTCGTGTGGCCGTAGCCGATGTCGTCGGTGCCGTTCGGCAGGCCGAAGCGGTCCTGGAACCGCTCCCAGACCTGCGGCTGCCCCGCGAGGTCGGCCACGTGGTCGTCCTGCACCCGCGCCAGGTGCCACAGCAGCCACCCGATCGGGTTGCCCGTGCCGCCCGGACGGTGGTGGAGCGCCTCGTCGTCGAGGTCCTCCACGAGGCCGGCGTACAGCTCGGTGATCCGGCCGAAGCCCTCGGTCAGCAGCCCACGCACGTCCACGGCGTCACTCCGCCGGCGCCGCGGACCTGACCTGCGGAGCGGAGGACTGCTCGTCCTTCATGCCGTCGATCTCCGCGAGGATGCGGGTGCGCTCGTCGTCGCTCAACGCCACCTGCGCCTTGGCCAGGCCCTCGTCGAGCTGGTCGGCGATGGTGCTGTCCTCGGCGCTGTACTGCCAGGAGGAGACCTCGTCGACCACTCGCTGCGCGGCCTCGATCGCTGCCTGCTTCACCTCGTCAGTCATGCGACCACCGTAGTGAGCCGCGTGGTGGGGACAACCGTCCAACGGGGTGTGCTGACGGGGTCGCCGTCCAGAACGCCTTCAGCAGCTCCTCGATGCCGGGCGAGCCGAGGACCACCTGGGTCAGGAGGACCGCCACGGTGCCGTTGGGGTGGACGTACGCCGACGTGCCGGTGCCGCCGACCCAGCCGTAGCGGCCGACGACGTTCCACGGGTCGATGAGCTCCGTGTCGACGCCGCCGCCGAACCCCCATCCCTGGCCGTCGAGGAAGAAGCCACCCATCTCGCGGTGCCGCGCCGTCGTGTGGTCGGTCGTCATCTGCCGCACCGACGCGGCGCTCAGCACGTCACCCCCGCCGGCGACCAGCATGCGGCCGAAGGCGAGCCAGTCGTCCGCGGTGGTGACCAGCCCGCCCGACCCCGAGGGGAAGGCCGGCGGGCGGGTGAAGAACCCGTCCGGCTCGTCGCGCACGACCAGCTCGCCGTCGTCGTCGCCGTACATCGTGGTGAGCCGGTCCACCTCGTCGGCGGGCACGTGGAAGCCGGTGTCCACCATGCCGAGCGGGGCGAGCAGCCGCTCGGTCATCACGTCGGCGAGATCCTGCCCGGCCGCACGGGCGCAGAGGATGCCCAGCACGTCGTAGGAGGCGTTGTAGGTCCAGCCGTCGCCCGGCTGGTGCATCAGCGGGATCGTCGAGAGCCGGCGCATCCACTCGTCCGGCGCGGGGACCTCGTGGACGTCGTCGGCCGCCTGGTGCAGCTGCTGCGTCAGCAGCGGCGTCACCTCCGACTCCCAGGTGCAGAAGCCGTGGCCCGCCGTCCCGGTGAGCAGGTGCCGCGCGGTGATCGGCCGGTCGCACGCGACCGTGTCGTCCAGCGGGGACCCGAGCGTGCGCAGCACCCGCGGCTCCGCGAGCTCGGGGAGCAGGTCGGCGACCGGGGCGTCGAGGTCGACGAGGCCGTCCTCGACCAGCGTCATGACCAGCGCGGCCGTCACCGGCTTGGTGATCGACGCCCCGCGGAACAGCGAGTCGCGCGCCATCGGCGCACCGCCCGAGTCCCGGGTGCCGAGGGTGACCACCTCGACGTCCCCACCCCGCGCCACGAGGGCGACGAGGCCCGGGACGTCACCGGAGTCCACGAACGGTCGCACCGTCTCCTCGAGGTCCACCACGTCCCGACCGTACGCTCGTCCCATGACCTCCCCCGTCGCGCTCGTCACCGGTGGCTCGTCCGGCATCGGCGAGAGCACCGCCCGCGCCCTGCTCGCCAAGGGCTTCGTCGTCCACGCCGTCGCCCGCCGCGTCGACCGGATGGCCGCCCTGGCCGAGCTCGGTGTGCACACCCACGCGATGGACGTCACCGACGACGCCGCCATGGTCGCCGGCATCGAGCGGATCATCGACGAGCAGGGACGCATCGACGTCCTGGTCAACAACGCCGGCTACGGGTCGTACGGCGCCGTCGAGGACGTCCCGATCGACGAGGCGCGCCGGCAGTTCGAGGTCAACGTCTTCGGCCTGGCCCGCCTCGCCCAGCTCGTGACGCCGCACATGCGGGCGCAAGGGTCCGGCCGGATCATCAACATCTCCTCGATCGGCGGGAAGTTCTACGAGCCGTTCGGTGCCTGGTACCACGCCACGAAGTTCGCCGTGGAGGGCTTCAGCGACAGCCTCCGGATGGAGCTCCGGCCCTTCGGCGTCCAGGTGGTGCTGATCGAGCCCGGCCCGATCCGCACGGATTGGAACGAGATCGCCCGCGACTCGCTGCTCGAGCGGTCCGGGGACGGCCCCTACGCGTCGTACGCCCGGCACGCGCACGACGTCATGGAGCGCTTCGACGAGCCGTCGCGCGCCTCCACCCCCGAGGAGGTGGCCGACAAGATCGTCAAGGCCGCCCTCGCCAAGCGGCCCGCCGCGCGCTACCCGGTCGGCCGTGGCGCGCGCGTCATCACGACCTCGCGCGACCTGCTGCCGGACCGGGTCTTCGACGAGGTCGTGAGCCGGGCCTACGGGACGCGGTAGCCGCCGGCCTCACCCGGCCGCCCGGTCCGCCTCGGCGAGGTCGAGGAGCAGGCTACGCGCGGGCTCGTGCACCAGTGCCGCAAACCGCGCCCAGACGTCGTACTGGCCCTCGCGGACGAGCATCCTGCGCGCGTCGGCCCGGGCGCTCGGCCGGAGGACCGCCGCCGCGACGTGCGACGCGTCGAACTGTCGTACGCCGCCGTCGACGGCTCGCCGCAGGATGCGGAAGGCCGCCCGCGGGACCTCGTCGCTCCCCGACCGCAGCTGCGCGGTGACCCGCTCGAGGTCGGCGGGCGCCGTGCCGATCCGGAGCAGGTCGATCGACAGCACGTCGGTCACCAGCTCGTGGTCGGCGCGCATGAAGTGGCGCTCCACGAGCGTGCCCTCGTCGAGCGCCTCCTTGATGCACGTCCACGGTTGCCATCCCCCGGCCACGTCGCGGGCGACGGCCTCTGGCACGGCGATCGGCGGGGTGTCGAACATGGGGAGGTCGTCGACACCGCTCGGCACCAGCCGCCCGAGGACCCATTCGTCGTCACCGGCGTCCGACCGGGGCCGAGATCGAGGACCTCGAGCCAGGAGCCGGCAGCCGGGTCGTGGACGCGCAGCCGCCCGCCGGGCAGGCTCGCCCCGACCCGGTAGCCGCCCAGGCGTGCTCCCACCCAGGATCGCGCAAGCTCCGCGTGGTCGGCGAGACGCCCGGTCGCGAGCTCGTGACGAAGCGCTCCAGCCCGCCCAGCTCGTGGACGAGGACCTGGTGGAACAGCCAGGACTCCGACGCCACCCGGGCCATCACCCGGACCGGGTCGCCTCCGTCGGCGTGGCAGTCGGCGAGCTGGTCGTCGTGGAAGGTGTCGATGGCGTACTTCGGTGCGAGCCGCTGGGCCTGTCCCGTCTCCGACTCCCGGTCTTCGCAGCGCACGGCCTGGTACGCGATCCAGCGCGCCCACACCCAGTTCGGGAAGTGGTTGCCGAGCGAGGCGAGCTGGGTGAGCAGTACGTGGTGGCGACTCCTGAGGTTGAGGGCCGGCACGCGAGAGTGCAGCTCAAGCGCGCGGGTAGCGTCGCCGCTCCGTTCGGCAGCGAGGGACTGCGCCACGAGGTCGAAGTGGGCCGCGGTCATCCGGTCGGCGACGCGCGGCAGCCGGCGAAAGCCGGGAGTGAGGTTCCGAGACATGCCTCCACCCAAGGCCCGCGCGGATCGCCGCCACAAGCCGCTCGAGCGGATCTGTGGACAACCCCGACCCTGTGGAGACTCGTTCGCCACGGGCAGCGTCCGGGAGCAGTCTCGACGGCATGTACGAACCAGTCCTCACCACCCAGTCGCAGCTGGAGGACGCCTGGCGCGAGCTGATGGGCCCGTGGAGCTACGGCGGCCACAGCGTCTGGATGATGCTCATCGTCGACGACCGCCCGCTGCCCCAACTGACCGAGATCGCTGACACCGCGCACCCACCCGGGACCGAGGAGCTCGACGGCCTCGCGAAGCTCCTGGTCATGCTCGAGCGCGAGGTCGCCCCCGGCCTCCGCGTCGCATTCCTCCGCTCCCGCCCGGGCAAGGGCACCGTCACCGACACCGACCGCGCCTGGGCGACGAGCCTCTACGCCGCCGCACGTCGCGCCGCGGTGCCGTGCGAGGTCGTGCACCTCGCCACCCGCGGTGCGATCCGTCCGATCCCAGCCGACGTGGTCGGGATCAGGTAGTCGTTCGCGCAGCATGCGGGACGATGGCGCCATGCCGCTTTCGCTGGACGAAGTGCACGACCTGATCGACTCGTGGGAGATCGACCCCGAGGTCGACACCGTCGTGCCGGCCGTGGAGCTGTTCGCGGGGATGGCCGTCGGCGACCCCGGAAGACTCGACGTGCTCCACGTGATCGCCGACCACCGAGCCATGCGAGGTGAGGTCGACGCGGCGCTCGCCTTCCTCGATCAGGCTGGCCCCACGTCGGACGACGACGCTGAGGTCCTGCGGGCGATGCGCGTCGCGTACCTCATCGAGGGCGGCCGCGCTGACCAGGCAGAGCCACTCCTGCACGACCTCCGTCGCCGCGGTCCCCGCCTGCCGGACGAGGCTCTCGAGAGGGTCGCCGACGCCCTCGAGGAGGCGGGCCGGCTGCGCGAGGCGATGCGCTGGTTCACGATCGGACTCCGCGATCTCGACCCACAACAGGACCGTCCCGCCTACGAGGAGGAGTACGCGCTCGTCGGCCGCTGGCGCGTCCGGCGGGCGCTCGACCTGCCTCCGGACCACTACGACGTGCTGGCGCGCGAGACGCTGGACGCACGTCGAGCGAGGTGGACCGACGACGGGGACTGATCCGCCGACCTATCTGCGGAGGTGGAAGGTGAAGGCGCCTGCCGAGGAGCGCTCGACGCGGTATCTCGCGTCGTGCACGCGATGGTGGTGATGACTGCAGAGCAGGACGCCGTCGGCGAGGTCGGTCCGCCCGCCGTGCTCCCACGGGTGGAGGTGGTGGGCCTCGCACCAGGCGGCAGGGACGTCACATCCCTCACCGCGACAGGTCTTGTCGCGGACGGCCATCGCGAGGCGCTGCTTCGCGTTGAAGAGGCGGCGGGTGCGGCCGAGGTCGAGGGGGAGGCTGTCGCCGCCGAGGACGACGGGCAGGATCTTCGCGGTGCACGCCAACCGTCGGGCGTGGGCGGCGGTGATGCGGTCGCCGGTGAGGTCGTCGCCGGGGACGAGGCCGGCGCCGATGAGGTCGGCGGTGGCGAGGTCGGCCCTCAGCGCGTCGAGGTCGATGGTGACCACGACGGTGGTGGCGTCGCCGCCGTGGACCGGGAGCCGGGTGGGGTCGAGGGACTCCAGGAGCTGGACGAACGCGCGGCCCATCCGCTTCGGGTAGGCGAGCCGCGCCACCGGGTCGCCGGCAGGCGGAGTGTTCCGGTCACCAGCGACCCGCGGGTTGGTGAACGCTTCGAGGTAGGTCGCGAGTCGGGTGGCGGCGGCGTCCGGGACCCGGGAGGAGATGCGGGTGGTGCCGTCCCCCAGGCGCCGCATGGTCAGACGGGTGTGGTCTTCGGCTTGGGTTTCGAGATCGGCCAGGCGGGCGGCTTCGGCGGCCTCGGCGATCTCGGGGGCGACGACGTCGAGGATCCGTCGGCCGATCCGGCCGAGCTCCTTCGGACCGAACTCCCCGGTGCGGTCGACGAGGTGCGCCTCGGCCAGCGCCACCGTCCCCGCATCCACCGCAGCGGGCAGCAGGCGGAGCGCGCGGTCGATCACCCGCGCCTGGGCCAGCGACACGGCACCCTCGCGCATCGCCGCCGCCAGCACCGGCCGCTCCCGGTCCAGCGCCGAGGCGAGTCGCAGGTCGGCTCGGGCGTCGGCGTACGACATCCGGGTGTGCTGCGCCAGCCAGCCCGCGGCGTCCTTCGCCGCCGTGTCAGCGGCGAGGTCACCGGCATCGGCCAGGATCCGCAACCGCAGCTCCACCAGCTGGGCCTCCGCCGCCACCAGCTCGCGCAACGCGGCAGCCTTCTCCCCCGTCGACATGAACGTCGGGTTCGCGCCGGCCACGACCTTGAGCGAGGCACGCACGTCGCAGGCCGCAGCAACGATCGGGTGACGGGTCACGGGCGGCCTCCTTCGACGACGGGTCACACGCCGCACTCACGTGCGGCAGGTCAACGGGTCGTCACCAGGACGCCAACTGGGCCGAAGCCCTCGTAGCACACCTCTCAGCCGAGGTTCATCGCCATCCTACTGGTGTTCACCATTATTCGCAAGCATGTTCGATGCATGTTCAGCCGTCTACGCTCAGGTCATGAGCGTCTCATCCCTCACGTATCCCAGCGGCCGTCGCCCGTGACGAACACCCTGTCCGCGCTCGTCGACCGCGCGACGTCACTCCTCGACAAGCCTGGTCGCGTCACCCTCGGGGTCACCGGCGCACCCGGTGCCGGCAAGTCGGCGCTCACCGACACCCTGCTGACGCACCTGTGCGCCGCAATGGACACAGACGCTGTCGGCCACCTGCCGATGGACGGCTTCCACCTCGCGGACGTCCAGCTCGACCGACTCGGACGTCGCGACCGCAAGGGTGCGCCCGACACCTTCGACGTCGACGGTTACGTCGCCGCGTTGCGGCGCCTGCACGACGAACCCGACCGCACGCTCTTCGCCCCCGGGTTCGAGCGCGACCTCGAACAGCCCGTCGCCGCCGCCATCGCGATCCCGCCGTCGGCGCGGCTCGTGGTCACGGAAGGCAACTACCTCCTCCTGCCCGACGGAGGATGGGAGCGCGTACGCCCGCTGCTGACCGAGGTCTGGCACGTCGAGGTCGACGACGACGTACGCCGTGAACGACTGGTGCGCCGGCACGAGCAGTTCGGCAAGTCCCCCGCCGCTGCCCGCGACTGGGTCGACCAGGTCGACGAGCCCAATGCAGCGCTCGTCCGCGGCACGCGCGACGCAGCGGACCTGGTCGTCACGCTCGACTCCCTCTGACCGCCCGATGGGTGGATCCACCCATCGGGCGGCCCTCTGGGATGGGCATCGCGCCCGACGCGAGGCGAGGCCCGCGCGAAATAGCGTCGAGGCATGGACATCGACGACACCACCACAGACATCGACACCGTGATCATCGGCGCGGGCCAGGCCGGCCTCGCGACCGGCTACCACCTCCAGCGCCGCGGCATCCCCTTCGTCATCCTCGACGCCGCGGGCCGCGTCGGCGACAACTGGCGCCGGCAGTGGGACAGCCTGAGGCTCTACTCCCCCGCCCAGGTCGACGGCCTCCCGGGCCTGCCCTTCCCCGCTCGGCGCTGGACCTTCCCGGGCAAGGACGCCGTGGGCGACTACCTCGAGACGTACGCCCGCACCTTCGACCTGCCGGTGCGGCTGGGCACGCGCGTCCGCGCCCTCGACCCCGACGGCGACGGCTACCTCGTCTCCACCGACCGCGGTCGCTACACCTGCCGCAACGTCGTCGTGAGCACGGGGACCTTCGGCCGCACCGGCGCGGTCCCCGACCTGGCGGCGGAGCTCGACCCCGCGATCCTCCAGCTGCACTCCAGCGAGTACCGCCGGCCCAGCCAGGTGAACGACGGGCCGGTGCTGGTCGTCGGCGCGAGCCACTCCGGCACCGACATCGCCTACGAGCTGGCCCAGACGCACCCGACCGTCCTCGCCGGCCGCGACTGCGGCGAGATCCCACCGCGGCTCGAGTCGCCCGCGTTCCGGGTGGTCTTCCCGGTGATGCTCTTCGCCTGGCAGCACGTGCTGACCCGTCGCACCCCTGTCGGCCGCAAGCTGGTCGGCGAGCTGCGCAACCACGGCGGGCCGATGCTGCGCGTGAAGCGGCGCGACCTGGTCGATCGTGGCGTCGAGCGCGTCACCAGCCGCGTGGAGGAGGTCCGCGACGGACGCCCTGTGGTCGACGGGACGCCGCGCGACGTCTCGACCGTCGTGTGGGCCACCGGCTTCCGGCAGACCTTCGACTGGATCCACCTGCCGGTCCTCGGCGCGGACGGGTGGCCGAAGGAGATGCGCGGGGTCGTCGCGGAGGCGCCGGGGCTGTTCTTCTGCGGCCTGTGCTTCCAGTACGCGTTCAGCTCGATGGTCCTGCCCGGCGTCGGTCGCGACGCGGCGTACGTCGCCGACCGGATCACGGCCCGCTCCCGCAGGCTGGGGACGGCCACGACGAGCCTGCCCGCGGCCGCGTGAGCGGACGTACCCTCGAACCGTGAGCCGGGCCTCGGAGGACTTCGCGCGCGGCGACTGGCAGGCCGCGTACGACGCGTGGTCCCGCGAGGGGCTCGACGGCCTCGACGCCGACGAGCTCGACCGCTTCGGCACGGCCGCCGGCCTCGTGGGCCACCACGACGACCTGGTCCGCGCGCTCCAGCGCGCGTTCCTCCGCAACCAGGAGGCCGGCGACCTGCGCCAGGCGGTGCGGTGCGCGTTCCGTCTCGCCATGACCGCGTCGAGCCACGGGGAGCCGGCCCTCGCGGCGGGCTGGACGGCCCGGGCCGCCGACCTGGTCGCGGAGATCGACGAGGACTGCGCCGAGCGCGGCTGGGTCGCCTTCCTGCTGATGTTCCGGGCGATCGGCGCGGGCGACTTCGCTGCTGCCCAGACCTGCGCCGACGAGGCCTACGCTGCGGGCCGCCGCTTCCACGACGCCGACCTCATCGCCACGAGCACCTGCGCCCGGGGCCGCGTCGCGCTCTACCACGGTCGGTTCGCGGAGGGTCTCGCCCACCTCGACGAGGCGATGGTGCGGGTGATCGCCGGGGAGGCGACCCCGTTCATCGCCGGCAACGTCTACTGCACCGCGATCGAGGGCGCCCAGGAGATCAGCGACTTCGCCCGGGTGGCCGAGTGGACGGCCGCGCTCGAGCGCTGGTGCGACGCCCAGCCCGGCCTGCTCGCGTTCACCGGGCAGTGCGCCGTGCACCGCGGTCAGCTGATGCGGCTGCACGGCACCTGGGACGAGGCCCTGCGGGAGTACGCCCGCGCCGCCGAGCGCTACGTCCGGATCGGCACGCCCGACGCGATCGGGCTGACCGCCATGGAGACGGGTGACGTGCTCCGCCTGCGAGGCGACCTGTCGGGGGCGGACGAGGCCTACCAGCACGCGGCCGACCTCGGGGTCGACCCGCAGCCGGGCCTCGCCCTGCTGTGGCTGGCGAGCGGCCGGAGCGAGGCGGCGAAGGCCGCTGTCGACCGTCTCCTGGCCGCGCCCGCCGGACCGGTGCAGCGGTGCCGGCTGCTGCCCGGCGCGATCGAGGTGCTGCTGGCCACGGGGCAGGTCGAGCCCGCGCAGGCGCTCGCCGAGGAGCTGTCCTCGCTGGCGGCCTCCTCGGGCGCCGCGGCACTCGTGGCCTCCGGGGCCCAGGCCCTCGGCGCGGTCGAGCTCGCTGCCGGGGACGCGGCGGGCGCGCTGCCCTACTTCCGCAGGGCCCACCAGCTGTGGACCAAGACCTCCGCGACGTACGACGCCGCCGTCGCGCGACTCTCCACCGGCCGGTGCCTGCTCGCCCTCGCCGACCCGTCGGCCGAGCACGAGCTCGCGGCCGCGCGCACAGTCTTCCGGCAGGTCGGGGCGGCACCGATGGCCGACCTCGCCTCCTCGCTCCTGGCACCCGCCTCGCTTCCCGGGGGCCTGACCGCCCGCGAGGTCGAGGTGCTCCGCCTCGTCGCCTCGGGTCGCAGCAACCCGCAGATCGCGGCCGAGCTGGTGCTGAGCGAGAAGACGGTCGCCCGGCACCTCTCCAACATCTTCGGCAAGCTCGACGTCGGCTCGCGCACGGCCGCGGCGGCGTACGCCTTCGAGCACGGGCTGGTGTGACGACAGGCGGTCCAGACCGATCCGCCACGCCTGCCGCCGACCCCGCCGACCGGCGTAGATTCGAGGACTGCCCTCCCACCCCCGA
This sequence comes from Nocardioides pini, assembly GCF_026712185.1. Lineage (GTDB taxonomy): Bacteria > Actinomycetota > Actinomycetes > Propionibacteriales > Nocardioidaceae > Nocardioides > Nocardioides pini. The sequence goes on along the minus strand of NZ_JAPPUX010000003.1, from coordinate 318,807 downwards.
TCCCGAGAGGTGGGTGACCACACCGAGGAGGGGCAGCGTGTTCATCCAGATCATCCAAGGCAGGTGCACGCGCCAGCAGGAGCTCCACGAGCACCTGGACAAGTGGCGCAACGAGCTCAGCTCCGGAGCACAGGGCTGGCTCGGAGGGACCTACGGGTTCACCGACGACGACATGTTCGTGGGCGTCGTCCGATTCGAGTCGCGGGAAGCCGCGATGTCCAACTCCGGCCGGCCCGAGCAGGACGCCTGGGCCGCCCGCATGATGGAGCTCTTCCACGGCCCGGTCGAGTTCCACGACTGCGACGACGTCACCCTCATGATGGACGGCGGGTCCGACGACGCCGGCTTCGTCCAGGTCATCAGGGGCAGGGTCGACGACGTCGACCGGCTGAAGTCGATGATGACCGCCGACACCGACTCGCTCCACGAGATGCGTCCCGAGATCCTCGGCGGCACGCTCGCGATCGAGCCGGACGGCACCTTCACCGAGACCGTCGCGTTCACCAGCGAGGACGCGGCCCGGCAGGGCGAGCAGCTCGAGCCGCCGCCCGAGGTGCGGTCCGACCTCGAGTACGCCATGGCGGACGCGCAGTTCTACGACCTGCACCGTCCCTGGTTCGCGTCGCGCTGAGACGTCCCGTGGGTGCACCGGGGCGCTCGGGAGCCCCGGGGGGACGCGTCCCCGTCAGTCCCCGCTGTCCTTCGGGGGGCGTCCCCGTCTGGGAACCGGACCGGCGTCGCGCGGCGCGCGTCCGGCCTCCCGGAGCGCGTCGCGCAGGAGCAGCTCGATCTGGGCGTTGACGCTCCGCAGGTCGTCGGCAGCCCAGCGCTGCAGGGCGGAGTGGACGGCAGGGTCGAGGCGCAGCAGCACGGACTTGCGCCCTGCGCCTCGCCTGGGAGCCGACTCCCCCGCCTCCTCGGTCACCGGACGGCCCGATCAGGTGTAGAGCGAGCCGGTGTTGACGACGGGGGTCGTGCCGCGTTCGGAGCAGAGCACCGTGAGCAGGTTGGAGACCATGGCCGCCTTGCGCTCGGCGTCGAGCTCGACGATGTCCTTCTGCTCGAGCTGCGCGAGCGCGCTCTCGACCATGCCGACCGCACCGTCGACGATCTTCTCGCGCGCGGCGATGACGGCCGAGGCCTGCTGGCGCTGCAGCATCGCCTGGGCGATCTCGGGGGCGTACGCCAGGGCAGAGATCCGCACCTCGATCACCTCCAGCCCGGCCAGCGCGATCCGCTCCGCGACCTCCGATGCGAGCTCGGCCGAGATCACCTCGGTGTCACCGCGCAGGGTGACCTCCGTGGCCGCGTTGTCGTACGGGTGGCTCATCGCCACGTGCCGCAGGGCCGACTCGGCCTGCACGGCTACGAAGTCCTCGTAGTCCTCGACCGCGAAGGTCGCCCGGGCCGTGTCGGCTACCTGCCAGACGACGATGGCGGCGATGTTGACCGGGTTGCCATCGGCGTCGTTGACCTTGAGCTCGTTGGTCTCGAAGTTGTGCACGCGGACCGAGACGTTGCGCCGGGTGGTCAGCGGCACGATCATCCGCAGCCCCGGCTTGCGGACGGTGCCGACGTAGCGGCCGAAGAACTGCACGACCCGCGTCTGCCCCGGCGCCACGATCGTCAGCGACGCGGAGAGCAGCAGCCCCAGGACGACGATCGCGACTCCGCCGACGATGAGGCCGATGCCGCCACGACCCGCGTCCGCGTCGATGATGCCGGTCACCGTCATCCAGCCGCCCAGGCCGAGGAGCAGCAGCGACACCGCGAGCCCAGCGAAGCCGTCGACCGACCACGCCTGCCGCTCGGTGACGTCGACGCGCGTGCCCTCGTGACCCACCGGGCGCCCCGCCGGCTCGCCACCCTCCGACTCGCCGGTCTCCCCCTGCTGCACTGCCCGCTCCCCGTCCATGTGCCCAACCTCTCTCAAGAATGTGATGACAAATAGATATCACATTCTTGGTCGGTCGCCCCCGGGAGGGGCCTCCTTCGAGCGCCCGACATGCTCACCGGCCCGCTGCGTCGCCCCCCCTGCGCCTGCGCGCAGGGTCGCATCAGGCGACTGGTGCGCGCCGCCGACCCAGCACCCCGGCCCGTACGTAGACGACGGTCGTCACGACGTTGAGCACGACCACCGTGGCGACGTACATCCCGAGGTTGAGCCCGGGCACCACGTCGGCCGGGAGGGTGTACGCCATCGCCACCCGCGCGCACGCGTCGAGCAGCGTGCCGACCGCCCACAGCGTGCTCGACGTGCGCCACATCTGCCGGAACACGGCTCGCGCGCCCAGAGCGCCTCCCAGTCACGCGGCCAACCGAACCGACCCTCGGCCATCGGCCTGGCGAACTGGTAGGCCAGCGGGCGATCGGCCCACCAGAGGCTGGCGAGGAACCACAGGCCGACACCGCTCGTGACCAGCGCGTCCTTGGCGAGCAGGAACCGCTCGTCGCCGGGAAGCAGCGAGACCGCGAAGCTCGCGAAGAGCAGCACGGTGAAGAACGCCTCGAGACCGCTGGGCCGGTGGCCCCGGAGCAGCGACACGCACGCCGGCAGCAGCGACAGCACGGCGCCCACGACGAGCGCGGCGTAGACGCTGACTCCGAGGTGGCGCATCAGGTAGTAGAGCGCGGTCGAGCCGAGGATGCCGACGGCAGGCCGGACCAGCGTCATCGGTCGGCCCTGGTCCCGCGGTCGAACAGCTCGACCAGCTCGCGGGCGTACGCCGCGCAGTCCAGCGCAGGGTCCGCCTGGAGCCGGAAGACCACGGTCTCCACGGCTCGCTGGATCGTCGTCGCCATGACGTGGGTGTCGAAGTCGCGCATCTCCCCCTGGGACTGGCCGTCGGCGAGGATGCGCTCGAGGTGGCCGAGGTCGCTGGGCCCGGAGGTCGCCTCGCCACCGGCGCCCGCCATCGCCACCTGCATCAGCGCGGACATCTGCGCGCGGTGCGAGTCGGCGTACCCCACCACGCCCTCGATGTACGCCGAGAGGCGCGCACCCGGCGACTCCGCCGCCATCACCAGGCCACCCACGTGGCGGCCGATGTCGCCGACGACGTGCTCGACCAGGGCGGAGACCAGCTCGGCCTTGCCGGCGAAGTGGTAGCTGATCAGCCGGGTGCTCGACAGCCCGGCTCGCTCGGCGATCCGCGCGAACGACGCTCGCGCGAAGCCCTCCTCCGCGATCACCCCGATCGTTGCCTCGACGACCTGGGCGCGCCGGGCCGTCGCCGCGTCCGACCGCTCGGTTACTTGCATGAGTAAGACGCTAGCGCCGACAACCCCCTCCTGCAACGCCCCGAAATTGCCGGGTCGCGCGGGGAACGATCCCGGCCGTCCGGTGCGACAGTCTTGTCATGGGGAGCAGCTCGGCACTCGCGGACCAGGACGACACCGTGCTTGTCGCGCTGGTGGCCGGGGGTGACGGTGCAGCGCTCGAGGAGCTCTACGGGCGTCACGCGGCCTGGCTCGTCGCCCGGCTGATGCGACGCTGCAACGACTCCGACGTCGTGCTCGACGTCGTGCAGGACACCTTCGTCACGGTGTGGAAGGACGCGCGCAAGTACCGCGGCACAGGGGAGGTCGCGGGCTGGCTCTGGGGTATCGCGTTCCGACGGATGGTGTCGCGACTCCGGTCGCGCAAGGACGTCGTGCTCCTCCCCGAGTGGGACACCGTCGGCCGCGGGCACGTGCCCGCAGCCGAGGACGAGGTGCTGCTCGGGGTGGAGTACGGCGACCTGGCCGGCGCCCTCGCGCGGCTCTCCCCCGAGTTCCGCTCCGTGGTCCAGGCGTGCGTGCTGGACGGACTGACCACCAAGGAGGCCGGCAGGTTGCTCGGCGTCCGCGAGAACACCGTGAAGACCCGCCTGCACCGGGCCAAGGCCCAGCTGCGCGGATCTCTCGCCCTGCCGCAGGAGGGATGGCGATGACCACCACCACCTGGCACGTCCACGACGACCTGCTCGCCGCCTACGTCGCCGGTCGGCTCGACGCGATCGTGGGAGCCTCGGTCGAGCAGCACGTCGCCCGGTGCGCCGACTGTCGCGCTGCCACGACGACGCTGGTCGACCCGCAGCTGCTGGCTCAGGGCTGGGACGCCGTCCGTGACACCGTCCAGTCCCCAGCCCTCCCCCTACCCGTGCGGCTCGCGCGCCGCTGCGGCCTCCCGGAGTCGACCGCGGTGCTGCTGGCCGCAGCCACCTCGCTGCGAACGGCATGGGTGGTGGGATCGTTCCTGGCGCTGACCTTCGCGACGCTGGCGGTCGTGCTGGCAGGAGGCGAGCTCCTCGCGCCGTTCCTGCTCGTGGCACCCCTCGTGCCCGTGGTCGGCGTCGCCGCGGCCTACGGCCACCAGCAGGACCCGCTCGAGACGCTCGTCGTGACGGCACCCTACGGCCGCACCCGGTTGATCCTCGTGCGCACCCTGGCGGTGCTGGCCTCGGTGCTGCCCCTCACGATCCTCCTCGGGCTCTTCCTGCCCGGACCGGCCTGGATCGCGGCCGCCTGGCTCGGGCCCGCCCTCGCGCTCGTGCCGACGTTGCTCGCCCTGTCCAGCTTCGTCGGGCCACGGATCGGGATCGCCGTGGTCGCCCTGGGATGGAGCGCCGTCGTGCTCTTCTCGCTGCGCGGCCTGCCCGCCACGTGGCCGGTCGGGGCCACCCAGCAGCTCGGCTACCTGGCCGTGGCCGCCGGGTCCGTCGTCGTGCTGGCCGTCCGCGCCAGGCGGGACCGCCGGATCGGAGCAGTGCTGTGAACGCCGTCGAGCTCACCGCCGTCACCAAGACCTACGGCCGCACGCGCGCGCTCGACGCCGTCGACCTGACGTTCGACCGAGGGGTCACGGGGCTCCTCGGCCCGAACGGCGCGGGCAAGACCACCCTGCTGCGGATCGTGGCGACGTCGATCGGCGCCGACAGCGGCGACGTACGACTGCTCGGGCGCGACCCGCACGGCTCCCACGCCGAGCTCACGGCGATCCGTCGCGAGCTGGGCTACCTCCCGCAGGAGCTGGGATACCCCGGCGACATGACCGCGTTCGGGTTCGTGGAGTACGTCGCCGTCCTCAAGGAGTGGAACGACCGCCGCCGCCGGCTCCGGGAGGTACGACGCGTGCTCGAGCTGGTCGGTCTCGGCACCATGGCCACCAAGCGGGTGTCCAGGCTCTCGGGTGGGCAACGGCGCCGGGTGGCACTCGCGCAGGCCCTCCTCGGCGACCCGCGGATCCTCGTGCTCGACGAGCCGACCACCGGCCTCGACCCGACCCAACGCGCCGACCTGCGGCGCACGCTCTCCGCCCTCGGCGGACACTGCGCCGTCCTGCTCTCCACCCACCAGACCGAGGACGTCGCCGCCCTCTGCGAGCGGGTGGTCGTCCTCGCTGGCGGCACCGTCCGCTTCGACGGCACCGTCACCGACCTCGTCGCCACCGCCGCCGGCCGCGTGTGGCTCTGCGACGACCCCGGACCCGACGCGCTCGTCAGCTGGCGCACCGGGACGGGACGCCACCACGTCGTGGGCGGAACGCCACCGCCGGGCGCCGTCGCGGCCGAGCCGACGCTCGAGGACGCCTACCTGCTCATGCTCGGCGTCGACGCGCACGACGTCCGCGCCCCCGCCTGACCTCACTCCGACCTCCACCTGCGCCTCGGGCGCCCACCGCTCGTACCACTGCTGCCATCTCGAGGAGCCACCATGACCAGCACTGCCCTGCCCGTTCCGGGTTCCGGATCCGCCGCCCTCTCCGGGATGGCCGGCATCGAGACCCGTCGACTCCTCCGCAACCCGATCTTCGTCGTCGGCGTGGCACTCGCCTTCGGCGTCCTCGCGCTGATGGTGCTGACGAACGACGACCCTCAGTACACCGACCTGCTCCCCATCCCGCTGATCCCCGCGTTCTTCGTCGGCCTGACGAGCCTGGTCGCCATGGCGCGTCAGACCCGGTCGACCGAGGCGGCCGCCGAGGCCGTCGGCACCGCGCCGGGCACCGAGGCCCAGCGCACGTCGGCGCTCGCGTTCGCGTGCCTCGTACCGTTCGGCGTCGGGTTGGTCTTCGTGGCGGTCGAGGTCGCGCTCGCCGCGTCCCTCGGCGTCGCCGAGCAGGAGTGGTGGTTCGGCACGCTTCCCGACTGGCAGGTGTGGAGCATCCTCGTCTCGAGCGGCCCCGTCGCCTGCCTGGGCGGCGCGCTGCTCGGCGTGCTGACCGGCCGCTGGCTGCGCTTCCCCGGGGCTCCCGCGGTCGTGGCGGTCGCGGCCGTGCTGGTCAGCTTCGCCGGGTCGGTCCCGATCGCGTACGGCGACAGCTCGGAGCTGCGGCTCTGGGTGCCGTGGCCGATGTGGCACTCCGGCACGCTCGAGGACGGCACGCAGGAGCTGATGGCCGGCAACCCCCTGGCCCACCTCGGGTACCTCCTCTCCCTGTGCGTCGCTGCGCTCCTCGTCGCGGTGTGGCACGACCGCACCGCGCGGACTCCCCGTCTGCGAGGGGCGATCATCGGCACTGTCGTGGTCGGCCTGGCGTGCCTCGTCCTCTCCATGACCACCGGTCCCGACGACAACCGCATCTCGGAGCCGGTCCCGTTCCGGGTGGAGTGATGGCCCCGCGCTGGTGCTACCTCCGTCGCGGCGTCGCATGGACTGCCCTCCTGGGCTGCTGCGGCGCTGCGCTCGCGCTCGCTGTCGCCCTCGACCAGTGGCCCGAGGCAGCCGTCGTCCTGCTGCCGGCGCTGCTCGCCTGCTGTGCCGCTGGGGTTGCGTTCGCCTTCGACGAGCACGCGGTCACGGTCGTCGCCGTCACCCCGCGCGGCGGCGGATGGCGGCAGGTGTCGCGGCTGGCCGTGGCCCTCCTGCCGCTCGCGGTGTGGGGCGCGGTCGTGCTGGCCGGCCCGGGCGACCTGCCGCTCGACCGATGGGCGTGGTGGTCCGTGGGAGCGGCGACCACTGCCCTCGTCTCCGGCGTGGCCGCCCTGGCCTCCCGGCGCGAGGTGGGCACGCCCGGCTCGCTCCTGGCCTCCGTCGTCTCGTTCGCCGTCCTGGCGCCGGTGATCGTCACAGGGTTCCTGGGCTGGGGTTCGGTCTACCCGCTCGCGGACCTGGCGCCCGGGGCGTGGGCGTTCTGGGCCTCCGTCGGCGCCGGCGGCGCGGTCATGTGGGTGGCCGCCACACGGCCCGGGCCGGCCTGAGCGGTCGACGAGCCCTATCCACCGGGCCGCCCGCGGGTGTAGGCAAGGAGGGCGAGGCCACCCGTCCTCGCGCCCGCCGGACGAGGAGATGGCATGGCCGCACTCGAGAGCACCGCCCTGCTGACCGAGCTCGAGCCGGTGGTCGAGGAGAACCTCAACCGGCACCTGTCCATCGCCGACGAGTGGATGCCCCACGAGTACGTCCCGTGGAGCCTCGGCCGGGACTTCGCCGACCTCGGCGGCGAGCCGTGGGAGCTCGCCCAGTCGCAGCTCTCCCCCGTGGCGCGCACCGCGCTGGAGGTCAACCTCCTGACCGAGGACAACCTCCCGAGCTACCACCGCGAGATCGACCGCGCCTTCGGCCGCGACAGCGCGTGGGGCACCTGGGTGAACCGGTGGACGGCCGAGGAGGGGCGGCACGCGTTCTGCATCCGCGACTACCTCCTCGTCACCCGCGGTGTCGACCCCGTCGAGCTGGAGCGCGCCCGGATGGAGACGATGGAGACGGGCTACGAGGCGATGGACAAGTCGCTGCTCAACGTGTGCGCGTACGTCTCGTTCCAGGAGCTCGCCACCCGCGTCTCGCACCGCAACACCGGGCGTTACACCGAGGAGCCGATCGCCGACAAGCTGCTCGCCCGCGTCGCCAAGGACGAGAACCTGCACATGATCTTCTACCGCAACCTCGTCGCCGCGGCCCTCGAGATCGCGCCCAGCCAGACCATGCGCGCGATCACCGAGGAGGTCGTCGGGTTCGAGATGCCCGGCAGCGTCATCCCGGGCTTCTCGCGCAAGGCGGTGCAGATGGCCAAGGCCGGCATCTACGACCTCCGCATCCACCACGACGACATCGTCAGCCCGCTGCTGCGGCAGTGGGGCGTGTGGGAGCTGACTGGGCTGGACGCCGACGGCGAGGCGGCCCGCGACGAGCTGGCCGCAGCCGTCGCCGCGCTCGACGGCGAGGCGACGCGCTTTGTCGAGCGGCGCGACGAGGCGGCGGCGAAGAAGGCCGCACGCCGGACGAGCGCCTGAGGGGAGGTGGGCTGGACCCCCTCGCCTTGGTGATGACGGACGTCCGACGGCCGTCCTACAGTCGGGTGTCGGGAGGTGTGCCGTGGCCAGGGCAGGTGACCTGCTGGAGCACCCGCGGACGGGCGAGACGATCGTCTGGCTCAAGGTCGCGGGCGACACCGGCGGCCGGATGCTCGAGGCCGACATGTTCGCCAGGCCGGGCGGGCACCCCGCCGCCGCCCACGGGCACCCGCACCAGGAGGAACGGTTCCGGATCGTGCACGGCACGGTGCGCCTCGAGGTCGACGGCACCGAGCGGATCCTGGGCGCCGGCGAGACCGCGTCCGTCCCTCCCGGGTGCGCCCACACGTGGGCCAACGTCGGCGACGAGGAAGCCTGCGTGCGCGTCGAGATCACGCCGGCGCTACGCACCGAGATGTTCTTCGAGACCTTCTTCGGGCTGGCCAAGGACGGCAGGACCAACGACAAGGGGCTGCCCAATCCCCTGAGCACGGCAGTGATCCTGCAGGAGTACGACGACGAGATCCGGCTGGCTCGCCCGCCCGCCGTGGTCCAGCGAGTCGTCTTCACGCCCCTCGCGCTGGTCGGCCGGACACTCGGCTACCGCGGGTGGTACCCGCGCTACACCTCCGAGCCGTTGCCGCGACGCAGCTGATCCTCGCCACGACGACCGCCAACTGACGGCGGCGGTCAGCCAGGCAGTCGCTCCGCGCGCAGCCACTGCCACGCGAGTGCGCCGACCCACAGCTCGTACGCGAGGGTGCTGAGGGCGAGCAGCGGGAACAGGGCGTCGGTGAGCAGGGTCGCGCTGCCGAGCAGGCTCACCGGCAGCAGCACCAGCCCGATCCGCTGCAGCCACGGCGACGTCCCGGCCAGCCGGAGGCCGACGACGAGAGCGCCGACGAAGAACAGGCGCGGGAAGACGGAGAACGCCAACGAGTACGGCGCCACCGCGTCCCACCCCGCGAGGAGGCGTACGTCCGTGCCCTCCGCGGCGGCGCCCGTCGCGACGTCGTGCAGCACCCCGGCGAACGGCCAGACCAGCGCCAGCAGGCTCCCGGCCGCGACGGCGACGGTCGAGAGGACGCCGCTGGCGTCGGCGCGACGCAGGCGGACGTGGACCACGCCGAGGAACCCGAGCAGGAGCGTGCCGGCGACCATGAAGGCGTAGTTGCTCACCCGGTAGGCGGTCTCGACGTCGAGGATGTCCTGCCCACGCTGGGCTGCCGGGTCACCGGGCGCGCCGACGTGTGGGAGGACGAGGACGGACATCCCGGTCATCACCAGGAGCTGGCCCAACGCGAACGCGATGCCGAAGCCGGCGCTCAGCCGTGCCAGCGTGCGATCGGCGGTGGCGGGCGCGGCCCCGAGGACGGGGGTGGTGGTCATGTCAGGTCCTCTCAGGCGAACCGGAAGGCGAGGCGCTCCCCGCGCTCGTAGCGGCGTCGGAAGATCCGCAGGAGCAGGCCGTAGCCGGGCGGGGTCGACTCGAGCAGGCGCTCGCGGGCGTCGGCCGGCACCCCGTCCATCGCCCACGGGAGGATGAACGGGACCGATCGCAGCGGGTAGCGCTTCTCGACCGCCTTCTCGAACGCCGCGTTCTCCTCCTCGGTGAGGGTGCGCTGCAGCATCGGCAGCGCGTGCCGCTCCTCGTGGGCCAGGTGCGACAGCAGCAGCTCGTGGGCGGCTCCGAGCCGGATCTCCAGCGCGTTGCGGTGGTCGGTGCACGGGTGCGCGCCCATCGCGGCGAAGGCGTCGCGCACGTTCTCGAGCGCCGGGTCGATGTCGGTGTGCTCGTCCTCCATCTCGGCGAGCACCCGGAGGTCCGCCTCGGCACCGGCGGCCTCCGCGTGCTGCTGCAGCCGCGGCCACAGCTCGTCGTCCTCGGCGGAGTGGTGGTGGTGCAGCACCTCGGCCATCGCCACCCAGCGCCGCTCCAGCGCGGCCCACACCTCGTGCTCCGCGACCGGCGTGCTCGCCACCGCGGCCGCGAACCTGTCGAAGTCGCGCCGCAGGGCGTGGTGCATCACGTACATCCCCGTCTGGTCGTGCGGCCCCTCGGCGGTGTGCGCCTGGCCGGGCAGGGTCAGCTGCGGGCGGTACGACGTCGGGCTGGTGTCGCTGTGCTTCATCGGGCTCTCCTCGGGTGGTGGTGCGAGCACGATCTCCCCCGACTCTTGAGCCACACTCCAGAGCGACTTGGGCCCGTTTCCCGCTACGTTGCTGCGCGTGTGGGTCCGCGTGCTCGGTACGAGCCAGGTGGCGCTCGGCGACGAACCGGCCGCCACCGTGGACGTCGGCGCCCGCAAGCCGCGCTCCGTCCTCGCCGCACTGGCCCTCCGGCTCGGCAGCGACGTCCCGCCCGACGCGCTGGTCCGTCTCGTCTGGGGCGAGGACGCGCCCCGCGGCGCGCACGGCACCCTGCACTCCTACCTCTCCGGCGTCCGTCGCGTCCTCGAGCCCGGCCTCGGCCCGCGGGAGAAGCCCCGGGTGCTGCTGACCAGCGACCACGGCTACCGGCTGGCGCTCGACCGCGAGCACGTCGACGCCCACCGCTTCGCCGACGAGGTCCGCAGCCTGCACCGGTCGCTCGCGCCCCTCGCCGGCCAGCTCTCCACCGGGCCGAGGGCCGACTGGCCGAGCCGGGAGGAGGTCTCGCGGAGCGTGGACCGGATCGAGGAGCTGCTCGCCCTGTGGACCGGTGACGCGTACGCCGACCTCCCCGACGAGCCCGAGGTCGTCCTCGAGCGCACGTCCCTCGACCAGCTCCGGCTCGACGCCGAGGAGGCGCGGGTCCTGGGCCTGCTCGCCCTCGGCGACCATGCCGTGGTCGTGGCCGCGACTGAGGAGGCGACGGCGAGGTACCCGCTCCGCGAGCGCGTCTGGGCGATGCACGCGCTCGCCCTGACCCGTTCCGGCCGGCAGGCCGAGGCCCTCGCCGCGCTGCGGCAGATCCGGTCCGTCCTCGCCGACGAGCTCGGCCTCGACCCGGGGCACGAGCTGCGCGAGCTCGAGCAGGCCGTGCTCGTCCAGGACCCCGCCCTGCACCGCTGGCTGCGCGCCAGCGCGAACGGGTCCGCTCCCGCGCCCGCGCCGGCGGCCGACACCCCGGCACCGTCACCGGCACCGGGGGCATCGACGACCGGGACGACCGTCGGGTGGCCGACGGTCGGCCGCGAGGCCGAGGAGGCCGCGCTGCTCGACGTGCTGGCCCGCGCCGAGGCCGGCACGCCGGCGACCGCCCTCCTCGTCGGCGAGCCCGGCATCGGCAAGTCGCGGCTGGTCTCCCAGGTGATGGCCGCGGCACGCGAGCGCGGGTTCCGGGTGGCGACCGGCAGGTGCTCGCAGGACGACGGCGCCCCCAGCCTGTGGCCCTGGGGCCAGGCCCTGCGCGAGCTCTCCGACGGCGACCTCGACAGCCGCGTCGCGGAGCTGCTGGCCGGCGCACCGTCCGGCACCGACGGCAACGCCGAGCGCGAGGCGTTCCTCGCCCGGGAGCGGCTGGCGCACGAGGTCACCTCCCGGTCGTCGTCCGGTCCGGTCCTGCTGGTGCTCGACGACCTGCACTGGGCCGACACGGCCAGCCTCAAGGTGCTGCGCCACCTCGTCACGAGCGCCGCACCCGGGCACCGGCTCGCGGTGGTCGTGACACGACGCCGGCTGCCCGAGCCGACCGGCGACCTGGCCGAGGTCGGCGAGGAGCTGGCGCGCCACCACGTGACCCGTCTCGACCTCTCCGGCCTGACCCCGCAGGAGGCCCGGAGCCTGGTGGACGCCGTGACGGGCACCGTCGTACCCGCCGAGGTGCTGGACGACTGGCACCGGCGCTCGGGCGGCAACCCCTACTTCCTCGTCGAGCTCGCCCGGCTCGACGCCCGCGACAGCACCACGCTGCCAGCGACCGTCCGCGACGTCATCGTGCGGCGGCTGCAGGACCTGCCCGAGCGGACCCGCGAGCTGCTCCTCCTCGCCGCCGTCCTGGGCCGGCGCTCCTCGCTCGACCTCGTGGCGGCGGTGGCGGGTGAGCCGGCGGAGGACGTCGACGACGCGCTGACCCCGGCACGCGAGGCGGGGCTGGTGGAGGACCCCGAGGCCGGCGTCGTGGCCTTCACGCACGCCCTCACCCGCGACGCCGTCGTGACGACCGCGAGCCCGTCGCGGCTCGCGCGGCTGCACGCCCAGGTGGCCCACACCCTCGCCGACGACGCCGCGGCCGGCGGGACGGTCGGCCGCGAGGAGCGCGTCGCCGAGCTCGCCCGGCACTGGCTCGCTGCCGGACCCACCCACGTCGGCCGGGCCTGGCGGGCAGCGGCCGACGCGGCGGCGCAGGCCCGTCGTACCTTCTCGTGGGTCGAGGCCGAGCAGCTCGTCGCCGCGGCGATCGACGCGCACCGTCGCGACCCCCTCGGCACGACCGAGGAGCGGATCGACCTCCTGCTGACCCGGGCGCACGACTGCCGTCCCAACGCGGAGTGGGACCAGGTCCTGCCGTGCGCGGAGGAGGCGATCGCCCTGGCCCGTCGCGAGGGCGACCTGCCCCGGCTCGCCGCGGCAGCAGCGGCCGCGTCCGACGGGTCGGTCTGGATGCCGCAGCAGTGGAACGACGTGCCCGAGGACGCCGTCGAGGACCTGCGCTGGGCGATGGCCGAGCTGCCACACGGTGACTCGGTGGAGCGGTGCCGGGTGATGCTGGCGCTCGCAGTGCTCCTCTACTACGAGCCCTCTGCCCGCGCCGAGGTGCGCGCGCTCGCCGAGGAGGGCGTCGCCATGGCCCGCCGGGTCGGCGACCCCGCGCTGCTGGCCTGGGCGGCGGAGACCGCCTGGAAGGCCCTCTGGACCCCGGCCCACGCCGACGCCCGGCTCGAGCTGGCGCGGGAGGCGCTGCGCGCCACTCGGGAGGCGGCGGACCCGGACGCCGAGGTCGTCGCGTCGGTCCTGCTGACCGGCAACCTGCTGGAGCTGGGCGACCGGCCAGCGTACGTCGACGCCGCGGCGGCGACCGCCCGGCTCGCGTCCCGCCGCCGCAACTCCTACGCGCAGGTGGCGCTGGGGTGGATCGACCTCAGCCTCGCCTCGCTGCGGCGCGACGAGGCGACCGTGGGTCGGCTGGCGGGCGAGCTCCACGCCCTGCGACCGCGGCTGAACGCGGGCAACGAGGCACTGCACCTCATGGGCATCCACCTGATGTCGCACCTGTGGGACGAGCGCATCGGTGAGCTCATCGAACCGATCGCAACGGCGATGGAGGTCGCCGACAACGACATGGCCGCCGACGTCCTGCTCCTCGCCATCGCCCGCGTCGGCGACCTCGGCCGGCTGCGCGCGCAGCTGGTCACGCCGATCATCCACCGGGTGGACAACTGGAGCAGCGCGACCACGTGGTGCGCCGTCGCCGAGGCGGCGGCCGTAGCGGGCGACGTACCCCTGTCCGAGCAGATGGCCGCGCGCCTCGCACCGCTGCGCGGTCGGATCGCGATCAGCGGCATCTCGACCGTGATGGGCCCGATCGACGGCTACCTCGCGCTGGCCCTGGCCGCCACCGGACGGCGGCAGGAGGCGGCCGAGGCGGCAGCCCGCGCCCTGCACCAGGGCGAGGAGTGGGGCTTCACGGCGTACGCCGACTGGCTGGTCGCGCGCCGCGAGCAGCTCGGCTTCTGAGCGGTTGGGGCGCTCTTGGGTCGAGGACCCAAGCGAGGTCCAAGTGCGCCCGAAGGTCGCGGCCGCAGGGTCGTGGGGTCAGCCCGACCCGCACCCGCAGGAGACCACCATGTCGTCGTACCTCAACCGTCTCGGCCGCTCGTCCGCCGCCCATCCGTGGCGGGTGATCGGCGCCTGGGTCCTGCTCGTGGCCACCGCCGCGGCGCTCGCCTCGTCGCTCGGCGCCCCGCTGCGCGACGACTGGGACGTCCCGGGCGCCCGTGCCCAGCAGGGCATCGACCAGCTGCGCGAGCACGGCGTCGGCGGGTTCGCCAGCGCCCGCGTCGTGGTCCACGACCGCGAGGGCGACGCGCTCCCCTCCTCCGAGGTCGGCGCGCTGACCGAGCGCCTGCGCGGCCTCGAGCACGTCGCCGACGTCGGTCCGGCCCGGCTCAGCGACGACGGCGACACCGCTGTCCTCACCGTGCAGTACGCCGAACCGATCACGCACCCCGACCTGATGGGCAACATCGAGCCGCTCGAGGGCGCGATCGCCGCCACGATCGACTCCGGCCTGCAGGTGGAGCTCGGCGGCGAGGTCCCCGACACCGCCGGCGAGGCCATCGGCGGGACCGGTGAGCTCGTCGGCGTGGGGGTCGCCCTGCTGATCCTCGTGATCGCTCTCGGCTCCGCCGTCGGCGCCGGGATCCCGATCGGCGCGGCCGTCGCCGGTCTCGCCGTCGGCAGCTCGGGCATCGCCCTGCTCGCCGCCACCATGACGGTGAGCACCTCCGCGCCGATGGTCGCCTCCATGGTGGGGCTGGGCGTGGGCATCGACTACGCGCTGCTGATGGTGACCCGCCACGTGGAGAACCTCCGCCTCGGGCACGACGCCGTCGAGGCCGCCGGCCGGGCGGTCGCCACGTCGGGCCGCTCGGTCGTGTTCGCCGCGGTGACCGTGCTGGTCTCGCTGATGGGCCTGCGCCTCGCCGGGCTGTCGACGTACGACTCGTTCGGCCTCGCCACCGCGATCGCCGTCGTGTTCGTCGCGGGGGCGGCCCTGACCCTGGTGCCGGCGCTGTGCCGGCTGGGTGGTCGCCGGCTGCTGCCCCGCGCCGTCCGCCGCAACCGTCCGGTGCGCACCCGCGAGCCGCTCACCGCCCGTTGGGCCACGCGCGTCGGACGCAGGCCGCTGGTCTGGGCGCTGGTCAGCCTCGGCGCCCTGCTGGTGCTCGCTGCGCCCGTGCTCGACCTGCGCACGTGGCCCGGCGACGCGAGCAGCCAGCCGGCCGGCAACACCACGCGGCAGGCGTACGACCTGGTCGCCGCCGAGCTCGGTCCCGGTGCGAACGGCCCGCTGACCGTGGTGGTGCCGACCTCCGCCACCGGTGCCGCGGACGAGGCGGTGGCGACGCTGCGTGCGGACGACCGCATCGCCGGCGTCGAACCGGTGGTCACCACCCCTGACGGCGCGCTCTCGATCATCACGGCCGAGCCCGCCTTCGGGCCGACGGATGAGCGCACCCCGGCCCTGGTCGAGGACCTGCGGGCGGCGCTCCCGGCGAGCGCGGAGGTGACCGGCTGGACGGCGTACTTCTCCGACATCTCCGACATGCTGCAGCAGCGCCTGTGGCTGGTGATCGCGTTCGTCGTCGGCGTCTCGGTGCTGCTGCTCGCGCTGATGTTCCGCTCGGTGCTGGTGCCCCTCAAGGCCGCGGCGATGAACCTGCTGTCCATCAGCGCCGCCTACGGCGTGCTGGTCGCGGTCTTCCAGTGGGGCTGGGCGGCGGAGCTGATCGGCGTCGACCAGCCCATGCCCGTCTCGAGCTGGATGCCGATCCTGCAGTTCGCGATCCTGTTCGGCCTGTCGATGGACTACGAGGTGTTCCTGCTGTCGCGGATCCGCGAGGACTACCTGCGCACCGGCGACCCGCGCGGCAGCGTGGTCCGCGGCCTCTCGTCGACCGGCCGGGTCATCACCTCGGCCGCCGCGATCATGGTGGTCGTGTTCCTCGGCTTCGCCACCGAGGGCGACGTGGTCGTCAAGCAGCTCGGGCTCGGGATGGCCGTCGCGATCGTCCTGGACGCGACCCTCGTCCGGATGGTGCTCGTGCCGGCCACGATGTCGCTGCTCGGGCACTGGAACTGGTGGCTCCCCGGCTGGCTCGACCGGCTGCTGCCCACCGTCCGGGTCGAGGCCGAGGAGGAGCCGACCCCCGAGCGCGAGCTCGTCGGGGTCTAGCCCGACCGGCGTCCCCGGGCCGGCGCTCCCCTCGGGGGGGCGCCGGCCCTCAGTCGTGGGGTACGACGTGCGCGTCGCTGCCGGGGTAGACGAGTCCCTCGTGGCCGTCGCTCCACCTCACGACGTAGGGCGGGCCACCGTCCTCGCCGCGCACCTCGACGATCTCGCCGCGCCTCGGCGCGGCGTCCACCTTGTTGCTTTCGGCGACCAGGTTGTCGCCCACCTGAGCCTTCATCCGTCCACCATGCGCCGCTCCCGGCCTCCCGGCAAGGGACCTTCTGCCCTCCTCGCGCGATGATCTCCCCATGACGGAACGCAACGTCCTCGGCGGCGAGCTGGACCCGTGCGGCACCGACCCCCTGACGGGCTTCCACCGCGACGGCACGTGCACCGTCGGCCCGCAGGACGTGGGCCTCCACGCCGTCTGCGCGGTGATGACCGAGGAGTTCCTCGCCCACCAGGCGTCGGTGGGCAACGACCTGGCCGCCCCCCGACCGGAGTGGCACTTCCCCGGTCTCGTCCCCGGTGACCGGTGGTGCGTGGTCGCCGTCCGCTGGCTCCAGGCGTACGACG
This sequence comes from Nocardioides pini, assembly GCF_026712185.1. Taxonomy (GTDB): domain Bacteria; phylum Actinomycetota; class Actinomycetes; order Propionibacteriales; family Nocardioidaceae; genus Nocardioides; species Nocardioides pini. The sequence continues at coordinate 302,142 of NZ_JAPPUX010000003.1, read as the reverse complement.
CCGGGGTGGCCGCCCCGGTCGTGCTGTCGGCGACCTCGGAGCGCGCGCTCGACGTCGTACCCCTCGAGGTGCTGCGGGCGCACTCCGTCGACGTGCCGCCCGACCTCAGCGCCCTGGACTGACCTCGAGCGAGAGCAACGTGGCGCCGAGGTCGCGCAGCCCCGAGAGCACGCCGTACAGCTGGGACTGGTCGGCGAGCCGACCGGACAGGGTGGTGGTGCCGTCGTCGTGGCGCGTGACCGCCAGGCCCCCGAGCCGGTCGGACCAGTGGTCGTCGAGGTGCCCCTCGACGCGGATGGCGTACGCCGCGGTCATGGCGCGCCGACCTCGACCGGCACCGGGCGTGGCGTACGACGCCGGGCGGGCCGCCGGATGACCCACTCGGCGACGGCCAGGTTGATCACCCAGCCCGCCGCCTTGAGCAGGTCGCCGCGGAGCTCGCCGTGGCCGACGACGGCCTCGCCGAAGCCCTGCGTGAAGACCTGCGTCCCGGCCGCGACGGCGATCGCGTAGGCACGGATCATCCAGGCGCGGTGTGCGGAGAAGTCGCGGCGGCGGGCGGCCGCCACACCGACGACGAGGCACCCGGCCATCGCCGGCGCGACGACGAGCCGCAGGACGAGGAGCAGCGGGCCGGTGCCGGGCTGCGGGTCGTGGAACAGGGTGAGCCACAGCGCCGACCCGGCGACCATCAGCCCGGCCACGGCGACGACCCGGCCCGCCCTCCGGTGCCACCGCGGGTGGCGGCTGCGGAGGCCGGGGACGAGCTGGAACGCACCGGCCAGGGCGAAGACGGCCGACCCCACGATGTGCACGACCAGCGCCACGGGCCAGCCCGCCCACCGGTCGTCGGCCGGCATGATCTCCGGCCCCCCGGCCAGCTGCACCAGCCGGAGGCCTCCCGACAGCACGGGCACGAAACACAGGGCGAGCAACGCGACGGGAAGCGCCCAGCCGGTGCGGCGGGTCATCGGACCGCGGGCTCGAGGACGGCGGCGGGGTCGGCGGTGCGAGCGTCGGCGTCACCGGGGTTGCGCCACAGGGCGATGCCCAGGGCGATCAGCGCGATGCCCTCGGGGACGGCGAACGGGCGGTTGAAGGACTCGGGCAGGACGGCGAGCGCGGCGGTGCTGACGGTGCTGACGGCGAGCAACGCCGCGGCCCAGCGGGGCAGGATGCCGGTGCGGAAGAGGGCGATGCCGAAGATCAGGCCGCCGAGGACGTAGCCGGCACCGGCGACGTTGAGGACGACCTGGATGCCGCCGATGTCACCGTCCGGCTTGCCTCCGGCCGCGGCGCTCACGACGTCCATCACGTAGCCGGGGTCGGTGTCGAGCAGCGCCGGGAGGACGGCGGCGGCGACGACCTCGACGCTGAGCAGCAGCAGGTAGCCGAGCGTGAAGACCAGGTAGCCGACGAGGCCGAGCGGGCCGGCTTGCCGGTGCTGGCGGAGGTACATGCCGGTGATCCCCGCGAGGGCGAGCACCGTCATCACAGCCTTGGCGGAGCACCGCACGACCCACTCGGTCGTCTCGGTGTCGAAGGCCGCCTCGGCGGGGTGGTTGACCTGGACGGCGATGAAGATGGTCCCGGCGGCCGCGGCGGCGACGCCGGCGGCCTTCGTGAGTCCGGTGCTGGTGATGGTCATGGTGGGCTCCTGGACGGTGGTGGCCGGAGGCTCCGGCGATGTCCAGGACGCTAGGGAGCAAGGTGGTGACCCCACATCGCATCGTCGTGTGACCTGCGTGGTGATCTGCGTCAGAGCAGCCCGCGCTCCGTCGCGCTGCGCACGGCGGCCCGGCGGGTGTTCACGTCGAGCTTGGCGAAGATGTGCCGGGTGTGGGTGCGGAGGGTGTTGAGCGAGACGTAGAGCCGCTGCGCGATCTCGGGTCCGCTGAGATCGGTCGCGAGCAGCCGCAGGACCGCGAGCTCGCGCTCGCTGAGCCCGTTGGCCTGCGCGGGCCGCGGCGCGGGCTCGTCGTTCGCACCCGCCGCGAGCACTGTGGCCGCGAGCTCGTCCCCGCGCGCCTCGAGCAGCCCGACCATCGCGGCGCCCTCGTCGAGGTAGAGCCGGCGACACCCGTGGGGCACCCCGAGCGCGAGCGCCTCCCCCAGGGCCGCGAGCGCGGCGTCGCGGTCGTCCTCGGCCCGGTGCGCGAGGGCGCGTACGACGTGCGCGTCGACGACGCTTCCCCCGCGCCCGGCGGCCCCGGCCTCCGTCGCGATCCGCTCGGTCGCGGCGACCACGTCGTCGAGTCGGTCGCCCTCCGCGACGAGCAGCCGGGCGAGGGTGAGCCGGTCGACCTCGCTGAGGTGGTCCCCCATTTCGAGGTCCACCCCGTGCGCGGACGCCCACTCCCGTGCGTCGTCGAGCCGGCCCTGCACGATGCGGATCCGGGCCCGCAGCGCCGGGACGGGCCGCACCTCCGGGAGGTAGCCGGGCAGCAGGAGCGCCTGCGCCTCGTCCAGCGCGGTGACCGCGCCGTCGAGGTCACCACGCGCCCGGAGCAGCGCGGCCCGCGCCACGTGGAGGCGGTGCCGGTTCTCGATCAGGGACGCCCGCTCGCCCAGCTCGGCTGCCGCGTGCAGGTGTGCCTCGGCCTCGGCGAGCGCGCCGTGCTCGACCAGCACGTCGGCGAGCGCGACGTGCAGGTCGCCGGTGGTCGACAGCGGACCAGGGGTCGACTCGGCCGTCGCCAGTGCGCGCTCGAGGAGGCGTCGGGCCTCGTCCGGTCGGCCCCGCCCGCGGGCGATGTCGGCCAGCACGACCGTCATCCCGAGCCCGTCAGCGATGTTGCCCGCGGCCCGGATGTGGCGCGCCGCCTCGCCGAACGTCTCCGAAGCACCCGCCAGGTCCCCGGCGGCCCAGGCGGCCAGGCCGAGGAAGCCCGACGATGCCCCGAGCACGAAGTGGTCGTCGGGCCCGACGAGGTCGCGGGCCCGGGTCGCGTGGGCGGTCGTCCCGCCGACGTCGCCCCGGGCCTGGGCGACGGTGGCCCGGTAGACCTCGACCATGGCCGGCAAGGTCGCCAGGTCACGGTCGCGCTCCTCGCGTGCGTGAGCCGGAACGGCCGACGGCCGCGGCGCCCGCGGCGACTCCAAGGCGGTCTCGGCCGCGTCGAGCCACCGGTCGAGCCCGTCGAGGTCCCCTTCGGACAGACGTGCCCACGCGAGGTGCATCGCCAGCAGCGGGCGGTGTCGTACGACGTCCTCCGGCAGGGCCCGCAGCCACTCGCGCATCGCCCGGTCCTCTCGTCGCTGGCGCATCCCGGGCACGGCGAGCTCCACGAGGTCGGCGGCCTGGTCGACGTCGCCACCGGCGAGGGCATGCCTGACGGCGTCGGGGAGGCGGTCGTGCTCGGCGTACCAGCTCGCCGCGAGCTGGTGGAGGTGCCCGGCGCGCTCGGCGCCGCCGGCAGCGAGCCGCGCGCGCAGCGCCTCGGCGAAGAGGTGGTGGTAGCGCCACCACTGCCGCTCGTCGTCGAGCGGGACCACGAAGAGGTTCGCCCGCTCGAGCGCCTCCAGGAGCTGCTGGCCGTCGGTCCGGCCGGTGACGGCGTCGCACACTGGCCCGCTGAGGTCGTCGAGGACGGAGGTGTCGAGCAGGAACGACCGGACGTCGGTGGGCTGGCCGGCGAGCACCTCGTCGACGAGGTAGTCGAGGACGAACCGGTGGCTGCCCGCGAACGCCTCGACGAAGCCGTCCGGGTCGGCCGTGCCGGCGGCCGACAGTGCGGCGAGCTGCAGCCCGGCGGCCCACCCCTCGGTGCGCTGCTCGAGCGCGGCGACGTGCCGGGGCTCGAGGCCGAGCCCCATGACCTCGTTGAGGAACGTCGTCGCCTCCGCGGTGGTGAACCGGAGGTCGCCGGCCCGGACCTCGAGCAGGTCACCACGGGCCCGGAGCCGCGACAGGGGCAGCGGCGGGTCTGACCTCGTCGTCATCGCCACCGTCACCCGCGGCGGCAGGTTGTCGAGCAGGAAGGAGACCGCCTCGTGCACCTCGGTGCCGTCGACAGCGTGGTAGTCGTCGAGCGCGATGACCGTGGGTCCCGCCAGCGCGTCGAGGTCGTCGACCAAGCCGGCCAGCAGGTCCTCCGCCCGGACGTTCCGCCCGTCGGCGAGCAGCGCCGCGGCCTCGGCACCCACCTCGGGCGCGCACAACCGGACGGCCGCGACGAGGTGCGTGAGGAACCGCCGCAGGTCACCGTCCGCCGCGTCGAGCGAGAGCCAGGCGGACCGGACGTCACCGGCCGCGAGCCACTGGCCCAGCAGCGTGGTCTTCCCCGACCCGGCCGGCGCCGCCACCAGCACGAGCCGTGGCATCGCGTCGCGGCCGGTGGGCAGCCGGTCCGTGAGGCGGGTGCGGTCCACGAGCTTTCGGCGCGACAGCGGCACGCGCAGCTTCGTGCCGGGCACCGCCATGGCCTCAGGCTAGTGCCGCGGGTCAGGCCGAAGGACCCTGCCGAGGCGGACCCCCGCTGCCTAGCGTGGGTGGTGAAGGGAGCACCACCATGAGCGATCGCACCGGCACGGCCGCGGGCCAGGCAGGCAACGCCATCTACGGACTCGGCATCTTCGGCGCCTGGGTCTACTTCTGGATGCAGGCGGACGGACTCTGGCAGCACCTCCTCGCCATCCTGGAGGGCATCGTCTGGCCGGCCTTCGCCGTCTACTACGGCCTCGACGCGCTCGGCGCGTGACACGTCGTACGACTCCGCCCCCTATCTGCGTCGGTTGAACCGGAAGTCGCCGTTGGCGAGGCGATCGGCGCGATAGGCCGGATCGTGGATCCGATGGTGGTGATGGCCGCAGAACAGGGCGCCGTCGTCGATGTCGGTGCGCCCGCCGTGCTCCCACGGATGGAGGTGGTGGGCCTCGCACCAGGTGGCGGGGACGTCACAGCCCTCGGCACGACACATCGTGTCACGCACACCCATCGCCAGGCGCTGGGCCGGTGAGAAGAGCCGACGCGCCCGGCCGAGGTCGAGCGGCACGCTGCTGCCGCCGAGGACAGCCGGGATGATCTGAGCGGTGCACGCCAGCCGGCGGGCCTGCGCGGCGGTGATCCGATCCCCGCTGAGGTCGTCACCCGGCACCAGCCCCGCCCCGACGAGACCGGCGCTGGCCAGCTCGGCCCGGAGAGCCTCCAGCGAGATGGTGACGACCACCGTGGTGGCGTTGCCGCCGTGGATCGGCAGGCGGCTGGCATCGGCGGCCTCGAGGAACGCGACGAACGCCTCACCCATCCTGCGCGGATAGGCCAGCCGGGCCACCGGGTCGTGCGACGTGGCCGTGTCGGACGTGCACGCTCGATCGGCGAGGTCGCCGCCGGCAGCGACGCGACGAGGGTTCGCGAAGGACTCGAGGTAAGTCGCGAGCCGCGTCGCGGCCGCGTCTGGGATCCGGGCGGAGAGGCGGGTGCTGCCGTCACCGAGCCGGCGCATGGTCAACCGGGTGACCTCCCGCGCGTCGGCCTCGAGCTCCGCGAGCCGGGCGCCCTCCACCGCCTCGGCGAGCTCGGGGGCGACAACGTCGAGGATGTGGCGACCGATCCGCCCCAGCTCCTTGGGCCCGAACTCGCCCGCCGCCTCGACCAGGTGGGCCTCCGCCCGGTGCACCGTCGCGGCATCGACCTCGGCCGGAAGAGCGGCGAGTGCGTGGTCGATGACCTGCGCCTGGGCCAAGGTGGTCCTGCCGTCGCGCATGGCAGCGTCGAGCAGCGGCCGGTCCCGGTCCAGCGCCACGGCCAGGCGCAGGTCGGCGCGGGCGTCGGCGTACCGGGTGCGCGTGTGCTGTGCCAGCCATCCCGCTGCGTCCCTCGCCGCAGTCTCCGCAGCGAGGTCACCGGCGTCCGCGAGGATCCTCAGCCGCAGCTCGGTGACCTGGGCCTCCGCCGCCACGAGCTCCCGCAGAGCCTCGGCCTTCTCCCCGGTTGTCATGAAGGTCGGGTTGGCATCAGCCACGGCCTTGAGCGTCGACCGGACGTCGGAGGCGGCGACGAGGATCGGGTGACTCACGATGGTCCTCCTCACGACAACGACGACGGGTCCGCCGCGCACGCGCGCGGCTGATCAACGGTCGTCGCTCCTGGAGGCCCCCAGCTGGGGAGGCAATTACATGACCCTCGCAACTCGCCCCACGAGCCAGGGTTTGGCGCACTGGTGACTCGTCCTGGTGGCCCTGATCTGGCGGAGCGTAGCTCGATTCTACCCGAGGATCGGCACTATTCGCAAGCATGTTCTACCGGCTGAAACATGATTCCCGATCGCGCCCGCCGCGAGCGAAGGCCGTGGAGGATGACGCCATGACCGCTCGTCAGCGCCTCGTCCTCGCGATCGCTGGCGTGCTCGCTGGCGTGCTCGTCGGCTTGGCCGGCTGCACCGGGACCGAGGCGAGCGACGACGGAACGGCGTTGCTCACCAACACGTCGGGCCGCGACGACCTGCGCGTCGTCGTGCTCGACGGGAACGGCAAGCCGTTCAGGGAGGCCGCCCTGGACCCGGCGTTCCGGTTCGACACGCAGTTCACCGACCGCGAGCGTCAGTGCCTCGTGGCGGAGGACGGCTCGTTCGAGGTCCGCGACGGCGACGGCGACGTGCGCGTCAGCCACGACTTCGCGGACCGTGAGGTCTGCGAGCACCAGGAGCTGGAGATCACCGACGACCTCGAGCTGGAGTGGGCCGACTGACGCCAACGACCTGTGACCCCACCAACAAGGTGGCCACGGGTCGCACCAGACCGCGCAGGATCAGGACACCACGCCGCCCCCGCACGTGGATGCGCGTGCCGCCCACCGTCGCGGTCGCACGACCACCCGCCTCTTCGGGGGTGCCCCACCGCGCGGGACAGAGGAACCGTGACGGCATGGCTGTGACGAGCTTCCAGGACCTGCCCCTCGCCGACCGCGACCACGACTGGGACGGCGACGCCGCCGAGAAGCGCGTACGCACGTGGGCTGGCGCAGAGGCCGAACCGAACGAGAAGTACCGCGACGCCCATGTCTGGTACGACGCGGACAAGAAGGACAACTTCACCGCCTACAAGCTGCTGATCGCCGACGTGGTCGACGGCCGGCTACGCGCGGTCCCCCGCGGCGTGATGGCCGCCGGCAACGTCATGGCGGGCGGCCGTGGCGGCGTGAACCTGCCGTCGAAGGACGTCGAGCGCGTCAAGAGCCACCTCGCGAAGTACTACTCGAAGATGGGTGACGAGGCGCCCTGGGAGCGCGACTGACGCCAGACGACCTGAGTCCTCCACGGCCTGGGGTCCGGGGCGTTCAGACCGACACGAGCGGCACCGTGGGGTCGATGGCGTGCAGGTCCTCCGGGTCCGACGTGACGACGAGGTGGCCGAGACGACGGGCATGCCAGACGACGTGCGCGTCGACGACGTCGTGACGTCCTGAGGTGCCGCAGAGCCGGCCGACTTCGCGCGCGGCGTGCACGTCGTACTCCGGCGTCGTCACGCCTCGCGCCGAGAGCAACGCACCGAGCCGCGCCTGCCGCGATCCGCCGCGCCACACCTGGGCGACGACCTCGGGAACCACATGCACCTCCAGCCCTCGTTCTGCTGCCTGTCGCAGCAGCGCGCGGACCTCAGGGTCTCCTCGTTCGATCGCGATCAAGGCCCCTGCGTCGAGGCTGATCCCGCTCACTGGGAGTGGAGAGCCTCGAGGATGCGGGCCGCCCGAGCCACGGCTGCGGCGTCGGGGGCACCCAGCTCCTCGTCCATCTCGTCCAGCACCTCTGAGAGCGTGCGGCGCCTCGACTTCTCGGCAAGCGCTTCGGCGACGTAAGCAGACACCGATGTGGCGCGACCCCCGGCGACCGCGGCACGTGCCTCCTCGACCAGGTGGTCGGGCAGGCTCACGGCGATCTTCGCGGTCATACCATGATCATACCGCGCCGATGGCATCAGGCCGCGCCGGAGAGCTGGTCGCGGATCTGCCGGCATAACGCGTCGGCGGGTGGCACGAGGACGTCCACCAGACGCGACACGGCCGCGGCGTCCGACGCCAGGAGGAGCGGTTCGATCGCCGCGCGAGTGTCCGGTTCAAGGAGCGCGGCCGAGACCAGCGGCGCAAGTGGTCGCATGGCATCGGCTCCCCACCGCGCGTCGTAGGCGTCGTCACCCTTGAGCGGCAGCTCGCCGCCCAGAGCAGCAAGCACCAGCGCCACGTCGTAGTCCGCTCCGTTGCCCCCGGTGCCCACGTTGTCGCAGCGCAGGTCCGGGTCGACCGGTTGCAGGACGTGTCGACGAAGGCGTGAGGACAGGTCGAAGAGGAGGTCGAACTCGTGGGCCTTCGCGATCAGGTCCGCCAGGACGGCACCCCACTCCTCGCGGCACCCCCGATTCAGGGCATCCATCCAGTTGGCTGGTGACGTGGCGACGTCGTGCGCGACGTCGGGCGGGACACAGAGCGGAGGGCTCTCGAACAAAGACACCTCACCTGAGCGCACGACGCGACCGATGGCTGCCTCACCCAGCGCCATCAATGACGCCCCTCCGAGATTGAGGGTGTCGACGGCCACCCCGGTGCCGAGATCGCGCCACACGATTCGGTCGGCCCGCTCGGACACGAGCTCGAACGCGCCCATGGGGACCCCGACCCAGGAGTGGACGTCGCCGGCTAGATCGAGGAGGCGCGGCCCCGCGACGCGTCGCAGGAAGTGGTCGAGACCGCCGCGCTCGTGCAGGATCAGCTGACGGAAGACCCAGTCGTGGCCGATGACCTTGGTCATGGCGTCGTCCGGGTCCACGCCCCAGAGCGTGCTGCGACCACCCCGGATCTCGACGGCGACGTCCGAGGCGTCCGTGTCGCGGCCGGGCCTCGGCTGTGCCGCTTGGGCGATCACCCAGCGCCCCCACACCCAGTCGGGCACCGCGTCGCCGAGGGCCACCAGCTGGCGCAGCCTGCGCACGCGCTGGGGCCGCCACCACGGCCTGCCATCGGGCCCAATGGGCATTCCCTCAACCAAGGCGAGCGCCTTCGCGGCGTTGCCCGCGGCTTCGGCATCGTCGACAGCCAGCATCCGCCGGAGCCAGGGCATCTGGGCCCGGATGTCGACGTCGAATGGCGATGCGAGGGGTCGCACCGGAGACGAATGCGATGTGCGGCTGCGTCCTTTTCGACGGTGACGTGATCGAGGCATGTCCCCACTGAACGGCGTCACGTCGGCGCGGCGCCAGACGCTCCCGCGCATCTGTGGACAACGGCCTCGAGGCGCGACACGACCCGTGGCCCCACCAACCAGGGGGCCACGGGTCGCCGGGGGGTCACGCCAGCACGCCGCCGATCATCAGCACGCCGTCCGGGTCGTACGTCCGGCGCGCGCGCCGCAGCCGGGCGAGGGTCACCTCGTCGTAGGCGTCGACGTACTCCTCGGGCGTGAACGTGAAGTTCGGCAGCCGGTGGCCGCCGACCCACGGCGCCATCGCCTCGAGGATCGCGGCGGCGTGGTCCTCCACACCGGGGATCGCGGCGATGCCGACGACGAGCAGCGAGTACGCCGCGTCGCGCGAGGCAAACGCGGCGGGGTGCTCGCCCGGCCGGGCGTACGCGCCACCGAGCTGGCGCACCTCGACCAGGATCTGCGGAGACGCGACGCCCGGTCCCGTCAGCTCCAGCAAGGCAGAAGCCGCCTCCGCGGGGAACTCGGCGAGCACCTCGGCCGCCTCGTGGGCCGGCGTCGGGTCGAGCGGGTCGGTGTGCACCGAGTCGATCGCGGCGTAGGGCTTCTCGGTGACGTCGTCGAGGATGGCCGGCGCGGCGGCCCGCATCGCGGCGAACCAGCGCTCCCCCTCCTCGGCGGAGCCGGTCCACACGAAGCGGATCGACAGGGTGAGCCGGCCGGCGAGCATCGGCGGCACGCCCTCCATCTCGGGCAGCTGGAAGAGCGCGAACGACGTCGTGCCCTCCTCGGGCAGCTCGGCCGACCACGCGCGCCAGGCCTCGATGACCGCCGGCGCGTCCGCGCCGTCGAACCACGTCGAGCCGCCGTAGAAGCGCGGCTGGTGGACCAGGTCGAACTCGATCGCCGTGACGATGCCCAGCATCCCCTTGCCGCCCCGCAGGGCGAAGAAGAGCTCGGGGTGCTCGGTCGGCGTGACCCTCCGCAGCGCGCCGTCACCGGTCACGACTTCGATGGCGCGGACCTTGTCGATCGCGAGCCCGTGGGTGCGGGCCATCGGGCCGAGCCCGCCGCCGGTGGTGTAGCCGACGATCCCGACGTCGGTGATCGAGCCCGAGAGGGGCGCCAGGCCGTACGGCGCGGCCGCCTCCACGACCTTCAGCCACTTCACGCCGGCTCCGACGCGGGCCCAGCCCTCCTCGGGGTGGATGACGACCTCGTCGAGCTCCTTGGTGGTGACCAGCAGCTCGGTGGTCAGCTCCGCCATCGGGCCGTGGCCGGTGGCCTGCGGGGTGACGCGGATGCCGTGGCGGGCCGCGAACTGCACGGCCTCGACGACGTCCCAGGCGTCGAAGGCGGCCAGGACGGCGGCCGGCTGGACCGGGACGGCGAGGTTCCACGGCGAGACGAGGGCGTCGTACGCCTTGTCGCCGGGCACCGCGACGGTGCCGATCGTGAGTGCGTCCAGCTCCGCGAACGGTACGGCTGCGGGGCTGGTCTGTGCGATGGTCATTGCTTCCTCCGTGTGATGTCGTCGTTGACGTCACGAAGGTGCACCCGGGCACTTGCAGAAGACTTGAGGTCGACTTGAGCCGCGTCGCGGATTCAGTCGTCGGCGGATGCGCGAGGTGCGACAAACACACGATTGGGGTCCACGGACTCACGAATCCGCACCAGCCGCTCGTAGGCCTCTGCCGCGAACCCGCGCCGGGCGGCGGCCTCGTAGGCCATGGAGAGGTACGACGCACGCGACGACCACGGCGCCAGCGAGTCCAGGATCCGCAGGGCGTCCGCCCGGACGGCGTCCCACCCGGTGCCCACGTCGAGGCCGACGCCCAGCACCAGGAACGCGGCCGGCAGATGGTCGAGCGCGCCACCGCGGGGCGAGGGGCGCGAGAGCGCGCCGCCCAGCTGGCGCAGCTCCACGAAGAGCAGGTTGCTGCCGGACTCGGGGCCGGCGGCCTCGACGAGCGCGTCGACCGCGCCCGCGGGGAAGCCCTCGACGAGGACGCTGTTGGCGTAGACCGCGGTGGGCTCCTGCGGGTCCATCTGCAGGTGCGCGATGTCGGGTGCAGGCATCTGCGTGAAGGTGTCGATCTCGGGCTTCAGCGCGCGCAGCGGGGCGATGGAGCGGGCACCCTCCTCGGCGTCGCCGAGCGCGACGGCGTCGATCATCACCATCTTCCGGCCGCGCAGCTCGCCGGGCAGCCACTCGATGTCGGGCACCTGGAAGATCCGCGCGACGCTCGTCACCGACTCGGGGGCGTCCGCCGTCCACTCGCCCCAGGCGGTGAGCACGCGCTGGGCGTGCCGCCAGTCCCACGCCAGCATGCCGGCGTACGCCGTCCGGATCGGCAGCAGGTCGAACTCGAGCGCGGTGACCACCCCGAAGCCGCCGCTGCCGCCGCGGGCCGCCCACAGCAGGTCCGGGTCCTGGTCGTCGGTGGCGCGGACGAACGTCCCGTCGGCGAGCACGAGCTCGACGGCCGTGATCCCGCTGCACTGCAGGCCGTGCTGGCGCGAGTACCAGCTCACGCCGCCACCGAGCGACGAGCCGACGACGCCGACGCCCGGGCTGGACATGTGCTGACCGGCCAGACCGACGCGGCCGGCGCGGGTGACGACGTCGCCCCACAGCACGCCGGCCTCGGCGCGCGCCGTACGACCGGCGGCGTCGACGCGCAGCCCGGTCATCGCCGACGTGCGCAGCAGCACCGCGTCGCCGAGCCGGCCCGCGAGGGGCGGGGCCCCGTGGCCGGTGCCCTGGGGCGCGACCCGGAGGCCGGCCTCCGTGGCGGCGCGGACGATCCGCGCGACCTCGTGCGGGTCGGCCGGGTAGGCGACCGCGGCCGGGTGCTCGTCGACCTGGAGGTTCCACGGCATCCGCGCCTCGTCGTAGAGGGGGTCGCCGGGCAGGTGGACAGCACCGCCCGCCAGTGGGCGTAGACCCTCGGCCTGCTTCACCGTCACCACCTCACGATCTCGGCGCTCCAGCATGGTCAGCAGAACTTGAGGCTGACTTGAGCCGCCGGTTCAGCCGCTCGACGAGCAGGGCGCGCTCGCCGGTGGGGACGTCGGCGTGGATCGCGTCGCGGACGAGTGGGTTCACGAAGTCCAGCGGGTGCCCGTCGCGCAGGATCTCGCTGCGCGCGAGCAGGTCGAGGGCGCTCGCGACCTCCTCCTCAGAGTGCTGCGAGAGGTCGGCGACGCTCCGCAGGTCGGCCATCGGCCCGAGCATGGCGACCGCGCGCGCGACCGTGGTGACCGCGGCCGGCATCCGCCGCAGGCGGAGCGTCACCAGCGAGGTCACCGCGCGCGAGCCCACGGCCCGGACGGTGTCGACGTGGGCGGCGTCGGGCGGGATGCCCTGGTCGGCGAGCGCGCGCAGCAGCTGGCGCAGCAGCAGCGGGTTGCCCGACGTCATCCGGTGGCAGGTGGCGACGAACGCGTCGGCGCCGCGACCGAGCCGGTCGGTGACGAGCGCGGCGGTGCCCTGCTCGGTGAGCGGCTCGGGGCGTACGACGGTCACCGTCTCGTCCGCGACCAGCTCGGCGAGGTCGTCGGCCTGGTGCGACTCGCCGGTGCGCATCGCCAGGACGACGAGGACGGGCAGTCCCTCGAGGCGCCGGACGAGGTACGCGAGGAACTGCAGCGACGCCTCGTCGCACCGCTGGACGTCGTCGACGCACAGCACGAACGGCGCTTCCTCGGCGAGCCGGGTCGTCAGCTCGCACAGCCCTCGCAGCACGGCGAAGCGCTCGTCGCGCGCCAGGACGCCGTCCACCCCGGCGCCGAAGAGCTGCCGGGCCACTCCCCACTCGAAGTCCTGCTCCAGCGCGCTGCACCGCGCCGACCGCACCCAGGTGCCGGCCGCCACGGCGAGGCGGCGGAGCTCCTCGAGCAGCCGCGTCTTGCCGATCCCCGCCGGACCCTCGATGAGCACGCAGCCCGACGTCCCGTCGGCCAGCTCGTCGAGCTTGGTCCTGAGGAGGTCCATCTCGTGGTCGCGGTCGACGAGACCGTCGGGGGTGCGGGGTCGTGGGACCAGCGTCGCCGGGGCGGCGGTCGGTGCGGCCCGCGGCCCGTCGAGGTCGGGCGACTGCGCGAGCACCTCGGCCTCCAGCGCGCGCAGCGCCGGTCCGGGGTCGACACCGAGCTCGTCGGCGAGCACCGTCCGCGCCCGTCGCAGTGCCTCGAGCGCGGCCGCCTGCCGGTGCGCCCGGTAGAGCGCGAGGGTGAGCAGCCGCCAACGCTCCTCGCGCAGCGGGTCCTCCTTGACCAGCGCCTCGAGGTCGCCGATGACGAGCTGCGCCTCCCCGAGCTCGAGCCGGGTGGCGAGCAGCCGCTCGCGGGCGACCCCGCGCAGCTCGGTGAGCCGGGCGACCTCGGCCTCGGCCCACGCCTCCCCGGCGTAGTCGGCGTACGCCGGCCCGCGCCAGGTGCGCAGCGCCGTCTCCAGCGTGCACACCGCGTCCCCCGGCGCCTGGCCCGCCGCCGCCTCGACCGCGGCCTCGAACGCCCACGCGTCCACGGCGTCGGGCGGCAGCCGCAGCACGTAGCCGGGCCCGGCCCGGGCGATGACCCCGTCACGCTGCCGTGCTGTCGCGTCGGGCTGGAGCCGCTTGCGCAGGTGGCTGACGTACGCCTGCAGCGCGCCGCTCGCGTTCGCCGGCGTGTGGTCGCCCCACACGCAGTAGACCAGGTGGTCAGCGGTCACGACCTGGCCACGCTGCATCGCCAGCGCCGCCAGCACGGCGCGCTGGCGTCGCCCGCCGAGGTCCACGACCGCGCCATCCCGGGTGGCCGTGAGCTCGCCGAGCACGTGCAGGTTGAGATCCGGCTGTCCGTCCACCCCATTCCTCGTGTCGACCTCCGTCGAGGATAGGGCGCTTCGACGGCTGTCCGCGGCCCCGATTCTGGGCACGCTGCGCCACTCCTCAAGTGGGCTCCAAGTCGACGCCAAGGCCTCCGCGCGACGGTGGTCTCCTCGAACGAACACGTCAGGAGCACACCGATGAACCGCACCACCCGTCTCACCGCCCTGGCCGTCACCGCGCTCGCCGTGCCGGCCATCGCCTCCCCCGCCGTCGCCGCGCCCAAGCCCCTCGTGGACCTCCGCGGCGCCGACGTCGGCACGTACGCCCTGGACGCGGCCGGCACCGCGCACCTCTCGGGGTCCGTCACCGGCGACCCCTTCGACGGCGCGTACGTCGCCACGCTGGCCGCCGACGACGGCTCGCTGCCCGCACCCGGCTCGTGCGAGCCCGCCACCGGCACGCTCGACGTGACGTCGCCGAAGCGGACGCTGTCCCTCGACGCCGTCGGCGAGGTGTGCGGCGAGTACGCCGACGCGACCTACGTAGTCACCCACCGCTTCGTGGGCCGCTACGTCGTCGCCGACGCCACGCAGCGCAAGCTGCGCGGCACCGACGGCTGGGTCTCGCTCATCCTGGCCACCGAGGGACGGGCCAACGTGGAGGCCTTCGACTCCTGAGGCTGCGGACCGCGGTCACGCCCGGGCGGACGGCAGCACGCCGTCGCCCGGGCGCACCACGCCGGTCTCGTAACCGAGGACCACGACCTGCACCCGGGTGGAGAGGCCGAGCTTGGTCAGGATGCGGTTCACGTGGGTCTTCACGGTCGCCTCCGAGATCACCAGCTGCGCCTGGATGTCGGCGTTGGCCAGGCCGCGGGCCATCAGGACGAACACCTCCCGCTCGCGCTCGGTGAGCACGTCGAGCGCGGCGTCGCTCCCCCGCGGCCGGCGCACGTGGTCCTCGATGAGGCGCCGGGTCAGGGCGGGAGCCAGGAGCGCCTCACCGGCGACCACGGTCTCGATGCCGGCGACCAGCCGCTCGGGAGGGGTGGCCTTGAGGAGGAACCCCGCGGCGCCCGCCCGGAGCGCGCCGTAGACGTAGGCGTCGATGTCGTACGTCGTCAGCACCAGCACCCGGGTCGGCCCGCCTCCGGCGACGATCTCCCGGGTCGCGGCGATGCCGTCGAGCACCGGCATCCGGACGTCCATCAGCACCACGTCGGGCACGTGCGCGGCGACCGACCGCACGGCCTCCCGGCCGTCACCGACCGCGTCGACGACGTCGATCCCGCGCGCCTCGAGCACCAGCTGCAGGCCGCTGCGGACGAGGTCCTGGTCGTCGGCGATGACCACCCGGGTCGGCGCCGTCACGTCGCGTCCACCGGCAGGCTCGCGTCCACCTCGTACCGACCGTCGGTGACCCCGTGGACGAGGTGGCCGCCGAGCACGTGGACCCGTTCGGCGATGCCCAGCAGCCCGAGCCCGCTCCCCTGGCCGGAGCGCCCGTCGACCTGGTTGGCGGCACGGATCCGCACCATGTCGGAGTCGCAGCTGATCGTGACCTCCGCGCGTCGGTCGGCGCCGTAGCGCAGGGCGTTGGTCAGGGCCTCCTGCACGATGCGGTACGCCGACACGTCCACGCCGGCGGGCAGCTCGGGGGCCGGGTCGGCCAGCTGCAGGTCCACCTCGAGACCGTCGACGCGGAAGCGCTCGACCAGCTCGGGCAGCTGGGCCAGCCCCGGGGCCGGCGCCAGTCCGAGCTCGTCCGCGCTGTCGCGGATCAGGTGCAGGAGCCGCCCCGTCTCGGCGAGCGCCTGTCGCCCGGTGGCGGCGACGACGTCCAGGGCCCGGGCGGCCCTGTCCGGATCCGTGCGGAGGAGGTCCTGGGCGGCGGCCGTCTGCACCACCATCGCGCTGACCGAGTGGGCGATCACGTCGTGCAGGTCGCGGGCTATCCGGTCGCGCTCGTCGCGGACCGCCTGCTCCCGGATCAGGTCCTGCCGGCGCTCGAGCTCGGCGGCCTGCGCGGCCAGCCGCTGCGTCACCCGCCCCAGGACGTACGGCGGGACGAGCAGCGAGGCCACGAAGAAGACGTCGGTGACGTCGTTGTCCCGCTCGTCGGTGAAGAGGTAGTCGGAGGCGAGCAGCACCATGAGCACGCCGAGCACGAGCAGGCCGCCGTAGCTGGGCACCCACCGCGCAAGCGAGTAGGCCACGACGGCCAGGACCATGATCGGCGCCGCGAGGTCGTCCAGCTCGGCGCCGAACCAGGGGGTGAACAGGGTCAGCGTCCCGGCCACCAGCGCGGACAGCACCGTCCACCGACGACGCGGGACGAGGGCCAGGCAGGCCGCGACCGCCAGCACGGCTGCCGCGACGGCTCCCTCGGGTCGTACGAGGACGATCTCGAGCAGGGACGCCGCGGCGATGACCGCCGGGACGCCCCAGTCGGTCACGGTCGACGGCGCGCGCCCTCTCACACGTCGAGGCTACGCGGCTCGGCTCCCGGCTTCCGTCAAACCAGGGGTTGATCGCAGATCGGACCCCACGCCGATGCGGCGCGCCCCGCGACCGGTCGATGGTGGAGGTCCGTCGAGCGAAGGAGCAGCCATGTCGCTTCTCACCATCTTGGACCGGCCCGAGCACCAGCGCCGGATCGGCCGCCTCGCCTGGGTGATGGCGTGGGTCGGACTCGTCGTCGGCCAGCTGCACGCGCTCGCCCGGGTCGCCACCAGGGACGGCGCGTCCGACGCGGACGAGGGGCTCATGCACCTCTGGGCCGAGCCGGCGTCGACGGCGCTCGCGCCGCTGCTCGACTGGTCCTCGCCCGCCGTGGTCTACCTGACCTACGGCAAGGTCTGGGGCCCCGTCGTCGGGGCAGCGACGCTGGCCGCGTTCGTCGTCCACCGTCGGCGGTCCGTCGCCGGGTTTCGCGGGGCCGAGCGCTGGGCGTGGCGCATCACCCTGACCGCGCTGGTGCTGGCCACGGTCGGGTGCTTCGCCGAGTACTGGACCCAGTGGGGCGACGGCAACGAGCGACTCCTCGAGGCGGTCTTCGTCGTCCTCATCCCGGTCCTGCTGCTCACGATGGTCGCCTCGACCTTCCTGGGCATCGTGCTGATCCGACGCGGCCTCGGTCTGCCGGCGTGGCTGCTCGCGCTCACCTTCCCGGGGCTGTTCGTGATCTCGGAGGTGACGTCGCTCGGCAGCGTGTTCTTGCCGATCTCCTTCGCGTTCGGGATCCTCGGCCGCCGGATCGCCCGTGAGCGTGACTCCGCGACAGCCGTGTCGTCGTCCCGGGCGGCACCGGTCGTCCACTGACCGACGCGGCGGTGGTCCGCAAACGGGGTGGGCGCGCCGAACGCCCGCCGGAGGTGGGGTCCTCCGGCGGGCGTCCGATCCGTCCGACAGGATGCGGGCGTGCGTATCGGGACGTGGAACCTCGCCGGCCGGTGGTCGGACGATCATCGACGGCTCCTGCTCGAGGCCGACTGCGACGTCTGGCTGCTGACGGAGGTCAACGAGCGGACGAGCCTTCCCGGCTTCGCCGTGCACCTGTCGGCCGCGCCAATGGCGGCCCGCCGGCGCTGGGCCGCGGTCGCCAGCCGGCTGCCGATGGTCTCAAGCCCCGACCCGCACCCCGCGAGCGCGGCCGCCCAGGTCGGTGCGACGACGTACGTCAGCTCGGTGCTGCCGTGGCGCAGTGCCCGATCAGGGCCGGTGTGGGTCGGCGAGCGTCACGCCGACAAGACCGCGCATGCCGTCGACGACCTGCTGCTGCGGCTTCGCGCCGCCCCGTCCCTGGTGTGGGGCGGCGACTGGAACCACGCGCTGACCGGCAAGGAGCACGCGGGGTCGAAGGCCGGTCGGGACGCGATCACCGGCGCCCTCGACGAGCTCGGCCTGGTCGTGCCGACGACCTACCTGCCGCACGCGATCGAGGGCCTGCTCAGCATCGACCACGTCGCCGTGCCTGCGGGGTCGGCTGCGTCCACGTGGCGGGTCGTGGCGAGGCGCGGGGGCAAGCGCCTCTCGGACCACGACGCGTACGTCGTCGACGCGCAGGAGGCGTGAACCGTGCCCGACCCGGACACGTTGGCCGTGCCACCGCTGCGCGTCCACCAGCGTGAGGCGCTCGAGGCGCTCGCCCGCGCGTGGGACGACGCGGACCACCCGCGGGCCTGGGTCGTGCTGCCTCCCGGCGCGGGCAAGACCCGTGTCGGCCTCGAGGCCGTCGCCGGCGAGCTCCGCACACATCCCGACACGCGCGCCGTCGTGCTCGCCCCCAACACCGCCATCCAGTCCCAGTGGATCGCCGAGGCTCGGACGTTGGGGCTCGACGCGAGCGACGACACGTCACTCGCCAGTCCGCTGACCTGCCTGACCTACCAGTCCCTGGCCGTCTTCGACTCCGAAGCCACGGACGCCGACGCGAACACCGTCGTCGACCGGCTCCACCCCAACGGCGTCGCCCTCTTCGAGCGGATCCGCGCCCAGACCCGCCTGGTGCTCGTCCTCGACGAGTGCCACCACCTGCTCGAGGTGTGGGGGCGCCTGCTCGCCGAGCTGCTCGACGCCGTCGGCCGCGCGCACGTCCTGGCGCTCACCGCGACTCCGCCCGAGAGCCTCGCCGGCGAGCAGCGCGCCCTCGTCGACCAGCTCTTCGGGAACATCCGCTACCGCGTCTCGGTGCCGGCGGTGGTGAAGGAGGGCCACCTCGCGCCGTTCGACGAGCTCGTCTGGCTGACCACCCCCACGCCCACCGAGGAGGACTGGCTCACCAGCGAGGCGCTGCGCTTCACCGAGCTCACCGCCCTGCTCACCACCCCGGGCTTCGGTTCGGTCGGGTTCTACGAGTGGCTCACCACCCGGTTCGTCGAACCGGTCCCCGCCACGACCACCTGGGCGGCGCTCGCCGAGCGCGAGCCCGACCTGTGCGACGGCGCCCTGCGCATGCACCACGCCGGCCTGCTCGCCCTGCCCGTCGGCGCCCGGTTGCGCGAGGAGCACCGGCACGCCCCGTCGGCCGAGGACTGGGTCCGGCTCCTCGGCGACTGGCTGCTCCACCACGTCGCCGAGTCCGACGACCCGGCCGACGCAGAGGTGCTCGCGGTGGTGAGGGCCGCGCTGCCGTCGGTGGGCTACCAGTGGACGCGTCGCGGCGTACGCCGTGGGCGCTCCACCGTCGACCGCGTGCTCGCCCGGTCGTACGCCAAGCCCGGCGCCGCCGCGCAGATCATCGCTGCCGAGCACGCCGCCCTTGGCGACCGCGCGCGGGTGCTGGTGCTGTGCGACCACGAGCGCGCGGCCGCGACGGTGCCGGTCACCCTGGACGGGGTCCTCGATGCCGAGGCCGGATCGGCGATCGCGGCACTCGAGGCGCTGCTGGCAGACCCGAGCACCGCCCTTCTCGACCCGATGCTGGTCACCGGGTCCGTCGTCGCCGCGTCCGAGTCGACGCTGCACGACCTCGTCGCCTTCGTCGCCGGCCGCGACCCCGACCTGGCCTCGCGGCTCCGCGTCGAGACGAGCGCCGGCCCGGTCGCGACGTGCACGTCCGGATGGACCTCGCGCACCTGGGTCACCCACGTCACCGCGTTCTTCGAGGCCGGCCGCACGCAGGTCCTCGTCGGCACCCGCGGCCTCCTCGGCGAGGGCTGGAACGCCCGCGGCGTGTCCACCCTCATCGACCTGACCACCGCGACCACCCTGACGGCCGTCGTCCAGACGCGGGGCCGGGCGCTGCGCACCGACCCGACCTGGCCGGACAAGGTCGCCACCAACTGGACCGTCGTGTGCGTGTCGGAGGCGCACCCCAAGGGCGACAACGACTGGTCCCGGCTGGTCCGCAAGCACCAGGGGTTCCACGGCATCGACGCCGACGGCGACATCGTCGACGGGGTCGCCCACATCGACGCGTCCTTCTCCCCCTACGCGCCTCCGCCGGTCGACTCGTTCGACGCCCTGAACGCCCGCATGCTCGTCGCTGCCGCCGACCGCGACGCGATCCGCGACGCCTGGGAGGTGGGTGAGCCCTACCAGGACGTCACGCTCGCGTCGTTGCGCGTACGCCGCCCCGCCTCGGACATCACGCCGCTCGACGAGGTCGTCACGCTCACGCCTGCCCCGCCGACGTGGCGGCTGACCTCGGACGGCATGACGACCGAGGCCCCGGTGCCCGAGACCAGCTGGCGTACGTCGTGGGTGCTCGCCGCGGGCTCGGCCGGCGCCGGTGCCGCCTCGTTCGCCGTCGGCGACTGGGCGCTCGTGGCCGGCGCCGTCGGCGGGCTCGCCGCCCTCGGCCGGAGTGCGGTCACCGGACGCGCGCAGGCGGACGACCTCACGTCGTGGGTGCGAGAGCAGGTCGCCCGGACGGCAGCCGTCCCGCCGCTGGAGGCGGTCGCGGCGGCAGTCGCGGACGCTCTCGCCGCGGCCGGGCTGACGAGCATCGGCGCGTCGGCGCTCGCGGTCGAGGTCCACCCGGGCGGGGAGTACCGCTTCCGCCTCGTCGGCACCGAGGACGACGCCGCGGTGTTTGCAGCCGCGTTCGACGAGGCGATCGGACCGGTCGGCGCCCCGCGCTACCTCGTGTCCCGCTATACCGACGCGCAGTTGCCGGGCCGCCCGATCCGTACGCGCCGGGGCGCCCGATCGGCGCTGCTGGCCGCCGGGCCCACCGGCGAGGCGTGGCACCCGGTCCCGACCGTCCTCGGCCGCAACGCCACCAACGCCGGCCACTACCTCGACGCCTGGCGCAGGTGGGTCGGCGAGGGCCGCCTGCTGGCTGCCGCCAAGCCGGAGGGTGCTGGGATCGTGGCCGCGGTCTCGGGTGAGGACCCGTTCGCAGCCACCACGGTCATGCGGCGCCACTGGTCCTGACGCGTGGTCACCCGGCGTGGTCGAGGCGTCCGTTGACCCCGAGCTGCGCGAGGTCGGCCGCCGCGAGACCGGCCGTCCAGCCCTCGCTGTTGCTCACGGTCGTGCTCCTGCCGACGCTGTGCGGCACCAGCCGGACGAACTCCTCGGCGACCTTCGCCTCCTGCGACCGGAGCACGGGGAGCAGGTCGGCACCGGTGGCGCGGGCGGCCTCGATGTTGGCCCGCTCCAGCCGGTCCGCGATGCGGAGGGCGTAGGCGGTGAGGAAGGACTGGCGGAACGACTTCATCCGCGTCGTCCCGGTCGCGCTGGTGCGGCGACCGTGGCGCAACATCGCAGCATCCGCCTGCACCAGCAGGGAGGTCACCATCAGCTCGACCGCGTCGAGGTCGGACGCGGACCCGACCACCACGCTGAACCCGAGCTGGTCCGCACCCGCCGCACGGCACCGGTTGGCCGAGGCCACGGCCGAGACCAGCAGTGTCTTGGCCCGCACGTAGGGCCTGTCGAGCCACAGGCGCCGCACCCGCAGGTCGCTGCGTCCGCTCGCGGGCCCGTCATCGAGCAGCTGGTCCAGCGCGTAGCGGGAGATGAGCTCCTGCGCCTTGGCCGACAACGCCTCGGCCTCCTCGTCGAACTCGGTGGACTCGGCCTTGGCGAGCAGCGCCCGGACCCGCGCGAGCTTCGGGTGCTCCGGACCCGTCTGCTCAGCGGTGCCGGCGATCGCATCGGTCAGCCGGGGCGCGACGTTGAGCAGGGCGACCAGTCCGAGCAGCGCAGCGACAGGCTCGCCGGGACCCAGCGCGAGTGCCGGCTCGTCGAGTGCGTCGACCGCGTCCCGCCATGCCTGAGCACATGCACTGCTGCGCTCGTGCTCGCGCAGCGCCGTCGCCAGCAGCGGGAGGTGCGCCGGGCCGAGGTTGCGCATGACCAGCTCGCCGAGGTCTGACGGCGACCACCCGCCGTCCACCACGTGGCCGAGCACCACGTGCGCCAGGTCGTGCAGCACGATCTCGACCACGTGCCTCGGGTGGGGCGCGGCCCTCGTGACGAGGTGCTGCGCGACTCGCGCGACCTCGTCGGAGCTGAGCTTTTTGCGGATGAGCTGTCGCAGTGCGTGGTGCACGTGCGCCTCGACGACCGCGTAGGCCCGCGCAGCGTCCCAGCTCTCACCGGCCCGCGTCGGGTCCTCACCGGGCTGCTCGTTCCGCTCCTGCGTGCGCTGCCGCGCTGCCTTCCGCTTCCTGCTGTTGGCGCCCATGTGGTCCCCCTTCGTGGTCCGCAGGACGCTACGACGCTTCACCGACAGCCGCGGCGCTCCCTCCACAGGGCGGATCAGGCGCCCCCCGCCCACCGCCGGCGCGTCGCCGTCCGCGCCGACGCGCAGTGGACGGCGTACCGGGGCAAGCACCAAGACGACAGGACCGGTCACCCCGCAGGGGCACGGTCGGGGCGGACGTGCTGTCGGCCCACCGAGCCCGCTGGCTCCGGTCCTGCCGTCTCGACGACCACCCAACCAGCGCGGGCCCGCGCCGCCGCAGGGCCGAAAGGCCCTACCCACCCGGGCAACATGGCGGCCACCGGCGCTCGTCCCGCCGTACGCTGGCGGCGTGCGCCAGCTCCCACGAGCCACGCCCATGAGCCAGGGTGTCGACCCGGCCGGGGTCCTGGCGTTCGTGAGCGCGGTCGACGCTGACCCGAGCGTCGAGCTCCACGGGCTGATGGTGCTCCGGCGGGCACGTCGTCGCCGAGGGCTGGTGGGCGCCACACACGGCCGAGCGGACGCGGCTGGTCTACTCGCTGAGCAAGAGCTTCACATCGACGGCCCTGGCGTTCGCGGTGGACGAGGGACTGGTCGGCCTCGACGACACGGTGCTGCAGCACTTCCCGGAGTACGCCGACGAGATCGTCGATGCGCGCAGCCGGTCGCTCACCCTGCGGCACCTCATCTCGATGTCCAGCGGCCACGACCGGGAGATGTGGCCGGAGGCCGTGGCGCGGGACCGCGAGGACCCGGTCCGCGGGTTCCTGCTGATTCCACCGGAGGCGACCCCGGGCAGCGTCTTCGCCTACAGCCAGCCCTGCACCTACACCGTCGCCGCTGTGATCCAGCGCGTGACGGGGCAGCGGCTGAGCGAGTACCTCGGTCCGCGGCTGCTCCAGCCGCTCGGGATCGACCCGGTCGCCTGGTTCTGCCTGCCGCCGGGACGCGAACAGGGCTTCAGCGGTCTCTTCGCCCGCGCCGAGGACGTGGCGAAGCTCGGCCAGCTCTACCTCCAGCGCGGCCGTTGGGGCGGGCAGCAGCTGATCCCCGAGTCGTACGTCGCCCAGGCGACGTCCCGGGCGGTGGCCACAGTGGATGCGGATGCATATAAGGTCGACTGGAGCCAGGGCTACGGCTACGGCTTCTGGATGTCGCGGCACGGCTACCGCGGCGACGGCGCCTTCGGCCAGTTCTGCCTGGTGCTGCCGGAGCAGGACGCCGTGGTCGCCATCACCGGCGGCACCGAGGCGATGCAGACGGTCCTGGACCACGTCTGGGAGCACCTGCTCCCCAGCCTCGGTGGCGGGACCGAGATCACCGAGGACGCACACCCACGCCTGGTGGAGAGGCTCCGCACGCTGCGCCTGCCTCCCTGCCCGGGTGCGCCGGCGCCGCCGCGGTGGGAGGACTGGAGCGGCACGACGTTCTCGGTGGTGGGTTCCTCCGCTGCCGAGATTGTGTCCACGCTGTCGTCCGTCGCGGTGGAGACGGCGCACGGCAGCGTCGGCCTCACGCTCCACGAGCCGGACAACGCCCTGACCTTCGCAGCGGGCGCCGGCGAGTGGCTCGTCTCCGAGCCGAGCGACGCCTCAGGGGACGCCGTACCTGTTGCGGCATCGGTCGGCTGGATCGACGACGACACCTTCCGCGTCGAGGCGATCTTCCTCGAGACACCTCATCGCCTGGACGTCGAGTGCTCCCTCTCGACCGGGACCGCGCGAGCCACGTGGCGCGGTACGCCGCTGGACGGCGGCAGGCTTAAGAGGCTGCACCGCCCGCGATAGCGGCCGCTCACACCCCCAGCCGCCGTGCCACGTCGGGTCCGCCGACCCGACGCACCGTCTCCGGCTCGCCGACGACGACCAGCTCGTCGGTCGCGCGCGACATCCCGACGTAGAGCCGCTCGCGCGCGCGGTCGCGGGACCCGTCCTCGTTGAGGCAGAGCACCACTGCGCGGCGCTCGAGCCCCTTGCAGCCGAGGACGTGGCCGTAGAAGACGTCGTCGTCCCAGTAGGTGCGCCAGTAGCCCTCCTGGTCGTGGAAGTCGGTCCGCTCGACCTGGATCGGGTGCCGATGTCCGGTGGTCAGCAGCGCGACGTGCTGGGGGTCCCATCCAGCGTCGAGCAGCCGGTCGACCTCGTCGTCCGCGACGTCGAGCGGGTCATCGTCGCCGACGTCGATGAAGCGGACCGTCGGACCCTCGCCGCCACGCGAGTACATCCGGCTCGGCGCGAGCGGCCCGAACGACTCGTGGATCTGCTTGGTGTTGCGGAGGTTGTGGTCGAGCACGAGCGGGACCAGCGCGACCGGCGGGCGGCCGAAGCGGGCGAAGATCCGTTGGTTCTCGTCGGAGTAGACGAACAGGCCGCCCTCCTCCTCGTCGCGCAACGCGCGCAGCACGGGCGTCCACCACGAGTCGGCGAAGTCCTGGGCCTCGTCGACGATGACCGCGTCGTACTTGTGGTTGTCGGGAAGCGCCGCGGCGAGCTCGGCCATCTCGGCCGGCAGCCGCTCCTCCCAGAACTCACTGTCCTGGCGGTCGCCATCAGTGGCTCCCCACTGGCGCCCGAAGTCGTGGAAGGTGCCAACGAAGGCAGGTCGGTGGCGGTGGTGCCAGGTGGCGACCTCGCGCTTGAGGTGCTCGGCAAGCCCGATCGAGTAGCAGAGCACGGCGGCCCGCTGCGGCTTGCGGTCCTGCCCGCCACGGGTCAGCTCCTTTGCCTGCTGGAGGGCGAGCACGGTCTTGCCGCTGCCGGCGCCACCGCGCACTTCTACGCGGTGGAGCAGCCGGGTCACTTGGAGGATGGTGGCCTGCTCGAGCGTGAGCCGGTCCGCGACGCCGGCTCGCTCGTCGGCCTCGGCGCGGATGTCGTACGACGTGGGCAGCCGACCCGTGAGGATGTCGACGATCGCGTCGACGTCGTCGGCGGTCGCGACCCGCTGGCCGTGGGTCATCTTCTGGGCGTTCTGCCGCAGCCGGCCGACGAGGTGCTCCTGGTCCTTGGTGTCGTGGAGCGACCAGCGCGGCAGGTCGGTCAGAGCGAAGTCGGCGTCGAACTCGGAGTACGGCGTGACGACCGCGTGCGCCCATGCGACGCGGGTGCGGCTCCCCCAGCGCTCGTCGCGCTCGACGTAGGCACGCAGGGCGTACTTGCCGTCGCGGGCCTGGTCGACCGGGTGGATGACCGCCTCGCGGCCGCGGCGCTTGATGCGCCAGCCGTCGTCCCACCAGACGCTGCCGCCCTTGACCTCGAGCGCCACGATGCCGATGTCGGGCATGAGGACGACGATGTCGACCTCGTGGTCCTTGGTCTCGTCGGTGAGGCGCAGGTTGGTGATGAGCACGTCGTCGTCACCGAGGCCGTCACGCAGCCGCTCCCACACCGCCTGCTCGGACTCGGTGGTGAAGGTCGGCTGCTCCGGGATCAGGCGAGGCATGCGGACACCCCATCACCGACGCGCCCGTCTCGTCCGGCGAACGCGCTCACCGGCCGGTCCCGGCCTCGTCCTCGTCGAACAGCGCGAGCTGGTCGAGCTGCACCTTGCGCACCGGCGCGTCGACGATGAGGCGGAGGGCGGCACGCATGCGAGCCGTGAGCTCGCGCATGTACTCCTGCCGCGCACGCGCCACCTGCTCGTCGCGGTGGCGCCCCTCGTCCTTCGCCCGCCGCACCTTGCTCCGCACCTCGCGGCGGCGCTGCTCGGTGATGCGGATCGCCTTCAGCAGCAGCCCCGTGTCGTGGTGGAAGATCCGTGCCATCGTGGCCGGCTCGACCGACCCGCGCTGGGCGCGCTCGAGCTCGACCATCACGGCGTAGGCCGTGCCGAACCGGCTCGGCGTCTTCGCGCGATCCTGGTCCCGCCGGGGTGCGAGCGCCGTCGCTATCTCGCCGGCCCACTGGTCGACCTGCCCGAGGAGCCGCTCGGCCTCAGCTGTCACCGCGCGGAGCGTCACTGCCTCCACGCATATCTCCCGCGTCACGGAGATGCGGCCCTCGCGGAGCACGAAGGTCAGGCCGAACTCCGTCTGGTTGCGGCGATTGACCTCCTCCAGCGCGACGGCGGTGTCGGTGACGTCGCCGAGCAAGCAGCAGTGCAGGAGGATGCGCGGGCTCGCGTTGTTGACCGACACCCAGAGGACGTTGTGCTCGGTGACCAGCGGGAGGTCGCCGTCGCTGTCCCACGCCGGCGCCTCGTCGTAGAGACCAGCGACGGCGCGGTCCACGACCTCTCGCACCTCGTCGACCGAGGAGGGGCGGACGACCTGGTCGGGGTCGGGGTCGCTGCTCGCCGGCGTCTGCTGCGCCGCGGCTTCCGGCTCCAGACCGCCGGCCTCGAGGTAGACCGGGTGCAGCACGCCGTAGACCTCGTGCAGCGCGCGCACGATCATGACCGCCGCCCGGTCCGCCTCACGCGGCTCGAGGTCGATCCAGAAGTTGGTCTCGTCCTCGGACCAGTCCTCGGCCTCGGGGCGATGGAAGCCGAGCCGCTCCAGCGCACGCTCCTGCGCCTCGTCGAGCTCGTGCTCGACCGCGAGGTAGACGTTGCTCACCGCCTCGACGCGCACCATCCCAGTGCTACCGGCCACCTGGCAGTAGGGCGCTGCACCGTTCTCTTGCGGCTGCCGCAGCTCCACCACGATCGAGTCACCCTCGGCCATCTCGGCCACGTGGTCGGCGAGCCGCTGGCGGAACTCCCGCCAAGCTGCCTCAACCGCGTCGTCCAGCTGCCCATGCATGCTTCGACCCCCATCTGGATCGCCCCCGCGATCCCCACGAAGACGACTCTAGGGATGACCACCGACAGTCAACGCAGGTCATGCGTGGCGAATGAACCAACCCGATTCCCACTCTCAACGGCCGCCCGAGAACGACGAAGGCAAATTGCGCTCGCGATCAGCACTTGCACCAACCGGTCGCATCGAACTCGTGTCCGCAGGAATGACACCGGGCCGCACTGCGAGCCGCTCCCCGCGTCCGAGAGCGAGTAGTTCGCACGTGCTCCGTCACGTCCCCCTGACAGGTGAGGCAACGGCCCCTGAAGTCGTGTTCGCGACCGTGATCGACCAAAAGCGGATGACCCAGACGGCACAAATGGTCAGCCTCCCCGTTCACCGGATTCGCGTCTCCCCTTCGGCTGATCAGTCGGAGCGCAGTGCCAGCGAACCCGACGTCGACGGTGTGTAGCCAAAGCTGGGTGGCTCCCGGCGAGATGAGACTGCCACTCGAAGTGATCACGCCGGAAGGCGTGAGGAGGATGTTCTCTCTGCACGGTCGCACCAGCTGGACGTGGCACCCGAGTAGCAGTAACCGAGCCAGGGCGGCGCGCTGAGAATCGCGATCGGGAACCCCGCAGCGGACATACAACGATCGTCCAGCTCGGACGGCCAGAGCGATCTCGACTTCGAGGGCAGGGTCGATCGAACGCGGAGGCTCGGCGCTGTATACGACGGCCCACTCTTCGTCCCGGGCGAGAGCAACCATGAGCGGGTGATAATCGCCCGCACGATGAGCCGTTGTGCGCCCAGCGGAACTGCGCAGGACGTCAACGGCTGAGACCGTCGTCCCTTCTGCCTGAACCACATCCAGTACACGCCGGACCACCGATCGATCGGAACACCCGGATCGTGCTCGATCCATGTCTGCGACGACGTATAGCTGGTCACGTGCGCGCGACATCGCGACGTTGATGAGGCGCGCGCCTTCCTCGTCGGCGTGTGTGGCGTCGAACCATCGGTTCACTCTGGTTGCGCCGGCTCGACCTTCGGTCATGTCCCAAGCCATCACATCGCGTTCACCGCCTTGGAAGCGATGCACAGTGCTTGCCGCGTGTCCCTCCCGTGAACTCACGAGCGACTCGAGCAAACGAGCCTGCGGCGCAAAAGGACTGACGGCTCCGAACGATGAACCGTCGTTGACCTGACCAGCGATCGCGTCGATGACTTGGGCATGCAGGACGTTGAGCCTCGAGTAACGGCCGTTGCGTCGGGTCATCCATGGCCTCAAGCCCGACGTGTCCACGAAGACCAACTCGTCGTCGATCGGCGTCGGCCGACCTCGGGGTCGGGTTGCGATCGACTCACCTGATCTCAGACCCACCTCAGGATAGAAACTCGACCCGATCACGCGCTCGATGCTCGGGCGCATCCGGTGCTGAGTCGTCAAGGCGGTCAAGTTCGGAGGAACGGTTCCCTCTCTCACGCGAGAGGCCACACCAGCCTTGTCGAACGGGCTGACTCTCAGCCATCTCTCTGCAGCAACTGACGTTGCCGCGCTAATGGGACTCAGCTGACGGAAGTCACCGGCGATGATGGTGTGTCCCGTTCCCAGCCCAGCAGCGATAGTCACGAGATCGGACGAAACCATGCTCGCCTCATCGATCACGACGACGTCGAACCGCTGACCCTCGAGAGCGTTCAGGTAGGTCTGATGGACGGTGGCGAAGACCGTGCGGCCTCGATCGACGATCTCTTGTTTGATGAGTGACACCAACGATTCGAGGCTGCGACGCTGCTCGACCAAGCGTCCGATCTCCCCTTCGGTCCGATCCAGCACCGCCTCCGTGCCGGAAACCTCGCGCACCTGTAGCAGCTCGAAGTAGTCCATATCCGGCGTACCGAGCCAACCACGATCCCTCGCTGCCACGGGATCCTTCAGGCTGAGGATCCGTTTCGCGTTCTCCGTCTTGAGTTTGTTGATCTGCTTACGGCAGCTCGCCAGATGCGCGCCGGCTTCGAGTCCGGATGCCGCGGCGATCTCATCGATGAGCACAGGTGTCTCCTGACGCCCAGCGATTCCCACACTGCTCGGATTGCCGATACGGACAATCTCGCCCAGGCGCGCTTCGACGATCCCGTCCAGGAACTTGAGGATGGCGGTGTCGACAGCGGCGTTGGTGTTCGAGACGAAGAGAGTTCGCAAGCGTTTGCGTCGTAGTTCATGGAGAAGATGAGCCAAGGTCGTTGTCTTGCCCGTGCCCGGCGGACCCCACAGCCACGTGGTGCCGGGATTGAGTGCACGATCCACGAACGCAGCCTGCTCGGCATTCAACCCGGGTGCCCGGTAATCGCCGCTGTGTGCGGTCGGCAACGGATCCTTCATGAAGCCAAGGGCGGCTGTGGAGTCGAGTGTGGCGTCCCCCTTCAGGAGACGACGTACATACGCGCGGCGGAGCTCCAGGAGGAAGGAGGCGTCGAGGACCAGGAGTACCTCCTCGTCCAGCAGCTTCTCGGTTGCCGCGACGAAGAGGGTGATGGAGGTTCCTGCCATCTGGACGACTTCAGCGTCCGCAACGACGGACTGCGAGGTGAGCTTGACTGTTGCGCCGTCGACGACCGGAATGTCGATGTCCATTTCCCACCGAGCAGTGAACCCGTTGCGGCCTCGACTCAACAAGTGGCCAGACCTCAGTGCGACTCGACGATCGGCAGCGAGCTCCGAGTTCGCCATGATCTCGGCCGTGAGCGCCGACGAGATTTCCTGGAGTGCATCCTCGAACTCGGCAGACATCGTCGACGACGGGGGCGATGGGGGATCGAAGAGAACCGGTCCCGCACCGAAGTCCCGCACAGCGGCGGCCAGCTCCTCCGGGATCGCGTCCAGCTCGATTCCCTGTAACACGAGCTGTTCCGATGACTCTGGTTGGACGTGCCACGGCCCGCGGTCGCGCGTTCGCACAAGGGCAGCCGGCACGGGCGCCACTGGCACCGCGTCCGCCTCCGGCACGGTGGCATGGGCTTTGCGCTGCACGACGTGCGCCGTGACGGCCTCGACGTCGATGTCCCAGTTGCGCGCACGAAGCTGATCGCAGAGCTCCTCAGGCGTCAGCTCCGGGTGATGGCCCATGAGCAGATCGATCGCGAACACCAGCGTGGCAGGAACAGTCACGAGCTCTTCTCCCCCTAGGCCGAGCACGAGTGACGATCATGCGTCGGGAGGGGCCTTTCTGCCTGCGAAATGATCAAAAGCGCTGAATACGCGCCCTTATCGGTCCGCCGACTGAGAACGCGTTCCCTCCCCTAGGAGATGGCGAGATGGCATCATCTGGTCCACCACGATCAACGGGGGTGTTTCGTCATGCAGGAAGCGAGTCCGTCCACGCGACGGCCGTTGCACTCCGGATCGAACTCTGGCTGACCTTGGAACGGGGACTCGTATGGCGAAGTATTCTGTGACGCAGTCTGCTGTCACGCAGCTGTTGGCCGACGTGAAGGGCGAGAAGATCGCCATCCCTGAGCTGCAGCGTCCCTTCGTCTGGGACAGCGTGAAGGTCCGGGACCTGATGGACTCGCTCTACAAGGGTTATCCGGTCGGCTACCTGATCACCTGGCAGTCGGTCGGAGCCAAGCTGAAGGGCGGCCACGTCGCTGCACACCAGCAGATCCTCATCGACGGGCAGCAGCGCATCACGGCACTCCGAGCTGCCGTTGCCGGACTTCCGGTGGTCAACAAGCGGTACAAGTCGGTGCGCATCAAGATCGCGTTCAATCCGATTACGGAAGAGTTCGCCACCTTGACACCGGTTCTCGACAAGAATCCTCAGTGGATATCTGACATCAGCGACTTCTTCAACTCCACCTCGCCGCTGTCCTTCGCCCGTCACTACCTGACGGCCAATCCCGAGGCCGACGAACAGACCTTCGAGACCAATCTCGGACGCCTCGAGGGCATCAAGAACTCCCAGATCGGCATCATCGCGCTCGCCGATGAGCTCGACGTCGAGACGGTGTCCGAGATCTTCATCCGCATCAACTCCAAGGGCGTTCCGCTCAGCAGCGCGGACTTCGCGATGAGCAAGATCGCGACGTACGGCGACAGGGGTCGCAACATCCGGAAGCTGATCGACTACTTCTGTCACCTCGCTGTCGCACCGCATGCCTTCGGGGACATCAAGGAGAACGACACGGAGTTCGCCGCCACACCGTTCCTGCACGCGATCTCGTGGCTGAAGGACGACGCGGAGGACCTGTACGACCCCGCCTACAGCGACATCATCCGCGTGGCCGGCCTCGTGGGATTCAGCAGAGGCAAGGCTTCGAGCATCGTGAGTGAGCTGTCCGGACGCGACCCGGAGACGCGAAAAGTCGACGAGGCACGCATCCCCATCGCGTACGACAGGTTGGAAGGCGCACTCCTTCAGATCGTCAACAAGTACAACTTCGAGAACTTCCTTCTGACCATCAAATCCGCCGGCTTCATCACGACCGGCATGGTGAACTCAAAGAACGCGTTGAACTTCGCCTACGCACTCTTCCTCCGGCTGCGGGCCGACAAGGGCTTGTCGGACGGCGACCGCAAGCACATCGTGAAGCGTTGGTTTGTGATGTCGATGCTGACGGGGCGCCATTCGGGCAGCTTCGAGTCGACCTGGGAACAAGACATCCGCCGAATCGGCGAGCAAGGTGCTGCCAACTACCTGAAGCAGATCGAGCAGTCCGAGCTGTCCGATGCGTTCTGGGCCGTGACCTTGCCGAACAACTTGGAGACGACCAGCACGGTCAGCCCGTTCTTTCAAACGTTCCTGGCCGCACAGGTCGCCACCGGTGCCCGAGGCTTCCTGTCCAAAGGCGTCACAGTCGCCGCCATGCACCAGCAGTCCGGCGACATCCATCACATCGTTCCCAAGGACTATCTGATCAAGAACGGCTACCCCGATCGCGGCGACTACAACCAGGTCGCGAACTTCACCCTCACCGAGACCGCCGTCAACATCGCCATCAGCAACAAGCCACCCACCACCTACATGAGCGAGGTCGCCGACCAGATAGCCAGTGGAGTCCTGAAGCTCGGAGAGATCACCGACGCAACCGACCTCGCTCGGAGCCTGTCCGAGAGCGCAGTGCCGGACTTCTTGTCAGAGGTCACAGCGGGGAACTATCGCGAGTTCTTGGCCGAGCGGCGACGACTCATGGCCAGCGTCATCCGCGACTACTACCAGGCCCTGTGAGCGTGACTCCCACTAGCGACAGTCGCGCCCTACGCACTTCAGCCATGGCGTGGCTCGACGAGCGTACGGATCCGAGAGTTGATTTCGGGTGGCTTGCGACTTTCACCTACGAGGGCCGTCGGATCCCGCTCATGGATCGCCAACGGGGAATCCGTAAACCAGCCGGCATGGACGCCGCGTTGGCAATTCGCACCACGTTCACGCCGCCGAACCAGCTGCCGCCGTACAACGACGAGATCGGGGCAGACGGCCTCCAGCGGTACAAGTACCGCGGCACCGACCCCGATCACCCCGAGAACGTCGCCCTTCGTCGCGCGATGGAGCAACGACTGCCGTTGATCTGGTTCGTGGGAGTGGCCTCCGGACTGTACGAGCCGATCTATCCCGTGTACGTCATAGGCGAGGAGCAGGCCGAACTACAGTTTGCTCTCGCAGTCGACGAAGGTCAGCGGTTCATCACCCCCGGCACTCCCATGGACGACACGACTCGGCGTTACGTCGAGCGCATCACGAGGGCGCGACTCCATCAACGGGTGTTCCGGATGCAGGTGCTCTTGGCCTACACAGACAGCTGCGCGATCTGTCGTCTCAAGCACCCCACACTCCTCGATGCGGCTCATATCATCGGTGACGCCGAGGAAGGAGAGCCGGTTGTTCCCAACGGAATGAGCATGTGCAAGATCCACCATGCGGCGTTCGACCAGAACCTCCTCGGCGTCTCGCCCGACCTCACGGTCGCGATCAATCGCGATCTCATGGAGGAGGTCGACGGGCCGATGCTGAAGCACGGGCTCCAAGAGATGCACGGCATTCGCCTCCATGTCCCGACCAGTCGAGCACAGCGACCCGATCCCGAGAGGTTGGCCGCCCGCTACGAGACATTCCTGGCTGGCTGACACGGAGCCACATAGTCAGACTGCGGACTGCTCGACCGCATCGCGGATCCGGTGCACCGCGTCTGCCGGCTCCTCGTGCTCCCAGACCTGGATGACGTTCCACCCGAGCTGGGCCAGTGCGGTTCTGTTGCGGTTGTCCCGCTCGATGTTGGCATCGAGCTTGGCGCGCCACCACTCGGCGTTGTTCTTCGGTGCTGTCGCATGCACCGGACAGCCGTGCCAGAAGCAACCGTCCACGAACACGACCACACGTCGACGCGTGAAGACGATGTCGCCGCGGCACCGCAGCGACGGTTCGAGGCGGAAGTCGACCCGATAGCGATATCCGAGAGCATGGAGTTGCCGCCGAATGGCCAGTTCGACCGACGTGTCTCGTCGCCCTTGGCGCTTCATCCGACGGCGGACCACGGCGTCGAGCGGCTCAGGCATCAGACGGACGACATGTGTTCGATGTGGGCACGTAGGTCGTCCACGAAGTCCGATCGACGTCGCAGATTGCTGGCGACCAGACGGGTGGTGAATCCGCGGGTTGCGTTGAGGCTCAGTGGGTCAGCACCGTGGTCGGTGAGCAAGCGCGCGAGAGTCTGTTGCGGTCGCATGGCGAGCGGACGCTCCGAAAGTGACCACTCCTCTCGGACGCCAGAGACGGAACTTGCCGCTGCGGGCCAACGACGTCCGACATCGAGGGGCCTCCGAGCCGCATCGACAGGTGAACGCGGCTCCGCGAGACCCCGACCGATCCACGTCGCGACCGGCACCGAAACTGCATTCCCGACCATCTTCCACCGAATGCCGTCTTTGGCTCCCAGGTCGGTCCACCCGGCTCGAAAGCCCTGCAGCCGCTCGCCAGCGCGAACGCTCGGTCGGGTGATCGCACGACCCGCTTCGGCGCCGACCCGCCAGACCGCAGGCGGTGAAGCGATGCCGAGCTTCGAACCGCCCTTCAGCGTCGGCGTGACCCCATCGCCCCAGCCGACACCACGATTTCCTTCGGTCCAGTAGAAGCCATATGCGGAATGACTCCGACGTGTCGTCGGGAGCCCCGCCTCGTCGGTGAAGAGCACCCCGCGCGGGTCCTCGGTCCGCGAGGCAACGAGCAGCACACGCCGGCGACGCTGGCGGAGCCCGAAGTGCTGCGAGTCGACGGTGCGGTACGCCCAGTTCCAGCCGCGCTCCTCGAACCAATCGACGATGAAAGCCATCGCCGCTCCTCCTTTGAGGCTGAGCATGTTCGGCACGTTCTCGAGGACCACCCACCGCGGGGGCGTCTGCTCGATGAGCCGGAACGCCTCGCGCACCAGGCCGGACTCGCTGCCGTCGATGCCTGCGGTCCGACCCACCTGGCTGAGGTCCGTGCAGGGGAACCCGGCCGTGACGACATCTACCGCTGGAATCGCGCCCAGCTCGCGGATGTCACCGACAACCTCGACGTCGAAGCGTTTGCGCAATACGGCGGCCGCTGGGCCCCAGTACTCGCAGAGCAGCTCAGTCGATGCGCCCGCACGTTCGAGCCCCAGCTCCAGTCCGCCGATTCCCGAGAAGAGCCCTACCGTGCGCACGCGAGAATCTTCGAGCACGCGAAGTCCGATGGCAATTCAGTAGTCCACGAGAACGTGGTGTTGGTAGAGAGTCTCGAGCTGCGACCTGATCCCCCGAGCGATCGACATGTCGCGAGACAGCAAGCCGCACTCGAGGTTCCGCTTCGCCGCAGCGTCGGAGAAGTTGGCGCTGGTGACGAACGAGGCGCTCTCGTCGATGACGACGAGCTTCGCGTGCTGGCGGGGCGGATACTGCGAATCGTCCGTCAGCGAATACGTCCACAAGCGAGCACCCGGGAGTTGGTGCAGGAGCCTCTCACTCGTGTCCTTCTGCATCTTCCTGTCCACGACGACCGTCACGGCTGCTCCGCGGAGGGCAGCGTTGGCCAGTGCAGTCACGTAAGCCGACCCCCAAGACGCTGAGAACGTTGCCGCGTAGACCGTCGAGTGTGCCTCGTTGATCAGTTCGGCCACGGCGAGCGTGGTCCGCCCTTCCCCACCCGGGACGCTGGGACAGGTCCACACCGTTTCGAGTGGATCCGGGCGCGGCACGGACGCGATGCCGTCGAGGACGGCTGCGGCCAGCTCCACTGCACCCTGGTCCGCGAGCAGCCGCCCGAGGAGTTCCTTCACCTGGCTCCGATGCTCGGAGTAGGCACGCCTGGCGGCCAGGTGCGGCAGGCGTCGTTGCCGCAGCTCCGCGGCGATCCAGCCCGCCTCCTCGGCGCTCAGCAAGGCGCCGAGTTCCCCCACGGCGGTCATCTCAGATGCCCTCCGTCAATGCGGCGAGCAGGCCCGGCGTCGCCACGGCCGGATCGGTCGTGAGCCCCAGCAGGAGACGTCGGTCGAGGAAGCGGTTGGTGCGCTCGCAGCTCGTCTCGCTCACAAAGAGACAGAAGTGGCAGGCGGCACCGTGGAGGAACTCTTCCTTGTCAGTGGGCAGCCGGTGTGAACAGATCGGGTCGGATGAGCATCGCTGCCCACGCCGGAGCGCATTGGCGACCAGCTTGCCGAGCTTCCCGGGCCGAGCCAGGTCGACGAGACCGCCGAGCGTGCCCTCGCTGTCCGACGCGGTCGTCGTGATGAGGAGCCCCGCGGCCGGTCCGCGCTCACCGTCCGCCGGCCAGGCATAGATGCGCTCGGTCAAGCTGGCCGATCCGTACCCGCTGGACATCGCCGCCTCACGGATGAGCAGGTGAGACAGCGTGTGGATCGCCCAGTATCGCGGAGCAGGGAAGCGGGAGTCGGGGTCGATGTCACCGGCTGTCTTGCTGGTGCGACGACGGAAGTTGATGCGATGTGCGTCTCGGAAGGCTGCCCACACTGGAAGTGCCCGGACTTGGTCCTCCCACGCTGCAACTGCTGCTTCCTCGAAGCGGATGAAGACACCCTCGCCACGGTCCTCGGTTGCGGGTACCCAGGTCGGCCGGCCGTTGCGGTTGAGAGGTGCTACCCGAGCAGAGGCGTCGTCGATGCGGTCGAGTGCGTCGATCCGGGTGAACCCGATGAAGGCGTTGACCTTCTTCAACTTCTCTACTGCGACGACCGAGGTGACGATCGAGGCCAGAGCGGGGGGCACCTCCCGCCGCACGGCGCGGAAGTCCATGGATCCGCTGTGCCGGGTGTACTTCCGCTCGTCTGTGAGAACAGTCCACTCGGGCCCGAGCACGGTCAGTGGGTCGGCGCGCCGCTCAGCGGACATTGTCTTGGGCGTGGAACCGCCACTGTTGACCAGCTCGATAGCCTCCCACAGCACGTCGTCGTCGACGTCCTCGAAAGCGTCAGTCTGCGCAATCATCCCCGCGGCGATCCGGAAGCCCGGGAGCGCCTCCTTGACCGGAGCTGCGCTGAGGACGCCGATTGGCAGAGCTTGCAGCAGGGGGATCAGATCCTCGGCCGTGAGCGCCTCCTCGCGAGGCAGCGCCAGCAGGCCGAGTGTCGAGGCGAACCATTGATTAGCAGCCCCGAGCATCATGAGTCGCCCTGGCTGACCACACGCATAGAAGGCGTCGAGATGGGCATGGCGGCCTCGGCAGTGCGGCAGCTTGTCGACAGCCTTGGGGCCGGTGGCCTCGAGCATCCCGCGAGACGCACCGCAGGAGACGCACATGATCTGCACGTCCGGACCGATGTTGCTCTTCCACTCCCGCATCCGCAGATGTGGAATCGGCGCCTTAGCGCAGGGCTGACCCCGATGGACCCAAGGCCCGTACGGGAACTCGTCGAGGTGTCCGTTGGTGCAGGCGATCAGATATCTCGCTGGGACAGCTGGCTGCTTCTTCGTCGATCGTGACGACCGCCTGTCGTCGCCGCCCCAACCCGTGCACCGCTCGTGAAAGAACTGAGCCTGGTCTGGGCGGAACCGGTTCACGTTCACATAGCTGAACTGCTCGTGTGACACAGGGGCGAGCATGTTGCAGCCGGTGCAGCGCAGCCACTGCGGGAAGATCCGGCCCGGGATCCCGAGATCGATCGCCTCGGAGCCGGCGTGACCCCGCTCTTCCGGTGCCCACGGGGGCTTGCGCAGCTCAGTGACCTGGCTTCCGAGATGCGCCCGCACGAGCTCCAGCAACCGCGGCTCGGCGATGACCTCCGCCGGTCCGGATCTGCGCGCGTAGATCGGCTCCCACGCGTCGAGCCCGTGTGGCATGACCGACAGGTGCGGGAGGTCGACCGTTGCGCCGATCCCGTTGGTGTAGAGCATCGCGGACGGGCGGATCGAGCCGACCCGGGCGCGGTTCTTCGGCCGGTTGGTCTCGACGTCGGCGATCGGGTCGAGCGGAGACCCGCCCAGCACCAAGGGATCGAGCGCTGCGACGAGGCCGTCTTCTGCGGGAATGTCGGTCACGTCGTCACCTCGGGGATGTGCCATTCGGGGCTGTCGAGCGGTTCCTTGAAGGCCAGCCGGTTTGCGCTGGGACTCACGAGCAGGTTGATCTCGGGCTGCACCTCCCGCATCGAGTTCGCGACCACGAAGATCCTGTCAGCGACTGACGGCAACGTGTCCTCGGGGCTGATCAGGAGAGGCCACGCGACGTCCTTCTTCGGACGACGCTCGTACACGAGGGCGCCGCTGGCGTCGGCGGCCTTGTCATGCCAGCGGTCCATGCGCTGGGCGAGTTTGTCGCGCATCCGCTTGGCTTCGCCGGCGTCGTCGACGGCTCGCGTCGCGCGATCCACCAGCTGGTCGATGAGCCTCTCGACGATCGGCATCTTGGTGAGGATCTCGCCGGCTCCCCGCTCCGGTGACATCGAACCACCCGCGCGAAGGTCAGCGACGCGGACCGCACTGACCAGCACGCCCATGAGGCCACGCTCCATCGCAGTCTCGGAGTAGGGCGTGACGCTGAGCGCCTCGACCTGGGCATAGAAGGTCTCGTGGTAGTGACGGAACTGCTCGAAGTGCGCCATGTCCCGCGGTCGCGCCCAGTTGGCGAGCGATACGACCAATCCCGGCTTGCGGGCGTCACGGCCGACGCGCGACGAGGCCTGGATGTACTCCGCCGTGTTCTTCGGCTGACCGACCACGAGCATCAGCCCGAGCCGGGGAACGTCGACGCCCACTTGGAGCATGGAAGTTGCGAGCACCACGTCGTACGGCTTGGTGCCCCACTCCGGCAACTTCTCGCCCGCGGCGCGGGCCTCCGCTCGCGCCCTGTTCACATCGATCCGGCCACGAGTGCTCCAGCGTTCGGTAAACGGCAGCGATAGCTTGTCGAGCGTCTTGGCGATTTCCTCAGCCGAGATACGAGACGTCAGCTCACCGATCTCCAATCGCTCCCAATCCGTGGTGCGCCGCGGGAACGGTTCGGTGTTGCCCGCGACTCGCATCGTGACGTCGTCGTCGAGGTAGCGCCGCATGCCGGCGAGCTCACGAGTGGCACTGAAGTAGCCGACGGTGGTCATGTAGGGATCGGCCGTATCCCCGTGGGTGTCCAGTAGCTTCTGGCCGGCGAGAAGGAGGACCTCCGAGAGTCGGATCTCGGCAAGGGTCAGCCTGATGCCGTGGGCGCAGATGCCGAGGTACTTCCGACCCGGGTCCTCGTCGGTGACCTTCTTCTCGCTGGAGAAGAAGGTGTCGCGCACATCGAGCACCTGCGGGGGAAACACATCAACCCCGCGCCCGTAGAGCGCACGCACCTGGTTCTCCGCATTCCGGACCGTCGCGGTGGAGGCAACGACCAGCGGCCGGACGTTCTGCCCCTTCTGCGCGTAGGACGACAGCAGGTCGACGGCATTCTCGAAAACCCCGACCGCTGTGCCCAGCGCACCGGTGATGAGGTGCAACTCGTCCTGGATGATCAGATCCGGTGGCCGCAGCCTGCTCGCGGGCTGGATGGTCACCTTCGGATAGGAGACCCCATTCTCGCTCTTCGGGTTGTGGGACTGCCCGGTGCAGGAGCCGTGGGAGTCTGGATGGCGGTAGCCGTGCCGAGGACACCATTCGACGACATAGCCGAAGAGACTCGCCGCTTCGCCTTCCCGGGCCAGTCGGGCGAACTTGTCGACGGTGGCGAGCAGGAACGTCGGCGGGTTGCGGTAGATCTCGTCGTCGACGGTGGTGATCGGAAGCGGTCCGTCGGCATCACCGTCGATCGCGAACGGGCAGTCGTCATGCCGATCGCCGCAGTAGACCTCGATCCGTTCGCGGGTCTTCACCGTGTGGACGTCGCGTTTGGGGTCGATCCTCGTGCCGCACCACGGGCAGCGCTGGAGCTGCAGCACCGTGAGCCCGAACGCACGCATACTGTCGTTGCTGCGGACCGCCTGGACCTGCGCCTCGGCTTCCGCGTACCGCTTCGGGCTCACCGCGGACCCGACCCAGAGGCCGATGCTGAAGGGCTCCTCGCCCCATGTCGCCGGGTCCTCCTGGCGGATCAGTTCAGCAGCGCACACCAGCGCTGCTGCACGTTGGAACTGCTGTGAGGTGAGCAGTCGCAGTGTGTAGCGCATCAGCACGGCGACGCCGCCTCCGCCATCGAGGACTCCGCCATCCGTCTCGAGCTCACCCTGGAGGCGGCGGATGGCGAACGTGAAGGCAGCCAGACCGAGGTAGGCCTCGGTCTTGCCGCCGCCGGTTGGGAAGAAGAGCAACTCGACGTTGGCCGCGTCGCCGCTGCGGTAGGGATGGGCTGGGTCGGTGAGCGCGGGTAGCTGGAGCAGGATGAAGGCCAGCTGGAACGGGCGCCAGGATGCCGCCTTGTCGCCCTCGGCCTTGACGGCCGACAGGGCATCGGCGATCGACAGGTCGTCGTCGGCTGCCCGCTTTGCGGCGACCTGGCTTCGGATGCGCTGATCGCGCATGGCGCGGTTCATGAAGCGGAACGCGGTCAGCGCCTCGCCACCCTCGGAGAGGAGTCGTACGCCTTCGGCGAGCCGGTCGGCCACCAACTGCGCCTCCGCGATCGCATCGCCGGCGAGGTCGCGGAGATGGTCAGGCAACTCGTCCGCTGTCTCCTCTTGGCCCCGCAACCACTCAAGGTAGCCGTCGACCAGGGGGCCGAACGCTGCCTCGGCCTGGTCGGCCACGAGCTCGGCGAGCTCGCGCATCGAAGTGACGGCCGCGCCGGCGGAGCCGGCGATAGTCTGCGGCACCTCAGCCGTCGGCAGCCAGGTGGTCGCCACGGATCTCGCCAGACGAATGCCATTGCCGTGTTCGTCGACCGGCTCGTCCCAGGTCACTGAGGTGGTGCGGCCGATGGCGAACTCGAGTCGGTGTCGGTACTGGAGATCGAGGCGTTGGCGCTCCTCGTCGACCTCGTCGTAATCGGGCAGCAAGACGTCTCTCGTCGGCAAGAACACCGCGTCACCACTGGCCGCCGCGACGCGGAGCTTGGTCTGGAAAAGCCAGTCTCCGGGCGGTGCGTCCATACCGGTGACCCGGTCGTTGCTGAGCGCGAGCTCGACGATGACCCGGTCGGTCCGCGGGAAAAGCTCGACGCGAAGCGTGACGTCGTCGTCGAGCGTGATGGGCGCGAGGACGACGTGCTCATCATGACCGCGGACATCTAGCTGCGCAGTCTTCTTAACGGGTGTCCGCTTGGACCACAGGAACTTGCGTCCGTCCTCGTTCT
The DNA here is from genome assembly GCF_026712185.1 of Nocardioides pini. Classification (GTDB taxonomy): domain Bacteria; phylum Actinomycetota; class Actinomycetes; order Propionibacteriales; family Nocardioidaceae; genus Nocardioides; species Nocardioides pini. The sequence continues at coordinate 261,602 of NZ_JAPPUX010000003.1, read as the reverse complement.
CCTTACGGAACGAGGCGTATCGACCCCAACTCGCGGTAACGGTGAGGAGCTCACAATCGCGCGGCACTTGAAACCGCAGCCCCATCGACGACGGGAAGGTCAACGCCCCCTTGGGCCCCTCGTCCCGCTCTTCATCATCATCGGCGGTGCTCGGTTCCTCATCCGTGAGTACCGGAACGCCACGCTGCCCCTGGGTGGTCGGGTCGATGTCGTTGATGCCGAGACCGGTCTCGTTGGGGTCTGCACCCTCACCAGTTGCCTGTACCGGGCCCACTCGGCTCGGGTCGATGGTCACCGGCGCCAGGCCGCCCACGGCGTAGGCCGCTCGCGGCGTCCCTTTGGTCTCTTCCTCTGGGCCGCTCCGCGGTCCGAGCAGCTCCTGTTCGATCAACCCGAGCAGTTCGGACCGGACGACCGTCGACGGACTGATGCTCATCAGAAGAGCTCTCCTTGCTCCGGCACGTCTTGGCCCTCCGCCCACGCCCGCTCGTGGTTGAGCTCAAGCAGCCGGTCGAGGATCTCAACGCGGGCGGCCGGCGCCACCGTCCACCGCTCCATCTGGCGATAGGTGTGGAATCCGTGATGAAGGTCAACGTCGTCCCAGCCATACGCCGTCATGGTGGCTCGATCAACCTCCACGTGTATCTCACGGATCCGATCGACGTCAGAGTCGCGTTGGACATCGGCATCGTTTACGAGGCTGTAGAGAGCGGTCAGCCCCAAGTCCCGGCGACGCATAATTTCGTGGCGAACGGTGTCCAGCTCAGTGCCCACTCGTTCCAGTCCTGAGATGAGTCCTGGTCGCGGGAAAGTCTGGTAGACGTCTGTTGGCGTGTACACGGTGTCCGACTTCATCGTCGATCCCCGCTGGATGATCCAAGACCAATGCATGGAACTTGTCAGGACCGCAAGCTCCGCAGCCGAGTCCGACGAGACAACCACAATCTTGTGCGTAAAGACGCCATCTTTATGGTTGATGAAAACGGGAACCTGGGTCCTACTTGTCTGCACAATGGCGATGCAACGATCGAGCGATTCAAGTCGCTCGTAGAGGGCTTTGGCGCTGCTCTCGAACTGCCACCAGATGTCTCGTACCCGCGGCTTGTTTGCGATCCGCGATCGGTGAGGCTTCACGGCCGCTTCCACGTGTCTCCAGGCTCCGTGGAATCTCCGCGCGTCAGCCTCAGACATGTCGCCGAACGCGATGATCCGAGCCGTAGATTCATGTGATGAAGAGCCATTGACTTCGTCACTCCGCAGGTAGCGCCTGATCACGGCCTCGGACTCTGGGCTTTCCGCAACTAGCCGAGCGGCATCGGGAACTGTGAGTACAAACCCAGTCCCATTCACGTTTGAGCCAACTGAAGCGCGGTTGCGGTTCGCACTTAAGCGGTAGGGAACTCCCGACGAGCGACCCTCAGGCTCCAGGAGAGGCGAGATGCGCGAGCATGTCACCGAGTCTGCGACGCATAAACCGCCAGTCAACGGGACCCGCGTTGTCCAAACGGCTGCATACTCAAGTTGAGCCGATGCGGCCGGCCAACGTTCACTGCGGACGCACCGTCGGATCGTTTCACGTCGGACCAACTGGTCGAGTCCCACCTCGCGGCTATCGCCTTGCGCGATCGTGTTGGTTGCGATGAGTCCACTCACGTACCTGCTCGACCCCAGGGCGGCCGCTCGGAGGAAGAAGTAGGCGACCAAGTCGGCATTTCCCTCCCGTCCTCCCGCCACCACGTTGATGATCCACTGGCGGAAATTCTTCCCCAGGGCCGGCGTGACTTTCTTCGCCCCGAGGAACGGAGGGTTACCGATGATCGCGTCAAAACCGCCCCTATCGATCAGCACATCGGGCGCTTCTAGCACCCAGTGCAATGGCCGCCATTGCTGATAGTCCGTATCAACTGTCGGAGTCAGTCCAGTGCGAGCACGCTCCCAAAGCTTCGCACGATCGCCCTGGGAGCCATCAACGGGGAATGCCTCACCGACCTCCCAACTCAGCACCATATAGGCGTCATCAAGACGGCCGCTCGGCTTACCGTCGAGCGGAAGACCCGCCGCTATTACACCGTCAGCAACGAGCCGCAAGTCGTTCGTAGCCTGGCCCAGCTGAGCAAGCAACGCAAGTTTTCCCCGAGTGGAACGCATTGGATCATTCTCTTCGACCGGGGATGCGAGCTCCCTCCGCAGCCGCATCGCGTCGGCGATCTTGCCGTCGATGTCAACCAATAGCTGGGTGTCCATCCGTTTCGAGTCGGGGTACAGGTGGAGGTACCGCAGTTGGTCGAGGTCGGTGACCCCCAGCAGCGAGTTCCCGCAGAAAACCTTATCGTCGACGAACGAGAACGGTTTGGTCTTGTCCATCGACACGAGCCAGAGCGAGAGCTTGCACATCTCGACTGCCATCTGGTTGATGTCGGCGCCGTAGAGGCATCGGGCGATGACCTCGCGGATCGCTTGGTCCTTCACTCGCTGGGGGTCCACGACCTGGTCCGCGTTGAGCCGCCCCTCGACAGTCCAGGCCTCGGCGACGCGGTCAGCGAGGTACCGGGCTGCCGCTACCAGAAAGGCGCCGGATCCAGCAGCGATGTCGGCGACCTTGAGGTCGAGGATCGCGCTACTGGACTTCAGCCGCCATGCGTTCTCGTCGTTGGTCTGCAACGGCCCGGGTTCATAGACGAGCGGCTGAAGGGCGTGCAGCACGACCTCCTCAGCGAGTGAGCGAGGCGTGTAGTGAGCGCCTGCGTTCTTGCGTGACGGGGTCTCGACCACGACCAGTCCACCGACCGGGATGACAAGCGGGATGCCGCGGAGGTCTCGACGGATGAATCTGCTCCAGTCGACAAGGAAACCGAGCAGTTCCTCGTCGCCACCGGCGACCGGGGTGAGCAATCGTCGCGCGTCTGCTTCTTCGGCGGCACCGAGCTCGGCGTCGTAGAACTTTGCCAGCTTCGCTGCGGTCAGCGGAGTCGCTGCGGGCTGATCGTTCTTGATCCACTCGCGGAGCGCGGTGGCGAAGCTCTTTCCGTCCGAGCTGTCGTCGTACAGGCGCTGAAGGGTGCCTTCATCGATCTCCGGCTCCTCGCCGGGCTTGCCGACCAGGCCGATGATCACTCCGTCTTCGACCACCGCACAGGAGTAGCCGAGCAGTCCTTCGTAGATGTAGCCGATCTGCTCGACGTCGATGTCGCGGAAGGAGACGCGACGCTGTTCACTTTTCACGGTCACCGTTTGCACGGATTCGAGGACGTGCAGCATGACCCGGTCGGAGACCTCGAGCCGCAACCGGCCGCGCTCGTCGGTGGCGTGCAGCCAGGGGAAGCGTTCGGGATCCAGCAGCGACCCGCCGTACGCCGGCATTCGCATCTCGTCGTAGTTGACACCGCCGTACAGCGCCTGGCTGACGGCCAGGAGTCGGTGCCAGGCATCGAAGGACTCGTCGAGCGGTTCCTCACCCTGAGCGGCTTGCCGCTTCAGGTCCGACAGGAGATCGCGAATGGCGTACGAGTCCCAATAGAGCTGCTCCGTCGGGAGCATCTCGCGCTCCTCAGCGAAGAGCAGGAACACGACCCGCATCATCACCGTCACGGCGGCCTGGTAGATCTCATCCGGATCCTCTGTCAACGGATCGGGATCGCCTTGCCGGTCCGCGGCGAGCCTGGCTTCCGAGAACGACTGGACGAGGAGCTCCACCGAACGACGCACCTGAGTGCCGAGCGCTTCGGTGATCTCCTCGGCCTCGAGCTCGCTGCGCTCGAAGAGCCGCGGCAGTCGCTGATCGGGGTCCTTGGCGCGGTACCGCCGTTGGTCGAGCAGGGTCAGGAATGCGTCGCGCAGCAGCGGTTCTTCGGCCCAGGTGAGGGCGTTGACCATGCCGGAGCCGGTCGGCTTGCCGTCCTTGGCCCACACGATGGCCCACCATTGGCCGTCGGTGACGACGCCGACCTCTACATGGGACTTGCGCAAGAGCATCGCCATCCGGTCGATCTCGGTGGCGGCCCATCCATCGAGGCCTGTCTCGCGCAGGCTGGTGGTCGGCTCTGCGACGAGGAGCAGTGCGGCGTACTCGGCGTCGCGGCCCTTCAGCGCGCCGCTCGGGCGCACAGTGATCTGCTCGCCCGGCGAGCGGATCTCGAACGTCGCGGGGAGCTCATCGGTGGTGTGGCGAAGACCATCCCAGCCGGCCAGGTCATCGAGGACGGCGTGGATCCAGGCATGTCTCACCTCGTCGTACCGCTCCACGACCTCCGGCGTCCGGTCGGCGAGTGCGTAGGCGTCCACCTCGCGCTGCCAGGTGACAAAGGCCTGCTTGAAGGTGACCATCCTGTCGTCCGCGTCGCCGAGGCGGTCGACGCCGTCACGCCAGATGTCTTTGATGACCGGGAGCGCGAGGAACGGCCCTTCGGTCTCGACCTGAGCCAGCCAGTCCTCGTGCAGCTCTGCGACCGAGCGAGTACGGCGCCTCATCGGATGTTCATCCCCTTGTCCACGTCATCGGGTGACAGCGCGAAGATCACGGCGGCTGGGAATTCCCACGCGCGCACGTCTTCGTAGCGACCGGCGACGGCCGCCAGCTCGCGGTCACGCTCATCGTCGAGTGCGTCGATGCGGCGTCGGATCTCCCGGAGGTCGCGCTCGCTCTGTCGGCGCTCGTCTTCGAAGAGGCCGAACTGCGGATCCGCGTCGATCTGCTCGGCCTCCCTCAGGGCGTCGCGCAACGAGTCGGAGAAGCGGTCGAAGATGTTGCCCACGCGTGCCTCATCTGCCTCCCGGCGGCTTTGGAGCAGGTCCGCCACCTCTCGCCGGCGCCGTTCGGCTCGGTCACGGATCGCGTCCTCGACGCGCTGACTGATGCCGTCCTCTGAGTTCCAGGCCTCGGCGAGCTGCCGGGCGATCGACGTGGACACAGGGCGGATACCGTCAGTGTCGAGGGCCTGTTCGAGCAGCTCTTCCGCGCGGTGCTCGCCGACTGCCTGACGGCGCGCGAGGCGGGTGCCAGCGAGAAAGACCTCTTCGTGGAGCCGCAGGCCTGCGCGTCCGACGAGGACGAGTCGTGTGACGGCGACAGCGAAGGATTCCTCGAGATCCGGCACGACCATCGCGCTGACCCGCTGGAGTGAGCGCTCACCGCCCCACAGTGCCGAACGTAGTCGCCGAGTGGACCTCTGGAGGAGTTGGCTCCCCAAGTGCATGTGGGCCACATCCGGGTCGTCCACCAGAACCTGAGGGTCGAAGGCGATGGGCCTGAGGTGGTCCGGGTCGAGCCGATTCGTCAGTTCGCGAGTGATCGGCTCCCAGCTCGCGTCGAGGGCAGGCAGCCTGAAGACGGGAACATCAGTGTCCTCCGAGCCCTCAAGCGCCAGCGGTGGGAACTGGTTGAGCTCGAACGCTGTCTCGACGACGCGCTGGAGGTTGGCCGGGCGGAGGTGCAGCTTGTCGCGACTCTCGACAAGACTTGCTTCGAGGCTGGTCAGCTCCGCGTTGAGCACTCGCTCGCCCTGCATCATCCCGGTGATCGGGTCCTTCTCGGCCTTGGGCTTGCTCGGTCTGACGTCGATCCCGCCGAGCTGGCGCTGGATGTCGGGGGCGATGATCTCGTTGGCCGAACCGAGGTCGTGCATGATCTTGGCGACCTTGGATGCCACCCGACCCAGCATCTCGGTGTCCTGAGCTAGGGCGCCTGTGGCGGTGACACGAGGGACGAAGTGGCGTACCTGCGGCGGCTGGTTCTGTCCGTAACGATCGATGCGCCCGATCCGTTGCTCGAGACGGTTCGGATTGAACGGGATGTCGAAGTTGACGAGTCGGTGGCAGTGGCGCTGGAGGTCGATGCCCTCTCCGGCCGCATCTGTAGCCAAGAGCACGCGGACGGGGGTCTTGGCGGGAGATTCGTTGAAGCGTGCCCGGACGAGCTCACGTGCGTCGGCGTCGGTGCTCCCGTCGATCACCTCCACGCGATCGTTGTCGTAGCCCTGCTGGCGCAGGATGCTCCTGATCCACTCCAGGGTGTCGACGTACTCGGTGAAGACCACCATGCGCTCGTTGCCCCAGTCGCCGGTGGGACGGAGCTGGCCCTCGAGATGGCCGATCAGCGCCTCCAGGCGACTGTCGGGGCGCGCGTCGTACTGGTGGCCCCACTCGCTGAGCCATTGCAGATCCGCCAGGTCTTGTTCGCTGAGCGCCGGCATCGAGCCCTTGGTCTGTTCGAGCGCCCGGAGTTCGGGCTGGTCGACCTTGCCCTCCTCGAGATCGTCGGCGGCGAACCCCAGGATCTCGTCGTACTCGGCATCGAAGTCGACGTTCAGCCCGCGCGTCCGCGTGTCCTTGTACACATCGATCGTGCGCGCGAAGGCCACCGGCGACGAGAAGAACCGCTTCTTGAGGAGAAGCGTCGCCATGTCCTTCGCGTGCTTGCTTCCACCATGGCGCGCGACCTCCGCGTCACGGCGCTTCGTGAAGGCCAGGAGTCGGTCGTAGGCCTCGGACTCGTCGTCGCTAGGTTCGTAGGGCAGTGGCAGGACCTCTCGCTCCTGGAACCCTTTGGCCTCGCGGAGATCACGCTTGAGGCGGCGTACCGCCACCTCACTGAGCGCCTGTGGATCGATCTTGTTGCTCCGTACGAATCGCTGAGGGTCGACCATCTCAAGGAGCGCGGCGAAGGACTCCGTGTATCCGTTGTGGGGCGTGGCCGAGAGGAACAACCGGTGCTCGGCTCGCTCGGCCAGCTCGCGCACAGCTCGTGTTCGCTGGGAGTCGACGGCGTAACCACGACGCTCGCGCCCGACATTGTCCGTACGGGAGGGGCTGCTCGGTGCGACATGGTGAGCCTCGTCCACGACCAGGATGTCGAAGGCAAAACGGTTGTCGTTGGCACTGAAGGCATCGCGGAGCTGTCGCTGGGCTCGCTGACCGGGCAGCCAAGCCATGGACACGATGATGCGCGGGAACAGGGTGAACGGATTGGCGTGGATGCCGTGGGTGCGACGCACCTGCTTCATGGTCTCGGAGTTGACGACCTCGAAGTGGAGGCCGAACTTCTGGTCCATCTCGTCTTGCCACTTCAGCTGGAGGCCAGCCGGACAGACGATGATGGCGGTGCGCGCACGGTGTCGCAGGAACAGCTCCTGGATCACCAAGCCGGCCTCGATCGTCTTTCCGAGGCCGACGTCATCGGCCAGCAGGAGGTTGGCGCGAGGGCTGGCCAGGGCGCGCTTGAGTGGCTCCAACTGGTATGCCTCGACGTTCGCACCCGAGTGGAACGGTGCCTGCACCGTCTGATCGTCGGCGCTGGTGATCGCACCCCACCTGAGCGCGTCTACGAATGCCGCCAGCTTGTTGGGGTCGTCGAAGCGCTCGGGATCGATCTTCTCCGGGAGCCCGCGGTGCGCGCTCGCGCTTCGTCCGGGCTCGAGCTCCCAGACGACGCGAAGCTCGTGTCCGAGGCGATCGTCCTCAACAGACTGCAAGCTGACCGCGTGCTGTAGCTGCTGGACGGCATCGTCCGCGCTACTGCGAGTCAGACCCTGCTGCGTCACGTCGGTCACGGCCCAGTTGGCACCGCGGACTGTCACGATCTGCCCGATCTCCGGAACTGCTGCGACCGTCCCCCGACGGCTTTCCTTTTCGACCCCTGTCACAGGATGACCCTATCGACGGGCGCCGACAGCGTCCGATGAACGCTTGCGCCTCCCCTCAACCAGGGGCTCCCGCTTGCCGTCCATCCGTGCCTCCAACGCGTACCCGAGAGCGACGGGCAACAGCAGGCTGACCACAACCCAGGTGGAGGCCATTCCGCGACCATAAGCATAGGAACCGCCTGCGGCGCCCAACAGCATCAGGAGTATCGGCACGTATCCGAGCCAGCCCTGAAACGGTCCCGGTCTGCGCCGCCGATAGGCGAGCGTGCCGGACGCCCATCCAGCTATGGCCATTGTCGAGAAGAGAGCCGAAGCATCCCCGTCGTCGGCGGCAGCGATCGCGACGCCAGCGCAGATTATTCCCGAGACCGCGAGAATCAGTGCAAGTGTGACGGCGATGCGTGGGTGGACATTGGCTGAACCTGCTTCTCGATGTGAGCTCTCAGTCATGAACTCTTCCTTCTGCGCATACGCCAAGCGCCGGCGCCTTCATATGACGAAACTAGGTCCATCCCTAGGAACGACCTCGCTCGATCGTGGGTATCGGGCGAGGGGTTGCAGACTGCCACCTCTACGCCATCGCTCAGCCCGGCGGCGCCTGCGCGCCGCGTTGACACTCTCAGGAGTGTGCGCAGCTCTAAGTCGTCACTAGGGAAGCTGTAACCGACGATGTCCAACTTGTCTGCTCGGGAAAGGACCCAATAGGCGTCGTCCCAGATCCCCTGCAGGTCACTGATGAACGTGTCCTTTCCCGCAGCCATCGTTGCCATGAGTGGCTCATCAAATCCCATCCGTGCTCTCTCGCTCGCAACCGGATGATCATAAGTTCGGAAGCGGACGATCTGTTCACTGCCGTCGCGGCTGTGTCGCCGTCGCGTGACGCCTGGCTCGACGACGACGTCCAGCCGCTCGTACTCCCACTCCCTCGCTGCCGCAAGCACGCGTGGATCGTCCGCGCGACCCCAATCCGTCGAGCCGTGCAATTTGAGAATCACGACAGTCTTAGCTGGAAGTTCTTTCAGCCGATCCCCGGATTTTGTCCGCGGCCATCCCAGGCTCACGTTCAAGCCAGCACGGAGCGCCGCCTGTTCAGAAATTGTGTCCCAGTTCGACGTCACGATGACGGCCGGCCGCCCGACTGAAGAGGTGAGCCACTTGTACTGCGGAAGCCTCGCGGTTCGGCGCCTCTGACCGTCAACAGCCCGGATCAGACCCAGCGCAATTTCTGAACGAAGGGATTGCAGAAGCTCCCCCGCGTCCAATGGCAAGCGTTCACGGCCGGAGTGAACACGATCCATGACCTCAAGCAGGGTGAAGAACTCACTCACTAGGGGCCGGAAACCATCTGACTCGCCATCCGGGTAAAGCACCTTGACTGCACTCTCAAGGTCTGTTTTCCATTGTCTAGCTGTCTTGAAGTCATCCCACGGCGTGGAGGTCGCTTCGTGCTCTCTGGGCCAGAGGTGGCGGAGCAGTTCCTCGGTCAGCGGCAGTCCGGCTGCTTTTGATGCTCCAGCACCGAGGAATATCACGCTGTACTTCCGGTCCGGTGGTCGGCCACCAGCCCCCCGACGCTCGTTCACGGCAACCCCCCAGGTCTCACCGTCGAAGGGCGGGCCGTGCGCGGCCCGCCCTCGACATTTTGATCAGGTCAGCTGCAGCCGCTGGTGCTCCCGCAGCCCTCGCAGACGTAGCACGAGCCAGCCGGCCGCATCTTCGTGCCGCAGGTCATGCAGAGCGGGGAGTCGACGGCGGTGCCGGTGAGCTTCTCGAAGAGCTCGGCGGTGGTCTTCGCCTCGCCCGTGGTCACGTGGGCCGGGACCTCGCGGGCCTCGGAGCCGTGGGTGTCCTTGGTCTCGACGTCCTCGACCTGGACGGTCGACGAGGAGGACGAGGCGGCGGGCTCCACGAGCTCGGCAGCCGAGCCGGTCTCCTCGACGAGCGGCTCGTAGGAGCCGGTCTCGAGGTGGCGCTGGCGCTCCTCGGCGGAGTAGATGCCGAGCATCGACCGCTCCTCGAAGGACAGGTAGTCCAGGGCGAGGCGGCGGAAGATGTAGTCCATGATCGACTGCGACATCCGCACGTCGGGGTCGTCGGTGAGGCCGGCGGGCTCGAAGCGCAGGTTGGTGAACTTCGAGACGTAGGTCTCCAGCGGGACGCCGTACTGCAGGCCGATCGACACCGCGATCGAGAAGGCGTCCATCACGCCGGCCAGGGTCGAGCCCTGCTTGCCGAGCTTGAGGAAGACCTCGCCGAGCTGGCCGTCGTCGTGGGCGCCGGAGGTCATGTAGCCCTCGGCACCGCCGACGGTGAACGACGTCGTACGGGAGACGCGTGACTTCGGCAGGCGCTTGCGGACCGGGGCGTAGACGACCTTCTCCACGACCTTGGTCTCGACCTCAGCCGAGGCGGCAGCCTTGTCCGCGGCGTCCTTCTTGGCCTTGCCGCCACCGTCGGCGAGGGGCTGGCCGACCTTGCAGTTGTCGCGGTAGACCGCGGTCGCCTTGAGGCCGAGCTTCCAGGACTGCAGGTAGACGTCCTCGATCTCCTCGACCGTGGCGTCCTCGGGCAGGTTGACCGTCTTGGAGATCGCGCCGGAGAGGAACGGCTGCGCGGCCGCCATCATCCGCACGTGGCCCATCGGCTTGAGCGAGCGGGCGCCCATCGCGGTGTCGAAGATCTCGTAGTGCTCGGTCTTGAGGCCGGGCGCATCGACGACGTGACCGTGCTCGGCGATGTAAGCGACGATTGCCTCGATCTGCTCGGGCTGGTAGCCGAGCTTCTTCAGGGCCCGCGGGATCGTCTGGTTGACGATCTGCATCGAGCCGCCGCCGACGAGCTTCTTGAACTTCACCAGCGAGAAGTCGGGCTCGATGCCAGTGGTGTCGCAGTCCATCATGAAGCCGATGGTGCCGGTGGGCGCGAGGACCGAGGCCTGCGCGTTGCGGAAGCCGTTCTTCTCGCCGACCTTGATCACGTCGGCCCACGCCTTGGTGGCCAGCTTGTGCACGCGGCCGTCCTCGGTGTGCAGCACGCGGACGACGTCGTTGGCCGCTTGGTGCTTGCGCATCACGCGCTTGTGGGCGTCGGCGTTGCGGGCGTAGCCGGCGTACGGGCCGACGATGCCGGCGAGCTCGGCGCTGCGCTTGTACGACGTACCGGTCATGAGCGACGTGATCGCGGCAGCCATCGAGCGGCCGCCCTCGGAGTCGTAGCCCAGGCCCATCGCCATGAGCAGGGCGCCGAGGTTGGCGTAGCCGATGCCGAGCTGGCGGTAGTCGACGGTGGTCTTGCCGATCGCCTCGGTCGGGAAGTCGGCGAAGCAGATCGAGATGTCCATCGCGGTGATGATGAACTCGACGGCCTTGGCGAAGAGCGCGGCGTCGAAGGTGTCGTCGTCCTTGAGGAACTTCAGCAGGTTGAGCGACGCCAGGTTGCACGAGGAGTTGTCGAGCGACATGTACTCCGAGCACGGGTTGGACGCGGTGATGCGGCCGGTCTCGGGGTTGGTGTGCCAGTCGTTGATCGTGTCGTCGTACTGCAGGCCCGGGTCGGCGCACTCCCACGCGGCCTGGCTGATCTTGCGGAACAGGTCGCGGGCGTCGACGGTCTCGATGACCTCGCCGGTGCCGCGCGAGCGCAGGCCGAACTCGGTGCCGTCCTCGACCGCGCGCATGAACTCGTCGCTGACGCGGACCGAGTTGTTGGCGTTCTGGTATTGCACGGAGGTGATGTCGGCGCCGCCGAGGTCCATGTCGAAGCCGGCGTCGCGCAGCGCGCGGATCTTGTCCTCCTCGCGCGCCTTCGTCATCACGAACTCCTCGATGTCGGGGTGGTCGACGTCGAGGACGACCATCTTGGCCGCACGACGCGTCGCGCCGCCCGACTTGATGGTGCCCGCGGACGCGTCGGCGCCGCGCATGAAGGAGACGGGGCCGGACGCCGTACCGCCGGAGGAGAGCAGCTCCTTGGAGGAGCGGATGCGGGAGAGGTTGAGGCCGGCACCGGAGCCGCCCTTGAAGATGAAGCCCTCCTCCTTGTACCAGTTGAGGATCGAGTCCATCGAGTCGTCGACCGAGAGGATGAAGCAGGCAGAGACCTGCTGCGGCGACGGGGTGCCGACGTTGAACCAGACAGGCGAGTTGAAGGAGAAGTACTGGTTGACCAGCAGCCAGGTCAGCTCGTGCTCGAAGATCTCGGCGTCACCGTCGGTGGCGAAGTAGCCGTGGTCGATGCCGGCCTTGGTGTAGGTCTTCACGACCCGGTCGATGAGCTGCTTGAGGCTCCACTCGCGGGCGTCGGTGCCGACGGCGCCACGGAAGTACTTGGTGGTGACGATGGTGGAGGCGTTGACCGACCAGAAGTCGGGGAACTCCACGCCGCGCTGCTCGAAGACGGTCTCGCCGGTCTTCCAGTTCTGCTGGACGACGTCGCGACGCTCCCACGTGATGGCGTCGTAGGGGTGCGTGCCCTCGGTGCTGAAGACGCGCTCCAGCTTCAGGCCCTTGCCCCTCGCCTTGGCGCGGGTGCTCACCGTCTCGGTCATGCCGTCTCCTGTGGTGGTGGTGGTTTCAACATCGCGAGTCTTCTCGCGGGTGCTTGGTGAGCCCGGCAGACCGCTTCCCCACGGTCTGCCGGGCCGTCTGTGGGTCAGCCCGTCTGGACGGGCTGATCGTCCGCGGCTCGCTCGAGCCGCAGCATCTTGATCTCGGCGTCGAAGTCGTCGACCGACTCGAACGCGCGGTAGACGCTCGCGAAGCGGAGGTACGCCACCTCGTCGAGCACCCGCAGCGGCGCCAGAATCGCGAGCCCGACCTCGTTGGCGTCGAACTCGGCCTGCCCGCTCAGGCGCAGGGCGTCCTCGACCTCCTGGCCGAGGCAGGCGAGCTGGGCGTCGGTGACCGGGCGACCCTTGCAGGCCTTCCGGACGCCGGCGATCGCCTTGTCGCGGTTGAACGGCTCGGTCGCGCCGGAGCGCTTGAGCACCGTGAGCTGCATCTTCTCGACCGTCGTGAAACGGCGGTCGCAGGCGGCGCACGTACGACGGCGGCGGATCGAACCCCCGTCGTCGGCGACCCGGGAGTCGAGGACCTTGGTGTCCTCGTTCTTGCAGTAGGGACAGTGCATGGGGCCCTCCTCTCGGGCGCGCTTCACACACCTGTAGAACAGGGTGTGGACTGGGGGTGTTCCTGTGGACAACTAGCCGGTTGCTGTGTGGTTCGCCCTCTGGCCTGTGCACCAGATGTGGATAACTACAGCGGTGTAACTACTAGATGTAGTGGTAACCGTACGCCCCGACCACAACGCTGCGCAAGCGAATGCCCGACCTCGTCGGATCAATTTCCGGGCCTCGGTAAAACCGCAGGTCAGTGCCCCTGTCACCCGTCGTGGGGACGTCCTCCGGCGGCGTGTCGGGGCCCACACCTCACCCGATTCCGTGCCCGATCAGGCCGCGTCCGACACAATGAGGTCCGTGTCCACGGGGGGTAAGCGAGCAGGGTCGCGGAGGGCCGCCCCGGCGCCGCGGACCCTGAACAAGGCTGCCCTCGGTCTGGGTGCCGCGATCACCCTCTGCCTGGTCGCCTGGGGCTACCTCGTCTACGCGGCCATCGACTTCGGTACGGCGGCGCGCGCGGGGTCGGGCGGGTCGGCCTGGAGCTTCATGGCGCTCGCCTGCCTCGGCGCGATCGCCTGCCTCTTCGTCGGGCTGCTGCTGCTGGCGCGGCTGACGCGGGCGCTGGGGATCACCTCGCCCCCACCCTCCGACGGCGCTCCTCCGCGGCCCGTCGGCGGGAAGCGCGCGGCTCGCTGAGCGTGGAACATCCGCGTCACCTGGTGGCTCGGATCTTCCACGTTGTCGTCACTCGAGGACGAGCTGCGGGAGCGCCTCGACGATCTCGAGGTCCTGCCCCTCCCCCTGGACCGTCAGGGTGTCCGGGATCGACGTCCACTCCCCCTGCCCGATGCGGTACTCACCGCCGTACGTCGTGTCCACCCGTACGACGACGTCGCCCGTGCGCGTGTACATGTGGGTGATCTCCAGATCGGGGTGCGGGCTCCCAGGGCTCGCGGTCGTGGTGCTGTCGTCGTCGCCGAAGTAGTAGGTGTACGAGACCGGTACAGCGCGGATCACCACCGCCTGGCCGGCGATCGTGAGGTCCTGATCGATGGAGCGGTGGTCGGGTGTGTAGAAGTTCGTCTCGAAGTTCACGAGAGTCCGCCCACCGCGCGGTTGCACGACGAGCTTGGACGCCGGCCACGCGATCCGTTTGAACTGGCGGATCACCAGCTTGGCGATGTCGACTTGTTGTACGGCATTGTCCGGCACGCAGACGTCGCCGACGTCCGTGCCGTCCATGAAGACGTCGTGGACGTATCCCTCCTGGCCGCCCTCGACGCACTCGACGTGCTCGGTGCAGATGCCGCCGTTGTCGCACTGGATGGACACGACCCAGGTGTGGCCGTCGCCTGAGCCGGACGAGCTCTCGTAGTCCGAGTAGCTCCAGACGCACTCGGCTGAAACACCGTCCATTCCGACCGCGAGGCAACCCGCTGCTTGAACGCCGGAGGGGATGGCCATCACGCCAATTCCTGCCAGCACAAAGGCGAGGACGACTCGCAGCATCAAAGGATCCCGTAATAGGAGATGGCCCACCCATCCGGCTTCTGCTTGAGGATGACGAGCAAAGTTGTCCGCCCAGGCGGGAGGACTTCGGGCTGTGATCCCTGCTGCCGTCGGATAACCGTCCTGGGGAGTGTCTTTGTCAGCGCGAACGTGGGCGGCTTCGGCTCACGCCTCTTGATGGCATTGACCTCTGAGCCAGCAAAGTCCACCGACCCGCCGTTGCTGTAGACGTCCTTCACCGATTCCACGAACGAGATACAGGCTTTGCATGTCCCATCCACGAGACTCTCGTATTCAGCCGTCTCCCCCGTCACCTGCATCTCGTCGCCGGCTCTCACCCACCGCCGGATGAAGTCCTCCGGACTCTCCGCCTGCGGCGTCCCGGATTCGGTCGGAGTCGGCGTGGGCGAGGAGCTGGTGGTCTCCGGCATCTTCGGCTGCGGCTCGGGGTCGTCGGAGCACCCGGCGAGCAGGAGGGGAACCGTCAGGGTCAGCGCGAGTGCGCGGCGTACGTGCAGGCGGCGTGGATGCATGAGGGGCCTTCCCGAGAACAGCGTCAGCACGCTGAAACTACCCATCCGGGCGACCGCGGAACCACCCCGACGGCAAAACCTGTGGAGAAGTCACCCAGGGTGGCGGCGAACGACAACAACACGGGCCCCGGCCATGTCGTATGCCGCCACCCTCTCGCGCGCCAACCAGCCGCCCCGCTCACCGTGGCGGCGAACGACAACAACACGTGCCTCGGTGATGTCGTACGCCGCCACCCTCGGCCGCGCCGCCCGCACTGGCCGCCACCCTCGCCCGCACCCCGAGCACCCGGATCCCGTGAGCGAGGAACACGCGACCACAAATGCGCCGAGGGGCGGGCCACTGGGCCCGCCCCTCGGTCTTCCCCTTGGTTCCACCAGCCGGGGTCGAAGCGGCTGATGGAGGCCTCTGCGTCAGTCGGAGACGACTGGGACGCGGAGCTTCTGGCCGGCCGAGAGGCCGGCGGACTCGAGGGCGTTGAGCCGCTCGATCTCGCTCATCACGGAGCGGACGTCGCCGTCGGTGGCGAGCTCGCTGGCGATCCCCCACAGGGTGTCGCCGGGCGCGACCTGGACGATCTCCGTCGGAGCCGGCTGACCGGCCTCCCCGGTGCCGACCGCGCCGCCGGCGAGCATGAACGCCACGCCGAGGACGAGGAACAGCGAGGTCAGGAAGACCGCCAGGCGGCCGCGACGGGTCAGGCGGACCGTCGAGCGGGCACGCGGGGTGGCGGTGAAAGCGGGGGCAAGGCTGAGGGTGCTCATGGTGGCCTCCTGGGGAAGATCAGCCGGTCGTGTTCTGTCGAGCGAATGTCTAGTCGGACCCACCGACAGTGGCCTGGGCCACCGGGGGTCGATCAGACATTCGATCGAACATGTGTACGACGTTAGAGCACGTGTTCGAACAACTCAAGGACCTGGTCGAACAAATGTTCGGCGTGTTCGAACGACTTCAGCGCCGTCGCATCGCCCGGCGACCTTGGGCCGCGAAGACCCTCGCGGCGTGCTGCATCAGCCCGGGCGCGACTGCCGAGCCGCGCACGACTCCCCCGCGCCAGCCCGGCACCGCCCGCACCACGCGCCGCGAGCCGACCAGCGAGACGGCAGCGGTCGCCACCTCGTCGACCGACAGGATCGGGCCGCCCGACCACACGAGCTGCGACCCGAGCCCGGCCGGGTCCTGGGCGGCGAGCATCGCGGTGTCGACGCCGTCGGGGCACACGGCGTGCACCCGCACCCCGCGCGGCGCCTCGGCGTTGACCGAGGTCGAGAGGGAGACGACGGCCGCCTTCGTCGCGGCGTACATGCTGTAGCCCGGCACCGGCCCGAGCCCGGCGAGCGAGGCGATGTTGACGACGTCGCCACCGGCGGGGCCGAAGGCCGCGAGGGCGGCGCGGGTGCCCCACGTCGTACCGAGCAGGTTCACCTCGACCAGCCGGCGCACCTGCTCCTCCGACAGCTCGGCGAGCGTGCCGTCGTCGCCGACGCCGGCGTTGTTGAACCACGCCGTCAGCGCACCGTGCCGCCCGGCCTCCTCCGCGACGAGGCGGTGAGAGGCGGGATCGCGTACGTCCTGGGCGAGGCCGGCGACCGCACCGATCTCGGCCGCCGTGGCGGCCGCGGCCCACCCGTCGAGGTCGCCGATCACGACGTGGTGGCCGCGCGCGACCATCAGCTCGGCGATGCCGCGGCCGATCCCACGGGCACCACCGGTCACGACGCACGAGGTCTGGAGCGCTGTCGGCATGCCCGGACAGTAGCGACACGCGGCTTCGAACAGGTGTTTGATCCTGCGGCGCCGGGAGGACTACGGTGGGCGCACCGGATCCTCCCTGTCCAGCCGCGGGCGGAGGGGGCGACGCTAGTGGAGGACGCATGGCCAAGCAGGACGACAAGAACGTCATCGAGATGCCCGACGGCCCCCCGGACGCCACCGGCCTGACCCCGCGCCAGCAGCGGGTGCTCGCCACGATCAAGGACTCGATCGAGACCAAGGGCTACCCGCCGTCGATGCGCGAGATCGGCCAGGCCGTCGGCCTCACGTCGTCGTCCAGCGTCGCCCACCAGCTGCGCGTGCTCGAGGGCAAGGGCTTCCTCAAGCGCGACCCCAACCGGCCCCGCGCCCTCGAGGTGTTCCTCCCCGAGGTGATGGCCGCGCGACGCAGCATGTCGAGCGCCGACGAGAGCACCTTCGACGAGACCGGCATCGGCGACGCCAACCCCGTCGCGACCAACGTCCCGGTCGTGGGCCGCATCGCAGCCGGTGGCCCGATCCTCGCCGAGGAGCAGGTCACCGACGTCTTCCCGCTGCCCAAGCAGCTCGTCGGCGACGGCACCCTCTTCCTCCTCGAGGTCGCCGGCGACTCGATGGTCGACGCGGCGATCTGCAACGGCGACTACGTCGTCATCCGCCAGGAGCAGACGGCCGAGAACGGCCAGATCGTCGCGGCGATGATCGAGGGCGAGGCGACCGTCAAGACGTTCCAGCGCAAGGACGGCCACGTGTGGCTGCTCCCCCACAACGACGCCTACGACCCGATCCCGGGCGACGACGCCACGATCCTCGGCGTCGTGACGGCTGTGCTGCGCAGCCTCTGACGACCGCAGGGGTGGGAGGCCGTTGAAAGGCACGGACCCACCGGCCACGATGGCGGCATGAGCAACGTCGAGCAGTCCTACGACTACGTCATCGTCGGGGCGGGGGTCGCCGCGGCGAGCGCCGTGAAGGGCATCCGGTCCCAGGACGGGAGCGGCCGCATCGCCGTCCTGGGCTCCGAGCCCGACAAGCCGGTCTACCGGCCCGTGCTGACCAAGGACCTCTGGCTCAAGGACGACGAGACCCTCGAGGGGTCCTCGCTCGCCGGCGACCTCGACGACGACGACGACGTCGACCTGGTCACCGACACCACGGTGACCGAGGTCGACCCCGGCGCCCACGTCGTACGCCTCGCCGACGGCAGCACCGTCGGCTACGGCAAGCTCCTGCTCGCCACGGGCGCCGAGCCCCGCGTCCTCGCCGTCGACCCCGGCCCGCGGGTCATCTACTACCGCACCGCCGCCGACTACCAGCGGCTGCGCGCCGTCGCGACCGAGGGCAGCCACGTCGCCGTCATCGGCGGCGGCTACATCGGCTCGGAGATCACCTCCGCCCTCGTGCAGAACGGCGTGCAGGTGACGCTCGTGCTCGACCTCGAGGACGTGCAGGAGCAGATGTTCCCCCGCGCCCTCGCCGCCACGCTCACCAGGGCCTTCGAGGACCGCGGGGTCACCGTCGTCCACGGCTCGGTGGAGGGCGGCCAGGAGGAGGACGGCGGCGTACGGATCCGGCTCGACGACGGCACCTCCATCACCGCCGACGCGGCCGTCATCGGCGTCGGCGTCCTCCCGCGCACCGGCCTCGCCGAGGCCGCGGGCCTCGAGGTCGACAACGGCGTCGTGGTCGACGAGCACCTGCGCACGAGCGACGCGGACGTGTACGCCGCGGGCGACGTCGCGTCCTACCCCGACGCCCTCCTCGGGCGCCGCCGCGTCGAGCACGTCGACCACGCCGAGAAGTCCGGTGAGCACGCCGGTAAGGTGATGGCCGGCGCCGACGACGCCTACGGCTACACGCCGTTCTTCTGGTCCGACATCCTCGACTACGGCTACGAGGCGGTCGGCGAGACCAGCAGCCGGCTCGACATGGTCGAGGACTGGAAGGACGGCGAGGTCGGCACCGGCGTCGTCTACTACCTGAGGTCGGGCCAGGTCCGCGGCGTGCTGCTGTGGAACGTCTGGGACAGCGTCGACAAGGCCCGCGAGCTGATCGAGGAGACCAGCGAGTCGCCCGTGTCGGACCCCGAGTCCCTGCGAGGGCGCATCCCGCTCGGCTGAGGGGGCGCCGGTGTAGCCTCGCGGCGATGTCTGCCGCCGGCCCCGACGCTCCTCCTCCGGAGCTCTTCCGCACCCGCCCGGGCAACCGCCGCCGGCTGACGCCCGACGCGCAGGCGGAGGTCGACCGGCTGGCCGCGGCCGGCGAGACGTCCGGCTGGCTCAGCCCGCTGGCGTACAACCTGACGATCAGCCACAGCCACCGGTTCGTCTGGTACCGCGTGGCCAAGGTCGCCACGCGCACCATCCGCCACCACTGCGAGACGCACGGCGTGAGCATGGACGTCGACCACGCGATGCGGATCCGCTACCCGCTCGCCAGCTTCGCCGACTACTTCACCTTCGCCTTCGTCCGCGACCCGCTGGACCGTTTCGTCTCCGCGTGGCACGACAAGGTCGTCGACAACAACTACTACGACTTCGACCCGGAGACCCACGAGCGGATGCAGGTGGTCGAGGAGTTCGCCCGCTGGACCGCCGCGCAGGACCTGTCCGCCGTGCCGGGCACGGACCAGCACCTGACGCTGCAGAGCCGGATGATCGACCTCAACCGCGTGGACTTCGTCGGCCGGCTCGAGACGTTCGACCGCGACTTCGCCGAGGTGTGCGAGCGCATCGGCGCTCCCGCCGTGCCGACGGCCCCGAAGAACCAGACCGCCCCCGGCGGCCGGGACCGGCAGGTCTCCGACGAGCTCCGGGAGCTCGTGGCGCGGATGTACGCCCGCGACTACCAGGTCTTCGGTTACCGCCCACCCGCCTGAGTCGCGGACGTCATGGGCGCCGGCTGCCCGAGCGACCGCGCGCCATGACGTTGTCGGCGTACGTCATGGCTGGCGGCTGCCCGGGCGACCGTGCGCCATGACGTCCCGGGCCGGGCCGACGCGCGACCGGAGCACGGACGCGGCGGACTTACGCCTGCCCGAGCCGCTTGAGCGCCTGGCGCACGAGGGTGGGGTCGGTGGTGGACCACATCGGCGGCAGCGACGCCTTGAGGAACCGCCCGTAGCGCGCGGTCTCGAGGCGCGGGTCGAGGACCGCGACGACGCCGCGGTCGGACGTCGTACGGATGAGGCGCCCCGCGCCCTGCGCCATGAGGAGCGCGGCGTGGGTGGCGGCGACCTGCATGAAGCCGTTGCCGCCGGCCTGGTCGGCGGCTCGCTGGCGCGCGGACATCAGCGGGTCGTCGGGGCGTGGGAAGGGGATGCGGTCGATGATCACGAGTTGGCAGGTGTCGCCCGGCACGTCGAGGCCCTGCCACAGCGAGAGCGTGCCGAAGAGGCAGGTGTGGGGGTCCTCGACGAACTGCTTGGCGAGCTCGGGCAGCTGGGCGTCGCCCTGGGCGAGCGTGGTGAGGTGTGGCAGGCGGGACCGCACCGCCTCGGCCGCGGTCTCCGCCGCGCGGCGGGACGAGAAGAGGCCGAGCGTGCGGCCGTCGAGCGCGTCGACGAGGTCGCAGATCTCGTCGAGCTGCGCCGGGCCGAGGCCGTCGCGGCCGGGCTGCGGGAGGTGGCGGGCGACGTAGAGGATCGACTGCTGGCCGTAGTCGAACGGCGAGCCGACGTCGATGCCCTTCCACGGCAGCGCGTCGTCGGCGTCCGTGGTGGCCACCTGGTGGCCGACCCGCTCGGTCGGCTTGAGGCCGAGCGAGGTGGCGACCGCACCGAACTCGCCCCCGAGCATCAGCGTCGCGCTCGTGAAGACGACGGTCTTTTCGGTGAGGAGCTTGTCGCGCATCGGCCCCCACACCTGCAGCGGCGCGACGTGCAGCCGGGCCGGGAAGCGGTCACGGGCCTCGCCCAGCCACAGCACGTCGGCCTGTGAGCCGGCGGCCATCCGCTCGGCGTTGACGAAGACCTCCTGCACCATGCCCTTGGCCTGCGTGCGCCCGGCGTCGGCCTCCCCCTCGCCGCCGGACTCGCGCGGGAACGCCGACAGGCAGGCGCGCGCCGCGTCTCGTACGAGCACGAGCGCGTCGGACAGTTGCGTCGACATCTGGTCGATGCGGCCCGGCGGCGTCGCCTCGATCGCCTCGGCCAGCTGCTGGGCGGCGTCCTCGAGGTCGCCGGCCGGGTCGCCCTCGCCGTCGGTCCAGCGCGTCGCACGGCGGGCCGCGCGCTCGATGTCGGAGACGCCGAGCTCGTCGGTCGCCGCCTGCGTGACGCGCGCGGTCAGCTCGTGGGCCTCGTCGATGACCACCGTGTCGTAGTCGGGGATCATCGGCACGTCCTCGATCGCGTCGATCGCGAGGAGGGAGTGGTTGGTGACGACGAGGTGGCTGCGGTGGGCCTTCTCGCGCGCGAGCTCGGCGAAGCACTCGGCGCCGAAGGGGCACTTGCTCGCGCCGAGGCACTCGCGGTGGTTGACCGAGACCTGCCGCCACTCGCGGTCGGTGTGGCGCGGGGCGTTGTCGCGCTCGCCGCTGCCGCCCTGCTCGGACTCCTCCTCGGCCCATGCCCGCAGCTCGAGGACCTTCTCGGCCATGGCGCCGAGGGGTACGTCGACGAGCGTGCCCTGGTCGTCGGGGACGCCGGCGCGGATCCGGTGGAGGCACGCGTAGTTGGAGCGGCCCTTGAGGACGGCGTAGGACGTGTCGAGGCCGGGCACGTCCTTCTTGATCTGGCTGACGGCCTCCACCAGCCGGGGCAGGTCGCGCTCGACGAGCTGGTGCTGGAGGGCGAGGGTCGCGGTGGCGACGACGACGCGCTTGTCGTGGAGCATCGCCGGGACCAGGTAGCCCAGCGACTTGCCGGTGCCGGTGCCGGCCTGCACGAGGAGGTGGCGGCCCTCCTCCATCGCCTCGGCGACCTCGGTCGCCATCTGCACCTGGCCGTCGCGCTGCTGCCCGCCGAGGGCGGCGACCGCGGTGCTCAGGACCTCGGTGACGGGCGTGCCGACGGAGGGGGCGGCGGTGGCGGTCTCGGGCACCAGAGCACCCTACGCGGCGGCGCCGACGCTCCGTCGTACGCCGTCCACAGCCGCCATCAGTCCGGGGCGTCGGTCGACGCCGTCGCGAGCGGCGTCAGGCGAGTGTGATGGCAAGGCGGAGCGCCGAAGGCGGGCCGGAGGCCCGTCGAGCGCGGGACAACGCCGCCAGCGCGCTCGCATGGCGACGCGCAGCAGGCGAGAGACCGGCGCACCGGACTAGTTCTTCTTGCGACCGATCTGGCGCTCGATGCGGCGCTCGGGCTGGCCGAGGACCCGGGCGAGGATCTTGACCCGGTAGCGGTAGGCGACCACGCCCAGGACGACGATCAGCAGGATCCACAACATGGGGTGATCCTACGTGGCGCCGACAACGCCGACCTGTCGGCGGAAGCTGACACTCGGAGGGGTGTAGGACGGCCTCCAGGTGTCGGTTTCCCCGCTCGAGCGGGGAAACCGACGGAGGAGCCAGGGAGGCACGCCTCAGACGACGGCGCCGGAGTCCTCGGGCGCGCGCTCGACCTTCTCCTTCTTCACCCGGCTCATCGGCCACTTCTCGTGGAAGTAGGTCAGGAGCGGGGTGGCCACGATGACGGAGGAGTAGGTGCCGACGATGAGGCCGACGAGGAGCGCGATGGCGAAGTCCTGCAACGAGTCGCCGCCGAGGAAGACGAGCGCGGCGAGGATGAACATCGAGCCCAGACCCGTGTTGACCGTGCGCGGGATCGTCTCGACGGCGGCCCTGTTGGCGACGTCGATGAACTTGTCGTCGGGCTTCGAGCCCCACCAGCGCTCGCGGATGCGGTCGAAGACGACGACGGTGTCGTTGACCGACAGACCGACGATGGTCATCGCGGCGGCGAGGAAGATCCCGTCGATGGGCTTGTGCAGCCAGGCGAAGAGGCCGACGACGAGGATCACGTCGTGCGCCATCGCGAGCACGGCGGAGACACCGAAGGTCCACTTGAACCGGATCGCGAGGTAGAGCAGCTGGGCCAGGAAGGCGACACCGAAGGCGATGAGCGCGTTGTTGCGCAGCTGGTCGCCGAGCGAGGCGCCGATCGTCTGGTCGTCGATCTTGTCCACGGTGCCGCCGACCGCCGCGAGCTCCTGCTCGATGCGCTGCTCCTCGTCGTTGGAGATCTCACCGGTGCGCACGGTGAAGTCGGCGGTGTCGGCGGTCTGGACGACGGCCTCCGGGAAGCCGGCGTCCGCGACGGCCTGGCGCGCCTGGTCGATGGAGATGTCCTTGCTGACCGAGTAGTCGAGCTGGCGGCCGCCGGTGAACTCGACGCCGAGCTGGAGGCCCTGGGTGACGATGCCCGCGATCGCGACGACCAGGGCCGCGGCGGTGAGGCCGAGCCAGGTCGTGCGGCGCTTCATCAGCTGGGGGTCCTTGCGGTCCAGCCACGTGCGGACCGTGCCGAGGTGGCTCAGGCCGCTGACGTTGGGGTGGGCGGCGACCGGCTTGTTGGACACGGCGAGGTCGCACAGCACGCGGGCGACGATCAGCGCCGAGATCATCGAGGCGATGACACCGATCGACAGCGTCACACCGAAGCCCTTGATCGGACCGGAGCCGAGGAAGAACAGCAGGCCCGCGGCGAGGAGCGTGGTGACGTTGGAGTCGATGATCGCGCTCCACGCCTTGTTGAAGCCGACGGAGAGCGCGCGCCTCAGCCCCGCCGAGGGGTAGGCGACGTACTCCTCCCTGGCTCTCTCGAAGACGAGGACGTTGGCGTCGATCGCCATGCCGATGGCGAGCACGAATCCCGCGAGGCCCGGCAGCGTCAGGGTCGAGCCGAGCCCGACGAGCATGGCGTAGGCGAGCAGGGCGTACGACGCCAGCGCGATCGTCGCGGCGAAGCCGACGAGGCGGTAGACGAAGATGATGAAGAGGCCCGTCAGCGCGATGCCGATGATGCCGGCCTCGATGGAGGCGTCGATCGCCGCGGCGCCCAGCGAGGGGCCGACGAGGCGGTCGGAGATCGCCTTCAGCTCCAGCGGCAGCGCGCCGCCCTCGATCAGGGCGGCAAGGTCCTTGGCCTCCGTCGAGGTGAAGTTGCCGGTGATCTGGGTGCTGCCGCCCCGGATGCCGACGTTGCAGCCGACGTCGGTGTTGACCTCGGGCGAGGAGATGACCTCGCCGTCAAGGACGATCGCGATGCGACGCTTCGGGTCGCCGGACGGGTTGCAGGCAGCCTTGCCGGTGATGTCGGCCCAGGTGTCGCCACCCTTGCCGTTGAAGTCGATCCCGACGACCCAGTCGACGCTGTTGTCCGGCTGCTGGGCGCTCGCCCCGGTGACTTCCTCGCCCTGGATGACCGTGGGGCCGACCTCGATCGTGTCGCCCTGGTCGGAGGGCAGGACCTGGTTGTCCTTCTTGGCGGGCTTGGCGTCCGGCTGGGCGGTGCCGATGACCTCGTGGATCGTCAGCTTGGCCGTGCTGCCGATGCGCTCCTCGGCCCGCTGGGCCTCCTCGTCGTTGGTGACGCCGGGCAGCTCGACGAGGATCCGGTTCTCACCCTGCCGGGCCAGCGTGGACTCGGCGACACCGAGGGCGTCGACGCGGCCGCGCAGGACCTCGAGGGTCTTGTCGACGTTCTCCGCGTTGGCGGGGGTCTGCTCGGTGCCCTCGGCCTCGAAGATGAACTGCGCCCCACCGCGGAGGTCGAGGCCCAGGTTGGGCTTGACGTTGACGGCGAGCGCGACACACCCGATCAGGAGCCCGACGACGAGGATGAAGCGGACCCAGACACCACGTGACATGCGCGACATCCTCCATGACGAGACTTCGAACGCCCGAATCCGGGCCCGGACGGGTCAACGGGCGGCCGCGGCGGAAGGTTCCGGGCGGGTCCCGCGACACAAAACGCGAGTGACTGTACGCCGTCGTGGGTATCGACAGCGCATCAGGCCGCAGTGTTGTGTGGATCACACCCCGCGTCCCCCCTCGCGGGCGTCACCTTTCGGGAGCACACATGTCACCACGCATTCCACTTCCACGAGCCGGCGCCACCAGGCTGGCCACCGTCACCGCTCTCGTCGCCGCCGGACTCGCCGCCACCGCGGCGGGTGCCACGGGCAACGCCGGGCGCGACGACGCACCACGCGAGCTGGCCCGCACGGCGGACGGCGATGCCACCCAGATCGTCATGGTGCACGCGCCGACGGTCGAAGAACGCAACGAGGTGATCGGCCTCGGGCTCGACGTCACCGAGCACGCCGACCAGCGCGGGATCGAGGTCGTCCTCCATGACGCGCAGGACGCCCGGACGCTGCGCGACGCGGGCTTCACCTGGCGGGTCACCGTCAAGGACCTCGAGGCTCTGACGAAGAAGAACCGAAAGGCCGACAAGGTGTACGCCGCCTCGGTGGCCGCGTCGGGCCTGCCCAGCGGCCGCACGTCCTACCGCACCTACGCCGACTACCTGAGCGACATGGACCAGCTGGCGCGGACCTACCCGTCCCTCACCCGCCCGCTGACGCTGGCGAACAAGACCGTCCTCGGGGAGGACATCCACGGCATCGAGGTCACCGTCGACGCCGACAACGTCAAGGACGGCAAGCCGGTGTTCCTCCTCATGGGCGCCCACCACGCCCGCGAGTGGCCCAGCGCCGAGCACACCATGGAGTTCGCCTTCGACCTCCTCCAGTCCTACCGGGACGGTGACGCGCGGGCACGCGACCTGCTGTCGCGCTCGCGGGTGATCCTCGTGCCGGTCGTCAACGTGGACGGCTTCAAGATCTCGCGCTCCGCGACACCGCTGGGCAACTTCTCCACGTTCGACTACGAGATGAAGCGCAAGAACTGCTCGATCTCGGTCGCCACCCCCGCGCAGTACCGGACCGGGACGTGCGACAACAACCTCGCCGGCCGTCTGCGCGGCACCGACCTCAACCGCAACTACCCCGGCTTCTGGGGCGGCGGCGGCGCCAGCCCGGCCTGGTCGAGCGACACCTTCCGCGGCGACGGCCCCGGCAGCGAGCCGGAGAGCGACGCGGTCCGCAAGCTCATCTCCGAGCGTGCGGTCACGATGATGATCTCCAACCACACCTTCAGCAACCTGGTGCTGCGTCCCCCGGCCATCGCGACCACCGGCCTCGCGATCGACGAGCCGGAGCTGAAGGCCCTCGGTGACGCGATGGCGTCGAAGAACGACTACACCAGCCAGGCGTCGTACCAGCTGTACGACACCTCGGGCTCGACCGAGGACTGGAGCTACTGGGTCACCGGTGGCTTCGGCTACACCTTCGAGATCGGCGACGAGGGCTTCCACCCCGCCTACGAGGAGGCGGTCGTCGGCGAGTACCTCGGTCTGGCTCCCGCCGACGGCGCCGGGCTCGGCGGCAACCGCGAGGCGTACTGGCTCGCGCTGCAGGCAGCCGCCGACCGCGACCTGCACTCGGTCATCACCGGCACCGCCCCGGCCAAGCACACGGTCAGTGTGACGAAGACCGTGACGTCGGAGACCTCGCCGGTCATCCAGCTCGACGGCAGCGTCGGACCGCCGCTCCTCTACACCGACAACCTGCGCACCGACTACACCTCGACCGGCGGCAGGTTCGACTTCGACGTGAATCCCTCGACCCGCCCGCTGGTGATGGGGCGCTACGGCCGCGAGGCCCTGGCTCCCCCGCAGGCGCCGATCACGCTGACCAACCCCGCCGGCGTGCCGGCGGTGGGGGCCAGCGAGTCCACCACGTTCACCGTGCAGGGCCTGCCGGCCGTGGACAACGGGTGGCTGGACCTGTCGGTCGGGTGGCCGGCCACCGCGGACCCGGAGGCGCAGGACTGGGACTTCACGCTCTACGGTCCCGACGGTGAGCCCGTCGGGTCGGGCGCCACGCTGGCCAACCCGGAGAAGATCACGGTCCCGGACCCCCAGCCGGGGACGTACACCCTGGTGGCGGACAACTACGCCGGCGGCACGGCGCAGTACGACTGGTCGGGCACGGTGTCCTTCCGGAACCCGAACCCGCCCAGCCCGACCGGCACCAAGGAGGCCTGGCTGCTGAGCTGCTCCGACAAGCGCGGCAACGTGCTGGCGACCCGTGAGGTGATCGTCGACCGCGGCGAGAGCATCGACGTGGGCAACGCCTGCAAGCGGAACAAGGCCTGAGTCATCGACGGGCTCAGGGATCCCCGGTCGGCCGGGGATCCCTGAGCTTGTCGGCCCGTGCACGCCCTGACACGTTCAGCGATCCCCGGTCAACCGGGGATCGCTGACGAGCCGGGTCAGCGGGCGTAGGCCTCGAGCTCGCCCGCGAGGTCGGCGTTGGCCCGGCCGACGACGAGCGTGCCGTCGCCGGTGTGCTCCATCGAGCCGATCTCGGCCTCCTGGTGGATCCGGTTGACCAGGTCGCCGCGCTCGTAGGGCAGCAGCACGTCGAACTCGACCTGCGGCCGGGGCAGCTCGGACTCGATGGTCCTGAGCGCCTCCTCGATGCCGGCACCGGTCTTGGCGCTGACCACCACGCTGTGCGGCTCGCGGCGCCGGAGCCGGTCGATGACCAGCGGGTCGGCGGCGTCGGCCTTGTTGACCACGATGATCTCGGGGACCTTGGTCGCGCCGATCTCGGCGAGCACCTCGCGCACGGCGGCGATCTGGCCCTCGGGGTCGGGGTGCGACCCGTCGACGACGTGGAGCAGCAGGTCGGCGTCGGCGACCTCCTCCAGCGTCGAGCGGAACGCCTCGACGAGGTCGTGCGGCAGGTGGCGGACGAAGCCCACGGTGTCGGACATCGTGTAGACGCGGCCGTCGCTGGTCGTCGTACGACGGGTCGTCGGGTCGAGGGTCGCGAAGAGCGCGTCCTCCACGAGGACACCCGCGTCGGTCAGCCGGTTGAGCAGGGAGGACTTGCCGGCGTTGGTGTAACCGGCGATCGCGACGCTCGGCACGTGGTTGCGGCGGCGCGACTGGCGCTTGACCTCGCGGGTGCCGCGCATCTCCTTGAGCTCGCGGCGCAGCTTGGCGATCTTGGTGTTGATGCGACGCCGGTCGGTCTCGATCTTGGTCTCACCGGGACCGCGGCCACCGATGCCCTCACCGCCGGCGGCACGGCCACCGGCCTGCCGGGACAGGTTGCCGCCCCAGCCGCGCAGGCGCTGCTTCATGTACTGGAGCTGGGCCAGCTCGACCTGGGCCTGGCCCTCCTTGGACTTCGCGTGCTGGGCGAAGATGTCGAGGATCAGGGCGGTGCGGTCGACGACCTTGACCTTGATCTTGTCCTCGAGGTTGCGCAGCTGGCTCGGGGCGAGCTCGCCGTCGCAGATCACGGTGTCGGCGCCGGTGGCCTGGACGATCTCGCGGATCGCCTCGACCTTGCCGCGGCCGATGTAGGTCGCCGGGTCGGGCTTCTGCCGGCGCTGGAAGACCGCCTCCAGCACCTCGGAGCCGGCGGTCTCGGCGAGCAGGGCGAGCTCGGCCATGGAGTTCTCGGCGTCGGTGACCGAGCCCTCGGTCCAGACACCGACGAGCACGACCTTCTCCAGGCGGAGCTGGCGGTACTCGACCTCGGTGATGTCCTCGAGCTCGGTGCGCAGGCTGGCGACGCGGCGCAGGGCGTGCCGCTCGGCGAGCTCCTGCGCGCCGAGGGTGAGCTCCTCGGGGTCGGCGTCGTCGTAGTCGCCGTCGTCGGCGTAGCCCGACTCGTCAAAGGGGGCGTCGGGCTCGAGGAGCTCGTCGTCGAGCTCGATCGTGTCGTCGTCCCAGCCACGGGTGGCGTCGAGGGCGTCGCGCAGGTTGAAGTCAGGTGCGTTCGTCATATACCGACAAGGGTAGGTCGCTGGGCGTCACCCGCGCGAACGGTTTCGCGCAGGGCTGACGCACGCCTCAGGCGCGGTGCCGCCCGGCGGGCACCGTGGGCGCCCCGACGAGCGAGCCCTCGTCCACGAACTCGTCGCACGCCGCGCGCACGTCGTGGGGCGTGTGGCCGGGACCCACGACCACGACGCGTACGCCGGCCGCGTGGAGGCGGTGCAGCAGCGGCAGCATCGAGGTCATGTCACCGGCCAGCACCACCTCGTCGACGGAGGCCTCGCGGGCGATGTCGACCGCGTCGATGGCCAGCGCCACCCGTGCCTGCGCGTCGTCGTCGGCGAGCTGGTGGAAGGAGTGCAGTCCCTGGCGGCGCAGGTGCTCGACCCACGACCCGAGGTCGGAGGAGGTCCAGTCGGCGTAGGCGCGGCACACGGTGACCGAGCCGCGCCCGGGCAGCCGGTCGAGCAGCCCGGCAGCGACGTCCGCGGAGGTGCGCCGGGCGTCGATCAGCACCGCGACGCGCCGCGCCTGCTCGGGGTCGTCGCCGGCCGGGCGCCGCGGGAGCACCCGCGTGGGAGCGAGGGGAGGGAGCCCGGAGGCGTCATCGGCAGGCGGCGCCGCGGCCGCCGGGACCGGCTGGGCCGGCTCGGTGCGGGCGAGCACCTCGGCGCTCGGCTCGGCAGGCGGTCCGGCGGGCGGAACGGGCGCGACCCGCAGGGCACCCCCACGGCGCGCGCCCACCCATCGTCGTACGAGCGTCGCGAGCTCGCTCTCGTCGTTGCCGGCCGTAGCTGTGCGCGGCCCCACCACGTTGGTCATCCTCGGCCCCCCACAGGCTGTGATGCATGCTTCCCGCCTGCACCATCCACCCTTTCGGGTGCCGCGTGTGGGGATCGACCGAATCGTGGACGACGGTCTGGACCAGTCAGCCGGCCGGCGACAGGGGGCGGAGCGTCACTTGGGTGGCATCCGGATGCCGCCGTCGACGCGGATCGTCTCGCCGTTCATGTAGGAGTTGGTCAGGCACTCCACCACCATGCTGGCGAGCTCCTCGGGCCGGCCGAGGCGCTTGGGGAAGAGCACGTTCTGCCCCAGGTTGGCCTTGAACTCCTCGGGGTCCGGGAACGCGTCGTAGATCGGGGTGTCGATCAGGCCCGGGGCGACGGTGTTGAGGCGGATGCCGGCGGCGGACAGGTCGCGGGCGACCGGGAGGGTCATGCCGACGACGCCGCCCTTCGAGGCGGAGTAGGACGCCTGGCCGATCTGGCCGTCGAAGGCGGCGACCGAGGCCAGGTTGACGATCGCGCCGCGCTGGCCGTCGGCGTCGGGCTCGTTGCGGCTCATCACGGTCGCGGCCTGGCGCGTCATGTCGAAGGTGCCGATGAGGTTGATCTCCACGACGCGACGGAAGGCGTCGAGGTCGTGGGCCTGCTCGAGCAGACCGTCGCGACCGATGGTGCGCTGCGCCCAGCCGATGCCGGCGGAGTTGACGCACGCGCGCAGCGGCGCGATCTCGGCGGCCGCCACGACCGCGGCGGCGACCTGGTCGGTCTTGGTGACGTCGACGGCGGCGAAGACGCCGCTGATCTCCGCGGCCAGTGCCTCGCCCTTCTCGGCGTTCAGGTCGGCGACCACGACGGTCGCACCCCGGTCGGCGAGGGCGCGGGCGACGGCGGCACCGATGCCGCTCGCGCCGCCGGTGACGATGGCGGTGGATCCGGTGATGTCCATGGCGCGGATCTTATTGCCCGGTCTCGGTACAGCCGTACGCGCCTTCGTTCCTCAGGCGCGCGGCCACTCGACCTGGGCGAGCCCACCCGTCGTCCTCGTGCCTCGGTCCACGCTGCTCGCCTCAGAGGTCGGTGACGCCCTCGGCGACGAGCACTGCAGGACCGGTCATCAGCACGCGGTCGTCCTCGGTCCACACCACGTGCAGCGTGCCGCCGGGCACGTCGACGCGGTACGACGTCCCGCGGGGCGCGTCGTCGGCCAGCGCCGTGGCGACCGCCACCGCGCAGGCGCCGGTGCCGCACGAGCGGGTCTCGCCCGAGCCACGCTCGTGCACGCGCATCGCGACGTGCCGCTCGCCGCGGCGCACCACGAACTCGACGTTGACGCCCTCGGGGAAGACGGCGTCGTCGTGCTCCGGTGGCTCGAGCAGCGGACCCGCCTCGGCCAGGTTGTCGACGTACGCCACGGCGTGCGGGTTGCCCATCGAGACGTGGAGCGCGGGCCAGGTCCGGCCCATCACCGACACCTCGGTCTCCCCGAGCACCTCGGGCCGGCCCATGTCGGCGGTGAGCTCGTCGCCGGCCCGGTCGAGGACCTTGACGCCGGCGCGGGTGGTGATCCGCATCGGGAACGCCTCGCCCTCGCGCTCGTGGAGGTATCTCGCGAAGACCCGGATGCCGTTGCCGCACATCTCGCTGACCGACCCGTCGGCGTTGCGGTAGTCCATGAACCACCCGTCGCCCTCCCGGACCGCGCGCAGCACCCCGTCGCCGCCGATGCCGGAACGGCGGTCGCACAGGGCGCGCACGCGCTCCGCGGACAGGTCGCCGTGGACCGTGCCGTCGGCGTCGGGCAGCACCACGAAGTCGTTCTCCGTGCCGTGGCCCTTGAGGAAGGGGTAGCTCACGCCCCGATTGTGGCAGGCGCGCCCACCGTCAGCGCGGGTCGACCACCTTCGCCGAGCCCTTGCCGCGACGGCTCGGCTCGGCCACCGCGGTCATCCGCTTGCGCGGGCCGAGCTCGATCGCCGTGGCCGCGCCGATCTCGGCGGCGCTGGTGAACGCGTCACCCGCGGGAACCAGGTTGTGGCCGAGCGCCGTCAACGCCGGACCGTAGGCCGCGATGAAGGCCGGCTCCGCGGTCACGTTGGCGGTGTTGCGCTGGGTCGCGCGCGGCGCCGCGATCGCCTCCTCGATGGTCATGCCGAGGTCGATGCGGTTGACCAGCATCTGCAGCACGGTCGTGATGATCGTCGAACCACCGGGCGAGCCCAGCGCCAGGAACGGCTTGCCGTCCTTGAGCACGATCGTCGGCGACATCGAGCTGCGCGGGCGCTTGCCCGGCTGGATGCGGTTGGGGTCGGCGGCGTCGTACACCGTCGAGAAGTCGGTGAGCTCGTTGTTGAGCAGGAAGCCGTGACCCGGCACGACCATGCCCGAGCCGCCGGTCTGCTCGATGGTGAGGGTGTACTCCACGACGTTGCCCCACTGGTCGGCGACCGTGAGGTTGGTGGTCGAGATGTTCTCCGTGTCGGCGTCGGTCGTGCCCTTCGCCGACGCCGGGGCACACACGCCGTCGTAGGACGACACGTCACCCGCCGCGACCGGCTTGGTCGCGGCCTTGGCCGGGTTGAGGGAGCAGGCCCGCTCGGCGGCGAACCGGTCGTCGAGGAGCCGCTTGGTCGGGACGTCGACGAACGCCGGGTCGCCGACGTACTTGCCGCGGTCGGCGAAGGCCAGCGCACTCGCCTCGAGGTAGTGGTGGAGCGCCTGCTCGGTCGTCATCGCCGACAGGTCGTAGCGCTCGAGGATGTTGAGCGCCTCCCCGACCGTCGTGCCGCCCGACGACGAGGGCGCCATGCCGTAGACGTCGTGGCCGCGGTAGCTGGTACGGGTGGCGCGCTGCGAGCGGACCTTGTAGTCGCGCAGGTCGCGGGCCGTGAGCCAGCCGGCGGGCACGGGCAGGTCGGTGTTCTCGGTCGTGCGCGGCTTGCGCACCACCTCCGACATGAGGCGGGCGAGCTTGCCGCGGTAGAACGCCTTGGTGCCGCGCTGGGCGATCATGTCGTAGGTGTCGGCGAGCTCGGGGTTGCGGAAGATCGAGCCGACCTTCGGTGCGTCACCCTGGGGCAGGAACAGCTTCTTGGAGTCCTTGAACGCCCCGAAGCGCTCCTCGTTGTCGAGGGTCTGCTGGCGGAACGTCTCGTCGACCTTGAACCCGCGGCGCGCGACCTTGGTGGCCGGGGCGAGGGCGTCGGCGAGCGAGAGGGTGCCCCAGTTGCCGAGGGCCTTGTCCCAGGTGGCGAGGGTGCCGGGCGTGCCGACGCTCGCGCCGCTGGTCACGAGGTCGGGGGTGAACGTGTAGGGCTTGCCCGTCGCGGGATCGATGAAGGCGTCCTGCGGCATCTTCATCGGCGCGGTCTCGCGGCCGTCGAGGGTGCGGACCTTGCCGGACTTGGCGTTGTAGAAGACGAAGTAGCCGCCGCCGCCGATGCCCGCGCTGTAGGGCTCGGTCACGCCGAGCGTCGCCGCTGCCGCCACCGCGGCGTCGACGGCGTTGCCGCCCGCCTTGAGCACCTTGAGCCCGGCCGCGCTCGCCTCGGGGTCGACCGTGCTGATCGCGCCGCCCTTGCCGACCGCGGTCGGGTCCTTGACGGTGGGGCGGTCGGAGGTGGTCGACGGCGCGGCCTGCGGCGCGGGCTGGGCCGGGACCGGGGTGGCGACCAGGGCGGCGGCGACGGCCAGGCCGCTGGCGGCGGAGACGCCGGCGGTCACGCGGCGGGCGAGGTGGGGCATGGGTTTTCCTCCCGAGAGTCGATGGCACCACCCTGCCTCCGCCCCTGCGGGTTGTCCAACACCCTCGCGGGTGCGTCCGTCAGCGGACGACGGAGTAGCGCCCGCACATGAAGTCGCGGTTGCGGGCGGTCTCCTCGAGGCGGAGCTCGACGTGGCGCGGCAGCACGGGAGCGCCGCTGCCGACGGTCACCGGGGCGTACTGGATCCAGACCTCGTCGAGCAGGCCGGCGTCGTGGAACTGCCCCACCAGCTCACCGCCGCCCACCACCCACAGGTCCTTACCGTCGGCGGCCTCGGTCATCTCGGCGTGGACGCGCGGCACGTCGTCGCAGTCGAACCGCACGCTCGGCGGGGCGTCCGGGAAGGTGCGGTGGGTCAGCACCCACGTCGGCAGCGGACCCCACGGGTCGTCGTCGTGGTCGAGGATCCACTGCCACGTCGAGGCGCCCATGACGCAGGCGCCGAGCCGCTCCCGGAAGGCGGGGTAGGCCATCGGCCCCTGGTCGTCGATGTCGCGCGAGGTCAGCCAGTCGAGCGAGTGGTCGTCGGTCGCGATGAAGCCGTCGAGGGTGCAGCCGGTGTAGTAGATCGTCGCCATCGGACCACCATGGCACCATCCACCGACAACCCGCTCGACCGGACGTGGCCGGCCGCGGCCTGACGTCAGCCGCCGAGCCGCTCGACCGCCCCGACCGCCTTCTCCACGCGGTCGGGGTCGTCGTGCGCGACCCAGACGATGCGGGGGTCCTTGCGGAACCACGAGTCCTGGCGGCGCGCGAAGCGGCGGGTGGCGACCGTCGTCTGCTCGATCGCCTCGGCCAGACTCCGGTCGCCGGCGAGGTAGCCCATCACCTCGCGGTAGCCGATCGCCCGCGACGCGGTGCGCGCGTCGGCGAGGCCGCGGGCGAGCAGCGCCTCGACCTCCTCGACGAACCCGTTGGCGAACATCTCCTCGACCCGCCGGGCGATCCGCGCGTCGAGGGTCGGCCGGTCGATGTCCACGCCGACCTGCACGGTCAGCGGGTCGACGTACTCCAGCCTCGGGAGGCTCGCGCTGAACGGCCGGCCGGTGAGCGCCACGACCTCGAGGGCGCGGACCACGCGTCGGCCGTTGTCGGGGAGGATCTGCGCCGCCGCCTCGGGGTCGACGCCCGCCAGCCGCTGGTGCAGCGCGTGGCTGCCGACCCGCTCGAGCTCGACCTCGAGCTCGCGGCGCAACGAGTCGTCGGTGCCGGGGAACTCGAAGCGGTCGAGGATCGCGCGGGTGTAGAGCGCGGAGCCGCCGACCAGCACCGGGGTGGCGTCGCGGCCGCGGATGTCGGCGATCGCGTCACGCGCCCAGCCCTGGAAGAGCGCGACGGTCGCCGGGGCGGTGACCTCGTAGAGGTCGAGCAGGTGGTGGGGGATCCCCCGCCGCTCGGCCTCCGGCAGCTTGGCGGTGCCGACGTCCATCCCGCGGTAGACCTGCATCGCGTCGGTGTTGACGACCTCTCCCCCGAGCCGCTCGGCGAGGTCGAGGCTCAGGCCCGTCTTGCCCGACGCGGTGGCGCCGACGAGGGCGACGACCGGACGAGGCATGCCCCGATTGTCGCAGCGTGGCTAGTCTCGACAGCGCCGGAGTCCCCATCCGCCGGGTGGGCCGGCGTCCGCACCGAGGAGGACCCATGGGCTTCATGGACAAGGCGAAGGCCGCGCTCACCGACGCGGTCGACCAGCACGGCGACAAGATCGCGCAGGGCATCGACAAGGCCGGCAGCGTGGTCAACGAGAAGACCGGCGGCAAGCACGCCGACAAGATCGACCAGGCGACCGGCAAGGCGCGCGACGCCCTCGACTCCCTCGACGGCAAGAACGACGACATCCCGCCCGGCACCACCCGCTGACCGCCCCCTACGGTGGCCGCGTGACCGACCGCTTCGCCCTCGTCCCGGCGTCCTACGTCTACCTGCTGCGCGACGGGGCCGACGGCACGGAGGTGCTGCTGCAGCGTCGGGGCCCGGTGCCCTACATGCCGGGGCACTGGGCGGCCGCGGCCGCGGGGCACGTCGAGCCCGGCGAGACGGCGTACGACGCCGCGCGCCGCGAGGCCCTCGAGGAGCTCGGCATCACCGACGTCGCCCTCGAGTTCGTCCTGACGATGCAGCGCAGCCAGTTCGGGCCGGCCGTAGAGGAGCGGGTCGACTGGTTCTTCACCGCCCGCTCGTGGACCGGCGAGCCGCGGATCGTCGAGCCCGAGAAGGCGGCGGAGCTGGGGTGGTTCGCGCTCGACGCGCTCCCCGAGCCGATGGTGCCGCACGAGGCGCACGCCCTCGCCCACCTCTTCTCCGGGGACGGCTACCTCACCTTCGGGTGGGACGCCCGCCCGGGCGGGGGTGGCCGGAGCACGACCGCCGCGACAGGATCTCCGATGAGCGACCCCCAGGGAGGGATTCGATGAACCACGACGAGCTCAGCCCCATGCCCGAGCCGTACACCGAGGAGCCCCAGCTGGTGCCCGGCGGTGTCGACGCGCTGGAGGAGGACCCCGCCGACACGGGCCTCGCGCGCGACCTCGACCCCGAGGACAACCCCGCCGTCGACGACGTCCTGCCCGACGAGATCGCCGCACCCGACGAGAAGCCGCAGGCGCCCGAGGGGGAGGTCGAGGACAAGGAGTCCGACACCCCGCGCTCGGACTCCGACTCCGACTCCGACTCCGATGGTGGGCCCTCCGCCGGCCAGGAGGCCGAGGACGGCTCGCCCGAGCCTCCCGCCTGAGGCGCCCTCTCGCTCCTGCCGACGTCCCGTCTCGCCGCCCGGGGGGCGGTCACCGGATATCCGGGGATCGCTCGGCCACCGTGGAAGTCCCGAGTCACCGGGTGGCTCGGAACTTCCACGGTCACGCGACGACGGCGAGCGCGCAGCCGACCCCGCAGGCCCTGCCCGGCGGCCACCCGTCCCGCTGGAGGAGCAGCGACAGCTTGGCCGCGGTCGAGCACGGACGACCGACCACCTGGCCCCACGTGAGTCGCACGGTGGCGTGCCCCTCCACCGCCGCGTCGAGGTCTCGCTCGAAGTCACGGTCTCGCTGCTCGGCGGTGTCGTGCCACATCCGACCGTCCAGCTCCACGAGCCGTTCCCCGTAGGCGGCGTCGCGGAAGACGATCCCGGTCGCCGTGCCGGCGCGGACCTGCCTCGAGGCGCGCGGCAGGCCGTGCGGTTGCTCGATCCCGGTGAGGAACGCGTGCTCGAGCACCGAGCAGGTGCCGTGGGCGACGTCCGCGAGGACGCCCTCGAGGAACGACCGTCGGGGCGCGCGGGTCCTGGACGCCAGCGCCCGCTGCATGCGTACGGCGGTGGTGTGGCGGCCCTGCACGGCGCGAGCGACGACCCCCACGGCGGCGAAGTCCCCCGCCGTGCCCAGGGCAACGTCGAGCGCGGCCTCGTCGTAGCGCAGGCGCGGCGGACCCAGGTTCCAGTGGACGCGCTCGTCGAGGCCGAACGTGCGCGTCACACGCACCCCGGCGGGCGCCACGACGCGTCGCGCCCTCGGGACCACGACCTCGATCGGACCATCGTGGCCGTCGGTGCGGCCCGGGCCGTCCGCAGCGCGCATCGCGGAGCTGCCGCCGAGCGCAGCGCCCAGGTCCGCCCCGGCAAGGGCCCGCGAGCTGGCACAGGCCAGCACGGCACCCCACGCACGCTGCACCCAGGTGGGGTCGCCGGTGTGCGAGAGGTAGACACCGGGAAGGAGCGGGGCGAGCTCGCGCCGACGGACCAGACGACGTACGTCATGTGGTCGCAGCCCGAGTGACAGCGCCTGCGCCTGGGAGACCACGCCGCCCTGGACAGCCAGGATCGCGTCGAGATCGGTCATCCGTCCACTGTGCTGCCCGGGGCCGGCCGTCGCGATCGCCCAGCGGGGATCTGTGGATGACGAGATCATGGAGCATCCGGGTCACCTGGTGGCTCGGATCCACCACGGTGGCGGGTGAGTCACCGGATATCCGGTGACCGCCGCGGCCGGAGAGCGCGCGCGCCGGTCAGCCGCAGGCGTTCGCCGCGGGCGGGAGGGGTGCCGGGACGCCGACGGACGGCATGCCGAGGCCCACGGAGGACGCGGCGGGCGGGGCGGACGTACGACGCTCCCACGCGTCGCCGGCGCGGGTGCGGCGGACGGACCGGACCGCGCCGTCGGCGACGAGGTGGTGGGGCGCGGCGTAGGTGATCTCGACGGTCACCATGTCGCCGGGCCGCACGGAGTCCTCGGACACCGCGGAGAAGTCGGCGGCGAAGTGCACGAGCCGGTTGTCGGGCGCGCGGCCGGAGAGCCGCTTGGTCGCGAGGTCCTTGCGGCCCTCGCCCTCGGCGACCATGAGCTCGACGGTGCGACCCACGAGCGCCGTGTTCTCCGACCAGGCGATCTCCTCGACGACCTCGACGAGCCGCTGGTAGCGGTCCTTCACGACCTCCGGCGGGACCTGGTCCTCGAGGACGGCCGCCGGGGTGCCGGGACGCTTGGAGTATTGGAAGGTGAAGGCGGCCGAGAAGCGGGCGGCGCGCACCACGTCGAGCGTCGCCTGGAAGTCCTCCTCGGTCTCGCCGGGGAAGCCGACGATGATGTCGGTGGTGATCGCGGCGTCGGGGATCGCGGCGCGCACGCGCTCGATGATCCCGAGGTACTTCGACTGGCGGTAGGAGCGGCGCATGTCGCGCAGCACCTTGTCGGAGCCGGACTGCAGCGGCATGTGGAGCGACGGCATCACGTTGGGCGTCTCGGCCATCGCCTCGATGACGTCGTCGGTGAACTCCGCCGGGTGCGGGGAGGTGAAGCGGACCCGCTCGAGGCCCTCGACGTCGCCGCACGCGCGCAGCAGCTTGGAGAAGGCCTGGCGGTCGCCGAACTCGACGCCGTAGGCGTTGACGTTCTGCCCCAGCAGGGTGATCTCGGTGACGCCCTCCGCGACGAGCGCCTCGACCTCGGCGAGGATCTCGCCGGGCCGGCGGTCCTTCTCCTTGCCGCGCAGCGACGGGACGATGCAGAACGTGCAGGTGTTGTTGCACCCGACCGAGATCGAGACCCAGGCGGCGTACGCCGACTCGCGCTTGGTGGGCAGCGTCGAGG
This sequence comes from Nocardioides pini, assembly GCF_026712185.1. GTDB lineage: Bacteria > Actinomycetota > Actinomycetes > Propionibacteriales > Nocardioidaceae > Nocardioides > Nocardioides pini. Next base: position 223,624 of record NZ_JAPPUX010000003.1, on the reverse strand, counting down.
GGAAGACCGACAGCGACTCGAGGATCTCGACCTGGGCCTCCTCCTGCACCCGGGCGCGCTCGAGGAGCACCGGCAGCGAGCCGATGTTGTGGGTGCCGAAGACGACGTCGACCCAGGGCGCCCTCTTCGTGATCGTGTCGCGGTCCTTCTGGGCCAGGCAGCCGCCGACGGCGATCTGCATGCCGGGCTTCTGGGCCTTCACCGGCGCGAGGTGGCCGAGGTTGCCGTAGAGCTTGTTGTCGGCGTTCTCCCGGACCGCGCAGGTGTTGAAGACGACGACGTCCGCCTGCTCGTCGGAGCCGGCGCGGACGTAGCCGGCGTCCTCCAGCAGCCCGCTGAGCCGCTCGGAGTCGTGGACGTTCATCTGGCACCCGTGGGTCTTGACCTCGTAGGTGCGGGCGGGGGTCTCTGCGACGGTGCTCATGACCGGACAAGGGTACGGCGACCGGCGGGGGCCCGGGAATCGCGAGGCCGCTCCTAGGCTCGCGGCATGCCCCGCATGCACGCCCTCGAGCTGCTGCCCGACGACGCCGGCTGCGACGTCGTACGCCGTGACTGGCAGCTGCTGCGCGACGCCGGCGTTCCCTCCCAGCTCGACCACCGCGGCGCGACCAACAGCCCGCACGTCACTGTGCTGGCCGCCCCGGCGCTCGACCCGGACGACGAGCGGCGGGCCGCCGAGCTGGTGGCGGGACTGCTGCCGGTGCAGGTGCGGGCATCGGGGATCGCGCTCCTCGGCGGCACCCGCGTCTCCGTGGTCCGCGTCCTCGACGTGCCCGACGAGCTCGCGCGGGCGGTGCTCCTGCTCCGCTCGCGGGTGCGCGACGTGCAGCACCTGGGCTGGCTGCCGCACGTCACCCTGGCCCGGAGGATGGATCGTGCCGACGTGGGCCGCGCCGTCGAGGTGCTCGGGCACGAGGACGCGGTCCTGACGCTCGCATCGTTGCGCCGCTGGGATCCCGACGCCGGAATCGTCACCAGTCTGTAATAGTCCCGACGGGCCATGCGTGATGGCCCTTGCGGTCCACCTGCCGATAGGTTGCGCCTATGACCGCGCAGGAAACGGGCACCGTCAGCGCCGGCCGGGGTGAGCCCCTCGTCGTGCTGGACGGCGTCCAGAAGCACTTCGGACAGCTCCACGCCCTCAAGGACATCGAGCTCACCGTCAAGCGCGGCGAGGTCGTGGTCGTGATCGGGCCGTCCGGCTCGGGCAAGTCCACGCTGTGCCGCACCATCAACCGGCTCGAGACCATCGACGAGGGCACCATCACCCTCGACGGCAAGGACCTCCCGCAGGAGGGCAAGGCGCTCGCCGCGCTGCGCGCCGAGGTCGGCATGGTCTTCCAGAGCTTCAACCTGTTCGCCCACAAGACGATCCTGGAGAACGTCACGCTGGGTCCGATCAAGGTCCGCGGCATGGGCAAGGCCGAGGCCGAGAAGAAGGCGCGCGAGCTCCTCGACCGCGTCGGCGTCGGCCACCAGGCCGAGAAGTACCCCGCCCAGCTCTCCGGCGGCCAGCAGCAGCGCGTGGCGATCGCCCGCGCACTGGCGATGGAGCCGAAGGTCATGCTCTTCGACGAGCCAACCTCCGCCCTCGACCCGGAGATGATCAAGGAGGTCCTCGACGTCATGGTCGACCTCGCCCAGCAGGGCATGACCATGGTCGTCGTCACCCACGAGATGGGCTTCGCCCGCACGGCCGCGGACCGCGTCGTCTTCATGGCCGACGGCGCGATCGTCGAGGAGAACACCCCCGAGGAGTTCTTCACCAACCCCCGATCGGACCGCGCCAAGGACTTCCTCGGCAAGATCCTCAAGCACTGAGGCATCGGGTCCGACCACGAGTTCCCGCACCACAGACATAGGGAGAAGCGAATGCGATTCATCCGTACCAAGGCCGTCATCGCGACCGTCGGACTGGCCCTCTCGCTCGCTGCCTGCGGCGACGCAGGTGACGACGGTGGCGACACCACCGACGTGGAGGTCCAGGAGAACGCCGGCGACGAGTTCGACGAGGGGACGGCCATGAAGGAGTTCGCCGACTCGGGCGAGATCACCATCGGTGTGAAGTACGACCAGCCCGGCATCGGCTTCAAGGGCGCCACGGACGACATGCCCGTCGGCTTCGACCCCGAGATCGGCAAGATCCTCGCCGCGTCGCTCGGCATCGCCCCCGAGGACATCACGTGGAAGGAGACCATCTCCGACAACCGCGAGCCGTTCCTGCAGGAGGGCGAGGTCGACCTCGTCATCGCGTCGTACTCCATCACCGACGAGCGCCGCCAGGTCGTCGGCCAGGCCGGCCCCTACTACGTCACCGGCCAGCAGCTGCTGGTGGCCTCGGACAGCGACATCGAGAGCCTCGACGACGTCAAGGGCAAGGAGGTGTGCTCGGTGACCGGCTCCACCTCCCTGGACAACATCAAGGCCGAGGGTGCGAAGCCGCGCGGCTTCGACACCTACTCCGAGTGCGTCGACCAGGTCCTCAGCGGCACCGTCGACGCGATGACCACCGACGGCGCGATCCTGCTCGGCTACGCCGCCGAGCACCCCGACGAGCTCAAGGTCGTCGTCGACCCGTTCTCCGAGGAGCGCTACGGCGTCGGCTACAGCCTCGACAAGCCCGAGATGTGCCAGTGGATCGTCGACACCCTCACGAAGGCCGAGGACGACGGCGACTGGGCCGCGGCCTTCGAGGCCACCTTGGGCCAGTCGGGCGTCGACACGCCCGAGCCGCCGGCCATGGACGAGTGCCCGGCCGCCTGACGCCGGAGCACATCACCCGGATCACCCTGAAGCACCACTGATCGGACGCCGGCGGGCCGCGAGGCCCGCCGGCGTCCCGCAGAGAGGAGCTCGCCGCCCATGGACGCGGTGTTCTCGAACTTCGACGAGTACCTCAAGGCGTTCGGCCTGACGATCGGGCTGTTCGTCGTCTCCGGCATCGCCTCGCTGGTGCTCGGGACCATCCTCGCCGTCCTGCGGGTCGGCCCGGTGTCGATCCTCAACAAGGCGGCGTCGCTCTACGTCACGCTCTTCCGCAACACGCCGCTGCTGATGATCTTCGTCTTCATCTTCATCGCGATGCCGGTGCTGGGCTACAACTTCAAGGTCGTCGAGAACATCGAGATCGCGGGCTACAACGTCTCCGCCTTCTTCTTCCGCGCCTGCCTGGCCCTCACCCTCTACACCTCGGCCTTCGTCTGCGAGGCGATGCGCTCCGGCGTCAACGCCGTCCCCCTCGGCCAGGCCGAGGCCGGCCGGGCGATCGGCCTGACCTTCTCGCAGTCGATGACGCTCGTCATCCTGCCCCAGGCGACGCGCGCGGTGATCCCGCCGATGACCAGCGTGATGATCGCTCTCGCCAAGAACACGTCTGTGGCGGCGGCCTTCGGCCTCGCCGAGGCGACGGCCACGATGCGCGGCTTCACCAACGACAACGCCGACGAGCGGATCGGGATCTTCCTCTTCTTCGCGATCGGCTACATCGTCGTCGTGGAGGTCATCTCGCTGTCGTCCTACCTCGTCGAGCGAAAGGTGAGGGTCGCGCGATGAGCTCGTCCGTCCTCTTCGACGCCCCCGGCCCCAAGACGGTCGCCCGGCACCGGATCTACACCGTCGTCAGCGTGGTCGTGCTGGTCGCGATGGTCGCGTACGCCATCTGGGCGCTCTACGACGCCGGGCAGCTCGAGTACGAGCTCTGGGAGCCGTTCGTCACCCCGGACTACATCGAGTACATCCTCGTCGACGGTCTCCTCCAGACCCTCAAGATGGCGTTCTTCTCGATCATCTTCGCGGTCGTCTTCGGCCTCGTCTTCGGCGTCGCCAAGCTCTCCGACCACGGCTGGGTCCGCTGGCCGGCGTGGCTCGTCGTCGAGTTCTTCCGGGCCGTCCCGGTCCTGCTGCTGATGGTCTTCACGTTCTTCCTGCTCGCGATCGGCAACGGGCCGCTCACGTCGTTCTGGTGCGTCGTCATCGCCCTGACCCTCTACAACGGGTCGGTCCTCGCCGAGGTGTTCCGCGCCGGCATCAACGCCGTGCCGCGCGGCCAGGCCGAGGCGGCGTACGCCATCGGCATGCGCAAGTCGCAGGTGATGACGTCGGTGCTGCTGCCGCAGGCGGTCAAGATCATGCTGCCGGCGATCATCAGCCAGATGGTCGTCGCCCTGAAGGACACCAGCCTCGGCTACTACATCCTCGCCCCCGGCCTCACGGCGGTGGCGAAGCCGATCTACCTCGAGTTCGGCAACCAGGTGCCGACGGCCATCGTCATCACCGGCATCTACGTCGCGGTCAACCTGGTCCTCACCTGGATCGCGACCATCGTGCAGAAGCGCCTGGTCGGGGAGAAGAAGGTGCTCGACGTGCCGATGGTGGGCCCGGCACCGTCAGGCAACGCGACGGCGCTCTAGCCGACGCGGAACGGTTGCGCCCACGCAGGCTCGGGCGCACTCGAGACGTCGAAGCGCGTCGCTACGCTCCGCGCTTCTCGGTCACCCACAGGCGGATCTCGCCCTCGACGACGACGGTGCCGTCGGTGCGCACGCCCCGCACGCGCACCGGCAGGTCGTAGCCCTCGCCGACCTCGGCCGTCCACTGGCCGGGGTCGGTCTCGGCGATGCACGTGATGTCGGTGGTCGCCTTGGCGGTGTAGGCGACCTCCATGCCCTTGGGGATCCAGCGCCGGTCGCGCGGGATCGTCGACTCGGCCAGCGCCCCCATGGCCGCCTCGAGGCCGTTGCAGAGGGCGATGGCGTGGACCGTCCCGAGGTGGTTGTGCACCCGGCGGCGCTTCGGGATGACGAGCTCGACGTGGTCGGGCTCGATGACGGTGAACCGCGGCCGGATGGAGGCGAAGTAGGGCGCCTTCTGGCTGAAGGCGAGCGAGAAGACGCGGCTGCCCAGCGGGAGGGCGGAGGTCTTCTTCCAGAGGTCCAGGACGGCAGGCATGCCCGCGAGGCTACCAGTCGGTAACTTTCAGTCAGACAGCTGGAGCACCTCGACCCGGTTGCCGTGGCCGTCGGAGGTGTGGAGGCGGACGTGGCCGGGGAACGAGTGCCGCTGGCCCTCGTCGACCTCGAAGCCGAGGGCGCGCAGCCGCCCGGCCACCTCGTCGAGGTCGGCGACGGCGAAGGCCGGGTGCGCCTTCCGCGCAGGGGCGAACGGGTCCTCGACGCCGACGTGCAGCTCGGCCGCGACGGCGCCCGCGTCGTCGTACGCGCGGAACCAGCACCCGCCTCGCGCCACCAGGTCAGCGGGCTTGTCGACCTCGGTCATGCCGAGCCCGTCGGCGTAGAACCGGCGGGCGACGTCCTCGCCCCCCGGCGGGCACGCGACCTGCACGTGGTGGAGCCTCACGGCACCGGCACCCCCTGCGGCTTGCGCGCCACCACGAAGATGCGCCGGAACGGCAGGACCACCCGGCCGGCGGCGTCGGCCGGGTAGGCCTCGCGCAGCAGCGCCTTGAACTCGTCCTCGAAGAGCGGGCGCAGGTCGTCGGGCAGCGCCTGCAGAGTGGGCCGGGCGCCGGTGCCGGAGACCCAGTCGAAGACGGGGTCCTCACCGGTGAGGACGTGGAGGTACGTCGTCTCCCACGCGTCGACCTCGCAGCCGAGGTCGAGCAGGACCCGGGCGTAGACCGCCGGGTCGTGGCTCGCGGGCACGCGGGCGTCGCCCACGTGTGCGGCGTACGGCTCGCGCGCGGCGAGATCGGTGCGGGTGGTGTGGCTGGGCTCGTCGAAGTTCCCGGGCACCTGGAAGGCGAGCCAGCCGCCGGGCCGGAGGCGGTCGACCAGGCCGGGCAGCAGCTCGAGGTGGTCCAGGACCCATTGGAGCGTCGCGTTGGAGACCAGCACGTCGATCGGCTCGCGCAGGGCCAGCGGGTCGGGGCGGGCCCAGTCGCGCAGGTCGCCGACCTCCCAGCGGATGCCGTCGACGGCACGGGCGGCCTCGATCATCTCGGGGCTGCTGTCGACGCCCGTCACCTCGGCGCCGCGCCACCGGTCGGCCAGCAGCGCGGTGAGGTTGCCGGGGCCGCAGCCGAGGTCGACGACGACGCGCGGGCTCTCGGCGGGCACCCGCGCGAGCAGGTCGACGAACGGCCTCCCGCGCTCGTCGGCGTACGCCAGGTAGCGGTCGGGGTCCCAGGTGTGGCTCATGGCGTCCTCCACGGGTCGTCGGTCGTCGGTCACGGCGCCTTCACGTCTCCCGCACTGGGATATCGAGGGACGTGCTGGTAGGTCAATCGGCACTTTCGCCCACCAGAACGTCCCTGGATACCGAAAGGTGTCGGACGAGGTGTCTTGATGTCGAGATACTTCACCTTCCCGCCCAAACAGTCTCGATGTCAAGATTCTCGACCGATCTGGCACGATGTCGTCATGCGCGACGAGGTGGACGACCTGGTCGAGGCCTGGGGCCGCGAGCGCGGCGACCTGGACCTCGCGCCCGTCGAGGTGTTCTCGCGCATCAGCCGCCTGGCCCGCCACCTCGACCTCGCCCGACGCGACGCCTTCACCGCGCACGGCATCGAGTCGTGGGAGTTCGACGTCCTCGCGGCGCTGCGCCGGGCGGGCCAGCCGTACGAGCTCTCCCCCGGACGGCTCCTGCGCGAGACGCTCGTGACCAGCGGCACCATGACCAACCGGGTCGACCGGCTCACCGCGCGCGGCCTCGTCGAGCGGCTGCCCGACCCCCGCGACCGCCGCGGCGTGCTGGTGCGGCTCACCGCCGAGGGCAAGGCCGCCGTCGACGGTGCCTTCGAGGCGCTGCTCGCGGCCGAGGCCGACCTGCTCGCCGACCTCTCGGACAAGGACCGCACCCAGCTCGCCGGCCTGCTGCGTTCGCTGCTCGCGCCCTTCAGCTGAGCGGCGCTACTCGACGACCTCGGAGGCCTCGAGCCACTCCAGCTCCAGCTCCTCCTTCTCCGCGGCAAGCTCGCCGAGCTGCTCGCCGACGCGCGCGAGGAGGTCGTAGTCGGTGAGGTTGGCCTCCATCTCCGCGTGCAGCTCCGCCTCGCGTAGGGCGATGCGCTCGAGCTGCTTCTCCACGCGGGCGAGCACCTTGCGGGCCGCGCGGTCCTCGGCCGAACCGGGGCGCGCCTTCGGGGTGTCCGCGGCTGACGGCGACGAGGAGGCGCCTGCGTCATGCGAAGCCGCACCCATGTGTGCCGATTCGTATGACGCAGCGGGGGCGGGGGCGGGGGCTGGCGACGCAGCCGCGGCCGCCTGCAGGGCGGCGCGGCGCTCGAGGTACTCGTCGACCCCGCGCGGCAGCATCGAGACCTGCCCGTCGCCGAGGAGCGCCCAGACCGAGTCGGTGACCCGCTCGAGGAAGTAGCGGTCGTGGGAGACCACGACGAGCGTGCCGGGCCAGGAGTCGAGGAAGTCCTCGAGGACGTTGAGGGTGTCGATGTCGAGGTCGTTGGTGGGCTCGTCGAGGAGCAGCACGTTGGGCTCGGTCAGCAGCAGCTTGAGCAGCTGGAAGCGCCGCCGCTCGCCACCGGACAGGTCGCCGAGCCGCGCGGTCAGCCGGTCGCCGGTGAAGCCGAAGCGCTCGAGCAGCGAGGTGGCGGTGAGCTCCTGGCCGTCGAGGGTCTTGGTGACGCGCCGGATCGACTCGACGGTCGGCAGCACCCGCGCCTCGGGGTCGATCTCGTCGAGCGCCTGGGTGAGGTGCTGCATCTCGACCGTGCGACCCTGCTTGACCCGGCCCACGTCGGGCGGCAGCGCGCCGGAGATGAGCGACAGCAGCGAGGTCTTGCCCGCGCCGTTGACGCCGACGATGCCGACCCGGTCGCCCGGGCCGATGCGCCACGTGGCGTGGTCGAGCAGCACCCGGTCGCCGCGGGCGAGGTCGACGTCCTCGATGTCGATGACGTCCTTGCCGAGCCGCTGGCTCGCGAAGCGCTGCAGCTCCATCCGGTCGCGCGGCGGCGGGACGTCGTCGATGAGGGCGTTGGCCGCCTCGATGCGGAACTTCGGCTTCGACGTGCGCGCGGGCGCACCGCGCCGCAGCCACGCGAGCTCCTTGCGGGCGAGGTTCAGCCGCCGCGTCTCGGTGGCGGCCGCCTGCCGCTGGCGCTCGGCCTTGGCGAGGACGTACGCGGCGTAGCCGCCCTCGTAGGAGTCGACCGCGCCGTCGTGGACCTCCCACGTCGTCTGGCAGACCGCGTCGAGGAACCACCGGTCGTGGGTCACCACGATCAGTGCGCTCGGCAGCCCGACGAGGTGGCCGGCGAGCCAGGCCACCGCCTCGACGTCGAGGTGGTTGGTCGGCTCGTCGAGCACGATCAGGTCGTGGCGTGAGAGCAGCAGCGCGGCGAGCGCGCAGCGGCGCCGCTCGCCACCGGACAGGCCGACGACGGCGCGGTCGAGCGTCACCCCGGCGAGCAGCTCCTCGACGACCTGCCGCATCGTGGGGTCGGCGGCCCACTCGTGGTCCTGCCGCCCCCCGAGCACCGCCTCGCGGACGGTGTGGCTGTCGACGAGCTCGTCGCCCTGGTGGAGGTAGCCGATCTCGGCGCCGCGGGTGCGGGAGACGCGGCCGGAGTCCGGCTCCTCGATTCCCGTCATCACCTCGAGCAGGGTCGTCTTGCCGTCGCCGTTGCGGCCGACGACGCCGACGCGCTCGCCCACCGAGATGCCGAGCGAGACGTTGTCGAGCAGGGGCCGTACGCCGTAGGACTTCGAGACGCGCTCGAGGTTGATCAGGTTCGCCATGTCCGGGCGATCCTCTCAGGTGCGCCCCAGCCGGGACGGATCGGCGTGGGCCGGTGCTACCGCAGGTCCCACTCCGCCTCGCGCGTGCTGACGACGTGGGCACCGGCCACCGGACCGACGGCGGAGAGCACGACGTCGTACGACGCCGAGAGCGCGGCGACCACCTCCATGGATCCCTCCTGGGAGTCGCAGAGGAAGACGCAGGTGGGGCCCGAGCCGCTCACCATGCCGCGGAGGGCGCCCTCGGCCTCGCCGCGCACGATCAGCTCGCCGAGCTCGGGGCGCAGGTCGATGGCCGGGTCCTGCAGGTCGTTGTGCAGCGCGCGCGCCAGCCGCACGGGCTCGCCGGTGGCCAGCGCGGCGAGCAGCTCGGCGGGCTCGGCGGGCTGCGCCGGGGCGTCGGGGTGGAGCCGGTCGAAGTGGCGGTAGACCTCCGGCGTCGAGAGGCCGACGGTGGCAGGTACGACGACCCACCACCACGTGCCGAGGTCGACGATCGGCTCGACCAGCTCGCCGCGGCCCCGGCCCCGCGCCGTACCTCCGACGAGGGAGAACGGCACGTCGCTGCCGAGCCGGGCGGCCTGCGCGAGCAGCACGTCGTCGGCCTGGCCCAGGTCGTGCAGCCGGTCGTGCGCGAGCAGGGCCGCGGCGGCGTCGGCCGAGCCGCCCGCCATCCCGCCCGCGACGGGGATCTGCTTCGCGATCTGGACGTGGTGCCGGGTCTCGCACGACGCCTCGGACAGCGCCCGCACCGCGATGTTGGTGGCGTCGGTCGGCACGCCGGCCACGTCGACGTGCGGCGAGCCGGCGACGGACAGCGAGTCCGTCTCGGCGTCGGAGACGGTGACGTCGTCGTAGAGCGAGATCGCCTGGTAGACCGTGTCGAGCGGATGGAACCCGTCCTCGCGCGGAGCGCCGACGCCGAGGTGGAGGTTGATCTTCGCGGCGGCGCGGACCGTGCTGCTCATGCGTCGACGACCGCGGCGAGGCCCTCGGCGATGCGCGCGAAGTCGCCGACGTCGAGCACCTCCCCGCGGGCGGTCGGGTCGACCCCCGCCGCCTCGAGTGCGGCGGTCGCGGCCTCGCTCGAGCCGGCGAGCCCGCGCAGCGCGGCGCGCACCTGCTTGCGGCGCTGCGCGAACGCGGCGTCGACGACGGCGAAGACCTGCTCGCGGGTGGCGGTGGTCTCCGGCGGCTCGCGCCGGGTCCAGGCGACCAGGCCGGAGTCGACGTTGGGGGCCGGCCAGAAGACGTTGCGCCCGATCGCGCCCGCGCGGCGCACGTCGGCGAACCACGCGGCCTTCACGCTGGGCACCCCGTAGGTCTTCGACCCGGGCGGGGCGGCGAGACGGTCGGCGACCTCGGCCTGCACCATCACCAGGCCACGCTCGAGCGACGGCAGCAGGGTGAGCAGGTGGATGAGCACCGGCACCGAGACGTTGTAGGGCAGGTTGGCGACCAGCGCGGTGGGCGGCGGGCCCGGCACCGCGTCCACGCGCATCGCGTCGGCGAGCACGACCTCGAAGCGGTCGGCCTGCCCCGGGGCGTACGACGCGATGGTGGCCGGCAGCCGCTCGGCGAGGACCGGGTCGACCTCGATCGCGATGACGCGCCGGGCGACCTCGAGCAGCGCGAGCGTGAGCGACCCGAGCCCCGGTCCGACCTCGACGACCACGTCGTCCCCGGTGATGCCGGACTCGCGGACGATCCGCCGCACGGTGTTGGCGTCGATGACGAAGTTCTGGCCGCGCTGCTTGGTGGGGCGCAGGTCGAGCTCGGCGGCCAGCTGACGCACCTCGGCCGGCCCGAGGAGTCTCGGGCCGGCCGGGTTCGTGGTCATGGGGCTGAAGCCTAGTGCGGGCTCTCCCTGTCAGCGGGGCAGGCCGAGCTTGGCGGCGCAGGCGGGCCAGGCGCCGTAGCCGCCGGAGGCGTCCCGGACCTTGGTCGCGATCGCGATCTGGGTCTCGCGGGAGGCCTGGTGCGGGTAGCCGGTGCCGCCGTAGGCACGCCAGGTGCCGACGTTGAACTGGAGGCCGCCGTAGTAGCCGTTGCCGGTGTTGATGGCCCAGTTGCCGCCCGACTCGCACTGCGCGAGGGAGTCCCACACGGTGCTGCCGCCGGCGAAGTCGGCAGCCGGCTCCTCGGGCTTCTCCTTGGTGCCGACCGCGATGACGCGGGGCACGGCCTTGCGGCGCACGTCGGCCTTCACGATCTTGCGGGCCGCGAGCTCGCCGTTGACGAAGCGGAGCCGGTAGGTGACGTCGCGGACGCCGTCGCGGCCGGCGCGCACGACCTCCTCCTCGCCCTCGAACATGGAGGAGTCCTCGCGCTCGACGACGGGGGCGTTGACGACCTCGCGCTTCACGTTCTTGGTGGCCACACGGATGTCGGTGACGACGATCTTGTCGCCGTCGGCGATCTCGGTGGTCAGCGAGGGCCGCACCCTGTCGTGCTTGTCGACGTCGTAGCCGGCCGTCTTCAGCACGTCGGCGACCGTCATCGCGGTCATCTTGCGCCTCTTCAGCTGCTTGGCGCCGAGCTTGAGGTGGACGACCTTCGGCGTGACGACCTGGAGGGTCATGCCGCTGCGACCGATCGAGGACCCGCGGCTGGCCGACAGGTCGGCGCCGTCGAAGCGACGGCCGATCTCGCCGAGCGCACTGGCGACGTCGGTCGAGTTCACCCAGTAGGTGTGGGACTCACCGTCGACGGCGAGCTCCAGCGGTCGCCCGAACTGCACGGCGATCGCCGAGCCGTCGGTGATGGGTTCGTCGACCGCCGGGGCGACCAGGTCCTTGTCGGTGACCTCGATGCCCTCGGCCGCGAGCACGTCGGCGACGGTGCCGCCGATGGCGCTGACCTGACGGGTCTGCCCGTCGAGGGTGAGGGTCACGTCCTTGCTGAGGGCTGCGTAGCCGACCGTCGTACCTCCGACGGCTGCCACGACCAGCGCCACGAGGGTCGCCAGGACGGTCTTGGACCTGCTGAGCTGCGCGAGACGAGAGCGCACGATTCTCCGAACGTCGTACTCCCCGGGCCTCGGGCGGCAGCACCCCCCGGCCGAGCGACGTACGACAGCCACGACCAGGTCGCGGGGCGTACGACGTGCGAGCGGGGGTCTCGCAGGACCGGCCCGATCCGGTCCTCGTGCTGCCGGAATTCGCTCCCGATCCCGGCCAACAATCACAGGACGATAACGATCACCGGCCATGACGCAAACTCCTGACGGCAAATTTCCGGGTGTCCCCGCTCACGGTTCTGCCTGTCAGCCGACCTGCCAGCCGCTCGCCGGACGGTCTACCAGGGCCCCCCGAAGGCGCTCTCGGTGTTGGCGTCGATCGCCCGGCAGAGCGCCTCGAGGTCCGCCTGCCGCACCTCCGCCATCGCCCGGACGGTGTGCGGCACGAGGTAGGACGCGTTGGGCCTGCCCCGCCACGGCGTGGGTGTCAGGTAGGGCGCATCGGTCTCCACCAGGACCCGGTCCTCGGGCGTGACGGCGAGCGCGTCGCGCAGGGGCTGCGCGTTCTTGAAGGTCACCGTCCCGGCGAAGCTGAGGAACGCCCCGCGGTCCAGGCAGCGCCGGGCGAAGGCCTCGTCGCCGGAGAAGCAGTGCATCACCCAGCGCTCGGGCGCCCCCTCGGAGTCGAGGACGCGGAGCACGTCGTCGTGGGCGTCGCGGTCGTGGATGACCAGCGTCTTGTCGAGGCGCTTGGCGAGGTCGACGTGACGACGGAAGCTCTCCTCCTGCGCTGCACGGCCGTCCGGACCGGTGCGGAAGCTGTCGAGCCCGGTCTCGCCGACGGCCCGCACCTTGTCGTGCGCCTGCGCGAGACGCTCGATCTCCGCGAGGGCCTCCTCGAGGCGGCCGGCCTCCGCGAGGCGCGGCGCCTCGTTGGGGTGCAGGGCGACGCCGGCGACGAGCGCGTCGTGCTCGGCCGCCGCGGCCACCGCCCAGCGGGCGCCGGGGAGGTCGCAGCCGATCTGCACGATCCGCGGCACGCCGACGGCCGCCGCGGCCGCGACGGCGTCCGCGGTGTCGAGCCAGTCGCCGTCGGCGATGTCGAGGTGGCAGTGGTTGTCGACGACGGGGTGCGGCAACGGTTCGGGGGCGGGCGGTCGCTCCTGGTCGCGCCGGGCGCCGGACCTCTCCTCGGTGGCGGCCCGGCTGCGGGTCGGCCCGCCCCCGCTGTCAGCGGTGGACAACGTCGTACACCTCCCGCTTCGGCAGGCCGGCCCGCTTGGCGACCTCCGCGATCGCCTCCTTGCGGGTGGAGCCGGCGGCCTCGAGGTCGGCGACCGCCGCGCGCAGCGTGCCGGGGTCGGTGTCGAGGGCCGGGGCCCCGCTCGAGCCCTCGACGACGATGGTGACCTCGCCGCGCACGCCCTCGGCCGCCCAGGCGACGAGCTCGCCCAGCGGACCGCGGCGCACCTCCTCGTGCGTCTTCGTCAGCTCGCGGCAGACGGCGGCGGGACGGTCCTCGCCCAGCGCCTCGGCCATCGCCGCCAGCGCCGCCTCGGTGCGGTGGGGCGCCTCGAAGAAGACCATCGTGCGCTCCTCGGCGGCCAGGGCAGCGAGCCGCCGCCCGCGCTCGCCCGCCTTGCGGGGCAGGAAGCCCTCGAAGCAGAACCGGTCGACCGGCAGCCCGCACACCGCCAGCGCGGTCAGGACCGCGCTGGGCCCCGGGACGGCCGTGACGCGTACGTCGTGCTCGACCGCCGCGGCGACCAGCCGGTAGCCCGGGTCGGAGACGCTCGGCATCCCCGCGTCGGTCACCAGCACCACCCGCTCGCCGGCCAGCAGCGCCTCCAGCAGCGCGGGCGTGCGAGCCTGCTCGTTGCCCTCGAAGTAGGACACGACCCGGCCGGACAGCGTGATGCCGAGGTCGGAGCACAGCCGCTTGAGCCGCCGGGTGTCCTCGGCCGCGACGACGTCGGCCCCCGAGAGCTCGGCGGCGAGCCGCGGCGGCGCGTCGCCGGCCTGCCCGATCGGGGTGCCCGCGAGGACCAGGACGCCAGTCATGGGTTCACCGTAGATGCCCGCGACAGGGGTTCCGCTCCCGGCCTTCGACCCCTAGCGTGACGAGATCCCCCCACCCGTGTCGCGCCCTCGGAGGTCACTCGCATGGAGCTCAACCGCCGCACCGCCATCAAGGGAGCCCTCGGTGGCGCCCTCGTCGCCGGCCCGTTCGCCGGCTTCGCCAACGCCGCCGCGCTCTCGCGGACGGGCGCCGTCGTCGGCGCCGCCGTCGGGCCGCTGGTCCCCGTCGCCGACGCGCGCGACGGCGCCGTACGCCTCCACCTGCCCGCGGGCTTCTCCTACCGCTCGTTCCACGACACGTCCACGCCGGTGACGCTGCGCGACGGCACCCGGCTGCCCGGCCGGCACGACGGGATGGGCGCCTTCGCCGGGCCGGGCGGATCGGTGCTGCTGGTGCGCAACCACGAGGTCAACAACCCGCAGCCGGCGTTCGGGCCGACCAAGCCCTACGACAAGCGCGGCGGCGCGGGCACGACCACGATCCAGGTGACGAGGTTCGGCGAGGTGCAGGACGCCTACACCAGCCTGAGCGGCACGATGATGAACTGCAGCGGCGGCCAGATGCCGTGGGGCGCCTGGGTGACCTGCGAGGAGACCGTCAACGGTCCCGACGTCGGACCCGACTTCACCGGCGCGTCCAACGTGCCCCTGCAGAAGCGGCACGGCTACGTCTTCGAGGTCCCCGCGGGCGGCCTCGCCGACGCCCGCCCGCTGCGCAAGGCCGGACGGTTCGCGCACGAGGCGGTGTCGTACGACCCGACCGAGGGCGTGCTCTACCTGACCGAGGACAACTTCGCCTTCCCGTCCGGCTTCTACCGCTACGTGCCGCGCGAGCGACGCGACGACCACCGCAACCTCGACCACAACGGCCGGCTGCAGATGCTCGCCGTCGTCGGCCGGCCCAACCTGCACCTCGAGGCGCACCAGGACACCACGACCGTCCACGACGTCGAGTGGGTCGACATCGACGAGCCGGACGTCGAGTTCCCCTACACGCCGGGCGAGCCGGCGCCGACGAGCAACGACACCGCGATCAACTTCGTGGGCGACCAGGGCCGGGCGAAGGGCGCGGCCCACTTCTCGCGCTGCGAGGGCCAGATCTTCCACGACGGCGTCGTCTACTTCACCGCCACCCAGGGCGGGGGTCCGGCGATGACGGGCCCCGACAACGTGAACGGCTACGGTAAGGGCTTCGGCCAGGTGTGGGCGTACGACACCCGCACCCAGACCCTGCGGTGCGTCTACCAGTCCGAAAGCCGGGAGGTGCTCGACTTCCCCGACAACGTCACCACCAGCCCGCGCGGCACCCTGGTGCTGTGCGAGGACCACGACCAGGGCAACTTCCTCCGCGGACTGACCACCGACGGCGACCTGTTCTCCATCGCCCGCAACGCGATGCCCGGCCGCGAGGGCGACGAGTTCGCCGGGTCGACCTTCAGCCCGGACGGGCACACCCTCTTCGTCAACATCCAGGCCAGCCGCGGGCTGACGTTCGCCATCTGGGGCGACTGGGCCTCGATCGGCGTGTGAGCGTCCGCGTCGTGCCCGCACGTGCGTGAGGGAGGGTGACGTCTGGCTAGGCTGCCCGCGTGAGCCCGACTGCCGCCGAGCGGAATCGTCCGCGCTGGCGGTCGGAGGACCCGGTGCTCGGGTGGGCGGGCGCGCTGTGCCTCGCCGCGCTGGCCTTCTTCCTGCGCCGCTGGCACCTCGGCACGCCGCACGCGTTCTCCTTCGACGAGACCTACTACGCCAAGGACGCGTGGTCGCTGCTCAACCACGGCTACGTGCGCGGCTACGTCGAGGACGCCGACAAGACGATCCTCAACGGCAACCTGACCGGGCTGTTCCAGGACGGTCCCTCGATGATCGTCCACCCCGAGGTGGGCAAGTGGCTGATCGCCGCCGGGATCAAGGTCTTCGGGATGGACCCCACCGGCTGGCGCACGGCGTCGGCGGTGGTCGGCGCGCTGATGGTCCTGCTGATGTGCCGCTTCGCCCGGCGCGTGACGGGCTCGACGCTGCTCGGGCTCGTCGCGGGCCTGCTGCTGTCCCTCGACGGCCTGCAGCTCGTGCTGTCGCGGCTCGCCCTGCTCGACATCTTCCTGGCGTTCTTCACCCTCTGCGGCGTGCACTGCGTGGTGGCCGACCGCCAGTGGCTGCGCGACCGGCTGGCCGGGGGCGCGACCCGCACCTGGTGGCGGCCGTGGCTGGTCCTCGGCGGGGTGAGCTTCGGCCTCGCGTGCGGCACCAAGTGGTCGGGCGTCTACGCGCTCGCCCTGTTCGGCCTCCTCGCCTGGGTGTGGAGCGCCGGCGCGCGACGCGCGTTCGGCGAGCGCCGCCCGCTGCTCCGCTCGGTCGTCCTGGACGGGGTGCCGGCGTTCGTCGCACTGGTGGGCGTCGCGCTGGCGACGTACGTCGCGTCGTGGACGGGCTGGCTGGTGCACGCCGACGCCTACGAGGACGCGTTCAGCGACACGCAGTACACGTCGTACGGCGGCGGGAAGCCGTGGCCGACCGCGAGCGAGCCCGACGCCGACGGCCTCGGCGAGGTCACCCAGTCGCTGCGGTCGCTGTGGTCGTACCACCAGGACGTCTACACGTTCCACAGCCACTTCCTCAACGACTCGACGCACGTCTACGCCTCCAAGCCGTCGACGTGGCTGGTGATGGGACGTCCGGTGGGGGTCGACGCGCAGACCGACATCCAGCCCGGGTCGCAGGGGTGCGAGGCGCCGTCGGGCTCGAGCTGCATCCGCCAGGTGCTGCTCCTCGGCAACCCCGTCATCTGGTGGGGCGGCTGCCTGGCGGCGGTCGCGTCGCTGCTGCTGTGGGTCGGCGCGCGGGACTGGCGCCACGGCGTCGTGGTCGCCGGCATCGCCAGCACCTGGCTGCCGTGGTTCGCCTACGACGACCGGCCGATCTTCTTCTTCTACGCCATCACGACGCTGCCGTTCCTCGTCCTGTCGATCACGCTGGTGATGGGCCACCTGATCGGGACGTCCGACGTGCCCACCCCTCGGCGCACGTTCGGCGTCGTCGTCGCGGGCAGCTACACCGTGCTCGCGCTCATCTCCTTCGCGTGGTTCTGGCCGATCTGGACCGACGCGCTGCTGACGAAGGCGGAGTGGGACCACCGCATCTGGTTCCAGCGCTGGATCTGAACCCAGCAGGAACCACCGAGGTTTGCTCAAGATGGACCGCACTTCGGCGCGCGGCCATTCTCTTTCGACGAGAGCGCCACGACCATGGTCGAACCTGCACACACGGGGGTTTGTGCCAGGGCTCGACGCGAGGGAGGGAGCGTTGATGGACTCGACGATGATCCACGTCTGCCTGCAGACCGAGGGAGCGCCGTCCGGCGAGGACCACGAGGTGGGAGAGCGCTGGGTGTGCTCGTGCGGCGACAACTTCGTCTACCGCGAGGGATTCAACCGCGCCGGCTACGCGAGCCTCGAGTGGTGGCCCGCGCCCGCGATCCCGCAGCCGCGCAAGGCCAGTCGCCGCGGGCTGCTCTTCGGTCCGCGCAAGGGCTGAGCCGCCGCGCCGGGCGACCCCGCCGGGGCGCCGGGCGCCGCACTCACCACGCGCCGGGGAACCGGGCCGACCCGGCGACGGCGAGCAACGAGACGCCGAGCGACACCGCGACCGCGATGAGCAGCGACTGTCCGAGCCACCGGCGTCCGGGCACGACCAGCAGCACCAGCCCGGCGACCGTCGCCAGCGCGGGCAGCACCCACACCGGTGTCACGGCCGACAGCAGCATCGCGAGCAGGGCGAGGACCACGCCCGCCACGGCCGCGCGACCGAGCGGCACCGGCCGCGGCCCCCGCGGGAGGCCGACCTCGGTCACGGGTCCCGAGGCGGGCAGCTGGTCGGGAGCGAGCACCCTCAGCAGGAGGGTGATCGTGGCGGGGTCGGCCACCACGACGACGTCGCGGAACCGGTCCGCGACCGCGTGGCGGCGCACGACCTCGTCGAGCCGGTGCCCACGGTCCACGTCGGGGAAGCGGACCGGCGCCAGCAGCATCTCCGGGTGGGCGGTGTGCCCCAGCTCCTGCACGACGCGCTTGCCGTCGGCGGTCGGCGCGGTGAGGACGACCGCGGACGCCCCGATCCCTGCCCGCACCCGCGCGACCTCCGCCGCGCCGGCCCGCGTGCTGACCACGAGGATCCGCTGGTAGTCGCTCACGGGACGACCGTAGCGCCGGGCCCGGCCTGCGACGATGCGGGCATGAAGCTCCTGCTCACCTCCGGCGGCGTGACCAACGACAGCATCCGGGCCGCCCTGGTCGACCTGCTCGGCAAGCCGGTCGAGGACTCGACCGCACTGTGCATCCCGACGGCGCAGTGGGGTCATCCCATGTGCGGGCCCGTGTCGCTGCGACGGTTCGTCACCGACGGGTCACCGGCGACGATGACCGGCCTCGGCTGGCGTTCCGTCGGCCTGCTGGAGCTGACGGCGCTCCCGACGATCGACCCGGACCGCTGGGTGCCCTGGGTGCGCGAGGCCGACGTGCTGCTCGTCGACGGCGGCGAGGCGACGTACCTCGCCCACTGGCTGCGGGAGTCCGGGCTCGCCGGCCTCCTCCCAGAGCTGGGCGACACCGTGTGGGTCGGTGTCAGCGCCGGCAGCATGGCGCTCACCCCTCGCATCGGCGACCTGTTCGTCGAGTGGCGGCCCGAGGAGGGCGACGCGACCCTGGGTGTCGTCGACTTCTCGATCTTCCCCCACGTCGGGCTCTTCCCGTCCAACACGATGGAGGCCGCCGCCGAGTGGGCCGCCGGCCTCGGCAACCCGGCGTACGCCCTCGACGAGCAGTCCGCGGTCCTCGTGGACGGCGACCGGGTCGAGGTCGTCTCGGAGGGCGAGTGGAGGCGCTTCGGATGACGGCGGAGCGGGCCACGCCCTACCTCCGGGTCGACGTCGACCGGCTGCACGCCAACGTCGCGCGCGCCGCCGAGGCGGCCGCGGCGGCGGGTGTCGCGCTGCGTCCGCACGCCAAGACGCACAAGTCCGCGGACATCGCCCGGCTGCAGCTCGACGCCGGAGCCGCCGGGCTGACCGTCGCCACCGTCGGGGAGGCCGAGGCCTTCGCAGCAGCAGGCGTCACGGACCTGTTCGTCGCCTACCCGCTGTGGCTGACGACCGCGCTGGCGGGGCGTCTCCGCTCGCTCGCCTCGTCGGGCGTGCGGCTGGCGATCGGTGTCGACTCCGTCGGCGGTGCCCGCGCGGCGGCCGCACTCCTGGCCGGCTCGGGCACCGAGGTGGTGATCGAGGTCGACTCCGGTCACCACCGCAGCGGCGTCGAGCCGACCGCGGCCGGCGACGTCGCGCTCGCCGCCGGCGACCTGGCCGTCCGCGGCGTGTTCACCTTCCCGGGTCACTCCTACTCACCCGGCGCGCGGGCGGCCGCGGCCCGCGACGAGGGTGTCGCCCTCGCCGTCGCGAGCGAGGCGGTCAGGGCCGCCGGCCTCGACGTCGAGGTCGTGAGCGGCGGGTCCACACCCTCGCTCGAGCACGCGGACACCACGGTGCTGACCGAGCTCCGGCCAGGCGTCTACGTGTTCAACGACGCCCAGCAGTGGGAGCTCGGCTCGGCGACGCCCGAGCAGGTCGCCCTGACCGCGGTGGCGACCGTGGTGAGCCACGCCGGAGGCCGGGCCGTCCTCGACGCCGGGTCCAAGGTGCTCGGCGCCGACCGCGCCCCCTACGCATCGGGCTCCGGCCGGCTCCTCGACCACCCCGACGCCCGGATCGTGCAGCTGTCGGAGCACCACGCCGTCGCCGAGGTGCCGGGTCGGCTGCCGGCGCTCGGCAGCAGGGTCCTCGTCGTGCCCAACCACTGCTGCACCGCGGTCAACCTCGCCGACGAGCTGTGGCCCACCACCGGGGACGACCCGTGGCCGGTCACCGCTCGCGGCCGCAACGGCTGAGCCGGCAGACTGGTCCTGTCCGGTCGAGCACGAGCCCACCCCGAGGAGCATCGATGCCTGTCACCCGAGGATTCCACCGCCGCCGTCCCGAGCCGGAGCGCGGCCGGCTCCCACCGGGCCAGTACGACACCGGCTCGTCGTGGCCGGTCCTGAGCGCCGAGGCCACGCCGCACCAGCCCGAGGAGTCGTGGACGTTCAGCATCGACGGCCTCGTCGAGTCGCCGCACACCTGGACCTGGCAGGAGCTGCAGGCCCTCCCGGGCTCGACCTTCTTCGGCGACATCCACTGCGTCACCACCTGGTCCAAGCTCGACACCACCTTCAGCGGTGTCAGCGTCGACGACCTGCTCGCGGTCGCGAGGCCGGACCCAGCGGCGGCCTTCGTCATGGCGCACTCGGTCACCGGCTACACGACCAACCTGCCGCTGGCCGACGTCACCGGCGGGCGCGCGTGGGTGGTGTGGAGCTTCGACGGCAAGCCGCTCCCCCGTCAGCACGGCGGGCCGCTGCGCCTGCTGGTGCCGCACCTCTACTTCTGGAAGTCGGCCAAGTGGCTCTCGCGGCTCGAGCTGATGGCGGAGGACCTGCCGGGCTTCTGGGAGCAGAACGGCTACCACGACCGGGGCGACCCGTGGCGCGAGCAGCGCTACCAGGGTGACGACTGACGTGGCGCCGGCACCCATGGCGGCCTGGAGCGACGGCCGCATCATCGAGAAGGACCAGCCGACCGCGAACACGGTCCGGTTGCGGTTGCACGTCGACGACCGGCCGCACCACCTGCCGGGGCAGCACTACATCCTCCGGCTGCGCGCGCCCGACGGCTACACCGCCCAGCGCTCGTACTCCCTCGCCTCCGACAGCGACGACCCGCTGCTCGAGCTCCTCGTCGAGCGACAGCCCGACGGGGAGGTCTCGGAGTTCCTCGCCGATGTCGCCGAGGTGGGCGACGTGCTGGAGCTGCGCGGGCCGATCGGTCGCTGGTTCGTCTGGGACACCAAGGCCCGCATCCTGTGCCTCGTCGGCGGCACCGGTGTCGTGCCGGCCGTCGCGATGGCACGCACCGCACGGCGCCTCGGTCGCACCGACCTGCTGCGCATCGCCGCGATGGGCCGGTCCCGCGACGACCTCGCCTACGCCGCCGAGCTCGAGCGTCACGGCGCGACCCTGGCCTTCACCCGGGCCGACGCCGACGGCCGGTCCGCCGGGCCGTTCACGGCAGACGAGCTGGCGCCGCTGGTCGACGGCGTCGACCTCGGCTACGTCTGCGGCTCGGCCCGCTTCGCGTCGTACGCCGAGGACCTGCTCGTCGCGTGCGGCCTCGACCCCGCGGCGATCCGGGTCGAGCGGTTCGGGCCGACGGGCGACTGACGCCCGCCGGTCTGCCGGAGGACGTCCGGCAGGACACGGAAGCCCGGTCGCCCACGAGTGGGCGACCGGGCCTCCACCAGGCAGTCCATCCCCCCGGATCGAGCGCCTGCGACCACGGTACAGCCGTGGTCGCGACGACGACAACGAACAGCGGCGCGATCTCGATCCGGGGGGAAACAAATCGCGCCGCTGCCCTCTCCCCTACAGCGTCGGGACGAGCAAGCCTGTTACGGGCTGGCAGGTATTCCTCGAGAAGGGCGGCCTCACCCCCGGCGGAGGATGCCGGCGCCCCGTGGGGTGCGACACGATCTGCCACCTCGGCGTCCCGCGACGGGTGCGGCGCGCGCCGGTGCCGAGAGGTGGGCGGATGGACGTCGAGACGGAGCTGCAGGCGCTCCTGATCGTCTCGATCGTCTCCTTGGCCGCGCCCTTCGTCAGCGCGTTCCTGGCGCGGCTGCTGGTGCCGCAGGTGGTGGTGCTGATCGTGGGCGGCGTGCTGATCGGCCCGCAGGTCGGTGGATTCGCGGAGCCGCAGTCCGTGGAGCTGGTCTCCAACGTCGGGCTGGGCTTCCTGTTCCTGCTCGCCGGCTACGAGCTGGAGCTCGACCACTTCCGCGAGCGGTCCGGGCGTCTCGCCGTGGCGGGCTGGACGGTCAGCGCGGTGCTCGCGATCGTCGTGACCGGGGCGTTGGCGGCGGTCGACCTGGTGAACGCCTTCGTCCCCGTCGCGCTCGCCCTCACCACGACGGCGCTCGGCACGCTGCTGCCGATCCTGCGCGACAACGACATGCTGGACGGGCCCCTGGGGCGGTTCATCATGCCTGCCGGAGCCGTGGGCGAGTTCCTGCCCATCGCCGGCATCGCGATCTTCCTCGGGTCGCAGGGTCGCCTGGCCGGCCTCATCTCGCTCGTCGCGATGTGCGCGGTGGCGCTGGGTCTCGCGTGGCTGCCCCGACTGGCCCGGCTGCCCCGGATCGCGGCGATCTCCCGCGAGGGCGAGCACGCAACGTCGCAGATCACGCTCCGGCTCACGCTGATGCTCCTCTTCGCCCTGCTCGTGCTGGCGGACGACGTCGGCATCGACGTGGTGCTCGGGGCGTTCCTCGCCGGAGTGATCCTGCGGCGGTGGGCCCCCGGTGACGTGGCGGCGCTGGAGGACAAGCTGGACGCCGTCGGGTACGGGTTCTTCATCCCCGTCTTCTTCGTCTCGTCCGGCATGAGCCTGGACCTGGCCTCGATCGGGGAGGCTCCGCTGCGTCTGGTCGCCTTCTTCGTGCTGCTGCTGGCGGTGCGTGGACTTCCGTCGATGGTCCTCTACCGCCACGACCTGACCGTGCGCCAGCGCGTGCAGATGACGCTGCTCACCGCGACCTCGCTCCCACTCCTGGTGGCGCTCGCCAGTGTTGGCCTCGACAGCGGCCACATGCTCCCGGAGAACGCAGCGGCGCTGGTCGGCGCCGGCGTGCTGTCGGTGATGTTCTTCCCGGGCCTGGCCGTCGCCCTCGACCGCGGCGCGGCTCGGGTCGCGCCGTCAGCCAGGTCCTCTGCCGGGTAGGCCGCCAGAGGCTCCGCTCGCGCCTGCGCATCGACTCACACGATATGAGTGAGGCGCACCCGGGCCCCGGCGACGTGCAATGGGTCCGTGACCTCGACGCACGCTGATGCCTCTCCGCCCCCGTCCGGGGGCGACGGCCCCGCTCCGGCCCCCTCGACGGGGATCGCCGGACAGCTCGCCCGGGAGACGCTGCGTCGGCCGTGGTACGCGCAGGTCGTCTCGTTCGTGGTGTCGGTGCTGTTCATCGTGCCGGCGGTGTGGCTGTGCGACTGGCTCCTGCCGGGGTTCCACGTCGAGGAGCCCGTGGGTCCGATCGTCTTCGCTGCCGTGCTGGCGCTCGTGGGGGTCGTGCTCCAGCCCCTGCTCGTCGCGGCGGCGGTCCGACTCGGGTGGGCGGGGGTCCTGGTGCTCGCGTTCGTCGGCCAAGCCGTCGTCGTGCTGGTCACCGGGGCTGTCCTACCACCCGTCACGATCGACGACTTCTGGACCGCCCTCGTCGTGGTCGTCGCGGTCGGCCTGGTCAGCACGGTGCTGGGGTGGTTCGGCAGCGCCGGGACCTCACAGGTGCTGGTCTCGAGACTTGTCTCGTCGGCGCGCCGCCGCCCGGCGAAGCTGGCCGATCCGGACACCGAGGGGGTGGTGTTCGTGCAGCTGGACGGCGTCCCGTTCCCCGTCCTCCAGATGGCGATCACGGCCGGCACGGTGCCGACGTTGACCCGCTGGGTCCGGTCGGGAAGCCACCGCCTGCACGAGTGGACCCCCAAGCTGCCCGCCACGACACCCGCGAGCCAGATGGGGATCCTGCACGGGGTGATCGACGGGATCCCCGCGTTCCGCTGGTACGACCGTGCGAACGACCGGGTGATGGTGGCCAACAAGCCCGCGGACGCAGCCGTCATCGAGGCCGACCTGACCACCGGCAAGGGGCTCCTGGTCGACGACGGGGTCAGCATCAGCAACCTGTTCACCGGTGACGCCCCGTCCGCGGTGCTCACCATGAGCCGCCGCGTCCGTGGCGCCGAGGCCGCCAGGCGCGCCGTCGCCGAGTTCGTCATGTCGCCGTCGGGGCTGACCCGGGCCATCTCACGGTCGGTGTCGGAGCTGGCGCGCGACCGCTTCCAGGCCAGGCGCGGCATCCGTCGGGACGTCCAGCCACGCTGCGAGCGCACGTGGGAGACCGCACTGCTGCGCTGCGTCACCAACGGCGCGCTCCGCGACCTCAACACGATCCTGGTCGCCCAGCACATGCTGAGCGGCACCAAGTCGATCTACGTCGACTTCGTGGACTACGACGAGATCGCGCACCACGCCGGCATGCTGCGTCCCGAGAGCCTCGAGGCGCTCGAGGCGGTCGACGGCGTGCTGCGCCAGCTGGAGACGGTGGCGAGCGCGGCGCCGCGCAGGTACCGGTTCGTCGTGCTCTCCGACCACGGCCAGGCCCAGGGCGCGACGTTCGCCGACCGGTACGACGAGGACCTGGCGACGCTGGTCTCGCGGCTGGCGCAGTCGGACGTGGCCGCGTCCGACGACGACGTGGAGGGCTGGGGACGCACCCGGGCCCTGGTCGGCGAGCTCTCGACGTCCGGCGGCGTCACCGGCAGGACCATGGAGTCGGCGGGCAGGGCCATGGACAAGGGGCACCACAACGAGCCCGACGCCGTGTCGGCCGCGAAGCCGCGAGGAGATGCGACCGCGCGGAGGAGCACCACGCAGGACGAGACCTTCCACGTGTTCGGCTCGGGCAACCTCGGGCTCATCTACGTGCGCGGCGAGAAGGAGCAGCTGACCCGCGCCGAGCTGTCCCGCCGCTTCCCGGCGCTGGTCCCCGGGCTGGCCGCCCACCCCGGCGTGGGCTTCGTCGTCGTCATGGACGACGACGGGCCGGTGGCCCTGGGTGCTGCCGGGCTGCACCGGCTCGACGACGGCACGGTGGAGGGCGAGGACCCGCTCCTGCCGTTCGGGCCGCTCGCCCCCGAGTTCGTCCGCCGCGTCGCCCACCGCCCCGAGGCACCGGACATCTACGCCAACAGCCTCCTCGACCCCGGGACCGAGGAGGTGGCCGCGTTCGAGGGGCTCGTGGGGTGCCACGGCGGCCTGGGCGGCTGGCAGGACCGCGCCTGCGTCGTCGTGCCGACCGACCTCCCGTTCCCCGAGGAGCGGGTGATCGGGGCGGACGCGTTGCACGTGGCCCTGCGCGACATCCTCCGCCACCTCGGCCACCGGCGCGGCATCACCGAACCCGGCACCGAGCCGGGCACTGATCCGGCCGCGCCGGCCGACGCCGCCCCCGTCGCCACTCGGAGCGACGAGCAGCTCGTGCCTGACGAGTGAGCCAGGAGGTTCACGAAGGCTCTGGTTCGTCCTCCACCGTGGCGTCGATCAGCGGGGCCACCCAGGCGGCCCGCGGGTCGGAGTCGAGGAAGATCGCTCGCATGAGGAGCGTCATGGGCACCGCGAGCAGCGCGCCGAGGGCTCCGAGGAGGAACGTCCACACGACCAGCGACAGGAAGGTGATCTCGGCACTGAGCCCCACCGAGTTGCCGACGACGCGGGGCTGGATGAAGGTCTGGATGGTGACGTTGAGGACGCTGTAGACCAGGACCACCCACAGCAGGCCTTCCCAACCGTCGTCGAGCAGCGCCAGGAAGGCCGGCGGGATGACGCCGATGACGAAGCCGATGTTGGGGATGAAGTTCGTGAGGAACGAGAAGAAGCCCCACACCAGCGGCAGGGGGACACCAAGCAACCACAGGGCGCCGGCGTCGAGCACACCGACGATCGCGCCGAACAGCGCGGACATCAACAGGTAGGTCTGCGAACCGCTCACGAAGGTGCCGAGGGCGGCGGCGAGCCCCGGCTTCGAGCGCCGCAGGGCGGTGACGCGCGGACCGAAGCCGGCGATGGCGACCACGAAGAAGAACATCAGCGTCACCAGGAAGAACAGGAAGCCGAGGAACCCGAAGGTCGCCTCGACGAGCCCGGCGACGTAGCCCGCCAGCTTCGTCGGGTCCAGCTTCGAGAGTGCTGCGCTCGTGGAGCTGGTGTCGAGGCCCAGGTTCGCGAGCCCGTCCTCCACGTTCGTGGTGAGGTCCTTCGCCTGCTTGGCGTACGACGGCAGCAGGT
Organism: Nocardioides pini; assembly: GCF_026712185.1. Classification (GTDB taxonomy): domain Bacteria; phylum Actinomycetota; class Actinomycetes; order Propionibacteriales; family Nocardioidaceae; genus Nocardioides; species Nocardioides pini. Next base: position 197,886 of record NZ_JAPPUX010000003.1, on the reverse strand, counting down.
CGGCGAACTTGATCAGGCACACGGCGGTGCCGACCACCATCACCAGCAGGATGAGGTACGCGCCGGCCAGGGCCGCCAGCGTGGCGCACCAGCCCGGCCAGCCGTGCTTCTTCGTCCATCGGTGGATCGGCAGCACCGCGATCGTGAGCACGAGGGCGAGCACCGCCGGCGCGATGATCCCCGCCGCCGCCTTGATCCCGATACCCAGGGCGACGACGCCGACGACGCCGAGCAGCACCACGACCGAGCGCGGCAGCGTCGGGCTCCGGGCACCGTCGTCCGTCACGGATCGGCCTCGAGCGGCAGTCGGCGGCGGTCGCATGGGCTCACCATAGGTAGCGCGTCGACCCGCCTGCATCATCCGGAAATGGTGAGGCGGAGCGGCCGACGGAGTGCCACGGTGAGCGCAAGAATCGGCCGCCCCACGCCTACCGAGGGGCGGCTGCGGCCCGATCAGACAAGGCCCGGAGCCACCATGGGGTTGATCTTCGCGATCTTGATGATGGGACTCATGGCGAGCCTGTCGCCGGCCACCATCGTGGTGTTCATCCTGGTGCTCGCCACGGCCAGGCCACGGACCAACGCGACCGCGTTCCTCGTGGGCTGGGCGATCTCGCTGGTCGTCGTCTTCTCCCTCAGCTACGCCGTCGGCTCCTCACGCACCGCCCAGCAGGGCACGGGGCGGACGGGGCTCGTGGTGCTCGAGCTGCTGGCAGGCCTCGCCCTGGTGGGTGCGGGCGTCCGCCAGTGGCGGCGTCGGGGAGTCCTGCCCGCAGACTCGGACGGGTGGGGGTCGAAGAAGGTGCTCGGCCGCCTGGACAACCTCAGCCCGCGCGGCGCATCCGTGCTCGGCGTCATCAAGCAACCGTGGGCGATCACGACGGCAGCGGCGATCTACCTGGCGCACCACCACGTGCAGGGCTTCCTCACCCTGATCGCGTTCGCGTGCTTCACGGTTGCCTCCACAGCCAGCGTCGGACTGATGTACCTCTTCTACGCCAGGCGGCCCGGCGAGGCCGAGGCGTACCTGGCGCGGCTCCGGGACCGCGCGATCGCCTCCGGCCCGACGGTGTTCGCGGTGGCGGCCGTGGCGATCGGCGTCTTCCTGGTCGTCGACGCCGTCAGGGACCTGACCGGGTCGTGACGGCCGGCGGCCGGGTCAGGACGCGGAAAGAGCCCGCAGGTCAGGCGACCTGCGGGCTCTTCGTCATCTGGTGGAGCTGAGGGGATTCGAACCCCTGACCTTCTCATTGCGAACGAGACGCGCTACCAACTGCGCCACAGCCCCATGCGCCCGGAGGCGCGACGCCAAGATACACGAGCGGTTCGCCGCCCACCCAATCGCCCTGGCGTCCGGCGGACCTCGACCCGAGTCGGGCTCAGGCGCCGCTGGCGCGGCGGGTCTCGCCGGCCTCCCGCGCCGCCTTGGCGGACTGCTCGGCCGAGCGGGCGAGGGCGGAGTCGCCGTCGTGGTGGCCGCTCGACCAGACCCCGGTGGAGTCGAGGTCGATCGTGGAGACCGTACGCCGCTGGGCGGCCGGCTTGCTGACGTAGGTCGGCAGGGTGGTGGGCACCATGTCCCAGCCGCCGACCACCGGCACCTCGCCGGTGACCACGGCCGGGGCGTCGGCGGCCGGCGAGGTCGCCGCCTGCGCGGGCTCGGCCGGCGTGTCGGGGACGCGGGGCTGCGGCGGGGTCACCGTGATCTCGCCGGTCAGGTCGGACTCGTCGAGCTCCTCCTCGACGACCGGCGGGACGCCGATCTCGATGGCGGAGCGGGAGGCGCGCTGGCGGCGCTCGGCGCGGACCGACACCCGGCAGGCCACCAGCCAGACGACGAGGACCGCGACCGGTGCGGCGACCCACGGCCAGGCGACGACCTTCGCGACGGCGAGGCCGACCACGACGGCGTTGGCGAGCAGGACAAGAGCGAGGACGTTGCGGCGGCGCTTCGCGGCCCGGCGGGCGGACGCCCGCTCCGCGGCAGGCGACAGCGGGCGGGACGGCGTACGGCCCGTGGAGACGGTGGCGGTGACCTCGCGGGTCACCTCGGTGGTGACGACGGCGCTGCTGGTCGAGGTCGTGACGACCTCGGGCTCGGCGTGGGCCTTGGTCTCCACCGGCGGGCGCAGCGCGGCGCGGATCGGCGAGATGACCAGGCGGGCGTTGCGGCGGTCGACGGGCTCGCGCCGGGCCAGGACGCGCATCGTGTGGGAGAACTTCTCGACGGAACGGCTGCGGACGACCTCGTCGTGGTGCTTGAGGGCCTTGGGGATCAGGTAGACGGCCCACGCCACGGCAAGGGCGACGAAGATGAGAGCGCTCAGGTCCACGCTCGAAGCGTAGGAGCGGTGGGCGCGGGCGGGGCGGATGTCAAGTGGTGTGTCGCAGAACTACTGGTGTGACTGGTGTGTCTCGAGCCGTGCCACCACCCCTTCGGGGACCTCCTCGGCGGTCACGGCGAAGATCCGGTGGTCACGCCAGGCGCCGTCGATGTGCAGGAACCGCGGCGCGTAGCCCACCTGCTCGAGGCCGAGCTTCTCCACCACCCGCAGGGAGTTGGTGTTCTCGGGCCGCACGCAGATCTCCACGCGGTGCAGGCCGACCGGTCCCAGGCAGTGGTCGATCACCAGCGCGACCGCCCGGGGCGCGACCCCGCGCCCGGCGACCTCGGCGGCGACCCAGTAGCCGATGGAGCCCCACTGCGCCGAGCCGCGCGCCACGTTGCTCACCGTGACCTGGCCGGCGAAGCGGCCGCCGACCTCGATGACGAACGGAAGGCACTGGCCCAGCTTGGCCTGGTGGAGCAGGGACCGCGTGACGACCCGGTACGACGACGGGCGGGGCGCGGCGCCGGGTGGCACCGTGGCGTCCCACGGCCGCAGCCACTCGTGGTTGCGCGCGCGCACGGCCTGCCACTCGTCGGCGTCGGACCTGCGCAGCGCGCGGACCACCACGCCCTCGGACTCGAGCCGGGCGGGCCAGCCGGGCGCCGGGCTAATGGTCGCTCCCGACGACCTGCTCCACGGCGTGGCGCACGACGGGCTCGAGGACGCCCAGGCCGTCCTTCACTCCCCCGCGGGAGCCGGGGAGGTTGACGACCAGGCAGTCGCCGGCGATCCCGGCGAGACCGCGCGAGAGCATCGCGGTCGGGACTCCCTTGGCCACCCCGGCCGCGCGGATCGCCTCGGCGACGCCCGGCACCTCGCGGTCGAGCAACGGGGCGGTGGCCTCCGGGGTGCGGTCGGTGGGCGTGAGCCCGGTGCCGCCGGTGGTGAGCACGAGCCGGGCGCCCGCGGCGACGGCCGCCGCGATCGCGTCGCGCACCGGGTCGCCGTCGGGCACCACGACCGGGTCGTCGCACGCGAAGCCCTGCTCGCGCAGCCACGCCGCGATCAGCGGGCCGGTCTCGTCGGCGTACGTCCCCGCCGCGGCGCGGTTGGACGCGACGACCACCGCCGCCAGGAGGCTCATCGCGTCCAGTCCCCCGAGCGGCCACCGCTCTTGCTCTCGACGCGGATGTCGGTGATCGTCGCGGCCTTGTCGACCGCCTTGACCATGTCGACCACCGTGAGCGCGGCGACCGACACGGCGGTCAGCGCCTCCATCTCGACGCCGGTGCGGTCGGTGGTGCGGACGGTCGCGCTGATGTCGACCGACTCGTCGGTGACCTCGAGGTCGACGCTCACGCCGGAGATCGCGAGCGGATGGCACAGCGGGACCAGCGCGGGCGTCTGCTTGGCGCCCATGATCCCCGCGATGCGGGCCACCGCCAGCGCGTCGCCCTTGGGCACGCCCTCGCCGCGCAGCAGCTCGACCACGGCGGCGCTGACGAGCACGCGACCGGTCGCGGACGCCGTACGGGTGGTGACGGGCTTGTCGCCGACGTCGACCATGCGGGCGGCGCCGTGCTCGTCCACGTGGGTGAGCCGTCCCGGCTGGTCCTCCATCAGAACTCCTCGTCGAGCCTGCGGATGGCGACCATCTCGCCGGCGGGGATCGCGGTCGTGTCGGCGGGCACCTCGATGAGGCAGTTGGCCGTGGCGAGGTCACCGATGAGGTGCGAGCCGTGGCCGCCGACGGGCGAGACGAAGCTGCCGCCACGGTCGGTCTCGTAGTGGCCGCGCACGAGCTGCACCTTGCCCTCCGGAGACGACAGCCCGTGGGTGAGGCGGGCGCGCCCGGCGGGCCGGACGTAGGGCAGCTTGCCCATCATCCGGCGGATCGCCGGCAGCACGAACATCTCGAACGAGACGTAGGACGAGACCGGGTTGCCGGGCAGGGTGAAGACCGGGGTGTCGTCCTCGCCGACGGTGCCGAAGCCCTGCGGCTTGCCGGGCTGCATCCCGACGCCGCCGAACCACATCGTGCCGTGGTAGGACAGCGACTCCTTGACGACGTCGAAGTCGCCCTCGCTCACGCCGCCGCTGGTGACGACCAGGTCGGCGCGGACGAGCTGGTCGCTCAGCGCCTCGGTGAACGCGTGCGCCTCGTCGGGCACGATGCCGACGCGGTAGGCGATCGCGCCGGCCGCGCGGGCGGCGGCGGCCAGGAGGTAGGAGTTGCCGTCGTAGATCGAGTCGCGGCCCAGCGGCGTGCCGGGGTCGCGCAGCTCGGAGCCGGTGGAGATGACCACGACCCGCGGGCGGGGCCGCGTGCGGACGGTCGCGCGACCGACGGCGGCGAGCATGCCGAGGTGGCGCGGCCCGAGGACCGTGCCCTCCTCCAGCAGCATGTCGCCCTCGGTGATGTCGTCGCCGGTCGGCCGGATGTGCTGCCCGGGCGCCGCCGGGCGGTCGATGCGGACCTGGGCGACGCCGCGGTCGGTCCACTCGTAGGGCACCACCGTGGTGGCACCGGCCGGCACCGGGGCGCCGGTCATGATCTTGACCGCCGTGCCGGGCGACAGGGCCAGGATCGACGACTGGCCGGCACCGATCTCGCCGACCACGGGGAGGGTGACCGGGGCGTCCTCGGTCGCGGCGGCGACGTCCTCGGCGACCACGGCGTAGCCGTCCATCGCGGAGTTGTCGAAGCTCGGCAGCGAGATCGGCGCGACCACGTCCTCGGCCAGCGCCAGCCCGAGCGCCTCCATCAGGGGCTGCGGGAAGGCCGGCAGCGGGGAGATCGTGGCGAGGATGCGCTCGACGTAGTCGGCAACGGGCAGCAGGTCAGCCATCGCTGTCCTGGGCCGGGTCCTGGCTCAGCACCGTGCCGCCCTCGACGCGCTGGGCGGCCGAGGCCTCCAGCGCGACGTCACCGACGACGCGCACGCCCTTGCCGAAGGTCCAGTCGCCCTCGACGGTGAACGACTCGGCCTCCCGCAGCGACGGGGCGCCCTCGGGGAAGCGCTTGTCGAAGTCGCCGACCAGCTTGTAGAAGGTGCCGTCGAGCGACACGAACGGCACCTCGTCGCCGGCCTGGTCGAGCACGAAGTCGCGGCCGAGGTCGTAGACGTCGGAGCGCAGCACGAGCAGGTCGTCGGTCGTCTTGACCGGGACGAAGCGGTCGCGACCCACCTCGATCGTGAGCGCACCCTCGAACACCTCGATCGCCGCGCCCATCGCGGTCTCGATCTGGATGACCTCCGGGGTGGAGCTGTCGGCCGGGTCGAGGTGCTTGACGTTCTTGATCAGCGGCAGGCCGAGGATGCCGCCACGGGCGTCGAGCGCCTCGACCATCGCCTGCAGGTCGAACCACAGGTTGTTGGTCGAGCAGAACTGGTGACGGCTGAGGTCGGCGAGCGCCTCCTTGTCGGCGTCGAGCGTCTGCGCGGACTCGCGGAGCACGATGCGGCCGTCGGCCTTGCGGCGGGCGAAGTGCCCGCCCTTGCGGTCCGACGGCGTACGACGCACGGCCTCGATCGCGAACGGCGCGCCGCTCTGGGCGAACCAGCCGGCCACCCGCGCGTCGGGGACCGCGCCGAGGTTGTCGGAGTTGGAGACGAAGACGTAGCGGTAGCCCGCGTCGAGGAGCCGCGCCAGCAGGCCGGTGCCGCGCAGCGCGGTGTAGATGTCGCCGTGGCCGGGCGGGCACCACTCGAGGTCGGGCTGCTTCGGGTAGGACGCGGGCATCAGGTCGGCGGCGAGGAGCTTGGGCTCCTTGTTCTGCAGGAACTCCAGCGGCAGGCCCTCGACCGGCAGGTCCTCGTAGCGCGCGAGGGCGGCCATCGTGTCGGCCGAGGTGCGGAAGGAGTTCATGAACAGCAGCGGCAGCGTGGCGTCGTACTGCCGGCGGAGGTGCAGCACCTGCCGGGCGATGATGTCGAGGAAGCTCAGGCCGCGGCGCACGCACAGCAACGACTTCGCACGCTCCATGCCCATCGACGTGCCGAGACCGCCGTTGAGCTTGATGACCGCCGTCTTGCGGATGGCCTCCGCTGCGGTCTCCTCGTCGACCTCGACGTCGGCCAGCGACTCCATGTCGAGCGGCTCGATGGTGGCCTCGGGGATCATGCCGGTCTCGCCGTGCTCGAGGAGACGGTAGTAGTGCGCGAACGTGTCGACGGCGACGTCGTCGACCCCGGCCTCGCGCATCTTCTGGCGCGCGAGCTCGAGGCCCTGCGGATTGCCCTTGCTTGCCATGGTTCGATCGTAGGCTGCCGGTGTGGGACCGGGACACTCGGCGGCCAAGACCGCCCTGCGCGACCAGGTGCTGGCCGCCCGCAAGCGGCGTCCGCTCGAGGCTGCCGCGGGGTTCGCGGCGTCCGTCGCCGACGTGGCGCTCGGCTGGGAGCCGGTCCGTTCGGCTGCCACGGTCGCGGCCTACGTGTCCGTGGGGAGCGAGCCCGGCACCGGCCTGCTCCTCGACGCGCTGGCCGCGGCCGGCAAGCGCGTGCTGCTGCCGGTCGTGCTGCCCGGCCTCGACCTCGACTGGGCCACCTACACCGGCCGACCGGGCCTGGCGCCCGCCGCGCGCGGGCTGCTGGAGCCCACCGGTCCGCGGCTCGGGCGCACGGCGATCGCGCAGGCCGACGTCGTGCTCGTGCCCGGCACGGCGGTGTCACCGGTCGGCGCGCGGCTCGGCCAGGGTGGCGGGTGCTACGACCGCGCCCTCCCCCGCGTCCTGCCCGGCACCCCCGTCGCCGTGGTGCTGTACGACGACGAGGTCGGGCTCGACGTGCCCGCCGAGCCCCACGACGTACGGGTCGGCTTCGCCCTGACGTCGACCGGGGTGAGACCGCTTGGCTCCCTGGAGTCACCGGATATCCGGTGACCGACCTGGTTACAGGTAGAGATCTCTACCTATAACCAGGGATCTCACCGGATATCCGGTGACCGCCGGGACGCGCAGGTGGGACTCACCCCGCCGGCGTGAGGACCAGTCGGTCCTCCGCGGCGGCCTCGACGGCCCCGCGGGTGTAGGCCCAGGGCAGGGTCTCGCCGTCGACCCAGAGCTCGGTCTGGTCGGAGTAGTGCGACGAGGCCGGGTGGCCGGAGACGCCGGTGAGGTTGATCCACCGCGAGTCGTCCCAGTCGGCGAGCGAGACGACCATCCGCATGGAGGGCGCGGCGGTGACCTCGAAGCCGTCGACGGCGTTCCACGACGTGGCGTCGACGATGGACGAGCCGCCGCCCACCTGCCAGCCGTCGCGGTTGAAGAGGCGCTCGACCGGCGCGACGCCCGACTCGCCGAGGGTGGGGCTGTGGAGGTTCATCCGGTGCAGGCGCCCCCACTCCCACAGGCGGGGGTCGCGTGACTGGCGCCGGGTCATCTCGTCGCGGGCGTCGATGAGTGAGGCCCGGAGGATGTCGTCGCGGGTCTCCACCGTGTCGTCGGTGCGGACGTCGTCCCACCACGGGCCGGCGGGCTCCGACAGCATCTGGCTGACCACGCGGAACCACCGGTCGCCACCGTCGGGCCAGGTGCGCTGCCGCAGGTCGTCGTGGAAGGTCTTGTCGAGGATCGTGCGCCACACGACGTTGAAGTAGGCCGCGGCCGGGCTGTCGGCCGGGGAGGAGAAGTCCCAGTCGCGCAGCAGGTTCTGGGCGTTGCGGTAGTAGGGGGACGGCAGCGCCTCGACGTCGAGGAGGTAGGGCACGAGGGTCTCGGCCATCGGGTTCGTCGAGTCGAGCTGGAGCCCGGCCATCTCGGAGACGGACAGCTCGCCCTCGGCCTCGAGCACCTCGCGGATGCGCGTCGAGCGGTAGCCGTAGTCCCAGTCCTTCGTCAGGAGGTAGGGGTACCGCTCGTCGATGACGGCTTGGTTGGCCGTGGCGATGAAGCCCTCCTCCGGGTCGAGCACGCTCGGCAACCCGTCGAAGGGGATGTAGTCGCCGGTCCAGTCGTTGGCGCTGACCCAGCCCTCCACCGGCATCGTGCCGTCGTTGCCGGCCCGTCGGATCGGGATCCGGCCGGGCGACTGGTAGCCGATGTGGCCCTCGCGGTCGGCGTAGACGAGGTTCTGCGCCGGCACGGAGAAGTCGGCGGCGGCCGCACGGAACGAGTCCCAGTCCGAGGCGCGGTTGAGGGCGAGGATCGCGTCGGCCGTCGGCGCCGGCTCGAGGGCCGTCCACGCCAGCGCGACGGCGTACCCGCTCCCCCGCTCGCCCGGCTCGTCGGTCGGCGCGTTGGCGCCGACGGTCGCGAACTCCGACGAGACGTCGCTGATCAGCGGACCGTGGACCGTCTCGCGCACCCGCAGCTCGACGTCGTCCTCGCCGCGCACCTTGATCGTCTCGGTGCGCACCTCCATCGCCTCGGTCGCGCCGTCGCGGACGTAGCGGTCGTCACCCTCGGTCTGCTCGAGGAAGAGGTCGGTGACGTCGGGGCCGAGGTTGGTCATGCCCCACGCGATGTCGGCGTTGTGGCCGATGATGACGCCGGGCACCCCGGAGAACGTGAAGCCCGCCGTGTCGAGCGTGCAGTCGCTCGCCTGCTCGCGGCAGTGCAGGCCCATCTGCATCCAGATGCCGGGCTGGCTGGTGCCGAGGTGCGGGTCGTTGGCGAGGATCGGCTTGCCGGTCGCGCTGTGGTCGCCGTCGACGACCCACGAGTTGCTGCCGATCCCGCGCCCCTTGCCGATGAGCTCGGGCATCGCGTCGAGCCGGTCGCGCACCCGCTCGAGGGCGGCGACGACACCCGGGGCGTACGCCGGGCGGCGCGGGTTGCGGGTCGCGTTGCCGGTCGCGTTCTGCTCGAAGACGCCGTCGACGACACCACCGCCGCCGACGATCGGCGGATGCTGGTCGAAGGGGTAGTCGGGCCACAGGTCGGCGATCTCGTCGTCGGTGTGGTCGAGCGAGAGCAGCACCCGGTCGACCTCGGCGTCCATGTTGCCGCGCAGGTCCCACGCCATCGCCTTGAGCCACGCCAGCGAGTCGACCGGCTCCCACTCCGCCGGCGTGTAGTCGAGGCCGGTGAGCCCCAGCACGCTGTACTCCGCCGCGAGCTGCAAGGGGCTGCGGTCGGCGAGGTAGGCGTTGACCCCGGCGGCGTACGCCGTCAGCGCGTCGCGGGTCGCGGGCTCGAGGAGGGCCCACTCGCGCTCGGCGACGCGTCGCCAGCCCATGGTGCGGATGAAGCGGTCGGTCTCCAGGGTGTCGGGGCCGAAGATCTCCGAGAGCCGGCCCGCGGTGACGTGGCGACGGACGTCCATCTCGAAGAAGCGCTCCTGCGCGTGCACGAAGCCCTGGGCGAACATCAGGTCGGCGTCGGTGTCGGCGTAGACCCGCGGGATGCCGTGGCCGTCGCGCACCACCTCGACGCTCGCGGACAGGCCGGGCACCTCGATCTCGCCGTCGGTCTGCGGCAGCGGGCGGCGTACGACGACCACGACGGCCACGGCGAGCACCAGCAGCAGCACCACGAGGCCCAGCGCGATCCAGGCCGTCCACCGCACCGCGCGCGGCGCCCGCCTGAAGGCCTGCCAGCGCGAGCCGCGCCCGGAGCCCTCGGCCGGGTCGGCCTGCCCGGTCGCGGCGGGCGAGGTGGGGGGCGGGGTGGTGGGAGAGGTGGCGGGAGAGGTGGCGGGCGCGTCGGTGGCGTCGGAGGTGTCGGCAGGCTCGGTCATCGCTCGACCATTGTGCCGTACCATTGGCAGTCGAAGGGCCCGAGTGCCAGCGCGTCGCGCCGGCCCGGCCGATCCCGCACCACCGTCGCTGTCAGAGGACCCACATGCCGACCTACCAGTACGCCTGCACCGAGTGCGGCCACTCCTTCGAGCAGTTCCAGAGCTTCAGCGAGGACGCCCTGACCGTCTGCCCCGAGTGCGACGGCCGGCTGCGCAAGCTGTTCAACGCCGTCGGCGTGGTCTTCAAGGGCTCGGGCTTCTACCGCACCGACAGCCGCTCGAGCGCCAGTTCCTCGGCGCCGGCGTCCTCGTCCGCCGACTCCAGCGCCTCGTCGACCCCGACCCCGTCGACCAGCTCGTCGAGCTCGTCGTCCAGCTCGTCGTCCAGCTCGTCGGACTGACCGACCGCCCCGTCGCCGGTCGAGGAGGTCGCGCAGCGACCGTCACGAGACCCCCTGTGGACAGGCTGAGCGGGAGCCGGCCGCCCGGGCCTAGCGTCGGTGCATGTTCCCGGGACTCCCACCGGCCAGGCGTCGGCTGCGCGCCGTACGCCACCAGCTGCGGCGCCGTCGTCGGCTGATCGCCTTCGCGCTCACCGCCGTCGCCGCCCTCGCCGCGCTGCGCACCCTCGCCCCGCCGCCGGCCGAGACCGTCGAGGTGCTGGTCGCCGCGCGCGACCTGCCTTCGGGTGCGCTCCTCGCCGGCGACGACGTCGTCGCCCGTGACTGGCCGGCCGACCTCGTGCCGGCCGAGGCCGCGACGGCCCCGACCGGGCGGGTGCTGGCGGCGCCGATCGGCCGCGGCGAGGTCGTGACCGACGTACGCCTCGTCGGGCCGGGCCTGGCGCTCGCGCAGCCCGGGGAGACGATCGTGCCGGTCCGACTGCCCGACGCCGGCATGGCCACGCTGCTGCGCGCGGGCGACACGGTCGACCTCCTCGCCACCGACCCGGGCACCGGCGAGGCCTCCCTCGTGGCCCGTGACGTCACGGTCCTCGCGACCCCGACGGGGGTGCCCGAGGGACCGGCCGGCGGATCCGGCGGTGCGCTGGTCGTGGTCGGGGCGACGGCGGCCGAGGCGACGACGATCGCCGGCGCGTCGCTCACGAAGTACCTCACCGTGTCGTGGAGCCGCTAGCGTGAAGACCGTTCACTCGTCCGTGGCTCCTCTCGGGGCCCCAGCAGAGAGAGATCCAGCAATGAGCGGCTTCAAGGCATTCGTCCTCAAGGGCAACCTCATCGAGATCGCCACCGGCCTGATCATGGCCCTGGCCTTCGCTGCGGTCGTCACCACCTTCACCGCCTGGCTCACCGGACTGCTGCCCGACAGCTCCGACCTGTTCTCCACCGAGGAGCAGAGCTTCGGCGCGTTCCTCAACGCCCTGATCTCGTTCCTCATCATGGGCGCGGTCGTCTACTTCTTCATCGTGCTGCCCTACACGAAGGCGCGCGAGCGGTTCTTCCCCACCGAGGAGGCCGGCGCGGCGCCCGACGTCGCGCTCCTCGAGGAGATCCGCGACCTGCTCCGCGCCCGCGGCGGCGCCGCCTGACCCGCGCCCGCCGACGGCTTCGTCCGGCCCGTCCCCGACCGGGGGCGGGCCGTTCGTCGTCTCCGGGGGCGCCTGCGGAGCGGTGCGTGAGCCACCTTCGACGGCGTACGAATGTGGGTGGGCCACCGCCCGTCGGCGCAACCGCCGTGACACGCCGCCCGGCGGTGCGTGAGCCACGTTTGACGGCGTACGAATGTGGGTGGGCCACCGCTCGAGACGGCGGCGCACCCGGCACCGGGTCTTCAGCCGTGGTGCGGCGGCACCTGGTCGCGGTACCAGTCGTCGCCCTTGCCCGAACGGTCCTCGCGCGGGTCGCGGTCGTCGCTCGTCTGGTCGGGCGTGGTGTCGCCGAACACCTCGGCCAGCCGGCGCCGGCGTTGCCACTCGGCCTCGCGCTCGGCCTTGCGCTCGGCCTCGCCGACCTCGCCGGGCTCAGGAGGGGTGTCGGGATCCACGGGCGTGGGTCAGGCGCAGACGCCCGGGACGGGGTCGGGCTCCGTCGTGGCGGGCGCCTCGGGCGTGGCGGTGTCGCTCGGCGAGGCCGTCTCGGACGGGGTCTCCGAGGGCGTCTCGGACGGGGTCTCGGACGGCGTCTCCGACGGCGTCTCGGAGGGGCTCTCGCCGGCGCTCGGCGAGGGGGTCTCCGACGATCCGGGCGGTCCCTCGGCGCTGACCGAGTTGCCACCGAGGAGCCGCGGCGGGATCACCTTGTCCTCGTTGATGAGCTTCCAGATCTGCTCGGCCTCGGGCGTCCAGTAGACCTTGCCCCAGAACGGCGAGTCGCGCGGGTAGTACTCGGTCGGCAGGGTCACGAACCGGACCTTGTCGAGACCGATGTTCTGCAGCTGCATCGCCACCTTGCCGAGGCGGGTGACGGAGGCGAACTCCTCGTCGGTGGTCAGCGACTTGGTGGCGGCGTCGAGGAACTTCACGACCTTGTCGAGCCGCGTGAGGGTGCCGGCCGACTGCACCTCGCGGACGAGGGCGCCGATGAACTCCTGCTGGCGCCGGATGCGGGAGAGGTCGTTCTGCTGGAGCTGCTCGCCGACGTAGCGGGCGCGGACGTAGTCGAGCGCCTCGTCGCCGGAGAGGACGGACGGGTTGCCCTTCGGGACGAAGATCTGGTGCTCGCGGTCGACGATGTCCTCGGGCACGCAGACCGGGACGCCGCCGACGGCGTCGACCATGTCGCCGAAGCTGGCGAAGTCGACGACGATGAAGTGGTCGACGTAGATGCCGGTGGTGGTCTCGAGCTGGTCCAGGGTGCAGACCGGGCCGCCCTCGCTGTAGGCGGCGTTCCACATCACGTCGGTCGCGGCGGGTGACTCGCCGTCGTTGCACTCGGGACGGTCGATGATCGAGTCGCGCGGGATCGAGACGGCGTACGCCCGGCTGCGGTCGGCGGAGAGGTGCACGAGGATGGTGGTGTCGGAGCCGCCGCCACCCTCCTGGTCGATGCCGCAGCCCTCGCAGTCGCGCGAGTCGGAGCCCATCACGAGGATGTTGAGCGGCTCGCCGTTGCCGGTGTAGACCTTCTCCGGACGCTCCTCGTCGCCGAGGGCGTCGAGCGACAGGCCCTCGATGTTGCCGTTGAGGTGGCGGATGAAGTAGACGGTGCCGAGCCCGGTGATGAGCGCCAGCACGAGCGCACTGATCAGGACCACGCGGCCCACGGTGTGCTTGCGGGCGGCCTTCCCACGGCGTTTGGGGGTGCCGTCGGACGGCTCAGGGCGCGGCTCGTCCGACACGGGCTCACCTTCGTTGGGGTGGGGAGGGGCTGACCGGACTGAACTTACTTCACTCCGGCAAGATTTCCGCTCCCGTCGAGCACCAGCCACGCCGAGGCAGGCGCCCTGCTGATGCCCGACGGCGTACGACGTCGTGGCAGGATACTTCCCGCTGCGCCACCTCGCGTGCCGCGGCACCGCCCCAGTAGCTCAGTGGATAGAGCAGCCGCCTCCTAAGCGAAAGGTCATAGGTTCGACTCCTATCTGGGGCACATGGCTCGGCCCCTGACCTGCTGTGATGCGGGTCAGGGGCCGTTGTCGTTCCCCGTCTAACGGTGCCGATCCCGCGGAAACCCCGCGGAAACCCCCCACAACGCGCGGACGACCGTCCTCAGTCGTTGGACGACGCGGGCACGAAGCGGGCCGTGATGTGCCGCGTGTCCGGCCCCACGGTGGCGCGCTCGACGTAGTGGCGGCGCGTGACGGCCTCGGACCCGTGGCCGAGCTGGGCGGACGCCGTGCGGAGGTCGGCCTCGCGCTCGATGACAGTCGCGACGGTCTTGCGGAACGTGTGCGGCCGGACCCAGCCGAGGTCCACCTTGTCGAGGATGCGGCCGAGGGTCGTGCGGACGTTCCCCGGCTCGCGGACCGTCCCGGCCTGCGAGGGAAACACGAGGTCCTCGACGTTGCCGTGCGTCATCGCCACCCGGCGGCGCATGAACGCCTCGACCCCGAACGCGGGCAGGAGGTACGTCTGCTCCTTCTTGCCCTTCGTGAACGGCTGGCGGGCCATGCGCGAGGGGGTCACGGTGTCGTCGCGGATGATCGTCCCGCACACGGTCACCGTCCCGGCCTCCAGGTCGACGTCGGACCACCGGATAGCCAAGACCTCGCCGATGCGGATACCGGTCGCCAGCATCACGTCCACGATGTCGAGCAGGTCGTCGGCCCGGGACCGTCCCCGGAGGACGCGCTCGCCCGGGATGATCGGCTCCCCGGCGACGTACGCGGCGACGGCGGAGCGGGCGGTCGACACCTGCTCGAACGTCATCGCCCGGACGGGCTTCGAGTCGACGTGCACCTTGGCGATGTCGCGGACGGGGTTCGTAGCGGCGGCCCCGTGGCGGACGGCGAGGCCCATGACCCCGGAGAGGATGGACGTGCACAGCTTGGCGGTGGCCGGGCCGACGTCGGCCGTCACGTTCTTCACGAACCGGTCGAGCCGGGTGACCGTGGCCTCGCGGACCCGCAGCGACCCGACAGCGGGCGCGATGTGGTCGTGGATGACCTCGCGGTAGCGGCGACGCGTCGTGATGGACAGCGGGCGCGCACCGGTCGACCGTTCGGCGAGCCACACGGCGGCCACGTCGCGCACGAGCGACTCGCCCGTGATGGCGTCGGCGGCCGGGGTGGTCCGTTCGGTGAGGTAGGTGGTGAGGGCGTTGCGGGCCGCGCCCTTCGTCTTGCCGGTGCGCTCCACTTCCCGGGTCACTCCGTCGAGGTCGCGGAACCGTGTCCGGGCACGGAACCCGGACCCGGCGGGGACGACGTGCACCGCGCCCCAGGTCCCGACGGGCAGAGGTGGCCTAGCCATTCTTCTTCGCTTTCGCCTGCGACCGCACGGCGGCGTCGATCATCGCGGCAATGGTCTCAAGGGTGGTCTCGTCTAGGAGCGCGAGTTGGCTCGCGATGAGCTCGATGCGTGCGTTCTGGCCGCCCTCGCTCTCGTCGCTAATACCGGCGGTCACCATCGCCGCGCGGCGCACGACGGGTAGCGGCAGGCGAAGGCCCTCGGCCAACTTCACAAGCGTCTCGCCGCGGACTTGGTGCCGCGAGGCGGGGTCCGCCAACTGGCCGATCTTGGCCTTAGACAGACCGGACCGCTTGGCGATGTCCATGTATGACGCGCCCGTGTTGTCCTGCTCGCGACGGATCAGCGCCGCGAGGTTGAGGGTGGGCGGGAGGTCGGTGCTCATGTTTCAAGGTCCTGTCTTCCGTAGGTAGTGGGGGGGACCGGGGCCGTTCCTTGACCCCGCCCTACGAGTCTAGGGGTTATAGACGGTGCCCGTCTAGTGATTGACGACACGCGGCGCACCTAGTTTGGACATTGCCGATTCCTTGACGTACGTTCGTCGGCACATCGTCTAATCGTTGTGGACGAACGGACAACGGAAGGAGCACCATGAGCACCACCGCACCCCTCCCCCACGGGGTCGCCGTCGTCGTGACGCGCGGCCCGGGCGTCGTGGACGAGGCCATTGACAAGGCGGGGCTGTCGATCCGCGCGCTGGAGGCCGTCACCGGCGTCTCGCGGTCGACCATCAGCAACGTCGCCGCGAAGCCCGCGTACGGCATCGCCAAGGACAAGGCCGAGCGCATCGCGGACGCCCTCGGGGTCGAGGTCAACGACCTCTTCATGCACCGGGACGGCGCACCGCTCGCCACCGCATGACGGCGGGCTTCGTCGGGGTCGACCACCTGCTGACGCCGACCGCGACGGCCGAGCGCCTCGCCGTGTCGACGTGGACGGTCGCCCGCCTCCGCCGCGACGGCCACCTGGCCGCGGTTCGCGTCGGCGGTTCGTGGCGGTTCGACCCGGCCGACGTGGCGGCCTACATCACCAAGAACAGGAGCGAAGGATGACATCGAAGGAACAGGCTACGCGCGCCAACTGGCGCACGCCGGACGCCCACCGGGTAGACGTGGACGAGAACACGGACCGGATCGGATGGCTCCGTGAGCGCCGGGCCGGGATCGGTGGCACGGACGCCGCCGTCCTCATGGGGACGCACGTCGGCAAGGTGACGCCGCGCGACGTCTACAACGACAAGATCGCGACGGACGACCCGGCGGAGCTCAACCTGCCGATGTTCCGCTTCGGCCACATGCTGGAGCCCCGCCTGCTCGCCGAGGCCGAGGCCCACCACGGGATCAAGGTCCGCCCGGGCGGCCTGTTCCGCAACAAGGCCGAGTCGTGGCGGTACGCCAACCCCGACGCCCTCACGTCGGACGGCGGCATCCTCGAGTGCAAGACCACCGGCACCACGACCAAGCACTACGCGGCGTGGAAGGCGGGCGACATCAGCCCGCACGCGTACGACCAGACCCAGCACTACCTCGCGGTGACCGGCCGGGCGCACGCCCGCTTCGTCGTCGGCGTGAACCCGAAGGGCTGGCAGAAGCGGCCCGAGTCGGAGTGGGTCGACTCCGTGACCGAGATCTTCCACGTCGGCCCCATCCCCCGCGACGAGGCCCGGATCGCCGAGATTCTGGAGGCCGAGCGCGACTTCTGGGCGTGCGTCGAGGCCCGGGCGTTGTCGACCCGGTGGGCACCCCGCGAGGTCGAGGCCCGCATCCCCGAGATGGTCGAGGACGACCTCGTGCGCCTCGCCGTCATCAAGGAGCAGCAGACCAAGCTCAAGGCGGACCGCGAGGCCATCGAGAAGCGCCTCCGCGGTGCCATCGGTGACGAGGGCGGGTTCCTGACGTTGTGGGGCAAGCCCCGGGTGTCGCTCACCGCGTACGACGCGGAGACGTTCGACAAGGCCGGGCTGATCGAGGCCCACCCGGACATCGCGGAGCGGTTCATCGGCACCGCGCCCCGCACGCGCCTCTCGGTGGTGGACGCATGAGCGCCACGATCCGCACGACGGTCCGCGGCCTCCGCGACTGGATCGCCCCCGTGCTCAAGACCATCGGGACCGACGAGTACCTCCCGGTCCTCTGCCACGCCCGGCTTGAGGTCGGCCCGCGCCACGCGCTGCTCATCACCACGGACCGCTTCGCCTGCTCGGTGTCCCGGGTCCGGTGGGACGACAAGCACCCGGCCGCGAAGCCGGTCACGGTGCACATCCACCGCGACAACCTCTCCCGCGTCCTCCAGACGTTCCGGGCACGCGGCCGGGCCAACCCCGACGTACGCGTGGAGGTCACCGCGAAGGAGGTCCGGTTCATCGGCCACGACCACACCCTCGTCGCCCCGACGTTGGAGCACGCGTCCGCGTCCGCGCCGGTCCCCCAGGTCGGCCCGGTGAACTACCCGGACGTGAAGCGCCTCGTGCGCGACGCGGCCACGTGGGACGACGACGCCCCGGCGTTCGGCGGCGTGATGTCCGTCGACTTCCACCGGCTCGCGGACCTCCGGGCAGCGGCCCCGAAGCGCGAGGCCGTGCTGATCCGGCAGGCACCCGGCGGCCCGGGCAAGCCGTACGTCCTCCGCATGGGCGAGGACTACATCGCGCTCCTCATGCCGCGCCGGGCGATGGACCCCGACAACGCGCCCTCGATCACCGACGGCTGGGACGACGCCCTCGCCGCCGACACCACCACCACGAAGGAGACCGCATGACCACCACCGCCACCGAGACGCCCACGGTGTCCGCCGCCCTCGTCCGCGTCATGGCCGACGTCGGCGCGGTCGGCAAGGACGGCTTCAACAACCAGCAGGGCTTCAACTTCCGCGGGATCGACGCCGTGATGAAGGCCGTTCACCCGGCCCTCGTCCGTCACGGAGTCGTCGTGGTGCCCGACCTCCAGACCGTCGCGTACGACGCCGCCACGACCCGCAGCGGCGGCAACCTCACCCTCTGCCGCGTCGTGGTCGCGTTCGTGTTCACCGGCCCCGCTGGCGACACGCTGCGGGCCACCGTGGCGGCCGAGGCGATGGACTCGGGCGACAAGGCCACCGCGAAGGCGATGTCGGTCGCGTTCCGCACGGCGCTCATCCAGTCGCTCACGATGCCGACCGACGAGCCGGACCCGGACGCGTCCTCCTACGAGACGGTCCCGCACGTCAACACGACCACGGGCGAGGTCACCGACCCCGAGACGGCCGTGCGCGAGGCGATGGCAGCGGCGACCGACATCGAGGCCCTTCGTGCCGTCTACCGGGCGCACAGCGTCGGCAGCGCGCCGCAGCACATCCGCGACGAGTTCGACGCCCGGGCCAACGAGCTGGCCCAGGACGAGACGGCCGGCTCGGACCCGGACCCGGACGCCACCGCGGCGGCCGAGGCGGCAGCCGAGGGCGGTGACGCATGACGGAGCGCATCGACGTCCTCAACCCCGTCGACATCGAGACGCGCATCCGCGACATCGCGGAGCGGATCGCCAACAGCGCGGGCGTCTGTAACGACCGCTACAAGGCCTTCATGCAGGCGGACCACGCCTACGACCTCGCGCACGCCCGCGCGTGGCTCAACGCCGAGGGCACCGTGAAGGACAAGGAGGCCACCGTCGAGATTGAGACGGAGGACGAGCGGCAGGCGCGCGACGTCGCGGAGGTCGCCTACAAGTACGCCGACCGTCTCGCCAAGGCGCTGGAGTCCGAGCTCCGTGCCTACCAGTCGGTGGGGGCATCGGTTCGCCAGATGTTCGCCGTCGCCGGTCGGGGCGAGCAGTGAAGCGCGGCGGCCCCATCGCGCGGCGCACCCCGCTCGCCGCCCGGTCGACCATCAGCCGCCGGGGTTCCCACGGCAAGGCCCCGAACCCGCCGAAGGCGCGGCGCAAGGCCAAGTCCCGCGGACTCAAGCGGCCGTCGATGGACGCGGACCTCCGCACGTCGATCTACTGCCGCGCGGGCGGTCTGTGCGACCGGTGCGGCGTGGGCCTCGACCCCGACGCGTGGGAGTGCCACCACCGCAAGCTCCGGTCCCGTGGCGGCCCGGACACGTTCGGCAACCTCGTCGCCCTCTGCTCGGGATGCCACCACTGGGCGCACCACAACGTCGCCCTCGCCACCGACCGCGGCTTCATCGTCCCGTCGTGGATGGACCCGGACGAGATGCCCGTGTGGCGTCACGACCGCGCCTGGTGGCTCGGTCCCGGCCCGGTGTGGGCCGCGTTCACCATCCCCGACCCCACCCCGTAACAACCGAAGGAGCGAAGCATGACCACACGTACGACCCTGCCCGTCCGGGCGAGCGACCCGGACACGTCGCACGAGGCGGCGGCGAAGGCCGTCACCATCCGGCCCCGCATCCGTGAGCAGGTCCTCGCGGCCCTCACGGACCACGGACCGATGACCCACGACGACCTCATGGTGCACGTCTCGGCGTCGCCGTCGGGCGTCCGCACCCGGACGAGCGAACTCGTCCACGACGGCCTCGTGGAGGCCGTCCCCGACAACGCCGGGACCTCCGGCCTCGGCAACCGGGCGCGTCTTTGGCGTGCCGTGAACGTCTAAGGAGCGTAGACGAATGACCAACGACACCGACACCACCGCAACCGCAGACCCGTTCGCCGACGAGGGCCTGTTCGACATGAAGCCGAAGGCGTCGAACCTGCTCCGCGAGCGCTACACCGAGCCGCCGTTCTCCGTCCTCGACCGCAAGGGCAAGGCGTGGCAGCGGCGCGACAAGAAGTGGAGGGCGCTCGGCATCGAGTCCGAGCTCGGCCGCGACGACGGTCTGACCTTCAACATGCGGATGGACTTCATGCACGACCAGCGGCACCTCAGGTCCGCCCAGGAGTCGAGCCAGACGTCGATCTTCTCGCCGACGTTGTGCGAGCTCGTCTATCGCTGGTACTCGGCCCCCGGGCACCGCGTCCTCGACCCGTTCGCGGGCGGGTCCGTCAGGGGCGTCGTGGCGGGTGCGATGGCCCGGAACTACACCGGGGTTGAACTGCGGGCGCAGCAGGTCGAAGCGAACCGCCAGCAGGCCGACATCGCGGGCGACGTCGTGCCGTCGTGGATCGCCGGGGACAGCGCCGAGGTCGTGCCCGGCCTCGTGGCCGACGGGTACGAGTCCGACCTCGTGTTCTCGTGCCCGCCGTACGCGTACCTCGAGAAGTACTCGGACGACCCGGGCGACCTGTCGAACATGCCCTACGGGGACTTCCTCGACGCGTACCGGGGCATCATCCGCGACGCGTGCGAGACGTTGGCCGACAACCGCTTCGCGGCGTGGGTCGTGGGCGAGGTCCGCGAGAAGGGCGGGGACGGGTCGTGCGTCGGCCTCGTGCCCGACACCATCCGGGCGTTTCAGGACGCCGGGCTGGACCTCTACAACGACCACATCCTCCTGACGCCCATCGGGACGGCCGCGGTCCGCACGCCGCGCCAGTTCGACGCGTCGCGCAAGGCCGGGCGGATTCACGAGTACCTGCTGGTCTTCGTGAAGGGCGACGCCAAGAAGGCGACCATCGCCGCGAACGGTGACCGGCCGACCACGGACCTCGACGAGGACGTGGCCGACCACGAGGCCGCCGGGGGTGACGCGTGAGCCTCGAAGCGATGGTCTGGGCGTTGAAGCACGCCCCCGTCATCGACGCGCAGGAGCACCTCGTGCTGATCGGCCTCGCCGACCACGCGGGCAGCAACGGCACGGGCGCATGGCCGTCCCGTGCGACCCTCGCGGAGTACGCCCGCTGCACCGAGCGGACGGTGGGCACCAAGCTCCGCCGTCTCGCCGAGGCCGGGATCATCCGCCGCGGTGACCAGCGCATCGTCGGGCACCTCCGCGCCGACCGCCGTCCGGTCGTCTACGACCTCGCGATGGACGGGGGGAACCTGTTTCCTGCCGTCCACGGGGGGAACGACGTTCCTGCCGCACCCGTCACGGGGGGAAACGCTGCGTCGCACGGGGGGAACAGCGACGTCGCACGGGGGGAACAGCCGGGTAGTTACGGGGGGAACGCTGTTTCCTACAAACCGTCCTTGAACCGTACTGAACCGTCCATGAACCACTCATCGTCATCGGCTACGCCGCCGACGGCGTGCGACGACGCGGTGATGGCCGAGGCGTTCGACGCGTTCTGGGCGGCCTACCCGCGCAAGACGGGCAAGCAGGCGGCGCGCAAGGCGTTCGCGTCCGTCGTCCGCCAGATCGGCCGCGAGACGCGGGCGACCGTCGACCTCGGCGTGATCGTGGCCGGGGCCGAGCGGATGGCGGCGGACCCGAACCTCCCCGAGGCGCAGTTCATCCCGCACGGTGCGACGTGGCTCAACCAGCGCCGCTGGGATGACCCGCCGTACCCGGCCCGGGACGGTGGCCCGAAGCCGTCGACCACCGACCAGCGTGTGGGCGACGCGTTCGACCTCGCCCGCCGCTTGGCCGAGCAGGAGCAGGGCGGCCCGGCCGCCCTCCCGCCCGGCACGTGGGGCGGTGCCGGGTGAACGCCGCGGAGGCCGCCGCCGCCCTCGGCATCGCGTCCTCGTTCGACCGCCGCACGGTCGGGGAGGCCGACGCCCAGGCATGGGGGGCCGCCCTCGCCGACATCCGGCTGGCCGACGCCCGCGACGCCATCGTGGCGCACTACCGGGAGACGCGGGAGTGGATCATGCCCGCCGACATCATCCGCCGGGTGCGCGTCATCCGCCGGGAGCGTCTGGTGGGCGTGACCCCGCCGACGCCCCCGGCGGTGCTGGCCGACCAGCCGCGCCGCGAGCAGCGGTGGCAGCAGGCGGCCCGCACGGCGCTCGCGGACGGGGCCACGGAGGACCAGGCGATTGCCCACGCGTGCGGGGTTCTCGGCGTCGACGTCCCGCCGCCCCTGCCGGGTCCGAACCCCGGCCGGCTCAGGGCGCTCATGGCAGGCAAGGCAACGACGAACGGAGGCACCGATGGATGACCAGCAGCACGCCCGGGCGATGGCCGGGTGGATCGCCCGGGCGGCGGCCGTGTGCCGCGAGCTCGCCGCGCAGCACGCCGACCTGGGGGCGTACGTCGCCCACGGCACCCGCCCGGGTCCGCCGTCGGACGGCGTGGGCATCCGGGGGACGCGCATCGAGCAGCCGGTGCCGATCGACGTCGAGGTGGTCGACGTCCGCCGGGCCATCGAGACGGACGCCCGCCGGTACGCCGACCTCGCCCGCGGCACGCTGCGGATCAAGGGCGCGATGTCGACCACGACGGCCGGACGCCTCGGCGTCGTCGCGGATCGCCTGCCGGACCTCCACGCCGCCGACCCGGACCTCGCGGCCGAGGTCGTGGAGAAGGTGTGGGACCACCACCGCATCGCCTCGCGGATCGTGGAGCCGCCCCGGGGGCTTCGCCCGTTCCGTATCGAGGAGACGTGCCCGGCGTGCGGGATGCCGTCGCTGTGGGTCGACCCGGCCGGGTGGCGGATCGGGTGCGGGATGCCGTCGTGCCGCCGGGTGTGGGGGGTGGCGGACCCCATTCTCAAAGAGTCGTCCGTGTCAGAAACTTCCACGGGCGGCCGTGCGTCTGACTTCTCGGGGCCGGGGTAGTTCAAGCCTCAACTGGCGGCGTGTTAGCCTATTGTCTACGATAGTTAGACGTAGCGTAGATGTCAGCAACCCGAGACCTGTGATGACGAAAAACGAGGGGACAAGAACATGAGCGCAATGGAAGCCACGCCACCCGGCGGCTTCACGTGGGGACCGATCCGCGAGGGCACGGCCGTCGCCGAGGTGGTGTCGATCCCGGTGAGCCACGAGGACATCGCCACCGTCACGCCGCTGTGGTCCGACGACGAAGGGGTCGTGTTCGACATCGACCTCCCCGAGGCCCCGCTCAGCGTCAACGGCATCGCCAAGATGCTCGACACGTTGAGCCGGATCTCGATGATGAGCCCGTTCTACTGAGAACCAACACCACCTAGGAGAGATATGCAGTCGACCATCGTCGGGAACCTCACGGATGACCCGGAGCTCCGGTTCACCCCGTCGGGCAAGCCCGTCGCCAACATGACCGTCGCGAGCACCCCGCGGACGTTCGACCGCCAGACCAACGAGTGGGTCGACGGCACCACGCTCTTCCTCCGCCTCGCGGTGTGGGGCCAGGCGGCCGAGAACGTCGCCGAGTCGCTCGTCAAGGGCCAGCAGGTGATCGCCACCGGCAAGGTCGGGCAGCAGAACTGGGAGACGCGCGAGGGCGAGAAGCGGTCGTCCTTCGAGATGAACGTCGACACCATCGGCCCGTCGCTCACGTTCGGGTCGGCGAAGTTCACCCGGTCCCCCGGTCGTGGCGGCAACGGCGGCGGCCAGCAGCGCCAGCAGCAGCCCGACCCGTGGGCCAACCAGCAGCAGGGCGGCCAGCAGCGCCAGCAGGGCGGCTGGGGCAACCAGCAGCAGCAGGGCGGCTGGGGCGGCGGACAGGGCGACGAGCCCCCGTTCTGATCCCCCCAAGCCCCGGGTCTTTTCTTTTGGCCCGGTCGTCTAAAGATCGTGGACCGACGTCCACAGAAAGGAGGGCCGCATGGCCCAGCGTGGCAAGCAGAAGCAGGACGAGGCACCCGACGCGGTGACCACGGACCCGACCGAGACGCCCGAGGCTCAGGCCAACGTCGCCGCGACGGAGAAGGCGGGGCTGTCCGAGGACACGCCCGTCATCGCCGCCGACGGCCGCGAGGGCAAGGTGCTGTCGGTCGACGGCATCACGGGCCAGGTCCAGATCGGGTTCCCCGACGGCTCGCGCGGCTGGTACGTCCCCGCCGCGGTGCGGACCGGTGACGGTGGCTGACACCACCACGGCGGGGGTCGGGTCCAGCCCGGCCCCCGCGCCGATCCACGTCGACACGATGACGGCGGCCGTCGCGGTCGCCGTCCGCCCGGCCACGATCCGCTCGTGGGCCAACCGGGGCCGGATCGCCCGCCACGGGCAGGACCACAAGGGCCGCACGATGTACGACCTCCAGGAGGTGATGGACGCGGCCCAGAAGTCCGTCTAAAGAATCTGGCCGAACGGCCTTGTTCGCGTGGACGGGAGGACTTAACGTCTTACGTGTCAGCAAGCAGCACCACTAGCCAAGGAGCACACGATGTCGAAGTTCACCCTCACCACCGCGGACGGCACCACCAAGACCTACAGCCGCAAGATCGACGCCACGCGAGCGGGCGAGAAGGCCGACGGCGGCTTCAAGCTCGTCAGCCCGAAGGGCGAGGTCGTCATCGACACCATCCCGGCCCCGGCCCCGGTCGCCCCGGTCCTTGAGGCCAACGAGGACGTCGACTGCGGCGGTTGCAACAACGCCGAGCACTGCAACCTCAACGCCGACGAGACGGAGTGCGACTGCTGCGGCGCGGGCAAGGCCCCGGCCCCGACCAAGCGCCCCGGCAAGCGCGCCGAGCGCACGTGGGAGCCGACGGACGCCGACGCCACCCGCGAGTGCGCCGGGGCGTGCGGCGAGACGAAGCCCGCAAAGGCGTTCCCCACCACCAAGGGCGGCCGCCGCGGCGTCGAGTGCCGCAAGTGCCGGGACGCCCGCCTGAAGTGATCCCCCCCCCGGGCCGCCCGGTCACACCGACCGGGCGGCCCTCCCGTATCCCGGCCGTCTAACGAGCGCGGACGGCCGTCCACCACCGAAGGAGCACCGATGAAGGAAGCACTCACGAAGGCCGTCCTGCCGGGCGACCGCAAGCGCGGCATGACCCTCGACCAGTTGACCGGCCTCGTCCAGTCGGCCCTCCGCGACGACCTGCCGCCGGACGCCCTCGTCTCGGCCCGCGTCGGGTTCCGGGGCCAGGTCCACGCCGTCACGATCACCCCGGCGGCCGACGATGCGTGACGCCCTCGCCGCGTTCCTGACCCGCCTCGCCATCGAGCTCGGCGCGTGGGCCGACGAGCTCGTGCATGAGGACGAGCGGTGATGGCGTTCCACGAGTGGGCCGCCGCGTTCGGCCGGGCGCACCGCAACGCGTCCACGTCCGGCGTCCGTCAGCGCGTCCGCTGGGACCGCTACCGGCTCGTGTGGACCGCGGCCCCGGTGGACGCCCCGTGACCGCCCAGACCGTCGCTCGTCGCGGCACGTCCAACAAGAACGTCTCGGGCAACTCCCGGGACCGGCGTCGCCGCCGCGAGTGGCTCGTCGTGACGTTCCGCGCCGACGTCGACCTGCTCGTGGTGTGGCCCGGCGGTGCCGGTGTCCCCCCGGTGGTGGTCGAGGTCGAGCGGGACACGGGCGGCGTCCCCGCCTGCCGTTGCTACCGCTGCGGCGTGCTCATGACGGTCGACGCGCTGACCGTCGACCGCATCGTGCCCGGGTGCCAGGGCGGCACCTACCGGCGCAACAACATCCGCCCGGCCTGCGGGCCGTGCAACTCCGAGACCGGGGGCGCACTCGCGTCCCACCCCAAGAGGAAGAAGTGACCATGACCGACACCATGACCGAGCGCCTGGAGGTCATCGACCTCGGCGAGTCCGGCGAGACGTGGATCGTCCGCGGGACGTTCGACACCGCCACGGCACGCGACGCCATCACCGACCACCTCGTGCTCGTCGGCATCGCCGGGGACACCGACGAGGCCCGCGACCTGCTCGCCCACGTCGTCACCCTCCCCCGCCGCGACTGGTTCTTCCGCAAGCACAAGGACGGCGGGGACGTCCTGTGCGTCGGCAACACGGGCAAGCCGTGGGGGTCCGCGTCGAAGGTCGAGCGGCAGGGCCTCACCGACCAGCGCACCGACGACTTCGTGGGGGTCTTCGTCTCATGAGCCACCGCATCGACACCGACGGCCGCTGCGTGATGTCGGACCTCCCCCCGGGTGAGTGCGCCGCGTCCGCCTGCCGCCCCGACGCCACCGAGACGAACACGGACGAGCGCATCGCGCTCAACGAGATGATCCCGCCGTCACAGATCCGCCGCCGCACGTCGGCCCGGGCCGTGTCCATCGTCTCGTGCGGCCACCACGCCCACCCGGGCATGACCATCGCCCTCGGCCCCAACGGCTGGGTCTGCGACGAGTGCGACCCCCGCGGCCTCGTCATCGACACCCCCACCGGCGAGGAAGAGGACGTCGCGTGATCGGCAGCAACGGCGACCTCATCGGCGCGGCCGTCGTGTTCATCGTCGGCGCGCTCATCTTCCGCTGGGGGTTCCGGCAGGAGTTCCCCAACGGCATCCGCGCGGCCACGTCGTCTAACGCACGTGGACGCTCGACCAGAAAGGCCAACAACGCATGACCACCACCCCCACCACCCGCCTCGACCTCATGCACGCGTCCATGCAGTTCTCGGACCCGATGGGGCAGAAGGAACACGACATCGAGGCCATCTTCGAGCGGGCCGAGCGCCGCGGCGTCGCGTGGATCACCGGCACCGAGGCGAGCACGAAGGCCTACCGGAAGATGATCCGCAAGGTGGCGAAGCGCCACGGCTACCGCCTCCACGTGAAGGGCCACAACGCGAGCTGGATCGCGGTCCGCAAGTCCCTCATCACCGGGGGCTGGTCGTCCGGGTTCGTCCGGGTCATCCCCCCGGCGAACGAGATCCCGGGCAGCGTCCGGCACTGGGGTCCGCGCGGCATCCTGTGGTGCACGTTCGACACCGCCGACCTCGGCCGCATCACCGTCATCGCGTCGCACTACCTCACCGGGGCGCGCTTCAAGGCGGGGTCGACGTACGGCACCGTCAACCACTGGGCGCAGAACAAGCGCCTCGCCCGCGCCATCGGCCGCTTCGCCAAGCGCAAGGGCAAGGGTCCGGCCCTCGTGTTCTACGGCGGCGACCAGAACATGGACGACAAGCGCAGCGACACGTTCTTCGGTGAGCCGCTGACGTCCGTGTGGGACGACCTCGGGAAGCACCCCGGGACCGGCCACGGCAACATCGACGTCATCGCCCGCTTCAACCGGGACGGCCGCGTCACCACCGCCTACGGCCGCGTCCTCCGCGATGACCGGTTCTTCCTGTTCACCGACCACTTCCTCGTCGAGGCCGGGTTCGACGTCCGGCACCAGACCTCGTGATGACCGGCGGGACGGGGGCGGACGACGCGCCGCCCCCGCCCGACCCGGCCCAGGCGGACATCGAGCCGGGCGATTGGGACGACCCCGACCCCGCGTGCTGTCCGTCCCCCATCGTCGCCGCATCGCGCTACTGCGGGTGCGGCGGCTCCGGCAGCACCCGAAGGAGCACCTATGTCTGAGCAGCACCCCACCGAGGCCGACGTGACCACCTACGCAGCCTTCGCCGAGGTCGCCGCCGATCTGGCCATGCGGACCGGCCACGACGTCGAGAGCATGGCCGCCATCATGCGCGACCTGAGCGAGCGGGACGCGTACGTCCGGGCCACCACCCTCCGCGAGGCCGCCGCCGAGATTCCCGACGCGTGGGCCGCCGGGTGGCTCATCGACGCCGCCGACAAGGTGGACGACCCCGCCGAGACGGACGCGCCGTGACCGAGCCGCCGCTGATCCTCGTGCACACCGTCCGCGTCCCCCTGCCGTGGGATGTCCTGCCGTTGTCGCAGAACCAGCGCCTCCATTGGCGCAAGCGCAACGACATCACGCAGGACACCATCGAGGAAGCGGGCGAGGCCATCGCCGCCGCGGGCATCCCCCACGTGGCCGGGTGCGAGGTCGTCCTCCACCACTGGCCCGCCACCCGGCACCGCAAGGACGCCGACAACATGGCCCCGACGCTCAAGGCGTGCATCGACGCCCTCGTGGCCCAGGGCGTCATCACCGATGACTCGTGGATCGAGGTCCCGTTCTCCGGGCAGCACATCCACACGCCCACCAAGACCCCGCCCGACGGCGTGCGGTTCGTGCTGGAGGTCCGGCCGTGCGCCGGGGATGCGGTGGTCACCGATGGATGACCCGTACGCCGCCAAGGACGCCCTCGTCACGTCCCTGCTCGTGGAGCGGTACGCCGCTAACGACTGGTGGACCCGCCGCCCGTCCCGGGACTACGGCAGCACCTCGAGCATGTGGGACGACTCGGAGCTCGCGTGCGCGCGTAGACGGCGCGACCTGATTGCTTCCACGTCTGGCCTTGAACGCTCCGACGAGCACTCCGCAAGCTCGACAGCATGACGACCCGCCGCCCCGCACGCATCGCCCGCCACATCGCCGTCTCGTTCGCGGTCAACGTGGCAATCGCCGTCCCCGTGGCAGCGGCCCTCGTTGGCCCCGCCGCGATGGACCACCTCGACGAGGTGGCAGCGTCCGGCCCCGGGGAGCAGGGCAAGCCGTCGAACAAGGTCACGTGGCACCGGTACGCCGACGCGTTCCCCGGGTGCACCAAGCGCCCGGTGTCCCTCGACCCCGACCGTCTCGCCGTGGTCACCGTGGACGGCCACACCCACCGCTGGACCCCCGAGCACCTGGCCTCCTACGGCGGTCAGACGTGGGTCGTCGGCTACTGCTGACACGCCGGTCACACCGACTGGCAAGCACCCCCGTCTTACGCAACACTGATGCACAGCGGGATACGTGCGTCCTCATCGCTCCGGGGCAGCACGAACCGCACACCAGCCGCACCCGACGCCCACCGGCCCGCTACCCGGTGGGCGTCGTTGTGTCTGCGGCCACCCGGGGCGGTGGCACACGGCGGGGCCTCCTTCCCCCTGCCACGTGCCACCCCCCGGGTATCGGCATCCCCCCGGGTGGGACCACCCCCCACGCACCCCCCACCCCCTGCCTCCCCCCACCCCCCCCACCACGGGGCCACACACCACGCACCACACGCCCGGGGGTGACGCACCGTGCCAACCGCACCACGCTCCCGATGCCTCGTGTGCCGTACCGGATGGGCCGTGACCCGTGGCCGGTGCGCCGACTGCTACACGCCGTGGGAACAGCGCAGCCAGCACGGGCAGAAGATCACCCGCCGCCAGCGTGAGCGGTTCCGTACCGCCGTGTTACGCCGTGACCCGGTATGCCGTGCGTGCGGCGAAGCGGATGCAACGGAAGCCGATCACGTGATCCCCGTAGCCGATGGGGGCTCCCTCCACGACGTCGCCAACGGCCAGGGCCTCTGCCATGCCTGCCACGACATCAAGACTCGCGCGGAGAACGCCTCTAGGAACACGCGCCGGGCACGACGGTCCCCCTAGTCGGGTAGACCACCCACCGGTTACCGGTGTCCCCCTACGCCCCCTAGGGACGCATACACGGGTATGCGCCTACCTAGGGGGAACCAACCCACCACGAAGGGGAGTCGCCATCACGGCGACCCCACCCACGAGGCCACGGCGCGGTAGCCGCGTACGCAGTGGATCAACTTCCCACATAGGGGGAGTCCATCAGACCTAGACCGAGACGAACGGGGGGCACGGCATGGCACAGGCACAGGAACCGGCGAACCTCCGTCTCCTCAAGGGGCGCGGGGATGGACGCGACAGCGGCGGCCGGAAGGTCGAGCAGGGTCCGGGGTTCAAGCGGACCCCGCCGCACCCGCCGATCTGGCTTGAGGGCGAGGCCCTCGACGTGTGGCGGCGCATCACGCCCGAGCTCACCCGCCTCGACCTGCTCAAGGAGGGCGACGCCGAGGTGCTCGCCACCTATTGCGAGACGTGGGTCGACTTCGTGGAGGCGACGGCGACCATCAAGCGCGAGGGCTACTACATCGACGCCCGGCAGGGGACGCTCAAGCACCCCGCGGTCGGGATCAAGCACGCGGCGGCCAAGGAACTTCGCGCCATCGCCGCCCACTTCGGCCTGACGCCCTCGACGGAGCAGGCCCTTGCGAGGGGTGGGGCGGATGACAACGACGCGGAGAACCCCTTCGACTGACCGGCGCTCGGGCAACCCGGCGAAGCGTGCCGCGGCGAAGAAGCCCGACCCGATCAAGGACCTCAAACTCTCCCCCGAGGTCCACGCGTACATGGTGGACCGGGGCATCCCGCTCCCCGACTGCCCGCCGCACACCAAGACGCCCGAGCCGCGCGACGTCCCCGGGGCGGCGTTCGACTTCGAGCGCGTCGACAAGGTGCTCGCCGCGTTCAAGGCGCTGACGCACGTGTCCGGCCGGTGGGCCGGGCAGCCGCTGACGCCCGATCCGTGGCAGGTCGCATACATCCTCGCCCCCACGTTCGGCTGGGTCCGCTGGGACGACGAGGCGGACGCGTACGTCCGCATCATCCGCGACCTCTACGTGGACGTCCCCCGCAAGAACGGCAAGAGCACCATCTCGTCCGGTATCGCGCTCTACATGGCGTGCGCCGACGGCGAGCAGGGTGCCCAGGTCGTGACCGCGGCGACCGGCAAGGAACAGGCGAAGTTCGTGTTCTCGCCGATCAAGACCCTCGCCGAGAAGGCACCCGCGCTCAAGGGCCGCGTGAAGGCGTACGCCGAGAAGGTCATCCACCTGCGCTCGGCGTCGACCATCATCCCCGTGTCGTCGGTGGCCGACGCGCAGCACGGTGCCAACATCCACTGCTCCGTCGTGGACGAGCTCCACGTGCACAAGAACCCCGACCTCGTGGAAACCATCGAGACGGGTCGTGGATCGCGCACCCAGCCGCTGTCGGTCATCATCACCACCGCCGACTCGGGCAAGCCCGGCACCATCTACGACCGCAAGCGCCGCTACGTCGACTCCCTCGCCGCGGGCACGATCCGCGACGAGCACGTCTACGGCGTGGTGTGGGCGGCCAACAAGGACGACGACCCCTTCGCCGTCGAGACGCAGAAGAAGGCGAACCCCGGCTACGGCATCAGCCCGTCGGCCGCGTACCTCGCCGCCGAAGCGAAGAAGGCGAAGAACGACCCGTCGGCCCTCGCCGCCTACCAGCGGCTCCACCTCGGCATCCGCACGAAGCAGGCGGCCCGGTTCGTCAACCTCGACACGTGGCGCGCCAACGCCGGGGACGACAACGCCTGGCTCGACACCGACGCGCTCCGCAACCGGCGGGCGTACGGCGGCCTCGACCTCGCATCCACATCCGACCTCACGGCCTTGTGTTGGCTCCTGCCGCGCGACGACGACGGCTTCGACGCGCTCTGGCGTATGTGGGTGCCCGAGGCGGCGCTGGACGACCTGAACACCCGCACAGCGGGCGAAGCGATGGTGTGGCTGGGCCGCGGATGGCTCCGGACGACCCCGGGCAACGTGACGGACTACGCGTACGTCAGGGCGTCGATGAACGAGGACGCCGACCTGCTCGACGTCCAGACCGTCGCCTTCGACCGGTGGAACGCCTCGCAGTTGACCATCGACCTCACCGACGACGGCTTCGAGATGGTCAAGCTCGGGCAGGGGTTCGCCTCGATGTCCGCGCCGCTCAAGGAAGTCAAGCGCCTCCTGCTCACCGGGCAGGCGTCCGGCGTCCCGATGATCCGGCACGGCGGTAACGACGTGATGACGTGGATGACCGACAACCTCGCGGTCGCGTACGACGCGGCCGGGAACGTGAAGCCCGACAAGGCCTCGGCCGCCGACAAGATCGACGGTTGGTCTGCGCTCGTGAACGCGATGAGCGAGGCGATGGCAGGCAACGCGCCCAAGACATCCGCGTACGACGACGGCGGCCTCCGGGTCGTCTGATGGGAGGACCCCGATGAAGCACATGAGGCGTTACATCGCCCGGACCGTCGTCGTGAACACGGCGCGGGAGGCGTTCACCGGCACCGTTGCCGCCGCTGACGCGGACGTCATCGTGCTGGAGCACGCGAAGGTCATCGAGCCAACCGAGTCCGATCTGTCGGGCCAGGTCGTCGTCCCCGCGGCGTCCGTGACGTGGATTCAGGTGGTGTGACGGTGGCGTACTTCAACCGCGATGGCGACATCATCGCCCTCGACAACGAGAAGGCCGGCTCGCTCACGATGTCCGTCCCGCTCATGGACTACCAGACCGGCGGCGACCCCGCCGACCTGTGGGCCACCCAGCCCGCGGTCCGCACCGTCACGGGCGAGATTGCCCGCGAGGTCGGCAGCATCCCGCTCCACCACTACCGGCGCACGTCCGACACCGACCGCGACCGCCTCACGGACACCCCCGTCTCGCAGATGATGCGGATGCCCGCCCCCGGGTACGGCGCGGCCCGCTGGTTCGAGCAGGCGATGCTCGACCTCGCCGTGCACGACCGCTGGGCGGCGCTCATCACCGCCGACGCGTCGACCGGTCGGTGGGGCCTTCGTCGCCTGCCCGCCCACCGCGTCGCCATCGGCCTGTCCGGCGGCGTCCGGGTCGGCGTCTGGTACTTCCCGCCCAACGACAGCGAGCCGGTGCTGATCCCGCTGGATCGCGTCGTGTTCGACGTCGCCCCGTCGGCCATGCCGGACGACCAGGGGGGCACGTACCGCGGCTCGTCCCGCCTCCGCACCCTCGCGGACCTCGCCATCGAGCTCAACGCCGTGCACGAGTGGCGCGGGCAGGTGCTCCGCAACGGCGCACGCGTCCCCGCGGTCATCGAGCGGCCGGTGGATGCGCCGAAGTGGGATGACGCGGCCTTCAACCGGTTCAAGTCCGGGATCGACTCCTACAAGCGCGGCGGCGGCAACGAGGGCGGGTTCCCGATCCTTGAGGACGGGATGAAGCTCAAGCCCGCCGACGTGTTCAACCCGAAGGACTTCGACACCGCGGGCATCCGTTCGCTGACGCTCATCGAGGCGTGCCTGCTCTACAACTACCCGCCCGAACTTCTCGGCGCGCGTGAGGGCACGTACTCCAACATCGAGTCCTTCCGCGAAGCGAAGTGGGTCGACGTCCTCGGGTCGTGGATCGTGAACCTCGAACAGGCCCTCAACGTCGGTCTGCTCACGGCCGGTCTGCTCGGGGATGACGAGTACGTCGAGGCGAACGTGGACGCCAAGCTCCGCGGCTCGTTCGACGCCGAGGCGAAGGCCTTCGCGTCCGCGACCGGTCGCCCGTGGATGTCCACGAACGAGGTCCGGGCACGCAAGAACCTCCCGGCCGTCGAGGGCGGTGACGATCTGGTCACCCCGCTCAACGTCATCGTCGGCGGCGTCGCCAACCCGCGCGACACCGCCCCCGATCCGGTGGACCGGGACGACGCCCCAAAAGCGCGCGGGGCGGGCTGAAGGCGGCCCGCCCCGATGACCACGGCAGCCTCGACGCCGAGCGCCAGGCAGCGGTCACCCGCCTGAGCGTGTTCTGGGAACGGCAGGCGGCCCGCCTCGCCGAGGCCCTCGACGCGAAGGCGATCCCGGCCGTGGCCGACGTGTTCGACCACGACGTCGAAGCGGCGGCGCTGACGCCCGTTCTGCGGGCGACGATGCAGAGGCTGGCAGAAGTGGGCGCGTGGGACGTGCTCGCCGCGTACAACCCCGACAGCGACGGCTGGGACCCCAGCATGGTCGAGGCGTACATCGCCAAGGCCGCCGCGACTAACGCGGGCCGGTGGTCGACGGCCGTCGGGGACGGGCTGGCCGGTGCGGTCGCGGATGACCCGGGCAACGCGGAGGACGCCGTGCGCGGCTTCCTCGGCAGCAACGCCCTCGCCCTCGC
Source organism: Nocardioides pini (assembly GCF_026712185.1). GTDB lineage: Bacteria > Actinomycetota > Actinomycetes > Propionibacteriales > Nocardioidaceae > Nocardioides > Nocardioides pini. The sequence continues at coordinate 164,504 of NZ_JAPPUX010000003.1, read as the reverse complement.
CCTCGCCGGGGCGTTCGTCACCGAGGCCCTGTCCTTCGGCCGCCACGACGCGGCCACCAAGTCGGGACTCCGCACGAAGACGTGGCGGGTCACGTCATCGAACCCCCGGACGTCGCACGCCGCGCAGAACGGCGAGACGGTCGACATCGGGGACGTGTTCAGCAACGGCCTCCGCTGGCCCGGCGACCACTTCGGCACCGCCGACGACAACGCCGGGTGCACGTGCCGCCTCGACTACTCCCCGTAGTCGTGCCCACACCGTCCAATCTGAGTGAACGGAAGTCCAACATGACGCACACCATGACCAAGGCGGCCCAGGTGGTCGTCAAGGCGGTCGGCCCCACCGACCCCGACCAGAAGGCGGACGACGGCACCGGCCTCGGCCCCGGCGAGTTCCGCGCCGTGGTGTCCGTGTTCGGCAACGTCGACTCCTACGGCGACGAGGTGATGGCGGGTGCCTTCGCCGACGTCCTCGCGGACTACGCCACCCGGGGCGCACCGATCCCGGTCGTGTGGTCGCACGCGTGGGCCGACGTGTTCGCCCACATCGGCCACGTGGAGCCGGGCAACGCCAAGGAGACGGACGAGGGCCTGGAGGTCATCGGCAAGCTCGACGTCGACTCGCCCGTGCCGCAGGCCGCCGCGTTCGCCCAGCAGGTGCACCGCCTGCTCGCGCAGAAGCGGATCAGCCAGTTCTCGTTCGCCTTCGACGTGGCCGAGGCCGGATGGGGCCTTCGCGGCACCGGGGACCAGCAGCGCGAGGTCTTCGAGCTCCGCAAGTTCGCCGCCCTCCACGAGGTCGGCCCGTGCCTCGTCGGCGTCAACCGCGACACCCGCCTCGATGACGTGAAGGCCGTCCGCGCCGACTTCCCGAAGCCGGACCGCAAGGCCGAGGACGCCCCGCCCACCCCCGACGAGCCGACCACCCCCGAGCCGGACGGTGACACCACCGACGACCCGGCCCCCACCGATCCCCCCGCGCCCCCGCAGGGCGACGGGGACGACGACAACGCCACCACGGACCCCGGGAACGCCCCCGAGGCCAAGGCCGCGTCGCTCGACCCGCGCAGCGCCGCGTTGCTCGCGGACATCGCCGCACTCGGCTGACGCCGACCGGCAGCACCACCCCGCACCATCGGCCCTCGCCACACGGCGGGGGCCTTCGTCATCCACAAAGGAGAATCGAATGACCATCGCACTCGCGGCGCTCGAGTCCGAGCGGAACGGCATCCTCACCGAGGTCCGCAACATCGCGGCCAAGGCGGAAGAGGCCGGTCGTGGCTTCACCGACGACGAGCAGGCGACCGTGACCGAGCGGCTCGCCAAGGCCGCCGACGTCAACACCCAGATCAGCCGCCTCAAGGCGGTGTCCGCCACCACGGACGAGATCGACGCCCTCATGGGCGAGGCCGACGCCGGGGACCTCAACGCCAAGGCGCTCCAGAACGCCCGCCTCGGCTTCGGCGCGAGCCGCAAGTCGGTCGGCAACGTGTTCACCGACTCCGAGGGCTACAAGGCCCTCATGAAGGCCCACAACGGGACCATCGCGGAGTCGGCGAAGGGCATCAACATGCCCGCCGTCCAGATCGGCGGCTTCAAGGACCTGCTCACCGGGTCCGACCGCAACGGCGGCGCGGGCACGCTCGTCGAGAACGACCACCTCGGCGTGGTCGAGTACCGCGCCCCTGCCGCGGGCGGCATCCGCGACCTCGTGACCGTCGGCTCGACCGGCAGCGACAAGGTCGAGTACGCCCAGGTCATCCCCGAGGGCGTCGACCCCGAGGGCACCCGCTCCGGTGCCCGCGGTGTCTACGAGGCCACCACCGAGGCCCCGGTGTCCGACACCGTGACCTCGACGCAGGCGGGCGTGAAGCCCAAGTCCAAGATGACGTTCCGCAAGCAGAGCGCGGACGTCATCACCGTCGCCCACTGGATGCCCGCCACCAAGCGCGCGCTGTCCGACGTGCGCCAGCTCCGGACGCTCATCGACGCCTTCCTTCGGACCGGCGTCGCCCGCGAGTTCGAGCGCCAGATGCTCGCCGGTGACCGCGCGAACCCGGTGGACGCGCAGTACGAGGAGTTCGACGGTCTGCTCAACATGACCGGCGTCCAGAACACCCCGTGGCGCGGCAACGTCGTCGCCACCGCGCGCCGCATGATCCGTCAGGTGCGCGACAAGGGCGGCAACCTCACCGCCTTCGCGGTGTCCCCGGCCGTCAACGAGGCCATCGACCTGCTCCAGGACCGGCAGGGCCGCTTCTTCGGCAACGGCCCCTTCTCGACCGGCCCGCAGACGCTGTGGGGTCGCCCGCGCGTCGAGGTCCCCGACCTCGGCGACGACGTGATCCTCGGCGGCGAGTGGTCGACGCTCGTCCTGTGGGACCGCGAGGACACCACCCTCACGGCGACCGACTCGCACGAGGACTTCTTCGTCCGCAACCTCGTCGCCGTCCTCGCGGAGGCGCGTGCCGCGTTCGGCTCGCTCAACCCGCAGCTCATGACCGTCGGCGAGGTCGTGGACCCGGAGGCCCCGGTCTACACCGACGAGCCCGCCGCCGCCTGAGCGGTTCCCGCGTGATGGCCGCCCGGCCGAGTGATCGGCCGGGCGGCCCCCCGGGCACGACCACCACGAAGGAGAGCACATGCCACCCGTAGAGATCGTCAACGGCATCCGCGTCAACGTCGCGGACCTCGGCCGGTTCCCCGGCACCCGTCACCGCGCCCGCACCGCACCGGAGCCGGTGGCCCCGACCGGCGGCCCCGCGTCCGCGCTGCTCGCATCCGGCGACGTCGACCCCGACCCCGACGCCACCCCCGACGCCACCCCCGACGCCACCGACGACGGCTTCGCCGTTCTGACGGACGACGACGACGCCGACGGGGCCGAGGCCCACGACGACGCCGACGACGCCGCTGACGACGCCAGCGACGCCGAGACGGCCGATCCCGCCCCCGAGCCCGAGCCGGCCGCCAAGCCCGCCCGGTCCCGGTCCCGCAAGAAGTAGGAGGTCGCGTCATGGCCGAGGACACCACGGCACCACTGCTCGCCCCGGCCGACGACCTCGCGACCAAGGTCGGGACCACGGCCACCGACGCCCGCCTGCTCGTCGCCCTCCGGGCCGCCTCCGCGCGGTTCCGGGGGGCGGTGCGGTGGCAGGTCCACCGGGTCACCGACGAGCGCCTCGTCGTCAACGGCACCGGCACCCGCGACCTCGCCCTCCCCATCCGCGACATCGTGGACATCAGCGCCGTCGAGGTCGACGGGGTGGCCGTCCCGGTCGAGTGGGACGAGTACGGCCTGCTGAACCGCGCGGACGGCCGCCTGTGGCCCCGTCGCCGCCGGGCCGTCGTCATCACCGCCACCTACGGCTTCGACCCGATCCCCGACGACATCGCCGAGGCGGTGCAGGACCAGGCCGAGGTCGGGTACAACATCCTCCGCGGCCTGTCGTCCAAGCAGGTCGGCGGCATCACGCTCACCTACGGGCAGAGCGAGGCCGTCGGCGTCTCGCAGGCGTGGTCCGACGCGGTGGACCGCTACCGCATCGGGGGCCGCACATGATCTTCGGCCAGTCCGTCGTGGTGATCCGCGCCGGGGAACGCGAGAGCCGGGCCGGGGACATCGTGGCCGACTGGTCCCCGTCCGCCGTGACCCGCCGCCTCATCGAGGGCGTGTCGGTCCAGCCCAACTTCCAGAACGAGGACACCGACGCCGGGGGCATCACCCGGTCGACCGGCTACCGGGTGCTCACCGCCCCGGGCGCGACGCCCGACATCCGCTCAACCGACCGGATCGAGTACCGCGGCGAGGTCCACGTCGTCTCGGGTGAGGTCGCGTTCTGGCCCGACCCCCACGGGGCCGATCACATCGAGCTCACGATGACCGCATGGAAGGGGGCCTGACGATGGCGTGGAAGGTGAAACTCAACCGCGCGGGCGTCGGCAACATCCTCAAGACCGGCGCGGTTCCCGAGATGGTCAACCGCACGGCCTCGACCATCGCGGCCGGTGCCCGGTCCCGCCTGCCCGACGACGGCATGGGCGGCGAGGTCGTGGTCGAGCGGTACACCACCGACCGCGGGGCCGCCGCCGTCATCGTGAAGCACCCGCGCGCCGTCGGCCTCCAGGCGAAGTACGGCATCCTCACGTCGGCCGCCGCGTCCGCGGGCGTGACGGTTAGGGGGCGCTGATGCCCGTCGTGTTCGGCGACGCCGTGGCGGTCATCGCCCGCCGCCTCCGCATCGACCTCGCCGCCCGGGACGAGCCGTACGCCGATGGCGTCACCGTCGGCACCCGGACCCCGGACGACCGCGAGCCCCACAACGGCCCCACGCCGCTGGTCGTCGTCACGCAGGACGGCCCCGGCACGATCCAGCAGCGGGCCAACAGCCGCGCGACGATCCGCCTCTCGGTGTGGCACCACACAGAGGACGACGCGTACGACCTCGCATCGCTCGCCCTCGGGCTGGCGGCCGAGTACCGCGGCCCCATCGTGCGCCACGCACGGCCGTCCCTGTCCCCCGCTCGCACCGTCGATCCCGACACCGGCGAGCCGATGGCGTGGGCAACCGTCCTCGTCAACGTGGCACCCCGCCACATCTGATCCACCGCACACCCACCGACCCCCGTCATCCGGCGGGGGTCTTCGTCATGCCCACACAAGGAGAAACGCATGAGCGGAAACACCGAAAACGCCCGGCTGTGGGCGGACGCCGACGTCTACGTCAACCCCGACGTCGCCTCGGCCACCATCCCCGCCTCGATCACCGAGGCCTTCGCCGCCGCGTGGGGCCAGGTCGGCCTGCTCAACGGCGAGGACGGGTTCACCGAGGCCCGCGAGGAAGAGACCGGCGACCACTACGCCTGGGGCGGCATCCTCGTCCGCACGTCCCGCCGCAACTTCAAGCTCACCAAGGCCTTCTCGGCGCTGGAGGACAACGCGACCACGCGCTCGCTCCTGTGGCCCGGGTCGACCGCGGGCAAGCTCATCGTCCCCCGCCCGGTGCCGGTCAAGGTCGGCTTCGAGACGCGTGACGGCGACATCGTGCGCCGTCTGATCACCGCGCGGTACGCGGTCATCACCGTCAACGGCGACATCACCGAGAACGAGTCGGACCTCACGAAGTACGAGCTCCTCGCCACGATCTACCCGAACGCGGCAGGCGAGCTGTTCATCGAGCAGAAGTCGGACGACGCCACCGGGGCCTGATCCCCGGCGCACATGACCCCGGCCGGGCGCGTTTCAGCGGTGGGCGCGCCCGGCCGGTCCACACCGCCGACACCGCTAGGAGCCGTCATGCCCGCTATCCGCGTGAGCGACGCCGACGTGGACGCCGAGGCGCGTCGCCGGGACATCGACCCGGCCACCCTCGACGCCCGCGACCGGCAGCACATCAAGCGCGACCTCGCCCAGAGCCAGGTCGACGCCCACACACCGCCCGCCGCACCCGCGGCGGAGGGGCCGGACCACCTCACGGTCACGGTCGAGATCACCCACGGGGACCGCGTGCTCGGGGTCAACCAGCAGCACATCCCGCTCCCCACCCGCTGAACACACACACCGCTACCGAAAGAAGGCACACCGCTATGACGCACCACGACAACCCCACCGTCGACTTCAACCTCGACACCTTCCGCAACGAGGCCGAGACGAAGCCCTTCGTCGTCGTCCACGACGGCACCCCGTACTCGTTCACCCACCTCGACGAGCTCGACGGCTGGAAGGCCGCGGAGGCGTTCGCGGGCGGCGAGGCCGGTGCCGACATCGAGGTCATCAAGCTCGCCCTCGGCGACGACTTCGCCAAGTTCAAGAGCGCGAAGGTCCTGCGCCGTGGCCCGATGCAGGCGCTCGTGAAGCGCTACCTCGCCCACTGCGGGATCGACACGGGAAACTGAGAACCCTCGTCCATGTGGCGGCGCGGCACCCGCACGCCGTGAGAGCGGACTTCCGCCGGTTCTACGGCATCCCGTTCTCCGACGTCGTGCGGGGCCGCGTGCCCTTGGCCGAGGGCGTGTCCCTGTTCGTGGACCTGCTCCACAACCCCGACGCATCCGTGGCCCGCGTCCTCAACGACGACGAGGCCCCGTGGCGTATCGGGGACTACCTCACCGCTCACGTGTGGACCGCCCTCACCGGCGAGAAGCATCCCGCGCTTCCGTCGAACGTGAAGCGCGCTCAGTCCGACCCCCAGCGCCAGGCACAGGTCAACCGTGCCCTTGAGCGCAAGCGTGAGCGCGAGCGGCTCATCGCGGAGGGCGTCATCACCTAACGACCCGAGGGGAGCCGTCATGGAGACAATCGGTTACGCCGCGCTACAGGTCATCCCGTCCGTCAAGGGCGCGCGTGGCGTCATCGAGGGCGAGCTCAACGGCTCCCTCGGGTCGGCGGGCAAGTCCAGCGGGAAGCGGTTCGGCGGCGGCTTCGTGTCGACCGTCGGCAAGTACGCCAAGACCGCGGGTGTCATCGCGGGCGGCCTGCTCACCGCGAAGGTCATCAAGGGCGGCATCGACCGCGCCCTCAACATCGACGCCGCCCGGGGCAAGCTCCAGGGCCTCGGCCACGATGCGAAGTCGGTCGACCGGATCATGGGGTCCGCCCTCGACTCCGTGAAGGGGACCGCGTTCGGCCTCGACGCCGCCGCGACCACCGCGGCCGGTGCCGTCGCCGCCGGGGTGAAGCCCGGCAAGGACCTCACCAAGTACCTCACGACCGCCGCCGACGCGGCCACCATCGCGGGCGTCTCGATGTCCGAGATGGGCTCGATCCTCAACAAGGTCGAGACGGCCCAGCGCGCCTACACGATGGAGCTCAACATGCTCGCGGACCGGGGTATCCCGGTCTACCAGTGGCTCCAGAAGGAGTACGGGGTCACGGCCACCGAACTCCGCAAGATGGTCGCCGCGGGCGAGGTCGACGCGAAGACCTTCAAGAAGGTCATTGACGAGAACATCGGCGGCGCGGCTCAGGCGTCGGGGTCCACCATGCGCGGCACCCTCGCCAACGTCGGCGCGGCGTTCTCGCGTCTCGGTGCGACGGTCGTGTCCGGGGCGTTCCCCGCGATCAAGAACGGCCTCGGGGGTGTGATATCCGGCGTGGACGCCATCACGCCGAAGGTGTCCACGATGGCGACCGCCGCGGGTGGCGTCATCATGGGGACGCTCGTGCCTGCCGTGAAGGCCGCGTGGGGCTGGTTCAAGAAGTACCTGTGGCCCGCGATCACCGAGGGCGCGTCCATCATCGGCTCGGCCCTCGGCCCGGCGTTCGACCGCATCGGGGACGCCCTCGGCAGCGCGTCCGGCGACGGCAGGGCCTTCGCGTCCACCATCGGCCCGCTGATCGGGACCGCCATCACCACGGCCGCCCACGCCATCGCAACGGCGGTCACCGTCGTCTCGGCCGTCGTCGCCTGGTTCATCCGGTGGCGTCAGGTCATCGTCCCCATCGCCGGGACCGTGCTCACCGTCGTCGGTGGCCTCAAGGCCTTCGCGATGGTCACGACCGGCGTCACGACCGCCATCAACCTCGCCCGGGGCGCGATCCTCTCGGCGAAGGTCGCGATGGCGATTCTCAACCTCACGATGGCCGCCAACCCCCTCGGCGTCGTCATCGTCACCGTCATGGCGCTCGTCGCCGTCGTCACCGTCCTGTGGAAGCGCAACGAGACCTTCCGCCGCGTCGTCACGTCGGCGTGGAACGCGGTTCAGGGCGCGGTGGCGAAGGCGGGCAAGGCCGTCGGGTCGGCCATCGGCAAGGTCATCAGTGTCATCGCGGGCTTCGCCAAGTACCACCCGCTCGCGATCATCGTCCGCAACTGGGGAGCCATCATGGGCTTCTTCCAGTCGATCCCGGGCAAGGTCCGCGGCGTGTTCTCGGCCGCCGGGTCGTGGCTCCGCAAGGCCGGGTCGTCCGTGATGACGGGCCTCCGCAACGGCATCAGCGGGGCGTGGGGCGCGGTGGCGTCGTGGGTGGGCAGCATCCGCGGCCGTGTCGTCGGGATGCTCGCCGCCGCCGGGTCGTGGCTCGTCAACGCGGGCCGCTCCACGATGACCGGGCTCCGCAACGGCATCAGCGGCGCATGGGGCACCGTGACGTCGTTCCTCGGGTCGATCCCGGGCCGCGTCCGTGGTGCCCTCGCGGGTGCCGCGTCGTGGCTGGTGTCTGCCGGTCGCAACGTCGTGTCCGGCCTCGTGTCGGGCATCCGGTCGTCGGCCGGGTCGATCCTCTCCACGATCACGTCGACCATCACCGACAAGATCCCCGGGTGGGTCAAGAAGCGGCTCGGCATCCGTTCGCCGTCCCGCGTCATGGCCGCCCTCGGTGTGTGGATTCCCCGCGGTCTGGCCAAGGGCATCAGCGCCGGGGCGTCGGACAGCGACAAGGCGATGAAGGCCGTTGCCGACAAGCTCAGCAAGAAGGCCAAGACGTCGATCCCCAAGCTCGCTAACCAGATCATGCGGTTGCAGCGGCAGGCGGGGAAGCGGATCAACCGGGCCACGGCCGAGCGCCGGGCCAAGTCGACGTCGGTCGCGCTGAAGGCCGGTGCCAAGGCCGCGCGGAAGTTGACGGCCGCCCAGCAGAAGCGCACCAAGGCGCTCTGGAAGGGCGTGTCCAAGGACGCCGCGACGGACCGCCTGCTCGGGTCGTTGTTCCCCGGCGGTGCGCTTCGGAAGTCCGCGGACCTCCAGGCCATCACGCTCAAGGACATCGCCAAGGCCCGCGACGTGCTGGCCGTCCGCCTCGAGGACGCCAAGGAACGGCTCAAGGACGCGCTCAGCATCCGCGACGACTTCAAGGCGTCGGTCGTGGACAGCGTGCGCTCGTTCACGTCCCTGCTCAACGCCGAGGGCAAGACCAACATCTACGGCTTCCTCCAGAAGGTCACGGCGTCCGACATCGCGGCATCCATGCGCGACCGGCTCGCCGTCGTCCAGAAGTTCGCCGGGGATATGGCGTCCCTGCTCGCGTCGGGTCTGAACAAGGACACGTACGCCGAGCTCGTCGCCGCCGGTCCCGAGGCCGCGGGTGACTACGCCGCCGCCCTCGCGGCCGGTGGTGCGACGGCGGTCGCGGAGGTCAACGACCTCAACTCGCAGATCAGCGCGGCGGCCGAGTCGCTCGGCGCGACGTCCTCGACCCACCTCTACCAGGCGGGCGTGGACGCGGCGCAGGGCCTCGTCGCGGGCATCGAGTCGCAGATGGACCTGCTCACCAAGGCCGCCGAGAAGATCGCCAAGAAACTCACCAAGGCGATCAAGAAGGCACTCAAGATCAAGTCGCCCTCGCGGGTCATGGCTGGCCTCGGCCAGTTCATCCCGGCGGGCCTCGCGGTCGGCATGGGTGCCACGTCCAAGGTCCGGCAGGTCACGGCCGCAGCAGCCGCGCTGGCGTCCAACGCCGCCGCGGGTGTCCGTTCGGGCCTCGCCGAGGTCGAGCGGGCGTCTACGGCCGTCAGCAACGCGCTGGCGGTCAACGTCGACCCGCCCGCCCCCCGGATGCCCTACGTCCCGCCGCCGTTCGGTGGCGACGGCCCGGGCGAGTCCGGTGCCGGTGTGGCCGGGCCGCGCGTCCTCGTGCAGCAGACCATCAACAACCCGCAGGCGGAGCCGACGTCCAAGACGGTCGACGCCGCCGCACGGACCCTCGGAATGGTAGGTGCGCTGTGAACATGGGGACATACGTCCTCGACGGTGTGGCCCTCGATGACCCCGCGGGCCGGTGGGCGGTGAGCGACAAGACGTTGCTCGGGCCGCTCCCGGCCCCGGCGTTGTCGGCGGTCACGATCCCGGGCGTGCACGGTTCGGCCCCTGTGCCGCCCACCGTGCGCGGCCCGGGGTCGCACACCGTCGGGCTGATCGTCACCGACAACGACGCGGCCGGGAAGCCGGGCGGGCACCAGCAGATGCGGGCCAACGTCGCCGCGCTGTGGGCCATCGCCGCCCCGCTCGGCCGCCTGCCGGACCTCCGGTACTACGCGGCCCCGGACGCGCCTACGTGGCGCGCTGCGGCCGTCCGCCTGCTCGCCGCCGTCGAGCCTGAGATGCACGACCCGTATACGGCGGAGGTCGTCCTGCCGTTCGACCTGCCCGGCGTGTTCTGGCGCGAGTCGAACGAGCAGACCATCGCCGTAGGCCAGGGCGGCATCGTCGCCGAGCTCGACGGCACCACGGGGTCGATCACCGACCCCGTACTCCGCTTCCCCGGCCCGGTGACCGATGTCCGGGCCACCGACACCGCCACGGGCAAGACCCTCCGGTGGTCGGGCAACGTGCCCGCTGGTTCGTTCCTGCGGATCGAGCCCGCGACCTACACGGCCCGCGTCACCACGACGTCGGCATGGACCGGCGGCGCGGACGTGTCCGGCGGCCTGTCCGTCGGCCCCGGCGGCTTCGACCTCAACCCCAACGCCCAGCAGCGGGTCGCCCTCACCATCACGGGCGCACCCGGGGCCAACCAGATACGCGCTAGGAGGGCGTTCCTGTGATGCACCTTCGCCTCGTGGCGTACACCCCGCTCGGGGCACCGCTCGGCGTCCTGCCGGACTCGCTCACGTTCACCATCACCGACCCCTTCGGGTCGGACCTGCCGACGCTCCGCATCGAGTACACGAAGCACGGTCGCCGGTTCCCCCTGCTGGAGACCAAGCCCGAGGTCGCCGTCGAATGGTGGGACGAGCCGGCCGGGGAGTGGCGCGAGCCGCTCAACGCCCGCTTCCACGTGGTCAAGCGGTCGTGGAACTCCAAGGACGACGGCGCACAGGCCCGCACGTACGAGGCGGTCCACGTCGGCTGGCTCGGCCGCAAGGCCCGGGTGTGGACCGGCGAGAACATGAACAGCGACGGCAAGCGCCAGTTCAACGCGGCCAACGCCGGGACCATCGTCGGGACCATCTTCGATGACGCGCAGGGCCGCGGGTGGGGACCGGGCCTGTCCCGCACGTTCACCGCCACGCACGACTCGGCCGGGCAGCCGTGGGCCGACGAGGTGACCCTCGCCTTCGAGCCGTCCGCCGACCTCCACTCGGTCATCGCCGCGGTGGTCGAGCAGGGGATGGCCGACGTCGCCTGGGACGGCCGCGCGCTCCACCTCTACAACGCCGACACCACCCTCGGCCGCGACCTCACCACGGGCGACGCCCCGGTGTGGGTCCGGCACAACGACGGCGTGACGTCGGCCCCCGAGCAGGGCTCGATCGAGGACCTCGTGACGTTCGTCCGCCTCGTGGGCGACGCGGGCGCAACGTGGGACGTCGACAACCCCGGGGCGGACACCACGTACGGCCGCCTTGAGGGCTACGCCACGCAGTCGGGTGTCACCGACGAGGGGACGGCCGCCCTGCTCATCGAGCAGGAGCTCGCGGCCGGTGCGGACGAGCGCGTCCAGTTCACGCGCGAGTTCCACACCGCTTCGGCGACCGTCGTCCCGTGGCGCAACTACCGCCCGGGCGATTGGGTCTGGGTCGACCGCGAGGACGAGGACGGGGTGCTCGTGCGCGAGCGGTCCCGGGTCGTCCAGATCAGCCTCACGGCCGACGCCGAGGGGGTGTCCGGGCACACCACGCTCGGCACGCGCCTCGACGACCTGCTCGCACGCCTCGCCCGGCGTACGGCATCCGTGACCGGCGGGGCCACCCCGGGCGGCGCTGGCGGTTCACCGTCCCCGGTGTCCCCCACGATCCCCGACGGCCCGGACTCGCGCGTCCCTGCGGATGCTGCGGGCCTCACGGCATCGTCGGACGCCTACACCGACGTCTACGGGTTCGCCCAGGCGCGCGTGGTCCTCGATTGGGCCGACGTCACCACCGACACCGAGGGCGTCCTGCTGGCCGTCCGCGGCTACGAGGTGTGGACGCGCGTCGGTTCGGGCGAGTGGTCGCAGGTCACGACGACCGTCGCCTCCGACGTCGCCCTCTCGCCCCTGCCGACCGGGCAGGCACGCGAGTACCGGGTGCGCGCGGTGAGCGACTCGTACGTGGCGGGCGGCTGGTCGAACGTCCGGGCGGTCACCACCGCGAAGGACACGACCCCGCCCCCGGCCCCGTCGAAGCCGATCCTCACCTCCCGGATGGGCGTCGTCACCGCGACGTGGAACGGCTCCCCCGCGATGCCCGCGGACTTCGCCCGCGTCGTCATCGAGGTCTCGTCCAACATGGGCCTCACGTGGCGCGCGGTCGGCGAGGTCACCGAGCGGACCGGCGGCTCCGTGCCGATCACCGGCCTCCCGTACGACACCGCCGTCATGGCCCGCGCCCGGGCATACGACCGGGTGGGGAACGTGTCGACGTCGGAGACGACCCTGCTCAGCAAGGTCGACCGGATCGTGGGCGGCGACCTTGAGCTCAACTCGGTCAAGGCCAACAACCTCGCCGCGGGCGCGGTCGACGGCATGGTGGTCACGGGCGCGACCGTCCGCACCGCCGAGACGGGCCAGCGGGTCGTCCTCGACACCGAGGGCCTTCGGGCGTTCCCGGCGTCCGGCAGCGCACGCACGACGATCAGCGCGGCCACAGGACGCCTCACCGCCGTAGACGCGGAGGTGTCCGGCACGGTGACCGCCGGGACGCCCACGGGCTACCGCGTGGTGGTGTCGGAGGACACGACGTACGGCGGTGCCGTGGTCGGCTTCTATCAGGCCGCATCCAAAACGGGCACGATCACGTCTTGGCAGGGTGGCGGCGTTCGGATGGCCGGGATGCAGCGGACGATCATCGGCGCGGACGCCGACGGCACCGGCACGACGGCCATGTGGCTCGACGTCACCTCGTCCGCGGGCGGCTACGAGGCCAACGTCCGCTCCCGCACCGGCATCCTGCTCCAGACCGGGAACGGCCACCGCGTCAAGGTGTCCGGCGGCCTTGAGGCCACCGACCTCCGGGTGCTCGTCGGCGGCGTCCAGCGTCAGGTGCTCATGCCCGTGTTCGCCAAGCGGTACTCGACGGCCGACCAGCGCACGACGTCGGGCGGCGACTACGCGATTGTGACGCTCAACGGCGCGGTCGACCAGCAGGGCATCGGCTGGGAGGCCGGGTACTTCTTCCGCATCCAGCACCCCGGCGTCTACCTCTGCCAGGGGTCCGTGGTGTGGGAGCGGAACACGCGCAACCGTCGCGCAATCCGCTTCGTCGGCCCGGCCGGGGCCTTCGCCGAGGTCGGCGTGCCGTCGACCGCGCTCGACGCCAACGGGGCCACGCACACCATCACGACCACGCAGCGCTTCAACGCCGGGGACTGGCTCTACATGGACGCGTTTCAGAACGCGGCCCAGGACCTGTCGCTCCTCAGCGGGGTCGCTAACACGTGGGTCGCCATCACGAAGATCGGAGAGTAGGCATGGACAACATCAAGGTCGATCCGGGCCGTGTCATCGCGGCCCTCCAGAAGCAGGTGTCGGACCTCGCGCTCGACGTGGCGATGCAGACCGCCCGCGCCGAGCAGGCAGAGGAAGCCCTCGCCGACGCCCGCGCGGTGGCCGACGCCGAGGGGCCGTCCACGTGACGCGGGCCGGGTGCCCGCCCGACCGGGTGGTGGCGTTCAGCCGGTGGCTCGTCCGGTGGTACTACCGGGTCCGCGAGCCGCGGTTCGAGCGCCTGCTCATGTTCCTCGTCTACCTGCTCACCCTCGTCATGGGCGCATCCGCGATCCACATGCCGCCCAACTCCATCGAGGGGTCGGTGGGCACCACGCTGGCGTACACGTGGGCGAGCCTGCTCGTCGTGTGCGGCGGGTTCGGCGCGTACGGCGTCCTCCCCGGCCTGTGGTGGGCCGAGCGTGTGGCGGTGAAGGCGGGCGGCACCGGGGCGGCCATCTACGCGGCCGTCCTCGTCCACCTTCACGGCGACGTGTCCAACAACCTCATCCCCACCTTCTGCGCGGTGTCCATCGCCGCGCTCGTGTTCGTGGGACGCGCCTACAAGATCCGCGGCGTCAACTACGAGCCACGTCCCGAGAAGGAGTGACCCATGAACACGATCCAGGCGGTGGTCGCCCTCATCACCGCTCTCGGGGTCGGGACCATCCTGCCTGAGATCGGTAAGGCCGCCATCGGCTACTTCACGAACCGTCGCCCGCGCGAGCAGAAGGAGAACAACCGCCTTCGCCGCGAGCGCGACACCGCCGAGGCCAACGCGCGGATCGCCCGCGAGCACGCGTCCAACGTCCGGCGCATCGCCATCGACAACGGCGTGGACCCCGCCAAGTTCCCGCCGTTCCCCCGCACCGTCCGGCCACCGGCCGAGCCGGACGCTCACGCGGACTGCTGACCCGGCCACCACCAAGGCCCCTCGCCCATCCCGGGCGGGGGGCCTTCGTCATCCCGAAGGGACACCGCATGAACATCCTCGACCGGTCCGAGTGGACCACCGCACGCAACGGCCGCCTCGGTCGCCCCCTGCTCACGTCCCGCGTCGTCGGGATCGCCGTCCACTACCCGGCCGCCGGGGACGCCCCGCTCAACGGGCTGTCCAAGGCCCAGGTCGCCCAGCGCCTCCGCGGGTGGCGGGACTTCCACGTCCGCAAGGGCTGGGCGGACATCGGCTACAACTTCGCCATCGACGGCTCCGGCCGCGTGTGGAACCTCACCGGCTTCAACATCGGCGCGCACGCGAACGCCATCGGCAACCCGACCCGCGTCGGGGTCCTGTTCGTCATCGGCAACAACGAGCAGCCGAGCGAGGAGGCCATCGACGCCTTCCTCAAGCTCCGGCAGCACATCCTCGGCACGTTCAAGAACGCGACGAAGGTCGAGGGGCATCAGCAGGTGCCCGGAAACTCGACCGCCTGCCCGGGTGGCCCGCTCATGGCCGCCATCCGTGCCGGTCGCCTCGTCGGCCTGCCGACCGTGGTCCGCCCGGTCGACAACCGTCCGGCGGTGTCCCTCGCCCGCGCTCAGCGCCTCTCGCGGCGTGCGGGGTGGTCGGGTGCGGTGACGTCCAAGGCGGCCCGCGCGGACCGCCAGCGGATCAAGGCCGCGCTCAAGTCCGAGGGCGTCCCGACGTACCGCCGCTGGCAGCAGAGCCTCGGCTACACGGGCAAGGACGCCGACGGCATCCCCGGGCGCGCGTCCCTCGTGGCCCTCGGCGACAAGCACGGCTTCCGCGTCGTCGCCTGACCCACCCCCCCGGCTCAAGTCGGCGGACCCGACTTGCACGCGCACATCGTCCAACGATTGTGTACGGCCGACCAACCACCGTTAGACGGGCCGCCCCATCCCGGGGCGGCCCGCGGTCATCTAGAAGAAAGGCGTCTCCCTTGCGGATCGCTAAGTCCCCGGCCGCCATCGTGGCAGCCCTCGTCATGTTCGCCTCGACGTTCCTCGTCGCCCTCACCGCGTCCCCGGCCTCGGCCGCGACGCACCGCTTCACGTCCATCACGGCCAACATCGGCTCCGGTGCCGACAACGACCTCAACGACAACGGCACCTTCGACGGGTGGGGCACGAACGAGAACCCCCTCGTCGAGCTCACGGCGCAGATCAACGCCAACCAGCCGGATGTCGTGTTCATCCAGGAGGCGTGCGAGCGCGACTACGCCAAGATGCAGCAGAAGTTCCCGGGCTACTACTTCGGCCAGTTCGTGTGGCAGCAGCAGGGCTCGCGCCCGGACCTCGGCGCGGTCCCGCCCTACACGCAGAACTCCTGCGAGAAGACCAACGGCCAGCAGACGGTCGAGCAGAAGGGCACGTTCATCATGAGCGCGTGGCCCATCGTTGACCAGTCGGTGCAGGTCCTCCCGGTGATCCCGGTCGCGGGCACGGCGGACGCCACCTTCCAGACCCGCAAGTCGCGCCGTCACACCCTCGCCGGTGCCCAGATCCTCTGGGGCGCGGGCGGCGGCAAGGGCATCGTGAACGTCTTCAACACCCACCTCCCGGCCGGTGACGAGGACGCCGACGACATCTCCTCGCGCACGATGGCGACGACCGCCGTTGCGAACACGGTCAACGCGTACGACGCGGGCGGCAAGGTCGTCCTCGGTGGCGACTTCAACTCGTCGCCCAAGACCTACAACATCGACCTCCTGCACCGCGTCAAGCGCGACGGGTCCGGCGCTGCGTCCGGCCTGTTCTGGGAGACCGGCATGAAGCAGAACATCGACGGCACCGCGTGCAAGTCCGCCTTCGACAACGTGTGCCGCGATGGCGAGAAGACCCTCCGCAAGTCTGGCCGCAAGTCGGACTACATCTTCTATGGCAAGACCTACGTCAAGGCGAAGCTCAGCGTCGGCGCGACGTCGAACCGCTCCGAGACGTCGGCCCACAACGTCCTCGTCGGCACCGTCGACCTGATCGACTTCAAGTGATGGGAGCCCCCATGCGTCACCGCGCAACGACCCAGGCCGCCTACCCGTGGCGGGCCACCATCCGCACCGTGTTCGCCCTCGTGGTCGCTGTCGCGGCCGTGTGGGGCCTCGTCATCGAGGCCGCGGGCGTGGACCCGGGCTTCCCCCTCGTGGCGGCGTCCATCGCCGTCGCGGGCGGGATCACCCGCGTCATGGCCCTCCCGGGGGTCAACGACATCATCGGCCGCTTCGCGCCGTGGCTGTTGGCCGCGCCGCGGATCAAGGACGACGACGGCCCGCTGTGACCGTCTGACGTACCGCTGACACACGAACGCCCCCCATCCGGCCAACTGGTCGGGTGGGGGGCGTTTCGTCGTTCCTGTGGCCGCCTACGTCACCGGCAGCCGCGGAACCCGATCCGCCGCAGGTGCACGAGGCAGTTCTTGCGCCAGCGGTAGTCGCTCGGCGTCTTGGCGACGGTGGTCCATTCCCCGGTCGCGGGGTTGGTCACGCGGAGGTGGTCGCCCTGCGTGGCGACCTCCAGACCCTCGCGCTTCGCGGCCTTCATGAGCTGGCGTACGTCCTTGTTCATTGGGCGTTCCTTCCGAGTGGTGATCGCTTGCTGACGCTCAAGAACTTACGTCGCCGCGTCCACGAACCGAAGACAACACGCCTACTTTCTTTAGACGATCTTGTCGGAACATAGACGACGCCCCCCGGACCCTTCGGAGCACAAGTGTCAGCAAGCGCACCGGGTCGACGGGGGGCGTCGTTGGGCCGACACTACGGGGTGTCGGCCGGTCTTGCACACGGCGGCGATGTCACGCCGTGAGGTGGATTGTGGGGGGCCGCCGGGCGGTGGTCCGGCGGCCCCCGGGTGGGTCAGTCCTCGATCTGGAACTCGACGTCATCGAGGCCGAGGCCGCGCGACCCGTCGGCCCCGATCATGTGCTCGTAGCCTGCCGTGGACAGGCCCATCTCGTGCGACGTGTCGACGTGCTCGGGGTCGAGGTCGTCGGTGTCGAGGTAGCCGGTGACCTTGATCCGCGGCATGGTCACTTCGCCTTGGCGGCGGCGCGGGCGGCCTTCTCGGCCTTGGTGCGCTTGTCGCGGTCGGGGCGGCACTCGACCGCGCGCTTGCCCTCGGTGCCGACGGTGGGGAACTTCTTCACGGGCAGCGTCTCGCCGCACTCCCCCTGGCACTTGAACTTGTCCTTGGTGCCGACGTCGAACGTCCCGACCTTGGTCCGCGCCGGGGCGGCGTCGGCCTTGTCCTTCGCGGGTGCGGCGGCGGCCTTCTTGGAGGCGGCCGGCTTCGCGGGTGCCTTCTCGGCCTTGTCCTTCGCGGCGGCGGGCTTCGGGGCGTCGGCGGCCTTGTTCTTGGCGGACTTCTGAGCGGCGTTGGGCATTGCGTTCTCCTTCGTGGTGGTGCCGGTCTGGGCGGCGATGGCGTTGCGGATGTCGAACATGCGGGGCGAGCAGCAGGTGGCCCGCGTGGCGTCGTACAGGGCGTCCGGGTCGACGCGCTCGGCCGGGATCGGCGTCCCCTTGGCCGGGATGTGCTCGCACGTGGTCCGGTGGACCCTGCCCGCCCCCTTCGTGGCGGGCAGGTAGACCAGGCGAACCTCGTCCGTGGCGGTGGCGGTCATGTGTTCCTTCCTTCCGGGGTGGGGACGGGGCGGCGGTGGTGCCGCCCCGTCGGTGGACTAGATCGAGAACGTGGCGGTGAGGCGTGCCCGGTCGTACCGGGGCGACCCGTCCGAGTTGGTGCCGGTGCGGTCGTAGTCGGTGACGACCGTCTCCCCGACGACCCGGCGGCGACGGTCGCCGTTCTCGTGGTGGGCGGTGCGGCGCACGATCCGCGGGTTGCCGAAGCCCAGGCGGGCGAGCTCGGCGAGGGCGTCGTGCTCGAACATGCGGACCGCGCGGCGGCCGTTGAAGCCGAGGGTGGCGTTCCCCGCGGGGTTCCGGGCGCTCATGCCCGGTCCCACAGGTCGCCCACGACGCGGGCGGTGACCTCGGCCGCGGTGACGGTGAGCGGGATGCCGGACCACGTGACGGGGCCGCCCAGCTCGGTGTCCCACAGGAACACGCGGACGCCGTTCTCGTCGTGGTCGACGTCGAGGCCGGTGTAGCGGGTGCCCACGCCCTCGATGTCGCGGATGGCGGCCGTGACGGTCTGGATCGCGTCGGCCGGGTAGTGCTCGCTCATGGTGTGCTCCTTGGTGGTGGTGCCGGGTGCTGCTTGCTGACGTGTAAGACGCTAAGTGCCTTCGTCTACCGAGACAAGCCCGCGCGGCCAGAATCTTTGGACGGTGCCGGATGGGACGGGGCGGCGCGTGTGCCGCCCCGTCCGGGGGTCAGCGACCGATGGCCCGGTGACCGCCCCCGACGGCGTTAGAACCGCCGAGGTTGGCCCTGCGGCCCGCGTCCGCGCCCGCGTCGGACCCGGAGTACGACCGGCCCCGGGTCGTGCGGAGGTCCTTGTCCTCCATGTGGTCCTTGAGCTCGGCGGCCTTGTCGCGGAGGGCGAGGGCCGCGCCCGGGGTCGCGTCGATGGTCTGCTTGGTCTGCTCGCGGAGGCGGCGGGCCACCACGACGTAGAACGAGACGACGAAGTCCCGGCGGGCCTTGGTGCGGTCGTTGTCGGTGGCGTACGCGTTCGCCTCGTCGCCCTCGGCCTTCCACCACGTCCACAGCGCGAGGGTGGCCTGCGTCTTGAGCGACGTCACGAGCATCTCGATCCGGGCGACGTCGGACTCGAACCCGACGAGGTGCGCGGTGGCGTAGTTGCCGGTGAAGTAGAGGTCCGACCCGAGGGCCTTGGCGATGGTGTGCCACCCGACGACGTGCTCGCGGTTGTACGCGTTCGTCTCGGCGGTGATGAACTTCCGCTCGGCCACGCGGCTGTCGCGGCACTCGCGGCACTCGCGGCCCCGGCCGCCCTCCTTGCCGGTGGTCGGGAACTTCTTCACGGGGAGGTCGCGGTCACACGACACGCACGCCCAGGTCGTGGTCGTGCCGTCGGGATACCACGTGCCGATCTTGGCGGCCTCGACGGCGACGCGGATGCGCCGCTCGATGATCGTCTCGGGCCGGACATCCTGCCCGGCCGCCTGTCGGGCCATCGCCTCGTCGATGCCGAGCTTGACCATCAGGGCCTCGGCCTTGCGGGTGAACGCCTCGGCCTCGTGCGGGTTGTCGGTGCGCTCGGCCTTGGCGAGCAACTTGCCGATGGTCTCCGCGGTCGTGTTCGTCATGGGGTGCTCCTAGGTAGGTGGTGCGGGTGCTGCTTGCTGACACCTGAGACGCTAAGTCCCGTCGTCTCAGGAAACAAGCCCACACGGCCAGATTCTTTAGACGGCGACGGCACGCGATGACGCGGCGTGCGCGGCATGGGCGGCCACCGGGTCCGCCGCGGTGCCGCTGTCGCCGCAGGAACAACGCCACGCGTCCCCGGCGATGCGCGAGCGGTGGTCGGACTCCCCGCCCCACGACGGGGCGGCGTCACCGGCCCGGGTCCACGCGTCCCCGGTGTCGAGCAGGTAGCGGCGGCACCCGGACGCGTAGACGGCACCCTCGGCGAGGCGGTGGCGGCCGGTCACGGCCTCGGCGTCGCGGAGGCGGGCGGCGAGCTCGTCGGGCCGGGTGGCCGGGTCGAGGGTCGCGGCGTGGAGGCGGACGAACGGGGGACGCATCTTGCTGGCCATCGGGTGCTCCTTGGTGGTGCCTGCTTGCTGACACCGGAGACACTAAGGCCGCCCGTCTCAGGAAACAAGACGGGCGGCCGAAGCGCCTAGACGGGGGAATCTAGGATCAGGGGCGACGCTCGCAGCGCCGCTTGGACTCGCCCTCGCACACGTCGCGGCCGAAGTCGCCGTCGATGGTGTCGAAGCCCCGGCCGCCGATCAGACGGTCATTGCCGGGCGTGCCCTTGATCGTGTCCCGGCCCCGGCCGCCGTTGACCACGGCCCGGTAGTTCTTGCACCGCGGCGTCGTCCACTCGTCGCCCTCGCCGTACTCGACGGAGTGCGTGATGACGTCCTTACCCGGCCCGGCGTTGACGAACGTCCGGCAGGCGATGAGCGACAGGCGCTCGCCGCGGTTCGTGCCGCGCACCTTCACGCGCCGCGCGCTCATCACGTAGTCCTCGAAGCCACGGATGCGGGTCAACGTCTGCCCGTCGGCCGCGGTGACCTTGCGACCGAGGTCGGCCTTGACCCGGTGGCCCGAGAGGTTGAGCAGCAGGCGATCCTCGCCCTCGTTGCCCTTGGCCCAGGACGCGTTGCCGCCGAGGCCGTTCGTCTCGTACGTGTCGTCCCCGTCGCCGAGGGTCACGTGGCGGTCGAACGTCGTCGGGGCGTCCACGACCACGTTCTCGTCGTGGTCGGTGCCGCGGAAGGTGAACGTCCCGGCCTCGGCCCTCGTGGTGAGGTGGAACCAGTCGAAGCGGCCCGTGTAGGCGAAG
Organism: Nocardioides pini; assembly: GCF_026712185.1. GTDB lineage: Bacteria > Actinomycetota > Actinomycetes > Propionibacteriales > Nocardioidaceae > Nocardioides > Nocardioides pini. The sequence goes on along the minus strand of NZ_JAPPUX010000003.1, from coordinate 143,764 downwards.
GACGTGTCCGGCCCGGTGACGGTGCCGCTGGCGTCCACCGTGACCTCGGTCTGGCCCCGGAGGAACAGGCCGCCCCCGGTGGTGGTCACGGACCCGGGCGCGGTCTGGGTGCCGCTCCAGAACAGGTCGCCCCCGGCGGCGAGGTCGATGGTGTCGCCGTTCGGCTGGCCGGGCGTGCCGCTGCGGACGGTCCCCCACGATGCGAGGCGGATGACGTCGGCCTCGGTGTCGATGCCGTCGGCCGTGCCGCCGATGACCCCGTGACCCTTGCCGCCCTGATCGAGGAACGTGTCGGCCCCCTCGCCGAGGAACGCTCCCACCGTGGCGTCTCCGGTCGCGCACACGAGGTCATCGCCCCCGAGCGCGTCGACCCGGGTCGCTCCGTTCGTGACGATGACGTCCGGCCCCTCCGTGCCGGTGATCGTCCCCCCGGGCGTGCCGACGATGGTCGCCGCCTTCCCGTCGCACGTCTCGGCCGCTGCTGTGGCCGTCCCCATCGGGACAAGCAGAGCCGCCCCCATGACGGCGGCGGCGGTGAGTGTGAGTCGCATGATTCCCCTTGCGGTTGCGGATGGTGAACCCGTGTGACGGGGCACCCGCCGGATTAGTTGTGACGTGTCCACAGCGCGGGACCGGGCCGCCCCCCGGGGAAAGGGGCGGCCCGGCGTGTGTCACGCGCTGAGCGACGCCAGCGCGTAGTCCTTGACGTCCTGCACGGTGCCACCGTCGAGGATGCGCTTCGCACGCTTCGTCCCGTCGGTGTCGCCGCGCATGGGGGCGAGCCAGTCGGCCCACTCCGTGACCGCGTTGAAGGCGGCGTACTTGGTGCCACGGCCGAAGGCGTTCGTCTCGGCCTCGGTGAACAGGTGCCACAGGTCGCCGCGCTTCTCGTCCACGGCGGCCTTGCCGCTGTCGCTCTTGGCGTCGGGGATGATCCCCTTCACGAGCTTGTCGAAGGCGTCGTTGGTCATCTCCTGGTCGAGCAGGCGGCCCATCTCGGAGGCGAACTCGTCCATGTAGTCGAACGTCAACTCGAGGGAGTTGCGGGCCTCGGTGAGGCGACCGGCCATGTTCACGGTGTGGCGGATCTTCCACGACTGCTTCGCGCCGCGGAGGGACATCGTGAGCTGGTTGGTGCACGCGAGACGCATCGGCATCACGGCGACCTGAAAGGCGTTGAAGCCGTCGTGACCGTTGGACGCCAGCAGGTAGATGTCGTGTGCGTCCTCCCCGGCGATCTTGATGCCCTCGGGCATCTTGAGCGTGGTGAAGATGCGGGCACCGTTCTTCATCATCCCGGCGGCGTCGTAGTGCGCGCCCGACTCGTCCACGATGGAGTCGAGGAAGTCGAAGGTCTCCTCGTTCTGCTGGATGACGTAGTTGTGACCGACATAGCCGAGGTACTCGGTGCCGCCCGTGGCCGGGTCCGTGCGGACCGTGGCGACGCGGTTGGGAATCTCGATCCCCGACGCCGTGAACATCGGCTCCTTGCGGACGTTCCAGTCGTTGAGGCCCGCGGCGACCATCGCCTCACGGGCGGTCATGTTGCCGCTGTCCTTGCGGACGAAGCCGCCGAGGGTGCGCCAGGCGGGGGTGCGGGTGAACCCGGCGGGGGCGGTGGTGGTGGCGTTCATGGTGTGGCTCCTTCGGTGCGGTTACTTGCTGACACCGAAGACGCTAAGTCCTGCCGTCCACTCAAACAAGTCCGCGAACACACTTTCTTTGGACGGACCGCCACGCCCCGCGGAATCCCGCGTCAACCCCGCGGAAACGAACCGACACCCGCGCCGCGGAATCACGCGCCTACGTCCAGCGAAACGACGGCATCCGTCTAACTAGGCAGGTCACCCGGTCTAACGGACCGTCTAGTCAACGTGGCGCAACGTCCAACAACGGTGCACGCCCGAAGCGAAAGGTCGCAAGTTCGACTCTTGCCTGGGGCACCAGCACCGCTGTATTGCTTCGCCTGATGGGTGACGTTCGGCCTTCGGTTGAGTCGTCACACATCTTCGGGTGATGGGTGACGGCTACTCCGGTTGATTGGTGACACTCCCCAGATGAGGGAGTTGAGGGTCACCGAGCAGCCACCGGCCGTCTCAACACCCCGCCGGTGGAGGTGCGGTTCGACCGGATCTGCCGGGAGAACGGGATCGAGCACCTGCACACACCCGGCCCCGCTCACCGACCACCACCGGCAGGATCGAGCGGTTCCACCGCGCCCTGCGCCTGCACGAACACGACGGGTCTGTGCGTCGCGGCGAAGGCGGCGATGAGGGCAGCGATGTTGGCGTCCGCGTTGAGCCGTTGCGTGGGCCCAGTGGGTGGAGTCATCGAAGCCTTGCTGTGCGTCGACCACGAGGAGGGCGGTGGAAGCGGGTGGTGGCGCGCGATGGCAGGAGTGATGGTCGTCTGGGAGTTCACCGGGTACCTCGTGGTCGGGTCGACCAGCGTCGGGGCCCTCGGGCTAGTCGGGCGAGGCGGGCGTCGGCGGCGGCCTGCAGGCGGCGCTGGATCTCGTGGTCGACGGCTGCGTGGTTGAGCAGGTTGGTGGTCATGATGGTCTCCTGGGCGGTTCGTGGAGCCACCATCGTGTTCTGGATGAAGGGGTGGTCGCGCCGGGGAAATCGCCGGGGAGACTGCCAGGGAGATTGCCGGGGAGATTGCCGGGACCCGGTGAGCGGCCGGTCCGCAAGCGGGGACCTTGACGCTAGGTGGGGTCGTGGGCGAGTGCTGCGAGTTCGGTGCGGGACGTGATGCCGAGCTTCGTGTAGACGTTGCGGAGGTGGAAGTCGACGGTGCGGGGGCTGATGTACAGCCGCGCGGCTACGTCCTTGTTGCTGAGTCCGCCGCGCACGAGCGCGGCGATCTGTGACTCCTGAGGGGTGAGGTCGCTGGCGACGAGGTTGGCGCCGCGGCGCGCGGTCTCACCGGAGGCCCGCAGTTCCTGGCGTGCCCGGTCGGCCCAGAACCCGGCGCCGAGGCTCTCGAACGTGTCGAGGGCTTCTCGTAGCGGCACTCGGGCATCGGTGCGTCGGCGGTGGCGGCGCAGGTGCTCTCCGAGGGCGAGCTGGGTCCTGGCTCGGGCGGGCAAGCGCGGCGACTGGGCGTGCCACTCCAGGGCCTTCGTGAAGTTCTCCTCCGCATCACCGTCGCCGACGACGGCGCGGGCGTGGTGGACCGTCGCCCATGCCCACGCCATGTCGGTTCCTTCAGCGAACGAGGTGAGCTCGTCGAGCCACGTCCGGGCGAGGTCCGGGCGGTCCGCACGAACGGCGGTCTCGATACGGTCCAGGGCGGTGAGCCAGCGTGCGACGGGCAGGTCGATCTGCTGCAGGTGGTGCAGTGCGGTGGCTGGGGTGACGTCGAGTTGGCGGGCGGCCGCCCAGTGGTGGAGGCCGCGCACGAGTCCCAGGGTGGCGCCGTGGGCTGGACGCTGTTCGAGTTCGGCGTCGAGGTCGTGGAGGTGTTGCGGGGCGGAGGGGTCGCCGCGCAGGGCTGCGATGACGGCAAGTTCTGCGAGTGGGAACGCAGCGAGCTCGTGCAGGCCGAGGTTGCGGTCCATCAGCAGCGCCTCCTGGGCGGCTGATGCGGCTTCGCTCCATGCGCCGGTGGCGATGCGGAACACGACCCCGCGGGTGAGGGCGTGCTCGATCATGTTGATGGCGCCGGCGTCGCGGGCGTGCTGGAGCTGGCGGTCGTGTAAGCGGATGGCGCGTTCGTCGTCACCGAGGTGCATGGTGGCGATGGCGAGGTTCGCGTGGAGAAGCGGTGGTGTGCTCGGCGGGAGTGGGGTGTCCCAGGCCCGTCGAAGAGCTGTGGCCGCGGCCGCCCAGTCATCGCGGATGACGGCGGTGAATCCGTCGAGCAGATGGCCGGCCACGACCTGGTCTGGTGCCGCGTCGGGGGCAGGCGCTTCGACGATGGTGGCGGGGTCGGGGGCGTCAGCGGACCGGGCTCCGAAGGACGCCAGGGCGGCGGCGAGCATGGCGAGGATGCGGGCGCGGGCGGGGTCGTGGGGTGCGGCCGTGGTGGCTGCTTGGCACACGATGCGGTAGCCGTCGTCGAGGGAGCGGGTGTTCCACTCGACCTGGCCTTGGAGCTGGAGCAGGTCCGCGCGCAGGAGTGGGTCGTCTGCGTCCACGAGCGCGGCTCGGGCGAGGAGCTCGGTGTCGAGGTGGCGACCGGCGGCGAGGTTGGCGGCGGCGGCGGCGAGCAGGCGCTGGGCGCGTGCGTGGGAGTCGAGGGTGAGCTCGGCGGCCCGGGTCCACGCGGCAGCGGCCGCCTCGTGGCCCCCGCGGCGGCTCGCTCGCTCGGCGGTCTCGTCGAGCGCTGTCACGACGTCGGGATCAGGGCCGTCGACGGATGCGGCCAAGTGCCAGGCGCGGCGGTCCTCGTGGACGGTGCCGGAGAGGGCGTCGGCGAGAGCCCGGTGGGCTTGGCGGCGACGCGAGCTGGTGGCGGCGCCGTAGATGGCGGAGCGGACGAGTGGGTGGCGTAGCACGATGCCCTCCTCGCTGACACCAAGCAGGCCGGACTCCTCTGCGCCGTCGAAGGCCTGCTCGGGGGCGCCGAGAGCGGCCGCCGCACGGGCGACGGTCGCGGGGTCACCGGAGTCGTCAGCGGCCGCGACCAGAAGCACGGTCTGCGCGGAGCTGTCGAGCTTGCGGTAGCGGTCGAGGAACGCACGCTCGACCCGTTCAGTGAGCGGAAGGCGGGCTGGAAGCCGTTGCTCTCCCGCGAGCTGGGCTGGGGTGAGCGCGCCACTGAGCTCGAGCAGCCCGAGCGGGTTGCCGTCGGTGACGTCGACGAGCTCGGCGAGCACGCTGGCGGCGATCGGGGCCGCCGCCTGGTTGGCGGCCAGGTCCGCGGCTTGATCGGCGATGAGCTCGGCCGCGGTGGCGGCGTTGACCCCGCCCAGGGTGAGGGTGGTGAGGTCTGGCGCGTCGAAGGCTCCGCGCTCGTCTTCGCGGATGGCGAAGATCAAGGCGACAGGTTCGCCCTCGAGCCGACGGGCCACGAAGAGCAGCGCTGCAGCGGAGGCGTCGTCGAGCCAGTGGGCGTCGTCGACGATGCCAAGCACAGGGTGGTCGCTGCCGACTTCCGAGAGGAGGTTCAGCGTGGCCAGGTAGACCAGGTGCCGGTCACCGGCACCTCCGGCACCACCTGCTTCTTCGCCGAATGCAGCGCGAAGTGCCTCGGCCTGAGGTGCCGCGATGTCGTCAAGTCGGTCGAGCACCGGTCGCAGGAGGCGGTGCAAGGCGGCGAACGGCAGCGGGGCCTCGGACTCGACGCCCCGGGTGCGCAGCACGGTCACTGCCGGGTCACCTGCGTCACCTGTGTCGGCGGCGTCGCGGGTGGCCGTGACTACGTCGTCGAGCAGGGCGGACTTCCCGACCCCCGGCTGGCCTCGCAGGACCAGTGCTGCTCCCTGCCCAGACGCTGCGTGACGTGCGAGGGCACGCAGCGCTGCCTGCTCGGCCTCCCGTCCCCTCAGCACGGCGGCACCATACCCAGCCGACCCGACACCCGAACAGGGCCGACATCGAGGCCGAAATCGGGGCGTTTGTCGACAGCGGCGCGGGGGCCCACGAGCGCTCTGATCACCGGGTCGTTCGACATCCGAGGTGGTCCAGTAGTGCCAGCACGTCGGCTCGTTCGACGGGTGCGTCGGCGGTGACCACGAGGAGCCCCGCGGCTTCGTCGAAGTCGCAGGAGCTGACGCCCGGCAGGGCGCCCACGTGTCGCTCGATTGGCTCGCCGACCTCTGCGGACGGCGGGTCCGCGAGGCGGAAGACCACGGTTCCGACGAAAGTTCGGGGGGTGTTGTGCATCATTGCGGCCCCGCGGGCGGGCTGGGAACGGCCCTGCGGGCATTGCGGGTGAGGGCGACGACGATACGCGGCCAGGCGGCGGGCGGCAGATCGTGCCCCATGCCGTCAACAAGCTCGAGTCGTGCACCCGGGATGGCGGCCGCGGTGGCCCGACCGCCGGAGGGATGGCACATGCGATCGGCGCTGCCGTGGATGACCACAGTCGGCACTGCCAAGCGCGCCAGCGCGAGAGTGCGGTCGGAAGCGGTACGCACGGCTCGGTGCTGCCGTCTGCGTCCGTCGCGCGGGTCAGGGTCGCGACGGAACGCCTCGACTGTCACTCGCCGGAGCTCATCGAGGTCCTGCTCGAACCCGGTGGACCCGACGGCCCGAAAGACCCGCACCCGTCGGTCGACGGCTTGTTCTTCAGTCCGCGGGCGGCTGGCGAGGAAGTGCCGGAAGAGCGCAGGCGAGGTGCGGCCCTTCCCACGGTGTCCGGTCGTCGACATCAGCGACGCCAGCGAGGCCACCCGGCCCGGGTGCCGGATCGCCATCAGCTGCGCCACCATGCCGCCGAGCGAGGCTCCGACGACGTGCGCGGACATCACGCCAAGGTGGTCGAGAAGGCCCACGGCGTCGTCGGCCATGTCGTCGAGCGTGTACGTGGCTTCGGAGAGGTGGGTCGAGCGTCCCGCATCCCGGTTGTCGAACCGCACCACGTGGAAGCCGTGGTCTGCCAGTTGTCGGCAGAACGCGTCTGGCCAGTGGATCAGCTGGAAGCCCAGTCCCATGATGAGGAGCATCGTGGGCGACGCCGGGTCGCCGATGCTCTGGTAGCACAAGGTGACGTCACCGACGTCTGCGAACCGTTCCGGGCTCGGACTGTCGGTGAGGTTGCGTGTCCAGGCCACAACGGTGGTCGCCTCGTCGCCGGCCCGGTAGGGCTTCGGCGCCTCGTCCGGTTCGTAACCCAGCGCGGTCCAGTACGGATCGGCGAACGTGGCGTTGGTGGCGACGATCATGGCCCGCATCCGTCGGATCTCGGGCCAGCGGGACACCCAGTCGAGCAGCAGCTCGTGGGTGCGTCGACCCACACCCCGCCGTTGGTGCGCGGCATGGGTCTGAAGGAGCCCGATGTGTGCCGTGTGCTCGTCCGGCCACCCGCGGAGCACGTCGACGACCGCGACCAAGGTGCCGTCGGCGTCGTACGCCCCAAGCACCACCTTCCGCTCCGCCGGCACGCTGGGTGGACGTCCGTCTATCAGCGCGACCGCCGCGTGCCTACTGACCCGCGCGCCGGTGACGCGGCCTGCGTAGCCCGGGTCAGCCTCCAGCAGTGCCTGGACGGCGTCGGTGTCGCGGTGGTTGAGCTCACGCAGGAACAGCCGAGGTGCGTTTGTGGCGGTGGTGGTTGTCGTGGTCATGCCTGGTCCTGCAGGTAGCGGGTGTAGGCATCGGGCCGCCAAGCGGCGACGACCTTGGTGCGGAGCATGGCTCCCAGGCGCTGGTAGAAGCGCTGGCCGGCGTCGTTGTCCTGGTTCACGCCCCACGTGATGACGGACTGGTCGGGGGCCACGAGCTCGGCCAGGGCGGCCATGAGCTGTCCGCCGATGCCGCGGTCGCGAACCTGGGAGCGGACATAGAGGTCGTCCATGGCGAAGATGTCACGGCCTTGCCAGAGGTTGAGCTGACGGGTGCCGCTGAGGTACCCGAGCGGCTGGTCGCCGGCGACGGCGAGAAGTACCACGACCCTCTGGTTGGCGAGCATGCGGCGCCAGTCCTGGACGGTGGCGTGAACGGCGTCGGCTGAGTTCTCGTGGGTGGCGAGCTCGACGAGCAGGGTGCGTACGTCGTCGGCGTCTTCGACGCCGGCGCGGCGGATGGTGACGGTGCCGTACAGGTCGGGCTGGTCGGTCATGGTGGTGCTCCCGTTCGTGTCCGTGGGTGTGGGTCGAGCCTGGGTCTGACGGGCGCGTCGTCGCGCCGGGAAGAACGCCGGGTTCTGCGCCCCGCGGGGGCGTGTGGGGAGGGCGCAGAACCCGGCTGCTGTGGGGCGGTGGTCACTGCTCGTGGATGGCGGTGAGCACCTCCAGTCGGGCTGCGCGGCGTGCGGGCGCCAGTCCTCCGACGATGCCGACCACGAGGGCCGCGGCGGCGACGAGCGCGAGCCCGGTCGTGGGGATCTGCAGGTGCAGGTCACCGCCTTGGGCGATGGCGCGCACGAACAGGGCACTGGTGGCGACGCCGACCGTGGTTCCGACGAGCAGCCCGGCGACCGCGATGAGCAGTGACTCGGTGCGGATCATGGTGCGCAGCTGACGGCGGGTCATCCCGACGGCGCGAAGCAGGCCGAGCTCTCGGGTGCGTTCGATGATGGACAGCGCCAGCGTGTTGGTGATGCCGAGCATGGCGATGAGGACGGTCAGCATGAGCACGGCGGTGATCAGGGTGAGGATGCCGTCCAACGATGCTGTGCGGGCTTCGGCTGCGCTGGCTTGGTCTCGGACCTCGACCGTCGGCATGCCCTCGAGGGCGTCCTCGAGCGCGGTCTGGGCCTGGTCGAGCGTGGTGCCCGAACTGGGGCGCACCAGCAGGGTGGCGTCGACGCGCTCAGTGAACCAATCTCGGTAGCTGGCAAGCGACACGAGGTAGTCGGTGCTCAGCGCCTTGGCGTCGTCGTCATCGATGAGCCCGACGACGGGCACCTGCACGGTCCCGGTGCGGGCGAACGTCATGGCGAGCCTGTCGCCGACATCGCGGCCACGCTCAACCGCCTGGCGTTCGGTGATGACCACCCCATCGCGGCCGTCGGACAGGTCGGTCAGGCTGCCCTCGACCATGTCGACATGGGTGACGTCGTCGATCGTCGCGGGGTCGAGCGCGGTGAGCGCGCGAGTGGCGCCGGAGTCCTTCCAGTGCCCGAACCGAAGCGGCGAGACCGTGCCGACCTCGTCCAGTTCCTCGATCTTCTCCCGGGTCGCGGGCTCGAGGCCGCCGAGCATCTCACCGCGTGCGCTCTCGACGACGAGCTCGGCGGTGATGGCCTCGTCGAACCCGGACTGCAGGGCAGCGCGGACCGAGGCTCCGACGACGGAGACGAACACGACCAGCGCGAGGCTGAGCGCCAACGCCATCACGGTCGCTCCGGTGCGTCGCGGCGCCCGGCGGGCGGCTTCTCGGGCGAGCCCCGCAGGCACGCTGCGGCCGGTGACGGCACTCAGTCCGCGGCCGATGAGGTGCACCACGGCGGGCGCGACCACCGGGGCGAGGGCAACCAGTCCGGCCACGAGGGCGGCCGTGCCGGCTCCGAGCGCCGGCATCGACTCGGTGGCGCCGCCGACGCTGAGCGCGGCGACTCCCGCGGCTGTGAGCGTGAGGCCGACGCCGGCGCGGATGCGGCCCCGGCCGCCGGCGGTGCCAAGGGCGCCTTCGCGCATGGCCATCACCGGCGAGACGCGGGCTGCGCGGCGGGCGGCACCGAAGGCGGCGATGAGCGTGACGACCACTCCGACCGCCAGCGCGACGACCAGGGTGCGGGCCGACAGGACCGTCGGGCCGTCCGGCACGGTGGCGCCGGCAGCGTCCAGCAGGGCGCGGAGCCCGGTCGCGGCGACGAGTCCCGCGCCGGTTCCGGCGACCGCGCCTGCGATGCCGAGGACGGCGGCCTCGCCGAGGATGGAGGTCATGACCTGACGGCCGGTGGCTCCGGCCGCACGCATGACTGCGAGCTCGCGGGTGCGCTGGGTGACCAGCACGGAGAACGTGTTGGCGATGAGGAACGCACCGATCACCAGAGCCGCCCCGGCCAAGGCGAGCAAAGCACCGGTGATGAAGCCGAGCTGGGACTTCGCGGCCGCCGCGCTGGCAGCGGCCGTGTCCTGGCTGGCGGCGACATCGACGTCCGTGCCGAGTTCGGCGCGCAGTCGGTCGGCCACCTCCGAGGTGGCGGTGCCGTCGGCTGCGATGACGGAGATCTGGGAGATGCCGTCGCCGAGGCGCAGGAGACGCTGAGCGGTGGCCAGGCTGGTGAGGGCGACGGTGGTGTCGGGCAGCCCGTCCGCGTCACCGAAGCCGACGAGCCCGACCACGCGGAGGTCGGCCTCGGAGTCGGCCTGAACCCGAACCGTGTCGCCGAGGGTGATGTCGTGGGCGGTCGCGGTGGCGGCGTCGATGACGACCTCGTCAAGCTGTTCGGGTGCGTGGCCGTCGCGGAGGGTGAACCCGTCGACGCCGGTCCACGAGGTGAGCATCGAGGGGCCGGCGGGGACGATCGCCTCGCCGTCGGCGATGAGAAGTCCGGTGCCCTTGACGACGGGGATGGCCCGGCTGACGCCGGGCAGGGTCGCGGTGTGGGCTGCGAGCCGCGAGTTCAGGGGGTCGCGTTCGACCTCGATGCCCATGGCGGCGTCGAAGGCGACAGCGTCGCGGATGACGATGTCGACCTCGGTGCTGGCGTCACAGAACTGGTCGTCGAACACCTCGCGGGAGGTGTCGGTGAGGACCAAGGTGCCGACGACGAACGTGACGCCCAAGGTGATGGCAGCGAAGGTGAGCAGCAGCCTGCCGCGGTGGGCCAGGGTCTGCTTGAGGACGAGGCGGAGCATGGGTCAGCCCTCCTGGATGGAGCCGGAGCCGGAGCCGAAGCCGGAGCCGGCGCGGGGGTGGGGGTTGGGGTGCTGGTCGGTGTCGAGCTGGAGCATCCGGTCGGCGATGGCCGAGGCGGTGGGGTCGGTGATCTCCTCGATGACGCGGCCGTCGGTGAGGAGCACGACTCGGTCGGCGTGCGCGGCGGCCAGCGGGTCGTGGGTGACCATGACGATGGTCTGACCGAGGTCGTCGCAGGCGTCGCGGAGGAAGCTCAGCAGGACCTGTCCGTGTCGGGTGTCGAGGTTGCCGGTCGGTTCGTCGGCGAACACGATCTCCGGGCGGGTGACCAGGGCTCGGGCGACGGCGACGCGCTGCTGCTGACCACCGGAGAGCTCGGAGGGCCGGTGGCCGAGCCGGTCCCGCAGGCCCAAGGTGTCGACGAGCCGCGCCAGCCAGTCGGGGTCTGCGCGCCGTCCCGCCAGGTCCAGCGGGAGGGTGATGTTCTCCTGCGCGGTGAGGGCGGGGAGCAGGTTGAAGCTCTGGAACACGAACCCGAACCGGTCGCGGCGCAGCAACGTGCGCTGCCGCTCGCCCAGGCCCGTCACGTCGGTGTCGCCGATGTGCACCTGGCCGGCGTCGAGGACGTCCAGGCCGGCGAGGGCGTGCATCAGGGTCGACTTGCCGGACCCGGAGGGTCCCATGATGGCGGTGAACGTTCCGGTGTGGATGACGAGGTCGGCTCCGTCGAGTGCCTTCACGGCTGCGGGGCCGCTGCCGTAGGTCTTGACCAGGCCTCGGGCGCGCACCGCGACTGTCTTGGTCGAGGCTGCCGCGGGGCGGGTGTCCGCGATTCCGGGGGTGGTGTTGAGCAGGTTCGTCATGGTGGCTCCTTGGTCGGGTGGCCGTGTGACGGCCGGTGAACGGTTGGGGTGCTCGGGTGGTGTGCGGATGAGGGCTTTGCACGTCTGGTGGGTTGAGCCTCGGTCTCCCCGGCGCCTGGTCGCGCCGGGGAAACCACCGGGTCAGCAGTGCGGCTGAGCGCCGTCAGTGCCCGTGCCCGTGGCCGTGCCCCGCGGGGGTGTGGTCCGGGTCGTGGGCGGGCAGCAGGAACGTCGGGATGAGCAGGGCGACGAGCCCGATGGCGACGGCGAGGAACGCGTGGTGGCTGCCCGACGTGATGCCCGCGGCGGTGGTGAGGTCTCCGGCAACCGCGGTCAGGGCTGCAACGCCGAGAGCGGCACCGATCTCGTGACCGGTCATCATCAGTCCCGACGCGAGACCTGACTGCTCAGGCGCGACGTCGCTCATCGCCGCAACGGAGATGGCAACGAACATCGGGCCCACGCCCAGGCCGAGCAGCGCGAAGCCCGGCAGCACGTCGCTCAGGTAGGAGGGGTCGGAGTCGACGAACGAGAGGACCAGGGCTCCGGCGGTGGCGATCACCAGGCCGACCGCGATGAGCTTCTTCGCGCCGACGTGTGGCAGAGCCTTCGATGCGGCGGCGGCGCTCACGGTGATGAAGGCGGCCAGCGGCAGGAACTGCAGGCCGGTGATGAGCGCGGATGAGCCGAGCACCTGCTGCAGGTACAGCGAGCTGAGGAAGATGGCACCCACGACGGCTCCGGTGACGCCCGCCATGACGGTGGATGCGGACACCAGGGACCGGATGCGCCAGGTGGCGGGCGGGACGATGGGGCTCTCGACCTTGCGCTCGTTGGCCACGAACCCGGTCATCAGGATGGCTGCGAGGCCAGCGGCGACGAGCGTGTGGGGTGCGGTCCAGCCGTGGCTGGTGGTGGACTCCACGGCGTACACGAGGGTGAGCAGGCCCGTCACCAGGAGCACTGCCCCGGACACGTCGAGCTGGCGGCGGCCAGCAGCCCGGGTGGGCGCGAGACGGACCTTGACCAGGACGCCGGCGGCGACTGCGACGCCGATGGGGACGTTGATGAAGAACACGGCGCGCCAGTCGAATGCGGTGGTGAGGATGCCGCCGAACAGCACGCCGGCGGCGATGCCCATGCTGGCGACGGTGCCCCACATGGCGAGGGCGGTGGCGCGCTGGCGACCCGAGTAGGTGGCCATGACGATGGACATGGCTGCGGGGGTGAGCAGCGCTGCGCCGGCGCCCTGGGCGCCGCGGGATGCGATGAGGGTCAGTGCGGTGTCGGCGAAGCCGGCGGTGAGGGAGCCGGCAGTGAACAGCGTGAGGCCGGTGAGGAACACCCGACGGCGGTCGAAGAGGTCAGCGACGCGTCCGCCGAGCAGGAGGAAACCGCCGCTGAGCAGCACGTAAGCGCTGATCAGCCACTGGTAGCTGCTCGAGGACAGGTGCAGGTCGGTGGCGATGCTGGGAAGGGCGACGTTCACCACGCTCACGTCAAGGACGACCATGACTTGCGCGGCCAGCATGAGGGCCAGAACCGTCCAGGGGCGTCGGGTCTCCGGCGGGTGGTCCGCGGCGTCCGGGTGGTGGCCGGCGTGCTCGTCGTGTCCGGGCGGCGGTGCCGTCGTCGAGTGGGGCGAGTGGGTGCTCATGGCGTTCTCCTCGGGAAGGTGATGCCGGCTCGGTGATGCCGGTGACCCGAGCGTCCGACCCGAGGTGGCCCGGTCGCGCCGGTGGATCCGCCGGGTTACCTCCGGTTGAGGTGATGGCATCAACTCCGGTGCTGGGTGCTCAGCGCGTGGCGGCAGCTACGCACGGACAGCGGCAGGGGGCGGACCGCGCAGCGCCCGGCCCGCAATCCCGGCGATCTCCCCGGTGCGACCCGTGACCGGTCGCCGCGACCGTGGACGAAGACGACTCCACGACCGAGGTGACAGCCATGACCACCAGCACGACCCCTCCTGCCACACCGACCGCCACCTTTCCCGCCGCCCTTCCTGCGATGGCGAGCTCTGGCCCGAGCACTCGCCCCGGCGGACCCAGCCGGTCCCGCCGCGGGCTCGCCCTGGCGTTGCTGGTCTCGGCCCAGTTCGTCGTGATGCTCGACACCTCGATCGTCAACGTGGCCCTGCCATCGATCCAGTCGTCGCTGTCCCTGGGCGCCAGCAGCCTGAGCTGGGTGGTGAATGCCTACGTGCTGACCTTCGGCGGGCTGCTCTTGCTCTGCGGTCGCGTCGCCGACCACGTCGGCCGGCGACGCATGTTCACCGTCGGGTCGGCCCTGTTCACCGTGGGGACGCTCGTGGCAGCGGCCGCTACGAGCGAATGGATGCTCCTGACCGGCAGGGTCGTGCAGGGTGCTGGAGCAGCGTGTCTGAGCCCGGCCGCGATGGCGCTGCTGCTCGTCAACTTCCCCGGCGAGCGTCGGGCACGGGCCATGAGCCTGTGGGGCGCCGCATCCACGCTAGGCGGCGCCACCGGAGTCGCCGCGGGCGGGCTGCTGGCCGGCACGTTCGGCTGGTCATCGGTCTTCATGGTCACCGTCCCCGTGTCCTTGCTGGCCGTCGTCATGGCCGGGCGCGTCCTCAACGACATCCCGCAGCGGGCCAACCACCACTTCGACCTGAGCGGAGCAGTGACCATCACCGGAGCTGTCGTCGCGCTCGTCCACGGCGCACTCAGCCTCGCGTCCGGCAGCTGGGAGCAGTCCGCCATCGTCGGAGTAGCAGTCCCCGTCGCGCTCACGGCCCTCTTCATCCGTGCCGAGCGGCGTGCGCCCGAACCCTTGGTGCCCCTCGACCTGTTTCGCTCCCGGATGCTGGCGACCGGGGTGGCGCTGGCCGTCCTCGGCGGAGCAGCCCGCGCCTCCACGTTCGTCCTCGTCGCGCTCTACCTCCAGCAGGCGCTCGCGATGTCCCCCGCGGCGGGTGGACTGGCCATGGTCCCCACTTCCCTGACCGGCTTCGTCGTCTCGCTCGTACTCCTGCCTCGCGTCCTGCGCAGGTTCGGCCCCCTAGTCAGCCTCATCGCCGGCCTCGTCGTCCTGGCGGGCGGCCACCTGTGGCTCGCCTGCGCCCCCGACCAAGCCGGCTACCTGCTGGGCGTGCTCCCGGGCCTGTTCCTGGTTGCCGCCGGCGTCGCGCTCAGCTTCACCCCCACCACCATGGTCATCGCCTCAGCCGTCCCCGACGCCCACGCCGGCCTGGCTTCGGGGCTGGCCAGCAGCGCCACCCAGGTCGGCGCAGCACTCGGCACCGCCGCCTTCACGACTCTCGCGCTGCGAGAGTCCGGTTCCGGGTTCCCGGCCGCATTCCTGGCGGCTGCGACCGTTGCCCTGACTACTGCAGTGCTCGGCTGCATCGGCGCGCGGCGGTGAGGGACCCCTCACGGCTCAAACAGCGCCTTCGTTGAAGGTTCACCCCTCGTCGTGTGCGCTGCGCGGGTCCGTCGTGCTGCGGGCGTAGCGCCGCTCGCGTCGACCTGATGTGGGATGGATCCGCACCTCGCCGGTGTCGACCCAGCCTGCTCGCGTGTACACGTCGACAGCGCGGGTGTTGTCGTCGTAGACCCAGAGCTCCACCTCCTGACTCGACATTTCGTTGGCGTACTCGCAGACGTCCGCCAGCAGTCGGCTCGCGACTCCAGCCCCCCATGCCTGTGGGTCGACTCCGAGGTAGAGGATCTCCAGAGCGCGGTCCTGCGGGACCACCAGCGCGAAGCCAGCCGCGCGCCCGCGCAACGAAGCGAGGTGAAGCGTTGCTCCGGCATGACCCAGCCCGCGTTCGATGACGGGGAGCGCCGATGAGGTCGGAGCCGGCTCAGATCGTCCGTCGCGGTGTGCCGTGGCAACGGCCCAGATTCGAGCGGCCTCCCCGCGACTGGAGGCCCCTTGATCTCGGGTGACTGAAACGTTGAGGCTGGTTGACACGCGGGCATGATCGCCCAGTAGCAGTTGCCGAGCAAGGGCCGAACGTTTGCCCTCTAACGCGAACGTCTGGCCGCCGCTGGGGTAACGCGTCGGCTGCGAGGACATCGTCGACGGCCGTCCTTCCAAGCTCAGCGCACCCGCCGTCGTCTCGGCGGGACGGTCATGTGACGCGTTGGCGCATCTTGGCACCGTGCGAGGCCCGTCTGGGCTCACTTGGGTCGCCGCAGACGTGCCGGTCAGTGCGAACTGCGACTAGCCACCGCGGCGCGTGCGGACCGTCTTGTCCTTCAGCTCGCCCCACGCGCGCTCGAAGTCCGCGACCGCGGCCGCGGCCCGTGCCTCCTCGATGGCGTGCAGCCGGCCGAGGGTGAACCCGTTCATCCCGTCGAGGTGCGCGCGTGCCCCCAGCTCGCGCAGGAACCGGCGCGACATCACCGTGTCCTGGTGCTCGCCCAGGGCCTGCTGGACCCCCTTCGCGGACGCGGCGAGCTCCTCCGCCGGCCTGCCCAGGGCCGGGACCACCATCTCGGCGGCGTAGCGCAGCCGTTTCGCCTTCTTGCGCGCGACGTGGAGGGCCACGTCGTTCGCCTCGCCGGCATCGGCCTGCTCGGCGATCCCGACGGCCCGTCGCAGGCGCTTCAGCTCGCGGCGGACCAGGCGGGGCAGCACCTCGTCCGCCGGTCCGTCGGCCTCCTCCGTCGCCGGGAGGTCCCGCACGAGGCGGTCGAGCCCGTCCACCAGGCGCGCGTACCGGGTGCCGCCCAGCGCCTCGATCGCCTGCGCGCGTCCGCGCTGCTCGGCGGCGCACAGCTCGTCGTCGACGAGGACGTCCACCGACCCCATCACGAGCTCCGGCGGTTGCGTGGACAACAGGTGGCGGAGCCGTTCGCGGAGCACTTGGGCGTCGCGGGCGCCGCCCAGCTCGCGGCCGAGCCAGCGCAGCTCGTCGACGAGCGCGTCGGTGGGTACCACGAGCAGCGGCTGTCCCGTCTGCAGCGGCGTCCGGAGGCGCCGCGCGGCGATGCGCATCTTGTGGATCGCGCTCGCGTCACCTGACCGGACCAGTGCCTCCTGCTCGCCCAGCGTCGCGAAGTTGCCGGCCAGGTGGGAGCGCAGCACCTCGGCAGCCGGGAGGTGCCGATCGACCGTCACCCGCCCATCATCCAGCAGGTCGTCAGCCGGCGAGCGTCTCGAACCTGATCCCGGCCTTCTGCAGCCGCACGAGCAGCGCGTCACCCATCGCCTGGGCAGGCGTGACCTGCCCCGCCGTCTCGGGGTTGTCGTCGAGGGCGAGGCACAGCGCCGCCTCGGCGAGCATCGTGGCGGTCTCGGTGTAGCCCGGGTCGCCGCCCGAGACGCGCGTGCGGACCGTCCGACCGCCGGCCTCGCCGACGAAGTCGACGGTGAACCACGACTTCTCGCGCTTCTCCGCGGACGGCCCCGAGCCCCGCGGGACCCGCGACGTGATCAGGTCGCGCACCGGCTTGACCTGCGCGGCGAGGGTCAGGGCGCTGACACCCACGGCGCCGCCCACGGCGTACGGCAGGGTCTTGGTGCCGGCCCAGTGGGAGTAGCGGAACTCCGGGCCGTACGACGGCAGCGCGGCGCCGGTGCGGGCCACGATGGTCCCGTCGATGGTCGGCAGCGGCAGCAGCCAGTAGCCGAGCACCGGGTCGCGGTGCGGCTTGCCGCGCACGGCGCGCGACGACCGGCCCTCCGGTCGCGACTCCGCGCGCCGGCGGGCGGCGTACGTCGCGCGCATCTGCTTCGCTCGGGCGAACTGCTCCATCGCCGAGTGGAAGGTGCCACCCGAGAACGCGCCGCCCGACCGGACGACCCCGCGCAGCGTGATCGGCTCGTCGTCCGGCAGCTGCTGAACGGTGTAGTAGGCGCCGAGGTCGTGCGGGATGGAGTCGAAGCCGCAGGCATGGACGAGGCGGGCGCCGGTGCGCACGGCCGTCTGGTGGTGCTCGAGGAACATCCGGTCCACGAACTCCGGCTCGCCGGTGAGGTCGAGGTAGTCGGTGCCGGCCTCCGCGCAGGCGGCGACCAGCGGGGCGCCGTGCTCGAGGTAGGGGCCGATCGTCGTGGCGACCACGCGCGCCCGGCGGGCGATGTCGGCCAGGGACGCGGCGTCGGTCGAGTCGGCGACCAGCACCTCGACGTCGCTCGCCCCCTGCTCGGCCAGCCGGCGGCGTACGTCCTCGAGCTTGTCGGGGTTGCGCCCGGCGATCGCCCACCGCAGATCGGCCGGCGCCGCAGTGGCGAGGTAGTCGGCCGTGAGGCCGCCGGTGAACCCGGTGGCGCCGAAGAGGACGAGGTCCAGGTCGCGGTCGGTCATCGCGCCATCGTGCCACGCGGAACCACGGCCGTCGGGAGCCCGTCCCACCGCCATGGCCACCTCGAAGCCCACCTCGAAGCCCACGGCTCGGCGCGTTCGACGCCTCGTCACCGGTGCCACGGTCGTCACCAGCCTCGCCGCCGCCGTCGGTGTCGGCTACGCGCTGGGCAGGGACACCGAGGGCGGTGGTCGGCCGCCGTCGTCGCCGCCGATCGTGCTCGCCAATGCCGACCTCACGGTCGCGGCGGGGTGCGACGAGCTCCTCGCCTCCTACGTCGACCGGGCGCTCGAGGCGGTCGGCGCCTACGGCTGGGGTGGGGACGTGGTCTACGACGTCATGACCAGCGGCGACGCGGCCGCCGGTGCCGCTCCCTCCTCGGAGGCCGCCCGGTCGACGGTGAGCACCTCGCGCACCACGAGCAACGAGTCGGGCACCAACGTCCAGGAGGCCGGCGTCGACGAGGCCGACGTGGTGAAGGCGGCCGGCAGCCTGCTGGTGCGGCTGCGCGACGGCGAGCTGCTGGCGTACGACGTCTCGGGCGCGGAGCCGCGGCTGCTGTCCGCCACCCCTCTCGACGACGCCCGCGGCAGCGGCTGGGTCGGCGACCCCGGGGGCGAGATGGTCCTCGTCGACGGGCGCGCGGTCGTGCTCGGCTCCTCGACCGACGGGAGGTCGACGACGATCACCACGGTCGACCTCGCCGACCCCACCTCGCCCACGGTCGTCGACGTGACCACGGTCAGCGGCCGCGCGTCGGCGGTGCGCCTGCACGGCGACGTGGTGCGCGTGGTGCTCCAGAATGGTCTGCCCGAGCTCGACTTCTCCGCGCCCGACGGGGTCCTCGGCCAGCTCCGGGCGCGGCTGCGCAACCGCGCGCTCGTGCGTGACACGACCCTCGCCGACTGGCTCCCCACGATCGACGGCGCGCCGGTCGTGGACTGCGCGGACGTCGCGATCCCCCAGGCCGACGTGGCGCTGGGCACCACCACCCTCCTGGCCTTCGACCCCGCCGAGCCCACCGAGCTCACCACGACCGCGGTGGCGACGGACTCCGCGACCTCCTACTTCTCGACCGACCGGTTCTACCTCGCCGCCTCGGCACCCCAGTGGGGCTGGGTCGACTGCATGACCTGCCGCCCGACCGGCGGGCCGGACGCCGGCGGCACCACGCCCCTCTTCGCGTTCGCCCTCGACGGGACCGACGCGACGTACGTCGCCTCGGGCGAGGTGGAGGGCACCATCGCGGACCGCTGGTCGATGGACGCCGTCGGCGGCTCGCTGCGCGTCGCGGTCGGACCGAGCAGCGAGACCGGCGACTTCAACTCGGTGCTGACGCTCCGCGAGGACGGCGCCGACCTCGTCGAGGACGGGCGGGTCGACCAGCTGGGCGTCGGCGAGGAGATCAAGTCCGTGCGGTGGTTCGACGACCTCGCGATCGTGGTCACCTTCCGCCAGACCGACCCGCTCTACGCGGTCGACCTCAGCGACCCGGCCGCGCCGCGGCTGCTGGGCGAGCTGAAGATCCCCGGCTTCTCCGAGTACCTCCACCCGCTCGGCGAGCACCGGCTCGTCGGGATGGGCCAGGACGCCTCGCTCGACGGAGCCGTCCGCGGCGCGCAGGCGGCGCTGTTCGACGTCACCGACCTCACCGACCCCCGCCAGCTCGACGTCGTCCGCTACGACGAGGGCACCCAGGCCGGGGCGGCGACCGACCCGCGCCAGTTCACCTGGCTGCCCGAGCAGCGCACCGTCCTGACGGTCGTCGGCCAGGGCTGGACGGGCACCACCGGCTGGGTCTCGGTGCTCTCGCTCGCCGACGGGTCGATGAGCAACCGCATGGTCGAGGTCGAGCACGGCACCGACGTCGCCGGCGTACGCCTCGTGCCGCTCGCCTCCGGCAAGGTCGCGCTCGTGACGGGCGAGGACGTCTCGTTCTTCGCGCTGTGAGCCGCACCGCCCGCGTCGTACCCTCGGAGCCATGTGCCGCAACATCCGCCCGCTCAACAACTTCGAGCCGCCCGCGACGCGTGACGAGGTCACCGCGGCCGCCCTGCAGTACGTGCGCAAGGTGGCCGGCACGACGAAGCCGTCGCAGGCCAACGAGGCGGCGTTCTACGCCGCGGTGAAGGAGATCGCCCACATCACCGAGCACCTCCTCGACGACCTCGTCACCTCCGCGCCGCCGAAGAACCGCGAGGTCGAGGCGGCCAAGGCCCGAGCCCGCGCCCAGGCGCGCTACGCGTGAGCCTCGCGGCCCGTCTCCCGACCGAGGAGCAGGCCCTCGACCTGCTCGCCTCCCGGCCGCTGGTCGTCCTGACCGGCGCCGGGCTGTCGACCGACTCCGGGATCCCCGACTACCGCGGCCCGGGCGCACCGGCACGTGCGCCGATGACCTACCAGGAGTTCGTCGCCACCCCCGAGGCCCAGCAGCGCTACTGGGCGCGCAGCCACCTCGGCTGGCAGCGGATGGGCCGTGCCGAGCCCAACGCCGGGCACCACGCCCTGGCCGACCTCGACCCCGGCATGCTCATCACCCAGAACGTCGATGGCCTGCACGAGGCCGCCGGGTCGCGGCGCCTCGTCGCGCTCCACGGTCGCGTCGCCGAGGTCGTCTGCCTCACCTGCCGTACGACGTCCTCCCGCGACGCGCTCGAGCGCGAGCTCGACGCCCTCAACCCCGGCTGGCTCGAACGCCACGGCTGGGTGGAGTCGCGACCCGACGGCGACGTCGACCTCGACGACACCCACGACTTCGTGGTGCCGCGCTGCCCGTGCGGCGGGCCGCTCAAGCCCGACGTGGTCTTCTTCGGCGAGAACGTGCCACCCGACCGGGTCGCGCGCTGCTACGCAGCCGTCGAGGCGCTCGGCAGCTCCGGCGCGATGCTGGTGGCGGGGTCGTCACTGACCGTGATGAGCGGGCTGCGGTTCGTGAAGCGGGCGGCCCAGGGCGGGACGCCGGTCGTGATCGTCAACCGTGGTGCGACCCGCGGCGACGAGCTGGCGTCGTACAAGCTCGAGGTGGGGTGCAGCGAGTTCCTGACCGAGCTGTGCACCCGAGTTTCGTGCTCATAGGTACGGATCTCTACCTGTAACCAGGGCGGTCACCGGATATCCGGTGACTCCAGCGCCCAGCGGCGCCTCAGCGGCGCACGAAGATGTGCTCGGCCGCCTCGACGACGAGCTCGGCGGTCTCGCCGCCGGAGCCGATGAGGATGCCCTCCTCGGTGCGGGCGATCGTCACGGTCTTGCCGGGCAGCGCACCGACGCGGCGGAGCAGGCCCATCAGCTCCTCGTCCTTCTGCATCTCCTCGGAGATCCGCTTGACGTGGACGCGCTGGTCCTCCGCGACCGCGGCACCCGAGAGCGGCTCGACGTTGTCCATGAAGTCCTCGCCGGCGACGTCGCCGAGCTCGTCGAGCCCGGGGATCGGGTTGCCGTAGGGCGACTCGGTGGGGTGGTCGAGCAGCTCGAGAAGCCGGCGCTCGACGGTCTCCGACATCACGTGCTCCCAGCGGCACGCCTCGGCGTGGACGAGCTCCCAGTCGAGGCCGATGACGTCGGTGAGCAGCCGCTCGGCCAGCCGGTGCTTGCGCATGACCCGGGTGGCGAGGCGCTGGCCCTCGTCGGTGAGCTCGAGGTGGCGGTCGCCCTGCACGGTGAGCAGCCCGTCGCGCTCCATCCGGGCCACGGTCTGCGACACCGTCGGGCCCGACTGGTGCAGCCGCTCGGCGATGCGCGCGCGCAGCGGCACGATGCCCTCCTCCACGAGCTCGTAGATCGTGCGGAGGTACATCTCGGTGGTGTCGATCAGGTCACTCACGGTCGTCATTGTTCCCCATCCGGCAACTGCGACCCGCATGCCCGCCATGGCACAGTGACCCGGTGACCGAGCTGATCGTGCCCCGACGCTTCTGCGGACCGCCCGACTCCGGCAACGGCGGCTGGACCGCGGGCACGCTGGCTGCCCTCGACGCGACCGACGCACCAGAGGACCACTGCGGCAGCTGGCCGCCGATCGAGGTGTCGCTGCGCCAGCCGCCGCCCCTCGACACCCCGCTCGACATCACCGCCGAGGCCGGCGTCACGACCGCGTCCTTTGGCGGCGTCCCAATAGCTACGGCGCACCGCGTCGACCGCACCCTCGCCGAGGTGGAGCCCGTCGACCCGGAGACCGCCGCGGTCGCCTCGTCGTCGTACCCGGGACACACCTTCCACCCGTTCCCCACCTGCTTCGCCTGCGGGACCGAACGCGAGGAGGCCGACGGTCTGCGGATCTTCCCGGGCCGGGTCGGTGAGGGTCCCGACGGCCACCGCGTCGCTGCTCCGTGGACGCCGCACCCGAGCCTCCACGAGGACTGGCACACCTACGTCGACGAGCACCCGCGCGCCTCGGTCGCCGCCACCTGGGCGGCGCTCGACTGCATCGGCGGCTGGGCCGGCGACCTCACCGAGCGGCTGATGGTGCTCGGGCGGATGACCGCGCGCGTCGACGACCTCCCGGTCATCGGCGAGCCGCACGTCGTCGTCGGCGAGGGCCGCGGCCGCGACGGGCGCAAGACCTTCACCGCCTCGACGCTGTACGACGCCGACGGCCGCGTCGTGGCCACCGCGGAGCACACCTGGATCGCCGTCGACCCCGCGCTGTTCGGCGGCCGGGGACCGGCCACGGATTGACCTGGCCCGCCGGCGGTTTGAGAAGATGGGGCCATGGCTGATTTGAACGATCCAAGGACCTACTGGTGGCGCAACGCCGTCGTCTACCAGGTCTACGTGCGGAGCTTCGCGGACAGCGACGGCGACGGCATCGGCGACCTGCCGGGCATCACGTCGCGCCTGCCGCACCTCGCGGACCTCGGTGTCGACGCCCTCTGGATCACGCCGTTCTACACCTCCCCGCAGCACGACCACGGCTACGACGTCGCCGACTACCGCGACGTCGACCCGCTCTTCGGCACGCTCTCCGACGCCGACGACCTGGTCGCGCGCGCCCACGAGCTCGGCCTGAAGGTCGTCGTCGACCTGGTGCCCAACCACACCTCGGACCAGCACGAGTGGTTCCAGGCGGCCCTCGCCGCCGGTCCCGGCAGCCCCGAGCGCGCCCGCTACCTCTTCCGCGACACCCCCGAGGGCAAGCCGGCCGGCACCCCGCCGAACAACTGGGAGTCGGTCTTCGGCGGCCCGGCGTGGACCCAGGTCGACGACGGCCAGTGGTACCTCCACCTCTTCGACTCCACGCAGCCCGACCTCGACTGGCGCAACCCCGAGGTGCCGGCGATGTTCGAGGACGTCCTGCGCTTCTGGCTGGACCGCGGTGTCGACGGCTTCCGCGTCGACGTGGCGCACGGCCTGT
Organism: Nocardioides pini; assembly: GCF_026712185.1. Taxonomy (GTDB): domain Bacteria; phylum Actinomycetota; class Actinomycetes; order Propionibacteriales; family Nocardioidaceae; genus Nocardioides; species Nocardioides pini. The sequence goes on along the minus strand of NZ_JAPPUX010000003.1, from coordinate 120,861 downwards.
TCAAGGAGGCCAGCCTCCGCGACCAGATCGTCGCCGAGGGCGGTCGCGCCAGCTCCGGCCAGGTCAACACCGACCACTCGATGGTCTCGCGCGACCTCAAGGACGAGCCCATGTGGGACCAGCCCGAGGTCCACGAGGTCTACCGCGCCTGGCACCGCGTCCTCGACGAGGCCGGACCGGACCGGATGGCCGTGGCCGAGGCCTGGACCCAGACGCCCGAGTCGATGGCCGCCTTCGTGCGCCCCGACGAGCTCGACCAGGCCTTCAACTTCGCGTGGCTGCTCACCGACTGGTCGGCCGAGGCCTTCGCGACGGTCATCACCGACACCCTCGCCGCGGTGGAGCCGGTCGGCGCGTCGCCGACGTGGGTGCTCAGCAACCACGACGTCGTACGCCACGTGACCCGCTACGGCGGCGGCGCGCGCGGCCTGGCCCGCGGCCGTGCCGCCACGCTGGCGATGCTCGCGCTGCCCGGCTCCAGCTACCTCTACCAGGGTGAGGAGCTCGGCCTCGAGCAGGTCGACGTCGCCCCCGAGGACCGCCAGGACCCCTCCTACCTCCGCACCGGCGAGGTCGGCCGCGACGGCTGCCGCGTCCCGATCCCGTGGGGCGGCAGCGAGGCGCCGTACGCCTTCGGGCCCGGCGAGGGCCAGCCGTGGATCCCGCAGCCGGAGGACTGGGCCTCGCTCACCGTCGACGCCCAGACCGGCGCCGAGGGCTCGACCCTCGAGTTCTACCGCGCGGCCCTCGCGGCCCGGCGCGACTTCGCCTGGACCGCGGGCGAGGACGTCGAGATGCTCGACCTCGGCGCCGACGTGCTGGCGTTCCGCCGCGGGCACATCACGGTCGTGCTCAACTGCGGCGAGGCCCCCGTCCCGCTCCCCGCGGGCGACCTGCTGCTGGCCAGCGCGCCGGTCGACGGCGGCGAGCTGCCCGGCGACACTGCTGCCTGGCTGCGCTGACGCGCCCCTAGAACGACGTCGCCTCCGGCGCTGCGTCATACGAATCGGCACCCATGGGTGCGGGTCCGTATGACGCCGGCGCCGGAGGCGGTGGTGTCTGCGACCGGTCGGTCAGTCGGTGCTGAGGGCCCGGTTGTAGGCCGCCAGCTGGTTGCTGAACCCGGCCAGCTCCTCGTCGCTCCAGGCCGACAGCCGCTGGTCGAACCGGTCGCTGCGGCTGCGGATCATCGTCTCGAGCCGCCGGCGGCCCTCCGCGGTGGCGTCGAGCAGGATCGCCCGTCGGTCCTGGGGGTCGGGCATCCGCTCGACGAGGCCGAGGTCCACCAGCGCCTGGACCTGGCGGCTGACGCCGCCCTTGTCCATCCCGAACGCGTCGGAGAGGTCGGCGCCGCGCAGCGGCCCCTCCTTCGCGAGGTGGGTGAGGATGAAGAACGTCATCGGGTGGAGGTCGGGGTGCACCTCGCGTGCACGCTCGCCCATCACCCGCTTCACGCGGCGGATCAGCGTCGCGACCTCCGCCTCGATGCGGCGCAGGTCGTCGTACCTGGACGACGTGGTGCTGGGGGTGCTCACGGTGGTCATTGTGGGGCTCACGCCTGAGAGGCGGGTGAGACCGGCGAGACCTCGGCCATGAGCTCGTCCTCGCGCTTCACCGACGTGCGCAGGGGCACCTCCTTGATGAAGAGGACGGCGATCAGCGCGCCGACCGCGAACGGCAGGGCCACGAGGAAGATGTGACCGGTCGCGTCACCGAACGCGCTCTCGAAGATCACCCGGATCGGCGCCGGCAGGGTGGAGACGTCGGGGATGCCGCCGGTCTGGTGGCCGACCGCGTCGGCGTACTCCGGGTGGACCGCCAGCAGCCTGGCCAGGCCTGTCTGGACGGCGTCCGCGACCTGGTGGGCCAGCACCGCGCCCAGCGCGGCGATGCCGATCGAGCCGCCGAGCGAGCGGAAGAACGCGACGACCGACGAGCCGGCGCCCATGTCGGAGAGGGCGATGGTGTTCTGCACGGCGAGGACGAGGTTCTGCATCGTCGCGCCGAGGCCCAGGCCGAGGACGGCCATGAAGAGGCCGGTGCGCCACAGCGGGGTGGAGGCGTCGATGGTGGCGAGCAGGCCGATGCCGGCGATGACGGCGACCATGCCGCCGACGAGCCAGCGCTTCCAGACGCCCGTGCTGGAGATGATCCGGCCGCTGACGATGCTCGAGACGAGCAGGCCGCCGACCATGCAGATCGACATCAGGCCGGCCTCGGTCGGGCTCATGTCCTTGGCGCGCTGGAAGTAGAGGCTCAGGTAGACCGTCGAGCCGAACATCGCGACGCCGATCAGCACCGACGCGACGGTGGCGAGGGTCAGGGTGCGGTCCTTGAAGAGCCGCAGCGGGATCACGGGGTCCTTGGCGACGTTGGCCTCGACGTGGATCGCGGCGGCGGTGACCAGGACCGACGCGGCGACGAGCAGGCCGCTGGTCCACGACACCCACTCGAAGTTCTGGCCGCCGAGGGAGACCCAGATGAGCAGGATCGAGACGCCGCCGACGAGCAGGAAGGCGCCGAGGTAGTCGATGGACACCTCGCGCTTGACCACCGGGAGGCGGAGGGTCTTCTGCAGCACCACGAAGGCGAGGACGGCGACCGGGAGGCCGGCGAAGAAGCACCAGCGCCAGCCGACGGTGTCGACGAGCACGCCGCCGACCAGCGGGCCGCTGACGGTGGCGAGGGCGAAGACGGCGCCGATGTAGCCGCTGTAGCGGCCCCGCTCACGCGGGGAGACCATCGAGGCGATGACGACCTGGACGAGCGCGGTCAGGCCGCCGACGCCCAGGCCCTGCACGACGCGGGCGCCGATCAGCACCTCCATCGACGGCGCGAAGCCGGCGATGAGCGAGCCGACGGAGAAGATCACCAGCGCCGACTGCACCAGGAGCTTCTTGTCGAAGAGGTCGGCGAACTTGCCCCAGATCGGCGTGGTGGCCGTCATCGCGAGCATGGTCGCGACGACCACCCAGGTGTAGCCGGTCTGGCTGCCCTCCAGGTCGTCGACGATGGTCGGCAGCGCGTTGCTGACGATCGTGCTGGACAACATCGCGACGAACATCGCGAGGAGGAGGCCGCTGAGGGCCTCGAGCACCTGGCGGTGGGTCATCTCGCCGCCCTGCTCGGCGGTCACGGGGGGAGCCTGGGTCACTGCAGTCCTTCGTTCGGTTGCGATCAGCAATAGTTGCTCTCCACAACCATACGGGCGCGGGGTTTGTTCCACCATCCGACGGCGACGAGACGTGGATCACCCCACGGCTCCGGTCGCCCGCCAGCAGCGTCATACGAAGGGGCACTCATAGGTGCGGATCGGTATGACGCAGCCCCCTGCCGCGGCCGTTGCGTCATACGAAGGAGCACTCATAGGTGCGGATCGGTATGACGCAGAAGTGACAAAGCCCGAAAATGCAGCGACCCGCAGGCCTGCTGCCCCTCGGAGAGGGGCCCCGGGGGATGACACCGGGAGCCTGCGGGTCGGGTGGCTGCAGTGGATTCGCCGGCAGCTGTCGGCGGACCGGGCTGCCTTAGCGGGCAGCCACCTCACTCATCCGAAAAGAACTCATTCTTCGGATCACCTCCCTTCTGTGTGCCCCAACCGTACGTCGGCGCGCGGAGGTGCTCAATGGATTAAGCGAGCGGACCTCAGACCACCACGTCCTCGACGGCCGCCTCGAACTGCGAGCGGTAGAGGCGGGCGTAGGCGCCGTCCGCCTCGAGCAGCTGCTCGTGCGAGCCCTGCTCGACGATCGAGCCGTCCTCCATGACGAGGATCAGGTCGGCGTCGCGGATGGTCGAGAGCCGGTGCGCGATGACGAACGACGTACGGTCCGAGCGGAGCGCCGCCATCGCCTGCTGGAGCAGCAGCTCGGTGCGCGTGTCGACCGACGAGGTGGCCTCGTCGAGGATGAGCAGCGCCGGGTCGGACAGGAATGCCCTCGCGATCGTCACGAGCTGCCGCTCACCCGCCGACAGGTTCGAGCCGTCCTCGTCGATGACCGTGTCGTAGCCGTCGGGCAGCGAGTGGACGAAGCGGTCGACGAAGGTCGCGCGCGCCGCCTCCAGGATCTGCTCCTCGGTCGCGTCGGGCCGCCCGTAGGCGATGTTGTCGCGGATCGTGCCGGCGAACAGCCAGGTGTCCTGGAGCACCATCCCGATCCGGCTGCGCAGCACGCCGCGCGGGACCGAGGTGATGTCGACGCCGTCGATGAGGATGCGCCCGGACTGCGGGTCGTAGAACCGCATCACCAGGTTCACCATCGTCGTCTTGCCCGCGCCCGTGGGGCCGACGATCGCGACCGTGTGGCCGGGCTCGGCGACGAGCGACAGGTGCTCGATGAGCGGCCGCCCGGGGTCGTAGGAGAAGGACACGTCGTCGAAGCGCACCTCGCCCCGCGCGTCGGCCGACGAGGCCGGGCGGCCGGTCGCGTCGGCCGACTCCTCCTCGGCGTCGAGCAGCTCGAAGACGCGCTCCGCCGACGCGACACCGGACTGCAGCAGGTTGAGCATCGAGGCGACCTGCGTGAGCGGCTGGGTGAACTGGCGGGAGTACTGGATGAACGCCTGCACGTCACCGAGCGACATCGTGCCGCTGGCGACCCGGAGGCCGCCGATGACGGCGATGACGACGTAGTTGAGGTTCCCGACGAACATCATGATCGGCATGATCAGGCCGCTGACGAACTGGGCGCCGTACGACGCCTCGTAGAGCTCGTCGTTCTGCTCGGCGAACACCCGCTCCGCCTCGCGCTGCCGGCCGTAGACCTTGACGATCGCGTGCCCGGAGAAGGTCTCCTCGATGTGGGAGTTGAGGGTGCCGGTGCGTCGCCACTGCTGGATGAACATGCCCTGCGAGCGCTTCATCACCGCGCCGGTGATGAACATCGCGATCGGCACGGAGACGAGCGCGACGGCCGCGAGCAGCGGCGAGATCCAGAACATCATCGCCAGCACCGCGAGGACGGTGAGCAGCGAGTTGAGCATCTGGCTCATCGTCTGCTGGAGCGTCTGGCTCACGTTGTCGATGTCGTTCGTGACGCGGCTGAGCAGCTCGCCGCGCGGCTGCTTGTCGAAGTAGCCCAGCGGCAGCCGGTGCACCTTGTCCTCGACCTCGGAGCGCATCCGCAGCACCGTGCCCTGCACGACGTCGTTGAGCAGGTAGCCGCCGAGCCAGGCCAGCAGCGACGCGGCGACGTAGACGGCCAGGACGACGAGCAGCACGTCCGCGACGGCCCCGAAGTCCACGCCATCGGTGAGGTCCATCGACGCGAGCATGTCGGCCTGGTTGTCGTCACCCCGGGCGCGCAGCGCCTCGATGGCCTGCTCCTGGGTCGCCCCGGTCCCGAGCACGTCCCTGCCGATCAGGCCGGCGAAGACGAGGTCGGTCGCCCGGCCGAGGATCCACGGGCCGACGGCGGTGGCGGCGACGCTGAGCACCGTCAGCACGAGGACGGCGTACGCCTTGTGGCGCTCCGGGTGCAGCCGGGCGAGCAGCCGCTTGAGCGAGGGCCAGAACGTGTCGGCCTTCTGCCCGATCATGCCGCCGCCCATCGGCCCGCGGCCGGGGCCGGGTCCGGCCTGGACGCGCTCGGTCTCCTTCAGCTGGCCGTCCTTGGCGGCGGGGGCCTCCTGCTTGGTCTGGCTGGTGCTCATGGTCATGCCACCTCCTCGGCGGTCAGCTGGGACTCGACGATCTCCCGGTAGGTCGTGCAGGTGTCGAGCAGCTCGTCGTGGGTGCCGCTGCCGACGACGGCGCCGTCCTCCATCACCACGATCCGGTCGGCGTGGCGGATGGTCGCGACCCGCTGGGCCACGATGACGACCGTCGACTCCCGCGTGACGGGTCGCAGCGCGGCCCGGAGCCGCGCGTCGGTGGTGAGGTCGAGCGCGGAGAACGAGTCGTCGAACAGGTAGATCGCCGGGCGGCGGATCACCGCCCGCGCGATGGCCATGCGCTGGCGCTGGCCCCCGCTGAGGCTCGTGCCGCCCTGGGCCACCTCGGACTGCAGCCCGTCGGGCATCGCCTCGACGAAGTCGCGCGCCTGGGCGATCTCCAGCGCCGCCCACATCTCCTCCTCGGTGGCGTCGGGCTTGCCGTAGCGGAGGTTGTCGGCGATGGTCCCGCGGAAGAGGAAGGCCTTCTGCGGCACCAGCCCGAGCCGGGACCACAGCGTCTCGGGCTCGATGTGGCGTACGTCGACCCCGCCGACGCGGACCGCTCCCCCGGTCGCGTCGAACAGGCGCGGGACGAGGTTGACGAGGGTCGACTTGCCGGCGCCGGTCGAGCCGACGATCGCCACCGTCTCCCCCGGGCGGGCCGCCATGGTGACCTCGCGCAGCACCGGCTCGTCGGCGCCGGGGTAGGCGAAGGTGACCGCGTCGAGCTCGAGCGAGAGGCGCTCGGGCAGCTCGGCGACCGCGTCGGTCGGCGGGACGACGGACGAGTCCGTGTCGAGCACCTCGGTGATCCGGTCGGCGCACACGGCCGCGCGCGGCACCATCATCAGCATGAACATCGCCATCATCACCGACATGACGATCTGCATCAGGTAGGAGATGTAGGCGGTGAGGGCGCCGACCTCCATGTGACCGGCCTCGACGCGGTGCCCGCCGAACCAGAGCACCCCGACGGTCGCGACGTTGGCCACGAGCATCACCGTCGGGAACATCGCGGCCTGCCAGCGGCCGGCGCGGATCGCGACCTCGGTGAGCTGGGCGTTGGCGTCGGCGAAGCGCGTCGTCTCGTGCTGCTCGCGGACGAACGCGCGCACGACGCGGACGCCGGTGATCTGCTCGCGCAGCAGCCGGTTCACCTCGTCGATGCGTTCCTGCATCAGCCGGAAGCTCGGCACCATCTGGCGGACGATGAGCCCGATGGAGATGCCGAGGACCGGCACGACGGCGAGCACGAGCCAGGACAGGCCGATGTCCTCCCGTGCGGCCATGATGATGCCGCCGACCATCATGATCGGCGCCGCGACCATCAGCGTGCCGCCCATCAGCACGAGCATCTGCACCTGCTGCACGTCGTTGGTCTCGCGGGTGATCAGCGACGGGGCGCCGAAGTGCTGCACCTCGCGGGCCGAGAAGGAGCCGACGCGGCGGAAGATGGCGCCCCGGAGGTCGCGGCCGAAGCCCATGGCGTTGCGCGCGGAGAACCACACGGCCGCGATCGAGCAGACGACCTGCACGAGCGAGACCGCGAGCATCAACCCGCCGTGGCGCACGATGTAGCCGGTGTCACCGGTGACGACGCCCTTGTCGATGATGTCGGCGTTGAGGCTGGGCAGCGCCAGCGCGGCCATCGTGCCGACGAACTGGAGGGCCACGACCGCGGCGAGCGGGCGGGCGTACGGCCGGAGGTAGGTGCGGACGAGTCGGAGCAGCATTCAGGAGTCCTTGTTCTGCCGGGGCTTGAGCACGCCGTGGAGGACGGTGTCGACGATCTCCTCGGCGGACAGCGGGTTGCCGTCGGAGATGTGGGGATGGGTTCCGGAGAAGGTCAGCAGCCGGACCATGTGCATCAGCTGGCCCGGCGGCACCCGCAGCGAGTCGCGGTGCCGCTCGGCGAGCCCTTGGAGGATGACGCCCACCCGCTCGCGCTCGGCCTCCATGTGCCGATGGGCCTTGGGCGGGCCGACCATGCCCATCCGGGTCATCAGCTGGAACACCCGGGAGAAGCGCCGCTGGAACAGCTCGACGACCTCGAGGAGCATCGCGCCGAGCTCCTGGTCGGGGTCGACCTGCTGGAGCTGGGCGATGAAGGGGTCGAGGTCGAGCGCGTGCTCGAGGGCCGCCAGGACCAGGTCGTCCTTGGAGTCGAAGACCCGGAAGATCGTCCCCTCCGCGATGCCGGCGGCGTCGGCAATCTGGCGGGTCGTCACCGCACGCCCGTGCTCGAGCAGCAGCGGGACCGTGGCGTCGACGAGGGCCGCCCGGCGGTCGTCGGGCGAGAGGGGCTTGGCACGTGGTGGCACGCCCTCCAGCCTAAGTGAGTGAGCACTCACTCACAACCTCTTTCCTTTCCCGCCCGGGGCTCGGCCCTCGTCACTAGAGTGCGCCCGTGATGAAGCGGGGGCTCCAGGTCGTCCTCACCCTCCTGGTGCTGGGTGCCCTGGGCGCGGCGACGGCGTACGGCATCTCGGTCGCGCTGGGCATCCGGGTCGAGCCCAAGGACGTGCCGGGGGAGGTGCTGCGGGCGGCACCCCCGCGGCAGCCCGTCGCTCCCCCGCACCTGCGCGTCGCAGCACCCGGCGGCACGCGCATGGAGGCGGCGACGACCGAGCTGCGCGACGCGACGGCCGACGGCGAGGGGACGGCGACCCTGCGCGTCGGCTTCGGCGACGGCGACCCCGACGACGACTCGTACCGGCTCACCGGCACCGCCGAGCGGCTCGTGATCCGTGCGGCGTCCGAGACCGGCGCGGTCCGCGGCGTCTACGACCTCGCGCAGGCCGCGTGGGCGCACCGCCCCCTCACCGAGCGGCTCGGCGAGACGGTCACCTCCAGGCTCCCGTTCCGGATGGTCGACCTCGGCGCGGCGGGGGTCGACCCCGACCCCGACCAGTGGCGCGGCGGCACCGACTACTCGCACTACTCGCGCGCGTTCGAGGACGTCCTCCTGCCGGAGGCTCCGTGGATCGACGAGGCGGCCCTGCCCGCCGCCCGCGAGAGCGTGCTCGACTTCGCCCACCACGTGCTGGCGCAGGGCTACAACGCCGTGACCGTGCCCGGCTTCCTCGAGTACGTCACCTTCGCCGGGGTGCCGGAGGTCTACGCCGACGACCCGGACTACGTCGCACGCGCGGAGGCGTTCCGCGACGCGTTCGGCCCGATCTGGGCCGAGCTCGACGAGCTGGGCCTCGACGTCTACCTCCGCACCGACATGCTGGTGCTCAGCACGCCGCTGGAGCGCCACCTCACCGAGCGCTTCGACCTCGACCCGACCGACCCCGGGCTGTGGGACGTCTACGAGGCGGCGCTCGACGAGATCTACGCCGAGCTCCCGCAGCTGTCCGGCGTCGTGCTGCGCATCGGCGAGGGCGGCTCGATCTACAACACCCCCGGCATCGACTACTACTCCGAGATCACCGTGACGACCGTGCCCGCCGTCCGGGCGATGCTCGACGCCTTCACCGGGCAGGCCGAGCGCGCGGACCGGGACGTCGTCTTCCGCACGTGGAGCGTCGGCGTCGGCGCCGTCGGGGACATGCACACCGACCCGGCGTCCTACGACGAGGTGCTCGCTGGCGTCGACTCCCCGCGGCTCGTGGTGTCGACGAAGTACAGCCTCGGCGACTTCTACTCCTGGCTCCCCCTCAACGAGACGCTCGAGCAGGGCAGCCAGCGCCGCATCGTCGAGATGCAGAGCCGGCGCGAGTTCGAGTCGTTCGGCAGCGTGCCCGACGACCTCGGCGTGCTGCACCAGCTCGCCCTGCGCCGCTTCCTCGCCGCCAACCCGCACGTCGAGGGCATCTGGACGTGGACGCAGGACGGCGGCCCGTGGCGCGCGGGGCCGCGGTCGCTGCTGCTGACGACCGGCTTCTGGCAGCTCTACGACCTCAACACCGAGGTCGCGGGCCGACTGGCGCGCGACCCGGACGCCGACCCCGCGGAGCTCACCGCCGACTGGGTGCGGCGCTGGCTCTCCACCGACCCCGGCACGGTCGCGAAGGTGACCGAGGCCCTCGCCCTGTCGCGCGAGGCCGTCACCCACGGGCAGTACGTCCCCCAGTTCGCCGAGGTGCGCGCCTTCGCGCTCGGCCTCGAGCCGCCGCCGCAGATGCTGCTGTTCGAGTGGGACGTCCTCACCGGCGACAGCGCGGTCCTCGACGTCCTCTACGCCGTCACCCGCGACTCCGGCCCGGACGGGGTGACGGAGGCGATCGACGACGGCCAGCACGCGATCGACGTCGCCACGACCATGCGCGACCTCGTCGCCGGCACCAACGAGGCGACCTATCGGGACCCGGAGCTGCGGGACCGGCTGCTCGCCTCGCTCGACTACCAGGTCGACCTGCACGCCCTGCTCGGCGCCTACCGCGAGATGGTGCTGCGCCACGGGCAGTGGCTCGACACGGGCGAGGGCCGCCACGTGTGGGAGTCCGCCCGCGAGCGCTTCGACGCCGCCGCGGCCCAGCACGAGGAGACGTACGGCGACGACCTTGCGCTGCCGGCCTACAACCTCACCGCCGCCCGGATCGGCGAGGAGCGCGCCGCTCGCGACCTGCCGATGGCGTGGCTGGCCCGCGGCGGGCTGCTGGCGCTGTTGCTTGGGCTGGGCCTGACCCGCACGGGCCGGGCGCTCGTGCGCACCGCGGCCACGCCCTGGCGCGACCCCGGCCCGGTGTCGCCGTGGCTGGTGGTGGCGCTGCCGGTGGCGGGCGTGGTGTGGAGCCGGCTGGTGCTGACGTGGTTCCTGGCACCGAGCCACCTGCTCGCCGTCGGCCTCGGGTGGGGCGTGCTCGCGCTCGTGGTCGCCGTGGCGACGCGGCGCACGCGGTCGTGGCACGTGGCGACGGCGGTCGGCGGGGCGGTGGTCCTCCGCTCACTGCTGCTGCTGGCCGTGCTGGCGTGGCGGGGGCCCGGGGGCTACTGGTTCGCCTTCTGGACCGAGCCGGGCGTGCGGTCGGCGTACGTCGTGGTGGCGGTCGTCCTCGCCGGCTGGGTCCTCGCCGCCCTCGTGTGGTCGCTGGCCGCCCGGTCCGTGAGCCGGCGGGCAGCGGCGACGGCGGCCGGCACCGTCGGTGCCGTGGTGCTCGCGCTCGGCGCCCTGCTCGCGGCGGTCGGGCTCGAGGACGCGCTGACCGTCTGGAACGACCAGCTCGCGCTGCTCCCGTGGGGGATGGCGCGGATCCTGGGGATCACGACGTTCCTCGGCATCCCGACCGGCCTGCCCACCTGGCTGGCCGCGGCCGGCGGTGCGGTGCTGGTCGCCGCCCTCGCGGTCGGGCTGCCGCGACCGCGGTCGAGCTGAGGTCGCTCAGCCCTCGTGGTCGGGAGGGACGGCCGCCTTCAGCCAGTCCGGCCATGACGTCGGCGCCGCACCCCGGATCGCCTGCTCCGTCACCTCGTGGGTCATCCAGGCACGCACCTCGCGCAGCTCGGGAGGGGACGCCACGGTCAGCAGGCGCCCCTCCTCGCACAGCCGGTCCGCCCGCGCGACGGCGCGGTGCAGCTGCTCGGCGAGCAGCCCGACCTCGCGAGGCATGGCCATGTCCACGTCGACCGCCTCGAGGTGGTCGTCACGCGCCTGCTCGGCGGCCCGACGGCCGGCGATGCGCGCATGCGTCGGCGAGGCGAGGAGGCCCTGGATCTCCTCGGCGATGGCGGCCGACTCGTGGTTGTGCCCGTCGACCGACAGCAGCTGGAGCTCCCGGACCAGCTCGTCGAGGTGGCTGTCCTGGCGCAGGCTGAGCGCGACCGGGCACTGCACCAGCCGGACGAGCACCCAGCCGGGCGGCAGGTCGCCCGGAGGTGTCGCCGCGTCGGTCTCGTCGCGCACGGGGTCGAGCGCCTCGTGCTCGGGATCCGGGTCGACGAGCTCCGCCCACACGCGCTTGCCCCGCCGGGTCACGTCGACCCCCCAGCGTCCGGCCAGCATGGCGACGATCGCCAGCCCGCGTCCCGTGGCGTCGAGCTCGTCGACGTCGAGCTCGGCACCGCCCGGCGTCCGGGGCAGCACGGCCTCGACGCCCACCGGGCCGTCGTCCTCCACCGCGACCCGCACGCCGGCGGCGTCGTCGCAGGCGCGCTCGAGCGTGACGTGCATGAACTGGGCCATCGCGTGCAGCGCGGCGTTGCTCGACAGCTCGCTCGCCACGAGCTCGGCCGCGTCGACAAGCTTGGCCTCGCCCCAGGCGGCCAGCCCGTCGGCCACGAAGCGGCGCACGGCGGGGACGCTGGCGGCGTCGGCGGCCAGCCGCACCTGCAACCTGCTCGGCGCTCCCTGCATGCCTCAGAAGGCTAGACCCACCGGTCGGCGCGCGTCTGCGGGAAATGCCCGGTGTTCTGCCGAGATTTGCCGCGCGCCTGCTCAGGGGGCGAGGCGCTCGGTGGTCCAGCCGTCGCCGCGTCGGCGGTAGACCAGCCGGTCGTGCATCCGGCTGGGTCGTCCCTGCCAGAACTCCACGACCTCCGGGCGCACCCGGTAGCCACCCCACGCGGGCGGCACCGGCACGGGTCCGTCGTCGCCGAAGCGCTCCTGCACGCGGGCGTACGACGCCGCCAGCGCGGAGCGCGAGGCGACCGGCCGCGACTGGTCCGAGGCCCACGCCCCGAGCTGGGCGCCGCGCGGGCGGGAGCGGAAGTAGGCCTCGACCTCGTCGTCCGGGATCGGCGCGGCCGTGCCCTCGATGCGGACCTGCCGCTCGAGCGGGTGCCAGGGGAACAGCAGCGCGCACCGCGCGTTGGCGGCCAGCTCCGCACCCTTGCGCGAGCCCTGGTTGGTGTAGAAGACGAAGCCACTGGGGCCGATGCCCTTGAGCAGCACCATCCGGCTCGACGGCGCACCCTCCGGCGTCGCCGTGGACAGCACCATCGCGTTGGGCTCGTGCACCCCCGCCTCGACCGCCTGTCCGAGCCAGCGCTCGAACATCTCGATCGGGTCGGCGGCCAGGTCGGGCAGGTCCAGCCCGCCGCGGCCGTACTCCTCGCGCAGTCCGGACAGGTCCATGTCCCGACCCTAGTGGGGCGTGGCGCACGAGCGCCGGGGTGCACAATGACCGCCATGACCGAGATCCAGCACGGCCTCGAGGGTGTCGTCGCATTCGAGACGCAGATCGCCGAGCCCGACAAGGAGGGCTCCGCCCTCCGCTACCGCGGCGTCGACATCGAGGAGCTCGTGGGGCGCGTCCCCTTCGAGAACGTCTGGGGGCTCCTGGTCGACGGCTCCTACACACCCGGCCTCCCGCCGGCCGAGCCCTACAACATCTCGATCCACACCGGCGACGTCCGCGCCGACGTGCAGGCTGCGGTCGCGATGCTGGCGCCGATGCTCGGCATGGGTCAGACCTACGACATCTCCGACGAGCAGGCGCGCCTCGACCTGTCCCGCGTCGCGGTGATGGTGCTGTCGTACGCCGCCCAGTCGGCGCGCGGCCTCGGCAAGCCGATCGTCACCCAGTCCGAGGTCGACCAGGGGCGCACGCTGGCCGAGCGGTTCCTCATCCGGTGGCGCGGCGAGGCCGACCCGAAGCACGCCCACGCCATCGACGCCTACTGGTCGTCCGCGGCCGAGCACGGCATGAACGCCTCCACCTTCACCGCCCGCGTCATCACCTCCACCGGCGCCGACGTGGCGGCGGCGTTCTCGGGTGCCATCGGCGCGATGTCGGGCCCGCTGCACGGCGGAGCGCCGTCGCGGGTGCTCGGGATGATCGAGGAGGTCGAGAAGCGCGACGGCGACGCGTCGTCGTACGTCAAGGAGCTGCTCGACAACGGCGAGCGGCTGATGGGCTTCGGGCACCGTGTCTACCGCGCCGAGGACCCGCGGGCCCGGGTGCTGCGACGCACCGCCCGCGAGCTCGACGCCCCGCGCTACGAGGTCGCCGAGGCGCTGGAGAAGGCCGCGCTGGAGGAGCTGCGGGCACGTCGTCCCGACCGCGTCCTGGAGACCAACGTCGAGTTCTGGGCGGCGATCGTCCTCGACTTCGCCGAGGTGCCGGCGCACATGTTCACCTCGATGTTCACCTGCGCGCGCACGGGTGGCTGGTCGGCGCACATCCTCGAGCAGAAGACCACCGGGCGGTTGATCCGCCCGTCCGCGGTCTACGCCGGACCGGCCTCGCGCCCGGCCGACGAGGTCGACGGCTGGGACGCGCGCTGGGGCGCGTGAGCCGTCCTCAGACGGGCGGCTCCTGGGCGTAGTACCAGGACGTCGCACCCTTCGCTCCCTGGCGGGTCAGCGAGATGTGCAGGTGGTCGCGGTGCCGCAGCGTCGGCGAGCAGGTGCGCCGGGTGCGGCAGCCCGAGCTGAGGTAGCGCTTCTCGACGAACCCGTCGTACGACGCCCACATCCGGTCGTCCCAGATGATGTACATGATCCCCATCCGGCGCGCGAGCGCGTGCGGCTGGCCGGTGTCGTCGGGCGCGAGCACCTCGTCGAGCAGGGCGGCGGCGAGCGCGGCGTCGGCGGGATCGGTCGCGTCGAGGAGCCAGTCGAAGGCCCGCGACTCCTTGTGCTCGCTGCGGCTCGACCCGGCGCACGACCGGCTGATCGGGCCGTAGCCCCCGCCGCGGGCGACGAGCCAGTCGGCCAGCATCAGCACGCCGGGCTTCGGCGTGCGCTTGCAGGTGGTCTGCGGCTGGTAGCCGGCGTACGGCTCCATCGGCATGAGGAACGGCGCCGACGCCGTGACGGTCCCCCGTCGACTGCTGCTCTCCTCGGCCGAGGCCGCGGTGAGCCCGCTGGCGAGCAGCGCGAGCAGCAGGGCGCAGGTGCCCGTGAGCAGCGCGGGAGCGCGCAGTGACCCTCGCATCGACTCGTCTCATCTTCCCCAGAGATCACGTGTGGCACACGGACCGTAAGGGGCCCCACGAGCCACCGTCCGGGGATCGTCAGAACATCAACGCTGTAGTTCGCAGGCGGCCGTCCCGCCGGGCAGGCGGTGCCGGTTGGCGGCCACCCAGGCATACGCGCGCCGGGCGACCGGGTCGACCGGACGGGACTCGATCAGCCGTCCCACCAGGCGCCAGGGCAGCGGTCCGGTGCGGAGGATCGAGGCGAAGGCACGGTGGCCGTAGTCGACCCGGCCGTCGGGGTGGACGTACGGCATCTCGACCACCGCGCGCAGCGGGTCGACCCCCAGCGCCGCGAGGTCGGCGGCCTGGACGGTCGAGCTGTCGACGTCGACCCCGAGCCTCGGCACGAGGCGGGCGGTGCGCATGCAGAAGCCGCAGTCGGCGTCGTTCAGCATCAGTCCGCGGCTCACGTGGCAAGGCTACGGGGATGTGTCACGGCGGACACCGGATCCCAGCGGCGGCCCGCGCCTGTTGTGGCACAGCACCGACCACGACCGGGGACGCGGATGACCCGGTTCCGGCACGAGGTGTGTCACGACAGGCCGCACGACGTCCTGGGTGCCGACCGAGGGTGTGTCACCACCGCCGGCACCCGGCCGCGGGTGGCGACACCCCGGGGGTCAGATCCGGCGGGCGAAGCAGCGGCTGAGCTCGGAGCCGCAGTAGTAGCCGAAGCCGGGGATGGGCTCGTAGCCCGACGAGCGGTAGAGCTCGATGGCCTCCGGCTGCTTCATCCCCGTCTCGAGGACGAGGGCCTCGATTCCGGCGGCGGCCGCCGTCGTCTCGAGGTGGGCCAGCATCTGCCGGGCGAGACCGCGGCGCTGCGCGGCGGGGACGACGTACATCCGCTTGACCTCCGCGGTGACGTCGGCGCCCAGCGCGGCGACCGACGACCGTCGCCACGCGCCGGTCGCGACGGGCACCTCGTCGAGGTAGCCGACGAAGAACTGGCCGAGCGGGTCCTCGAAGTCGCGCGGGTCGACCGGCGACTCGTCGCGACCGCCGTAGCGGGCGACGTACTCCTCCTGGACCGCCTCGACCAGGAGCTGGGCGTCGGGGTGCGTGATCGGCAGGCGCTCGATGCGCAGTGAGGTGACGGACGAGCGGTCAGGCACGCGTGGAATCCCCCGATGTGAGATGAGGTCGAGCAGGTGACAGGATAGGACTGCTGACAGCGTCGTCAGGACCCGCCGTACTCCGCAACGACCCGAGGTTCCTCCATGACCGACGCCCTCAAGATCCCCGCTGAGCTCCTGCCGGCCGACGGCCGCTTCGGCGCGGGACCGTCCAAGATCCAGACCAGCCACCTCGACGCGCTCGCCGCGACGGGCTCGACGCTGATGGGCACGTCCCACCGGCAGGCCCCGGTGAAGAAGACCGTCGGCCGGGTCCGCGAGGGCCTCGCGGCGCTGTTCGAGCTGCCCGACGGCTACGAGGTCGTGCTGGGCAACGGCGGGGCGACCGCCTTCTGGGACATCGCCTGCTTCGGGCTGATCCGCGAGAAGAGCCAGCACCTGTCGTTCGGCGAGTTCTCCTCCAAGTTCGCCACGTCGGCGAAGAAGGCGCCGTGGCTCGCGGACCCGTCGGTGATCACCAGCGACCCGGGCTCGCGTCCCGACGCGGTCGCCGAGGACGGCGTCGACGCCTACGCGTGGGCGCACAACGAGACCTCGACCGCCGTGATGGCGCCCGTGCTGCGCCCGGCCGGCGTGGCCGACGACGCGCTCGTGCTGGTCGACGCCACCTCCGGCGCCGGCGGCCTGCCGGTCGACCTCGACCAGGTCGACGCCTACTACTTCGCCCCGCAGAAGTGCTTCGCCTCCGACGGCGGGCTCTGGATCGCGCTGATGTCACCGCGGGCGCTGGCGCGCGCGGAAGAGATCGCGGCGAGCGACCGATACGTGCCGCCGTTCTTCGACCTGCCGACCGCGATCGACAACTCGTCGAAGAACCAGACCTACAACACCCCGTCGGTGGCCACGCTGTTCCTCATGGCCGAGCAGCTCGACTGGATGAACAGCCAGGGCGGGCTCAAGGGCATGGTCGAGCGCACGACCGCCAGCTCGGACGCGCTCTACGGCTGGGCCGAGCGCACCGACTACACGACGCCGTACGTCGCCGAGCCGGCCGACCGGTCCCTGGTGATCGGCACCATCGACTTCGACGACTCCATCGACGCCGCCGCCATCGCCGCGACGTTGCGCGCCAACGGCATCGTCGACACCGAGCCCTACCGCAAGCTCGGGCGCAACCAGCTGCGGATCGCGATGTACCCCGCGATCGACCCGGCCGACGTCGAGAAGCTCACCGCCGCGATCGACCACGTCGTCGCGAACAGCTGATCAGGCCGGCGCCTCAGGCGGCATTGAGCAGCTTGAGCACGGCCCGCTCGAGCGCGGCCTGCCGGGCATCGTCCGTGTCGTACTTCCCGCGGACCTTGACCGTGCGGCCGCGCTCGTAGGCCTCGACGACCCGCGGGTCGACGTAGGACGTACGGGCGAGGGTGGGCGTGTTGCCCAGGAACTCCGAGACCTCCTTCATCGCGGCGGAGACCGCGCGCTTGCGCGAGGCCTTCGTCTGCCCGGGCTCGTCGGTCTCGGACAGCGCGGACGCGGCGATCACCGTGGCGTGCCAGGTGCGGAAGTCCTTGGCGGTGGCGTCGATGCCGAAGCAGGTGCGGATGTAGTCGTTGACGTCGGAGGACGAGAGGGCCTTCCAGTGCCGGCCGTCCTTCCAGGCGAGCAGCCGGTCGCCGCCGCCGCGCCGGCGTCGCATCACGTCGAGCGCCTCGATCGCGGACGGGTCGTCGATGGTGATGTCGTGCTCGATCCCGGACTTGCCGGTGAAGGTGAACCGCAGCCCGTCCTTGGTGCGCGTGACGTGCTCGCGGAGCATCGTCGTGAGGCCGAAGGATCCGTTGGTGTCGGTGTAGACGTCGTTGCCGATGCGGAAGTAGCCGAGGTCGAGCAGCCGTACGGCGACCGCGCACCCCCGCTCCAGCGACATCCCGTCGGCGCCGATGTCGGCGAGCACCCGCTCGCGCGCCCGCGACAGCGCCTTGCCGAAGACCAGGATCCGGTCGAACTTCGCCGCGTCGCGGCTGGCGCGCCACTGCGGGTGGTAGAGGTACTGCCGCCGGCCGGCGTCGTCGGTGCCTACGGCCTGGAGGTGCCCGTTGGGGTGCGGGGTGATCCACACGTCGGTCCAGGCGGGCGGGATGACGAGGTCCTTGCAGCGCTGCACCTGCTCGGCGTCGAGACGCTCGCCGTGCTCGTCGAGGTAGATGAAGCCCTTCCCGGACCGGCGTCGGGTCCAGCCGGGCTGGTCGGGGAAGGTGCGCCGCAGTCGGGGCATGCGGTGAACCTAGCGAACGCGCCCTCGTCGCGCCGTCACCCGGAGGGATGTCTGCTCGACGGCTCAGGCCTGCCAGTCGTCGGCCGCACCGCCGCGGAGGAGGCGTCGTGCCAGCTCGGCCTGGCTGGCCGTCAGGAGGTGCTCGGGCACCCGCACCGGGTCCTGGCCCTCGACGGTGAAGGTGTAGACGAACATGTCCGGCTTGGGCGGCACGTCCGCCGTGGCGGACCGCAGCACCGCCTCGGAGACCAGCTGCCCGAGGTCGGGGTCGTCGACCTCGCCGAGGTCGACCTCGGCGGTCTCGGTGCGGCCGGCGAAGCCGCCGCTGCGCTCGACGCGCAGCCGGCCGGCCGGCTGCGGCGCGGGAACCGGCGGGGGCGGCTGCTCGCCGGTCTCCCCGGTCTCCCCGGGGGCCGCGGCGACCTCGATGCCGACCTGGTCCCACGCGTCCCGGACGGCGGGCGCGTGGTCACCCGCGGCGGCCACCGTGGCCGCCGCGAAGGTGGCGAACGAGGCGCCCGCAGGCACGTCGCCGCCCACGAGGGCGTCGTACCAGATCCGGCCGGCACCGGCGATCGACGTGCCGCCGATCGCCACCGCGGCGAGCTGGAACGCCTTGTTGGGGATGCCGGAGTTGAGGTGGACGCCGCCGTTGTCGGCGGTCGTCTCGACGTAGTCGTCCATGTGGCCGACCTGCGGGTCCGCGCCGAGCTCGGGGTCGTCGTAGGCGGTGCCGGGGGCGGCCATGTCACGCAGGGCGCGGGCCTGGACGGACGGCGTGAAGATGCCCTGCCCGATCAGCCAGTCGCCCTCGCCCGCCTCCTGGCCGAGGAGCCGCTGCTTGAGGCAGGACGCGAACGCGTCGGCGACCGACTCGTTGAGCGCTCCGGACTGGCCCCGGTAGGTGAGGCCGGCCGTGTGCTCGACGACGGCGTGGGAGAACTCGTGGGCCAGGACGTCGACGGGCTTGGTGAACCGCTCGAAGACGCGGCCGTCGCCGTCGCCGAAGACGAGCTGGGTGCCGTCCCAGAACGCGTTGTTGTAGCGCGAGCCGTAGTGGACGGTCAGGCTCACCGGGGCACCGGCGCCGTCGTGGGAGTCGCGCCCGAGGTCGTCGAGGAACATCTGCAGGGTCGCCTCGATGCCGGACGCCGCCTCGTCCACCGCGACGTCCCCGGTCTCGGGCTCGCCGGCGCTGCGGGCGGGTGTGCCGGGCAGCGTGGTGCGCGACTCGGCGTCGTGCACCGTCCACGCCGGCCCGGCGACGACGCCCTCGGCCGACGGGGGCGTCGGCCGAGGGGCGCCTGCCCGGAGGGCGCGCTCGCGACGGAGCTCGTCGTCGCGAGCGGCCCGCTCCGGGCCGTCGACCCGCTCTGCGAGCCACGGTGGGATGAAGCTGCAGCGGGTCACCCGAGGTGTCGTCATGCCACCTGTCTACCCCCGGCCGCCGACAGCGGGCCAGGGGCGGAGGCGTTGGTCAGGCGCAGGACGACGCGGTGAAGCTGAGGTCGGTGAGGAAGATGCCCTGCAGGGCTTGCGCGGTGAGCTCGCCCTCCTGGTCGTTCCAGTAGGTGAGCTTGTAGACCGGGGACGCCGGCTTCCCTGCGTAGCTCACCGTCACGTTGCCGTTCGTACCGGACACCGGGTCCTGGTCGACGTCGGTGCTGGTGCTGCGCCAGGGGTCGGCCGAGGTGCCTGAGCCGGCGACCACGCTGGCCCTGGCACCGCTCGGGTTGCCGCTGAGCCACACCCGGTCCTGGTACTGACCGCGCTTGATCTCACGCTGCTTCCACTGCTTCCCGTCCCGGTACCACTCCCACCGCGACGGCTCGGCGTTGGCGTCGATGTCGCTCAGCTTGAAGGCCAGGTTGCGCACGGGGCGGCTGAACGTCAGCGTGATCTCCTGACGGTGGTTGCTCCGCGGGGCCGCGAACTCGTCGACCGTCGCCCGCTGCATGATGGTCAGGCCCTTCCGGCCCGTCCCGCCCACGTTGCCGGGCGACAGCGCGAGGTTCGAGTAGCCCCCGGTGCTTCCGGCGACCGTGCTGCCGAAGAACTGGCTCGACACGACCATCGTCAGCGGCTCGCGCCCGACGGTGCCGGCGCCGGCAGCGCTCACCAGCCCGGCGACCGCCGTCCTCGACTGGGCGTTGTAGTGCGAGGCCCACCGGATCTCGTAGGTGGCGTCCGCGCACGCCACCGGCCCGGACGCGGCGGCGTACGCCGGCACCGCGACGGCGACGGACACCGCGGGGGCGGTCCAGGCGGCGGCGCGGAGCACGGTGCGGCGGCTCGTGATGTGCGAGGGGGCGTGCGAGGTGGTGGCGTCGGGCTCGACGGAGGTGGTCGACAAGGCTCATCCCTCCCGGATGACGTGTTCGCACCGGGTCGGGCACATCCCCACGCGCCCGTCCCGGTCTGGTGGGAGCGACGCTAGGGACGGGTGGTTGAAGTGCGGACCGATTTTACCGCTCCGTGGGGGAGCCGTGCGCGACCCGGTCACCGGGCGCCAGCGATTGAGGCCGTCGCGCTGACCGCCGGTAACCTTGACCAGCGATCTGCGCCCTCGTGCGTTCGGCCCCTCGGCCGCCGGTCGCCACCCGATCTCCGCCCGGAAGGCCCTTGCATGCCCACCCAGTCCCGTTCCGACCTGCGCAACGTCGCTATCGTCGCCCACGTCGACCACGGCAAGACCACGCTGGTCGACGCGATGCTCCGCCAGGCCGGCGCCTTCACGGCGCACCAGGCCGAGAGCGTGGCCGACCGCGTCATGGACTCCGGCGACCTCGAGCGCGAGAAGGGCATCACGATCCTCGCGAAGAACACCGCGGTCCACTACACCGGCCCGTCGGCCCCCGAGGGCATGACGATCAACATCATCGACACCCCGGGCCACGCCGACTTCGGCGGCGAGGTCGAGCGCGGCCTGTCGATGGTGGACGGCATCGTGCTGCTCGTCGACGCGTCCGAGGGCCCGCTCCCCCAGACCCGCTTCGTGCTGCGCAAGGCGCTCAACGCCGACATGCCGGTGATCCTGGTCGTCAACAAGACCGACCGCTCCGACGCCCGCATCAGCGAGGTCGTCGACGAGTCCTACGAGCTCTTCATGGATCTCCTGGACGACTCGCACAGCCAGGACGCCCTCGACTTCCCGGTGGTCTACGCCTCCGGCAAGGCGGGCATCGCCTCGCTGGAGAAGCCCGCGGACGGCACCATGCCCGAGGGCTCCGACCTCGAGCCGCTCTTCAAGACGATCCTGGAGACGATCCCGGCTCCGCAGTACGACGACGAGGCGCCGCTGCAGGCCCACGTGACCAACCTCGACTCGTCGCCGTTCCTCGGCCGGCTGGCGCTGCTGCGCATCCACCAGGGCACCCTGAAGAAGGGCCAGACCGTGGCATGGATGCGGCGGGACGGCGAGGTCAAGAACGTCCGCATCACCGAGCTCCTCGTCACCGAGGGCCTCGAGCGCAAGCCCGGCGAGTCCGCCGGTCCGGGTGACATCGTCGCCATCGCGGGCATCCCCGAGATCACGATCGGCGAGACCCTCGCCGACTCCGAGAACCCGGTCGCGCTGCCGCTGATCCACGTCGACGAGCCCGCGATCTCGATGACCATCGGCACCAACACCTCGCCCCTGGTCGGCAAGGTCAAGGGCGCCAAGGTCACCGCGCGCCTGGTCAAGGACCGCCTCGACTCCGAGCTCATCGGCAACGTGTCGCTGCGCATCCTGCCGACCGAGCGTCCCGACGCGTGGGAGGTCCAGGGCCGCGGCGAGCTCGCCCTGGCGATCCTCGTCGAGCAGATGCGGCGCGAGGGCTTCGAGCTCACCGTCGGCAAGCCGCAGGTCGTCACCCGGGAGATCGACGGCAAGCTGCACGAGCCGTTCGAGCGCCTCACCATCGACGCGCCGGAGGAGTACCTCGGCACGATCACCGAGCTCCTCGCGGTCCGCAAGGGCCGCATGGAGGGCATGACCAACCACGGCACCGGCTGGGTCCGGATGGAGTTCGTCGTGCCGGCCCGCGGCCTGATCGGCTTCCGCACGGACTTCCTCACCGAGACCCGCGGCACCGGCATCGCCCACCACATCTCCGAGGGCTACTTCCCGTGGGCCGGCGAGATCCGCTCGCGCAACAACGGCTCGCTGGTGGCCGACCGCGCCGGTGCGGCGACGGCGTACGCCATGACGTCGCTGCAGGAGCGCGGCGTGCTGTTCGTCGAGCCCGCCACCGAGGTCTACGAGGGCATGATCGTCGGCGAGAACTCCCGCGCCGACGACATGGACGTCAACATCACCAAGGAGAAGCAGCAGACCAACATCCGGTCCGCCACCTCCGACAACTTCGAGAAGCTGATCCCGCCGAAGCGCCTGTCGCTCGAGCAGTGCCTGGAGTTCTGCCGCGAGGACGAGTGCGTCGAGGTGACGCCCGAGATGGTGCGCATCCGCAAGGTCGTGCTCGACGCCAACGCCCGTGCCAAGACCGCGTCGCGGGCGCGCAAGGCCAACAAGTAGTCGCCGCGTGGCCGAGGTGCCCGACGTCCCGCCCGCGCTCGCGACCGAGCTCGCGGAGTGGCTCGAGCGCCTCGGCCTGAGCGGGCAGCTCGCCGCGGCCGGCCTGCCGACCTACGAGCGCGACGGCGACGTCGTGCGCTGGCGCGACCCGGCCACCGGTGAGGAGCTGGACGCCGAGAGGCTGGCCGAGCTCGACCGGGCCCTGCGCTCGATGGGTGACGACCCCGCCCACGGCGTGCCCGTCGAGCTCGTGCGCCTACGGCGCGACGCCGAGGTGCGGCAGTCGCTCCTCGACGGCGGCTGGCTGGACTACGCCGGCGTCGGGCGGCTGCGCGGGACCTCGGAGAACGCCGCCCGCTTCGCCCTGCACAAGGCCGCCCAGCGCCGGACCGTGCTGCTCGTCCAGCACGAGGGCGGCACCCTCGTGCCCGCCTTCCAGCTCGACGACACCGGTGAGGTGCGCGAGGAGCTGCTGGCCGTGCTGGAGCCGCTGCTGGCCGCCGGCGTCGACCCGTGGCGGGCCTGGATCTGGCTGACCACCCCGGCGGCCCTCCTGGGTGGCGCCGTGCCGCACGAGGCGGCCCGCGACCCCGAGGAGCTGCCCGTCGTGCAGCACGCCGCGGTCGCCCTGGCCGAGCGGACTCGCTCGGCGCAGGGCTGACCCGGCGTCCTGCTGCGTCAGCCGGTCTTCTTGGTCGTCACCACCGCGACGCCCTCGATCCGGACCGGCTTGTTCTTCGTCACGACGACCCGCAGCTTGCCCTTGCGCGCCCGCGGCAGGTCGAAGCTGCGGAGCTTGCTGAACTTCTGCTTGCCCGCGAACTTCACGACGCCCAGCTTGCGCTTGCCGAGGAAGACGCGAGCCTTGCCGCCGTTCTTCACGGTGCCGATGACGAGCACGATGCGCTCGGTGGTCGGCACGCGGGTGACGAGCTCGGAGCCCTTGCGCCGCGAGGTGATGTAGTCGCCGAACAACGCCCGCTTGTCCTTCTTGCGGTTCCACGAGCCCTTCCGCGCGAAGGTGCTCTCGTCACGCGGCACCGTGAAGGAGACGAACGCCGGGGTCGGGTCCGCGACGCCGGCCGCGTTGACCGCCGCGACGGTGACGGTGTGCGTGCCCGCGCGGAAGCGCTTCGTCAGGCCGCTGGCGTCGCAGGGCACGGCCTCCTCGTCGACCGTGCACGCGAACGTCGCCGGGCTGACCGACGAGGTGTAGGTGAAGGCCTGGCGGCGCTCCAGCACGATCGACTCGTTCGCCGGTCCGGACGTGATCCTCGTGTCGGGGGCCGGGGTGGCCTTCAGCGCGAAGTCCTTGTCGTTGACGGCGAAGAAGTAGTTGTCGACCGCCTCGACCTTGATGCGCGCCCTGGCCGCGTCGACGTTGGGCATGGCCAGCGTCTGCGACCCGTCGTTGGGCGTGCTCGCCGCGAGGACCGTGCCGAACGTCGTCCCGCCGTCGGTGGACAGCGAGATCCTGACGTTCTTCGCCAGCCGGTCGGTGCCCTTGACGTCCCACGTGACCGGGACCGACGAGCCGCCGGCCACCGTGGTGCCGGCCGTCGCCTGCGAGGTGACGAGGAACGGGCCGGCGGTCTTGTCGACCGTCAGTGCCACGTCGTCCCACGCGACGCCGCCGCCGTTGGGGAACAGGTCGCGAGCAGTCAGGCGGAACGTCATCACCCGATCGTCGCCGGCGCCCAAGCTGCCAAGGTAATCGGTGGTGGGCAAGAATTCGGAGTAGCAATCGAGCAGCTCGTCGGGCATCTGCTCGTCCTCCGGGACCCCGCTCGCATCGGGGCACGTTCCGTTCTTCGCGTTGGTGTTGCCTGCCAACACCTGGGTCATGTCGGGGAACACGCGCGTGGGACTGCCGTCGGCGATGTTGAGACCGGGCGATGGCGACTTCAGCGAGTCCGCCGTGCTCACGACGGCGTCGTCGCCGAAGACTCGGAACAGCGGGCCGTAGTCCTTGGTGTTGGACGCCAGCTCGGTGCCATCGCCGTTGTTGGTCTGCTCCCACAGATAGACGAGCGCGTCGCCGTTGGGGTCGGCGCCCCGACCGGTCAGCGCGAACGGCGTGCGGACCGGTATGGTCTTCGGGTCCGGGGCCCGCACCTCCGGCGCCGAATTGTCGGCGACCTGGCCCGGTCCGGTGGGGGGCAGCACAATGCCGTCGTTCTGCGCCGGGCCGCCTCGCGCGGTCTCGCCGACGAACGCCTCGGCGCTACCGCTCGTCACGGTCACCTTCAGAGGCAGGCGGTCGACGTCGGCGGGCGTGGCACCCTGGATGGTCGGGCTCTCGTTGAAGATGACCTGAAAGCCGGTTGCGTCGGGCACGACGGGCGTGTCGTCCAGACCGAACTCGTCGAACCCCCACTCTGCGATCGACACGTTGGTCGCGCTGGCGGCCTCCACGGCCGTCTCGATACCCGCCGGGGTGTACGCCGCGACGGGAACGGGGGCGCCTGCTCCGTACTGGATCGCGAGCGCCTCGGTGGCGGGGTCGAAGCCGCGCAGCGACACTGTCTGCACTTCGATGTTCGGGTAGGTGGCCGCGCGGTACGCGTCGACCTCGTCGATGGTGCGGAAGGAGAAGTAGGGGTCGGTGTGGGGCTGCAGGTCGTCCCTGCCGCAGATGCCGGCGTAGGCCATCACCGACGACCCCGAGCCCGGCTCCACGGACGCTTCGGAGATGTTGCCGCCGCAGTTGATCAGGTCGCCGTTGAAGGTGTGGTTGCCGGCGAACTGGTGGCCGATCTCGTGGGCCACGTAGTCGATGGCGAAGAAGTCGCCCTTGGGTGCGGGCAGGCCGGTGCAGCCGCCGCCCTTGTAGTCACCGCCGACCACGCCGCCGTACGCGACGCCGCCGCCGTTCTTGCCGAGCGTGATGTGGCCGACGTCGTAGTTGGAAGCGCCGATCAGCTGCCCGAGGACCGTGCGGTTCTGGCCGAGCGTCAGGCCGCTGCAGAAGTCGAGGTCACCCGGGATGTCGTCGTTCGGGCCCGGGGCACCGAGGTCCTCGAGCCGGAAGCACGGCGCGGAGCCGCAGGGGCCGTCGGCACCGGTCGCCTTGGCGTCGGTGTCGAGGTTGAGCTTGTCGGTCTCGTTGACCAGGCGCAGCTCGGTGGCGAGGTCGTCGTTGTAGATCTGGTTGACCCGGTTGATGAGGGTCACCTTCTCGGCCAGCACGTTGGCCGTGCCGAAGTAGGCGGCGTAGGACGGGTCGGACGTCAGGGCCAGGCGGTAGTAGTGGCGCTGCACGGGGGCGTTCGACGCCGTCGAGCGGTCGGCTGCGGCCGCCGTCACGGTCTCCCGGATCGCCTCGACCTCACCCTCCTTGCGGCGCGCCTCCGCCGCCGGCAGGTCGGCGGAGCGGTAGCTGAGGTGGGCCGTCGTGCCGGGGCGGTTGTAGGCCGGGTCGACGTACCAGTCGCTGCGACCGCCGGGCGTGCGCACGAAGGCGTGGAAGCCCATCTGGGTGACGTCGAGGGCGATGCTCGCCGTCGGGTCGTCGATGCCGACGCCGGACCAGGTGGCGATCTCGGGGTGCCCGGCCGCGAGCTCGGACTCCATCCGCTGCGTCTGCTGGACGCGGAACGACTGCAGGCGCCCGTCCGGCGCCGGCACGTCGATCACGGCGGACGCGGACCCGCGCGGCAGCTCGCCGCGCACGGCGCCGAGGTCGACGCGCGAGGCGGCGTAGTCCTTCGGCTCGACGCGGACCTTCGCACCCGAGGGCTCGAAGCCGCGGAGCGGGGTGAAGGCCTGGTCGTCGGGGGCGGCGGCGACCGGGGCGACCGAGCTCAGCGCCCCCGCTCCCACGACGAGGGCCAGACCTGTGGCAAGACTGCGGAAGCGAGATGGCACGCGAGCTCCTTCGATGGCGAACTCGCAGCCTAGGTAGGCCCACCGACAGGCGCCATACCTCTTTGGTAGCGGTTGGGGCTCAGGCGTCGACCGGCTCTGTACGCAGCGTCGGGGCCAGCACGACGAGCCCGAGAAGGGGCAGCGCAGCGAGCACGAGCAGGGCCGCGGGCATCCCCAGCGGCCCGCTGATGCCGGCCACCACGGCCGAGCCGATGCTGCCGCCGATGAGGAAGAGGAGCGTCGAGACACCCATCGCCACACCGCGCACGTCCTCGTCCACCGCGTCGCCGACGACCGCGCTGAGGGCCGGCTGGCCGAGGCCGAAGGCGAAGGTCACCAGGATGATGGCGACGACCAGCACGGCCGCGCTGACCCAGAGGGCACCGAGGGTGGCGACCAGCAGCGCCGTCGAGGCGACGAGCCCGGCGATCGCCAGGGACCGGCTCGGGCCGAGGCGGGTGAGCATCGGCCCGGCGACCTGCGGCACGAGCAGGGCGACGGCGGCGCTCGGCACCATGGCGAGACCGACCTGCCACGCCTCCCAGCCCTCGGCGAGCAGCACCGCGGGCAGTGCGATCAGCATGGCGAACCACGACGCCGGGACCGCCGAGGCGGCGACGGCACTGCGCACCACGGTCGCGTTGCGGATCACCTCGACCGGCAGGAAGCCGTCGGGGCGTCGTCGTACGCTCGCGCGCACCGCCGGGACGCCGAGCACGAGCAGGCTCGCGCCGACCGCGGCGACCAGGAGCCCCGCCGACGGCGACTGCACGAGCAGCACCATGCCGGCCGCGGTGAGGGCGACCACGACCGCGCCTACGACGTCGAGGCGGGCGCCGCTGCCACCCGTGGGCAGGGCGCGCCACAGCAGCGGCACCACGAGCGCGCCGAGGATGGGCAGCGCCATCACTGCGCGCCAGCCCCACGCCGCCTCGACCAGGCCGCCGATCAAGGGGCCGAGGCAGCTCACCGCGGCGGCGACGCCGGCGAGGCGACCGAAGGCGAAGCCGCGGACCTCCCCGGTGTACTTCGCCGACAGGATGGTGACGCCGAGCGTCGGCACGGCGGCAGCGCCCGCGCCCTGCAGCATCCGCGCCCCCAGCAGCACCTCGAAGGTGGGCGCGAGCGCCGCGACCAGCGCACCGACCGACATCAGCACGAGCCCCGCGAGCAGCGGGGCCCGCACGCCGACGAGGTCGGAGATCCGTCCGTAGAGCGCCGTCGTGACGGCCAGCATCAGGACGTAGAGGCTGATCGCCCAGGCGGCGAGCCCGGCGCTCACCCCGAGGTCCTCGGCGAGGAGGGCCAGCGCGACGGCGGCGCTCGACGAGCCCATCCCGGCGAGCCCGAAGAGCAGGCCCAGCAGCATCGAGACCCGTCGGGAGTCGTCCGGGGCGTCGGTGCGGCCGGTGGCCGGTGCGGAGGTCGTCATCGACCTGCGACAACACCCGCCGGCCGGGCACCATTCCCCACGGATCCTCCGAACCCGGCCTCGGCGGCCCGGCCGGCGCCGTAGCCTGTGCCGCATGAGCACGCCGTACGACGCCCGCTCGGGACCGGGCGACCCCGGGCCCGGGGAGTCCTACCAGCGGTGGCGGCACCTCCAGGAGCAGGCCGACGCCGAGCACGACGCCCTCCTCGTCTCCGACGCCGAGCGCGACCAGGTGTGCCGACGACTGTCCACCGCCTTCAGCGAGGGCCGGATCACCTCCCCCGAGCTCGACGAGCGCACGTCACGTGCCCTGGCCGCACGCACCTACGGCGACCTCGAGGACGTGATGGCCGGTCTCGAGCTTCCGGTCACGCCGTCGTACCGCCCCGCGCTCCGGGGCCACCGACCGACCCAGCGCGGCGTGCTGCCCCGGATCGTCTTCTGGGTGGTGGGACTCTTCACCGCTCCCTTCATCCTCGGCGGCGGTGCCATGGTGCTCTTCGCCGACGAGCTGGGCACGCTGATCTTCGGGCTGGTCATGCTGACGCTCTTCCTGCCCGGCGTCATCGCCCTCTACCGGTGGGCCCACCCGCGCACCTGACCGATCGGTCGGTCTCGCGTCCGCGCGGGTAGCCTCCGGACCATGACCGCACGCCGCCAGCTGCCCACCGACGAGGCCCGCGACCTGCTCGCCCTCACCCGCGAGATCTGCACCAAGGAGCTCGCCCCGCGGTCGGCCGAGGCGGAGGCCACCGAGACCTTCCCGCGCGACGTCTTCCGGATGCTCGGCCAGGCCGGCCTGCTGTCGCTGCCGTACCCCGAGGAGTTCGGCGGCGGCGACCAGCCCTACGAGGTCTACCTCCAGGTGCTGGAGGAGATCGGCGCCGTGTGGTCCTCGGTCGGCGTCGGTGTCTCCGTGCACGCGCTGTCCTGCTTCGGCCTGGCCTACTTCGGCACCGACGAGCAGCGCGCCGAGTGGCTGCCCGACATGCTGGGCGGCGACCTGCTCGGCGCCTACTGCCTGTCCGAGCCCCACGCGGGCTCCGACCCGGCCGCGATGCGGACGACGGCCCGCCGCGACGGCGACTCCTACGTCCTCAACGGCGCCAAGGCCTGGACGACCCACGGTGGCCACGCCGACTTCTACAAGGTGATGGCCCGCACGTCGGAGGACCGCAACGGGATCTCGTGCTTCCTGGTGCCGGCGTCCGCCGAGGGCCTGAGCGCGGACCCGCCGGAGCGCAAGATGGGCCTCACCGGCTCGGCGACCGCGACGATGCGCTTCGACAACGTGCGCGTGCCCGTCGAGCGCCGCCTCGGCGCCGAGGGCGAGGGACTCCGCATCGCGCTGGCCGGGCTCGACTCGGGCCGCCTGGGCATCGCCGCCGTCGCGGTCGGCCTCGCCCAGGGGGCGCTCGATGCGGCGGTGGCCTACGCCAAGGAGCGCGAGACGTTCGGCACCCGCATCATCGACCACCAGGGCCTCGCCTTCGTGCTGGCCGACATGGAGGCCGCGATCGTCTCCGCCCGCGCCACGATGCTCCACGCCGCACGGCTGCGCGACGCCGGACTGCCGTTCTCGCGGGAGGCGTCGGTCGCCAAGCTGGTCGCCACCGACAACGCCATGAAGGTCACCACCGACGCCGTCCAGGTGCTCGGCGGCTACGGCTACACCCGCGACTTCCCGGTCGAGCGCTACATGCGCGAGGCCAAGGTCATGCAGATCTTCGAGGGCACCAACCAGATCCAGCGGATGGTCATCTCGCGCTCGCTCGCCAAGGACGACGCCGGCGCCATCGGCTAGTCACCTCACCCCTCGGAGTGTTGTCGGTCCCCCGATGCCGAGCGACGGTGAAGGAATGTCCAAGCGCATCGCATTCCTGACCGCATCCGAAGGCATCGAGGAGGTCGAGCTCACCAAGCCGTGGCAGGCCGCCGTCGACGCCGGCCACACTGCCGAGCTCCTCTCGACCGACGAGGGCGAGGTGCAGCTGTTCCAGCACCTCGACAAGTCCAGCACGCAGCGGGTCGACCGGCGGGTCTCCGACGTCGCCGTCGCCGACTACGACGCCCTGGTCCTGCCCGGTGGCGTCGCCAACCCCGACGCCCTCCGCATGGACGAGGAGGCCGTCGCCTTCGTCCGGGACTTCGTCGACTCCGGCAAGCCCGTCGCCGCCATCTGCCACGCACCCTGGACCCTCGTCGAGGCCGACCGGGTCAAGGGCAAGCGCCTCGCCAGCTGGCCGAGCCTGCAGACCGACATCCGCAACGGCGGCGGCGAGTGGGTCGACGAGGAGGTCGTCGTCGACGGCAACCTCATCACCAGCCGCAACCCCGACGACATCCCGGCCTTCTCCAAGGCCCTGCTCGACGCGCTGGGCTGAGCCCGGACCCTCCCGGGGTGTGGCGGTCGTCACGCTTCTGGGGCACAGTGGTGTGGAAGCGCTCCCACACCCCCGGGAAGGTCCCCCCATGCCCCCACGCCCGTCACACCGTCGTACGCCGCTGCGCGCGGCCCTCGTCGCCCTCGTCCTCGCCCTCGCCGGCCTGACGCCGCTCGCCCTCGCGCCCGGCACCGCGGCCAGCCCGCCGCCGGCACCACCGGGGGCGGCCGCACCCGACCTCGGCCCACGCGTCGTGGTCTTCGACCCCTCGATGCCCGTCGCGGAGATCCGCGCGCGCGCCGACGCCATCTGGGCGCAGCAGGTCGACGCCGAGATGTCGTCCGAGCGCTGGAGCCTCCTGTTCGAGCCCGGCACCTACGGCACCGACGCCGAGCCGCTGCAGATCAAGGTGGGCTACTACACCGAGGTCGCCGGGCTCGGCGCGTCACCGTCCGACACGGTGATCAACGGCAAGGTCGAGGTCTACAACCGCTGCCTGACCGACGGCCCGACGCAGCCCTACTGCGTGGCCCTCAACAACTTCTGGCGCTCGATGTCGAACCTCACGATCCAGGTCAACGGCGCCGGGCAGGACGGCTGCCGCTCGTCGGCCAACTTCTGGGCCGTCTCCCAGGCCTCGTCGCTGCGCCGCGTCGACGTCCGCGGCGGCAACCTGTCGCTGATGGACTACTGCACCGCGGGCCCGCAGTACGCCAGCGGCGGCTACCTCGCCGACTCGCGGGCCGGGACGATCATCAACGGGTCGCAGCAGCAGTGGATCACCCGCAACTCCGAGGTCGGCAGCTGGACCAACGGCGTGTGGAACCAGGTCTTCGCCGGCACCGTCGGCGCGCCCTCCGAGTCGGGCTTCCCGAACCCGCCCTACACCACCCTCGACACCACGCCGCTGAGCCGCGAGAAGCCGTTCCTGCACATCGGACCCGACGGCGCGTGGCAGGTGCGCGTGCCGGACGTGCGCACCGGGTCGCGCGGTCCCGACTGGACCTCCGGTGACGCCGGCGGCACCGACCTCGCGCTGTCGTCGTTCCACGTCGCCACCCCGGACCAGCCGGCGCGCGAGATGGCGAAGGCGCTCGACCGCGGCAAGAACCTCCTGCTCACGCCCGGCGTGTACGACGTCGACCGCAGCCTCGTCGTACGCCGCAGCGGCACCGTGGTCCTCGGGCTCGGCCAGGCGACGCTGACCGCGGTCGGCGGGGCGACGCCGGTCGTCGTCGCCAAGCAGGCCACCGACGTCGTCATCGCCGGCGTGACCGTCGACGCGGGCACCGGGCTGTCCGACACGCTCATGCACCTCGAGGGCCGTCCCGGCCGCTCCGGCGACCACCGGCCCCGGAAGGGCTCCGTGCCCACCACCACCCTCAACGACGTCTACTTCCGCGTCGGCGGCCCCCACGTGGGTCGCACCGACGTCGCGCTCCAGGTCGACGCCGACGACGTGCTCATCGACCACACCTGGGTGTGGCGCGCCGACCACGGCGTCGAGGGGTTCACCGCGGGCGTCGCGGGCGACACCGACCGCTGGCGCACCAACACCGGCCGCGTCGGCGCCGTCGTCAACGGCGACCGCGTCTTCGCGACCGGCCTGTTCGTCGAGCACTTCCAGGAGTTCAACACCGTCTGGAACGGCGAGGACGGCCACGTCGTGCTCTACCAGAACGAGCTGCCCTACGACCCGCCGAGCCAGGCCGACTGGACCCGCCCCGACGGGACGCTCGGGTGGTCGGGCTACAAGGTCTCCGACGACGTGCGGCGCCACCAGCTGTTCGGCGGCGGGGTCTACGTGTTCAACCGCAACGACCCCTCCATCACGACCGAGAGCGGCTTCGAGGTGCCCGAGCGTGCCGGGGTGCGCCTGCACCACGTGATGACGGTCAACCTCGAGGCGGGCAGCATCGAGCACGTCGTCAACGACGTCGGCGCGCGGGTGGACAGCTCGGCGCCGGGGGTGCCGAGCTACGTGGTGGACCACCCGGCTCCCTGAGCCTCCACCAGCCAGCGCCCCAGCAGCGTCCCGTCCTGCTCCAGCAGCAGGGCGGGACGCAGCGCCACGTCGACCTCGGCGCCCGTGGCGATGCGGACGGCGTCGCCGCCCGTCAGCCGCGGCACGACCGTCCAGCACAGCTCGTCGACGACGCCCGCCGCGAGCATGTCGGCGAACAGCGACGGCCCGCCCTCGCACAGCTGCTCGGTCCAGCCGCGCTCGGCCAGCGCGGCCTTGAGGGCGACGAGGTCGATCTCCTCCTCGCCGAGGACGAGCACGTGGTCCTCCCCCAGCGCCTCGCGGGCGTCGGCCAGGCCGTCGGACGTCGCCACGGTCGCCATCAGCACGCGCCCGGGCGGCGCCTCGGCCAGCGTCGGCGGGATGTCGGCGGACCGGCTGACCACGACGATCGGCACCCGCGGGACGTCGTACTCCTCCTCGCGGATCGTGCCCGCCCCCACCACCAGGCAGTGCGCCCGCCGGCGCAGGGTGTCGAAGACCCGCTTGTCAGCATCGTCGTTGATCGTGCCGCTGAGCCCGTCCGACCCGGTCGCCGCGCCGTCCACGGTGCTCACGAAGTTCACCCGCAGCCACGGCTCGCGCTCGGGCGTGTACGCCGCCGAGAGGTCGTCGTCGGACAGGTCGGCCAGGCGCTGCAGGTCGAGGGGTTCGCTCACGACCTTCATCCTGCCGCCTACGCTGGAAGGCGTGATCACCCTTGCGGATCTGGCTGCCCTGCACGCCGAGCACGGCGCGTCGTGGGACAGCCCCGTCGCCCCCGTCGTCCTCGACGGACCGCGCGGGCCGGTGACGATCGGCGACGGTGCGGTGACCCTCATGGGCTGCATCAACCTCTCGCGCGACTCGACCTACCGCGAGAGCGTGGCCACGGGCCCCGCCGACGCCGTCCGCATGGGTCGTATCCAGGCGGCGCAGGGTGCGGCGCTCATCGACCTCGGCGCCGAGTCGAGCAATGCCCGCGCGGCGCGCGTGTCCGCCGCCGACCAGATCGCGACCCTCGTGCCGGCCGTGAAGGAGCTGGCGGCCGAGGCCGTCGTGTCGGTGGAGACCTACGAGCCGGAGGTCGTCCGCGCCTGCCTCGACGCGGGCGCGCGCGTGCTCAACATGACCGGACGCCAGCACGAGGACGTCATGCTCGCGCTGGCCGCCGAGTACGACGCCGCTGTCGTCCTGTGCTTCGGCACCACCGCCAACGTCCGCGAGATCGCCGACGTGCCGCCCGACGCCGACCCGATGCCGGTGCTGCTCGACCACTTCGGGCCCCGGCTGGAGCACGCCCGCTCCCTCGGCGTCCACAAGGTCGTCGTCGACCCCGGCATGGGCTTCTACTACGGCAACCTCGTCGACCCGATGACCCGCGCCCGCCACCAGGCCCGGGTGCTCGCGCAGACCTTCCAGCTGCGCCCCCTCGGCGTCCCCGTGTGCAACGTGCTGCCCCACACCTACGACATCTTCGGTGACGAGTTCCGCAAGGCCGAGGGCTTCTACGGCGTCCTCGCCGCCCTCGGTGGCTCCCACCTGCTGAGGATCCACGAGGTCGCCCACCTCCGCGTCGTCCTCCGCGCGATGGCCGAGCTCGACGTCCGCTGACGAGCACCACGAAGGCAGTTCGCGCTGCTGCTCTGGTGTCGCACGCTCACGCGACGAGGCCGTGGCACCCAACTGCCTGCCTGGTGCGCCACCGGACGACGTCCTCGATGGCCGCGCGCACGTCGTCGGGCCGGAACATGACGTCGGTCCAGGTGAACCTCAGGACCACCAGGCCGAGCCGAGCGGCCTTCGTGTAGCGGTCGACGTCTCGCTGCAGGCCGGCTTTGGTCCAGTGGTGCTCCAGCGACTCGGCCTCCAGCACGATTCCGAGGCGCCGCTCGAGCAGGTCGACGTACCCCACCCCCGGCACGTGGCCCTGCGGGGTCACCTCCATCCCGGCCACCGACATCGCGATGACGTGCAGGCAGGTCTCGAACGGGTTCGCCCGCCGCGCGTCAGCTGCCTCGGCCACCCGCTGTGCCTTGGCGCGGCCGGTGCGCGGGCTGCGCGCAGCAGCGATCAGGAGGTCGTCGCGGTCGACGATGCCCTCCCGCACGGCCGAGTCGGCCACGCAGAGCGCGACGTCGAAGTCGTACGCCCGGGCACAGTCGATGACCGTGCGCGTGCGCGAGGTGACGTTGCGGCGCAGCTCGCGCTCGGACAGATCGGCCCAGTGCAGCTCGTAGGCCCCGGCGGGCTTGCGGGCACTCCGGGGCAGGGTGATGCAGGGGCGCACCGGGTCGTGCTTGAGCTTCCACCCGAACTGCTGAGCCGCGCTCAGGTGGGACGCGGTGCCCCCGGTCCGCGCCACCGCGCGCAGCGAATCGGCGAGGTCGACGAGGCAGTACCTGTTGTGACGCGGCTTGTGGACCAGTCCGGCGACCAGCGCGGCGGTGAGCTGCGACCGGGTGGTGTACGCCAGCAGCTCGCGCAACGTGCCGACGCCGCCGAGCTCCCTGAGTGCCACCACCGGATCCATCCCCCGACACTGGTACAGGTCAGCCTTCGGCCGCTCCGGTCATCCACAGGCACCGTGCAGGCAGTTCGGGTGGCGCTTCCCGGGTCCCACGCTCAGCCGGCCGGACCGACGCGCGAACTGCCTGCATGGTGCTCAGTCGAGGTAGCGGCGCACCCCGGACACCAGGCCGCGGGCGTAGCGGGCGCGACCGGAGGGTGAGGTCATCACGCGTGCCTCGGCTGCGCTGCGCATGTTGCCGAGCTCGACCATCACGGTGGGGGCGTCGGAGAGGTTGAGGGTGCCGAGGTCGGGGCGTACGTCGATCCCGTCGCCGCCCGCGGTGTAGGTCGCGACGCCGAAGCGCTGGGCCAGCAGGCCGGCCTTCACCGAGGTCGCCAGCCGCATCGACGGCCGGTGGATGTCGGCGGTCCACGGCGCGCGGTCGGGTGGGGCGATGACGTGGAAGCCGCGCGCGCCGGCGGCGTACGACCCGTCGGCGTGGATGGAGAGCTTGAGGTCGGCGTCGATCCTGTTGCCTGTGCGGCCGCGCACGTCGACGCACGGGCCCCAGCGGTCCTGACGGTTGCTGTGCCGCGTGAGCCGCACCGTCGCACCGAGCTCGCGCAGCCGGGCCGCGACCAGGCGCGACACCTGCCAGGCGAAGGTCGCCTCCGGGTAGCCCCCGTCGGTGGCGGTCCCGGTGGTGTTGCAGGGCTTGGTGAAGCCGCCGGCCGGGACCGGCCGGTCGATGCGGCGGGGGAAGTTGTGGTTGCCGAGCTGGTGCCCCGGGTCGAGGACGACCACGCGCCCGGCGAGGGGCTTGTCGGGAGCGGCCGAGGCCGGCGGCTGCGCGGGCAGCAGGCAGCCCAGCAGCAGGACGACCACGGCCCGCCGGAGCATCAGCCGGCGAAGCCCCGGGGGTTCTGCGACTGCCAGCGCCAGGTGTCGGCGGCCATGTCATCGACGGTCTTCCGGGTGCTCCAGCCGAGCTCGCGGTTGGCCTTGGACGGGTCGGCGTAGGAGACGGCGACGTCACCCGGGCGGCGGGCCACGATCTCGTAGGGGATCTCGCGGCCGACGGCCTTCTCGAACGCCTTCACCATCTCGAGCACGCTCGTGCCGTGGCCGGAGCCGAGGTTCCAGGTGTGGACCGGCTCGTCGGTGTCGGCGAGCGCCTTCAGCGCGGCGATGTGGCCGGCGGCGAGGTCCTCGACGTGGATGTAGTCGCGCACGCCGGTGCCGTCGACCGTGTCGTAGTCGTCGCCGAAGACCATCAGCTTCTCGCGCTTCCCGACCGCCACCTGGGCGATGTAGGGCACCAGGTTGTTGGGGATCCCCGACGGGTCCTCGCCGATCGTGCCGGAGGGGTGCGCGCCGACCGGGTTGAAGTAGCGCAGCAGCGCGAACCGCATCTCGGGCCGGGCGACCGCGACGTCGCGCAGGATCTGCTCCTGCATCACCTTGGTCCAGCCGTAGGGGTTGGTGGCGTAGGTCGTACGGTCCTCGGTCGCGGCGGCCTGGTCCTCGCCGTAGACCGTCGCGCTGGAGGAGAAGACCAGCTTGTCGACGTCGTAGCGCTGCATCGCCCGGACCAGCGAGAAGGTGGAGACGAGGTTGTTCTCGTAGTACTCCAGCGGCTTCTCGACGCTCTCGCCGACGGCCTTGTAGCCCGCGAAGTGGATCACCCCGTCGAAGTGCTCGGTCGCGAAGAGGTGCTCGGTCTTGTCGTGGTCGGTCAGGTCGAACGAGTGGACGGTGATCCGGGTCCCGGTCAGCGCCTCGAGCCGCCCCGTCACCGTCGGGTGCGAGTTGCTGAAGTTGTCGACGATGACGACGTCGTAGCCGGCGGCGACGAGCTGGACGACGGTGTGCGAGCCGATGTAACCGGCGCCGCCGCTGACGAGGATCTTCATGCGCCCCACCCTACGAGAGGTCGTGCTGACACAATGCCGCGCATGCCCAGCGCGCTCATCACCGGGATCACGGGGCAGGACGGGCTCTACCTCGCCGAGCTCCTGCTGGAGAAGGGGTACGACGTCCACGGCCTGCTCCGCGGCCAGAACAACCCCCGCCGCGCGCTCGTCGAGGACCTCGTCCCCGACGTCCGGCTGCACACGGGCGACCTCACCGACCTGTCCAGCCTGATGCGGGCGATGCGCGACTCGCAGCCCGACGAGGTCTACAACCTCGGCGCGATTTCGTTCGTGGCCTACTCCTGGGAGAACGCCTTCGTGACCAGCGACGTCACGGGCATGGGCGTGCTCAACGTGCTGGAGGCCGTACGCCTCCACGCCGGCGACGACCCGTCCGCCATCCGGTTCTACCAGGCCTCGAGCTCGGAGATGTTCGGCAAGGTGCAGGAGGTGCCGCAGACCGAGCGCACCCTGCTGTGGCCCCGCTCGCCCTACGGCGTCAGCAAGGTCTTCGGCCACCACATGACGATCAACTATCGCGAGTCCTACGGCATGCACGCCTCCTCGGGCATCCTCTTCAACCACGAGTCGCCGCGCCGCGGGCCCGAGTTCGTGACCCGCAAGATCAGCCAGGCGGTCGCCCGGATCCACCTTGGCCGGCAGGACTCGGTGGCCCTCGGCAACCTCGACGCGCGTCGCGACTGGGGCTACGCCGGCGACTACGTCGAGGCGATGTGGCGGATGCTGCAGCAGGACGAGGCCGACGACTACGTCATCGCCACCGGGCAGACCTGGTCGATCCGCGACTTCCTCGACGTCGCCTTCGCCCACGTGGGCATCGACGACTGGAGCAAGCACGTCACGCAGGACCCGCGCTTCATGCGACCGGCGGAGGTCGAGATGCTCATCGGCGACGCGAGCAAGGCCCGCGAGCGGCTCGGCTGGACGCCCACGGTCACCTTCCCCGAGCTCGTCGCGATGATGGTGGACGCCGACATCGCCGCCGCCGAGGCGGGCTGGTGACGGCGGCGTTCATCACCGGGATCGGCGGGCAGGACGGCACCTACCTCGCCGAGCGGCTCGTCGCCGACGGCATGGAGGTGCACGCGCTGGTCCTCGAGGCCGACGGGCACCCGGCCCACTGCCCCGACGAGGTCGTCCTCCACACCGGTGACCTCGGCGACGTCGACGCCACCCGGCGGCTGCTGCGCGAGATCGCGCCGCGCGAGGTCTACAACCTCGCCGCGATCAGCTCGGTCGCGCAGTCGTGGGACGAGCCCGACCGCACCGCCCACGTCAACGGCCTGGCCGCCGTCGCGCTGATGGAGTCGGCGCGCCGGGTCGACGGCGTACGACTCGTGCAGGCGTCGAGCGCGGAGATCTTCGGCGACGCCGCCGGCTCTCCCCAGGACGAGGGCACGCCGATCGCGCCGGTCAACCCGTACGGCGCCGCGAAGGCCTTCGCGCACCTGTCCGCCCGCGTGTTCCGGCAGCGCGACCTGCACGTGTCGAGCGCGATCCTCTACAACCACGAGTCGCCGCGCCGCCACCCGCGCTTCGTGACCCGCAAGATCACCTCGACGGTCGCCGCGATCGCGCGGGGCGAGGCCGACGAGCTGGTCCTCGGCAACGTCGACGTCCGCCGCGACTGGGGGTGGGCCCCCGACTACGTCGACGCGATGGTGCGCGCCGCCCGAGCGGACGAGCCGGGCGACTACGTCATCGCCACCGGCACGGCCCACTCCGTGCGCGACTTCGTGGCCGCCGCCTTCGCGGCCGCCGGCATCGGCGACTGGGAGCACCTCGTGCGCCAGGACGCCGCGTTCTTCCGCCCCGCCGACCCGGCCGAGCTGGTCGGCGACGCGAGCCGCGCGCGCGAGGAGCTGGGGTGGGCGCCCACGGTCGGCTTCGCCGAGATCGTGCGGCGCATGGTCGCCGCCGACCTGGGCTGAAGGACGACCGTTCAGTCCAGCGGGATGTCCTCGGAGTTGTCGCGCTCGACCGGCTCGGAGTCCTTCGGCACCTCGACCTCGCCCTCCTGGTCGAGGGTGAGCACCAGCTCGCGCTCGCCGACCTTGGTCCAGCCGATGGTGGTGCGGAAGTCGTCGCGCTCGAGCTGCGCCCACGGCTCGGAGGCGTCGAGACCGTCGGAGGTGCGCGTCCACCCGGCCTCCTCCAGCGCGGCCGCGGCCTGCTCGACCTGGTCCCCCTCGGCGCCCTCGCCGACGACGACCGCGGACGCCTTGTAGTCCTCGGCGCGGTAGGTCGACATGCCCTCGCTCTCGACCCTCCCCTGCGCGCGCTCGACGGCGAGGCCGGTGCCGGTGATCGCAGCGGCCATGTCGCGGAGCTCGGCGTTGACCGCCTGCTTCATCGACGCCAGGTCGTCGGCTGCCTGCTCGGGGTCGGGGTCGCCGCACGACCCCAGCCCCACGGCGAGCGCGAGGGCCAGCAGCAGGCGGAGCGGGAGGAGTCTCATGCGCCCCATCCTCACCGGTCGGGGCTCGTGTCGGAACGGCCGGGCTGGTCGGCGGTCGGGTCGCGGTCCCACTCGGGGTCCTGCGGCGGGCCCCACCACGGGTCATAGCTCTGCTCCGCGGTGTTGATGTCGTCACCGTGGCCGTCGACGATGCGGCCGATGTTGTAGAGCGACTCGGTGTCCTGGTCGAGGTAGGAGCTGTGCGCGTCGCCGGTGTTGCGGTGCCAGCTGCGGTCGACGTCCTCGGCCTCGAACCGGTTGGCGTCGAAGTCCTCCGACGACGGGTCGGTGCCCAGCCCGACGCCGAGCTTCCCCACCCATCCCTCGTCGCCCAGCACGGCCACGAAGTCGCGGCTGTCGCGACCGACGTAGACGTGGTCGGCGCCGGGCCCGAGGTCACTGGCGTGGTCGGCCGGGCCCGCGCCGGGGCTGCCGATGAGGACCACCTCGTCGACGTCGGACGTGTCCCCGTGGGTGGCGTACGACGTCGTGGTGGAGCCGTAGCTGTGGCCGACGGCGGTGAGGTGGGCGGGGTCGTCGGGCCGGGAGGCACGCAGCCCGTCGATGGCGTCGGCGAGGTTGCGGCCACCCTCCTCGGCACGCCCCTCGCTGAGGGTCGCGAGGTCGGTCGGTCCGTGCGGCGCGTCGTAGCCGAGCCAGAACATGGTGGCCACGCTCGAGCCGTCGCCGTTGTAGCGCGTCGACTCGTAGAGGTTCATCATCCGGTCGGTGTAGGAGGTGGTGTCGGACATGTCGGTGTTGATGCCCGGCGTGAAGACCGCGACGTCGGTCGCGTGGTCGAGGTCGCCCACCGCGACGGCGACGCGGCCGTCACCGTCGTAGGCGGCGGGGTCGTAGAGCCACAGCACGCCGCCGGGCTTCAGGTCGGGGTCGAGCGGGTCGGTGTAGGCGTCGGCGTTGGCGAGCGCGTCGCGCGCATGCCCGGCGTTGGCGAGCACGCGGCGCTCGAGCGGGGAGATCGTGCCGTCCTCGTCCTTGGCGGCGAGCCGCGCGAGGTCGTCGTCGAGCAGCACCCGGTTGGCCTGGTCGCGGGCCCCGGCCGGGAGGCCGTCACCCTGGCCGACGCGCTCGGGGTAGGCCGCGATCACCGCCTCGCGCTCGGCCTCGCTGAGGCCCTCCCACCACTGCTGCACCTCCTCGGGCGTCGCGCCGCTGCCGGGCGCCCCGGGGCGGTTCATCGCCGACTCCGCCATCGGCGGGATGCCGCCGTCGGCGCCGAGCGACTCGGGCAGCGTGTCGGCGGCCTGGAAGACCTGCCGCAGCAGCGTCTCGTTGTCGCGGACGCGCCGCTGGAGGTCGTCGTCGGCGGTGACGAGCTCGGAGTAGTCGGCCCGCAGGTCGACCGCTCGCTCACGGAAGGCGGCGATCTCGTTGTCGGTGACGTCGGTGGCGGCGTTGATGTCGGCGATGAGGGCGGTGCGCCGCTCGTCGAGCCCACGCTTGCGCTCGACGAGGTCCTCGTGGTCGCGCAGCAGGTCGCGCAGGGTGTCGGCGAAGGCGGTCACCCCGCGCGCGACGCGGCGTACGGTCGTCGCCATCGCCGCGTGCTCGGTGGACGCCTTCCCGGACGCCTCCTTGTAGGAGGCGTAGGCGACGCCGGTCCAGCTGCCGAGGGTCTGCAGTTCCGCGCACCGGTCGGCGAACTCCTCGTAGCGGCCGGCCGCGGCGTAGATGGTCGTGGCGAGCCCGTCGGCCCCGCCGGCGTCGCCCTCGGGCTTCCTGAGCTGCGCCGGGACGGAGGTCGGCACCTCGATCGTGACGGTCACCGGGCCGACCCCAGTCGTCCGTCGAGGTCGCTGAACTGCCGGTCGGTGGCGTCGTCGGTGGTCGAGTAGTCGTCGGCGGTCGCGTGCAGGGCGCCCACGAAGCCCTGCGCGATCGCGGCGCTCTCCCCGGCCCAGCCGGCCCAGCGCGTCAGGAACGTCGTCGCCGCCCCTTGCACGCTCGGCGGCAGGGCCGAGGCCGACGCGGCCCCGAGCTC
This sequence comes from Nocardioides pini, assembly GCF_026712185.1. GTDB lineage: Bacteria > Actinomycetota > Actinomycetes > Propionibacteriales > Nocardioidaceae > Nocardioides > Nocardioides pini. The sequence goes on along the minus strand of NZ_JAPPUX010000003.1, from coordinate 79,880 downwards.
GCGGGCCGAGGTGTCCATCAGCGTCTCCTGCGACTCCCACCCCTGGGTGCCGCGGCGAAGGGTCTCCATCTGCCAGACCAGCGGGTCGCTCATCGCTCACCCCCGGCGATCGCCTCGGACACGGCGGCCTCGCCGACCACGACGAGCGCGGAGCGGATCCGCAGCACCACCCGGCCGGGAGCGGGCGCCAGGACCTGCACGTCCTCGCGGCCGACCCGCGCCGGGCGCCCGGCGAGCACGCGCGGTACGCCGTCGGGCGGGGCCAGAACGTGCCACCCGTCGGCCTCGTCGAGGAGCCCCTGGGCGCGCTGGAGGGTGCCGGAGGCGACGACCGGGTCGAGGCCGTCGAAGGTCGCGGTGCCCTGCCAGCGCAGGGTGCCGGGCGCGGCGCCGGCGAACCAGACGTCGTCGAGGTGGGTGGGCTCGGCATCGAGGCCGAGGGCGGCCCAGAGCGCAGCCATCCGCGCCCGCAGCTCCTCGCGCGCCGCGTCGGGGTCGAGCGTCGGCTCGTCCGCCGGGACCTCTGTGCGGTCGGGCGGCTCCTGCGGGAGCACCACGAGGTCGACGTCGTCGTGGCGGCGCAGCACGGTCGCCCAGAACGGGTCCTGCAGCACCTGTCGGGCCGCGGGCGCACCCGAGACGAGGTCGAGCGAGGTCGGGTCAGGCACGGGGCCTCCTTCGCGCTGGGCGGGGTGCGGCCGCCGTCCGGTCCGCTACCCCTGACCCTCCCCCGCCACGAACGCCCCCAAACGCGTCAGCCGTGCTTGAGCAGACCCAGGAGGTACTCGCCGTAGCCGCTCTTGCGCAGCGGCTCGGCGCGCGCGACGAGCTCGTCGTCGGACAGGAAGCCCATCCGCCACGCGACCTCCTCCGGCGCGCCGACCTTGAAGCCCTGCCGGCCCTCGATGGTGCGCACGAAGTTGGAGGCGTCGTTGAGCGAGTCGAAGGTGCCGGTGTCGAGCCAGGCGGTGCCGCGCGGCAGCACCTCGACGTGGAGGCGGCCCTCCTCGAGGTAGCGCCGGTTGAGGTCGGTGATCTCGAGCTCGCCGCGGGCCGACGGCGCCAGCTCGGCGGCGTACTGCACCACGTCGTTGTCGTAGAAGTAGAGCCCCGGCACCGCGAAGTCGCTCTTCGGGTTCTCCGGCTTCTCCTCCAGCGAGAGGGCCCGGCCGTTGTCGTCGAACTCCACGACGCCGTACGCGCGCGGGTCGGCGACGTGGTAGCCGAAGACCGCGGCGCCGTCGAGCTCGGCGAAGCGCAGCAGCTGCTGGCCGAGGCCCGAGCCGTAGAAGATGTTGTCGCCGAGGACGAGCGCGGACCGCTCGGAGCCGATGTGGTCGGCGCCGATGATGAAGGCCTGCGCCAGACCGTCCGGCGAGGGCTGCACCGCGAACGACAGGTTGATGCCGAACTGCGAGCCGTCGCCGAGCAGCCGGTGGAAGCCGTCGGCCTCGTGGGGCGTGGTGATGATCAGCACGTCCCGGATGCCCGCCAGCATCAGCGTGGAGAGCGGGTAGTAGATCATCGGCTTGTCGTAGACGGGCACCAGCTGCTTGCTGATTCCCTGGGTGATCGGGTGCAGTCGCGAGCCGGTGCCCCCGGCCAGGATGATTCCGCGCATGGGTGAACCCTAGGGGGCGTCCGCGATTGCCGCGGGTTCCCGCCCCTGCGGCACCATGTGCGCATGCCGTCCTCCCGTCGCGCCACGCCGCGACGGCTGCTCCGGCCGGCGACCGTGATCGGCGGGTTGCTCCTGCTGCTGGTGGTGGTGCTGGCGCTGCTGGCGATCCCCTTCCTCTCGGCCCCCGGCCACGCCGAGGACGCGCGTGCCGAGCTCACGGCCGCCAAGGACGCGCTGGACGCCGGTGACACCGAGGCGGCGGTCGCGGCGGTCGAGCGCGCCCGGTCGGAGACCGACGACCTTCAGGGCTCGGTCCAGGGCGTCGGTGGCGACGTGTGGAGCTGGGTGCCGGTCGCCGGCGGCCCCGTGCGCGACGTGCGACGCCTCGGCAACGCCCTCGACCAGCTCGTCGGGGTGGCGGAGACCGGCGTACGCATCCTGCCGCAGGTGCGCGGCGAGGAGTCGACCCTCGTCGACAACGGCAACGTCGACATCGACGTGCTGGAGGGCGTCATCGACGACCTGCGCGAGGTGTCGACGCGGCTGGCCGACGCGCAGGCCGAGCTCGCCGACGTCGCGGACTCCCGCGCGGTGGTCGGCGACCGGCTCGCCGAGGCCCGCGACCAGGCGCAGGGTGAGGTGGCGCCGCTCGCGGACGGCCTGGAGACGATCGACCCGCTGCTCGACCACCTGCCGAAGGTCCTCGGGCGCGACGCCAGCCGGCAGTACCTCGTGGCGCTGCTCAACCCCGCCGAGATGCTCTACTCCGGCGGCACCCCGCAGACGTTCGTCCCCGTCGACCTCGACCGCGGCCGGCTGTCGATGGGCGAGACGGTCGACCTGTCCACCGCCCCCGGCACGCGCCAGCCGCGCTACTGGAAGAAGGTCAAGGGCAACCCGCTGCACCGCGGCCGGATGAAGCCGGCGCTGGCCACCATGGCCCCCGACTGGGAGGTCTCGGGCAACGAGCTGGCCAACGCCTGGCGCAGCCTGCGCGGGCGCCGGCTGGCCGGCGTGGTGGTGATCGACGTGGTCGCGCTCTCCAAGCTGGTCGAGGTCACCGGCCCGATCGAGGTGCCGACCCTCGGCACGCTGACCGGCGACAACCTCGTCGAGAAGCTCATCGGCAGCTACGACGACTACCCCGACCCGGCCGCCCGCAAGGCGGTCAACCGCGCGCTCGCCCCCGTGTTCGTCGAGCGCCTGCTGTCCGGCAACGACCCGGTCGGCACGGGCCGCGTCCTCGGCGAGGCCGCCGACGAGCGCCGCTTCGCGCTGTACTTCCGCAGCCCCGACGAGCAGGCAGCCTTCGACGGGCTCGGCCTCACCGGCCGGCTCTCCGACACCGAGCACGACTACATCGGCGTCTTCACCCAGAACAAGGTGCCGAGCAAGTCCGACTACTGGCAGCGGCGCACCGTCAGCACCGACGTCGCGCTGCGCGAGGACGGCAGCGCGCGGGTGCGGATGGAGGTCGAGGTCCACAACGACTCCCCGCCCTACGTCCAGCCGGTGCCTGACCCGCAGCAGGGCTACTTCACCCGCTGGAACACCCTGAGCATCGCGCCGTTCCTCCCCACCGGCGCCACCTTCGACTCGGTCGAGGTCGACGGCGAGCCCGTCGAGACGTCACCGCGCAGCTTCTTCGGCCGCTACTTCATCCGCCCCGAGGTGCGGTTCGCGCCCCAGGCCCGCCACACCCTCGCGGTGACGTACGACGTCCCTGCCGCCGCGGTGCGCGAGGGCGACGGGCTCGCCTACCGGCTGGCGCTCGACCCCCAGGGCATGGTCGACCCGCAGGACGTCCGGGTGCGGGTCGCCTTCCCCCGCGGATACGCCGTCGAGGACGACCTACCCGACGGCTGGTCGACGCGCGGCGGTCGCGTGGCGACGTACACCACGAACGCGCTCGACGTGGCCGACTCGTTCGAGATCGTCGCCCGCCCCTAGACTCCGCGGCATGGAACGCCTTCTCGTGACCGGGGGCGCGGGGTTCATCGGGTCGAACTTCGTGCACCACCTCGTCGACCACACCGACCTGAAGATCACGGTGCTCGACAAGCTCACCTACGCCGCCTCGAAGGAGTCGCTGGCGGGGCTGCCCGAGGACCGGGTGCAGCTGGTGGTCGGCGACATCGCCGACGAGGACGTCGTCGACCCGCTGGTGGCGGCCCACGACGCGGTCGTCCACTACGCGGCCGAGTCGCACAACGACAACTCGCTCAACGACCCGAGCCCGTTCATCAAGACCAACATCCTCGGGACCTACACGATCCTCGAGGCGGTGCGGAAGCACGACAAGCGCCTGCACCACGTCTCGACCGACGAGGTCTACGGCGACCTCGAGCTCGACGACCCGAAGCGCTTCACCGAGGACACCCCCTACAACCCGTCCTCCCCCTACTCCGCGTCGAAGGCCGGCTCCGACCACCTCGTCCGCGCCTGGGTCCGCAGCTTCGGCGTCCGCGCGACGGTCTCCAACTGCTCGAACAACTACGGGCCCTGGCAGCACATCGAGAAGTTCATCCCGCGCCAGATCACCAACGTCATCGACGGCGTGCGCCCCAAGCTCTACGGCTCGGGCGAGAACGTCCGCGACTGGATCCACGCCGACGACCACTCCTCCGCCGTGCTGACGATCCTCGAGAAGGGCCGCATCGGCGAGACCTACCTGATCGGCGCCGACGGCGAGAAGAACAACCTCGAGGTCGTCCGCCTGATCCTCACCCTGATGGGCAAGGACGCCGACGACTTCGACCACGTCAACGACCGCGCCGGCCACGACCTCCGCTACGCCATCGAGTCGGGCAAGCTGCGCCAGGAGCTCGGCTGGCAGCCGCAGTTCCAGGACTTCGAGGCCGGCCTGGCCAACACCATCGAGTGGTACCAGTCACACGAGGACTGGTGGCGCCCCCACAAGGACGCGGTCGAGGCGACGTACGCCGCCAAGGGTCAGTAGGAGCGGGGCAGTGACCCTCCCCTCCCTCGAGCAGACCCCGATCCCGGGCCTCGTCGTCGTACGGCTCGACCGCCGCGACGACTCCCGCGGGTTCTTCAAGGAGAACTGGCAGCGCGAGAAGATGCTCGCCATCGGCCTGCCCGACTTCGGGCCGGTCCAGAACAACGTCTCCTACAACGCCGACCGCGGCGTGACCCGTGGCATCCACACCGAGCCGTGGGACAAGTTCGTCTCGCTGGCCACCGGCCGGATCTTCGGCGCGTGGGTCGACATGCGCGAGGGCGACAGCTTCGGCGCGACCTTCACCCTCGAGATGGACACCTCCGTCGCGGTCTTCGTGCCCCGCGGCGTCGGCAACAGCTACCAGGTGCTCGAGGACGCGACGGCCTACACCTACCTCGTCAACGCGCACTGGCGCCCGGGCATCGCCTACCCCGCGCTCGCGCTCGACGACGCCACCGTCGCGATCGACTGGCCGATCCCGCTGTCCGAGGCGATCATCAGCGACAAGGACCAGAACAACCCCGGCCTCGACCCCTCGACGGCGATCCCCGCCAAGAAGACGCTCGTCCTCGGCGGCGGCGGCCAGCTCGGCCTCGCCCTAACTGACGCCTTCCCGGGCTGCGACACGGCCACGCGTGCGGAGCTCGACGTCACCGACGCCGACGCCGTCGCTGCCTGGCCCTGGCACGAGTACGCCGTCGTGCTCAACGCGGCCGCCTACACCGCCGTCGACGCCGCGGAGACGCCCGAGGGGCGCGTCGCGGCCTGGGCGGCCAACGCGACCGGCCCCGCCACCCTCGCCGGCCTCGCCCGCGAGCACGGGTTCACCCTCGTCCACTACTCCTCGGACTACGTCTACGACGGCACCGCGCCCCTCGACCCCGGCCACACCGAGGACGAGCCGCTCGCGCCGCTCGGCGTCTACGCGCAGACCAAGGCGGCCGGCGACGTCGCCGTCTCGCTGGCCCCGCGCCACTACGTCCTGCGCACGTCGTGGGTGATCGGCGAGGGCAAGAACTTCGTCCGCACCATGCAGTCGCTCGCGGAGAAGGGCGTCTCCCCCAGCGTCGTCGACGACCAGGTCGGCCGGCTCACCTTCACCGACGAGCTGGTCCGCGCCACCCGCCACCTCCTCGACAGCGACGCCGCGTTCGGCACCTACCACGTCTCGAACGGCGGCCCGGCGATGTCGTGGCGCGAGATCGCGCAGGCGGTCTTCGAGCGTTCCGGCCGCACCGCCGACGACGTGTCCGGCACGTCCACCGAGGCCTACGCCAAGGGGGTGCTGGCGCAGGGCAACCCGTTCGCCCCGCGCCCGCTCAACTCCGCGATGTCGCTCGACAAGCTCCGCGCCACCGGTTTCGAGCCCGAGGACGCCATGGCCGCCCTCGACCGTTACCTCGCGTTCTGAATTGACGTCAATCAAGGTTCGCGGAGGCGCCACACCTCGTGCCCGCGCGAGTTGACTTGACGTCAATTCAGAACGCGCGTCGGGGGCACTGGTCATGGTGCCTGTGGAGGAGCTCTGCGAGGACGTCACCGACTCTGCTGTGCTGAGGCCGTGGACAGCGACGAGCGCTACATCCCTCGCTTCGGCCCGATGTTCTCGGGTAGCAGCCCGGCGAAGGCCGAGATGGCGACCGACCTCGCCATCCCCCTCCTGGCCGAGGGTGGCTGGTCCGCCGTGACCTTGCGAACCGTCGCGCGAGCCGCCAACGTGACGCCGCAGGCCATCGCGGCATGGTTTCCGACGGTCGCCATGATGCGCGTCGCCATCGCCGAGCGGTACGGCCACAGGTGGATCCGTGAGCGTGCCTATCAAGCGGGTCGCAGGCTCCTGGGAGCTCCGCGTCCAGACGATCTGGACGCGGCGCGCGCCCAGGTGGTGCATGCCCTCCTTCCGGAGACGTGGCTGGAGGAGGTCTTCGACGGGGTATGGCTCACTGTCGTGGAGGCGGGGCGGTGGGACGAGCTGGTCGGATCAGTGGTGGCTGACGTGCAGGCGCGAGAGCAGGAGGTGGTCGCCGACCTGCTCCAGGAACGCCTGCCAGACCGGCCGGTCGACCCCGGCGGTCACGACAGCCTGAGGCTCGACCACCACGTCGACATCGTGCTGGCGCTCGCGCGCGGGATGCGCGTGGCACGCACGTCACCGCACAGTCCCATGTCCGCCGAGCGGGCTGCCGCTGCGATCGACAGCGTGCTCAGCGGCGGGACGTGACCTCGGCCAGCGCCGGGCGGACGTCGGCGATGTAGACGAGGGACGCGATGGTGAAGACGAGGTGGATCAGGCCGAGCGGCGAGGAGCCGATCAGGATGAGCTGGGCGGCGAAGCCGAGGCCGGTGATGGCGCACCACGCCGGCTTCGTGAGCTTGCCGGCCGCCTGGTAGGCCTCGGCCGAGTAGGTCAGCGAGTTGATGAACGCGAATCCCTTGATCGCGAGCAGCGCGACGAGCACCACCAGCATGAGCGTGCTCTGGAACGCGTAGATGTCCACGGCACGAGGGTAGCCGGACCCGCCGCGACACGGGAGCCGTCGCCGACCGCTCAGTCGTGGGCCTGGTAGTCGACCGGGCCCATCATCTCGCCCGCCTCGTCAGTCCCGGGGCGTACGTCCTCGCGCGGGGCCGGCACCGACGGCGCGGCGGCGGCGGCCGCGCCCAGGGTCCTGGTCGCCAGCCACTCGACCGCGTCGTCCCAGTCCGGGGAGAGCGCGAAGTGGCTGTGCTGCATCATCGAGGTGAGGGGTTCGGCGCGCAGCTGGCGGTCGGGCGGGCTCGGGTCGAGCAGCCGCCAGTCCCGTCCGCACTCGCGCCGCCCGGTGCGGACGGCGGGGAGGCGGTCGGGCTCGAGCGGCCACGGGTCGCGCGCGTCCGGGGAGCGCGGGCCGAGCCGGCGCGAGCGCAGCACACCCCCCTTCTCCTCGCCGGTGTGCGCCCAGCTGAGCACCGGGCCGGCGATCGGGTCGGTGTCGCGGAAGAGGTTGATCCAGCGACCGTCCAGCGCGCGGTCGAGCTCGGTGAGGACGCGATAGCTCGTGAACGCCGGGAACGCGCGCGGGAAGATGACCTGCAGCTGGGAGCCGAAGGTCAGGAAGCCGACGCGGGAGAGCTCCTGCGGGTTGAGCCAGAGCAGGGCCGCGACCGAGATGAAGCTGCCCTGGCTGTGCGCCTCCACGACGACCGCGTCGGCGACCTCGGTCGTCGGCGGGTCCTCGCTGGCGCAGGTGCCGAGGTGGTGGCGGATCCGGTCGCGCAGCGACTGCACGGCGAACTGCGAGTACGGCGGCGGCACGAACGGGTGCACGGACCTCGGCCAGAACGACACGACGTCCCACACCACGTTGACGACCCGCTGCCGGTCGCGGGCGCGCAGGGACTGGCGCGCCGTGGTCATGAGCAGGCCGGCCAGGGCGATCAGCGTCAGCGCGCCGAGCCGGTAGACCACCGACACCCAGTCGTCGGGCAGTGCGTCGCGGGGCGCCCCCACCCCGGTCATGAGGTCGACGGCGAGGAGCACGGCGAGCACCATGCCGAGGAGCGAGAAGCACACGAGCACGACGGGCAGACCCAGCTTGACCCGGGCCACCGCGCTCGCCGTCGCGATCCGGCGTACCCGCTCGTCCGTGAGCCACGTCGGCCGGTCGGACCGGGCACCCGCATCGGACCCGTCGTCCGCCGGGCGACCGTAGACGAGGCCGTAGCTGCGCCGGACCCGTTCCGTACGCCAGTCGCGGTCGGTCCACGTGCGGAAGCCGAGCACGACGCCGACGGCGACGAGCAGCAGCACCGAGACGCCCCACGTGAAGGTGACGCCCTCGACCAGCTTGGGCAGCGCGGCGTCCTCGACCAGCAGCTCGGCACTGGCCAGGAGCAGCGCCGCCGAGTAGCCGACGGCGAGGAAGCCGCCGAGGGCCGCGACGACCGGTGCCGCCATGCCGCGGGCGTAGCGGCGGAAGGGCCGCGGCACCTCCTCGTCGACGTGCCGGGTCGCGTGGGCGAGCCCGGCGGAGGCCGCGAAGAGGACGGTCAGCGTGGCCGTCAGGACCACCACGAGGGTGTTGGACACCTCGTCCACGGCCGCGAGCGGGTTGTCCGGGTTCACCCCGCGCAGCACGAGCATGACCACGGACGACAGCAGGACCGCGAGCGCGAGGAGCGCAGCCGTCAGGCCGACCACCGGGCGCTGCAGGACGTGGTTCCAGTGCTCCCACGCCGAGTCGCGCTCCCACGACCGGGGCGCGCTGTGCTCGGGGTCGCCGAGCACCGTCACCAGCACGGCGAGGGCGCCCAGCAGCCCGGCGCTGGCGGCGTACACGAACGAGCTGAGACCCGTGGCCACCTGGGCATCCCCGTCGCTGAGGCTGCCGACGAGCGCCACTGTCGCCCAGCCACCCGCGAGGTGGAGGCGCCCGAGGCTGGTGGCGTCCGGGTCGCCGGCGTAGAAGTTCTCCCGGGTCAGGCCCGAGGTCGCCCCCAGCGACCGGCCCAGGGTGTCGGCGGCGTCCGGGGGCTCGGGGACCGTCGTGTTGCGCCGTCCCAGCCGGTAGAGCAGCAGCACGGCACCGGCGGCCACCAGCGCACCGCCCGCGAGCAGGGTCCCCTCGCCGAGCGCCTGCCCGAGTCGCGTGGTGGCGAGCCGCTGCCGGGCGACCAGGTCGATGCTGATCGAGGCCGCCGCCAGGGCGAACGTCGCGGTCAGCCCGAGGGCGAGCAGTCGTAGCGCCCCGCCGACGATCGTGTGGAGGATCCGCTCACGCCACGTCACGGGCGGGGTGAGCATGAACTGCGCGGCGTTGACCATGCCGAACGGGACCAGCGCGAGCCACAGCGCCTGCCGCCAGTTGCCCGAGGTGTAGCGGCCCCAGTGGAAGCCCTCGAGCCTGGTCGTGCGCACGTGCGGGCCCTTGCCGTCCTCGACCGGGTCGGGCGGCTTGTCGCCGAAGCAGTCGACCGCGACGAAGAAGCGGGAGTACTCGTCGCCGGCCTCCTGCCGCGCGTGGTGCGTCTCGAGCATCTCCTCGGGCGGCGTCCCGCTCACGCCGTGGACCCGCAGCTCCACGAGCTTCGCGTTCGTGACATCCATGGCCAGCCTCCGCGGCCTCCCGCGGCGGGTCGAGAACTCACCGCTGCCGCCCCTCCCATTGGAGCGGAGTTGCCCACAGTTGTCCATGCCGGACAAAGGCGGGCAACGACGGAGGGCCCCCGCCCTGTCGGACGGGGGCCCTCGGCCTTGCTCAGAACAGCATCAGCTGCTGCTCATCGGCGGGTGCTCTTCAGTCGCCGACCTTCTCGGCGGCGTCGGCGACGGCCTTGGCGGCGTTGGTCGCGGTCTCGGTGGCGGCGCTGGCGGTGGCCTTGGCGCTGCTCTGCGCGGTGGCGGTCTTCTTCGCGGCCGTCTTGCGGGCCGTGGTGGCGGCACCCTTCTTGGCCGCGGCCTTCTGGGTGGCCTTCTTGGCGGTCGGCTTCGGCTTGGGGGCGACCTTGGTGGCGGCGGTCTTGTCCGCAGCGGCGGCGGTGGCCTCGGCGGCCTTCTTGGCCTGGGTCGCGGTGGTCTTCGCCTTGGTCACGGTGGTCTTGGCGGAGGTCACGGTGGCCTTGGTCGACTCCTGGCGGCGGATGCGGCCCACGAGGGACTCGCCGCGCTTGACCAGGTCGGCGTAGGTGGCGTTGGCCGCGGCGACGTTCTCGTCGACGAGCGCGGAGACCTGCGTGGTCACCTTGGCCGGGTAGGCCCGGGCCTCGGCCTGCAGCTCCGCGACGCGGGACTCGATGAGGGCGCGGCGGGCCTGGGCCTGCTTGCGCAGCACCTTGGGGTCGGTCGCGGTCTTCTGCACGTCGCTCACGCGGGTGGTGACGTCCTTCTGCACGGCGGCGACGCGCTTCTGCACGTCGGCGACGGCCTCGCGGACGGCCTCGACGGCCAGGTCGGTGACGCCGACGCCGGCGAGGACGGGCTTGAGGGCTTCGGTCTTCAGGTCGCGCTTGGTGGTGGCCATGTGGTTCTCCTTCAGGGTGGGGTGGTGCTGGCGGTCAGGACTGCTCGCGCTCGTTGAGCGCGAGGAACGATGCGTAGACGTCGAGCAGCGAGTGCTTCTGGCGCTCGGTGAGCGCGGTGTCGGCGAGGATCGCGAGCTCCACGGACCCGGGCTGGCCGGGGTCGGGGTGGACGATCCCGGCACGGACGTAGAGCTGCTCGGCGCTGACGCGCAGGGCGCGCGCCAGCTGCTGCAGCACCTCGGCCGACGGCTTGCGCAGGCCGCGCTCGATCTGGCTCAGGTAGGGGTTGCTCACCCCGACCTGGTCGGCGAGCTGTCGCAACGAGAGCTGCGCGGCGAGGCGCTGCTCCTTGAGGTAGTCGCCCAGCGTGCCGAGCGAGCCGACGACCGCCTTGCTGGTCTTGCCGTTGGTCTTGGTCGTCCTGGAAGGCGTCGTGCCTTCCTTCCTGGAGCTCGCCCTGGCCGGGGTCAGCTTGTCCTTGGCCATACCCCCATTGTGCTAACACTTGTTAGCAGAATGCAAACCCTCACCGGGTGACGACACTCACAAACCCTTTACTGATCTCGCGAGACGGCGCTAGCAACGCAGTTCGCACGCATCCTCGAAAGCGACGGCGACCTAGGATCCACCCGTGTCCCCCAGCCCCCTCGGTCGCCGCGCACGTACGGCGGTGCTCGCCGCGCTCGTCGCCTGGGTGGTGCTGCTGGCGGTCGTCCTGCTGGCCCCGTCGTCGCGCGGCCCGGACTGGCTGATCTTCCACCTGTCGGACGCGCTGGGACGGCTCGGCCTCCCGGACGTCCTGACCCACCCGGGGCGCGTCGAGTCGATGCTCAACGTGGTGGCGTTCGTGCCGTTGGCCCTGCTGGGCAGCCTGCTGTGGCCGCGGCCGTCCTGGCGCGACTGGACGGCGGTCGGCTTCGTGGTGTCGTTCCTCGTCGAGGTGGTGCAGGCGCTCGCGCTCGGCGACCGGCAGGCGACCAACGCCGACGTCGTCGCCAACACCCTCGGCATGCTGGTGGGCGCGCTGCTCGCCGTCCTCGTCAGGTGGCTCCTGCTCGCGAGGGGGTCAGAAGGCCGCGCGGATCTCCCCGACCGGGACGCCTCCGCCGAGGAGCTCGAACCGCCCCGTTGAGCAGACGGCCTCGGCGTCCACGCCGTCGTCCTCGAGGACGCCGGAGCGCCGCAGCGCCTCGGCCATCAGCACCGGGCGCACCCGCGCGGCTCCGTCGTCGGTCTTCAGCGCCCAGGCGCGTCCGTCCGGGAGCGCGACGGCGTAGCAGGACTCCGCGCCGGCCTTGCCGATCAGCCCGGGGACGGCCCGGTGGAGGGCGAGCTCGTCGCGGGTGGTGCCGCTGACGTACTCCGGGTGGCGCCGGATGGCGTCGGCGACCCGACGCTCGGGCCCGTCGGTCGCGGTAGCGAGGACGGAGAACGCCCGCGCCAGCCCGGTGAGCGACGTGGACAGCAGCGGCGCGCCGCAGCCGTCGACGGCGACCGCGTCGATCGGCTCCCCGGTGAGGCGGGCGAATGTGTCGGCGATGGCCACCTGGAGCGGGTGGGCGGGGTCGAGGTAGGTGGCGGTGTCCCAGCCTTGCAGCACGCACGTCGCGAGCATCGCCGCGTGCTTGCCCGAGCAGTTCATCAGGACCGGCGCCTTCGCGCCCCCGGCTCGTACGACGGCCTCGCGGGCGTCGTCGTCGAGCGGGTAGTCGGCCGGCGTCTGGAGCGCGGACTCGTCGAGACCGGCCGACGCCAGCGTGCGACGTACGCCCTCCACGTGGAACGGCTCCCCGGAGTGCGAGGCGCACGCCAGCGCGAGCAGGTCGTCGGGCAGGTCGAGGCCGAGCTCGACCATCGCCAGCGCCTGGACCGGCTTGTTGCTCGACCGCGGCAGCACCTGGGCCGTCACCTCGCCGACCGACCAGTCCACCGAGCCGTCGGCGGCCAGGGCGACGACCGAGCCGTAGTGGTGGCCCTCGACGAACCCGGAGCGGACGATCTCGGCGACGACGGGGCGACCCGCGACAGACCCTGCGACAGACATGGCGGCAGGCTACTCACCGCAGTTCTGAGAGGATGCGCGGGTGATCCAGCACTGCCCGACGCCGACCGAGCTCGACGACCTGGAGCTCCTGGTCTCCGGCGCCTACGCCCCGCTCACGCGATTCAACGAGGACGGGAGCGTCGTCACCCTCGACCTGCCCGACGGAGCCACGGAGGCCGAGCTCGTCGACCCCGAGGGGCTCCCGCTGGCCCGGGTCGCCGCCGACGGCTCGTTGGAGCCGCTGACCCACGCGCAGTACGGCCCCTTCCGCCGGTTGCACCTCACCCCCGCCCAGGCGCGCGAGCAGCACGCGGGAGCGACCTTCGTCCCCGTCGTCGACGCGCTCACCGAGGCCGACCTCGAGGAGCTGCGCGGCCTCGGCCGGGTGGTGCTCCTCGCCCTCATGGGCACCGGCACGTCGTCGCTGTCCCCCGTCGCGCTGGTGCGCGCCACCCTCGCGGCCGCCGACCTCCTCGACGACGCCTCCGTCGTGGCGGTCCCGCTCCCGTCCCACGGTGACGCCGACGCCGACCACGCCCTCGGCGCCCAGGTGGTCGGGACCTACGCCGCCGGTGACCCGGTCCACGCGCTGGCGGGCCCGCCCCCGCTGGTCGAGGAGGGCGCCCCGCGCCCGTCACGGGACCAGTTGCCCCAGTCGATCGCCGCGATCGTCGACGAGGACCAGCCCGAGCCCGAGGAGCAGGGCCTCGTGCTGTTCTTCACCGGACTCTCCGGCAGCGGCAAGTCGACGCTTGCCCGCGCGCTGATGGACCTCCTGCTCGAGCAGGGCGGTCGCACGGTGACCAGCCTCGACGGCGACGTCGTACGACGTCACCTGTCCGCCGGGCTCACCTTCAGCAAGGCCGACCGCGAGACCAACATCCGCCGCATCGGCTGGGTCGCCGCCGAGATCGCCCGCCACGGCGGCGTCGCGGTCTGCTCGCCGATCGCCCCGTTCGCCGAGACCCGCGACCAGGTGCAGCAGATGGTCGAGGCCGCCGGGGGCGCGTTCTTCCTCGTCCACGTCGCCACCCCGCTCGAGGAGTGCGAGCTCCGCGACCGCAAGGGCCTCTACGCCAAGGCGCGCGCCGGCGAGATCCCCGAGTTCACCGGCATCTCCTCCCCCTACGAGGAGCCCGTCGACCCCGCCGTGCGCGTCGACACCACCGGCCGCACCATCGAGGACGCGCTCGACGACGTCCTCGCCGCGCTCGACAAGGCGGGCTACCTCCATCTGCGGGGCACCGGTGGCTGAGCCGCTCAAGGTGCTGTTCGTCTGCACCGCCAACATCTGCCGCTCGCCGTTCCTCGAGCTCACCGCGCGCGCCCTGTCCGGGCCCGGCTCCGGGGTCGAGTTCTCCAGCGCGGGCACCCACGGCTTCGACAGCCACGCGATGGACGAGGTCATGGTCGCCACGCTCGCCGAGGACACCTCCTCGGGCTTCGCGAGCCGGCGCCTGACCGGGCCGATCCTCGCCGAGGCCGACCTGGTGCTCACCGCGGAGGCCACGCACCGCAGCTTCATCCTCGAGGAGTTCCCCCAGCACCTCCGCAAGGTCTTCACGGTCGGCCAGTTCGCCGCCGCGGTGGAGGAGCACCCCGACCTGCGCGGGCGCGAGCTGGTCGCGGCGGTCGGCGCGCGGCGTACGGCGGCGCGCCGCGAGCTCGACATCGCCGACCCCTACCGGCGCGGGGAATCGGCTGCAGCCACCGCAGCAGACACAATGTCGAGAATGTTGGGTGTGATCGTTCCTCGGCTCGCTGCAGGAGGCTCCGGTGGCTGAGCTGCTGACCGTCACGTTCTTCTCGATCCTCGCCGCCGGCTTCCTCGTCGGCATCGTCGTCGGGCTGACCGGCATGGGCGGCGGCGCCCTCATGACGCCGGCGCTGCTGTTCCTCGGCGTCGGCGAGGCCGCGACCGTCGTGACCGCCGACCTCACCGCCGCCGCGGTCTACAAGACCGGCGGCGCGATCGTGCACAAGCGCGAGGGCTCGCCCAACATGAGGCTCGCGATGTGGCTGATGATCGGCTCCATCCCGATGGCACTGCTCGGGCCCCACCTGGTGGCGTGGTTCACCGACGACACCGAAGAGCTCAACCAGGTGCTGGTGATCAGCATCGGCTTCGCGCTCCTGCTGGCGGCGGCGACGTACGCCCTGCGGCTCTACGTCAACCTGCTCCGCGTCCGCTCGGGCACCCACGTCCACGACGACGATCCCGCCATCCGGGTCGTGCCCACGCTGCTCGTCGGGATGCTCGGCGGCCTGCTCGTCGGCATCACCAGCGTCGGCTCCGGCTCGGTCATCATGATCGCCCTGCTGATGCTCTACCCCGGCCTGTCGGCCGTGCGGCTCGTCGGCACCGACCTCGTGCAGGCCGTGCCGCTGGTCCTCGCCGCCGCGATCTCCAACATCGCCCTGCACGGCATCGACTGGACGATCCTCGTCCCGCTGCTCATCGGCTCGGTGCCGGGCACGATCCTCGGCTCGAGCCTCGCTCCACGCGTGCCGCAGTCCTTCATCCGCCGCGGCATCGTCGTCGTGCTGACGATGAGCGGCGTCGCGCTGCTCGACAAGTCGGGCTGGGCCCCGCTCGGCGTCGAGGAGACCCACCCGATGCTGATCGCCGGCATAGGCATCGTCGTGCTGGTCGTCCTGCCGATTGTCTGGGGCTTCCTGCGCAAGCAGCAGGGCCTGCCGATGTTCGGCTCCCCCACCATCGCCCAGCTCGAGGACCCCGACTACCGCCCGGGAGTCGTGGGGATGAAGAAGGTCCGCGAGTAGTCGCTTAGGCTTGTCAAAGTTTTGTTGACAAGCAGAGGATGACGAGTGGAGCTGCAGGACTACTGGCGCACGGTTCGACGACGCTGGCGGTTGGTTCTCGGAAGTGTCCTGGTGGTAATTGCGATCGCCGCGGTGTGGACGTGGACGACGACCCCGCTCTACTCCTCCAGCACCCGACTCTTCGTTTCGACGAGCCAGACCGACGAGAACAGCGCCTACACCGGCAACCTCTTCGCGACCCAGCGCGTGGCGTCCTACGCCGACCTGGTGACCAGCAACCAGCTTGCCGAGCGGGTGGCCGGGGAGCTCGAGGACGCCGACCCGACCACAGTTCGCGGGCAGGTCACCGCGTCGGCGGTCCCGGAGACGGTGCTCCTCGAGATCACGGCCACCGACGCCAACCCCGAGCGCGCCCGCGACATCGCCCAGGCCTACGCCGAGCAGCTCCAGGTCCTCGTGGAAGAGCTGGAGACCCCCAACGGGAAGTCGACTGCTGTCATCAAGGCCACGCTCATCGACGACGCCGAGGTGCCGACGTCTCCCGTGTCTCCGCAACCGCTGCGCAACCTCGCACTTGGCGGCGTCCTCGGGCTGCTCCTGGGCGTCGGCCTCGCCGTCACGCGCGAGCTGCTCGACACCAGCGTGAAGGGCGCCGACGACATCGCCGCGATCACGTCAGCTCCGGTGCTGGGCAACATCTTCTCGGACACCGACGCCAAGCGGGCACCGCACGAGGTGCTGTTCACGGCAACACCGTGGGCTGAGGCCTTCCGCGTGCTGCGCACCAACATGCAGTACGTCGACGTCGACCACGACCAGAAAATCCTCGTCGTGACGAGCTCACTGCCGGGCGAGGGCAAGAGCACGACTGCGGTGAACCTCGCGGTCACCCTGACGCAGGCAGGTCAGAAGGTCGCGCTGGTCGAGTGCGACCTCCGCCGGCCCCTGATCGCCGACCGGCTCGAGCTCGACGGCTCCATCGGCACGACCAGCGTGCTCATCGGCAAGGTGAGCGCCGACGACGTGATGCAGCCCTACGCCGACACCACGCTCGACGTCATGGTGTGCGGTCAGATCCCGCCCAACCCGTCGGAGCTGCTGCAGTCGCAGGCGATGGAAGCGCTGCTGGATGACCTCCGCTCGCGCTACGACGTCGTCGTGCTCGACGCGCCGCCGCTGCTGCCCGTCACCGATGCGGCCCTGCTCGCGACCCGGGCCGACGGCGCGGTCGTGGTCGTCAGCCACGGTCATACGACGCGCGACCAGCTGTCCACAGCCATCGAGCGGCTGGACTCCGTCGGCGCCACGACGCTGGGCCTCGTGGTCAACCAGACGCCGGCCAGGAAGTCCGCGAGCGGCTACGGATACGGCTACGGATACGCTCCACTGGAGGAGACCCCGCAGTCCGGCGGCGGCAAGCGCCGCCGCCGCTGACCTGACGGCGGGCCCGGCGTGTCAGGCCAGGCCGAGCAGCTCGCGGCACTGCGCGGGCGTCATCGGCGTACGCTGCGCGATCCGTCCCAGTTCGACCGCGCGCTCGACGAGCTGGGCGTTGGACTCGACGGGCACGCCGCGACTGATGGTGAGCACGTCCTCCATGCCCACGCGCAGGTGGCCGCCCATCGACAGCGAGGCCATCGCGACCGACAGCGTCGAGCGGCCGATGCCGGTGGCCGACCACGAGGTGACCTCGGGCGGGAGGGTCGCGACGCCGGCGACGAGCGCCGGGGCGGTGCCGGGCATGCCGCCGGGGACGCCCATGACGAAGTCGACGTGCACCTTGCCGCCGGCCGGGACGCCGTACTGCCGGATCAGGCGTCCGAGCGCGTGGACCTGGCCGAGGTCGAAGAGCTCGAACTCCGGCGCCACCCCGCGCTCGAGGGCGAGCTGGTAGAGGTCCTTCACGAAGGGCCACGGGTTGAGGAAGACGTCGTCGCCGAAGTTGGTCGTGCCCATGGTGAGCGAGCACGAGTCGGGCTCGGCGTCGAGCACCTTGAGCCGCTCGTCGAGCGGGTCGTGCACCGAGCCGCCGGTGGAGAGCTGGACGACGAGCGAGGACGACTCGCGCACCGCGGCGACCCACTCGCGCAGCAGCCCCTGGTCGAGCGTGGGCTGGTGGGCGGTGTCGCGCACGTGGATGTGGATCATCGCCGCGCCGGCGGCCTCGCAGTCGGCGGCGGTGCGAGCCACCTCCTCAGGGGTGGTGGGGAGCTGCGGGCAGTCGGCCTTCGCCGTCTCGGCGCCCGTGGGTGCCACCGTGATGAGCAGTTCGTCCATGCGCGCACCTTAGACTCCCGCGCGTGACCCTCTCGGCCAGCCCTCGCCACGTCGTCGCCGTCACCGCTCTCGGGACGCAGGTCCACGTCGAGGTCGCCGGGGGCAACGCCGGCAGCATCGCCGACGACCTGCTCCGCGCGTGGTCGCGCTGCGACGCCCGGCGGGTCGACGACGCGCAAGGACGCACGGTGCGCGTGCTGGTCGACGACGACCCCGCCGTGATCGACGACGCTGCTGCGCACGGCGCGATCGCCGGACCCAGCGGGCCCGTCGTCGGCGACCAGGTCGCGCTCGCCGTCACCCTCCAGGCGATGGAGGCCAACGAGGGCGACCTGCTGATGCTCCGTGCGGCGGCCGTGGCCGACCCGGAGACCGGCAGGTGCGTCGTGCTCGTCGGGCCCGCCGGCAGCGGCCGCTCGACGGCCGCCCGCACCCTCGCGCGCCACTTCGGCTACGTC
Source organism: Nocardioides pini (assembly GCF_026712185.1). GTDB lineage: Bacteria > Actinomycetota > Actinomycetes > Propionibacteriales > Nocardioidaceae > Nocardioides > Nocardioides pini. The sequence continues at coordinate 61,734 of NZ_JAPPUX010000003.1, read as the reverse complement.
ACCGACGACACGGTCGCCTTCACCACGTCGCTCGACCTGGTCGCCTACAGCAAGCCGCTCGTCTCCGCCGACGAGCCCGGGCTGGGACTGCAGTCCCCGGACGACCTCGGCCTCCGCGAGGCGCCCGGCGACCTGCGCCCGGCTGCGGTGCTGCTGCTGGAGCGCCACAGCGAGGACTTCGTCCCGCCCGTCCTCACCGAGCTCCCCACCGCGGAGGCGATCGCCCACCTGTCGGGCAACGCGTCCTACCTCCGTTCGCTCGACAAGCCGCTGCACCGGCTGGCCGCCCTCGTCGAGGAGGTCGGGGCCGTGCACCGCGTCGACTACCGCGAGGCCGACGACCTCGTCGCGGTCACCCAGCAGCTGCTCAACCACCCGCCGGTCCGAGACGTCGAGGTGGCGCCGGCCCCCGAGCCGACCGTCGTCGAGCTCCTCGGTCCCGACACGGCCGACGGCAGTGAGCGCGTACGCCGGCGCGAGTTCGTCGACTTCCACGTCAGCGACGGCATCGGCTGCGTGATGCTCGGCGAGAGCGTCGTCGCGCTGTCGTTCCTCGCCACCCGCATCCTGACCCTGCTCGGCGAGGGCTCCGCGACGCTGGACCAGCTCGCCGAGGCCCTCCTCGTCGAGTTCGGCGAGCCGGAGTCCGGTGACGCCCGGTCACTCGTGCAGACCCACGTCGACGACCTCGTCGAGGTCGGCGTCCTCGACCGCGTCTGAGCCGGAGCGGAGTCGCGACGTGCGGGCCGTCATCCAGCGGGTGCTGTCCGCGAGCGTGCGGGTCGACGGCGGGGTCGTGGGCGAGCTCGACCGCCCGGGCCTGCTCGTCTACCTCGGCGTGACGCACGACGACGGCGCGACCGAGGTGACCTGGACGGCACGCAAGATCTGGGACCTGCGCCTGCTGCGCGACGAGCAGAGCGCCAGCGACGTGGGCGCGCCCGTGCTCGTCGTCAGCCAGTTCACGCTGTACGGCGACGCCCGCAAGGGCCGCCGCCCCACCTGGCAGGCCGCCGCGCCGGGCCCAGTGAGCGAGCCTCTCTACGACGCCGTCTGCGCGGAGCTGGAGCGCCTCGGCGCCCACGTGGAGCGCGGCCGCTTCGGTGCCGACATGCGCGTCGAGAGCGTCAACGACGGCCCGATCACGCTGGTCCTCGACACTCCCTAGGACTTCGGGCCGGTCTCCCACACCCGCGCCCAGTCGACCTCCATGGTCTGCGGCAGGTCGCCGTCGAAGCGCGGCAGCTCGTAGTCGGACGAGAGCAGGCTGAGGATGAGGAACTCCGGCTTCCCGGAGCTCACGCCCTTCAGGCGCTGGGTGACCTTGCCGTCGATGCGGAAGACGTACTCCTCGGGCGTCCACTCCACGGAGAAGACGTGGTACTTGCTCGCCCAGTCGTCGCCGAGCTCGTCGGCGTTCGGCAGCCAGCCGCCGACGGTCTGCTTCTTGCCCTGCTTGTCGAGGAAGTAGGTGAAGCTGGTCAGTCCGCCCTCGGGGTGGTCGTCGCCGAAGTACTCGATCACGTCGATCTCGGCGCCGCCCTTCTCGGGGCCGCCGGGGCCCTGGCCGCCGACGGTCTGCATCCAGAAGGCCGAGTGCTGGCCGCGGCCGGCCTGCGTCTTGATGCGCGCAGCGGCGAACCCGTAGGTGAACGCCACCCGGCCCTCGGTGCCGACGTGGCCGTTGAGCCGGTAGGCGAACTTCTTGCGCCGGCCGGGGAGCTGGCACTCGTCGCCCTTGCGCTCGGGGTCCTCGGTGACGCTCAGCCGCAGGACGCCGTCCGCGACCTCGGCCGCGTCGGCGCTGGCCCGGGAGCAGGTGCGGACGCCCGTGTAGCCCTGGTCCCGGGTGTGCCAGGAGCCGTCCTTGTCGTCGAGGGTGCTCTCGTCGTCGAAGTCGTCGGTGAAGGTGGCCTCTGGGGCGTCGTCGGTGGAGACCTCGGTGCCGATGGCGTCGTCGCCGTCGCCGACCATCACGTGGAGGTCGCCGGAGTCGCGACTCGTGAGCGTGACGCGGCCCTTGTCGTCGGTCTCCTGCTCGTCCACCTCGGACCAGCCGTCGTCGTCCTTGGCCACGAGGGTGACCGCGGTCCCCTCGTCGACGTCGTCGATCGTGGCGTCCACGACCCAGGCGGCGTCCGCGGCGGACTCGACGTCCTCGCCGTTCGCCGCGAGCTGCGGCAGCACCTCGGCGTGCACGCTGTCGCTCGTGTCGTACGACGGGGGCGTGGGGTCGCCGTCGTCGGACGAGCTGCAGCCGGTGACGAGCAGGGCTCCTGCGAGCGCGGCCGCGAGGGCCCGGGGGGTGGTCCGCATGCGCGCCATTGTGTCCAAGCCACGGTGGCGGCGACCAAATCGTCTCGGCGACCGCCCGGCGCTCAGGTGGGCGACGTCACCCCGTGCGTGCGAAGCCGCCCGATGTCACTGCCTCGCGCCGACGCGCCTCGGCAAGAGCCCAGGCCTCGTGGGGCCACCGCGACGCCGCGCAGCGCCGGGACTCGATCCGTGAGAGGTGAGCCACTCGCGCGGCGCTCATGGACGGCGTACGGGCGGGGCGGGCGTCGACCTCGGGACGGGCCGCGAACATCCGGCCGACGATCAGGGCGACGGGCAGGGACAGCAGGATCCACGCTGCGAGGATCACCACGGCCCAGAGGAGCATGTGTGACGAGTACCCCACGCGCGACGGTGCCAAACCTCTCGAATCGCTCCGGGACCGGAGGGCACCCCGGGCAGCGGCCGGACCACGCCCGGCAGTGCGAATCGTCGGTGGCGCTGCCCGTCGCTACGATGATGGCTGCTGTCCCCGAGAGAGGCCGTCGCACACGCCATGACCAACACCCACGTCGACTACCAGCTGAGTCAGCTGGACCAGCTCGAGGCCGAGTCGATCCACATCTTCCGTGAGGTCGCCGCCGAGTTCGAGAAGCCGGTCCTGATGTTCTCCGGTGGCAAGGACTCCATCGTCATGCTCCGGCTGGCGGAGAAGGCGTTCTTCCCGGCCAAGCTGCCCTTCCCGCTGCTCCAGGTCGACACCGGCCTCGACTTCGACGAGGTGCTGTCCACGCGCGACTCGTGGGTCGAGCGGCTGGGCGCCCGGATGATCGTCGCCACGATCGACGAGGCGATCGCGGCGGGTCACGTCGTCGACGACGGCAAGACCAGCCGCAACCGCATGCAGATCGGCACCCTGCTCGGCGCCATCGAGGAGAACGGCTTCACCGCCGCCTTCGGTGGCGGACGCCGCGACGAGGAGAAGGCCCGCGCCAAGGAGCGCGTCTACTCCCACCGCGACGACTTCGGCCAGTGGGACCCGAAGAACCAGCGCCCCGAGCTGTGGAGCCTCTACAACGGCCGCATCCACGCCGGCGAGCACATGCGCATCTTCCCGCTGTCGAACTGGACCGAGCTCGACATCTGGAGCTACATCCACCGCGAGCAGATCGAGATCCCCTCCATCTACTTCGCCCACGAGCGCGAGGTCATCGAGCGCGACGGCATGCTGCTGTCGCTCGGCCCGGAGATCCAGCCCAAGGGCGGCGAGAAGGTCGAGACGAGGATGGTCCGCTTCCGCACCGTGGGTGACCGCACCCAGACCGGCTGCGTGGAGTCCGAGGCCACCGACACCGCCGCAATCATCGAAGAGATCGCCGTGGCGCGAGTGACCGAGCGCGGCGCGACCCGTGGCGACGACCGGTTCTCCGAGGCCGCCATGGAAGACCGCAAGAAGGAGGGCTACTTCTGATGGCCGACCAGACCACCACGGCCGGCGAGGAAGCTGCCGCTGTCACCGAGAACGCCGACCTGCTGCGGTTCGCGACCGCCGGCTCCGTCGACGACGGCAAGTCGACCCTCATCGGGCGCCTGCTGCTCGACTCGAAGTCGATCTTCGAGGACCAGCTCGAGGCGGTGGAGTCGACCAGCCAGTCCAAGGGCTACGACTACACCGACCTGGCGCTGCTGACCGACGGCCTGCGCTCCGAGCGCGAGCAGGGCATCACCATCGACGTGGCCTACCGCTACTTCGCGACGCCCAACCGCAAGTTCATCATCGCCGACACCCCGGGCCACATCCAGTACACCCGCAACATGGTGACCGGCGCCTCGACCGCCGACCTGGGCCTCGTCCTGGTCGACGCCCGCCAGGGCCTCACTGAGCAGTCGCGCCGCCACGCGGTGCTGCTCTCGCTGCTGCGCGTCCCGCACCTCGTGCTGGCGATCAACAAGATGGACCTCGTCGACTGGTCGGAGGAGGTCTACGAGAAGATCCACCGCGAGTTCACGACGTTCGCGACCAAGCTCAACATCCCCGACCTCGAGGTCATCCCGATCTCGGCGCTGCAGGGCGACAACGTCGTCAACCGCTCCGAGAACACCCCGTGGTACTCCGGCCCGACGCTCATGCACCACCTCGAGCACGTCCACGTCGCCTCCGACCGCGACCTCGTGGACACCCGCTTCCCGGTGCAGTACGTCATCCGCCCCAAGTCCGACCAGTATCACGACTTCCGCGGGTACGCCGGTCAGGTGGCCGGCGGCGTGCTGAAGAAGGGCGACGAGGTCGTCGTGCTGCCCAGCGGCATGACGTCGACCATCTCCAAGGTCGAGCTCTTCGACCAGGAGATCCCCGAGGCGTTCCCGCCCATGTCGGTGACGATCCACCTCGAGGACGACGTCGACGTCTCCCGCGGCGACATGATCGCCCGCCCGAAGAACGCGCCCAAGCCCAGCCAGGACATCGACGCGATGATCTGCTGGATGACCACCGAGCCGCTGCGTCCGCGCCAGAAGCTCGCCATCAAGCACACGACCCGCATGGGCCGCGCGATGGTCAAGGACATCCAGTACCGCCTCGACGTGAACTCCCTGCACCGCGACCAGGAGGCCGGCGAGCTCGCGCTCAACGAGATCGGCCGCGTCCAGCTGCGCACCACCGTGCCGCTGCTCTGCGACCCGTACTCGAAGAACCGCACCACGGGCTCGTTCATCCTGATCGACGAGGCCACCGGCGTCACCGTCGGGGCAGGGATGATCAACAGCGGGACGTGACCGTGAACACAGCGCTCCCCCCGGTTCACGTCGTTTTCCATAAGGGGTTGAAGACTGGCGGGCCAGAGGCCATCCATCAACTAGTGAGTTGCATAAGAAGCGAATTGAGGCGAGACGCTTTCGTCGTGCCGCACCCAGCGACCTCCGAAGCAGAGCCAGTTATGGAGTTCGCCAGTTACGAGTGCCCCGAAACCGGGCTCATGGAGCATCCACTAACTGAGGTCTTGGTCGTTCCAGAGATTTACCCTGAGCTTGCCATCACCAGCCGCTACCCAAAGCGTGCAATCTGGTGGCTGAGCATAGATAATTCACCGGTCTTTTTCTCCTTCCGCGGCTGGCGCCGAGGCCATCACGGCGTCAGACGTTTACGAGACATTCCGCGCGTGATTGTGCGTCTATTGAGGGCACGAAGGTTGCGTTCCAAACTCCGAGAAGATCGCTCCATCGTTCACCTTTTCCAGTCCTCGTACGCACGTACCCAGGTGGGTCGGATGCTTCATGCAGATGGATACATGTTGTCCGACTACATCACGTTCCCGGTAACCGAGCCCGCCGCGGTCCACGCCCGAAATGGCGTCGCATACAATCCGGCCAAAGGCGGAGACTTTATGGCTGCGGTGCAAACTCACCTCCCGCCGTCCATGTCTGTGATCCGACTGAAAGGCATGGACTCCTCCGAGATAAAGGACGTTCTCTCCCATGCCCAAGTCTACGTCGACGCAGGGCACCACCCTGGAAAGGACCGCATTCCCCGCGAGGCTGCCGCATTGGGCTGCATCGTTCTTGTATCACAAAAGGGATCCGGAAACGACAACAATGATGTTCCGCTACCGAGTAGTCACAAGTTTCGCCTAGTCGACGGGCCTAAGGCTGTCGCTCGTAGGATAATTGAGTGCGACGAAGACCCGACAGCGATGCTTGCGGGACAAGACGTCTACCGAGGTGCAATCCGCGAGGAGAAGTCGATCCTGCGCCGGGAAGTTCGGCGCATTTTCGGCGAGGGCGGGCCGCTTTAACTTGAATAGGGTCGCTCGTTTCACCTTGGCGACCGCGTTGGGGAGCTTCGCGCCGCTCCTGTGCACGGCTGCAATTGCACACCTCCACGGCACTTCGACATTTCTGGCTCTCGCACTCGGTCAAGCTATCGGGGGAATGGTTGCCATCGCCGCCTCTTGGGGGTGGGAGGTTAGCGGGCCGCAGCGCATTGCGGACTTGACCGAGGAACAAGCTGCAACGGTCCTTGTGGCCAGCCTCCGCATACGAGGCGTCCTGCTCGCCATCCTCGCGCCCTTGGGTGCGTGTCTCAGCTGGGCCTTGGCACAGGGCAACCAGCCACTGCTGGCCGCGGCGGGCTCGCTCGCTGTGGCCTCGCAAGCAATGAGTCCAACCTGGTGGTGCAGTGGGCGTGGCACGCCAGACGAACTTCTTCGCAACGATGCGATACCCCGAGCTGCGGCGGCGATCGCAAGCGCTGCATTTATATGGTCGGGGATCAACCCCATCATCTATCCTGTCCTTGGCTGCGCGGTTGTCGCGTGGGCATATACAAGGTTCTACAGAAGGCACACGTCGGTGGCGGTGGAGGACTCGACTTTTCGGCTTGCGACTGAGCTCCGAGCAAATGCGTCGTCCGTGGGAATATCATTGATCGCAACCTCCTACACCACCGCGCTGCTGCCGTTGTTGCAGATCGCCGCGCCCAGCGCGGCTCCTGGCTTTGCGGTAGCACAACGGCTTCTCAGCTACGCCAACCTAGCGACGATCTCGTTGTCCAACGCCTTCATGGGCGCCAAGTCACACCAGCGAGCGAAGAACATCGTCGTTATGCTGACGTGGTCAGCGGCGAGCTCGGTCGTATTCGCTCTGATCGCGCCGGTTCTTAGTGAACTAATTTTGGGAACGGCTCTTCCTTCGCCATGGTCCGCCCTATTACTCGCCGCCACCTATTTGGGCGTTGCGATCAATACTTGTATCAGTCGACTTTGGTTGATCCCTCACGGCCAGGTCAAATCGGTCGTTGCTGCGACTGCCATCGGCAGTGCCCTCGGTCTTCCATCAGCGCTCATCCTTGCCATGCGCTTTGGCGCTGACGGCGGCCTTGCCGGAACATTGGTCGCAGAAACAGCCTGCTGCGTCGCGTTAATCATCATGACCGTTCGAGGACGTGGCGCCCGCAGGGGATGATGCCGCACGTCAACGTGCGCGTCTATCCGCCGCCTTGGTCCAACCCCACGGGGCCACGGTCCCCGTTATGAGTTGGTTTGACCATCTGCGCCTCTGCGATCTGATAAAATCATCGAATTGCCCGTCACCTAGGCTTAAAGGTTGACTGAACGACATGGAACGCCAGCACGGTTTAGTCTCGCTCAGTGTCCTCGTCAATCTCGCAGCGACGTCGATACTGGTCGCGACCGCCGAGACCACACTCATAACCGGCATCGTCTGGTCTATTTCAGCGCTGGTAAGCATCTCGTACCGGCTCGGCCTGAAGAACCTTCATGACCCCTCAGTAATGGTGTTCTGGCTGGGTGTTCTGCCTTCAGCGCTCGGCCTTAGCTCCATCCCATTTTCCTCCTATCAACCGCACCACTTAGCAACATCGTTGATGTGGCTGTCCCTTGGAACGTACGTTGCAATTATCGGCGTAGTCGACCGTCCAGTTGGCGCCATTCAGTTGCCGACCCGTGCAGAGCGGGCCCGCCTTGGGTGGATGGGTCTTGTAGCTTCCGCGGCGACCCTCGGTGCAGCCGCAGTATTTTTCTCGCAGCGCGGGGTCACCCTTCTGATGTTCAACGCCGAGCAGGCCCGTGTCGATGCCAGCAGTGGTGCTGGACCACTCCTTGCGATCGTACATATCGGTGCATCGCTCGCGGTAGGTGCCGTAGTCCTCTCGGGCGTCGGACAGAGTCGAGCAGCGCGGAACGTCAAACTCGTCCTCGTAGCACTGTGTCTCGTAGCCGTCGCTCTCACAGCCTCCCGAGGTGCGCTCCTCAAAGCACTCCTCGTCGGCGTGGGGGCAGCACTCGCTACGCGATCGTGGAAGAGCCCGCTCTCTCGGTTGGTGACTGTGGCCGCGGCAGCGGTCTTATCAGCTTGGCTCCTCGGCGAACTTCGATATGCGGGAGGTGACACATCCTTCGCGAGTCTGGCGGTGCAACGACTCGCAGCGGATCCCTACTCGGCAGGGATCGTGTTTGACGCACGGTCGGACCCCCGGGTCAGCGGCCTCCACCTCTTCGGAACGGCGTTTTCCACATACCTCCCGGGCTCACAGCCGCTAATCGGCGACATCCTTAAGTCGAATGCCAACCTGAGTTTCGCTGGCGGCGCTATAGCTGTACCACTTGCTGCCGAAGGATTTTTGTTCCTCGGGGTTCCGGGAGTCGTGATCTTCTCAGGGGCCGCTGCGCTAGTTCCCGTTATCATTAAGAAGCGGATCGCCCCGACGGTCAGCGGGACCCTAGTGGGAACGGTATTCGGTACTACTTGGGCCGGGGTGTTCGGCGCTGGCATTGCCACCACCGTAGCCACCTACGGGGTACCGGCTGTGGTTCTGGGCCTCGCATTCTATTGGACTGGTCTACTCCTGCCGATAACGTCCGAACCTAAAACGCGCACCCAAATCCAAAGAAGTGCTACGACGAAGGATTAGTCACTGATGTTGCCTACGACGCGCAACTCCCAAGGATTGCGCGACAGTACCAGCTTGGTTGTGAGTCTTGTGATATACCGGCCGGACGTTCCACTGCTTCGAGCCACCCTGAATTCGCTCAGAGAACATCCACTGTCAGCTATCTTGTTGGTGCGCAATTGCGACACGCTCAGCGAAGACGAGCTCTATGAACTTGTGCCGACCGACCTCAAAGAGAAATGTGGAATCCTTGGCCAAGGGCGGAACCTCGGGTTCGCTGGCGGTCACAACTTGGCGCTCCGTTTTGCCTTTGCACGAGGTGCGTCGCATGTTCTCGTCACCAATCCTGACCTCCAGTTTCTCCCAGGTGGCGTTGAGGCTTTGATACGCCTTTCCGCCGACAAGTCCGATCAGCATCTCTTTTCGGGGATACTCCTGTTCGGCAGTCGCTCAGGAGATTCGAAGGAGCAGTTGATCGACAGCGCTGGCATTGTCTGGACACCTGACGCGCGGCATGTGGACGACCTTCACGGGAGTCCGCTCGGGACTTTGCGAGAAGGGCCAGCAGACTTCCAAGTTCCAGGAATCACGGGCGCGCTGCTCGGGGTCCCGCGGGCGGCTTGGCAGCAGATCTGCGACCGGTCGGGCGAGTTCTTCGACGAGGACTTCATCGCATATCGTGAGGACGCGGAGCTTGGGCTGCGGGCAGGCATGTTGGGTATTGGCAGCTTCGTGTTAAACGCTCCTGTAGCAAAGCATTATCGTGGGTCGCCTGGAACGTCTCGACGCAATCCGATAACTAACAAGTTGAGCGTCCAGAACCGCTTTCTCTTGCTCTCCCGACATGGTTTTGCGAACCGTCCTGGCTCCATCACGCGATCCGTATTGCGCGATCTAGTCGTAATTGCCGCGGTTTTGACTCGCGAGCGAGGGTCTCTCCCGGGGCTCAAAGAAGCAGCACGAGGGCGACGAGCCCAGCGCAAGAAGCGTTCGGTCCTTCTTGCAAGTCTCCACTCACCCGACAGGGCGCCGAACGCGACCGAATCGCGAAATCTGAGAGCTCGCTCAGTGTGGACTAGCATTGCCAAAGGACGAACTCACTGGGTGGTAATCCCGGTCTATCAGGCTGACATCGAAGCCCTCAGGTCGACCGCTGCAGCGCTTGCCGACGTCGCAAATGTTGTATTCGTTGACGACGGCTCGGCGTCCTTGAATCAACCCATTGACGACTCCTCGGGCCTCATTTCCCCAGTTAACTCTGGCATCGCATTTGCCCTCAATACAGGAATTCTATTTGCTTTGGAGCATGGTGCACAGGTCCTGACTACACTGGATCAGGATTCGCAACTTGATGGTCGTTCGCTGGTTGCGCTGCGTGGCTATGTCGAGACGGGTCGCTTCGATCTGGTTGGACCGGGCACCTTGCCAGGTGTCCGTTATTCGAGTGATTCGCGCGGTGCCGTAGACGAGATCCTGCAAAGCGGAATGACTATGAGGTCCACGACGATCACCACGCTGGGGCTCTTCGACGAGTCGCTGTTCATCGATGGCGTCGATACCGAGTATTGCCTGCGTGCGCGGCGATCCGGCTTGAGGGTAGGCATACATCGAGACGTCGCGATGGAGCATGTACTCGGCGGTGGCACATCCGCGCCGCTCTTCCGGGTGGGTCCGTTTGCACCCTTGGCGACGTCCCATGGAGCGTTCCGGCGGTACTACATGAACAGAAACCGTTGCTTGCTTGCACGTCGCTACGGCAGGACCGAGCCGCGCTGGCTCGTGCGAACTCTGAGGCAGACCGTCGTCGCCAACATCCTCGCCGCCACAGTCGAGACACACCGTCGAGACAAAGCTGCCGCTTCGCTGGCGGGATTGCGCGATGGTCTCCTCGGCGGTTTTGGCCCCAGACCGGCCACCGGACGAGAGTGGAGTTCGAAGGGTCGATCGACCGTTCCGACGCCCGGAGAAGGTCAACGGGCGGGCGCCGCCAAGAAGGCCCAGTCACTGTGAAAGTGGCGCGCGGACCGATCGATGACGAGTACCGCGACGCAGGCCGCAGCGTCGTCGTGATCGCCGCACGAGTTCTCGTCCTAAGCGAGGTGGCGGCCACCATCTTGGACTGTGTGCCGGAGCAGGCGGAGGTGGACGTCGAAGATGTGGTGCATGCTGTCATCAGCGCGCACGGACTTCCTCCGGGCGCAGCAGACGCGCGGGATGCGATCACGGAGCAACTGCACGACCTCGCCGCACACAACCTGGTGACGCTGGACGACGAGTTCTACGAGGAGACGCGACTAACCGACGAGGCAGTGCTGCGACTACTTCATGGTGCAGTGGGCGCTACCACTTTGGCCCCGGCGGTGGCCCGCCGGTGGCATCTTGGCGCGGCGGTCCCGACCTCGGCGTTTTACGCCATTGCGAAACGTCATCGCGTCATCTCGCAACTTGCCTCCCATGATGAGCATCTGGCTTTCCCCCCAGCCTTGCGAGCCAGGCTGCGCGCATCGCACGTTGAGATGGTGGCCGCGAACGCCCCCGTTGCAGACGATTTGATCCAGGTTCTAGACCTTCTCGAGGCTCGCGGCGTCCGAGTGCTCGTCGTGAAGGGTTTCGCTCTCGCCGCTCAAGCTTGGGGAGACCACTTGGTTCGCGGTTACGGCGATCTCGACCTACTGGTCCACCCCGACGATCTTGACGAGACGGCGCTATGTCTCGTCCACGCGAGATGGCAGGTTCCGCCCTCGTACCCAGCACCCGGAACCAGCTGGGGATGGCAACAGTTCATGCGCACACATCATGAACTGACCCTCGTGCGTTCCTCCACGTCCATAGACCTGCACTGGCACTTGGGCCCCGTCCGGCGCGCGCTGCCGGACTTCAACACCCTGTGGTCGCGGAGGGCGACGATCCAGATCGCTTCACACGACGTTGCCACGCTGGGGCCGTTTGATGCATTCGCTCACTCAGCTTCCCATTCTGCCAGGGACGGCTGGAGGTGGGTGCGAGGGATCGCCGACGTACACCGCCTCATGTGCATGCCCAGCACGTGGGCCGATATGAACCGGGAGTTGTCGCGAGACCAGTTGACAACCATCGGCGTCGCAGCGCGTCTGCTGGGCCTTCCTCCTGGCAGCCATCCGATCACCCGACACGCGGCAACGATGGTTGACGACCGAACTCTTCGTCGAGCGCTACGGGCACAACTTGGTCAGGAACACCCCGGTCAGCGCACGACTGGACTGCCGATGTTGACGACTTTCCGTGCGGTTGTGAGCCTCGGCAAGTCTGGGGCCAGCCTCGAAGATCTCATCCGGCGACTGATCGCTGACCTACTACCTCCGTGGGCGCTAGCTCGGTGCACTTCGAGTCGCGCGACTGTCGCCCTATCGCAAGCGGCCTTTCACCGAGCACATGAGTTCGTGGGACGCCGAGTTGGCCGCGCTGCTCGGCGGTGACCAAATCGACCAGGTCAAGCGGTCAGGTCAATCCGCAGCGACTTTACTGAGCAGCGCCTCGTACTTCGAGGCGACGTCATCCCACCGATATGCGGTCCGCGCGCGATCCCTGCCCGCCGCTCCACGGGCGCGGCAATTGGCGGCGTCGTGATCGTCGATCTTGATGGCCACCGAGACGTCCTCGGCTGATGCAAAGAATCGTGCATTGCCACCTGTCACCTCGGTGTTGAAGTCCACCGCATAGGCCGTCACCGGAGCGGAGCAACCCATTGCGCGCAGGAGCGAGGGATTTGTGCCACCTACCGAGTGGCCGTGCAAGTAGCTACGGCAGTTGGCGTAGAGCTGGTTGAGCAGGTCCTGGTCCCACACACCGCCGAGGAATCGAGTGTCCGAGTCGCCAGCCGTCTCGCGAACGCGCGACATGTACTCATCGCCGTAGGGCGCGGTGCCGACCACGACGAGCGGAAGGTCCGAACCACTTCCGGCGTACCCCTCGACGATGACGTCGACGTGGTTCTCCGGCTCCATGCGTGCCACGACGAGGTGGTACATCCCGGGTTCGAGGTTCAGCTCAGCGAGCTTTTCTGAACCCGGGTCCATGATTGGCGCGCCGTAGGCGATGAGGTGGCTGTCGCGGCCGTACTCGGCCTTGAGATAGTCAGCGATCCCTTGGGCGTCGGCGATGAGCGCCAGACCCGATCGAGCGGCCACGCGCTCGGCTCGCTTGTAGTACTTGGCGCCGAGACCGGCCCACTTAGCTCGTTTCCACTCGAGCCCGTCCATGTGGACAGCGGAAGGAATGCCGGCGGCCTTGAGCCACCCGATGAACGGAGCGTTGCCTGCGTTGAACAGGATGGCTGCATCGGGCCGCTGCTTCATCGCGTGCAGGACGGAAATGGCGGTGTGGCTCAACGTCTCGAGCGATCGCTTCTTGACGGCCGGTAGATGAACGAGCTCCATGCCCAGGTGGGTCTTGATCGATGTGTCGGCGTTGCGGCAGTAGACCGTCACACGGTGGCCGCGTTCGACCAGACGACGCCCGACTTCTTCGACAGCCGTCTCGAAGCCGCCATAGGCAGCAGGAACGCCGCGCGTGCCGATCATCGCGACATGCAGCGTCTTGGTCTCGGACTCCGCCATCGCTTCGAAGGATTCGATGTCGAACGTAGTCATCAGTAGGCCCCTTGTCCCCGAGTGACGGCGCGCACGGTGCGCAGCATGATCATGAGATCGCCCGTGATGGACCAGTTGTCCACGTAGGCGAGGTCGAGGCGCTCGGCCTCGTCGAACGACAAGTCGCTCCGGCCGGATACCTGCCACAGCCCGGTCATGCCGGGTCGTACGTACATCCGGCGGCCCATCTGGACCGAGTACTGTTCCACCTCGGCAGCGAGGGATGGACGCGGGCCGACCAGGCTCATCTCGCCGCGCAGCACGTCGAAAAGCTGCGGCAGCTCGTCGAGCGAGTACCGGCGGATGAACCGTCCGACACGCGTGACCCGCGGGTCATCCCGCATCTTGAACAGCACCGCGTCGGACTCGTTGAGCACCCGCAGTCCCTCGAGCCGCTGTTCCGCGTCCACCGCCATGGAGCGAAACTTCGTCATGCGGAATGTCGCGCGGTGACGCCCGACGCGCTCCTGTCGGTAGAAGACAGGTCCGCGCGAGTCGAACTTGATCGCGAGCGCTGTGACGACAAGGACGGGGGCAAGAAGCAACAGGATGACGGCGGCCCCGACGAAGTCAAAGGCGCGCTTGAGGAAGCGGTCGGCGCCAGCGTACTGCGGCTCGCGAAGATGGAGCATTGGCATGCCCGAGACATCGTTGAGATGCAGGCGGGCGGACGACACATCGAGCACGTTGGGCGAGATCATGAGCTCTACCCCCGTGCCCTCCAGTTGCCAGGTGAGGTCACGCAGGGATTCGTGTCCGAGGTGTTCGGTGTCGGTCACCACGACCGCACCGGCCCCCGAGACCGAGAGTGCCTCGGCGAAGTCGAGGCTCGCCGACATCACCGGGATGTGCCCCACGAAACCGTCCAGGCTCGAGATCGGGGTGCGTGCATCCGGAACCCACACACCACCCACCGCGTAGCCGGCCGTGGGGTGCTTGTCGAACCACCGGGTGAGCTGGGTAGCCGACCGAGCACCGCCGACGACGAGGACCTTCGTCGTAGCCGCGCCACGGGCCCTCGCGCGGTGGAGGCCCACGCGAGCGAGCTTGCGCTCGACCAGGAGGCCGAGGAGACCGAGTGGGAACGCGGTAGCGAGGTACAGGCGAGACGCCTCGATCTGGAACGCAAGCGAGATCATGGCCATGACCGCGAACACGCGGAACGTTGCGACGATCACGCGTCGGTACTCGTCTGGACCGTGTCCGACGATAAGCGGACTCCGCGACTGGTGGATCTGAAGCGAAGCCCACCAGACGACGGCCAGGATCACCCCCAGGGCCGGGTAGGTCGCGCCCAAGCCATCCACGCGTGGCGCGGCAATGGGACCGAAGCGAATCACCTGCGCTGTTCCCAGCGCGAGCGAAAGAACGAAGAGATCGCCGAGGAGGAGGGCGCGGGCGTGGCGTCTGCGCCACTCGACCGCTCCATCAGGCTGGCGAGCGGCGACCTGGAACGAACGGTGCAACACCTTCGGTCGAGGCCGCGCAGCCTCGGGCACACGGCTTGCTACGGACATTGCATCCCCCACGGATGACTTCGAGCCCGAGACGAGCCCACTTAACGGCGTCAACCAACCCCTGACTGACACGCATACGTTAAGCGACTACTGGCCGGTTGGCGGAAACTTGGACAAATGCGACCAGACTTCAGGGCGTGCTGTTCCTCACGGGTTACCCGGAACACACCCCTGAGGGGGGGTCGACGCTTTGAGTCACGGACAAGTTCCGCCTCGACGCTCAGGCAGCGAGTCGTCTCACCCCAACGGGGCACCCTGCCGTTCAACTTGATCATCTTCGGCAAACCTGACGATCAGTTTTGCCAGAATTCAACAACTCGGCTCGCTCGACCCTCACAATGGCCGGATGGACGCACGTCAGGCCGAACTGCTAGCCCAGGCCGACGCCCACGACTTGGGTCGTCGCCTTCGCTCGATCCGCGTCGCACGTGGGCTCACCCAGGGCGAGGTGGTGGGTGACACGATGTCGGTTGCCTACCTCTCGCGCTTGGAAACCGGCGCTCGCCGCCCGACGGTGAAGGCACTCGTCGCGCTCGCCGCGCGACTCGACGTGTCGATCGACTCCCTGCTCGCAGCCGAGCCCGGGCAGGACCCGGATGAGGTTCGTCTCGCCCTCGACTACGCCGAGCTGGCCCTCGAGTCCGGCGAGCCCGCTGAAGCTGCCCAGCACCTGCACACAGCGCTCAGCCGGGTGGACGACGTGGCCGGGACTGGTATGCGCGAGCGCGCCAAGCTCCTGCACGCTCGGTCGCTGGAGGCGAGCGGCCGCGAGGACGACGCCATCATCGAGCTCGAGACGCTGCTCGAGGACAGCACCGTGAGCGGGGTCAGCCGCATCAAGGCCGGCATCGCGCTCAGCCGCATCCACCGAGAGACCGGCGACCTGGGCCGTGCGATCACCTGCGGCGAGGACGTACTGTCCCAGCTCAGCGCCGCCGGCCTCGACGCGAGCGACGAGGCTGTTCAGCTCTCGGTCACGGTCGCGGCGGCCTACTTCGAGCGAGGCGACACGGCCCACGCCGTGCGGCTCTGCAGCAAGGCCATCGCTCAGGCGGAGACTCTCGACTCCCCGCGAGCACGCGCGTCGGCGTACTGGAACGCCAGCGTCATGCAGGCCAACCGCGGCGACATCGTGGCTGCGGTGCCCCTCGCTGAGCGAGCGTTGTCACTGCTGAGCGAGGGCCAGGATGCACGTAACCTGGCTCGCTTGCGCACCGAGGTCGGCAGGTTGCAGCTCGAGCTCGACCCGCCTGCGGTAGACGAGGCTCGAGAGAACCTGACCCGGGCAGTCACCGAGATGGAATGGAGCAGCGCCTCGCCGACGGACCGCGCATGGACTCTGCTCGGCCTCGCTCGCGCTGCTTACCTGTCAGGCGAGCTGGAGCAGGCGCGGGACCTGATCGGCGAGGTCGAGGTCACGTCGAGCGGACACGCCCCGTTGGCAGAGGCGGAAGCGCTGACCCTCGCTGGTCGTACGTGCGCTGCCGAAGGCCGAATGGACGAGGCCGCCACCTTCTACCAGCAAGCGGTCCTGCGACTGTCGGCCATCGGTGCCGACAAGGCTGCGGCCCAGCTCTGGTTCGACCTGGCCAGCCTCCTCGAGAGCGTCGACCTGGCCGAGGCCGCCCGCGACGCGTACCGTCGCGCAGCGGCCTCGACGGGGCTCCGCACCCGTACGACGGTCGTCTCTCCGACCAGAGTGTGAGATGTCGTGCGGTCTCGGGCCGCACGCCGGAGCGTCGAGACGACCAGGCTCTGAGAAGCCGTGTGCGTCAGCAGCACCACACGTTGCGCTGCGCCTCCTTGGGGGCTGCAGTCGCAGGAGCAGCAGCCACGCCGGCCAGGCTGACGACGGCGGTGGCGGCAACGACGATGCGAGCGATGTTCTTCATGGGGTGACTCCTATGTGGGGTGTGTGCTGACCGAGCGACACGGGGAATCGTCGCTCGCGGCGATTGTGTCAAAAATGCTGCGCGAGCGCGCCGTGTCTGGCAAACTCAGTCAAGACAGATTGGCAAACGCCCCCGCCGAGACGTCTGCTCGTTCCGTGCCCCCCACGACGAGCCAAGAAATGCGCTTCACCCCACGGAGCGTCCGGAGCCCCCCGCACCCCACGCGGGGGGCCCATTCTTTTCTTCATCCCGACCGGCAAGCTCGTCCTGTCCGCCTAGGGTTGCGCACATGTCCAGCACCGAGATCGCGACCGACGCTGAAGTCGTCGCCCACGTCTCGGCCTTCGGGGTCATCGTGCCGATCCGCGCCCCCGACGCGTTGCGCGACGCGGTCCTGGATGCGTGGCGCGACGCCCTCACGGACGCGCAGCCGACCACCGATGCAGTCGAGGCGGGTGGCACAGACGTCGCGAGCGCTCTTCACTACCTGTCCCCGGCCGTCACCACGGCCGCGATCGACTCCCGGGCCGGCGAGCTCGTCATGCTGCACGCCGCCGCCCTTGCTGACCCTGCGACCGGGCGCACGGCCGTGCTGGTCGCGGCCTCCGGCACCGGCAAGACAACGGCGTCGGTGACCTTGGGGAAGACGTTCGCGTACCTCACCGACGAGACCTCGGCCATCACCCCGGACGGTGTCGTGCTCGCCTACCGCAAGCCGCTGTCGATCATCGACGGTGGCCACCTCAAGAAGCAGGTCGCGCCGTCCGAGCTCGGATTGCTCACCTCCGAGCGCGAGTGTCGGTTGGGCGCCCTGCTCGTCATCGAGCGGGATCCCCGCCACGAGGGCGAGCCGGTCGTCGAGCGACTCGAGACCGTGGACGCCATCGCTGCCATCGCACCGCAGTCGTCCTACCTGCCCAGCATGGACAAGCCCCTTCACCGCCTGGCCGAGCTGATCCACCTCGTCGGCGGGGCGCGACACGTCCGCTACGCCGAGTCAGCCGACCTCACGCCAGTGCTTTCTGAGCTCCTGGCGGTGCCCGAGTGATCGTCCGGCGCGGGATGCTGACCGACCACTACGTCGAGGACGACCGCAGCGTCGTCATGGTGGACGAGAGCGTCCTCGGACTGTCCCCGATCGCAACTGTCATCCTCGAAGCCGTGCCCGAAGGCACGGCCGTCTCTTTACGGGCAGTGACCGACCACGTCGTCGCAACCTTCGGCCCACCCGACGGGCACGAGTCGCCGGAAGACCTCACCAAGCAGCAGGTCTGGGACCTCGTGGCACACAGGGTGCTCGTCGTGGTGGAGGGGGACCAGTCGCCGCACGAGCCGTCACCGCAGGGCAAGGTGCGCGGGGTTGGCCCTGCCCGGAACGATCCCGAAAGCGCGGTGACCGCGCTGCGCGACGCCCTACGACACCTGCGCTCCGATGGCGACCGGCGATGGGTGGCGCCTGACTCGCTGAGCCCACAAGGGCTCGTGGAGGCAGCACTCCAACACCACGTCGTTCCATACCTGGCCGCCAACCTCGACCGCCTCGACATTCCCGGACAGGCGAGGTCGGAGCTGGAAGCCGCGGCCGGGTCGGCAACACGCTGGCGCGGTGGTGCTGGCGGCCGACCTGTCTGTAGCTCTGACGGCCCTTCGCGACGCCGCAGTGCGAGCTCTCGCATTCAAAGGGGTGGCGCTGTCGGCTCAGGCCTATGAAGACTTCGCGCTTCGTGGGGCCGGCGACCTGGATGTCCTGGTGGACCCGAAAGATCTCGAGCGAGCTCACCGAGTACTCGCCTCCGCTGGCTGGGCGCCGGCTCCCGGCTACCCGATGCCAGGTCCGTCTTGGGCGTGGCGCCACCTCGTGCGCACCGGCAACGAGCTGCTGCTCAACGGGTCGAGTACAGACATCGACCTCCACTGGCACTTGGTGCCGACCCGCGGCACCTTCCCGGACTTCGACACGTTGTGGGGGCGGCACCAGGACGTGCATGTCGACGGCCATCCGACACCCACCCTGTCCGGATACGACGCCTTGGCACACTCGGCCGGTCACGCCGCGAAGGACAGGTGGAGATGGATGCGAAGCCTGCTTGATGTTCACGTGCTGGCGGCCCGCCGCAATACGTGGCTCAGCGCCGATCGACGACTGCGAGCAGACGAACTGCTGTCGGTGGGCCTGGCCGTCCGCATGTTTGGAAGGACCTCGACCATGCCATCGATCGCCGACAAGGCTGCGGACGCCGTCGGCCCGGAGCTGTGGCGCCACGTGTGCCGGGATCAGGTGATGACCGCCCCTGCACACCAGCCTTTCGCTGTGCCGGGGATCAACTTCCTCCTCGGGCTGCGCGGCGCGGCTCGCACGGGTGCGTCCCCCATAGAGGGAGCGCGCCTGCTGAGCAGGAGCGCGCTCCCCCCATGGGTCACCGCTGAGTTCACCTCGACGAATGCGATCTCGACCGTTTCGTCGGCGCTGGCCAAGCGAGTTGGAGACGTCATCGTTCGGCTCCGACGGTCCGAGGGCAGCTGATCAATTCTTGGTGAAGGTGCCACCCACCGTGTCACCATCGACATTGCCGGACCACGTGTACTTGATCGAGAACGAGCCCGCGACGCTGCTCGCGTTCTGGAGGCCGAGGATCGGTTCGAACGCCGCGTTCGTGCCAGCGGCGAGAGAGCCAAGGGTGAAGGTGGCCGTGAAGTCGGTCTTGCCGGTCGCCTTCCACTGCGACTGACCCTTGAGGCTGGTCGACGCAATGGTGGGACCGACGGTCGCGAAAGAGACGGTCACCATCGCCTCGATGCTGCTCAGCGCGACAGGGCCGGCCGTGAGCGACGACGTGATCTCGAGATTGTTTCCCTGGCGATTCGCCGAGGAAGCGCCGCCGGTACCCGTGGCGCCCCCGGACGCCGCCGCGATGTTCGGCGTCGCGACGACGACTGTGACCGCCGATACGGACCACGCTGCCCCACGCAGCGCGGTCCGACGGGTGATGCCGCTCTCGTTCGAGCGTGACTGACTGGTGAGCTGCTCGCTCATGTGGTGCCCCCACGGAAGTTGTGAGTGGTCGCCCCCGACCACTGCCGGTCGGCATTTGCCGTCCGGTGCTCGGAAGGCTATAGAGCGCAATCTCGACTTCCGGGGGGTGTTACTCGAATGAGGGACTTCCTCGATGAATGTTGTACTTCCCCACGGACCGGCCGATTCGCGGGACGTCCCACCCGGCGGCACCTACGCTTCTGAGGACATCCGGGAAAGTAAAGGGGATCCGGTGGAGCTCGCTGACTACCTGCGCATCCTGCGCAACCACTGGATCGCCGTGACGGCGTTCATCCTGGTGGCCGCACTTGCCGCCTTCGGCTGGAGCAGCGTCCAGCCCAAGGTCTATGCCGCGAGCTCGTCGGGCTTCGTCACGTCCGGGGGTGGCGGCGACCCGGGCCTCGACAGCCTGAACGACTCGCTGTCCAAGTCGCGCGCGGCGTCGTACGTCGTCCTGGCGAAGGACCGCGAGACCGCGTCGCTCGTCATCGACGACCTCGGGCTCGACACCTCGCCCGAGGGCCTGGTCGGCAGCATCGACGCCGCCCAGACGCCCGACACCGTCATCATCTCGATCACCGCCCGCGCCGGCACGCCGGAGGAGGCGCAGCAGCTCGCCGACGCGTGGGTGGGCGCCCTCGCCCAGCGCGTGAAGAGCATCGAGGCCGGCAAGTCGAGCGGCAACCAGGGCATGCGCATCGAGGTGTCGGAGTCGGCCCAGCTGCCGACGAGCCCCGTCTCGCCGCAGGTCGAGCGCAACGTGCTGCTCGGTGCGGTCCTCGGCGCCCTGCTCGGGCTGGCGTACGCCGTCGTCCGCAGCCTGCTCGACCGCCGCATCCGCTCGAGCGAGGACGTCGAGCGCGACACCGGCGTCCCGGTCGTGGGCTCGGTGCCCGACATCGGCAAGCAGCCCGGCATCTTCGTCGGCACGGCCACCGGCAGCGCGGCGCTCGCCGCGGAGGGCGTACGCCGCCTCCGCACCAACCTGTCCTACATGGACGTCGACAACCCGCCGCGCGCGATCGTCGTCACCAGCCCCAAGCAGGGCGACGGCAAGTCGACCGTCGCGGCCAACCTCGCCGCCGCCATCGCGAGCTCCGGGCAGGCCGTGACCCTCGTCGACGCCGACCTGCGCCGACCCACCGTCGCGTCCGCCGCCGGGGTCGACGACACAGTGGGCCTCACCGACGTGCTGAGCGGTCGCCTCGAGCTGGCCGACGCCCTGCAGTCGCACCCGACCATCGAGGGCCTCAGCGTGCTCACCTCGGGTTCGCGACCGCCCAACCCGAGCGAGATCCTGGGGTCGCAGGCCATGCGCGGCGTCATCGCCGACCTGACGGCCAAGGGGATGCTGATCATCGACGCGCCTCCCCTGCTGCCCGTCACCGACGCTGCTGTCGTCGCCCATGCGGCCGACGGCGCCTTCGTCGTGGTCTCGGCTGGCAAGACGCTCGACACCGAGCTCGACAACGCCCTGGGCCACCTGCGCACCGTCAACGCCCGACCGCTCGGCATCATCCTCAACCGGGTCTCGAAGCGGACCGTCGGCGCCGGCAACTACGGCCATTACGGCTATGGGGCCTACGACCAGGTCGGCGTCTGACAAGTCCCGCCGAGGGCTCTCAGCGGGGCAGCATGACGCAGACGCTGGTGCCCTCGCCGAGGGTGCTCTCGAGCGACACGACGCCCCCGTGGGCCTCGACGATGCTGCGCACGATCGTGAGGCCCAGGCCGGTGCCGGGCACCTGCAGCCGGCGGGCGTTGTCACCTCGGTAGAACCGGTCGAACACCTGATCCACCTCGCTCGGGTCGATGCCGGTGCCCTCGTCGGTCACCGTCAGCACGATGCGTTCCTCGCGCAGGCTCAGGTCGACCGTGACGACGCCGCCGGACGTGCTGTAGTCGACCGCGTTGTCGAGCAGGTTGTCGAAGACCTGGCGCAGCCGCATCCCGT
The DNA here is from genome assembly GCF_026712185.1 of Nocardioides pini. Lineage (GTDB taxonomy): Bacteria > Actinomycetota > Actinomycetes > Propionibacteriales > Nocardioidaceae > Nocardioides > Nocardioides pini. The sequence goes on along the minus strand of NZ_JAPPUX010000003.1, from coordinate 40,029 downwards.
CCACGACGGCCGACAGCTCCTCAGGCACCCGGCTCGCGATGCGCACGCCCCGGCTGTCGGCCGCGAGCGACGCCGAGTCGACCGCCTCGCACAGCAGCAGGGCCAGGTCTGCCCGGTAGGGGTCGACGAGCGGCGAGCCGGACGAGACGCGGGTGGTGAAGAGGAGGTCGGCGACCAGGTGCGAGAGCCGGAGCATGTTGCGCCTCGCAGCGCTCACCTGCTGGTGGACCTCGGGCGTGACGTCGCCCGACTCGCCGAGCAGCTCGAGGTAGGCCAGCGCCGCCGTGAGCGGCGTGCGCAGCTCGTGCGAGATCGTCGAGACGAACTCGTCCTTCACACCCATGGCTCGGACCAGGTCGGTGACGTCGTGGTAGGCGAGGACGGCACCCGCGAGCTCGCCCGAGCGGTCGAGCACGCGCCGCGCGGAGACCGACAGCGCGCGTCGCGCGTGGGGGTGCTCCCCCACCCACAGCCGTACGTCGTCGAACTCCTCGCCGCGTGAGGCGCGCACCGACGGCATGTCGTCGCGCTCGAGCGGGCGCTGGTCGGCGCCGAAGGCGAAGCCGGTCTGGCCGGCCTGGCCGTGGTGGCCACCGGGGAAGGCGAGGGCGAGGAACTCCCGGTGCCGGCCGTTCATCGCGACGTAGCGGCCCGCGCCGTCGATCCGGAGCAGCCCGACCGCGACGCCCTCGAAGATCGCCTGGGCCGTACGACGATCCGCCTCCGCCGCGGCCTCCGCGGCGTCGAGCCGGTCGACGAAGGCCTGGCGCTCGCTCAGGTCGACGATCTGGGAGATGAAGTGGATCGGGGCGCCCAGGGAGTCGCGCAGCAGCGCCACCGACAGGTCCCCCACGAGGACGCTGCCGTCGGCGCGCAGGTAGCGCTTGGTGATCCGGTAGGAGCTGATCTCTCCGGCAAGGGCCTGCTCGAACAGGCGCAGGTCGGCGTCGAGGTCATCGGGGTGGGTGATGTCCTGGAAGGACTTCGTGACCAGCACGTCGGCGTCGTGGCCGAGCATCTCGCAGAGCGCGAGGTTGGCCGTCACGAAGCCGCCCGTCGGGGACACGATCGCCATCCCGACCGGCGAGTGCTCCATGGTCAGTCGCCAGAGCTCGTCGGCTCCGGGCGTGACGGCAGGCGCGATCTCGGCGACCATCACCACCCACTCTCCACGACACAGCCCGAATCCGGCGCACAGCCCGAACCGCCACGGTAGGGCGCACGCGACGGCGGCAACGGGGGTGTGGGGGAATGGTGGCGAAAATGAGAGGAACGCCCCGCGCTGGGTGCGCGGGGCGTCCCTCCCTGGTCTGGACCAGTCGCGGGTCAGGCGCTGACGAGCACCTGCACCTCGGCCACCGAGCCCGTCGCGGCGACGACGCGGGTGTCGACCGGCTGGGCCTTCGGCGCGAGGGTGCGCAGCGTCCACTCGCCGTCGCCGGCGAAGAAGCGGAAGTGCCCCGTCGCGGACGTCGGCACCTCGGCGGTGAACTCGCCGCTGCGGTCGAGCAGCCGGACGTACGCGTTGGCGACCGGCTCGTCACCGCTGCGCAGCACCTGCCCCTGGATCACGGCTTCCTTGGCGACGTTGACGCCGTCGAGCGACAGGCCGCCCTCCTTGGCTCCGCACATGTCAGGCCTCCCCGGGCTCGTCGCCGAGGGCGACCGGGACGCCGACGAGCGAGCCGTACTCGGTCCAGGAGCCGTCGTAGTTCTTCACGTTCTTGCGGCCCAGGAGCTCGGTCAGGACGAACCACGTCAGCGAGGAGCGCTCGCCGATGCGGCACAGCGCGATCGTGTCCTTGTCGGTGTCGAAGCCGACCTCGTCGTAGAGCGCGGTGAGCTCCTCGTCGGACTTGAAGGTGCCGTCGTCGTTGGCGTTCTTGCTCCACGGCACGTTGACCGACGTCGGGATGTGACCGGCGCGCTGGGCCTGCTCCTGCGGGAGGTGGGCCGGGGCGAGCAGCCGGCCGGCGTACTCGTCGGGGCTGCGCACGTCGACGAGGTTCTGCGTGCCGATCGCGGCGACGACCTCGTCGCGGAAGGCACGGATCGAGGAGTCCTGCTCCTGCGCGGTGTACGACGTCTTCGCGCGGGTGGGGAGCTCGTCGGTCAGCTCGCGGGAGTCGAGCTCCCACTTCTTGCGGCCGCCGTCGAGGAGCTTGACGTCCTGGTGGCCGTAGAGCTTGAAGTACCAGTAGGCATAGGCGGCGAACCAGTTGTTGTTGCCGCCGTAGAGCACCACGGTGTCGTCGTTGGCGACGCCGCGCTCGGACAGCAGCGCCTCGAACTGCTCCTTGTTGACGAAGTCGCGGCGGACCTGGTCCTGGAGGTCGGTGGTCCAGTCGAGCTTGATCGCTCCCCGGATGTGGCCCTTGTCGTAGGCGGTGGTGTCCTCGTCGACCTCGATGAGGACGACGCCGTCGGTGTCGAGGTTGTCCTCGACCCACTGGGCGGTGACGAGCGAGTTCTCGCGGCTCATGGTTGGTGTGCTCCTTGTGGTGGTGATCAGGCGGTGGTGATCAGGCGGTGGCGATGAAGCGGCGGACGAGCAGGTAGACCTCGCATCCCAGGCAGAAGGCGAAGACGGCGTTGAGCAGGGCGGCCACGAGCGCGAGGCCGACGGCCACCTGGGCCACGACGGTGGCACCGGCCGCGAAGGCCAGCAGCCCGACGAGCGCGAACGCGAGGCCCACGGCCTGGGCGAAACGCGGCGGCTCGGGGGCCTCCCACTCGGTCGGCGGGGCCAGGCGCGGGCGGACCAGCGTGCGGAACAGCCAGGCGTGCGGCGTCGCCTGCACCCCGCGCACCGCACCGACGGCGAACAGCACCGCCTGCACGGCGAGCAGCGCGACGGCGTACGGCGTGGGGAGCAGCAGCACGGTGACCAGGACGACGGCGGTCAGGGCGGCGGCGAGCTGCGGGCCGCGTGGATCGATCGCCCCCGCCGGAGGGGCGGCGGCGTCGGACCCCGGTGTGGGCCTGGGCGTGGCGGTGGTGGTCATGTCTCTCCTGAGGTCGGTCGGCACGGGCGGGGCCGGGCACACCGGGGCAGGGCCGGCGTGCGGGTCCCACCGACCGAGCGGGGTCCAGGCAGACGACAGCCGGACGGGGGCTCAGGGGAGCGGTGGGACCTCTACGACATTCGACACAGCGCCGAGCGCACGCGGCAGTGGTCCACTGCGCGGCGCTTGGTGAGCATGGTCGAGGACATGACGACGACCCTAGGCGCTGCCGTCCCCCGGACCCCTTCGCGTCTCACCATGTGACCCATCCATCCACATCCTGAGATCAGACGCGCGCCAGCGCGCTCAGGACCTGGTCGCGGGTGGGGGCGCCGGTCGCACGGGTGACCTCGGAGCCGGTCGCGTCGAGCACGATCGTGGTGGGCGTGCGGAGGATCCCGAGGGTCCGCGTCGCCTCGAGGTGGTGCTCGGCGTCGACCTCCACGTGGGCGACACCGTCGACGATCGAGGTGACCTCGCCCAGCACGCGGCGGGTCGCGCGGCAGGGGGCGCAGAACGCGCTCGAGAACTGCAGCAGCGTCGCCCGCTCCCCCAACTCGTGGCCCACTGCGGCGACGAGGTCGGCACCGGGGCTAGGGACGTGCGCTTCCTCGATTGCGGCGTCGGGTGCCGCCGGCGGGCGTACGACGTCGCTGCCGCGGAAGCGGCCGTCGGTCGCGAGCCGCCACAGCCCGAACGCCGTCGCCAGCACGACAGCGGCGACGACGATCCAGGCTCCGGTGGTCACACCGGAGCAACGACGTCGGGACGCGCATTTGTTCCGGCTCGTCCCCGGCGTCGGGTGCCGGGAACGGAGCGAGGCCCCGGGACGGATCCCGGGGCCTCGCGTGGTGGTGCAGGTGGAGCGGGGCGGTCAGCGCTTGAGCTTGACCTTCTTGGTGATGTCGCCCGAGCCGACCTTGCCCTTGCCCTTCACGGTGAAGACGAGCTTGTGCTTGCCCGTGCCGAGCGCCTTCTTGAAGGTGACCTTGCCGGTGCCCTTCTTGATCTTGCCCTTGCCGAGCTTCTTGAGCTTGTCGTCGCCGTTCTTCTTGGTGCCGACGATCTCGAACACGGTGACCGTGGCCTTGACCTTCTTGGCCTTGAGCGGCTTCACCTTGAGGGTGATGGCGGCCGACTTCTTGGAGACCTTGGCCTTCACCTTCGGCTTGTAGCCGACCTTGTAGGTCGACTTCGTGACGGCCTGGCCCTGCGTGAAGCCGAGGTCGTTGGTGACGCGGCCGGTGACCTTGTCGCCGAGGTTCTTCTTGGTGAGCTTGAGCGACGGGCCGGTCGCGACCACGACGCCCTTGACGAGCCACTCGTAGGTGAACTCGTTGTCGGCCATCTGGGTCCACACGCCCTTGTCGAGGCGCAGGGTCTTGCCGACCCAGGCGTCGCCCTCGATGGTCGGGCGCTCGACGGCCTTGACCTCCTTGGCGAGGGCGGCGGAGATGCCGGTCACCATCTGGCCGGGCTTGACCGTGACGGTCTTGGCCTCGGCGGCGACGGCGTTGTCCCACCACTCCGACACGTGGCGGTCGGCACCGAACATCGCGGTGTAGTCGCCGGGCCACAGGTTGCGGGTCTCGTAGGTGCCGTCGGCGTTGTACTCGTCGGCGCCGCCCGCGAGGGTCTTGTCGACGTCGTAGAAGGCGACCTGCGGGAGGTCCGGGACGCCCCCGGCCTCGCTGGTGATCGCACCGGCGACGCCACCGGCGACCGGCTGGACGAAGTCGATGACCTGCGGGGCCGCGGTGACAGCGGCGGCGGTCTCGTAGCCGTACTTCTGGCCGGTCCAGATGCTGCGACGGGCGAAGTCGCCGTCCTCGCGGGCGTCCTCGCCGACGACCACGATCTTGAACTCGGTCTCGCCGCCGATGCGGTCGAGGGTGGTGAAGGCGTAGCCACCGGCGCGGTTGGAGATCGTCCGGGCGACGACCTCACGGTCGACCGGGTTGGCCGGCGTGTTGTAGGCGAGGACGGAGTAGCCCACGCCGACGCCACCGAGCTGGTCGCGGACGGTGCCGCTGAGGTCGACGCCGGTCGGAGCAGGCTTCGACTTCGGCGCCAGGGCGGCGTCGATGCCGGTCACGGCCTGGCCGGGGCCGACGGTGACGACGGTCGGGTCGGAGACCGGGATGCCGTACTGGTCGAGCGCGACGTTGTTGTAGTACTCGCCGACGTACTCGTCGATCGGGTCGGAGAACAGCACCTCGTGGGCACCGGTGGTGGCACCCTCGATCGTGTAGACGCCGTTGGCGTCGGTGTAGTCGCAGTTGAAGTCCGAGCAGACCTCGACGCGGTGCAGGGCCGCACCGGCGTCGCTGGTCACGCGGCCCGAGATGGAGCCGCCGGGGGCCAGGACGACGGTGCCGACGTTGCTGCCGGGGGCGACCGCGTCGGCGGACGCGAGGTCAGCCTTGTCGGAGTAGTACTCCGTCGCCAGCGACTTGCGGGTCTTCGGGTCGTAGCCGGAGAAGCGCAGCTTCACGGCCTCGGTCGCCCCGATGCGGAACGTGCCCGTGGAGTTGGTGGTGTCGGTGGCGAGCAGCGAGTTGTCGTCAGCGGCGTACGCCTGCACGCTGGCGTTGTCGACCGGACGACCGTCGGCGGTGGTGACCGTGCCGAAGACGACCGGCACCGCGTCGATGGTCCACGCCGGGAGGACCTGCGCGGCGCCCGCGACCGTGATGAAGTCGGCGGTGGCGAGGTCGGCCTTGTCGCGGTAGTACTCCGACTGGAGCTCCGAGCTCTCGAAGGCCGGGTAGAACTGCAGCTTGTAGAGCCCGTCCTCGAGGTTGAGGTCGAAGGCACCGCCCTGCGTCGGGACCGACGGCAGGAAGTCGTACTCGAACGGCTCGACCGTGCCGTCGCCGTCCTCGTCGGAGAACTTGTAGACGGAGATGCGACCGTCGACGTAGTTGCCCGCCGTGTCCACCGTGCTGCCGCTGATGGTGACCGCGGCGTGGGCCGGCGCTGCCAACCCGATCGTGAAGCCGGCGAGCGCCGTCGCGGCGGCGGCGCCACCTGCAACAAGGCGCGCGAAGGCTCCCCCGTTTGTGCTGATCATGCTTGTCCCCCTTGGACTCATGCCGGCACGCGACGTGCCAAGCACCCAGGCCATCCCCCGTGGAGGCCTGTCGAGACGCAGTTCTATCGCATAACCGCGTGGTTGTGCTCACCCACCGGCAAATGGGGGCAGCAGCTCGACCACGTCGCCGGGGCGTACGACGACCGCGTCCGGGTCCTGCGTGCGGACCGGCTGGTCGCCCAGGAGCACCGAGCAGACGCCGACCGTGCGGGCCATCTGCTCGCCCGGATGACGCTCCAGCACGCGCGCGACGACGTCGGCCAGGGTCAGCTCCCCCGTCGCCTCGAGGACGTCCTCCGCGGTCCCGGCCGCGGCCCGGGCGCCCGCCCAGTAGCGCACGGTGATCGCTGTCTCACGACTCCGCTCCGCGTCCGTCGAGGTGCTCATGCGGGATATCCTTCCTCATCCCCGGCTGACGCTCCGGCTGACGCCCCCGGCTGATCCCCCGGACGAGGAGGCCCCGCGATGAGCGCCCTGCTGCTGCTCACGAGCGCGCTGCAGCCCTCTGCGGAGGTGCTCCCCGGGCTCGCGCTGCTGTCGCACACGGTGAAGATCGTCCCGGCCCAGGGCAGCGCGCTGCTCGACGCGCCGGAGTCGGACCTCGTCCTCGTCGACGGGCGGCAGGACCTCGCCGCGGCCCGCGACCTCTGCCGGCTGATCCGCACCACCGGCACCGACGCCCCGGTGCTCCTCATCGTCACCGAGGGCGGCCTCGCCGTCGTCGCCCACGACTGGGGCATGGACGACGTCGTGCTCCACACCTGCGGCCCCGCCGAGCTCGACGCCCGCATCCGCCTCGCGATCGGCCGCGCCAGCGCCGCCGCGCCCGACGACCCGGCCGCCCACGTCATCCACCGCGGCGAGGTCGTCGTCGACGACGCCACCTACACCGCCCGCATCGGCGGCCGCCCGCTCGACCTGACCTACAAGGAGTTCGAGCTCCTCAAGTACCTCGCCCAGCACCCGGGCCGGGTCTTCAGCCGCGAGCAGCTGCTCCAGGAGGTCTGGGGTTACGACTACTTCGGCGGCACCCGCACCGTCGACGTCCACGTCCGGCGCCTCCGCGCCAAGCTCGGCACCGAGCACGAGCACCACATCGGCACCGTCCGCAACGTCGGCTACCGCTTCGTGGTGCCCACCCGCGAGGCGGCCACCGAGTCGGCGCCCTCCTCGACCTCGTCCTGACCGCTGGGCCCTGCCCCCTCGTGCGCAGGGTGGGCTGGCCGGGCCCGGCTAGGGTCGATCGCATGGACGCCGCCGCGCAGACCGTCGCGCAGATCGCCGACGAGGCCGCGGCCGCCGACGGCGCCGACCCGCTCGACGAGGCGACCCGCATCGCCCTCGCCGACGGCGACGCCGCCGTCATCGCGGAGGACGACGCCTTCGCGCTGCTGCACGCCGGCGACCTCTCGCTCGTCGTCCGCCCGACGGCCCGCGGCCGCGGCCTCGGGTCGGCGCTGCTGACGCGCGCCGAGTCGTCGTACGGCACCGGGCTGACGGCGTGGTCGCACGGCAACCACCCGGCCGCCGCGCGTCTCGCCGCCAGCCACGGGTGGGAACGGGTGCGCGACCTGTGGGTGATGCGCCGGTCGACCGCGCTCCCCCTTGCCGACCTGGTGGTGCCCGACGGCGTGACGATCCGGTCCTACCGCGACTCCGACGCCGCCGACGTGGTCGCGGTCAACGCGGCCGCGTTCGCCCACCACCCCGAGCAAGGAGCGATGGACCTCGACAACCTCGCCCGGCGGATGGCGGAGCCGTGGTTCGACCCGGCCGGGCTGCTCGTCGCCGAGGACGACTCCGGGATGCTCGGCTTCCACTGGACCAAGCAGCACGACGCCCGCCTCGGTGAGGTGTACGTCGTCGGGGTCGCGCCGGCCGCGCAGGGCCGCGGGCTCGGGAAGGTGCTCACCCTGGCCGGGCTGCACCACCTCACCGGGCTCGGCGTGGACGAGGTGCTGCTCTACGTCGAGTCCGACAACGCCCCCGCCGTCGCCGTCTACTCGCGCCTCGGGTTCGGGCACGCGGACGCCGACACGCACGTGCAGTACCGCCGCCCCTGATCGCTGCCGCCCGTTCGCTGGACCGCGGCTGCGTCATACGAACCCGCACCCATGAGTTCCGAGTTGTATGACGCTGGGGGCCGCCGATCTGCTGCGTCATACAAAGGCGAGCCAGTACGTGCGGTTCCGTATGACGCTGGGGCCGCCGATCTGCTGCGTCATACAAAGGCGAACCAGTACGTGCGGTTTCGTATGACGCTGCGGACCTCAGCGGAGGGGGCGGACGTGCAGGCCGACCTCGGGGTCGACGACGACCTCCTGGGCGGCGGGCATCTCGTCGACCGTCAGGGTCGCGTCGACGGGCACGTTGCGCTTGACCAGCGCGAGCGCGATCGGGCCGAGCTCGTGGTGGCGGGCGCTCGAGCCGACGAAGCCGACGTCACGACCGTCGTACGACACCGGGGAGCCGGCGGCCGGCAGGCGGTTCTCCGACCCGTCGAGGTGCAGCAGCACCAGCCGGCGGGGCGGGCGCCCGAGGGTGTGCACGCGCGCGACGGTCTCCTGGCCGCGGTAGCAGCCCTTGTCGAGGTGCACGGCCGCGCCGATCCAGCCGACCTCGTTGGGGATGGTGCGGTGGTCGGTGTCGATGCCGAGCCGCGGCTCGCCGCGCCCGATGCGCAGCGCCTCGAAGGCCCACAGCCCGCAGGCCGGGCCGGCCGCGTCGGCGTACGCCTCGAGCCGGTCGCGGGGCACGAGGTCGTACCGGCCGATGCCCTCCCCCGGCCGCCACATCACGGCGAGGTCGTCGAGCAGCGAGATCTCGACGCGCGTCATGAACTTCATCCGCTCGAGCCACTCCACCAGCGCCGCGCCCGCGCCGGGCTCGGTGTGGGCGGTGAACGCCTCGCCGTCGTCGACGCCGGTGAAGGCGTGCTCGACGTGGCCCTGCGGGCTCAGCACCAGCGCCTGGGTCCAGGTGCCGGGGGCGAGGCCGTCGAAGTACTGGGTGGTGAGGTTGTGCAGCCACGAGAGCCGCTCGGGTCCGGAGATGCGTACGACGTCGCGGTGCGAGAGGTCGACGAAACCGTCGCCGCGCGCGAGGCTGCGCTGCTCGGTGTTGAACGAGCCGTAGTGGGCCGCGACCGGGGCGTCGATCCCGTCGCCCGCGACGGCTCCGGGCAGGGCGAGGAGCGGGGACTGCATGCTGCGAGTCTAGGCGCCGACACCATGCAGGCAGTTGGGCTGCCTCATGGCGTCAGCCACGCTCAGCCCGGGCCCACGAGATCCGAACTGCCTTCATGGTGCTCGACGGGCGCCGGCTCGGCGTCGCGCCGCAGCTGGTCGCGGAGCCAGAAGGCGACGTGCCCGGCGCCGGCGAGCGTCGTGACGCCGATGACCAGAAAGATCCAGCGCCAGTCCACGAGCGTGACCAGGGCGGCGCCGAGGGCCAGCGAGACCGCGCTCGGCACGGTCATCACGACCTCGGCGGCCGTCGAGACGCGTCCCATCAGCCGCTGCGGCGTCCGGCGCTGGAGGAGCGTCATGTACGCGACGATCAGCAGCGGGAGCGAGACGCCGAAGACGACGATGCTCACCAGCACGCCCGCCATCACCGGGGAGGCGGCGATGCCGAGGGCGCTGACCCCGAGCAGCACCAGGCCGAGCACGCTCGTCGCGACCTCACCGAGGCGTCGTACGCACCGGGCGGAGGCGAGGCCGCCCACGACCGCGCCGATGCCCTGCACCGAGACGATGACGCTGACGTAGGTGGCGGGGCGGTCGAAGTGGTCGGTCAGCGCGAAGATCGCCGACTCGGTGAAGCCGAGGACGAGCATCGACAGGCCGAAGCCGATGAGCAGGTGGCCCAGCACCCGGTCGTGCACGAGGTGGCGCAGGCCGTCGGTGAGCTGGTTCCAGTAGGCGGAGTGCTCGCGCTCGGGCGTCTCCTCCTCGACGCGGATGGTCGAGATCACGGCTGCGGCGACGAGGAACGACGCCGCGTCCACGAGGGCGACCGCCCACCCGCCCAGCCAGGCGAAGAGGGCGGCGCCGAGCAGCGGGCCGAAGAGCCGGTAGGACTCCTTGACGGTCTGGATGCTGGAGTTGGCGTCGACGAGCATCCGCTCCGGCATCAGCTCCTTGAGCAGGCCGTTGAGCCCGGCCGGGAGGACGACGAAGCTGACGCCGTAGAGCCCGGCGACCGTCCAGATGATCCACACGTCCCCGGCGTCGCGGACCAGCAGCAGCGGCAGGACGGCGACGGCGGACAGGACGTTGCCCCACACCAGCATCGGCTTGCGCCTGATCCGGTCGAGCCAGACGCCCACGAACGGCGCGAAGATCGCCGGGATGCACATGAAGAAGAACGTGAAGCCGGCCATCGCGCTCGAGCCGGTGAGCGTCTTCACCCAGATGCTCAGGACCAGCAGCATGATCGAGTCGCCGAGCATCGACGTCGTCAGGCCGGCGAAGAGCCGCGTGAAGCCCGGCTGGGCGAAGGCGGCCCTCATCGCTCGATCTCCACGGCCGCGCCCCAGGCGACGATCTCGCACAGCCGCGCGCCCTCCGGACGCTCGCCCGAGCCGAGCCGGTCGTCGTACGTCCCGGCGACCTCCGCCAGGCGGCTCGTCAGGTCGGCGAGCTCCTCGGGCGTGAGCCACGCGACGTGCTGCGACAGCCCCGCGCTGTCGCGCCAGCCGGGATCGGTCTCGCGCTCGCTCGCGCCGAGGAAGCGGTCGACCCACCGCTCGAGCAGCATCCGGCTCAGCGCCTGCCCGGCCCGCAGCTCGTCGCGGCCGAGGTCGTCGTCCTCGGCCCACGACATCCCGATGTGCCGCATCTGCCACGGCCGCTGCCGCCCCGTGCCGCCGGCGGCCTCCTCGATGAAGTCGTGCTCGGCGAGCTTGCGCAGGTGCCACGAGCAGTTGGCCGGGGTCTCGTCGAGCCGGTCGGCCAGCTCGGTGGCCGTCATCGGCCCGTGGACTGACAGCAGCTCGATGATGCCCATCCGCACGGGATGGGCGACGGCGGCGAGGGCGCGGGGGTCGCGGAGGCGGCGGGGGCTGGGCATGGCTCGAAAGTAGTCTTTCGAAAGGTTTCTTGCAATAGATCCGCCACGCCTGCGGTCACCGGATATCCGGTGACCGCCCTGCTTAGAGGTACAGATCTCTACCGATAAGCAGGGAACTCGGGTGCCAAGCAACCCTGAGTCGCTCGGAGACTCACCGACCAGGGCCCGTCGACGACGGTTGGGTCGACCAGCGACTCAGGCGCCGGCAGCGGCCGAGCAGTCGGCGCAGGTGCCGAAGATCGCGAGGTGCCCGACGTCGACGGAGAAGCCGTCCTCCCCCAGCGCGGCGACGAGCGCCGCCACGATCTCGGGGGCGTAGGAGCGCACGGAGCCGCAGCCGCGGCACACGACGTGGACGTGCTCGTGCTCGCGGGTGGAGTGGTACGTCGGCGCGCGGTCGCTCAGGTGCGTGTGGCGCACCAGCCCGAGCTCTTCGAGCACCTCGAGCGTGCGGTAGACGGTGGAGGCGTTGACCGAGCTCACCTGGCCGCGCACGTGGGCCAGCACCTCGTCGGGGGTGGCGTGGCGCAGCTCCTCGACGGCCCGCAGGATCAGCTCACGCTGCGGGGTGAGGCGGAGCCCCTGCTCCCGCAGTCGCGCCGCCAGGTCGTCGGACACGGGGTCAGGCTCGCTGGAGACGCGCCCACGTGTGGGGCTGGAGCTCCTGGCCGACGGCCGCCATGTCGTAGGCGTAGAGCAGGTCGCCGTCGACGTTGCCGTACATCCGGGAGCCGGCGGTGACCTCCTTCGCCGTCTCGGTGAAGGAGACGCCGGCGGTGTGCATCTCGAGCTTGCCGCCCTCGGCCGCGCCGTACCAGACCTCCGAGAAGCCGATGTTGTGCGAGAGGAGGAACTCGACCTTGCCGGGCTCGGGGCAGCGCAGGAAGCCGGTCTCCATCGCCGCGTCGCGGACGAACTCGCCCTGCTCGTCGACGATCCAGGCGCGCGCCATGTAGTGGAAGAACGGGCGGCCGTCGTGGGTGAAGATCAGCTCCTGGCCGAACTGGAACGACTCGATGGTCGGGTAGGTGCCGTGACCGTTGCCGCGCCAGGTGCCGAGCAGCCACGCGACGGGGCCGCAGTTGGGATGCAGGTTGTCCGGCAGCTCGAAGGGCATGGCGCCACTCTAGTGTTGAGGTCGAGTGCGCGGCCCCGTGGCGGACACGACCGCGAGCGCACTCGACCCGAGGAGGACGCGTGAGGTCACTGGTCGTCAAGGTCACCTGTGGCGCCGAGGACGCCGAGCGCCTCAACCAGGGCTTCACGGTCGCCGCGGCCGCGGCGGCGGCCGGCGCCGAGGTCTCGCTGTGGCTGACCGGGGACGCCGCCTGGTTCGGCGTACCGGGGCGCGCGGAGGAGTTCGAGCTCGAGCTCGCCACGCCCCTCGACCAGCTCATGGCGGCGGTCCTCACCAGCGGCACGATCACCGTCTGCACGCAGTGCGCCGCTCGGCGCGGCATCGTCGCCGGCGACCTCCGCGAGGGCGTCACGATCGCCGGCGCGGCCGTCTTCGCCGAGCAGGTCCTGGGCGAGGGCGTCCAGGCGTTGGTCTACTGAGACGAAGGTCATCTCACGTTCACCTTCCGGTGCCACACTGAGTGGCATGTCCGACCCGGCCACCCTCACCAGCGCAGTTTCCCCGTCGGTGGAGGAAGGGCCGGTCGCCGAACCCTTCGGGCACCCCACTGACACCTTCGACGTCGAGCCGCCCTACCAGCCCGACGCGGAGGCCATCGAGGGCGTCGAGAAGTTCGAGGACCGCTTCATCGACCGCGAGATCTCGTGGGTCCGGTTCAACCAGCGCGTCCTCGAGCTCGCGGAGGACCCCGGCCTGCCGCTCCTCGAGCGGGCGCGGTTCCTCGCGATCTTCGCCAGCAACCTCGACGAGTTCTTCATGGTCCGCGTCGCCGGCCTCAAGCGCCGCATCGCCGCCGGCGTCGCGGTGCGGGCGGCGAGCGGGCTGATGCCGCGCGAGCAGCTCGACATGCTCTGGGCCGCGAGCCGCGAGCTGATGGAACGGCACGCGCGGGCGCTCGTCGACCTGCTGCCCGAGCTCGGCAGCCAGGGCATCGAGATCGTGCGGTGGGCCGACCTCGACCGCGAGGAGCAGAAGATCTGCAAGAAGCTCTTCAAGGACCGGATCTTCCCCGTCCTCACCCCGCTCGCCGTCGACCCGGCCCACCCCTTCCCCTACATCTCGGGGCTGTCGCTCAACCTCGCGGTCGTCGTACGCCATCCCGGGACCGGCACCGAGCACTTCGCACGCGTCAAGGTGCCGCCCACGTTCGGCCGCTTCGTCGGGCTCGGCAACCAGCGCTTCGTGCCGATCGAGGACGTCATCGGCGAGCACCTCAAGAAGCTCTTCACCGGCATGGACGTGCTGGCCTCCCACACCTTCCGGGTCACCCGCAACGAGGACCTCGAGGTGGAGGAGGACGACGCGGAGAACCTCCTCAAGGCGCTCGAGAAGGAGCTCCAGCGGCGTCGCTTCGGGCCGCCGGTGCGGCTCGAGGTCGAGGAGTCGATGGACCCGAAGGTGCTCGACCTGCTCGTCTCCGAGCTCGGCGTCGGCCGCGACGAGGTCGTCTCGCTGCCCGGTCCGCTCGACCTGACCGGCCTCCACTCGATCGCCGACCTGCCGCGCGACGACCTCAAGTACGCCGCCTTCCTCCCGTCGACGCACCCCCACCTGGCGGAGGTCGAGTCGTCGTCACCGGTCGACGTCTTCGACTCCGTGGCGCGCCACGACGTGCTGCTGCACCACCCCTACGACTCCTTCGCCACGTCCGTGCAGCGCTTCCTCGAGCAGGCCGCCGCCGACCCGCACGTGCTGGCGATCAAGCAGACGCTCTACCGCACCTCCGGCGACAGCCCGATCATCGAGGCGCTCATCGACGCAGCCGAGGCCGGCAAGCAGGTGCTGGTGATCGTCGAGATCAAGGCGCGCTTCGACGAGCAGGCCAACATCCGCTGGGCGCGCAAGCTTGAGCAGGCCGGCTGCCACGTCGTCTACGGCCTCGTCGGGCTCAAGACCCACTGCAAGCTGTCGATGGTGGTGCGCGACGAGCCCGAGGGCATCCGCCGCTACGTCCACCTCGGCACCGGCAACTACAACCCCAAGACCGCCCGCCTCTACGAGGACCTTGGTCTCCTGACGGCCAACCCCGAGATCGGCGAGGACGTCGCGCTGCTCTTCAACAACCTCTCGGGCATCAGCCGCAACCGCACCTACGACCACCTCCTCGTCGCGCCCCACAGCGTCCGCGAGGGCCTCGTCGCCCAGATCCACCAGGAGATCGCCCACCACCAGGCCGGCCGGCCGGCACGGATCCGGATCAAGGCGAACTCGGTGGTGGACGAGGCGGTGATCGACGCGCTCTACCTCGCCTCGCAGGAGGGCGTACGCGTCGAGCTGCTGATCCGCGGCATCTGCGCGCTGCGACCCGGCGTACCCGGCCTGTCCGAGACGGTGCGCGTGCGCTCGATCCTCGGCCGGTTCCTCGAGCACAGCCGGATCTTCTGGTTCGACAACGGCGGCGAGCCGGCGGCGTGGATCGGGTCGGCCGACATGATGCACCGCAACCTCGACCGGCGCGTGGAGGTGCTCGTCCGCCTGGGCGACCCCGACGTCGTCGAGGAGGTCGGCGCGTTGCTCGACCTGGCGCTCGACCCCGGTACGACGGCGTGGGAGCTCGGGCCGGACGCCGAGTGGCGGCTGCACCGCGGCGAGCGGCACCTGCAGGACGAGCTGATCCACCGCCAGCGCGTACGCCGCCGCTGAGCGCCGCGTCACACGGGCCCCCGAACGGCGCCCCGGTTTTGCGTCCGGAGGCCGATCACCCCCTACCATGAACCACGGTTCATCCGCCCCCCGTTCGGAGTTCACCGTGCGTTTGAAGTTCCGCCCTGTCGACAGCTCGTTCTACGACCTGTTCAGTGAGGCTGCCAACCACCTCGTCGTCGGCTCGCAGCTCCTGAGCGAGATGCTCTCGGTCGGCAACTCCAAGGCAGAGATCGCCCAGCGCATGCGCGAGGCCGAGCACGCCGCCGACGAGACGACCCACTCGATCATCCGACGGGTGAACAGCACGTTCGTCACCCCGTTCGACCGCGAGGACATCTACTCCCTCGCCTCGGCGCTCGACGACGTCATGGACATGATGGACGAGGCCGTCGACCTCGTCCTCCTCTACGAGGTCACGTCGCTGCCGCCGGAGACCACCCAGCAGGTCGAGGTGCTGCAGCGCTGCGCCGAGCTGACTGCGGCCGCGATGCCGTCGCTGGAGTCGATGGGCTCGCTCGACGAGTACTGGATCGAGATCAACCGTCTCGAGAACACCGGCGACAAGTCCTACCGCCGCATCCTGGCCAACCTGTTCAGCGGCGAGTTCGAGGCCCTCGAGGTCATGAAGCTCAAGGACATCGTGGAGTCCCTCGAGGGGGCGATCGACGCGTTCGAGAAGGTCGCGAACATCGTGGAGCAGATCGCGGTCAAGGAGTCCTGACCCTGATGCGTGCCATCACCTTGCCCTCGCGCGCCCGGAGCGTGGTCTGATGGAGATCGCCATCATCGTGGCGGTCGTCGTCGTGGCCCTGGTCTTCGACTACACCAACGGCTTCCACGACGCCGCCAACGCGATCGCGACGTCCGTCTCGACGGGCGCCCTCAAGCCGCGCGTGGCCCTCGCCATGGCGGCGATCATGAACTTCGTCGGCGCCTTCCTCGGCCAGAAGGTCGCGCACACGGTGTCCGACACCATCGATCCCGGGCCCGGCAGCCACGGCCTGGTGATCGTGATGTGTGGGTTGCTCGGCGCCATCACGTGGAACCTGATCACGTGGTGGCTCGGCCTCCCGTCCTCGTCGTCGCAGGCCCTGATCGGCGGCCTCGTCGGCTCGGCGATCGCCGCCGGCACCACCGCCAACTGGAACGTGGTGATCGACAAGGTCGTCCTGCCGATGCTGATCTCCCCCGTGGTCGCCTTCACCCTGGGCTTTGCCCTGATGGTCGCGATCATGTGGATGTTCCGCCGGGCCAACCCGGGCCGCGCGAACCGTGGCTTCAAGGTCGCCCAGACGGTCTCCGCGGCCGCGATGGCGCTGGGCCACGGCCTCCAGGACGCCCAGAAGACGATGGGCGTCATCTTCCTGGCGCTGCTCACGGGCGGCTACGTCGCCGAGAGCGACCCGCTCCCGCTGTGGGTCATCTTCACCTCGGCCGCCGCGATCTCGCTCGGCACCTGGTCCGGAGGGTGGCGCATCATGCGCACCCTCGGACGCCGCATCATCCACCTCGACCCGGCCCGCGGCTTCGCCGCCGAGTCCGTGGCCTCGGGCGTGCTGTACACCACCGCGTACGTCTTCGAGGCGCCGATCTCGACCACCCACACCATCACCTCCGCGGTCATGGGCGTGGGTGCGACCAAGCGCCTCTCGGCCGTCCGCTGGGGTGTCGCCCGCTCGATCCTGATCGCGTGGGTGCTGACCTTCCCGGCCGCTGCCTCCGTCGCCGCCCTCTGCTACTGGGTCGCCCACCTCTTCCTCCCCTGACCTGTCGCCCGTCCGCCTCCGGCGTCGTCCGGCCGCGTGCGTCATACGAAGGCGCACCCATACGTGCCGGTTCGGATGACGCTGACGTCCGCGCCGCGCCTGCGTCATACGAAGGCGCACCCATACGTGTCGGTTCGCATGACGCTGACGTCCGCGCCGCACCTGCGTCATACGAAGCCGCACCCATAGGTGCCGATTCGCATGACGCTGACCCGCGGCACGCCACCACCAGGCGACCTCAGGCGTACGTCGACCCGCTCAGGCCGCGGGACCCAGACCGGGGCAGCCCGCTGCAGCCAGCGCTCTTTCGATCTGGTCGAAGAACTCGTCGGCGGCGACACGCAGGCCGAGCACCGGGAGCCGCAGCACGGTGAGTTCGGCAAGCGTCACGTCGTTGTGGCGCAGCGCATCGGCCACCACTTCCTGTGCGAGGGCGTGTTGGATGCCGTCCACCTCGACGACGAGACCCCACTCCTCCCACACCACGTCGAGGTAGTAGCGACCGTCCCGGCCCCGGCGTACGACCTGCCGCGTGGGCTCGGGGAGCCCTCGCCTGCGGCACTCGCGGGCGAAGTCGAGCTCGGCGAGGCTGCGCACGCCGCCGAGCAGGTCGGTCACCACGTCGATCACGAACGCCAGCCGCGGATCGCGCTTGACCTGCAGGAGTGCCTGCCCGATCCGATCAGCAGGCGCGACGCCCTGCTGGACGACCATGGTCAGCAGGAGGGCTGCCTGTCGGTCGCTCCGCGCCCAGAGCGCTCCGCGCACGGCAGCGACCTCGGAGCGGGTGCGCGGGGGCCCGCCGCCGGCGGCGATGTCATCGGTCCGCCACCGACGCGTCTGTCGTACGTCGACGACCCGGTCGCGGAACACCCGCGCGCCACGCGGCACGGACACACGGTGCCGGTCGACCTGGAACCCGTCGAGGCCGGCCGCGATCAACGACGACGCCCCGTCCAGTCGGGCGCGCGGGCCACCCGACAGCTGGGCTGCCCACAGGGTTGTCGCCAGTGCGAGCGGACCCGTGTGCACCACCACGACGTGCCGACCCACTCGCTGCCACCGCCGCGCGCGGAGGTTGGCCCGCACCTCTGCGCGCGTGATGCCGGCGGCGTACAGCTGCCGACGCGACAGCGCCCCCGATTGCGTACGCGCCAGCCTCTCGACCCGCTGTCGCCTGGCGGCGCGGAGCGAGGCCGTACGAGGGGTCTCCAGAGATTTCACAACGCCACGGTCGCCCCGTCGGCGTACGCCTGCCACGCGCCCGCACGGCCCTTGTGGACGGACTACCCCGACGGCGGCCTGTGGACGGATGATGGCTCGCGGTCTGGGGCTCCGGACGTCATACCGACCGCGACCCATAGGTGCGGGTTCGTATGACGCAGCACCGCCCGGGCGACCGGACGTCATACCGACCGAGACCCATAGGTGCCGCTTCGTATGACGCAGCACCCCGGGACCACCTGAAGCGCCCGGGGCGGCCGGGGACGCCCTGGGGGCCGAACCCCCGACCGGACCCCAGGACGTCCCGGGCCGCCCCGGGCATACCCGGGACACCCGACCAGGCTCAGCCGAAGCGGCCGGAGATGTAGGCCTCGGTGGCCTCGTTGTCGGGGTTGGCGAACATCTTCGACGTCGCGTTGAACTCGACGAGGTGGCCGGGCTGGCCGGCGGCCTTGAGGTTGAAGAAGCCGGTCTCGTCGGAGACGCGGGCCGCCTGCTGCATGTTGTGGGTGACGATGACGATCGTGTAGTCGGACTTCAGCTCGTGGATGAGGTCCTCGATCGCGGAGGTCGAGATCGGGTCGAGCGCCGAGCAGGGCTCGTCCATCAGCAGCACCTGCGGCTCGACGGCGATCGCGCGGGCGATGCAGAGGCGCTGCTGCTGGCCGCCGGACAGGCCCATGCCGGGCTTGGAGAGGCGGTCCTTGACCTCGTTCCAGAGGTTGGCGCCCTTGAGAGAGCGCTCGACGATGTCGTCGGCCTCGGCCTTCTTCATCTTCTTGGAGTTGAGCCGGTTGCCGGCCAGGACGTTCTCGTAGATGGACATCGTCGGGAACGGGTTGGGCCGCTGGAAGACCATGCCGATCTGACGTCGTACGGCGACCGGGTCGACGGCGCTGTCGTAGAGCGACTGCCCGTCGACCACCACCTTGCCCTCGACGCGTGCGCCGGGGATGACCTCGTGCATCCGGTTGAGCGAGCGCAGGAACGTGGACTTGCCGCAGCCGGACGGACCGATGAAGGCGGTGACCGAGCGCGCCTTGATGGTCATGTTGACGCCTTGGACGGCGAGGAAGTCGCCGTAGTAGATGTCGAGGTCGCCGACGGTGATGCTCTTGGCCATGGGGGTGGGTCTCTCTTGTCTCTGGTTCGGGCTCAGTGGCCGGTCTTGGGGGCGAAGATCGCGCCGATGACGCGCGCCACGAGGTTCAGCATCATGACGATCAGGATCAGCACCAGCGCGCCGCCCCAGGCGATCTCGATGCCGGGGGGCGTGCCACCCGGGGTCTCGGCGATGCCGGGGTTGGCGTTCTGGGTGTAGATCAGCACCGGCAGGGTGGTCATCCGTTCCGAGAACACGTTGAAGTTCGTGCGGGTCGTCAGCCCGGCGATCAGCAGCAGCGGGGCGGTCTCGCCGACCACGCGGGCGATGGCCAGCGTGACCCCCGTGACGATGCCGCCGAGGGCCGTCGGGAGGACGACCTTGACGATCGTGCGCCACTTCGGCACGCCCAGGGCGTACGACGCCTCGCGCAGGTCAGCGGGAACCAGCCGCAGCATCTCCTCGGTCGAGCGGACCACCACCGGGATCATGAGCAGCGAGAGCGCCACCGAACCACCGATGCCGAGCCTGGTGGACGGACCGAAGACGAGGATGAACAGCGAGAACGCGAAGAGGCCGGCCACGATCGAGGGGATGCCGGTCATCACGTCCACCAGGAACGTGATCCACCGGGCGAGGCGGCTGCCCTTGCCGTACTCGATGAGGTAGATCGCGGCCATGATGCCGATCGGCACCGAGATGACGGCGGCGCCGAGCGTGATCAGGAGGGTGCCGATCAGGGCGTGGTAGATCCCCACCTCCTGGTCGAGCTCGGTCCGGTACATCGAGTAGGTCAGGAACGTCGAGTTGATCGCGGGGAGACCCCGGTCGATGACGGTGTAGAGCAACGAGACCAGCGGCACGATGGCGACGAGGCACGCGGCCCACACGAGCCCGGTGACCATCCGGTCCACCGCTCCCCGACGCCCCTCCACGACCCGCGCCCAGACGGGCAGCGCGACGAGGTAGACGAGGCCGGCGACGAGCGCCCACACGACGAGGCCCCAGTCGAGCAGGAGCACCGGCAGGGCCGCGGCGGCGGCGGCCACGACGGCGACGAGGACGGGCGCCGAGCGAGGCAGCTTGGCCTGCGTGAAGGCGATGGGCTCCGAGGTCGGCCGGGTGGGGGCCGTGGCGACGCTCATGTCCGGGGTCCCCTCGAAGTTGTCGGGTGGAGGAGCGACGCGGGGGAGAACGAGAAGCTCGTGGGGTGGTTCATCGGGCCAGCTTCCTCTCGTTGCGGGTGACGATCCACCGGGCGGCGAAGTTGACCAGGAAGGTCACGAGGAAGAGCACCAGACCGGTCGCGATCAGCACCTGGATCTTGCCCGGGGTGCCCTCCTTGTAGTTGGAGGCGATGTTGGACGCGATCGAGGCCGGGTTGCTGCTCGAGATCAGGTTGAGGGAGATGCCGCCGCCGGCGGAGAGCACCATCGCCACGGCCATCGTCTCGCCGAGCGCGCGGCCGAGGCCGAGCATCACCGCGGAGATCATGCCCGAGCGGGCGTAGGGGAAGACGGCCATCCGGATCATCTCCCACCGGGTGGCGCCCAGGGCGAGGGCGGCCTCCTCGTGGAGCCGCGGCGTCTGCGAGAACACCTCACGCGAGATCGCGGTGATGATCGGGAGGATCATGATCGCCAGCACCAGCCCGGCGGTCAGGATGGTGCGGCCGGTGCCCGAGGCCGGGCCGGCGAAGAAGGGCAGCCAGCCCATGTTCTCGTCCAGCCACACGTAGCCCGGCTGGAGCTGGCGCGCCAGGACGCTGATGCCCCAGAGGCCGAAGACCACCGACGGCACGGCGGCGAGCAGGTCGATGACGTAGGCGATCGGGGTGGCGATCGACTTCGGCGCGTAGTGGCTCACCACCAGCGCGATGCCCCAGGCGAGCGGGACAGCCACGATCAGCGCGATCACGGCGGCGAGGACGGTGCCGAACAGCAGCGGGGCGACGTAGCCCCAGAAGTTGCTCGCCTCGCCGTAGAACTCGGCCGGCTTGGCCAGACCCGGGACGCCCTCGATGGCCAGGAAGATGAAGACGCCGGCCAGGGCGAGAAGGATGGCGATCCCGGCGGCCAGGGCGGTGCCGGAGAAGATCCGGTCGCCCAGCCGCGCCGGGCCTGTCTTCTGGTCGGTGGCGATGGTTGCCACGTGCTACCTCAATCAGTCGGTTCATGCGTCCGTGCGGCGGGTCGGAGTTCCGACCCGCCGCACGCGGCGCTGGGTGGCCGGGGCAGCTGGCCCCGGTCGTGGGATCAGCCCGCCGAGATGCCGTCCACGATGCTCTGCGCCTTCTCGGCGACCGTCGAGGAGAGCGGCGCGGAGCCGGCCTCCTCGGAGGCGGCCTGCTGGCCCTCGTCGGACACGATGTAGGACAGGTAGCCCTTCACCAGGTCGGCCTCAGCCTGGTCCTCGTAGGTCTGGCAGGCGATGAGGTAGCTGAGCAGGACGACCGGGTAGGCGCCCGACTCGGTGGTGGTGCGGTCGATGTCGACGGCCATGTCGACGTCCGCGCGGCCCTCCGCGGCGGGCGAGGACTCGACGACGAGCGCGGCGCCCTCGGCGGACGGGGCGACGTACTCCTCGCCGACCTTGACCGAGACGACGGACAGGTCGCCGACCTGGCTCTCGTCGGCGTAGCCGATCGTGCCGTCGCCACCCGAGACAGCGGAGATGACGCCCGAGGTGCCCTCAGCGGCCTCGCCGCCCTTGACGGGGAAGGCGTCCTCGGCCTCGTAGGACCAGGAGCTGCTGGCCTTGCCGAGGTAGTCGGTGAAGTTCTTCGTGGTGCCCGAGTCGTCGGAGCGGTGGACCGGCGTGATGGTCGTGCCCGGCAGGTCGGCGTCCGGGTTCTCCTCGGCGATGGCCGGGTCGTCCCACTTCGTGATCTTGCCGTCGAAGATCTGCGCGATCGTGTCGGCGGACATGTTGAGCGAGTCGACCCCCTCGAGGTTGAAGGCCACCGCGATGGGCGAGACGTAGGCCGGGACCTCGATCGGGTCCTCGCCGTTGCAGCGCTCCTTGGCGGCGCTGAGCTCGCCCTCGTCGTCGGTGAGGTAGGAGTCGGAGCCGGCGAAGCTGACGCCGCCCTCGATGAAGTTGGTCCGTCCGTCGCCGGAGCCGACCGGGTCGTAGTTGACGGTGACGTTGCCGTCGTTCATGCCCTGGAAGCCGGTGGCCCAGGCAGCCTGCGCCTTCTCCTGCGAGGACGCACCGGCGCCGTTCAGGTCGCCAGACAGGCCACCGGATTCAGAGGTGTCGTCGCCCGAGGCGGCGTCGGCCTCGTTGGAGGCACCGCACGCGCTGAGGGAGATCGAGAGGGCAAGCACGGCGACGCTCGGGGCGAGCAGCTTGCGGAAGGAAGTGCGATTCACTTCGGGTGCTCCTGATGGAAGTCTGATGAGTGCTGACGATCAGGAAGGTAGGCACGTCAGGAGAACGACCACGTCGCCGTCGGTGAACGCGCGGTGAACTCGGCAGGACCGGTTGGCATCACCCGCTCGGGCGTGGGACGACGATCACATGAACTCGTCCCGGCAGGCTTGACGAGGGGCCACCGGGGGCCATAGGAAGCGACCCGCCTCAGGGGGCGATGAGCTCGGAGGCCACGACGCGGCCCTTGCGGTGGTGCACCACGAGCATCGACCCGGGCTCGAGGAAGACGTCCGGCACCTCCAGCGCGTCGAGCACGGTCGGCAGCACCGGCCGGTGGCTGCACAGCACGGCGCCCCCGGTGTCGAGGTCGCCGTGGAGGAGGTCGTCGACGAGGTCGACCACGCCCTCGACGGTGGAGTCCTCCTCGCTCAGCTCGTCGTAGAGCTTGACCGGCCAGCCGGTCACGTCGGCGTACGGCATCACCGTCTGCACGCAGCGGGTGCTGGAGGAGGTGTGGGCCACCGTCACGTCGAAGGCGGCCAGGATCGGCACGAGGCGCTCGGACTGGGCCTCCCCGAGCCGGACGAGCGGTCGCCGCCGGTCGTCCTTCTTCCACCCCTTGCGCGAGCGGGCCTCGGCGTGGCGCAGCACCACGAGTGCCCGGGTACGCCGCCGCAGCGGCCGCGCCTCGACCAGGGTGTCGCGGTCGTAGGAGTACGTCAGCCGCTCCCCGGCTTCCTTCCAGCCCACCCACTCGACCGCGTCGATCTCCGCGTTGGGGCGGTAGCCGCTCACTTCGTCGCTGCCGACGACCCGGGCGGTCCAGTAGTCCACGGTCTTCCAGCGGCCGTTGGACATCCGGTAGCGCTGGCACGACAACGCCGGCCCGAGGCGCACGTCGAGCCCGGTCTCCTCGGCCACCTCGCGCACCGCGGCGGTGACCACGTGCTCACCGCGGTCCAGCTTGCCCTTGGGGAAGGACCAGTCGTCGTACTTGGGCCGGTGCACGAGGAGCACCTCGCCGCCCTTGCGGGTCACGACAGCACCAGCAGCGCGCACGTCGCGGGGCTCCATGGAAGTAGTCTCACACCCACCCCGACCCCGCGAGGAGCCCCGTGCCACATCGTGACGTCCCGGGCGCCGGGACCCGCGGCCGGAGCCGGGGCTGGATCCGCGCCGCGCTGGCCGCCGTGGTCGTGCTCGTGCTGGCCGGTGCCGGCCTCGTGGCCTGGCGCGCGCTCACGCCCGGGACCCCGCTCCAGGAGGCGATGGAGCTGGTGCCGGCCGACGCGACCCGCTTCTCGTGGACGGACTGGGACGGCGTACGCCGCGAGCTGGACGCCGACGTCGACGCCGGCTCGTCGGCCGAGGACGTCGACGCCTTCCTGGCCGAGGCCTTCGGCGCCGACCTGTCGTCGATGTCGGCGCTCGGGACGTCCGCGGGCGTCATGCAGGAAGAGCTCGGTTTCTCCCCCGCCACGGTGTCGTGGGAGCTCCTCGCCCAGTCGGGAGCGGGCGCGGTCGAGGTGCTCAAGGTCGGCGACGACGTCGACCTGGACGCGGTGGCCGAGCGGCTGGCCGAGCTGGGCTGGACCGAGCCCGACGAGGAGGACGGCGTGTGGCTCGGTGGGCCCGACGTGCTCGCGGGGGTGGGCTCGAGGCTGACCCCCGAGCTGCAGCACGTCGCGCTGCTCGCCGACGAGGGCCTCGTGCTCACGTCCGACCAGGGTCCCTTCCTCGAGCAGGTGCTCGAGGAGGACGACGCCCCCGACGACCTCGTCGACCTCGCCGGTTCGCTCGACGAGCCGCTGGCCGCGGCGGTGTACGACGGCGCCTACGCGTGCGAGCACTTGGCGATGTCGCGAGCCGACGACGACGCCCGCGCCGAGGCCGACCAGCTCGTCGCGGCGGCGGGCGAGGTGCACCCGCTGACCGGGTTCGCGATGGGCGTGCTGCCCGGCGGCGACGTACGGGCGGTGATGCAGGTCGAGGACGCGGGCGACGCGGAGGGCGACGCGGAGGCGCGGGCGCGGCTGGCCGCGGGACCGGCGCCCGGGCAGGGCGGGGAGTTCACCGACCGGTTCTCGGTGGAGCGGGCCGGCTCGGAGGGCCGGGAGGTCGTGCTCGACCTGCGCCCGGCGGAGGGCAGCTACGTGCTCTCCGACCTCACCAGCGGCCCGGTGCTGTTCGCGACCTGCTGAGTCGCGCTCAGTCCTCGGACGGGCGTCGCGGGGTGACGCCGAGGAGGCGGTCGATCTCCTCCTGCGACAGGTGGTCGTCGGACTCGCTCGCGGCGATGATCAGCGTGGTCGTCAGCTCCACCTCGCCCAGGAGGTCGCCGTCCTCGAGGGTCACGTCGAACTGGTCGTGCACTTCGTCACCCTCCTCACGTCTGGGTGTGGTCTCGTCGGGCCACTCGACATTACGCGTTCGCGCCAAGTGTGACGGACTCGCGAGCTCCGCAACATGACCCGAACGTGTCAAGTGTGCCCCGAAATCGAGTCTGGCCCCACCCCACTGAGGGGGAGGAGCCAGACTCTTGATCAGATCTGGAACAGGTCCAGCGTCAGCCGATCAGAGCGGACGGACGTTCTCCGCCTGCGGGCCCTTGGGGCCCTGGGTGACGTCGAACTCGACCTTCTGGTTCTCGTCCAGCGACTTGTAGCCGTTGGTCTGGATGGCCGAGTAGTGCACGAAGACGTCGTCGCCGCCGTCCTCCTGCGCGATGAAGCCGAAACCCTTCTCGGCGTTGAACCACTTAACGGTGCCCTGAGCCATGGTGCTCGTTACTCCTCTGTAGGGGCGTGAGTCGCCACTTCGACGACCCGCACCAGATGCGGTGACACGCCGCTTGAGACTCACGAGCTGGCAGGGCCCGAAGAACAAACGCCGTTGGATCACAAACTCCGCGGGCGTCGACCTGCTGGAACTTGCACCTGTTGCAGGGCAGACACTACCAACAAATCTGCCGTCGTCACTGGTCGAGATCCACGTGCTGGTGAACACTCGGCCAACGGGCCTGCCGATCGGTCTGGCGGAGGTCCCTGACACCATCGGGGAAGTGACCAGCGCCGTCGTCCCTCCGCACCTGCCGCGCGTGGCGGTCTGCGGCATCAGCCTGGAGGCGTCGACCTTCTCCCCAGCGCTCACGACGGCCGCGATGCTGGCTCCGCGCCGGGGCCGCGAGGTGCTCGATGCCTGGGAGTTCTGGCGGCCCGGCGGCGCCCTCGCGGATCGCGCGCAGTGGCTCGGCATCGTGCAGGCGCGCAACATCGCCGGAGGTGCGATCCCCGCCGACGACTACGCCCTGCTGAAGGCGGAGATCCTCGCCGGCCTGGTCGCGGCCGTCGCCGAGGCGCCCCTCGACGGCGTCGTCCTCGACATCCACGGGGCCGCGAGCGTCGTCGGCCTCGACGACATGGAGGGTGACCTCGCGGTCGCCGTGCGCGACGTGGTGGGGCCCGACTGCCTCATCAGCAGCGGGATGGACCTCCACGGCAACGTGTCGCGCACGCTCGCCGCGACGCTCGACCTGCTGACGACCTACCGCACGGCCCCGCACGTCGACTGGCAGGAGACGAAAGAGCGGGCGGCCCGCAACCTGGTCGACCGGCTCGCGCTGCCGCCGGGACGCCGCCGGCCGGCGAAGGCCTGGGTGCCGGTGCCGATCCTGCTGCCGGGCGAGATGACCAGCACGCGCCAGGAGCCGGCGAGGAGCCTGTACGCCCGTGTCCCCGAGATCGAGGCGCGCGACGGGGTCCTCGACGCCGGCATCTGGATCGGCTACCCGTGGGCCGACGAGCCGCGCAACGGGGCGGTCGTGATGGTGACCGGCGACGACGCCGACCTGGTGGTGTCGGAGGCGACGGCGCTGGCCACCGAGCTCTGGGAGCGTCGCGAGGAGTTCGGCTTCGTCGCCCCGACCGGCTCGCTCGACGAGGTGCTCGCCGCCGCGCTCGCCTCGCCGGTCGCGCCCTACTTCGTCTCCGACTCGGGCGACAACCCGACCGCGGGCGGCGCCGGTGACGTGACCTGGACGCTCACGCAGCTGCTCGCGAGCGAGGAGCTGGCGGCGAGCGGCAGGCGCGCGATCTACGCCTCCGTCCCCGACGCCGCGGGGGCGCTGGCCGCCGCGGAGGCCGGCGTGGGCACCGACGTACGCCTCACGGTCGGCGCCCGGGTCGATGCCCGCCCGGCCCCGCCGGTGGAGGTCGCCGGCACGGTGGTGGCGGTCGTGCCGACGGAGGACAACCTCGAGGTCGTCGTCCGCACCCCGGCGGTCGACGTCGTCGTCACCCGGCGGCGCCGGCCCTACCACCTCGAGCGGGACTTCACCCGGCTCGGCCTCGACCCCCGCAACGCCGACATCGTGGTGGTCAAGATCGGCTACCTCGAGCCCGAGCTCTTCGCCATGGCCGCCGACTGGATGCTGGCGCTCACCCCGGGCGGCGTCGACCAGGACCTCGGGCGCCTCGGGCACCAGCGGGTGCGGCGCCCGATGTTCCCGCTCGACGACGTGGGCGGCGTCGACCCGCTCGCCGACGCCGTGCTGTTCCCCGGCGACACCGGGCTACCTGCCGAGGGCTGACATCACCTCGGCGACCACCTCGGCGCTCGTCACGCTGCGACGCCCGTCGTCGTAGCCGGCGGACGACCCGGCCGGCACCACCGTGCCCGGTGCCCGCAGGTGCACCTCGCGCGCGCCGGTCTCGGCGACGACGCGGGCCGCGTTCGCCGGTCGTACGCCGCCCCCGACCGCGATGCGCACGTCCTCGCCGCCGCGACGCACCAGGTCGGCGAGCGCGGGGAGGTGGTCGAGCGCCGGGCCGGGACCGCCCGAGGTCAGCACGCGGGAGACCCCGAGGTCGGCGAGCTGGGCCAACGCCGACGGTTTGTCCGGCACGGAGTCGAAGGCCTTGTGGAAGGTGACCGGTGCGTCACCGCTCGCGGCCACGAGGCGTCGTACGACGGCCGCGTCGACGTCCCCGTCGGGCGTCAGCGTCCCGACGACGAACCCGAGCCGGGCCGACCCGGCGAGCGCCTCGCGCACCGCCTCGATGTCGGCGACCATGACGTCGACCTCCGCCGGCGAGTGGACGAAGTCACCGGGACGGGCGCGCACGAGCACCCTGACCTCGAGCCCGGGTCCCGCCGCGGCGCAGTGCCGCACGAAGCCGAGCGTCGGGGTGGTGCCGCCGTCGGCCAGCCCGGCGCACACCTCCAGGGCGTCCGCGCCCGCCGCGGCGGCCGCCGCCGCACCGCCGACGTCCTCCAGGCAGATCTCGACCAGGGTGTCCATGGGCCCACGGTAGGGCGACGTGTCGGGCGTGCTCGCTCGCGCAGGGGGTCAGTCGTCGGACGGAGCCGCGCGGTCCGTCTCGTCCGGCCCGAGGAGCATGGCCGCGACAGAGGTGTTGGTGGGGTCGGCGGCCTGGCGCATCAGCCGGGCCGCCCGGTCGGGCTCGCAGGTGCTGGGGACGACCAGGAGGCGCAGCTGCCGCCGCGACGACATCTTGACGACCATCACGTGCGTGTCGTCGCCGGGGAACGAACCCACCTTGACCGGGCCCCTGGCGGCCGTGATCCGGTGCAGGCTGGGCTCGTCGCCCGGCGCGTCCCAGTCGGGACGGGAGAACAGGAGCCGCTCCACCCGTCCGGCGTCGGCCGGGAAGTGGTCGACCAGGTCGGCCGCCTCGACCTGGAGGTCACGCGACTGCGGCCACCAGGCCCCGTCCAGGGGGCCGGAGGGCGGGCCGGGGTCGAGGTCGATCCGCAGGGGGACACGATCGGTCGTGGATGTTGACGTGGTGGGAGAGGTGCGAGGAGACGTCGTCATGACGCCGACCTTCCGTCCTGCTCTCGGGGGCTCGACGAGCCCTTCCCAGCAGGTGATTGGTCTCCAGCCTACCCACCGACCGTCAGGGACCGGGCGGACCACCGGGACGGGTCAGGGATACCGCCCCGCCGAGTCGTCCGGCTGGTCGGCGGAGCCGTCCAGCACCACCGCGGCAGCCACCTCCGACCAGGCCACGACGAGGGTGGCCGGGGCGTCGGAGCCGGGATCGACGACCGTCAGCCGGCCGGTCGTGGCGGTCCCGACGCGCTCGACCTCCTGCCGGACTGCTGCCTCGTCCTCGGCGGCGATCCGCCAGCGCTGGGTCCAGCCGTTCCCGTAGAGCATCAGGTAGGCCATCGTCGGGCTCCCGTGCGGTCGGAGGGGGTCGCAGCGGACGCACCCGGCCACGACCCGCCGTCGTCGTTCCATCGTGCCACCGGGTCGTGGACGCCCGGGGCGCCGATCTGCTGACCCTGGATCCGGAGGAAGTCCCGGAGGTCTGCGAGCTGGCGGTCGTCCTCGTGGATGGCGTGCTCGGCCAGGTTGCGGGTCGCCCGGCTCGCGCCCGCGACCAGCTCGGCGCGCGAACGGACGGTGGAGGCGTGGGTGTAGGCGGTCAGCGCCTCGACGAACGCCCGGTCCAGCGCCTCGCCGTCCAGACCGTCGAGGGCGTCGACACCGGTGCTCGCGGGACCCGACCCGTCGGGTCGTCCCCAGCCGTGCAGCACGGTCGAGACCGCCGTGAACCGGTCGGTCTGGACGGACAACGCCGCCCGTGCAAGCGCCCTGACGTCCGTCCGCGAGCTGCGGTCGGCGCCCGCGCAGACCGCCATGATCTGCGACAGCGCCGCGACGGCCTCCTCGAGGTAGAGCAGGTCGGCGGGATTGCCCTCCGGCAATGCGTCCGTCGTCGGTCCGGGCACGCCGGCCCAGGCGATCATGGCGATCCCACCACTCGGACGGGCGCAGCAGCGTGGTCGGCGGCGGTCCGCGTGCCCGAGGCGTCGGCGCCGGCACGCGGGTGCGGCTCCGTCGCGGACGGCAGCGACATCAGCTCCTCGAGGGCGTGGATGACCCGCGAGGGGGTCGGCGCGGGCACGGCCTCGAGGACGTCCAGCAGGCCCGTGACCGAGTCGACGAGCGTGAAGCGCCGGCCGGCGTCCGCACGTTCGTGCTCGGGGACCGGCCCGAGCCGCCGGGCGGTCAGGATGCCCTGGGCCAGCGCCTCGGCGTCGTCCGGCTCCACGAGGACCAGCGCGCCGCAGTCGGTCTCGGGCAACCCGCCGTCGCGTGAGGCGACCACGCGACATCCGGCGTGCTGCGCCTCGATCGACAGGATCCCGAAGGTCTCGTGCCAGTACTGAGCGTTCGACGGCATCACGACCACGTCGTGCTCGGCGAGCAGCGACGCCATCTCGGCCGGCGTGCGCCGGGCAGGCACGAGCGCGATGCCGGGATGCGAGCGCAGCAGGCCCTGGATGAGGGCGCCCTGCGGCTTGTCCGAGCCGGCCGACGTCACCGTGACGGAGACGCAGTCGGAGTCGAAGAGGTCCGTGTGCAGCGCCGACAGCAGCGTGTAGATGCCCTTCTCCGGCGTGAGCCGACCGGCGTACAGCACCCTGGTCACCTCCGCTCCCGACCCGGGCCGCGGCCTGATGGCGAACTCCGGCTCGGCGAACGGGTACACGACGTGGATCGTGTCGAGGTCGACGTCGAGGAAGTCCGCCCACAGTGCGGCGGCATAGCGGCTGGTCGCGATGAGCGTGCGGTCCTGCGTCCCGGCCACCAGCGACGCGTGCGCGTGGTCGCGCAGCGGCGGCGGCACGTGCAGGATCTGGTAGGCGGGGTGGACCGTGGTCGTCCGCGGGGCCTCGCTGGCGAACACCAGGGTGTCGTCGAGGCGCTCCACGTCGCCGAGCGTGGCGACCGAGTGGAAGGGGATGTCGTCGAACTCGTCGCGGCCGTCGGCCGTTCCGAGGCCGATGGTGACCACGCGGGCCTCGATCCCACGCCGGTTGAGCTCACGCACGTGGCCGACCGTGAAGTTCTCCGACCCGCCCGTGCCGGCCGGCAGGGGCTCGCCGGGCGACCAGACGAACGAGATCATCGAGCACCTGCCCCGCGTGCGTGGTCCGCGTGCCCGAGAGATCGAGTCGTGCTGAGTCGCGAGGTCATCCCGCTACCGCCTGACGTCGCTGCCTACACCAGAGGCCGCACGCCTCGGGGCCGAGGCACGGACCTGCCGCTGGCAGTTCACTCCCACCCTAGCGCGGGCGTCGATCCGAAGCGGAGGTCCGCTGGTGCTGTGAGCCCCCGCGCGGAACGGGCTAACTCTCGGACGAGGCGTCCTTCGCGGCCTTCTCCTCGGCGGCCGCGTCCTCGGCGGCAGCCTTGATGTCGTCGGCCGCCACCTGGTCGATCGTCCGCTCCACGATCGCATCGGCCATGGTGAGCGCCTGGCGGATCTTCACCGCCCTGGGGTCGGAGACGAGGGCCACGATCCCCGAGTGGCCGGGTGCGATCGAGTCCTCGAGGTCCTCGGCGAGCTCGTGTCGGTGGTGCAGCTGGCGGATCTTGCCGGCGGCGGCGCCGGTCGAGCCCAGGACGGCAGCGCTGCCCAGGATCGAGGGCGGGAAGACGATGCCGAGCGCGATGCCGCCGACCAGTCCCCACCGGAGCCCGGCGCGGGTGCTGTGGTCGGTGGCCTTCTGGACCTCGAGCCGGCCGTCCGTGCCGCGCTTGACCACCACGACGCCCTCGATGGCGACGGTGCGACCGTCCTCGACCGACTTCAGGTCCTCATAGGCAGTCCACGCTGACTCGGTGTCGGCGAAGTCGGCCACGACGAGGGCGTAGGCCCCGTCCGAGACGCCGGCGACGATGTCCGCATCGGGTGCGTCCGGGCCCTGGTTCTCCGTCATGTCTGCTCCTTCGTTCGTTCCGAGCGGGCAGCCCGGTGGTCGCCATGGACCGGACTGCATCCGTGCGATCGCCGTGCCGTGGACCGGTGTGCGCCGGGGGCGCGGGGTCACCTCGGCGATCGTGGCAGTCCGGGTGGTCCGCGGGGGTCACCCGCTGCGGGGGACCGGTCCGTACGGCGCCGGCGACGGCACAGGTGGGCGAGGACGTCACGGCGGGACACCGCGGTTCGCCCTATGGTGGCAGCGTGCCCGACGCACCGGACGACCCCATCGCGTACACCGCGCTCCAGCCCGGCACGCCCGTGCAGACGAGAGACGGTGCTCAGTTCGCCACGGTCCAGCGCGTGCTGGTGGACGAGAAGGTCTCGGTGTTCGACGGCATCGTGGTCCAGTCGGAGGCGGGGGCGAGGTTCGTGGACGCCGACCAGGTCGAGTCGATCCGCACCAGTCGTGTCCGCACGACGCTCTCCGCCGAACAGGCCGCGAGCCTTCCGCCACCCGATGAGTCCACCCTGGTCGAGATCAAGCCCGCACGGTCGTTGAGTGACCGGCTCGGCCGCCTCTTCGGACGGCGGAGACGGTGACGCCTCCCGTCTTCGGTGCCGTTCTGGCCGGCGCGTTCGCGGTCGTGGTCGCCCTCGGAGCGCAAGGGCTCCCCGTCGCCCTGGCGATGGTCGCGACCGTGCTGCTGGCCGCCCCGCTGACCTCCGCGTACGTCAACGCGCTGCGTGTCCTCGAGGAGGTCGTGCTCTTCGACGGGGCGGCACCGAGCGACCAGCCGGGCTGAGACGATCGGTCCTGCTTCGCCCGTCGAGGGTGAAGGACCCCGGGCAGCGCCGCCCTAACGTTGTCCGCCAGCACCCGAGCAGGGGACATGGCGGAAAGGCCAGGCGGATGAGTGACGTCGCGCAGGTGAGCACTCGGGCGGGCGGAGTCCTCGCGGCAACGTGCATCTCGACGCTCGTGGTCAATGCGAACACCTCAGCGGTGAGCATCCTCCTCCCAGCGATCTCGGAGGACACCGGCACGTCGGTCGAGACGTTGCAGTGGGCGGTGACCGGTTACTCACTGGTCGGCGCGGCGGTGATCGTCACCTCGGGTTCACTCGGCGACGTCTTCGGGCGCAAGCGGGTGTTCCAGCTCGGTCTGGTGCTGTTCGTGGCGTCGTGCGTGATGATCGCGCTCGCCGGGTCCGGCGGGATGGTGATCGCCGGTCGTGTCATCCAGGGTGCGGCCGGGGCAACGATCCTGGCCTGCGGCCTGAGCCTGCTCTCGGTGGCCAACGAGGGGCAGGCGCAGCTGCGGGCGGTGTCCCTGTGGGGCGCCGCGGCGGCGGTGGGCGCCGCCGCGGGTCCGCTGCTCGGCGGCGTGCTGGTCGACCTCACCGGCTGGCAGGGGCTCTTCTGGATCGACGCCGGCGTCGCGGTGCTGTGCATGCTGCTCACGATGGTGACGGTCAGCGAGTCCAGGGACGAGCAGCGGCCGAGGACGATCGACTACGCCGGCACGATCCTCATCGCCGTGACGCTCACTCCCCTCATCCTGGGTGTGACCAAGAGCGGCGACTGGGGATGGCTGTCGGCGGCCACGATCGGGTGCTTCGCGCTCTCGGTGGCGGCCGGGTACGGGTTCATCGCCGTCGAGCGTCGAGTCGCCGTACCATTGCTCGACCTGGCGCTGCTGCGCAACCGTGTCCTGGTGGGCTCGACCATCGCCATCCTCATCGGTGCGGGCACGATCAACGGGCTGATGTACCTGCTCAGCCTGTACTTCCAGGATCCCGCTTCCTTGGATTTCAGCCCGCTCGAGGCAGGGTTGGCGACGCTGCCCGCGACGGTCGGGCTGGTCGTGGTGGCTCCGCTCGTCCCGCGGCTGGCCGCGAAGCTCGGCGGGCGCCAGACGATCGGCGCCGGGTTCGCGCTCACCACGGTCGGCTTCGTCATGGTGGGTTTCGTCGACGCAGCGTGGGCCTATCGCGCCTTCCTGCTGCCGCTGGTCGCCATCGCGGTCGGCATGGGCATGTCCAACGGTCCTGCGTCGTCCGCGGCGACGGCGTCGGTGCCGGAGAACCAGGTCGGCGGGGCCTCGGGCGTCTCCAACATGGCGCGGTACGTCGGTGCTGCCGTGGCCACCGCGCTGGCCGCGACCATCTACGGCACGGTGATCGGCAACCAGACCGAGGACGGGGCGGCGCAGGGTGACGCTCTCGCGGCCGGCTTGGCCGCGGCCTCGTGGACGATGGCGGTCTTCAGCTTCCTCGGTGTCCTGATGGCCCTTGTGATCGCCCGGCACCGCGCCGCGGCGGGCACGCTCGAGGACGCCGCCGCAGCGGCGGCAGCACACACCCACACGCTGCCGACCTCCGCGACGGCGGGACGATCCCGCGACACCCGACCCTGAACGGAACTCACCCCGGAGAGGACGCGATGACCGTCACCCCGCCGCCCGCACCCGCACCCTTCGCGGCCCACGACTACGCGGACCGGATGCGCCGGGCAACGGCCGACGCCTCGGAGGCCGGGCTGGACGGTCTCCTCGTCACGCCGGGGCCGGACCTGGTCTGGCTCACCGGCTACCAACCCACCGCGATCACCGAGCGGATGACGCTCCTCGTCCTCACCCAGGACCGGGACCCGACGCTGCTCGTGCCGACCCTGGAGCGTCCGGACGTCGAGCGGGCGGTGGGCGCGCCGAGCCTCCTCGTCGAGGACTGGGCCGACGGTGAGGACCCGTTCGTGCGCGCGAGCGAGCTCATCCGTGCCGACGCGACCATGGGGATCGCCGACTCCGCGTGGGCGATGCACCTGCTGGGGCTGCAGGACGCGGTGCCCGGCTCCTCCTATCGCTCGTTGACCCAGTGCCTGCCCATGCTGCGTGCCGTCAAGGACGCCAGCGAGCTCGCCCGGCTGGCGGCGGCCGGCGCCGCGGCAGACGCGACGTACGAACAGATCCTCGGAGTCCGGTTCGCCGGCCGGCGGGAGACGGATGTGGCGGCCGACCTCGCGCGGCTGCTGCGCGAGCACGGGCACGAGCAGGTCGACTTCACGGTCGTCGGCTCGGGTCCCAACGGCGCCAACCCCCACCACGAAGCAGGTGAGCGCACCATCGAGGTCGGCGACGCCGTCGTGCTCGACTTCGGGGGACTGATGTACGGCTACGGCTCCGACACGAGCCGCACCGTGTGCGTGGGCGAGCCCTCCGCCCTCGTCCGCGAGGTGCACGACGTCGTCAGGCTGGCGCAGCAGGCAGGCGTCGACGCGGTCCGGCCCGGCGTCGCGTGCCAGGAGGTCGACCGCGCCGCCCGGACGGTGATCACGGACGCCGGGTACGGCGAGAGGTTCATCCACCGCACCGGGCACGGCATCGGCACCACCACGCACGAGCCGCCCTACATGATCGAGGGCGAGGAGCAACCGCTCGTGCCGGGGATGTGCTTCTCCGTGGAGCCCGGCGTGTACCTCGCCGGGCAGTTCGGGGTCCGCATCGAGGACATCGTCACCGTCACCGAGACGGGCGCGAAGCGGCTGAACAACACCGACCGCGAGCTCCGCGTCGTCGACTAGGAGGAGGAGGGTCACCCGGAGCAGGTGACGCCGAGACCCGACGCCGAATCCTACGGTCGACGCAACTCGGCTCGACTGACGACCCGACGTCCAGGAGGTTCGGATGCAACCACACGAGTCACGCCGAGCAAGGACATGAGTACCGCCGAGGTGCCCGCCGAGGGGACGGGGGCAACCGGATCGATCCCCGCCGCCCGCGCTCGCGCGGCCAGCACCCAGTGGATCTCCTGGGTGGCGCTGGCGATGATGACCACGAGCTCGGTCGCCAGCCTGCGCGCGGCGCCGACCATGGCCGTCTACGGCCTCGCCTGCGTGTTCCTCTACCTGCTCCCCGCGATCGTCTTCCTGCTGCCCACCTCGCTGGTGTCGGCAGAGCTGGCATCTGGCTGGGAGGGCGGGATCTACAAGTGGGTGTCGGAGGGGATCTCCAAGCCCATGGGGTTCCTGGCCGTGTGGTGCCAGTTCGCGATGACGATCTTCTACTACCCGAGCCTGCTCGGGTTCGTCGCCAGCACGCTCGCCTACGTCTTCAACCCCGAGCTCGCCAGCAGTGGCGTGTGGACGGCGGCGGTCATCATCGTCGTCTACTGGTCCGGCGTGTGGGTCTCCTCGCGCGGCACCAAGGGTGTGGCCGGACTGGCCAGCGGCGGCCTGATCATCGGCACCCTCGTCCCCGGGACCGTCCTGGTCCTCCTCGGCATCGTCTTCCTGGGACAGGGCAACGAGTCCGCGGCACCGATGACCGCCGACAACATCTTCCCGGTGTGGGCGGGCCTCTCCAGCCTCGTGCTGATCGTGAACAACTTCCTGTCCTACTCCGGCATGGAGATGAACGCGGTCCACGTGAGCTCGCTGCGGAACCCGGGCAAGGAGTTCCCGAGGTCGATGTTCCTGGCCATGGGGCTGGTGCTGCTGATCTTCATCCTGCCCGCACTGGCGATCAGCTGGATCGTCCCCGCCGAGGAGCTGTCCCTGACCGCCGGGGTGATGCAGGCCTTCGACGCGGTCTTCGCGAACTTCGGCTGGCAGTGGCTGACCCCCATCGTGGGCATCATGCTCGTCGCCGCCTCGCTGGGAGGCATGCTGACCTGGCTCGCCGGCCCCTCGAAGGGACTGCTGCTGATCTCCCGCCAGGAGGGCTACCTGCCGCCGTTCCTCCAGAAGCTCAACAAGAACGGCGTCCAGCAGAACATCCTGGTCGTCCAGGGCCTGCTCACCACGGTGATCGGCCTCGCGTACGCGCTGATCCCTGACGTCTCCAGCGCCTACTGGATCTTCTCGGTGATCACCACCCAGGTCTACCTGATCATGTACCTGCTGATGTTCGTCGCTGCGATCCAGCTCCGACGGAAGCAACCCGACCACCCCCGCGGCTATCGGGCTCCCCTGCTGATCGGGATGTGCGGGATCGGCTTCGCCGCCTCGCTGGCCGCCCTCCTGGTCGGCTTCATCCCGCCCTCGCAGTTCGCGGACGGCAACGCCGGGGCGTACTTCGCGATCGTCGGCGGCGGCGCGCTCGGCCTCGGGCTGCTGGTGCCGTTCCTCTTCTACCGCATGCGCAAGCCCAGCTGGAAGCAGCCCGAGCCGCAGGAGGTGAGCGCGTCATGAGCACTCCCGCCGAGACACAGAGCAAGAGCGAGCGCAGCTGGATCTTCATCACGGCACTGGTCCTGCTCGGCGTGGTCACCCTGGCCGGCGTGCTCGCCTTCAACGAAGGGGTGGACAACGCGCAGGCCCAGAACAAGGCCAACGAGCTGATCGACGCGCTTGCCAGCACCGGAGCCCGCACCCCCGACGTGGACCAGGTGGCCCGCGTGCTGGGCGACGACGGCGGTGCCACCTGCGAGAACCCGAACGAGGCGCTCAGCCGGTCCATCCTGCTGTCGCAGCTCACCAACGGGGCGACCGGCCCGGGGACGAGGCCGGTGATCGCGGACAGTCGCGTCGTGCAGGGCCAGCTGCTCATCATCGAGATCTACTGCCCGGAGGAGCTGGAGGACTTCAAGGAGTTCGTCGGCGACCTCAAGACCGACGACGTGGCGACCTCGTGAGCACGGAGGACCTGGGGCGACGCATCGGGGACCTGATGCCGGTCGTCAAGGACGAGCTGGCTGACCTCGTTGCCATCACGTCCGTGGCCGACCCCCGGCAGTACCCGCCGGAGGAGTGCGAGCGAGCCGCGCGGTGGGTCGTGCAGAAGTTCGCAGACGTCGGCTTCTCCGACACCCGTCTCGAGAAGACGGCAGACGGCAGCCTTGCGGTGGTCGGCTCGCGATCGTGCTCCCGCGCGGGAGCTCCGACGGTGCTGCTGTACGCCCACTACGACGTGCAGCCGCCACTGGACGACGACGCCTGGCGTACACCGCCGTTCGAGCTGACCGAGGTCGACGGGCGTTGGTACGGCCGGGGAACCGCCGACTGCAAGGGCAACATCGTCATGCACCTCGCGGCGCTGCGCGCCCTCGGCGACCGCCTGCCGGTCAACCTCAAGCTGGTGGTCGAGGGCTCGGAGGAGCAGGGCACCGGCGGCCTCGAGTCGTTCGTGGTCGACAACCCCGACCTGCTGCGCGCCGACGCGATCCTGGTCTGCGACACGGGGAACGCCGCCGTGGGCGAACCGGCGGCCACGGTCAGCCTGCGCGGCATGGTCAACGTGGTCGTCACCGTGGAGGCGAACGCCTCCGAGATCCACTCGGGGATGTTCGGCGGTGCCGCCCCGGACGCACTGGCGGCGCTCGTCGCGATGCTGGCGACGCTCCGTGACGACCACGGCGACACCACCGTCACCGGCCTGGACAACACTGGCCGGTGGCACGGCGCGCCCTACCCCGCGGAGCAGTTCGCCGAGGACGCCGGGGTGCTCGACGGCGTGTCCTTGCTGGGGTCCGGCTCGGTGTCCGACATGTTGTGGGCCAGACCGGCCGTCACCATCCTCGGCATCGACTGCCCGCCCGTCGTCGGCTCGGCAGCGGCCGTCGTTCCGAAGGCAGCAGCGCGGCTGAACCTGCGCATCCCGCCCGGGATCACCCCCGAAGTCGCGCAGCCCGCGCTGGTCGAGCACCTGCGCGGCGCCGCCCCCTGGGGAGTGCACGTCACCGTCGAGGTCGAAGCGACGGGGTCACCGTTCGAGGCGGACACCGACGGGCCGGCGTACCGGGCGTTGGCCGACGCCATGCAGGAGGCCTACGGGCGTCCGATGACCCGTCTCGGACAGGGGGGCTCGATACCGCTGTGCAACGTGTTCGAGGAGACGTACCCCGAGGCCGAGATCATCCTCATCGGCGTGGAAGAGCCCCAGGCCCTCATCCATGCACCCAACGAGAGCGTCGACCCTCGGGAGATCGAGCGGATGGCCCTGACCGAGGCCCTCTTCCTCCAGCGCTACGCGACCTCGCGTCCCTGACGGCACCGGGCGCGGTCGGCCCGGTACGACGTTCTGCATCGTGCGGCCCCCGCCCCTGCCACTCGGTCCGGCTCGGCGACGGGGGCTACGTGCCTGTGCCGTTGCGGCGTCTGGACGGCCCGACCATCCGAGGTCCCGCGAGTCGCGTCTCGAGGCGGTGCGCCTCGCGCTTGAGCGGGCGCGCGAGGTACTGCCCGAGGATCACCCCGGCCGCGAGCGCCAGGGCGGTGGCCAGCGCGGACGCCAGCTGGAGCACGCCGTCCTGCCCCTCGGCCAGCAGGGCGAGCCCGCGGTAGATGTCGAGACCCGGCAGCAGCGGCACGATCGCAGGGACCACCACGACCAGCGGTGGAACCCGGAAGCGCCCGGCAACGAGGTAGCAGACGGCGCCGATGGTGACCGCCGCCATCGCGGAGCCCCAGGTCCGGCCGACCATCGAGCTGTCGACCGCCAGCAGGACGCCCTGACCGAGCGCGCCGACCAGGGCCACCGCCACCATCGCGCGCAGCGGTGCGTACGACGCGAAGGCGAAGGCCGCCGCGGCAACCGCCGCACCGACGACGGTGACGCCCACCTCCGCCAGGCCGGCGGCACCGGGCTTGAAGCTGGTCAGACCCACGCCGAGCAGGTCCCCGACGGTGAGTCCGGCGCCGACGCCGGCGATGATGCCCGCGGTGTTCAGGAGCGCGTCGATCAGCCGGGCGCTGGCCGTGACCGGGAACCCCGTGAGGGCGTCCTGGGTGGCGCCCATGATGCCGACCCCCGCCAACAGCATGACGATGCCGGCGGTGACGACGCGGGAGGGGTTCAGCTCCAGCTCGGTGGCCGAGGCGGTGACGGCGATGGCCGTCGCGACGAAGCCCCCAGCCACCTGCTGGTAGAAGGCTGGGATGCGGTGCTGGGGCAACAGCAGCTGGGTCCCGTCGATCGCGCAGGCCGCCGCGAAGGCGAGCAGGCAGACGATCGGGCTGCCGCCCAGGGTGAGCGCGATCCCAGTGCCCATGACGCCCCATCCCAGGGTCACTGCCCAGCGGTGCCTCTGGTGACCGGTGGACACGATCCGGGCGACCTCGTCACGTGCCTGGTCCCGCGTGATGGCACCGGCCACCAGGTCACTGACCGTCTGGTCGACCTCGATCAGGTCCGCGTAGTCGACCGGGCGACGGGTCACGCTCCGCACCTGGAGAGCAGCTGGCTCGTCGCTGCTCGGCTGGTGGCGAAGAGTCAGGTCGACGAACGTCACGTCCGCAGACACGTGGCGCACTCCGCAGGCCTGGGTCACCGCGAGCATGGTGGCGGTGACGTCGGCGGCGCCGGCTCCCGACGACAACAGGACCTCGCCGATCCTCAGTGCCAGGTCGAGCGTCGCGTAGACGTCGTGGCGCTCCGTCACGGACCCGGCCACTGTCGTCGCGGCCAGTCCCGCCACCCGGGAACCGCGCGGTCGTCGACAGGTCTCACCGCTGCATCG
This sequence comes from Nocardioides pini, assembly GCF_026712185.1. Classification (GTDB taxonomy): domain Bacteria; phylum Actinomycetota; class Actinomycetes; order Propionibacteriales; family Nocardioidaceae; genus Nocardioides; species Nocardioides pini. The sequence continues at coordinate 412 of NZ_JAPPUX010000003.1, read as the reverse complement.
TCCAAGCCTCCCGGGCCCGGCGTCCTCCTCCGACGAGGGTGAGTGGATGCGTACGCGCACCGCACAGTGCCGCAGCGGTGGATCGCGGGCGTCGTCTCCGGGGGTTCCACCTACCCAGCGTGTTCTGTCGTCCGCTCGTCTCTGAGAGGATCCGCAGCAGGAACGTGGGTCGCCCGGAGGCTTCGTCGGGTCGGCGTCCCCATGTCCCGGGCCTCTAGCTCAATTGGCAGAGCAGCGGACTTTTAATCCGTTGGTTCAGGGTTCGAGCCCCTGGAGGCCTACCTCAGCCTGTATGAGCCCGGGTCCTCCTTGACGGAGTGGCTCGGGTTCTTGCTTTACAGGGTTTCGGTTGCTGCTTGACGGTGGCTTCGGCTCCTTCTTGACACTCGTTCATGGTCAAGGAGTTGAGCGT